>NZ_CP068158.1:0-2904831 GCF_016728105.1 Corynebacterium striatum | reverse complement strand
CACGACTTCCATCGACACCGTGCAGTCACGGGTCAACGCATCGAAGCTCATCCATTGCCCTTGCCCGAGAAGCTTGAGGGTGCTGAGAATCTTGCCGGCCTGTTCCGGCACTGACACCGCCACTTGGTGAATGTGCCCAGTTCCCACTTCCTCAGGCGGCTTGGGCCGAAATACGCTGGCAGCCATCTCTGCAAAGGACGCTGGCGTGTGCCCTAGGCGCACCGGTGGCAACAAGTCCACAAAGGGTTGCTCGATAGACACCGCCCGCGGATAGCGGCGGCGAGCTTCGCGCTGCCATTGCGCAAACTGATCGGCAACCTGCTTATAGGCCTTGTACTGCAAAAGACGTGCGAAAAGCAGGTCGCGCGTCTCAAGGAGCTCGAGGTCATCAAGATCATCTACTTCCCCGCGCGGCAACAAACGAGCTGCCTTAAGGTCCAGCAAAGTTGCAGCCACCAACAGAAACTCTGTGGTCTCATCGAGATCTGCCGTGGTGCCAAGCTGCCGGGTGTACTCCACGAACTCATCGGTGACCTCAGAAAGCGCGACCTCGGTCACGTCGAGCTTCTTGGACTGGATCAACTGCAAAAGCAGATCAAAAGGGCCCTCGAAATTGCGCAGCGCAATTCGAAAGCCCGTAATCTCCGGTTGTGTCACGTGGCCGGCACCTAAACGTTGGAGCGCTCGATGACCTCTTTAGCGAGGTTGCGGTACTGCTGAGCCGCCTGGGAGCTCGGCGCCCAGCTAGTAATAGGCTCACCCGCCACCGAGGTCTCGGGAAAGCGAACAGTGCGTGTGATGACGGTGTCAAAGACCTTGTCACCGAAGTACTCGACCACGCGGTCCATCACCTCACGCGCATGCTTGGTGCGGCGATCGAACATAGTGACCAGAATTCCCATGACTTCCAGGTCAAAGTTAATGCGCTCGGAGACCTTCTCCACGGTATCGGTCAGCAGAGCAAGGCCGCGCAGGGAGAAGAACTCGCATTCCATAGGGATGATTACGCCCTGCGAACAAGCCAACGCATTGACGGTAAGCAGGCCAAGCGAAGGCTGGCAGTCAATAATGATGAAGTCATAGTCGCGGCGAATCGGACGCAATGCACGCGCCAAGGTGTGCTCGCGGCCCACCTCATTAACCATTTGAATCTCCGCAGCGGAGAGATCAATGTTCGCCGGTACCAAGTCCAGGTTAGGAACCGAGGTGTGTTGAATCGCGGAGTGAATCGACGTTTGGCTGTCAAGCATGACGTCGTAAATGGTGTCTTCGATCTGGTCATGCGTGAGACCCAAGCCTGCGGACAAAGCACCCTGCGGATCAAGGTCAACGAGCAGGACTTTACGACCTAGCTCAGCAAGGCACGCACCCATGTTAATGGTAGAGGTCGTCTTACCCACGCCGCCCTTTTGGTTACACATCGAAATGATGGTGGCTGGACCATGCTTTTCCAGCGGAGCCGGTTCTGGCAGCTCACGGATAGGACGACCAGTCAGCCCAACCTGCGCTTCAGAGGCTGAAAACAGTCCCTCTTCACTCACAGTCACACCTGCTTCCTTGACCACAATTCGATCATAAATACGATCTCACACCGCCACGCGGACAGCTCATTACAACGTTGTGATTATAGAGTACCCTCTTCACCCTAAATATCGCGATAATGCGCGACTATCCAGCCTGAGAACTTGATTTAGCGGAAGACTTGCCGCGTCGAGCAAAGAACCACGCCAGTGCGCCAAGTAGCAACGCTCCTATTGCACCACCCACCCACGGGAGGACGGAGCAAGAATCATCCGCATCAGATCCGTTGCCGTCCGCGCAATGTTCAGAGACTCAAGCCTAGGCTCTCGGATGGGCTGTGCGCCAAACTTCCCGCAACGAATCCGCGGTGACATGGGTATAGATCTGCGTCGTCGTCACCGAAGAATGACCCAGCAATTCCTGTACCGTACGCACATCGGCGCCGCCTTCCAGCAGGTGGGTGGCGAAGGAATGGCGAAGCGTATGCGGGGATATTGACTTGTTCAATCCAGCACGCTGGACCGCAAGTTTGAGCGCAGCCCAAGCGCTTTGCCGCGACAAAGCACCGCCACGTGTATTAAGGAAGAGCGCGTGCGACTTTCCCTTCGATAACACTGGCCGCGCACGCACTAAGTACTCCTCAACCGCTTTCTGTGCCTGCGAACCCACAGGCACCATGCGCTGTTTGTTGCCCTTGCCTGTCAGGACCAGAATCCCGTCGTTATCGCTCATGTCGTCCACGGACAACGCGATGACCTCGGAGATACGCGCGCCCGTCCCATACAGCATTTCCAGCAGCGCACGGTCGCGAATATCAATTGGCGTCGCGGTCTCCCCATCCGGCACTGA
This sequence comes from Corynebacterium striatum, assembly GCF_016728105.1. NCBI lineage: Bacteria > Bacillati > Actinomycetota > Actinomycetes > Mycobacteriales > Corynebacteriaceae > Corynebacterium > Corynebacterium striatum. The sequence goes on along the minus strand of NZ_CP068158.1, from coordinate 2,902,461 downwards.
GTCAATGAGTTTTTCTACCTCGTCCACGCGCAATGTTTCGGGCAGGTGCGCAGCGTTCTTGGGAGGCGCCACCTCCCCGGCCACGTCCACGTCAAGTACGCCCTCAGCCACGCCAAACTTGTGCAGACCTCGTGCCACGACCAACGCCCTGCTTGCCGACGCCGCGGCTAGCCCACCGCGCAAAAACTTCAGGTATTCCTCGACCATGCCACGGTCGACATCCGCGAGATCATCAATCCCATTGTCCGCCAGCCACTCCAAGTAGCGGCGAGCATCGCGACGATAGTTGCTCAACGTGTTTGCCGAAGCCCCCTTTTCCACGGCCAGGTGGTTGAGCCACGTTTGGGCGAGTGCTTCCGCTTTCACAGCTTCTTCAGGTCTGGTCCTAGTCGACGCCCCGCCATCGACTTTGGACGAAGTTCGAAAGGCTCGTCAACGCTGCGCGGGGTTCGACCACCTCGCAACACCGCGTACGCGGCAAGAATTCCCGTACACGCAATGGAGTTGGCAATCTCACCGGAGATGACTTGGTCGACGGCATCGTCAAGCGCCACCCAAGCAAAGCCCATGTCTGCTTCCTCGTCCCCCTCAGCGGCCAGCCGCGGCGCTTCTGACAAATCCCGCGCTAAGAAGACGCGAACGGCCTCCTCACAGAAGCCCGGCGAGGTGATGATGTCGGCAAGCACCGACCAATCCTGCGCAGCCAAACCTGCTTCTTCCTGGAGCTCTCGGCGCGCCCCAGTTAGCTCATCTTCGCCCTTAATGTCGAGTAATCCTGCAGGAAGCTCCCACAAACGGCGGTCAACGCTGCGACGGTACTGATGAACCATCGCAATGCGCTCCGCGTCGTCAATAGCCACGATGGCCACTGCACCAAAATGCTCAACGATTTCTCGGAAGGCAGTGGTGCCACCAGGCATAACTACCTCGTCTCGGCGCACGGCGATAATCGGGGCGTCGAGAAGCAGCTCGCTTCCCACGACCTCAAAATCGTGAGACATTTTAGATGTCCTCCGGCAGTGCAGGCGCAGCCGCATCAGCGGACGCCGCGGAGCCATAGGCTCCCTTGCCGCCGTCGAGCTGCTCCTTGACCGCCATCACAGCAGCCATACGGGAGACCGTGCGATTGCTCGAGTCGACAGTGGAAATCCCGGACTTCTCTTCCCGCAATCTACCAATGATTCGATCATCTGCGGTCTGCTCCACTCGTGCTGCCACCACGGTGTTTCCACCGGCCGCATCAAATGCCTTGAGGAAGTTCACTGAAGCTTCGGTGTAATAGCCGGAAACGCCCTTGCCACCGACATACACCACTGCTTGAGCAGGCAAGATAGTGCCGTCCTCGTAGTCGATGTAGCCGGCGTCGCGAAGCGCCTGCAAAAGATTTGCGCGGTCCTTAGTCGATGAAAGAGGTTCCGTGGTCTTTGGATCCATCAACAGTGCTGCACCCAAAGCCTGACCGGAGTGCGTGCCTGCATCCACCTTCTTGGTGTCGAGCTTTGTTCCAGCAGGAAGCGCATTTGTCACCAAAGACAAAAGCTTATCTGCGCCTTCCTGGCGGAAAAACTCATCGGTCAAGGTGATTTGTCCTGCGTCTTCTGCGTCAGCAGACTTCAGAAGATCGCGAACGGCACGGACATCCCCTTCATCGGCCTCCCCCGTCGCAATGACCATAACTGGACGCTGTGCGAGGCTGCCATCGACTACCAAAGGAGCGAGCTTATTCATCACCGAGTCGCTTGAGTCAGCTTGCGCCTTGAGAATGTCTTCTGACTGCGCCTTCTTCTGGAACTCCTCGCGCAGAGAATCATCGCCGCCTGCCCCGCCAGAAGGCATGTTCGGAGCGATGGCCAATGCGCCCAAGGCAACGCCAAGAGCCGTACCAAACCCAAGTCCCGCGACGAGAAGCGGCTTAGCTCCCATTACTTAAACCACCCCTGCACGCTCAATGCAATGTTGTTCCACGTATCAATCAAGTTCTGGCCAAAGGAAGCGTCACCGCCAAGTCCCACGATGAGGACAATTGCTGCCAGAGCTACCAAAATACCCAGAACAGCCCACAGCCAGCCGGTGTTGGTCGAGCTGGGCGCGGTATAGAGGTTGATAACTGCATCGGCATCGACCAACCGAGTGCCGGCCTTCATGCGAGAGAGCAAGGCTGCCGGAGTTGCGTGTGCTTCGTTGGCAAAGACATCATCGAGATCGATAGAGCCGCCGACCTGAACGATCATCTGCGCTCCATGGTAGTCAGCAAGAAGCAATGCCAAATCCGTAGCAGAGTCTGTTGCCGCCGGGAAAGTCATTGCGCCGATGCCTAGATCCTGGATGCGCTCAAGGCCTTCAGCAGTGCCGTCTGGTTCCGCCGGAAGGATAACCCGCGCGCCACTGCGCAGGGTCTCAGAGCTGATCGCAGAAGGGTCGCCAACGATAAAGTCAGGCTTGTATCCCAGCTCCGCTAAGGTGTCCGCAGCACCATCAACACCGATGATGATGGGTTCATACTCGCGAATGAAGTTGCGCAGCAACTTGACCTTGTTGCGGTGATCCTCCGAAGGAGAAACCACCAAGACCTTGCGGCCGGCCATCTCTGTGCCGGAATCGGGAACGCCTAGGCCATCGATGAGCAGCGGCCCTTCAGCGTGAATGAACTCGATGGAGTTTCCGAAGTACGCCTCCATGTGGTCAATCAGCTCGCGCTGTGCTTCAGAGAACTTCTCCTCCGCCTTCTCCCGAGTGACGATGCTGCCAGAAGCAATCTTCTTATCGCCAACGAAGACGGTACCTTCTTCGCTAATGCGGGCCTTCTTGCCATCCTTGAAGCTGGAAACGAACTCCTCGCCCACTCCCTCAACGAGGGTGACATCGGCGTCGAGAAGCATGTGCGGACCGTAGTTAGGGATTGATCCGGTGGTGAACTCTGCGACGTTGATGACTGCGGCAGGTTTGATGTCGACCAGCGTTTGCGCTTCTTGGCGCGAAATGTTGGCGGCATTGATGACGGCAAAGTCACCTTCAGCGAACTTCTTCATGCCCTTTCCGCCTGGCGTGCAGTCGCGCAGTGCGCCATGTTCACCAGGCAGATCGGAATTTCGGGAAAACAGACTCATGCGCCACATTCTCCCCCGTCACGACATCAATGTGTGGAAGGCGCGCGGAACTGAGCCACTTCTGATTGGGCGCGATCAAACAATTCCTGCGCGTGCGCACGCCCCGTCTCAGTGTCGTCGAGGCCAGCGAGCATGCGCGCGAGCTCCTCAACGCGTTCCTGGGAGCTCAAGTCGCTCACGCCCGAGGTGAACTTCTCCTTGGATACGTGCAGGTGAGAGTCCGCATAGGCGGCTACCTGGGGCAGGTGGGTCACCACGATTACCTGGTTGGAGGTTGCAAGCCGCGCTAGACGACGCCCAATCTCCACCGCCGCGCGACCGCCAACGCCCGCATCTACCTCGTCGAATACGAGGGTTCCGCCATCGCCGTCGGAGAGCACAACCTCCAGCGCCAGCATGACTCGGGAGAGCTCACCGCCCGAGGCCGCACTAGCCAATGGTTTGCCGTTGAGCTGGAACTCGACTTCGTCAGCACCCGTCTTCGAGTACTTGGTCTGGCGAACGTCCACCGTGAGATCAGAATTCGGCATGGCGAGGCCGTGGATTTCCTCCGAGACCAACGAGCCTAGGTTCTTGGCGGCCTTGGTACGAGCCTTGGTCAAGGCGGCGGCTTTTTCGACCATTAACTTCTCGGCTTCCATCACTTTGGCACGAAGCTCATCCAGGGCTTCGGCCGAGGTATCCATCGACTCAAGTTTGGCTGCGGCTGCGTCGCGCCACGCCAAGACACCATCGATGTCCGCGGCATACTTGCGGGTCAGCTGCTTGAGATCCTGTTGGCGGCGTAGAGACTGCTCTAGCAAGTTTGGGTCTGCTGGCAGCGCACCGAGGTATGCGCCAAGTTCGCTAGCAATGTCGGAGAGCTGGCTGGTGAGCTCGCTGAGCCTTTCTCCCAGCGCTGCAAGCTCTTTATCGGTTGCGCCCACCAATGCGCTCTCGGCGCGCCCCAGCAAGCTGGACGCGGCCTCAGCATCATCGTAGGAATCCTCGCCATCGATGGCGGACAGCGCTGTGGCAGCAGCCTCACGAAGGGTGTCGACGTCCTGCAAGCGTTGAATAAGCGTGACCAGCTCGCCGTCCTCGCCAGGCTCCGGTGCGACTTCGCCGATCTCTTTGAGCGCAAACTGCAGGCGGTCTACTTCCTGGGCCAGCTCGCGCCGCGACTCGGTACGGTGCTTGTAGTCTTTGGCTAGCTCACGCCAAAAGCGAAAGGCCTCTGTATATGCCTGCCTAACGGTCGCAATTTTGGGATCCGAGCGATCAACTGCTGCGAGTTGCTGCTCAGGAGCAAGGAGTCGCAACTGGTCATTTTGGCCATGGACCGTGAGAACGTTTGAGGAAAACTCGCCCAAGGTAGCGGCGGGTACTGCCCTGCCGCCGAGGTAGGCGCGCGAGCGCCCTGCCGAGGACACGGTACGAGAGACGATGAACTCACCGTTTTCATCGGGATCGCCGCCCACGGCTTCAACCACTTCCGCTGCCTGCGGATGCGAGGTGGCGAAACGTCCTTCAACAGCTGCCTTTTGTGCACCATCGCGTACACGCGATGCGTCGGCGCGGCCACCGGCAAGCAAACGCAAGCCCGTGACAACCATGGTCTTACCAGCGCCGGTTTCGCCGGTGAGGACGGTAAGCCCCTCGGCGAACTCCGCCGAGGAGCGTTGGATGACACCTAAGTCTTCAATGGTGATGTCAACTAACATGCGCTAGCTACACCTGCCTTTCTGTTACTTAGCTTTGCGGGCCGCGCCATCCGTGGACAGGCAAGTGCAGCTTGGACACGAGCCTGTCGGTGAAAGGCTGATTATCAAGGCGCACCCATTTGACCGGGTGTACACCGCGGACTGCCTCAACGCGGGCACCTGGCGGCATGGAAATTTCGCGGAATCCATCGAGGATAACAATCGCGGGTGTGGTGGCTGTCGCCGACTCTACCGCGATTTTGGAATCAGGTGAGACCACCAAGGGCTTGGTGAATAGCGCGTGGGCATTGTTCGGTACTACCAACAAGGCATCCAGCGAGGGCCATAGGACTGGGCCACCTGCGGAGAACGCATAGGCCGTAGAGCCCGTGGGAGTTGAAATCAGGATGCCGTCGCAGCCGAAGGAAGAAACGGGGCGGCCATCTACTTCCAAGATGGCGTCCAGCACACCAGAACGGTTGAGGTTTTCAACGGAGGCTTCGTTAAGGGCCCAGCCACGATCCAACAAGCGACCATTGCAGTCTGAGACCTCAATATCGAGGGTCAAGCGGTCCTCGACCTCGTAGTTGCGGTCGATGACTCGGACGAGCGCCCGCTCTAGCGATTCTGCTTCCCACTCGGCGAGGAAACCAACGTGCCCGAGGTTGATGCCCAACACTGGAACGTCTACGGCACGTGCCATGTCGGCGGCACGCAGGAAGATGCCGTCACCGCCCAACACGAGGACGAGCTCGCAGCCCGCGGCAGCAGCCGGAGTGTGCTCGACGTGTTGCAGATTTGGCAAGACGTGCTCAGCGGCGCTCACGCGCACCTTGATGCCAGCGTCCTGCAAGATTTCCGCGGCGCGAATGGTTGCTTCGAGGTTGTCAGCACGGCTGGCGTGCGGAACGAGCAAAATTTCGCGTTTCACTGGGGCCCCTCCTCGATGGCCACACGGACCATGTCTTCAATGTCTTCTTCTGAGGTTACCTGTCCGTCTTTGACGAGCCACAGGAAATACTCAACATTTCCGCTCGGGCCAGGCAAGGGCGAGGCTGCAACACCGCGCACGCTGACGCCCAGGGTTTGCGCAAAGCCGGCAACGTCTTGGGTTACTTCCTGACGCAGCTGCGGCGAGCGTACGACGCCCCCAGTGCCAATGCGGTCCTTGCCAACTTCGAACTGTGGTTTAACCATCGGCAGCAACCATGCGCCGTCAGCCATAACGTCCACGATTGCGGGAAGAACCAGTTTAAGGGAAATGAACGAAAGATCGCCCACCATGGCGTCGCAGGGTCCGTCTGTGAGCTCGAGAGTCAGGTTGCGGATGTTGGTGCGGTCCATGACCTTGACGCGGTCGTCGTTCTGCAGGCGCCACAGGAGCTGGCCATAGCCGACGTCGACGGATAGAACTTCGCGGGCACCTTTGCGCAGGCAGACATCGGTAAAGCCGCCCGTGGACGCACCGGCGTCCAAAACACGCTTGTCCTTGACATCAACATCAAAAGCCTCTAAAGCGCCGAGCAGTTTATGGGCACCACGGGATGCCCAATCATCGGCCGCGTCAGCTTCGACTTTGATGGAGACCTCTGGCTCGACAACCGTAGCAGGCTTCGATGCCTTGAAGCCGCCAACCGTTACTCGGCCGCCTTTGATCATCTCGACAGCCTGCTCTCGCGAACGAGCAATTTTCCTGCGGACTAGTTCCGCATCCAAACGACGCCGCTGTGGTGGCATTAGTTCTCCTGCAAGGCCTCACGCAAAACCGCGTGGGCACGGTCTAACTGGGCTACTTCTTCGCTTAACGAGGCCGCTTCGACGCCCAAGATTTCAGACATTGCAATATCAACCTCTTCTGGCGCCATGACGGCCCGGGGATCATGCGGCTTTATCGCCATGCCGCAACAGCCTTCTCGGCGAATTCACTGCGTGGCTGAATATAACGCGGCGGCTCGGGCATCGCCCACGCAACCTCCAGTACTGTGCGCAGTGCTTGGATGGACGTCGACTTAGAGTTTCCCCCCTGCAACACAATGTCATAACCGTCGACGCGGGCACGGAAATCTCCTTGCGCACTTGGTTTCGCCACCGCTGTGGGCAGAGAAAGCTCATGGAAACCCGCACCAACAAAGGTAGGTCGATGCTCTACCGGAGCTTCGATAAGCTCCAGCTCCCCAGAGACGCCAGTTAATACATGGAAAGTGTCCATAGCTGCAGCGTTGCCACCGGCGATATCCGTATTCAAACGGTCGCCGACAGCCAGAGGTTTCTTAGAGCCGACCTTCTTGGCGGCATAGGCGAACATGGCAGGCTCGGGCTTTCCCGCCGAAATGGGCTCTACCCCAGTAGCCGCAGCCACAGCTCCAACGAGGGCACCGTTGCCCACGGCAAAGCCACGCTCGGTGGGCAACGATGTGTCCAAGTTCGAGGCGTAAAACTTAGCACCATTGTTGATGGCATAAGCAGCCTCAGACAACTGTGCCCAGCCCACAGACTTGTCCATGCCTTGCAGAACAGCTGCTGGCTTGTCATCGGCGCTGTTGACTACTTCGTAGCCGGCGTCACGAGCAAGAGCGCGGAAAGAATCCGCACCAATAATGAGGACCTTGGAGCCAGCTGGTATCTCAGCGCCCATGAGAACCAAGGCAGCCTGCGCAGAGGTGACTACATGTTCAGCATCTGCGTCCAGACCTATCTCCCGGAGCATCTCAGAGACTGCCTGCGGGCTACGCGAGGCATTGTTGGTTACATAGACCGCCGGGACGCCGCAGGAGTTGATGACGTCGACAACGCACTGAAGAGGCTGACCGCCCTCCCAGACGGTGCCGTCAAGGTCTAAAAGGAGGGAGTCGTGAGCTTTGAGGATGTTCATTTCTAGATCTCGGCCAGGCGCTCAGTTGCGTCGGTCCAATCTCCTTCATCAATCTTGACGGTGTGCTTGAACCACTCGGTAGCCTCATCATTTCGGCCGGCTTCGAGCAGCGCATTGGCGTAAGCGTAGGACAATCGGCAAGCGGAAAGGCCGCGTGCTTCCTTGGTGGGGTTAGCTCGCTGAATGGTCACGACTGCCGACTCCGGTTGCCCCATGTCAATACGGGCGCCGGCGACGACGATGGCAAGCTCGATAGCGGACTCCGGGTCCAAGCTGCGAGCCGCTTCACTACGACCAAGTTCAACGGCCTTTTCAGGACGGCCGAGACCGCGTTCGCAGTCAGCCATGACGGCCAAGAGGCCAGGACCGCCAGAGATACGGCGTGCAGCACGCAGCTCAGAGAGGGCTTCCTTCCACTCGCCTGCGTGGTAAGCAGCAATGCCGTTGGCTTCGCGCGCTACGGCAACGCGGCCGGCACGATCCTTGGCAGCACGTGCGTGACGCAATGCGAGCTTAGGATCATCGTCCATCCAAGTGCCAGCCATGATCAGGTGCTTGGCCACAGCCTCCATGTTTTCCTTGGACAGTGAACGCAAGTCCTGAAGAACAGAAGGATCAAGATCCTCGATATCGATGTCCGAAGGAAGGTCCGGATCGGTCATGCGGCGGTTAATACGCTCCTCGCGGTAGCCGGAACGCTGCGGATGCGCCTTGCTCTTGTCGTTCCTTTTGCGGCCATTACCACGACGCTCATCACGATTACGGCCACCACGGTTGCCATTGCGGTTGTCTTCACTGCGGCCGCGACGATCATCGCGCCCTCCACGGCGATCGTTATTTCGATTCCCACGTCGGTCATCGCGGTGATCGTCGCGACGGTCATTATCTCGGAGGTTGCGGCGGTTCTCGCGGCGCTCGCCTCGATCCTCTCCACGGAAATCATCACGGCGTTCTCCGCGGCGCTCATCGCGACGATCACTACGGCAGCGCTCATTACGGGCGCCATAGCCGCGACGACCTGAGCCACCTTTACCGGACCCGTTGCCGCCATCATTACGACCGTTGAAACTGCGTTCAGACATTCAGCCTTACTCTCTTCTTGATTAAAACTCGTCCGTTTCTAACGGCCTAGTCTACAGGCCTTTATGGACAAGACAGAAACTCCTACCCTACGCATTACATGGCTAATATCCAATTCAACCCAACTAGGCCAAACAGAACCAAATAGCGAAAACCAACATGCGAAACATAAAGCGCTGACGTTAAGCACCCAAGTAAGATAAAACGCAGCTTCGAATACCACGCCAAAGCCCGGACACAACCAAACACTAGAGATCATGTGGGTTCTACACATGGGTGATCTATCGGCAATTGAAGTAAAACGTCAAGTAGCGCCTGTGCTGTTCCGTTGTTTCGGGTAGCTCAGGCGCTAGGTTCTGTATTGAGTTGTTGTTTGTTGTTTTATGTCGGCGGTAACTTACTCTCCCACAACCTCCCGGTTGCAGTACCATCAGCGCGGGCAGGCTTAGCTTCCGGGTTCGGAATGGGTCCGGGCGTTTCCCTGTCGCTATTGACCACCGACAAACTTTCGGGGCAGCAGAACTTTTGTGTTCTGGTGTACTCCGGTGTTGTGTCAGATACTGCATAGTGGACGCGAACACGTGTGTGTGTTTTCTTGTTTGTGCACGGTAGTGTCGTGTGTGTTTGTTTTGGTCTATTAGTACCAGTAGACTCCACACCTTGCGGTGCTTCCATGTCTGGCCTATCAACCCCATAGTCTTTAGGGGACCTCAAATGAAACCTCATCTTAAAACAGGCTTCCCGCTTAGATGCTTTCAGCGGTTATCCCTTCCGTACGTAGCCAACCAGCGATGCCCCTGGCGGAACAACTGGCACACTAGAGGTACGTCCGTCCCGGTCCTCTCGTACTAGGGACAGCCTTCTTCAAGTTTCAACGCGCGCGGCGGATAGAGACCGAACTGTCTCACGACGTTCTGAACCCAGCTCGCGTGCCGCTTTAATGGGCGAACAGCCCAACCCTTGGGACCTACTCCAGCCCCAGGATGCGACGAGCCGACATCGAGGTGCCAAACCATCCCGTCGATATGGACTCTTGGGGAAGATCAGCCTGTTATCCCCGGGGTACCTTTTATCCGTTGAGCGACACCACATCCACAAGTAGGTGCCGGATCACTAGTCCCGACTTTCGTCCCTGTTCGAGCTGTCACTCTCACAGTCAAGCTCCCTTGTGCACTTACACTCACCACCTGATTGCCAACCAGGCTGAGGGAACCTTTGGGCGCCTCCGTTACATTTTGGGAGGCAACCGCCCCAGTTAAACTACCCACCAGGCACTGTCCCCAACCCAGATCATGGGCCAAGGTTAAGGTATCCAATCCGATCAGAGTGGTATTTCAACAACGACTCCACGCGTGCTGGCGCACACGTCTCATAGTCTCCCACCTATCCTACACAAACCGAACCGAACACCAATACCAAGCTATAGTGAAGGTCCCGGGGTCTTTTCGTCCTGCCGCGCGTAACGAGCATCTTTACTCGTAGTGCAATTTCACCGGGCCTGTGGTTGAGACAGCAGGGAAGTCGTTACGCCATTCGTGCAGGTCGGAACTTACCCGACAAGGAATTTCGCTACCTTAGGATGGTTATAGTTACCACCGCCGTTTACTGGGGCTTAAATTCTCAGCTTCACCAAGCAAAGCTTGATTAACCGGTCCTCTTAACCTTCCAGCACCGGGCAGGCGTCAGTCCATATACATCAACTTAACGTCTTCGCATGGACCTGTGTTTTTGATAAACAGTCGCTTCCCTCTATTCTCTGCGACCCCACAACGCTTCCCACCGCAAAGAGTGTTCACGCCATAGGGTCCCCCTTCTCCCGAAGTTACGGGGGCATTTTGCCGAGTTCCTTAACCACAGTTCACCCGAACGCCTTAGTATTTTCAACCTGACTACCTGTGTCGGTTTGGGGTACGGGCCGAGTATATACATCGCTAGAGGCTTTTCTCGACAGTACGGGATCACCAACTTCACCAATTAAGGCTACGCATCACGTCTGAGCTAACAAGTGCGGATTTACCTACACCATCACCTACACGCTTACACCAACAATCCACTAAGCGGCATGGCTACCCCACTGTGTCACCCCATCGCTTGAACCACACATCAGGCCCCACGGCTTGCCACCATGTTAACCCCAAAGGGTCAACCACAGTAACGCACGGTGGTTAGTATCAGTGCTTTATCAGGGGCGCATATACTCGGGTACCAGAATATCAACTGGTTATCCATCGACTACGCCTGTCGGCCTCGCCTTAGGTCCCGACTCACCCTGGGAAGACGAACTTGACCCAGGAACCCTTAGTCATCCGGCGGGAAGGATTCTCACCTTCCAATTCGTTACTCATGCCTGCATTCTCACTCGCACACACTCCACGCCTCCTCACGGTAACGCTTCAACACGTGCACGACGCTCCCCTACCCAATAACAAAATATTATTGCCGCGGCTTCGGCGGTGTGCTTGAGCCCCACTACATTGTCGGCGCAGAACCACTCGACCAGTGAGCTATTACGCACTCTTTCAAGGATGGCTGCTTCTAAGCCAACCTCCTGGCTGTCTTCGCGATCCCACATCCTTTTCCACTTAGCACACCCTTAGGGGCCTTAACCGGCGATCTGGGCTGTTTCCCTCTCGACTATGAAGCTTATCCCCCACAGTCTCACTGCCGCACAACACATTAATGGCATTCGGAGTTTGGCTGACATTGCTAAGATTGTAGTCCCGCTCAACCAACCAGTAGCTCTACCTCCACCAAGCTAATGCGACGCTGCACCTAAATGCATTTCGGGGAGAACCAGCTATCACGGAGTTTGATTGGCCTTTCACCCCTACCCACAGCTCATCCCCGCAGTTTTCAACCTACGTGGGTTCGCGCCTCCACAGCATCTTACTGCTGCTTCACACTGGCCATGGGTAGATCACCCCGCTTCGGGTCCAGGACATGCCACTAAACACCCCATTAGGATTCGGTTTCCCTACGGCTACCCCACACGGGTTAACCTCGCGACATGCCGCTGACTCGCAGGCTCATTCTTCAAAAGGCACGCCATCACACACAAAAAGTGCTCTGACGGATTGTAAGCACATGGTTTCAGGAACTATTTCACTCCCCTCCCGGGGTACTTTTCACCATTCCCTCACGGTACTATCCACTATCGGTCACACTGAGTATTTAGGCTTACCGGGTGGTCCCGGCAGATTCACAGCAGATTCCACGAGCCCGCTGCTACTCGGGCAACCCAACAACCCACACACCATCATCTTCAGCTACAGGACTATCACCTTCTACGGCAGGCGTTTCCACACCACTTCACCTAACAACAATGCGCGGGCAGGACGTCAGTAGCCATCCTCATCAGGGCCCACAACACCGCACACACAACCCCTACCAGGTATCACATGCACACGGTTTAGCCTCATCCACGTTCGTTCGCCACTACTAGCAGAATCATTATTATTTTCTTCTCCTACGGGTACTGAGATGTTTCACTTCCCCGCGTAACCCCCACAACAGCTATGAATTCACTGCAAGGTAACACCCCATAACAGGTGCCAGGTTTCCCCATTCGGACATCCTCGGATCAACGCTCAATTGACAACTCCCCGAGGCTTAACGCAGCCTTTCACGTCCTTCATCGGCTCAGCATGCCAAGGCATCCACCATGCGCCCTAAATAACGAACACACAACCAACACAACAACAAGAAACAAAACAAACAGCCTGCTCCTTGAACCATCGTGCCGGCGTGAACTACACAAAACACAAAGAATATAAGAAATTACACATCCCAAACAACAACACACAAAGCATCATTGCTTGGGGATGCTCGCGTCCACTATACAGTTCTCACACAACACCCCAACCACCAACAACAACCACACATCAAAGAATCCATGACCGTATCAATGACTGGGCAACACCAGGACAATAATGCCCCAGACACCCAACAATGCACCAACATACACACCACCACACAACACACACAGTGCCATGCGGCTGGCCTACCACTTTGAAAATAACCAGACTGTTTAAGGTATGTCTCCACCCGATTAAACAAAATTGCTGGCAGTACAACACGCGTGTACTCAACCAACACACCCACAACTGTGGGCACAAAAATAATGCTCCTTAGAAAGGAGGTGATCCAGCCGCACCTTCCGGTACGGCTACCTTGTTACGACTTCGTCCCAATCGCCGATCCCACCTTCGACAGCTCCCTAACGAGTTTGAGCCACTGGCTTCGGGTGTTACCAACTTTCATGACGTGACGGGCGGTGTGTACAAGGCCCGGGAACGTATTCACCGCAGCGTTGCTGATCTGCGATTACTAGCGACTCCGACTTCATGGGGTCGAGTTGCAGACCCCAATCCGAACTAAGGCCGGCTTTCAGCGATTCGCTCCACCTCACAGTGTCGCTGCGCGTTGTACCGACCATTGTAGCATGTGTGAAGCCCTGGACATAAGGGGCATGATGATTTGACGTCATCCCCACCTTCCTCCGAGTTGACCCCGGCAGTCTCTCATGAGTCCCCAACCAAATGCTGGCAACATAAGACAAGGGTTGCGCTCGTTGCGGGACTTAACCCAACATCTCACGACACGAGCTGACGACAACCATGCACCACCTGTATACAAACCACAAGGGAGGACGTATCTCTACGCCTGTCTTGTATATGTCAAGCCCAGGTAAGGTTCTTCGCGTTGCATCGAATTAATCCACATGCTCCGCCGCTTGTGCGGGCCCCCGTCAATTCCTTTGAGTTTTAGCCTTGCGGCCGTACTCCCCAGGCGGGGCGCTTAATGCGTTAGCTACGGCACAGAAGACGTGGAAGCCCCCTACACCTAGCGCCCACCGTTTACGGCATGGACTACCAGGGTATCTAATCCTGTTCGCTACCCATGCTTTCGCTCCTCAGCGTCAGTTACTGCCCAGAGACCTGCCTTCGCCATCGGTGTTCCTCCTGATATCTGCGCATTTCACCGCTACACCAGGAATTCCAGTCTCCCCTACAGCACTCAAGTCAGCCCGTATCGCCTGCACGCCCGGAGTTAAGCCCCGGAATTTCACAGACGACGCGACAAACCACCTACGAGCTCTTTACGCCCAGTAATTCCGGACAACGCTCGCACCCTACGTATTACCGCGGCTGCTGGCACGTAGTTAGCCGGTGCTTCTTATACAGGTACCGTCACTTACGCTTCGTCCCTGTCGAAAGGAGTTTACAACCCGAAGGCCTTCATCCCCCACGCGGCGTCGCTGCATCAGGCTTCCGCCCATTGTGCAATATTCCCCACTGCTGCCTCCCGTAGGAGTCTGGGCCGTATCTCAGTCCCAATGTGGCCGTACACCCTCTCAGGCCGGCTACCCGTCGACGCCTTGGTAGGCCATTACCCCACCAACAAGCTGATAGGCCGCGAGCTCATCTTGCACCGAAAAAACTTTCCACAACTGACACTAAACAGCTGTCCTATCCGGTATTAGACCCAGTTTCCCAAGCTTATCCCGAAGTGCAAGGCAGATCACCCACGTGTTACTCACCCGTTCGCCACTCGAGTACCCGCAGCAAGCTGCAGGCCTTTCCGTTCGACTTGCATGTGTTAAGCACGCCGCCAGCGTTCGTCCTGAGCCAGGATCAAACTCTCCACAAAAAATTTCAGCACAAAAGCCAAAAAATCAGGCCGTGAAAAGCCCAAACCTAACAAAAAGACAAACCAACCAAAAACCAACACCATCGAAAAAACAACAACATTGATCCTTAATAAGGCTGGCAAATCCAAAAATTACTATACAAAGAAAAATCACAACCACCCCCAACCCGACGGGGCAAAATAAAGGGGGCAGTCAAACCACAAAAAATGATTCACGCAATCTCAATGCATACCAAATAAACAAACTTAATTATTTACAATCGCGCCCCAAAAAGGCCCGATCCGGCACACACCACACCAACCAAACACCTAGCCCGGTCAGCACAATCACGATCACCACAAAGTAGTAAAAAGTACATTGGCACACTATTGAGTTCTCAGACATCATTCGTATCGAATTCAACTGCTTCTATGAAGCACTTTCCTTCGAACGGCTGGAGTTCACATCCTAGTCAACATGTTTAGACCTTGTCAACCCGGTGTTAATCTCCGTGTCATCCGCTTGCCGCGGCGACTCGATTTAATATACGCACGGCTACAACACTTGACAAATCTCCTGCTTAAAAGCGAAAACCGCCCACCGATGGTGGACGGTTTTCAACGCACGCTGTGAAGGAGTTGTTCAACTCCTCTTAACGAGCGCTACGCAAGACGAGCGCCAGCGAAGTTCTTCTTTCCGCGGCGCAGCACCAACCAAGCACCGTGCAGCAGGTCTTCCGAGGATGGCTCCCAGTCTTCCGACTCAACGCGCTGGTTGTTGATGTATGCGCCGCCTTCCTTGATGGTGCGGCGTGCAGCACCCTTGGAATCTGCCAAGCCAGAGGCAACAAGCAAGTCAACGGCAGTACGCGGCTCGCCCTCACCTATCTCTGCAACGGTGGTTTCAGCGAGTGCACCTGCCAGAGTCTTCTCATCCAGGTCGCTCAGCTCGGCCTTGCCGAACAACGCTTGTGCCGCAAGCTCCACAGCCTTGGTGGCGTCTTCGCCATGGACGAGGTTCGTCATCTCCTGCGCCAAGCGGCGTTGAGCAGCGCGCTTGAATGGCTCTTCGGCCACGGCCTTCTCGTATTCTGCGATCTCCTCCTGGGTGAGGAAGGTAAACCACCGCAGGTAATCGATGACCACAGTATCGCCTGCATTAAGGAAGTACTGGTACCAAGAGTAAGCAGAGGTCTTCTCCGGATCCAGCCAGAGCTTGCCGCCACCGGTGGACTTACCGAACTTCTGGCCCGATGCATCAGTTACCAAAGGCACGGTCAGTGCATGAACCTTGGCGTTATCCATACGACGGTTCAAATCAACACCGGAGACAATGTTGCCCCACTGATCGCCACCGCCAATTTGCAGCACACAGTCGTATTCGCGGTGCAGGTGAACGTAGTCATTCGACTGCAGAAGCATGTACGAGAACTCCGTGTAAGAGATGCCGTCAGACTCAAGGCGACGCTTCACGGTGTCGCGGTCCAACATTGTGTTGAGGGAGAAGTTCTTTCCCACGTCGCGCAGGAACTCAATGACGGACATGTTCATGGTCCAATCCGCGTTGTTGACCATGATCGCAGGGTTGTCGCCTTCAAAGTCTACGAAGCGGCGCAGCTGCTTCTGGATTGCCTGCAGATTCTGTTCAATGGTCTCCATGCTGAGCATGGAACGCTCCCCCACGTCTCGAGGGTCACCAATGGTGCCCGTGGCACCGCCGGCCACAGTGATCGGACGGTGGCCGAATTGCTGGAAACGGCGCAGCATGATCATCGGCACCAGGTGGCCCGCATGCAGTGAGTCGCCAGTTGGGTCGAATCCGCAGTACAGCGTGATGGGCTTCTCGCACTCGTCACGCAGAGCCTCGAGATCGGTGGACTGGTTAATGAGGCCGCGCCAAGACAGCTCATCGATGATATTCATAAAAGACTTTCTTGATTAGAAGGTTGTGCTCGAAGAACACGAACCACGTGCAACTTGTACTAGGACTTGCCACGGAGCTGCGGCTTTGAAAATTAGGACTCGTGTGCGGAGTACGGAGGCCAAGCCTGCGCATGGTCAACGAGCATCACTGGGATTCCGTCCTCAATGGGATAGGCCACGCCTAGACGCTCATTGACCAGAACTTCTTTGTCCTCGATATAGGTCAACGGGCCCTTGTCTTGTGGGCAGACCAAAATCTCTAGCAGTTGTGGATCAAGACTCATGGCGTTCATCCTACATCTCCGCACTACAGAGAGCGGCGTCGGCCCGCGAATACCTCGGAGGTAACTAACAAACAAAGAAAAGCCGACCATCCCCGAAGATTTCGAGATGGCCGGCAAGGTTAAGGCTAGTTGGCCGGAATAACCGGGGTCTGAGCCCACGCGCGGGACTGCGCGGAAAGCTCGTCCACGCGCTGACGTTGTTCGGCAACGCGCACTCCGGCGGTTCCGCCCTTGGTCGAGCGGGAGGCCACAGCACCGTCAATGGTGAGGACTTCGCGCACGGCAGGCAGCAGGCGCTTGTCGACGCCGGCGAGTTCCTCGTCGGTGAGATCCACCAGATCCACTCCCCGCTTCTCTGCAATCTGAACGCAGGCACCGGATGCTTCGTGCGCCTCTCGGAACGGCACACCTTGGCGCACCATCCACTCAGCTAGATCGGTAGCCAGCGTGAAGCCACGCGGAGCAAGTTCACGCATGCGGTCTTCGTGGAAGACAAGGGTGGAGACCAGACCGGTCATAGCGGGCAGCAGGAGGTTGAGCTGGGCCACCGAATCGACGATGGGCTCCTTGTCCTCTTGCAGATCGCGGTTGTAGGCCAAAGGCTGTGCCTTCAACGTCGCAAGCAGACCGGATAGGTTGCCGATGAGACGGCCCGTCTTGCCACGGGTCAGCTCGGCGACGTCGGGGTTTTTCTTCTGCGGCATGATGGATGAACCGGTTGACCATGCGTCATCCAAGGTGACGTAGCCGTATTCCGGCGTGCACCAATAGATGATTTCCTCGGCCAGGCGCGACATGTCCACCGAGATTTGAGCCAACACGAAGGCGGTCTCAGAAGCGAAGTCACGAGAAGCAGTACCGTCCAAAGAGTTCTCTGCGGAGGAATCGAAGCCGAGTTCCTCTGCGATTGCCTCTGGATCCAGGTGCAGCGAGGAACCAGCGAGGGCGCCCGAGCCATACGGGGAAACCGCAAGGCGCTTGTCTAGGTCGCGGATGCGATCGACGTCGCGAAGCAGCGGCTGGGCATGTGCCAGCAACTGGTGCGCGAGAAGAATCGGCTGCGCGGCCTGCGAGTGCGTCTTGCCCGGCATAATGGCATCCGGGTGAACAGCCGCCTGCTTGGACAGCGCGTCAACCAGGTCGGTGACCTGAATAGCGATGTCGCGAACCGCGTCGCGCACCCACATCCGGAACAACGTAGCCACCTGGTCGTTACGGGAACGACCAGCACGCAGACGTCCGCCTACCTCTGGGCCAACAATGTCAATGAGCCCGCGCTCCATGGCGCCGTGCACATCCTCGTCGGTCGGCAGCGGGCCGAACTCACCGGAGGCCACCTTCTCCCCCAGCTCGGTCAAGCCGGAAAGCATGGTCTCAAGGTCGGCGTCGGAAAGCAGCCCTGCTTTATGCAGAACCTTGGCGTGCGCCTTGGATGCTAGAACATCGTAAGGTGCCAGCACCCAGTCGAAGTGAGTGGACACGGACAGGGCAAACATCGCCTCGGAAGGGCCGCCGGAGAAGCGGCCACCCCACAGTGCGCCCTCGTTGGTCTTGTGCATTTTTACTTTCCGGTTGGGAAACCGCCGTCGCGGTCACGCTGGTTAGAAATCTGGGTGGACAGGCCGTGCAGCTGGACAAAGCCCTTGGCCGCGGACTGATCGAAGGCGTCGCCAGTGTCATAGGTGGCCAAGTCAAAGGAGTACAGAGACTCGCCCGAGCGGCGACCATTGACAGTTGCGGTGCCGGCGTGGAGAACCATGCGGATATCGCCGGTGACGTTTTCCTGGGAGGACTCGATGAAGGCATCCAGGGAACGCTTCAGCGGCGAGTACCAGAGGCCATCGTAGACCTCTTCGCTCCAGCGGGCATCGGTCAGGCGCTTATAACGTGCGAGCTCACGCTCGACGGTGACATCCTCCAGCGCCTCGTGAGCCTTGATGAGCACCATGGCACCCGGGGCCTCGTAGACCTCGCGGGACTTGATGCCCACGAGCCGGTCCTCAACCATGTCGAGACGGCCGACGCCTTGTGCACCCGCGCGGCGATTGAGCTCTTCGATTGCTTCCAGAACGGTCACCGGCTTGCCGTCGATGGCGACGGGCTTGCCTTTTTCAAAGGAAATGATGACCTCATCGGGGGCGTTACCCAATGCCGGATCCTCGGTGTAGGCGTAAAGATCCTTTGTTGGCGGATTCCACAGATCCTCCAAAAAGCCGGTTTCTACCGCGCGGCCCCACACGTTCTGGTCAATAGAAAATGGCGAGGATGCGGACTGCTCAATCGGCAGGTTGATCTCCTCTGCGAAGGCGATTGCCTTGTCACGAGTCCAGGCGTAGTCACGCGCTGGCGCGATGATCTCTAGCGAAGGATCGAGTGCGCGGAAGGAAACCTCGAAGCGGACCTGATCATTACCTTTGCCAGTGCAACCGTGGGAAACATGTGTTCCGCCGTGCTCCTGCGCAGCTTTCACGAGGTGCTTGGTGATAAGCGGGCGGGAAATCGCAGAAACGAGCGGGTACTGCTTCATGTACATGCCGTTAGCCTTGATGGTAGGCAGGCAGTACTCTTCTGCGAATTCATCCTTAGCGTCAATGACGATGGACTCGACCGCGCCGCAATCGAGGGCACGTTGGCGTACCGACTCCATATCCTCGCCACCCTGGCCAAGGTCAAGAGAGACAGCAACAACGTCGCCACCGGTCATCTTAGCCAGGTAAGGGATCGCCACGGACGTATCCAGTCCGCCGGAATAAGCCAGTACAACACGTGCGCTCATAATCATTCTCCTTTGGTTATCTTCGAGCTATCGTTAATACTATACAATAGAACGTATAAAACCTAAACGTCGCGTGCTGTGAGCTTCTTCGCAAGTTCCTCGCCGGTGGTCGACTCGCGCGCGAGGACGAAAATAGTGTCATCACCAGCAATGCAGCCGACTACATCGCTCAAACCAACGCGGTCAATAAAGGAGGCCAAATACTGCGCAGCGCCGGCTGGAGTGCGCAGCATGGCGATGTTTCCTGAATGATCATGCGAGACAACAAGTTCGTCGAGCATGCGGCGCAGCTTCTCGCGGGGTCCGTTAAGCTGGTCTTCGAATTGCTCCAGCTCTCCGCCGACCATATAGAAGGAACGCCCGCCACCGCGCTTTACTTTCTTCGCGCCGAGCTCGTCAAGATCGCGCGAAAGGGTTGCCTGGGTAATGTCGATTCCCTCATCAAGCAGCAGCTCAGAAAGCTGCACCTGGCTGGTAACGCGGGTGCGATCCAGAATTTCCAGGATCTTGGCTTGGCGCGCATTGCGCGTGGTCGGCGTCGTTGTCATCGCGAAAGAATTCTCCTTAAAACTCATGCCGGCAATCCGATATCCTCAAATGCGCTAAGTCTTAGTGCATTAAATTCGCTTTCAAGCATAAACCTTCAGCGTGAAGGATTCCGGATTTGTCCCGGCGGGCGCCATTAACCCTGCGTACGCTCGAAAGTTGCACGGATATAGTTTGCGGACTCAGCCAACTTCTGGGTCTCCCATTCATCGAGCTTGGGGGCCAAGCGCTTTTCAACACCGCCGCGGCCGACAACCGATGGCAGGGAAAGCGCAACATCGTCGATGCCGTATTCCCCCTCCAGCATGGAGCAGACCGGATGAACTGCCTTCTCATCCAGCATGATCGATCGCGCAATCGCTACCGTGGAACGTGCCACACCAGCGTCGGTCCAGCCCTTTGCATTGAAGACGTCGTAGGCCGCGCCGACGACGGTTTCTTTGAGCTCTTCCTTACCTGGTAGCGAGCCCTGGTGGAGCTCTTCGAGTTCTTCCCAGCCCAAGCCCTGGACGTTCAGTTTCGACAGCACTGGGAAGGCAGTCATGCCGTGTTCACCCATCATGTAACCGGTGACAGACTTTGGATCGATACCGAGCTCGCGCCCTATAGCCCAGCGCAGACGCGCTGAATCGAGCATGGTGCCGGTACCAAAGAGTCGCTCGCGTGGGTAGTCGAACTCGCGGTGCGCAAGGGTAACCATTGCGTCCAGAGGATTGGTGATAAACAGGATGACCGCTTCACGCGTATGGGCAGTGATGCCTTCCATGACGTTGCGAATAACGTGGCCGGAAGAAACTGCCAACTCGGCACGGTCAGGGGCAGAACCCGGATTGTCCGGGTCCGGCTGCATGGACGCACCGGCAGAGACGATAATGAGGTCAGCATCAGCGCAGTCCGCGTAGGTACCGGCGTGGACGTGGATATGGTCAACGCCAGGCACGCCGGTGGATTGATCATGGTCCAGCGCCTCACCGTGTGCCACCTTATCGTTGACATCGATTGCGGCGATATCCGCGAAAAGGCCAGACTCCATGGCATAAGCAAGGACCGAGGATCCAACGTGACCCAGGCCAATACAAACAAGCTTTGTGGTGTTTAGGTTCTTCATATTCCCGAGCATAAACCTCACGCCGGACACGTGGTGCTTTAGCTGACGGTGGCGTCGGAAAGCGCCAGCGCAAAGCGGTTAACCGCGGCGTCCAGCTCTGCCTCTTCAATCACCAGCGGCGGCGTCAAACGCACGACGGAATCATTCGGCGCATTCACAATTACTCCGTGCTTGAAGCCGGCGCTGACCACCTGTTTAGCCACAGGGCGTTCCAGAACCACGCCCAACATCAGGCCGCGACCGCGCACTTCTACTACGCCAGGCAACGCAGCTACGCGTTCTGCGAGCCGCTCTCCCTTGTTGCGCACCTCAGCAATGAACGCGGCATCAATAGTGTCCAGTACCGCATTTGCCGCCGCACACACAACGGGATTGCCGCCAAAGGTCGTGCCGTGGCTACCCGGAGTAAGCAAATCCTTCGCCGCGCCCCGTACGATGGTCGCGCCGATGGGCAGGCCCGCCCCCAAGCCTTTGGCCATGGTAATCACATCGGGCAAGATTCTCGCAGACTGGAAAGCGAAGAAGTCACCAGTACGCCCGACGCCAGTCTGAACCTCATCAACAATCAAGAGGAGCTCGTATTCATCGCATAACTGGCGCACCTTAACCAGAAATCCATCCGGCGCGGGAATCACTCCGGTCTCGCCTTGGATAGGCTCCAAAATGATTGCCGCGGTATTGGCTGGGTCCTGTTCCACCAATGTGCGCAGATATTCAATGTCGCCATAGGGATAAAATTCCACGCCAGCTGGCAGCGGCTCGAAAGGCGCCCGTTTGCCCGGCTGCCCCGTCATCGCGAGCGCGCCCATCGTACGCCCGTGGAATCCGTGGTGCGCCGCCAGCACCCGCTTCTTTCCAGTCAAGCGTGCTACCTTGAACGCAGCCTCGTTGGCCTCAGTACCGGAGTTGCAGAAGAATACCCGGGCATCGCTATCGCCCACCCGAGCCTTGAGCTTCTGTGCAACCTCAACCACAGGATCGCTAGCAAAAAGGTTGGATACGTGCGCCAACTTAGCCACCTGCTGGCTTACCGCCTGAACTACGGCAGGATGCCCGTAGCCTAGTGAATTGACCGCAATGCCGGCCAGCATGTCAATGTAGGACTTCCCCTCTTCATCAACCACGGTAGATCCTGCACCTGAGACCAATCCGAGCGGCGGAGCGCCGTAGTTATTCGCGATCGCCTCGTTCCACTGCTTTATAAGCGAAGTCATGCGTTATCGTCCTTTCTAAAGACCGTTCCTTCCGGATAATCAGCACGGTCATAGTTATCAGGCAGAATCATCGTTCCGATGCCGCCGGAGGTCAGCAGCTCTAGGACCACCGCATGCTCGGTGCGGCCATCGATAACGTGGGCCGCATTTACCCCTGCCTCCACTGCTTTAAGGCAGGCCTCCATCTTGGGGATCATCCCGCTGTCTAAGGTGGGCAAGAGCTGCGAAAGCTCGCTGCACTCAATCTTGGAGACCAAAGAATCGGAATCTGGCCAGTCGGTATAAAGGCCCTCCACGTTGGTTAGGACCACGAGCCTTTCCGCACCCACAGCGCTAGCAAGCGCACCCGCCGCGGTATCCGCATTCACGTTATAAACCTCGCCATCCCTACCGGGCGCAATGGTTGACACAACGGGAATCCTTCCCGCATCCACGATGTCCATCAAGGCTTCGGGGTTGACGTCGGTAATATCGCCGACCAAACCAATGTTTGTCAGCCGCCCATCGATGTTGACCAGGCGCTTTCGGGCGCGAAATAGTCCTGCATCCTCGCCCGAAGTGCCCACCGCGTAGGGCCCGTGGGAGTTGATGAGGTTGACCAATCCCCTGCCCACCTGGCCAAACAAGACCATCCGTACGACTTCCATAACCTCCGGGGTGGTTACCCGAAAGCCACCTTTGAATTCGCCCTCGATGCCGAGCCTGCCCAGCATCTGGTTGATCTGCGGGCCGCCGCCGTGGACGACAATCGGCTTCGCGCCTACCGCGCGCAGAAAAACCATGTCTGCCGCGAACGCCGCCTTGAGCCGCTCATCCACCATGGCATTACCGCCATACTTCACCACGACTATTTTGTCGCGATAATGCTGGAGCCACGGCAGTGCCTCCGCCAAGACCGTGGCCCGCTCCAAGTTCGTTAACTGCATAGTCTCCTCGCCTTTGCCTATTCCCCGAAGCTAAG
This sequence comes from Corynebacterium striatum, assembly GCF_016728105.1. Taxonomy (NCBI): domain Bacteria; kingdom Bacillati; phylum Actinomycetota; class Actinomycetes; order Mycobacteriales; family Corynebacteriaceae; genus Corynebacterium; species Corynebacterium striatum. The sequence goes on along the minus strand of NZ_CP068158.1, from coordinate 2,879,280 downwards.
AGCTATAGGCCGAGTTGATTTCGACGTACTGATGAGACAGATCCGTAGTCCGTAAAAATGCTCGGCCTGGCCCGTTAAGACCTAAGTGAACGTGGACGTCAATATCGATTCCTGATAGGTCCACCTCGCGCGCGCCGGGCGCGCCCGTGGAGTTGATGCAGACAGGCTGATTGTTGAAGGCAACAGAGATGTTTTCCGGGTCCATATCCGCGTCCGCCATGCCCACTGCCGCAAGGACGCGACCCCAATTGGGATCGGAGCCAAACATCGCACACTTGAACAGGTTATCCCGGCCCAGCGTCCGCGCAGCGGCAAGCGCCTGCGCATCGTCAGTGGTGCCCTCGACGGTGATTTTGACGCGCTTGGTCACCCCTTCCGCGTCGGCCTGCAGCTGATCCGCGATATCGGCACAGGCTTTAAGAACAGCATCGTCGAGCTCTTCCTGCGAAGGCTCGATGCCCGATGCACCATTTGCCAAGATGATGACGGTGTCATTAGTCGAGGTCGAGCCATCAATATCTAAGGTATTGAAGGTCGCATCGCATGCACTGTGCAGCGCTTGCTGCAGCGCGGCAGGCGTGGCCGCGGCGTCGGTTGTCAGGCACACGAGCATCGTTGCAAGCGAGGGCGCCATCATGCCCACGCCCTTGCCCATCGCACCCAAAGTCCATCCACCACCGTGCACCACAGCTTCCTTCGCCACGGTATCGGTGGTCATTATCGCCTCGGCGGCAGCGTGACCTCCTTCTGAGCTGAGTTGCCCCACGACGCCGCGAACGCCGCCCAATGTTTTATTCATCGGCAAAGGCTCGCCAATCAGCCCTGTGGAGCATACAGCGATATCTTGCCCGACAATTCCAGTTAGAGCAGCAAGTTCATCCACCATGGCTTGGGCATCTTTGTCGCCTTGCTTCCCGTTACAGGCGTTGGCGTTGCCCGAGTTATACAACACGGCCCTTACCTGCCCGTCTGCGACGGCGGCCTTGGAAAGTTTTACAGGTGAGGCAACGACCCGGTTGCGGGTAAATACCGCCGCTGCATTAAAATGTGGGCCTTGATTTACAACGAGCGCCATATCTGATTTTCCAGATGGCTTAATCCCAGCAGTGGTTGCTCCCGCCACAAAACCTTTCGGCGCGGTAACGCCAGTTGGTTTGGTCACGGGCACTCCTGGCGTGGTGGGTGATAGAGACATGATCTTCTCCTAATTAAAAAGGTGGCTATTAATAACCGCCTAGGGCGCGACGGCCGCTTGTGGCAGGCCGGCGGCTTCTTCAAGCCCTAGCGCGAGATTCATACATTGAACGGCGGCACCGGCGGTGCCCTTGGTCAGATTGTCGAGCGCAACAGTGATGAGCAATCGTCGGGCACGACCGTCCACATGAGCGTGGATATGCACCATGTTGGAGCCCACTACGTTCTGCGTTTCTGGCTGGATTCCTTCTGGCAAAACCAAGCAAAAAGGCTCGTCCTTGTAGAAGTCCGCGAAGGCTTTGTGCACCTGGGAGGCATCCACTCCTCCGGCAAGAGGAGCGCTGATAGTGGCCAAAATCCCCCGCACCAGCGGGGCCAAGACCGGAGTAAAGCTGAGGTTAAGCTCAGCGTCACCGTGCACGAAAGGCGCCAGGTTCTGCACCATCTCCGGGGTATGGCGGTGCGTGCCGCCCGGCGAATAGGCGCGCAAACTGCCCATGGTCTCAGTACCAAGCAACCCCACTGCGGCCTTCTTGCCTGCGCCGGAAACGCCAGTAACCGCAACCACGTTGAGCTCAGGTTCGATGAGCTCCTGCGCCAAGGCCGGCACAGCACCCAAAGTCACGGCGGTGGGAAAGCACCCCGGCACCGCTACCTGCGATGCCCCCTGCAGCTGTGCGCGATTTCCAGGCAGCTCTGGGATGCCATAGGGCCATGCGCCCGCGTAATCCCCACCATAGAACTCCCGCCAGTCCTCTTCGCTCCGGAGGCGGAAATCGGCCGCGCAATCAATCAACACCGGCACGGCGACGCCGGTGCTTTGCGACGCCGCCTCAATCTCCCGCGCCAACTTCGCCGAGTGTCCGTGCGGCAGCGCCAGGAAGACCACCGAATGCCCAAGCAGGTTTTCCGCCGCAATGTCTTGAATAGTATTCCCCCACACCTGCGGCGCATTTGGCACGACCCGCGCCACCGGTTGCCCGGCTGTGGAGTGCCCACAGAGGGCGCCAATCCGCAGCTTACCGGACAAATATGCTGGATGGGACAAGAGCAGGCGCAGAATCTCGCCGCCTGCATATCCGGAAACGCCCGCGATGGCTACTGAAATACTCATGCGGGAAACAATAACAAGTTATGCAAGGCGCTGCAATATATACGAGGAGTCTTTTATATCGCTCCAAAACGCAAAGTGCCTCCCGCGGCCCTCCTCTAACAATTGAGTGGAGAAGAAAGCCAAGCGGGAGGCACTAAACACTGAGCCTGAGGGCCTCCACCCTCGAGCCACAGCTTAGGAGTAAATCAGCACCTGAGTTACCAGCATGATGCCGCCGAAGACCAGAAGGAAGACCATCATCGGCCAGACGAAGCGCAGCCAGTGCGTGTACTTCATCTTCAGCATCTGCAGCGTTGCCATGACCAGGCCGGTCGGGCAGATGAACAGCATTGCATACTGTCCCCACTGATAAGCACAGACCACAATCCAACGGTCGATGCCCACCGTATCTGCCAGCGGCGCCATAATCGGCATGGACAGCACAGCTAGGCCGGAGGAGGAAGGAACAACGAAGCCCAGCAGGAAGAAGATGATCATCAGCATGATGATGAAGACTGGACCATGCATTCCCTCAACCAGGTTGGTTGCAGAGTTCAGCAGTGTATCGGAGATATGACCATCATTGAGCACCAGGTTGATGCCGCGGGCCAGACCGATAATCAGGGAAACGCCGACCAGGCTGGAAGCACCCTCAGTGAAGGCGTCGCAAAGCTCAGCTTCGCCCAAGCGATTCTCACCGGTTGCCGCAATGAACATGATGGCCAGGGCCACCGTGAGGAATGCGGCCGCCATCGTTGGGAACCACCAGCCCTGGGACATAACACCCCAGACCATCAACGGGAACGCGATAGCGAAGAGGATGAGGATGACCTTCTGACGAAGGTCGAACTTCTTAACGTCACCGGTGGCGTCCATGGACCACTGGCCCTCAAAGACTTCCTTATCCTCCAGGACATAGGAGAAGTTCGGGTCTGCCTTGAGGCGACGCGCATACCAAGCCATGTAGCTAATCACCACGATGCCGCCGACGACACAGCCGACCAGACGCCATACGATGCCGTCTGTGAAGTTGATACCCGCCGCGTTCGACGCGATAACAACCGAGAACGGGTTAATCGTAGAGAACGCCGTACCCATGGAACCTGCCAGGAAGATGGCGCCCACCACGACGATGGCGTCATAGCCTAGCGAGATAAAGATTGGGGCGAGGATTGGGTAAAAAGCAACAGCTTCCTCCTCCAAGCCACAGGCGGAACCGCCCATCACCATCAGCACGGAGACCACGACGACGAGCAGGAACTCGTGCCCCTTCGTCTTCTTGGTCAGTGCGACCAGGCCCGACTCGAAAGCGCCCGTTGCGCGGACCACGCCAATGAGGCCACCCAGCACGAGGATGAACACGATGATGTCAACGGCCTCGATGGTGCCCTGCACCATGCTGACCGGGATATCCCACAGACCAGCCGGGTTCTGCGTGACATGCTCATAAGTGCCCGGGACGGAAACTGCCTGCGTCAGTGCACCAGAGGTGAACTGATCGATGTTGATCTGCACGCCCAGGCTATCGAGAGTCTTCTGCGTAGCGTCCAGAACGTCGACCGAACCATCAGGGTTGGTCACGTTCAGCTTGCCCGAGTCAGGGTCATACATCAGCTTCGAATACGAGCCTGCCGGAACCAGCCAGGTGGCGATTGCAGAGATGACCGTCAGGGCAAACAGAATCGTAAAAGCAGACGGAACAGAGAAGTGAAACCTCCGCCTCTTCTTGGGGTCTGTATCCTTCTCTTTCATTGGCGCGGTCATGGCGCCTTCCTTTCATGTGATAAAAGGCCGGGGAAGCCAGCACATACTGTCTTACCCGGCCAATAAATTTCTCCTAAGAGGTTATAACGGTTCCGACGGAACCAGTCATGGCTTCACCGGCATGTTCGAGCGAGGTGATGATTGCTCGACGGCCGGCGCCCGAACGGGCGAACTCCAAGCAGGCTTCCACCTTCGGCAGCATTGAGCCTGGTGCAAAGGCTGCATCATCAATCAGCTTCTCTACCTCGTCAACGGTGACCTTCTCCAGAGCCTTTTGTTCTGGGGTGTTAAAGCCGGAGTAGGCGTAGTCAACTGCGGTGAGAATCAACAGGGTGTCTGCCTCAATCTGCTGAGCGATAAGAGCCGCGGTGCGGTCCTTATCGATGACTGCGGTGACACCGCTGAGCTGGCCTTCCTTGCGGACTACCGGGATGCCGCCACCACCGGCTGCGATGGCAATGCCACCGGAGCCCAGGATGTTGGCGATGCTCTTTGCCTCTACAACCTCGATAGGAAGTGGCGAGGCAATGACCCAACGCCAGCCGCGGCCGGAATCCTCGACGTAGGTGTTGCCGGTTTCCTTAGCCAACCGCTTTGCCTCTTCCTCGCTGTAGTACACACCGATGGGCTTGGTTGGGTTATCAAAAGCCGGGTCGTTTTCGTCGACAACCGTCTGCGTGATGAGGGAATAGCAGTCGCGCTCTAGGTTCCGCATGCGCAGCACATTCTCAATGGCCTGCTGGAGGTGGTATCCGATGTAGCCTTCGGACATTGCACCGCACTCGGCGAAAGGAATCTCTGGCGTGGTTCCCTCCTGGTGTGAGAAGTCGGAGGAAACCTTGATCATGCCAACCTGTGGACCGTTGCCGTGGGTAACCACGACCTCGTGGCCGGCCTCGATGAGGTCAACGATTGAGTCGGCGGTCTGGCGGATTGCTTCCAACTGCTCGGTTGGGGTGTTTCCAAGGGCGTTGCCACCTAAGGCAACGACAACACGTCGCTTATCCATTGCACTTTCTCCTGGTGAAAAGACCTTGATTTTCTAGGACAAGGTGGCGTACATGACCGCCTTGATGGTGTGCAGACGATTCTCTGCCTCATCGAAGACCTTGGAGTAAGCGGACTCGAAGACCTCGTCGGAGACCTCCATCTCGCTAACGCCGAGCTTCTCGGAGATTTCCTTGCCAATGACGGTCTTGACGTCGTGGAAGGAAGGCAGGCAGTGCATGAAGATGGCGTCGTCGGCAGCCATTGCCATGACATCCTTGGTGACACGGTATGGCTCGAGCAGCTTGACGCGCTCCTCCCAGAGCTCAGCCGGCTCACCCATGGACAGCCAGATGTCGGTGTAGATGACGTGAGCGTCGGTGCAGGCTTCCTTGACGTCTTCGGTCAGGGTGACGGAGCCGCCGGTCTCGGCTGCAATCTTGGTACACTCCTCGACCAGGCCATCTTCTGGCATCTGTGCCTTCGGGCCACAAGCGACGAAGTGCATGCCGAGCTTTGCACAGACAACCATGAGGGAGTTTGCAACGTTGTTGCCTGCATCGCCCATGAAGACCAGCTTCAGACCCTTCAGTCCCTGTGGGAAGTTCTCCTCTACAGTGAGCATGTCTGCAATCATCTGGGTTGGGTGGAACTCGGTGGTCAGGCCGTTCCAAACTGGAACGCCTGCATTTGCGCCCAAGTCCTCAACAATCTCTTGAGCGAAGCCGCGGTACTCGATGCCGTCATACATGCGGCCCAGCACGCGAGCGGTGTCCTCGATGGACTCTTTCTTGCCCATCTGCGAGCTATCCGGCGCCAAGTAGGTAACGCCCATGCCAAGGTCGGAGCCGGCAACCTCGAATGCACAGCGGGTACGGGTCGAGGTCTTCTCGAAGAGGAGGACGATGTTCTTGCCCTCGAGGTAGCGGTGCGGCACACCGGCCATCTTCATTTCTTTGAATTGCTTGGAGAGACGGATAAGGTAGCGAATCTCGTCTGGGGTGTAGTCCAAGAGCTTGAGGAAGTTACGTCCGCTGAGGCTTACTGGCATTGTTGCCAACTCCTTTCTTTAATAGGGCCTTTTGCCCTATTTTCACTCCGGCTACTCCCCTTCAATTCACACTCATGGGGTGCGCCGGCCGAACCCGGAAGCCTTGTGCTTCTCATCTGAAGTTCTGGCTTTATCGTGACTCGATTTCCCCACCCGAGCAAGCGCTAATCGAGTTCATTTTTCATTAAATCCAGCGTTGACCGCCACTAAACCCGATTTAAACCGCCTTTGAAGTGCAGGTTTATACGCAAGGTTTAGAATGTGACATCCATCCCTTTTTCTAGAGACGGTAACGCAACCTACAAATTCACCCGGTTTAAACCGCTGCCCAAACGCGAGCAAAAGCCGGTTACATTACCCCTGACCAGTACCCCTCAACCAATAGGTCACGAGACTCGTAGGATGACTTTTTCAAAATGTTGTGAACGTGGACCTTTACGGTAGAAAGCGAGATGCCGAGTTCGTCCGCGATTTCGCGATTGCTCTTGCGGGCAAGCACCAGGCCGGCCACTTCACGCTCGCGCTTCGAAAGGCCATGGACCTCCGAAAATCGCTCAAGGCTGCGCTCATGAAAGTCATCCGCTGCCGCATCTGCGATTGGCTTGACCGCCGCATCCGCACCAACGTGGCGCAGAACCACTCGCGCATGAGAGATGACCGCCCAGCCGATGGCAACGATTAGAACGTTTTCCATAAAATTGCGCTCCGGCAAGAATGAGAGCACATCGGGGCCGGCTTTCTCCCAGTCAAAGATGAGCTGATAGTAAACGTTCTCTGCCACCACCAGCACGGCACAGATAGCGACCTGGAAGAAGAGATGGCGGTAGGAATAAAGGCGTGCGCGCTCCGCGGGATCATTCGCGCGCAAGTAGCAGCCAAAGCCATAGCAAAGCAGAAATGTCAGCGTGATAGGCCGCATGTTGAAGAAAAGGAACTGGCGTAGTGCCGGGTCCTCTACTGCCTACAAGGCCGCGACGCTGCCTATCAGGAACAACCCGACGCAGGCATGCGGCAGAAAGCGCCAGCCATTTAAGTAGCGCTGCACCACGATGGCCATCACAGCCATCATCACGCCACCCAGCAATATCGACTCGAAAGGCGCCGTAATTGCGTAAACAGAAACCTCACGGTTAGCCATCCCGCCGTGGATGAACTGCGTTCGAAAGACAAGCGCTATATCGAAGGCATAGACGCCGAAGAATACCGCCAACAGTTTGAAGACTTGGGAGCGGGTGGCCACCAGGCATCCCACGCAGACGCCGGCGACCAGGACGCTGGCTAGCAGCATGCAGATAGTGAAATAGAAGACGGCATACTCTAGCACCAGCACCTACTTTCCCAGCAGCGAGAGAGAAAAACTGCCGGTTTCAAGTCAGACCCAATAACTTGGGTAATCATAGCTCACATCATTAAGGATTCATAAGAATAGGACCGAGCAGTCACCCATAATTAGAAGTGATCTGCACGGTCCTTAGCGCGACTCAACGCGCGGGTTTAAAACCTCGTTTAAGCGCGCATCTGAGCGCCCAAACGCTGCTCGGCCAACTTCGCTGCAGCCAGGCGGTGCTCGCTTGCTTCCTCGTCGGTCAGCGTGCGGTCAGAGGCACGGAAGATCAGCTGGAAGGCGAGTGACTTCTTGCTCTCACCGAGCTGCTCGCCGCGGAAGACGTCGAAAAGCTCAACACCCTCGAGCAGTTCGCCGGCGCCTTCCTCCACGACCTTACGCACGGACTCAGCAGGAGTGTCTTCGTCGACTACCAACGCGATGTCTTGGTGCAGTGCCGGGAATGCAGACAGAACCGGAGCCGGGAACATCTCCTCAGTAGGTAGCGCGTTTACGTCCATCTCCATCGCGCAGGTGCGTGCCGGCAGGTTCAGTGCCTCGAGGATCTCTGGATGCAGCTCGCCTGCATGGCCCACGACGACGCTTTCACCATCGACGACAGCCTTGATCGCTGCGCAACGGCCCGGGTGCCACGGCAGCTCGGAGGCAGCCTCTACCTCGATCTCTACGCCGGCCGCGCGAGCGACCAGGCGCGCAGACTCAATGGCATCGGCGTAGGTGTAGGCGCGACCCTTGCCCCATGGGCCCTCGTGCTCGACGTTGCCGGTAGCAACGGTAGCCACGTGCAGCGGCTGGTACGGCAGGGAGTCACGAAGCTCCTGAACGACGGCGTCGCTTGGACGCTCCTCAACGGAAGGCATTGCGGAAGCGTCCGCACGCTTGAACGAAACCTGCTGCAGGCCGAACAGCGCGAGGTCGTTACGGCCGCGGGCGACGTTGCGTGCAACTGCTTCGAGCATGTTCGGCAGCAAGGTGGTGCTCAGAATTGCCTTATCTGACTCGAGCGGGTTCTGCACGGAAACGGTCTTGCGGCGCTCGTCATCGCCTTCCAGGCCCCAGACATCGAAGGTGTTGTTGGCGATGAACGGCGAAGGCAGCACCTCAGCGTAGCCTGCATATGCCAAGCCGTGACCGATAGCGCGGCGACGCTTCTGAGCCGGGGTCAGACCGCGGCCACCAACTGGGGTCGGCAAAATGGTCGGGATGTCCTCTAGGCCTTCCAGACGCAGCACCTCCTCGATGAGGTCAACATCCATGGTGATGTCGGTGCGCCAGGTAGCCGGGGTAACCAGCAGGTTGTCCCCGGACTCTTCAACCTCACAGCCCACCTCTTGCAGACGGCTCACGATTGTCTCACCGGAGTATTCAACACCGGCATACTCGCTCGGCTTGGTAGCGCGCATGGTGATCTGCTGCGGACGAGCGACCTCGCCGACCAGGGTGCGGCCGGCTTCGATGGTTCCGCCAGCGATCTGCACGAGCAGTGCACAGGCGACGTCGAGTGCAACTTCAACGATGGCCGGATCTACGCCTCGCTCAAAGCGGCGGGATGCCTCAGAAGACAGTTTGTGGCGGCGCGAGGTGCGAGCCACGGTGATGGAATCCCAGTTTGCGGCCTCGAAGTAGACGTTGGTGGTGCCGTTTTCGCCCTTGGTAATCTCCGAGCTCGTTCCGCCCATCACGCCGGCCAGGGACTGGATACCGTTGTCGTCGCAGATGACTACGTCTTCGGCGTCCAGGGTGCGCTCAACGTGGTCGAGGGGCTCGAACTTCTCCCCTGCCTGCGCGTTACGTACAACAAGGTCGCCAGAAATCTGATCGGCGTCGAAAGCGTGCATCGGCTGGCCGAGCAGCAGCATGACGTAGTTGGTTACGTCGGTTGCTGGGTTAACAGGGCGTTGGCCTGCCAGCATGAGCTCGCGCTCCATCCAGAACGGAGTGCGCGCGGTCGGGTCAATGCCAGTGACCTTCCGCAGGCCAAAGCGCTGTGCCTTGGTCTCCTCGCGCAGCTCAACATTGATGAGTGAGCCACTAGCCTCCGGCACAGCGCTGACATCGATGCCAGCAACGGATGGTTCCTGCGCCGGGCACGCGTAGTCAAGGCCGAAGGCCGAGGCAACCTCGCTGCCGAGGCCGCGCAGGGAAAGCGCGTAGCCACGGTCCGGTGTGATGTTGACGTCGAAGACAGTATCGTCCAGCCCCAAGAATGGACGGGCATCCTGGCCGACTTTGTCCGCGAACTCCTCGCCCAAGGTTATGATGCCATCGGACTTCTCAGCGATGCCCAACTCGGCCGCGGAGCACATCATGCCCGCAGAGATCTTGCCGTAGGTCTCACGTGCGGAGATCTTGAAGCCGCCTGGCAGCTCAGCACCTGGCAGGGAAACTACGACGTAGTCCCCCAAGCGGAAGTTGCGCGCACCACAGATGATGCCCTGCAGCTCGCCAGTGCCGTTAGCGTCGCCGACATTGATCTGACAGTAGCGGATGGGCTTCTTGAAGCCCTCGAGCTCCTCGAAGGAGTCAACGTGGCCGATAACGAGCGGGCCGGTGATTTCTGGCAGGCCCTCGTAGCCCTCGGTCTCAAAGCCGACGCGAACGAAACCAGCGTCGAGTTCTTCCGGAGTGACGGACCAGCCGGGGTTTTTCGCGCCAAGCAACCTGGTTACCCAGCTCTGGGAAATAAGCATTGTGTCTAAATTCCTTCCTAATTGCGGGGTAAACGGTTATGCCTGGACGCCGAATGGCAGGGTGAAGCGAACGTCGCCCTCGACCATGTCTCGCATGTCGGTAAGGCCATTGCGGAACTGCAAGGTGCGCTCGAGGCCCATGCCGAATGCAAAGCCGGTGTACTCCTCTGGGTCAACGCCCACTGCGCGGAGGACGTTCGGGTTGACCATGCCGCAGCCGCCCCACTCGATCCAGCCTGCGCCGCCCTTCTTGTTTGGGAACCAGACATCGACCTCGGCAGAAGGCTCGGTGAACGGGAAGTAGTTGGTGCGCATGCGGGTCTTGGTCTCAGGGCCGAACAGGACCTTGGCCAAGTGGTCCAAGGTGCCGCGTAGATGAGCCATAGTCAGGCCCTTGTCCACTGCGAGTCCCTCAACCTGGTGGAATACCGGGGTGTGCGTAGCGTCGAGTTCGTCGGTACGGAACACACGACCTGGGCAAGCAATGTAGAGCGGAACATCGCGGTCCAGCATGGTGCGTACCTGTACAGGAGAAGTGTGGGTACGCAACACCTGCTTTGAGCCTTCAGTCGAGACATGGAAGGTGTCTTGCAGGGTACGTGCTGGGTGATCCGGCTTGAAGTTCAACGCATCAAAGTTGAAGTACTCCGCCTCGACCTCAGGACCATCGGCGATTTCCCAGCCCATGCCGACGAAGATGTCGGCGATGCGCTCGGACAATGCCGTAATTGGGTGAAGAGCACCGGTCTGGGCGCGGGTGGTGGGGATGGTGACGTCGACGGTCTCGGCAGCGAGCTGAGCCGCACGAGCCTCCGCCTCAAGAACAGCCTGAATCTCCGCGTAGCGCTTCTCGACGCGACCGCGCGCCATGTTGACGTTACGGCCAGCGTCCTTGCGCTGATCCTTAGGCAGGCTGCCGAGCATCGTGCGAGCTTGTGGGATATAGCCCTGCTCACCGAGGTGCTCACGGCGAGCCACCGTCAGCTCATCGAGCGTGGTAGCTGCTTCGAACGCGGTGATTGCGTCGTCGGCAGCCGCGCCCAGGGCGGCTTCGGTCAATTCGATCTGAGGTGTATCGGACACGTGCCTTAAGTACCTTCTTCTAGCGAGAAAAACTAACGCCCGTTATCTTAGCGCAGTTCACTCGCCCCTAACGCAGCGGGGCGCCGCTCCACTGAGCCCCGCTAACGTTTCCTAGTTGATCGAACGGGTCCACTCAACGGGCATGACCCCTGAAAAGGAGACAGGGTGAGGGGCAGTTATGCCCGTCATCGGGTTCCAGTTCCACCGTCACCAGTTGATACGCTGGCGACTCGACGCCCAGGGCGTGGCCAAGCTGCGTCTTCGCGAACGGGAAGGAAGGCACCGACACAATGTGGAAAGCAATAGCCATAAGCCAAACGCTCCCGTTCGTTAGCCACCACTTTCCCGTTCGGATCGTGACCTGCCAGGCAATCTTTAGGAGCGATTCAACGCTTTGGCAGATTCATACAAACAAATTGAGGCTGCCGTGGCAAGGTTGAGCGACTCCGCGCGGCCGAGGATCGGAATGCGCACGCGCATGTCCGCTTCTTCTTGCAACTCCCCTAGTCCATGAGCTTCGTTACCGAACAACCAGGCGGTGGGTTGGCTGAGATCGGCCTCGGCAAGATCTACTTCCCCATCAGCGGCAGTCGCCAGAATCTGCATGCCTGACTTCCGCAGCTGCCCAAGCACATCCTTGATGTTCGGATCGCGCGCTACGGGAATATGAAACAGTGACCCAGCCGAGGCACGCGCCACTTTGCAACCCAGAGGATCGACTGTCTCGCCTGCAAAGATGACGCCGTCGGCGCCCATAGCGTCCGAAGTACGGATGAGCGTTCCAGCATTGCCAGGCTCCGAGGTAAGGACTGGCACAGATACTAGATTTGGCTTGCCGTTGAGAATCTTTCCGGCCGACCAAAGAACAGGCTTGCAGAGTGCGAAAAGACCGGTTGTGGTTGCGGTATCAGAGAGATGGCGTGCGGCTTTGTCGGTGATTGGATGGACGTAGACATCCATATAGCCACACGCAGTGACGATGTCTTGGAAGCGTTCCGCAGCCTTCTCGGTCACGAATACGTCAGTGGCGGCCCCGGTAGATACTGCGGCGTCGACTGCGTTTTCGCCCTCAATGATGAATTGATTCGCCTTTTTGCGGGCCGCTGCACGGTGCAGTTTGGCGGCATTGACGATGCGCGGCGTGCGCTCTGTAAAGGCACTCTCAAAGTCGAGGTTCATGGCCACCACCTTACTAGCCAGGTTTGGCGCTTAGAACCTCCCCCTCCCCTGCAAGGCCAATCACCTTGAGCCCTTTCACCCGGACAAGGCTTTCAATGCACAAACCCTCCATCTCGCATTGCCCGAAAGATGGAGGGTGAAGGTCGACAGACTACTTAAGACTACTTACGCAGCGGAACGCCTTGCGCATCACGGTCGAATCCGCCGGCGCCGGCCAGAATCATGATGAACTCAACGAATGCCCACAATGAGATGAAACCAACTACAAAGAAACCAATGAGCACAAACACGGTGATGCAACCGAAGATGAAGCCCAACAACTGGCCGAGCGCGCGCCCGGTGTTCCCCAGGTAGAAGTTGTGCGCGCCGAGGTAGCCGAAGAAAAAGGCGAGCAGCCATGCAGCAACCCAGGACTTCTGCTCAGCTACAACGGCATACTGCTGTTGCATTGGGTAGGCCTGCCCGTATTGCGGTTGGCTAAATTGCTGCGGCGCAGAATAGCCCTGGCCATATTGCGGTTGTTCGCCCTGAAACTGCGCTGGAACATTGTTACCCTGTGGCTGGCCAAATGGGTTTACCGGCTGGCCACCAGCATTGCCTTGCTGAAAACCATTATTTGGGTAGGTCATAAAAGTGCTCCTGAAAATGGACAAAATTTAAGAAAAAAGTTCAACGCCCCTGCGCTGAACACCACAATCAAGGTAACACGACAAATCACTCGGCACATAAAAGAAAGAATCAATTGGGGAATCATCCCCAACCAATGGGAATTTGATTATCTGCCGGTTTAAGAAAATTGCAGCGACATTTTCCGCACAGTCACCATAAAACGACGAATCCCTCCACCTGTTCGCGTGGACTCAGGTGGAGGGATTGGCGAGCATAAAGCTCAATAAAGAACCTTAAGTATCGGTTCTTAGGCAGCCTTCGGAGCGTTGACGTCCTCCGGCAGTGCAGCCTTTGCAGCCTCGCACAGTGCGGAGAATGCCTCGAAGTCGTTTACAGCAAGCTCAGCGAGGATCTTGCGGTCAACCTCGATCTCAGCCAAGCGCAGGCCGTGGATGAGACGGTTGTAGGTGATGTCGTTCATGCGGGCAGCAGCGTTGATGCGCTGGATCCACAGCTTGCGGAACTCAGACTTACGAGCACGACGGTCGCGGTAAGCGTAAGTCATGGAGTGCAGCCACTGCTCCTTGGCCTTACGGTAGAGGCGGGAGCGCTGGCCGCGGTAGCCCTTAGCGGACTTCAGAATCGCGCGGCGCTTCTTCTTGGCGTTAACTGAGCGCTTTACTCGTGCCACAGTAATACTTCCTTAATCTTTTGTGGGTTTAGTAAGTGGGTTGATTCGGCGCTAATTAGGAGCGGCCGAGCAGGCGCTTGACGCGCTTGACGTCGGAAGGTGCAACGTCCTTGGTGCCCTTGAGACGACGGGTCTGCTTGGATGGCTTGCCCTCCAGCAGGTGGCGGCGGCCAGCCTGCTCACGGCGCAGCTTGCCGGAACCGGTCACCTTGACGCGCTTGGCGGTGCCCTTGTGGGTCTTCTGCTTCATGAGAATTAAGTCCTTAAATCCTAAGTGGAGCTTGGTCTACTTCTTGCCCTTGCGGACGGGTCCCAAAACCATGGTCATGTTGCGACCATCCTGCTTGGGGCGAGACTCGACGATGCCGTACTCGGCGACATCCTCGGCGAGGCGCTCCAGCAGGCGGAAACCAAGTTCCGGACGCGACTGCTCGCGGCCACGGAACATGATGGTTACCTTGACCTTGGAACCCTTCTCCAGGAAGCGCACCACATTGCCCTTCTTGGTTTCATAATCGTGATCATCGATCTTCGGACGGAACTTCTGTTCCTTAACCACAGTCTGCTGTTGGTTCTTACGGGCTTCGCGAGCCTTCTGAGCCTGCTCATACTTAAATTTGCCGTGGTCCATGATCTTGGCTACTGGCGGCTTTGCATTAGGTGCCACCTCGACCAAGTCAAGATCTGCTTCGTATGCAAGCTTGCGAGCATCATCAGTACGGACAATGCCCACCTGTTCACCACCGGGGCCAACAAGACGGACCTCGGGTACTCGGATGCGCTCATTAATGCGAGCTTCAGCGCTGATTGTGGTTCTCCTCGATTAGGGGGTTAGTGATGTGCCTACCGAGACCACAAACGAAATCCCGGTCTGCCAGAAGCAGCCGGGAGCTCTCATAAAAACGTTAAGGTATTAACCTCAACCCTTTTACCTTTATCCTACGAAGTCAAAGAACTTCGCGGCTTCAGGTGGGAGAAACTCCGCTTGTGACCCGAGACCTCCTGGAGAAGGTCCTACGGGCGGTAGTGCTGATTACTTTAACACCGGCTCATACAAAATCCAAATCGCAACGCGCCCACACTTTTGACTGCATCCACAACTTGTTTAGATCCGCCTGCACGCTGCAAAGGGTTTTATGTCCCCATCTTCGATGGCTTGCTCCACAAGCTTGTCGACGCCCTTCGCTAGCGCATTGAGAGCCGGCTCAGCATCGCTGAAATCATCCCCCGGCATCACGACTTCGATTGCTAGCCCAACGCTCTGCGGCTCGGCGCCTTTGGTGGTGCGCACGCCGAACTGCCGGTGGGCATACATTCCATCAATCTCAGACAGACCCCATCCGCCCTTTGCACGCGTATCGGGCAGTGCGGAGAGCCCGTTGCCGTGGTAGACGATGAGATTGGCCATCGCATCATATACATGGCGGGCATGAGCGACGCACGGAAGTGAAGCCCCAAATGCAGCCTGATTTTTCAGCGTCCATGTGGAGTAGCCAAAGGAGTCCTCTACTTTAGCTGGTGCGTCGTATTCGTCGAGCAGGTCTGAAACCGCGCCATTCGCGTCACCGGTTTCCCATTGCACCTGGGTCCACAACGCATATGCGGCGTCATTGTCAGATTGTTCGATTGCCAGATCTATCATCTGCTCATCCGCGCCGACCTCCGCCGCTGCAATCGCAATCGGCACTTTGATTGTGGACCAGGTCGGCTCCTCGCCCTTCAGACCACGCTGGACGGATCCAGACTGAGCATCAATAGCAACACCTGCTTCGACACCGTAGCGCTTTTCAACACGGCGAATCACGCGATCCAGTTCTCCAGCTAGACGCAGCGAATCTTCCTCAGCGCTCCGATCTTTAAGCACACCAGCTAAAGCCTCCACAGATTGCAAGGCTTGACCCTGAGCGTCCCCCTCAGGAGCCGTTTGGACATTGTCACAACCGCCCGCTGCTCCTGATAATCCGAAGATAACCAGCGCTGATGTAATCAGCTGGAAGGATCTCACGTGCTTCAATCGAAAGATTCTAGCCTTGTCTAGGGCGCAGCCGCCTCTTACAACAGCTCCTTGAGGTACTGGCCGGTATAAGAGCCTTTCACCTTTGCAACATCCTCGGGAGTACCTTGCGCAACAACGGTTCCTCCACCATCGCCACCTTCCGGACCCATGTCGACAATCCAGTCAGCTGCCTTGATTACATCGAGGTTGTGTTCAATGATGAGCACCGAGTTGCCCTTATCAACGAGCCCCTGGATGACGAGCATCAGCTTTCGGATGTCCTCGAAGTGCAGTCCAGTCGTCGGCTCATCGAGGATGTACACGGTACGACCATTGGTTCGCTTCTGCAGCTCAGATGCCAGCTTCACGCGTTGAGCCTCGCCACCAGAAAGCGTGGTTGCCGCTTGGCCCAAGCGAACATAGCCCAGTCCGACGTCGACAAGCGTGGCGAGGTAACGATGGATCGAGGTAATCGGCTCAAAGAACTCCGCTGCCTCGGAGATCGGCATGTCAAGAACCTCCGCGATGTTCTTGCCCTTGTAGAGAACCTCAAGCGTCTCACGGTTGTAGCGAGCGCCCTGGCAAACCTCACACGGGACATAAACGTCCGGCAGGAAGTTCATCTCGATCTTCAAGGTGCCGTCACCTTGGCACGCCTCACAGCGACCGCCCTTGACGTTGAAAGAGAAACGGCCAGGTTTATAGCCGCGAACCTTCGCCTCTTGTGTCTCGGCGAAGAGGTTGCGGATCTTGTCGAAGACACCAGTGTAGGTCGCGGGATTAGAACGTGGGGTACGGCCAATTGGGCTTTGGTCCACCTGCACGAGCTTGTCCAAGTGCTCGACGCCCTCTACTCGCTTGGCGCGTCCCGGAACCTGGCGAGCGCGGTTGAGCTTATTGGCCAGAGTCTTCGCCAGAATCTGGTTGACCACCGTCGACTTACCGGAGCCTGAAACACCGGTGATACACACCAGGACGCCCAGTGGAATCTCGACGTCGATGCCCTTGAGGTTGTTCTCACGCGCGCCGACAACCTTGAGGGTTCGGTCCTTATCGATCTCGCGGCGCGAATCCGGCACGGCCAAGACGCGATTACCGGCCAAGTATTGACCCGTCAGCGACTCCTCAACTTCGAGGATTCCCTCTGGCTCACCTTGATAGACCACCTCGCCGCCATACTCGCCGGCGCGAGGCCCGACGTCGACAAGCCAGTCCGCTTCGCGGATCGTATCTTCGTCGTGCTCGACAACGATGAGGGTGTTGCCGATATCGCGCAGACGCTTCAACGTAGTGATGAGGCGCTGGTTATCGCGCTGGTGCAGGCCGATCGACGGCTCGTCGAGGACGTACAGGACGCCCGCCAAGCCCGAACCAATCTGAGTAGCCAAGCGAATACGCTGCGCCTCGCCACCCGACAACGTCGAAGCGCCGCGGTCCAAGGTCAGGTAGTTCAAGCCCACGTCGAGCAAAAAACGCAGGCGGGCTTGGATCTCCTTGAGCACAGCGCCGGCAATAATTTCCTCGCGGTGACCCAAGACTAGTGAATCCAGGAACTCTGCAGCGCTTTCAATGGACAACGCGGACAAACCCGCGATGGACTTTTCGCCGTGAGCAGTGGACTCAAGGCGCACGGCGAGGATCTCCGGACGCAGACGAGTGCCTTTACACGCGTTGCACGCCACGCGGCGCGTGTACTGAAGCAGGCGATCCTTCTGCGAGTCGGAGTCTGCTTGCTCCAGCTTGCGCTCCAAGAAGCCAATGGCGCCCTCGAAAGGCGCATTCCAATTGCGCTGGCGGCCGTAACGATTCTTGTAGCGAACATTGACCTCAATGTCCGTGCCGTAGATGAGGGCGTCACGCTGCTCCTTGGTCAGCTCGGAAACCGGGGTCTTCGGGTCGAAGCCCATGGTCTTAGCCAGGCCCTCGACGAGCTTGACGAAGTAGCGCGAGTTCGGACTCGAGTGCCACGGCTGAATGGCGTCGACTGCGGGAGCATCTGGATCTGGTATGAGCAGGTCCACATCAACTTCGAGACGGGTACCGAGACCATCACAGACCGGGCAGGAACCAAAGGGTGCGTTGAAGGAGAACGCGCGCGGCTCGTATTCCTCGATGGTCAGCGCGTGGCCATTCGGACAAGCGGCTTTTTCGGAGTAGGTGTGAGTGAGCTCCGGGTTATCGATGAAGTCGAGTGTCACCAAACCGCCAGCCAGGCGCAAAGCGGTCTCCACAGAGTCAGTCAAACGTTGCTTTTGGGAAGCCTTGACCTGGAGGCGGTCAACAACGACGTCGATGTCGTGCTTGATCTGTTTTTTCAGCGTTGGCGGCTCGGTAAGCTGGTAAACCTCGCCGTCGACGCGCACGCGGGAGTAACCCTGCGATGCGAGATCCGCGAAGAGATCAACAAACTCACCCTTGCGTTTGCGCACCACCGGCGCGAGAACCTGGAACTTCAGCTTTTCTTCCAGCTCAAGAACAGCATCCACAATCTGCTGCGGCGTCTGCCGCTCGATCACTGCATCGCATTCCGGGCAATGCGGGGTGCCAGCACGCGAAAACAGCAAACGCAGATAATCGTAGATCTCCGTGATGGTGCCCACAGTCGAACGGGGGTTGTGGTTCGTCGATTTCTGGTCGATGGAGACCGCCGGCGAAAGTCCATCGATAAAGTCCACGTCCGGCTTGTCCATCTGGCCCAAGAACATGCGAGCATAAGAGCTCAACGACTCCACGTAGCGCCGCTGGCCCTCTGCGAAAATGGTGTCAAAGGCAAGCGATGACTTGCCAGAACCCGACAAGCCAGTGAAAACCACCATTTTGTCACGCGGCAGGTCGATATCGACGCCTTTTAGGTTGTGCTCGCGAGCTCCACTAACGACCAAACGATCAGCCACTATGTGTGCCTCCTCTTATCGGCCCGCGCTGTGGGGTCAGCTAGGCCAGTAGAAAATGTCTCTCTAAGAATCTACCCGTAGGGTTGGACACATGAATAACACGCTTTCCCTTCACAGTATTTCCGTCTCCGACATGGACAACAACTGCTACCTGATTTGTTGCGGTGATGAAGCACTGCTTGTCGACGCCGCGGATGATGCGCAGGCAATCCTCCAACTGGCTGCAGAACAGGGTGTGAAGATCACCGCTTTGCTGACGACCCACCGCCACTGGGACCACGTGCGGGCAACGAAAGACATCATCGAGGCCACCGGGGCCACCCACTATGCTTCCTTCCTGGACTCCCCTGCATTGCCCGCACCGGTCGACGTCGATCTGCGCCAGGGGGACACAGTTCCATTCGCCGGCCGCGAGTTTCCTGCAATCATCCTGCGTGGCCACACCCCAGGCGGGGCCGCGATTGCCGTGGATATCGATGGCACGACGAACTTGTTTGTCGGCGATTCGCTCTTCCCAGGTGGCGTAGGAAAGACCACCTCAGAGGGAGACTTCGTCAGGCTGTACAAAGACGTCAGCGAGCGCATCTTCGACGCCTATCCAGATTCAGCGATTGTCCGACCAGGCCACGGCAAATCTACAACTCTTGGTGAGGAACGGCCGAAACTCGACGAGTGGTGGGAACGCCGCTGGTAGACACCAAATTCTTCCCCTCTCGGGGGCGAGTAGGGGCGCTCGACTCGCTCCGCGGGCCGGCATTTTTCCGTACACTGGTTTAACGCACATTAATTTACTCAATGAATGGAGCACGTAATGATTCGTAAGTTTGCCCGCCCGATGCTGGCTTCGGTTTTCGTATGGGACGGTGTCGATACTCTCCGTAACGCTTCCGACCACGTAGCGGAAACGGAGTCCGTGCTCAACCGTCTGCGTAAGGTCGTTCCAGTCCAGTACGCCGGTTACATTCCCAATGACCCTGAGCTCGCAGCGCGCGCAATCGGCGGCCTCAAGGTCGGCGCCGGTTCCACGCTTGCACTGGGCAAAGCACCGCGCACCTCCGCCGCAGTTCTCGCATTGTCTACGCTGCCTAATCTGCTTGGCCGTAACGCTTTCTGGGAGGCTGAGACCACCGAGGAGAAAAACGACCGCCGCAACGGTTTCCTCACCAACACCGCTCTGCTAGGCGCGCTCTTTATCGCGACCCAGGACACCGAGGGTAAGCCTTCCCTGCGCTGGCGTGCATCCAAGACTGCGGAGCGCACCAACAAGAAGATTCAGCAGGCTCTGCCCACCAAGTCCGAGCAGCAGAAGTTCGCTGACAGCATCTCTGACCGCGCGGATGACTTCTCCTCCAAGGCCACCGACTGGTTCGAGGGCGCCAAGGAATACGTCGATGACAACAAGGATGATTGGCAAGCGACCGGCAAGGGTCTCGTAGACACTGCTCGCTCTTTCATCGAAGACAGCGCCGAGCAGGCTCGTAACTTCATCGATGACAACAAGGATGACTGGCTGTCTGCAGCTCAGGACAACGCCGAGCTGGCACGCAAGAGCGCTGTCAAGGCTGCTACGAAGGCACAGTCCCGGGCTGACGATGCTCTGGCCAAGGTGGACACCAAGTCCAACAAGCGCGCAGTTAAGAAGGCAACCAAGCGCGCTGAGAAGCTTCAGGCTGAAGCTTCCAAGAAGATCGACAAGGCCATCAAGAAGTTCGGCGACCGCCTGAACTAAGCCTTTAACCCTCAGCGGCCCAGCAAGGTATGCTGGGCCGTTGTTGTTTTTCTAACCGTGTCCGCACGGTCCACATGCATCGAGATTTTGGGAGCAGAGTGTCTTCACCAGAGTTGTCTAACGCCAAGTCGCCGCAGGGACCAGTGACGAATGAGACCGCACGCGAAATTAACGCGGAACAAGAATACGTCGATAATCTCTTCTCCCGGCTCGACCGAGAAGTTGCCTTGGCCAATGAGAAGCTAAACGAGGTGCAGAAAGACGTCGACCCGCATACTCCAGACGCAGACGCACTCATCCGCCGTGAAACGGAGTACCACGGCCTGCAAGCGAAGTTGGACCGCCTTAATCTGGCTCAGCTCGGCTTAGTCTTTGGTCGCATAGACATCGACGCCCCCGGCGACAATCCCACCGAAGAAGGCCTCGACCGCAGGTATATCGGCAGGATGGGCCTGGATGCTCGTGAGGACGACTACCGGACGCTCCTCCTCGACTGGCGTGCACCAATGGCCCGCCCCTTCTACCTTGCGACCACGGCGCAGCCAGAGGGCGTCACCGTCCGCCGGCACATTCGTACCAAAGGCCGCCTCGTTACGGACATCAACGATGAGGTCCTCTCAGGTACAGGCACGGCGTCGGAAAGCGCAGGCGTTGCCAGTGAATCCGCGCTCTACCAAGCACTCCAGCGAGCACGTACGGGCCACATGGAATCCATCGTGGAGACCATCCAGCGCGAACAAGATGAGATCATCCGCGACAATACCCGCGGCGTCCTCGTAGTTGAGGGCGGACCCGGCACAGGAAAGACCGCAGTGGCGCTCCATAGAGTGGCGTATCTGCTCTACACCCATCGCGAACAACTGGCTGCCACTGGCGTGCTCATCGTCGGCCCGAACTCCACCTTCTTGGACTACATCTCCCGCGTTCTTCCGGAACTCG
Organism: Corynebacterium striatum; assembly: GCF_016728105.1. Lineage (NCBI taxonomy): Bacteria > Bacillati > Actinomycetota > Actinomycetes > Mycobacteriales > Corynebacteriaceae > Corynebacterium > Corynebacterium striatum. The sequence goes on along the minus strand of NZ_CP068158.1, from coordinate 2,858,036 downwards.
GCGAGACCGGCGTGGTTCTTTCCACCGTGGGTGACCTGTTCCCAGGCATCACGCCAACCCATCAAGAGCCACTACTCGGGCGCGAGATCAAGGGTTCTGAAGCAATGGTGGATATCCTGTCCGCCGCGGTGAAGAACTACCAGACCCTGCCCACTGACACCCAGTGCATTACCGCAGAGCACTTGGAATTGGATATCGATGCTGCAATGGTCAAGGCGGCACGCACTCGTGCCCGCCGCTCCCGCAAATCGCACAACGATGCGCAAGCAGCATTTTCTGAGCATCTCATCGAGTCCCTCGCACAACAGATGGCACAAAGAATTGGTGCGGACCCGTTGGGCGGTAAGAATCTCCTGTCCCGCGCCGACGTCGATCAGCTGCATGACGATCTGGTGGATGAGCCGCAGGTGCAGCAACTCATCGAACAGTTTTGGCCCACGCTCGACCCGCGCACAGTTCTGGCTGATCTCTTGTCCTCCCAGGAGCAAATTGACGCTGCCGCCAGCGACTATGATTCTGAGACCCGTGAAGCCCTGTACCGCGCGCAAGGTGATGCGTGGACTGCATCGGATGCGGCCTTGTTGGACGAGCTAGCGGTCCTCATCGGTATGCCAAACCCAGAGGAGGAGAAGGCAGCCGCGGACAAAGCCTGGCGTGAACAGGTTGCCGATGCGGAGGATGCGCTCGATATTCTGACTTCCTCTGACTCGACCGACAACGATGACGACATGTTCGATGCGGAGATCTTGTCCGCACACGACGTCATCGACGCAGAGACCCTCGCGCGCCGCCAGGAAGTAAGCGACAACCGCACCACGGCCGAACGTGCGCAGGAGGATTACACCTGGGCTTACGGACACATCATCGTTGACGAAGCGCAAGAACTCAGCCCCATGGAGTGGCGGATGCTATTCCGTCGCAGCCCTTCTCGGTGGATGACGCTTGTGGGTGACACCGCGCAGACTGGTGCTCCTGCTGGAGTTGATGACTGGGCTGAAGCCTTAGAACCTTTTGTAGCGAAGCGTTTCCGGCATCATCAATTGACCGTCAACTACCGCACTCCCCAGCCAATTGCAGATTTGGCCAATTCGTTATTGGAGCTTATTAACCCCCAATCGACGCCCGCCGTGGCGGTTCGAGATGGTGTGCCCGTCGAATTTGCGACAGAGACACGAGACTACGTACCCGGCACTTTCACAGACAAAGATGGCCGGCTGAATGCTGTTATCACGCGGGAAAACGTCGAGGACATTAAAGGACTTGAGTTCGACCATGTGGTCGTAGTGGATCCTGACGACATCGTTGCGGCCTCTCCACAAGGCTTGCAAAATCTGTATGTTGCGGTAACTCGCGCCACGCAATCCTTGACGTTGGCCGGACGGTGGCAGGAAATCTTCCACTAGTCTGGTGGGCATGGCTTTATCTGACATCGCACGTAAAATTGAACGCGCTTCCAACTCGGCAGCTTTGCGACGTTCCACCCGCAAAGGATGGGTACCCAAGCTTTCGGGTTATGCCGGATATGGCAACACCGAGTTTGTTCACGTCTTGGGCCGTGTTCTCATGCATGACCCTGAGTCCACAGAAAATGAGACTTGGGCACAGCGAGGCTACCGGCAGTTCTTTACTATCCAGGTGGCCAACCTCGATGTTTCAGTGACCGTAAACGGAAAGACTGTAACCGGGCACACTAACTACAACGGCTACGTGGACATTTTGGTTCATGAGCATGGCCTTGCGGCCGGCTGGCACGAAGTCACTATTGATGCTGCAGGCGCAGAGCCAATCACCGCTGAGGTACTCATTGTCTCGGAAGACTCGCCTCTGGGCGTGGTCAGCGACATCGATGACACTGTTATGGTGACGTGGCTTCCACGCGCTATGACGGCAGCTTGGAATTCCTGGGTCAAGCGAACCAACACCCGTCAGCCTGTAGAGGGCATGGCTGGGTTCTACCAAGAGCTGCGTGCCAAGCACCCCGACATGCCGTTCATTTACTTGTCCACGGGTGCATGGAATACCTACGATACCTTGGTCACCTTCATGGAAAATAACGGCTTCCCTAAGGGGCCATTGCTATTGACGGACTGGGGACCAACTCCTACCGGTCTCTTCCGCAACGGTCAGGAGCACAAACGCGTGCAGCTGCGTAACCTCTTCATCGCTTTCCCGTGGATGAAGTGGCTGCTTATTGGTGACGACGGGCAGCATGACCCGCTCACCTATGGCGACGCCGCCAACGAGCATCCGGACCGGGTAGCGGCGGTAGCAATACGCAACCTCTCCCCGCAAGAGCAACTGCTCTCCCACGGTTCTTTAGCACCACTCGCGGACGCGAATGAGGAAGGCTCTTTTTCGATTCCACTAATTCAGGGCGAAAATGGCCACACCTTGGCTGCCAAGATGCGCGGCATCGAGCCCGAAATCAACAGTGAGGTGTACGACTCCGACAGCTAAGACACCAACAATGCGTCCGGTCCCGGTGCATAGGCCGGCGAGCACAGCGGATTTAAAAAAATAAAGGCCTAGGGTTCCTCAGTGAGGAGCCCTAGGCCTTATCTGCTGCCGCTTGGGCGGCACAGGTTCTTAGTTCACGGTGTGGACGATCATGACGTCGCAATCGGACTGGCGAGCAACATCGGCCGGAACGGAACCCAGCAGACGGCCGGTCAGGGAGTTGATGCCGCGGTTACCGACGATGAGTAGGTCAGCGTTGTTATCGTTGACGATGGACATCAGTGCCTGGACTGGGGTGCCAGGGCGAACCGCGGTCTCAACCTTAGCAACACCGAACTTCTCGGCGTGCTCCTTGCCCGCCTGCAGGTTAGCCTCTGCCTTCTCGTCACCCAGAATGGTCACGGAATCCTGGCGCAAGGTCTTGGAAGCCTGCTCCTGGTTCTCGTAGTAAGCACAACCGATGATTAGAGTTGCATCGAATGCTGCGGCGATCTTGGCGGCGCGCTCCACTGCGAGGAGGGAGGACTTGGATCCGTCGGTGCCAACCACGATCTTGTTGTAATCGCTCATGATGACCTTTCTTTAGGGGCCTTAGCCCCAAGTGATGATGCAGAATATGCAAATTGCTTATGCTTTAAAGGCGCAATCGCTAGTCTAACAATTTTGTGACTGACTCGTTACTCGACGTGTCAATTTTGACGCATTAATCAACGTGCTGTTTTTCTCACAATTTTGCGACCGTGTCGCCCACGCTTCACCTTTAAGCTCTTTTAGATTCCCGCTTCCTTGAGACCGCGCAGTTCTTTCTTGAGATCCGCAATCTCATCACGTAGCCGGCCCGCCAGCTCAAATTTGAGTTCACGAGCCGCAGCGCCCATCTGGGCGGTGAGGTCGTCGATCAGCTTTTGTACCTCATCGACTGCCATCGTGGAGACATCAGGCTTATCCATCAGCGCGGCTGGGTCACTTGCGGCGGCCTCTTCCCCATCGGATTCGTAGACCTGGTCCAGAATGTCCGCGATCTTCTTGCGCAACGGCTGCGGGTCAATTCCGTGTTCCTCGTTATAGGCAATTTGCTTCTCGCGGCGTCGCTCGGTTTCCTCAATGGCCTCCTGCATCGAGTCAGTTATTTTGTCCGCGTACATAATGACCTCGCCTGAGACATTTCGCGCCGCACGGCCAATGGTCTGGATAAGAGACGTCGTCGAGCGCAGAAAGCCCTCCTTATCGGCATCAAGGATGGCCACCAAAGAAACCTCGGGAAGGTCAAGTCCCTCACGCAGCAGGTTGATGCCCACGAGGACGTCGTACTCGCCCAAGCGCAGCTGGCGCAACAGCTCCACGCGCTGCAAGGTATCGATGTCTGAGTGGAGATAGCGAACCTTAACGCCGTGCTCCAACAGGTAATCCGTGAGGTCCTCGGCCATGCGCTTGGTAAGCGTGGTGACGAGCACACGTTCTTGCTTTGCCGTGCGTTGCCGAATCTCATCGATGAGATCGTCGATCTGGCCCTTGGTCGGCTTGACTGTGACTTTCGGATCAATAAGGCCGGTTGGGCGAATAACCTGCTCCACGTACTCGCCTTGGGAGGCCGTGAGCTCGAAGTTGCCTGGGGTTGCGGACATGTAGACGGTCTGGCCAACGCGTTCTTCGAATTCGTCGAAGGTTAGCGGACGGTTGTCCGTAGCTGACGGCAGGCGGAACCCGAATTCCACAAGGTTGCGCTTGCGGGACATGTCGCCTTCGAACATGCCGCCAATCTGCGGAACGGTTACGTGAGACTCGTCAATGATGGTCAGGAAGTCCTCTGGGAAGTAGTCCAGCAGCGTAGCTGGTGCGGAACCTGCCGGGCGCCCGTCAATGTGGCGGGAGTAGTTCTCAATGCCGGAACAGAAGCCAACCTGCTCAATCATCTCTAGGTCGTACTCGGTACGCATGCGCAGACGCTGCGCCTCTAGTAACTTGCCGCGGTTTTCTAGGTCGGCGAGCCGCTCGGCAAGTTCCGCCTTGATATCTTCCACTGCCTTTGCCATGCGTTCTGGACCAGCCACATAGTGCGTAGCTGGAAAGATTCGCACCTCGTCGACGCGCTCGAGGACGTCGCCCGTCAGCGGATGGATGTAATAGAGCTCGTCAACATCATCACCAAAGAACTCAATCCGTACCGCACGTTCCTCGTAGGCCGGGATGATGTCGACCGTATCGCCCTTCACGCGGAAAGTACCACGAGTAAAGCCCACATCGTTGCGCTCATATTGAATATCCACAAGAAGGCGCAGGAAGCGGTCGCGGTCGATTTCCTCGCCTTCCTCGATTATCACCGAACGGTCTAAATAAGATTGCGGCGTGCCCAGACCGTAGATACAAGACACGGAGGAAACAACGACAACGTCGCGGCGAGAAAGCAGTGAGGAAGTCGCGGCGTGGCGCAGGCGTTCGACGTCCTCGTTAATGGAGGAATCCTTCTCAATGTAGGTATCCGTCTGCGCGATATAGGCCTCTGGTTGGTAGTAGTCGTAGTAGGAGACGAAGTACTCCACCGCATTGTGTGGGAGCAGCTGGCGCAGCTCGTTAGCCAATTGCGCTGCCAAGGTCTTGTTTGGGGCCATGACGAGCGTGGGACGCTGTTGCTTTTCAATGAGCCACGCTGCTGTAGCTGATTTGCCTGTACCGGTTGCACCCATGAGCACAACATCGCGCTCGCCTCTACTGAGACGCTCGTCGAGCTCAGCGATGGCAGCCGGCTGGTCGCCCGAGGGCTGAAACTCTGACTCCACCTTGAATTTTGCGGATCGCCGCTCCACCTCTCCAACGGGACGGTGTTCAGAGACGGGCAAAATGGGATGTTCTGCTGCAAAAGCCATGACGGCCAGTCTAGCGCTATTTCTTGGCAACCATTGCGCGGCTAAACGCGCTTTATCGTGTTCGGCCACCTAGGGCAAAGACGCACGAACCGACTGCACCCAGATCTCCAACTCCCCTGTTGTTTCCCACAGCGCATAAACAGGCGAGCTTTCAGGCTCCAAGGTCGAATTAATCTTCTTTCGCAACCACGCTCGCGACTGCGGAGTACAAATCGACTTCAATTCCTTAGCTGACACGCCGTTGGGCAGCCGATCCTGCGGAGTATTCACTAGCGCTCCCAGCGCAATAACCATTTCAGCTTCATCTACGTCAAGGGGACTATCAGCGCAGGATCTCTTGAAATGCTCGAAATCGAAGGTGCCATCACGAAGCTCCGCAAGCAACTCACAAGCGGCATGATTATCAAATGGCCCTACGTCCCACGTCCCCATAGGAGCAGACACTAAGAAACCAAAATGAACACAAAAAGAGAACTGCGTAAATTTTGTCTACATCAATAATGAAAATTAGTTGTCTTAAGAAAAGCCTGCAACAATCTATTTCTTAACGGCGATTTCATGCACCACACGTTCAACTTGCCCAGGAAGTTCCTCAAGGGAACCGTTGTTATCAATGACAAAGTCAGCGGCTGCCAGCCGCGCGTCATCCGAAATCTGCGCTGCGATCCGGCGCCGCGCATCGGTCTCATCAAGACCGCGAAACTCCACGAGGCGCTGCACACGCGTGGCCACATCCACGTCGACCACGATGGTGTAATCCATCCCAGTGTGGAGACCTTTGTCCACGAGCAATGGCATGTCATACACCACAAATTCCTCGCCAGCGCTGCGGGCAGCGTCGAACCGCCGCTGAGTCTCAGCCTCGATTCGTGGGTGCGTAATGTCGTTGAGGCGCTGCGTCGACGCGGCGTCGCCAAACGCGCGCGTGGCCAGAAGACCACGGTTCAAGCTTCCGTCCTCGCGGATAATATCAGCGCCAAACGCCTCAGCAAGCTCTGTCAGTGCCGGCTCGCCTGGCTCAACGATGTCCCGCGCGATCTGGTCCGCGTCGACCACAGTCCAGCCCTGTTCCTTGAGCAAACGCGCAACGGTGGACTTTCCGCTTCCGATGCCGCCGGTGAGTCCGATGAGTTTCATAAAGGTTCAGGTTACGCGAAAAGGCCGCATCCTGCGTTCAAATAAGAACGAAGGATGCGGCCCACATTCAGCTAGGCGCTGTTTAAGCCTTGAAAGTTAAGACTTAGTTGCCAGCGAGCTTGTCGCGCAGAGCAGCGAGTTGCTCGTCGGAAGCCAAGGAGCCGCCAACCTCAGCCGGTGCCTCGGATGCCGGAGCTGCATCGTTGGACTCGGAGGAGTAGTTGGAGGACTCGTTAGCCTCTGCAGCCTCAGCGGCTGCGGCACGGTTGCGCTCGATCTGAGCGGTGTGCAGGTTGAAGCGACGCTCGGACTCGGCGTAGCGCGCCTCCCAAGCCTGACGCTGCTCGTCGAAGCCCTCGAGCCACTCGTTGGTCTCTGGGTCGAAGCCCTCTGGGAAGACGTAGTTGCCCTGCTCGTCGTAGGAGTCAGCCATGCCGTACTTGGACGGATCGAACTCTTCGGTGTAGTCCTCGTCTGCCTGCTTAACAGACAGGGAGATACGACGACGCTCGAGATCGATGTCGATGACCTTGACCATGACTTCCTGACCAACGGTGACAACCTGGTCTGGAACCTCGACGTGGCGCTGAGCCAGCTCGGAGATGTGAACCAGGCCCTCGATGCCCTCCTCGACGCGAACGAATGCGCCGAACGGAACGAGCTTGGTGACCTTGCCCGGGACGATCTGGCCCACAGCGTGGGTGCGGGCGAATACGCGCCACGGATCTTCCTGGGTAGCCTTCAGGGAGAGGGAAACGCGCTCGCGGTCGAGATCAACGTCGAGAACCTCAACGGTGACTTCGTCGCCAACGGTGACAACCTCGGACGGGTGGTCGATGTGCTTCCAGGATAGCTCGGAAACGTGAACCAGGCCGTCGACACCGCCGAGATCGACGAATGCGCCGAAGTTGACGATGGAGGAAACAACGCCCTTGCGGACCTGGCCCTTCTGCAGCTGGTGCAGGAACTCGGAGCGAACCTCAGACTGGGTCTGCTCGAGGAATGCACGGCGGGACAGAACAACGTTGTTACGCTGCTTGTCGAGCTCGATGATCTTTGCTTCCAGCTCCTGGCCGATGTATGGCTCCAGGTCGCGGACGCGACGCATCTCGACGAGGGAAGCAGGCAGGAAGCCACGCAGGCCGATGTCCAGAATCAGGCCGCCCTTGACGACCTCGATAACGGTACCGGTAACTGGCTCTTCCTTGGCGTGCAGCTCCTCGACTGCGCCCCAAGCGCGCTCGTACTGTGCGCGCTTCTTGGACAGGATCAGACGGCCTTCCTTGTCCTCCTTGGTGAGAACAAGTGCGTCGATCTGATCGCCGACCTCGACGACCTCATCCGGGTCGACGTCGTGCTTGATGGACAGCTCGCGGGACGGGATGACGCCTTCGGTCTTGTATCCGATGTCGAGCAGGACCTCGTCGTGGTCAACCTTGACCACGGTGCCCTCGACGATGTCACCATCGTTGAAGTACTTGATGGTTGCGTCAACAGCAGCGAGGAAGTCCTCAGCGGTTCCGATGTCGTTAATCGCAACCTGAGGGGTGTTAGAAGTTGGCATATGTAGAAATGCTCCGAAGTGATGTAGGAGATCGTAATTGGACAGTTACGAGTCTCTCGAAAAGCATCTCTAAACAGGCCAAATGGCGATGGTTTAGGATGGATTCCGATCCCGCCGTGACGATGTATAAAGCCCTCCTACGGAAGCCTTAGACAACCCACGGCATAGACACGCCCGTACAACACTACATCCGCGCAGCTAAAACGGCAAATATACACGCGGAACGCGCATTCAAGGAGCCCTTCAGTGTCTGCTGATTCACAGTCCCCCGCGCCACGCTTCTCCCCGTCGCACGCGAATCGTCAATTCTGGGACAGCGACGCCCGCGATTATCATGCGGCACACGAGGAATATTTGTCCTCGTTTTACTGGTGTCCCGAGATGCTACACGAGGAGCAGGCGCAGTTGCTTGGCGACGTCTCTACTTCCACAGTTTTGGAACTCGGGTGCGGCTCTGCGCCGTGTACTGCGTGGTTGCAAGGACGCGCGCGGTTTGCCACGGGCTTCGATATTTCGCGCGGGATGCTGACACACGCGCCTGGGGGCTTGCCGCTTGTGCAGGCTGATGTGTTGGCGCTTCCCTACTCCAACGATTCATTCGACGTGGTGTTCTCAGCCTTTGGCGCCCTTCCTTTCATTGCGAACATCGACCAAGCCTTGGCGGAAGTGCATCGCGTACTTAAGCCCGGTGGGAGATTCGTGTTCTCCACCAACCACCCGATGCGATGGATTTTCCCCGACGATCCCGCGAACCTCACCGCGGAGTTGCCGTATTTCGACCGCGCCTATATCGAGAGCGACGCGGAGGGAAACCTCACCTACGCTGAGTTCCACCGCACCGTAGGCGACTGGCTGCGCGCGCTACAAACCCGCGGCGGATTCCTGATTGAAGACATCCTCGAGCCCGTGTGGCCGGAGGACCTTGACCTGACTTGGGGCCAGTGGTCAAGAGAACGTGGCGAGATTTTCCCGGGAACAATCATTTTTGTCTGTGTCAGACAATGATCACAGTCTGCGTCAGACGACACTCACGGTCTGTGGCAGTTGCTCGCCATTGTCTAGCGCAGACACCCGTTGAGTAGGCTCTACTGCATGCAGATTTTGGTTAAGGAACGCCTCGGTATCACGCTGCGCCGTGTTGTGGCTTGGTGGATTGATGCCTTCCTCGCCGCGGCCATGATCATGGTGGTGAGGTGGAGCGTGAATGCGCTTTTCGACGCCCCGATAACTGGGCGAGTAGGCGCGATCTACGACATCGCGGCCCTCGCTGTGGTCTTTTACCTTTATCGAGTGATCTGCGAGGCACGCACCCGGACCTCGCTTGGAAAGTGGTCCTTGCAGCTCGAAGTCATCACAGACAAACCCGGTTGGTGGAGCGCGGCCCTGCGCAACGCCTGGATTCTGCTGACCCTGATTTCCTTAACCGGGGTCCCTCACGTCGAGACTATCGTGCTCGGAATCCTTGGTCTCTCCGTGTTGACCACTGGTCAAACGCCTTTCGACATGGTGGCTAACTGTCTCGTCGAACGCCGCCAGCGCGCGGCGTAGCGCGGCCCCGCGCGTGGAGTTGCGGGGCCGGTCCTGTCGAGTGACTGACCAGTGATTGCCGCGCCTTAGTGCGCTGCGGCGTCCCAATCCTTGCCCGCGCCGGCGGAAACCTCCAGCGGCACGGTGAGTTCAATTGCGGAGTCCATCTCGCGCTCAAGAATCTTCTTAACCTCATCCGCCTCCCCCGGCGCAACTTCGACGACAAGTTCGTCGTGCACCTGGAGTAGCACTCGGGACTTAAGATCGCGCAGCGCATTATCGACGCGAATCATGGCTACCTTGATGATGTCGGCTGCGGTGCCCTGGATAGGGGCGTTGAGCGCTGCGCGCTCGGCGTTCTCACGCGCGAGGCGATTATCCGAGTTGAGTTCAGGGAGGTAACGGCGTCGCCCGAACACGGTTGCTGTGTATCCGTCCTTGCGTGCCTTCTCCACCACGTTATCTAGGTAGCGCTTCACGCCACCGAAGCGCTCGAAGTAGTTTTCCATGATTTCTTTAGCTTCACGCGCAGGAATGCCCAGCTGCTGGGAAAGACCAAAGGCAGACAGGCCGTAGACCAGACCATAGGACATGGCCTTCACGCGGCGACGCAGCTCTGGGGTGACCTCGTCGACGGGCACGTCGAAGACCTTAGACCCCACGTAGTTGTGCAGATCCTCCCCTGCCCGGTAAGCCTCGATGAGACCGGGGTCCTCAGATAGGTGAGCCATGACGCGCATTTCGATCTGTGAGTAGTCGGCAGTCATCAAGGTTTCAAAGCCCTCGCCCACGATGAATGCAGAACGGATCTGGCGGCCCGCCTCCGTGCGCACAGGAATGTTCTGCAGGTTGGGTTCCGTCGAAGACAAACGGCCTGTCGATGCCACCGTTTGATTGAAGGTAGTGTGAATTCGGCCGTCTGGCTGCACAGTCTTGATGAGACCTTCGAGGGTGGTCTTCATCTTCTGGTACTCACGGTGTGCTAACAGGTGATCAAGGAACGGGTGCGGGTGGTTCACGGCAAGCTGCTCAATCTCTTTGGCAGCCGTGGAATAGCCCGTCTTGGTCTTCTTGGTCTTTGGCATCTCGAAAGTTTCGAAGAGCACGGCCTGCAACTGCTTAGGTGAGTTCAGGTTCAGCGAGTCGTCGCCAGCCAGCTCACGAGCAGCACGTTCCTGCTCGGCTACCTGCTCAATGAAGGCGTCGAGCTGAGTTTCCAGAATCTCCACGTCCACGGCAATACCGGTGGCCTCCATGCGGGCCAAGATTCCCACGAGCGGAAGCTCGAGGTCGGTGTAGAGCTCAAAGGAATCGATGGCTTGCAGCTGCTTTGTAAGTTCTGCGGCCAGCTCCATGATGGCTGCGGCCTGGTCCACCAGGGACGTATCGTCTAGCAGTGACAGCTGATCGCTGGCTTGACCGAGCGTCTTCTTAAGGTGTCGTTGATAAACATCTGACAGCTCATAGGTGCGCTGCCCAGGGCGCAGCAGGTACGCAGCAATTGCAGTGTCGTGCGCAATGCCGCGCAGCTCGATGCCACGGCCAGCAAGCATATGGAACGCTGCTTTGGCCTCGTGGAAATACTTGGGCGCATCCGAAGTAAGCCACTGGGCGAGTGCTGCATCGTCTTCGGCGCTGAGTTCGCCGAGCTCGAGCTGCATGCCGTGGAAATCGGCGTCGACAAGCGCAATTGCGCTCGCGTCCCCGCGGCCCGGACGCCCGTCGCCCTGTACGAACACAGCGACGTCCTTCTTGTCCTTGAGCCACTGCTTCAGCGGCGCATCGACGATCTCCGTCTCCTGCGTAGGCACTTCTGTTTGTGCAGGTGCCTCACCACCGTCATTTGGAATCGCATCAAGGACACGCTCGCGGAGCCCGCCGCCGAACTCGAGCGCGTCAAAACGCTCCGCAACCTCAGACACTGCTGCACCCTTGAACTGCAGATCCGCCGGGGCCACCTCCAGATCCATGTCTGTGATCATCTGGGTCAGTTTGCGGTTCATGCGCACCTGCTCGATGCGATCGCGGAAGTTCTGTCCCGCCACGCCCTTAATATCTTCGGCATGCTCGATGAGGCCCTCGAGGGAGCCGTACTCGAGAATCCACTTTGTTGCGGTCTTCTCACCTACCTTCGGAACCGACGGCAAGTTATCGGAGGGGTCGCCACGCAGCGCAGCGAAGTCCGGATATTGCCGAGGGGTCAAGCCATACTTCTCCACCACTGCATCCGGGGTGAAGCGGTGCAGGGTCGATACGCCGCGCATCGGGTACAGGACTGTGGTGTCCTCGTTAACCAGTTGCAGGTAGTCGCGGTCACCGGTGACGATGAGGGTTTCAAAATCCGTGGCCTGGGTTGCCAGGGTGGCTACGATATCGTCGGCCTCAAAGTTCTCACGTGACAGTGTCGTAATGCCCAGAGTGCCCAGCACCTCGCGAATGAGATCGACCTGGCCGCGGAATTCCTCTGGGGCAGCTTCCCGCTGCGCCTTGTATTCGGGAAACATCTCGGTACGGAAGGTCTTGCGGCCCACATCGAAGGCAACGCCCACATACTCGGGCTTTTCCTCGGCGATAATGTTCGCAAGCATCGAAAGGAATCCGTACACCGCGTTGGTGTGCTGGCCGCCCGACGTTGCGAAGTTTTCAGCAGGCAGCGCATAGAAGGCGCGGAAGGCCATGGAGTGGCCGTCAATGAGCAGAAGTCGCGGTTTGTTGCTGGAGTTTTTGGTCGTCGAAGAAGTCACTCGCCCCATCTTAGAGCCTTTACCCCCACCTGATTAGTATTTGGTTCGACGACTGCGCTAAACTTCATTTCAGTCAACACAACGTTGCACGCCCCTGTAGCCCAATTGGCAGAGGCAATGGATTCAAAACCCATTCAGTGTGAGTTCGAGTCTCACCAGGGGCACCAACAAACCCTCGCATCCGTGCGCTTTATTGCCTAGGTGCGAGGGTTTTTTCACATCGCAGAAACTATTCGCGTTCAACGGTGCCAGTTATCACGGGCTGCGCGCGCCAAAATACGGCAGCCCTTGGGAGGGAGTAGCCAGCTGCGCTTTCACCACCTATCCCCTAATTCCCCCAGAGTAAAATGCGTGTTTCCCGCATCTATGCTCAGCTCAATCAATACTTTTTAGCAGTAAACAGGCTTTTGCTTAGAGCAGGATCTATGAATAATATAAGACTGAAGGTATTTATCATGTAATGTCGGCACCGCGGATTAAATGAATTAATCAGCATTTTGAGTAAATTCTTTAACCATTACGGCACGTCAGAACGAGAATGAGAGCACCAAGAGGTTAGTTTCGAAAACATGCAATTTGTACTCAACGCCATTCGCGGCACACTCATTGGCTCGGCTGAATTAGTTCCTGGCATCTCGGGCGGCACGGTTGCGCTCATCGTGGGCATCTACGAACGCGCGCTGCACAATGCTAACTTCCTCATCTCAGGCCGGCTCAAGAAGGTTGAATGGGCTTTCCTCGCGTCGGTTGCGGTCGGCATGTTCGCGGCCGTTTTTGGATTCTCCACGATTCTCCATAACTTCGTCGAAAATCAGGTCTCCGTTTCTAACGCATTATTCCTCGGAATGGTGGCCGTCTCCATTTTCGTGCCTTTGACAATGATCGACAGGGACGAGCGATTCAAGTTTTCATCAATAGTGGCCTTTATCATCTCGGCAGCAGCAATTTTCTTCGTAACCGGTTTTACTTCCGATCCTGTTGAGAACCCATCGCTCATCGTCGTCTTCTTCGCCGCGATGGTCGCCGTGTGTGCTTTAGTCCTCCCCGGTGTTTCTGGCTCCCTGATTTTGCTCACCATGGGTCTTTATCAGCCAATTATCGGTGCTGTTTCAGACCGCGAGATGGGCACCATCGCTGTCTTTGCGTTAGGCGCACTTTGCGGACTTGCTGCGTTTGTGAAGGTGCTCAACTACCTTCTGGACAACCATCGTGGGCCAACCCTGGCAGCTATGGCCGGCTTCATGCTCGGCTCGCTGCGTGCGCTGTGGCCATGGGGTGCGGACCAAGATGCTTCGAGTGGCCTCATTGTGGTGATGCTTATCTTGGGAGCGATCATCGTTTCGATCTTCATTTTTATTGACGCCCGCAAGGCTAAGAACTACCACGTGCCAGAAAAGCAAGGCTAAGACCATGTATAAAAAGATTGCTGCCAGCGGCGGGTTACTCGCCTGCGCGATGCTCGCTGCTGGCTGCGTAACAAACGTCGAGTCCTCGACTCCTGATGGCTGGGAAGAACCGCGCCTGGACAAAGTTCCAGAAATCGCCGCGCTTTACGACGACGCCGATGGAGTCCTGACGGCAGGCACTAACCCTCCCTTTGCGCCATTCGAGTTCAAAGACTCCGATGGTGCAATCGTCGGCGTGGAGATGGACATGATGAAGGCTATCGCCGACATCTTGGGCCTTGAATTCCAGCCTGTTGAGCAGGACTTCTCGATGATCCTGCCGGCCGTCCAGTCGGGTCAGATCGATATCGGCGCATCTGGCTTCACCGACAACCAGGAACGCCGAAAGAACTTCGACTTCATCGACCACCTCTACGCAGGCATCCAGTGGGCGGAACGCACAGACGGTATCAAACGCGTCGACCCTTCGAACCCGTGCGGGCTGACCGTGGCGGTTCAGCGCACCACCGTCTCAGAGACAGACGACGTCATTCCCAAGAAGGACGCATGCGGCGGCGACCTCCGCATCCTTTCCTACGATACGAGCGACAACGCTGCGCTCGCCGTCATCATGGGCCGCGCCGACGCAATGTCCGCGGACTCCCCTGTTTCCTCGTGGGCTGTCAACCGTTCCGACGGAAAAATGCGAATGGTCGGTGACATGTTTGACGCCGCACCTTATGGCTTCGCTGTACCTAAAGACTCGAAGCTTGGCCCCGCAGTTGCCGCGGCGCTCAACCACCTCATCGAAACCGGTGAATACCAGAAGATCTTGGAACGCTGGGGCATCAGCGATGGCCTCGTGGAAGAGGCAATGATTAATGAAAGGCCAGTCAATGACTAACCCATCACAGGCCCCTAAAGCCACCAAGTCGGCACGGTCTAACAAGGCCGCTGAGCCCAAAGAGATTCAAGCCCGCCCGCTGCGCCACCCCTGGCGCTGGGTTTTTGCCACGATTCTGGTGTTGCTCGGCGTCTGGTTTGTTATCAGTTCCGCCCGCAACGAAGCCTTCGGCTGGGATACCTATTTCCAGTACCTCTTCGATAGCCGCATCGCAGTTGCTTCCCTACACACCTTGGCAATTACAGCACTGGCGATGATCATCGGCGTCGTAGGAGGTGCCATCCTCGCTGTGATGCGGATGTCACCGAACCCGGTTCTCCAAGGCGTCGCCTGGCTCTTCCTCTGGATCTTCCGCGGCACGCCAGTCTATGTGCAGCTGGTGTTCTGGGGCCTGCTTTCTGCTTTGTACCAGTCCATCAACCTTGGTTTCACCGAGATTTCGCTCGCCAGCGTTTTGACCAACGCCTTCCTGCTTTCGGTCTTGGGCTTGGGCCTTAACGAAGCTGCGTATATGGCCGAGATTGTACGTTCTGGTATCTCAGCCGTTCCCGAAGGCCAGAAGGAAGCCTCTAAAGCACTTGGTATGGGCTGGTGGATGACCATGCGCCGCACCGTCCTTCCACAGGCAATGCGCATCATCATTCCGCCGACAGGCAACGAGTTCATCTCTTTGCTGAAGACCTCTTCGTTGGTCGTGGCAGTTCCGTATACCTACGAGATCTTCGGCCGCGCTACGGACATTTCTGCAGCGCTTTTCGAGCCAATTCCACTGCTCCTCGTGGCAGCAACCTGGTACCTCGTCATCACCTCCCTGCTGATGATCGCGCAGTACTTCTTGGAGCGTCGTTTCGACCGTGGTGCTACTCGTGAGCTCACTGCTCGCCAGCTCGCCGCGCTTGCCGACGCCGAGGGCACCATCCCCCACAACGTTTCCGTCATCCCAGAGGTTAAAAAGTAATGGCAACGCCAATGATTTCCGCACAGAACGTACACAAGTCCTTCGGAAGCCTCAACGTGCTCAAAGGCATTACCTTGGAAGTTCAGCCCGGCGAGGTCGCGTGCCTTCTCGGCCCTTCGGGCTCCGGTAAGTCGACGTTCCTGCGTTGCTGCAACCACCTTGAAAAGGTTACGGCAGGCAGGCTCTACGTAGATGGTGACCTCATCGGTTATCGTGAGCGTGACGGAGCGCTGTACGAGATTTCCGAGAAGGAAGCAGCAGCCCAACGCGCAGACATCGGCATGGTTTTCCAGCAGTTCAACCTCTTCGCGCACCGCACGGTCCTCGAGAACATCATCGAGGCTCCCGTCCATGTTAAAAAGCAGCCTGTGGAACAAGCAAAAAAGCGCGCCATGGAGCTACTCGAGCAGGTGGGCCTTGCACATAAGGCTGACGCCTACCCAGTACAGCTCTCCGGTGGCCAGCAACAGCGTGTTGCTATCGCTCGCTCCGTGGCGATGGACCCGAAGCTGATGCTTTTCGATGAGCCGACTTCAGCTCTCGACCCTGAGCTGGTGGGCGAAGTCCTGCGCGTCATGAAGGAACTCGCTGCGGGCGGCATGACCATGCTGGTGGTCACCCACGAAATGGGATTTGCCCGAGAAGTCGCCGACAAGATTTTCTTCATGGACGGCGGCCAAGTCATCGAATCTGGCACTCCGCAGCAGGTCATCGACAACCCGCAGCACCCGCGCACCCAGGAGTTCCTCTCCTCGCTCCTCTAAGCTCCTGTGGGCCCCTCGAGTGGCCCACATACAACAAAAGCGCTGTTACCTTTCAGTAGGTAACAGCGCTTTTGCTTTGCCCAATGCGGCTTAGTCTTGAGAATCGAACTCGTCTTCAAAATCTTGTGCCGACGCCTCTTCGGCTGCCACAGACATCGGGTTATCGGCCGACTGGGCCTGGATAACGTCATCCAACACAGCGTGGATATAAGGCGGAGCCTGGTCATTTGAATACTCGGAGGCTAGCTCAACGCCCTCGACTAGCGCCGTGGCGTTGGGAACATCCTCATTGAAGAGGATCTCCCACACGGCCACGCGCATGATGGCGCGGTCCACTGCTGGAATACGGTGCAGCTCCCAGTCCGCGGAGAGGTAGCGCTCGATGGTCTCGTCAATGACGTCGAGTTCTTCAGCGGCACCCTTGACGATGATCTGCGTGTACTCAGCGACTGGGGCTACGCCATTGTCATGATCGCGTGCCAGCGAGACTCGATCCTCGATGATGGCCACGGGATCAACATCACGGTTTTCAGCCTCGTACATGATGTCAGCGGCACGACGGCGCGCGCGGTAGCGGGCCGTGTGGCGCTTGTAATTGACGTCTTTTTGCTCAGACACGAAGAAACCCTAGCGTTCTTAGTTGTTGACGCGGGAGAGGTACTCGCCGGTACGGGTATCGATCTTGAGAACGTTGCCGATCTCGATGAAGAGTGGAACCTGGATCTCAGCACCGGTCTCGAGGGTAGCTGGCTTGGTGCCACCGGAGGAACGATCGCCCTGCAAACCTGGCTCGGTGTGCTCAACCTTGAGGTCGACGGAGATTGGCAGCTCGCCGAAGAGAGCCTCACCCTCGTGGAAGGAAACCTGCACGCGCATGTTCTCGAGCAGGAACTTGCCTGCGTCACCGAACTTGTCGAAAGGCAGCTCGAACTGCTCGTAGGTCTTGTCGTCCATGACGACGTAGTTCTGACCATCGTTGTACAGGTAGGTCATATCGCGGCGATCCACCGTTGCGGTCTCAACCTTGACGCCTGCGTTGAAGGTCTTGTCGGTGACCTTGCCGGAAACAACGTCCTTGAGCTTGGTACGCACGAATGCTGGGCCCTTGCCCGGCTTCACATGCTGGAACTCAATAATCTGCTGCAGCTTGTTGTCAATCTTGAGAACGAGTCCGTTCTTGAAATCGGTGGTATCAGCCATGGATCAAACTCCCAGTTAAAATAGTGGTGAAAACAGTGTTCCAGCATACCTTATGCGGCCACGCTGGCATAACAGGGGCCGCGCAAAAGTACGCACGGCCTGTAGGCAAATTTTCCCAAGTACCCTAGAGGATCTGCAGTTCCTTCGGGAATGCGGTGATAATTTTCGGCGCGCCGCCCGTAATGATGAGGGTATCCTCAATGCGCACACCACCCTTCCCGGGAACGTAAATACCCGGCTCAATGGTCAGGGTCATCCCCTCAGCCAGTTCACCGGTTCCCGTCTTAGCTGCAGACGGTCCTTCGTGAACGTCTAGTCCAATACCGTGGCCGGTGGAGTGAACGAAGTACTCGCCGTAGCCGGCTTCCTCGATGATGTCGCGGCACGCTGCGTCGACGTCGACGAGCTTTGCGCCAGGCACGGCAGCCTTAACGCCTGCCAATTGCGCGCGCAGGACAACGTCGTAGATTTCACGCGAAAACTCGTTTGGCTCGCCGACAGCGAAGGTACGGGTGCAATCGGAGTTAAAACCACGCAGGTGCGCGCCGAAATCGATGGTGACGAGGTCACCACTTTCAAGAGCGCGATCATCAGCGCCGTGATGTGGTTTGGCGGAGTTAGGGCCAGAGGCGACGATGGTATCGAAGCTAACTCGCTCCGAGCCCAGCTGGCGCATGCGATACTCAAGGTCCGCAGCAATCTGGCGCTCGGTGCGCCCCACCGCGATCTCCCCTGCAGCAACGAGGCCTTCGAGGGCTTCGTTTGCCAATGCTGCGATCTGCTCAAGGCGCTCTAGTTCAACTGGATCCTTTACCAGACGGATCTTTTCGATAACGCCAGAAATAGGAACGAGTACAACGTCCTCTGGCGCTGCCTTCTTTAGCGCTTCAAGCTGCGAAACTGAAACATAGTCTGCTTCAAAAGCAACACGCAATGGTCCTTCAACGCGCTTGAGAAGCTCCGGGCCCACAGCGCGGCCGAGGATGGCCTCCAGGTCAGGTACTTCCTCGGCAATCTGCGTGGTGTAACGGCCGTCGGTTGCCATGATGGCGGATAGGTCCTTGCGCAGGAAGAGTCCACCGTTAGAGCCAGAAAAGCCCGAGAGGTAACGCACGTGGGTCAGATGGGTGATCAAAACAGCGTCGATGCGCTGACCGGCAAGCTCCGCTGCGAGTTTGCGGCGGCGATTGCTAAAGCGAGTATCTGCGAGTGCCATGTGGTGTCCCTTCGTCAATGTTTGATACCTCATGGTATCGCGCGGGTCACAGAGATACATCAAGGACCACCGATATCTCGCAGTCTTTGCTTTTTCTGCCCGTAGCGCTCACCTCTTCGGGGCTATTCTTGCCGCATTTAGGCGCCTCGAACTAGTCCTGTAGAAAGTAACCGAGGGCAGCCTCGTAACCGTAAGCACCAAGGCCGGCGATAACACCACGCGCAATCGGGCTGAGATAGGAATGATGGCGGAAGGCTTCGCGCGCATGCACGTTTGAGATGTGTACCTCAACAAAACCGGGGCCATCAGCTACTTCAGCGAGCGCGTCACGCAGCGCCACCGAGGTATGGGTAAAGCCGCCAGGGTTGATTATGACCGGCCAACCGGCATCGGCAGCTTCGTGCACTTTGTCGATGAGTTCGCCCTCGTGATTGGACTGGAAGAACTCGAGCTCGAGGTCTGGGGAGAGGCTTCCTGCGACTTCACGCACGTGCTTTTCGACGTCCGCAAGCGTGGTCTTTCCATAAACCTCCGGCTGGCGCTTGCCCAAGCGGTTAAGGTTAGGCCCATTGAGAACCAAAATCTTCATCACTTATACCGGCTTTCTCTTGAAATGGCAGCGTAGGCTGCCTGCATTTCCTCAATGGTGGCGTCCTCGATGCGGGTGGTCTGACCGATTCCGGTCAGTGCTACGAAACGAATGTGCCCACCACGATTCTTCTTGTCATGGGTCATGCCAGCATAAAGCTCATCGAAGTGACCGGCCTCGTAGGTGGTTGGCAAACCGACCGATGCCAAGATGTCGCTGTGAGTCTGAAGCAGCGCGGCGTCGATAAGCCCGCGTGTATGAGATAGCTGCGCGATAAACATCATGCCCACCGCCACCGCACGCCCGTGGCGCCAGGTATAGTTCTCCCGCAGCTCCACCGCATGGCCAAAGGTATGGCCGTAATTGAGGGTCTCACGCAGACCTGCTTCCTTGAGGTCCTCGCCCACCACGCGGGCCTTGACCGCGATGGAACGCTCAATAAGCTCAGGAAGGGTCTGCAAAGGATTCAGGCAGGCGGCGGGGTCCGCGAGGTAACGCTCGATGATAACGGGATCATGGATGAAACCAGTCTTGATGATCTCCGCGGAGCCGGCGACGATTTCCTCTTCCGGCAAAGTGACGAGCCGGTCAAGGTCCACGAACACGGAGTCTGGCTCGTGGAAGGCGCCCACGAGGTTCTTTCCGGCGTCCGTGTTGATGCCGGTCTTACCACCTACTGCCGCATCGACCATTGCCAAAAGCGTGGTCGGAACCTGGATCACCTTGATGCCGCGCATCCACGTTGCGGCGAGAAAACCAGCCAAGTCAGTAGTGGCGCCGCCACCCAAGCCCACAATGACGTCACGGCGGCTAAAATTCGCTGCCCCCAACTCGTCCCACAATCCACCGAGCACCTCTAGGCGCTTGGAAGCCTCAGCATCCGGAATTGGTAGCAAAGTGACAACGACGTTGCGCGCCTCAGCCTCCGCAGCGAGCTGACGTGCGGCGGCAGCTAGCGGCGGTTGAAACACGATTCCTACATGGCCTGCGCCGGTGCTTTTTACTCGGTCCGCAATGTCGGCGGTCAAACCTGTGCCGACGGTAACTTCGTATGGATTGGGGCCATTAACTGGAATCGTGGTCATGAGTTCGCTTTCTTAGAGAGTATCGAGGAAGCCGAGGATATCGCCCACTACCTGCTGCGGAGTGCGCGCACCGGTACGGACTTTAAAGTCAGAGACCTCCTCGTAGTACGGGCGGCGGGCGTCGAGAAGCGATGCATAGTGCGCCAGCGGGTCCGCTGCTTCAAGCACGGGGCGGTTGGGATCGCCCAATGTACGCGCAACCCCTTCCTCGGCAGTGACGTCTAGAAATACCACCGTGTGGCGGTCCAACAGCTCGCGGGTGGAGTCAGTAAGCACCGCCCCACCGCCTAGGCTCACAACACCACGAGACTGCAACGCTTCCTTGACCACTTCGGCCTCCAGTTCGCGGAAAGCCAGTTCGCCTAGCGAGGAAAATACTTCGCCACAGGCAACAGATTCGCGCTCCTCAATCAAGACATCGGAATCAATGAGTTCACAATTGAGAGCATTAGCTAAGCGGCGTCCGATCGAGGACTTACCCGAACCCGGTGGGCCCACAAGCACGACTCGCGGGTGCGGGCTACCAGTTACTGAAACCGGTGTGGTCATCACTTACTCCTGTTCAAAAGCAAGACGCTGGGAAACATACTCATTGTAGGCATCGATATTGCGTTTAGTCTCAGCAACGCTATCCCCGCCGAACTTGTCCAAGACGGCACGCGCGAGAACCAAGGCAACCATCGCCTCGGCCACGACGCCAGCAGCCGGAACCGCGCACACATCGGAGCGCTGGTGGATACCGGTGGCGGGCGCGCCGGTGGCCATATCCACGGTCTTCAGTGCACGGGGGACGGTAGAGATCGGCTTCATCGCAGCGCGCACACGCAGTGCCTCACCATTGGTCATACCACCTTCTAAGCCGCCAGCGCGGTTGCTTAAACGCGAAACGGAGTCACCGTCGCGCACCATCTCGTCATGGGCTTCAGAGCCGCGGCGGCGGGCTTCCTCAAAGCCGTCTCCGACTTCCACGCCCTTAATTGCTTGGATGCCCATGAGCGCTGCTGCGAGCTGTGCATCAAGGCGGTCATCACCGGAGATATGCGAGCCCAAGCCGATGGGCAGGCCTTCTACGACAACCTCCACGATTCCGCCGAGCGTATCGCCCTGCTTCTTAGCAGCCTCGATTTCCTCAATCATCGATTCTTCAGCCGCTGTATCGAAGGCGCGGACCGGCGATGCGTCAATGGCCTCGATATCCGCAAAGGTGGGGGTTGGCCCCACGTACGGCTCGGAAGCACCGATGGAGATAACATGCGAAACCACTTCCACACCGAGGGTCTCGCGCAGGAAGTTGCGCGCAACCGTGGCCGCCGCAACGCGGGCAGCGGTCTCACGGGCGGAAGAACGCTCAAGGATTGGGCGGGCCTCAGTGTGACCGTACTTAATCATTCCAGCAAAGTCAGCGTGCCCTGGGCGGGGACGCGTCAGAGCCGCGCCGCGGCCGGAGGACATTGCCTTTACGGTTTCCTCATCGGTCATATCGAGTTCGTCCGGGGACATGATGGTGGTCCACTTCGGCCACTCGGTATTTCCAATCATGATGGCAATGGGGCTGCCCAAGGTCTTGCCGTGACGGATACCGGTGAGCAGCGTTAGCTCATCGGCCTCAAACTTCATTCGCGCACCGCGGCCATAGCCAAGGCGGCGGCGAGAGAGCTGAAGTGCAATGTCATCCTGAGAAACGGAAACCCCGGCGGGCATGTGCTCAAGCATGGCAATGAGCGCCTGGCCGTGGGATTCACCTGCGGTAGTCCAACGAAGCATGCCGATAATTATCGCACGACAGGCAATCCGTGGTGCCAGCAGGGTAAAACTTAGAGCGCAATCACACAAAGTGCTGCGGCAATCAGCATCCCAGGTCCGTGCGGTGGCGCTGAGTCTTTGCGCAACGTGCCCCACACAGCCGTGCTTAGCGACGCCCCCATCATCGCCAGGAGCTGCCCCATCACGCCGCACTCGTGAGTAACCCACATGCCCAGCGGGAAGGCCAACTTGATATCGCCGCCGCCAACACCGCCTCGCCAACAAGCCAAGGCTAGGTAGATCCCAGGCCAGATGAGTCCGGCCGGCTCAAAGAACAGCAACGAAGCCACCGCCGCTGGCAGAGTGAGCCAATCTGGAAGCCGCTTGAAACGGACATCAAAATAAATAAGCGCTGCACCCCACAGCGCACCAATGACAGCACTGATTTCCCCCATAGCCCCACACCCTAGCGAATTCCAGGCAGTGGCATCAGGGACGGGCTTTTATTGGTTAAGCCCCAGCGCTTCGTTGAGCGCCATCTGCATCTGCTCACGCGGAGCCGTATGTCCGGTAAATTGCTCAAACTGGCTAAAGGATTGATGCGCCAACATGACATGGCCGCCCACAGTGGCGTAGCCGTCTGCTGCCGCGTGAATAGTCAAAGGAGTAGGCCACGGATCATAAATAACGTCAAAGACTGGCGCATGGGCGAGATCAAATAGACGTCCTTCGAGTGCAGCAGAGGGAACAGTAGAAACGATCACGTCCATCGCCCGAGTCAACGCGACAAGGTCATCATCAAACGTGGCCTTGTGCAAGGTGATACCCAGAGCTCCGGCTAGAGGACGCAGCTCCTCCATGCGGTCGGAGCGGTTGAGCACCGTTACGTCACAAACGCCCCGCTGGGCAAGCCCCCACAGTGCGGGACGCGCCGTGCCACCAGAACCAATAAGCAACGCAGCATGGGGAGTTTTGTCCCCCAATAACGCGTTCAAAGCACCTAAAACGCCCTCGGTGTCGGTGTTGTCTGCTCGCCAGCCGTCGTCGATTCGCACGAGCGTATTCGCCGACCCGATGAGCTCCGCGCGCTCGGTGCACTGGGATGCGTATTCGAGTGCCGCAAACTTGCCAGGCATCGTGACGGAGAAGCCACGGAAATCCTCTGGTGCCTCATCGAGAAAGCGCGGGAGTTCTTCAGCGGTGACCTCGAATCGGGTGTATTCCCAATCGCTGAGCGACAAAGCAGCGTACCCAGCGTTATGCAGAACAGGGGAAAGAGAGTGCGCTATAGGCTTTCCAAGGACTGCAGCACGTGGCATTCTCTATCCCCTCGTTCCTCGTTAAAGTTCTGTCTTCACGGCCCCGCGCTACTGCGCCGGCTGTTCTGCAGGTTGCTCAGCCGGCTGTCCTTCGCCTTGCGCACCGCCCTGCTGGGCACCTTCGCGTTGAGTATCCAGGATGCCCGAGTTGATGGCCTTATCTACGTTGTCCAGATGCTCGTCATAGTTGTCGGTGAACACGGTAGTGCCTTGAGCATCAATCGTGGCGAAGAACAGCCAGTTGCCCTCAGCTGGGTGCTCCATAGCGTCGATGGCTTCGACGGACGGGGAAGCAATCGGGGTGTCCGGAAGACCTTCCTTGGCGTAGGTGTTCCACGGGGTAACCTCAGCGCGTGCCTCATCGGTGGTTGCAAGCTCAACGTCCGGCAGGCCGTAGTTAACGGTGGAGTCAAGCTCCAAGCGCATTGGCTCGTCGAGACGGTTGAGGATGACGCGGGCAACCTTGCCGAACTCACCGGCTGGGGCCTCGCGCTCGACCAGGGATGCTGCAACCAGCAATTCATATGGAGTCTTGCCAATTGCTTGTGCTCGGTCCACGATGCCGGTCTCGTTGTAGCGCTTGGTCGAACGCTCAATGAGGTCCTTCAGGATGTCCTTTGCATCCATGTTCGGGTCCACCACGTACTGGCCAGGAGCGATGAGGCCCTCCAAGCGCTTCGGGTCTTCACCACGAGAGCGCACCTTCTCCAGTGCCCACTCAGGTGCGCCGAGCTCGGCGGGATCCACCGTCGCAGCGACCTTCTCCAGATCTTCCTTGGTGACAGAGCCACCCTCTTGCTCGGAAACCTTGGCAATCTGCGAGAAGATGCCGTAGCGGACATCCCCGCCGACCACCTTGACGTCGGAAAGCGTTGCGCCACCCTGAACGTCCAGAGGATCAATCTTGTTCTCGTCCTTGAGCAGGGCATCCACTGCGGCCTTCGCACTCATCTCCTCTTGGAGACGGTAGAAGCCCGGCTGAATGCGGCTTGCGCGGGGATTGCTGTTGGCCGCCGAGGAGAATGCCTCTGCGGTCTTGACCACGTTCTTCTCTACAAGAGCAGGCCCAAGCTCGCTCATCGACGAGCCCTCAGGAACCTGTACCAACTGTACAGTTCCGTTGCCGGTGCCTTCGTAGTCCAAGCTACTTCCTCCTCCAAACAGGCGGAACCCTATGTAGCCCAAGGCGCCAATGATTAGAACGACAGAGGCCAGGACGACGGCAAGGCCGCGTTGACGACGCTTGACGTACTTGGGCTCCATAGAGCGTCCGATTCGTTCTTGGTTTCGGCTCACGTAACTAGTCTCCTGCTATTGAAGGCTCGTGGGTGGTTGCATCTGATTGCAGCGCATTGTGGCGCGCATCCAACCAAGATTGCAAAATCTCTACTGCGGCTGCTTGGTCAATAACCTTGCGGCCCTTCTTTTCGGAAACCCCTGACGCCCGCAAAGCTGTAGTCGCGGCGACCGTAGTCAAACGCTCATCAGCCATCCGAACAGGTGGTTGCCCTATCGTTTCATCTTTTCCCAGCCTACGGCGGATGCGAAACGCAATTTCCTTCGCATGTTTCACGCTTTTAGAACCATTGCCCTGCAAATCGCGCGGTAGGCCAACCACAACTTCCACAACGTGGTACTCACGGATGAGCTCCAAGATACGGTCGATGTCACCTTTGTCCTGATCTTTGAAGCCGGTTTCGCGGGACACAGTTTCAACGGGCAACGCCAAGCTGGCGTTTGAGTCAGAGACTGCGACTCCAATGCGCACGGTTCCAACATCAAGTGCTAGGCGACGCCCATTTCCCGGGTCATTAAGCCCCGGGGTATCGGGTTGTACAACCATACTCTTGAAGTTCCTTCGCGTTCGGGTACGACTTTAAGCATGAAGCCAATGTCGCAAAATGATAACGATGACATTTAGATTCTAGTCATATTGCATCAACCAATGGCGCGCAGGGGTTGAAAACATGGCATAAAAAGACAGATTTCCCGAATGCTCACCCCTTTAGACGCGCAGAAACCCCCGCTCCCAGCACGAGAAACGGGGGTTAAGCGCTAGCACCTCATGAGTTTTAGCGGATTAGGCCTTTTCAAGTTCGTCACGCAAAGCGTTGAAGGCAGCCTGCAGGCCTTCAGCATTGGCGCCGGACCCCTGAGCCATGTCAGGCTTTCCGCCACCCTTGCCGTCAACGTAGCCGGAAATTGTCTTGACCAAATCGCCAGCCTTTATGCCACGAGCAACAGCTGCCTTGGTGGCACCAACAATGAACGGGGTCTTGCCACCCTCATTCTCAGATGCGAGCACAACGACGCCAGCTTCGTCACCTAGACGGTTTTTAATGTCGGTTGCCACGGTGCGCAGGTCGCCGCCGCTGACGTTGTTCGGCAGGCGAACGCTGATAACAGTGAAGCCGTTCACGGTGATTGCGCCACCGATCATGTCAGCGGTCTGCGCCATCAGCCGTGCCTTATGCAGCTCATCAATCTGTTTCTCCGCGGCCTTGAGCTTCTCAGTCAGCTGAGCAATACGCTCTGGCAGGTCCTCAGACTGGATCTTGAGCTCGCGGGAGATGCCCTCAACGAGCGCGGTCTCCTTGGAGTAGTAGCGGAAGGCATCCATGCCGGAGTAAGCCTCGATGCGGCGTGCGCCGGAACCAACGGAGGACTCACCCAGGACGGACACCGGGCCGATCTCGGAGGTATTGGCCACGTGGGTACCGCCACAGAGCTCGATGGAGAAAGGACCGCCCATTTCGACGACGCGCACCTGGGAGCCGTAGCTCTCGCCAAAGAGAGCCATAGCGCCCATCTGCTTAGCCTGTTCCAGTGAGGTCTCGATGGTATTGACAGCGAAGTGAGCATCCACAGCCTGGTTAGTGATCAATGCGATTTCTTCCAGCTGGGCCGGCGAAAGCTGCTCGGTGTAGTTGAAGTCAAAGCGCAGGTAACCCGGGCGGTTCAAGGAACCGGCCTGGACTGCGGTTGGGCCGAGCACCTGGCGCAGTGCAGCGTGGATGAGGTGCGTTGCGGAGTGAGCCTGGACTGCGCCGTGGCGCCACTTCTCGTCAACCTCAGCGGTCACGGAAGCACCCAGGTCGATGCCGCCTGCAGTAACGGTGGCCTTATGGACCCACAGCTTCTTGCCGATCTTCTGGACGTCGCCCACCTCAAGCAAGCTCTCGCCCGCGTACAGGCGGCCGCGGTCTGCGGTCTGTCCACCGGCCTCGGCGTACAGCGGCGACTGGTCGAGGATGACCTCTACCTGCTCGCCCTCGTGGACCTCGTTGACCTTCTGGCCATCGCGAACCAGACCGATGATCTTGGCGTCGGAAGTAAGCGTCTCGTAACCGGTAAAGACGGTCGGGTTGTTATCGACCCACTCACGGTAGAGAGAAAGGTCGGCGTGGCCGTGCTTCTTGGCCTGGTTATCGGCCTTGGCGCGGCGGCGCTGCTCTCCCATGGCTTCATTGAAGCCGTCCATGTCAACTTCCAGGCCTGCTTCCTGAGCCATCTCGAGGGTCAGATCGATTGGGAAACCGTAGGTATCGTGCAGCTCAAAAGCCTTCTCGCCCGAAAGAATCTTCGGCGTAGCAGCGCGCGAGGTGGACTTGAGCTCTTCAACAGCCTCGTCAAAGAGCTTGGTGCCGGATTCGAGGGTCTTGAGGAAGGCCTTCTCCTCCGCGATGGCAACGCGCAGGATGCGCTCGCGGTTGTCAGCGATCTCCGGGTAGGACGGGGTCATGGTGTCCATGATCGTGTTCATAAAGCGCTCCATGCTCGGTGCGGTAGCGCCAAGCAGGCGGGCAGAGCGGATGATGCGGCGCAGTAGGCGGCGCAGGATGTAGCCGCGGCCCTCGTTGCCTGGCGTCACGCCATCCAGGATGAGCATCATGCCGGTGCGGGAGTGATCAGCGATAACGCGGAAGCGAATGTTGTCCTGATCGGACGCACCCTCGCCGTACTTTGCGCCGGTGAGTTCCTCAGCTGCGTCGATAACCGGGCGCAACAAGTCGGTTTCGTAGACATTGTCTACGCCCTGCAGGATGCAGGCCACGCGCTCGATGCCCAGGCCGGTATCGATGTTCTTCTTCGGCAGTGGGCCGAGGATTTCGAAGTTGCCCTTGCCGATGCCTTCACCACGCTCGTTCTGCATGAAGACCAAGTTCCAGATCTCCATATAGCGGTTGTCATCAGCTACTGGGCCGCCTTCTGCGCCGTACTCAGGGCCACGGTCGTAGTAGATCTCGGAACACGGACCACACGGACCAGGGATACCCATGGACCAGTAGTTGTCTTCCATACCCAAGCGCTGGATGCGCTCGCGCGGCACGCCAACCTGCTCGTGCCAGATGTCGGCAGCCTCATCGTCATCGAGGTAGACAGTGACCCAGAGGCGCTCTGGATCCAGGCCGAAGCCGCCGTCTTCTACGGAGCCGGTCAATAGACTCCACGCGTTCTTGATGGCGCCTTCCTTGAAGTACTGGCCAAAGGAGAAGTTGCCAGCCATCTGGAAGAAGGTGTTGTGGCGGGTGGTGATGCCCACCTCTTCGATGTCCAGGGTGCGCACGCACTTCTGGATGGAAGTTGCCAAACCATTAGGGAATGGCGGATTCTGCTGTCCCAGGAAGTACGGTTTGAACGGAACCATGCCGGCGTTGACGAAGAGCAGGTTCGGGTCGTCCAGGATCAGCGACGCGCTTGGCACGGCTTCATGTCCAGTCTTGACGAAGTGCTGGGTAAAGCGTTCCCGGATCTCATGAGTCTTCACGAGCTAAAGTCCTTCACTGTTTAAGCGGTACGTAACAGCACTCAACTCTACCCGTGCGGCAAAAATTTGCCGATATCGGGGCACACTTTTCGCGCGCTCGCCAGTACGAACTTGGCAGTTGGCCGCCCTGCGGCCGATGCGCGCCTTTAGCGCTTACCGCGGATGATGTTGCGCAGTCGCCCCAGATAGTCGAAGATTCGCTTCTCCGCACCGTGATCCGTTGGTTCGTAATAGATGGAGTCCTCGAGCTCGTCGGGCAGATATTGCTGCTTGACGACGCCGCGCGGATCATCATGCGGATACTTGTACCCCACGGCATGGCCCAGTTTCTTGGCCCCCTCATAGTGGCCATCACGCAGGTGCGAGGGCACGTGGCCAATGCGGCCCGACTGGACATCAGCCTGCGCTGCAGAGATCGCAGCGATGACCGAGTTGGACTTTGGCGCGGTAGCCAAGTGGATGGTCGCTTGGGCCAAGGGAATGCGCGCTTCGGGCATGCCGATGAGCTGCGCAGCTTCAGCCGCCGCCACTGCTACTTGCAGCGCAGTGGGATCGGCCATGCCGATATCTTCAGAGGCATGAACGATGAGGCGGCGGGCGATAAAGCGCGGATCCTCCCCTGCTTCCACCATGCGTGCTAGATAGTGCAAGGCCGCATCGACGTCTGAGCCACGAATGGACTTGATGAAAGCCGAGACCACGTCATAGTGCTGATCCCCGTCGCGGTCATAGCGCACCACGGCGCGATTGACGTTGTCACGAATGATTTGCGGCGTAAGCTCGCCGCCGTCGGGGACCGCTTCCGCAGCAGCTTCCAAGTAGGTCAGAGTGCGGCGGGCGTCGCCACCAGCCAAAAGGACCAAATGTTCAAGCGCTTCCTCACTCGCGCTAATCCTTCCGGCAAGTCCCCTCTCGCTCGTCAGCGCCCTTTGCGCAAGGGCTCGCAGGGAGGCGTCGTCAAGCGGCTCCAATTGCAGCAACAGGGAGCGGGACAGTAAGGGCGCAACGACGGAGATAGAAGGATTTTCCGTGGTAGCAGCCACCAAAAGGACGGTGCGATTTTCTACCGCCGCCAGCAACGCGTCCTGCTGGGTCTTGGAAAAACGATGCACCTCGTCGATGAAGAGCACTGTGCGACGCCCATGGATAAGCTCTTGGCGCGCGTGCGTGATGACTTCACGCACCTGCTTTACGCCGGAATCGAGGGCGGATAAGCCCACAAAGTTCTGGCCAATCGCCTTGGCAATCAGCGAGGCAATCGTGGTCTTTCCCGTACCGGGCGGACCATAGAGAATGACCGAGGCTTCGCCGGAGCCCTCAATAAGGCGACGCAACGGCTTCCCCTTTTCAAGCAGGTGGCCTTGTCCCAAGACCTCGTCGAGGCTTTGCGGGCGCATCCGTGCAGCGAGCGGCGAGCCAGCATGGGTGGCGAAGATTTCCTGACCAGGAAGGGGCCCAGCAGGTTCGCTCCCCCTAGGTGCGGGTCCAAAAAGTGAGTCTTGCGACATCGCCTACGCTCCGCGAAGCCGCGTGGCCACGGTACGGCCAAACTCCGCAACGGGCTGGCAGGTGTCGCTGCCGCACTGTGCCGCATAACGTGACAAGGCCTCGAAGGTCTCATACAGGTCGCGCCTAATGAGGACTTCCTCCTCACTAAATGGCCCTTGGTCTGCAGGGCGCAGCAGGGAGTTGCGCGCATCGTGGAAGACCTCTGCGGAGCCTTCGGCCAAGGCTACGACTCCTTCGATGCCACCGGCATACATGGTGGTCACGCTGGATAGCGCCCACCCGATGAGGGAAGCGACGATGACCTCGTGCAGCTCTGCGTCATCGGCAAAGCGCGGCCACACACCGGTGACGCAGCGCTGCCATGCGGAGATGAAGATCTCCGCTTCCTCGTCAGAGATTGGGCGCGCGAAAAGGAACTGCGGGAAACCTGCGATAACGCAGGCGACGTCGAATCCAACGTTGCGGTAGCCGGCCCACTCATAGTCCAAGAAGGACAAACGCTGCGAGACAATGACGTTGTCGGGCGACAAGTCGAAGGGTGTAAAGGCACGCTCTTGGCCATAGCTCAAGGCACTCGCGGCCTTTTCCGCCAGTTCGACAAAGTGCGCTGGCGCGGGAAGGCCAGCCTTGGAGAGAATGTCTGCACCGATGAGGATGGACGCACGCAGGGATTCATCGCGCAGCGCCTGGTGCTCTTCGTATTCAGGATGCTGGCGCAGCATGCGGTTGAGCAAAGTCTCGTAGTCAAGCTCTCGTCCCGCGGTCCCCGCATGCATCTGGCCAAGCGAGCGTCCTAGCTTGCGGAGGACTTCTTTGCGGTCCTCCCCTTTTGCACGCGTCAGAACATCAGCCAACGTGTCACCTTCGCCGGCGTCGGAAAGCACCAAAATGCGACGCTCCAAGTCCGCGGCAAAAAGAACCGGACCAGGACGCACGTCCTCATTGAGGGCCGTGGTGAACTGATAGGCCACGACTTCAAGCAGCAACGCCGCATCGTCGATGGAATGGCCCGTCATGGGGTTGTATTTGATGACCACGGAACGGTGCGGGAGAAACGCGGTCGGTGTCATGCGTGCGCGCAGCACTAAGGCATTACCGGAACCGCCCAGGTCGGTCACCTGAGTAAATTCGGGCACACCTCCATAGCGGCGCGACAGCAGCTCTGCTGCAAATGTCACGACCTCATCTTGGGTGTAAACCTTCTCCGTGGTCACTATCTCTCCCTTAAAAATTCCTCATACTGCCCAACGCTAACCGCAATAAAGCGGGGCGCTTCGCTTCCAACGCCCTTTATCGAACGCTGTACCACGTTGCTGCCCCGCTTGATGCCCGCGCTTTAGTTGGCTTCGGCCTTCTTTTCAGCCTTCTTTTCCGGCTTGAAGTCAACGCCGGTCTCCTTGCGCTGTGCAGCAGGGATCGGACCAGGAGCATCAGTCAGCGGGTCAACTCCGCCACCGGACTTCGGGAAGGCGATGACGTCGCGGATGGAGTCAAAGCCGCCGAGCAGGGATACGATGCGGTCCCAGCCGAAAGCGATGCCGCCGTGTGGCGGTGCGCCGTACTGGAATGCATCAAGCAGGAAGCCGAACTTCTCCTGTGCTTCTTCCTCGCCAATACCCATGACGTCGAAGACGCGCTTCTGCACATCCTGCTGGTGAATACGGATGGAACCGCCACCAATTTCGTTACCGTTGCAGACGATGTCGTATGCGTAGGCAAGAGCCTCGCCCGGCTCCTTGTCGAAGGAGTCGAGGTACTCCGGCTTCGGGGAGGTGAAAGCGTGGTGGACTGCGGTCCACTTGGAGTGGCCAAGTGCCACGTCGCCGGAAGCGGTGGCGTCAGCGGCTGGCTCGAAGAGCGGTGCGTCAACAACCCAGGTAAATGCCCAGTCGCCATCCTTGATGAGGTCGAGCTTGCGAGCGATCTCGCCACGGGCTGCGCCCAGCAGCGCGCGGGAGGACTTGGTGTCGCCGGCGGCGAAGAAGATGGCGTCGCCTGGCTGTGCGCCGACGTGGGCGGCGATGCCCTCGCGCTCTGCGTCGGTGATGTTCTTGGCGACCGGGCCACCGAGGCTGCCATCCTCAGCGATGGTGATGTAAGCCAAGCCCTTAGCACCGCGCTGTTTTGCCCACTCCTGCCAAGCATCGAACTGACGGCGTGGCTGGGAAGCACCGCCCTCCATGACGACTGCGCCGACGTACTCGTTCTGGAACACGCGGAAGGTGGTGTCCTTGAAGAAGTCGGTGCACTCGACGATCTTGATGTCGAAGCGCAGGTCGGGCTTATCGGAGCCGTAGTATTTCATGGCATCCGCGTAGGTCATACGTGGGATTGGGGTGGTGATTTCGTAGCCGATGAGCTTCCACAGGGCGGAAACGATCTCCTCAGCGAGAGCAATGACATCATCCTGATCGACGAAGGACATCTCAACGTCGAGCTGGGTGAACTCCGGCTGGCGGTCAGCGCGGAAGTCCTCGTCGCGGTAGCAGCGAGCAATCTGGTAGTAGCGCTCCATACCAGCCACCATCAGCAGCTGCTTGAACAGCTGCGGGGACTGCGGCAATGCGTACCAGGAGCCTGGCTTCAGACGAGCCGGCACGAGGAAGTCGCGTGCACCCTCAGGGGTGGAGCGAGTCAGGGTTGGGGTCTCGATCTCAGTGAAATCGTGGCGGGCCAGGACCTCGCGGGCAGCACGGTTCGCCTCGGAGCGCAGGCGGAGGGCATCACCCTGGGTCTTGCGGCGCAAGTCGAGGTAGCGGTACTTCAGACGGGTCTCCTCGCCGACCTCGCCGGAGGTTGCAGGATCGTCGATCTGGAACGGCAGTGCTGCGGACTTGTTAAGGACCTCAAGCTCAGAAACGTTAACCTCGATCTCGCCGGAAGGCAGGTTGGGGTTCTCGGAGCCCTCTGGGCGCGGCTCAACCACACCGGTAACCTTGACGCAGTACTCGGAGCGCAGGTCGTGGGCGCGCTCTGCAACGTCGGATTCACGGAAGACGACCTGAGCGATGCCGGAACGGTCACGCAGGTCGATGAAGATAACGCCACCGTGGTCACGGCGACGGGAAACCCAGCCGGTCAGGGTTACGGTTTCGCCTGCGATGTCCTTGCGGAGCTCGCCAGCCAAATGAGTGCGCAGCACTGTTGTTCAATCCCTTCTCTATATTTCTTCTTGTAGGCGCCCACGCCACGCGTAAACAGCACGCGCCGAGCGGTACAAGTCATGAACGGCCCAAGTCTACCCTCCGAGGTATGGACGAGTCGCGATGAGCCTAATTGTGACGCCCCTCACCCCCACTCATGGTCGTGTGCGCAGCCTTTATGGCAAGATCTAATCCATGACTTTTAGATCTGGTGCAAGTTTCGACGGCAAGCGAGCCACCACGGGAGGCCGCGGACGCGGTGGCGGTACCATCGCTGCCGGCGGCGGTATCGGCACCATCGTCCTCATTGGCCTGTTCCTGCTCATGGGTGGTAATCCTGGCGATCTAGGCCAGTTGCTCGGCACCGAAAGCAGCCAGCAGCAGGGCGAAGAAACCAGCTCCGGGCATCTCGACCATTGCAAGACGGCTGAGGACGGCAACAAGTACGACGACTGCCGCGTCGACTACACAGCTCAGTCGGTGGACGCCGTGTGGAAAGAACAGCTTCCCGCCCAAGCAGGCATCGAGTACACCGAGCCTGGCCGAGTAGTCTTCGAGAACTCCACCATGTCCGGCTGCGGCCAGGCTTCCGCGGCAACTGGCCCCTTCTACTGTCCTGCTGATCAGTCAGCGTACTTCGACACCTCATTCTTTGAGCAGCTCAAAAACTTCGGTGCGGAAAACGCTCCACTTGCGCAGATGTACATCGTGGCCCACGAGTTTGGCCACCACATCCAGCACCTTGAGGGCACGTTGGGTCTTTCCAACTACAACCAGCCGGGTGAGGATTCCAATGCTGTGAAGATCGAGCTGCAAGCTGACTGTTACGCAGGCATCTGGGCTTTCCACGCTGACGAAGGCGACAATGCCAAGCTAGAGCAAATCACTGATGAGCAGGCACAAGCCGCCATCGATACCGCCCGCGCAGTGGGGGACGATAACATCCAGCGTCGCTCCGGCGGCCAGGTCCGCCCTGACCAGTGGACTCACGGCTCCTCCGCGGACCGTGCCCAAGCGTTCATCAATGGCTATAAGTCCGGCAAGATGTCGCAGTGCGACTACTTGGGCCGCAACGTTTATAACTCCTGATGAACGCAATGCCTTACTAGCTGCATAGCCAACTTGCGCCACAGCCCTTAGCCCGTTGCCGCATCCACCAGGATGTTGCAACGGGCTTTGCCTTTCTTTTCCCTCCCAATGTGCTGTTCGCCCTTTGTGTCAGCCTAGTTGTGAACCTGCTTGATTCTGAGTGGATACAGATTCATGACTGTTGTAGTACCTCCGCAGGGTCTGCGCCGCCAGGAGGACATCAGCCCGGCTGAGCGCGAGGGGTTGGTGATGGCCTACACCAAAGCTCCGTATGGGACGAAGAAGGCTGCTGCCGTCGCGGCCCGTGTGACCCCGGAGTGGATTCGCAACTGGCGCGCCGCGCTTTCCGACGCCGAGCTCTACTGCGAGCGCCACTACCTCGCCGCCTTGCTCGACCTCTTCGAGGTCCGCCTCCCCAGCTATCGCTTCCCCCTGGGCGACCTCGTCGCCGACTTCGTCGCACTGTCATCCGAGTAATCTCACGTCGCCGCGGCAGGCTTACTGCTCTTCCTCGGGCAGCGGCTTGCGTCACATGAGATTGAGCAACTGATTCCGCCCGCGCGGGTCGCCGTCCCACTCCACTTCGAGGTCGTGACGCTTAAGGATGTCCAGGAGGAACCGCCCCAGCGCGGCGTCCATGCGCGCCCACTCCTCCTTCCTCTCGGGTTGGCCTTTGCGCAGCTTCTCGGCGTCGACCTCACCAGCAATCGGCGGGCCCGGCGTCCACGCACCGAAGACGAGATTAAGCTCCGTCGGCTCGTACGCCAGTCCCTCGGCATCCTGCATGTGGAAGCCACACGATGCCCATTCGCGGTAGGGATACTCCCCCTCCGGCACGTCGATCTGGGTGCGTTCCTCCCCGAGCAGCTCGTTACAGTCGCTGACATCGAATCCAAGGCTCATTCCCGT
This sequence comes from Corynebacterium striatum, assembly GCF_016728105.1. NCBI lineage: Bacteria > Bacillati > Actinomycetota > Actinomycetes > Mycobacteriales > Corynebacteriaceae > Corynebacterium > Corynebacterium striatum. Next base: position 2,823,162 of record NZ_CP068158.1, on the reverse strand, counting down.
CACGAGCCCCTGTTCTTCCATCTCATCGAACGCAGCCTGCACCAGGTCGTAATCAGTGGGATGCTCCCGCTCCGACTCCTGGGCCTTGCGTTCTTTCCATACTTGCTCGGCGGCCGCGTGCGGATCATCATTGGGGTACCCGTCTTCAAGTTCGTTGTCGTCCACGGCTTCGTAGACCTCGTCCAAGGTCATGAAACCGGGAAGAATCCAATGGTTGAGTTGTTGGCGCAGCGAATCTGAAATCTCCATGCCTCCACAGGATAATGAAAATCTCCCCGCTCGCCGCGGCACCTGACGTGGCGATTTATCGAAGCGCCACCCTCGTCCAGGCACGCACCTACGACACCCCGGACGGCACCCCGCAGGAGTGCACCGGCGCGGCCATCGCGCCGGAATGGATCCTCACCGCCGCCCACTGCGCTGAGGGCCCCTACTCCGACCCGGACGTCTCCCCCGAACGTCCTCAAGGTCCACTTCTCCAACAATAAGTCGAACCCGGGCCCGTCCATCGATGTCGACCGCTTCGGAAAGGCGCCCAAGGCCGACATCGGGCTCCTTCACCTCGAAGCCCCGAAGAAGCTCAAGAAATACCCGACGATCGCCGATGACCACCAGAACCGCGACGGCGAGGACTGGCTCCACGTGGCCCGCATGGAGATCGTTGTCCAGCGCGACAACATAAACGCCGTCAAGACCATCGCCATGCACGGCATCACGGGCGGCTCCAACCACGGCTACTCCGGCGGCCCGGTCTTCACGCAGAAACGCTAGCTCAACGCCGTCGACGTCATGGGCTCCCACTCCGTGTGGTTTGACCCCTACGCCGACTCCGACGCTGTATACCTCAAGTACTACCGCTACTGGATTCGCGATACGGTGGGCGTCTAACGCCTCCAGACCCACAGCGCGAGCTCCCTCAGGGGTCAGTTCCCGGCAGCTGTCGATTTTGATGTTTGCGCCCCTCTTACTCGAGATGCGATTCGGGAGTTCGGGGAACAGATCGCAATTAAGGTCCGGTTTACAACTTCGGCTGGCAGGTTAGAACGACGGGGTTCATACGCTTCCTGACATGGACTCCGATGAGGATATCTTGCGAGACGCAAGACTTCCAGATACACCTTAACGGCGGTGGGCCAGCTTTCGAGAATGACTGCTGCCGCGCTGCGCGAGACGCGAAGAACCAGCCCCAGAGGTGAATCGAGGCTATTGAGCTATAGTTCTTCGTCAGCCTCAGCGGTTTGTTCCGGAGTAGTTCCGTATAAAGGATCGTCTTGATTCTTGGGTGGTTTGACAACGCACTCACGGACACCATCAACATGTTCATTTAAGCTCTCAGAGACTGGGGCCCAGAGCGGGTCTAATATGAAATCGATTCCTGACCTACGCGCGTGCTTAGCTGCGGGGACGAAATCGCTATCACCTGAAATCATGATGATTTGATTCACAAGTCCGCGTTCTGCCAGGGAAGCTATATCCAAGCCTATCCGCATATCCACTCCCTTCTGAGTGATATCCAGTGAGAAGTCTCGCTCAGTCAGATCTGAAACTTCAATTTCCCCGCGACAGAGCTTCTTTAGCAGGTTAGGTTTAAGGGTGTACCCATTTTGGGTTTCAAGTTCTTCGCCTCGGCGTAAAGCGACTTTTCGTTTCTTTACGATTTCGTCTAGAAAGTCTGTCATCCAGCGGTATTCCTCAGTTTTTCCGAGGTTCTTCTGTGTCTGTGTGAGCGGATGAAACAGGACCTTTGTTGAAGGATTGCAGTCGTAGTAGAAGATTCTATAGAGACTGCTTCCGGACTCCCGTATATGCCTACGGCAATACTCTAAAAGTTCGTTTGCTCGATCTCGCGGGTCTTTCTTGCCGAAGAGAACTCGCGCACGATGTCTGTAAAACCCACCGTCTACCAATATGGCTGTGACAATTGGCCGCCGAGGGAAATTACTAGCCGATTTCCCTGAAGAGTGCTTTCCCATTTTAACCTTCTGGAGAACTAGCTGGGGCCCAGTCATCGGCGATCTCCTTATCGGTGGAGGGTCAACGGCTAGGCCCAGTAAAACGATACTACCACCGGTCCCCTCGTCAATGTCAATACACATTCCGTCCTGTGGTTTGATGAGTTTTTCAAAGAATGCGCTACGACATGTCAGCGAGGCTAGCGGGGAACGAGAATGGCAGCGATGGTACAAGCGACCTGTGCATCCTAATAGTGAGCACATCGAGGCGGAGAAAACCCTTGCCGCATTCTCGAGGGGTGAATACAATGTATTCAAAGCGTTAACGAGAAGGAAGAATCGAATGGCAACTATGACCGTACGCATGAGCGACGAAGACGCCGCGCTCGTCCGCAAGTATGTCGGATTCGAAGGCACAACAATCTCGGAATTCGCCCGAAGCGCAATGCTGGAGAAAATCGAAGACCATGCCGACCTTCAGCAACTTCGAGCCGCCATCGAAGCCGATGACGGACAGCGTTTTAGCATCAATGATGTTCTCGAAGAGCTTGATTAATGTCAGCCAACGGCCCTAGCTACAGCGTTGAACTCACCGCCTCGGCTCGGAAACAGCTCAAAAAGATGGACCGCTTCGATGTCAAGCTTCTGCTCACTTGGATGAAAACCCATCTCGAAGGCTGTGCCGAGCCGCGTGCTTTCGGCAAAGGCCTCACAGGTGATCGATCTGGCGAATGGCGCTACCGTGTCGGCACTTATCGAATCCTCGCGCTCATTCACGAATCAACCATCACGACCGAAGTTTTTGCTGCTGGAAGGCGCGACACGATCGATCGCTAACCGAAACAAAAGAAGCGAGCTCCAGACCTTCTCAGTCTGGGGCTCGCTTTCGGCTCCGGGGTGGAAACCCGAGGCTGGGGAATCACGCAACCACCATCTCGCATCCGACTTCTCGCTGCCCACTGGTTTGACCGCCGCCAACCACGTCCTAGGCGGCCCTAACGGAAAAGCGACATGTGAGATGTCCCCTGCCAATGAGCATTTGCTGGAAGATGTGGCTGCGATCCGCCGGCCAGACGGACGTCGGCGCTATTCCTCGGTGTGGACCATTCGCCGCAAGAACCACAGGGGCGAGTTTCCCCACGCGATGCGTGCCGGCGCGTACTACGTGACCGGAGCGGAGCTGTACGCTCTGGCGCGGCTGCTGCCGGCGCCGCGGTAGATTCTTCACCGAGTTGCACGACAACACGGTAGACTTGCTGCGCACTGTCGGCATGGTTATGGCCGCTTCCTTGTTGGGCCTGCCAGTTTCCTCGACGCACATCCTCATCGGTGCCGTCCTGGGCGTCGGCATTGTTAACCGCGCCGCCAACTGGGGGCATATGAAACCGATTGCTCTGGCGCGGGTCATTACGTTGCCTGCATCGGCAGGCATTGCCGCCATCACCGTTTCTGTCCTCCCCGCGTCCTGTTCTAACTCTCTCACTGCAGCGCGCCTCGTGGTTTCTTAGACTGGTCTTCTATGGACCAGAACACCCCGGCGCGCTTTTTTGCTGCTTTCAACGACATTGAGCAATTCCTCCGCCAAGCTATCAATGCCAAGAACTCGGATTCCTTCTGGTGGATAGTCGACCGCGCGCACGAGAAACACATGCTTAATAAACGCCAAACAGAGATGCTGAAAGACTTCGGTAATCTCCGCAATGCCATAGCTCACGGACGCTACTACGACGACGAGCCACTGGCCTCTCCGCACCCCAGGGTGGTGGAGCAATTGGAAAAGCTGCGCGAATTGTTAACTTCGCCGCCCAACGCGCTCGCCGTACTCGGTTCCTCCGAAGTTGTAACGCTGGAAGCCGATGCCGATATTCGCCAAGCGCTGAAGCTGATCGCACACAACGATTATTCCCAGATTCCGGTATATAGCGGTGAGAACTACGCGAATTTGTTGACAACTAACGTAGTAGCCCGCTGGATTGCCGCTGATTTAGCTGACGACAATCACGTGATCAGCGTGGCAGTTGGCAAGGTTTTGAAATACGCCGAAGCAGGTGACCGTGCTGCTTTCCTTCCCCGCACAGCCACTGCACAAGAAGCACTCGATGCCCTGACCGAATTGGCCAAGGACGGTACGCATCCTTGCGCGCTAATCTTTACAGAAGATGGCGCAAAGAATAAGCGCCCACTGGGCATCGCCACTCCCACTGACCTCGCAGTTTTGGTCGATGCGCTGGAGTGGGAATAAAGCTCACCCCCCTTCATGTTGACACGTCATATACACTCGTTGGCGAACACACCTTAAGGACTTCATATGCAATTCGGCATCTTCACCATCGGTGATGTCACCACCGACCCAACTAGCGGCATCACGCCTAGTGAAGCCGAACGTATCCGCAATATGACGGAAATTGCGCTCAAGGCCGAGGAGGTAGGCCTCGATGTTTTTGCCACGGGCGAGCACCATAATCCGCCATTCGTGCCTTCCTCCCCAACTACTCACTTGGCCTACATCGCAGCACAAACCAAGAACCTGCTGCTTTCGACTTCGACAACGCTAATTACCACCAACGATCCGGTGAAGATTGCTGAGGATTACGCCTTCTTACAGCACCTGTCTGGCGGGCGCGTAGACCTCATGATGGGCCGCGGCAACACCGGCCCGGTTTACCCATGGTTTGGCAAAGACATTCGCGAAGGCATCCCGCTGGCGGTTGAGAATTACCACCTGTTGCGCCGCCTATGGCGTGAGCCAGTGGTCAACTGGTCCGGCAAGTACCGCACTGCCCTGCAGGGTTATACGTCCACGCCTGCCCCGCTTGACGACGTCCCGCCTTTCGTATGGCACGGTTCTATCCGCTCCGTGCAAATCGCCGAGCAGGCTGCCTATTACGGCGATGGCTTCTTCCACAACAACATCTTCTGGAACAAGGAGCACACGGCAAAGATGGTCAGCATCTACCGCCGTCGCTTCGAGGCTTACGGCCACGGCCGCGCCGACCAGGCAATCGTGGGACTTGGCGGCCAGGTGTTCATCGGCGAAACCGAGCAGCAGGCTAAAGACTTCTTCCGCCCTTATTTCGACAATGCGCCCGTCTACGGCCACGGCCCCTCACTGGAGGATTTCACCGCGCAAACGCCGCTGACGGTCGGCACCGTAGAACAGGTCATCGATCGCACGATGCAATTCGCAGATTGGGTCGGTGACTATCAGCGTCAGCTCTTCCTCATTGACCACGCTGGTTTGCCACAGGAGGTGGTGCTCCAGCAGATAGAGTTCCTCGGTACCCAAGTTGTGCCTGAGCTACGCCGTCGCATGGAGGCCCGCCGCCCCGACCATGTCGCTTCAAACCCGCCGACGCACGCAACGCTCAAGGCCAATCCTGGCTCGCCGCACTTCCGCGTCAACCCTGGTGAAGACGCTTCATAAGTACAACTGCAGATAGACCGATTGACAATCTGTTCCTAGGAGGAATTCTTTCATGCGCTCACTCGTCGTCGTCACGGCTGGCCTTTCCACGCCGTCGTCTACGCGCGCGCTAGCCGACGCCCTGGCCCAAGCCGTAGTCTCCCAAGTCGGCGCTCGCGGTGAAGGGCTCGAAGTAACCGTCATCGAACTACGCAAGCTAGCCACTGAGCTGGCTGAGGCAATGACTAATTGGGGTGCTACAACGCCCCAGCTCGACGAAGCAAAGCGAGCACTCTCGCATGCGTCCGGGTTGATTGCGGTAACTCCCATTTTCCAAGGCAGCTACTCGGGCCTTTTCAAGATGTTCTTCGATACCTTGGATCCGCACGCACTCGACCACCTTCCGACCTTGGTCGCAGCTACCGGTGGTTCTTCCCGGCACGCGCTGGTTCTGGACTACGCGCTTCGCCCGCTGTTTAACTACTTGCATGCCACCGTCGTACCAACCGGCATCTTCCAAGCCACAGAGGACTTCGGCACTGACGAGGGAGCAAAGACCACACGCCGCATCGAAAGAGCCGCCAAGGAACTTGCGGACCTCATTGTCATTCCTTCCGATCGCGTGGGCGGATTAGCCAGCCCCGACATCACGGCAAGTCAGCAAACTACGCCACGTAAAACCGGCTTGGATTTGGAAGAGGAATTCACCCCCTTTAGTTCTCTACTCTCCGGCCACGACGGAAACTAAGAAAAGTCCGCCACTTAGATTAAGGTGACGGACTTTTTGGTACTCAGCCAACGCGCACGGTGTTAGCAGCACCGCGCGCCGGGGTTGGCATCCTGTTCGGCGTAGCGGGCGCGCCAATATTCACGCTCCGTTGGAATCTCAGCATCAGGATGATGCGCACGGAGGTGATCGCAGTACTTAGCGTAAGCATGGTCCCCCATGAGCTCGCCGAAGTACCAGGAGATCTTTTTGAGCGCCGTAATCACTAATGCCCTCCTGTTTCCTCGAAGGTCATGTTGTACTCCGCTGCCACTTCCTTTTCGCGCTTTGTCGGCATGAGACCACGTGGAAGGAAGAGCTTGGATGGAATGAATTCCGTTTCGGAGTCCGCAGGTTCAATACCTGCAGAACGTTGCTGGAGAGCCTTGGCGCAGGCAACGATTGCCGCACCGATAACTACCAATACCAGCACCGCAAACAGAATAGATAGGCATCCTTGGATAAAGGTGTTGCGAACAACGGCATCAATCTCTTCGACGCTCTTGGCAGATCCGAACTCGGTGAGACCTCGAGCTGCTGCTTCCTTGTATTTTGCATGGTTGGCCCAGTAACCAATAGAGGCGTCGGAGCTGAAAATCTTTTGCCACGAGGCGGTCATTGTCACGATGAGATCCCAAGCCAATGGAATAGCTGGAATCCATGCCCACTTGTACATTCCCTTCTTGATAACAACCACAAGCACCAAAGCGAGTGCCATTGCGGCAAGTAGCTGGTTGGCGATGCCGAAGAGTGGGAACAAGACGTTGATGCCGCCCAGCGGGTCAGTAACACCCATGATGAGGATGGCGCCCCACAGTGCACACACGAGGAAGGTGGACAGGTAGGTGCCAAGCTTCCAGCTCTGATCACGGAATTTTCCCAGGCCCGGAATTGCGCCCAGCGAATCCGACATCATGAAACGGGCAACACGGGTACCAGCATCAACCGTGGTCAGGATGAACAAGGCCTCAAACATGATGGCGAAGTGGTACCAGAATGCCTGCATTGCCGGATTACCGAGCATCTCGGTCATGATTTGGGACATGCCATAAGCAAGGGTCGGAGCACCACCGGTGCGGGAGACAATGGTTTCCTCTCCCACTGCTTGAGCTGCTGCGGCAAGCTGATCAGCGGTAATGTCGGCGCCGGGCAGGTGCAGGGTTGCTACGAAGTCCGCCGCGCCTTCTGGAGTACCCAGTGTCTTAGCTGCCGGTGAGTTCATTGCGAAGTACATGTGGCGGTCAATGACGACTGCAGAAATGAGTGCCATGACTGCGACGAAGGACTCCATAATCATGCCGCCGTAGCCGATGGCGCGCATGTGAGACTCCTTCTCAATGAGCTTCGGCGTAGTACCGGAGGAAATCAACGCATGGAAACCAGAAAGCGCACCACAGGCAATAGTGATGAACAAGAACGGGAAGAGGTTACCGGAAAAGACCGGGCCGTTGCCATTAACAGCAAAGGAGGTAACCGCCGGCATGTGGACCTCAGGGCGTTCAATAACGATGGCGATGGCCAGCAAGGCGATGACGCCGATCTTCATGAAGGTCGACAGGTAGTCGCGTGGCGCAAGCAGAAGCCACACTGGAAGGATGGCAGCGACCAAGCCATAACCGATGATCGCGAATGCCAGGGTTTCCTTGGACCAGGTGAACATGCTAGCGCCGAGTTCAGTGCCGGAGACGTAGCCGCCGCCGATGATGGCTGCCAGCAAGAGGATGACGCCGATGACCGAAACCTCCGTGACCTTGCCGGGGCGAATGTATCGCAGGTACAGGCCCATGAAAAGGGCGATCGGGATGGTCATCGTGATGGAGAAAACACCCCATGGGGAGTCAGCAAGGGCGTTCACGACGATCAGTGCCAACACGGCGATGATGATGATCATGATGGCGATAGTGGCCAGGATGCCCGCGGCGCCACCGACTTTGCCCATCTCATCGCTAATCATCTGGCCAAGCGAGCGACCCTTGCGGCGGGTAGATACCCAGAGCACCAGGTAATCCTGCACCGCACCGGCGAAGATAACGCCCAGCACAATCCACAATGTTCCCGGCAAATAGCCCATCTGAGCAGCCATAACCGGGCCAACCAAGGGGCCGGCACCGGCAATGGCCGCGAAGTGGTGACCAAAGAGAACACGACGGTCCGTAGGCAGGAAGTCCTTACCATCGTTTGCATACTCTGCAGGGGTAGCGCGGTTGTTGCGCGGCTTAACCACCTTGTACTCAATCAAGCGTGCATAAAGCGTGTAACCAATGATGTAGGAGCCCACTGCCGCAAAGACCAACCACACGGAGTTGATGGTCTCACCGCGGTGGAGAGCGAGCACTCCCCAACCGGCAGCCGCAGCGATAGCGGCAATCAAAATGATGACCTTCTCAACGTTACTGATGAGCTTTTTCGGCTTTACGTCGATGGGCTGTGCTTGGCCGTCGACTTCAACAAATTCGATGTCGGACCGCGGTTCGGGTCCGGTCTTGATACTCACGATAATCTCCCGAGGAATCAGACAGAGCAAATGAAAGAACTTTTATCCAGCCACAACTGTTAGGCACGCTAAACTGCTTAACTAATGTGATCCGGGATACTAAACAGTATTCATTGTGGCCGAAAGTCACACATTAAAATTCAATAATTTCTATCGGCTTATCCCTCAAAATCATTTGACCTTGGTCACACCCGCCCCGCGGGGCTAACAACGCTGACTCCACGTAGTGAACCACTGACAAAGCGGTAACATGGAGAAACTGTATGCGCGGCCTACATGCAATACTCCTCGTCACAGACGAGTTTCGGCCGCAGCGAGACCGCAATTAACACGGGTTTAGCCACAGCCTGCCCCCCAGACATACTCCCCCCACCTACCCCCCGACTTAATTTCCAAACTCACAAAGGAGGCACCGCCCAGCATGGCAATCAGCGTCACCGACATTTTTTCCATCGGCATTGGCCCATCTTCCTCGCACACCGTCGGCCCAATGCGCGCGGCCCTTGCGTTCCTGAAAACGCTGCCGGAGCATCCAGCCAAGGTGCACACCGAGTTGCGCGGCTCGCTCTCGCTGACCGGCCGCGGCCACGGCACCGACCGCGCGGTGATTCTGGGCTTGGCCGGCTGGGATCCGCTTACCGTCCCGGTTGACGCTGAACCGCGTTCCGATCAGCCCATTCCGAGCAAGGGCATGACCGACGGCCCGCTGGGCGCGTTAGAATATTCCATCGAGTTCAACAACGAGCCGGTCCCCGAGCACCCGAATTGCCTCATCTTTGACGCATGGGACGCTGAAGGCAACCTATTGGCAGAGCACGCCGAGTACTTCTCCGTCGGCGGCGGATTCATTCTCTCCCGCAAGGAACTCGACGCAGAGGTGGCAGCCTCCGCCGAAGTACCTGCTGGCATGGCGGCGGCCGAATCCACCGACGATGTTCCTTACCCATTCACCACGGGCGAGCAATTGCTTGCGCTGTGCGAGAAGCACGATTTGAAGATCTGGGAGATTGTCGCCGCCAACCAGGAAGCGCTCCATAAAGAAGACGGCGGCCTCGAATACGTCTACGCGCACCTGGATTTGGTGTGGGACATCATGCGCGAGTGCGTCACCGACGGCATCTCCACCTCCGGAATCTTGCCGGGCGGCCTGCAGGTCCCACGCCGCGCGCCGGGCATGTACAAGCAGCTGCTGGAGGGCCACGACGATAAGTCTTTCGGCTTTTCCGCTATGGAGTGGGTCAACCTGTATGCGCTCGCCGTTAACGAGCAAAATGCCGCCGGTGGCCGCGTGATTACGGCCCCAACAAACGGCGCCTGCGGCATCATCCCAGCGGTGTTGCACTATGCCCGCGACTTCAAGCCGAACTTCACCCGCGATTCCGCCCGCCGCTACCTACTTACCGCGGGCGCTATCGGCATGATCATCAAGCACAACGCCTCCATTTCGGGCGCCGAGGTGGGCTGCCAAGGCGAGGTAGGCTCGGCGTCGTCAATGGCGGCGGCTGGCTTGGCTGAACTACTGGGCGCAACGCCGGCGCAGATCGAAAATGCCGCCGAGATTGCGCTAGAGCACAACCTCGGCCTTACCTGCGACCCAGTCGGCGGCCTCGTGCAGATTCCGTGCATCGAACGCAACGCTATCGGCGCGGTCAAGTCCATCAACGCCGCGCGCCTGGCTCGCATGGGCCAAGGCACGCACCACGTTTCTCTCGACGCCGCCGTGCAGACGATGGCCGATACTGGCCGCGACATGCTGGCGAAGTACAAGGAGACCTCCATTGGTGGCCTCGCGAAGACGCTAGGCTTCGCCGTCACGCAGGTGGAGTGCTAGTGCAAAAGGCTTGCATGGCAAAAGGTAGTCTTATCGCTAACGCACAGACTCTAACCTAGAAAGCGATACCTACCTCCATGCGAGCCGATGCATTACGCCGTCGAATAGCCATCATCGAGGCGGCATGTGCCATGTTTAAACGCCATGGCAACTCGGTCTCCCTTGAAAAGATTGCCCAGGAAGCAGGCGTGGGCGTTGCAACGCTTTACCGCAACTTCCCGGACCGTGAAGCGCTAATTCACGCGTGCGCGGAACACATGAGCGACGGTTTCCTGGTCTTCCAAAATCGCTTGATTGAAGACTTCGAATCCGATCCTTCGGACGCGAAAAACTTCGTCCTGGACTATGCCCTCAAGCTCACAACGATGGGTTTGACCAGCCTCATTCCCTCCTTCGCGCCGGAAGACTTAGATACCCTGCCGGAGCATTTGAAATTGAAGCGCGACGCGTTACAAGAAAATGGCGAAAGGTTCATTGAGCTCGGAAAGCAGCACGGAGTAATCGGCCCCGGCGTGGGGCACCTCGACTTCGTGGTGGGTATCTTGACGCTGGTGCGCCCCAGGAAGGTGCAGGTGGAGAACTACGTGCCCGATATCCAAAAGCGCATGCTGCGCATCTACTTAGCGGGCATCAAAAGCGGCATCACGAACGCATAGTAGCAAAACACAAGGCCCCTCACTCCCTAATCGATATGTAGGAAGGAAGGCGCCTTTGGCATCTCAGCGAGATGCCCTTTGACGTCATTGGCTTAGTTCAGCTGGTTGCGTAGGTGCTCAACAAGGGCGTCGATAGCCACATCGTTCTGCTCGTGGGCTGCCAGGTCCTTGACGGCCACAACGCCGTTTTCAAGCTCTTGCTCACCGAGCACGAGAGCAAAGCGCGCGCCTGCGCGGTCAGCGCCCTTCATCGCGCCCTTGAGTCCGCGGTCGCCGAAGGACATGTCCGCAGAGATACCGGCATTACGCAGGTCATTGATGATGCCAGCCATACGACGCTTCGCATCAGCGCCCAGCGCAACGCCGAACACAGCAACGCGCTGATCGACGCCGTCGAGCTCGATGCCTTCGGCTTCGAGAGCCAGGATCGTGCGGTCGACGCCAAGTCCATAACCAATACCGGAAAGCTCCTGACCACCGAGCTGTGCCATAAGTCCGTCGTAGCGGCCACCGCCGCCGATACCGGATTGAGCGCCCAGCAGTGGGTGCACAAACTCGAAACAGGTCTTGGTGTAGTAGTCCAGCCCGCGCACCATGCGCGGGTTGATGGTGTATTCAATACCCATGTCATCAAGAAGGCCGGTGACGGTCTCGAAGTGGGTACGGCATTCCTCGTTGAGGTGGTCGAGCATCAACGGGGCGTCGACAAGCTGCTCTTGCACCTCCGGACGCTTATCATCCAAAACGCGCAGCGGGTTGATCTCCGCACGCTTGCGGGTCTCTTCGTCCAAATCCAGCTTAAAGAGGAAATCCTGCAGCTTCTCACGATAAGCAGGACGACAATTGTGATCGCCAAGGCTGGTTAGCTCGAGGCGGAACTTGCTGAGTCCAAGCGAACGGAAGGAACGATCAGCTAGCGCAATAATCTCCGCGTCTAATGCGGGATCGTCGACGCCGATTGCCTCGACGCCCACCTGCTGAAGCTGGCGGTAGCGGCCGGCCTGCGGACGCTCATAGCGGAAGAAAGGTCCGAAATAATTGAGCTTGACCGGCAGCTGACCGCGGTCGAGGTTGTGCTCAATGACCGAACGCATCACACCCGCAGTGCCTTCGGGGCGCAGGGTTACCGAGCGGTCACCACGGTCTGCGAAGGTGTACATCTCCTTGGAGACCACATCGGTGGATTCACCAACACCACGCGCGAAAAGCGTAGTGTCTTCGAAGATCGGAAGCTCGATGTGCTGGAAGCCGGACAGATGCGCCTGGTGAACCAGGTTCTCACGCACCTTGTAGAAGGTCGCCGATTGCGGCGGAATGTAGTCCGGCACTCCTTTGGGGGCGGACAGGGCCTTGAACTGCTTCTTATCACTCACGCATATCAGAGTACATCCCGCAGCGTGGCGAGGAACGGATTAGTGGCCCTTTCTGCGCGCATCGTGGTCGTCGGGCCATGCCCTGGCAACACAGCCAGCCTGTCATCAAGGTTCCACACCGGACCAGCAAGCGAACGCTGCATGGCCGCAGGATCGGAGTGCTCCAAGTCAGTACGCCCGATCGAGCCTTTAAACAAAACATCACCGGCGAGGACAAAATCTTCCGCAATAATGAGAACGCAACCCGGGGAATGCCCTGGGGCGTGCTCGAGGCGGAATTCATGGCCAACCAGTTCGATAGTCTCGCCACCGCGCAGATCGCGCAGGTCCTCAATCTGCACCATGTTCTTCGCATCAAAGAGCACTTGGGACTCGGCGGAGACCCCGGAGCCGTCGACAAGCATGAATGCGTCATCAGGGTGGATATAAACCGGCAGGTCGAGCTGGCGCGCCAAGTCCCCTGCTTCACGGGTATGGTCCAGGTGGCCGTGGGTGAGGACGATCGCTTCGAAGGTCAGCCCCTGTTCAGCACCGATTTCCAGGACGCGCTGCATCGCATGCATGCCCGGATCAACCACGAAGGCACGTGCACCGTTTGCCACGATGTACGTGTTGGTCTTATAGGGGCCCGCTGCGAAACCTAAAACGCTCAAAGTCATAAAACGCAGTCTAGCGCCCCCACGGATGCGGAAGCGCTAGCTAGCTGGAAAGCCACTCGAAGCCGCCGCGCCCATAGAAAGCGACGTCGGCCAGGTGATTAGCTCAGTGCCTCAATGGCTGCATCGTAGTTAGGCTCGGTGGTCACCTCAGGAACCAGCTCGGTGTAGATCACCTTGTGGTTTTCATCGGTGACAACGACGGAGCGTGCGAGCAGGCCCTTCAGCGGGGAACCCTGCAGGGTAATGCCGAGCTTTTCACCGAAATCAGAGCGGAAGTCAGAAGCGCTGACGACGTTCTCGATGCCTTCAGCTGCGCAGAAACGCTCCTGTGCGAATGGCAGGTCACGGGACACGGACAGGACAACGGTGTTGTCCAATCCCGCTGCCTTCTCATTGAACGCGCGAAGCTGCGCCGCGCACACGCCGGTGTCAACGGATGGGAACAAGGAGATCACAAGGCGCTTGCCCGCGAAGTCCTTGTTGGTGACCTCAGAAAGGTCAGTGCCAACGAGGTTAAACTCTGGCAGCTGAGCACCAACCTCTGGCAGGTCGCCTGCGATCTGGGTTTCATTTCCTTGGAAGTTCACTGTAGTCATGGCGCCCCACTGTACTGGAGCTAAACAGCTAGCGCCACGAGGATCAGATGAGACTCACAGGAGACTGAATAAGGCCCAGTTTTGCTCACAAGCTAGAATCAGTGCGGTAATGCTCGAGTTCAATCGACCGAGCCCAAGTGACTGACATAGACACCCATTGCCAAAGGACACTTACATGCCCAACAACGCACAGCGCCGTGAAGAGGCGCTCAACAGCCTTGAGCGCGAGCTCAAGGCCCGTGACCGCAAAGAAAAGACTCGCCCGCTGGGCGTCGTTGCTGCTTCGCTCGTAGTCATTCTCGCCCTTGTTGGCGGAATTTACTTCTTTGCAACACGCGACAACTCTGCGGAGAAGGTCGTAGCTGAGGAATCCAGCACTGCCGCAACCTCAAGCCAGGATAAAACTCCCGAAGCAACTGCACTGAGCGGTAAGCGTAAGGAAGCACTCCCGGCAAGCGTCCAGTGCAAGTACGAGGATGACGGCCGCGACGACAATGGCGCCAAGGCCCCTAGCGGCAAAGACGTCTCCACGAAGGGCACCGTTCAGGTCACGTTCAAGACCAATCAGGGTGACATCGTAATGGACCTGGATCGTTCTCTCGCCCCTTGCACAGTGCAGGCAATCACTTCCCTGGCAAAGAGTGGCTTCTACGATGACACCATTTGCCACCGTATGACCTCCGGCGGTTTGAACGTCCTCCAGTGTGGTGACCCAACTGGTACCGGCTCCGGCGGCCCTGGCTTTAGCTTCGCCAACGAATACCCAACCGATGAGGTGGACTCCTCCGCTGGAAAGAAGCCTGTGACCTACCCGAAGGGTTCCATCGCAATGGCCAACTCTGGCAAGGACACCAACGGTTCCCAGTTCTTCATCAATTACGCCGACTCCATGTTGGCTCCTGATTACACCTACTTCGGCAACCTCACCGACCAGGGTCAAAAGACCTTGGACAAGATTGCCAAGATTGGCGTCGAAGGCGGTGCCACCGACGGCAAGCCAGCTGAAGAAATCAAGATTTCCACGGCTACCGTTTCCTCCTAAACCTAGGACCACGGCGCTCCTCTCCCCCACAATGAGGAGCCGAGAATTGCCCTTTCCAGTCGCAGCAGCTGGAAAGGGCTCTTTTTTACTTCTCACGCTCTACCCCCGCAGTTGAACCTAAGAGAAATTCAGGTCAGCCCGGCACGTTCACATTTGGTTTATTGGTTTAGACTCACTTGAACTTATATCCGCAGCACAACAAGCACCCAACCTCAACATCCAGTTAATTCACAGACAGAACTAATTCTTGGAAAAGGTGTTGCAAAAGTCTAGGAGCAACACTAACATTCATGGAGTCTTTGAAATTCCCGACTCTTAAGGATTGAACATATGAAGTTCTTCTCCCGCAAGGCACTCGTTGCCGCTGCAGCAGCTGCAACCATCTCCTTCGGCGGCGCTGGCGCTGCTATGGCTCAGGAAGGCCCAGCAGCTGACGCCCCGGCTCAGCCGGTCACCACAACTGGCCAAAATACCCCGGACACCGACAAGACCAACAAGGGATCTTCCCTCGACGGTCTCTCCTCCAGCCAGGGTGACAACAAGGACAAGAACAGCGGAGACAAGGCAAAGCAAATCAAGGATTGGATCGGCGTCTTCACCGCTGTTATCTCTGCACTTGGCGCACTGTTCGCTTTTGCAAACAAGTACCTGAAGTTCTAGTTTATTCCTGAGCTTCGATGTAAAGCACCTGCTTTGAGCAGGTGCTTTTCTTGTTTTCCTGCACAAACTCTATCCTGCCCACCTGGAGGCACGAGCCGCTACTAATCCCCTGCCTCGCCTTCGATTCCTTTAATGCGCTCAGCTCCCAAGATGTCACGGAATAAAGCGGGATCGACGAACTGTCCAATTTTAATTACCGAAATTTGGCCAGTGGGCTCCAAGATCATCAACTGGATGTCCGCGCGCCGACCCAACCCTGCCTTGCGAGTAGCCGAGTTAACATCACTTTCCGTAATGTGCGCAAAATGCATGTTCTCAGGCAATAACTCGCCGTCATAGACAAGAAGCACAGGGCGACGGTCGATGTAGCGTGACCAACGAATATAACGGCGGAACGTACCGAAGGCCGCCTCCAACACCATCAGAGTCAAAAGTCCGACGATACCTGCTGCCAGGGTGGGCGGGTTACCCACAATCACACGGCCCGAAACCGCGCCGAACATAATGATGATGACCGCGTCAGAGGCGGTCATCGATGTCAGTACGCGGGTGCCAAAGAGCTTGACCAAAATCATGAAGGCCAAATAGATACCCACCGTGGCCAAAATGACCACAGGTATTCGATGCGGCTCAATACCCAATTGGTATAAAGCCTCACGTCCCATTAGCCCTAGCGTATCCACGGTTTTCCAGCTTACATCGAGCGTCCTTGCGCTTTCCGACGCCCCCTTCCCCGAATCACGCCTCCACACGATGGTGGCATTAGCGCCCGGGGCAAAGTGCTTATCGACGTCGCAGGTTCCCAGGCGGAGGCCGCCCAGCCACAGCAGTAGCTAGGCGGTGACGCGACGAGCTAGGCGGTGACGCGGTAGACGTCGAAGACTCCCTCGGTGTTGCGCAGCGTAGTCATCAGCTGGCCCAGCTGCTTGGTATCCGAGATGGAGAACGTAAAGCGCATGGTGGCAATGTGGTCGTCGCCGCGGTTTGAGCTCATCGACAAAACATTGAGCTTTTGCTCGCTGAATACGCCAGTTAGCTCGGCCAGCAGGCCTTGCCGGTCAATCGCTTCAAGCTGGAGGCTAGCGGAGAACTCGCCAGACGATCCCTTGCCTGAAGACCATTCGACCTTCATCATTCGCTCCGGCTCAGACTTGAGCTTTTCCGCATTGGTGCAGTCTGCGCGGTGGACGGAAACACCACCACCACGGGTGACGAAGCCGAAGATAGCGTCGCCAGGGACTGGCTGGCAGCAACGCGCCAGCTTAGCCATGACATCAGGGCTGCCCTCAACCAAAATTCCGGTTCCTTGCTCTGAGTCGTGGGTGCGCTGATTACGCGAGCTTTCCAGCTCAGAGAATGGTGTACGCGACGCCAGGGCCTCTGCAGCGTCGTCTTGGTCCCCAAAGAGGGACATCAGTTGATTCGACACATGCTGTGCCGATACATTTCCGGCACCTATAGCGGTGTAAAGGGCGTCCACATCGGAATAGTGGAGTTGCTCGGCGACTTGCTTCATGGAAGAAGCAGTAAACAACCTATGCATTGGCAGGCCGCCGCGTTGAATCTCAGCCGCCAAAGCATCGCGCCCGGACTCCAAGTGCTCCTCGCGGCGCTCCTTGGCAAACCACTGACGCACTTTTGCTTTGGCGCGTGGCGAGACCAAGAAGTCCTGCCAATCCCTCGACGGCCCAGCGTTAGGATCCTTCGAGGTAAAGATCTCAACCTTGTCACCAGACTTTAGCTCTGACTCAAGCGCAACCAGCTTTCCGTTGACCTTCGCACCGATACAGCGGTGGCCCACCTCTGTGTGCACAGCGTAGGCAAAGTCCACCGGCGTTGAACCCGCCGGCAAGTTGACTACATCGCCCTTCGGGGTAAATGCAAAAATCTGCTTAGCCGTAAGGTCATAACGCAGCGAGTCCAAGAACTCATTCGGGTCAGCGGCTTCCTTCTGCCAGTCCAGCAGCTGACGCATCCACGCCATCTGGTCGACCTCAGCGTCGCCTTTACCGTTCTTGCCCTTCTTCTCCTTGTAACGCCAGTGCGCAGCAACACCAAACTCCGCGTTGTAGTGCATCTCATGCGTGCGCACCTGAACTTCCAGGGTGGAACCACCTTCTGCAATCACCGTGGTGTGCAGGGACTGGTATACCCCGAAACGCGGCGCAGAAATATAGTCCTTAAAGCGCCCCGGAAGCGCCTGATAAAGCGAGTGCACAACGCCAATCGCGGCATAACAAGAGTTGACGTCATCAACGAGGATGCGGATACCTACGAGGTCGAAGATCTCCGCAAAATCGCGGCCACGCACCATCATCTTCTGATAGATGGACCAGTAGTGCTTCGGACGTCCCATGACCTCAGCATCGATGCCGTTTTCCCGCAGGGCCTGCGTAACCTGCGTTTTGATTTCTTTCAAAGCGCGGTCGCGAGAAGGAGCTCGGTCCGCCACCATGCGTACGATCTCGTCGTATTTCTTGGGGTACAAGATGGCAAAAGAAAGGTCTTCCAGCTCCCATTTCACGTTGGCCATGCCCAAGCGGTGTGCCAATGGCGCAATGACGTCGAGAGTCTGCCGTGCCTTCTTCGCCTGCTTCTCTGGGGGGAGAAAGCGCATGGTGCGCATGTTGTGGAGGCGGTCCGCCACCTTGATAACGAGCACGCGGGGATCGGTGGCCATGGCCACGATCATCTTGCGGATAGTTTCTGCCTCAGCTGCGGCGCCGAGGGCAACCTTGTCGAGCTTTGTCACGCCGTCGACAAGCCTCGCAACCTCAGGACCGAAGTCCCTTGTCAGGTCTTCGAGTGAATAGTCCGTGTCCTCGACCGTGTCATGCAGCAGTGTTGCAACGATGGTCGTGGTGTCCATGCCAATCTCAGCCGCGATGGTGGCTACGGCGAGGGGGTGGGTGATATATGGTTCCCCAGACTTACGGAACACACCCTCGTGGAGGCGCTCAGCCGTGTTGTAGGCGTTATTAAGTAGCTCTACGTCAGCTTTGGGATGGAACTGCCGGTGGATGGACATCAGTGGATCCAGCACCGGGTTGATCTTTACCCTGCCTCCGGTCAAAGACCGAGCCAAACGTGCCGACATGCTCCGCATCCCGCCATTCGGGCGCTTTGTCGACTTCTCAGTGGTCAAGGCGTCGCCCTCCTCCTAGTCATGGGGTGTATCCGGCCAACGATGGCTTTAGACACATCATTCTAGTCGGTGGCTGCTGCCTGGTTGAGCACTACCAGCGGAACATCTGCCAAACGCTCGCGACCAGCTAGTCCGTTAACTTCCAAGACCACGACGTTTCCAGCTACCTTTGCGCCTGCAGACTCCAAAAGCAGCTTCGCGCCGTAGAGCGTGCCTCCGGTGGCCAGAACGTCGTCGACAAGCACGATGCGCTTGCCTTTAATATCGACTCCCTCACCGGGAATCTCGAGCGCCGCCGAACCGTACTCCAGCGTGTACTCCTGAGTCAGAACGGGTGGTGGCAGCTTGCCCTTCTTGCGGATGGCCAAAATGCCCACGCCTAGCTTGTACGCCACGGCAGAGCCCAGCAAGAAACCGCGTGCATCGAGGCCACCAATCATCTCGGCGCCCAAGTCTTCGCAGGCCTTCGCTAGGCCGTCGACAACCGCCTGAAATGCTTCGGCGTCGGCAAGCACTGGTGTCAAATCCTCGAAGAGGATGCCCTTCTCAGGGAAGTCTTGCACCAAACGCACTTTTTCATTCAGTGCCCGCGCCGCGGCGGAATAAGTTTCACTCACAACAAATCCTTCAAAAGTTCGTGTCAAATTTGAGACTAGAAATCAACAACTGATTAACGCTGAGTGCTGACTGGAGCTGCACTCGGCGCACTCCAACGATCCATGTTCCAGCCAATGCCCGCAGCACCAGTGTATGGGACCACGCCCTTGACCGAGCGGTCAACGATGAAGACGCGGGGCTGGGCGGCCAAAGGAATAGAAGGGACGTCCTCCCATAGCTTTTCCTCTGCTTCTTTGATCTCCTTGAGCCGTTTGATGTTTGAGTCCGGCGTAGAGTACTCCGTCATTGGATCAACCGGGCCCAAGAATGCATCGATAGTCGGAGTCCATGTCGCAGGGTCCATCTCCAAATAATGCTGCGACATATACTCAGCAGACTGGTCCTCGACCGTGATACCGGCGGGTTCACACATCTTCTTAATCTCTTCGACCATGGCGCTGTAGCGCTCATCCGGGCCCAAGTAACCAATCTTGACGGTGTACCCAGACAGGTTCGCAGCCTTAGCCATGTCCTGGCCCTGGTGCTCCTTGGCAACCTGGCCCAAATGGGTAGCGACCGGGTCAGAGTGGCGCAATGTGCGCAGATACACAGGTGGCACTTCTACGCCAGATTGCTGCGAACTGACCTTGGCCAACCGCCCATGGTCGATGCAGGAGGCAAAAGCCTCCCGGGCCCACGATTCCTGAAATACGCCGGACTGCGACAACGCCAGGGTATCGGTCAAGCCACCTACTACGGGTTCGACCTCATAAGGGCTTGCTTGGTCAGCAGCAGGTAACCAGTCTGGCTTAGCTTCAGCAGCATCGACAACACGCAAATTGCCCCTATCCTTGAGAGCCTTAGCGTCTGCAGTGTTGGGCCATACAACAACGGTATCTGTCGCCGGTTTATCGCCGAAGTACTCCTTGTTAGCCTTCAGGATGATCTCGCCCTGCTCCCCCACCTTGTCCACCACGAAGGGGCCAAAGGAAACTTGCAGCTCCGGGTCAAAGTCAGCAGGGGCTGTGGAGAATCCATTACGCCACGCGTCTGCCACTGTTTGCAAAGCAGTGGGGTCTTGGAAGGACAGAGTCGTGTTGAGCTCCTCCATCGTCAACCCGGCCTTCTTGGCCAAGGCATGCGCAGGCATAACGGTGCCTGGGCCAAAGAGATAGCGCCAGCGATCGCCTTCGCCTTCGTTGAAGGTGAGCGTAAATTCCTTGGAATTCGGGGCGCACTCGAATTGGGCAATCTCGTTCATCAGAGGCATGTGCGAGCCGAACTCGGATGCCATGACGCCTGCGGTGAAGGCGAGCAGGTAGTCATCACAAGTTACGGGAACGCCATCGGAGAATTTTGCTTGCTCCGAGAGGGTAAAACTAATCTGCTTATGAGGATGTTCCGGGGAGGGTGGCAACTCTTCGGTCTGCACAAGATCCGAGTTGGGGATCATCTGTCCCGAGGGGCCGGGGACATAAATGGCCGGGTATAAGCGGCTGGACAACTGCGCTGCACTCGTTGCGCTGCCGAACGAGGTGCCAGCATTTGTAGTGGCAAGCGGGGTATTGACCATGTATCCGAAGAAATCGGTGGACTGTGGTCCGCTCGGTTTTTCTTCCTCGTTACCGTCCCGGTTGCCTTGGTCTGAGCAGGCCGTTGCGGTGAGGCCGACAACGGCGAGGAGCGCCACTGAGGCCTTTTTAGCCCAATGGCGCTCTGTTTGTGGTTTAACTACCACCTTTTGTCCTCGCTTCTTTTCGACGTCCGTTCCCGACGTCCTGGATCAACGGCTCATCTACCGGCCTGGACGCCAGCTTGTCCCGGCGCTGCCTGGGGTGCCCGGGTTCCTAGTGGAGGGGGCCGATGCAGCATCGCTTGAGGACGCCTCCCCTTCCGAATCCTGGGCTGCCAGAGAAGTGACCTTTCGGGAACCCACTGCAGCGGCGGCCACGGTGTCTTCATCTGCGTCTTCGCCGTGCTCAGCGCGGAACTGCTGCACCTCAGTGTTGTGCTTCTTGACGGACTTACGACGGTTTGCAATGGACACCAGCAATGGGGTTGCCAGGAACAACGAGGAGAAAATGCCCTCGATGACGCCAATCAGCTGAATGAGCGCAAGGTCGCGAAGGGTGCCAATGCCCATCAGCCAGACGGCGATGACGAACAGCGCAATAATCGGCAGGACCGAGATGATAGACGTGGAAATGGAACGCATAACTGTCTGGTTAACGGCGAGGTTCGCAAGCTCGCCATATGTCTTCTTGCACTGGCCCTGGAAGCCTTCAGTATTCTCGTTGACCTTGTCAAAGACGATAACGGAGTCATAGATAGAGAAGGTCAGCACCGTAAGCAGACCAATGACGACTGCCGGGGAGACTTCTAGCCCGAAGATGGCGTAGATGCCTGCGATGATGACGCCGTCAAGAATCAGCGCGAGAATCGCTGCGAAGGCCATGTCTCGCTGCAGTCGAACTGCGACATACACCGTCGCCGTCGCAAGGAATACAGCCATAGCGAGAAGCATGCGCTGCGTAATCGCGGATCCCCATGACTCAGACACAGTTGAAGAACCAATTGCATCCGGGGTGGCCTTGCCCTCGGCATCCTTTGGATGATACTGCTCAAAGATTGCTTGGCGGGCGGTGTCTACCTGCTCCTGAGAAAGGCGTTCGGAAGTGATTTCCAAGGTACGCGAGTCGCCGGCGCCGACGATCTGCACCATTTCCGGCTCGACACCAATAGCTTCTTCGAAGGTATCGCCAACCTGCTCTGCCACCAGATCGGCGGCTGGCATGTTCAGCTTGGTGCCGCCCTCGAAGTCAAGGGAGAGGCTAAAGCCGCGAATTGCAATGGCCAAGATGGACGCAGCGACCAATACTGCGGTGATTGCGTACCACGTCTTGGAACGACCAATAAAGTCGTATCCGCCCTCGTCTTCATACAGACGATCCATCTTGGAGATCTTGTGATTGTTCACTTTAGTAGTCATCTCTACTTGTCCTCCTCGGTGAGGCGGGAATCGGCTGCTGCTGTATGAGACGCTGCAGCTGCGCTTGCAGCGGTTTCCTTGTGTCCGGTTTTTCCAGACTTTGCGTAATAACCACGGGCACGACGTTCCTCAACCAGAGCGTAAATACCGCCAAGTCCGTTCATAGACGGCTTAGCTGCTGCTGGCCTTGCGCCGATGAGCTGCATCAGCGGAGCCATAATGAGGAAGGAGACAACCAAGTCGAATGCGGTGGTCAGGCCCATAGTGAAGGCGAAGCCTTTGACCTCACCAATTGCGAGGAAGTACACGATGACAGCGCCAATAAGCGTAACAGCGTTACCCGTAACGATGGTTGCGCGTGAGCGCTCCCACGCCTTGGTAGTTGCCGAACGGAAGGTTCTGCCTTCCAACAGCTCATCCTTGATGCGCTCGTAGTAGACCACGAAGGAGTCCGCAGTAGCACCGACACCAATGACCAAACCGGCGATGCCCGAAAGGTCCAGCGAGTAGCCAATCCAGCGACCCAACAGAACGAGTGCACCGTAGGTCAAAATGCCGGAGGCGACGAGGGTAATCAGGGAGACACCGGCGAGTGCACGGAAGTAATACAGCGAGTAAAGGACAACCAAGATGAAGCCCACGATGCCCGCGATGAGTCCGGCCTTCAGAGCAGCCTTACCCAGTGATGGTGGAACAGTTTCCACGGTGCCGCCTGGCTCGCCATTGGAACCGGTAAAGGACAGCGGAAGAGCGCCATACTTGAGGTTGTTAGCCAGGCTAGTTGCTTCTTCTTGGCTGAAGTCACCGGTGATGGAGGTAGCGGAGCCAACCGGAGTTGCGCCCTGGATGACTGGAGCAGAAATAACCGCAGAGTCAAGGGTGATGGCGACCTGCTTCTTCAGGTTCTGCTGCGTCACCTTGGACCAAGTCTCGGAACCGTTAGGGCCATCGCCGGTCTTGAAGGCGAAGCTGATCTCCATCTGGCCGGTCTGCGGGTTGAGGCCACCGTTAATTGGCTTGTTGGTGTCAATCTCGTTACCGGTCAAACGAGTACCGTTGGGATCCTTTATGCCTTCGAGCAATGGCGCTGGGGCCAAAAGGTATGGGGTTTTGTTTGCAAAGTCACAAGCCACGAACTGCTTTGCTGGATCATCGGTACCAGCAAGCGGATCAGAATCAGCATCGCACTTCAAAAGGGCCGCTGCAGCGGAGATAGTCGTTGGGTCGTCAGACTGACGGTCCTTGCGGAGCATCGCCGTCATCTCATCGCGAAAATCGGCCTTCTCGAGCGAGTTTGAGGGCTCCTTCTTTGGCTTTGCGGTAACAGTCGGGGCCTGTGAGTCCTCCGACTTCTTGTCCTTCTTTTCTCCGGACTGTTCCACGGCCTTCTTAATAGCATCATGTACTTGCTTTAGTGACGCGTTGGCTTCCTCCACGCTAAGAACGCGGTACTCAACCCACCGGTTTGCCATGTCGAGCAAAGTGTCATTGAGCTTGTTCATGTCCGGCATCGGCTGTTGCGCAACTGGACGGAACAAAAGCTGGGAAGTCTGGCCCACTGCCTGCGCCTGGGAAGCATCCTCGCCTGGAACCGTGATTACGAGCGTGGAACCATTGATCACAACCTCGGAACCAGAAACGCCCATTCCGTTGACGCGCTGTTCAAGGATGTTACGAGCTTGCTGGAGCTGGTCTTGAGTGGGCTCCTCGCCTTGCGGTACGAGGGTCACACGGGTACCGCCCTGCAAGTCAATGCCGAGTTTCGGCGTGCCTTGGCGAGCACCAGTCAGGAAAATAAGGGCATAAATGGCAACGACGATTAGCACAAACAAGGCAATGGCACGCTTTGGCCACTGCCTGTTCCTATTGCGCAATGCGCCACGATTCTTTGCGGACAAGGAGTTCTCCTGTGCAACTAAAACAGGGTTTTACGATTAACTTTGAATAATTCGTGGGCATTTGAAACAAAAGTCCACGAGCACGATCCCTCATGCTACGTCATGAAAGGCCCAATGACTTAACGGGCTCTCAGCTTTTCCACCTAGTGTGATAAGCGCTACAAAACGGCAGCTGGAATCGCACTAGCGAATCCCGTTTGCTTCCTCTTCACTGACGATTTCCGGCGTACGAACAATGGCCATCTTGTCGAAGGTGATTACGACGCCTCCGGCCACTTCTAGATCCACTTCCTGCTCGCGGGTAGCCGCGACAGTCCCGTGCAGGCCGCCCGCAGTAATTACTTTCTGCCCTACATACAAATTTTGCTGCAGTTCAGAAAGTTTGTTTTGACGCTCACGCTGTTTGCGCATCGTCATAAAACTAGGGAGGAAGATGAGAATTGCGAGAACTAGAAGAAGTGCGTATTCCATAACTGGCTAGTGTGCCAGACTCATGCACACAGATGCCAGCCCTTGCACTAGAAGAGCGCCTCCCCTAGCGTTCCCTCCGGCGGTTCCAAACCGATGTGCCGCCACGCCGCGGCAGTTGCCACACGACCGCGGCCTGTGCGGGCAATCATGCCAGCACGAACGAGGTAAGGCTCGCACACTTCCTCCACGGTGGAGGGCTCCTCCCCCACTGCCACAGCGAGGGCATTTACACCGACTGGGCCACCACCGTGGCCCTTGATCAAGGCTTCCAGGACGGCCCGGTCGAGGCGATCTAGCCCCATTTCATCGACGTCGAAGACAGCAAGGGCGCCTTGGGCGGCCGCTAGATCAATGTGTCCATCACCGTTTACCTCAGCGAAGTCACGGACTCGTCGCAGCAAGCGGTTGGCAATACGCGGGGTTCCTCGTGAACGAGAACCAATCTCAACCGCCGCGTCTTGGTCAATCTCCACATCAAGAATGGTGGCGGCACGGGTAATGACCTTGGTCAAATCTGCGGTGTCGTAGTACTCCATCTGGGCCGTAAAACCGAAGCGGTCGCGCAACGGTCCCGTGAGCATGCCGGCGCGAGTAGTGGCACCAACGAGAGTAAATGGCGGAATCTCCAAAGGAATCGAAGTGGCACCCGGACCTTTACCCACGATGACGTCAATACGGAAGTCCTCCATCGCCATATAGAGCATCTCCTCCGCAGGGCGGGCGATGCGGTGGATCTCGTCGATGAAGAGGACGTCGCCTTCCATCAGGTTCGACAGCATCGCTGCGAGGTCGCCTGCGCGTTCCAACGCTGGACCCGATGTCATACGCAGTGATGTGCCAAGTTCTTGGGCAATGATCATCGCCATGGTGGTCTTACCCAGGCCGGGTGGGCCCGAAAGCAGCACGTGGTCTGGAGTGACGCCGCGATTCTTAGCACCATTGAGCACCAAGGACAGCTGCTCGCGCACCTTAGGTTGGCCGATGAACTCGTCGATGGACTTAGGGCGCAAGGAGCGCTCGATGTCGTGTTCACCTTGCTGCTTTGTGGCATCGACGTCAGCATTGCGCGCCGCGGACATGCTGGAGGTAGTGCTTTGCCCAGCTACCAGGCCGTCCGGTAACTGAAACTCAGTGCGTTCTACGTCTGACATGTCTTTATACCCTTTGTTTAGATTGTTGCGCGCTGACTCTGACAGCGGAGACTATTTCTTACGTCCCAATTGTGCCAGTGCACCACGAAGGACAACCGCCGTTTCTGCGGCTGGCTCCTCCGCCACGATGCCCTCCACGACTGGACGGGCGGCTTTGTCGGTGAAACCGAGTCCAACGAGTGCCTCCACCACTTGGTCGACCACCGGCCCATGGGCCACCGCCGCGGACGCTTCCTGCCCTGGCTGGGCCTGAGGCGCAAAGGCGCTGACCTTATCCCTCAGCTCGAGTGCGAGGCGCTCTGCCATGCGCTTGCCAACGCCCGGAATAGTTTGCAGTGTCTTCGCATCGCCGGAGGAAATGGCCTGAGCTAGCTGGCTTGCCCCCATAACAGATAGCGCCGCCAGCGCCAGCTTGGGTCCGAGCCCAGAGACGGTCTGGAGGACGTGGAACATCTCGCGGTCCTCATCGTTGCTAAAGCCGTAAAGGGTCATGGAATCTTCCTTGACCACCATCGAGGTCAGCACAGTTGCTTCATCGCCCCGGTGCAAAGTGCCGAGGGTCACTGGCGTAGCAAGAAACTTGTAACCAACGCCGGCGCATTCGATGACGGCATGATCAAGGCTGATGGACAACACTGTTCCGCGTAGTGATGCAATCACAGCGTCAGCTCCTTTTCTTTATTCTTTCTGCTAGTTCCTAGCTCTGTAGTTTTTCTATCGAGATTTTGCATGTGGCATAACGCTCCGTATGACAGCGCGGCTATGCGCTACTGGCTGGTCGCGGCTTCTTTGCCCGGCCTTTCACGCCACTCGTCTTCGGCCATGTGCCTGTGTTCTGCCCTATTCGAGCCAAGGCTGGGGCACGCCAGCAGTGACAAACTGCTAGGGCCAAGGCATCTGCGGCATCCGCCGGCTTGGGTGGTTCGCCCAAACCAAGGATGCGCGTAATCATCGCGGTCATTTGCTTCTTGTCTGCCCGGCCGTTGCCAGAGATAGCCTTCTTCACCTCTGACGGGGTGTACATATGCACCGGAATGTCGCGCTCAGCGGCAGCTAGGACCACCACGCCAACGACGTGCGCGGTTTGCATCACCGTGGATACTTCACCACGTTCGAAGACTCGCTCGATAGCAACCACATCCGGCTTGTAGTCCTCCATCCACTCTTTGACAGCTATGGAAAGACGCAAAAGACGCTCAGTAAGCTCCTTATCGCTGGGGGTACGGGCAACACCGACCGCCACAGGTATCACCGAGCGACCACGCCCTGCTTGCACCACAGAAAGACCACACCGGGTAAGACCAGGGTCTATCCCCATAACGCGCAGGCCTTCCAGATTCACAGCCAACCCCCTCCTAGTCTGGACAATCTCTTTGCGCCTAGACGGGCGCAACAGCGAAAAGAACTAAAGTGAATTCACAGTCCAGTCAATCATACACACACATGTTCTAAGAATGTGCAGGGGCAGGGAGCCTGCGATAGTAAAACGCAAACACGCCCGAGCAGTGCAATCATGCGCGGGCGCGTTTTAAACCTTGTTTAGACCTTGTCTAGTGAGAATCTGCGCGTGTAGATCCCACAGCAAGCAGTTTAGTCCTGCTCGAGTTCTGCCAAGACAGCCTCAGAAAGGTTCATGTTGGTGTAGACGTTCTGCACGTCATCAGAATCTTCGAGGGCGTCGATCAGGCGGAAGATCTTGCGGGCATCGTTTGCCTCGAGCGGAACCTCGACGGAAGCACGGAAGTCGGTGTCATTATCGTCGACCTCGATACCAGCCTCGGTGAGGGCTTCCTTCACTGCCGGAATATCACCAGGTGCGCAAACTACCTCGAACTTCTCGCCGAGGTCATTGACCTCTTCAGCGCCTGCTTCCAGAACTGCCATCAGGACGTCATCCTCGGTCAGCTCGCCCTTGTTGACCAAGACAAGGCCGGTGCGGGAGAACATGTAGGCCACGGAGCCAGACTCGCCCAGGTTGCCGCCGTTCTTGGACATTGCGGTGCGAACATCGGTGGCTGCACGGTTGCGGTTATCGGTAAGGCACTCGATGAGCATTGCCACACCGTTCGGGCCATAGCCCTCGTACATGATGGTCTCCCAGTCAGCACCGCCGGCCTCTTCGCCGGAGCCGCGCTTGCGGGCGCGCTCGATGTTATCGTTCGGCACGGAGGCCTTCTTGGCCTTCTTGATCATGTCATCGAGAGTCGGGTTAGCAGCCGGATCGCCACCACCGGTGCGGGCCGCGACCTCGATGTTCTTAATCAGCTTGGCAAATTCCTTGCCGCGCTTGGCATCGTTAGCAGCCTTCTTGTGCTTGGTAGTAGCCCATTTGGAGTGTCCGGACATTTCATCCCTTTCATTGTGGCTCTATGAAACTGCCTGCAATTATACGGACGGCGTAGAGCAGTTAAAAACAGCCCCCACCGTTTTCCGGCGTTTGAGTAAGTGTTTTTCTAGACGTTTTGCCAATTGCCGTTGTGCGAGCCTATCTGCATGCCCTCGCGCACGGTTCGGGTAAGCCCTTCCTGGACCACCACGGCAACCAAGTCCCCGCCCTGGTTAAAGATCTTTCCGGTGGCCAGACCGGTCGCATTCTGCGCGGATGGTGATTCCTGCACATACAGCAACCACTCATTAACGCGCACTGGACGCAGGAACCAGATCGAGTGATCCAGGCTGGCAAGCTGTACTTGCTCGCCTTGGTGTGGCAGCAGCGAAGCACGGATTAAGGTCATGTCCGACATATAGGCAAGTGCCGCACGGTGGGCATCCTGGCTGCTTTCTGACGCCGCAAATTCTGGCGCGGTGTTACGGAACCACACGTAGCGGAACCCAGCGCCTGTGGCTTCTGCAAGTTCAGGGTGACGGCTTTCCTGCGGGACCAAACGGATATCCCAGTCTTCCCACTCGCGCAGGATGATGCGGGTGGAATAAGGAGCACCACCGCCGGCGGCGGCAGCCTCCTCCGGGCCCATAACCTCCGGCATGGCGTCCTGGTGCTCAGGACCAAAGTCATCGGCGATGTGGAAACCCGCGTTGAGCATGAAAATCAGGCGATCGTCTTGGAAGAGGCGCACCTGACGGGTAGCAAAAGAGCGGCCGTCCCGCACGCGTTCTACCTCAGCACGCGCAGGCGCGGCGGCATCACCCGGGCCCACGAAGTAGCCATGCAAGGAATGCACGAGCTTTCCTTCAACGGTGTGCTGGGCTGCAGCGAGCGCCTGGGCTACCACCTGCCCGCCAAAGGTGCGCGCAATCTGGGACGGAACCATGGGCACGGAAAAGACATCACCCTGAGCCTTTTCGTTCAGCGGCGCTAAATCGATAACCTCGCACACCTTAGCCATTACCTACGCGGGACTCCTCTCTTTGCTCAACGCGCAACATTAACGTGCGTTCTTCACATGCAACCTTCACATGCAACCCTGCCAACTTTACCTGTGCGCCGGGCTAGCACGTAGGATATGCCGCATGACTTTTCTACGCCCTGCTCGCCTGCACTGCGTCGTTGCCTACCTAGAGATGTTCACGTGGGCATTCCTTATTTTCTCTATGGTTTTGAAGTACTCCGGCGTGACGGAGGCTTTAACTCCTATCGCGGGCGGTATCCACGGCTTTGGTTTCCTCTGCTTCATCGTCGTGGGCGTCATGGTGTGGATCAACAACAAGTGGTCCTTTGGCCTGGGCATGTTGGGGCTAATCGTTTCGGTCATACCTTTTGCCGCGCTCCCGTTTGCGCTATGGGCGGACAAGCACGATAAGTTCCTGCCGCATTGGCGCTTTAACGATTCTGAGCAGCCACATGGTCTTGCCGAGCAACTTTTGGCCCAGGTAGTGCGCTTCCCAGTGCGCACTCTGAGCGTGTTCGTCGTAATCATTGCGCTGGTCTTTGGCGTTCTGCTGATGCTCGGGCCACCCGTCGATGTCGAATCCACTATCGAGTCGAACATCTAATAGCATCACTTAGGTGAAAATTTTTCGTTCCGTTCCAGCAGTATGGACTGGCTGGATTTGTTTCCGGCTTATCCTCATCGGACTACTGCAATGGAACAACGTCCCGCTAGGAGATATCTCCTATTACTTCTCCGGGCGTTTTGGGGCGAACTCCTCGGATATGACCGAGTACCCGCACCCTGGCACGTGGCCTTCGATTCTCGTCGGCTGGTTGAGTGGCCCGAATCAGACCAGCTTTACCGTTATTTTTACAGGGCTGTGCCTGCTTGTCGACGCCGCTTTCCTCATGGTCTTGCTTCACGGCTGGCGCCGCAAGCCGCAGGCCTTCGTCGCCGCATGGTTTTGGGTTGTCTTTGGAACCGCAGTGGGTCAGGTCTTTGTCTGGCGCCTCGATATTTTTCCGGCTCTGGCAGTTGCTGCCGCAGGAGTGCTTCTTGGCCGCAACTCGCGGCTTGCGGCGGCGCTGCTTGGCCTTGCCACCACAATGAAGCTGTGGCCGGGCGTGCTCGCCGCAGGCCTGGTTGGCCGCTTCAATGCCCGTGCGACTTGGCAGCGCCTTAGCGCGTTCTTCGCTTCCATCGTGGGCATTTGTCTGCTCGTCATCGCCTTCAATGACGTCGAGCGCCTTATCTCCCCGCTGCGCTACCAAGAGGTGCGCGGACTGCAGGTGGAATCGATCCCTGCAACGCTTCCAGTATTTGCCTCGCATCTTTTCCCGGACACTTGGTCCATCGGCTACGCTGCCTCCAAGAGTTATGAAATCACCGGCCCTTGGGATAGCGAACTCTTAGTTCTTAGCAACGTTTTGACCTTGGCGATGCTGTTTTTCGCCCTCGGCTTCGCACTCATGCGCTTCCGCAACGGCAACTGGGGTGCACGCAGCACGCTGGCCTTTTTCATCACGATGATCTGCCTGCTATTTATCAGCAACAAGGTCTTTTCCACCCAGTACATCACCTGGCTCGGCCCAATCTTGGCGGTAGCGCTCAAGGATACCTGGCCGCATGCCTCATCAGTTGCGCATCAACATATCGACGAAAAAGTAGGCACAGTGCTGCGCAACCTCGCACTGTGCACGCTTGCTGCGGCGGCACTGGGCACACTGGTCTACCCGTTCAACTATGACGCGTTGCTCTACGCGGGCCGCGGCGGCCTCTTCCCTGCCTTCTTGTTGCTGGCGCGCAACGTGCTCATCCTCGTGATGACAGGCCTTGCTTTCTCTTGGCTGCGCTTGGAGCTCAAGCGCGAAAATACTAGCTCTACCAAGCAAGCAGCTCAGTAGCAGGAACTACTCAGTAATCCGTAGCTGGCTGATCTCGAAGAACTCCGGCAGCGGTGCCGTACCTCCCAGGCGGAAGATGCGCACAAGGGGGCGTAGGCGTAGCGAGCGGGTATCGCTGACCGCTTCGTTGTAAAAGCGATGAGCAAGGTGGATGCGCCCCTCGGCGTCGGCAAGCAATGCGGGACGCTCAGCAAAGCGCTCGTTGACCGCGATAGACAGCGCCCGCTCGTGGGCCGAACGCGTCTCAAAATGGCCCTGGGCAAGCTCGCTCGACTCCGCGCGGGAGGCAACCTCCTCCAGCTCCGGCGCTAGCGCTGCCACGACGGCGGCGCGGCGGTCAAGGGTGGCCTCCAGCTGCACCAAAGCCGCATCCGTGCGGATGTGCAGCGAGTTCAGCCGCTGCGCGGTGAAATAGGCCCACATCAAGATGAGCACGAGCGCGACGATCGCGATAACCAGTTCTACTGCCATAGTCTTTTCCTGCTCTTAAATCCGATGTAGATAAAGGGCGGCAACGCCCGCTGCTACTTGGTGCGGACCTTAGTTCCGTCCTGCACGGTCTCATAAACCTGCATCACGGCAGCGGCCACGTGGTCCCAATCGTAGGTGCGAGCGCGCTGGGTACCGGCTTCAATTAAAGCATTGCGCTTGTCTTCGTCCTGCAGCACAAGGTTGAGCACCCGCGCCAGATCACGGGCATCCTCGTTGCGGAACAACGCACCGGCGGGGGTCTCAGAATCTGCGTCGCAAACGGCCGCAAACGCCTCAAGATCGGAAGCTACCACCGCGCAGCCTGCGGCCATGGCCTCTACCAAGACGATGCCGAAGCTTTCGCCGCCGGTGTTAGGAGCGACGTAGATGTCGGCTCGACCGAGGATCTCCGCCTTTTCCACATCGCTCACGCGGCCAACGAAGTCCACGCCCTCGACCTCTCGCGGGCGGCCGCCGCCCATGACGGTGACCTTGACGTCCGTCTCCACCATCGTGAGGGCTTCCAGCAGGATATCCAGGCCCTTGCGTGGCTCGTCGAGACGCCCCAAGAATACAATCTCGGGCACCTTCTGCCCGGATTGGCCTGGCTGCCCTTCTTGGTCACGATCCGCCGCGACACGCTTGCGGGCCGCCGCGTACACGGAGGTATCCACGCCATTCGGAATAAGTACTGGGTCGCCGCCTAGCTGTTCTACCTGCCAGCGGCGGGCCATCTCTGAGACGGCAATGCCGCCGCGCACCTTCTCCAGCATTGGCGTGAGGAAAGGCTTGGCCAGCTTCAGCACGAGCGAGCTAGAAGCCGAGGCGTGGTAGGTCGCGACGATAGGACCTTTGGCTTGTGCCAGCGCCACCATGGAGTAGCTCGGCGAGTTCGGCTCGTGGATGTGCAGCACGTCGAAGTTGCCGCGTTCAATGAACTTCTTGACGTTGCGCTTTACCTGCGGGCCTACGGACAAGCGGGCCACGGAGCCGTTGTAGGTAATCGGAATCGCGCGCCCGCCCTTCATGACAAAGCTCGGCAGCTGTGTCTCCGGCGCTACCGGGCCAAGGACCTCCACGTGGTGGCCTTGCTCGATAAAGACGGTGGCCAAATCCAGGATGTGGGCTTGCACGCCGCCTGGCTCGTCAAAGGAATACGGGCATACGATTCCGATACGCACTACTACCTACTTCCTTACTTTTTACCGTTATCTTCGAGCTTTTCTTGGGACGTACGCTTGTCCTTGGCTGCGCGGCGTGCAGCGCGATCGGCCGCGCGGCGTTTAACGTCTACATTCCACTGCGGCTGCAGCATATGCCAGTCCGCCGGGTGGGCCTTGATGTTTGCGGCGAAGCCATCGGCCAGGCGTTGGGTGGTCTCCTGCACATTGGTGACCTCCACCTGCGGGCTGACGGAAAGGCCCCAGCCTTCATCCTCGAACCAGGAGTGGACCACGTGCAATGCTGCCCCGGTTTCCATGGCCAAGCGGGCCGGTCCGGCAGCCATGTTGGCTTCCTCGCCCATGAAGTCGACCGTGACGCCAGTGCGAGTGAGGTCGCGCTCGGCCAACAGGCAGACCACACCACCTGCTTCCAAGACTTCCTTGAGTCGGCCAAAAGGTGAGGTCTTCTCTCCTGTCAGAGCGAGAACCTCAAAGCCTAGGGACTCGCGGAAGTCCACGAAGGCGTCGAAAAGCACCTCCGGCTTGAGCCTTTCTGCAACCGTTGTGAATTGGCCATAGTGGCCCACCAGAAACACCCCGGCCATGTCCCAGTTACCAGTGTGTGGAAGCGCGAGGATGACGCCTTTGCCGCGGGCCACGGACTCGTCGAAGTTCTCTAAGCCCTGCAAACCGGAAAGCAGCTTGGCGTGCAGATCCGGGTCCTGATGGATCGACGGCAGGCAGAATGCCTCCCGCCAGTAGCGCATATAGGAACGCATAGAATTGCGCACCAACTCGCGCGTGACGTTTTCTGGGCCCACCACTCGCGCTAAGTTTTGGCGCAATTGCTCCATGCCTCGGCCATCATCGCTGGCGCGGTCTGCACCCCAGTCAAAAAGGCGCTTGGCCCACTTCTCCGGCAACAAACGCACCAGCCGCCAACCGGCTAAGTAGCCGGCGGCAGCCAGTTGTTCGCGGTTTAGTCCAGGAACAAGGGCCATGGGCGTTAATCCTTAAAGATCTGGGGTGAAGCGGGCCTTCGTGTCCTGGCGGGCGGCCTGGACCATGCGCTGAATGATGGTAAAAATGGAACCGAATACAAGGATCCACAGGGCAATCTCGATGGCGCCGGGAACGCCCAGGCCCTCCAAGCCGATGCCGCCGAGGCCGATGATGAGGCGCTCTGGGCGCTCGATCAGACCGCCGACCATCTTGAAGCCAGAAGCCTCGCCGCGGGCCTTGATATAGGAAATGACCTGCGAAGAAACCAGCACGATGAGGCAGGCCACCACGTGGATGGGGCGAGCGTTATCGACGTAGACCAGCCAGTACAAGATGGCAGCAAACAGGGCGCCGTCGGTGATGCGATCACAGGAGGCGTCGAGAGTCGCGCCAAACTTGGACCCGCCCGTGGTCATGCGCGCCATCGTGCCGTCAAGCATGTCGAAGGCCGCAAAGAGACCAGAGAGCACCGCTGCCGCGAACAGGTGATCCAGAGGAATGCAGACGACTGCGATAGCAATGGTGACAAGAGTGCCGACGATGGTGACCATGTTGGGGGTCAGCCCCATCTTCAGAAACAGCTTTGCCACGGGTTCCACGACGACTGCCGCTGGCTTTCGCCCGTGAACGCTAAGCATGCGAATCCTCCTCATCGATCTCCCGCCAGCCTTGGGCCAAAAGGGCGCGAGTCTCTTGTAATAACTGAGGCAACACTTTAGTGCCCTCCAAGACAGTCATAAAGTTGCTGTCACCGGCCCACCGGGGAACCACATGCAAATGTAAGTGATCTCCCACGGAACCGCCAGACGCCTTGCCCAGGTTGAAGCCCACGTTGATTGCTTCCGGCTTGGACACGCGCTTTAAAACACGTACCGCCTTTTGGGCGAAGGCCATCAGCTCGTGGGATTCCTCTAGAGTCAAGTTCTCCAGCTGGGATTCCTTGCGATAAGGCACCACCATTAAATGTCCCGAGTTATAGGGAAAAAGGTTCAGCAAAGCGTAGACATACTCGCCCCGGGCAATAATCAGCCCGTCCTCATCGCTGCCCTTGGGAGCCTCAACGAAGGGGTCCTTCGAACGCTTCGAGATATACGCCATTCGGTAGGGAGCCCACAGCCGCTCAAGGCGGTCTGGTTCCCCTGCCCCGGAATCGACGTATTGCTCGTTAGCGTCGTGCACTGATCAACTCTTCGTTCGGCTGTTCGTTGATGCGCTCAGCAACCCATGCGGCGATGAGCTCGATAGCCTCATCCACCGGCACGCCGTTGACCTGCGAACCGTCCAGGAAGCGGAAGGAGACGGCGTTGGCGTCGACGTCGCGCTCGCCGGCGAGCAGCATGAAAGGCACCTTGCCGGTGGTGTGGTTGCGGATCTTCTTCTGCATGCGGTCGTCAGAGGTATCCACATCGGCACGGATGCCGCGCTTGCGCAGCTTCGCAGCGATGGCCTCGAGGTGCGGCGAGAATTCGTCAGCGACCGGAATGCCCACGACCTGGTGCGGAGCCAGCCATGCCGGGAAGGCACCCGCGTAGTGCTCGAGAAGCACGCCAAAGAAACGCTCGATGGAGCCGAACAGCGCGCGGTGAATCATGATCGGACGCTGCTTGGTGCCGTCGGACGCGGTGTACTCCAGCTCGAAGCGCTCCGGCAGGTTGAAATCTAGCTGAACCGTGGACATCTGCCAGGTACGACCGATGGCATCGCGTGCCTGAACGGAAATCTTCGGGCCGTAGAAAGCTGCACCAGCTGGGTCCGGAACCAGCTCGAGGCCGGACTTTTCAGCAACGGACTGCAGGATGGAAGTAGAGCGCTCCCAAATCTCATCGGAGCCCACGTACTTGTTCGGATCCTTAGTGGACAGCTCCAGATAGAAGTCATCCAAGCCATAATCCTTGAGCAAGGAGATGATGAAGTCCAAGACCTTGGTCAGCTCATCTTCCAGCTGCTCCGGGGTGCAGTAGATGTGGGAGTCATCCTGGGTAAAGCCGCGCGCACGCGTGAGACCGTGGATAACGCCGGACTTCTCGTAGCGGTAGACCGTACCGAACTCGAACAGGCGCAGCGGAAGCTCGCGGTAGGAACGGCCACGGGATGCGAAGATGAGGTTGTGCATCGGGCAGTTCATCGGCTTCGCGTAGTAATCCTGCGGTTGCTTGGTGCAGTTGCCGTCCTCGTCGTACTCACCATCGAGCTGCATCGGCGGGAACATACCGTCGGCGTAGAAGTCCAGGTGGCCGGACTTCTTGAACAGGTCGCCCTTGGTCAGGTGCGGGGTGGAAACAAAGGAGTAGCCGTCCTGGATGTGGCGACGACGGGAGTGTTCTTCCATCTCCATGCGCACAACGGCGCCGTTGGGGTGGAAGACCGGGAAGCCGGAGCCAATCTCGTCCGGGAAGGAGAAAAGGTCAAGCTCCTGGCCCAGACGGCGGTGATCGCGCTTCTCAGCCTCAGCGATCATGTGCTGGTAGGCCTCGAGGGCCTCCTTGGACTCGAAAGCCGTGCCGTAGATGCGCTGCAAGCCAGCCTTTGACTGGTCACCGCGCCAGTAAGCAGCCGAAGAACGGGTCAGAGTGAAAGCCGGGATGTACTTGGTGGTTGGCAGGTGCGGGCCACGGCACAGGTCAAACCATTCGACCTCGCCGGTACGCGGGTTGATGTTGTCGTAGTGCGTGAGATCGCCTGCGCCCACCTCTGCTGCTTCATCAGAATCTGGGTCGACGTTGCCCTTGTCCTGAATGAGTTCGAGCTTGAAGGGCTCGTCGGCAAGTGCGGCCTCTGCCTCTTCGTTGGAAGAGTAAACGCGACGCTCAAAGCGCTGGCCAGTCTTGATGATCTTCTTCATGCGCTTCTCGATGGCCTTCAGCGCTTCAGGGGTGAAGGGCTCATCGGTCTGAAAGTCGAAGTAGAAGCCGTTCTCGATGGCCGGACCGATGCCCAACTTGGTGCCAGGGAACTCGGCCTGCACAGCCTGTGCCATCACGTGTGCGGTGGAGTGGCGGATGACGGCGCGGCCGTCCTCCTCGCTAGCCGCGACAGGAGTGAACTCTGCGTCGACCGCCGGGGTGTGCGAAAGGTCGTAGAGCACTCCATCGGTGCCGCGAACGACGACGACAGCCTCGGGCCCCTTGTTGGGGAGCTCAAGCTCTCGCATCGCTGCGCCTACTGCAGTGCCAGCAGGCACCTTAAAAGGCTCATAGTTCACTGGTACAGCTGGAATCATTTCCGCCATGACTAGTTGCGCTCCTTATGCGCTCACGCTTCGATCGACATACCTGGCCGACCAAAGCTAATTCAAGAGTTACAGCGTGAAAGTCTACCCTGCCTAGGTCTCAAGCAACGATTCGCCCCAGTACGACCCGCCTGAGGTTCCGGCAGGTACGTAATACATGGCGGAGCCGATGTGTGTAATCCATGTATTGAGCTGATCCTGCTCATCAAGGCGAGCCTGGATGGGCTCGAATTGCTTGGTTGGATCCTTCTGGAAGCAGATGAAAATCTGGCCGGCGTTGCTCAACTCGCCCGAGTTATCTGGCGATGGTGCCAAGTTGAAGTTGAAAGGTCGGCGCAGAATCTTCTGCTCTGGGTGGTCTTTTGGCGGATGGGCGCGGGCGACGTGCGAGGACGGATCGATGGCTTTCAATCCAAAGGAGTCGCGGGCTTCAAGGTCTACTGGGTCGAATTCATCTGTTCCGTGCATTGGCGCACCGGTGTCGAGCTTGCGACCAGTGGATGCCTCACGCGCGGCACGATCGAGTTCTTCCCAGGTGTCAAGGTTCATGTGGATGCGACGGACCACCATGGCGGTTCCGCCGGCGAAACGACCTTCGTCGATCCAGACTTGGTCCATGAATTCCTCGTGCGTATGAGGATTCACCGTGCCGTCTTTCTGCCCAAAGAGATTACGGGCAGTCTCCCCTTTTGCAGCCGAACCATTGGCGTGGCCAAAGCCCTGCTGTACCCAAGCTGTTTCCGCATAGCTTGAGCTAGCTCGAGTCATGTGCCGCATTACGAATGCGGTGGTTAAGGGATCATCACTGCAAATCTGCAGAACCACGTCGGTCTGGCCCCACTCCGGACGGAGCTTATCGCGGCTGTATTTACGAACATCGCCCAGCCATTCAGGCTTTTCGGCCCCTGTCTTGGCGAAGAAGCCTTCGCCCCAGCCGCACGTGATGGTGAGGCTGGCCGGTGTCTGAGTCAGCTCGGTTTCGAGGCTGCCGACTGGATTTTCAGCCGTACACAGGCGGCGTGCGTCCTCAGTCCACAAACGCATGAGCGCCTTAGCACCTCGTGCGGTGGTCTTCGTTTTGAGGTTGAAACCCACTAAGGCTACATGCGCCTGAGGTGGGGTCTCAATGCCTGCTTGGTGCTCACCGTCGAAGGCCACGATGTCATCGCCCATGATGGGGGCGGCGTCGGGCGCGGCGTCTTGTCCAGCAGACTCACTGCCCTCCGCGCAGCCCGCCACTACCAGCGCGCTCGCCGCTACAGCGCCACCCACAAGAAGTCCGCGGCGGCTGAGCGCAAGCGCCACATCACCCGATTGCGGTGGCAAG
Source organism: Corynebacterium striatum (assembly GCF_016728105.1). NCBI lineage: Bacteria > Bacillati > Actinomycetota > Actinomycetes > Mycobacteriales > Corynebacteriaceae > Corynebacterium > Corynebacterium striatum. The sequence goes on along the minus strand of NZ_CP068158.1, from coordinate 2,785,051 downwards.
GAGGCTGGGCTGCCTGCCGTCTCGCTGGGGGTGAAGGATGCGGTGATTGGGGTAGATTCTGCAGACATCGTGATGTTTCCTCCTAAAACGGTATGCCTCGACGGTGGACCTTCTAGCGATGCTCTTAGTGAGCGTGCTTTGCTTCGCTAGTGTTAGCCGCCTCGCTCATGTGATCGCCGTGCATGTGCTCGCCACTCATCCCAGAACCGTGAGCATGGCCGTGCTGATGACCGGACATGTCACCGTAGTTCTCATCACCAGCGCCAATTTCTCGAACCGGCAGCTCCCCTAGCTCAACCTTGGAGCCGTCAGAAAGCAACAGAGTGACCTCAACCTTCTCGCCGGCCATGACTGGTTCTTTAACGCCCATGAGCATCAGGTGCTCACCACCTGGCTTCAACTCAGCAGACTCACCAGCTGCAATCTTGAGGCCGCCGCTCTTTTCCCGCATGACGCCATCTACGACCTCATGGATCTGGTACATGTCAGCCTCAATCGAGGAAGTAAAACCGGTCACGGTGATGTCCTTATCAGAACCGTTGTGGATGCTGCCGAAGATAGCCGTCATGTCAGAATCCTCAGCCATCGCGCGAACGACACCGTCATGGATATGAATGTCGCCAGCTTCCGCGTGCTTAGATTCAGCACCAGAAGTCGCAGAGGAGGACGCAGCCGAGGTTGCCGCCGTGGACTCTTGCGAGGAGGAAGCGGTGGAATCTTGCTCACTGTTCGAGCAACCAGCCAAAGCCAAAGCACTTACGGCAACGGCAGACAAAACAAACTTGCGGGTCTTCATTAAAAATCCTTCTATATCTAGGAGTTGAGATCGTTGCTACGGCGCATCTTCGCACCTGCCATGATGACGGCCGCTACCACGGCAAAGAGGGCTACTGCGGCGAGAGCCCACTTAGCAGCGGATGGCAGACCACTTGGGTCTGCGGCATCGGCTGCATCGGCGGCAGACGAGGATTCAGCTACCTCATTGCTGCCTGCCTCACCAGCCACAGTGAAAGGTACTGAGCCGCGAGTAGCGTGACCATCAGAAGAAGTTATTTGGAAACCAACCTGGTACTCGCCCGGTCCTGGTTTAACGTCTTCGGGCACCTCGACCGTGAGTTCACGGTCATTGAGGGTCGGCTCGGCGTCGAAAAGCACAGCTCCGGTTTTAGTGTTGGTAACGGCAAAGGTATTGAAACCTTCTTTAGGTACCGCCGAGAATTCCAAAGTGATTTCCTGTGGAAACTCCTCAAGAGGAGCATCGTTCACGACGTTGCCGCCGATGACCGAGTCATGCGCGAGCGCGCTCGGAGCGGTCAGAGCCACCATCGATGCCGCAGCACTTGCAGCAAAAATACGGGCTGAACGGCGAAAATGCATGAAAGCCTCCTCTTAAGGCGGGGTGCGAACTATCGATCACATGCTATAGCCGCCGCACTCGCAGTAGTTAATTTCGCGCTTTGGTCAATGGGCGAGAGCAAAGCCTCGGTTGTGGAGGCCGTGGCTCTTTTCACCAAGTAAACCGCGCAGCAAAATTATTCAGCTTTAGCGACAGCTGCATAGTAGTCGCAGGCTTCCTCGGTTAAGTTCCCCCAACTATTGAAAATGTGTCCCATCACACGATCCGCAGCCTATATTCCCCTTATAAGGGCTTAGGACTAAGGACTAAGTAACAGACACTAGGAGGGATCAAAAAGAAGCCTTCCTGCGCAATGCATGGAAGGCTTCCAGTGGAGCGGATGACGAGACTCGAACTCGCGACCCTCACCTTGGCAAGGTGATGCGCTACCAACTGCGCTACATCCGCATTTGGGATCCTTATCGGACCCCACTAGGTGCTTTAAGCACCTAGTGCGCGATACTGGGATTGAACCAGTGACCTCTTCCGTGTCAGGGAAGCGCTCTCCCGCTGAGCTAATCGCGCTCAACGCGCATAAACGCGTCAAAAAATTGAGGTGGAAACGGGAATCGAACCCGTGTGCACGGTTTTGCAGACCGTTGCCTCACCACTCGGCCATTCCACCGTGGCGATACCGCCTCACACACTAATGTGTTGGAGCGGATGACGAGACTCGAACTCGCGACCCTCACCTTGGCAAGGTGATGCGCTACCAACTGCGCTACATCCGCATTTGGGATCCTTATCGGACCCCACTAGGTGCTTTAAGCACCTAGTGCGCGATACTGGGATTGAACCAGTGACCTCTTCCGTGTCAGGGAAGCGCTCTCCCGCTGAGCTAATCGCGCTTATATTTCATTATCAACACGCTACTTGAACTAAGCCAAGAACGTCTTGGAGCGGATGACGAGACTCGAACTCGCGACCCTCACCTTGGCAAGGTGATGCGCTACCAACTGCGCTACATCCGCACTGCATTTCGGAAACCGTCTTAACAACTGATTGCCGTGGTGCGAGTAGAAACATTATCGCGCCCCGCGCGAGTTTCCAAATCCGCTGGATAATTACCTATTTTCCCACAGATTCTAGGCCGCTTTTCGATGCCGCGAATTACATGAAGGTAATTCACACCTGCACTGTCCAGCTCGACGGTTATCGAGGATGCCCGACTGAAACTGCAGGTGGCAGCCACTACCTCCAGGCGATTATGGTTTACGGCCAAACAAGGTGTAAATTCATCCTCACACCAAGGTCCTATAGCTCAGTGGGAGAGCGTTCCGTTCACACCGGAAAGGTCGCTGGTTCAATCCCAGCTAGGACCACCATTTCTCAGCCGGCGCCTTGCATAAATGCGCCGGCTTTTGCGCGTCAGTCCCCAAAAAACCCGACCTTGAGGTCCCTCCCTCCGCTAGGCTGAGCCCATGCACACCGATATTGACGTTTCCGCGCACCTTGGGCCCGACACCCCAGGCATTCGACTCATCGAGGTATCTACCCTGTCTGGTTCCGCGACAATTGATGGGACCTCCGATGCAATGGGGAACGCCACCGACGCCGCACTCTTCCAAGGGCTGCGCAAATGGGGCGACGTAGTTGTTGTGGGGGCGGGCACCGTCAAGGCCGAGGATTACGAGGGGTCGTCGCCTGGCGCGGCACGCATTGCAGTGATGAGCTATTCCCTGGACCTTAACGTTGAATCAAAGCTTTTCCAGGTGGGCACTCCTCCCCTTATTTTGACCCCCGATGAGAAGGTGGGAACTGCGGCGGCGCAAAGGCTCGAATCGGCAGGCGCAACGGTTCTTGGTACCGGTGATGGCTCAATCCAATCTGTGGTTGCCGCACTTCATGCACAAGGCTGGACGCGCATTGTCTGCGAAGGCGGCCCGGGCGTCTACTCCGCCTTCATTGCCGCAGGATTAGTAGACAAGCTCTATCTCACACTAGATCCGCACCTGACATCCTCTGTAGCGCAGCCTCTAGTTTATGCGCGCGACGAGGAAACTGCGCAGGCCCCTGCACTTTCGCTTGAGCTTGAGAACGTCGCGGCGGACGCGGACGGCACGGTGTTTCTGCGCTATGCCCATCGCGGCTACCCGTAAACTGCATGACGTGAGTTCTCAGAGTCCTGCCACTATCGACGCCGCCGCTTTGCCGCCCCACGCGCGTTCAGGGCACATCTTGACGATCGCCGCGTGGCCGCTGGCTCTGCTGTTAATAGTGCACCGGGTCTTCGTCGTGGCCCTCAACGGAACGCCGACAGATGACTTCACCACGGTGTTTAATGCCGTCCGGCGTTTCCTTGATGGCCAGCCTGTCTACGACCAGGCATACAATCACGTTGACCCGCTCTACCTGTACAACCCCGGTGCTACGCTACTGCTTTCCCCTCTGGGCATGGCCGATTTCTCGCTTACCCGTGGGGCTTTCATTTGCGCCAACGCTCTGGCGATTTGCGCGGCGCTTGCGATTCTCACGACTGTAGTTGGGTACTCGCTCCGCGGCCCTGTGTTTCCAGTCGCCCTCGTCGCCGCATTCGCGACTGAAGCCGTAATCAACACCCTGGCTTTTACCAATATCAATGGCCTGCTTTTGTTGGCGTTGAGCGTGTTCCTCTGGGGTATCTTGCAATCGCGACGCGGTCCACGAGTTGCAGCGGGCATAGCTATTGGCTTGGCCATCCTTATCAAGCCGCAATTTGCGCCATTACTGTTCTTGCCGCTGGTCAAGAAGGACTGGATCAACATCGCTGGCGGCGTCGCTGTGCCCGTGCTTTTCAATGCCATCGCTTGGCCACTTGTCCCAGGCGCCAGTGGCTACCTTGATAACCTCGTGCCCTACCTCGGCACCACCCGTGACTACGCCAATGCCTCGTGGCCTGGCGTACAGGCATACTTTGGCCTGTCTCCTACTGCGTATTACCCTTTGTGGATCGCGCTTGGAGTGTGCACGGCTCTGAGTATCTTGGGACTGCTTAAGTGGAGGGAGTCGGAGCCGGTATTCTGGGCCCTTACGACCTCGGGCGCCATCATGGTGGGCATTTTCTTTCTGTCTTCTTTGGGTCAGCAGTACTACTCGATGTGGCTATTTCCCATGCTGTTTACGGTCCTCCTCCCCCGCTCTGTGTTCCATACTTGGGGCGCTTGGGCTGCTGCGTTCTTCTTCTTGGCGCCTGTGGAATGGAGCTCAACACACTGGCCAGTCGCAGGCAGCTGGATGACCGTGTTCACCGCAACCATTGGTTGGGGGCTTCTCATCGTGGTGACCGCAGCTTCGACTATCGGCTGGTGGCGTGAGCCAAAGGTTAAGCGCTAAACTTTTGCCATGACTGATTTCAAGCTCATCGCCGATACTGAATGGCGCAATCGCCTCACCGACGAGGAATACTACGTGCTTCGACAAGCGGGCACTGAGCCGCCGCATGTAGGCGAATACACCAATACCACCACCGAGGGCGTGTACTCATGCAAGGCCTGCGGCACGGAGCTTTTCCGCTCGACGGAGAAGTTTGAGTCGCACTGCGGCTGGCCTTCCTTCTTCTCCCCTCTCGCGGGCGACAAGATCATTGAACGCGTCGATAACTCCCTGGGCATGACCCGCACCGAGGTCCTGTGCGCCAATTGCGAGTCCCACCTGGGCCACGTCTTTGCCGGCGAGGGCTATGACACCCCGACCGACCTGCGCTACTGCATCAACTCGATATGCCTCACCCTTGAGGAGAAGCCAGTCGGCGAATAGCGCACTGCAAGGTTGCGCCCACCAATCACAACCACAAAATCCGCTTTCTTCCCCCGATACTGTCCGGGAAGAAAGCGGATTTTTCTCAGCTTAGAGTGTGGCTCTCGCGGCCAACGCCTTAAGGAAGAACCGCGATGAGCTCAGCAACATCCTTGACACGGCGGCCGGTATGGAAAGGAATCTCCTCACGCACGTAGTGGCGAGCCTCGGTGTAGCGCATCAGGTACATCAGGTCCACGATGCGGTGCAGCTCTGGCGCCTCGAAGGCGAGGATCCACTCGTAGTCACCCAGCGCGAAGGAAGGAACCGTGTTAGCGCGAACGTCAGGGTAGTCGCGTGCCTGCATGCCATGCTCCATCAGAATGCGGCGACGCTTTTCCTCATCCATGGTGTACCAATCGTAGGAACGCACGAATGGGTAGACCGCGATCCAATCACCAGGTTCCTCACCCATGATGAAGGAAGGCAGGTGGGACTTGTTGAACTCCGCTGGGCGGTGCAGTGCATTACCTACCCAAGTGACCTCAGAGACCTGGCCCAGGGTGGTCTCACGACGGAAGTCAGCAAATGCCTTCTGGATGTCTGCGAATTCCTCCGCGTGCCACCAAATCATAAAGTCTGCAGAGTCACGCATGCCGGAGAGATCGTAGATACCTCGGACGGTGAGCTTGCCCTCTTCCTCGAGATTCTTGAAGAACTCCTGCGCTTGGGTAACAATCTCCGCGCGCTCCGTGCCCAGCGCACCCGGGATTACCTTGAATACCGCATGCTGGGAGTACTGCTGCATAGAGTTGAGCTCTTGGAAATTAACCTTCGCCATGGTGGACATTCTCCTTTGAAAATGGATGCGATTCGCGCTCTCTTTATGGGGCGAGACCCCAAAGAGAACTAGATACCCATCCATCATAAGTTGGATAAAGCCCTATTTCCATCTTTCCCTCAGTTAGTAGCTGAAACATAGCCAACTTCCCTGCAAAAATTGCCTGCCAGCCCATCCCGCTACGGCGCGCCTTCGCCCTCTACCGGCTGGAAAACTATAGCTTGAACGACGTGAGCAATTCCGACGTAACTTCGAGCAACCTTGCAGGCGCACCGACAAGCCTGCACGAGCACGCCGCCGCCAAAGCTTCTTCCGCATCTGAAGCGGACACCACCCCGGCAGTATTCAACGCCGCCGTTGAGTCCATGCATGCGGCTCGCCTTCGCCCCGAAATCACGCTGGGAACAATCCGCCCACCACAGCGCCTCGCTCCGTACAGCCACGCCATCGGACTAGAAGTTGGCGACGCACAAGATTCGGACGTCGATATTGTCCCTACTGACAGCGACGGCGATGCTTTTGGCCGACTCATTCTCCTCCATGATCCCGGCGCCGAGGAGGCCTGGGAAGGCGCTATGCGCCTGGTGGCTTATATCCAGGCCGACATGGATGACGCAGTAGCGGGCGATCCGCTGCTTCCCGACGTCGCGTGGGAATGGCTGAACGAGGCCATGGAGTCCAACGGTGCAACACACACCAACCTCGGCGGTACGGTGACCTCCACGGCTTCCGTACTCTTTGGCGAAATCGGCGGCCCGCCCCGCGCATACCAGCTCGAGATGCGTGCTTCCTGGACTGCTGAAGGCCTAGACCTAGCACCTCATGTCGAGGCTTTCGCACAGGTCCTGGCCAACGTGGCTGGCCTTCCACCTGAGGGTGTCACGGAGCTGAGCCGCTAAACGCTTTTCTCCCCCGGAGCTTGACTGCAGCTGCGCACATTTGCGCCACATAGGCACCTTGGTTATCGCCGTGGTGCCCATTGCCTTGTAGGCTGCAATCATGACTGAATTGCGGACCCAACCTCAAGACGGAATTCCCGAGGTACTTCGTAGCCCGGCAGAATTTGCCAGCGCTACCACCGCCCTCAGCGCGGGCACGGGTCCGTTTGCAATCGACACTGAGCGAGCATCCTCGTATCGCTTTGATGACCGCGCCTTTCTGATTCAAATCCGCCGCGCTGGCGCCGGTACCTTCCTCTTCGCCCCGGAAGGCAAGCGCAGCGAGTTGAGCGCCGCGCTAGCGCCCGTAATCAACGATCAGGATTGGGTCGTGCACGCAGCGCCCTCTGATCTTCCCAGTCTGGCGTGGCTCGGCCTGTATCCAGGAACCTTGTTCGACACGGAATTGGCCGCGCGCATGGCCGACTTCGCCCACCCCAACCTGGGCGCAATGATTCTTGAGCTTTTCGACGTCGAGCTTGAGAAAGGTTACGGCGATTCTGACTGGTCAGCGCCCAAGCTTTCCCCCAACCTTCGCGCCTATGCGGCTCTGGACGTCGAGTTGCTGCTCGAGCTGGCAGAGGCGCTGCGTGACATTCTGGCCGAAGAGGACAAACTAGATTGGGCCTATGAAGAATTCGCCGCGATGGTGGATGACTACGCAGGTGTCACCGAGCCAACCGAGCGAACCTGGCGCGGGTTGAAGGGGCTGTCCTCCCTGAGAACCGGCGAGCAATTAGCCGTAGCAAAGGCTCTGTGGACGCGCCGCGAGTCCATTGCCCGTTCCACAGATACCGCGCCGAATAGAGTTCTGCCGCACCGCGTGCTCATTGATATTGCACGGACACTGCCAGATTCACCGCAACAGTTTGCTCGCATCAAAGGTATTCCGAGGAAGCGTTCTGGCTCCGCGCTGCAGTGGTTTGATGTCGTGAACAAAGCCCGCGCACTCGACCCCCAGGATTGGCCGCGCCAGCAGCGAACGATCTCCCAGGTCCCGTCGAAGACTATCTGGGCTAAGGATTACCCGGAACTGTGGGAGGTTTTCCAAAACCTCCGCGAGGAGTGCGAGGACCTCGGCGACGAGGTCGCCATGCCCTGGGAACTCATCTTGAAACCAGCCACGCTCCGCGCAGTTGTATGGGCAGCTGGTTGTCCACCGAAAGCGAAAAAGCCTGGCTCCGTGGGCGGAATGATAAAAGGGCCACAGGATATCGCCCCCTTCCTGCGTGATGAAGGCGCCCGCGAATGGCAGATTGAGCTCCTCCAACCGATTCTGGAAGAAGGGCTCGTCTACGCCGGCTAAGCGGGGGGCTAGTTAGGCCTGTTCCACTTCGTCAGCCCTAATGCCACCAACCCACTCCTCGATGGCGTCGGCAATCGCGTCAGGTGTCAGGTTGTTTTCTTCCAGCACCTCACCGCGGCTTGCGTGATGCGGGAAGTAGTTGGCCACGCCCATGCGGCGCACCGGCGTATCTACCTCGGCGGCGTCGAGAGCCTCCGCGATCATGGAGCCAATACCGCCACGGATAATGCCGTCCTCAACCGTCACCACCAGGTCGTGGTCAGCGGCAAGGCCAACCAAAGACTGCGGAACCGGGACAACCCAGCGCGGATCAGCAACTGTCACGTTGTAGCCGCGTTCCTCCAGAAGCTGTGCTGCGTTCTTCGAGCGCGTGCTCATAGCGCCAATAGCAACAATCAAGACGTCGGGAGTCTCCGCGGCCGCGGGATCCGCGTCCTTCGCATCACGAGAATCGTTGTAGTGGATGATATCCACGCCATCGGCGAGCTGGTCTACTGCCTCGATATCGTCAAGCAGGTTGCCCTTCGGGAAGCGCACCACGGTGGGGCCGTCGTTGACCTCAATCGCCTCGTGGAAGAGCTCACGCAGACGCGCGCCGTCGCGAGGCGCAGCAATGCGCATGCCAGGAACGATGCTCATCAGCGCCATGTCCCACACACCGTTGTGCGAAGGGCCGTCGGAGCCGGTCACACCGGCACGGTCAAGGACGATAGTCACAGGCAGCTTCAGCAACGCGATGTCCATGATGACCTGGTCCACCGCGCGGTTGAGGAACGTGGAATAGATAGCCACGACAGGGTGCATTCCTGCCAACGCTAGACCGGAAGCAGACGTCATGGCGTGCTGCTCAGCGATACCGACGTCGAAGAAACGCTCAGGGAAACGCTCCTCGAACGGTGCCAGGCCTGTGGGGCCCGCCATAGCAGCAGTAATCGCCACAATGTCATCACGCTGCTGCCCAGCCTTGATGAGTTCCTCAGAAAAAGCAGCGGTCCAGCCAGGCTGCTTTTGCCCCTTGGCCACGCCCGTAACCGGGTCGATGGCGCCTGTGGAGTGCATCTGGTCTTTTGGCTCGTTGACGGCCGGCGCAAAGCCATGGCCCTTCTCCGTCACCGTGTGGACGATGATCGGGCCGTCATAATCGCGTGCATAGGACAACGCGCGCACAAGTGCATCAATGTCGTGACCGTTGATCGGGCCGACATACTTGATGCCAAGCTCCGGGAACATCTCCGTGGGCATCACGGTCGACTTCACGCCGTCCTTGATGGCATGGAGGGCGTCGAAAGTACGCTCGCCAACCCAACCCATTGACTTCAGGCGCTTCTTGCCCTGTGCCATGATCTCGTCGTATCCATGCTGCGCGCGGATGCGACCGAGGTTTTCAGAAAGACCACCGATGGTCGGCGAATAGGAACGGCCATTGTCGTTGACGATGATGACCGCATTGCGTTCTTTATCTGCCGAGATGTTGTTCAAGGCCTCCCAGCACATGCCACCGGTGAGGGCACCGTCGCCCACCACTGCCACAGCATTGCGGTGGGACTGGCCCTTAATCTTGAAAGCCTTAGACAAACCGTCGATCGTGGACAGCGCAGCCGAAGCATGCGAAGACTCAGTCCAGTCATGCTCGGATTCGCCGCGATCGGTGTAGCCAGAAAGACCGTCCTTTTGACGCAGGGTATCGAACTTACCCACACGCCCCGTAAGCATCTTGTGCACGTATGACTGGTGGGAGGTGTCGAAGACGATCGCATCACGCGGGGAATCAAACACCCGGTGCATAGCCACAGTAAGTTCCACCACGCCGAGATTGGGTCCGAGGTGACCACCGGTAACCGAAACCTTTTCAATCAGACGTTGACGAATTTCACCAGCCAACTGGGTCAGTTGAGCTGGGGAGAGAGCCTTCAAATCGCGAGGCGACGCAATGGAATCCAGAATGGTCATGGAGCGGCCTTCTTCTCCTTCTTGTCAGTTCTTGTTCTTTACTACCGTACCCGTTCGCGGTCCGCGGACGGCAATCCTTCTGAGACGAAGTTTCCTATTCTTCCCCAGATCTTGCCCGCGCCGCGCAACGATATGCGTGGCGAGCGCCCCTCCTTAGGAGGCAGGCTGCAGCAGCGCCATGGTTTCAAAGTGGTGCGTGCCAGGAAAGGCGTTTACCATGGTCAACCGCTTCAGCGCGTAACCAGCTTCTTTCCATGCTTTGAGGTCGCGTGCAAAGGTGGCTGGATCGCAACCGACGTGTACAACGCTACGCGGCCCCGCCTGCGCCACCGCAAAGACAACCTCATCCCCGGCGCCCGTTCGGGGCGGGTCAAGGACTACGTAGCCCGGTGCAGGCAGTTGTGCCGCACAGGCCTCCACCTTTGCGTTACGGAAAGAGACGTCGTAAGCAGCGAGGCTTTCCTGCGGATGTGCGGCCGCTGCCGGCGAATAATCCACAGAGTAGATCTTCGGCGCCTGCGCCTGGGGCCGCCCAAGCGATGCGGTATCTGCAAGTGCATCATGCAGCGCCGGTACAAACAGGCCCACGCCGCCGTAGAGATCCCATGCCACTGCTGGCATGGCCGGATCTGCACTGCTGTCAGTCAGCCAGTCACGAACGAGTTGCGTGTAAGAATCTGGGGCGCTGGTGTGTGCCTGCCAAAAAGCTGTCGCGGGAAAGCGGAATTCATGGCCGTCAGCGGCTTGCACGACGTCGCCGGAGCCCTCGACAACGTCTAGGACGGTTTCCACGCGGCGCCCACGCGGGGCACGACGGGATTCGACTACGTGGCGGTTACCAGCACTGTCGATGACTACAATAACTTCAGCCCCCGGGGTGAAACGACGAGCATCGGCTCCCACGATGCCATCCACAAGGCCCGGCACCAGTTGGGTGCACGCAACGTCGGTGACGAGTTCGGTGGAAGATTTCTTCCGCAATCCAGCGCACCCTTGCTTGTCGACGCCGAGCCTGACGCGCGTGCGCCATCCGCGCTGCGGGCTAAGTTCCTGGGCCACGACGTCTAATGCGGCTAGCTCGGAGTCATCGAGCTTGGCCACGCGACGAAGCTGATCGATCAAGACCTCGACTTTGATTTCCGCCTCTTTGGATGGGTCGAGTTCGTGAAAATCACAGCATCCCGCCCCGCGCGCGGCCGCTGGGCAGCTGGACGCGACGCGCAATGGACCAGCTTCAACAACGTCCACTAACTCGGAGTCAATGAAGGATTTCTTGACCTTCCTAGCCACTACCCGGACTTTATCGCCAGGGAAAGCTCCTGGGACAAAGACCACGCGACCATCCTCAGCGTGCGCGATGCCCACGCCGCCGTGCGCCATACGCTCGACTCCTAGGAGGAGTTCTTCACCTTTAGAGGGGCCGGATTCGGATTCGTGGAACTCCGAGTGCGTGTGCGGACTAGTCATCGACCTTCTCCTGAATGGTTTCTTGGGCAGTTTCGCTCTCAGAGGGGTAGGCTTCCTCAACTGCGGCGTTGGCGCGGCGCACCATCCAAATGGTGAGGATGGTGACCAAGCCGGTCAGGGGCCATCCCATAAGGATGCGGACCACGCCCAAAGCGGTGGTGTTGTCAGCGTTGTAAATGGCGTTCTGCACGAGGAATCGCGCGAGGAAAATCACGGCCCAACCGGCCGTAGCAATGGCATAGGAACGTCGCGCCTTTACAACAGTGCGCCAGCGCATGTCCTCGCCGTTTATGCCTTTCCAAATGACGCCAACGAGCGGCCAGCGCAGCAAAATGGAAACTGCTGCAACAACGAAAAGCACCAGCGACATCCAGATGCCATAGAGGAAGTAGCCCTTAGCGTCACCAGTAAACCACGCGATTGCGGCGCAGATGCCTACGCCCAACAGACCTGAGATGGCCGGCTGCAGCGTCTCTTTACGGATGATTCGCCAAACCGCAATAAACACTGCGACGCCGAGAGCAGCCAACAACGCTGGGCCCAGACCCCACACGTTATTGACGGGGATGAGGACAACGACCGGAAGTGTCGCTGAGACAAGTCCTGAGAGGCCTCCCATCTGCTCCAGCAGTGTCGGCTCTACTACTTCTTGTTCAGTCGGGGCGGCTGAATGGCTTTGTGGGTTCGTCACGTCGGCTTTCTTGTCTATGTATCCACCGCTCATCAAAGCACTACTTCGATGAAGTGCTGTAGGGATGGATAGGGACGCAATTATTTATCGTCGCTATTGTCCTGCGCAGCGGTCTCTTTATTCAAATCGTTGATCTGAGCCTTCGCTTCTGCTTCATCACGGGCTGCCGCCGAGTTTGCCGCATCAGCAGATCCAGGCGCGCCGGAAGCCGGGGCACTTCCGCCTTCCGCACGCTGCTGCATGGCGGTTTGTACTTGCTCCGCTAATTGCTGCGGCAAGGTCACTGGCAGCGAACTACCCGCCAGAACTGGGTTCTCGCCACGGTAGACGAAGGTACGGGCAAAGACCTCGCGTCCTAGTGCGGCGAGCTCCTCTTGCTTTCCAGCAGGCGCTGCCAAAGTTAGACGGTACATCCAGCGTGGGCCATCAACACCAATAATGCGGATTTCACCGTTCGGGTTTGTGCCCACAACTTCTGTTCCCCATGGGCCGTTTTCTGGGTGGGCTGTAAATCCATCTCGGGTCAGCCCTTCGACAATGTCAACAGCAGATTCTGCCCATTGCCCTGGCTTGCGTGGGGCGGCGAAAGCAACCGGCGTCATGCGGCCGAATTCGGTGACGATGTGCAGCATCTTCGGGCCTTGCTCGCCCATCTCCACCTGCACCTGACTCCCCTTTGGCAGAGGAATGCGCATAGAACCCAGATCTAGGATTCCGACGGAGAAATCAGTGAAATCGAACTCTTCGATTTTTACAGAATCGCCGTCAAAGGGGCCAGAGTCACCGTTAACGGCGTCATGGTCGATGCTAAAAGCCGTGAACTCAGCCTGAGAAGCCGCAGCCGCAGCGCCAGCTTGGGCATCTTCTGCGCGGCTAGTGTGCCCCGTGCTAGCAGGGCTGCCAGCAGCGCCTACTTGCTCGGCGTCCTTAACTTCTTGGTCCTTAACTTCTTGGTCATCAGACTTTTTCTTAGAAAACGGCCACATAGCTGTTTTTCTCCAAACTTGAAACTCTTAAATAGCGGTTAATGATTATGAAGCGAGTCTAGACACCTGTCGAGCCATATCCTGCGGCTCCCCGGACGGTTTCGTCAAGTTCGTCCACCTCGACAAAGTCGACGAGCTCAACACGCTGGACAAGCAATTGAGCGATACGCATGCCGCGCTCAACGTGAAAAGTCTCATGTAGGTCGTGATTAATCAGACACACTTTAATTTCGCCACGATAATCAGCATCGACGGTGCCCGGTGTATTCACCACAGAAACTCCATGCTTGGCGCCAAGACCAGAGCGTGGGTGGATTAGCCCCACGGTGCCGAGCGGCAAAGCGATTGCAATACCAGTGCCCACCAGAACCCGCTCGCCGGGAGCGATGTCTACGGTTTCCGCTGCACACAGGTCTGCGCCAGCATCGCCCCTATGCGCGCGGTGCGGCAAAGGCAAGTCTTTATCCAAGCGGTGCACCTTCACGGGACCGAAAGGACTTACAGGATCAATAATCGGGTTGGTCTCATTCACCTGCCCCAGCCTACCGTGCTCCGAACGGTCGCTTCGTTACAACGTGAAGGGAGCGACTAGACTGGCAGACCGTGTCTATGAATACCGGTTCCGCTTCCCCATCCGCCAGCGGCTCTGCAGCCGCCGCCCCAGAGATCCTTTACAAAGAGCGCCAGTGGGTGCCCTGGTATTTCTGGCTGATGGCCGCCTTTGTCGTGGCTATTACTACCGCGACGGTAAGCCTTAACCGCAACATTTGGTGGGTTATCATCCCCGCAGTGCTACTAAGCGCAATCGCCATTTGGGTGCTCATCGCTTGGTCGGGCACGGTACTTAAAGTTGAAAAGGATACCGATGGCACTCGGTGGCTGACAATCAAAGACGCGCAGCTTCCACACGACGTCGTCCAGCGCTCCATGATCGTGCCAAAGACCGCCCGCCGAAACGCTCTCGGCCCCCAATTCGATCCGGCTGCATTCTTGGTGACGCATGGGTGGATTGACGAGCACATCATGCTGGTGCTCGATGACCCTGAGGACCCAACGCCCTACTGGCTCATCGCAACGAAGAACCCCCAGCAAGTGCTGGATGCCTTCCTCGACCCTGCAGCTCGCCCCAGCGCGCACTAGCTTTAGAAACACCACACCCCCGCATCCATCCGCTCGAACAGCGGAGTGCGGGGGTGTAGGTGTTTTAGGCCGCTGGAAGCGCGGCATGCAAGCTTGAGCTATGCGCGCTTGGGCTACGCACGCCCAAGCGCCAGACCGAGCTGCCTATTTATGCGCAATCAAGGCAGATAGCTTTTCCGTCTTCCTCGTGGGAGAAACGCTTGTTGGACTGCACCAGGAAGCACACGGAACAGGTGAATTCATTCTCCTGACGTGGGATAACTGTAACGTTGAGTTCCTCGCCGGTCAGGTCAACTGATGGCGGCTCGAAAGCCTCAACAATCTCTCCGTCGTCGTCCATGCCGTTGTTGTCATTCTCAGCAGCCTTGAGGCCCTCGAGGGAGTCAGCTTCAAGCTCGTCTTCTACACGGCGACGCGGTGCGTCATAATCGGTGGCCATGTTCTACGCCCCTATTAGTCATGTGGATGGGTTGGTATTTATCGTGCGCATCCTAAAACACAATTGGCCTCATGTCATACTCATCCCGACTGAAAAGCGCTTGACTATTACCCCCGCAGCGGCGTTAAGGCCCCTTTCGAAGCCAGGAGCTGCTGAAACGATGGAGCGAGTTTACCCCCGCACACCCATGTAATCTCGCCCTCAGTGGATAATTTTTGCAGACCTGGATGGCGTACAACGGCTCCAGCCTCCGCCGCAACAATTGCCCCAGCGGCAAAATCCCACGGGTTGATACCGTGCTCGTAATATGCATCTATGCTTCCCTCCGCAACGCGGCACAGATCAAGCGCTGCAGCGCCCATACGGCGAATACCGCGCACGCTAGGCAACATGGAGGTCAGAAGTTGAGCCTGCGCTTGGCGACGCCCTGCCGCGTAGCCGAAACCAGTTGCCACCAGGGCAAGCGACGGGTCTGTCTCTGTACGGCACGCCAACTCGCGCACCTGCCCATCGGCAAACTCCACCGTGGCACCTTGCCCCAGCGCCGCAGAATACAAAGTCTCGCGTGCAACATTGATGACGGCGCCCGCGACAATCTCACCGTCGATGGCGGCTCCCATGGACACGGCAAATTCCTCAATGCCGTAGAGGAAATTCACCGTGCCATCGATGGGGTCCACAATCCATGTGACTCCAGTTTCAGAGGCAACGAAAGCCCCTTCTTCTCCGAAGATGCCATCGCCAGGCCGCTGGCTTTGGATGCTCTCAGCAATAAAGCGCTCGGTGGACTGATCCACCTCGGTGACAGGATCAACCGCGCTGCTCTTGGTCTGCGTGTGTGCCGCCAAGCCATCGCTGCCAATGATTTCGGCACGTTGGGCGCGAATACGTACCGCCGCTGCACGGACTGTATCGCGTGCGAAGTCACGCAGTTGTGCCAGATAATTTGGGTCATATTCACAGTTACTCATGCCAACAATTATGCCGTTGCCTACACTTGGGGCTTATGACTAGCACTAAAACTGGCCATTCCTTTGGCATCGACATCGGAGGCTCCGGCATCAAAGGCGCTGAAGTTGACTTGAACACGGGTGAGTTCGTGGGAGAGCGCCTGAAAATCGCCACGCCCAAGCAATCCACGCCTGAAGCCGTGGCCAAGATTGTCGCCCAGATCGTGGCGGAAAAGGAATGGTCCGGCCCGGTTGGCATTACTTTGCCTTCCGTGGTCAAAGAGCAAAAAGTTCTCACAGCGGCGAACATCGACAAATCCTGGATCGGAGTCGACGCCCAAGAGCTTTTTGCGCAATACTTGGACCAGGCTTTTGTAGTGCTCAATGACGCCGACGCTGCCGGCCTTGCCGAGGTAGCCTTCGGCGACGAAGTAGCACGCACAGCTTCCGTCATCTTCCTCACCCTAGGTACGGGCATTGGCTCGGCTTTCCTCCTCGATGGCCAGCTCTTCCCTAACACCGAGTTGGGCCACATGATGGTGGGCGATGCCGAAGCGGAGCATCAGGCTTCCTCGGCTGTAAAGGAGCGTGAGGGCCTCAAGTACAAGCAGTGGGTCAAGCGACTCAATAAGGTACTTGCCGAATACGAGAAACTGTTTAACCCCCACGCCTTCATCATCGGCGGCGGAATCTCCCGCAAGTGGGACAAGTGGGGCGAACTCGTAGGCATTGACACCCCCGTTGCCCCAGCGCAGCTGCGCAATCGGGCCGGAATCGTCGGTGCCGCTATGGCCGCGCAGCAGAACTTGCGCCCATAGGGTAATCTCCAAAGATCCACAGTGGATTCGACCCCAGTTCACCGCCTCGCGGCGAAGATCATCTATACTGGGCCGTCGATCCAAAGTTAAACAGCTAACGGCGTGCCTCTCCTGCGCAAATGAGGGCTGGATTAGCATTAACCTCAGTGGTCGCGACTATCGCGACCCAAGCTGTTTTTCAATCACAAGCAAGTCGAAAGGGCGTACGTGGCAGCCACTGATTCTTCAGACCAGGTACTCGGCGAGGGCGGAGAAGCCACCGAGGCATCTGCACCTGTCAAGAAGACCGCCAAAAAGACGGCCAAGAAAACCGCAAAGAAGACGGCCAAAAAGACCGCGAAGAAAACGGCTAAAAAGACTGCTAAGAAGACGGCCAAGAAGACAACTCGCAAGACTGCGAAGAAATCTGCCAAGAAGACCGTCCGCAAGTCTGCGCAGAAGGCCGCAGCCGCTCCTGAGGAAAAGCAGGAGAAGCTCGAGACCGCTTCTGACGAGCTCGAAGACGAGCTGGTAGATGACGCCGACCAGGATGACGCGGACTTCGATCCGGATAACGCGGACATGGACGATGACGAGTTCGGCGATGCTGAGGACGAGCTCGATGCGGATGAGGACGATGAAGACGACGATGAGGATTCTTCTTCCGTCTGGGACGAGGAAGAATCCGCTGCCCTGCGCCAGGCGCGCAAGGACGCACAGCTGACCGCATCTGCTGACTCCGTCCGCGCTTACCTCAAGCAGATCGGTAAGGTCGCCCTCCTTAACGCTGAGCAAGAGGTCTCCCTAGCAAAGCGCATTGAGGCTGGCCTCTACGCGCAGTACCGCATGGATGAGATGGAAAAGGCCCGCGCTGAGGGCGACAAGGCCGCCAAGCTCTCCCCTATGGAAAAGCGCGACCTGCGTTCCATCGCCCGTGATGGCCGCAAGGCAAAGAACCACCTGCTGGAGGCAAACCTCCGACTCGTCGTTTCGCTTGCGAAACGCTACACCGGCCGTGGCATGGCTTTCTTGGATCTCATTCAGGAGGGCAACCTGGGCCTTATCCGTGCGGTTGAGAAGTTCGACTACACCAAGGGTTACAAGTTCTCCACCTACGCCACGTGGTGGATCCGCCAGGCTATTACCCGCGCCATGGCTGATCAGGCCCGCACCATCCGTATCCCGGTGCACATGGTCGAGGTCATCAACAAGCTGGGCCGCATCCAGCGCGAGCTCCTGCAGGATCTGGGCCGCGAGCCCACCCCAATCGAGCTGGCGAAGGAAATGGACATCACCGAGGAAAAGGTCCTCGAGATCCAGCAGTACGCCCGCGAGCCGATTTCCCTGGACCAGACCATTGGTGATGAGGGCGATTCCCAGCTCGGTGACTTCATTGAGGACTCCGAGGCAGTCATCGCTGTCGACGCCGTATCCTTCACTTTGCTGCAGGACCAGCTCCAGGACGTGCTCACCACCCTGTCTGAGCGCGAAGCCGGCGTCGTTCGCCTGCGCTTCGGCCTGACCGACGGCATGCCGCGCACTTTAGACGAAATCGGCCAAGTCTACGGTGTTACCCGCGAGCGCATCCGCCAGATCGAGTCCAAGACCATGTCCAAGCTGCGCCACCCTTCGCGCTCTCAGGTCTTGCGCGACTACCTCGACTAAGAGGCCAAGCTAGCCAAGGCAAGCGACAAGACGCACACGCTTGCCGACGCCGCCCTCGCCTCCCCCGTTAGCACTAAGCTGCGGAGGGACGCGAGGGCATTTTGCACCTGTGGCACAAGCAAGAGTCCCAAGGATGAGTCCTAAGCCTCAACGTCATGGGTTCGCAGCCAGGCAACAGATGCGCTCCAAGCTCCGATGACGAAGCAGATAGAAACAGCCATCATAAACGCGATACCGCGCACATCAGGAGTGTCATCTGCACCGAAGGCGGTACTGCCGAGCGAAATCGTCGACGTAACCATAGCCGGTGGCAGCAGCATCGGGATGAGCCGAATACCCCTGTAGAGAATTCCAACTGAGGCAATCGCGCCCACAAGTGAAATCGCCACGGGCGTGGCAAAGCTGCGAAAGATCATCGAGAAAAAGGACTGCCAGGCCCCGACTGCGAACGCCGGGATGATTGCTAGGAACAGCGCGCTCAAGTTGAGAGGCGGAATCTCTCCCTGTATTCCTAAGCCGCGTCCAATGCCTAAGGCCAGCGCGATGAACACCGCCTGCATTAGCGCGATGAGGACCATGATGGAGAAAAACTTGGCCGCGACTACTTCTCCCGCCGAGCGCGGTGAGGTCATAATAGTGTTCCAATTGTGGTTGCGGTGTTCTAGGCGCCAGGCAGCTGCAGCGATGATGGCCACTCCCACAGTCATAAAGATTAGGCCGTAGAACAGCGTTGCTTGGGAAAGATAGCTTGCCCATCCGGCATTAAGTACCGCCAAGTTGGCGTGATAATTCGCGGCACCAATGCCGACTGCTATAGACGGCACGAGGAAGATGACAGTCCATACGTAGGAGCGTCGAAATTTCAGCAGATCGATAGCAAACATGAACTTATTCCTCCTGGGAGTCAAGCGTGCGACAAAGCACGGTGAAGATGACGGTTACAACGGCGATGAACAGTACCCATGGAATCCACAGTGGTTCGATGCTCACTAGGCCTTCGGGGCGGAAGGTAAATGGGGCCAAGACTGCGTAGTAACCGAAGGGATTAATGAGCGTGACCGCGGTTGGGGAAAGCATTCCTGCCACACCGAGGAAGCCGCCTACTACCCCAGTGCTGAGCACTACGAGCTGGGATTCCACGCGTGCTGCCTGCCATAAGAAAATCGCCATCAGTGCGCACGAGGTTCCATATAGACCAGCTGCTGTGAGAACCCATGTGCCGGGTGAATCAATCGACTGTGCCCCAAAGAGGAATGGATTGGTCAAGACCGCGAGCAATTCAACTACCTTTACTGCGGCTAGGACAAGGGCTAAAGCTGCGAACTTCGCGCGGAGCAGACCACCGCGGCGGTACCCGGCGATGGAATTAAGCCGCCAGCCGCCGTGGAGATGCTCTACATCGGCTGCGCGGCTGGCTAGCAATGCCACCTGCACCGGAGTGAGGAAGGCCGTCACCGTGATGTAGCCAAGGAGGTATCCGCCCCATTGACTATGTGGATCTTGCTGAAATTGTTCGGCGGTGTGCTCACTCACCAGATTCATACTGGAAAAGGCAACGATGGCGAGCGTGACGGCAAGGGCAAGCGGCAGCATCCGGGTATGCCGCATCTTGGCATATTCAGTCTGCAGCATCATTGCAAGCCACCTCGTCCCGTAATCGAAATGAAGATCTCTTCGAGACTGCGGTGCGTTCTTAGTACCTGGTAGATGGGCACGCCGTGGTTGACGAGCTGCTCGCAAGCCCCCGCGACGTCGCGCTCGCTTAAGTTCGGGACCCGAATGCCGCCTTCTACAAAGCGCACTGAGATACCCGCGAGTGCTTGCGCCGCTTCCTTGGGGTTCGGGGTTTCGATATAGACTTCAGGCGGCTGGGAATGGAAAAGCTCCTGCTTTGTACCTTGGAAGAGCAACTGCCCGCGATTGATAATGGTCAGCTCACTAGCCATCTTTTCGATTTCCGAGAGAAGGTGGCTCGAAACCAATACCGTTCGCCCCTCATCGGCAGCGAGGCTGACGATGAGATTGCGAATCTCTTCGATACCGGCAGGGTCAAGGCCGTTCGTTGGTTCATCAAGGATCAGAAGCTGCGGGTTACGAACCATAGCCATTGCGATGCCGAGGCGCTGTTTCATGCCCAAGGAATAGTTCGCTACTTGCTTGTCCAGCTGCTTTTCCAGCCGCACGAGGTGCACTGCGCGATCCACGTCTTCTGCTTCAGCGCGTAGAAGCCGCGCAGCGATGCGCAGGTTCTCTCGCCCGGTGAGGTGCAAATAGGCCGAAGGCTGCTCGATGAGCGAGCCGGTGCGGGCCAAGGCCCGGCTGCGCGTCTTAGGCCCAAAAGGCTCGCCGAACAAACTGATGCTTCCCTCGGTCGGCTTTGCCAGACCCAAAAGCATTTTCATGGCCGTGGACTTGCCCGAACCATTCGGCCCCAACAATCCGTGAACGACACCGTGGCCAATTGCCATATCAAGGCCGTCGACCGCCTTGAATCCCTTATATTCCTTGGTCAAACCCTGAGTTTCGACAACATATTCTGTGCTCATAACTCAATAGTTGCCCGGCGCGCCTACGCCGCACATCGCCGCGAGGCACGATTTTGCGAGTCATACCGGGGTATTAGGAGCTAAGCAGGTCAGCACGGGAGACAAATCCTGTGCGATAGGCGAAAAGAGCTGCGTGTACACGGTCCCTAGAATTCGTCTTGGCGAGGACTCGTCCAACGTGCGTCTTGACGGTCGGCATAGAGATGAACATCCGCTCACATATCTCTGTGTTTGACCATCCCATCCCGATTGCTTCAAGGATTTCTTGTTCACGGGCAGTCAGCGATTGAAGTACCCGACGGTCTGCGCCGCTAATACTCAGTGTGTCCGTGGAGTCATCCCGCATACTGTGGACAAGGCGCTTAGTGGCGCGGGGTGAGATTACCGCGTCTCCGCGATAGACAGTGCGCAACGCGCTTAGTAGCTCCTCTGGCTCTGCGTCTTTGAGCACGAAGCCACTCGCTCCTGCTCGCAGCCCGGCTACTACATAGTCTTCGTCATCGAAGGTTGTCAGAATGATGACCTTCGTCTCCGGAAGAGAGGATGCGATCTCAGCAGTGGCGCTAATTCCATCGCGGACGGGCATCTGTACATCCATGAGCACCACATCAGCAGGCGTGGCCGCGCATTGGGTCAGCGCATCTTCGCCATCGTTTGCTTGCCAGATAACATCCATGTCTGGCTGCGAACTAATGATCTGGGCAATCCCGTGCAGGAAGAGAACCTGGTCATCTACCAATCCGACTTTCATTGCTTACTTCCCCCTTACGGTGGGTAACTCTGCCTCTACTATCCATGTGCCAGCATCACTGCGCTGTTGGAAGGTGCCTCCAACCAATTCCGCTCGTTCCTTCATGCCATCAATGCCATGTCCCTCGCCTCGGGCATCACCCGTATATCCATTGCGCACCTCAAGGCGGACGATACCTTCAAGCCATTCGACTAGTACGTCTGCTTGCCCGCCACCATGTTTGTTCGCATTGGTCAAAGCCTCTTGGACAATTCGGTACAGACTTAGTGACGTCGCGGCGGAAAGTTCTTCAGGTGGCGTTCCTGTGCAGCGATATCCCACAGCAATGCCAGCGCTTCTAACGCTGTTAATGAGTTCTGAAAGATCACCGAATCCCACCATCGGTTGAGTGCTGCGCTTTTCCCCTGTGCGCAGCAAGCCCACGACTCCCCGCATTTCCCTCAAAGAGGTCCTTCCCACGCGGGAAATAGACTTCAAAGCTGCTTCTTGCGCTTCCCTGTCTTTGGTGTAGAGCGCCCCATCGGCCTGGGCAACTATGACCGATAGCGAGTGCGTGACGACGTCATGGATCTCACGTGCGATAAACGCCCGTTGTTCCGTCGAGCTTCTCTCGAATTCCAGGCGTTGTTTCTCTAAAGCACGCGAAATCTCCCGTGTGCGTTCTTCCTCTGCTCTCCTACGCAGTTCACCCACAAGCATGCATACCGCAAGGACCAGTAGGCTCCAGCCCACGACGAAAAGGCGCCGCGCAATATCCTGTGCTGCTTCCTGTACCGTTTGGCTCACCCAAAATACGCCGACAAAATCCGCAGTAAGCATCCCTAAAGTCATTATTCGCCGTAGGGGCTCTTCCAGCCTGCGGCGAATAATGTAGGCGACCTGCCCCGCAAGGATTATGATGCCTACGGTGAGTTCCACTTGGAACAGGCTGGTGAAGAGCACCACTGATGCAACGAAGACCACCAGGCGTGGCCACCGCCTGCTAATAATTGGCACTAGCACAACCAAGGCGATAATCAGGTAGTCAAAGAGCGGCCGGGACATCAGGTCCCTACCGATGAGAGACGCCGCTCCGCATAAAAGTGACACCGCCAGGTCACGAATCATTCGCCTATCAGAAAAGACTTCCACGCCTCTACGCTATCCGGTTCGATGAGTTAAGTAGTCATGCCTGAGTACGATTTCGCCGGCCATTTTTTATCCAAGGCCGGGCCCAAATAGAACTCATTCTCCACAAATTAGGGCAGCCAAAGTTAGGAAATCTGCGACCCAAACTAATGTCTTGGGATACCGTGACGAGAGCAACATTACAGAACAGACTGAGTCGAAATCCTCGCCGCCCGCCCCGGCGCGGTGACACACACCCTAGAAGTCACCGGACCCGTCGGACAACAGGTCACCGCCCAGTGGGTCGAGTTCCCCGCGCGACGCCTCACCGTCATCGAGATGGCCTCCTGCGCAGGCCTCTCCCTCGTGCCGCAGGACCTGCGCGACCCCGGCGCGACCACCACCTACGGCGTGGGCGAGCTCCTCCGCCACCTCCTCGACCGCGATATTGAGACCATCATCGTCGGCTGCGGGGACTCGGGCACCTCGGACGGCGGCGCCGGCGCGCTCGCCGCGCTGGGCGTGACAACCGAGGACGAACACGGAAACGAACTCGCACCCGGCGGCGCAAACCTCCGCCACGCACGCAGTCTTGACACCGACGAGCTGTACCCGCGCCTGAACGACGTCGATATCATCCTCGCCTGCAATATCCTCAACGTGCTCACCGGTAAGCGCGGCGTCGCCCGTGTCTTCGGCCCGCAGAAGGAGGCGACTCCCCAACAAGTCGAGGAGCTTGAAGCAGGCCTGGAGAACTTCGCCCGACTGCTCCACGACCATTTCCAGCCAGCGGCGAACATTGTGACGGGGCCGGGCACGGGGGTATTGGGATGCTTGGGCGCGGGGCTCATGGCCCTCGGCGCGCAGGCGCGCAACCGCTTCTAGGTCCTGCTCGATGAGGAGTTGGATGAGCTGCTCACGCGGGCGGACGTCGTCATCACCGCCGAGGGCGCCATTGACTTCCAGACCCCGCGCGGCAAGGTCCCCGCGGAAATCGCGCGCCGCTGCCAGGACTCCGGCGTCCCGGTTCTCGCGCTCGCCGGTTCCCTCGGCCACGGCGCGCCCGCGGTCCATGACTGCGGCATTGCCGCCATCCAGCGCATCATGACAGTGCCCATGGAGCTTTCCGATGCCGTCTCCCAAGGCCATCCCTTCCTTGTCGCCGCCGCGGAGCGCGCCATGCACATGCTCCAGCTTGGCTCCGCCGTCGCCGGCCGCACGGAGGCCAAGCTCCGCGAGCGCTACCACGCGCCCGTCACCGCCCTTCCCGCGGCCTAACCGCCGCCACTCCCCTTCTCATTTCCGCAGCTCAACGCCCATTAATTTAGATGAAGATCCTCTCATGTTGGCTTCATCGCCCTTTCATGACCGGTCCCCATACTGGATCATGACCGCGAAGGTCACCCCACAACACCACAACACACAGCACCGGCCCGCACCGGGGGCCGGGACTGGGAAAGGACACCTCATGCACTCCACTCCGACCTCCAAGACCGCAACCACCACCCGCCGCCTGCGCAACGGCGTCCTTGCCGCCGCTGTCGTGGCTTTAGGCACCGCCGGCGCTGACGATGCCCCCGAGCCAACTCCCGCGGCCACTTCCCCAGCCGACCTCGACGACGACCGTGATGACTGGGGCGATCTGGACGATGACCGCGACGACTGGGATGACCGAGATGACAACGACGATGACGAGCACGACGAGGATGACGGCGATGACGATGACGACGACCGCTTCGAAGACTAAGACATCCGACCCCGCGCGGTAGCCCGCCGCGCCACCCTCCTTCTAGCCGCGCGCATTCGCTTGCGCGGCTTCCGCGTTCCTATCCCCCCCAATGCCTGCGACCCCGTCGCTCCCCGCGGCGGGGTCGGAGCTGTTTCCACCCCCCGTCAGAGTGCCCCCCCTTGCCGGAACCGGTGGTGAGGAAATAGGGTGGATTCAACAAATTGTAAACGTTTACATCAATCGTTTGCACACCACAGGGCGAAGCGGGGTGACCATCATGGCAGCAGAACACGGCCGTCCCACCCTCAAGGACGTGGCCCAGCGCGCCGGTGTCTCCATCGCCACCGCCTCCCGCGCCATGGCGAACAACCCCGCGGTGGCCACCACCACCCGCACGCACATCCAGGCCCTGGCCGCGGAGATGGGATATCTCCCCAACGCCCAGGCCCGGGCCCTGCAGAGCTCACGCAGCAACACCATCGGGATAGTGGTGCCCAGCCTGATCAACCCCTATTTCGCCACCATGGTCTCCGCCGTGCAGAACGCAGCCGAGGGTGCCGGTCTGGCCACCATCATCACCAACACCGATGAGCGCCCGGAGACCATGGCCGCCTCCCTGGCCTTCCTTGCCAGCCACGGGGTGGACGGCATCATCTGCGTGCCCGATGAAGCCTGCGCGGACCAACTGAACAACCTGCACGCCCAGGGCATGCCCTTGGTCCTCATCGACCGAGAACTCACCGGATCCCCCATCCCCACCGTCATCTCCGATCCGCAACCCGGCATGGACGCCGCGGTATCGCTGCTGGTGGAGCACCATGCCCTGCCGATCGGTTACCTCTCCGGGCCGCTGAGCACCTCCACGGGACGTGCCCGCCTGGAAGCCTTCCAGCAGGCTTGCCGGAACAACGAACGGGAACCGCAGCTGGTCTTCCATGGTGGGTTCGAACAGGAGCAGGGCTATCAGGGTGCCACCCACCTACTCAACCACGGGGCCCGCGCACTGGTCGCCGGGGACACCATGATGACCATCGGGGTGCTCCAGGCCTGCCACCGGGCGGGCCTGAGTATCGGCGAGGGCATCAGCGTGATCGGTTTCGACAACCAACCCGTCTTCGCCCTGCAACCACGGCCCCTGACGGTCATCGACCAGCAGGTGGACGTCATGGCCCGGCAGGCCTTCACCGTCCTGCACGGGCTGCTGACAGGCACCAAACCTACCGAATCCACCCAGACGCACCTTGTCACACCCACTATCCTGATCCAGGGTGATTCCCTCATGAAAGGCCCACAACCATGACTGACATACCCGGTTCACCCGGTTCCATTGTTGTTGTCGGATCCATCAACGCGGATCTGACCACCACGGTCCACCGCCACCCCCACCCCGGTGAGACCCTCCTCGGCGGCGGTGGTGAGATCAGTGCCGGCGGCAAGGGCGCCAATCAGGCCGTGGCCGCCGCCCAGCTCGGTGCGGAGGTCCACATGGTCGGTGCGGTGGGTTCCGATACCATGGCTGACTCCGCCCTGGTGCACATGCGTGCCTCCGGCGCTGACATGTCCGCAGTCCACACCGTCGACGGCCCCACCGGTCTGGCCGTGATCACGGTGGCCGATGACGGTGAGAACACCATCATCGTCGTGCCCGGCGCGAATGCCAGCATGGACGCCGGCTATGTGGACCGGCATGCCCGGCTCATTGAACAGGCCGGCATCGTCCTGCTGCAGGGTGAGATCCCCGCCGATGGTTTTAACCGCGCGGTGGACCTGGCGCAGGGTCGGGTGGTGATCAACCTCGCGCCTGTGGTCCCGGTCGGCCATGAGCAGCTCCGTCAGGCGAATCCCCTCCTGGTCAATGAGCACGAGGGTGCCCTCGTGATGGAGATGCTCGGTGCACCCACCCCCGAAACCGATCCGTCCACCCTGGTGGCAGCCCTGCTGGGTCAGGGTTTCCCCACCGTGGTCATGACCCTCGGTGCCGATGGCGCCCTAGTCGGTGACGCCGAGGGCCTCACCGCGATCCCGACCCCCACCGTTGAGGCGGTGGACACCACCGGCAGTGGCGATGCGTTCGCGGGTGCGCTCGTCGCAAAGCTCGCCGACGGCCACTCCCTGGTGGAGGCCGCCCGCTTCGCCGCCCGCGTCGGTGCGTTCGCCGCCACCCGCCGCGGCGCGCAGGCCTCCTACCCCACGCTTGTCGACGACCTACCCACAGTCACCGCTTAACTCCCCCACCGAAACGAGAGTAACCATGTCAACCATCATCGAACCGAGGAAAGCCCCGGCCGCTGCGATCATCCCGCTGATGATCGCCCTGCTGGTGGCGGTGTTCGCCTTCCAGCTCAATGCCTCCATGCTCGCTCCGGCCCTGGCCACCATGGAGGTCGAACTGAATGCGACCCCCGCCCAGATCGGTATGACCCAGACCGCGTTCTTCACCGCGGCCGCCCTGTTCTCCCTCTTCCTGCCGCGCTGGGGTGACCTCATCGGCCGCCGCAAGGTGCTGATCGGCATGATGATCGT
The DNA here is from genome assembly GCF_016728105.1 of Corynebacterium striatum. Classification (NCBI taxonomy): domain Bacteria; kingdom Bacillati; phylum Actinomycetota; class Actinomycetes; order Mycobacteriales; family Corynebacteriaceae; genus Corynebacterium; species Corynebacterium striatum. Next base: position 2,758,115 of record NZ_CP068158.1, on the reverse strand, counting down.
CACCGGCATCGGCTGTCTCGTCGCGGCACTCGCCCCCAATGTCACCGTGTTGTTCCTGGGACGTCTGATCCAGGGTGTGGCCGGTCCCACCGTGCCGCTGTGTCTGATCATCCTGCGCCAGCAGGTGCCCAATGAGAAGCAGTACGCACTACTGCTGGGTGTGATCACCTCCGTCAACGGTGGTATCGGTGGCGTCGACGCGATCGCTGGTGGCTGGCTGGCGGAGCACTTCGGTTTCCGGTCCATCTTCTGTGTCATGGCCGTGTTCTGCGTGGCGGCCGCCCTGGCCCTGTCCTTCGGTGTGAAGGAATCCACCGCCGAGACCACCCCGAAGATGGACTGGCTCGGTGTGCTGCCGCTCGCCGTGTCCATCGGTGCCCTGCTGACCGCCTTCAACGAGGCCGGCAAGCTTGCCGACGCCAACTGGTTCCTCGTCATCGCCCTGTTCGCAATCGGCATCATCGGCATCGTCGCCTTCTACAACATTGAAAAGCGTGTGAAGAACCCCCTGGTCAGCATCGAGTACCTCGGCCAGCGCCGCACCTGGGCGCTGCTGCTGACCACCCTGTTGACCATGACCGGTGTGTTCGCCATCATGAACGGTCTGCTGCCCAACCTCGCGCAGGACGCCACCCATGGTGCGGGCATGTCCGCCGGTGTGGTCTCCTGGTGGACCTTGACCCCGTATGCCCTGGCCGGCCTGGTCTTCGGGCCCGTCGCCGGTATTCTCGCCGGCAAATTCGGCTACAAGATCGTCCTGCAGATCGGTATCGCCGCCACCATCATCGGTGTCGCCGGTGCCACCTTCCTCGTGGGCAGCACCTCCAACCTGGCGTACCTGGGGATCTCCACCTTCGTGGGTATCACCTACGCCGGTATCGCCAACATCATGCTCAACGGACTCGGTGTGGTGCTCTCCCCCGCCGACAACCAGGGGTACCTGCCGGGTATGAACGCCGGCGCCTTCAACCTCGGTGCGGGTATCTCCTTTGCCATCCTCTTCGCGGTGGCCACCAGCTTCGGGGACAGCAACGGTGGGTACGCCGCCGGTATGTGGGCCGGTGTGATCATCCTGGCGCTGGCGTTCCTGTGCTCCCTGCTCATCCCACGCCCGGAATCCATCACCGATACCGTGGCGGCCAGAAACCTGGCTGCCAATGCCACCGACAGCACCGACACCACCGGTACCGCCCCCGTGGGCAACTAACCCCGCACTTTGAGAATTAGGAGTTTCACCATGACCACCAAGATCATCCTCGACTGTGATCCCGGACATGATGACGCCGTCGCCATGCTGCTCGCCCACGGCAACCCGGACATCGAGCTACTCGGTATCACCACCGTCGGCGGCAACCAGACCCTGGCCAAGGTCACCCACAACGCCCGTGTCGTGGCCACCATCGCCGGCATGGACACCCCGATCTACCCGGGCGTGACCCGCCCGCTGGTCCGCCCCATCGAGGTCGCCGAGGACATCCACGGCGACACCGGCATGGAGATCCACAACTATGACCTCCCCGAGCCGACCGTAGGCGTTGAGGACACCCACGCGGTGGACTTCATCATCGACACGGTGATGAACAACGAACCGGGCACCGTCGCCCTGGTTCCCACCGGCCCGCTGACCAACATCGCGCTGGCGGTGCGCAAGGAACCCCGCATCGCCGAACGCGTCAAGGAGGTCGTCCTCATGGGTGGCGGCTACCACGTCGGCAACTGGACCGCCGTCGCGGAATTCAACATCAAGATCGACCCGGAGGCCGCCCACATCGTCTTCAACGAGTCCTGGCCCCTGACCATGGTCGGTCTGGATCTCACCCACCAGGCGCTGGCCACCCCGGAGGTGGAGGAAAAACTCGCCGCACTGGGCACCGCGACGGGCGACTTCGTCGTCGCACTTTTCGACGCCTTCCGCAAGAACTACCAAGACGCCCAGGGATTCGACAACCCACCCGTCCACGACCCCTGCGCCGTGGCCTACCTCATCGACCCCACCGTGTTCACCACCCGCAAGGCACCACTGGATGTGGAACTGTCCGGCGCGCTGACCACCGGCATGACCGTCGCCGATTTCCGCGCCCCCGCCCCGGCGAACTGCACCACCCAGGTGGCGGTTGATCTGGACTTCGATAAGTTCTGGACCATGGTTGTCGATGCGGTGAAGCGCATCGGTTAGGAACTCAACGCACAAGGGGGGGACGTGAATGTCCCACTGCGTTGTTAGTAGTTCCACCCCAGGGCACCGAAGATTCATAGCCCGTCCATCCCAGTGGGCGGGCTATGTTTATGTCCGTTCCCGCCGTCCGAAAGGACAGTGGAACTAGTCGCTGGCTTCGGCATGGCTTATTCCTGTCCCTGTTAAGAAAATGATCCGGGGGGTGATGCCGCCGAAGACAGTGACATACTCAAACAGCTCAATAGGAACCTGACCCGGCCCAGGCGGCACGAGGTCTCACAGTAATGTGGATGCCAGCGCAAGTATGTCCGACCACCCCAGCGATGAAGCGTAAATAATCCAACTTTCTACTCATCGCTAGGAAGCACAGACTCATGGCCTATGGCTTCGTCATTGGCATGGACGTCGGCAAATTCCTGGCCAGCTACGCCGACGCCTCAACGTCCTGTTCGCAATGATGCGCAGCGGAGAGCTCTACAGAGACAGCCCCACAGCCCGGGAGGCCGCAGCGGCCTAGCCCCTACAAGCCCCGAAGCCGATTGTGCAGGAAGCCCTGCTCTGGAGCGTCATCGCGTACTGCTCGGGCAACGCGCTGTTCACCGTGGTCATGGGCAACGCCTTCGCCGCGTTCCCCATCATGACCGCTGCCATCGGCTGGCCCGTCCTCGTTGAGAACTTCAACGGAAACCCCGCCGCCATTTTCGCATTTGGCATGATGGCTGGCTTCTGCGGCACTCTGTGTACTCCGATGGCCGCAAACATCAACATCGTCTCGGCTGCTCTGCTGCAGATGAAGAACAAGTACGGCCCGATCATCGCGCAAATCCCCACCGCCATCATCATGCTGGTGGCCATCACAATCATGATGCGAGTATTCGCATTCTAAAGGACTCCGGTTAAAACTCTTCCAGCTGAGGAGAATAGAAAACAATTAACATTGCGGAATGAAGTCGATTTTTATCTCCGGCGGCTGCGGCGGCTTCGGTCTCGCCGTAGCCCGCGTATTCCGCAATGAAGGCTACATCGTTGGATTGGGCGATCTTCGCCCACCAGCCGACGAATCCTTGCTCTGCGACGGCATCACCTTCTACGAGCTCGATGTCACCAAACCAGAGTCCTGGGACGCTGCCCTATCTGAGTTCACCAAGCTCACCGGCGGCAGGCTCGACATCCTCGACAACAACGCCGGCATCATCGACTCCGCCACCATCGCGGAAAGCGAACCCGCACGCATCCGCGCCGTCATCGACGTCAACGCACTAGGCGTCACCCTCGGCGCACGCGCTGCTTACCCCTATCTGAAAAAGACTCCCGGCTCGCAGCTGATCAACATCGCCTCCATCGCCGGTTGCTACGGCATCCCCGACGTCGGCGTCTACGCCGCCACCAAGGCCTACGTCCAGTCCATGACCGAAACCCTCGACCTCGAGTGGCGCCGCGACAAGATCCGCGTGCTCGACATCAACCCCCTATGGGCAAAGACACCCATCTCCGACGTCAAGTCCAAGACGGTCACACGCCTCGGCGTAAACCTCACGCCAGACGACGTTGCGCAAGCCATCTGGCGCGCCGCCAACCCCGAGAACCGCTGGGACAAAGGCCGTCTCCACTGGGGCGTCGGCGCCCAGGACAAAGCAGCCCGCGTAGCCCGCAACATGGTGCCCGACCGCGTAGCCAAGCTCATCTACCAGGTGCTCTCGACCTAGCCGTCGAGTCCTTCCGCGATGGCGTCAGCAATCTTATCGATGATCTCTTTGTCCACAGACTGACCGCTAACCGTTACTGTGTCGCCCTGGGCGGCGCCCAAGGACATCAGCATCATGGCGGAATCGGCATCAGCTCGGTCGTCATCGAGTGCAATGACAATGTCGCCCGCTGCCTCCGCGGCCATCTCAGCTAGCTTCGCTGCAGGGCGTGCATGGAGACCAGCAGCATCAGCCACAGTTGCCGACCGTGAGTATGCATCGCCGTCTGCGACGTCTGCCTTGCCTTCCGCCGCTTGCTTTGGCACGAACACCTCGATGGCGCGCTCGGCAGCAACAGCAACTGCGTCAAGGTCATCACCTTGCTGTGCCGCAGTAGCCGCAGCGATAGCGGCCTCCACGAGCGGCGCGTCCACGAACTTTACCGGCTCATCGTCGAGGAACTCCAACACCGACTCAACGGTCATCGTTGCCGAGCCCAAGTCGGTGAGAACGACAACTGCGAGGCCTTCACCGAGCAGGTCATTAATAGCTGACTCGATGAGGTCATACGAGGTTCCGATTTCACCGGACTCCAGACCACCCGCGGCTGCGATACGCACGTCAGCTGCCACCTGCCCAGCCAGCTCAGCAAGGCCTTCGGCCAGCTTTCCGGAATGCGACACCAGGACCAGGCCCACTTTCGGTTCTGCCATGCCCTAGCCCTCCTTTACAGCGGCGGCTGCCGCCGCCGCTGCTGCAGCGATAAACAGCGCGGTCGAAGCAGCACCCGGATCCTTGTGGCCAGCAGAGCGCTCGCCCAAGTAGGAAGCACGGCCCTTGGTTGCAACGAGTGGAATGGTTGCCTCGGCGCCTTCGGCTGCGGCATTGGCTGCCGCGCGCAGAACGTCGGCAACTCCCGCCCCGGCATCAGCCTGCTCGCGGGCAGCACGCGCCGCCGGCGCCCACGCATCCACCATGGTCTTCTCCCCTTCTTGAGCCTTGCCGCGGGTGGTGATGCCCTCGAGTGCCGCCTCAATGAGCGCGGCCGCGCCAGCGCCATCGAGCGCTTCACCGCCGACTGACTTTGCTGCTCGCAGGAACGCAGTTCCCAAAAGCGGACCAGATGCACCGCCGACGGTGGACATCAGAGTCTTGGCCGTCAGCTTCAGCACATCCACGATGCTTGCGGGAGCATCTGCTTCAAGCTTCTCAACGACAGCACGGAAACCACGATCCACGTTTTCGCCATGGTCGCTATCGCCGATGACACGGTCAAGCTCAATGAGCTCCTCGCGGTGCTCGTGGGCCTGCTCCGCGCAGCCCTTCATCCAAGCCAGGGCCCATTCGGTGTTCAAAGTTTCAACAGAAGTCACTTTATTCTCCTTGGCGTAGTGCGGCGGTATGGCAGGGGGCGTCGAACAGCGCGATGTCTTCATCATCAGCGCGCATAACGGTCACGGAACATCCCGCCATGTCCAGGCTGGTGACGAAGTTGCCCACGAGGGAGCGCTCGATGCTTACGCCGGCTTTCTCCAGCAGCTGTGCCACCCGGCGATAGACCACGTAGAGCTCCGATGCCGGGGTGGCACCCATGCCGTTGACTACGACGATGGTGCGCTCGCCTTCTGCCAACTTCAGGTCGGCAAGAATCGGCTCCATGAGATGATCAGTGACATCGTCCGCGGAGACCAACGGAATCTCCTTACGACCAGGCTCACCGTGGATACCGACGCCGAGCTCAACCTCATCATCTGCGAGGTCGAAGGAAGGCTTGCCCACGTGCGGCACAGTGCAAGAACTCAGTGCTGCACCCATGGTCGCGGTGTTCTCCACGACCCTCTTCGCCACGGCCGTGACAGCAGCGAGGTCATCGCCGCGCTCAGCCGCGGCGCCCGCAAGCTTTTCGACGAGCAGCGTGCCCGCCACACCGCGACGGCCCGCAGTGAAAGTGGAGTCTTCCACCGCGACGTCATCATCAACGATGACCTGGCTGACCTCAATGTCATCAAACTCAGCCAGCTCAGCGGCGGTATCGAAATTGAGGACATCGCCGGTGTAGTTCTTCACGATGTAGAGCACACCAGCGCCAGAATTAACCTCATCGGTCGCCGCCTGGATCGCATCCGGCGTCGGCGACGTAAACACCGCGCCTGGCACCGCCGCATCCAACATGCCGTGGCCCACGAAGCCTGCGTGGAGCGGCTCATGGCCTGAGCCACCACCAGAGACAATCGCAACCTTGCCCTCGTTCTTCTTCTGCGCACGCGCCACAAACAGCGGCTCCGTAAAGCGCTTGACGATGTCGCCGTGTGCCAGCGCGAAGCCGTCTACAGACTCCGCCACTACGTTTTCCGGTGAGTTGATGAGCTTTTTCATCACGAATCTCCTTGGGATGTCGAATTAACCCAATTTTCACTGGTAATAACAGTGCCGAGCCTACACGCGGATCCGCATAGATGAACGCAGCCCCACTGCCGCAGATACATGGATAGACTCTAGTGTCATGAATGCCTCCATGCCCGGCCTTGCGGCCTTCCTGCACGGTTCAAGCCCTATCGATCTACTTCAGTGGGTCTCTGCGATCCTGTCCCTGGATGACGATTTCTCGCAAAAGCCTGCCGAGTTCTTTGAAGCCATGTGGGATAACCCCGCCCCAGAGACGACCGCGGTACTCTGGGCCGCCGCCCTGCTGGATGAAGATAAAGAGCGCGTAAAGCTCCATCGCGCTGAGCTCGCCCGGCGCGATGACTTACCGCAGGAACCGACCTGGCTTGCTCACCTTGAGCAAGCCAGCGTAGTCAACGTCATCGAGGCTACGCAGTACTACGGGGATGTCCATTACTACACTCTCGAGCTATCCGTCCCGCACTCTGCGCCCCTGACAGTGAATGTCTCCATTGACCTAGCAGGCGGCAATGGCTCGATTTATGACTGTTTCCTCACCGAGGCCAATGCACAGCAGGTTATGGAGATCATGTCCAAGGATGATTCGATGGAGAGCTTCGGCCCTACGAGCCAGGAGGGCCTGGCCGATTTCCTCAGCAACGCCATCTGGCTAGATGAGATCACAGTCGACGACGGCCCTGGTGAAAGCTGGCCTACCACCCGTCCGCTGCTGCGCTGGGTGCTCTCGCTACTAGATAATGTCCCGGCTACTGTCTCCAGTCCCGGTATCATCGGCCGCCGTATTCGTCTTGAAGAAAGCGATAATTCCGAAGCTGAAGAAACATTGGCCGCCTTCCTGGATGCCGTTCCGCTTAAGAAGGAGGAGGCCGATGCTGCCGAGACGCTACTCAGCATCACAACCAATTACACCATGGCCGACCTCTACCACTGGTCCCCACTGCGTGTGGAAATGGCTCTGACCCTCGTAGCCCGTAAAGTCATGGCCAGTGACTCATTCCTCCGGTGCTTCCCACGCGTCCTCACCAAGTTCGTCACCTGGACTGGCGAGGTCTCAGGACGCCCCGCCCACATCCAAAGGCAGCTCGACTCAGCACTAAAGGAAGAAGGAAAGCGCTTCCGAAAGGAACTTGAAGCACAATTCGACTTCGACTCCTATGACTACGGCCCAGATGCCATCGGCCTCGGCCCTGGCATGCCCGTCCCCGAGACCTCCCGCTTCGACGCACAGCTCGACGATTCCCCTCTCCCCTCCGAGGACACCAAACTCAGCGCCCTAGCCCCAGACGTTATCGCTGGTGTAAAGCAATGGGACGCACTTATCACCGAGTGGTTTAACGATCACCCAGAGGTCGATCCGGAACTGCTGACATCCACTCGACGTCTCCTGAGCGCCCTAGCCCACGACAAACCGAAGCAATTTAGCTCGACCAACGCCACAGTGGAGCGCAGCGTCGCCGCACTTCTAATCGCGGTCTCCGAGATCAACGCCGTGCCATTCGTAGTCGCCCAGATCCAACGTGACTTCGATTTACGCACCAGCCCCCGCTCGCGTGCCGATACCCTCCACAACTATCTTTACGATGCCGCTATCCACTCCGGCCGCCCCTTGAGCGACTACCTCATCTCTCACACACGGCGAAGCATGATGAGGAATGGAGGGCTCTACTAGTGGCTTAAGTCATCCACCCCGGCTGCACAACATCGCCACCATTCGAAAGTGGAGAACTCATGTGTAGTCCATAATGGACACCATGTCTGCTTTCGGTGAAGTCCTAACCCAGCTCCGTGAAAATCAGCCTCAAGGCTCGTACGGCATTAAGTTCGAGAAATTAATGGTCAACTACTTCCGAACCGATCCCGTCCTCCAGGATCAGTTCTCGGAAGTCAGCCGGTGGAGCGATTGGGAGTTTAACGGCGGTAAGCAAGACACCGGCATCGACCTCGTTGCCCGGCGCGCCGAAGACGACGCGTGGGTTGCCATCCAGTGCAAGTTCTACAAGCCGGATACCTATATTCAGAAGCGTCACCTCGATTCCTTCTTTGAGGCATCCGGACGCTCGTTTACTACAGACAAAGGCACAGAATCCTTCGCACAGCGAATCATCATCTCCACGTCGGAGCGATGGTCAAAGAATGCTGAGGAGATGCTGGAGCACCAGCTCATCCCGACCAACCGTATCGGCACGGCAGCGATTTCAGAATCCCCTATCGACTGGGATGTGACCTTCCCGGGTTCTGAGATCGAAATTAACCTCACCCGGCGCGAGGTTTTCTCCCCGCGTCCACACCAGCAAGAAGCGATCTCGAAGGCTATCGCAGGCTTTGAAACACACGACCGTGGAAAGCTCATCATGGCGTGCGGTACGGGAAAGACGTTTACCGCCCTGCGTCTGGCGGAACAGTTTGCAGAAAACAACGGCGGGCGTGCCCGCGTCCTCTTCCTCGTTCCCTCCATCTCCTTGCTCTCGCAGACGTTAAAAGAATGGACCGCACAGAACCAGGAGCACCTGCCTCTGAAGTCCTACGCAGTCTGTTCGGATACGAAGGTCTCCAAGAAGGCTGAAGACATTGCCTCCTATGACTTGGAGGTTCCGGTCTCTACCAACGGCAAGAACATTGCCGAGCGCACGGCGCAAGGCAAGCGTCGTGCCGGTATCAACGTCGTCTTCTCCACGTACCAGTCCATCGAGGCCATTCACGAGGCCCAAGCGGAGTACGGCATGGATGACTTCGATCTCGTGATCTGCGACGAGGCCCACCGCACCACCGGCGTAACCCTCGCCGGGGAGGACGCCTCCAACTTCGTGAAGATTCACGACGAAAAATACATCAAGGCCAGCAAGCGTCTCTACATGACCGCGACTCCCCGCCTGTTCGATGACAACGTAAAGGGCAAGGCCGAGGAACATTCCGCGGAGTTGGCCTCCATGGATGACGAGGCCATCTACGGTCCAGAGTTCTACCGCCTCGGCTTCGGCGAGGCCGTGGACAAGGGTCTGCTCACCGACTACAAGGTCCTCGTCATGACGGTCGAGGAAGATATCGCCGCTGACGTCCTCGCCGCCAACCCCACCAACGAAATCAACCTCACCACTGCCTCTGCCATGATCGGCGCGTGGAACGGACTCGCGAAGCGTTCGGGTGCCGAGCAAGACACGAAGTCCGGCTTCGAGGCCAATGCACAACCCATGCGCCGCACCGTTGCCTTCGCCAAGGACATCAAGGCCTCGAAGATCATCCAAGAGACCTTCCCCACGCTCATTCGCCAGTACCAAGAGCAGCTCAAGGACCACGCGGCAACCAACGACGTCAGCCTGCTCAACATCGATCTCCAAGTAGCCGTGGAGCACGTCGATGGCACCATGAACGCCCTCGAGCGCGGCAACAAGATCTCTTGGCTCGAGTCCTCCATCTCCGAGGACGAGACCCGCATCCTTACCAACGCTCGCTGTCTCTCCGAAGGTGTGGACGTCCCCGCCCTCGATAGCGTCATCTTCTTCCACCCACGCAATTCCATGGTCGACGTCGTCCAGTCCGTCGGCCGCGTCATGCGCAAAGCCGAGGGCAAGGACTATGGCTACATCATCCTGCCGGTTGCCATCCCGCCGAAGACCAGCCCATCCGCAGCGCTAAACGACAACACCCGCTTCAAGGTTGTCTGGCAGATCCTCAACGCCCTGCGCGCCCACGATGACCGCTTCAACGCGAAGGTCAACTCGATTGCGCTCAACGAGAAGGTCGAGCTTCCCATCGACATCGAGAATGTGAAGAGGACAAAGCGAGACGAGGAGCAGAGCCTCGAAGAGAAGGCCAAAGACGCAAAGGCAAAGCTCGATGCTTCCGATGCCTCCTCTACCGGAAACTCCGAAGCATCCAGCGAACAGGACGTCACCGCGGAGCAGATGACGCTGTTCTCCCTCGAGGCCTGGCAGGAAGCCATGTACGTCAAGCTGGTCGACAAGGTCGGTACGCGTACTTATTGGGAAGACTGGGCTGACGATGTCGCCACGATTGCCGAAGCACAAATCGCCCGCATCAAGGCGCTTATCAATGCTGCGGACGACACCATCCGCAAGGAATTCGAGGTCTTCATCGAGGGCCTGCGCGGGAACCTCAACGACTCGATTACCGAGGACGAAGCGATCAGCATGCTCTCGCAGCACCTGATCACTGCCCCGGTCTTCAACGCGCTGTTCACTGAGCACGACTTCGCCGCGCACAACCCGGTCGCCCGCGTCATGCAGCGCATGGTCGACGCGCTCTCGGATGCCAAGCTCGAGTCTGAGACCGAATCCCTCACCAAGTTCTACGAGTCCGTACGCGTGCGCGCCTCCGAGGTCTCCTCCGCTTCCGGCAAGCAGCAAGTGATCAAAGACCTCTACGAGCGCTTCTTCCGCAAAGCCTTCAAGAAGCAGTCCGAGGCCCTCGGCATCGTTTACACTCCAGTCGAAATCGTCGACTTCATCCTCCGCTCCGCCGATCAAATCTCCCGCTGGCACTTCGGCAAGGGCCTTACCGACGAAGGCGTCCACATTCTCGACCCCTTCACCGGCACCGGCACCTTCATGGTCCGACTCCTCCAGTCCGGCCTCATCGAACCCGACGACCTCGTCCGCAAGTACGCAACCGAGCTCCACGCCACCGAGATCATGCTGCTCGCCTACTACGTCGCCGCGGTCAACATCGAGACAACCTACAACGCACTCCAGGCCGAACGCGCCCAACGCAATGGCGAACCCGAGCCCGAGTACGTCCCCTTCGACGGCATCGCCCTTGCCGATACCTTCCAGATCCACGAAGACGGCGACATTCTCGACCTCAAGGTCTTCAAGGAAAATAATGCTGCGATCGAGCGCCAAAAGTCCGCGCCGATCAACGTCATCATCGGCAACCCGCCCTATTCCGTGGGTCAAAAGAGCGCGAACGATAACAACGCGAACCTGAAGTACCCGACGCTCGACAAGCGCATCGAGGAAACGTTCGTCGCCAATTCCACTGCAACGAATAAAAACTCACTGTATGACTCGTACCTGCGAGCTATTCGATGGTCGATTGACCGCCTTGGTGATTCCGGAGTCATGGCCTTCGTAACGAATAACGGCTGGATCGACGGCAACACTGCGGCGGGTTTCCGGTTGTCCTTGGAGGATGAGCTCAGCGATATTTATGTCCTCAACCTTCGTGGTAATTCCCGTACTGCCGGTGAGCTTGCTAAGCGCGAAGGCGGAAACGTTTTCAACATTCGCGTCGGGGTGAGCATCATCATCGCCGTGAAACGCGAAATCCCAGACGATGTCTGTATCCACTACCACGATATTGACGACTACCTCAGTGCAGACGAAAAACTCGCGATTGTTGATCGCTCCACACTAGATAATGTCGATTGGCAAATTATTGAGCCCAATATTTACGGTGACTGGATCAATCAACGCGATGAGGACTTCGAGACGTGGCCTGTCCTAGGCGACAAGAAGTCAGATGACATTCCAGCAATCTTCAAAAACTTCTCTGCAGGTTTAAAGACTGCCCGTGATTCGTGGTGCTATGGGTCAACGCCTTCAGCTGTCACCAGCCAGATGCAGACCTTAATAACAACCTACGATGCCGCGCGCGGCGAGTTTAGGAACTGGATTCAAAGCGCAAAAATCACCAAACCCCGCGAGACTGACGTCAATGCATTCCTTGACAAACGTCCAGAATATGCTGACCTGTCCAAGATCTCCTGGAATCGCAGTCTTAAACAACAGCTAGCGGGCAATAAGATCATCAGCTTTGATGTGAGCCGCATCATGAAATCGCTGTATCGACCTTTCCACAACCAATTCGCGTACTTCCACGCTCCAGTGAATGACATGGTCTACCAGCTTCCTCGGATGTTTCCCACCCCCACCCATGACAATTTGGGTTTCTACCAAGTAGGGGCAGGATCAGCAGTACCGTTTGGAGTGATCGCCACAAATTTGCTGCCCAATCTTCACGTGACTGGAGCTGGCTCAGGCGGCCAATTCTTCCCCCGCTGGACCTGGGAGCCCGTCGAGGCGCCGGAGGGTGAGCTGGACTTTGGGATGGGGGCATCGGAAGGCTCGGAGCCTGGTACGGAAGGAGAAATCCTCGACGGATACCGGCGCGTGGACAACATCACGGACGAGATTCTTGGGATTTACCGCGAGGCGCTGGGCTCGGATGTGACGAAGGATGACATCTTCTGCTTCGTCTACGGGCAGCTGCATGACCCGGGGTATCGGGAGAAGTACGCCGCGGACCTGAAGAAGATGCTGCCGCATATCGAAACGCCGACGTCGCGGGCGCGGTTCGACCAGCTGGCTGCCGCCGGCTGGGAGCTCATGGATCTGCACGTGAACTACGAGGGCGTGGAGCCGTGGCCGTTGACAGTGGATGTGAAGGCATCCTCAGACAAGTCCGACCGCGAGACGTGGCGCGTGCAGAAGATGAAATGGGCGAAGAAGAAGGATCCGTCTACTGGGAAGAACGTTAATGACGTGACGACGCTCGTCTACAACAAGTCCGTGACGGTGCGCGACATTCCGGCTGAAGCGGACGAGTACATGCTCGGCTCGCGGTCTGCGCTGGCGTGGATTATTGACCGGTACCAGGTGAAGAAGGACAAGGCATCGGGAATCGTCAACGACCCCAACGACTGGGCTGACGAGGTGGGAAATCCGCGGTACATCGTGGACCTCATCGCGAAGGTCACGCGCGTGGCGGTGGAGACGGTGCGGATTGTTGAAAGTATTCGAGAGGATGATGAGTAGAGATGAGCTCACAGATTTATAACTGGCAGTCCATGTTGCCGGTGGTCCTCGAGGTCGCCGCGGATGGAAAGCCACACCACCGCACCGACTACAAAGAAGCCGTTCGCCTTGTCTCCGAAAGGGATTTTGGAGACGAGGCGTACCGCAAGTTAGCAACTAAGCTCGCTTACGAAGATCGCGCTGGATGGGCCATTTGGGAGCTTAAGCGTTCCGGGTTACTGTCCAGCATTGAACGTGGCGTCACTCAAATCACCCCCGAAGGCATCGAGTGGCTCAAGGACAATCCCTATCCGCTGAGCCGCGAACAACAGAGAGAGTTTGTGAAGATGCGTGACCGTGTTCTCGAAGCGAAGGGGACGATCGAAAAATCCTCAACTGAAGATGACGCCGACGAACCTGAAACGAGCGACGACTACGTGTGGGTGCTCCGTGCAGGTAAGGACGGAGTTCGTGAAAAACGCGCTCTCCGCGAGAATCTCGGTCTACCCGGTATGTACTACAGCCCAGAAGTCGAGGATGCAGAGTCACTCGACGAGATCAAGAAGGCCATGCGCGCTGCCTTCCCGGACTGGAAGCGTGGCCAGATAAACACTCAAGCTGGCCAACTGTACCGCTTCCGCACGAAGCTCCAAGTTGGAGACATCGTTCTTATGCCAAGCAACCATGTCCATGGTGCGGTGTACCACGGGATTGTCACTGGCCCTGTCACCATTGATCGCAGCGAACCTGACGTCGAGGCTCATCTTCGCGTTCCGATCGAGTGGAGTAAAGAACCTTTCCAGCGCGATGAATTAGGCATTGATCTGCGGCGTTCCATCACAAGTTTGCTGACTATCTCGCAGGTAAAAAGGAACAACGCACACGAGCGCTTTTTGTCGGTCATCGACGGTTCTGGGGACCCGGACTTCAACGTGCAGGATTTCTCCCCAGCAGAGTCGTTTACGCTCGACTGGATTGGCTTCAATCGCGAATTCGCAGAGCGCCTTCTGCCTTATCGTCACAATCGCACAGCGCTGCTGGACACACTTCGTGAGGCTGCACGGCTATCGGAGCGCCCATCGCTGTTCAATATGCTGTGGGAATGGTCAACTGAAAACGGTAAAGAGGAGGCCACGGATATCGATCCATTTACGGTCTATGCACTCATCAATCGCTCGCTGACCATATCCAACAAAGAAGCGATTTATCGAGGGCTCAAGGAAGCATTCGATATTAGCGCCGAGGTTCCAACATCGGTTGATGGCTTGCCAGTACGTAACAACTTGTCGGCACGCTTCGAATCGAAGAACACCGATCCTGGAAATACCGCCTTCTATGACGGAATCTGGACGCTCTTCGAGGCCGCTCTGCGATACAACCCACGCGAGAAACACGGTCACTCCCGAGTCGACTTCATCGAAGCCTACGACGCCGCGGTAAAGGACCGCTCACAGGTCGCGTATACCATGGGCCTATTTTGGATTCGTCCTGAAACCTTCATGGCCCTCGACCGTCGCAATGCCGACTTCCTTAAATCCGAAGACGGCATGGGCATCGATGTGGTCGGCACTGTAACTGACGGTGCCTCGTATCTCGCAACGCTTACAGATGTCGCCGACTGGCTCCAGGATTCCACGATTGATCCGCCAACTTTCGCAGGATTGTCGGCAACAGCATTCCAATACGCGCAGAACGAATCTGAAGCACCTGTCGAATCAGAACTCGAGGAGCTCGCGGAGGGCGCCCAAGAAACATACTCCGTGCAAAATATTCTCGATGCTGGATGCTTCCTCAACCGAAAACAGTTGGAAACCATTCTCCGACGCTGGCGTGAGAAGAAGAACCTCATTCTGCAAGGCCCACCAGGAACCGGCAAGACGTGGCTTGGTCGCAAGCTCGCTTACGCCATGCTCGAGGATTCCTCGGATGAGACAATTACTGCGGTGCAGTTCCACCCGTCGACATCCTACGAAGACTTCATCGAAGGATTCCGCCCTGCCAGTGACGGCCACCTCCGACTTCAGCCGGGCCCATTCCTTAAGGCTGTGAGAGCCGCCGGTGACGACGAGGGCCGTAAGCACTTCATCATTATCGAGGAGATCAACCGCGGCAACCCCGCGCAGATCTTTGGCGAAATGCTCACTCTGCTTGAGGCAGACAAGCGCAACTCTGAAAGCGCACTTACCACGATTTACTCGCCCGACAGCGACCCCATTTACTTGCCAGAGAACCTCTACGTCATCGGCACGATGAACCAAGCGGATCGCTCACTCGCGATGGTCGACATGGCTCTGCGCCGACGCTTCGCATTCGTCGACCTCCAGCCACAGTTCAATGAACGATGGCTCCATTTCTGTTCGGCTGAATGTGGATACGACCGCGAGACACTCGCGACCATCGGTATGAAGCTCGCGGCGCTCAACGCCCGTATTGCTAACGACGTGAATCTGGGACGCGACTACGGCGTAGGCCATAGCTTCGTGACGCCACGAAAGTCGTCGAAGCCTTTGAGCGGAGACGAGACGCGCAAGTGGTTCGACGCGATTATCGACACCGATCTAGCTCCGCTACTGCGCGAATACTGGTACGACCAGCCCGATGTCTTGGAGGATGCACTCCGTGAACTTCGAGCCTGACGATTCGCCGGGGAACATCAGCAAACATGTGCCCATGCGCAGTGTGTGGCTACTGCAGCTTTATGCCTCTGAGGCATACCGACGTGGGGTCATCACCGACGCCGCGGTCGATGCTGCAGATGCTGAGTTGCCGGTCTTGCTCACCACCATGCTGTGTGAGGCAGTCGAGCGTCGTCTCACCCGTGAGCTCAGCGTCGGATTCAGCCGTCGCGCCGCAACCCTATACCGCGTGCGCGGCAAGATCGACGTCTATGCCACGCAGCGACACAGGCTACTCGACAAGGGACAGATTCGGTGCGAGTTCAACGAGCTCACCAGTGATCACCCGGTCAACCGCTACTTGCTTCGTGTTCTGCACTACGCAGAAAACCTTATTCAGCCTCTCAATCAAGCAGCGGCGACGCGGTGCCGTCGCCTGGCGCGATCTCTCGAAGTCGCAGGAGTGCCGTTTATCTCGTCCGCGCCTGAACCCACTGGCCGGCTCTCGCCTGCTGATGTCCACCCCACCGCCGTAGCATCATTGTTGCTTAATCTCTTTGTTCCGCGTTCCGGCCTGGGTCCGCACGCGTTCGCCCGCGCAGAGGTCACCGAAACATACTTGCGTGCGCTCTTCGAGCGGGCGCTGCTCGGAATCTACCGCTACCATCTCACGCCCGTGGGATGGACAGTGCGTGGAGCCCGGTATTTGAACTGGCCACTCAATTCACCGACACAGGCACAACTTCCGCGAATGCTCACGGACATCATGCTCACTGCACCAGATGGCACCGAAGTCATCGTCGACGCCAAGTTCGCATCTATGGCAACGAGCAACCGCACGAACACTGGATACACTCTCAAGTCTGGGCACCTCTATCAAATCCAGTCTTACGTGCTTGCACACGCAGCAGAACTTGCTGAGCCGGGAGAAGTCCGGCGGGTTACGGGCGCGATGGTCTATGCAGCTCTGGGGGCACCCAAATCTACTTTTAATCAGCACCAACAGTTCCGCATTCATGGTCATGATTTCACCTTTGCGGCTTTAGACCTCACCGGTCGAGCGAGCACGGTTCGAGAAGGCGCGCTCGCTGCGCTCGGAGTCGACATCCCTGCGACTCCGTCTTCTGTCCAAGCCGCGCTAGCTTCAAGTTTTTCTGGTTTTACTTCTTAAGCATGCCGCAACGTCGGGTCCGAGAGCCCTCGCGTCTATCGAAGCGAATTGGCTACCTTCGCCGTGGCACGCAGAACAGCAGCTGCCCTGGCCCCGTGTCCATTCGCTCAGTTTTCCTTATCATGCAAGCATGAAGAATTTCCGAGTGTATACACCCGAAAAGTATTCAACGCCCGATTACATCAAGGTAGAAGAAAACATCTACCAGCAAGCACCCGATCGTGAGTACGTCACCTCGCTTAGCTTCGAGCAAGAACCCGAGCTCGGCGAAGGCGACTCGCCCCAGGACATTTCCCAGTACCCGCTCGAGGACATTCTCGAGGAGTTCGAAGTACAAATCGAGGACTTCTACGAAGACCTCAATGACGCCAGTGAGAGCACGTGCTATCTCGAATTCGGTGGTGGTGACGTCGAGCGCATCCGTAAGGTACTGGGGCTCGTAGGCAAGCATGCGTACAACAAAACCGACGAGGACGGTGGAGAAGTGCTCGTTATCGAGTGATGTCTCGCGCGGTAACGGCGTAACGCTTGGAGATAACTTTCACCATCGCGCGATGTTCCTACAGTGCAGAATCTTGGCGTCCGAGACTAGTCAACGTCGTGGAAGGCACCTGTGCCATGTGGACCGTGCCGCCTCGATAGTTGATGGCGTGCTTATCAAATCGAGTAACAAGGCCCTACACTTCTTGGCACGGGAGAAGAATCGCTCGACGACGTTGCGATCTTTGTACCGATTCGCGTCAAGCTTGGGAGAGCGCCATTACGTGTTGGTGAATGGCGTCATAGACTCCCGTGCGAGTAGAGATTGCGGCGTTTCCGCACCTTCTGCCAAGGTCCGAAACGTTCTGGAAGACCCCGCCATGGGCATCCGACGCGCAACCTGTAGACAATGGCTTCCATAATGGTGCGATTATCGAAAAACGGCCTGCCGACTTTTCCGGCGCTAGAGGGAAGGTGTGGAGCGATGATTTTCCATGCAGTCTCGGGAATCTCGCGGAAATTCTCGGGTCTGCTCATACCGAAAAACTCTCACACTCACCCTCCATTCATTAAGAGGCACGACTTAGAAGGATCACCGCGCCCAGGGATCGCCATGCAAGCTCTCGCGATAGAACTCCCCTTTCCTAAGAAGAATGTCGCCTCATTACTGGGCACAACACCCGAATCTTTGTCCCGCACGGGCACAGCCAAATCTCCGAAACACATATCGCGGCAGACGCAGCGAAGTGCAAAGAAGTACACCGGATTACATTGGATTACAGCGAAGTACATCAAAGTACAGTGAAGTACACTGAAGTACATCGAAGTACATTAGTTCTCGGTATGAACCAGTGGAGAAACTCATGGACCGAATTCGTAACCCATTCACCGCCGCCCTCGGCGTTAGTCCGGCAGTTCTTGCGGGCCGTGAGGAAGAGCTCGATCTCATCACCATGGCAATGCTCGACGGCCCTGGCGCCCACGAACGGGTCAGCGTCGTCAGTGGTGCTCGCGGCAGCGGCAAGACGGTCTTTCTCAACGCTGTCGAGGACCGTGCTTCCCAACTTGGCTGGACCATCATCTCCGAAACAGCTACACAGGGCGTCGTCGAGCGCATTCGCAATACAGCCGAGCGCAATCTTCAGGAATTCTCCCCTGCGGACAAACGTCGCCTCTCCGGCATTTCAATCGCCGGTATTGGCTCCATCAATTGGGAAACTGATCCAATCTCCCCCACACAATCATCACTGCGTACCGCCCTTACCGCGTTGCTCGACGCCAAGGCACAACTCGATTCCATCACCGGTCAACCGCCCAGCGGCGTACTGATCACCCTCGACGAGCTCCATTACACAAATCGCGACGAAATCATTGAATTCGCTACAACGATTCAACACCTCCTCCGGGAGAATCGTGAAATCACAGTCATCATGGCGGGTATCCCCTCGGCTGTGAAGCCCTTGCTTTCTAGTCCGGACGGTTCCAATCCCATCACCTTCCTTCGCCGCGCTAACCGCATCGATCTCGGAGCAATCCCAGATCCCGATGTCAGTTCCGTTCTCACTGACACTGCGAAAATTGCTAATTTCAGCTGGCACGAGTCAGCTCTGCGCACCGCAACTGAAGAAAGCGGCGGCTACCCCTTTTATTTCCAGCTGATTGGGCTGTGGTCCTTTTTTGAGGCCCAAAAGTCTGGTCGCACAAATATCACTGGCCAGGACGTCGCTGTGGGCATCAAGCGCGCAACAAATAAGCTCCATCAGCTCGTCCACGAACCCGCCATCGCCGACATCACCCCTGGTGAACGGGATTTCCTCATCGCCCTTGCCCAGTGCGACCTCCCCGCTCGGAATATCGATGTGCTCAGCATCATGGGGACCTCGCCGCAAAACATCAGCAACTACCGGCAAAAGCTCCTAAGCCTCGACCTCGTTATCGAAACGGCAGACCGGAAAATGACCTTCCAACTTCCACGACTCGAGGACTATCTCCTAAGCATTCAAGGGAAATAGACTCCTGATGCGCCCTACACTGCAGATCACTCGGGGCAAACGCAGTCAACAGTCAGGGGAACGCTGCTGCGCTCGAGCTCGCCGGTCAGGAGGCGCTCACGGATAAGACGTTGCTTGATCCCTCCGACACTTCCATAGCCGCGCGCTCACGGACGCGGTGTACCAGCATCTCATCGATGTCGGAGAGACGACAAAGCGCGGCTAGAACGAGGATGCACCGGCGCCGGCGACGCCGAGCACCACGAGCTCCGCGACCGCGATGGGATCGTCGAGGTCAATCTCGAGAATCTCGGCGGCGTCGGCAATACGCTTACGCACGGTGTGTCGGTGGGTATTTAGCGCATCAGCGGTGCGCACATAGTGCCCGCCGTTGCGCAGATAGGCCTGCAGCGTCTGTTCATACTCGCTGCCGTGGGCCGCGTCGTACTCGCGCAACTTACCCCAGGTTTCAGCGAAGCGGTGGGCGACGGCGGCACCAACGGCTTCATCGCCTAGCCAATTGAGCGTGCGCGACTCGGGGCCCACGAGCGTGCCAGGTTGCATGCCGAAGGCGACCTTCTCCAAGTCACGGACAGTGGATTCGCGCAGGCGCGACCACTCGAGGGGTGAGCCAACGACAATGCGTTTGCCGCCGCGGATGTCGAGGAGGAGTTCCTGAATATTGCGCATGGAACGGTTGCCGCGCAGCAGGAATAACCAGGTGAGGTCATCGACCTCCACGGCGAAGAGCAGGCGGCCTTGATCCGCGAGATTGCGGTCAAGCGCCTCAATGAAGCGCGCATGCGCTCGTGCCGACTCGGATTTGACGAGGACCGGACGGACTTTGCCTTCCGTATCGCTGGCTTGGCGGAAGATGCGTTGCATCGATTCGTCGCGGCCTGTGAGACCAAGCTGCATAGACACGGCCAGCGTGGTGAGCTCGCGCTGTGCGCGGCGCAGCTCCTGTGGGCGTCGAATGATGAGCTCGGCAAGGCCGGCTGCGTGTTTGAGCAAGGCGCGCTGACTGGCGTCGAAGTAGTGGTCGGCCATGGCCACGAGACCATGCGTTTGATTGCCGCTCGGAGAAAGACGGTGCGCCAGAACATTGACGTCCCCCACCTTGCCGGCGATTCCAAAACCACGATGGCGCGCGTCATCGATGATGTGGGTGAGCTCGACTTTTTCAAAGCCCGGCAAGACCGCCGCTGCAGACACACGGCCGTCCAAGTCCACAAGACAAACGCTCGCGTCAAGGGCCTGCGCCGTGCCGGTGACGAGCCTGTCCAAGCCCTGGCCGGCCGCGAGGTTGAGACGGCCTTGGAGCTCAAGAAGAACCTCGAGACGGCGCTCACGGCGTTGCGCGAGCTCGCGGTGCACGGCCGTGGAGACCGAAATAAACGGCACGTCAAGGGGGATGGTGAGAAGGGAGACGTCGTGGGCGAGGGCGGCGTCGGCAAGCTCGTGCGGGACCTCGGGGAAGACGACGCCCACGCCGAAGCCAATGCCGGCGGCCCCGGCGGCAGAAAGGCGGGCGACATAGTCGCTGAAAGCCTCCGGATGATCGCGAAAAGCGATGCCGGTGAGCAAAACGAGGGTGCCCTCACCGACATATTTTTCGGGATTTTCAAGCTCGCACGGGTGCACCATGCCAAAAGAACGGCCCGAATCATGGACCACGCGCAGGCCCAAATTTCGACGGCTTGCAAGCCACGAAATTGAAAGCGTATCGCCCATTTCTGCATCCACGTGCGCTGATGACCGAGTCATCACACCCCACCTTCCTATATACATTGTGTACAAATTAGCGTTTTCATTTCGACACAATGTTTATATGCCACGCTACACTCCGTCGGCACAATGACTCCCATCACATTTTTATTTGAATCGGAGGAGTGACATGCAGGACTTCAATCACCGCATTCCGCAAGAGCGGAAAGTTGTGACCCCCATCCCTGGCCCACGCAGCCAGGAACTCGAGGAGCAGCGCGAGCAAGAGCTCGCCCGTGGCCTCGTGCCGGGCTTGCCCGCGTACATCGTGGACGGTGACGGCGGCGTCCTCGTGGACGTCGATGGCAACTCCTTCATCGACTTCGCCTCGGGCATCGCGGTGACCACCGTCGGCGCATCCAACCCGCGCGTGACCGCGGCCATCGCTGAGGCGGCGTCGCATCTCACCCACACCTGCTTTCTCAATGCGCCCTACGAGGGCTTCGTCCAGGTCTCGAAGAAGCTCAACGAGCTGACCCCGGGCGACCACGAGAAGAAAACCGCGCTGTTCTCGACCGGCGCGGAGGCGATTGAGAACGCCGTGAAGATTGCACGTAACTACACGGGCAAGAACCGCATCGTCGTCTTCGATGGCGCGTTCCACGGCCGCACGAACCTCACCATGACCATGACGGCGAAGAACAAGCCGTACAAGTCCGGCTTTGGCACCCTCGCCTCCGATATCTACCGCGTGCAGGGTTCCTACCCGCTGCGCGACGGCCTGAGCGGCGCAGACGCGGCGGAGCGCACCATCCGCTCCATCGAGCAGGTCATTGGCGCGGAGGACATCGCAGCACTTGTCATCGAGCCGCTGCAGGGCGAGGGCGGCTTCATCGAGCCAGCCGAGGGCTTCCTTCCGGCGCTGCTGGAGTGGTGCCGCGCGAACGACGTCGTCTTCGTCGCAGACGAGATTCAGGCCGGCATGTGCCGCACGGGCGACTGGTTCGCGAGCAATCACGAGGGCCTAGTCCCGGACCTCATCACCACGGCAAAGGGCGTAGGCGGCGGCATGCCGCTGTCAGCCGTCACCGGCCGTGCCGAAATCATGGACGCACCGGGGCCGGGCTCCCTGGGCGGCACATACGCCGGCAACCCGGTGGCGTGCGCGGCCTCGCTCGCGGCCATCGCGGAGATGGAGGAGCACGACCTCGCGGCACGTGCCCGTGAGATCGAAGCGATTGCCCGCGAGATCCTCGAGCCACTCACGGAGCTGCCCACCGTCGCCGAGGTCCGCGGCCGCGGCGCGATGATCGCCCTCGAGTTCGTCGATGAGAACGGTCGCCCGAACCCGGCGCTCACCTCCACCGTCGCGAGCGCCTGCAAGGAGCAGGGCGTTCTCATCCTCACCTGTGGTCTGGACGGCAACGTCATCCGCCTCCTGCCGCCGCTGGTCATCAACGAGTCCACCCTGCGTGACGGCCTCGAGGTCCTCGCCGCAGAAATCCGTAAGAACTAAGCACACCCCCACCTACCCTCCAAGGAGAACTAACATGTCTGACAACCACATCTACGACTGCATCATCCTCGGCACCGGCTACGGCGGACTCGGCATGGGCGCCCAGCTCGCCAAGGACAACCTCGAGAGCTTCCTCATCCTCGAGGCCGCGGACGAGGTCGGCGGCGTGTGGCGCGATAACACGTATCCGGGTGCCGCCTGCGATACCCAGGCTCTCATTTACTGCTACTCCTACTTCCTCAACCTCGGCGTGTCCCGCATGTTCGCCGGCCAAGACGAGATGCTCGGCTATCTCAAGGCGCTCGCCACCGAGTTTGGCCTCTACGAGCACATCAAGTTCAACAACCGCATCGTCCGCTCCGAGTGGAACGAAGAGCTCAAGGCCTGGGAGATCGCCACCTCCACCGGCGATATCTACTACGGCCGCGTCTTTGTGGGCGCCTGGGGCCAGCTCTCCAAGCCGAAGGTTCCAGACTTTGCCGGCCGCGAGACCTTCGAGGGTACGCAGTTCCACTCCGCCGAGTGGGACCACGCCGTCGACCTCAAGGGCAAGAATGTTGCCGTGGTGGGCAACGCGGCATCAGCTGTCCAGCTCGTGCCGGAGGTCGCTAAGGAGGCCGGACACCTCGCCGTCTTCCAGCGCTCCGCAAACTACATCCTGCCGCGTAACCAGGTCATCTTCACCGACGAGGAGCTGCGCGAATTCCAGGAGAACCCGGAGTCTTACCGCGCCATTCGCCAGGAGATCCACGACACCCGCGAGGACGGCTTCGAGCGCACCCGCAAGGGCACCGACGCCGCTCAAGAAGGCGTCGAGCAGGCCATGGAGCACCTCACTTCCCAGGTCAACGACCCGGAGCTGGTAAAGAAGCTCACCCCGACCTTCGCGTTCGGCTGCAAGCGCATCCTGCGCTCCGATGACTTCTACCCGACTTTCAACCGCGACAACGTCTCGCTGGTCACCGAGGGCATCGAGGAAATCACCCCGCAGGGTATCCGCACCGCAGACGGCGTGGAGCACGAGTTCGACGTCATCATCTACGCCACCGGCTTCTACTCCCAGGAGTTCCAGGGAGACCTACCGGTCATCGGCCGAGGCGGCCTCGACCTGCGCGAGCGCTGGGGCAACGCGCCGGAGGCCTACCTGGGCATGACCGTAGACGGCTTCCCCAACTTCTTCATGCTCTACGGCCCGAACACGAACCTCAACCACCACTCAGTTGTGGCCATGCTCGAGGAGCAGGACAAGTACATTCGCCAGGCCGTGGAGTTCCTGCGCGACAACCCGGACAAGGTCCTCGATGTCGACCCGCAGGTCCTGCGCGAGTTCAACGACCGCATCCAGGCTGACCTCAACGAGTCCGCGTTCTCCGCTGACTGCTCCTCCTGGTACAAGAACGAGGACGGCAAGGTCATCAACAACTGGTCCGGCAACGTTGCCGAGTACCAGGACCTCACCCGCACCCTCGAGCTGGCTGACTACGGGGTGGCCTAATGCACACGCTCGCTGACGAATTCACTGGCCGCCCCATCACGGAGGACGCATGGAAGTCCGTGGGTTCCTTCCGCGCCGGAGGCGGGGTCCCCTTTCACCACATTGAGATCCCCACGGTGCGCGAGAACTACGTGGCTTCGACCGCGCAGAACGGTCTCTCGGAAGAAACGGAGCCTTTCACGCAGGACTTCGAGGTAGGCGAGTTTCGGGTACGTCTCACGGACCCGCGTCCCGACAGCGAGCGTGACGCCGCCACCCCCGCAATCCTATTCATCCATGGCGGTGGCTGGCTCATGGGCAACCTGGACACGCACCACTCTGCGGTGCGCCGCCTCGCGGTCGAGTCCGGGCTGCCGGCGGTGGCGGTCGATTATCGGCTCGCGCCGGAGCACCTCTACCCCGCGGCCATCGATGACTGCCGCGCCGCGTTGCACTGGCTTTCCGACGCCTCCGCTCCGCACGGTCTGCACGTCACCAACGTCGCCATCGCGGGTGACTCGGCCGGTGGTCAACTCACGGCCATCCTGGCGAACGAGTTTTCCGGGGACGACTCCGTCGCCCCCATCTCCAGCCAGGTGCTCATCTATCCCATCACGGATATCTCGAATGAGCGCACGGAGTCTGGTGCCTCGTACCAGCGCGTGACCGAGGGCTTCCCCATGGTGGCGGAGACCATGCGCTGGTTCATCCGGACCTACCTGCCGGAGGGCCAGGACAAGACGGTCGCCGACCTGTCCCCGCTGCTCCACGAGCTGCCGGAGAACCTGCCGCCCGCCTACGTTATTACGGTGGACAACGACCCGCTCGCGGACGAGGGTGGCGAGTACGCCCTCAAGTTGGCCAAGGCCGGCTGTGACGTCCGGTACGAGCACCTGCGCGGGTACCACCACGGCCTGTTCACGTCTGCCGGCGTGATGCAGCGTGGCGAGGAAGGTCTGAGCGACATCGCGAAGTTCATCGCCGTCCACGCTCGCGAGCACGCGTAGCCCCGAAGCCCCAGTGTGAAGTGCTTCTTCGCACTGGGGTTTTCGTGAACCAAACTCTAGGAATTTCCCTTCACTCATCCCTACAATCAAATATCTATCAACCGAAAGGTAAGGCAATGATTCAACGAGCCTTAGGCATCTCCATGGCCTTCATTGGCGTCCTCGTCGGCGCGAGCTTCGCCTCCGGCCGCGAGGCCCTCCAGTACTTCGTCGCGTTCGGCAACTGGGGCATTGTTGGCGCCATCGTGACGTCCATCTGCGTCATGACTGCCGGCATCTCCATGCTGCAGCTGGGCAGCTACCACCGCGCGAAGGACCACAACTCGGTGTTCACGGTCATCTCCGGCCCCGTGACCTCCCGTGTCCTCGATATCGCGACGATGACGTGTCTATTCTGCATCGGCTTCGCCATGTTCGCGGGCGCCGGATCGAATATGAAGCAGCAGTTCGGTTGGGACATCTGGATCGGCGCGGGCATCATGCTGGCCCTCGTCCTGCTCACCGGCCTCCTCGACGTGGACAAGGTCACCAAGGTCATCGGCGCCGTCACTCCGTTCATCATTGTGCTCATCTCCATCGGCACGATGTACACCATCTTCACCGCGCAGCCCGACTTCGCGCACCTCAACGAGCAGGCACAGGAGATTCCCACGACGCTGCCCAACTGGTGGGTCTCGGCCATCAACTCGGTCGGCCTCCAGGTCATCGTCGTCGTGTCCATGGCCATCGTCATCGGCGGCAACTTCCTCGACTCCCGCGAGGTCGGCCTCGGCGGCGTCATCGGCGGCTTCATCTTCCTCTTCCTCCTCGCCGTGCTCGTCGGCTCCATGTACATCTCCGTCGAAACCGTCCTGGAGACGGACATGCCCACCCTCGCTATGGTCACCAAAATTCACCCGGCCCTCGGTACGCTCATGGCATTTGCCATCTACGGCATGATCTACAACACGGCCATCGGCATGTTCTACGCCTTGGCCAAACGCCTCACCCGCGACCACCGTCAGCACTTCTACAAGGTCTACGTCGCCATCGTCCTCGTCGGCTTCGTCCTGTCCTTCATCGGCTTCTCTGAGCTCATCGGCTGGGTCTACCCCATCCTGGGCTACATGGGCATCCTCTGCATGTTCGTCATCGGTTGGTCCTGGTGGAAGAACCGCCGCGAGCTCGAGAGCGAGACCCAGCTGCGCCGCCGTGCCCGCGAGCTCATGGCCAAGCGCTTCGAAGGCGAAGAGGCACTCACCCAGGACGAGGAGCAGGAGATCATCGCCATCGCCCGCATCTCCAACATCCCGGAGCACACCTTCATCGAAGAAATCGCAACGGAGATCAACGCCCGCGAGGACATCACCGTCGCCTCGACGCTACCACTGTCCACTGCAGATGACAGCGTCGACATCGCCGATCTCGAGTCCGCAGCCTCCGTCACCGACATGAAGACCGCCGAGAAGAAGGCGCGCACCCGCTCGTAGGCACGCCGAGTTGCCCGCTTCCCCCTCGTGGGGAGCGGGTCTTTCCCGTTGTAGTGGTGGTTGCTGGTGCTAGTTGCTGGGGACGTCGGGTCCGAATTCCCGCCGGATGTAGATTCGCCCGTCTGAGCCTTTGTAGTAGACGTCGCCGTCTCTCTTTTTCATGTTGTGGTATTCGCACAGCGAGAGCCGGTTATCGAGGTTCGTCTCCCCGCCTTTCATGACTCACGCAGCGAGCGCTCACGGTGTGCGCGTTGTCTCACATCGGTTCGCCGCGGCTCAGACAAGAGAAATGCCACAAGCGCCCAGTTCTAGTAGCTGGGCGCTTGTGGCGGTAGGCGTGAGTCGATACAGACTAGGCGCGGTCCTCGCGTGATACAGAGGTATCGGTCTTTACATCCTGAGTGTGGAAGTGCGGGGTCGGACGGCCTTGCTCGTCCACGTCATTAAGTTGGGCGAGCTCAGTGAAGTCCGCCTGAGCATCCGCGAAGCCCTCGTTGGGGTCAATCTCGTCGAAGTTACGGATCGTGCCGTCGCGCTCATCCTTGAACATGTCCTTGCCGTAAATGACAAGTACCATGATGATGCCCGCAGCAAAGCCCCAGGCCGCGCCCTGCGTGGCGAGGACACCAGCAGTAATGCCTGCGATGCCGAGGTCCTTCTGGTTCTTTGCCTCCATGATGCCCACGCGGACGGAGACGAAGCCCTGAATGATGAGAGTGAGCGCCAGGCCGATGGGCAGGATGGGCTCAACGAAGGAAATAATGGGCAGAAGCAACAGGCCGGTGTTTGTTCCCCAGCGGAAAGAGCCGGCACCACCGAAGACGGAGCGCATGGCGCGCTTACCCTGCTTGTAGCGCTCAACAATGACAACGTGCATCGCCGCCCAGAGCGGACCACACATAGCGACGTCAGGGCCGATGATCGACATGATCATATTGCGTCCGCCGAAGAGGAGGTGGGCGCGCGACGGACTGTAGACCACGGCTTCGTCAGTACGGACGTGGTCCGCTTCCTTAAGCACCGCGTTGGCCTGGAGGACGTCACCGAACACCACGATGTAGGCGGCAAGCACGGTCGGAATAGCCGTGAGGAACATGTGTGCAGGCGGTAAGCCAAGACCGAAGATGGTGTACTCGCTCCACAAGGTAGCGAAGTCAGGGCTGGAGAAGCCCCACTCGATGTCCGGCCACGGTGCCTCGCCGACCAGCGGTGCGACGAAGATAGCTACGAAGATAGCTGGCAGGATGCCCAACGAAGCGATGAAGCGCCAACCGGCCGCTTTCTGACGCAGACCAGCGAAGGACCGCGAGTACATCAGGTAGAACGCGATGGCCACCGCGATGGTGATGGTCACGGGGTACGAGTGGAAGCGACCATCTTCCTTGAATACGGAGAAGATAGCGGCGATACCTGCGCCGAGGACGATGCCCGCGCGCAGTCCGGAAGGAATGACGCGCACAACCTTCGACGCCAATCCTGTGGCACCGAGGGTGATAGAGAATATGCCAAGCAAGAGCTGGAAACTAATGAGCGCCCAGACGCGTTGTTCGCCTTCGGGGAAGGTCTGCACGTACACGATAAGCAGCGGGATAGCCGGGGTGATCCAGCCAGGGACGACAGGGTCGCCAAGCAGGTGGTGCGTGAGGTAGAGCAGACCGTTGAGCATGACCACGGCGAGGGCAACCTCGAAGGGCATGCCGAGTGCCTCGGTCATGAGCGGAATAGCGCCAAGGTCGACGACGCACATGAACAAACCTTGGGCGTAGTCCGGCCACTCAATGCGGTAGTGGACAAACGGCAGGCGAATGTCGAAAGGACCGGCCTTCCAGTGCGGAGATTCTTGGCCGATACCCTGTTCAGGCTCAGCTAGTGCCTTCGATGCCTGATGATCTTCAGGCTGGGATGCGGAATGAGACATGAGATACCAATCTGATGGAAAACATGAAGCCCGGCCACCGCGCTCGAGACGCGGTTCCGGGATTGGCGAACGCCCCGAGCTGGGGCTGAACGAGAATTAGTCGAACTCGATGATCTGACGCAGCGCCACGCCCTCAGAGAGGTTGTCCATGGCCTGGTTGATATCGGCAAGCTTGATGTGGCTGGAGATGAGGCCTTCAGCGTTAAGCTTGCCCTCGCGCCAGAGCTGCTCGTACTTCGGGATGTCCTTGGTCGGGACGGAAGAACCGAGGTAGCAGCCATGGACGCGACGGGCCTCGCCAGTCATGACGAGAGGGTCGATGGTGATGGTGGAGCCCGGCGCCGGCAGACCGACGGTGACGGTCAGACCGCCCGGACCGGTGATCTTGTAGGCAGTTTCGAGAGCCTTGGGGTGACCGGCGGCCTCGACGACGGCGGTGAACTTCTTGCCGGAGGCTTCGGCCTCAGCCGGGGTCATGGCATCGGTGGCGCCAAGCTCGATGGCCTTGGCACACTTGTCAGCCTGCATGTCGATGCCCACAATCTCCTTCACACCGAGTGCTGCGGCGGTGATGATAGCGGACATGCCCACGCCACCGAGGCCGACAACGGCAATGGAATCTTCCGGCTTCGGGTCAATCTCGTTGAGGATGGCGCCGCCTCCCGTGAGGATGGCGCAGCCAAAGATGGCGGCGATGTCGGCAGGGACGTCAGAACCGATGGGAACAACGGAGAGCTCAGAGACGACCGCGTGCGTCGCGAAGCCGGAGACGCCGAGGTGGTGCTGGACGGTCTCGCCGTTGCGGGTGAGGTGGCGGGTACCGCGGATGAGCGTGCCCTCGTTGTTGGTCTTGGAACCGACCTCACACGGCATCTTTCCGTCGGTCTTGCAGCCATCGCACTCGCCGCAGCGCGGGAGGAAGGTCATGACGACATGGTCGCCGACCTTCACCTTGCTCACACCGGGACCGACTTCCTCGACGACGCCAGCAGACTCGTGGCCGAGCAGCATGGGCAGCGGGCGCGGACGGTTGTTGTTCACCACGGACAGGTCCGAGTGACAGATGCCGGCCGCGGTGATCTTAACCAGGATTTCGCCTTCGCCCGGCGCGGTGAGCTCAAGCTCGCTGATGGAAATCGGCTGCGAATCCGCGTAGGGACGCGCGGCATCCGAGCGCTCGAGCACAGCGCCCTGGATGGTGATGGTGTCAGACATGTGGACTCCTTCGAGGTTGTGTGATGTGCAACTCAATCTAGTCAGAATCCAGCAGGACGCCAGAGGTTTCCTTAGGAGAATAATCCACCATTCAGCGTGACGGGTGTGTAAATCTACACACCCGTGTGGCTGCGGCCTCGCGCTAGCGCACGAATCCGGAGCGCAAGCTGGGTATCGAGGCTTCGCTCCCCTGTTGCCCAATCCTCCCCAAGGACCCGGCTAATGCGCTCGAGGCGCTGGCGCACGGTATTAACGTGGAGGTACAACTCGCGTGCGGTTCCGGGAATGCTGTGTCCGCTCAAGAAGAACTGGTAGGCCGTCGCCTCGAGCTCCGTGTCATGCGCGGCGTCGTACTCAACAAGCGCGCCCACACTACGCCTTACGAGCGTCGCCAGTGCACTCGGGTCCGCTCTCAGGATGAGCCCCACTGCACCGAGCGTATCTTCGGTGACGAGCTCGCCGCTCATGCCCAATGTGATCGCGGCATCGAGGTACGCCATCGCCGAATCGTGTGCCTCGTGCGCCTCCGTCACACCGGCAACGGGTGCGGCCGCAACGAAGACGGGCGCGGACGACTCCGCGACGAGCCGACGCACGGACGTTGCGACATCCCTATCCGGCTGAAAGAGCACGCAGTAATGCTGCTCATGACGCGTGACTGCCGACGCCCCATCGAGCAACCCATCCAGACGCATCCGGGACAGTGCCGGGTCGGCGCAGTTGACGCCGAGGAAATACAGCGACTCTGGTTGCGCGAGGTCGATGCCTGTCAGCCGTTTGAGACGCAACGCCTCTTCATTTCCGGCGGTGCCCACTGCAACGGAGTAGACAAGGTCATCAACCTTGCGCGCGGTGGCATCGACAAGCGCCTCGTTGAAGAGAGCGATGGCGGCGAAAGCCGCGGAGGCATGCCCCACGACGCGCAGCTCCACGTCGTTAATACCTTTGGGCACGCAGATCGCCCCAAGGAAACGCCCATGAAACTCGACCGGAAGCACGCTGCGATTATCCACGCTCCTCGTGTTGTTGTGCTTGCGTGCCGCGGCGATGGCATCCGTCCACTCGTCGCGCGTGCCATCGCCCACGAAGGTAGATGATTCTTCTAGCCACAGCTCGACCTGCACACCCAAGAACTCGCTAAGCACCTCCGCAAGTTCCTCGAACCGTGCATCGCCGATGAGGACTGCGAGCAGCCGGGAGTCGGCATCGGCAAGTTTGTGCAATTCCTCGACGTGGGTGCGCAGTTCCAACTGCGAACGGCTGAGCTTCGCGACAGACTCGCCCTGGGACTCGATGACGCGCGCCGTATCAAGTGCTACCGCCGTCATCGCGCCGAGGAGCTCGATAGCCATAATTTCATCACGCGAGTAGTGCCGCGGGTGGCGGTCGCCGACGAGCAACGCGCCCACGGTCTTGCCACTGATGCGAATGGGCGCACCCAGAATTCCTCGAATACCCTCGGCTTCCACCGCCTCATCCACGTAATCGACGTGACTGACCTCCGGATCCTCAGCGTGATCATATGTCCAGGCGGGGCGATTCGTGGCCGCCACAATGCCCAAGATGCCAGTGCCGATGGGCATGCGAATATTCCGAAAGCCCTCCGTCACAACGCCAGCCGTAGCAAGGATATTGGTAAATCCCGACTCGTCATCGTTGAGACTGATGTACCCAATGTGCGCGCCAATGATAGAGCGCGCATGCCGCACGATGGTGTCAAGCACGTCATTCGACGCGCGACCCGCATTGAGCATTTGCGAGACTTCCAAAATCTTCGTCGACATGACGCGCCACGTGCGGTTGGAATCGATGGTGTTTTCCAGCATGCGCAGCGCCGAAAGCTCGTCCTCCTGCAACGACGCGAGCAAATGATCAGGTATGGTCACCGAGCTATTGAGCCTGCGCAGGATTTCGCTCAATGCTGACACAGCGTCCTCCTTTTCCTTCGCACACGACTGTGATGTGTGTCCATCTTGGCACACGCAGGGACTACACACTGACATTTTCGCAGGCCCACGTCAGGCGTGCCGGGAGCTGGCGCTTTCGACACATTCCCAACCAATGTCGACTCCGGGCTACTACATGCTCTCGCTTGAACGGGCCTGACCCCCGAAAAGTGGACACGTCGGGGGTCAGGCCTAGGCGCGCCGTTGGAAGATTCCTACGACGCCCCTTTCGGTTCAAAGACGATGAAGCTCATCTTCGACTAGCGCAGCGGGTCGAAGTCCTTAATCTCCGGCAGGGTCTCGCCCGTCTCAATGAGGTGTGCCAGCGCCCGGCCGGACGCTGGGCCGAGGACCACGCCCCACATGCCGTGTCCGCCTGAGACGTAAACGTTCGGCGCCTTGGTTGCGCCGATGAGGGGCAGGCCGTCTGGGGTGACTGGGCGGCTGCCCACCCATTCGTCCTGACGGTCATCGAAGTTGATGCCGGTGAACATCTCACTCGCGTGCTTAATCATGGACTGCACGCGCTTTGGATCGAATGGTGCATCCGCGTCGCGGAACTCCATGGTTCCGGCGATGCGGAAGCGGCCCTGGTACGGGGTGCAGGCAAGACGCTGGGCTGGCAGGTAGACCGGATAGTCGATAGAATTGTCGCCGGTGTCGACGCTGAAGGAATAGCCGCGGCCTGCTTGTACGCGGGTACGCACTCCAAGGCGGCGAGCGAGCTTCGGCAGCCATGCACCAGTTGCAATAACCACGTTGTCCGCCTGCAGGCGCTCCCCCATGGAGAGCTCAACTACTGGCTTGCGGGTGGACTGGACATCCACCACGGAAGCACCGGTGCGGATTTCGACGCCGCGGGAGCGGAGGGCGTCGGCAAGCTTGTGGCAGAAGGGGCCCGGCTCAAAATAGCGCTGGTTGCCCAGCTTGAATACGAGGTTCACCGAATCAGACAGGTGGGGGACAAAGTCGCGAGGATTGGAAATTTCCTCGAAAGGCACTTCCTGGCCGTGGCGTACGGCGCCTTCGACCTCTTCGATGAAGCCGGCGGCCTCAGCCTCATTCTTGAAGGCGATGATAAAGGGGCTGTCCTTGGTCCAGGATTCCACGCCACCCTCAACGAGCTCGTCGTATGCGCCCAGCGCCTTCAGGTTGATGGGAGTAAGCGCCTTCATGGTGCGGTCCCAGGCGCGCTGGTTCGCGTTCGCCATGAACCGCACACCAAAGTCCACGACCTTGGGGTCCGGAACCAGCGGCACGTGCAGTGCTGCGTTCGGGTCGAGGAATGCCTGAGGGGTGTAGCGCCACAGCTCACGATTTGCCAGCGGGATGGTCTTACCCGGGCTCAACCAACCGGCGTTGCCCCACGAGGAGCCGGCTGCCACGCCGTCGCGGTCAATGACCGTGACCTCGTGTCCGGCTTTACGCAGGAACCAGGCGGTGGACAAACCCACCATGCCCGCGCCGATAACGATTGAATGATTTGCCACCACTTTCTGCTCCTTAAATAGTCACGGTTTTAGCCAGCCCCTGCATTGGCGCAAGCTAGGTTCTATGTCACATATTAAGACAATTGTGGGAAATGCTACTACATCCCATAGACCGCGACACCCGTTATGAATAGGCACAGTTAAATAACCAGAAACATTAGAAAGCTGAGCAAGAATGAGCAGTGACAATAATTAAATAGCGCCTCCCTATTAGCTCTAGAAATCTCGAAACTTGGGCCCAAGGTAAGGAATGGCAAATAAGCGAATCGGCTTGACCCAAGCACCGAAGGCTGAAGCAAAGAGGAGCAGACATGAAGGACATCAAGGTCAATCGACTCATCACCCTGCTTCTGGGAATCGCTCCAGCCACCGGCGAAGTGATGAGACTTCCGGCCTTGCACATCGGTATGTGGGAGGTTCCGCTCGTTGTGGCTTCGGCGCTCTTTGTGATGGTCACTTTGTGGTGAGCACCGCGGTCGCACTATTGAGGCAGGGGCCTACGGCATCGACAATGAGCGCAATATCTTCCTCGGAGTAGTCAGCATGAGCCGTAAGTCTTAGCAATGCCTGTCCGAGCGGTACCGACGGATAGCGGATCGGAGAAACAATTACTCCCCTTTCAGCTGCCTGTGCCGCACACTCCATAGCTGCGCCCTCAGCGCCTACCGGCAAGACGATAATAGGTGCGGGCGAGTCCACCACTTTCCAACCGTTCGCCCGCAGACGCTGCCGAAGGTTGCGCACGACGCGGGCAAGCCGTTGCACTCGCGAAGGAACGAGAGCTAACGCCGCACTGATGGTGGCTGCCTGCGATGGCGGCATGGACGTTGAGAAGATGTAGCTGCGGCAACGTTGGCGGCATAGCTCGATAAGTGGCTCACTGCCCGCGACGAAAGCGCCCGCCACACCTAGTGCTTTGCTCGCGGTACCGATATAGATATCCGACAAGGGCAAATCGAAATGCTCACAAACGCCGCGTCCATTTTTGCCAAGTGTGCCGATTCCGTGCGCGTCATCGATCATCAACCAGGCGTTGGAATCCTGAGCAAGTTCCTGAAGCGCATGGAGATTCGCAAGCTCGCCGGACATGGAAAATACGCCGTCACTGACAATCAATCGGCGCTCCGATGCATCGGCAGCAAGCTGCTCTTCTAAGGTTTTCACGTCAAGGTGCGGATAAACAGATGACCGGACCCCTTGGTAGCTCGACTTGGCCAGCCGGATGCCGTCGATGATGCTCGCATGATTATCAGCATCAGAGAAAATAGAAAGTCTCTCGCCACAATCTCGCGCAGCTGCAGCAAGCGCAGGAATTACTCCCATGTTGGCGTGGTAACCCGAACCGAACACGAGCGCTGCCGGCGCACCGACAAACCCAGCCAGATCGCGCTCGAGCGCTACGTGATAGTCACTCGTACCCGTGGTCAGACGCGATCCTCCTGACCCCACCCCGGCGCGCAACGTTGCTTTGTGGGCTGCGTCGGCAAGCGCGCGATTCGCCCCGAGCCCCAGGTAATCAGACGATCCCGCAAGCAGCGTTTCACGCCCATCGACCACGGTGTGCGGACTTTGACTACCGCTAATGACCCTTTCGGTTCTTTCCAGACCACGCTCACACCACGAAGTATTGGAACTGAATGCCCAGTCTTCCAGGCTCATTGCCAAGAACCTTCCACGAGGACCGGCTTTTCCCGCAGCCACTGCTCTGTCGCCGGAAGTACACTAAGTGCGCCTGAATAGAACAAGACACGTCCTCCTTGTTTCCCGCCTTCAGCCTTGACGTTGCGCAAAGCCGTATAGGAACCTTCGACTGCAACATAACCCGTGGTGTAGCTCGGGTCATCGGAAATACAGACTTCCGCGACAATGCCCGGCGCAGCAAGAGCCTTGGATGCTAAAGCAACGGCATCAGCCCGATGGTTCTTCGACTCGGCACAAAGGAAATCAGCCCAATCAAATGTTCCCACCCGAACGCCACGTTGCCCATGAGTGTCTAGACGCTCACCGGTTTCAGCGCAGACAATGCTCGCACCGCGCATATCGCGGGTGCGGTACAGAAGCTCGATACCTCGGCGGGCTGCGCTCTCGGAAACACGGTTGTTCCTAGCGAGCACGGTTATCATCGCTGTTTGCGCAGACTCCGGGTTCTCGCAGTCCCGTGCACTAACCTTCAAGGCGCTGACATGAGCAATGTCGCTTGCTGCTACCGCCCGCGTAGCAATGTTGATGGAATCCGGCACGCCCTTCTCGTGCCGCAACGCACGAGTAGCAAGCTCTGAGCTCACGCGAGGAACAAGGTGCGGTTCTACGATGCGTTCTGCACCCGAGATATGCCTACCTTCAAGGCTTGCACGCATCTTAATACTCATCAGCACAGTCGAGGTTTCTGCCATGCAGGTATCGTAGCCCAGCATCTTGAACACCGTTCAATAATTATCGAAACAGGGTTAATCCCCTCTCCTCGTTCCGCTCGGAAACGCACTTACCGATGCCAAGTGACAGTGCGACTTCCACGAGACATTAAGAACCCCCACGTGCCTTCCAACCACGTATGTGGTCGGGGCTCGTGGGGGTTGCTTAGTGCAGTGTGTGGGTATTTCCCCTACTGCTGCGATGCGGTGCCCAGGGTTTCTTCCATGCAGGCCTGCTGCTGGGCAGGGTCCTGCAACTCCAAGCACTTGGCGGCGCCGGTGTCGCCGAGGATCTTCACGCCGAGGGCCATGATGACGATGGTTCCAGCGAGGGCCAGGATGGAAGTAATCAGGCCGACGATGGACATCCAGGTGCGGCGCAGCTCCTGCGGGCGATTGCGGCCAACGACCAGCGCGATGATGGAGACGATGATGCCGATTGGGCCGAGCAGCAGCGGCGGAACAATCAGCAGCAGGGACAGCAGCGCGATGATGCCGATGACCATCGCCCAGATAGCAACGGCGTTCTTCTTTGCTGGCTGGCTATCGGCACCAGCGTAGGCCGGGTAGCCGGCGCCAGCGGCGGTTGCGTTCGTGCCGTAAGCATCGTGGGAGGCGTGGTCGTGAGCGGTGTTGTCTACGCCGTAGTTGTTTGCGTCGTGGGCGTACTCCTCGTTCGCCTTGGAGGTTGCCTCACCGTAGGAGGGCAGCTTGCCGGTGCTGTCGCTGCTAAATGGGTTGTTTGCGTTGTACGGGTTCTCTGGGGTGTTCGGGGTGGTCATGTGGTTGGCCTCCTTGGGGCAGCCCTAATTGCGTGCCCTTTATCCAATATGTGCGTTTAAGAACTTATGCGTTTGCAATCGCTTGCGGCCACGTTACTGACGGAACCTGTGAATTCACTGACAAGTGTACTGTGGCTTGTTTTGTGACGTGGCGGAGTTTGTGGCGCGGCCGAGGTTAGACCGCACCACTGCTACCACTTGCGCAGGTAATCGATGCGCTGACGCAGTTGCTCGGCGTCGCAAAGCGCGGTGGGTGGGCCGCCGCAGGCCTTGCGGACCTCAGTGTGAATGGCGCCGTGGGGGCGGCCGGTGCGCTGCGCGGTAATGGAGACAACGGTGTTGAGCTCCTTGCGCAGGTTGCCAATCTCATCCACTACGCCGGTGGATTCTTGGTTGTCGGCTGGCTCCTCACGGCGCTTCGGGGCGTACTGCATGCCGTAGAGCTTGCGGCGCTGTTCCTCAGCGGCCTCAGCAGCCCGGCGCGCCTTCTCCTCTGCTTCGCGGCGGTCGAGTTCCTCCGACTGCTTTTTGCGCAGCAGGTCCTTGACCTGGTCGGCGTCGAGAAGCCCGGGGATGCCCAGGAAGTCCGCGTCGACGTCTGCGGTGATATCGCCAGTGTTGAACTGCGAGCCGTTAAAGAGCAGGCCGGAAAACTCCGCCTCAGCGCCGAGGGCCTCGTAGGAGGGCTCGAGCATGTCGGGCTCAGACTTCTTGCTATTGGCCTCCGCTAACAGCTCGTCGTCCCAGCCCTCTTTATCGGGGCTCTTCTCCTCACCCAGGACGTGATTGCGTTCCTTTTCCATGTTCTCCGCCAGGCCCAAAAGCACCGGCACGGATGGCAGGAACACCGAGGCGGTCTCACCGGGCATACGCGATCGCACGAAGCGGCCGATTGCCTGCGCGAAGAACAGCGGAGTCGAGGCCGAGGTCGCATAAACGCCCACGGCCAAGCGCGGGACGTCGACGCCCTCAGACACCATGCGCACTGCCACCATCCACTCGTCGGTGGACTTGGAAAACTCCTCAATGCGGTCCGAGGAGCCCGGGTCATCGGACAAAATCACCGAGACCGGGGTCGAGGAAATCTGCTTCAGAATCTTCGCGTAAGCACGCGCGGTCTGCGTATCGGTAGCCAGCACCAGGCCGCCAGCGTCCGGCATGTTGCGGCGCATCTGCATCAGGCGCGTGTGGGCCGCCTGCAGCACCGCCGGGATCCACTCGCCCTTCGGGTCCAGCGCGGTCTTCCATGCACGCGCTGTCTGCTCAGGGTTCAAGATATCGCCCAGGCGGGCCGCATATTCCTCACCCGCAGAGTCACGCCAACGCGCCTCGCCCGAGTAGGACAAGAACACAACGGGACGCACGACGCCGTCGCGGAGCGCATCGCCATAGTTATAGGCGTGATCCGAGCGCGAAACGAGATGCCCCTCCCCGTCCTGCTCGTAGCGCACAAAGGGGATCTGGGAATCGTCAGATCGGAAAGGCGTACCCGTCAGCGCCAGGCGGTGCTCGACGTCGTCATAAGCCTCGCGCACGCCGTCGCCCCAGCTCTTGGCGTCACCGGCGTGGTGGATCTCATCCAGGATCACCAAAGTACGGCGCGCCGAAGCAACCGCACGATGCTTGAACGGGTGCATGCCCACCTGGGCATAGGTCACCACGATGCCGTCCATCGCCGGGTTCACGGCAGAAGAATTCGAGAAGTTCGGATCCAGCGCCAAGCCCACGCGCGCGGCCGACTGGGACCACTGAATCTTCAGGTGTTCAGTAGGCACCACGACGATGACGCGCTCGACCGTGCGGTCTTCCATCAGCTCCGTAGCAATGCGCAGCGCAAAGGTGGTCTTACCCGCGCCAGGCGTTGCCACGGCCATGAAGTCCTGGGGCTTTTTGGCCAGGAACTTATCGAGGGCGGCCTGCTGCCAGGCACGTAGCTTTCCGTTGTTGGCGAATCTTCTGGGGTTGCGGGATACAGAATTACTCACCGGGCGGCTCACTTGCGGCGCAGGCCCTTGTACACGCGCTCACAATCCGGACACACCGGGGATCCGGGCTTGGCCTGCTTGGTCACTGGGAAGGTCTCCCCGCACAGCGCAACGACGTACTTACCGTTGACGGCGGAGTCCAAAATCTGGTTCTTCTTCACGTAGTGGAAGAACTTTGGGGTGTCATTATCAGTCGTCGACGAATCCTCACGGATGTCGGGACGTTCAATCGTCTTAGTCGTCGTACTCACCCCACCCATAATGCCGCATTGGTGTCGAACTTCGCACCTCGCACGTCTACCCTTGTACGCATGTCCTCAAAGAACTCGCGCGATAGGTCGGGCTATAGGCCAAAGAACACCCCACAATCGGGGCGTTGGTCTCCCCGCCGCGCTTTCCGACGCCGCGAAGCTCACCTCATCACGGACGCTCAGCTCTCCCCAGGCCAAGACCGCCACAGACGCGAGGTCATCTACTCGATCCTGCAGTTCCTGCGCGTTCCTTCTCTGCTGGTAGGCGGCGCCCTCATCTATTTCTACGATGCGTGGCTTGTCGCGACGCTCATCATTGGCGTGACATTCCCGCTGCCGTGGATTGCGGTTGTCATTGGCAATGGCAAGGGGCAGCCGAAGGACAAGAGGGAAAAGAACGTCTACAAACCGGCTCTTGCCCGCCAGATGGCACAAGCTCAGGCGCAGCAGATTGCCAATCAACAACGCAGGGCGATCGAAGATCAGCCAGTTGAGACCATTGACCACGACATAGATTTCGACGAAAAGGACCCACGATGACTATCTTTGGCCCTGCTTTCCAGCCCGAGTACCCAGTGGCCGAGGTTGCCGCAGAGCTCAGCGAGTTCCTCACCACGCACGGCTTCACCGCCGATGGCATCGCCGGACATTTGGGGCCGGAGTACACGGAGGCTATGCACCGTGGCGAGCCAGCGGCCGTAGCCTTAGGTGCTGCAGGCGATACCACTCTCGACGCCCTCATCCGCCTGTTCATCCTGCACGATGCTGTCACGCCGGAGCAGCTTTCCGACGTCCTGAGTGCCAGGCTTGCCACCAAACTACTGGATGCAGGCATCGCCCAGCGCAACGACGTTGGCGAGGTCTACATCGCCTATGACATCCGGCCGCACATCATTGTGGGTGAGAATCGACTAGTCTTTTCCGACGTCGATGCCGGGCTCGTCGATCATGTACCCGGCCCAGACCACGTCCTAGGCGTCGGTGCGGCTAGCCTCTCGCTTCTCCAGTCGACTCCGCTGACTCCAGTCGAGTCCGCCTTGGACTTGGGAACGGGTTCAGGTGTACAGCTACTGGGTCAGCTGTCGACCGCAGAGCATGTCACGGCGACCGATCTGCACGAGCGAGCCCTTGAGCTGGCACGCGCGACAATCGCAGCGGCAGGCGCAGACGCAAGTGACAAGGTGGAACTCCTGCAAGGCTCCTGGTTTGAGCCGGTTGCCGGAATGAGCTTCGACCGAATCGTTGCTAACCCTCCCTTTGTGGTGGGTTTGCCTGAGGTTGGCCATATTTATCGTGACTCGGGGCTCAACCTCGATGGCGCCAGCGAACTCGTGGTCTCCCAGGCAGTTGAGCACCTCAATCCGGGTGGCAGCGCGCACGTCCTCGCTGCGTGGGTGCATCAGGGCGAACAATCCTGGCAGCAGCGTGTGGCTTCTTGGCTGCCCGATACTGGTGTTGCCGCATGGATCATCCAGCGCGACGTGGCTGATCCTGCGCTTTATGTATCGACATGGCTCAAGGACGAATCCGTAGACGTTCGCTCGCTAGAAGGACGCGAGCGCGCCCGGCTGTGGCTTGAGCACTTTTCTACACACGATGTCACCGGAATTGGATTCGGATTCGTGGCCATCCAGAAAACCGGCGACGACGAGCCCTCCGACATCCTTGCCGAATACATGCCACAACCGTTCACAGATCCACTGGGACCAGAGGTAGAGGAGTATTTCGCGCGCATCGCCTGGCTGCGCAACCTCGTCCCCGGCGAAATCGAAACCAAGCACTTCCAGGTCCGCCCTGGCGTAGCACGGGAAGACATCGGTCTTCCAGATAGCGAGCTCGGAATGGGTTTCTTGCCGGCAGCGTTGCGTTTAACCCGCACAGAAGGGCCACGGTGGTCCCACGACGTCGACAAGCACATCGCGTCCATCGTTGCAGGCCTCAACCCGCACGGTCTGAGTTTGGGGGAAACAATCGAGCTCTATGCCGCAGCCCAGGGCTTCGACGAAGAAGAACTCGTGGCCTCGGCGATTCCCGCAATGGTCGATCTCATCCGCCATGGGCTTATCATCCCGACAGATCTCTTAGCATTCACCAACGTTGATACCGCTTCTGCAAGCGGCGTCACCTTTGAGGGAGACCGCGACGATCTCCAGGGAGATGCCCGCTCCGACAACTCGACTGACCAACAGGGGGATTAATGCGAGCCGTTCTCACGCGTGTTTCTCACGCATCCGTAACCGTAAATGGTGAGGTCGTGGGGGAAATTGACTGCCCAGATACCGGTGGAATTCTGGCTCTGATTGGAATTTCTCGCATTGATACCGAGTCCTCGGACAGTGAGCTCGAGGCTGCTATTGAGAAAATGGCACGCAAGATCGCCGAACTGCGCATTCTTGAAGGTGAAAGAAGCGTTGAGGAAGCTGGCGCTCCAGTGTTGGTCGTCAGTCAATTTACGTTGTACGGAAAGACTGCCAAGGGCCGTCGTCCTTCCTGGTCCGATGCCGCGCCGGGAGAGAAGGCAGAACCCGTAATTGAGAGAATCACTGCAAAACTTCTCTCACGGGGACTCCATGTTGAAACCGGAAAATTCGGGGCAATGATGGGTGTTTCATCCGTAAATCAGGGTCCATTCACCGTTCTCGTGGAGGCCTAAAACTTTCCCAGAGCCCAATCCCCTAACGCGCGCAGGCTTTTCACCTGCGCGTTTTCTATTCGACTATGTGACACCTCACTCCACTCATCA
Organism: Corynebacterium striatum; assembly: GCF_016728105.1. Lineage (NCBI taxonomy): Bacteria > Bacillati > Actinomycetota > Actinomycetes > Mycobacteriales > Corynebacteriaceae > Corynebacterium > Corynebacterium striatum. Next base: position 2,716,925 of record NZ_CP068158.1, on the reverse strand, counting down.
GGTTGTTGAACAACGCACAGACTGGCGCAAAAATCAAATTTTAAAAGAGTGATAAAAAACGTACTTGCAATACAATAATTTATTATCATTTCTCACCGATGCGGGTTTATGATGAAACTACAGCGAAGCAAAAAGGGCTGAAACTGCAGGACAAAGAGAAAAACGTCCGAAGGCAGTTGCAGAATTGCAACCGAGAGAAAATTCTCAAGACTTGCAAGGTTGCACCAAGCTCTAAAGCTTCGGTCGACCATCTAGAGACGCAGGAGAAAGAAAATGTCTCACTCAGTCTTGCGGAACAACACCGCGAATCACCCCGAGAATGAGCCCAACATGCCGGAGAGCCTCAAGACCTCCAAAGCATTGAAGGCCGAACAGTCCACTTCCGCTGACTCATCGCAGTCACCATTCTCCGGAACCACCGGGGCCCCCAAGTGGAACAAGACGGACCTCACCTGGATGCTGTCACTCTTTGGCACCGCAATCGGCGCCGGCGTCTTGTTCCTCCCCATCAACGCAGGCATCGGCGGCATCATCCCACTGCTCATCATGACGGTCGTGGCACTGCCAATGACCTACTGGGCACACCGTGGCCTCACCCGCCTGGTGCTCTCTAGCTCCAAGCCAGAAGGCGACCTCACCGACGTCGTCGAGGAGCACTTCGGAATTAAGGCAGGCGTGTTCATGAACATCCTGTACTTCCTCTCCGTCTACCCGATTCTCTTGGTTTACTCCGTGACCATCACCAACACGGTTAATTCCTTCCTCCAGAACCAAATCGGTATTAACCCGCCGGCACGCTGGCTGACCTCCCTCCTGCTGGTCGGTGGTCTCATCCTCATCGTCCGCATGGGCAAGGATGTCATCGTCAAGGTCATGTCTTGGCTGGTCTACCCGTTCATCGGCGTTCTGGTTCTGCTATCCGTCTACCTCATCCCGAAGTGGAACACCGCATTGTTCGATTCCTTCGACCTGAACGTTGCCCGTGAAGCTTCCGGCCACAGCTTGGGTGTCACCCTGATGCTCCTGGTTCCGGTTATGGTCTTCTCCTTCAACCACTCCCCGATGATTTCCTCCTTCGCAGTTGACCGCCGCGAGACCTACGGCAAGTTCGCTGAGGTCAAGGCACGCAAGACCCTGCTGCGCGCAGAAATCCTCATGGTCGTCGTCGTCATGTTCTTCGTCTTCTCCTGCGCCCTGGCGCTGTCCCCAGCTGACATGGCAGAAGCAAAGTCCCAGAACATCACCATCCTGTCCTACCTGGCTAACCACTTCGATACCCCGATCATCCAGTGGATTGCACCGATTATCGCAATGGTCGCTGTTGCAAAGTCCTTCCTCGGCCACTACCTCGGCGCTGCTGAAGGCTTCGAAGGCCTCATCCTCAAGGGCAACAAGAACCTCGAAAAGGACGACGCTGCAACCGCTCGCAAGCTTGGCACTATCACCCTCATCTTCATGCTGGTTACCGCATGGCTGACCGCTTGGGCAGACCCATCCATCCTGGGCATGATTGAAACCCTGTGTGGCCCGACGATTGCACTCATCCTCTTCCTCATCCCGATGTGGGCAATCCACAAGGTTCCCGCACTGGCTCGCTTCAAGGGCAAGGCTTCCAACTACTTTGTCTTCTTCATGGGCCTCATCGCCCTCGCCACCATCATCTACACCATCGTCCAGGCTTTCTAGGCCAGAGTACGAACCGGAAATCTGGAAACTCTGAGGATTCAAGGAAAAGCAATGTTCATCAGCATCTTCGATATGTTCAAGATTGGCATCGGCCCCTCAAGCTCACACACGCTTGGCCCAATGAAAGCTGGCAAGGCGTTTGTTGATGAGCTCAAGGAAAAGGAACTGTTCGAGCACGTCACTCGCATTCAAGCTAATGTCTACGGCTCCCTGTCTCTAACAGGTATCGGCCACTCCACCGACAAGGCCATCCTCCTGGGCCTTGCCGGGGAGGAGCCGGAAACCGTTGACATTGACGGGATCTCCGAGTTCGTCAAGGACATCCACGCCTCCGAAAAGCTCATGCTTGGCGGTACCCGTGAAGTTGACTTCCCGAAAGAAGGCGGCTTCTTCTTCCACGACGAATACCTACCGATGCATGAGAACGGCATGTGCCTCATCGCCTTCGACGACGACGAAGAAGAACTCCTGCACAAGACCTACTACTCCATCGGCGGCGGGTTCATTGTCTCCCAGGAAGACTTTGCCAAGCGCGGCGAGGACAACATCAAGGTTCCTTATACCTACGCCAGCGCTGCTGAAATGCTTGCCCTGTGCGAGACAAACAACATGACCCTCCCAGAGTTGGGCATGGCTAATGAGCTTGCGCTTCGCTCCGAAGAAGAAGTTCGTGAGCACCTTCGCAAGGTTCGCGACGTCATGTACACCGGCATTGTCCGCGGCTCCTCCTCCGACGGCCCGCTGCCTGGTGCCCTTCTCGTTCCGCGCCGCGCGGCTGCCCTAAAGCGTCGCTTGGAAAAGGAAGAGCCACATGACGGCTTGAACATCCTCAGCTGGGTCAACATGTTTGCACTGGCAATCTCAGAGGAAAACGCATCATGTGGCCGCGTTGTCACTGCCCCAACCAACGGCGCCTGCGGCGTTGTCCCAGCAGTGCTTGCGTACTACGACAAGTTTGTCGAGCCAGTTACCGAGGATATGTTCGCGGACTACATCTTCGCGTGCAACCAAATTGCTTCGCTGTACAAGATGAATGCATCCATCTCGGGTGCAGAGGTCGGTTGCCAAGGCGAAATCGGTGTTGCCTGCTCAATGGCAGCAGGTGGCTTGGCTCAACTCATGGGTGGCACCCCAGAACAAGTTTGCGTAGCTGCCGAGATTGGCATGGAGCACAAGCTTGGCCTGACCTGTGACCCAGTCCTCGGCCAAGTACAGGTTCCTTGCATTGAGCGTAATGCTGTGGCTGCAGTTGACTCAATCACCAGTGCCCGCATGGCCCTCGAGCGTGAGAGCAAGCCATGCGTCAGCCTCGACGAGGTCATCTGGACCATGTACAAGACTGGCAAGGACTTGAATGCCAAGTACCGCGAGACTTCACAAGGCGGCCTCGCGCTGGCTGTTCATCCTCCAATTCCGGTGTGCGGCTAGCATTCCGAAGTCACCCATAAGGCGGGTGAACACAGCGCTACACCGCTCGTGTTCATCCGCCTTATTTTGTGCTAATATCTATCCATCTATCTAAATGTCAGGAACACAAGGACATGCTTCAACTGATGAATGAGCTCAACAGTCATGGCATTGACCAAGATTTCCTCGGGCAGTACGTACCTCTCGTCGAATTTCTAGGCCAAGCCCTGGGCCCCAACACTGAAATCGTCTTGCACGATCTCGATGTACCGGACCAGTCCATCATTGCAATCGCAAATGGCCATATTTCAGGGCGCAAAATCGGCGGCCCGGTCACGGACTTCGCTTTATGGTTTATGAAGCAAGGCGACGCAGCCGCAGTACCCATGATGACCGGTTACCGGGCTGTCAATGCTGAGGGAAAGATTTGCCACTCCTCCAGCTATTTCCTCCGCGATTCGACTTGCCACATGCGCGGCATGCTGTGTATTAATGTGGACATTTCGGATCTTGTTGCTATCCGCAACGCTGCCAACTTCCTCATTGGCAACACCGAAGAAGCCAAGGACAAGACCCAAGCCTTCGGCGGATACCCAGGCGCCCAGGTCGCTCAGACCATTGTCACCCAGCCCGCTGCCGAGGAAGAAGCGGTCAGCGAATCTCTCCGCGACAACGTTGAGAATTTGCTCGAATCGATGCTCGATGCCGCTATTGCAACCCAAAATGCCCCCGTTGATCGCATGCAACGCGATGAACGCATCGAGGTTGTCCGCACCCTGGAAGAAAACGGGTTCTTCCTCCTCAAAGGTGGCATTAGCGCAGCAGCACAACGCCTTGGGGTCTCCGAACCCACCATCTACCGTTATCTAGTCAAGGTGCGCAATTAGGTACCTCGCTCCACGCTTCTAGCGCCTTTGGGCAAGCCCCTCCCAGACCCTCCCCCATTTGCGGGGAGGGTCAGCCCCTTTCCGGCATAGAACTCGAAAAATTTTTAGACACGGGAACTAAAAGGGTCCGAGGGCCGTTGTACATGTTGTAACAAGCCGCAACCTCAGGAGGCTCGACATGGCCAACAAGTCCGACAGCACCGCTGCTGACCTTGGTAAAGACTCACTCGCAGAAGAGCAGGAAGTTGATCGCGGTTCGCGTCGTAATCAAACCAATGACAATCCGTCCGCCGATCTGGTTCGCGTTTATCTCAACGGCATCGGCAAAACTGCTCTGCTCAGCGCCGAAGACGAGGTAGAACTCGCCCAGCGCATCGAAGTTGGCCTTTACGCAGAGTACAAACTTGCGAATGCAGAAAAGATCACCCGCGCCGAAAAGCGCGACCTCAAGATCTTGGTTCGCGAGGGCAAGAAGGCTCGTTCCCACCTGCTGGAAGCAAATCTTCGCCTCGTCGTTTCATTGGCCAAGCGCTACACCGGTCGCGGAATGCCGCTCCTCGACCTAATCCAGGAAGGCAACCTTGGCCTCATCCGCGCCATGGAGAAGTTCGACTACGCCAAGGGCTTCAAGTTCTCCACCTACGCAACGTGGTGGATTCGCCAGGCCATCACCCGCGGCATGGCAGATCAGTCGCGCACCATCCGCCTCCCAGTCCACTTGGTCGAACAGGTCAATAAGCTCTCCCGCATCAAGCGCGAGATGTACCAGTCCTTGGGCCGCGAAGCCACCAACGAAGAGCTCGCTGAAGAGTCCGGTATCGAGGAGTCGAAGATCGAGATGCTCCTCCGCCAATCCCGCGACCCTGTTTCCTTGGATATGCCAGTCGGCACCGATGAAGAAGCACCACTCGGCGACTTCATCGAGGATGCAGAAGCAACAGATGCTGAAACCGCAGTCGTTGCCGCAATGCGTCACTCCGACATTCGTGGCGTCATCGAAACTTTGGAAGAACGCGAGCAGGATGTCATCCGTTTGCGTTATGGATTGGACGACGGTGTCCCGCGCACGCTCGACCAGATTGGCCGTAAATTTGGGCTTTCCCGCGAACGCGTCCGCCAGATCGAGCGCGAAGTGATGGCAAAGCTGCGAGACGGCAATCGTGCGGATCGCCTCCGCGAGTACGCGCTGTAGACTTTCCCACGCATTTAAGCCCACAAATCCTGAGATGACAGACCCTGCCTGAGAAATTCCCATTTATAGGGAATACCCGGTAGGGTCTTTGCGTTTAATAGGTAGGTGGGTAACCGCCCATACTGCCCGGCTAAGTAGTAAATGCGATTAGACCTAAGCTATTTAGATCACAAAGTGCGGTATTGTTTAGTTATTGTTCGAAGGCACCGAGCTAGGCGGCCGCTCTTCTCTCCGAGGAATGGTCGGCAGCATTTTCGGCGCTCCCTATCATGCAGAAAGGGTTTGCCCACGTGAGGGACCTCGTTGATACCACTGAAATGTACCTACGTACTATTTATGAGCTTGAGGAAGAAGGCATCACGCCGCTGCGCGCCCGTATCGCTGAGCGTCTCGAGCAGTCAGGTCCTACGGTGTCCCAAACTGTCGCTCGTATGGAACGCGATGGACTGCTCCGCGTTCGCACTGACCGCAGCCTAGATCTCACTCCCGCAGGTCGCGAACTAGCCACCGCTGTTATGCGCAAGCACCGACTTGCAGAGCGCCTGCTTACTGACGTCCTCGGGCTCGACATCCACCAGGTCCACGACGAGGCCTGCCGCTGGGAACACGTCATGAGTGAAGAAGTGGAAAAACGCGTTGTTGCCGTACTTCCTGATTCCACCCGCTCCCCTTTTGGTAATCCAATCCCAGCTCTTGATCAGCTCGGCGCTGAAGACAGGGATATTCCAAGCGGCACCCGTGCCATCGATCTGCCCAACGGCGAAGAGACTCCCGCAACAATCATGCAGATCAATGAGATTCTGCAGGTAGATACCGAGACCTTCCGCCAAATCTACGAAGCAGGAGTCGTTGTCGGCGCGCCCGTCACCGTCGTGAACAACAATGGCACAGTCACCCTCACCACCGAGTCTGGTGCCACCATCGAACTACTTGATGATCTCGCACACGCAATTCGTATTGAGGTGAAATAAGTGAAGCTTCTAGTCACCGGCGGTGCCGGTTACGTAGGTTCTGTTTGCGCGGCAGTTCTGGTCGAAGAAGGCCACGACGTCACGATCATTGACAATTTCAGCACCGGCAATCGCGAAGCCGTCCCCGCCGGGGCACGCCTTGTTGAAGGTGACGTAGCCGATGTTGTCGAAGAGGTACTTGCCGAAGGTGGTTTTGAAGGCGTAGTCCACTTCGCTGCCCGCTCGTTGGTCGGCGAGTCGGTAGAGATTCCAGCCGACTACTGGGAGCACAACGTAGTCACCTCCCTCAAACTTTTGAACGCCATGCGTGCGCACGGCGTAAAGAACCTTGTTTTCTCTTCCACCGCTGCGACCTATGGTGAACCAAAGCAGGTTCCAATCACGGAGGATATGCCGACTCAGCCTACTAATCCCTACGGTGCGTCAAAGCTGTCCATCGACTACATCATCACGTCTTTCGCCAAGGCCTACGGTCTCGGCGCTACCTCGCTGCGTTACTTCAACGTCGCCGGTGCATACGGCTCTATTGGTGAGAACCGCGCCATCGAGACCCATCTCATTCCGCTGGTACTCCAGGTGGCGCTTGGCCACCGCGACAAGATCTTCATGTTCGGCGATGACTACCCCACCGCCGACGGCACCGCGGTCAGGGACTACATCCACATCCGCGACCTCGCAGATGCCCACGTTCTGGCGCTGAAAACCAACACCGAAGGCACCCACCGCATCTACAATTTGGGCTCTGGCGACGGTTATTCCGTCAAGGAAGTCATCGAAATGTGCCGCAAGGTCACCGGCCACGAGATCCCCGCGGAGATCGCACCCCGGCGCGCCGGCGACCCAGCCACCCTGGTTGCGTCCTCCGAGAAGATCAAGGCAGAGCTCGGATGGAACCCCACTCGTACTGACCTGGAGACCATCGTCACCGACGCGTGGAATTTCACCAAGGAACTGGGCGACAAAGCACACTCCGCAAAGCGCGTCTAGCTCAAGCCACCTCCCCAGCGCCTTCAGCTTCGTGCCGCGCCTGCCCGACCATCTGACGCGCCACGTCGGACGCTGTACGCAATACATCCACCAGTTTCTCTGAAAGCCCGAGGCGGAAGATCTGGTGCACCAGACCACCCAGCGAATGTTCTGGCGCTTCCTCGGTTAAGACGTTTAGAGCAGGGCCAGCTAGTTGACCGCGATCAAGCTGCATCTGAGTAATGGCATACAGCGCGAGCGCATTATACCGGATGACGCCCTCAAAGGTGCGGGCAGTGGCAAGGAGGAGCACGCTTGCCTTGTCCGGCTGTTGGCACAACTGCGCGATGACTAGGTCCCTGGACCACGTGGTAGCCATCCAGGTGGCACATGTCTCGAGAGCCTCGACGTCGCCAAGCGTGGCGTCTAAATCGTCGAGACAGCGCAGCTGCCACCATGCATCACCCAGGAAGTCCTCAATGGCAGAGTCCGGGTCATCATCACTCAGCTCTACCTCCGCCCGAAACTGGCGCGCGTGGGCTAAAGCCCGTTTCGCGATCCGCTTAGATTCCTCGCGCGACAGACGAGGATTATCACGCGCAAACTTCTGATAGAGCTCTTCCCTACTAAGCTCAGGAATGAGCTCCTTGCCCACGCAATGCTGCATGGTCGGGGCGTCGGTAAGCGCTGGGATCGGCCCCTCCCGCCACTTCTTCATGGGACCATTCCCCTCGTGGTTTACCACCCCGAAGAGAATCTCGTAGCGCGCGCCCGTAACAATCTCAGTGGTGTGCCACGCTGCATCGATATCCATTCCGTGCGTGTGCTTATGCAGCGCATACATCCATTCAGCGAGCGCTTCCACCTCGTCCATGGGGCGTTCAGTGATAAAGAACGCGAACACGCCCTCGGTTTGGGGCGAGACAATGGTCTCCCAAATTTCCGGCAAGGCTTCCTGGGCATCGTCAAAATCGATTCGAGCAACGGGCCCCATTGCCATCCCCTGTGGGCAAGGCTCGAAGGTCATGAATATGACGGAATCCGTGGGATAGAAACCTAGAGCTCCAGGTACGTTGGCAAGGAGATGTCCCGGCGTATTGATGGGTGCAGATGATTTGCGTTGGTTCAAGTAGTTGGTCATGCACCTAGGGTGCGGGAAGCATGCAAGCTACTTCTAGGTTCATTTTGGCCAGCGCCTAAGTTTTGTGGATAACTCACCGCGAGGCCACGCCAATTTCAAGGTTATCCACAGCCATTTGGCGAATTTCTAGCGTAACTTGTCTGTATAGGGCAAGATCAAGAAACCAACCTTTCAGCACAGAGCTAATCCTTAAGGCTCATCCTTAGGCTTAGGTTTCCGGCTTCACCATATCTACTGGTGAAAATCCAGTGGGAATACTTGCCTGCAGGGTGGTGTTGAAAGCGATAAGTGCACGCCAAGTCTGTATTGTCGGGCACAGGTTTAGGAGGTATCGCAAGCATGCATGAAGAACAAAAGCGCATCTACGAATTGGAATATCCGGCCCCAGTGGTCAAGGATTCTTCCAACGCAGACAAGGGTCCGACCATGATCGTTGCAATGCACGGCTATGCAGATGCCGGTCAGGCTGTAGAGGCTTCTGCGGACCACCTGAAGGCCGCACTCGAAAGCCGCCAGTTGGCGTCCTTTAATGGCGATGAGCTCATCGATTACCGTTCTCGTCGCCCAATGGTCACCATCGACACAAATCGCACGGTAGAAATTGAGCCGACCGACTTAGGGATCAAGGTCCTGCGGGACAATTCCGGCAAGTCTTTTCTGCTGCTGTCTGGCCCTGAGCCGGACCTGCGCTGGGAAGCTTTCACCGACGCCGTTGTGAACATCGCTGAGAAGTTTGATGTGCACAACACCATCGTCCTTTACGCCGCTCCGATGCCTGTGCCGCACACTCGCCCCACGGTCATTACTGCTCACGGCAACTCCCAAGAGCTAACTGGGCGCATGATGAAGATGGAACAGACCATGATGGTCCCAGGCTCCGCTGCCCTTTTCTTGGAAAAGGCGCTGGATAAGAAGGGCCGCAACGTGGCTGGTTACACCGTCTCGGTTCCCCATTACCTGGCTTCTTCGCCGTACCCCCAAGGCACGTTCTCGCTGCTCAACTCGGTATCAAACACCGCTGGCCTGAACCTGCCGCTTGGCAGCCTCGAAGCTGACATCGCTCGCGTCAACCAGCAGCTGGAGGAGCAGGTGATGGACTCCGATGAGATCACGGGCGTCGTCCAGCAGCTCGAGCAGCAGTATGACTACTATCACGAGCGCTACCGCGAGAAGCACCCGAACGCCCTCTTGCCGGGCGAAGAAGGCGTGCCTTCCGGCGACGAGATTGGCGCCGAGTTCCAGGCCTTCCTCGCAGGCTTAGACGAGGATTCTTCGCAGCTCCACGATATTCTCGACAGTGAGATTGATGACCGCGAGGACGCCGCTGAGCGAGCAGCTGAAGAAACATCCGGAGAAGCTGAGCGCCACGAGGACAAGGGCTCCAGTGAACAGAGCCCCAATGACCGCAGGAACAACTTGGGCGACGATATCTAGCGCCATCCCAGCAGTGCGACGGGCTTGTCGCCACCCACACCCTCATCACCTAAGGTGGTGAGGGTGAACCTTTCTCAGATGCTGCCCGATCTTGCCGAAGTCCCAGAATCCCTCGTCGATGAGGCCATCTGGGATACCTTCCTCACGTGGACCAATCAGCGTGGAATCTCGCTTTATCCCGCACAGGAGGAGGCCTCGCTCGGCATTCTCGCGGGCGACAATGTCATCCTTGCCACGCCAACGGGCTCAGGTAAGTCGATGGTGGCCAACGCTGCGCACTTCATTGCGCTCGCGCGTGGGCAGCGCAGCTTTTATACTGCTCCCATCAAGGCGCTGGTCTCCGAAAAGTTCTTCGCTTTGTGCGAGATCTTTGGCGCGGAGAACGTGGGCATGATGACTGGTGACGCCACCGTCAACGGCAATGCTCCCATCATTGCGGCAACAGCTGAGATTGTGGCGAACATTGCGCTTCGCGACGGCGCCGAAGCCAACATTGATCAAGTGGTCATGGACGAGTTCCATTACTACTCCGAGCCAGACCGCGGTTGGGCCTGGCAGGTCCCGTTGCTCGAGCTGCCCAAGGCGCAGTTCCTGCTGATGTCCGCCACGTTGGGAGATACCAGCTGGCTCGAAAAAGACCTCACCGAGCGCACTGGGCGCGAAACCACCCTCGTGGCCGGCAGCACCCGCCCTGTACCCCTAGATTTTTCCTACGTATTCACTGCCGTTCACGAGACGATTGAAGAGATTCTAAAGTCTGGGAAAGCTCCGGTGTACGTAGTGCACTTTTCCCAACGCGAGGCGTCGGAGCGCGCCCAGGCGCTGACCTCCCTTTCTGGAATCATCACACCTGAGGAAAAGGAGGCGATTGCCGCGGAACTTTCGAGCTTCCGCTTTACGACGACCTTCGGCCGCGACCTCTCCAAGCTCCTGCGCCGTGGCATTGGTGTTCACCACGCAGGCATGCTTCCCAAGTACCGCCGTTTGGTCGAGCGTTTAGCGCAGAAGGGCTTGCTGAAGATTATCTGCGGTACTGATACTTTGGGCGTGGGCATCAACGTCCCTATTCGCACCGTGCTCATGACCGGCTTGGCCAAGTATGACGGTCAGCGCCAGCGCATCCTTAAATCCCGCGAGTTCCACCAGATCGCGGGCCGCGCGGGGCGTGCGGGTTACGACACCGAAGGCACGGTCATCGTCGAGGCCCCCGAGCACGAGATCGAGAATGCCAAGGCCCGCCGCCGGCTCAGCAATGACCCAGCGCGCCTAAAGAAGCTGAAGAAAAAGTCGGCGCGTGAGGGTGACGTGACGTGGTCGGAAAAGACCTTTGCGCGTCTTACAGAGGCTGAACCCGAACAACTCACCTCGCAGTTCCGCGTATCCAACTCGATGTTGCTGAATGTCCTGGCCCGTCACGGCAATGGCTACGAGCACATGAAGCACCTTCTGCGCACCAACCACGACACCCGCACGAAGCAGAACCAGGATATTTTGACGGCTCTGGATCTCTTCCGCGGGCTGTTGAACTCAGGTGTGGTGCAAAAGTCCACGAAGGGGCTCGACATCTACGGGCGTCCCTATCACTTGGTCCGCGAGCTACCGCGAGACTTCGCGCTAAACCAGCCTTTGGGGCCATTTGCGCTGGCCGCGCTGAGTCTGCTTGATCCGGAATCGGACACGTATACCCTTGACGTGATTTCGGTGTACGAGGCGATTCTGGATGATCCGCGCCAGGTCCTCATCGCGCAACAGAAGCAGCGCCGCGGCGAGGAGATTGCGGCGCTCAAGGCAGATGGCGTGGATTACACCGAGCGCATGGCAATCGTTGAGGAGATCACGTGGCCCAAGCCGCTTGAGGAGCTGTTAGAACAGGCCTATGACACCTTCGCGGAGACGAACGCCTGGGTCAAGGAATTCGAGTTGCGTCCGAAGTCTGTAGTTCGTGACATGCTCGAAAACGCCATGACCTTCTCTGACTTGGTGGCGACCTACGGTTTGGCGCGCTCGGAGGGAGTGATTCTGCGCTATCTGACCGATGCGTGGCGCACCTTGAAGCAGTCCGTTCCGGATGATTACTTCACTGAGGAGCTTTCCGACGTCGTGGTCTGGCTCGGGGAGCTCATCCGGCAGGTGGATTCCTCCCTCGTGGACGAGTGGGCTGAGATGGCCGGCGAGGATTCCCCTATCTCGCAGGAAGATCTGGAGCGCGAGCTTGCCTTTGGTGTGGAGGACCCAACCGCGCTGACCTCCAACCGGCGTGCGTTTAGCATTATGGTGCGCAACTACATGTTCCGTTTGGTACAGCTATTTGCGTTAGAGAAAGAAGAACGCCTTGCAGAGCTATTGGATTACCTTGAGGAAATCCCCGATTTCGGTGCGGCGCTCGATGACTACTTCGACGAATACGACGACATCGATTCTGGCCCCGCTGCACGTGGCCCTGAGTTCTTCCGTCTTTCGGGCCAGGACACCCGCTTGTGGCAGGTCCGGCAGATCATCAAAGATCCGGAAGGCGACCATGGTTACCAGTTCGTCGCCGTGGTTGACCTCGATGCTTCTGATGAGGCCGGCGAAGTGCGACTGTCTAGCTTAATTATCGAACGATAACGACATTCCACCCCACCCCTGCTATTTATTCTGACGACCAGTCCGCCGAAGTATCAGGCACCCCAGGCAAAGCTAGAAACAGCACTTGTGCCCAGACGGAAAATGACCCGCACGATTGTGCGGGTCATAAATCTCTTAGCGAGGCTTTAAACCAGTCCTAGACTAGCGAGCAGCCTCGACCTGAACGGTCTGAGCAACTGCCTGGATAACACCAGCAATCTTGATGCCCTCCCAGACCTGCTCCTTGGTCAGGCCCTCTTCAGCCAGGGTCTTGGAGTGTGCAACGAGGCAGTGCTCGCAGCCGTTGATTGCGGAGACAACGGTGTTCCACAGCTCGAAGTTGGCCTTCTCTACGCCTGGCTTGGAGATGATGTTCATACGCAGACCGAACTTAACCTGAGCGAAGTCATCGCCGAGCCAGCCCTTAGCGCGGTATGCAACGTTGTTCATAGCCATGACGGTTGCGGCACCGAGAGCAGCCTCAACAGCAGCCTCAGACAGGTGCTCCTTTGCTTCCTCGATGATCTCGGAAAGAACGGTGTCGTTGCGGGTTGCGGCAGCAGCAGCCAACATGGAGCCCCACAGCTGCTCCTCGTTCAGCTCGGTGGAACGAGCCAGGGTGCCCAGGTTCAGCTTCTGGTCCTTTGCGTACTCCGGAAGGGAAGACTTCAGGTTATCGATAGACATATCTTGTGCTCCTTAGCGTTTTTAATAAGTGATTTTCAGAAGAAGTTCAAAGGAAAGCCCCTTCGGTTGCCCGAGGGGGCTTTATCATCCCGCGTGATTACCACGCGTGGCCTAGCACGCGCGGTTTAGTCACCCTTAGAGAGCAGACTGAACGACGTCGAGCTTGTTGATGTTCTTGGTCGGATCGTTTGCCTCCCAGTTGCAGGCGCAAACTTCTTCGGACTGCAGTGCGTCGAGGACGCGGAGAACCTCGTCAACGTTACGGCCAACAGCGTCCGGAGTAACGGAAACGAACTGGATGATGCCGTCCGGGTCGATGATGAAGGTTGCACGGTCTGCAACGCCAGCAGCATTCTCAACGCCGAGGGCGCGGATCAGGTCGTGGCGAATGTCAGAGAACATCGGGAAAGGAATTTCCTTCAGCTCTGGGTGAGTTGCACGCCAGTTGAAGTGAGCGAACTCGTTGTCGGTGGAGCCACCGAGAATCTGAGTGTCGCGATCCTGGAACTCTTCATCCAGCTTGCCGAAGGCTGCGATCTCGGTTGGGCAAACGAAGGTGAAGTCCTTCGGGTAGAAGAACACGACCTTCCACTTGCCCTGGTACTTATCGAGGGAAACCTGCTCGAAGTAATCCTCCGGCTGGTTTGCGTTGACGTCGTGGAGGTCACCGCCCTTAAGTGCAGTGAGGTCGAACTCTGGGAACTTCTCGCCAACAGTCAAGATAGGCATGGAAACTGACATCTCCTTATAGGTGAAGTGCTAATACGTCAATAAAAGTAGTGGATTTTATCCCACTGCCAGGGCTTTTGCCCAACACCGTCAAGTATGCCAATTAATTCTTCCGGTGTCAATAGGAAATCCTATTTATAAATGTTAGAGTTATAGGCATGCACAATAAAGAGTATCGCCCTACACTCGCCCAGCTGCGTACCTTCGTCACCATTGCAGAAAACAAGCACTTTGGCACCGCCGCAACCAAGCTTGAAATCTCTCAGCCTTCCCTTTCCCAAGCATTAGTAGCACTCGAACAAGGCCTAGGAGTGCAGCTCATTGAGCGCTCCACGCGCAAAGTCATCGTCACTGTCACGGGAGAAAAGCTTCTCCCCTACGCTAAGGCAACCTTGGAAGCCGCTGACGCTTTTCTCGCCCATGCACGGGGCGCACACGGTACGTTAACCGGCCCCCTCACCATTGGCGTTATCCCCACGATTGCGCCATATATTCTCCCCGCGCTTTTGGGCGAGATTTTGGAAATATATCCGGACTTGGAGCCCCGATTCGTGGAGGAACAGACGGAACACCTTCTAGAAAAACTACGCGATGGACAGCTTGATCTAGCCATCATTGCGCTGCCTTCCGAAGCTGCCGGCATGGTTGATGTTTCCTTGTATTCCGAGAACTTCGTTGTCGTTACCGATCCCGAGCACCCACTGGCTGGCCGTGACGATCTCAAGCTGAGCGATCTTGACCATCTCAACCTGCTCCTCCTCGATGACGGCCACTGTCTGCGTGACCAAGTCCTCGACCTGTGCCGGAAAGCTCGCGTCAACCCGTCAGAAGCTACCAATTCGGTCACTCGAGCTTCTTCATTGACCACGATCCTACAACTGGTCATGGGTGGCCTAGGCGCCACACTCGTCCCAGAGTCTGCTATTGCCACAGAGTGCATCAACCCTCGCCTCAAGGTCGCACACTTCGATTCTTCGGTCACTGCAGAACGCAACGTTGGTCTCGTATTCCGCAACTCTGCCGCACGCGCTGACGAGTTCCGCGAGTTCGGAAACCTAGTCACCAAAGCTTTCGAAGATGCTCTGAAACGCTCCCGGTCCGTCGAAACCCCAGCTAAGTAGAGGCCAGGCGATCGCAAATCCCCGGCTGCACGGTTCATCAAAGAACGTGCAACCGGGGAGTTTGTTCTGACTTCTGGGAGAAGCGATTAGCGAATATGCTTAGGCGCTTTCGGGCGCATAACGGTTCGCGCACTGGCGCATGATGTGCGCTTGGGCCAGCATGCTTACCGGCATAATGACCAGCATGCCCAATCCCAGCGTCAAAGCCAAGAGAAGCATCAAGAAGCTGAACAGAAGCAGCTGACCGTAGTTAGCCTTGCCGGCCGCAAAGCCCTTCTTGAAAGCATCACCAATAGACTCACCGTCAGCGGCAAACCACTGCATAAGAACGTACAACGGCTGAATCAACCAGCTAATCAACATGGCTACAGCCACGAATCCCAGGATCGTAGACACAGCCTTCATGGCGTCAGCATCTGATTCGATATCGCCGTTGAACAGTGCAACGAAGGTTGCACCGCCAAAGATAAGCAAACCAATGAGCATCAGGCCGCCAATAACAATGTTGACCACCAAGCCAACCACAAACGGCTGCACCCAGCGCACGTTTTTACCCACGTATCCCCACGACGTAGCGGGATCGTCAATCTGGTAGAACGCCAATCGCATCACTACCAGGCTAACGATGAGGCTGAACAGAGTTGACAAAATGTTCACGGCCATACTGGACAGGCCCGCAGCTACAGTTGCTTCCTCAGAACCGCCAGACAATCCACCGGTGATTACTCCACCGATTAAGGACAGCACCAGGGTGACAGCAATTACCGCAAAGGCACCAAGAATCCATAGTTGCCAATTGGCAAAGGTTGCACGGAATCCCCAGCCGATGGCTTTTGTTGCGGAGACGGGGCCGGTGTAGGCAGGTGCGGCATGGTTGCGTCCCGAAAGATTTCCTGCACCATAGGGGCCATACGAGCCATAAGCATTGCCGTTTACTGTGCCTGCATAACCAGACTCGGAAGATTGCGCGCCGTAGCTACCGTAGGAAGGCAGCCCATAATCGGGGCGGTCTTCTGGGTGATTAGTAGGTTCGTAGCGAGGCAAGTCGTTATTCCGGGTGGGGTTGTTGAACTTATCGTCACCGCTCGAACCATCTGCACCGAATGGGTTGGACACTGTGGCTTCCTCCTTGATTCCGGTTAATCAAAATCACTTGACTAAACTTTCGTAACAATCAGCATTAGCTTATCAACGTTTTCATGCCTCACGCTGGACGGGTAGAATTTCCCACCAGCTATGACTAATCTTTCACAATCCTCATCCCCGACCCGCGATGAGCTTTTTGCAGCTCTCGATGAGGTTACTTTAAAGGACGCACGCGCTTTCCGACGCCGCCTGCGCAAGGCACGCTCCCCCCAAGCACTCACCGCAATCGGGGACGATATCCAACAAGCCCGCGAACGCGTCGCGCTAATCGACGCCGCCGTCCCCGCCATTTCCTACCCCGAGGCACTGCCGGTTTCGGCACGCAAAGACGATATTGCCGACGCAATCCGCGATAACCAAGTGGTCATCATCGCGGGTGAGACTGGTTCTGGCAAGACAACACAGATTCCAAAGATCTGTCTTGACCTAGGCCGGGGGCGTCGCGGGCTCATTGGGCATACCCAGCCCCGCCGTCTTGCGGCCCGTACCGTGGCAGAGCGCATCGCAGATGAGCTGGACCAGACGATCGGCGAATCCGTAGGCTATGCCATCCGCTTCGACGACCGGGTTTCAAATACGACCGCGATCAAGCTGATGACGGACGGTATCTTGCTGGCAGAGATGCAACGTGACCGCTTCCTCAATGCCTACGACACCATCATCATCGACGAGGCCCACGAGCGTTCCCTCAACATCGACTTCCTTCTGGGCTATCTCAAACGCCTATTGCCGAAGCGCCCCGATCTCAAGGTCATCATCACCTCTGCAACCATCGACCCAGAGCGCTTCGCCACCCACTTCGCAGATGCCGAAGGCAACCCAGCGCCGATTATTGAAGTATCCGGTCGCACCTATCCGGTAGAAATTCGCTACCGGCCGCTCGAGTTCGAGGCCGGGGGCAAAGTCGTCGATCAAGACCCTATCGACGGACTCTGCGAGGCAATCGAAGAGCTCATGGCCGAAGGAGAGGGAGATATTCTCTGCTTCTTCCCCGGCGAGCGTGACATTCGCGACGCCATGGAGGCAATCGAGGCCCGCAAGTGGAGCGGCGTTGAGGTCACTCCCCTGTTTGGACGCCTTTCCAACGAAGAGCAGCACCGCGTGTTCTCTGGGCACCGTGGCCGCCGCATCGTCCTGTCCACCAACATTGCCGAGACCTCTCTGACCGTTCCCGGAATTCGCTATGTCGTTGACACAGGTACGGCACGCATTTCTCGCTACTCCACCCGCACCAAAGTCCAGCGTCTGCCCATCGAACCGATTTCACAGGCAAGCGCCAACCAGCGCTCAGGACGCTGTGGCCGTGTTGCGGACGGCATCGCGATTCGCTTGTACTCCGAGCAGGACTTCCTCTCCCGCCCTGAGTTCACCGATCCAGAAATCCTGCGCACCAACCTCGCCAGCGTCATCTTGCAGATGATCTCCTTGCGCTTGGGAGACATCTCGGAGTTTCCATTCGTCCAGTCGCCAGAGCAAAAGGCCGTGCGCGATGGCCTCTTGCTCCTCCACGAGCTTGGCGCTCTGAGCCCGCAAGAAGAAAAGGACGGGCTTCCGGTACTGACTGACGTCGGCCGTGTCCTCTCGCGAATACCAGTCGACCCGCGCATGGCACGTATGCTCGTCGAGGCACACCGCTCCGGCTGCCTCGAGGACATCATTGTCATCGTTGCCGCCATGACAATTCAAGACGTCCGCGAACGCCCGCTCGAGTTCCAGGCCCAAGCAGATCAAGCGCATGCGCGCTTTAAAGACAAGTCTTCAGACTTCTTGGCCATGCTTAATCTCTGGGACTTCGTGCAGGATGCCCGCAATGAGCTGAGCGGCAATGCCTTCCGCAAGCGCATGAAGAAGGACTTCCTCCACTACATGCGTATCCGCGAGTGGTTTGACTTGGTGCGCCAATTACGCGACGTCGCCAAGCAGCTCGGGTGGAACCATGAGGAGGCCACCGAACGCCGGCCCGATGACATTCATATGTCGCTGCTGTCCGGGCTCTTGTCCAACATTGGTGCCCGCGATGGCAACTCCAAGGAATTCCATGGCGCCCGCAACACCCGCTTCCTTGTGTTTCCAGGTTCTGCACTGGCCAAGAAGCCCCCGGAGTTTCTCATGGCGGCAGAACTCGTGGAGACCTCCCGCCTGTGGGCACGCGACGTCGCCGCGATCGACCCTGCCTGGGTGGAAAAGCTCGGCGCCAACCTGCTCAAGCACAACTATTCGGATCCGACGTGGTCACGCAAGCGCGCGGCCGCTGTAGCAACGCAGCGTTCGACGCTCTATGGCGTGCCCATCGTCACCGACCGCACGGTGCCCTATCATCGCGTCGACCCCGTAGCAGCACACGATATGTTTATCCGCAACGCTCTCATTGAAGGCGAGTGGAACACTCATCACCACTTCTTCCACGACAATGTGAAAAAGCTTGAGGAAGCAGCACAGTATGAGGACAAAGCACGACGTCGCGGACTCGTGGTGGACGAGGATACTCTCTTCGACTTCTATGACCAACGCATTCCAGCAAAGGTTACTACCGGACGTCATTTTGACTCTTGGTGGAAGAAACAGCAGCACCAGACTCCGGATCTGCTGGACTTCGATCCAGACAAGCTCATTGAGGACACCCATGATGTCACCGAGGAGGCATTCCCGGATCGCTGGCTGAAAGGCTCTATAGATTACGACTTGACCTACAAGTTTGAGCCAGGTGACCCACTCGACGGCGTGACGCTGATGGTCCCAGTACCGCTGCTTGCGGGTCTGGATACTGAAGGCTTCGATTGGCTGGTTCCGGGCCTGCGCCTTGAGCTGGTGACGGAACTTATCCGTTCCTTGCCAAAGGCGATTCGCCGCACGGTGGTCCCGGCGCCTGAGTTCGCGGAGCGAGCGCTGCCGCGGCTTATTCCATATGAGGGATCGATTACGCAGCAGCTTGCCGACGTCCTCCGTGAGCTCGGTGGCCAGGGCATCGACTCCACAGATTTCAAGACTTCCGCCCTGCCGGCACACCTGCGGATGAACTACGCTGCCGTGGATAAGCGCGGCAAGATCATTGATTCTGACAGGGACCTAGCCGCATTGGTCCGCCGCCAGGCCGGGCACATCAAGTCCTCGGTCTCCCGCGTGGGACGAAAGTCGGAGTCGAAGGCAGTGAAGGAATGGACCACGGATACGTTGGGCACCATTGATGAGGAAGTAACGACCGTGGTTGATGGCCACGAAGTCACCGCATATCCGGCACTCGTGACTTCTGCTGAGGGTGTCTCTTTGAAGGTTCACCCGACTAAGGCTGCGGCAGATGCGGCGATGATAACTACGACGTTGACGTTGCTAATGCGGGAGATTTCGGTCAACCACCAGCAGATGGTTAAGGGGCTGCCCTTGCAGCAGCGCGTAGCGGTGGACGCCTATCCACACGGTAGCGCTGAAGGATTGGTCAACGATGCTCGAGTGGCGGCGATCCGCGATCTCATGCTTGAGGAAGGCGGCCCGCAGCGTTCCCCGGAGGGATTCCGCACGCTTCTCGACGCCATCAAGCCGCAGGTTGCCGGCCGGGTTCGGCAGTCGGTGGTGGCAATTGCACCGGGACTTGCGGAGTACTCAAACCTGCGCGCTGAACTCGCGCACTGGGATGGCCCTGCCATTGACGACATGAAGGCACAGATGGAGTTCTTGCTGCCGAAGAACGCCATCACCATCCATGGCATGACGCACCTGCGCCATCTTCCCCGCTACATGCAGGCGATCCGAATCCGTTTGGAGGAGATGTCCCTCGACCCGGACAAGGACGCTGACCGTCAAGCAGAGGTCGAGGAGGCCAAGGCCTATCTGGCCAACCGCTTGCGGACTCTCCCAGCCGGGCGCGCAAAGACGCGGGAGGTCAAGGACATCTATTGGATGATGGAAGAGCTGCGGGTTTCGCTCTTCGCGCAACGCCTCGGCACGGCGCACCCAGTGTCGCTGCGCCGTATCCAAAAGGCAGTAGACAAGCTGCGCTAAGTCACATAGCCAATGGCTTAAAAGCTATCGCGGTCGCGGCGACGCATGAGTCGGATCTCTGATTCAAAGTCGTCCGCGCTCTCGAAGGATTTGTAGACCGATGCGAAACGCAGGTACGCAACCTCATCCAAGTCACGTAGTGGCTCGAGAATCGCAAGACCGATGTCATTGGCATTGACCTGGGAGGAACCGTGGCTACGCACGGTCTCCTCTACTTCTTGGGCAAGCTTCTTCAGCGCGTCATCCGTTACGTCACGGCCTTGGCATGCGCGACGCACACCGCGAATCAGCTTGTCCCTGCTGAAAGGCTCAGCCAAGCCATTTCGCTTGACGACTAACAAGACAGCTTTCTCGACTGTGGTAAAGCGGCCTTTGCATGAGGCACATTCACGGCGGCGCCGGATTGCTGTTCCTGCATCAACCACACGGGAGTCAATGACTCGTGACTGTTCATTATGGCAAAACGGGCAATACACCGTGCAGTTCCTTCCTCTTCCACGTCATCCGCCACTCACATGTGAGAGGCGGGCGTTGAGACCGCATTTAGTGTACTGCCCGATTCCCGCACGATGCCATTTATGCTCATCTGCTGGGCCCGACACCTAGGCCCAGCAAAGGCTTTGCGCGGATGGCTAGTTGTTCACGCTGGCTTGCACAACCTGCTGAGTTCCCTGCGGCGCAGCGCCCCCATCAGCCGTGAGACCACCAAACACAGTTCCGATGAACACTGCCACGCCGAACACCGCACCAAGAAGATAATTTCCGCGATTCGAGTTTTCACGCGAATTTGCCACCTCGCGCTGACCAGCATGATCGGTGCGTGGACGACACTGAGGAACACCGCTGTATGTTCGATTATCCACACTGAGTGTTCGAACATCACGCACATGTGGACTCCGTATAGCGCCGTAGCGTGCAGATACATCAGCATCCCAAACAGACGCCGCTGGCACAACGCTGGCGCGGTACGCACGGGATGACTTGAAGTAGTTAACCTGCTTGTTGTTGGAGTTGAGTACGATTGCCATGATGTTTCCTTAAGCGTTTTTCTTTGACGATTAGTTTGTGGCTACAGCCTATTCAAACGCTACGACACGTTCGAAAATTCCCATCGCCAATTCGTTCGAATTAGTTGCTATGTTCGATTTATAACAGCTTTTCGAAAGTTTGTCCATATCGAAGCGAAAATTCTCGAACATTTGCCCGCAACGTGATAGAAATGAAGAGAAGCTTTTCGAAAATTCGAACAGATAGTAGCTAACCAACCCACCCAAGCAGATTCGACGCCATATCTATCCCACCCAAGGAGACCCGATGCCACGCAAACCCGCCAAGAATTCTGGGAAGCCGGACATCAATTCACTCTCTGCGCGCCAGCGCCGCATCCTGGACGTCATCCACGACGCTGTGATGCTGCGCGGCTACCCGCCTAGCATCCGTGAAATCGGCGACGCCGCCGGACTGCAATCCACCTCCTCCGTGGCCTACCAGCTCAAGCAACTCGAGGAGAAGGGCTTTCTGCGTCGCGACCCTAACAAGCCACGAGCCGTAGACGTCCGACACCTCAATAATGAGGAAGACACCAAGAAGCCGGGCCGCAAGACAGGAGCCAAGGCAGATAAACCAGAACCTGGTTCATCGATGACGCCTGAAGAGGCTTCTGAGGTTGCTTACATTCCAGTTGTTGGCCGTATCGCTGCGGGCTCCCCCATCACGGCTGAAGAAAATATTGACACTTATTTCCCGATGCCAAACGACGTAGTGGGAACCGGTGAGCTATATATGCTGCAGGTTGTCGGGGACTCCATGCGTGATGCCGGTATCCTCAATGGAGACTGGGTCATTATCCGCTCCCAGAATGTCGCTGAAGAGGGCGAATTCGTAGCAGCGCTGCTGGACGGCGACGAGGCAACTGTCAAGGAATTCCACCGCGATTCCTCGGGCATCTGGCTCCTGCCACACAATGACGCCTACTCCCCAATCAAGGGTGACGATGCGGAGATCATGGGCAAGGTTGTTTCCGTCTTCCGCAAGCTTTAGCAGGCGATGTAACATCTTTTCTAGCGGGCATTACCCTCTAATTCCACCCCCTTAAGGGACAGAATTCCACTTCTCGGGTTTTAGCGCCCAAAATCACACATTCCAAAAGTGCAGGCAGTGACTTTAAATTTCACTGCCTGCACTTTTTCTTATATGTGTACACCTTTGGTTTATTCCGATTCGTAGGGTTTTCTGGAAAACTAGGGTTAAGTCAGTTCTATTACTGCGAAAGTACCGCCCCCAACCCCGAGGGCGGAACGGAATACCCAATGCCCCACCCCGTTACGGGCATATTGTTGGAGGACTCTATGTACGCAGAGGAGCGTCGCCGCCAGATCGCATCCCTCACTGCTGTTGAGGGACGCGTTAATGTAACTGAGCTTTCCGAGCGGTTCGATGTCACCGCCGAAACCATCAGACGAGATCTCGCCGTCTTGGATAGAGAGGGCGTGGTTCATCGTGTGCATGGCGGCGCAGTGGCGTCCCAGTCTTTCCAAACCGCTGAGTTCACCTTGGACACGCGCCAGCGTTCAGCCACGGGCGCAAAAATCGCCATTGCGCGCGCCGCGATGCAATTCTTGCCTGAAGCCGGTGGCAGCATCTTCCTTGACGCGGGTACGACCACCAATGCTCTTGCCGATCTGATCGGGCAACAGAATGCGGCGGGTCAGTTCTCTATTGTGTCCAATAGCTTGCCCATCGCTTTGTCTTTGGCTAGCAACGGCGTCCCCGATGTGCAGCTTCTTGGCGGTACCGTGCGCGCTATCACCCAGGCAGTAGTGGGTGATACCGCACTGCGAACCATGGCGCTCATGCGCGCGGACGTTGCCTTCATCGGCACCAACGCCCTTACATTAGATCATGGACTGTCCACAGCCGATTCCCAAGAGGCCGCCATCAAGACCGCCTTCGTGACCAACGCCCACAAGGTTGTAGTTCTCTGCGACTCTTCCAAGCTCGGGAATGATTACCTAGTTAGCTTCGCATCCATCGCCGACATTGATGTTGTGGTCACCGACGCCGCTGCCCCTGAAAGCTTCGTCGAAGCACTGCGTGAACAAGAGATCGAAGTCGTCGTCGCAGCCGAGAAGTAGCTTCCTGCTTAATTACTCCATTCTCAGCTGAGTTTGATCCTCAGCTGAGTTTGTCAGCAGGAGGACAGGGCAGAATCTAAAACGAATCGAAGCCCCCAAAACCGTTGGGGGCTTCCTCGTATCTCAGACTCTTAAGCCTTGAACTCTTCCAACAGATCCAGGGCTGCGGTGCGAGCCTCAGACGGACCTTCAGCGTTAATTGCAGCTTCAGCCAGCTTCTGGCACTGCTCGAGGGTCAGCTCGGAAATCTGAGCGCCAACGCCTGCAACAGCAGTCGATGCAGCGGAAAGCGAGTTGACGCCCAAGCCGGTGAGTACGCAAGCAAGCAGCGGATCAGCTGCAGCCTCGCCACAGACGCCGACCGGCACGTTGTTGTCGCTGCCAACCACGCAGGTGTGCTGGATGAGTCGCAGAACAGCCGGCTGCCACGGATCTGTCAGGTAGGCCAACTGTGGGGAGAGACGGTCCGCCGCCATCGTGTACTGGGTGAGGTCATTTGTACCGATGGAGACGAAGTCGAGGTGCGGCATGATGGTGTCAGCCATAAGCGCAGCTGCAGGGACCTCAATCATGGCGCCAGCAGTCAGGCCGCGTTCGCGGCACAGACCCGCAAACCACTTTGCCTCAACTGCGGTTGCCACCATTGGAGCCATGACCCACGTTGGGACATCGTCGCCACGGTCAGCTGCAGCCTGTGCGATTGCATCCAGCTGGCGAGTCAGCAAAGACTCATTGTCTCGCGCAATACGCAGGCCGCGAACACCCAGTGCTGGGTTTTCTTCCGAAGACAAAGTTGCGTAGGAAATTGGCTTATCGGAACCAGCGTCGAGGGTGCGAACAACGACCTTCGACTCGGGAAAAGCGTTGAAGACCTTGGCATAGATACGTGCCTGCTCGTCCACGGTTGGCTCTTCACTAGCTGAAAGGAAGGACAGCTCTGTGCGGTAGAGGCCAATACCTTCTGCCTGAGAATCGGACGCAATACGAGCTGCGTTGCCGTCAGCAACGTTAGCCAGCAGCTGCACACGGTGACCATCCTTGGTCTGGGCCGGGCCACGCCACTGAGCAACGCGAGCAGCCTTTTCGCGGTACTCCTCCACAGCCTTCAGGGATTCTGCACGGTTAGCGCCAAGGCTGACGGTGCCGACGGACCCATCAACAAAGAGCAGGGTGCCGGACTCGATGTTGCGCAGATCCGCGCCCACCGCCACGATGCAAGGAATGTCCAGCTGACGAGCGATGATCGCGGTGTGGCTAGTTGGGCCACCGAGCTCAGTAACGAGAGCCTTGATGTGTGCAGTATCGAGCGTTGCGGTGTCTGCCGGCGCCAAATCATCGGCCAACAGGACTGCTTCGCCGCTGACCATCGGCAGACCAGGCTCCTGCTCGCCACGCAGCTGTGCGATAACGCGATCGCGGACGTCCTTCAAGTCAGTGGTGCGCTCAGCCATCACGCCACCGGCGGCTTCAAACAGGGTGACAAACTTTTCGGTCGCACTGGCAGTTGCATACTCTGCTGGACGGCCACTGCGGATGCTCTTACGTACTGCCTTGTGCCAGCCACGGTCCTTAACCATGCCTGCAGTAGCTCCCAGCACTTCAGCGGCCTGCCCCTCAGCCCCTGCTGCACGCTGCTCCAGACGACTTGCAACTACGTCGACAGCTTCGAGGAAGCGGTCGTACTCTCCGTCGCGCTTCTCCTCATCGATAAGCTCACCAGCAGTGGGCAGTTCTGGGCGCGGGCGAACCCACACAGCCTCGGCGTATGCGACACCAGCGACAACGCCGGTGCCCTTGATGGTTGATTGAGATACGTTTTCCATCACACATTTCCTTCAGAAGGGGATTTTGCTCTCATCCTAGATCATCACAGACCGGACAAAAAAGCAACGAATACCACAGTGATTTGATTGACTTTCGGACACATTCGGACAACAATCAAAAGTGAACAGAAAACTATGCTTGGCCATCGTCCGGCGCGTTTTCTCCCAATATACGCAAACTGCGAAAGGGACGAGTTTCCACAATGATTCTCACACTGACCCCCAACCCCAGTATTGACGCCACGCTTGCCCTTAACGAGACCATCAATCCTGGTGCAGTCCACCGCGCTTCCCAGGTTTCCCAGGTCGCAGGCGGCAAAGGCGTCAATGTCACCCACGCCGTCCATTTGGCCGGAGTAAAAAGCGTCGCCCTTCTGCCCGCGCACAAAGGCGATCACTTCCTCAACCTGATGGAAGAAGCACACATTCCATTCGACGCCGTCGCAATGCCTGGCACCGTCCGGATCAATACGACGGTCACCGAACCAAACGGTCGCACCACCAAGATCAATGGCCCGGGACCAGTCCTCAACGAATCCGTGCAGTCAGCAATAACCTCTTCTCTCGGCGCGCTCGCAATCGGCGCCGATTGGGTAGTACTTGCTGGCTCCTTACCTAAGGGTGTTCCTACTGAGTGGTACGCCATGCTTGTCGACGCAATCCGTGCCGCAGCGCCCCAGGCCAAGGTTGCGGTGGATACCTCCGATGCCCCGATGGTCGCACTCAGCGAGCGTCTTGAGACCTCTGCGCCGAACCTCATCAAGCCCAATGGCTTGGAACTTGGTCAGCTCACAGGAACCGACGGCGAAGCATTGGAAGCGGCAGCGGAAAAGGGCGACTTCAGCGGAGTCGTGGAAGCTGCTCAAGTCGTTGTAAAGCGCGGCATTGGCGAGGTGCTCGTAACGCTCGGCGGCGCAGGCGCCGTGCTCGTCACTGCTGATGGTGCATGGGCTGCGACTCCCCCACCAACCAAAGTTATGTCTACGGTGGGCGCTGGAGACTCCTCCCTGGCTGGCTACATTCTGGCTCGCCGTGCAGGCAAAGACTTCGCAGAATCACTGCGGCAATCGGTGGCTTATGGCTCCGCAGCGGCAGCGCTTCCTGGCACCCAGATCCCGACCCCCGAACAAATCAATATCGACCAAACAATCGTCTCTTCCTTGTAAAGACTGAATTTTCTCATTAATCGAAGGAGTGTCTCATGGCATCCGATCTCATCGCGACTGACCTAGTCGCGTTGGACGCCGATTTCGGCGATAGCATCGAATCAGTCATCACTAATCTGGCCACTTTGGTCCATGGCACCGGTCGCGCTTCCTCTATCGAGGGCTTGGCGCAACCAGCCATCGACCGCGAAGCCAAGGCTGGCACCGGCGTTCCCGGCGGCGTTGCCATTCCGCACTGCCGCTCTGAGGTCGTCACCGAACCAACCCTGGCTTTCGCTCGCCTGAGCCGTGGCGTGGATTTCTCCGGCCCAGACGGTGACGCACAGCTCGTCTTCCTCATCGCCGCACCAGCTGGTGGTGGCAAGGCTCACCTGAAGATTTTGTCCAAGCTAGCTCGAGCTTTGGTCAAGAAAGACTTCTTGGAAGCCCTCCGCTCGGCTCAGAGCAAAGAGGAAATCGTCAAGCTGGTTCTCGACGTAGTCAACGCCGAGAAGCCAAAGAAGCCTGCTGCTGAGGCAGGTGCCGCCGCTGGCGCAGCAGGTGCTGCGGTGGCTTCGGCCGAGCCAGCTACGGCAAAGGCCGGAGCCACCAACATCGTGGCGATTACCGCGTGCCCTACCGGCATTGCGCACACCTACATGGCTGCCGACGCACTGACGCAGACGGCCGCGGAGCGCGACGACGTCAACCTCACGGTGGAAACCCAGGGCTCGTCCAACAACACCTCTGTTTCCCAGTCCGTCATCGATGCGGCTGATGCCGTCATCTTCGCCACCGACGTGGGAGTTCGTGACCGCGAGCGGTTCGCGGGTAAGCCGGTCATCGAGTCCGGTGTTAAGCGCGCTATTAACGAGCCAGGCGTCATGCTCGACGAAGCAGTTGCCGCTGCCAAGAACCCGAACGCTCGTCGTGTTGCTGGCGAGGCGGGCGCGGCGTCGTCAAGCGCTGCTGAAGAAGGCGACTCCCTGGGCTGGGGCAAGCGCATCCAGCAGGCCATCATGACCGGTGTTTCCTACATGGTGCCTTTCGTTGCTGCCGGTGGTTTGCTCCTCGCTTTGGGCTTCCTCTTCGGCGGCTACGACATGGCTAACGGCTGGCAGGCCATCTCTACGAACTACTCGCTGACGAACCTGCCGGGTCACGAGGTTGAGGTCGACGGCACGATGATGACCTTCGACCGCTCCGGATTCCTCCTCTACTTCGGCGCCGTACTTTTCGCTATTGGTCAAGCCGCGATGGGATTCATCGTCGCTGCACTGTCTGGCTACATTGCCTTCGCGTTCGCTGGCCGTCCTGGCATCGCACCGGGCTTTGCTGGTGGCGCCATCGCAGTCACCCTGGGTGCTGGCTTCATCGGTGGTCTGGTTACCGGCCTCATCGCGGGGCTCGTGGCCATGTGGATTGGCAACTGGAAGGTTCCACGCTGGATCGGCTCCCTCATGCCGGTTGTCATCATCCCGCTGCTGACCTCGCTCATCACCGGCCTGCTCATGTACCTGCTGCTCGGCGCTCCGCTGGCTGCACTTATGGAAGGCCTGCAGAACTGGCTGTCCTCCATGTCCGGCTCCTCTGCAGTGCTGCTGGGTATCATCCTCGGCCTGATGATGTGCTTCGACTTGGGTGGCCCAGTCAACAAGGCTGCATACTTGTTCGCTACTGCGGGTCTTTCCACTGGTGACCAGGCTTCCATGGAAATCATGGCTGCGGTTATGGCTTCCGGTATGGTTCCGCCAATCGCGCTGTCCATCGCCACCTTCGTTCGTAAGAACCTGTTCACCCCTGCTGAGCAGGAGAACGGTAAGTCTGCATGGCTGCTGGGGCTGTCCTTCGTTTCCGAAGGCGCTATCCCGTTCGCTGCTGCTGACCCGCTGCGCGTCATCCCTGCGATGATGCTGGGTGGCGCAACCACCGGTGCTCTCTCGATGGCGATGAACGTTGGCTCCCGCGCTCCGCACGGCGGCATCTTCGTCTTCTTCGCAATCGACCCGGCCTGGGCTTACTTCCTCGCAATCGCTATTGGCGTGGTCGTCTCCGCGGCCGCCGTCATTGCGCTGAAGCAGTTCTGGCCAAACAAGACGGTCGAAGAGGCTGCCGCCAAGGCGGAAGCTGCCAAGACTGCACAGGCCGCTGCATAACGCGTACACTTGTAATCACGAAAACACTTACAGTCGAAAGGACTTATCATCATGGCATCTAAGACCGTCAAGGTTGGATCTTCCGTTGGCCTGCACGCTCGTCCGGCTTCCATCATCGCGGACGCTGCTGAAGCTTACGACGAGGACATCTTCCTGACCCTCGTGGGCAGCGATGACGATGAAGAAACCGACGCCGCTTCCTCCCTGATGATCATGGCTCTGGGCGCAGAGCAAGGTGACGAGGTTACCGTTACCTCCGAGAACGCCGAGGCAGTCGAGAAGATTGCCGGCCTCATCGAGCAGGATCTGGACGCTTCCTAAGGCTCCAGAGTCTCCCGACTTAAAGACTTAACTCCCGGGCTCTTTTAGAAGAGCTCGGGAGTTATTTTTATGTTTAATTCTTATGCGCCGAGGCAGCTGTACTTAGTACTTCGCTCCCTTGCCCTCACCGAAGGTTTCATAGAGCCACTTGGCGGCTGGGTAGACCACGATGACGCCGATGGAGCCCCAAGCGATGCCCTCGAGGGAGATGGAGCCGATGTTAAGTGTCAGATTGCCGATGCCGGCGATAAGGGCCACAGCAGCGCAGGTGAGGTTAACCGGATTGTTGAAGTTAACCTTGTTGTCCATCCAGATGCGCACGCCCAGCATGCCGATGAGGCCGTATAGAACCAGAGTGGCACCGCCCAGCACGCCTGTAGGGATGGTGAAGATCAATGCGCCAAACTTCGGTATGAAGGCCAAACAGATAGCGAAGCTTGCCGCGACCCAATAGGCTGCCGTGGAGTAAACACGAGTAGCGGCCATGACGCCGATGTTCTCAGCGTAAGTCGTGGTACCAGAACCACCGAAGCCGCCGGCGATGGCGGTGCCCAAGCCGTCGGCGATGAGGGCGTCACCAGCAAGGTCATCGAGGTCTCGTTTGGTCATCTCAGACACGGCCTTTACGTGGCCGATGTTTTCCGCAATGAGGACCACCAAGACTGGCAGCGCCACGGCAATCGCAGAGAACTTGAATTCAGGGGTGTGGAACTGCGGAAGACCAATCCATGCCGCCTGGCGAATGGTCTCGGCTGTTCCTTCAGCAAGGTTGCCAGTCACCGCCGCGAAGACCCAGCCAATCACAACGCCGATAAGGATGCCCAAGCGCGCGACCATGCCGCGACCGCCCACGGTCGCAACGATGATCGCCACGAGAGTCACCACGGCCACCAGCGGCTGCGTCTGGAAGTTGCTCGTGGCAGCAGGCGCCAGGTTAAGGCCGATGAGCGCAACAATTGCGCCAGTCACCGCCGGAGGCATCACAGCATCAAGCACGCGGCGTCCCGCAGCCTTCACTACAAAACCGATGAGCACCAGCACCAGACCGGTCACCAGAATGGAACCTGCCTGCGCACCAATGCCGTACTGCTGCGAGGCAGACAGCGGCGCGATGAACGCAAAGGAGGAGCCCAGGTACGAAGGAAGGCGGTTGCGGGTGATCAGCAAGAAGAGAATCGTGCTGATTCCGGAGAACAGCAGCGTGGTGTTGACCGGGAAGCCGGTCAGTGTCGGCACCAGCAGAGTCGCGCCAAACATGGCGACCACGTGCTGCATACCGATACTGATGGTGCGGCCCCAGCTCAGTCGTTCTTCGGGCGCGACAACCGCGCCGGGTTCAATATTTTTACCATCGCCGTGCAGGCGCCAACCAAAAGTACTCACGAGCTTTCATTATTACCCACAAGCACGATTTTAGGAAACTTCCTCCACCACGAACTCCGAAAGCTCACGTGCGATGGACGCAGGAAGGCGGACGTCGACAAGCGTGCCCTCGTTGGTGTACTCCTCGTCGCGCACCGTGCCCTCGGCATGCACGCGAGATACGACGTCGCCGCGGGTAAACGGAACCAGCAGGCGGACGTGGCTGTCGCGAGAGTTAAGGAAGAGCTCAATGCGCGAGGTCAGTTCGTCGATGCCCTCGCCGGTGTGCGCAGAAACATACACCACGTTTTCGTGGTCGAGGACGTGGCGAATCTCTGCCAACACCAGCGGGTCCGCCTGGTCAATCTTGTTGATAACAATGATTTCCGGCGGTGCCTGCTCCCCTGTCTCCTTAACAATGTCGTAGATGACCTTGTTTACGGCCTCAATCTGCTTAATGGGGAAAGGATCGGATCCATCCACCACGTGCAGCATGATGTCCGCCGCCAAGACTTCCTCGAGCGTGGACTTGAAGGCCTCAACCAGCTGCGTGGGCAGGTGGCGCACGAAACCGACGGTATCGGTGAACACCACCTGGCGGCCGTCTGCAAGCTCAGCGCGACGCGTGGTGGGGTCCAGGGTTGCGAACAACGCGTCCTCCACCAGCACGCCCGCTCCAGTCATCGCATTAATCAGCGAGGACTTGCCCGCGTTGGTGTAACCCGCGATGGCAATCTGTGGAATCGTTGAAGA
Organism: Corynebacterium striatum; assembly: GCF_016728105.1. Classification (NCBI taxonomy): domain Bacteria; kingdom Bacillati; phylum Actinomycetota; class Actinomycetes; order Mycobacteriales; family Corynebacteriaceae; genus Corynebacterium; species Corynebacterium striatum. The sequence continues at coordinate 2,686,261 of NZ_CP068158.1, read as the reverse complement.
CTGACGCTTGGAGCGCTTGACCTCACGCGCTGTCTTCATACCGCGCAATTCCTTGCGCAGGCGAGCCATTTCGGTGCGGATGCGGCGGCGGTCCGACTCGATCTTGGTCTCACCAGGGCCGCGCAGGCCGACGCCGCCGTTGGAGCCAGCTCGGCCACCGGCCTGACGGGACAGGTTGCCGCCCCAACCACGCGTGTGGGTGTACAGGTATTCCAGCTGCGCGAGCGAAACCTGGGCTTTACCCTCTTTGGACTTCGCGTGCTGCGCGAAGATATCGAGAATCAGCATCGTACGGTCAATGACCTTGGTATTGAGCTCGCGCTCCAATGCGGAGAGCTGACCTGGCTGCAGCTCACCGTCACAAATGACGGTATCCGCACCCGTTGCCTCAACAATCTCTTTGAGGTCCTGTACCTTGCCGCGGCCAATGTAAGTACCAGGGTCCGGCTTGTCACGTTTTTGGTAGATAGCCTCAACGACCTCGGCGCCCGCGGTCTCAGTCAGCGCCGCGAGCTCAGCCATGGTGGCCTCGACCTCGGCAACCGTACCTTCGGTCCAAACTCCTACGAGAACGACCTGCTCAAGGCGGAGTTTTCGGTACTCAACCTCGTAGCCGTCGGTGGTGTCTTCGGCGCGAATTGTGGTGGAAACGCGGCGGAAAGAATTACGCTCGGCTAGGTCGAGGTCACCCGTTGTAGGGTCTTGCGGCTGATAGTCGCCAAATGCCTGTGCGAGAAGTTCTTCGTGATTTTCGTTCATGTTCCCTCCATTCTTGCACGTCGTTGGCTTAAACCCCCAATTAGCGCTGAGCAAATATAGTTGCCATCTTTTCTCCGGCTTATTCCTTTAATATTCTTCCGCGGCAGCTTTTGGCCAGCACTAACGGCGGGATACAATGGCCACCATGACCGAGAATCCCACCGCCACTAAGGCCAACGCTGAAATGGAGGCCATCGGCCTCAACTTCGAGCGCTGGCAAGATGCCGTCGAGGCAGCCATCTCCACTAATCTGCTCACCGTCACTGGTGAAATCCGCGACGGCCAGCTCATCCAATTCGCAGACCCTTCAGGCGCCCAGATCAACATCTTGGCCGTAGAGCCGTTTGCCACCTACATCGGTTTCGAGTCTGTAACCCAGGCCTTCGCCCACGTATCCATGGTCAACGACGTTCTCGCCTTCTTGGAGATCCTCGATCCGTTCGGCACCGTGCTGGCACAAGCCACCGCCAACCTCGCCCAGGGCCCGCTCCTCGTTGACGAGGAAACCCAGCCCTGGCAGCAGATCGGCCTGACTGCTATGGGCCTCAAGGTCCAGCGCTACGCCACTGCGGAAGCCTACGAGGCCGAGTTTGGAGCATACCCGGCCGCCTTCGAGTCCGAGGGGGCGGAAATCGTTTCCTCCGGCTCCGGTGCCGCGGCCCCTACTCCAGGATGCCGTTTCGCAGCTCGCGTTATGGAATCCTCGTGGCGCCACAACCAACTGACCGGTGAAAAGTTCATGCACTTGGTCATGGACGGTGCTTTCCCGTTCGATCTGTGCCTGCCAGCTTCCTTTGGCGAGCTCCCTGCGAAAGATGAAGTATTAGCCGGAACTGCTATGCTGACTGCTTCAATCGAAATGCCGACCGGTGGCTGCGGATCCGGCGGCGGTTGCTCCTGCGGCTCCGGCGGCTGCGGCGGACACTAAGTAGCAAAGCAGAAAGGCCAGGTATGGGTTCAGGCAGTCGTCATGCGCTGGCCATCGCCCTTGCGGTGGTGGCTGCCGTTGCGCTCATCGGGACGCTAAAGCTATCTGGTCTTTTTATTGCCCTTTTGGTTGCGGGCGCCATGTGGTTGCTCGCCTCAAGACGGCCCGATGCTTCCGAGCATTCCGCGCTGCGTACCTCCATCGATCTTTCCGCGGACGATATTCGTGACGTGATCGCTGAATACGACGATTTCTGTAACTCAGAAAGCACCGACTCCATCGCTGATCGCACCATGTACCGTCCAGCGCTGTTGGATCTCGATTGCGTGGATCCCACAATCGAGGCCTTTCACTACGAGCTGGGCGGCGCCAAGCGTTTCCTGCGCCGGCTCGAAACCCGCGTCTACCGCAACGACATCGAGACAGATGAACTCGAATCGCTCCTCAAGGTCACCGATGAGCGCGCCACCGAGCTGCGCGAGACCTGGCTCGCGGCTCGGCGCGCGGCCCATTCGTTGGGCACGAAATATGACCGCCGCCCGCAGGAGAACCGCGAGCTACGTCGCACTGAGTCCCCTAAGGCCCCTGAGGACCCTGAGCCCCCTGAGGACAAAGCCTAAAGCTGCGTCAGCCTAAAGCTGTGTCTGCAAAGACTGCAGCTAAACAGCCATGAGCTAGAGAACCGTGGTGCCCTCAGCCACGATGCGCGAAGGCCCAGTAAGACGTGAACCCCCGTCGAAGATTTCTACCTGCACCTGGCCGCCAGGAACATTGACGGTGACGGTTCCGGCGCCCTCGCCGGCGTCGGCAAGCGCAGCTCGTGCCGCGGCCACCGTACCGGTTCCGCAAGACCGGGTCTCCCCCACCCCGCGCTCGAAGACGCGCATGGATACCGTGCCGTCGACAAGCTGTGTCAGCACCTCAACGTTGACGCCATGCGGGAAGAACTCGTGGTCGAACTCCGGCTGCGCGAAAACCATATCCGCCAAAGACTCCGGCGTGAGGCCCGGAATCACTGCAGCCAAGTGCGGGTTGCCCATGTCAACGCCCAAGCCGGCAAAGTTTTCTCCAGCCATCGAGGCAGTGGACACGCCGGTAACCTCCGCAGGGCCCATCTCCACGCTGACCTGCGCATCATGCTCGTCGAAGGAATGCACGGTGACCTGCTTTGCCCCTGCGCGAGTACCGACGACGAAGCTCTCGCTGTCCACCAAACCGCGGGAGCGCACCCAGTGTGCGAAGACGCGCGTGCCATTGCCGCACATCTCAGCCACAGAGCCATCGGCATTGCGGTAATCCATGAACCAGTCCGCAGGCGCAATACCCTCAGCCACTGGCTCACCCAGTGCGCCAGCGCGCACCACGCGCAGAAGGCCGTCGCCGCCGATGCCGGCGCGGCGATCGCATAGAACGCGGACCCGCTCTGGGCTTAGTTCTAGAGTGCCCTCGTGATCCTCGATGATGACGAAGTCGTTTTCAGTACCGTGTCCCTTGGCAAATTTCATGCCTCAATAATACGCAGCGCCTGCTCGTAGGTATCACCGGCTGCGTCCAGCCAGTTAATGCGCTTGTCACGGTTGAACCAGGCCCGCTGCCGGCGCACATAGCGGCGCGTTCCAGTAATCGTTCGCTCAACGGCCTCCTCCCACGTCAACTCGCCGCGTAGGGCCTGGAATACCTGCGCGTATCCAATTGCGCGGCCCGCCGTGGAATCCTCCACTAAGCCTGCGTCCTGCAGGGCCTCGACCTCTGCCACAAGCCCGCGCTCGAACATGCGCCGGCTACGCAGCTCAATGCGTGGATTGAGCCATTCTGCCTCGGTGCGCAGCCCCAGCAACAACGTGTCCCAGCGCGGCGGCGCATCTTTGGGCGGCTGGCTGGCTTTGAAAGGCTTGCCGGTCAGCTCGATGACTTCCAGGGCGCGAACAGTCCGGCGCGGGTCCTTGTCCTCGATGATCGAGGCTGCGGCTGGGTCAATCTCCGCGAGCTCCGCGTGCAGCTTCTCGATGCCGATATCTTTACGCCGCGCCTCATACTTCGCGCGCACTGCCGGATCAGTGGGCGGAAACTGCCAATCGTCCACGAGTGCTTGCACATAAAGCATGGAGCCCCCGACCAAGATAGGCGTCTTGCCGCGGGCCATGATGTCCTCGACGTCAGCGATGGCGTCTTGCTGGAAGCGCGCCACGGAAGCCGTCTCTGTCACCTCCCACACATCGAGTTGGTGGTGCGGGATGCCTTCCCGTTCCTCTACGGTGAGCTTGGCAGTGCCGATGTCCATGCCACGGTAGAGCTGCATTGAGTCGACGTTTACTACTTCGCCGTCTAGTTCATGGGCCAACTTGACGCCCAGATCCGATTTACCGGATCCGGTGGGCCCCACGACTGCGATGGGCCTTAGCATTGCCACCCCGCAACGTAGCGCCCTACGCCCAGCGTGGAATCGGCCGCACGCAATTCCGCTTGCGTGGGCCGCAAAGCTGCAAGCTCAGCCCACAAGCGGGTTTCCAGCACGCCCGTCTCCGCCAGCAAAGACTCGTCGCAGTCCACGTCCACGCCGGAGAGCAGGGACTCGCACCACAGGGCGGTGTCTGCCGCGCCGTCGACAAGCGCAAGCGGCGCCCGCGCTGTAAGCCCCGCACTGCCATCCACGCACACCATGGTGAGGACGCCGGCACGCGGGGTACCCACGTGGTCTCGGGTATCGGCGACGCGGTGCTTAACGACGCCGTCTAGCACATACCGCGCCATGAGCTCCGGGAGATAGTTTCCCGCACCAAGCTCGACGCTGGGTGCGCCCCATGCCCGCAGTGAGCCGCTGAGGTTAGTATGCCAACGCGGATCGCGCGAACCGACGATGTCCACCTCGATTTCCGCTGCTTCCTCCCCTAATCTTGAGGCCTCCGCAAACTCCACAACCAGTTGGCGAGCAGCGGCAAGAAGGGCCCGGCTGGCGCCATCAGCAGGCGAAAGCTCAGCCGCGAGGGCGGGGGAAGAAGGCATTACCAAAAGATTTAACATTGCTTCCTCATCCTAGTGTAGGAGAAGGTACTGTAAGGGAGAACACTCTAGGCAGCCGTGACGCGCGGCGCGACTTTTCACGAAGGCGGTTTCAACCATGTCGATCCCAACCCCAGGTTCAATGCCCAAGAAGGGTGCTCGTCCAGGCCCTCGTCCTGGTGCGCAGCCGGTGAAGCAGACTCCTCACAATGATCCGGCCAAGTGGGGCCGCGTGGAAGAAGACGGTTCGGTCTACGTCAACGCCCCGGAGGGCGAGCGCAAGATTGGCGAGTGGAAGGCTGGTACCCCGGCCGAGGGCTTGGCTCACTACGGCGCACGTTACGACGATCTCTCTACCGAGATCGAGCTCCTCGAGGCTCGCCTCAAGGCACATCCTGGCGAGGCTGAGTCCATCAAGGCCACCGCTGCTGAGCTGCGTGAGACCTTGCCTACCGCTGCAGTTATCGGCGACATTGCGGCACTCAATAAGCGCTTGGGCGCTGTCATCGAGCACTCCGTAACCGCCGGTGAACAGGCACAGGCAGACAAAGCACGCCGCCGCGAGGAAGGCATCGCTGCCAAGGAGAAGCTGGCCGCCGAGGCAGAAGACATCGCAGAAAACTCCACCGACTGGAAGGCCGCGGGTGACCGTATCCGCGCCATCCTCGAAGAGTGGAAGCAGATCCGCGGCATTGACCGCAAGACTGACGACGCACTCTGGAAGCGCTACTCCCGTGCGCGCGATTCCTTCAACCGCCGCCGCGGCGCCCACTTCGCGGAGCTCGACCGCAACCGCGCCGCCGCACGCAAGCGCAAGGAGGAACTTGTTGAGCGCGCCGTAGCACTTCAGGACTCCACGGAATGGGGTCAGACCGCTCGCGCTTACCGCGACCTCATGACCGAGTGGAAGGCAGCCGGCCGCGCACCGCGCGAGGCTGATGACAAGCTCTGGGCGCAGTTCCGCGCCGCACAGGACCACTTCTTCTCTGCACGCAACGCTGTCAATGACGAGCGCGACAAAGAGTTCGCCGCCAACGCTGCGGCCAAGGACGCACTCATCGCTGAGTACGATTCCCAGATCGATCCTTCCAAGTCCATCGAGACTGCCAAGGCAAAGCTGCGTGAGCTGCAGGAAAAGTGGGAGGAGATTGGCTACGTTCCGCGTAACCAGGTCCGCGAGTACGAGGCAAAGATCGAGGTACTCGAAAAGCGCGTCGCTGAGGCCGAGGACTCCGAGTGGCGCCGCACTGATCCAGAAGCACAGGCACGCGTAGCCCAGTTCCAGTCCAAGGTTGATGACTTGACGGCTCAGGCTGCAGCAGCCGAGGCCAAGGGCAATGCCAAGAAGGCCGAGGACCTGCGCGCACAGGCTGCGCAGTGGCAGGAATTCGCCGACGCAGCTGCCGCTGCAGTCAACGACAAGTAACGGTCACCTGCAAGTAATTGCTCGTTCAGATCGTACCCGGCCGCGGGGAGCCCGCCGACTGCGTGCGCAGTTTCATCTTCGATGCGAACCTTTACGCACAGGAGGCCTCCGGCGATCCCGCGGCCTCTTCCGCGCCTTCGCGGGTGGTACAGCGCCTACAAGGTTCCACCGAATCCGTCACCTACTTGTTTGGACTGACTGAGGACACCCCGCTGGAGGTCGGTAAGCTAGGCTTTCCCACTATTCCAGCAGTAGAGCCCAGCCCGGAGCTCGACTTTGACGGCTTTATCCATATCTCCCTTCCGCTGCTCGAGGAGACCCAGAATGCCGAGATCGAATGCGTGCTCGGCGCTGATTACCTGCCCCTGCCGGGCGAAGAACTTGAGCCCGAGGCACTGGCCGTAACGCGTCAGCTCGCCGAACACGCAATGGCCTTGGCCCGCCAGTTTGGTCGCAGTGTGGCGCAAATCGGCATGCTCTACCCAGCTGAAGCGGACTACTCTTACGATCCTTTTTCCACCGCTTACACGGAGCTGGGATTCCAGCCCAAGCATTCAGAACACCAGATGTTCGTTGAGTTCCCCGACTCCCCTGCCCGGCCTTTCCCGGTGGCGGGCCGCAGCTTCCACGTGTTCGCGGACTATGACATCCCAGAGCATCACCTCGACGACATCTTGGACCTTCTAACGGTCGCATCCACGGATGCGGTCTACGGGGATCTCAACACGGAGCCTATTAATTGGACACGGGAGCGCTTGGCCGAAGCCCACTCCCGCCTGCGGGCGCGCAAGTCACACACGCTTCTCATCGCAGTGGAGGAAGAAGGCCGTATCGTGGCACTCACCGAGTTGGCGCGCCATCACGACGCAGATCCCGAGGTATGCGAGTGGACGCTCACGGTCACTGCGCGCGATAGGCGGCGCGTGGGACTAGCCACGTCAGCGAAGCTGCATGCACTGCACGAGGTGGCTCAGTGGTGGCCTGATACCCGCCGTGCTTATTGCTCGGTAGCCGACGCCGATCCGGCCATGAACCGCATCTACCAGCACCTTGGTGCAGAGGTCATCTCTACATCGTCGGCGTGGGAGCTCAAGCTTTAGGACTTCTTGTAACGCCGCGCTGCTTGGCGACGCCGATCGTCGATGAGCAGCGGGTTCTCCTCCGGCGGGAGGGTGGTTGCTGCCTCGGTTTGCAGGATTCCCACCTGGTCCAGCTTGCTGGCTTCGCGGCGGGCCTTCTCAGCAGCTGCGACCTGCTCTGGGCTGCGCTTGAACGCCACTTGGCAGTATGCAAGAAAGGCGATGAGGCTCGCGAGGGTTCCTACCCACATGCCGATGGAAGGGCTATCAGCGGTGGAACCGCGGAACCAGAAGCTCCACAGGTTAATGAAGAAGGAAATGGTCACCATCATCCACGCGGCGAGCGCAAAGTTGGTGCGACGTGTGGCCACAGTCAGGGTGGTCAGCACGCCAATGCCCACGAGGGAGAACCATGCAGAGACAGTTTCCATGATGGAGATCCGCACGCCGTCATCCGTGGTGCCCAGTTGCAGCGCTTCCCACCCATGCGCCGGGCCAGCATAGGGCAGAACCAAGTACGCAACCCACACCACGATAGCGATGATGAGAGTGACCTTGTGGTTTCCCAGTTCCATCTTCTTGGCAGCCGCGCGTTCAGCGGCGTGGGCTTGTTCGTACTGATTACTCATGGTGGTCTAGCGTACTCCTCTAGCAGCCGCAGGCGTCATCTTGCTGGCGCGCAGGCTTGCCAATCCGCGGCAGTCCCAGGCCCACACCAATCGGCGCGGTGGTGGGCGTCTGACCGGCTGCGGACATATCGCCCGCCTTGGTGCGGCGGTGCGAGGTCACGCCGGAGTCAGCCACGAGGAAGAAGGAGCCAGCATCAGTCACGGTGGTGTGAACAACGTCGCCAGGGCGGATGTCCGCGGTGATGTCGGTGCGGGTGCCAGCGGCGTCGACAAGCACGGGCGCAAAGTGCACCAGGCGCCCATCGCGGGAGCGGCCCGTCAGGCGGTGGGTCTCCCCTGCCTTGCGGCCTCCCTCGGCCTGGACCAGCAGCTCAGCGTCGGTGCCGATGAGCTTGGCGTTTTCTTCAGCCTGAATGGAATCCTGCAGGGCAACCAGACGCTCGAAGCGCTCTTGCACGATGTGCTTGGGTACCTGCTGCTCCATCTCGGCAGCCGGAGTGCCCGGGCGCGGCGAGTACTGGAAAGTGAAGGCAGAGGCGAAACGCGCGCGCTTGACGACGTCCATGGTGGCCTCGAAGTCCTCTTCGGTCTCACCCGGGAAGCCGACGATGATGTCGGTGGTGATCGCCGCGTGCGGCATTTTTTCGCGCACTTCGTCGAGGATGGCCAAGAACTTCTTGGAACGGTAGGAACGGCGCATCTCTTTCAGGATGCGATCGGAGCCAGACTGCAAAGGCATGTGCAGCTGCGGACACACGGCCGGGGTCTCAGCCATGGCGTCGATGACGTCAGAGGTGAACTCAGCTGGGTGCGGCGAGGTAAAGCGCAGGCGCTCGAGGCCCTCAATCTTGCCTACCTCGCGCAGCAGCTTGGAAAAGGCGAACTTGTCACGCGGCAGATCTGGGTCAGCGAAGTTCACTCCATAGGCATTGACGTTCTGTCCAAGGAGCGTGACCTCGGAAACACCCTGGTCAACCAGGGCTTGAACCTCAGCGAGGATGTCACCTGGGCGGCGATCCTCTTCTTTACCGCGGAGGGAAGGAACGATGCAGAAGGTACAAGTGTTGTTGCAGCCCACGGACACGGATACCCAGCCGGCGTAGGCGGACTCGCGCTTGGCCGGGAGCACGGACGGGAAGGCCTCTAGAGAATCGACGATTTCCACCTGCGCCTCGTCGTTGTGACGAGCGCGCTCGAGCAGCGTGGGAAGTGCTGCCATGTTGTGGGTACCGAAGACTGCATCGACCCACGGCGCGTTGTCGAGGACGGTATCTTTGTCTTTCTGTGCCAAACAACCGCCCACGGCGATCTGCATGCCAGGGTGGTTTTCCTTGGTCTTCTTCAGCGCGCCCAACGTGCCGTACAGGCGCTTATCGGCGTTCTCACGCACCGCGCAGGTATTGAAGACGATGAGGTCAGGCTCTTGTTCCTCCGCGGCAGCAACATAGCCAGCCTCTTCGAGCAGGCCCGAGATGCGCTCAGAATCGTGGACGTTCATCTGGCAGCCGAAAGTACGCACCTCATAGGTGCGGGCGGAACCATCCGGGTTGGTGCCGGCGCTCTGCGCGATCTGGCCGAGGGCGACCTCCGGATCAACTCCGGTGACGGCGTTCTTGGGGTTTCTAGTGTTCATGGGGGCGCTCACGTCGGTTCATTCTAACGACGCTCGGGGGTAACTCATAACCGCGCTCCTCCCCTGTTTACCAACTTCGCCGCATGAATATTTCTCCTCATTTACCAGGTATTTCTATATTACGACAGATAGAATCCTCTTTACAGACGGGTGAAGCGTTATCAAAACGTGACCCTATTGCCCAACCTTGTGACACAGCGCACCCTATTATCCCAACATGACCCGTTCAACATACGGAAGGAAGTAATGATGTGAGCGACTCCCCAATGATTCGCATCAGCGACGTACAAAAGTACTTCGACGATTATCACGCATTGCGCGACATTAATCTCGAGATCCAGCGCGGCGAAGTCGTTGTCGTGCTCGGCCCCTCGGGATCCGGTAAATCCACGCTGTGCCGCACCATCAACCGCCTCGAGACCATCGAGTCCGGCTCCATCGCCATCGACGGCACCCCACTGCCGGAGGAAGGCAAGGCCCTGGCCACGTTGCGCGCCGACGTGGGCATGGTCTTCCAGCAGTTCAACCTCTTCCCTCACTTGACTATCAAGGACAACGTAACGCTGGGCCCCATCAAGGTGCGCAAGATGTCCAAGTCCGCCGCGAACGACCTAGCACTCCAGCTCCTCGACCGCGTGGGGATTGCCAACCAGGCAGACAAATACCCGGCGCAGCTCTCCGGTGGCCAGCAACAGCGCGTCGCCATCGCCCGCGCGCTCGCGATGAAGCCGAAGGTCATGCTCTTCGATGAACCTACCTCCGCTCTCGATCCGGAGATGGTCAACGAGGTCTTGGACGTCATGACGGACCTCGCCAAGGAGGGCATGACCATGGTCGTCGTCACGCACGAGATGGGATTCGCCCGCAAAGCCGCGGACCGCATCTTGTTCATGGCCGACGGCGAGATCGTCGAAGACACCGACCCTGACTCTTTCTTTACCAACCCGCAATCGGGTCGCGCCCGGGACTTCCTAGGCAAGATCCTCCACCACTAATCTCATCCTCATCTCAAGGAGAAACACCATGTCTCGCTCCCACATCACCCGCGTTATCGCCGCCACCTCCGCTGTCCTTGCCTCTGGCGCCCTGCTCGCTGCCTGCGGCGGCTCCTCCGACTCCGCCTCCGGCGAAGGCGAGGGCCTACTCGCCCACATCGAGTCTGGCAGCGTCACTCTCGGCACCAAGTTCGACCAGCCGGGTCTCGGCCTGCGCGAGGGCGACGGGTCCATGTCCGGCCTGGACGTCGACGTCGCGACCTACGTCGTCAACCACATCGCCAAGGAGAAGGGTTGGGCTGAGCCAAAAATCGAGTGGAAGGAAACCCCCTCCGCGCAGCGCGAGACCCTCATCGAGAACGGCCAGGTCGACATGATCGCCGCGACCTACTCCATCAACGCCTCCCGCGCAGAGAAGGTCAACTTCGGTGGCCCATACCTTGTCACCCACCAGGCCCTGCTCGTTTCTGCTGACAACGCGGAAATTAAGGGTCTCGACGGTCTCGACGGCAAGATCCTCTGCTCTGTCACCGGCTCTACCCCGGCTCAGAAGGTCAAGGAGGCTCTGCCGTCCGTCCAGCTTCAGGAGTTCGACACCTACTCCTCCTGCGTTGAGGCACTCTCCCAGGGCACCATCGACGCGATGACCACGGACGCGACCATCCTCAACGGCTACGCCGCCCAGAACGAGGGCAAGTTCAAGGTCGTCGAGCTCGAGAAGGACGGCAAGCCCTTCACCGACGAGTACTACGGCATCGGCCTGGCCAAGGACGACCAAGAGGCCACGGAAGCCATCAACGCTGCGCTCAAGGAGATGCACTCCTCCGGCGAGTTCGACAAGCTCGTCTCTGCCAACCTCGGCAAGGGCGACGCCATCGAGCCGGGTACCCCGGGCGACCTGTCCTTCGTGGAATAACGCCCCCTTAGGCCGGGCACAAAAGCCCGGCCCCTCCCATCCCCAATGAACGAGGAGAAACCATGAGCTCCATGTGGAGCCAGCTGGGTCCAGAACTCTGGCCCGCGTTTTGGCTCACTATCAAACTCACGCTGTGGTCGGCGTTGGGTTCCATGATTCTAGGCACCATCCTGACCGCGATGCGCGTCTCCCCCGTCGGCATTCTGCGCTTCCTGGCTACGACGTACATCACGATCGTGCGCAATACGCCACTCACGCTGGTCGTGCTGTTCTGTTCCTTCGGCCTGTACCAGACCCTCGGCGTCACGCTCGCGAGCCGCGAGTCGGCGACATTCCTCATCGACAACAACGTGCGCTTGGCCATCGTGGGCTTTATCCTCTACACCTCCGCCTTCGTCGCCGAGTCGTTGCGCTCCGGCATCAACACCGTGGACTTCGGTCAGGCAGAGGCCGCCCGCTCGCTCGGGCTGTCCTTTACCCAGACATTTAGCACCATCGTCTTCCCACAGGCAGTCCGCGCGGCTATCGTCCCGCTGGGCAATACACTCATCGCGCTAACGAAGAACACGACCATCGCGTCCGTCATCGGCGTCGCCGAGGCCTCGCTGCTCATGAAGTCGACCATCGAGTTCCACGCCAGCCAGCTCTTTGTCATCTTCCTCATCTTCGCAGCAGGCTTCATCATCCTCACCCTGCCCATGGGCCTTGGCCTGGGCAAGCTCTCTGAAAAATTGGCGGTGAAGAAATAATGTCCGTACGCGCCACAGTGCTTTACGATGCCCCCGGCCCCAAGGGCCGACGCAACAACGCCATCTATACAGTCATCACCGCCATCGTCGCCACCGCGGTCCTCGCGTGGGTGTTTATGAAGTTGAACGAGCGCAACCAGCTCAGCCCTGAGCTGTGGACGCCGTTCCTCAACTCGCAGACATGGACGACGTATCTGCTCCCGGGTCTCAAGGGCACGATATTCTCCGCCGTCGCCTCCATTCTGTTGGCCATCGTCTTTGGCGTGGTCTTCGGTCTGGGACGCCTGAGCGAGCACCGCCCCATCCGCTGGGTGTGCGGCGTGGTCGTGGAGTTCTTCCGCGCCATCCCCGTGCTGCTGCTCATGATTTTCGCCTACCAGCTCTTCGCGGTCTACGACCTCGTGCCGTCCAAGCACCTCGCTTTCGGTGCCGTTGTCTTCGCGCTCACGCTCTACAACGGCTCCGTCGTCGCCGAGATTCTGCGCTCCGGCATCCGTTCGCTGCCCAAGGGCCAAACCGAGGCAGCTAAGGCGCTGGGACTGAGCCACCAGCAGACCATGTTCAAGGTGCTGCTCCCCCAGGCCGTCGCGGCGATGCTTCCTGCGCTCATCTCGCAGATGGTCATCGCCCTCAAGGACTCCGCGCTCGGCTACCAGATCGGCTATGTCGAAGTTGTCCGCTCCGGTATCCAGTCCGCGTCCTTCAACAAAAACTACCTGGCTTCGCTCATCGCCGTCGCCATCATCATGATCCTTATCAACTGGGGACTGACAGTGCTGGCCCAACGCATCGAGCGCCAGCTGCGCGCCGGCCGCGCCCGCAAGAATATCGTGGCCGCCGTGCCGCACCATCGCTCGCAGGGCCTCGACACCAAGGACGAGGTCAACGCCGATTGGCACGCACCCGGCTACAAGGAAATCCGCAACCCCGCGGAATAAACACCTCACATGGGCAAGCCGAACCCTCAGCAACCAGCTGGGGGTTTACTCGTTTTCCAGCTCCGCGCAGCGCGCCTCGAGAGCCGCCTTCGCCACGCGCAACGACGCACCCTCGTTAAAGCCGCGGCGGGCAAGCACGCCCACGATGCGCCGCAGCGCCTTGTCGCGCTCCGCACGGTCTTCCGGGATCGTCTTCACCGAGCGAGCCTTCTTAGCAGCGAGCTCCTCCATGATGGACTGCTCGGACTCCTGCGTCACCTGCTCGAGCGCCTCCGCGCGGTCTGCTTGCGCTACCCCCTTGCGCTGCAGCTCGCGGTCGAGCACCCGCGCCGACTTGCCGCGACGCGCATGGCGTTGGCGCACCCATTCACGCGCGAATGCCGCGTCATCGAGCAGGCCCACGTTCGCAAGATCGTCAAGCACCGACTCGACGACCTCCGGGTCAAACTCCAACCCAATGAGACGATCGGAGAGTTCCTTTCGCGAACGCGCGCGCTGATCCAGTAACAGCAACGCACGATTGCGTACCTTTGCTTTAGCTTCTTCTGCTTCGACATCAAAAAGCCCGCCTCCAGTGGCGCCGGATTCATAATCTTCCAGCGCCCGGCGTAGCTTCTCGAGCTTCTCTGGGGCGGGCTTGTTCATTTATTCGTCGTCAAAGTCGACGTTTGGCACCAAGTCGACTGCCTCATCAGTTAGCGGATCATCCGCACCTGGCACGTCCATTGGAATGTCTTCGTCGGTAGTCGCACCAGAGCCGATCCCCAACTTGTTGAAGATCTTTTTCTCGATCTCGTCAGCGAGGTCCTTGTTTTCCTTCAAGAAGTTACGCGCCTTCTCCTTACCCTGACCGAGCTGGTCACCTTCATAGGTAAACCAGGAACCGGACTTCTTGATGAAGCCATGTTCCACGCCCAAATCGATGATGGAGGACTCCCTAGAGATGCCCTCGCCATACATGATGTCGAACTCGGCAATCTTAAATGGTGGGGAGACTTTGTTCTTCACGATCTTGATCTTGGTGCGGTTACCAATTGCATCCTGGCCGTCCTTCAGGGTCTGAATGCGGCGGATGTCGCAACGGACAGATGCGTAGAACTTCAGCGCCTTACCACCAGTGGTGGTCTCCGGCGAACCGAACATGACACCAATCTTCTCGCGCAGCTGGTTAATGAAGATTGCGGTAGTGCCGGAGTTATAAAGCGCACCGGTCATCTTGCGCAATGCCTGGGACATCAGACGAGCTTGGAGACCCACATGGGAGTCCCCCATCTCGCCCTCAATTTCTGCCTTCGGGGTCAGCGCTGCCACGGAGTCAATAACGATGATGTCAATAGCGCCGGAGCGAACAAGCATGTCCGCGATTTCCAGCGCCTGCTCACCAGTATCCGGCTGGGAGACCAAGAGGTTGTCGGTGTCTACGCCCAGCAGACGGGCGTATTCCGGATCCAATGCGTGCTCCGCATCGATAAAGGCAGCAATGCCGCCGTCCTTCTGCGCAGAAGCAATGGCGTGCAACGCAACAGTTGTCTTACCGGAAGACTCAGGACCGTAAATCTCAACGATACGGCCGCGCGGGAAACCACCGATACCCAGAGCAATATCGATCGCGGTATTACCGGAGGAGATCGCCTGGATTGGCGGGCGTTCGTCATCACCCAGACGCATGACTGCGCCTTTACCAAAATCCTTCTCAATCATCGCCATTGCGGCGTCAAGAGCCTTTTGGCGGTCATCACCTTTAGCTGCCGCGGCAGTGGACTTCTTCTTGGTTGCCATTTATTTCCCTAACTTTGATTATTTACGCAGAATGATTCACGCGCCGATGAGCGCGAGTTCTTCTTTTTAGACTGTTATTGCGCAACACTGGTTCCGCCGACAGACAAAAGCTATCGAATCAGCTTGACATCCCCCACAACAATACACACACAGATGTTCGAATTTCCACTCAAATTCAACGTGTCTGTTCTATTTTCAGGCCATAAAGGTTTCAACGCGTTCGAAAGGCCGAGCTAACGATTACAAGGTTGGATAGTCGACCCCAAGGCGCCTTTCTTCGGGAACGTCAAAGTCATCGCACAATCCGTCCCACACGTCGCCCGGGTCAACACCTCGCTCTATTAGCTCGTCGGCGGTCTCACCATATTTTGCTAGTACATGGGAATGGCTAATCCACTTCCCCTCGGACTCGCCGAACTCGTCGACAACCAGTTGGTGATATTCCGTCAATCGCATGCCAGCCATCCTACAGGGCGGCCTTGCACACCCTCCCTAGGACAAGTCCCCCATCTAGGGCATAGAGCGCCGCCGAAACCCCACGTTGAACGCTGTTCAAAACTGCCGGTTTCCTGCTTCGTTGGCAAACGTGTAATCTCCCCACCATGAAAAAGAACTCTGTCGCGACTGACATCGCATATGTTGCAGTCTTTACCGCTCTCATCATCGTTTTTGCGTTCGTTTCCATTCCAAGTCCTGTCTCCGGTGTTCCCATCGTTATCCAGAACGCCGTCATTACCCTGGCGGGTCTAGTTCTCGGCGGTCGCCGCGGATTCTTCGTGGGCCTGCTGTTTATCGTTCTCGGCCTCGTAGGCCTTCCGGTCCTTGCTGGCGGACGTAGCGTCATCAGCGCCCTGCCTGGCCCAACCGTTGGTTACATCGTGGGCTACCTCATCTCCCCTGCCATCGGCGGCGCTGTGGCCTACCGTGCACCGCGCAACAAGACAGGCCTTGCCATCATGATTACCGTCGCCGGCTTTGTCAGCTTGCTCATTCAGTACGCTTGCGGCACCGTCGGCCTGGCGCTGCGCGCGGGCATGGGCTGGGGCGAAGCTGCCCTGGCACAGATTCCATTCCTCGGCCCAGATGCGCTCAAGCTGGTGATCATGATCATCATCGCCATCGGTGTGCACTCAGCTTTCCCTGATCTCATGGGCCGCAAGCCTGTGACAAAGAAGGCTGAATCCGCGGCTTAAGCACTATGCCAACAATTGAATTTCAAGGGGTCTGCGTCTCTTTCGAGGACAAGGAGATCCTTTCTGATATCAACCTGACCCTCAGTGAGCAGCGCATTGGAATCATCGGTGCCAACGGTGGGGGCAAGTCCACGCTGACGCGTCTCATCAATGGTTTGGGTGAGCCAACTACGGGCACAGTGCTTGTCGACGCCGTCGATGTAGCGAAGAGCGGCAAAGAAGTCCGCCGCAAAGTGGGCTTCGTATTCTCCGATGCAGAGAACCAAATCGTGATGCCAAATGTGCGTGACGACGTCGCCTTTTCCTTGCGTCGCATGAAACTAGCTAAGGAAGAAAAGAAGGCGCGTGTCGACGCCGCCCTCGAGAGATTCGGGCTCTCACATCTAGCGGAGCAATCACCACACACGCTGTCAGGTGGTCAGAAACAATTGCTTGCGCTGGCGGCTGTACTAGTCATGGACCCGTCGCTCATCATCGCCGACGAGCCGACAACCTTGCTCGACCTACGCAACCGTGACCGCATCCGGCGTGAGTTCGCGGCACTTGAGCAGCAACTCATCGTGGTCACCCACGACCTCGAATTCATCAATGACTTCGACCGCGTCATCTGCATCGATGACCACAAGATTGCTGCCGACGGCGCACCCGAGGAGGTCATCACTTTCTACCGCAAACTCATGGCCTCACGGCCGCTCTAAAGAAGTCAGCTTAAAAGAACCGACCCACTCAACAATCACCCCAACCGAAACCCTTTGTGAAGTAGGAAGCCAGCCGTGCCGAAAAGCATCCCCCTTGGCTATTACGTTGATGCCGACACCATCATCCACCGGTGTCCGACGCGGGTGAAGTTTGTGGTTCTCATTACATTCATTGTGGTCACCACACTGTGGGCTAAATCCATTCCCACCGCGATCGGCGCCGCCGCGATAGCAGTGGCTTACTACCCCATTGCACGTATCCCTATCAGTGTGGCATGGGGCCAACTTTTGCCGCCTCTTTATCTCTTGCTGGCCCTAGCCGCGTTTCAGTGGTGGCAAAAGGACTTTGTCACCGCAGTGGTGATGTTTTTTAGTGTCTATGCCTCAATCATCGCGGCCGTTTTGCTGACCTTGACTACCAAGGTTTCAGACATGATGGAGTCTTTCGAGCGGGCACTACAGCCTTTCGCGAAACTCGGACTGCCGGTAGAAAACCTCAGCCTTGCCATGTCGCTGACAATCCGTCTGTTGCCGCTAATGCTCGGCACAGTCAATGAAGTCCTCGACGCCCGCAAAGCACGCGGCGCCGGCACGTCACTGCTCGCCTTCGGTACACCGGTGGTCATCCGCTCTATCCGCCGCGCCCAGGCCATGGGTGAGGCCCTGCAAGCCCGCGGCGTCGGCGATTAGCGCTAGCAAGAGTAGCTCCATGAATTTGGAACCCGAGTTTCAGTCCCCAGAAACTCACTACATGCAGGAAGGGCCTCACCCGGCGGATGCCAAGGGTGAGGCCCTTCCTATGCTCGAGGCTATCGGCTACTTTCGTAGCGTCAATTAAGGCTTACTCGCCGCGCAACTCGCGGAGACGAGCCTGGACAGCATCATCAGCTGCAGCATTTGGCTGAGCTGCCTTGTCAGCAGCGGAACCAGCAGTGCGGTTGCCCTCGATTGCCTGCTGGGGGTTGCCCTCCACAGCCTTGGTGGTGTTCATTTCAGCACGAATCTGCTCGAGACGGGAGTGGCCTGCGAGCTGAACGCCAGCCTGCTCAATCTCGTGCATGCGATTAGAAACGGAGTTCTCGGCGAGCTCAGCCTGGCCCAATGCCTTGGTGTAGCGGCGCTCAATCTTGTCACGCACAGAATCCAGCGAAGGGGAGTTGCCGTTCGCGGTCAGCTCGTTCATGGAGTTAAGCGACTCGGAGACCTTCTCCTGCATCTTGGCCTGCTCAAGCTGAGACAGCAGCTTGGAGCGCTCGTTGACCTTCTCACGCAGAGCCATGCCGTTGCGCTCGACAGCCTTCTTAGCCTGCTCAGCCTGCTGAAGTGCCTGATCGTGAAGCTTCTTGGTGTCCTCTACAGACTGCTCAGCAGTAACGAGCTGTGCAGCGAAAGCCTCCGCAGCGTTCTCGTACTCGGTGGCCTTGGTTGCGTCACCTGCAGCACGAGCTTTATCAGCGAGCTCTAGAGCCTGGCGGGTATTGCCCTGCAGCTTCTCAATTTCGCTCAGGCGACGGTTAAGCTGCATCTCCAGCTGACGCTGGTTACCAATGACAGCAGCTGCCTGCTGCGAAAGCTCCTGGTGCTGACGCTGTGCTTCCTCGATAGCCTGCTCGATCTGAACCTTCGGATCAGCATTTTCTTCGATCTTGGAATCGAAGAGTGCCATCAAGTACTTCCATGCCTTTACGAATGGATTCGCCATTGTATTCTGGGGCCTTCCTAATTAGCTTTCAAAATTTTCTGAAAAAGTATTTCTCCGGTTCTCTATACTAGCGAAGCCCGCGCTTCACTGCGTTGCCTAGGGCATAAAGTTCGCTGTGGAGCGCGGGCTATTAAAAGCTAGTTAGAGCTCAGATGCTGCAGGGGCAGTCGACGCCAGTTCCTCATCCATCGACGGCAGTGCCATGTAGCCCGCTGCCTCAATGAGAACGTCAGCAACGCTTACCTCGAGCGCATGGCAGACAGACGCCAGAAGCTCTGAAGATACTTCCTTGCGTCCACGCTCTAGCTCGGAGAGGTAACCCGGGGATACACGGGCCACGCCGGCGAGCTCGCGGAGAGTCACGCCCTTGTCAGCGCGGAAGGCGCGGAGCGTGAGCCCCAAAGCCTCACGAAGGAGCGGTTCCGGAGCGCGTTTAGGGGTTTCGACGGCACCCGGTACCCGCGCCTGGGTGGCGTTTAAAGGCTTTTCAAGAAGTGCTGTTGTAGTGTTCATCATCCTGTATAACGTGCTAAGTCAGCACTTTGTTCCCGACAGTGCTAATTTTCTTCCAAAGTTGATAGAAGCAGGCTCAATGCTGCGGCTACAGCACCCGTTCGAATCTCGTCGCGCGAGCCAGAAAGGTGCTCCGTCTGAATCGCCGTTGGTTCAACGCTGGGACCCACAATCCCTACGAATACCGTGCCCGCGGGTTTGCCCTCCTGAGTATCAGGGCCTGCGACACCAGTTAGCGAGACCGCCCAATCCGCGCCAGTCTCACGGGCGGCAGCCACGGCCATCTCCTGCGCCGTCGACGCGGAAACCACGCCCCGTTCCTCCAGCTGCTCCAGAGGAACGTGCAAGAAATGGGACTTTACCTCGGTTGCGTAGGTAACCAATCCCCCGCGCAACACTGCAGAGGCGCCGGGCACGGTGGCCACGGTGGCCGCGGCTAGGCCAGCAGTCAGAGACTCGCAAAACGCCACAGTTTCCCGGCGCCGCTTGAGCGTTTCAACTACTTGGCTGGCCAGAGAATCCATTAGGAATTCTGCTTCCGACCGTCAATGAGGTACTGCACACCGGTGACCACGGTGACCACAACTGCCGCGAGCATGACCGCAAAAGTGGGGATATCCATCCAGCTCGGTAGCGGGCACAGATACATGGCAACGGCGATGGTTTGGAGAACAGTCTTTAGCTTGCCGCCCTTAGATGCCGGGACCACCTTGCCCTGGCGCAGCAAAGCCATGCGCCACAAGGTAATGCCGAACTCGCGCACCAGGATAACCACCGTCACCCACACAGGCAGCACACCGATGATATTAAGACAGACGAATGCAGCCGTCATCAGTGCTTTATCTGCGATGGGGTCAGCAATCTTGCCAAAGTTTGTAATCAGACCGCGGGAACGAGCAATGTCGCCGTCCAGCTTGTCCGTGATCATCAAAGCCACAAATAGGCCAAACGCCCACCACTCATGGTCCGCCAGGACAAGCCATGCAAAGACTGGGATAAAAAGAATTCGCAAGCTGGTCAAGACGTTGGGCAGATTCCAGTTGGAAACGTTGGGATTTACATCCGACGCCGCTGCTGCCTTTTGCTGAGCTTGAGAATCATTCACGGGACTAATCCTACCTGCCATGTTGAAGCTCCTGCGGCTGACTCCCCCAACTCCCTAAGATGAGGGGCATGAAGTACATTGCAACACTCTACGAATATGACCCTGAAAATCCGGCCATCGCTGATAACCGTCCGGCGCACCGCGAATTCATCAACGGCCTCAATGCCGAAGGCAAGATTCTTGGCTCAGGCCCATTCCCAGATGCCAAAGGCGGCGCGTTGATTGTCCTCCAGTTCACGGATGAGACGGCCACCATCGAAGACGCTGCCGCAACCATGGACAACGATCCCTTCTTTACATCCGGCGCAGTCACCGCCCGCGACTTCCGCGAGTGGAATCCAGTCATCAACTCGTTTAGCTAGTAGCTAGTAAGCGCCCAACCTCGATAAATGCTAAGACCCGGAGAGGAATGCACAGTGTTTCTCTCCGGGCCTTTATGATGCGGTGTAAACGCCTCTTAAACTTGTGGTTTAAGGCAATTCTGACTGCGGTAGGTCCGCAGCTTTGCCTACAAACTCGCCGCTCTTGGTGCGAACTATCTTGTTACCCTCTTCGTCCCAGTCATAGTGGTTGTGAGATATCGAGATACCACCCTGGGCCTCGTCGCGCTTGCTCTTCAAAACAGAGGCGGCAACGGTCACCGCGAGGACGCCCACGATAACCAGCAGGGACATCAAGGTCGGGATCTCTGGAATGCCGCCGACGTTTTCGCCGCCATTCACGAACGGCAGGTTGTTCTCGTGCAGCGCGTGGAAGAGGAGCTTCACTCCGATGAAGCCCAAGATGATGCCCAGGCCATAAGGCAGGTAGACCAGACGCTCCAAGAGGCCATCAATCAGGAAGAACATCTGGCGCAGGCCCATCAAAGCAAACGCGTTAGTAGTAAAGACCAGGAACGGTTCTGAAGTAATGCCGTAGATAGCCGGGATGGAGTCAAACGCGAACATAACATCGATGAGGCCAATAGCGGTCAGTGCCACGAACAGTGGCGTCAGAGCCAGCTTGCCCTTCTTCGGGCCGGATTCCTCGCGGTGGGTGAGCTTGTCCCCGTGGTAGCGCGGCGTCACGTGAATGACCTTGCGCAGCCACTTGATGACGAGCATGTCGTTGGGGTCCGTCTCCTCAGCGTCGCGGATCTCATCGACGATGAGTTTGACTGCGGTGTAGATAAGGAAGATTGCGAACAGATAGAACACGTCGGACCACGCCTGGATGATCGCAGCACCGAGCATGATGAAGATGAGGCGGAATAGCAGCGCCAACACGATGCCGATCAACAGCACCTTCTGCTGGAAGCGGCGAGGAATCTTGAACGAGCCCATAATCAGTGCGAACACGAAGAGGTTGTCCACGCTCAAGGCCTGCTCAGTCACCCAGCCTGTGTAGAACTGAATGGCGTGCTCGTGATCCCACAGCACCCAGACGATTCCGCCGAAGATGACGGCGAGGCCCATATAAAACAGGGTCCAGGAGCCGGATTCCTTGATGGAAGGCTCGTGCGGGGATCGCACGTGGCTGTAGAAATCAAAGATGAAAAATCCGAGAATGACGACGATGGTGATCGCCCAGATCCACAATGGGACATGCATATATAAATATCCTCCGGTCGGGTTACGAAATTGACCGGAGGTCTCCCCCACCCGCTCGACGCGGGCCAGCGAGACCGGGAACCCTGGTAATAAAACCGAGCTGCCGTGTTGACGATCATCGCTGTGGAGCGGGGTACTCCCCTCCAAGACTCGTCCTATATTACACAAAAGAAAATGCCCTACCGCATTTAAATCGGTAGGGCATTAAATCACCAGCGCAACTGGAGTCCGGTTCTTAGAACGCCCCAGAAGATGGGTTGTAGGTGGCCTGCACGGTGCGTGTGTCGTCGGAGGACGCGGCATCGTCAAGCGCTGCGTCGCCACCGTCAGCAGACTGCGCCATCTCCTCCTGGATTTCCTTCGGGGCTTCAGCCGGATCCGCGCCCTTAATCATCCAGATTATGGTGTCGAGTTCTTCCGGCTTGACCAGAACCTCACGTGCCTTCGAGCCCTCGGAAGGACCCACGACACCGCGGGATTCCATCAAGTCCATCAGGCGACCAGCCTTAGCAAAGCCGATGCGGAGCTTGCGCTGGAGCATCGACGTCGAACCCAACTGGGAGGTAACCACAAGTTCGACGGCCTCAAGCAGATCATCCAGGTCTTTTCCGATGTCCTCGTCGATTTCCTTCTTCGCCTCGGACTTCTTTTCTTCCGTGACGCCTTCAGTGTAGTTCGGCTGGCCTTGTGCCTTCGCGGCATCGACAACAGCCTGAACCTCTTCGTCAGAAACGAACGCGCCCTGCATACGCACCGGGCGTCCGCCTTGCGGGATGAACAGACCGTCGCCCATACCGATGAGCTTCTCAGCGCCACCCTGGTCCAAAATGACGCGGGAGTCAGTCAGCGACGAGGTAGCAAAGGCGAGGCGGGAAGGAACGTTGGTCTTGATCAGACCGGTCACGACGTCCACGGAAGGGCGCTGGGTTGCTAGGACCAGGTGGATACCCGCCGCACGTGCCTTCTGAGTAATACGGACGATGGACTCCTCGATTTCCTTCGGGGCGGTCATCATGAGGTCGGCCAACTCATCCACCACGCACACGATGTATGGGTACGGGCGCATCTCACGCTGGGAGCCGGCAGGTGCCTGGTGCTCGCCGGAGATGACCTTGCGGTTGTAATCCTCAATCTTGCGCACGCGGGCGGACTGCATGTCCATGTAGCGCTGCTCCATCTCCTCGACCAGCCACTGGAGGGCGGCTGCCGCCTTCTTCGGCTGAGTGATGATCGGGGTAATGAGGTGTGGAATTCCTTCGTACGGGGTGAGCTCCACCATCTTCGGGTCAACGAGAATGAGGCGCACCTCCTCCGGGGTCGCGCGGGTGAGCAACGAGACGAGCATGGAGTTCACGAATGCGGACTTACCGGAACCGGTAGCACCCGCCACCAAAAGGTGTGGCATCTTCTTCACGGAGAAGGACGAGTATTCACCCTCAATGTCCTTGCCCAAGCCGATGAGCATTGGATCGACGGAGCCAGCGATGGCCGGGGAATCTAGCACGTCGCGCAGACGCACCATCTCTCGGTCTGCGTTCGGCACCTCGATGCCCACTGCGGACTTGCCCGGGATCGGGGTCAGCAGACGCAGGTTGTCCGTGGCCACGGCGTATGCCAGGTTGGACTGCAGGTTCGTAATCTTGGAGACCTTGACGCCTGGTCCAAGCTCGATTTCGTAGCGCGTAACTGTTGGGCCACGGCTAAAGCCGGTGACCTGGGCGTCGACCTTGAACTCCTCGAAGACATCAGTGATGGCCTCGATGATGCGGTCGTTGGCCTCGGTACGAGCCTTGGCAGGCTTGCCCGGGGTCAGCAGGTCAGTGGTCGGCACGTCGTAGTCGGATTCGCTAGCCACACCAGGGGCAGGTGCCGGGGCCGGTGCAGCAGAAGCCGCCTGTGCAGGTTGCGCCTGTGGTGCGGACTGCTGGGACTGCGTTGCTGGCTCTTCGACGGACTTGCCGGTCGTGGCATCGCGCCCGGATCGCTGTTGGAACAGGCGCACTGCCTCAGCGTGTGCCGAGGAGACCACGTCTGCTGCGGAGTCGAGAGCAGCGCTTGGCGACGCCGCTCCTGCCGCAGCACCCGCAGCCGCGCCAGCGGCAGCACCGGCGGCACCGCCGATTGCGGCACCGGCTGCGCTGGCAGATGCCTGGGAAGTACGGCGCGGGGTTGCCGAGCGCGGAGACGCTGGGAGCACGGTGGTTGACTCCTCGTCGCGGACTACTGGAATCTCATCGGTGTCGTCGACGCTGCGCGGGGTAGCTGAATTGAATTCTGGGCGGCCATGCTGCACTGGATGCGCCGGCGTAGCCGGCTGCGAGATAACCTCGGTCGGCTGCCCCGCATCATCGAGCAGCGCGGACTGCTCGGCGCGCGCTGCAGTAGCTGCGGCGTCCTCATCAGCGTCCTGCATCGGCGCTTGAGCGGAGTCGAAGGAGACCGTTGCGTTTGCGTCTGCCGGGTAGTTATCCATCGGCGTCGACAGGCGGCGTGGGCGCTGGCGGCGTGCGCGGCGCGGCTGCTGCGCCTGGCGTTCCTCACGCGGTGCGCGTTCACGCCCCTCGGCGATGTCCTCGATATCGTCATTGACGTGACCATAGGCGTCGTCGTGGAGCTCCTCGTCGTAGTCCTCATATCGTCCGTCCTTGCGCTCGCGCAAGCCGGCCATGAGGTCGTTGAAGATCGCCGAGATGTAGTCGAAGGCCTCGCGCAGGGTGATACCCGTGATGTTCAAGGCACCGTAAATGATCAGCAGGAACAGCAACGGGACCGCAACATAAGCAGAGAACGCCGCCTCGAGCAGCTGGCCCACGACAAAACCGATGGCGCCGCCGGCGTCACCTGCAGCATTGTTTGACCACGACAGAGCAGGCAGTCCGGCAAAGATGTGGATGAGGCCCAGCATGCACACGATGATGAGGGTGGTACCGCCCACGACGCGTGGCTTGAGGTGACCGGCCACGCCGGATACCCCCATCATGAGCGCCATGGCGAGGGCCACCAGCGCCACTGGTAGCACGTACGCACCTGCGCCGATGGCGTAGCGCACCGCATTGGTGAGGTAGGCACCGATGACGCCCACGATGTCGAACCACACCGCACACGCGAGGACAATCGCGATGCCAATCAGGGTCAGCGCAACCGCATCCGGATTGGAAATCTGGATGGTGCGTTCCTGCCGGGCGACGCGGCCCTCAGGATCGACAGAGCGGTCCAGCGCAGTCTCAGGATTATTCGCGACGTCCTCGCCCCGACCTTTGCCATTGTTCTTGGCGCGGGTTACCTTGCTCTTCTTGGTTTTGCCCCGAGTAGAAATTTCCTCCGGCTCCCTTACATCATCGTAATCTTCAGTGTCATAGTCGCCGTAGATATTGCGATCATCCGCACCGTCGTCACTCGGTCGCAGGTTGTTCATTCCACGGCCGACGCCGCGTGCCATATCGCCCATGCCACGCGCTGTGGCGCCAAAAACCGCGCTTAGCCCACGACCGACAGCACGAAATGCGCTGCCGGTCCTCTCGGAAGAGGTCTCAGCAGCGCGGTTTGCGGAAGTCAGCGTGAGATGCTCGGAGTTTCCCCGGCTCGAGGACTTACCTGTACCGGTACGGCCAGACGGCCGCGATCGGTTCGCAGGGCGGGCGCTTCCCTTTGAGGAGCGGCCACGGTGCGAGGCGCGTGACGGTGCGTTTTTGACAGACATATCCGCCACTCTAGTAGCCCTTGCACCACTATTCACATACGCCACACTAGTTTCGGGTGGATATTTTCCTTAGTGAATAAGGCTTCTACACGCTTTTGCATCCTCAATGAACAGTAAGGCACAACTTACTGCGCATATTCCAGCCTAAGGGCTTGACACAAAGTTAGAGGCTGGATCGGACGATAGCATTGTTATCGCCCTCAATCTTGACGTCACTGGCGTCACGGCCGTAGGTCCACAGCACCAGTTCGGAGACTGGGCCCAGGACGCGGACGACGTCGTCCCCGCGCTCAGCCACCTTCTTACTATCGCCCACGACGATGCGAGCAAGGCCCTCCGGGTACAAGACAACCGGCTTCGCGGACTTGCTCAACATGCGGGGAGCCAACATTTTCAACCCCTTGTGGAGTTCCTTCTCCACTGCCTTTGAAAAGTCGCGCGGCTCGGTCATACCGTTGGCACGGCGAATGTCCTCATGGTGGATGAAGTGCTCAGTGAAGTTTGCCAGTGAATCAACGTAGCGCATTGGGTTCGTCTTCTTCGCTCCCCTCCCCCAAGCATCAACCAGCTCATCGAAGTCACGCGCTGCTGCTTTCTGCATCGCCGACTCAAGGCGCTTTTGCAGCTGCGGGATGAACATCCCAGCGGCCGCGTCAGGGCGGTTTTCCCTTACCCACAAGTGCGCGGCAAGGTCGCGAGTGGTCCAGCCTTCGCACAGCGTAGGGGCATCCGGACCGAGTTTATGGAACAGCGCCACCATCTTGACGCGCTCAGCAGAAGAAAACGACATGTGCCCCAGCATAGACTGCCGGGGCACATGTCGTTTGAGAGGTTTAGCCTAAAGCTCCTAAAGCTACTGCCTCATTTAAAGAGACTCGCGGGAAGCCTCTACCTCTTCGTCATCAGCCAAGAGCGGACCAGAGTTTGTCGGGATGATGGTCGGCAAGATGACTGGCTCGCGCTTGTACTTGGAATCCATGAGCTTGGATACCTTGCGGCGCAGCTTCTGCACCATGCGGTAGGTATCGTTCTCGCCCTCAGCGGCGAGATCGTTCATCGTGGACTCAACCAACTTGGCAACCTCCGGCACGATGCCGCGGTCATCGTCAGAGAAACCAGTGGTGGATACAGCCGGATGCTCAAGCAGCCGGGACGTGCGGTTATCAATCACACAGGTGATGGAAACGACGCCGCCAGAGCCGAGGTTGGTGCGGTCTGCCAGGGTATCTGCGTCGACGTCACCCATGGAGACGCCATCGACGTAGAGGTTACCCACGGTAATCTGGCCAACAACCTCTGCACGGCCGTTGCGCAGATCAACGACAACGCCGTTCTGTGCCAGAACCACGCGGTCGCGGTCAACGCCAGTGGAGACTGCCAGTTCCTTGTTTGCACGCAGGTGACGCCACTCGCCGTGGACCGGCATAACGTTCTTCGGACGCGCAGCGTTGTACAGGAAGAGCAGCTCGCCGCCGTAGCCGTGGCCGGAGGCGTGAACCTTGGCTTCCTTGTTGGTGATAACTTCAGCACCAATCTGGGAGAGCATGTTCATGACACCGTAAACGGCCTCTTCGTTGCCCGGAATCAGGGACGAGGAGAAGATGATGAGGTCGCCGTCGCGGACGGTGATCTGACGGTGCTCACGGCGTGCCATGCGTGACAACGCAGCCATTGGCTCGCCCTGGGTACCGGTGGTGATGAGCAAGACCTTGTGCGGTGCCATCTTGGCAGCCTCGTCGATCGGGATGATGGTTCCGCGCGGAACCTTCAGGAAGCCCATCTTCTCGGCGATTTCCATGTTGCGCATCATCGAGCGGCCGTTGAAGGCAACCTTGCGGCCAGCATAAACGGCGGCGTCGATAGCTGCCTGTACACGGTACACGTTGGACGCGAAGGTTGCGATGATGACGCGCTGCTTAGCATTGGACACCAGGCGGCGGAAGGTAGCCGGGATATCTCCCTCGGATGCGGAAACGCCCGGGATGTTCGCGTTGGTGGATTCGCAGAGCATCAGGTCGACGCCCTCATCACCGTAGCGAGATAGCGCCGGAAGGTCGGTCGGACGGTTATCCAGCGGGGTCTGGTCCAGCTTGATGTCACCGGTGTGGATGATATTGCCAGCCGGGGTGCCCAGCATGATGCCCAGTGCATCCGGAACGGAGTGGTTAACTGCCCAAAAACGGCAGCGGAACGAACCGTAGTTCACATCCGACTTCTCGTTGACCTCAACGAACTTCGGCTTCTGGCGGTGCTCCTTACACTTCGCCGCAATCAGCGCGATGGTAAAGCGCGATGCCACGATTGGAATATCCGGGCGCAGCTTCAGCAGCCACGGGATAGCACCAATGTGGTCCTCGTGAGCGTGGGTGACAACGAGTGCCTTGACCTTGTGAATCTTCTTCTCGATCGGGCCAAAGTCCGGCAGGATCAGGTCGACGCCCGGCTCGCCAGAGGACGGGAAGAGCACGCCGCAGTCGATGATGAGCAGCTCATCCTGGTACTCGAAGACGGTCATGTTACGGCCAATTTCGGAGATACCGCCTAGAGCGTAGATGCGCAGGGCATCCTTCGGCTGCTTTGGTGGTTCCGGCAGACGCTTAGTCAGATCCGCGCCCTGCATCGACTTCGGCACGTTGCGGCGACCGCGGTTGTTGTTGCGGTTGCCGCGGCCACCGTTGTTGCCGTTGCCATTGTTCTCATTACCGCCATTGTTTCCGTTACCGCCGCGACCGCGACCACGGCCGCCACGGGAGCCACGGGAACGGGAGCGACGGTTGTTGCCGCCCTCGTTGTTGCCCGAATTATCGGAATTGTTGCCACCGTTGTTGCCGTTGCCAGAGGACTGGCCATCGGAGGTGTTCTTGGAATTTTTCTCACCGGATTCCGTGCGCGCCGAATTGGTCGGTGCCTGAAAAACCGGCGAAGCCGCCTCATTCGAGGCGGTCTCAGTTTCCGCTGGTGGGCCCGCCTTGCGGGTAACCTTGCGGGAACGGTTACGGGGTTCAGTCATTCTTAAAGGACTCCAGCCTTTTCCATATCACGGCGAAGCTCCTCGATCTCCTGCGCGGAGGCCGCGACAACTGGGAGACGAGGGTCGCCGACTTCGATGCCCTGCAGACGCAGGGCAGCCTTTGCGAGTGTTGCTCCTCCCAGACGCGCTTGCGCCTGGATGAGCGGGGTCAAAGTTTGTGCATTGATCTCCCTTGCGCGTGCAAGGTCGCCTTCTTCGAAGGCAACAAGGAGATCCGCGAGAGCACGCGGAGCTGCGTGGCCGACGACCGAAATGACGCCGGAGGCGCCCAAGGTCAGCCAAGGCAGGTTCAGCGGATCATCGCCGGAGTACCAAGCCAAGCCGGTCTCCTGAATAAGCGGTGCGGCCGCGCCAAGGTCGCCTTTAGCGTCCTTGACAGCCTTGATGTTCGGCAATTCCGCAAGGCGGCGGATGGTCTCCGTCGCAATTGGAATGCCCGAGCGGCCAGGAATGTCATAGAGGCAGATCGGAAGATCGGTTGCCTCGGCAATTGCTGCGAAGTGGGCGTACACACCTTCTTGAGAAGGCTTGGAGTAGTAAGGAGCCACAACGAGCAGGCTGTCTGCACCCGCTTCTGCGGAAGCCTTGGCCAACTCGATGGACACTGCGGTGTTGTTGGTACCTGCACCTGCGCAGAGCTTTGCGCGGTCCCCTACTTCTTCCTTGACGGCCTTGAGCAGCTCTAGCTTCTCATCCAGCGTTGTCGTCGGCGATTCACCCGTGGTACCAGCCAGGATGAGGGAATCTACGCCGTTGTCAACGAGGTGAGCTGCTAGACGACGCCCCGCGGCTACATCGAGTTTGCCATCGCGGTCAAACGGGGTGACCATGGCTACTCCGACGCGGCCGAAGGTTTCTACGCCTGTCTTTGCTGTCATACCTGTGCTCATAGCCGTCAAGATTACCCGCTTCCCGCGAAAATTTGTTCATCGGGGTCGCGTGGCGGAACAAGCTATGGCCACCGCCACGGACTTGAACTAGGCGTATGGGCTCGATGCCATTTCGGTGCCGTCGGCAAGCTGCGTGATGTGGAAATCATCAAAGAGGACCGGCGACTGCTCGCGCAACAGCTTGAGGCAGGCAATCGCTAGCTCGCGCATCTCGGTATCCGCCTGCTCTGTGGCACGCGCGCCGATGAAATGGCGCCAAGCGCGGTAGTTACCAGTCACGACAATGCGCGATTCCGTCAGGTTGGGCAGCACGGCGCGCGCTGCTTGCCGCGCCTGCTTCTTCCGCAGGAGGGCATTCGGCTCGTCTTCCAGCTTGCCCTCCAGCGCGCTGAGCAACTCGTTGTAGACAAAACGCGTCTCATCCACTGCTTGCATGGTCAGTCGCGTCAGCTGCTCGTCCTCTGCAATGAGCTTGGGCAGCACCACCTGTGTTTCTTCCGGGTGCACGTAGCGTTGCGAAAGCTGCGAGAAGGAAAAGTGGCGGTGGCGCACCAGCTCATGACTGGCAGAGCGCGACAGGCCGCGGATGTAGAGCGTAGCCGTGGCGTGTTCCAGCAGCGCATCGTGGCCCACCTCAAGGATGTGACGCAGGTACGCGGGGTTGCTGGCGGTGCGTGGATTCGGCTTATCGAAGGACTCGTAGCAAGCCCGGCCGGCAAATTCGACGAGAGCCTCGCCATCGGAGGCTGCCTGCTCCCTCTCCCACTCGATGCCCTGCGGCGGGTGGAACTGCGTTGCCGCGATGAGCTGGACGTCCAGTTCGCTAATGCGTGCCATATTTTATGCCTTATGTCTTCTTTAATGCCTTATGTCTTCCCGATAGTCCGACTTATAGGCCCAAGTACTTCTCAAGACCCACGGTCAGCCCGGGGTGCTCTGCAATCTGGCGAACGCCAACCAGCACGCCTGGGGTGAAGGAAGAACGATCATAGGAATCCTGGCGGATGGTCAAGGACTGCCCCTGGGCGCCGAAGATGACCTCCTCGTGGGCAACCATGCCGCGGGTACGCACGGCGTGGACTGGGACACCGTCGACGTCGGCGCCGCGTGCGCCTTCGAGAGCCTGCTCGGTAGCGTCCGGCATCTCTCCTAGGCCTGCTTCCTTGCGGGCTGCCGCAATGCCTTGCGCGGTGTGGATGGCGGTGCCAGAAGGCGCATCCAGCTTGGTTGGGTGGTGGTACTCCACAACCTCGGCGGTCTCGAAGTACTTCGCAGCCTGTGCTGCGAAAACCATGGTCAGCACGGCGGAGATAGCAAAGTTTGGTGCAATCAGGACGTTGCCGGCGCCATCTTGCTTGGTCCACTCCTCGACCTGTGCCAGGCGGTCTGCGTCGAAACCGGTGGTGCCCACGACGCAGTGAATGCCGTTGCCAATGCAGAACTCGAGGTTTGCCATCACCGAAGACGGCTGGGTGAAGTCAACGATAACCTCGGCGTGGTTATCCACCAGCACCTGCAGGTCAGTATCGCGGTCAACCTCAGCGACCAGCTCGAGGTCATCTGCCGCATCAACGCCTTCTACAATCGCCTGGCCCACGCGGCCCTTCGCACCCAAGACTCCCACTTTGATAGCCATAAATGCTCCTTGCCCTGTTCAATGTTCAATCTAAATTTAAATACGTATAAGCACGCTACATCTAGCGCAGGCCTTATTGCCTGCCCCAACGCCGACCAGTCTAACGCGCCAGTTCGCAACGTAGGCTTTGTGCCATGCGTATCTATACTGCTTCCTTGCTTGTCGACGACGTCGCTCGCGCCCACGATTTCTACGTCAACACCTTGGGTTTCAAGGTTAAAGACGATGACACCGTGGGCAACCTCATCCAAATGGTGCAACTCAAGCTTTAGCGTCGCTGTGTCTGGCGGGCAGTGCAGGAATGATTTAAAGATTGTGCACAAGCGTGAGCCCGTTTTCTTAGACTGGTCA
This sequence comes from Corynebacterium striatum, assembly GCF_016728105.1. NCBI lineage: Bacteria > Bacillati > Actinomycetota > Actinomycetes > Mycobacteriales > Corynebacteriaceae > Corynebacterium > Corynebacterium striatum. The sequence continues at coordinate 2,655,022 of NZ_CP068158.1, read as the reverse complement.
GCATGATGCCTCTCAAACTCTCTGCGCCTTCCTATTCGCTTTCTCATCGCCGCCGCCTGTACGTTGTGGCCGCCACCTTAACCACGGCCACGCTTACGCTTTCCGCCTGCACCGGCAGTGCCTCCAACGACAACAGCCACAGCGCGCCGCTATCTACCGTGGCGCCTTCTGAGACTACGCCGCCGACGAGCAGTCAAACGTTAGAGGAGACCACAAACCCGCAGCCGACAAGCACCGAACAGAAATCAGATGGGCTTCCAGAGGGCTTCTTAGGCACTCCAGATACGGCAGACATCGACTTCGACGAAACCTCTGAAGGCGAACTAATCCCAACCACTATGCGTGCTGGTAGCCATCAAGGCTACGACCGCGTTGTCATAGAGTTCGCGGGCGCCGGCATTCCGCGGTGGTGGGCACACTACACCGAGTCCACAAGCGCACCAGGGTCGGGGTTCCCCGTGCCCTACTCCGGCAATATCGCTCTCGAAATAGGCCTCGAACACACACCGTGGCCCGATAGCCAAGAGCTCCGAGACGCAATGCTCAAGCCCCATGCCCAAACGCCTGGCGCGGGTGTCGTGCGCAGCGTGGAATTTGTCAGCGCATTCGAGGCCCAGTCTCACTTCGTTATTGGGCTCGATAAGAAAGTGCCCTATTCCATCACGTACTTGGACGGTCCACCTCGCATTGTCATTGACTTCCTCACCAACTCTTAAGGCTTGTCCCTAGCCACCGATGACGCTAGAGACAAGGAAAGGCGCCCTCGCTAGCAGCCGGCATAGTTGCGACCGCCAAGCGAGGGCGCCGTTGTGAGACAGCCGCATCACACGGCTTGTCGGGAGGATGCGACTAGTCTTCCTCGACTGGAACCAAGGAGATCTTGCCGCGGTTGTCGATGTCTGCGATTTCCACCTGGATCTTATCGCCGACGTTGACGACGTCCTCGACCTTCTCGATGCGCTCGTCGCCGCCGAGCTTGGAGATGTGGATGAGGCCATCACGGCCTGGGGTCAGGGAGACAAACGCGCCGAAGGCTACGGTCTTAACGACGGTGCCCAGGAAGCGCTCGCCGACCTTCGGCAGCTGCGGGTTAGCAATGGAGTTAACCTTCTCGATCGCGGCGTCGGCAGCCTCACCAGTTGCGGCGGAGATGTAGACGGTGCCGTCTTCCTCGATAGAGACCTCAGCGCCGGTCTCCTCAGTAATCGAGTTGATGGTCTTGCCCTTCGGGCCGATGAGCTCGCCGATCTTGTTGACCGGAATCTTCACGGAAGTGATCTTCGGTGCCAGACCAGACATCTCGTCTGGGCCTTCGATGACCTCAGCCATGGTGTCCAGGATCGTGGCGCGGGCGTCGCGAGCCTGCTCCAGGGCCTGCGCCAGGACCTTGGACGGGATACCGTCCAGCTTGGTGTCCAGCTGCAGAGCGGTGATGTACTCGGAGGTACCTGCAACCTTGAAGTCCATGTCGCCGAAAGCGTCCTCAGCACCGAGGATGTCAGTCAGAGCGACGAACTTCTCCTTGCCGTCTACCTCGCCGGAGACAAGACCCATTGCGATACCTGCAACCGGTGCCTTCAGCGGCACGCCAGCGTTGTACAGGGACAGAGTCGATGCACAAACGGAGCCCATGGAGGTCGAACCGTTGGAGCCGAGAGCCTCAGAGACCTGGCGGATGGCGTATGGGAAGTCCTCACGGGAAGGAATAACCGGAAGCAGTGCGCGCTCAGCGAGTGCACCGTGGCCGATTTCGCGGCGCTTCGGGGAGCCAACGCGGCCGGTCTCACCGGTGGAGTACGGCGGGAAGTTGTAGTGGTGCATGTAACGCTTGCCCGTGACCGGGGTCAGGGAATCGATCTGCTGCTCCATCTTGAGCATGTCCAGGGTGGTAACGCCCAGGATCTGGGTCTCGCCGCGCTCGAACAGGGAGGAACCGTGGGCGCGTGGGATGAGGTCAACCTCAACGCCCAGGTCACGGATGTCGGTGACGCCACGGCCGTCGATGCGGAAGCCCTCGGTGAGGATCTTCTTACGCACGATGGCCTTCATGACAGCGTTATACGCAGCGCGGATCTGCTTGGAGGCATCCTCGTCCTCGAACTTCTCAAGGAGATCCGCCTCGACCTGCTCCATGTACTCGTTCGTTGCGTCGTCGCGGTCCTGCTTGCCCGGGATGGTCAGCAGCTTCTCCAGCTTCTTAGAGGCTGCCTTCTCAACTGCGGCGAAGACATCATCGGTGTACGGCGGGAAGAGCGGGAACTCCTGAGTTTCCTTAGCAGCGCGCTCAGCCAGACCTGCCTGAGCCTCGCACAGGGTCTTGATGAACGGCTTGGCTGCTTCGAGGCCCTCAGCAACAGTGGATTCCTGCGGTGCCGGTGCGCCTTCCTTGATTCGCTCAGCAACGTTGGTGCCTGCGCCAGCCTCGACCATCATGATGGCAACGTCTTCCTTGTTGCCCTTCTTTACGATGCGGCCGGCAACGACCATCTCGAACAGTGCGCGCTCGTGCTGCTCGTGGTTCGGGAATGCAACCCACTGGCCCTTCGGGTGCTTGTCATCAGCGATGAGTGCCATGCGCACGCCGCCGACAGCGCCGGAAACCGGCAGGCCAGACAGCTGCGTGGAAGCAGAAGCGCCGTTGATGGCGATGACGTCGTAGTACTCCTCCGGCGCCATAGAAAGTACGGTAACAACGACCTGTACCTCATTGCGCAGACCCTTGACAAAGGTCGGGCGCAGTGGACGGTCAATCAGGCGGCAGGCCAGGATGGCCTCGGTGGAGGGACGGCCCTCACGGCGGAAGAAGGAGCCCGGAATCTTTCCGGCTGCGTACATACGCTCCTCGACGTCCACGGTCAGTGGGAAGAAGTCAAAACCTTCACGTGGCTGGTTGGAGGCAGTGGTGGTGGACAGGAGCATGGTGTCCTCGTCCAGGTAAGTGGTGACAGAGCCGCCCGCCTGACGAGCCAGCAGGCCAGTCTCGAAACGGATGGTGCGGGTGCCAAAATCGCCATTGTCAAGGGTGGCGATTGCTTCGGTGATACCGAATTCTTCATCAATGTTGAACTCAACAGCGTTTCTAGCGCTCAAAGTTTTCTACTCCTTGTAGCCCGGCGATCATCGGTGCCGCCGGTGAAAAATGGTGGGGTTTCTACAACGAGTAGCGATTTTAGCAGCTTTCCTGGGATTATGTCGAACATCACGCGCCCCGACTCGCGGTACAGACTTAGACTTAAGCCATGGCCATGTTGTTGCTGTGGTCGCTTCCCACACTCATCTACCTGCTCCTGCGCCACCAGCCGGCAGTCGCCGTCTGCGGACTGGGACGTCCATGGGCGCGCGGGTGGGCGTGGGCAGCGATGATGCTGCTCGTGTTGCTGGTGCTGAGCTACCTCGCGTTGTTGCCTGTGTCGGCGGAGGTTGTCGCGCAGGCCACGACTGCAACAACGGCAATGGGATTCCTCGCGATGGCGCTGCGCGCGGTGGGCGAAGAAATCTTCTTCCGCGGTTTCCTACAAGGAATTATCACCCAGCGCTGGAATGCCGGCGCGGGAATTACAGTGCAGGGCCTCCTCTTCGGCCTCATCCACCTACCGCTGGCCATGCTGGATATCAGCCTCATCCCGCTCTTTGTTTTGCAGATTGCCACCGGCTTCGCCCTGGGTTGGCTGCGCGAGAAAAGCGCTTCTCTATGGCCCGGCGCCGCCGTGCACGCTACCATCAACGTCCTCACGGCAGTGCTCCTCGTGTAGCCCACGCGCGGGACTAGGCGAACGGGTCGCGCCCTCCCAGCATCATTTCGAAGCGCGCATAGTCCTCAAGCGACGCAAAGTGGCGCGCATAGAGGTCCACGTCTCCCTCGACCGTGCCGTCGAGTGCGGGCGCGACATCCACGATGTGGCGCATCACGATTGTGGGATGCTCTGCCGATTCTTGGCTACGCGCCAGCGCCTCGACCTTCGCGCGCGCCTCATCGTCGTCTGTGGCACGGACGAGGACAAAATCTTCCCGGAAATACGACGGCTCACTGGGCTCTACCGATTCAAGTTCAAAGACGACAATGCCGATATAAGGTTCCATGGTGCCAAGCTACCACCTCCAGGGCCGCGACACCTGCTTCGCGATCAAGATGGCCCTAAAACGCAACAAACCCCGTCCGAAGACGGGGTTTGAAAGCTACCGAAAGGCTTAGCGGCGCAGGCCCAGGCGGGAGATGAGGTCACGGTAACGATCGATGTCGTTAGCTGCGAGGTACTTCAGCAGGCCGCGGCGACGACCGACCATCAGCAGCAGACCACGACGGGAGTGGTGATCGTGCTTGTGGAACTTCAGGTGCTCGGTCAGGGTGTTGATACGGGAGGTCAGCAGAGCGATCTGTGCCTCTGGGGAGCCGGTGTCGGTCTCGTGCAGGCCGTACTCCTTGAGGATCTCTGCCTTCTTCTCGGTGCTCAAAGCCATGTTGGATTTCTCCTATTGTATTTCAGTCCGCATGAAATTCTTAGCGCCTTTAACTGCTGCGGACCGCAGTCACAAAGCCAAGCGATAACTTTAACAGCTTTTCTGCCCCAAACCCAAACTGCGGCTTCTTGGCACAATTCGCAGAAGACATGTCACTTGCTGCACGTCAATGCTGTTGCAGGAGCGAATTGAGCTTGTCCATCAGCTCAGCCGCAAAGCGCGGGGCATCCACCTCTACTGCCACGTGGGCAGCCTTGTGTGGTTCTTTCATCCTGGCAACATCGCCGATGGTGCGGCCCGGGGTCGTGCCCGTAGTTTCGCAGGCCAGGTTGGTGTCGAAGCAGGTGACCAGGCTAGGGTCTGCCGCCACGGCCACCGCGAGCGGATCGTGCAGGCCACAACCGCCCAGGTCCGGTTCGATGGCGGCGTAGGCGCGGATGTAATAGTCGAGCATGTCCGCATAAACGCGTCCGGCCCGCGTACCAAGCCCACGCCACTGCCTGGTCTCCGCAGCGGTCAGAAGCGTTTGCAACGTGACATCCAAGCCCACCATCGTCACGTCGCGGGCGGTACGGAAGAGGAAGTCCGTGGCGGCGGGGTCCTGTGCCACATTGGCCTCAGACCAGGTGGTGACGTTGCCCGGCACGGTCAGGGCGCCGCCCATCATCACGATGCGAGTGTCCGCGAGTGCCGGTTCAGCTTTCAGCGCCGCCGCAATCGTGGTCGAAGGCCCAGTCGGGATAATCACCAGGTCTTCGCCATATTCACGCGCCGCCCGGCACAAAAACTCCACTGCAGATTCTTCCTGTACCTGCCCGCGCGGCGGCGGAAGCAGGACGTCGCCAATGCCATTGCGTCCATGGATGAAGGCAGAAATGGGCTTAACCTGGAACCCCGCCGGCTGCGTACCGGCAAAGACCGGGACGTCGCCCGCGCCGAGCAGCTCCAGCAGCACCAAGGTATTGCGCACGCCCAGTTCCACCGGCACGTTGCCATAAGTCACGGTCACGCCGATGAGCTCAAGGTCAGGATGCGCCAGCGCATAGGCCAGCGCCAGGGCATCGTCGATCCCGGTATCGAGATCCAAAATGACCTTCATTTAGCCCTCCTGCAGGAAGTACTGGTCCTTCTCCCAACCACATGCCTTAGCATCCTCGGCGAGGACCTCACGCGCCTTGGCCACATCTGCCGCCATCGCATCCAGCAGCTCCTCCACGGAATTGAACTTCACCATGTCGCGCAGATGATCCACGAACTTCACGGTGGCCACGTGCCCATATAGATCAGCATCGCGATCCAGCACGAAGGACTCGATGGAACGCTCCTCGTCGCCGAAAGTCGGGTTCGTGCCCACAGAGATCGCCGCCGCATAAGCCATGCCGTGGTCCATGTTGCCCTCGACGGGCGCCTCAGCCGGCTCCAGGATGAACCAGCCCGCATAGACGCCATCGGCCGGAATCGCCACGCTGTCCGGGAAGTACTGATTGGCGGTCGGGAATCCCAGCTCCTTGCCGCCGCGTCCGGCACCGCGCACCACCGGGCCCGTCACCGAGAAGTGGCGGCCAAGCGCCCAATTAGCCTTGGCAATCTCACCTGCTGCCAAGTTGGCGCGGATATTTGTGGAGCAGATTCGCACCCCGGCGTCGTCAAGCAACGGCACCACGTCGACGCTAAAGCCATGGGTTTTACCGAACTCCACCATCGCGTCCGCCGTGCCGCTCGCGCCCGCACCGAACGTGAAATTCTCCCCCACGACCACGTGACGCGCATGCAACTTTCCCACAATCAGGTCTTCGACGTAGTGCTGCGGAGTCGTGCCCACGAGCTCCTTGGTGAAGTCGATGACGAGCACCGCATCGATGCCCATCTCTTCCGCCAACTGCAAGCGCCGCTCAAACGTCACCACGGACAGCGGCGCGCGTTCCGGGAGGAAGACCGCGACGGGGTGCGGATCAAAAGTCACCATCACCGTGCGCAATTCCTCCGCGCGCGCATAGCTCACCGCATTATTAATGAGCTGCTGATGGCCGCGGTGTACGCCGTCAAAGACGCCGATGGTCACCGCAGTCGGGCCAAAGTCACCGGGGATGCTGTCGATTCCGTACCAAATATCCACGGCCACCATGCTAATGCACGGCGAGGCGTGGAATAGACTGCAGGGCATGACTGATGCGCTCGCAAATTCTGGCCTAGTGGTAGTGGACAAGCCGCAAGGCATGACCTCACACGATGTGGTGGGCCGCCTCCGCCGCATATTTCACACCCGCAAAGTGGGCCACGCAGGCACCCTCGACCCGATGGCCACCGGCGTTTTGGTGGTCGGTTTGGAACGCGGCACCAAGTTCCTCGCGCACATGGTCGCGTCAACCAAGTCCTACGCCGCCACCATTCGCCTTGGCATGGCAACGCATACTGACGACGCCGAGGGCGAGCGCACCTGGGGCGAGCCTGCAAGCGAACTCGATATGGAGCAGGTTAATAAAGAGGTCGCAGCTCTCACCGGTGACATCATGCAGCGCCCCGCCGCGGTCTCTGCAATCAAGATCGACGGCAAGCGCGCCCACGAACGCGTGCGCGAGGGCGAGGAGGTAGAAATCCCCGCCCGCCCGGTTACGGTCAGCCGCTTCGACATCCTCGCCCACCGCATCGAAGGTGAGTACCTGGACCTCGACGTCACCGTTGATTGCTCATCTGGCACCTATATCCGCTCCCTCGCCCGCGACTTAGGTGAGGTGCTCGGCGTGGGCGGTCACCTCACCGCTCTGCGCCGCACGGAGGTAGGGCCATTTACGCTTGGCGACGCCCGGACCCTCGACGAGCTCGCTGATGCTCCGGCGCTTTCGCTCTCCCTCGACGAGGCGCTCGCCCGCTCCTACCCTGTCCTTCAGGTCACCGAAGGCGAGGCAAAAGCGCTCGCCATGGGCAAATGGCTCGAACCGCGCGGGCTAAAGGGCACCTATGCGGCGGTAGATCCTGATGGTCACTCGATTGCGCTCATCAAGGAAAAGGGCAAGCGCCTGGCCACGGTCTTCGTGGCGCGGCCGTCGACGCTTTAGGCCCGTGGGTGGGCTATTAAGAGCCCGCCACTAAAAGCCCACCGCGGGCACCACCGTGGAAACGATGACGAAGCCATCGCGGATCATCCAACGGCCGCTAATCAGCGGCACGGGGGTCGGCCGGGCCAAGATATAGGAGATCAAGGTGCCGTCGAGGCGCAGGTCGATCTCTGCTTGGTCGAAGTCCAGCCAGCGATGAGTCATGGGAAACCACGCTTTGTACGTGGCTTCCTTGGCGCAGAACAATAAGCGATCGGGGCAGCTAATCCCGGCGTCGGCAAGCCGCGTTAACTGCGTCATCTCCCCTGCGCGCGCAATCATGGTCAGCACGTGATCGGGCAATGGCTCGGCAGGTTCGGCATCGAGGCCCATGGAGCGCACGTGTTTACTCGGAGCCGCCACTGCCGCGCGCAGGCCCTCTGTATGCGTCATAGAACCGGTATAGCCGTGCGGCCACAGCGGCATGCCCCGCTCGCCGCGCATGATGGGCTCCTGACTTTCACAGCCCAGCTCCTGCAAAGCACGATGCGCACACCAGCGGGCGTCTCCGAATTCCGCCTTGCGCACGTCAACTGCCTGGGAGACCAAGGATTGCTCCTGCGGGTCCAGCTGCGTGTAATTCATCAGATCCGTAATCGAAGCGTCGGTGCGCACGTAACAGTAGCGGGCGGTATCTGGGAACAGGTTTGGTTCCAGCATTAGCGCACCTCCTCAAGCGCCGAGGACGCAGACTCATCACTGTGTAGGACCGGATAGGGCCACTGCTGGAGATGGCCGTGCGCCTCCCATTCGCGGGGATAGCCCAGTGAGACCTCGATGTGGTCTACCCCATCGACGTTGATGCAGCCGGGCAGATGCAGGTGACCGTAGATGACCGCCTGGGCGTTATAGCGCCGCGCCCACGAGCGGGTATGGCGAGTGCCGCACCACAGGGCGATTTCCGGCCACGCCATGCGCAGCGTGGGTTCTTGAACCAGCGGCCAGTGATTGACCAACACCGTAGGTCCACTTACCCGGGAAAGGCGCTTGATGGAATAGGCAAGGCGATCCCAGCACCAGGCGCGAATGTCGACGAAGGGAGCGATGGCGAAGTCATCGGTCATGACAATCTGGTGTTCACGGGCACGCTCTAAGGCGCCCTCGACGGTAGTGCCGGGTGGGCGGAAGCTGTAATCATAAAGGGTAAACAGCGGCACAATGGTCACCCCACCGAAGACGGGATATGGGTCCTCCGGAGTCACTACGCCGATTTCGCGGCAGCCCTCCACCAGCTCGTCATACTTGGCGCGGCCCTGGCACCTATCTTGGGAACGCGAGAAGAGCTCGTGGTTTCCCGGCACCCAGATCACCTTGGCATAACGCCGCGAAAGCTTGGTGAGGATGCGCAGTACGAGTTCGGTGCGCTCGGCCACGTCACCGGCCACGATGAGCCAATCGGCAGGATCTTCCGGGTAAAGCTCATCGATGCGGCTGGAATTAGCGCGCACTGCCGCGTGGAGATCTGACACCGCCCATAAGGTCGCCATGGCGTGCTCCTTTCTTCTTTCCTCTTCAGGTTAGACCACAGCCCAGCGCATCGAGCGGAAGCGATAGACCACGCCGAGGAAACGGATGGAAACAAACAACGCAAGACCGCACCACACGCCGGGAAGGCCCGCTCCCAAGGCGTAGGCCGCCCACACACCGGGCAGGAATCCGCAAAGCACCGAAACGATGGTCAGTGTGCGCAGGAAGGCGGCATCGCTGGCGCCGAGCAGGACGCCGTCGAGTGCAAAGACCACTCCTCCCAGAACCACCATGGCAATCATGATGAGCCACGGCACACGGATGACCTCGAGCACCGCTGCATCGGTGGTAAAAAGCGCAGGAATGATACCGATGCCCAGGGCTAGGACTGCGCCGAGCCCGAGAGCAAAGGCCGTGGAGTAGAAAGTGACCTTGGTTCCGACGCTGCGCGCATGCTTGGCCGAGCCCGCGCCGAGCGCCGCGCCGGTCAACGCCTGGGCGGCGATGGCCAGAGAATCCAGCACGAGCGACAGGAAGTTCCACAGCTGAATCATGATCTGGTGCGCGGCAAGCTGGGCCGTACCGAAGCGGGAAGCCACGGCGGCGGCCGAAAGAAAGGCCACCTGGAAGCTGGCAGAGCGCACGATGAGATCGCGGCCCAACACGAGCTGGCGCTTGACGACGCCCCACTGCAGCCGCCAAGAGCCCACGTGCTCACGGTGAAGTTCCCACAGGAAGAGCGAGGCCATGATCGCCATGCCCAGCACCGTGGCCCAGGCGGAGCCGGCAAGGCCCCACTGGTGGACAAAGAGCGGCACCGCGATGGCGCCGGGGATGAGGCCGGCCAGGGTAAAGATCAGCGGCTTTACTGTGTTTTGAACGCCGCGCATCCAACCGTTGCCTGCCATCTCGATGAGATTGAGCGGGATAGCGAAGGCGGCGATGCGCAGCCACAGCGCGGTGTCCTGGGCGGTCTCAGGGTTGCCGGTCAGCCACTGGGCAAAGTGGCCGGCACCGATCCACATGATGACGGCCAGGGACATGCCCACGCCAAGGGCTACGTAGGTTGCCTGCACGCCCTCGGCTACGGCTTCGTTCTTCTTGCCCGCGCCGAAAAGCCGCGAGGCGCGCGCCGTGGTGCCATAGGAAAGGAAGGTCAGCTGGGTTGTCACCATCGTATGGATGGTGGCAGCAGCGCCGAGTGCCGCGAGTTGGTGCGCGCCGAGGCGGCCCACCACTGCGGTATCGAGCAGTAGGTACAACGGCATGGCAGCCAACACGCCCAGCGCCGGAAATGCGAGGCGAAATACCTCACCAGCGCTCACGCGGGTGACTGCCTTATCTGGCTTCGAAGTATCTTCTGGTTCTGCCGAAGCATTGTCCTGTTCGCGCCGCGTGATGGTTACTCCCCTACAGCATTTTCTTCGTCGTAAGCGGCAAGTGCGTCGACGAGATGAGCAATGATTTCTTCTGGCTTGCCCAGGGCCGTATAACCGGCCGCCGGGATGTGCCCGCCGCCGTCGAACATGAGCGCCACCTGCGCGCAGTTAACGGTGGAAGAACGCAGCGACACCGCCCAGACTCCCGCGCGTTGCTCCTTGAACACCACGCCCATGTCGGTGCCTTTGAGCGCGCGCACGAAGTCCACCATGGATTCCACGGCGGAATCGGAGTGCGACTGTACTTCCTCAACGGGCACAATAAGCGTGCCGAGGCGGTGCTCGCCGGCTTCGATGATGCGCAGACCAGACAGCACGCGGCCGACCATCTGCACGTCGTCGGCAGTATTGGAGTCCATCAGATCCACTGCGATCTGCTTGGTATCGAGCCCGTAGAACATCAGGCGGGCAGCGATGTCGTGCATGGCTGGCCGGCCCCAGCGGAAGCTGCCGGTGTCGGTGACCAGACCGGCATAGAGGCAATGCGCAATCCCGCGATCGATCTGCACGGAGAGCATATCGAGGACGTCGAGAAGCACCACAGTGGTGGACTCGCACTCCGGATCAATCAGGTTGATGGAACCGAAACCGCGGTTCGATGCGTGGTGGTCGATGCACAGAACGCGGCCGGTGCCCGCCATCTTCTCCAACTCCCGCATGAGAGCTCCGGTGCGGTCGATGGAACCGCAGTCCACCGTGACATAAAGGTCATAGCCTTTGGGCAGGGTGTTAACGAGCTCAATCTCGTCGGCGGCAGGGATGGTGAAGAGATTGTTCGAAATCGGGTGTTCCTGGCCGATGACGGTGCGGGTCTGCTTGCCTCGCTGGCGCAACGCCAGGTTCAACGCGGCGGCAGAGCCGATAGCATCCGCATCGGGGCGCAGGTGCGTAATGATGCAGATGCTGCTCGCTTCTATCAAGGCGTCGGCGGCGCTTTGATAATCAGTGCGGCGCACCCTAGGCCTCTTCCCGAGCGGAATCCTTGTATGGGTTCGCGTCTCCAGCGGGCTTCGCGTTGGCCTTCAGCTTGGCAAGCTCCGCATCGCGGGCGCGGGCGCGCGCCAGCAAATCCTCCATGTGGGCGGAAGCCTCCGGAACGGTATCGACCTCGAAGGCGAGCGTCGGGGTAAAGCGCACGGAGAGCTGATCGCCCACAATCTTGCGCAGTTGGCCCTTCGCGCGATTGAGTGCCTCTGCTGCCTTGTCAAAGTCCGGCTCGGAGTCGATGTCCTTGCCGCGCACGGTGTAGTAAACGGTGGCATCGTGGAGATCACCCGTGACGCGAGTATCGGTGATGGTCACCATCTCGAGGCGACGGTCCTTGATCTCGCGTTCGATGGCACTCGCCACGATTTCCTGAATACGCTTAGCCATTCGTGCAGCACGCGCGTGGTCAACCATGGTGCAACTCCTTCTCCGTCGAACTAGCGATCTCTACCAAGATCTATAAAACCGTGTTCATCTTACATTACTCCGCATCCATGTCCTGCAGCAGAAGCTGCAAATAGAATCGCCAGGGCTTCCCCCATCGGGGAAACACCTGGCGATTCTATTTACTCCGCTTGCGGACTAGGTACGCGGAACCTCGACCTCTTCGTAGGCCTGGATCTGGTCACCCACCTGGATGTCCGGGTAGGACAGGACCATACCGCACTCGTAGCCGGCGTTGATCTCGTTTGCGTCGTCCTTTTCGTGGCGCAGGGACTCGATCTTGGCGTCGGAAGTGATGACGTTGCCATCGCGTACGATGCGGACCTTGCCGTTGCGCTTGACCTTGCCCTCGGTGACCATGCAGCCCGCGATGGTGCCGACGGCGGAGGACTTGAACAGCGCACGGATCTCCGCAGCACCGGTGTCGCGCTCCTCGTAGATTGGCTTAAGCATGCCCTTGAGAGCAGCCTCGACCTCTTCGATGGCGCGGTAGATAACCGTGTAGTAGCGGATATCCACACCCTCGACGTTAGCTTCCTCAGTTGCCTTACCCTCAGCGCGAACGTTGAAGGCGATGATGATGGCGTCGGAAGCCGCTGCCAGGGAGACGTTGGTCTGGGTTACAGCACCGACGCCACGGTCGATGATGTTGAGCTGTACCTCGTCGTCGATCTCGATGTCCAACAACGCATCTTCTAGGGCTTCCACCGAACCGGCGTTGTCACCCTTGAGGATGAGGTTGAGGGTCGAGGTCTCCTTGAGAACTGCATCCAGATCCTCGAGAGAGACGCGCTTGCGAGCCTTTGCCTGCAAAGCGGAACGCTTGCGAGCATCACGCTGTGCAGCAATCTGGCGGGCCACGCGGTCGTCTTCGACCACGAGGAGGTTGTCGCCAGCGCCTGGCACACCGTTGAGGCCCTGGACCTGAACCGGACGGGACGGACCTGCCTCTTCGACGTCGTTGCCGAACTCGTCGAGCATGCGGCGGACACGGCCGTGAGCGTCACCGACGACAATGGAGTCACCAACGCGGAGGGTACCGCGCTGAACGATGACAGTGGCAACTGGACCACGGCCACGATCGAGGTGAGCCTCGATGGCTACGCCCTGTGCGTCCATCTCTGGGTTAGCAGTCAGCTCGAGAGCTGCATCGGCAGTCAGGACAACTGCCTCCAACAGACCATCGATGTTGATGTTCTGCTTTGCAGAGATGTCGACGAACATGGTATCGCCGCCGTACTCCTCCGGAACCAGTCCATACTCGGTGAGCTGGCCACGGATCTTGTCCGGGGATGCCTCCGGCTTATCGATCTTGTTAACAGCAACCACGACTGGGATGTCCGCAGCCTTGGCGTGGTTAATAGCCTCAACGGTCTGCGGCATGACGCCGTCGTCCGCTGCGACAACCAAGATTGCCAAGTCGGTGGACTTTGCACCACGCGCACGCATAGCGGTAAACGCCTCGTGACCCGGGGTATCCAGGAAAGTGATGGTGCGCTCGCCATCTTCCAGTTCAACGGTGGTCTGGTATGCACCGATGCCCTGGGTGATGCCGCCGGCCTCGCCCTCGCGCTCGTTGGTCTTACGGATGGAGTCCAAAAGGCGGGTCTTACCGTGGTCAACGTGACCCATGACGGTAACGACTGGAGGACGCTTCTCAAGAGCCTCTTCGCCGCCCTCGTCCTCACCGAACTGCAGGTCGAAGGACTCGAGCAGCTCACGGTCCTCGTCCTCTGGGGAGACGACCTGAACGTCGTAGTTGATCTCGGCGCCGAGCAGCTGCAGGGTTTCCTCGGAAACGGAGGCGGTAGCGGTGACCATCTCACCGAGGTTAAACAGAGCCTGTACCAATGCTGCTGGATCTGCACCAATCTTCTCAGCGAAGTCAGCCAAAGATGCACCTCGGCGCAGACGTACAGTCTGGCCCTTGCCGTCAGGCAAACGTACGCCGCCTACCTCATGCTTCTGCTGCTCTTCGAACTCATGACGCTTCTGACGCTTGGACTTCTTGCCCCTGCGTGGTGCGCCACCTGGACGGCCGAATGCACCGGCGGTGCCGCCGCGACGACCGCCGCGACCGCCACCACGGAAGCCGCCCGGGCCGCCCTGGCCTGGTCCACCCTGGCCACGCCCACCGCGGCCACGGCCACCGCCGCCACCGTTGGAGGACTTAGATGGCATGGCTGCCGGGTTCGGATGCGAAGGCATCATGGCCGGCGATGGGCGGCGTCCCCCGCCCTGCCCCTGGCCTTGACGCTGGTTGCCTTCACCCTGGCCGGAGCGTCCGCCGCCCTTGCCACCACGGTTATCGCCTGGCTTGCCGCCAGGACGTGGGCCCTTGGAACCGCCCGGACGAGGTCCTGGGCGGTCGCCACCGGCACCGCCAGTGGAGAACGGGTTGTTGGCCACGCGGCGGGAGCCGCCTGGCTTCGGCATCGGACGAGGCATGGAGTTACCCGGAGTCGGGCGCTCGCCGCCCGGCTTCGGTGCTGACTTAGCCTCTGCGTTTGCCTGGGACTTCTGTGGAGCCTTCGGAGCCGGCTTCGATGCGCCCGGCTTCGGACCTGGCTTAGCTGCAGAAGCGGCAGGCTTCTGGGAAGCCTCGGCCTTTGCAGTCGGTGCAGCTTCCTTTGGCGCGGACTTTGCAGCACCGGACTTGGCAGCTGCTGGCTTCGGCGCACCTGGCTTTGGTGCAGACGCCGCTGCGCCTGGCTTTGCGGAGGTCTTAGCTGCAGGCTTTGCGGCCTTGTCAGCCGCTGCCGCCTTGGCAGGCTGATCGCCGGATGGCTTCTCTCCGCCGGACTGCGCCTCATAGTGGGCGCGCATCTTCTTCACCACTGGGGGTTCAATGGTCGAAGATGCGGTTTTAACGAATTCGCCCTGCTCCTTGAGCGTGGCGAGTAGTTCCTTGCTGGTTACACCGAGCTGCTTTGCGAGCTCGTGAACACGTAGCTTTCCGGGCACTTGTCTCCTTGTGATTGTGACTAGGAGCCAAGGCCAGTGTGGCTTGACCCCTAGTTAATGGCTATGGACTTTCATCGCTGATGCTTCATCGTTGTGCGCTCATCAGTGTTCGGTCTTCCTTTAACTCTGCCTCGTGGAAGCGCGGTGCCTCCACGAATGCACCTAGGTTGCGCCAACTTTCGCCTGCGTTTCCAGGTACTCACGTACGTGACCTGTATCCACGTCAGTGGATAACCGAAGCGCGCGTCGAAAGGCTCGGGTGCGCTCCGCCAGCTCTAATGCAGTGAGATCCGGGGTAATCCAAGCTCCCCTTCCGGGAAGCCGGCGAAGTGGATCTGCCACGACACGGCGGCCAGTGGGATCGGCGCTATCAACGACAATCCGCAGTAGCTGCGTGTCAGGAAAGCGGCGGCGCGTAGCGATGCACGTACGGAGCCTTGTGTGTGGTTGTCGAGGTGACATCCAACTCCCTACATAAACGATCGCTTGAAAAACGCCCCAGCTTTTCTGCATGTGGGCCGCTATCTAGCTTACGCGAAAATGCGGCAGATCCTTAATTAGGTCTTTTAGTCCTGTGCAGCGTCCGAGTGGATGTCGATCTTCCAACCGGTCAGGCGCGCGGCCAGGCGTGCGTTCTGGCCTTCTTTACCGATGGCCAAAGACAGCTGATAGTCCGGCACGGTTACGCGTGCGACCTGCGCATCTGGGTCAACAACCTCGACGCGAACCACCTTCGACGGTGCCAAAGAATTGCCAACGTAAACCGCAGGATCTTCGTTGTAGTCAATGATGTCAATCTTCTCGCCACCAAGTTCACGCATGATGTTGTTGACGCGCTCGCCACGTGGACCAATGCAGGCTCCCTTGGCGTTAAGCCCCTTGGCATGGCCGATGACGGACACCTTCGAACGGTGGCCAGCCTCGCGGGCAATAGCAACGAGCTCCACGGCGCCGTCGCCCACCTCAGGGATTTCAAGCTCGAACAGGCCGCGCACCAACTCCGGGTGGGTACGCGACAAAGTTATCTGCACCTGTGCACCGTTGCGGGTCACGCCTACAACGTAAGCCTTGATGCGGTCACCGTGCTCGAGCTTTTCACCTGGTAGCTGCTCAGCTGGCAGCAGGATGGCATCCTGCGAATCCAGCTCGGTACCCAGCTGAACCACAACCACGCCACGCTCGTTGGCGCGCACGTCACGCTGCACGATGCCAGATACAACACGGCCGGTCAGCTCGGAGTAGGACTCGTAGGTTACCTCAGCCTCTGCCTCACGCAGCTTGCGGATGATTGCCTCACGCACGGCCTGGGCGCCGACGCGGCTGAAGTTTTCTGGAGTGTCATCATATTCGCTGATGACCTCGCCGGTCTCCGGATCAGATTCGGTGACGATGACGGTGACCGCACCGGTGTCTGCATCGATATCAACGCGGGACTTGGTTCCCTCGGATTTACCCGCAGCCGACTGCTCGCGGTAATCCAGGTACGAATACAACAAGGCACCCGCGATTGCTTCAAGCAGATCCTTTACTTGGATGCCACGCTCAGACTCAATCGTACGGAGTGCCTCTAGATCAATATTCACTTTTCATCCTCTCGGGTTGCCGAGTTCTGCTCGGCGTATTCAAACGTCTGTTGCGCTGCCTCCTGCTCAGCAGCAGAAGGTTTAGCAAACTCAATTTCTACCACCGCGCGGGCAATATTTTCCAATCGCTCGATGCGAAAGTACACGTCCTTCTTCACCGTTGTGATGAGCGCTACGGAAGAAGCGTCGTCGGAAAGTGCGCCAATGCGCGCCACTTCGCTCTTGCCTGGGGTCAGCTCGAAAGCGACCAGACGCCCGCGGTTGCGGCGCCAATGACGGGGCGCGGTCAGTGGCAGATCGACGCCAGGCGTGGAGACCTCCAGGGTGTATCCGGCACCGAAGTTCAGTTCACCGGACTCCTCCTTGGCGTCGAAGAATTCAGAAATCTGGTTGGAGACGTCCTCCAAAACGTCCGAGCTTGGGCGTTGGTCGCCGTCGATTCGGATAATAACCTGGGACTTCTTACCAGCCTTGGTGGTCTTTACGTCCTCCACATCGAGTCCGCGGGGCTCCAGCAGTGGCTGGAGTAGTTCAGTAAGTTGTGCTGCATCTGGAAAAGCCATGCGTTCTAGCCTAACTGCTGCGCCCAGCTGTTGCGTGTAAGGTCTTTTGAGTGAATCGCCGCGCCTTGACCCCCATCGCAACCCTCACCGCACTTGCAGCACTCGTGCCCGCGTTGAGCGGGTGCCAGGCCGTGGACTCCGTCGTGGATTACTTTGGCCCTCGGCCCGACGAGACTCTAGTAGCCCTCGCCCGCAGCGCGGACAATGATGCCCAGAATCTTGCCGATGTCGACGCCAATGCTTCATCCCTGCGCGCTGACCAGGCCGACGCACTTTATGCGGAGGTGAAGCGTCTGTGCGGCCTCAATAACGAAGGTAACGCTCCCCGCTCGTGCACGGTAGAGCGCACGACTGACGCGCCGCTTTCCGACGTCGATGTGGCTAAAACCCTCAACGCAGCTGCGCATCGCACCCGTGACGCGTTGAGCGAAGTCAGCTCTGAGTCCCGCGCGTTAGTGACCAACCAGGCCATTGTTTTGGATGCCTGGGACGGCGCCGAGTTGCCCGCGATCCCGGAGCTCGAGGCAGCAGATCTGGAAAGCGCTACCAGCTTGTTGAACTGGGAGTACGAGCAAGTCTTCGGCCTCGACTTCGCGCGCAGCTATGCATCACCGGAGATGGAAGCAGACATCGACAACCGTTTGTCGCTGCACGAAAAGCGCATTGAGGCCCTGCAAGGCGCAATCGGGGAAGTCGCTAAGGTTCCGCAACCGGCGGTGGCTTATCAACCGACGGCAGTTGCTGGCGTCGCTCTTCCCACCGACGCTTCTTCGGCCCAGAGCTACGTGGACAAATTGGGGTGGAATGACACTCTGAAGTGGGAGGATGCCGCTTCGAAGGCCGCCGCCCCCACCGCCGAAGGCGAGGAGCGCGTGGCATGGCGCAACTGGCTCATCGCCGTCGCCGCTCAATCACGCGGTCTCTAGAGCATCCAAGCACCCTGTCAGCGCGCTATCTTTTAACCCCGTACATTGGGTAGCTCGTAAAGTGGCGTAAGTGAATTCTCAAAAGATGCGCCACTTTCGGTGGCTAGCGCTCGTCCTCGTCATCCTCGCTATCGGGGCTATCGGCCTGGGCGGCCTCGACCAACCTGAGTCCTCGACTGCCTCGCTGCCCAAGGACATGGACTCCACCACGGTGGCCCAGCTACAGGAGGAGATCTCCAAGCAGGAATCCGAGGGCGAGTCAGCGCAAGCTGCCATCGTCTTTTTTGATTCGGATAAGCCACTCGATGTCAATGCCCTGCGTGGTGTGGCAAAGGAACTCGGCGGCCCGCTCATCCCGAGCGAGGATGGGCAGTCTGCCATCGTCCCGGTTCAGGTAGAGGCGGGTACGCCTACCGAGAATGCTGACAAGGTCACGCAGCTACGCGAGGACGCCGCTGCTGATCTTCCAGAGGGCGTGACCTCCCAGGTCACCGGCCCTGCTGCAATCAAGGCGGACCTCGCGGGTGTCTTCCAAGGCGCCAACTTTATGCTTCTGGCAGTAACCGCGGGCATTGTGGCGGTGCTCCTCATTGTTACGTACCGCTCCCCTGTTCTGTGGCTGCTTCCGCTGCTTGTCATCGGTGTCGCTGACCGTGTGGCCGCGACTGTCTACACTTACGTTCTCGACGCATTCGGCGTGACGTGGAACGAGTCCACCTCGGGCATCTTGTCCGTGCTTGTTTTCGGCGCGGGCACCAACTACGCACTACTGCTTATCTCCCGCTATCGCGACGAACTGACCTCTACCTCGGACCGCTACGCGGCCATGGCGCGCGCATGGGTACCGACGCTGAAAACCGTTTCGGCCTCGGCAGGAACCGTGGTGCTGGGCGTTCTCTGCCTCTTGCTTTCCCTCATCCCAACCACGCAGGGGCTCGGTGCGGCCGCTGCGGTGGGCGTCTTCGTGGCTTGGTTGTTCGCTATGTTCGCGCTGCCTGGCGTTCTGGTTGCTTTTGGCCGCTGGATCTTCTGGCCACGCCGTCCGCGGCAAGGCGATACTCCGGATCACAAGCTGTGGGACAAGATTGGCGGACTCGCGGCCAAGGCTCCGAAGCGTATTGCTGCGGTGTCGCTGCTCATCCTGGCTATCTGCTCCATCGGTTACTTTCAGACCTCGACGGGTCTTACGCAGTCGGACCAGTTCATCGATACCCCTGAATCCATCAGCGCAGGCGAGGCCCTCGAGGAGGCCTTCCCTGATCAGTCCTCTACCCCGCCGCTCGTAGCAACCCAGGATCCGGCTGGCACCACCAGGGACATCGAGGCAATGGGTGCTAGTGCGCAGGAACAAGGCAGCGCTGAGGGATGGAGCCTCCTGCAGGTCTCCGGCGCGGACTTCCTACAGCTGCGTGAGAAGTTCGGCGACCACCAAGGTGAGCGCGCCGATGGCGCCGTGCTCGTAGGCGGTGCCGATGCGCAGCTGGTTGATGAGGAATCAGCCGCGGAGCGGGACCGCAAGATTATCTTCCCGCTGGTCTTGGCCCTCATCTTTGGCGCTCTCGTGATCATGCTGCGTTCTTTCCTGGCACCGGTCATCATGGTCGCTTCCGTGTTGCTGACCAACGTGGCGGCCATCGGCCTGGGGTGGTGGCTCTCCCACTACCTGCTGGGCTTCGACCGCTTCGCGTCCAACACCCCGTTGTTCGCTTTCGTGTTCTTGGTTGCATTGGGCATCGACTACACCATCTTCCTCATCACCCGCGCCCGGGAGGACGCCGGTGAGATTGGCACCCGCCGCGGCATCTTGACGGCGCTTTCAGCAACAGGTGGCGTGATTACCTCTGCCGGTATCTTGCTGGCGGCAGTGTTCGCTGCACTCGGCGTGCTGCCGCTGGTGGTTCTGGCCCAGCTGGGCATCACCGTGTTCATCGGCGTGCTTCTGGACACCCTCATCGTCCGCACTGTCTTGGTCCCATCGGTGGTGCAGATCCTCGGCGAGAAGTTCTGGTGGCCTGCGCACCCATTCGCAGAAAAGCACGATGCGGATTAGCTCCCCCCTCCTTGGAATCCCCTGCACGCGGCCAGCAAAACCTCAGGGGATTCTACGGTGCATTTCATTGCATGTGCACCACCGCAGCTTTTACCTTGGACGGTCATGAACTCACCGGAGATACCGCGTGTAGATCGTGTAGATACCGCGTGGATATTCCGGGTGTTCGGCTTGAGACCTTTAGAAGACACAAAGAGAAGGAGCACTTTCTCAATGCGTTCCAAGAAGAAGTTTGCAACCCTATCCGCTGCCGCCGCAATGGGCGTCGCAGCACTGGCTACCCCGGCAGCCAACGCCGCACCGGTCTCCGCGTGGGACCAGGTGGCAGCGTGCGAGTCCGGCGGCAACTGGCAGGTTAACACTGGTAACGGCTACTACGGCGGCCTCCAGTTCAGCGCCCAAACCTGGTCAGGATTCGGCGGACAGCAGTACGCACCGACCGCAGACCAAGCCACCAAGGAGCAGCAGATCGCTGTTGCTGAACAGGTGCTTGCCGCCCAGGGCGCTGGCGCTTGGCCCAACTGCGGTGGCCCAGTCGGCGGCTACTAAAGCCACACCCATACGTGCCATAAGGCCCTGCCCTCTAGCAGGCTTCACGAAAGCAGCTAGAGCGCAGGGCCTTAGTGTGTTCCCAGCAACCCACCGCTTTGTATCCCAGCAACGTACTTCTGTATGCAAATAGGCCCCCTAAAACACGGCAAACAGCTGCCCTATTTACACAGAGCGGTACTCGCCCTCTAACGGCTCGCCTCAACCCCGCGCACCGCACCCAGAAGCAGCACCCCACAAACCGCCCCCACTCGGAAACGCCCCGCGAACCCGCGCAGCCGGTGAGGCCCCAGCTGCCAGGTACCTATATACGCAAATAAGGCCGCCAAATCACAAGATTGGAAGCCTTATTTACATGCAGCGGTACCTGCGCCTTACCAGCACGCGCTAACAGCGCACCCTAACAGCACGCGCTAACAGCGCACCCTAACAGAACGACTCAACCGCGCACGAGCTCGAGGAGCTTGTCTACGATCTCATCGGCTGGGACCTCAAGGGTCTCGCCGCCGCGGATGCGCAGCTCAATGATTCCGTCCGCGAAGGAACGGCCGAGAATGGCGATGAACGGCATACCGAGGAGCTCAGCATCCTTGAACTTCACGCCTGGGGAAACCTTGGGGCGGTCGTCGAAAAGCACCTCAATGCCCGCAGCATCCAGATCCTCCACCAGCTTCTGACCTGCCTCAAGTGCAGCGGCGTCCTTGTTCGCAACGGCGACGTGTACCTGGAACGGCGCGACGTCGACAGGCCAGCGCAGGCCCTTCTCATCCGCCTGCTGCTCAGCCAGAACAGCCATCATGCGGGAAACACCAATGCCGTAGGAGCCCATGGTCGGAACGGCGCGCTTGCCGTTCTCGTCCAGAATCTGGACGTCGAAAGCCTTGGTGTACTTGCGGCCCAGCTGGAAGATGTGGCCGAGCTCAATGCCGCGCTCCAGGGTCAAGGTACCCATGCCACCTGGTGCTGGATCGCCTTCCTTGATCTCAGCTGCCTCAATGAACTCGTCGACCTCAAAGTCGCGGCCAGCCACGCAGTTCACCACGTGGTGGTTCTTCTCATCCGCACCGGTGATCCAGGAGGAGCCCTTCACCACGCGCGGATCCGCATAAACCTTGACGCCATTGGCGTTGAGAGCACGCGGGCCTACGTAACCGCGGACCAGGAATGGGTTTGCCTTGAAGTCCTCATCCGTAGCCAGCTCAAACTCGGCAGGCTCCAGGGAAGCTTCCAAACGCTTCTCATCAAGCGCACGGTCACCCGGGATGAGAACTGCAGCCAGCTCCCACCCCTTCTCGGTCTCGCCGTCGTTGACCGTAGGGTGAGCAACCTTGATGACCATGCACTTCAGGGTGTCCGCACCGGTCACAGCGCGGCCATTAACCTGAATGCCCTCGGAGTTCGCCCACTCCACCAGGGTGTCAATGGTCTCAGAATCCGGGGTCTCGTAAACCTTAGCCTCAGCAAGGCCCTCCAGCGGGGTCTCCTCCGGAGCTGGGGTCACCACTGCCTCAACGTTGGCCGCATAATCGCCCTCGGTGGCGCGCACGAAGGTGTCCTCGCCTGCCGGGGAAACAGCCAGGAACTCTTCGGAAGCAGAGCCGCCCATGGCACCAGACGTTGCCTTACAGATGGCGTAGTCAATCTCCAGACGGTTAAAGATGTTCTGGTAAGCCTTTCGGTGGCGCATGTAGGACTCGTCCAAGCCCTCGTCCGTCATGTCAAAGGAGTAAGAATCCTTCATCACGAACTCGCGGCCGCGCAGGATGCCCGCACGCGGGCGCTCCTCGTCGCGGTACTTGGTCTGGATTTGGTACAGGGTAACTGGGAAGTCCTTGTAGGAGGAGTACATGTCCTTCACGGCACCCGCGAACATCTCCTCGTGGGTTGGGCCGAGGAGCATGTCAGCGCCCTTGCGGTCCTTAAGGCGGAAGAGGTTGTCGCCGTACTCGGTCCAGCGATCCGTCAGCTCGTAAGGCTCGCGCGGCAGAAGTGCCGGGAAGAGCATCTCCTGGCCGCCAATGGCGTTCATCTCCTCGCGCACGATGTTTTCAATCTTGGTCAGGGTGCGCAGACCCAGCGGCAGCCAGGTGTACACGCCCGGCGCGGCGCGGCGCACGTATCCTGCACGAACGAGAAGCTTGTGGCTGAGGACTTCGGCATCTGCCGGATCTTCGCGCAGAGTACGAAGGAAGAGATTTGAAAGGCGAGTAATCATGCTTAGCACTCTACATCGCTAGTATTTACCTATGCTCATTCTCCTCCCACCTTCTGAAACAAAGGCCCATGGCGGCACCGGCGCCCCACTGAATTGGGACGAGCTTTCTTTCCCCGCGCTCAATCCTGTCCGCCAGGACATAGCCGCGGACCTGGCACAACTCGACGTCGACAAGGCGCTCGAGGTGCTCGGTATCTCTGAGAAGTTGCGGCCGGAAGCAGAATCCAACACCGAGCTTTTCGCCTCTCCCACGATGCCCGCGATTGAGCGTTTTACGGGCGTGCTTTACGACGCGCTCGATGCCGCCACGTTGCCGCCTGCCGCACGCGCTCGGCTCGCCATTGGCGACGCATTATTTGGCATTACCCGCGCCAGCGACATGATTCCGCATTACCGCCTCTCCGGAGGAACGAAGCTGCCGACCAAGGACGGCGAAACGCCGACGTTGAAATCGCGCTGGGGGAAGGCCATCACGGAGCAACTCGCTGAGGTTGCGCAATCAGGTGAGCTCGTCGTGGACATGCGCTCGGGCACTTACCAACAGCTGGGCAAGTTTAAACAGGCGGTCACCATTCGCGTGGAGTCGGTCCAGGAGGATGGCTCGCGCAAGGTCGTCTCGCACTTCAATAAGCATTACAAGGGCCAGCTGGCACGAATCTTGGCGCTCTCCCCCGCTGATGCCTACGCCGTTGACGACGTCGCAGCAATCGCCTCGGCGGCAGGCCTCACGGTCGAGGGCCCGCAGCCGGGCAAGCTCGAACTCACTCTCGTGGTCTAGCTTTTGACAAGCGGTCTAGCTTTGGCGAGATGAGAGATAGCGCAGGCTGTTGCGCTCCAGCCGGCACTCGGTGGCAATCGCGATGCCCGAAGCCAGCTTCCCGCGCTCGCGCAAGCTGTACATTGAGTCAACGATGCGGTCGCGCAGGTCCCACGGAGAAATGGTGTTGATGTAGACCTTGGTACCGCCCTCGAAACCGGCGAGCGTCGACACGCGCAGCTTAATCATGACGCGCCACGGTTGCGCCACATCAACCGAAGGCGCCTTGTGGTGCCATTCCTCATTGCACGCAACATCTGGGCCCACGGCCGCGTGTGCGGCGTGCATGAGGTCTGACATTCCGCGGATCTCACCCGGGGTTTGCTCCCAGGGGGCGCAGTGCCTCGACTTGGAGAAGAGCTCCAGCGTGGGATAGCGGTGACCAAAGCCTGCGAAGAGCACCGCGTAGTCATTCTCAGCGATAACCAGGTTGTGCTGTGCGGCGTACCCCACGGCCCAATCGTTGTACATATTGGGATGCGAGCGCAGGATGTCATTTTCCCGCATGGCAGACATACTGAGGTCATCGATGGCGACGAGCTGCTTGTGCAGGTGCTCGAAGGACGCTCCGGCGGGTGCCAGCCAGTTCTGAAAGGCCACTACGTAATCGGCATAGCGGTTACGGGCGTAGAGATCCCGCATGGAGTCCGCGGTAAAGGAAGTCAGCAAGAAGTGCTCGTCTGGGCTCAGCGTGCCTGAGGACGCCAGCTGCGAGTCATCCGTAGCGCCGTCGACAAAGTGGCGGGAGCCAATGATGACGTCGTGCCCACCGCCGAAGAAGCAGCCGGCCTGCGCGAGCAGTTCCTCCTCCCTCACCTCAGCGTCCTTGCCCGCGGCTTTCAGCTTGGTGCGTACGGTCTTGAGAACGTGTTCGCGGCCTGCGGGGTCGGCGATATAGGCGTGCATTCGCTCGGCCGACTCGTCATCCATCTTGTACTGGTAGTTCGCGGTCCAGTAGTCATAGGAGACGATCTCGAAGAGATTGGGCACTCGACGAAACGCAGGCTCAGTATGGTCCAGGTCCGCTGCGCCCACGCCACGGAGCACCTCGCCGGAGCCTAGGATGCGTGACTTTTCAGGCGGGGTATCAAGTTTGCGGTCGGAGCAAAACGCACACGTGGAGGTATGCGCCCCTACTGCTAGGGGCTCGGGACTCTCCGGGGCGTGGGAGAACGGACGGTTTCCCCTGCCGGGTACGGTCCACACTTCAGTGCCGGAAAAAGGGTTGACCTGTTTGACGGTTCCGTCAGCCATCACTTGGATCGGTTCGATGCGGCTAAAGAGTGCTTCGCTCATGCCTTTTAGGATAGCCCCAGACCCGTATGCTGGTGGCCATGCGTCACGAGTACTTCGAAGTAGATGTCTTTGCCACCACTGCCTTTTCTGGCAATCCGCTAGCCGTCATTGCCGGTGCTGATGAGCTCAGCAGCGAACAGATGCAGCACATAGCCAACTGGACCAACTTCTCTGAAACGACCTTTCTGCTGCGCCCCACAACCCCCGATGCGGACTACCGCGTCAGGATTTTCACGCCGCACGAGGAGTTTCCTTTTGCTGGGCACCCAACGCTTGGCACAGCCTGCGTCTTCGCTGAGCTCACTGGCAAGGAAGGCGACTTGGTCCAAGAGTGCGGTGTTGGTTTAGTGCGTATCAAGCAAGAGGATCGCGTCTTCTCCTTCGCCACGCCGGAGCTCCAGCGCTCGGGTGCGCTCGGCGAATCAGAACTCGCGGAGACAGCAGATGCACTGGGGGTGAGCAGCGACGACATCGTTGATGCCGCATGGGTGGACAACGGCCCGGGATGGCGCCTCGTGCAGCTCGCCGATGCGGACACCGTGCGCGCGTTGCGTCCCTCTTACTCCCGCGATATCAAAGTCGGCGTGGTGGGCCTTGCGGCCAATCCCACCGAAGGCCAGCCCCTTTACGAAGTTCGTGCCTTCACCCGTAAATTTGAGGACCCAGTCACCGGTTCTTTCAACGGCGGTGCCGCGCAATTCATGCGTGAGCGCGAGCTCGTTCCTGCTCGCTACACCGCGCGCCAGGGCAGCCAGTTAGGACGCGATGGCCTGGTGCACATTGCTGACGACGGCGCGAACATCTGGGTGGGCGGATCCATCCACATTCGAGTGCGCGGCGAACTGGAGTCATAGGAGTGAAGATTCCTTTCGAGCTTTCCCATACTTTCGCTCGCAGCCTGCCGGGGATGGTCCGCCCAAGCCGCGGCGAGGAACAGCCCCAGCCGCAGGTAGTCATCGTGAACGAGGCATTGGCCGCCGAGCTTGGGCTGGACGTCGACTGGCTGCGTTCCCCAGCGGGCATTGAGTTCTTGCTGGGCCGCAGCACCGATGAGCAACCCCACGCCATGGCATATGCGGGCTACCAATTCGGGCAGTTCAACCCCACGATGGGGGACGGCCGCGCGCTGTTGCTCGGCGAGATAGAAAACGAATCTGGCCGCTGGGACCTCCATACCAAGGGCACTGGCCCCACCCCGTACTCGCGCCTTGGTTCTGATGGACGCGGCACCTTACGCTCGATGCTGCGCGAATACCTCTTTTCGGAAGCCATGCATGCGCTGGGAATTCCTACGACGCGCTCTCTGGCGGTTATTTCTACCGGCCGCAAGATCCAGCGCCAGATGGTGGAGGAAGCAGGCGTTTTAGTGCGCGTGGCTGCCAGCCACATTCGTATCGGTTCATTCCACTACGCTGCGCAAACCGGCCAGCTGGAGGACCTTGCCAACTACACCATCGCGCGGCATTATCCCGGCAGCGACTACAAAGAGCTGTACTCGCGTGCGATGGACGCACAAATCGCTACCGTTGCCGCGTGGCAGCACGTGGGCTTTATTCACGGCGTGATGAACACCGACAACACCACGCTTTCGGGCCAGACCATCGATTACGGGCCGTGTGCCTTCATGGAGTCCTACGACCCTGACACGTGGTTTAGCTCGATCGATGCGCAGGGACGCTACCGCTTTCGCAATCAGCCAGAAATTCTCGGGTGGAACTTCGCCCGGCTGGCGGAGAGCATGCTGCCGCTTTTCGACGCCTCCCCCGACGCCGCTATCGCCTATGCCCAAGAAACCATCAATGGCTTCTACAAGCGCTTCGAGGACCAACGCAAGCGTGACTTCCAGCAGCGCTTTGGCTTCGAAGAGGGTGGCGAGTACTTCGCGGCGCTGGCGCAATCGGGTGCTGACTTCACTCTTGCTAATCAGGGCCTGGCCAAGGCTTTGCATGGTGAGCCTGATGCGCTGGACCACCTGCTTCGTGATTGCACAGATGCGCCCGACACTTCTTTCCTCAAGGACTACCGCAAACGCGTCTCAGGCGCCGCGGCGGCTGCGGTGCCTCCGCTGCCGCGCGTCATTCCGCGTCCACACAATGTTGAGGCGGCCCTGCTGGACTTGGATTTGTTCCAAGAGTTCCTCCACGCAGTCACGCATCCAAGGCAGCCGAACGAAAAATTTGAAACTCCCGGTGATACCGAGGGCTACCTGACTTATTGCGGCACTTAAGGCAGCTGGGGCGGAACGCCGCGCACCCCACCAATTACGTTTGTAATGTGGTGGGGTGCGCTTGTGAAGCAGCCGGAATGGCTTACTTTTGGTCGAGCTTCAGGGTCTTCTGGGTGTAGTCCCACATCTCGTTGTAGAGCTTCTTGTCCTTGGACAGCTTGATGCCGTAGGAAGGAATCATTTCCTGGATCTTGTCGCCCCACTGAATCATGTGCTCACCGAAGCAACGCTCCAGCAACTCGACCATGACGGCCGGGGTGATGGAAGCGCCTGGGGAAGCACCGAGCAGACCGGCGATGTTACCCTCTGGGTTGTTGATCAGGGTGGTGCCGAACTCGAGGGAGCCGAAGTGCGGTGCAGCTGCTGGCTTGATGACCTGAACGCGCTGGCCAGCAATGACGGTCTCCCAGTCTGCTGGGTCTGCGGAAGGAACGTATTCCTTCAGGGTCTCGACGCGCTTGTCGAAGTCCTTGAGGACCTCAGAAACCAGGTACTTGGTCAAACCAAACTCTTGAGCTGCAACGCCCAAGTAGGAAGGAATGTTGTCCAAGCGAATGGACTTGAAGAGGTCGAGGTAAGAACCCTTCTTCAAGAACTTCGGGGACCAACCACCGTATGGGCCGAAGAGCAGGCCCTGTTCACCGTCGATAACGCGGGTATCAAGGTGCGGAACCGACATTGGAGGAGCGCCCACAGCAGCCTTGCCGTAAACCTTGGCGTGATGCTGCTTAACCAGCTCAGGGTTCTTAGCGCGCAACCACAGACCGGAAACCGGGAAGCCTGCGAAACCAGAAACCTCGCGAACGCCAGCCTTACGCAGAAGGTCAAGAGCGTATCCACCAGCACCGACGAAGACGAACTTCGCGCGGACAACGGTGTAGTCACCGGTGTGCAGGTTCTTGGAGTAGACCTTCCAGGTAGAGCCATCGCGCTTAATGTCGACGACCTCATGACCGTAGCGGATCTCGGTGCCGGCGGCTTTAGCAGCGGTGAAGAACTGCTTCGTCAGGGCGCCGAAGTTTACGTCAGTACCTGCTTCAGTCCAGGAGATAGCAACCTTCTGGGAGTTAAAGTCGCGGCCCTTGGACATCAGTGGCAGCATTTCCTGGAAGGTAGCGTCATCGTCAGAGAACTGCATGTTCGGGAACATGTGGTTGTCCTTCAAAGCATCAAAACGACGCTTGAGGTAATCAACCTGGATGGATCCCTGAGCGAAGGAAACGTGCGGAACCGGGTTAATGAAAGCCTTTGGGTCGGTCAGGATGCCGTTGTTGAGCTGGTGTGCCCAGAACTGGCGGGAAACCTGGAACTTCTCGTTAATGCCCAGCGCCTTGGAAACGTCGATGCGACCGTTCTTCTCTGGAGTGTAGTTGAGCTCGCACAGAGCAGAGTGGCCGGTACCAGCGTTGTTCCATGGGGAGGAGGACTCAAGTGCAGGTCCGTCGAGACGCTCGAAAACCATCTGGGTCCAGCTTGGCTCCAGCTCACGGAGCATGGCACCCAGGGTGGCGCTCATGATACCTGCGCCAACGAGGGCTACATCTACCTCATCTACAACTTGTGCTGTCTTCTTGTCGGAGGACACCTTGCTATTACCTCTTCAGATTGAAAATTATCACTCGCTCGAACAGCCCAGAGCCGTCGAACGCAGTCTTCTAGCGTTGCACGTTTTCGCCTACCTTTTACGCTCCGCTGTCTTAAACATGCTGGCTTAAACACAAGCACAGCATCTCTGGCAACGGCACATAACAAGGGACGCGTCACGCATTACCTACCCACCTTACGCCTTTAGCATCAAAATGGGGATTCCGTATGCGGGAAAAAGTCCGGTTTTCACACGCGGCTGCCCCCTACGCATCTTGTCTCCTTCGGTGAAAATCTCCCCAGCCACATCACTACGCCACCGCAACACCGGATTTGCGTTGTATGCCTAAACTGGTCGGTATGACTGAGTCAACCTTGCAATGGACTGATGACATCCTGGGCCCAGGATTTATGGCCGCGGATCTGCCCTTGGGCGCGGATCCTGACGGCGAAGGCGACGTCCACGCCACATTGATCCGTTACAACCCAGATAACGAGGATCTCAGCGACCGTGTCGCAATGATTTGGGTGCACGGCATGACCGACTACTTCTTCCATAAACACGTAGCGGAGCATTTTCACAACAAAGGCTATGCATTTTATGGACTAGATTTGCGTAAGTGCGGACGCTCTCACGAACCCCACCAAAAGTGGCACTACATCTCCGACATGCACTTCTACGAGAAGGACCTCAATGCCGCTCTCGATGCCCTGCCGCAGCAAAAGGTCATCATGGTTGCGCATTCAACAGCAGGCATAATCGTGCCGCTGTGGCTCGATGCCTTGCGTCGCACCGACCCCGCTCGACACGAACGAATCGCAGCGCTAGTACTCAACAGCCCATGGCTGGACATGATGGGCATTCCACCCCTCGCCTTCAAGGCCGCGAAGCCTTTGTTCTATTTCTTCGGCAAGGTCACCCCACATATTGCGCTCCACGGCGGCAATCTCACCGCCTTTGGCGATTCGATCCATGCCAGCCGCTACGGCGAATGGGACTACGACCTTGAAAAGAAGCCGTTGGGCGGTCATAAGAAATACATCGGCTGGGCACGCGCAGTATTCAAGGGATTCGACATTATTCATTCTGGCCGTGTTGATGTCGGCGTACCGATCCTCACACTCACCTCAACAAAGTCGATGTTCTCAGCTCCATATTCGGAAGAGCTCAATTACGCCGATGCGGTCATTGACGTCAAACAATCACAAAAATGGGCCAAAGAGCTTGGCTCTCATTACACCCTTCGCCCGCTTAAAGGAGCTCGTCATGATGTTTTCCTATCTCGCGAGCCGATCCGGAACGAAGCATTTCGAGTAGTCGACGAATGGCTACCCACGGTGCTCTAAAACTATCCCGCCCACCACAACACCTAATCCAACCCCCTATAAATAAGGAGAACTATGTCTACGACAACGCCGCAGAACGCACAAGCAGAACATTTCGATCTGATCATCATCGGAACTGGTTCAGGAAACTCGATTCCATCCGAGGATTTCGAGAACAAAAAGATAGCCATCGTTGAGGAAGGCACCTTTGGCGGAACGTGTCTTAACGTAGGCTGTATCCCCACTAAGATGTACGTCTACGCAGCAGACCTTGCATACGCCGCCAAGGAAGGTCAGCGCCTCGGAATTGACGCCCAGGTAAACAACGTCGACTGGCAGTCCATCATCGAGCGAGTCTTTGTCAATCGCATCGACAAGATCGCGGAGGGCGGCGAGGCTTATCGCCGTGGCGACGAGACCCCCAACATTACGGTGTTCGACAAGCACGCAACTTTCGTTGGCCCGAAGACCATTGCGGTTGGGGATGACGTCATCACGGGCGATCAAATCGTCATCGCCGCGGGTTCCCGCCCCACCATTCCTGAGGTATATGCAGAATCCGGTGTTAAGTACTACACCAATGAAGACATCATGCGGATGCCTAAGCAGCCAAAGAGCCTCATTATCGTGGGCGGCGGTTACATTGCGATGGAGTTTGCGCACGTGTTTGACGGACTGGGCACCAAGGTTACGGTGGTCAACCGCTCGGAGAAGCTGCTTCGTCATTTGGATGAGGACATCGTTTCTCGGTTCAACGAGATTGCACGCGAACGCTTCGACGTGCGTATCGCGAACGGTACACAGCTGACCCAAAACGACAGTGGCGTGTCCTTGTCTCTCGACGACGGATCTACCGTAGAGGCTGAAGCTATCCTCGTGGCGACTGGCCGCAAACCAAATGCAGACCTCCTAGGCTTGGACTCGGCAGGCATTGAGCTGCGCGAAGACGGACGTATCAAGGTCGACGAGTACGGCCGTACTTCGGTCGCGGGCGTTTGGGCGCTTGGCGACGTCTCCTCCCCCTACATGCTCAAGCATGTGGCCAACGCCGAAACCCGTGCAGTGCAGCACAATCTCCTACATCCTGAGGATCTGCAGAAGATGCCACATGATTTCGTTCCAGCCGCAGTCTTCACCCATCCGCAAATCGCCTCTGTAGGTCTCACTGAAGCAGACGCACGCGAGCAAGGCTTCGACGTTACTGTCAAGGTCCAAAACTACGGCGACGTTGCATACGGTTGGGCTATGGAAGACTCCACGGGGATTTGTAAGCTGGTGGCCGACAGGAAAACTGGACGCCTCCTAGGAGCCCATTACATGGGCCCGCAGGCTTCGACGCTCATCCAGCAGCTCATCACAGCAATGGTATACGGCCTTGACATGCGCGATTTCACGCGTAAGCAGTACTGGATTCACCCCGCGCTCCCTGAAGTGACTGAAAATGCTCTCTTGGGACTGGACTGGTAAAGCAAACATTGACCGCGGCCAAATCCACATTCGTCTTGCCAGGAAACTTTCCGGTTAATAGTTTCACTACTTGAGAGATGGTTTATCCCCGACCAACTGCAATTGACGTAGCATTCGGCCGTACCGCTGTGGCTTCTGCTGAGTCCTCTTTCTCCGGTTCCTCCCCTAGTTCTCGGTAGAAGTTTCTAGAGCTTTTTCATATTGATGGCAGTAAGCCCATCGACCAATGCCACAATGAGTAATAGGGCGCTCCTCCTTACACAGAGGCGCGCCCTATTCTTTTGCTTAGGCCTGTCGCCTTAGGCTTCGTCCGGCAAAGTTAGGATCTCGGCACCATCGTTAGTTATCACAAGGGTGTGCTCGAACTGAGCCGTGAACTTGCCATCAACGTTCTGAACGGTCCAATCGTTGTCCCAGATCTCGTAGTCCAACGAGCCCAGGTTGATCATCGGCTCAATGGTCAAGGTCATTCCTGGTTCTAGGATGTCACGGTAGGTCGTGGAATCGTAGTGCAAGACAACCAAGCCGTTGTGGAAGGTGGGGCCAACACCATGGCCGGTGAAGTCGCGCACAACGTTGTAGCCGAAGCGGTTGGCGTAAGACTCAATAACACGGCCGATGACATTAACCTCACGGCCTGGCTTTGCCGCCTTAATGCCGCGCATCATTGCCTCGTGGGTACGCTCAACCAGCAGCTTGTGCTCCTCAGAGACATTCCCGGCCAGGAAGGTCGCATTAGTATCGCCGTGTACACCATTCTTGAACGCAGTGACGTCGATGTTGACGATGTCTCCGTCCTCAATCACGGTGGTGTCCGGAATACCGTGGCAGATGATTTCATTCAAAGAAATACAGCAGGACTTCGGAAAACCCATGTAGCCCAGCGTGGATGGGTATGCACCATGGTCCAGCATGTACTCGTGCGCGATGCGGTCAATCTCATCTGTGGTCACGCCGGGTGCCACAGCCTTACCGGCCTCCTGCAGCGCGTTAGCCGCAATCTTGGATGCCTCGCGCATGGCCTCAATGACCTCAGGGGTCTGGACAAAAGGCTCACCCATTGCTTCCTGGACGGAGTCCTTCCACACGTACTCCGGGCGCTCGATAGAGTCCGGAACGGTGCGGATTGGGGTGGGCTTTTGGGGGGTTAGTTTTGCGCGATTACTCATGGTTGACCATGGTAGTCCCCTCCCCCACGTGGCCGCTAACCAGACCTCTCAGTTGTGAGCTAGCCTTCTTGTCCTGTAGGCGCAGCGGGATGTCCCTGTGCTCGATAGCTATCGAGCTTCTGCAAGAAGCTATCTGTCACTTGCACTGAGGTCTCAGAGCCTCCGCCCAATACCACCAGAGTTGCGAAGGCGATGTCGTCGTCACGGTAGCCGGTAAACCATGCGTGCGAACCACCATTGATCTCCGCCTCACCGGTCTTGCCGTAAACCGTGCCGCCAGCCTGCATTCCGGCTGCGGTACCGCCCGTAACAACTGCGCGCATCATCTCTCGAACATTGTCGAGGACATGCGGGGAAGGCGGCTGCACCTCTTCTGAGGCCTTCGTCTTATGCGTTGAGATCAGTGTAGGAAGCGGGGTCTTACCCGCAGCGACAGTAGCCGAAACCAGCGCCATTCCAAAGGGGCTGACAAGGTCGGTGCCCTGTCCATAGCCGGACTCAGTACGGTCCAACGGAGTCTTGCCCTCCGGGATGGAGCCTGTAATGGTGGTCAAACCAGGGATTTCGTAGTCGAGCCCAAGCCCAAACTCCTTGCCCGTATTCTTCAGCTCGCCTTCCTTCAGATTCGTAGAAACTTCAGCGAAGGTCGTGTTACACGACTGCGCGAACGCCTGACGCATCGGCACCGATCCCAGCGAAAAGCCATTGTAGTTGGTTACGGTTCGGCCGTAAAGGTTCATCGTGCCTGGGCACGGAACAATAGTGTCAGCAGTCGCACCCTGTTTGTCCACAGCCGCCGAAGCCGTGATGATCTTGAATACCGAGCCCGGCGGGAACTGGCCCTGCAACGCGATATCACCCTTCTCATCGGCGCGCTCGGTCTGCGCAACCGCCAAAATCTCTCCGTTAGAGGGGCGAATGGCAACCAGCATCGCCTCCGAGTCGGCGCGCAGGTTTACAGCCTCCTGCGCCGCGCGCTGAACGTTGTAATCCAAGCTAACGCGGATCGAAGGGGATGCCTCCGGCTCGTGGAGCTCGACGTCGCTAAGCGCCGCACCATTTTCGTTAACCACGGACACAGACCATCCGGACTTGCCATCAATCTCATCTGACACCAGGGACCGCACACGCGCCAAAATGTCGGGCGCCAAACCAGTCTCCCGTGTAATCAACGCTGGCTCTTCGTTGAAGCGAACCCCTTGCGGCTCACCAAGGCGGGCACGCACTGCTTCTACCTGCTTTTCATTGAGCAGCACCACGGAGTAGTCGCCTTCAACTTTCTCCAGCTCTTTCGCCAACTCGCCGGCTTCTTTCTCCGGCACTGAGTCATCCTGGGTATGTGCTTCGCCCAGAGCGCTGGATATCTTGGCAGCTAATGGACGCACGTCTCCCACCTCAGTGGTATTGACCACCAAGCGATACTGCAAGCCGGGCGACATCAACTCCACTCCATCGGAGGACACCACGCTCGCACGTTTTGCCGCAATCGCGCGCAGCTCCAAGTGCTGGTGGGCTCCGAGGTTCGGATGCACCAAGCTCGGCTGCCAACGTACCTGCCAGTCTTTGTCCTTTTTGGTCAAGGTCATCTCAGTGTCGTAACTGAGCGTGCGGTCCTTCGGAAGGTCCCACGTCACCTTGTACTTCGCGGTGGCATGCGTCTCGTCCTGTGTTACCTCACCCAGCTCGATGTCGAGTCCTTCGGCCTGCAGACCAGAGAAGGTAGCGTCGAGGGTCGATGTGGTGGCATCGGGGTCATCGACAAGTTCAGCCAATGCCTCGTTGTTGCGGGACTCCATCTCTGAAATGAATTCTTCCGCAACCGGCTCCGCCGAGACGGGCTTGGGCGTGCACGCCACAAGCGACGACGCCCCTACCGAAGCCGCACACAGCAGCGCCACCATCTTCTTCATGGTTGGGCATCGTAGCAGCCTAGAGACACAAAAAGTCCGCCCCACACCGGAGTGCAGGGCGGACAAAGCTGTGAATTTATGGCAGCGATACTAGCGAGTCACGCGAACCTCAGCCTTGGCGCCTTCGACGGCTTCCAGGCCCTGCTCGTCGGCGATACGCATTGCTTCCTCGATAAGAGTCTCCACGATCTGCGACTCGGGCACGGTCTTGACCACTTCGCCTTTAACGAAGATCTGGCCCTTACCATTACCGGATGCAACACCGAGGTCGGCGTCGCGAGCCTCGCCTGGGCCGTTAACAACGCAGCCCATGACGGCGACACGGAGCGGGAACTCCATGCCCTCGAGGCCTGCGGTTACTTCCTCGGCGAGCTTGTACACGTCGACCTGTGCGCGGCCACAGGACGGGCAGGAGACGATCTCCAGCTTGCGCGGACGCAAGTTGAGAGACTGCAGGATCTGGTCACCGACCTTGATTTCCTCAACCGGATCAGCGGAGAGGGAAACACGGATGGTGTCACCGATGCCCTCGGCCAGAAGTGCGCCGAAGGCAACGGAGGACTTGATGGTGCCCATGAATTTAGGGCCAGCCTCGGTCACACCGAGGTGCAGCGGGTAGTCAGTCTTTGCAGCCAGTTGGCGGTAAGCCTCAACCATCAGGACTGGGTCAGAGTGCTTTACGGAGATGGCAATGTCGCCGAAGCCGTGCTCCTCGAAGAGTCCAGCCTCCCAGATAGCGGACTCAACGAGAGCTTCAGGGGTGGCCTTGCCATACTTCTCCAGCAGTCGCTTATCCAAGGAGCCGCCGTTGACACCGATACGGATCGGGATGCCAGCGTCGCCGGCTGCCTTAGCAACCTCCTTGACGCGGCCGTCGAACTCCTTGATGTTGCCTGGGTTCACGCGGACAGCGGCGCAGCCAGCGTCGATAGCCTGGAAGATGTACTTCGGCTGGAAGTGGATATCAGCGATAACCGGGATCGGAGACTTCTTGGCGATGGCCGGAAGTGCCTCGGCATCGACAGGCTTTGGGCAAGCGACACGAACGATGTCGCAGCCGGTGGCCGTCAGCTGTGCAATCTGCTGCAGGGTGGCGTTAATGTCGTGGGTCTTGGTGGTGGTCATCGACTGCACCGAAATCGGGTGTTCGGAACCTACACCGACTGGGCCCACGAAAAGCTGACGGGTTTTGCGACGCGGAGCCAAGGTTGGTGGTGGGCCGTCCGGGATACCGAGACCGATGGGGTTCGACATGTGCGCTCCTTGTTAAAGCATGGAATTAGATGGGGGCTTAACGTCCCCACTCTAGCACCGAGCGTCAAAATTCCCCTGCCCTGGCTCCTAGCCGAAGAGGCGAATCGGGTTGACCACGTCGGCCACGATGATGAGCGCACCAACAGTCATCAAGAGGGCCGCGATGACATAAGTTACCGGCATTAGCGCAGTGTAATCGGCCGGTCCCTTAGGCTCCTTGCCCAAAAGCCTGCGGATACCATCTCGGATTTTCTCGTAGAAAATCACCGCAATGTGACCGCCATCAAAAGGAGGCAGCGGGATGAGGTTGAACAAAGCGAGGAAGAAATTCAGCGTCGCCAGCATCATGAAGAAGGTCGACCACAAACTACGCGCGACGAGCTCACCGCCCACGCGGGAAGCGCCGACCACAGACATCGGACCATTGACGTCACGCTCGTGGCCAAAGATGGACGCCACCACCCCAGGAATTTTCGCTGGGAATTGAATGATGCCGCCAACAGTGGCGTCCAGAACGTACGTGGTGTAGCGCGCTGTTGCGGGGAAAGCGCCGATGAAGTCGTGCTTCTCGACGATATCGATGACTTGGTTGCTCAGGCCGATGGATCCAGCGTCGACAAGCTTGCCCTCACCGTTGAGGCGCTTGACCTTGTCGAGTGTGACGTCGAAGTTCTGCACAGCACCATCGCGCTCGACGCGCAACTGGACCGTCTCCCCTGGCCGCGCCATGACTTCCTCGCGCAGCTGGGTGAAGTTCTCCAGTGGCTTGCCATCGATCGCGAGAACAATGTCACCCACTTCCACGCCCGCTTCACCAGCTGGCCCCTTACCTTGGCACTTCTCGAGCTCACCCTGCAGGTTCTGGTCAGCGGAGCACACAACTTCGCCCACGCGCGGGCGCACGTCAGCGTCTGGGTTAGGAAGGCCGGTAGTCATGGCAATGAGCAGCAAGATGATAAAGCCCAGAAGAAGGTTCACGGCGATGCCGCCGACCATCACGATGACGCGCTGCCACGCAGGCTTCTTATACATCGCATAAGGCTCTTCTTCCTCGGTGAGGAAATCATCCTGAGCAGTCATTCCAGCGATGTCGCAGAATCCACCCACGGGAAACGCGGCCAGACCATACTCGGTGTGACCGCGGGTAAACGCCGCAATCTTAGGGCCAAAACCAATGTAGAAACGGCGCACGCGCATGCCAAAAGCACGGGCACTAAACATGTGTCCCGCCTCGTGTAAGGCAACGGTAATGCCGATTCCTAGGGCGAACAGGAAAATGCCCAGGATATTTGCCATGGTGGTGAAAGCTTTCTATTGAGCCAAAGAATCCACCAGCACATTTGCGCGCCGGCGGGCCTCGCCTTCGACGGCGATTACTTCATCGACGCTTGAGGGTACACGAGCAAACTGGGAGGCTTCCCCTAACACCTGCCCAACCACATCAACGATTTCTGGGAAATGAATGCGGCCAGACAAGAAGGCTGCGGCAGCCTCCTCATTGGCGGCGTTGTACACGGCTGGGTGCGTGCCGCCGGAAGCTGCGGCCTCACGGGCGAGCTGGACGGCGGGGAAGGCGACGTCGTCAAGCGGCTCAAAGCGCCAGTCATGAGCCTGGGAGAAGTCCAGTGATGGCTGCGCACCGGGGACGCGATGTGGCCAATCCAGCGCCAACGAAATCGGCAGCTTCATCGAGGGCGGCGATGCCTGCGCAATCGTGCAACCATCGGTGAAGGTGGCCATCGAGTGAACGATGGACTGCGGATGTACTGTGACGTCGATGCGCTCGGGCTCGATATCGAAGAGCAGCGTCGCCTCGATGAGTTCTAGGCCCTTATTAATGAGGGTGGCGGAGTTAAGCGTGTTCATCTGCCCCATAGACCAGGTGGGGTGCTGCGCGGCCTGCTGCGGAGTAACGTCCCACATCTCTTCGCGGGACCAGCCACGGAAAGGACCGCCGGATGCGGTGAGGACGAGCTTGCCGAGCTCTACGTCCTCACCCGCGCGCAGGCATTGCGCCATGGCGGAGTGCTCGGAATCGACGGGGATAATCTGCCCCGGCTTAGCCAGCTGAGTCACGATGTGACCGCCCGCGACGAGGGATTCCTTATTCGCTAATGCGAGGTACTCCCCCTTTTCTAGCGTCGCAATCGTGGAGCGCAAGCCCATCGAGCCAACTAGTGCATTGAGCACCTTGTCTGCTTCGATGGAGCGCACAAGCTGTTCTGCGGCATCTGCACCGGAGCGAACCTGTCCGCCAAGGGCTTCCGAGACCTGGTGCGCGGCCTGCTCATTCGCCACGGCAACGTGGTCAAACGAAAGGTTGAGGCGCTGCGCTTGCTCGATGACCAGCTGCGGATTAGAACCGCCGGCAGCAATGCCTACGACGGTAAATTTATCCGGGTTATCGGCGATAACTTCCAGTGCCTGGGTGCCGATGGAGCCCGTGGATCCGAGAATAAGAATGCGCTGTGTACTCACCTCTCCAACCCTAGCGGGTGGGTCAGTAATTGCGTGAACGAAATTGCCGGGGGTGTTTCTTCGCTAACGCGGCGAGGATGATTTAAACTACTACACAGAATAAATGGCATTTCATGCGCGCGCGCAGAGTGCGCCATGTACACGCAAAGGAGAGCAAGTGTCTTCCCACAAGCCGGCACCGCAGGTTTTCGACGGCGTTTCCACTGAGGACGTCCCGTCCGCAGGTTTTGGTTGGTCCCGCATCAGCCGCTCTGGAGTTCAGATCGCCGGCTGGATTTCCGTGATCTTCCTGGTTGCTTACAACTTCGGTAACCACAAGGGCCACGTTGAGACCGTGTGGCTCGCTGTACTGGCTATCGTCATTGCTCTCGGCTTGGTGCTCTTCGCGCTTCGCCCGAATCTCTCCCAGGTTCGCACTGTTACCGCTCGCAACCAGCCTGTTGGCCACGTCGAGCCGGACTGGGTATACGACCAGAAGACGGTTTCCGGCGCCTACGCTGAGCTTAACGACGGCGAGCTGCGTGCCCTGAACATCGAGCCTTCCCGCGTTTCCCACCTGCGCGTCGAGCGCGGCACCGGGCGTAAGGCTGTTCGCTAAGTCTTAGGACCCTGAAGCCCCCTTGTCCTTTGGGACGAGGGGGCTTCGTTGTGCTTGAGGGGCGGGGGAACATGAGCTGGGGCGGCTAGGCGCGAGCCAGTGCCTGAATGCTTAGGCAGACTCGCGTTCGTCGGCAGCCAGCTGGCCACAGGCGGCGGCGATCTCGTCGCCCTTGGTGTCGCGAACGGTGCATGGCACGCCTTGAGCAATGACGCGGCGGACGAACTCGTCCTGGCGAGCCTTTGGCGCGGCGTCCCACTCGGAACCCGGCGTCGGGTTCAGTGGAATGACATTCACGTGGACCTTGGAGCCAAGCGCGCGGTGCAGCTTCTGGCCGAGCATGTCTGCGCGGAA
The DNA here is from genome assembly GCF_016728105.1 of Corynebacterium striatum. NCBI lineage: Bacteria > Bacillati > Actinomycetota > Actinomycetes > Mycobacteriales > Corynebacteriaceae > Corynebacterium > Corynebacterium striatum. The sequence goes on along the minus strand of NZ_CP068158.1, from coordinate 2,615,802 downwards.
GTCCTGATCGTTCTTGTCACGGATAAGCGCGTACTCAATGGAGACGCGGCGGCCGGACTTGTCGGCGTAGTAGCGGGCAGCATCCAGCACCTCCTCCACCGGCCAGCGGTTGTTGACTGGTACGAGCGAGTCACGGAGTTCGTCGTCCGGGGTGTGCAGCGATACTGCCAGGGTGCAGGACAGGTCTTCGTCGGCAAGCTTGCGAATTGCTGGGGCCAAGCCAACGGTAGACACAGTGACGTTACGCTGGGAAAGGCCGAAGCCTTCCAGGTCCTGGCCGGTAATCTGGCGCACTGCGTGCACAACGCGCTTGTAGTTAGCCAGCGGCTCACCCATGCCCATGAATACGACGTTGGTCAAGCGGCCGCCCTCGTCCTCCATGAGCTTGGCTGCGAGGCGGAACTGCTCGACGATCTCAGCTGTGGAGAGGTTGCGATCAAGGCCACCCTGGCCGGTGGCACAGAACGGGCATGCCATACCGCAGCCGGCCTGGGAGGAAATGCACAGCGTGGCGCGGCCCGGGTACCGCATGAGCACCGACTCCAGCATGGTGCCGTCGTGCAGGCGCCACAGCGACTTCGTAGTCTCCCCGTCGTCAGTGGAGGTCTGACGGATGGGTTCCATAAGATTTGGGAAAAGCCGTTCCTGCAATTCGGCACGCTTATTCGCCGGGATGTCAGTCATCTCTTCGACGTCTGCGGTGCGGTGTACATAATAGTGCTTGGCTAATTGGTTGGCGCGGAACTTGGGCAGGCCAAGTTCGGCGAGCACAGCGATGCGCTCGTCCTGAGTCAGATCCGCAAAATGTTTCGGCGGCAAACCGCGCCGAGGGGCGGAGAAATTAAGTTTCAAAGGTTCAGCCATGGTTCCGCCCATTTTTCCACGTTTTCAGTACTTTTACCCAATTGAGACTGGTCTAAAGTGGCGCAACCGACAGCCCACAGGATTAAATGGTTACATGACAAATCAAGAATTTCCCGCCAATGAGCCCACCGCCGAGCACACCGGTGATTACGTGACGGAGACTGCCCCGGCAACGCACTCTGAGGTTGAGACTACGTATTCCTCGAGTGAAGACGCCAAGGTCAAGGGCTCCTTTGCAGCCAGCACCTGGGTTGCGCTGATCGTGGGATTCCTGCTGCTCATCGTTCTCATTGTGTTTATCCTGCAGAATCAGCAGAAGGTGCCGATGAACTTCCTCAACTGGTCCGGTGAATTCCCTGCCGGCATTGCCTACCTCATCTTTGCTATTGCAGGCGCGCTCATCATGGCCCTCGTCGGCATGTGGCGCATGTTCGAGCTGCGCCGCCAGGTACGCAAGCAAGCCAAGCAACACCGCTAAAACAACGAATCTCCCTGCCCTCAAGCTTCTTCGCTTGTGCGGTAGGGAGAATATTTGTTTTTGGGCTTCGGAGTGAATTCTAAAAACCGTGGAAGTTTGCAAGGAAGTTCACAGCCACCCACGTCACCATGGCTGAGGGAAGCATTCCGTCCAAGCGGTCCATGAGTCCACCATGACCGGGCAGAATTTGGGACATATCTTTGATGCCAAGCTCGCGCTTGAACTGGGACTCCACCAAGTCGCCGAGCGTTGCGCAGAAGACAAGGCCCAAGCCCATGATTGCGCCTACCCAGGCGTCATGATGCAGAAGGAGCTTGACGCTGAGTGCGCCTGTTATGACGCCGAAGATGACGGAGCCGAGGAAGCCCTCCCAGGACTTCTTGGGGCTGACTGCAGGCGCCATCGGGTGCGCGCCAAACATCACACCTGCCACATAGCCGCCGGTATCGGAAGCCACCACGCACAGCATGAACGCGACAATCGACGCCGCGCCTGACGCAAACGGAGTCTCCACGCGAGACAGCATCGCCGCAAACGTGGCGAAGAGCGGAATCCAGGTCAATACGAACAGACCCACGGACATGTCGCGCAGATAGTTGATTGGCGGGCGATGGCGTCCGTTGTGGAACAGCCTCCCGAACATCAAAACCAACACAGCCACGACGTAGACCGCCACGAGGCCAGGGGCGCCGAGCGGCCACGAAATCCATACCATGGCTTGGCCAAGGATGATAAGCAGGGTGCGCGGAATGAAGAAAGAGTGCTCACGCAGGCGCGTGAGGACCTCCCACATAGCCACTGCCACAGCTCCCGCCACGACGAGGTACCACGCGAAGGGTCCTAGCCACACAGCAAGGACTACGAGCGCACCGAGGCCCACTCCCACGCCCACTGCTGCCGGCAGGTTGCGGCCGGCGCCGTTCTTGGGCTTGGGCAGACGACGATTCGACTCGCTAGTCACGCGCGCTCCTTCCACAGGAAGATGGGATACTCACAAAAAAGCGCCGCCGAGCTGATAGCGCCCGGCGGCCAGGTTCGAGGTGCTTAGACCTCCATCAGCTCGTTTTCCTTGTTGGCAACGAGCTTGTCCACCTGGTCGATGTAACCAGCGGTGGTCTTTTCCATTTCCTTTTCGGCTGCAACGACTTCGTCCTCGCCGGCGTCGCCGTCCTTCTGCAGCTTCTTCAACTGGTCCATGGCCTTGCGGCGGATGTTGCGGATAGCAATCTTTCCGTCTTCGCCCTTACCCTTGGCCTGCTTCACGAGGTCGCGGCGACGCTCTTCGGTCAGCTGTGGAATGGTGACGCGCAAAACCTGACCGTCGTTGGTCGGGTTAACGCCGAGATCCGAGTTACGGATTGCGTTCTCGATCTCGTGGATCATGGACTGCTCGTAAGGCTTGATGAGCATCATGCGTGGTTCTGGAACCGAGATGGTTGCCATCTGCGTAATCGGGGTTGGCGCACCGTAGTACTCGGCAACAAGGCCATTGAACATTGCCGGGTTTGCGCGACCGGTACGGATGGTGATCAGCTGCTCGCGGGTGTGCTCCACCGAAGCGGTCATGTGCTCTTCTGCTTCGAGCTGGATCTCGTCGATCATTGGGCTATAACTCCCTTTTCGAATATAAAGTAACTGGAAAAGAATCTAGCAGGTAAAGGCGCCCTCCGTGGGAGGACGTGACCTTAATTCCTATTGGAATTCCTATTGCGATTTTACGAGGGTGCCGATCTGCTCACCGTTGACGGCGCGCTTGATATTACCTTCGGTCAGAAGGTTGAACACCAAAATCGGCATATCGTTGTCCATGCACAGGCTGAACGCGGTAGCGTCTGCGACCTTAAGGCCCTTTTCGATAACCTCTCGTGGGGTGATCTCGGAGTAAAGCTCCGCATCTGGGTTGGTGCGTGGGTCGTCGGAGTAGACGCCGTCGACAGCCTTGGCAAGGAAGAGCACCTCTGCCCCGATCTCGAGGGCACGCTGTGCCGCCGTGGTGTCCGTGGAGAAGTAAGGCATACCCATGCCTGCGCCAAAGATGACCACGCGGCCCTTCTCCAGGTGGCGGTCTGCACGCAGCGGCAGGTACGGCTCCGCAATTTGCGCCATGTTGATGGAGGTCTGGACGCGGCAGTCGACGCCCTGCTGCTTGAGGAAGTCCTGTAGCGCAAGGGAGTTCATAACCGTGCCAAGCATGCCCATGTAGTCCGAACGTGCGCGGTCCATGCCACGCTGGGACAGTTCTGCACCACGGAAGAAGTTTCCGCCACCGATAACCACGGCAACCTCAGTGCCCTGCTTGGCAATGTCTGCGATCTGCTGAGCAACGTTTTCCACGACGTCAGGGTCGATACCGACCTTGCCACCTCCGAACATTTCACCGCCCAGCTTCAGCATCACACGCTTGTATCCGGTTCGCTTGGTGTCAGGGTTAGTCACGGCCTTCATCGTCTCCTTAATGCGGCTGTTTTTAAGTCCGTTCCATCTTACCCACACATGTTCGCTGGCTCATATTCCTTGCTCAAGCAAGCAAAAAGCCCTGCTGCAAACAAGTGCAGCAGGGCTCAAGCGTGAAAGCCGATTAAAGCTTAGGCGCCAACCTCATAACGGACGAAGCCCTTGATGGTGGTGCCAGCTTCCTTGGCAACCTGCTCAACGGTCTTCTTGGAGTCAGACAGAGCAGCCTGCTCGAGAAGAACGACGGACTTGAAGAAGCCGTTCAGGCGACCTTCGACGATCTTCGGCAGAGCAGCCTCCGGCTTGCCCTCCTCGCGGGTGGTAGCTTCAGCGATCTCGCGCTCCTTCTCAACGACCTCAGCAGGAACGTCCTCGCGGGTGAGGTACTCAGCGTTCATAGCTGCGATCTGCAGAGCAACAGCGTGTGCGCCCTCTGCATCACCCTCGTAGGAAACGAGAACGCCAACTGCCGGCGGCAGGTCAGCGGAACGCTGGTGCAGGTAGACAGCGACGTTGTCGCCCTCGAGGGTGACTGCACGGCGTGCCTGCAGCTTCTCGCCGGTCTTTGCGGACTCTTCGTCGACGATCTCGGAGACCTTCTTGCCGTCGATCTCGAGGTTGTTCAGCTCCTCACCGGAGTTGATCTTAGCCTCGCCAGCAGCCTCAGCGATCTTGGTAGCGAAAGCCTTGAATGCCTCGTTCTTTGCAACGAAGTCGGTCTCGCAGTTGATTTCGACCATGGTGTTGCCGGAAACAGCAACCAGGCCCTCGGTAGCCTCGCGCTCAGCGCGCTTGGAAACGTTCTTTGCGCCCTTGATGCGCAGGAACTCTACGGCCTTGCCGTAGTCACCGTTGGACTCGTCGAGTGCCTTCTTGCAATCAAGCATGCCGGAGCCGGTTGCCTCGCGCAGTGCCTTAACGTCTGCAGCAGTGTAGTTCGCCATAGTTGGGGCGATCCTCCTTGGTTTCAAACAGTATTCGATGGAACAGAGTACTCGACGCAGTAATTTTGCGCCGCCCTTGGGGGTGAGTTTGTGCAGAAGAGTAAACCCCCGCGGCCGTGATCCAACGGTAGCGGGGGCGGACTCTAGAATTTTTACTCTGCGGACTCAGCAGATGCTGGGTCGGAAGCAGCAGCAGCCTCAGCTGCATCGCGTGCATCCTTCTCAGCGGAGTCGCCGGCAGCTTCCTTAGCTGCAGCCAGCTGACGCTCCTCGCGAGCCTTCTTACCTTCCTCAACTGCGGTGGCAATGATGCCGGAGAGCAGCTTGGTAGCACGGATTGCGTCGTCGTTGCCCGGGATCGGGAAGTCGACCTCATCCGGATCGCAGTTGGTGTCGAGGATTGCGACAACCGGGATGTTCAGCTTGTGAGCTTCCTTGACTGCGATGTGCTCCTTGTTGGTGTCAACGATCCACAGTGCGGACGGAGCCTTGGACATCTCAGAGATGCCGCCGAGGACGCGCTCGAGCTTGATGCGCTCGCGGGTGAGCATGAGGATTTCCTTCTTGGTGCGGCCCTTGTAGCCGTCCTCAGCTGCGTCCATTGCCTGAAGCTCCTTCATGCGCTTCAGACGCTTGGAAACGGTCTGGAAGTTGGTGAGCATGCCGCCCAGCCAACGGTGGTTGACGTAAGGCATTCCAACGCGAGTTGCTTCCTCAGCAACTGCTTCCTGAGCCTGCTTCTTGGTGCCGACGAAGAGGATGCTGCCGCCGTGTGCAACGGTCTCCTTGACGAACTCGAAAGCCTCATCGATGTAGGTCAGGGTCTGCTGCAGGTCGATGATGTAGATGCCGTTACGGTCGGTGAAGATGAAACGCTTCATCTTCGGGTTCCAACGACGGGTCTGGTGGCCGAAGTGCACACCAGCGTCGAGGAGCTCGCGCATGGTTACAACTGCCATGATTCGCTCGCTTTCTATAGCTGATTTAGGTTTTGCATGAAAAATGTGCGGTGTTTTATTCCGCACCCTAGCAACGAAGGCACCGGTCAACACCCCAATTTCTTGGGGACCACGTCGACACGACGCTGTCTTTTCCTTAACCCAGGAAGCGACGACTTCGCCGCGCGTAGTCAATGCGCCTGGCAAGCCGGACACACTGCTGGGCCAAATTCTAGCCACACCCAGGGAAGAAATCCAAAACGACGTGCGAATTCCACAGTTTTAGCGTGACTTCTCCCCTACAACCGCCACATCTTCATCACTATTATCTCGCGTCGCACTTTATTCACAGCGAGATTTCTCGTTCTTCCAACACTGCAAGCGGCGCCTCCATACTGCCATCATGAAAATGTTTCGCTTGCCCAAAGTCCCGCTCATTGCTGTCATTCTCACGCTCTGGTGCGTTGTCCTATCCGCCATGCCAATAGCCTTCGCCTACGTCGACCCCACTACTGGCAGTCCAACCCCCAGCCGGGTTCTGGAGGGGTTTAATCCACCGAAGGAGAAATGGAGCGCCGGTCACCGAGGTGTGGATTTGGATCTACCCATCGGCGGCGAGGTACTGGCCGCAGGCGAAGGCACGGTCTATTTCGTGGGCAAGGTGGCCGGCAAACCGGTGGTCTCAATCTCCCATGCGGATGGTGTACGGACGACGTATCAACCGGTATTCGCGCACGTCAACAAGGACGATCACGTACTCGAGGGCCAAGTCATTGGGAGGCTAGCCCCGCCTGTTGACGGTAAGCCGGGTTTGCATTGGGGCGCGCTTATCGACGGCGTGGAAAAGACCTACATCGATCCGCTTTCGCTTCTCGACGCCCCAGTCATCCGGCTCAAGCCCGTGGATGGGCGCGGGAGTAGACGTCCTTGAGCCGCTTCGCTGATACGTGGGTGTAGACCTGTGTGGTCTGCAGAGAGGAATGCCCCAGCAGCTCCTGGACCACCCTCAAATCCGCACCACCTTCAAGCAGATGCGTTGCGGCAGTATGGCGCAGCCCGTGCGGGGTAAGGCCAGTAGCGCCGGTGATCTGCGCAGCCTTTTCTACCACGCGGCGGACCTGCCGCTGGTCGATACGCCCGCCGCGAGTCCCGACGAACACCGCATCAGTGTCGCCGGCTAGTTGTAGACGCCCCTTTTCAATCCAGGTCGCAAGCGCATCAGACGCCGCGTCGCCAAAGGGTACGACGCGCTGCTTGTTTCCCTTACCCGTGACCAGTGCGGTCCGGCGGTGCAGATCAAGGTCACCGACATCAAGGCCCACCAGTTCCGCAACACGCATGCCGGTGGCATAGAGGAGCTCGAGCATAGCGCTGTCACGTAGGAAATGAACCTCGTCGTGCGAGGCAGCGTTGCCTACAAGCTCACCAGCCTCGGTTGCAGCAAGAACCTTGGGAAGATGTTTGCCCACCTTCGGGCTAACGAGTTGCGCTGCCACATCAGCCTGCAGATGGCCTTCGCGCACCGCCCAGGTGGAGAACGCTCGGGCGGCAGCAGTTCGGCGCGCGAGGGTAGCTCGCGACTTGCCCTGTGCAACCGCTTCGCCTAGCCAGGCGCGCAGAGCATTCAGGTCAAAGCTTGCGAAGTCCGGTACGCTACGCGCGAGATCGCGCAGGTCCGAGCGGTAGCCCTTGACCGTTGCAGCAGAGCGCCCACGGACTAACAACTGATGTTCGGCAAAATCCTCGATTGCCTCGGCCAGTTGCCCCGTGGGCTCCTCCACTCGTTTACTCATGTCACAGCAGTGTACTCCAGCATCACTCGCTGCGTCTCCACCGCTTTCCCTCGCGCACCACGAGGCCAAGCTTCTGCAAAGCCACCAACAGGTGCACCGTCAGCGCCACCCGCATTCCTGCCTCCGCCGCGATATCCTCTGCGCTCACGCCTTCCTCGCCCAAAGGCGGAGTCGAGTCATAAACCTTGAGCTCATTCCGGGAAAGCTGCTGCACTTTGTCGGGAGCGAAGTCGAGCTCATACTGCCCAGCAGCGTCCACGCCTCCCACAGTTCCAAGTAATCCGCGGATTTCATCGACCGAGGTGACCAGTTGCGCACGCTGCTCCTGAATCCGCATGTGGCAACCCAATGACCCCGAAGTCGTAACCGGGCCGGGGACAGCCATGGCCACACGACCCATCGACTCCGCCCAGTTCAACGTGTTCAAGGCCCCAGAACGGAAGGCCGCCTCTACCACCACAGTGCCTGCAGAAAGCGCCGCAACCAAGCGGTTGCGCGTCAAGAAACGGTGCCGCTGCGGTGTAGTGCCCAGCGCGAATTCAGAAATGAGGCAACCGCTACGCGTTATCTGATCAAAGAGTCTGCCGTTACGTGCGGGATAGGCCCGGTCGATTCCACATGGCGCCACGGCCACGGTGAGCCCGTTGTGCTCCAGCGTCGCCTCGTGGATGGCCGTGTCTACTCCCAGCGCGCCGCCCGACACCGTGGTCCACTGATGGCGCGCCAATCCCGTTGCCAGCATGCGTGAGACTTCCCAGCCGTAGCGGCTTATAGCCCGCGTTCCCACCAGTGCAACGGACTGAGCCACCGTCTGGCGCACATTGGCGCCGCGCACCCACAACGCATGAGGTGGGAAAGCCTGGCTATCGAATGTAGACGGCGCATCGGAGAGCCCCTGATGGTAGAAGCCAAAGGCCCGGGTGAATTCCTCCTCCGGCCACTCCGCGTCCTCCGGGGTGATAAGGCGTGCTCCTACGACTTCTGCCGTGGCAATGTCCTCGTCTTGCCGCAGCCAATCCCGCCTCCCGGCGGTTTCAGTCTTCAACGGTCCAATCCAGTCGGCTGCGTTGTAGATTCCGTGCGCAATCTCCTCTGCTGGGTACTGCGAAAGCAATCCGTGCAACGTGCGGGATGGACCCTCCACCACACGGTTGAGATAAACCCAGGTGTGCAGGGGCGTCGATAAGTTCAGCTCGCTCATGCCGCCAGCCTTTCCAACACACCGACGCCGCGCAGCTCGAGCGCTCTGCCCACGTGGTCGATGTCCGGTTGCGGGCTTGCGTCCAGATCCGCCAGGGTCCACGCCAAGCGCAGCACGCGGTCCACACCGCGCTGGCTCAACTCCCCGTCTGCCAGATACGCTGCAAGCATCGCCATGGCAGTTTCCGTAGCTGGGCGGTGTCGCCGCAGATAGGAGGCTGGAACAGCACCGTTATTGAACACCGGCAGCTCGTCTTCACGCCAGCGGGCAGCTGCCCGCTGGCGCGCCTGCGCCACCCGCTGCGCAATCGTGGCGGAGTCTTCTTCACCTTCCGCGCTCAGGGTTGCGGCTTGGCCCGAAACGTTAACCACCATATCGAGGCGATCCCGCAATGGCCCAGAGAGATTGCTCAGATAGTTGCGTCTGTCCGACGACCGGCACGTGCACTTCGAAGCATCCTCCGCAGCACACCTGCAGGGGTTCGCCGCCAGCACTAGCTGGAAGCGCGCCGGGAACGTAATCTCCCTGCGCGCACGAGAAATCCGGACGTGCCCCTCTTCCAGCGGCGCACGCAGGCCATCGAGCACTCGTGCAGAGACCTCACTCGCCTCGTCGAGGAACAACACTCCGTGATGCGCCAGGCTCACGGCACCAGGACGGGGATTGCCCGAACCTCCACCCAGCAAGGCCGCACGCGTTACCGAGGAGTGCGGCGCGATAAACGGCGCGCGCATGATGACCGCGCCGGGTGTTCCCGCGAGCGAATGGATGGCTGTCGCCTCCACGCACTGATCAGCGCTCAACGCCGGCAAGATAGACGGCAGCCGCGCCGCAATCATCGACTTGCCCGAGCCAGGTGGGCCCACCAACATCAGGTGATGGCCACCGGCCGCAGCGACTTCGGCTGCCCACTTGGCCTCCCGTTGCCCGGCGATGTCGCGGTAGTCCGGGCCGTCACCAAGCGTATGCGCAGGGGCATCTACCGCTCGAGCACTCGGCAGATCGCGCCCACCACAGGCCCATGCAAAAGCATCGGTCAGCGTGGCCGCGACCACCACATCCATATCGGGCACCAGCGTAGCTTCAGCCGCGTTACCTGGCGGGATCACCAGCGTCTCGAAACCTTGTGAGCGCGCCGCCAACAAGGCTGGGATGATTCCAGAGACTGGGCGCACGCTGCCGTCCAGCCCCAACTCCCCCAACACCAACGCACGCTCCAGGCGCTCCGAGGGCGGCATCTGCGCCGCCAGAATCGCCAAGGCCATGGGCAAATCGAAGTGCGCACCCGACTTCGGTAACGCTGCAGGCGACATCGAAACCACCACGCGCGTTTTTGCCCACGGCAGCCGCGAGTTAACCACCGCGGTGCGAATGCGGTCACGCGACTCCGAAATGGCCGTATCCGCCAGGCCCACCACGTGCACGCCGGGCAGCCCGGCCCCCACGTTGGCCTCCACCGTGACCACGTGCGCAATCACGCCCTCCAAAGCCGTGGTCATGCATCTACCAAGCGCCATCTTCGACCCCCTCATAGTGCGTGACCTCGAACTCAGCGCCCTGATCCACCAGTGCCAGCACGTCGAAGCGCACATAACACCGCGGCTTTCCCTCAAGCCACCGCAACGCCGCCTTGCGCATGCGCGCCAACTTGCGCGCAGTCACCGCCTCGGCCACCCCGTAAGCATCCGACGCCCGGGTCTTGACCTCGACAAAGACGTACGTGTCACCCTCCCGCACGATGAGGTCGATTTCCCCCACGGCGTAGTTGACGTTCGCTGCGATAATCTCCGCACCGCGCTGGCGATAGAACAAAGCCGCATAAGCCTCGCCCCGCTTGCCCAGCGAGTGCCGTTTATTCATTTTTCCGTACATTTTCTCTCCCCCGAATCCGGTCCATGCAGCACACCTGCACACGCCAGTTCAGCCGAGAGAGGACAGGACGCGCTAGCCCCAAAACGCGCACAGCGCCCCTTTTGTGGATAACTCATCGCGATGGATGAAGAAATCCCGCATGGGGCGCGACTTTAGGGCGAATTTCTGGCGGAGGTGTGGCCGCTCCGCGGAGGCTTCTACTCCGGCAGGACGAAGTCTGGCTTGTCCAGCTCTTCGATGTTGACGTCTTTGTAGGTGATCACGCGAACGTAGCGCACGAATCGCGCGGAACGGTACATGTCCCATACCCAGGCATCGGACATGCGTACTTCGTAGTAGACGTCAGGGCCCGAAGTATGCGGAATAAGCTCCACTGCATTGGCGAGGTAGAAACGACGCTCGGTCTCCACCACGTAGGAGAACTGGCTGACGACGTCCCGATATTCACGGTAGAGGGAGAGTTCTACTTCTGCCTCGTAGTTGTCGAGTTCCTCTGCGCTCACTAGCTTTCCTCCAATGTCAGGGTCAACGTGAATCAGCTTAACGCGGAAACTTCGTAATCAGATTCAGGCGCGCGCGAGAAATTCCGCATGAGCGTTCGCCACGTTGGCATAACCCATCCGGTGCTCTGGGGTTGCGCCTAATTTCACAATCGCAGCCTGATGCGCCGCGGTGCCGTATCCCTTGTGCCCCGCCAATCCATAGCCTGGGTAGGCCACGTCGAGTACATCCATGATGTGGTCACGGGAGACTTTGGCCAGCACGCTCGCCGCGGCAATGCAGCGCGCTGCCGCATCACCACCAATAATCGGCAGCTGGGGTGCAGGCATGCCGGGAACTTTCAGGGCGTCGCTAAGCACGTAATGCGGGCGAACATCAAGCCGCGCTACCGCCCGCCGCATCCCTGAAACGTTGGCGTGCTGGATGCCGCGCTTGTCGATGTCCCGGGCGTCAATATGCACCACGGACCAGGCCACAGCCTTGTCCTTGATAATGGGAAAGAGTCTTTCGCGCGTGGCCGGGCTGAGCTTTTTGGAGTCCGTCAGCTTGTCGAGCTCCGGGATGATTTTGTCCGGGAGGATGCAGGCGGCAATAGTAATCGGCCCGCAGCAGGCTCCGCGCCCTGCCTCATCAACGCCGGCGACAGGACCCAAACCTGCCTTGCTCAGCGCCACCTCGTAGGTGCGTTGTTGTTTAAGACGCCGCATTTTGAATGTCAGGGTCATCGACCAGGTGAGCACGCGGAATAGGAAGAACAACGGCCTCTACCTTGCCACGGACGTTGTCCACGGGGATGGTGCCCTGCAGATGATCGCCCAAGTGCGCACGCGAGTCGAGCGAGTTAGTGCGATTGTCTCCCATGACCCAGATGTTGCCTTCCGGGACGGTCACGGGACCAAAGTAAGCACCGCCGCAAGCATCCGAGCCTACGGCTTCATCGACGGGTATTTCGGCGGGTGTTTTCACGTAGGACTGGTCGATGGGTAAACCATCGACCATGACGGCGGGATCCCCTGCTTCGCAGGACACCGTCTGGCCTTCTGTGGCTATGACGCGTTTGACCAAAATGTTCTCACCGTTGGGCAGCAAGCCGATTGCGGCACCTGCATTTTCCAGTCCGCGTACCAACACGTTGTCGGAGCGCTGAACCTGGAAAGAGGCGTTCCAGGAATCCTCACCGGCAAAGACCACGACATCGCCAGGGCGTGGATCGGAGAAGTAGTAGCTGAGCTTTTGGACCACAATGCGGTCATTCTTACACCCCGCACAGCCATGCAACGTGGGCTCCATGGAGGCCGAAGGAATGAGATACATCCGGCCCACGAAAGTCTGCATTAGAGCCAAGAACACAAACACGGCCACGACCGTGGGCAGCAAATCGCGCATACGGACGCGCTCTTCCTCCGCCCGCCGCGGCTTTGCAGCACGAATGCGGGGACTGTTAGCCCCAGACCCCCTAGGCTTGGATGTCTGGGTCATCGATCCCACCGATGCGGCTAAACGGGAACAGCACAAACATGACCTTGCCGCGAACGTTTTCTACGGGAATCGTGCCATGGTACCGATCTTGCATGTGGTAGCGGGAATCCGCGGAGGCAGTGCGGTTGTCACCCATGACCCAAATGTTGCCTTCTGGAACGGTGATTGGGCCAAAGTATGCGCCACCGCATGCCTCGGAACCGGTGGTTTTATCCACAGGGTACGTTGGCGGATCCATGACATAGTCCTGCTTGATGGGCTTACCGTCAACCATGACTGCTGGATCACCTTCCTGGCAGGAAACGGTCTGGCCACCAGTAGCAATGACACGCTTGACCAGAGTGTTCTCATCTGGCGGGGTCAAAGACACATAGCTTAGTGCGTCCTGGATTGCGTGGATCACGCTATTGTTCGAGCGCGGCGACACGTAGTTACGGTTCCAGTCTTCGGTGCCCTCAAAGACCACGACGTCGCCAGGCTCTGGGCCCTTGTCGCCGTAGTAAGAAATCTTCTCGGTGAAGATGCGGTCATTGGTGCAGCCATCGCAGCCGTGGAGGGTTGGTTCCATCGAACCAGAAGGAATGACATATTGGCGGCCAATGAAGGTCTGTACCAAACCGACGACCGCAAGCACACACACGATAACGAGGAGTGTTTCCAGAATCCAGGGCATCTCTTTCTTCTCGCCCTTGTCAGAGTCTTTCTCTACCGGCGTGACCTTCTCGGCAGCGACCCGGCGGCCAGTGACTTCTTCGTTTGCACCGGAGTTACCTGGCACAGCAGAATTATCACTGTTTTGATTTTCGAATTCCTTCTCGTTATTCACGCGCTAAATCCTAGCAACAAAACCTCTCAACTCCCGCACCACACCGAGCACCAAGCTGCTGTTCCCATCCAACTCTTATCAGCGGATTCCTTGCAATCGCAGCGAGAGGATATAAAAATAAGGCCTCCCCTTTCGCCGAAGCGAAGGAGGAGGCCTGAACGCCTAAAATTAGCGGCGCTCCTTGATGCGAGCCTTCTTGCCGCGCAGGTCGCGCAGGTAGTACAGCTTTGCACGGCGGACGCGGCCGCGGCGTACAACCTGGATGGACTCGAGGTTCGGGGAGTGAACCGGGAAGGTACGCTCAACGCCGATACCGAAGGAGACCTTACGGACGGTGAAAGTCTCGCGGATGCCAGCGCCCTGGCGGCGGATGCAAACGCCCTTGAAGAGCTGAACACGCTGGGTCTTACCCTCGATGACCTTGACATTTACGTCGAGGGTATCGCCTGGGCGGAAGTCTGGGACATCGTCGCGCAGCTGTGCTGCATCTACCTTATCAATGAGGTTAGCCATTGTTTTTCCTTTTCAGTTTAAGACAGAGGACCCTAGCGCCCCTTCAACCTTGAAGAAGCTGACCGGTTCGTGCCTGTTACATAGAACAAGAGGATTCTTCCATACCCACCGCGCGAACAGCAAATTCTTGCAATTCCAAGACAGACGCGCATCACAGGGCTTATGGTGTGTAATGCAAGTACCCCACGGGTGCCCATGAAGAAGTGGGCTGAGATAGGTGCAGATACCGCATCTAGACCGTTTGAACCTGTCTGGTTAGCACCAGCGAAGGAAGAGAGGAAGGCGCCATGACGGCTACCCCTAATGAGATCCACCCCAAGCATTCTTACTCCCCCATCATCCGTGATGGCCTGGAGGTACCGGAAACCCAGATCGAGCTCGATGACTCGCCCACTGGACCCAACGAACCTTTCCGTGTCTACCGCACCCGCGGCCCCGAGTGTGAGCCGGAGGTGGGCCTGCCAGGTCTGCGCAGCGAATGGATCGCGCAGCGCGACGACGTCGAGGAGTACGCCGGCCGCGAGCGCAATCTGGCCGACGACGGCAAGTCCGCGCAGCGCCGCGGCGCTGCCTCCCAGGAATGGCGCGGGCAAAAGCGCACTCCTTTGCGCGCCAAGCCGGGCAAGCGAGTCACCCAGATGCACTATGCACGCCAGGGAATCATCACCAAGGAAATGGAGTTCGTGGCGCTGCGCGAGCACTGCGATCCCGAGTTCGTGCGCGCCGAGGTCGCCCGCGGACGTGCGATTATCCCGAATAACATCAACCACCCTGAGTCCGAGCCGATGATCATCGGCCGTAAGTTCTTGACCAAGATCAACGCCAACATCGGCAACTCCGCCGTGACTTCCTCTATCGCAGAAGAAGTGTCCAAACTGCGCTGGGCCACCCGCTGGGGAGCCGATACCGTGATGGATCTTTCCACCGGCGATGACATCCACACCACTCGCGAGTGGATTCTGCGCAACTCCCCTGTGCCAATTGGCACCGTGCCCATCTACCAGGCGCTGGAGAAGGTAAACGGCGTGGCCGAGGACCTTACCTGGGAGATCTTCCGCGATACCGTCATCGAGCAGTGTGAGCAGGGCGTGGACTACATGACCATCCACGCCGGCGTTCTGCTCCCATTTATCCCGTTGACCACCAAGCGCGTCACCGGAATTGTCTCCCGCGGCGGTTCCATCATGGCGGGCTGGTGCTTGGCTCACCACAAGGAGTCCTTCCTCTACGAGAACTTCGACGAGCTATGCGAGATTTTTGCGCAATACGACGTCGCTTTCTCCTTGGGCGATGGCCTGCGCCCTGGCAGCCTGGCCGATGCCAACGACACCGCGCAGTTCGCCGAGCTTAAGACCATCGGCGAGCTCACCCGCCGTGCCTGGGAGTACGACGTGCAGGTCATGGTGGAGGGCCCCGGCCACGTTCCGCTGAACATGATCCAGGAGAACAACGAGTTGGAGCAGGACTGGGCTTCCGACGCCCCGTTCTACACGCTCGGCCCCTTGGTCACCGACATCGCGCCTGGTTACGACCACATCACCTCCGCCATCGGCGCCGCACACATCGCCATGGGCGGCACCGCGATGCTGTGCTACGTCACCCCGAAGGAGCACCTGGGCCTTCCCAACCGCGACGACGTCAAGACCGGTGTCATCACCTACAAGCTCGCCGCGCATGCCGCCGACGTGGCAAAGGGCCACCCCGGCGCGCGGGCGTGGGATGACGCGATGAGCAAGGCCCGCTTTGAGTTCCGGTGGCACGATCAGTTCGCGCTTTCGCTCGACCCGGAAACCGCGCAGGAATACCACGACGAGACTCTGCCCGCCGAGCCTGCTAAGACCGCGCACTTCTGCTCGATGTGCGGCCCGAAGTTCTGCTCCATGCGGATTAGCCAGGATATTCGCGATACTTTCTCAGATTCCCTGGGCATGCCGAGCTTCCCTGTCGATGCCAAGGCGGGCGAGGCAATGATGTCGGCAGAGTTCAAGGCGCAAGGCTCCCAGCTCTATCAAACGGCAGACAAGGAGCCAGCCGGCCGTGCTTGATCTGCGTTGTTACTTCGTCACCGGCACCAATATGACACCGGAGATTGCCGCGGCCGCCGTGCGTGGCGGCGCGGGCGTGGTCCAGGTGCGCTCAAAGCCTATTTCTGCCCGCGCGCTCTATGATTTGGGCGCCCGCGTGGCCGAGACGGTGCACGAGGTAAATCCGCGCGCACACGTGCTTATCGACGACCGCGTCGACGTCGCCCTAGCTCTGCGTTGCGCGGGCGCGCCCGTACACGGCGTGCACATCGGCCAGGACGATCTCTGCCCACGTGCCGCGCGTGAGCTGCTCGGCCCCGATGCCATAATTGGCCTGACCACGGGAACACTTGAGTTAATTAGAGACGCGAACCAGTACGCGGACGTCCTCGACTACGTCGGCTGCGGCCCCTTCCGCGCTACCCCGACGAAGGATTCCGGGCGCACCCCGCTGGGGCTCGAGGGCTATCCAGAGATCGTCGCCGCCTCGCAGCTGCCCGTAGTCGCCATCGGCGACGTCACCGCGGACGATGCCGCCGAGCTCGCTGCAACCGGCGTCGACGGCCTGGCCGTCGTGCGCGGAATCATGAATGCCCCGGACCCGGCTGCCTACTGCGAGCGTCTCCTGAGCGAATTCGAGAAAGGTCGCGCATGAGCACTGCCAGCTCAAGCGTTGCTATCGTCGGCGCCGGGGTCATTGGCCTTGCCACCGCAGTAGAGTTGGCCCAGTCAGGGATCAATGTCGATGTCTTCGACCCAGCGCCGGCATCCGGCGCCACGCACCATGCCGGCGGCATGCTGGCGCCCGCCGCGGAGGTGGTCTATCAACAAGACCCGCTCTTTCCGCTTATGCAGGCCTCAGGCAAGTGGTATCCGGAGCTTATCGCGGCCGTCGCCAAGCACAGCGACCTCGATACCGGCTACCGCGACGAAGGCACGCTCGTGGTAGCCGCGGACCGCGCCGATTCCCAGCATTTGTCAGAGCTCATGGACTACCAGAATGCGCACGGCATGCAGGTCGAGCGCATCACCGTGCGGCAGGCGCGCTCCCTCGAACCGGGGCTGAGCCCACGCCTGGCCGGCGCCGTCTCAATTCCTGGGGATACGCAGGTCTTCCCCCGGCAATGGGCGCTCGCGCTATATGACGCCGCGGAAAACTTAGGCGTGCGCTTTCACCGCACAAAGGTCACACGCATCGACGATGGAGTCGACGGCGGAATGGTACACACCGAAGAAGGTACCTTCGCCGCAGACCAGGTGGTGCTGGCCGCCGGACTGGGGGCGAATGGTCTTAGCGGATGGTCGCAACCGCTGCGCCCAGTCTATGGCGACATCCTGCGCCTACGTGTGCCAGAGCAACGCCGCCCGCTACTAAACCGCGTGGTGCGCGGATTCGTGGAAGACCGCCCTATCTATCTGATTCCACGCGGCGACGGAACCATCGCCGTGGGCGCGACCAGCCGCGAGGATAGCCTCCATGCCCCGCTGGCCGGCGGTGTCTATGACTTGCTGCGCGATGCCATCCGGGTGCTGCCGGGCATCGAGGATTGCGAGTTCCTAGAAGCCACCACCGGCGCCCGCCCGGGCACGCCTGATGATCTTCCCTACTTGGGGCGCGTGAGTGACAGGCTCATTGTCTCCACTGGGTATTTCCGCCATGGCATCCTGCTGGCCGCCTTCGGCGCACGGTGTACGCGCGAGCTCGTCCTCGGCGAGGACCCCAGCATCGACCTTTCGGCCTGTGACCCGCTGCGCTTTGCGCGCTAGAGCCGAAGTACAGACAGCGATATTAAGACAGATATATAAGGAACACGATGACAATCACTTACAACGGGCAGAAGATGGATACCACCGCAGCAACAGTGGCGGCACTGATTGCCGAGGTCAATGCACCAGAGGCGGGCACTGCGGTGGCCATAAATGGCGCGGTGGTTCCGCGCTCGGCGTGGGAAGACACCCGCCTCGAAGAAAGCGCGGTCATCGATGTTCTTACTGCAATCCAGGGAGGCTAGTAAAGTGCTGACAATCGCGGATAAGAGCTTTGAATCCCGGCTCATCATGGGCACAGGAGGCGCAAGCAGCCAGGACGCGCTGGAAAAAGCGCTGGTAGCCTCCGGCACGCAGCTGACCACCGTGGCGATGCGCCGCCACAGCGCGCAGGCAGGTGGCGAGAGCGTCTTTGACTTGCTGCGCCGGCTTAACATCGAGCCGCTGCCGAATACCGCGGGCTGCCGCACCGCGCGCGATGCCGTGCTCACGGCGCAGCTGGCACTCGAGGCGCTAGGCACCAATTGGGTCAAGGTAGAAGTCATCGCGGATGAACACACGCTGCTTCCCGATGTCGTAGAAACCATCGACGCCACCGAGCTCCTCGTGGCAGAGGGGTTTACGGTCTTGGCCTATACCAGCGATGACCCAGTGGCGGCGCTGCGCTTGGAGGATGCGGGCGCTTCCGCCGTGATGCCGCTGGGCGCGCCGATCGGCACGGGGCTGGGTATCTTAAATCCCCACAACATCGAGCTCATCGCCGCGCGCGCCAGTGTGCCCGTGCTTGTCGACGCCGGCATCGGCACCGCCTCCGACGCCGCCCTCGCGATGGAGCTAGGCTGTGACGGGGTTCTGCTGGCCAGCGCTATCAACCGCTGCCAAGACCCCGTGGCCATGGCCCACGCTATGCGTCATGCGGTGGCCGCCGGGCACTATGCCCGCCAAGCAGGACGCATCCCGCGCCGCGAGCATGCCCAAGCCTCCTCAACCTTTGAAGGCCTTGCCAGCTGGGCCGATGAGGTGCTCTAGTGGGCCTTAGCGAACTCGAGTCTGCCCGCACCGCACGCCAACAGGTGCTAATCGGACAGGATGCGCAGGTTGCGCTTAACCGCACGCACGTGCTCATCGTGGGCGCGGGCGGATTGGGCTGCCCGGTCCTGCAGCAGCTGGCCGCCGCGGGTATCGGGCACATTACGCTCATCGACGATGACGAGGTAGCGCTGAGCAATATCCACCGCCAGGTGCTCTTCGGCGTGGATGACGTGGGCCAGCCCAAGGCCGCGGTCGCCGCCCGGCGCGCCCGCGAGCTACAGCCAGAGATACACATCGAGGCGAAAGTCGCCCGATTTAGCGCAGACAATGCACTGCATCTGTGTCAGGACACAGACCTCATCATCGACGGCACAGATACCTTCGACACGAAGTACCTCATCGCCGACGCCTGCGAGGCAACCTCGACTCCGCTGGTCTGGGGCACCGTCTTGGGTTTTCGCGGCGACGTAGCACTATGGCATTCAGGCACTGAGACCCCGGATGGCCGCGGCTGCGGTTTGCGCGACCTCTTCCCTGCCGCTCCCACTGCCGATACCCTTCCCGATTGCGCCAGCGCCGGTGTTCTGGGAGCTACCACCTCCGTCATCGGCGGGCTGATGGCCACCGCCGCGATTGGCTGGTTCACCGGAATCGACACCACCGTGGGCCAGGTATCCAGCTACACCGCGTACCCAGCTAGTCTGCGCAGCTTCCGCGTCAGCGCCGATCCCGGGCGCGCACTATGCACCTCACTGGGAGCTCATGCCGAGCTCAATTCCAACGCCAGCGTTGCTGCTAGCGCCAGCGTTGCTGCTAGCGCTGGCGTTGCTGCTAGCGCTGGCGAAGCTGCGGAGTGCTTCCTCGACATCCGCGACCCGTCCGCACTGCTTTATAGCTCGCTGCCGGCGAACTTGCGCCAGCGCGCTTTGCCTTTTCACACGATTGCTGCAGGCACCGCTGGCGATGAGATGGTGCGCGAGGCGCTGGGCTCTTTAGATGCTCCGGCTGGCGGCACCGTCTGGGTAATTTGTAATTCTGGCAGCCGCAGCGCCGGGTTCGCGCTGCGCTATGGCGAGCTCGCCGCAGGGCTTGGACTGCGGCTGCGCAACTACCCCGGCGGCGCGGAGCGCCTACACCGGGAGCTTGGTTAGCTCGCGCACGCCGCTTAAGCCGTGGCCGCTGTCATGACCTTGTGCTCGTCCAATAGGCGCGCGGTACCGTGGTGGCGTGCGCGGAAGATGAGGTAGCTGGCGGCTACTGCCAAGACGGTGACGCTGAGCAAGACTACGATGCCGCCGGCGAAGGTGCCGTCATGAATGCCATCGGTGGCGCGGGTGAAAGCATTCTTGGCATAGGTCATCGGGTGCAATGGATGCAGCAAACGCAGCGGTGCCGGGATGGCCGCCGTGGGCCACACGCCGCCGAAGACCATGACGCCCATAGCAAAAACGCCGACCGCGAAGATGGCGCCAATCCTGCGCCCGAAGGTCACCAGCAGCAGCTGGTAGGTGGCAGCGCCCACCATCGCGATTGCTGCGAGCACTCCCAGCATCATCGGCCAGCTTGCCGGGTGCCAGCCCATAAGCGTGGACATCAGCGCCATACCCAGCAACAACAAGAAGTTGATGCCGCTAACCAGCGCGAATGCGGGCAAAATGCCACGCAGATAATAAGGCAGGGTCATAGCGAGCAGCAGCATGGCTAGGAAGCCAAAGACGAGCACCAGAAGCATCGAGACGCCGCCCGTGATTTCCTTCTTGGTTGGGTCGACGGCACTAACGCCGGTCTGCACCGGATGGACGTTGGATTCAGTGAAGTTGATCGGCACCGCCATATTCTGTGCGGTCACGTCCGGCTGGGTAATACGCGGGGCCTTCTCAGCGCCCTCGCCCAGCTTCGTGGCGAGCTGACCCGAACCATCCTTGAGCCTATCGATGCCGTCTTTCAATTGGGCACCGCCGCTCTTCAACTGACCGGTACCATCCTTGAGGCTCGTGGTGCCCTCTGCCAGGCGTCCCGCGCCTTCATTCAGCTGCACGGCACCGGTCGATAGCTTGCCCACGCCACTTTTCAGCTGGCCGGTTCCCTCCGCCAGCTGATGCGTGCCCTGGTTGAGCTTGAGCATGCCACCTAGGTACTCGGAATTCGGGTCGGACAAGTTGTAATTCAACTGCTTCGTACCATCACGCAGCTTCTCCAGCTGGGAGACCATGTTGCTGCTATTTGCCGGATCCAGCTTCGTCAGCAAAGCGGAAAGCTGGTCTGCCTGGTCCGTCATTCCCATTCCGCGCAGCATGTCCACCAAGCCGATGAGGCTCGGCACCACTGACTGTGCTTGCTGCAGGAGTGGGATGAGCATGCCGGTCAGCTGGCCGACGCCGCCTTCAATTTGGCTGGCGCCTTCGCCAAGCTTGCCCGTGCCCTCCAGCAACTTATCGGAGCCCGTCGCCAGCTTATTCGCGCCGTCGTCAAGCCGGCCCGCGCCCGTGGAAAGCTCGCTTACGCCCTGGACTAGCCGGCCAGTGCCATCGTGCAGCTGCCCCGCACCGTTGTTGAGCTCGCCCGCTCCGGCATCCAGCTTGTCGATGCCGGTCACAGCCTTCTCGCCGCCAGCCTGCAGCTTGCCCACGCCCTCGTCAAGACGGCTTGCACCTGCGGCTGCGGCACCGATGCCATCGCTGAGCTTGACCATGCCCTCGATGACTTGATCCGCATACTTTTTGGAAATCGCGTTCTCAACGCTGGTCTGCACCTGCGGAACCAGGCTCGAAGAAATCACCGAGCCATTCGTTCCGTAATAGTCGTTGCTGGCGAAGTGGATCTGCGGTTTGACCGGCTTATCGCTGATGATGGTGACCGCTTGCTCCGAGAAATCCTTTGGGATGGTCACCACCATCAGGTACTTGCCCTTTAACAACCCATCGTTTGCCTCCTGGGCGTTCATCTCGGAGAAGTTCAGGTAGTCAGTTTCCAGGAGGCCTTCTACTACTTGATCGCCGTAGTTGACGTATTTGCCCTGCTTTTCCACGCCTGCGTCCTCGTTGACCACCGCCAGGTCAATCTGCCGCATGTACTTGGAAGGGTCCCACATCGCCCACATCATCGTGGCTGCGAGGATGACTGGCGCTACCAGCAGGAAAACAATCAGCACCCGCGAGAGTGTGCTCCGCGGGCGCCAGTCCAGGATGCGATGCCACCCTTCCGCTTCCGTTTCTTGCACGGCATGGGCAGCCGGCTGCGTGGCGTGGAACGGTGTTTGTTTCTGATGCAAGGCGAAAATCTCCCTCATGAAGGCATGGTGACTGCAGCCACCCTTTTGTTTGTTTCGCCAAACTTATCATTAACTCGCCGCACTGCACTAACGCGCCACGAAGCAACATTTAATAGATTTTATTTGCCGAAGCCGGCCTTCTTCAGTGCATCCGCCATGGAGCCGCCGGCGGGACGTCCACCGGAATTGCCGCGGCCGCCACGCGCTCCACGGCCACCTTTGGCGCCTTTGCCAGTGTTGCCACCACGCTTGCCGCCACCCTGGCGTTGTGCAGGCTGGCCGGGCTCGTCATCCAAGCGGAGCGAAAGGCCGATGCGCTGACGCTGCACGTCAACCTCCATGACCTTAACCTTTACTACCTGCCCGGAGCGCACGACCTCGTGCGGATCGGAGATGAACTTATTGCTCATCGCGGAGACGTGTACCAGACCATCCTGGTGCACTCCGACGTCCACGAAGGCGCCGAAGGCCGCAACGTTGGTGACGGTCCCCTCCAAAATCATGCCCGGTACCAGGTCTGAGACTTTGTCCACTCCTTCCTTGAAAGTAGCGGTCTTGAACTCAGGGCGCGGATCGCGGCCTGGCTTATCCAGCTCAGCGATGATGTCCGTGACGGTGGGGACACCGAAAGTATCGTCAGCGAAGTCTGCCGGCTGCAGTTTCTGCAGCACTCTGGAGTTACCGATAATTTCAGCCACACCGAGCCCCGTGGACTCCGCGATACGCGCCACCACCGGGTAGGCCTCAGGGTGAACTGCCGAGCTATCGAGCGGATCGGTTCCGCCATTGATGCGCAAGAAGCC
This sequence comes from Corynebacterium striatum, assembly GCF_016728105.1. Classification (NCBI taxonomy): domain Bacteria; kingdom Bacillati; phylum Actinomycetota; class Actinomycetes; order Mycobacteriales; family Corynebacteriaceae; genus Corynebacterium; species Corynebacterium striatum. The sequence goes on along the minus strand of NZ_CP068158.1, from coordinate 2,593,042 downwards.
TGCTGCCTGCTCGAAGGCCTTTGGCCCCAAGCGCGGAACCTTCTTGAGTTCCTTGCGGGATGCGAAGGAACCGTTCTCATCACGGTAGGCCACGATGTTGGTGGCGATGGTGGCGTTTACACCTGCGACGCGCTCTAGCAGCGGCACGGAAGCAGTATTCAGGTCCACGCCCACACCGTTCACGGCGTCCTCAACCACGCCATCGAGGGTGCGAGCGAGTGCGGTCTGGTTAACATCATGCTGATACTGGCCAACGCCGATGGCCTTCGGATCGATCTTTACCAGTTCAGCCAGGGGATCCTGGAGACGGCGAGCGATGGAGACCGCACCACGCAGGGAGACGTCCATGTCTGGGAACTCCTCCGCCGCCAACTGGGAGGCCGAGTACACCGAAGCGCCGGACTCGGAGACAACGACCGGAGTTGGACGCTGACCGCCGGCTTGCTTGAGCATGTCAGCGATCTCGTTGGCCAGCTTCTCCGTCTCACGGGAAGCGGTGCCGTTGCCGATGGCCATGAGGTCCACAGAGTGCTTCGCGCACAACGTTGCCAAGGTGCTAACAGCTTGGGACCACTGGTTCTGTGGCTGGTGCGGATAGACAATCGCAGTGTCGAGCACCTTGCCGGTGGAATCAACTACAGCGCACTTCACGCCATTGCGGTAGCCCGGATCCAAGCCAATGGTGGCGCGCTGGCCAGCCGGCGCGGCAAGGAGAACGTCCCGCAGGTTGGTGGCAAAGACCTTCAAGGCGCCCTCTTCGGCGATCTCCTTCAGGCGCATGCGCACATCAAGGCCAGAAGAGATGTAGAGCTTGGTGCGCCAGCCCCAATGCACGGCGTCGGAAAGCCACTTGGAATCCTTAACCGCAAGATCAAAACGCTCGGCAATCATGCCCTCATAGACTTCGTCTTCACCGGCATCCAAGTTGAGCTGGAGAACGCCCTCGTTTTCACCACGCAGCAAGGCCAAAATCCGGTGCGAAGGCAGCTGATCAAAAGGCTCAGAGAACTCGAAGTAGTCCTTAAACTTTGCGCCCTCAGCTTCTTTTCCGGCCACCACACTGGCCCCCATGGTGCCCTGGCTAAACATGCGCTCGCGCACGTCACCCACAAGGTCGGCGTCGAGTGCAAAGCGATCGATGATGATGGAACGCGCGCCCTCTAGAGCTTTCTTGGTGTCTTCAAATCCTTCAGTCAGGAACTGCCCCGCCATCTCTTCTGGATTGGCCGTGGGGTTCTCAATGAGCTTGTCCGTCAACTCTTCCAGGCCGGCCTCGCGAGCGATGTCGGCCTTGGTCTTGCGGCGCTTCTTGTATGGCAGGTACAGGTCTTCCAAACGCGCCTTGGTCTCGCACGCGAGAATCTGTGCACGCAGCTCGTCAGTGAGCTTTCCTTGCTCATCGATAGCCGCCAAAATTGCCTCTTTGCGCTCTTCCAATTCGCGCAGGTACGTCGCGCGCTCCTCAATGGTGCGCAACTGCGAATCATCCAAACCACCAGTGGCTTCTTTGCGGTAACGTGCGATGAATGGGACGGTGTTTCCCTCCGCCAGAAGCGTCAAAGCAGTCTCAACCTGAGACTCCTTTACACCAATCTCTGCGGCAATGGTAGCTGCAATCTTCAAAAGAAATCCTCACCTTTGTGGCTGATTTTCTGGACTCAACAAAGGTACCGCACTGCCCTTTCATCCCAGCGATGAGCGCTCCAACTCCTCAATTACTTTCCCCTCATGCAGTAACGCCCCAACACATTCGTGTCGGGGCGACTCGTTCAGGAAGCGCAACGCTTTGATGTGCTCGCGGGGTGCTAGTAGATGAGAACTGCTGCGTTGTCGCCTCCAGAACAGCGGACAGAGGAGGACGTGCCGGAGCAGTACATGTAGTAGTTGCCGCCGGTAACCGGAGAATAAACCTTCAGCGTTGCGTTCGGGGAGCCGGTCGCGGCGTAGTTGCTTACAAAGGATGAATAAACATTTGCTGCAAAGCTTTGCGAGGTGTTGCCGGTGAGCGCTCGATAGCTGGTGTATCCAGAGGAGTAGGACGGAGCTTGTGCAACGCGCTGAGCGGGTACGACGGGTTCTGGCGCCTGCACGGTCACGGTAGCCGGGCGCTGCTCAGTGACAGTTACTGGGGCGACGTCCTGTGCAGAGGAGACAGGTACTGGGGAGGCCGCACCAGCAGCAGCATCAGAGCCGCCGCTTTTGCCCATGAACGCCATGACGCCCGCCACGATTGCAGCTAGGCAAAGACCAACGATGGCCGTAATAGCCACTGCCAAGCCGGCTGAAATCCCGCCGCGCTGCTCTGTGGGTGCCAGGTAGTTATCTGCCGGATAGGTGAAACCAGCGCCGTTGTTGGCCTGAGGGAAATTGTTGGGGATGGACATGCGGTGCACCTGCCTTGTATCGAGTAAAGAGAGAAGGAAGTAAGGAAACTTCCTTTTGATGACTTCACAATAAGACAGGTACTACCAGCGACGATTGATTTCGGGGAACATTCCCCTTTCCGCAGCTCACAAGATGGCTCGGCCTAAAGATTTATGGTTGCCACGCGCAGGCGGTGCCCAATCCGAACTCAGTGTGACCGATCTCGGAGGTTCCGTACCACAGAATGTGTGGCGGCAGGCAGTCCACCACTGCCGCGGTCACCTTGGTCAGCGGCAACGTTGAGGTTCCATTGACGATGACGCGCCAGACATTCTCACTAACCGGCGCGGAGCCATGCTTGTCCATGTACTCGTTGACGAGCACATTATCCGGCTCACACGTGAAAGAGACGACCTCAGCGCTAATATTCGCCGGTTCAAAACCGTTTGCAGCCAGCTGTTCTGGCATGCCGTCGAGAATCTCGTTCCACTCTTTTTCCGTCATCAAAACTGACAGGTCAGTACTAACTTCCATTGCGAAGACTCTCCAGGAACTTCTTGTCTTTCTTATCCAGCTCAACTACTTCGAGCAGTTCCGGACGGCGTTCCAGCGTACGTTTTAGCGACTGTTGCCGGCGCCATTCATCCACCCGTGCGTGGTTTCCAGAGGTCAGCACCTCAGGCACGGCCAGCCCACGCCACTCGCGTGGTTTGGTGTAGCTCGGGCCCTCGAGCAAACCATCGGAGAATGAATCTTCCTCATGAGAGCGCTTATTGCCCAGCACGCCTGGGATGAGGCGCACGATGGCCTCAGCAATAACCAGCACCGCCACCTCCCCGCCGATCAACACGTAGTCCCCGATGGAGACTTCTCGCACGCGGTAGCGCTGCGCTGCATCGTCAATGACACGCTGGTCGATGCCCTCGTAGCGGCCACAGGCAAAGACGATGTGTTCCTCGTTGGACCACTCGCGCGCGTCTGCTTGGCTAAAAGGTTTACCCGCGGGGGTCGGCACGATCAGCAGCGGCAAGGAAGGATCCTCGGCAACGCCGTCTTCCCCTACCGACCGCTCGTAGCCGATGGCCTCCACGCCCTCGACGTCGTCGTGGCGCGGCTTATTGAGGTGCGGGAGGGAGGATTCCAGGTCCGTGGTGCGCGCGGCACCACTAGCGACGTCGTCAAGCGCAGGGCCCCAGACTTCCGGTTTCATGACCATGCCTGGGCCGCCACCAAAGGGGGAATCGTCCACAGATTTGTGGACATCCGTAGCCCAGGCACGCAGATCGTGGACGCCTACAGATAGCTTGCCCTGCTCGATGGCCTTGCCCAGCAGAGCATGTCGCAGCGGGTCCAAGTACGCGGGGAAAATCGTAATGACATCGAGCCTCACAGGTCCAACAATCCTTCCGGTGGAGTGATGGTGCAGGTGCCTTCGTCGAGATCGACCTCGGGAACGATTTCTTCAACGAAGGGAATCAAGGCTTCCTTGCCAGATTCCAATCGCACCTCCAGTAAGGACTGGGTTGGCCCATGGGTAAGCCCGGTGACCTCGCCGATGTCGTTGCCATCATGGATGACGCGCAAGCCTTCCAACTCATGGTCGTAGAAACCGTCATCGTCAGGGTCATCGAGCGGCGGGGCGAAGAATTGTGTGCCGCGCAGGCTATCGGCTGCGGTGCGGTCTTTTACTTCCTCGAAGGTAATGAGCAGGCGCCCCTTGTGCACGCGAACTGCCTTGATGGTGAGTTCGTGTTCCTTCTTTCCTTGGCGGCCATGGAGCACCTCGTCCACCGCGAAGCGGATTTCGGGCTCGTCGGTGGTGGCTTCGACGCTCAGCTCGCCTTTGATTCCGTGCGATTTGATGACACGGCCGATCATTAGTTCCATTTGCTCAACTTTAATCGCTTCCAACTGACGGCACGAACTACGATATTTTATACGATTTTAGACTTATTAAATCCGATATTTTTGGGTAACGTTGAGAATGAAACCACCGCTTTTAGATAAAGGAGAAGCCCATGGCAGAGCTTCCAATCAATGACGTAACCACCTTCGGTAATGCCAGCCATCGCGGCGAGGAAATGCTCAATCTGGACCTCCTGGCGGAGGCGCCAGAACCAAACGCGCAGCGCCCGCGCCCGGCCGTCAAACGCGTGTTGAGCGCCGATGGCGGCAACCTCATCCTATTCACCTTTAACGCGGGCCAAAGTTTGCCGGACCATAAGGCCGCACATCCGATTACCGTGCAAACGTTGCGCGGAGAAGTCTTGTTTACGTGTGGAGGCAAAGAAGTCCCCCTCCGGCCAGGCCAGATCATCCACCTGCCAGCCTATGTTCCACACCGGGTTGACGCGGTGGAATCGGATGGCGATTCACCGGCAATTATGCTGCTCACAATGTTGACAGGAGAAACAATAGCCAGCGCTTAAAACGGTGATAGCAAAGGGGCGCCTGTTACCGTTCCCCTTTACGGGAGGTAACAGGCGCCCTTTAGAAGATCTAGTTACGCAAAAGCGCAGCGAGATTACTCTGCGGACTCCTCAGAAGCCTCAGCGGACTCTGCAGCAGCAGCCTCAGCAGCAGCAGCTTCTTCTGCAGCCTTCTCAGCAGCAGCCTTAGCCTCTGCCCCTTCCTTGGCCTTCTTCTTCTTTTCGGTGATGGCCTCGATGGATGGGCCGTTGTTAGCCTCAGCCAGTGCAGCGTTGAACAGCTCCAGCTTGGAAGGCTTCGGCTCAGCAACCTTCAGGGTGCCCTCAGCACCTGGCAGGCCCTTGAACTTCTGCCAGTCACCGGTGACCTTCAGCAGCGCGAGAACCGGCTCGGTCGGCTGTGCGCCAACGCCCAGCCAGTACTGTGCGCGCTCGGAATCGATCTGGATGAGGGAAGGCTCCTGCTTCGGCTGATAGATGCCGATGTTCTCGATAGCCTTGCCGGAGCGGCGGGTGCGTGCATCAGCGATGATGACGCGGTACTCAGCGTTGCGGATCTTACCGATACGCTGCAGCTTGATCTTGACAGCCATGATTGGCTCCTTTTCTAGTCACCGGGCAGTTCAGACACGCACAACCTGATAGCGGTGCGCCGGTTCAGCCCTTGGATTTACCCTGCGCGTGACATGCCGGCCGTCCGTAGGCGGTACCGGCGTTACGCAGAATTTTAAGTTTGAGGTGCAGTCCGCACGTGTGCATACTTTTCTCCAAAAGAAGCACTCGACAGACAACCTAAACAATTTTAGCGTCACGCGAATGAAAAATGAAATCTGCGCAACGGTCCAAGCAACTTCTGCCACCTAGTAGCCGCGCCGTTATGCCCTTGGGCGCACAACAGAGTAATCTGTTTGACGCTAACCAATGACCCTTTCAGGCCTTACCTTAAGCGATTGAGCACTGCGCCCTCCTCTAGGGCGGTCCCACACAAGAGTATTCAAAATATTTTTGCAGTTGCCCGGCCTGCTGAGAGAAAATATGACTGAAGATTCGCCACGCAGCTTCCGCTACCGCTACGACCTAGACGGTCTTCGCGGCATCGCTATCGCACTCGTGGTTATTTATCACGTATTCGTCGGGCGAGTGTCCGGCGGCGTCGATGTCTTCTTGCTGCTTTCTGGCTACTTCTTTTTGGGCTCGCAGCTTCGCTATGCCGCCAAGCCAAATGCATCCCTGAATCCATGGTGGCCGATTTGGCGCACGCTCAGGCGCCTCGTACCAAGCCTCGTTCTAGTTATCGGCGCCACCTATTTCTTGGTACGCACTTTCACGCCGGAACTCATGCGCACCGAGCTGGCTCAGCAAATTACAGCCACGATGCTCTACTTCCAGAACTGGGAACTAGCGAGGCAAAACGCGGATTACACGGCCGCCTCTGCAAGCACCTCGCCACTGCAGCACATGTGGTCAATGGCTGTGCAGGGCCAGTTCTACATCATGGGCATCGTTTTCGCGCTGATTCTCGCGGCCATCATGAAACTGCGCCCAGCTGAGGACCCTAAGCGTCTCAAGCAGGTGCGCTTCCCCACTGTCAATCAAATCGCTGGCCCCATTCTTATCGTCGCTACTATCGCATCCTTTGCTTATGCATCTCGCGAGGGGCTGTACGGTTCGCCCGCTAACTACTACTCCACGTGGTCCCGCACATGGGAGTTAACGCTCGGCGCCGTTCTCGCGATTTACGGCTCGAAGTGGAATATCCCAACTCGATTCTCCAATTTCTTCACCGGGCTCGGCCTCGTATGCTTGGTTTTTACCGGCGCCGTTATCGCAGAGACCACCGCTTACCCGGGACCGCTTTCCTTGCTTCCGCTCGGCGGCGCTGTCCTAATTATCTTGGGTGGCGGCGGATCTATTTCCCGCCACATGGCTTCCCCAAAGGCACGCTGGCTTGGCGACGTCGCGTACCCGCTCTACCTCTGGCACTGGCCACTGTTGATCCTGTCTACAAAGGCATTGGATTTAGAGACCCCGCCGTGGTGGCTGGGCATTATTATCATCGCAATTTCCTTGGTCCTCGCAGACCTCACGCACCGCTTCCTGGAAAAGCCTCTGCGCCAGGCTCGCAAGCGCCCGACCAAGGATGATCTTCCAGTCAACAGCGCTATTGCATCGATGAAGCACACCCCTGGTTCCTTGCGCGCTGTTGGTGGTGTGCTTATCAGCGCCTGTGTAGCTGGCCTGCTATTAATCCAACCAATGTGGATGAGCACCATTTACTCAGAGAATGCGGAAAACCTCGATCCAAAGCTGTACCCAGGCGCAGCCGCATTTGCCATGAACGCTGACACCCCGAAGGGCGTGGAGTTTAAGCCAGACCCTATTTTGGTCGGCGGCATTATGCCTCCAACTGCTGTGGCCTTCTGTTTCATCGGCCAAGACATGCCTGCCGATTACTTGCCTAGCGCACGCCTCGACGGCACACCTTGCACATTTGGTGACCGTGAAGCAAAGACTGAAGTCTATGTGGTTGGCGGTTCTCACGCAGAGCAGTGGATAGCTGGCCTTGACCGCCTAGGCCGCGAAATGCACTTCAAGATTGTCCCGATGCTGCGACAGGACTGTCCGATTGAGCTTGGCGACGACCTTACAGTCACCCCTGAGTGCAATAAGTGGGGCGAGATGGTCACTGACCGCATCGTCGACGCCAAGCCGGCCCTGGTCATTTCCAACACCACCCGCCCTTCGGGCCCGCTTGGTCAAGGTCCGGACTACGTCCCAGCCGGATACATCGAATTCTGGAACCGCTTGGCTGAGGAGAAGATACCTTTCCTCGGTCTGCGTGATAACCCCTGGGGCTTCGATGACGCCGGTAAAGGCCGCGAGTTTGATGAATGCTACGTAGCTACCGAAGACATTGAAGGTTGCGGCATGACTTTTGACGAGGTTTATGCCCCTGTTGATCCAGGCGCCGAGATCTTGTCTGAGTATGACAACATGATTTCCCTGGACACCTCTTCTTGGTTCTGTGACAAGGACGGCGCTTGCCCCGTTGTCATCGGAAATACCATGGTGTACCGCGATATGCACCACATCAGCAATGCTTTTGCCGAGTCCGCAGCCCCCATGCTGCGCAAGGCTATCGCTCCCTTCCTCGAAGGCAAGAAGCAAAAGCAGGACCCGCCTGAATCCCCATCATCAACTCCGAAGCCCACGCCGCAGTCTTCGACGCCGAAAACTGTGTCCCCTACTTCGGAAGCGCCTCAGCCGGTTCCCTACCCTTATTACTTCGACAACGACGCCGTCTAAGTTAGCTGCTTTTAACGTGGGTGGCGGCGTCAAGCTTGTCCTTCTGCCTTTCCCATGCAAGCGGAGCATAAGCACACGTGGGATCGGAGGCCAAAGGATCGCCCGTCATCGCGAATGCGGTCGAGCGCGAGCCGCCACAGACGCTTGCATACTCACACACCGCGCACTTGCCCGACCACTGGGCAGGATCGCGCAGTTTCTTAAACACCGGCGAATTGGCATAGATATCCGGCAGAGTTTGCTCCTTGACGTTGCCGCAATGCATGGGCAAGAAGCCGTTTGGGTAGACGTCGCCCAGGTGATCAATGAAGACGAACCCGGAGCCAGCGTTGATGGCCATCGGCGGGCGGGGGCGGCGCGTATGTGAGGCATCCGCGGGCCTGAGAACTCGCTCGGTTTCCTCGGTGAGGTACTTATAGAGCTCGCCGCCCTCGTATTCGCTCCCCCGCTGGGCTTCGATGACGATGCGTCGATACTGCGGGCCTTCGGTGGTCTTGATGGCGACGCGATTGGAGACGTCGTGAAGCCAATGCATGGCGTCCTCGCGCTCGAGCGGCGTCAGCGCTTCCAAACCAGTGCCACGGCCGGTGGGAACGAGGAAGAACACGCTCCACAGCTTCGCGCCCATTGCGATAACGCGCTTGAGCAGCTGAGGTGCTTCCCTGACGTTGTTCTTGGTGATGGTGGAGTTAATCTGCAGACGATAGCCTACGTCCGTGACTACTTCAGCCATCTTGATAGTTTGGTCGAAAATGCCCGAAAATCCGCGAAAATAGTCGTGGGTGTCCGCGGTAGCACCATCAAGGGAAAGAGACAATGCGCAACCGCCAGCGGCGCGCAGCCCTTCCAGGCGCTCACGCGTGAGACGCGGTGTCACCGACGGCGACAGCGACACGTTCAGTCCGAGGGAGGTGCCGTATTCGGTGAGCTCTTCGAGGTCGCCGCGTTCAAAAGGGTCGCCGCCGGTGAGCACCACGATGGGGCGCGGTTTGTCATAGCTCGCGATGGAGTCCAGTAGCGCCTTGCCCTGTTCCGTGGTCAGCTGTCCAGGCGTTGGCTCGTGCTGCGCATCGGCGCGGCAGTGCTGACATACCAGCTGGCAGGCGCGTGTTACCTCCCAAATGGCGATGAAGGGCTTCGCGTTGATGTCATGGTGGACTTGGCGGAAAACTGGGGTGGGCTTCATGGCGCGTTCGGTGACCTTTGGACTCGGAAGTTCTTAAATCCAACTTTAGCCGTAGAAAATCTAGGGAGCCAAACCGGCGAAGACAAAAAAGGGGCGGACACGCAACGCGCATCCGCCCCCTCGTGGTGGGAATCTATTTACTTCTTGCCCTGCCCAAAGTCGAGGTTGTTGAGATCGATGTTTTCCATTCCCTTGGGCATCTTCGGCATGCCCGGCATTCCTGGCATTCCACCGCCGCCCATCTGGCTCTGCAGCTTCTGCAGTTCCTCCATGGACGGCATTCCACCAGGCATTCCCGGCATACCTCCTGGCATGCCCGGCATGCCGCCGCGTGGACGATTCTTGGCAGGCTTGCGCTTGCCGTTCTTGCCCTTGCGGCCCTTGGCCTTCTTCTTGGTCGCAGAACGGCCCATGCCTGGGCCCATACCGAACTGGCCAGCCATCTTGGACATCATCTTCTTGGCTTCGTTGAAGCGCTCGATGAGCTGGTTGACCTCAGAGACCGAAACGCCGGAACCGTTCGCAATACGCTTGCGGCGGGAGGCGTTGAGGATCTTCGGATTCTCACGCTCTTGCGGGGTCATACCGCGAATGATGGCCTGGATGCGGTCGAGTTGCTTCTCATCGACCATCTCTGCCATCTGGTTCATCTGCTTGCCGCCCGGCATCATCTTCAACAGGTTGCCGATTGGGCCCATGCGGCGGATCATCAGCATCTGATCCAGGAAGTCATTCAGGGTAAGCTCACCGGTGCCAAGCTTGGCGGCAGCTTCTTCGGCCTTCTGGTGGTCGAGGGTGGCCTCAGCCTGCTCGATGAGCGAGAGCAAGTCACCCATACCCAGGATGCGCGAAGCCATGCGCTCAGGGTGGAAGATGTCAAAGTCCTGGAGTTTCTCGCCCGTGGAGGCGAACATGATGGGCTTACCCGTGACCTCACGGATAGACAGCGCCGCACCACCGCGGGCGTCACCGTCGAGCTTGGTCAGGACCACGCCGGTGAAGTCGACTTCGTCGCGGAAGGCCTCGGCGGTCTGGACTGCGTCCTGACCAATCATGGAGTCGATGACGAAGAGGACTTCATCTGGGTTCACAGCGTCGCGAATGTTGCGTGCCTGAGTCATCAGGGTCTCATCAATACCGAGGCGGCCCGCGGTATCGATGATCACGATGTCGTGCTGGGAGCGCTTGGCTTCCTCAATACCCGCCTGGGCGACGGCGACTGGGTCACCGTGGGAGGTGCCCATCTCGTGCTCATGGGAATCGATGGAGGTACCCGGGTCCGGAGCAAAGACTGCGACCTCCGCGCGCTCGCCGACGATCTGCAGCTGCTGGACCGCGCCTGGACGCTGCAAGTCACAAGCCACCAGCATTGGGGTGTGCCCCTGCTTGGACAGGTGCTTGGCCAGCTTGCCGGCGAGGGTGGTCTTACCAGCACCCTGCAGACCGGCCAGCATGATGACCGTAGGTGGGTTCTTGGCAAACTGCAAGCGGCGGGTCTCGCCACCGAGGATGTCAACGAGCTCCTCGTTGACGATCTTGATGACCTGCTGCGCCGGGTTCAGCGCCTCGGAGACCTCTGCGCCAGCGGCGCGCTCCTTGATGCGCTTGATGAAGGCACGGACGACGGTGAGCGAGACGTCGGCCTCCAGCAGCGCGAGACGAATCTCGCGGGCGGTGGCATTGATGTCGGCCTCGGTCAGCTTGCCCTTGCCACGCAGACCTGACAAGGCTGTTTGCAAGCGATCGGACAGTGACTCAAACACGAGTGAGTGCTCCCTCAGAATCTCGGGTAATTTTTAACTCCCCCAGCTTAGCCGCTCACAAGCGCTTGGGTCACATTCCTGACCAATGTCGCGCGGGGGACGTCGCCAAGCGGCTTCGCGTGCAGGACCATCGTGGCGCCCGGAACATAGCTGGTGATCCACTCACAGTCCGGTAGCTTCGCCAGCACGTGTCCCAGCACACCGGTGCGCTCCACTGTGCGAACCTCGAACACCCCGCCGGTCCACATCGCAGTGGTCGGCGCCCCGTCAATCTCCGGTAGTACCGTGAATACGCCTGATTTATAAGACTGGATAAACCGCGCCTCGTCCGCCGCGGCATCGAAGCTCTCCGCCACGGTGCGCACATCGAACTCCGCGGCAAACCCCTCCCCTTGCGCATCCGAAACGCGCGCCATCCGCGAAGACACAATGGTCCAGCCCAGCGCCGCGATGAGCGCCAAAGGACGAACGACTTCGCGCTGGTATTTGCCCCGCCACGTCACGGTGAGCGTGCGCTCTTCATAGTCAGTGCTCAAAGCTATTTCCTCGTCGGCGTAAACCACCGGTTTAGTGGGTGTGAGCGCTTCCAACTGGTCAAAAGCACGCTCGCTCAAGACCTTTATTCCGGACTCTAAACGCGGGTTCCATACATTAGGCCCTGTAGATTCGGCATCGGCTTTGGTCAAGACGAGGAGCAGGGACAGCGTGAGGTAGTCATAATGGACTGCCGCGAGCAGCTTATCGCGCGCCTCATCTGAGCAAGGATCCATTCGAGAAACCAGTTTGGCTAGCGTCGTGTGCTCAGCTACTAGGGTTTGCACTCGAGAGCGATCCGCCAAGTTTAATCGCATCTTAGCGGCAGCTTTGGCCACCATCTCCGCTCCGACGGCGGCATGGGGGCGGTCGTAGCCCTTGCCAATGTCGTGGTAGAGCGCCGCGAGCAGGAGAAGGTCTGGGCGGGCGACAGTGGTACGCACCTCGGCGCACCGCGCCACCGTCAGCATCGTGTGGTAGTCCACCGTGTGTGCGTGGCTACGCTCGCGGGGCAGCATGCCACGAATATGAGCCCATTCGGGAACGAGCTTCTCCCACATCCCTACCCGATCTAATTCCTGAATCAGACGAGGTGTGTCTGTGGGGGAAGACAAGATGGTAAAAAAGGCGTCGGTAGTGGCAGCTTTCCACCTCTGCGGTAGCTCAGGCGATGCAGGCAACAACTTCCATACACCTGGTTCGATAGGGCGGTTGGTCCGCGCTGATGCCGCGGCCACGCGCAGCCCGAGGCCCGGATCATCGAGATCTGCATTACGGGCCAATGTGACGTAACCGCCACTATCCACAACACCGACATCGAGTGGTTTGCGGCTACCGAGGCGCTGGCGCCTGCGCACGACGCCCCGTGCAGTGGCCAATGCCCTCTCCATGGCCTTATCCACTGTCGACGCCGCCTTGACCACCGCAGCCGAAAGCTCGTAGCGATCTACAAAGCCCAGCTCCTCCGCAATTTCGGCCGCAAACTCAGGGTCGAGCAGGTCGCGGTGCCGGTGGGCGTGAACATGCAGCAGAGCGCGAACATCCAGCAGCAGGTCGCGCTCAGATTCCAAACGCGGGGTATCTGCCAAGTTGCCCAATGCCAAGGCCCTGATGAACTGAATATCGCGCAAGCCACCGCGGCCGTTCTTGATATCCGGGTTGGTCATCGTTGCCAGCGTTCCGGACCGCCGCCACCTCGCGATGGCAGTGTTGAGAAAAGAGTCAAAGTGCTTCTGCAGCAAAATCCGCCACTGGGAAATAATCTTGGCGCGCGCTTCGTCGACAAGCGCCTTGTTCCCCGCCACGTAGGACAGATCCAGTTGCGCGAAACCTGCCGCGGGATCGGCCCCAGCGATTTCCGCACACTCGGTGGGGGTGCGCAGGGCATAATCCAAGTGGTATTTGGCCTCCCAAATGGGGTACCAAATATCTGCCACCGCGTCCTCATCAACCTCCGTGCCATCCGCGTGAATGAGGAGGAAGTCGAGGTCGGAATACGGCGTCATCTCGCGGCGCGCAAAAGACCCTGTAGCTGCGAGGGCGGTCCCCTCTGGCAACTCCAGGGTCTTGGTTAATGCGAGCGCCGCTTCGTACGCTTGTGCGCGAAGCTGGGCGGCCTTGTGCATCTTAAACAGCAGCTTCGTTGCGCTCGCCGGTACGGACTCGGATGACGTCCTCGACTGGGGTTACCCAGATCTTGCCGTCCCCAATCTTGCCGGTGTAGGCGGCCTCCACGACGGCGTTAATAATCTCGTCGACGGACTCATCGGAGACCACGATCTCCAGCTTGACCTTCGGAACGAAGTCGGTAGCGTATTCGGCGCCGCGGTAGACCTCGCTGTGGCCGCGCTGCTGGCCAAAGCCCTGGGTCTCGGTAACGGTAAGGCCATGAACCTCGAGCTGCTCCAGTGCTTCACGGATATCGGGCAGCGTAAAAGGCTTAACAACAGCGGTAATGAGTTTCATGTCTTACTCCTTGACTTCGGTACGCGGCGGGATAACGGGCGCAGTGCCCAACGTGGAAGTGTTTCCCTGCCCGTTAATAGTAGCGCCCATGCGCCCACGGGAGGAGTCAGCACCACTGCTTAGGTCATAAGCGGACTCACGGTGCTGCGCAACATCGATTCCGCCAGACTCGTCTTCTGCATCAATTCGCCAACCAATGGTCGTCTTGATAAGCAAGGCAATGAGATAGGTGCCAATAGCAGAGACAGCCATGGCTACCACCGCGATGACAGCCTGGACAGCCAACAACTTGAGGCCGTAGACGACGTCGCCGGTAAAGACGCCAGATCCGTCAGCAACCAGCGCCAAGCCTACGGTTCCCCACAGGCCAGCAATGAGGTGCACGCCGACAACGTCGAGGGAGTCGTCGTAGCCAAACTTGTATTTCAGGCTCACGCCGAGGCACGCTAGGACTCCGCCGACAGCACCGAGGAAAATCGAGGTCAATGGGGTCAGCGCTCCAGCGGCCGGAGTGATGGCCACGAGCCCGGCGACGACGCCCGACGCCGCACCGAGAGAGGTGGCGGCTTTGTAGCGAACTGCTTCCGTAGCCATCCAACCGAGCATCGCGGCCGCGGCGGCCACGGTGGTGTTGAGCCACGCCAGGCCCGCCACACCGTCAGCGGCGAAGGCGGATCCACCGTTGAAGCCGAACCATCCGAACCACAGGAGCGCGGCGCCGAGCATCACCATGGGCAGGCTGTGCGGACGCGCGAGCTTGCCTGGGAAGCCCGCACGCTTGCCGACGACCAGCGCTAGGACCAATGCAGCCGTGCCAGCGGAGATATGGACCACGGTGCCGCCTGCGAAGTCAATCGGCGCAACGGTGGCTCGACCGTCGGTGGTGCCGAAGATCCACGAGGAAACGGAAGCCTCGGCGTGGGACAGGATGCCGCCGCCCCAGACCATGTGTGCCAGCGGGAAGTAGACGATGGTGGTCCACAGGCCAGCAAACAAGAGCCACGCGGAGAACTTCACACGGCCAGCCAGCGCGCCAGAGATGAGAGCGGTGGAGATGATGGCGAAGGTGACTTGGAAGGCAATGTCGATGACGTTCGGGTAGCCAGAGGCGCCCTCGACGTAGTTGCCCGCGTCGTCTACGATTTGGCCGCTGAGACCGAAGAATTGGAAAGGGCTGCCGAAGAGTCCAGCGACGGACTGGGAGCCGTAGGACATGGACCAGCCCCACAAGACGTAGATGACGGGGACCACGGCCATGACTCCGAAAGACATCATCATCATGTTGAGCACTTGGCGACGCCCCGACATTCCGCCGTAGAAGAGCGCCAAGCCTGGGGTCATAAGGAGAACCAGGGAGGCACTGACCAGCATCCACGAGGAGTTGCCGGAAGCGGCAATTACTTGATCTGTCGTCATCTTCCACACCTTTTCTATAGATCGATAGTTACCCAAATGAGGTTACCTATCGATCTATAGAAAAGGCAAGAGGTCAGTTAGAACTCGTCTTCGTCGGCCTCGACAGTGCGCAGTTCTTTATGGACACGGCGAGCGTACTTCACGTCCGTGACGGTGACTCCATAAATCGAACGGCCCATGTAGAACGAGCCCACGGAGCCGATAATCCAGACACCGAAGCACGCGATGAGCACGCGCACCAGCGACCACAGCGAAAAGCCGTTTTCCGAGAAGTCCACGATGAGTTTCGCCACGAGCAAAAGCGGCACAGCCAGACCGACGGTGGGCCCAAGCAGATTGACTCGGGTCAAGGCGTCAGGAGCGCGCCAGAGTGCAATTGCGGTGGCGACCACGAGGATGGTGGCCACGATGAGCAGGATGGATGCGACAATCTCATAAATCGCCATGCTTATCGACGTCCCTTCGAGATGATGCGCGCCATCGACAGCGTCGGGAGCACGCCGGCCGCGATTGCCGCCAGCATGGCGATGTCGTAGAGAATCGACGCGTGGTTCGTGAACGTCCACGTGATGTACATGCAAAGCATGCCGTAGAAGGCCATGTCTGACATGACCGTGCGGGTCAGCTCGTCGCGGGAGCGCAGAGCTAGAAGCAACGCGGAAGCAAGGGCGCCGCCCATGATGAAGATGCAGACGAAAATGACCCATTCGAAAGCACTAAAATGCGCGAAATCCAGCATTATTCGCCTTTCCTTTCAGGGCGCAATGGCCACACGGAATACTTCTCAGTCTCGTCGGCAGGAAGCGGAGTGTCCTCAACCTGCGCAATGTCCGGCGCGCGCATGTGGCGACCGAGCGTCTCGAGTGGGTACTCGTAGAAAGCCGGGTCGAGTACCTTGGTGTCACTCTGGCCGGGAACGCCGTAGTCCAGCTCTTTAACGTGCGGCGCGAGGCGCTCTTCCATGTCGGCCAAGGATTCCATGATCTCAACTGGATCGTCGCCCATGACGGCTTGGACGAGCACAATGCGCGGCAAGCCCTCGGCCACCGGCTCGCGCAGGCCCAGCGATAGCGTGCCAGGGGTAGCGGTAATGGAGGATGTAAACCAGAAGATTTCCCACGCGCCCGTCACGCGCAGCGGGTAGCGCACGACGACTGGGTGGTAATTGTTCTTTGGCTTGAAGGACTCAGCCGCCAGTCCAAAGCCAGCGACGAAGATTTCCTTCACCAGCCACAGCGCATACACGCAGGAGTGAAAGAAGAGTTTCATTTAGCGACCTCCCTGGGTGGAGTCGATGTCCGGCAGGGCAACGGGGGCGTCGCCAAGCACAGCTTGAGTGTAGGCCTCGGTGTCGAGCAGGTCCTCGGCGGCGTGCATCGTGACGTCGATGACTGGGCCCGCCAAAATAAACATGGTGAGCGAGCCCATGATGAGCGCAGCCGACGGCGCCATCAGCTTCTTGCGGATGATGAGCTCAGCGGGGACCTTTTCCTTCGGCAGATCCTTGCCCCAGAAGACCTCGCGCCACACGCGCAGCATCGACAGGAAAGCGGCGAAGGATGCAATGATGATGACGGCGATGACAATCCATGCCCATAGGTCACCGGTGCGTGCAATCTCGCCGACGATGAGGACCTTGCCCCACATGCCGGAAAATGGCGGGAAGCCCACCACGGAAAAGGCACCAGCTGCGAAAATCCAGGCGATTATCGGGTCGCGGCGAGCCAGGCCCGACAGCTTGGAGAGCAGGCCCGTGCCGTAGGTCTCCTCGATGGCACCCGAGGCCAGAATCAACGAGCCCACGGTGAGCATGTGGTGGATGGTGTACAGGATGCCCGCGCCCAGAGCGCGCTGCGGGTCGTGGGTGGTAAATGCCATCATCACGAGGATGAACGGCATGCCGTTGAGCATTTGGTAGCCCAGCACGCGGCGGATCGAGTTCTCTGCCATACCGCCGAAGGCGCCGATGATCATGGAGACAATCATGACCACGATGATGAGGGTGCCCCAGCGCTGGTCCATGTCAAAGAGGTGGACCCAGAGGCGGTAGAGCATGTAGACCGCGACCTTAGTGTGCAGGCCCGAGAACAAGCCCATGACAGCGGCGGAGGTTCCGGGGTACGTGCGTGGCAGCCAAGACTGTACGGGGAACACGCCGGCCTTCGCCGCGATGGCAATGACCACGATGCCGGAAGCGACGGTCACTGGTCCGTTACCCGCGGCCGCGCCCTCGAGGGCTGCGAGGTTCACCACGCCCGTAACCGAGTAAATGTAGCCGACGCCGACCACCAGCAAAGTGGATGCAAAGAGATTGACCAACACGAACGCACGGCCCGCAGCAAGGCGAGACCACGTACCCGACATGGTGATCAGGCCATAAGACGGCAACAGCATGACCTCGATAAACACGAAGAAGTTGAAGAGGTCCGCAGTCAGCAAGGCGCCACACACGCCGGTGACTAGGATGAGGGTCAGCGACGCGTAATAGCGTGACTTGGTCTCGCCGCCCACGATGGCGAACCAGTTGGCGCCGAAGGCCACGATCATCGTGGTAACGATCATCAAGGCGGAGAAGGTATCCGCAGCAAACGCGATACCGGCGTTGCCTGGATACAAACCAACCGCGTGCGCCACAACGCCATTGTTCATGGTGTATAACAGCAACGCGAAGCCCGCGAAAATACCCACGCCGGGGATGACAAGCATGATGGAATCGCGCACGCCGCGCCACGGCGCGAGCAAAGCCAACGCCGCAGCGACGAGGGGCACCGCTGGGAACAGCGGCAACAGTGCACTGACGAGTTCAGCCATTACTTCTCCCCCTCCTCGGCTTGGTCAAGTTCCTTCAGGCGATCCATCTTGTTGGCAGAACGCTGCAAAATTTCTCGATTCTTAGAATCACGACCCAGCGTGGAGAACGCGTGGTCAATGGTGTTGTCATCAACCGGCTCCACGATGTCCGTGTCATCATTGGCGCCCATAGCGGCCATGGTGAGCAAAATCGTCGAGGTCGCCATGGAAATAACCACGGCGGTCAGCACGAAGGCCTGCGGCAGCGGATCCGCCATCTGGTCAGCTGGTACTTGCGATGGGAAGGACTCACCGCGGTAGGAGTACACACCCGTTGCCAGAAGAGTCAGGTTCGCGCCGTGACCGAAGGCCATCATGCCCAACACGATGTGGACCAGGCCACGCTGCTGAATGAGATAGACAGCAGAGCCGATGAGCAGAGCAATAGTCAGTGCAAGAATCATTAGTTATCCTCGCCCCTCTTTCGAATAGAGCGAGGGGATTCCTTCTTGGTTCGAGCTTCCGATTTGTTGAGCAGCGCCAAGGGGTTGCTCGAGGGATTGATGGGCTCGGGGTAAGGATCATCGACGTCGTCAAGCACCACGCGTGGGGTCGTAGGCAACGCGGAATCGTCGTCGTGGACCCACGGCAGGTAGTCACGTTCAGTACCTGGGCGCAGGTAGCCACCCAAAGCGTTGATGGCCATGGTGAGCATACCCAGCACTGCCAGGTAGATACCGAGATCGAAGATGAGCGACGTGGTCCAGTGTTGCCCCAAAGCATGGCCGTGGATGGCGGTGAGGAAGCCGCCCGGCTCGCCGTGATGCGGGATGTAGCCGATGAAACCGGCTGTCAGCGCAACGATGATGCCGATGCCTGTCAGATGAATCGGGGTCATGCGGCCGAAGACAATCTCGTCCGAACCGCGCGAGAGGTAGGTTAAGCCGATAGCCGCGCCCATAATCAGCGCCGCCGGGAAGCCACCGCCCGAGGCCTGGTGGCCGCGGTAGAACACAACCACGGACATGATGACCAGAATCGGGATAACAATCGCAATGCCCTTGCGCAGCGGAACGGAGTTGAGCTGGGACTGTCCAAACGGCGCCGGACGAGTACCCGAGGTGAACGGGAAACGCGGCAGCGTCGAAGTGACCGCTGCGATAACCACTGCGGCCATACCCAGAACCGAAAGCTCACCCAAGGTATCGAGTGCACGGAACTCAACGATGATGGTGGCCACGACGTTGTCGCCGCCGGTGATATCCGGAGCGTTGTTCAAGTACCACAGGGCAAGGTCCGAGCGCTCGTGGCGACCCATCAGGCCCCAAACACCGAGGAATGCGGCGCCACCAGCGAGGACTGCGATCACAACCGAGCCAGCCTTACGCGAGGTGTCCTGCACTGGGTGGAACTTCTCCGGCAGGTAGCGTAGGACCATCATCATAACGATGACCGACAGTGCCTCAACGGTGAACTGCGTGAGGGCAACGTCGGGGGCGCCCAGCAAGAACATCTGCAGGGTCACGCCGGTACCGGCAATGCCGATCATCACAGCACCCGTAAGACGGTTGCGGGTGCGGACGAGGCCAATCATGGACAGCGCCACGATGGAGAGCGGCAGCAGATCCCATGGGTTGTCCAGGCCATCGACGCGGGGCGCCAGAGCGACGCCGTCGACGCCCTCGCTGATGAGCCCCGCGGCCGCCAAGATGATGAGCAGCAAGACGATCGGAAGCATGAGGCGCGAAGGGTTGTGAGTATCCGACATGCGGCCTACAAAGCGGCCGATGGAGGTGGCCCACTTCTGCACGAGGTTGAGCATTTCGTTACCGGTGCGCGGCACCAGCTTGGTGCCCTCAAACGCGGCCCACAGCTGCTTGCGCACGAAGACTCCCGCGATACCCGCGAGTAGGACCACGGTGGAGATGATCAGCGGAACATTAATGCCGTGCCACAAAGCCAGGTGTGCGTGGGAATGCAGACCGACAGAACCGGCCATCAAGTCCAAAGGCTTGTCGAAGGTGCCCAGGAAGAACACCAGCGGCAGGGACATAAAGCCCGGCAGCGCAGCCGGAAGCCACAGGCGAACAGGCGCCTCGTGGACCTTGGACATGTTGCGCGGGCCGTCGAAAAAGGCGCCGAAGACAATCTTCGCGGAATACGTGAAGGTAAAGAACGCGCCAATCGCGGCGACGAGCAGCAAGATGACCTGCCCCGCCCCACCGATTGGAGCCTCTTCAAAGGCAGTCAGCATGCCTTCCTTCGAGACAAAGCCCAGAAGCGGCGGAACTGCGGCCATCGACGCCGCGCCGATAGCCATCGAGGCAAACGTGAATGGCATCTTGTTCCACAACACGCCCAGACGGCGGATGTCGCGGGAGCCGGCCTCGTGGTCGACTACACCGATCAGCATAAAGATAGAGGACTTAAACAGCGCGTGAGCCAGCGTGTGCACGAGGGCCGCGGTGATAGCGAATGGCGTTCCGACGCCGATGGTGGCCACAATCCAGCCCAAGTGCGAGACCGTGGAATAAGCGGTGAGCTTCTTCAGGTCCGTCTTCTGCACGGCAAAGACCGCGGACATCACCGCGGTGCCCATGCCGACCACGATCAGCAACCAGTTCCATACCGCCACGTCGTGGAAGATAGTGGAGAAACGAATAAGCAGGTAAACGCCCGCCTTAACCACTGCGGCCGCGTGCAGGAAGGCCGAGACCGGGGTCGCAGCTGCCATGGCTTCGGGAAGCCAGAAGTGGAAGGGGAACTGCGCTGCCTTGGTAAACGCCGAGCACGCAATCAGGACGGCAACACCGGCAGTTAGACCAGGGCGCTGTGCCCACACGCCGGAGGCAAGGATCTCCTCCAGATTCGTGGTTCCCGCCGCGGTTGCGGCAATCGCCACGGCAGCAAGCAGGGTCAGGCCGCCGATGAAGGTAAGAATCAAGGTGCGCTGCGAGCCTGCCTCACCTGCCTTGCCGGAGCGAGCAATGAGCATAAACGACGCCAAGGACACCAGCTCCCAGGCAAGGAACAGCAAAATGACGTCGTTCGCCAGAGCTAGCAGCAGGATGGACATTGTAAAGGCAGTCATCAGCGTATAGAAGCTGACGTTGCCTTTGCCCGCAGGAAGATAGGCCGCCGAATAGGTAAATACCACCGCACCGATAACGAGTGCCAGCATGGCGAAGAAAACGCCGAGGGCATCGCCGCGGAGGGCGAAATTGACGTCGATGCCCAAGTCCACGACATCGCGAACCCAGGTGCGGCTAAAGGAAATTTCTTTGCCCTCGGATAGAGTTCCGAATTCTTTGGCAAGGAGAACTGCCGCCACAACAAAAATGCCGGCTAGCGGATAGCCGGCGGCGCGATCGGCGACCCGGACGGTCACCGGGGCAAGAACCACTGCCAAAGCTGCGAGGAGGACAACATAAAGAAGTGTCACGAAAGATGAGCCTCACGAACCATTGTTTAGAGATTTATAACTTTGAGCGTGCAAAAATAAGACGTATCCACCGTACCATTGTGGTTTAGGTCAAAGCACATTATTTCTGTGCCTAAGGTGACGCTGGAACGTCTTAGGTAGCCAGAAAAACACCGCAGGAGCTGCGCTTTTCGACGCCCCCTTTCCCAAAATTCTAACGGCTACTCGATATTAGAAGCGAAATAGGTACACAAAAAGCCGCCGGGTTTTCCCGGCGGCTTTTCACGCATTAGCGCAACGACGCTACTACTTCTCCCCTAGCAGGGCGTCGACAAAGCCCTCGACCTCGAATGGAGCCAGGTCATCGGCACCCTCGCCAAGGCCAACCAACTTGACCGGCACACCGAGTTCCTCCTGAACTTGGAAAACAATGCCACCCTTGGCCGTGCCATCAAGCTTGGTGAGGACAACACCGGTGATGTCCACGACCTCGCGGAAGATGCGAGCCTGGGTCAGGCCGTTCTGGCCGACGGTAGCGTCGAGCACCAGCAGCACCTCGTCTACTTCGGCCTTCTTTTCGACGACGCGCTTGACCTTACCCAGCTGATCCATCAGGTCGACGGAGGTGTGCAGACGACCGGCGGTGTCGACGAGTACCACGTCGACGCCCTGGTCGACGCCGGCTGCCACGGCATCGAAAGCAACGGATGCGGGGTCAGCGCCTTCCTTGCCGCGAACGGTCGTGGCGCCGACGCGGCGCCCCCAGGTCTCCAGCTGATCGGCGGCAGCAGCGCGGAAGGTATCGGCCGCGCCCAGCAACACCTTGTGGCCCATGGCGACGAGAACGCGAGCCAGCTTGCCTGTGGTCGTGGTCTTGCCGGTGCCGTTGACGCCGACGACCATGATGACGGCCGGCTTGCCCTCGTTTGGCATGGCCTTGATAGAGCGGTCCATCTCTGGGTGGCCGGCCTCGATGAGGGACTCACGCAGCATCGCGCGTGCTTCTTCCTCGCTGGACACGCCGCGCTCAGCGATCTTGTCGCGCAGGGACTCGGTGACCTTCAGCGTGGACTTGGTGCCCAGGTCTGCCATGATGAGGGTGTCTTCGATTTCTTCCCAGGCGTCCTCGTCGAGGTCGCCTGCAGACAGGATGCCCAAGAGGCCCTGACCAATAGCGTTCTGGGACCGGGACAGACGGCCGCGCAGGCGGCCCAGGCGGCCGCCCGCCGGCTCGATGTCAGCATCTGGTTCGGACGGCGCTGCAATAACTTCAGCGTCCTCGGAGACCTGCAGTTCCTCCGGCTCAGCATCAAGAGCGGCCTCAGCGCCCGCAGTCTGCGCTTCCGCAGCGACAGCCGCTTCCTCAGCCTCTGGAAGGTCCGGCACGTCTTGCGCGACTGGCTCATCTTCCACCACAGGTTCGACTGAAACCGTGTCCTCTTCGACGGTATCGGTGGAGTCAACCTCTGGAGTCTCCTCAGCCTCTGGCTCAACCGACTCAGCTGCCGGCTCAGTGGTTGGCTCGGCTACAGGAGCCTCAACGTCCTCGTCTGCGAGCTGGGCATTGGCGAGCTCGGTTGCATCGCGGGTATCGCTTGGCTCGGCTGACACCTCTGCAGGCTTTGCCTCAGGCTGGGCTACAGGCTGAGCAGCAGGAACCTTTTCTGGCTGCTTGTCGGCATCGCTACCGGCCGGAGCGAAGTTAAAACCGGATTTAGCCTGGTAGTTGCCAGACTTCTGCTCCTGGGTCAGCTCCTTTGGTGCTTCCTCGGCGGGCTTTTCGAAGGAAACCTTCTTCGAATCACCACGCTTCTTACCAACAACGATCAGCACGATCGCCAGCACCACAATGACAGCTACGGCAATAAGAATCCACGAGATAGTATTCATGTCCTCTATAGTGCCAGGCTTAACCCCATCGGGCACCACTAGCCGTGCATTAATTGCCGTCAGTATCTCCTGTGCCGTCAACAGCGGCAGCTCCGCGCGGCGCATCGACGCCCAGGCGGGTCGCGTCTTGGGCCGCAGCGTCAGTTCCCGGCGCAGCGCCGGCTGGACTCATGCGCTGGGAAATCACGCGCGTGACACCGTCGCCGCGCATAGTCACGCCGTACAAGACGTTAGCCACGTCCATCGTCGGCTTCTGGTGCGTGATCACAATCAGCTGCGAGTCCTTGCGCAGCTCCTCGAAGAGGGCGATGAGGCGTCGGAGGTTGACGTCGTCAAGCGCGGCTTCAACCTCATCCATCACGTAGAACGGGCTCGGTCGCGCGCGGAAAATCGCCACCAGCATCGCCAACGCCGTCAAGGACTTCTCACCACCAGAGAGCAAAGACAGACGCTTGACCTTCTTGCCCGGCGGACGCGCTTCCACCTCAATGCCGGTAGCCAGCATGTCGTCCGGCTCCGTCAAAATCAGGCGTCCCTCACCGCCTGGGAACAGCGTCTGGAAGACCTTCGGGAACTCCGCTTCCACGTCTTTCCAGGCATCAGTGAACAGCTGCAGTATCTGCTTATCGACATCCTCAATAACCTCCGAGAGATCCTTGCGGGCTTGGATGACGTCGTCAAGCTGCGTCGATAAGAAGGAGTAACGCTCCTCCAACGCCTTGTACTCCTCCAGCGCCAATGGGTTGACCTTGCCCAACGAGTTGAGGTCCTTCTCCGCCTGCTTCAGGCGCGCGGTCTCGGCGCCGCGGTCGAAGTCCTCGCCCGGGGTGTAGTCCTTGAGCAGGTCCGGGATGGCGATCCCCAGCTGTTCTACAATCTTCGCTTCCGCCTCATCGGCACGCACCTGCGCCTGGGAACGCGCAATCTCCGAGTCATGCGCATTGGAGGTCAGGCGGTCGAGCTGCTGGCGGGTGGCAGAGACGTGCTGCTTCGCGGACTGCAAGCGGGCGTTCAAGACGTTGCGCTGGTTGACCAAGTCATCACGCTCGGCGGTGGCACGCTCCAAGGCATGGGCCGCGCGGGTAGCCAGGTCCTGGGCATGCTTGGACACCGCGCCAGCCAGGGCAGCTTGCGCTTTGCGACGCGCCATCGCCTGCTCATGGCGAGCTTTTGCCTGACGTTCATGCTCTGCTTGGCGACGCAGCGCGGCCCCCTTGCCCGCAGCCTGGCCCACCCTATCCTGAGCGGTGCGGGCCGCGAGCTGAGCTTCCATCTCCATGGCTTTAACCTGCTCGAGTATCCTCGACGCGGAGTCACGCTCGACGGAGGAAGGCTCGTTGTCATGCTCGTCCTCGTCGACACGCGCGAGGCGATCCCGAGCTTCGGCGAGTTGTTCGCGCAGCTCCGCGAGCTTGACCTCGATGTCGGTTGCGCGCGCGGCGGCCTTCTCGTGCTCGGCTTTGTTGACCTCGTGCTGCTTGATAAGACGCTGGTGGTCACGGCGCCAGGCCTCGACCTCAGTGTCGTGCTCGCGGAGAGCAGCTTTAGCCGACGCCGCGGCAACGCGGGCGTCGTCAGCTGCAATCTTGGCGCCTTCCAACGTGCCGGAGAGCTCCTCGAGCTCCTGCGTCGCGGACTCCAGCTGGGACTCAGCCTCTGCGATGCGGGCGGAGACCTCCACTGTGGAGGAAGCGCCGGTGCCGGCCTCGACCCAGCCCTCGCCCACCAGTAGGCCTTCCGGGGTCACGGCGCGCAGGCGCGGGTCCTCGCGCACCACCTCGCGGGCGGCGGAGAGATCCGGGACCAGGACGACGTCAGAAAGCAGGCGTGTGACCGCAGCCTGCACCTCCGGCACCAGCACTACTTCGTCGAGCAACCACGTGACTGTAGAGGGAAGGTCGGAGTCCAAGCGCCACTGTGCGGCAGCGTTGCTGGCGATGTCAATGAGCGGGGTGCGCGTGGCGTTGTTGAGGCTTTCAACGACGCTGTCGGTGACCTCGCCGGCTTGGGCCTCAGCAAAGGCACCCAATGCTGCCGCGACGGCGGTCTCGTGTTTAGTGGAGATGAAGTTTGCCAGCGGCTGGAAGTCCTCGCCCAGGTCGATGTGCTCAGGGGCCGTCTGCGCCAGGGTATCGATACGCGAGCGCAGGGTGTAAACGGCGCGCTCGCGTTCGCGTTGGCCGTCGCGCAGCTGCTCGAGGCGCTTGTCGGCGGCGCTCGATTCGCTGGCCGCGCGCAGGTGCGCCTCTTCGAGAGGCTCGCGCTCGGCATTGAGTGCTTGGAGTTTGTCGGCGACGTCGTCTGCCTCGACCTGCGCCGTGCGCGTGCGGGACTTGGTGGACTGCAGGGTCTCTTCCTGGCGCTGCAGCTCTTCCTCTGCTGCGGTGACCTGGCTTGCCAGGTTCTCCTCAGCGGCGATGAGCCTGACGACGCCCTCTCTGCGGTCCGCGATGGCTCGCAGCTGCGCCATGTGTTCTTTTTCGGCCTCTTCGAAGGCTGCGCGGCGCTCCGCGACTTCCTCGCGGATGCTCTCGAGGCGCTCAGCGGCCTCCTCGGCGATCATGAGCAGTTCCGCGTGCTCCTCATCTGCGCGGAGTGCGCGGGCCTCGAGTTCCTCGGGGTCTTGACCTGCATAGGCGACCTGCGCGCCGACATTGCTGGCACGCTCAGCGGCGATGCGCTGGGTCGCGGAAATTCGCTCGGAAAGGGTCGAAAGGTCAAACCACAGCTTCTGGGCGGCCTCGGCTTTGGGGGTGGTCTCGCCGAGCTCAGCCTCGATTTCGAGCTGAACGCCGGAGGCTTCCTCAAGTTGCTCGGTGATTTCGGCGACCTGCTCCGCCAGCATGGCAGCCTGGTGCTCGGCGTCGGCAAACTTCTTGCGTAGCTGGACTACTTGGTCGCCGGCGATCCGCAGGCGCGCGTCGCGCAGATCTGCTTGTACCGTGGCGGCGCGCTTGGCTGCCTCTGCTTGACGCGCCAGCGGCTTGAGTTGTTTTCCCAGCTCGTCGGTAAGATCTTGGAGGCGATCCAAGTTGGCCTGCATGCCGGTGAGCTTGCGTTGCGCCTTCTCCTTGCGGCGGCGATGCTTGAGCACGCCGGCGGCCTCTTCGATGTAGGCCCGGCGGTCCTCAGGGCGCGATTCAAGAATCTCCGCCAACTTTCCCTGGCCGACGATGATGTGCATCTCGCGGCCGATGCCTGAATCAGATAGCAGCTCCTGAATGTCCATCAAACGGGCTTTGGAGCCGTTGATTTCGTATTCGCTGGCGCCGTCGCGGAACATGCGGCGGGTAACGGAGACCTCAGAATAGTCGATGGGCAGCGCGCCATCCGAGTTATCGATAGTAAGGGTGACCTCGGCGCGCCCCAGCGCCTTGCGGTCGCCCGCTCCGGCGAAGATGACGTCCTGCATCTTGCCGCCGCGCAGGGTCTTGGCGCTGCCTTCGCCCATTACCCACGCCAAGGCGTCAACGACGTTCGACTTGCCCGAGCCATTGGGCCCCACAACGGCACAGATACCGGGCTCGAATTTTAGGTTCGTCGCAGACGCAAAAGACTTAAAGCCTTTGAGCGTGAGCGATTTGAGGTGCATTCGTGAAAGTTTAGCAACTACTACGGCGCTAGCGTTCGATGAATCCGCTTTCGCCCCGCGGCGTCGACCATTGCTCCACCACGGTGGTGACCACGCCCGGGCGGCGAGTGGTTGAAGGCTCCTCGCGCAACAACTCGAGCAAACGCTTGCAGTCGACGCATGGGCCCTCCGCCACCACCTGCACGCGGCCATCAGCCAAGTTGGTGGCATGGCCGGCAAGGCCTAGCTCCAAAGCGCGCGAACGCGTCCACCAGCGGAAGCCCACACCCTGGACCGAACCGTGGACAAACGCAGTCATGCGCTCCATTTAGTACTCCCTCAAGTTGGAGTGGTCGCCCAGGTCGTACTGGTGCTGCAGGCGCTGGCGGTCCTCCGGACTGCGGCGGGTAACTGGGTCAGAGCCGTCCCAGCACTCGACGTTCTTGAGCTCCGGCAACATGTCGCGGTGGAAGACGGGATCGATGCCCTTACGGCGCTGCTCGTTGTAGTTCTTGAGCAGCTTGATGGCCACGCCTGAGAGCGGAACGATAGCCAGGATGTTGAGGAAGACCATCGTCGCAGCGCCGGTATCGGCCAGTGCGAAGACGAACGGGAGGGAGCCGACCGCACCGAACCATACGAAGAAAAGCACGACCAAGCGGAAGATGTTGAGGACAACCTTGCTGCGGGTCAGGTACTCAACGTTGGACTCTGCCAAGTAGTAGTTGCCGAGAATTGAAGAGAAAGCTAGGAAGAAGAGGATGAAGGTCACGAAGTGAATGCCCCAGTTACCGACCTCAGAAGCCAAAGCCGCCTGGGTCAGGGAAACACCCTCAGCGTCCTCACCGTAAGCAATGGACGGGCCGAGCAAAATAATGAACGCCGTGATGGAACAGACCACCAAGGTATCGAAGTAGACGCCCAAGGTCTGCACGAGGCCCTGCTTAACTGGGTGAGACACCGTTGCGGTGGCAGCTGCGTTAGGAGCAGAACCCTCACCGGCCTCGTTGGAGAACAGACCACGCTGGATACCCTTCATCATCGCGGTACCCAAACCAGCACCGGCGATCTCCTTGAAGCCGAGGGCGTGGCCGATGATGTCGCCAATCATGCCCGGCACCTTGTCGAAGTTCGTAATCACCACGAAGCCACCGATGAGCAGATAAGCAATAGCCATGAAAGGAACGATGACCTGGGTGATGTTCGCGATGCGCTGCACGCCACCGAAGATGATGAGTGCAGCCACAGCAGCCACAATCAGGCCGACGATAGCGCGGAACATGGTGTCCTCGCGGCCGAAGGAGAACGCGATGGAGTCAGCAATCGCGTTGGCCTGGAAAGCGTTGTAGACAAAGCCGAAGGTAAACGCGATAGCCACGGAGAAAATCGCAGCCAGCGGGCCCCAGCCCAGACCGCGCTTCATGTAGTAGGCCGGGCCACCGCGGTAAGCGGAACCCTCGCGGACCTTCCACACCTGCGCCAGGGTGGACTCGACAAACGCAGTCGCACCACCCAGAATCGCAATGATCCACATCCAAAAGACAGCACCCGGGCCGCCAACGGAGATGGCCACGGCCACACCAGCCACGTTGCCGGTGCCCACGCGCGACGCCGCCGAAATGGTGAAGGCCTTAAAAGCAGAAATGCCGCCGTAGTCCTCGTCTTCGTCGCGACCGACGCCCTTCGGGCGCTCGACCACGGCCTTGAACATTTCCGGCACCATTCGGATTTGCACCAAAACGGTACGGAAACCAAAAAAGAGTCCGGCAGCGATCAAGATCCACGGGATCAGATAGGTCCAGACCGAGTCATTGAACGTTGTTACAGCGTTCTCAAGAAATTCCATGGAGAATATTTAACGCTATGTATCCCCTATCGATCCATTAATAGGTCTGGCAGCGGGGGCAAAAATGGGTGGATCTACCACCCACTACGACGCGCACCAGCTCGGTTCCGCACCTGTCGCACGGCGCTCCGGTGCGCCCATACGCGTGCAGGGATCGCTCAAAATACCCCGACTCACCATTGACGTTGACGTATAAGGCATCGAAGTTCGTGCCACCGACCTTGAGGGCGGCGCGCATGACGGAGGCGGCGGCGTCGATAAGCGCTATAGCGTCACGTTGCCGCAGTGTAGAAGCCTTCTTTTGGGGCTGCACCTGCGCGGCCCACAAAGCCTCGTCGGCATAGATGTTGCCGATGCCCGAAACCACCGTCTGGTCCAGCAGGGCGGTCTTCACCGCGGTTTTCTTTGTGCGAATCCGCCGCGCGGCCGCGACGATGTCGAAGTCAGGCTCGAGGGGGTCCGGGGCGATGTGCGCAATCTTCAGCCACGGGGCCAACAACCAGTAGCCAAAAGTACGTTGATCAATAAAGTACAGGTTCACACCGCCGCTTAACGACGCCCTGATCCGCACATGTTTCGAGTCCGCCTCCCCCACCCGCATCTGGCCGGACATGCCCAAGTGCACGAAGAGGACGTCGCGACCGGGGTCGTGGAGATTCTCGTCGGCGAACTCAATCCACATGAATTTGCCGCGCCTTGCGAAGCCGCCTATCTCCCGCCCCACCAACAGCTGGTCGAGAGGACCTTCCTGCCCACGGTTCGCGCGCGGGTGCAGGACTTCAACGCGCTCGAAAGTCCGCCCGGGAAGGTAACCCTCCAACCCGCGGCGGACTGACTCAACTTCGGGCAGCTCCGGCATTAAAGCTCGCGGTTTGCGGTGCCCTGAACGAGAAGCGGAGTCTCGCGCAGCGTTTGGCACGCTTCTTGCGCGGCCTGCTGCTCGGCCAGCTTCTTGTTGTGGCCCACACCATTTCCTACGGTCAGGCCGGCGACAGTAGCCACAGCGGTGAAGGTTTGATCATGCTCAGGGCCCGTCGACGTCGCGGTGTAGACCGGCATCGGCGCCTTGAGCTCAGCGCAGAGTTCCTGCAGGTTGGTCTTCCAGTCCATGTGGCGACCGGAGACGACAGCGTTGTCGATCTTCTTCTGGAACAGACGCAGGATGACGTCGCGTGCGGTTTCAAAGCCGTACTGGCGGTAGATGGCGCCAAAGATGGCCTCGGTGGTATCCGCAAGGATGGAATCCTTGTCGCGACCGCCCGTGGACTGCTCGCCCTTGCCCAGCAGAATGTGCTGGCCAAGCTCGATCTCGCGGGCGATATCGGACAAGCCGTAGCGAGACACGATGGAAGCACGCATCTTCGAGATATCCGACTCCGGACGCGACGGGTACTGCTCGTACAGCTTCGAAGCCACAGACAATCCGAGGACTGCATCGCCTAAGAACTCGAGCCGCTCGTTGTTGGGAAGGTAGCCGTTTTCGTTGGCAAAAGAGCGGTGCGTCAGGGCCAGACGCAGGTTTTCATCGGCCAGCTCGACGCCCAAAGACTTCAGAAGCGGCGCATGGTCGACCGCAGCATATGCCTGCTCCAGGGCCTCTTCACCGGTTAGCTTATTTTTCTTGCTCACAGGAACTTCTCCAGTCCGGACCATCGAGGATCGACCTTATCTTCCTCCTCACCGGACACTCCGGTGGTCACACCCTCTGGGGTTTCGATGTCGCAGCCGTTCTCGCACACCGGCGCGAAGGGCAGGCCGAGGCCCGCCTCATCAATGACGGTCTGCAGAAGGTCGAGCTCGTCGTTGACGATTTCCGGGACTTCGTCGCCCGAGCCTTGGTCCTCGGCGTCGGCTTCGTCGCCGCCAATGAAGCCCTCATCCGCGGCGAATACTTGCGATACGTGGAGGTCCAGCTCCGGATGGAGCTCCTTAAGGCACCGCGCGCACTCCCCGGTGAGGGTGCCGGTAACGGCGGCGTCGACAAGCACGCCCGATCCCAGCGGCGTCAAGGTGGCGTCAACGGTGATTTCGTCGCCCTTTTCGACGGCGATCATTTCCACACCGATGCGCTCCGGCGCGGGTCCCTTCTGCACGCGCTGCTCAGGCATCGCGGCAGCGCCCTGGCTGCGCAGCAACTCGGCCACATTAAATTTCAGCGGTGATTCCAATACATCTGCCATAACGCCTCATAGCCTACCCTGTGGGGCGTCATACTCTTAGCCGACGCCGCACCTAGCCGCCGCAACCATACCTGGGGATTACCTGAAACCCACCGCACAAGCCCCTATGCACCATGTTTATAGGGTTCACACATGACCTAAACGCCCCTACGCTAGCTCTTATGAATTTCGACACCGCAGGCCTGCCCGGCGAATTGTCCCAGCTTGGTTGGGCGTTTCCCCTCTATTGCGTAACTCCCGTGTGCCTGCTCGTTGGTGTCGCAGCTTACTGTCATCGCCATGCCAAACGCACTGCTCAGGGATATCCGCTGTGCTCGGTTGCATGGCGCGGATTGATGTTCGGGATGATTCTCGGAGCGTTCTTCGCGCTGCCACTGCCTTTCGACGTCACTATCATCATCGCCTCCGCCGCACTCGGCGTTGGTGTGGGCTGGCTGACGTGGTACTCCCGCGAATCGGTGGCGGGCGTATTCATGACTACCGCCTCGACGATTGCCGGAATCAGCACGATGGTCGCCCTGATGTACGTCGTCGAAGCGTTCACGCAGTTCGACGCCTTCGCATCCAGCCCGTCGAGCATGTGCCCGCTTCTTTGGGCCATCTTCGGGCTCCCTGCCTTCGTGAGTGCCGCTATTGCCGCCGCAGCAAAGACAACGACCCCTGCTGATGGCCAGGCGGTGTACGACAGACCGTCCGGCCACCAGCAGGGGCCACTGGCGACGTCCCTAGCAGAAGCCCGCTAGGGACAGGATTTAACGCTCGTAGCGTTCCGAGCTGCGCTCGGTGCCGCGCGCACGCACACCGGCGCCACGACGCAGCGCCTGGCGGTCAGAATTAACGGTGCGCAGCAGTCCAGACAGCGTGGACTCGAACTCGCCCAGCTTGGAATCAACGAACTCGTCGCACTCGGTGCGCAGGCGGTTGGACTCGGTGTGGGCGGTCTCGACGATGCGGTGCGCCTCGTCGTTGGAGCGGCGAACCACCTCAGACTCGGAGACCAAGCGGTCCTGCTCGGCCTGGCCGGCAGCGACGCTGCGCTCGTACTCCTTATTGCCCTGTGCGATGGTGCGGTCCGCGTCGGCACGGGCGCTTTCGATCATGGCACTGGCGTCGTCTTCTGCCTGAGCCACCATGGTGGTGGAACGGTGCTGGGCGTCGGAAAGCATGGCGTCAGAGTCTTCCTGCGCGCGGGACATGATCTCATCAGCCTGCGCGTTGGCGTCGGCGACAATCTGGGCGGCGCGCTCCTCGGCGCCAGCCAGGATTTCGTCCTGCTTATCGAGGACGTCTTGGGCGTCGTCCATTTCGACAGGTAGGGCGTTACGAAGGTCGTCAAGAAGCGCCAGCATTTCGTGGCGCGGAACCATGCAGTTGGCGGTCATGGGAACGGAGTAAGCCTGCTCCAGGTTGCGAACAAGTTCATCGAGGGACTCAAATACGCGGTACATGCGCTCAGAGTAACCAAAGAAACTTTCGTCACACGTATCCCACGCGGCACTTTAGACAAAAATCTCAAGTTCGACTTGAAGTTGGCATGAAAAAAGAGCCCCGGAGAGCTCTTTCCACTTATGCAGGTACCTTAAGTCTTAGATGACACCCTGGGCGAGCATGGCGTCAGCAACCTTCTTAAAGCCAGCGATGTTCGCACCAGCGACGTAGTCGCCTGCCATGTCGTATTCCTTGGCAGTCTTGTCGATGTTCTTGAAGATGTTTGACATGATCTCGTGCAGGCGCTGGTCCGTGTAATCGAAGGACCAAGAATCACGCGAAGCGTTCTGCTGCATCTCCAGAGCAGACGTTGCAACGCCGCCGGCATTAGCAGCCTTGCCCGGCGCGAAGTTCACGTCAGAGCCCAAGAAGTAGTGGACAGCATCCGCGGTACACGGCATATTTGCTCCTTCAGCGACGTAGCGGACGCCGTTCGCTGCCAGGACCTTAGCAGAGTCGACGTCGAGTTCGTTCTGAGTTGCGCAAGGCAGGGCGACGTCGGCAGCAACCTCCCAGATGTTGCCACCTGCGTGGTACTCCACTCCCTCGCCGGCTTCTGCAGCATAGGCGGAAATGCGCTCGCGGCGGACTTCCTTAATGTCTTTAATCAGCTCGATGTCCACGCCATTCGGGGTGGTAACGTAACCGGCCGAGTCAGACATCGCTACGACGGTGCCGCCGAGCTGCTGGACCTTCTCTGCGGCGTAGATGGCCACGTTACCGGAACCAGAAACGATAACCTTTGCACCCTCGAAGGACTCGCCGTGGGTCTTCATCATCTCGGAGGTCAAGTAGACCAGGCCGTAGCCGGTAGCCTCGGTGCGCACCAAGGAACCACCCCAGGTCAGCCCCTTGCCAGTAAGGACGCCGGACTCATGCTTGTTTTCCAGGCGACGGAACTGACCAAACAGGTAGCCAATCTCGCGGCCGCCGACGCCGATGTCGCCCGCAGGAACGTCGCGATACTCGCCGATGTGGCGGTGTAGCTCAGTCATGAAGGACTGGCAGAAGCGCATGACTTCGGCGTCGGACTTGCCCTTCGGGTCGAAGTCAGAGCCACCCTTGCCGCCGCCGATAGGCAGGCCGGTCAGAGAGTTCTTGAAGATTTGCTCAAAGCCCAGGAACTTGATGATCCCTAGGTTCACGGACGGGTGGAAACGCAGGCCGCCCTTGTACGGGCCAAGCGCGGAGTTAAACTGAACGCGGAAGCCACGGTTGACGTGAATGTTGCCCTGGTCGTCGGTCCACGGAACACGGAAAATCAGCTGACGCTCCGGCTCACACAGGCGCTCAACGAGGCCGTAATCAGCGTAGTGAGGATCCTTATTCAAGACTATCTTGAGGGAATCCAAGACCTCGAACAATGCCTGGTGGAACTCTGGCTCACCGGCGTTGCGCTTGAGGAGCTTGTCGTAGTATTCGGAGATTTGCTGGTCGATCGACACGTGGGTCACCTTTCGCTGCGGCCGCAGGGCGGCTGATGTCTTGCAGAACAAGAAATAGTTTTCTATTAATCGACCAAAAATGCAACTCGGTATGAGCAGAAACACCCCTACGCCTATACTTTTCCGCATGCATATAATCGTCGCACCAGACTCTTTCAAAGGAACGGCAAGCGCAGCCCAAGCCGCCGCAGCCATCGCTGGGGGCTTGCGCGCCGCGCTTCCCGACGCCACCATCACCACCCTCCCCATGGCCGATGGCGGCGAAGGCACAGCAGAAATCCTCGCTAACGCCGCCGCCCTTTTCGGAGCTGAAGTGCAGACCATCACGCTTCCGACTACCGACGCCGTGGGCCGACTCACCGAGGCCAGCTACTACCTGGCCGGCGAGCAAGCGCTTATCGACGTCGCCTCCGCCACCGGTTTGCCCGCCGTCGCCGACGCGTTGAACCCGCTGCACTCGGATTCCTACGGCACAGGTGTACTCATCGCTGACGCGGAGTCGCGCGGCGCCAAGCAGATCGTGCTGTGCCTCGGCGGCAGCGCCACCATCGACGGCGGCATGGGCATCCTTGCGGCGCTGGGCGCGGCGGCTCACGATGACCGTGGCTATGCCCTGCCAAAGGGCGGAGCCCCGCTGGTGCGCCTGGCAAGCATCGATACTGCACAGCTCAACATCAAGGCGGGCGCGCTCGACTACACGCTCCTCGCTGATACCCGCGCCATCCCTGTCCAGGCCGCCACCATGTACGGCCCACAAAAGGGAGCCGAGGGCGAACAAGTTGCATTGCTCGCGGGTGCGCTGCTGCGGCTGTGCGAGGTAACGGGCGTCGACGAAAAAGCCGAATCCTTCGGCGCCGCAGGCGGCATCCCCATCGCGCTGCGCTGGCTCTCGGAAACGCTGTGGGGCAACGACGAGCACTTCGAGTTGCTTGCCGGCGGAGCTTATGTGGCAGAAAAAATGGGCCTGCCCGAGAAGATTTCTCAGGCAGACCTCATCGTCACCGGTGAAGGCCGCTTCGACGAGCAGTCGCTCACCGGCAAGGTCGTGGGAACCCTCACGGACCTGGCGGACGAGACTCCCCTAGGCATCATCGCCGGTAGCATCGACGCCCCACTGCCCGACGGAGCGATAGGCGTGGAGCTGGGTGAGGAAGGCGACGTCATCGAGCAACTGCGTGAAGCAGCCATCCAGCTAGCAGCTAAGTTTGCAAGCTAGGGCTGCACCTGGACGGACCATGGGAAGATAGCAGGACGCTCGTGTGCCACCTCGTCTTCCAACAAGACGTGGTCCTTCGGGAGCACCGCGTGCGGGGTAAGCAGGCGCGCGAGCACCATCGTCAGCTGATTGACGGAGCCTTTTACTCCTTCGACGTTGATGTCGTAGCGGTAAACGTTAGCGTCTTCTAGCTCGCGATCCTCGTGCTCATCGCGGTAGGTCTGGCGCAGCTGCGCATCAAGGCCCTCTGGGATTTTGGGATCGGCCACGCGAGTAACGTTTGCGGCAGACAGAGTTCCGTTATCTAGGAGCTTCTGAGTGGCGGTGCTAAAGACTTCGGCGACGCGCTCGGCTTGGGTATCCGGCACAAGGACATCAAACTGAATAATTGGCATGTAGGTAACCCTACCCAAACTAGAAGAAGATTAGCTATGGCAGACTCCCTTAAAATCGCAGACCTCCTCACGACCAGCGGCGTTGATCTAAGCTGGCAGCGCGAATTCTACGAAGACCTCCACCGCCATCCCGAGCTCTCCCACGAAGAGGAGCGAACCGCGGGCCGCATCCTGGAGAAGTTGCGCGCTTTCGACTGCGAGATTGTCGACTCCATCGGCGGCCACGGCATCGTCGCGATCTTCCGCAACGGCGACGGCCCTACGGCACTGATGCGCGCGGACTTCGACGGGCTGCCTGTCGCGGAGGAAACGGGTGTCGACTTTGCCGCCACGAACGGCAAGATGCACGCCTGCGGCCACGACATGCACACCACGACTCTGCTGGGAGCATGTGCGCTTCTCGACGCCCACCGCGACGCCTGGACCGGCACCTTCCTCGCGCTATTCCAACCGGCGGAGGAGTCGTCAATGGGCGCAAAGTTCATGATTTCCGACTCACTGACCTCCCGTGTACCGAAGCCCGACATCTGCCTGGGCCAGCACATCATGCCGGGTAAAGCGGGCGACGTGCAGTCGCGTCCTGGGGCTATCATGGCTGGCTGCGATTCGCTCCGCATCCGCGTCTTTGGCCGCTCCGCGCATGCATCCATGCCCCACGAGAGCATCGACCCGACATATATAGCGGCAATGATCGTCACTCGCCTGCAAGCCATCGTGGGCCGCGAGGTTGCTCCACATGACTTCTTCGTTATTTCTGTCGGCGAGTTGCATTCAGGCGATAAGAACAACATCATCCCTGAGACCGCCGAGTTGGTGCTCAACACGCGCTACTACAAGCCGGAAATCGCCACCCGCGTCTACGCGTCGCTGGAGCGCATGGTGCGCGCCGAGTGCGAGGCCTCTGGGGCTCCTACTCCGCCGACCTTCGAGTACTTCGCCCACGGCGAGGTCACCGACAACGACTTAGCCGCCCACGAAACCGTCCGCAGCATCTTCGACGCCGTCTTCGACGAACAGTCCGTCGCTGCCTCTCCTTCCACTGCATCCGAAGACTTCTGCTACCTACCGCAGGCTTGGGGAGTTCCCTACTACTTCTGGTTCATCGGCTCCACCCCCGCAGAATTCGCGGACAATCCACCAGTCAACCACCAGTCGACGTTCCTGCCGGACTATGCCCCCACCGTTCAATCCGGTACCCGCGCAGCCGCCGCGGCGGTGCTGGCCTACTTGGGGAAATAGCGGCGTCGCCAAGCGCATGCCAGCGCAACTGAACCGATACCGTTAAGCTGACACACGGAAATTATCTTCTTAGGGATAGGTGAAACATTGAGCCAGCCAAAGCACTCCGCTTTTCAGTCCACTGTTCCTGCGCACGTGCGCTCCGCAGCCGGCGTACGCCCCACCACGGCGACCGACCGCAAGTTCTGGTCCGGTCTTTCCTCTGCCGTCATGGCGCAAATCGCCGACAACTGGGAGGCCACCCGCGCCGCTTATGCCGCTACCCGCCAGCAGCACTACTTCTCCGCCGAGTTCCTGCAGGGTCGCGCGCTCCTGAATAACCTCACGAACCTGGACCTCGTCGACGAGGCAAAGGCCGCCGCCAAACAGGGCGGACGCGAGCTTTCCGACGTCCTCGAAGCCGAGCACGATGCGGCCCTCGGCAACGGTGGCCTTGGCCGCCTGGCAGCGTGCTTCCTTGACTCTGCGGTCACGCAGGATTACCCGGTGACCGGCTATGGCCTGTTGTACCGCTACGGTCTGTTCCGCCAGTCCTTCGAGAATGGCCACCAGAAAGAGGAGCCAGATGTGTGGATGGAAAATGGCTACGAGTTTGTGATTCGTCGCGCTTCTGAGCAGCGCCGCGTTCACTTCGACGACATGGACGTCCGCGCGATTCCTTATGACATGCCAATCACTGGCTACGGCACTGACAACGTGGGTACGTTGCGTTTGTGGAAGTCTGAACCGATCAATGAGTTCGATTACGATGCCTTCAACTCCCAGCGCTTCACCGACGCGATTGTCGAGCGCGAGCGCGTCATGGATATCTGCCGCGTGCTCTACCCCAACGACACCACCTACGAGGGCAAGGTGCTGCGCGTTCGCCAACAATACTTCTTCGTATCTGCGTCCTTGCAGGCGATGATCGATAACTACATCGAGCACCACGGTTCCGACCTGCGCGGGTTCGCTAAGTACAACAGCATCCAACTCAATGACACCCACCCAGTTCTGGCCATCCCGGAGCTGCTTCGTTTGCTGCTTGATGAGCACGATTTGTCGTGGGACGACGCGTGGAAGGTCGTGACCGAGACCTTCGCCTACACCAACCACACCGTGCTGGCCGAGGCGCTGGAGAGCTGGGAAGTCTCCATCTTCCAGAAGCTGTTCTGGCGCATCTGGGAGCTCGTGGAGGAAATCGACCGCCGCTTCCGCGAGGACATGGCTACCAGGGGCCTCGATCAAGGGCGCATAGACTACATGGCGCCTGTGTCCAATGGCCAGGTGCACATGGCATGGATTGCCTGCTACGCCGCGTACTCCATCAATGGTGTGGCTGCACTGCACACGGAGATCATCAAGGCCGACGCGCTGTCCGAGTGGCACGAGCTGTGGCCGGAGAAGTTCAACAACAAGACCAACGGCGTTACCCCGCGTCGCTGGTTGAAGATGTGTAACCCGCGCTTGGCCAAGCTTTTGACCAAGCAGTCCGGTTCGGATGAGTGGGTCACTGACCTCACCAAGCTCGCTGAGCTGGCTGAGTTGGCGGAGAATGAGAAGGTTCTGCGCAAGCTCATGGAGATCAAGCACAAGAACAAGGTGGACTTCGCCCAGTGGGTAAAGGAGCACCAAGGCGCCGAGGTAGATCCGGATTCGATTTTCGACGTTCAGATCAAGCGCCTGCACGAGTACAAGCGCCAGCTCATGAACGCCCTGTACATCTTGGACCTGTACTTCCGTATCAAGGAAGACGGCGAATCCGTACCGAAACGTACCTTCATCTTCGGTGCCAAAGCGGCTCCGGGTTACGTGCGCGCCAAGGAAATCATCAAGCTCATCAACACCATTGCGGAGTTGGTGAATAACGACGAGGACACCCGCGACATCATTCGCGTGGTCTTCGTAGAGAACTACAACGTCTCTCCTGCCGAGCACATCATCCCAGCGGCGGATGTTTCCGAGCAGATTTCCGTTGCTGGTAAAGAGGCTTCCGGCACGTCCAACATGAAATTCATGATGAATGGCGCTTTGACGCTGGGCACGATGGACGGCGCGAACGTTGAGATCGTGGAGGCCGTTGGCGAGGACAACGCCTACATCTTCGGTGCACGAAACGAGGAGATTCCGTCCCTGCGCGAATCCTACAACCCTGGCGAGCTGTACAACACGGTTCGAGGCCTCAAGCGTGTCCTCGATGCGCTTAACAACGGCACGTTGGGCCACGAGAATTCCGGCATGTTTGGGGACCTGCGCTCTTCGCTTCTCGACGGCCAGGGAGTACATGCCCAGGACACCTACTACGTCCTCGGTGACTTTGAGTCCTACCGCGAAGCACGCGACCGTATGGCCAATGATTACGTCGCCGCCCCACTCGACTGGGCGAAAAAGGCATGGCTCAACATCTGCCTGTCTGGCCGCTTCTCTTCCGACCGCACGATTGCCGACTACGCCAACGAAGTGTGGAAGCTCAACCCCGCTCCGATTAACCGCTAACCGCAGGCACGACTAGTAGGCGCTAGGGATCTTCCCTAGCGCCTTTTGCGCGCGTGGTGGTCGAATCTTAAGGCGGCGGCCGCAGGTCTTGTTTGATAAACACCGGCTTGCCTGACTTGGGCGATATCCAGGCCAGCCGGCCGCCCACCCGGCCGATACGTCCGCGGTGGGCTGGCCCGGCAGGGTCGTCTTGGTTGAGGCCATTGTGATAAGCGCACAACGGAACCAGGTTGTCGAGGTTAGTCATCCCACCACCTCGCCACGACTCGATATGGTGGATCTGACATTCGTCGAAAGGCACCTTACAGCCTGGCCATACGCAATGGCGGAAGCGTGCTTTGAGGATTGCACGCTGTTTATCGTTGGCCACGCGCTGAGTCCGGAAAGCGTCTATGGGCCCTTCCAGCGGATGCACCAGCACGGCCTCGCCATGGTGGGAAAGCGCTCGTTGAATATACTGCGCCCCAGACATGACCGCACCATTGCTGAGCTCGATGGTGACTTCCTCACCGTCGCCGTCAACGATGCGGTCGAGCTGGTCCAGATACACAATCGCCGAGGTACGAACTTTTACTACCCCGCTATCGCTTCCTCCTGCGACCAAAGCCCGGAATCCTTCCAGCTCTCCTTCTGCATGACGGAGCAGGGCGCGGAAGTCGGCAATGGTTAGCGCAGTGTCGGTGATGCGGATGGACCCGAGTCCGTTGGCGTGACGGGAGTGTGTAACCTTCGGAGCCGGTTGCGGTGGGGTGAGGATTTCGCGCAGTCGCTTGCGGGCGACAAAGTCGATGCGGTTGCCCGGAGTCTGGCACAGCTCGACGCGCAGGTCCCACGCTTGTCGCTGGCCGCGCACCCGCGAGACATACTTCTCAATCTGCCCCAGCGTGCTGAGACCATGGCGCTGGCGCCGCGCACCGGCGACCGCCCGCGCTTGTTTGCGGCTAAAAGGTGTCTTGCCATAGTAAACCGCTGTAAGGGTGAGCAGGAAGTCGGCGTCGTCAGGCGCGGCTCCCATGGAAACCATGTCAGACTTACTCAGCGCAGCTGCCTCGGCGAGGAGTTCCACGCCGAGGGCACGCGCCTGAAAATACGTCTGAAGGTTCATACCTCACACGCTAGAAGCATCTCCCAGACCCCTACAAGAGCGATTTCTGAGCCTGTGGATAACTCCCGCAAAAACCTGCTTTTTTGACAGCCTCAGATGACCCGACAACAAAGTTATCCCCAAAACCACGAAACCCCCTGCGCGAGGCAGGGAGTCAACGAGTGAGAATTAGTTGCTCTCACCAAGCATGTGGCACTGAATCATGTTGGTGTTGCCTGCGATTCCCGGAGGAGTACCGGCGATAACCACGATGAGGTCGCCTTCCTTGTAGTTTTCCATAGCAAGCAAAGAACGATCGATGGTGGCCATCATGTCGTCAGTGGAGTCGACAGCGTCGCTCAAGAAGGTCTGAGCGCCCCAGGTCAGGGCAAGCTGCGAACGGACAGCTGGGTCCGGTGTAAAGGCCAACAGCGGCAGCTTGGAGTGCAGACGAGCCACGCGCTTTGCGGTGTCACCGGAGGTGGTGAACGCAACGATTGCCTTCGCGTTGAGGCGCTCTGCGATATCGCGAGCCGAGTAGGACACAACGCCGCGCTTGGTGCGTGGAACGTGCGACAGCGGCGGAACCTGTCCGCCAGACTCAGCGTTCTGGACAATGCGACTCATAGTGCGGACGACGTTCTGCGGGTCGATACCAACGGAAGTCTCACCGGAGAGCATCACGGCATCGGCGCCATCAAGGACGGCGTTGGCGACGTCGGAAGCCTCGGCACGGGTCGGGCGCAAGTTGCTGATCATGGAATCCAGCATCTGGGTAGCCACGATGACTGGTTTTGCGTTCTCGCGTGCAATCTGGATAGCGCGCTTTTGGAAGAGCGGAACCTGCTCGAGCGGAACCTCAACGCCGAGGTCGCCGCGAGCAATCATGATGGCGTCGAAAGCCAGAACGATGGACTCCAGAGCATCGACTGCCTCTGGCTTCTCCAGCTTCGCGATGACAGGAATGCGACGGCCTTCCTCATCCATGATGGCGTGAACCAAGTCCACGTCAGCTGGCGAGCGCACGAAGGAAAGCGCAATCATGTCGACGCCCAGCTTCAGGGCGAAGCGCAGGTCGGCGATGTCCTTCTCGGACAGGGCAGGCACGGAAATGTCCATGCCTGGCAGGGAAACACCCTTGTTGTTAGACACTGGGCCACCCTCGGTGACCTCGCAGACGACGTCGTTGCCGTCCACTTCCTTGCAGACAACGGCGACCTTGCCGTCGTCGATAAGCAGGCGGTCGCCTGGCTTCGCGTCGTTGGCCAGGTTCTTGTAAGTGGTGGAAACTCGGTCGTGAGTGCCCTCGACGTCATCCACGGTGATGCGGACGATTTCGCCGTCTGCCCACATCTCTTCGCCATTGACGAAGCGACCGAGACGGATCTTTGGCCCCTGCAGGTCGGCGAGGATGCCGACTGCCCGGCCAGTCTCGTCCGTTGCTTCACGAACCCAACGGTAGTTGGCTTCGTGATCGGTGTGATCACCGTGGGACATATTGAGGCGTGCTACGTCCATACCCTCGCGCACGAGGCCAAGGATTCCGTCCTTGCTTGCCACGGCCGGTCCCAGAGTACAAACGATTTTGGTTCTTCTATCCAGCATTGAAAGCCCTATTCACGTCGGAAATGCTAACGCCACCCAACGTACCCGCGTTCGCGCTCAACGGCCACTGCAAAAGCCAACACAAAACCTCACGCCCACAGAAAAATCTTTGGGAAACCGGGTAAAAAGGACCTTAAAACGGTCACAAACGGGCGTGAGCGGGCAGAATGGCCACGCGTCAAAGAAGCATAAACGCTGCCAAATTCCTAGTGTGATTCAGCCGACGCTCTTGACGACGCCCCCTCATCCCCGCGTGGATTGACTTCCTCCGGGCTTTCCTGCCCGCGCGGCAGACGGAAGAACACAATGAGCGCCACCACAAACAGAACCACCGAAACAATGACGTTGATGCGCAACCCGAATACCAACGTGGCCTCGTCGGCTCGCATGTTCTCCACGAAGAAGCGGCCCAACGTATAGCCCGCCACGTAGAGGGCAAAGAGACGACCATGGCCCAGTTTCCAAGCTTTTTGCGCCCACAACAGGAACAGGCACACGAGCACGTTCCACACCAGTTCGTAGAGGAAGGTCGGATGCACGGAGGTCATAACCTCGCCCGTGGAGTGCCCGGAGACTGGTGCGTACTCCCCCGCCTCGTTAACGCGGTAGAAGATATCAAGTGCCCACGGAACGTCGGTAGGGCGCCCGTAGAGTTCCTGGTTGAACCAATTACCCAAGCGTCCGATGGCTTGGGCCAGGATGAGGCCGGGGGCGACGGCGTCGGCAAACGGCGCCATGGGCACCTTTTTGACCTTGAACATGACCCAGATAGCAAACACGCCAAGCGCCACCGCGCCCCAGATGCCGAGTCCACCGTTGGTGACTTTCAGCGCATCGACCGGGTTGCAGTCCGCGCAGAAGTACTTCTCGTGGTCAGTGATGACGTGGTACAAACGCCCACCAATGATTCCGGCCGGGATGATGACAATCGCGGCATCCCACACCACATCTGGGTTGCCGCCGCGCGCTACGTAGCGCCGGTGAGTCATCCACATCGCCACCAGAATGCCTGCAATGATGCAGAATGCGTACGCACGCAGCGGAATTGGACCAAGATGCCACACGCCTTGCGGCGGGGAGGGGATATTCGCGAGGATTTGCACGCTAAACAGTTTGCCCTATGTGACGCCGCCTAGTCCATCTTGCGCGAGGGACACGCCGGGTGTTGGCCCGCCGCCACCAAGGAACGCGCCGCAGCCGCTGGGTCTTGGGCGGCCATGATCGCCTCGCCAACCAACACCGCATCCGCCCCCTGCGAAGCATAGGAGAGCACGTTGCGCGGCGAATTCACGCCACCAATCGCGATGCGGACAATCGATTCCGGCAGGCCCGGCACAATCTCCGAAAAGGCCTCGCGGTTAATCGCATCCGAGACCACCGACCACGCATTAATGGCCACCACGCTGCCGCCGGCTTTGATAGCGCGGTCGACCTCGTCGCAGGACCGGACCTCCAAGATGGCCGTCATCCCTAAGGACTCGATGCGGTCGAGCAGAGCCTCCAAACGTGCCTGTTCCAAAAGCTCCACCTGCAGCGGCACGGCGTCGGCGCCGTAACAGCGCGCCTCGTGAATCTGATATGGGTCCACCACGATGTCACGGCAAATCATCGGGATATCAATGGCTGAGCGCGCCGCGCGCATGTCTTCCAAAGAACCGTGGAAACGGCGCCTATCCGTCTGGCACGCCATCAAATGCACGCCGGTATCCGCCAGCTGGCGCGCCATCGCCGCCACCGATTCCGGCGAGTCCAAGTGAGCGATTTCGCCCGCATAGGGAATGGCGCGTTTGATTTCAGTGATGATCGAGCAGCCGTTACGCAACAGCGCAGCGCGTACGTCACGGGGCTCTTCCATGGAGCGGGAGCGAGCCTTGATGTCCTGAAAGGAGACACGGGCCTCGCGCACGGCGACGTCGTCAAGCACACCTGCTATCAGGTGGTCTACCGCGATAGGTGTGGACATCAGCACCTCCCTCCATAAGGGCGTTTTAGATCACACTTAGGCTATCGCGTCAACACCTCGAATCTAAAATCTAGTCCCGTTTTACATCCGTGGGATCAATGTCATTGTCGAGGGCGTCCCACATCACGCGGCCGGAGTCGGTGGTGGTTTCCAGTTCCTCGGCGATCATCTCCTGGCGGGCGGCGGGGGTTTCGTACTTGGTGGAGCGCGGCTTATCGACGCCCGGCTTACGCACCAGGAGGACCGCTCCAAACAGGGCCACTGCCGCGCCGATAATCGCGATGACCGGCCCGACCTTGGAGACCTCGGTGCCAATCACGATAGCCCA
The DNA here is from genome assembly GCF_016728105.1 of Corynebacterium striatum. Lineage (NCBI taxonomy): Bacteria > Bacillati > Actinomycetota > Actinomycetes > Mycobacteriales > Corynebacteriaceae > Corynebacterium > Corynebacterium striatum. The sequence continues at coordinate 2,549,143 of NZ_CP068158.1, read as the reverse complement.
GTCCGAGATGTGTGCGCCGTTGACGGCATTTTCGTCGGAGGAGCCGGCGCGCAGGAGTTCCTGGGCGCGGGCGGCGTCCGCGCCGTAGGTCAGCAACGACACTGGGTTCCATGCCACGGCGGCGGCCGCGACGGCGCATACGGCAGCCACCACGCGGCGGGCTGTACGACGCAGCGCAGCACCCGCGACAGCGCCCACGAGGAGCACCAAGGTCAAGGCGATAAGCTCCAGCGACCAGAAGGAGCCGATCATGTCCACGATGCTGAAGCCGGATTTATCGTCCTCCACTGACGCGATGGCCCAGGTCATGCGAGATGAAAGCCACAACAGGATTGCTCCAACTGCGATAAGGAGCGGGCCGATACGGCGTGCCATCTAAAAAGCGCCTCCCAAAAGGTCACGAGAATCAAAGCAGGTGCGGTCCCCCGTGTGGCAGGCCGCGCCTTCTTGGCGAACTGTAATCAGGATGGTGTCGCCATCGCAATCCAGACGGGCGCCGAGGACCTCTTGGGTATGCCCCGAAGTCTCGCCCTTAATCCAGTAGGACCGGCGCGAGCGCGAATAATACGTGCCCTTGCGCGTGGCCAGGGTGTGGGCCAGCGCGTGGTCATCCATCCACGCCATCATGAGGACCTCGCCCTGCTCGGATTGCGCGATGGCGGGCACCAGACCGGCCTCGTTGCGCTTAAGGAGCGCCGCGATGGAAGGGGCGAGTTCGTAGTCTGCGGGGTTGCTCACTGGCGCACCTCGTAAGAGGCCTCGGCAAGCGCGTCCTTGACCTCCGCGATCGAGCCCTCACCGAAGTGGAAGATGGAGGCAGCCAGTACTGCGTCGGCACCCGCGGCTACGGCCGGCGGGAAGTGCTCCGCCTTGCCCGCCCCGCCGGAGGCAATCACAGGGATGTTCACCGCCGCGCGCACCTTTTCAATGAGCTCGATATCGAAGCCGGCTTTGGTGCCGTCGCCGTCCATGGAGTTGAGGAGGATCTCCCCCACGCCCAGCTCCGCACCGCGCACAGCCCATTCGATGGCGTCGATGCCCGCCGACTTCGTGCCGCCGTGCGTAGTGACCTCGAAGCCGGAAGGCTGCTCAGCACACCGGCGGGCGTCGACGGAAAGGACGATGCATTGGGAACCGAAGACGTCGGCAAGCTCGCGGAGCAACTCCGGGCGCGCAATCGCGGAAGAATTCACGGAAACCTTATCCGCCCCGGCGCGCAGGAGCTCGCGTACGTCGCTCACGGAGCGCACGCCGCCGCCCACGGTCAGCGGGATGAAGACCTGATCCGCAGTGCGCTTGACGACGTCGATCATCGTTCCGCGCCCATCTTTCGACGCGGAGACATCGAGGAAGGTCAGCTCGTCTGCTCCGAGCTCGTCGTAGCGAGCCGCAAGCTCGACTGGGTCGCCTGCATCACGCAGGTTCTCGAAGTTCACGCCTTTGACGACGCGGCCATTGTCTACGTCAAGACAAGGAATAACACGCACGGCCAGCGCCATTGCGTCCTCCTAAAAGATAAAGGTTGGAAAGTTAAGCTAGCGGTGGCGAGCCACGATGTCGAGGAGCGCGGCATGCACCTGCGGGGTGCCAGCCACAAGGCCGCGGGAGGACGGAGTCCACTCGTTGCCTTCGGGATCGGTGGCGATACCACCAGCTGCCTTGATGAGCAGGGCACCCGCAGCGTTGTCCCACGGGTGCGGCGAGAAGTTGACCACGCCGTCAAACACTCCTTGGGCCACAAACGCGGAGTCCACGCCCACAGATCCGGTCATGCGCGGGCGCAGGCCGGTCTCGCGGATCTCGTGGAAGATGTCCGTGGGCAAGTGCGAGGAGCAGCCGACGTGGCCGCGGGCCTCGTCGAAGCCGGTAGCGGGGCCACCGATGGAGCGCAGCTGCATGCCGTCGGCCGCCACGAGTCGGCGCCCCAGCAGCGGGAAGTCCGCGACCGCCACGACGGGCGCGCCCTCGTGGATGAGGCTGACCAAGATGCCGCACAGCGGATTGCCCGCGGAGTAGTTGGCCGTACCGTCGATGGGGTCGACGACCCACATGGTGGAACCAAACTCTGCCGCATCATCACCGCCGAAGCTCGTGGATTCCTCGCCATAGACCTCAATGCCCGTGAGCTGCGTGAGGTGCAAGCGCAGTTGTTGCTCAATCTGCAGGTCTACCTCGGTGGCAAAGTCGCCTTCGCCCTTAAAATGGGCAGGCGGCGCACCTAAGCCGGAGCGGAAAAGCTCCTCTACTTGGTCAACGGCCGCCTCGGCAAAGGCCACCAGCTCACGGGGTTGGGTCATGGTTTAGCGCTCCTCGATGGGGTCAATGTAGTCCTCTTCCGGCAGCGGTTCCACCTCGGCCACGGCGGCCAAGGCTTCCTCGAGGCTAAACCGACCCTCGTAGAGCGCCTTGCCGATAATCGCGGAGTCGATGCCCTGGTTCTCATAAAGTGCGAGCTCGCGAAGGTCATCGAGGGTAGAAATGCCGCCCGACGCCGTTACCTTGGCGTCGGTAGCCGCGGCGACCTCGCGCAGCAGCTGAACGTTAGGGCCTTCCAGTGTGCCGTCCTTGGACACGTCAGTGACCACAAAGCGCGTGCAGCCCGCAGCGTCGAGGCGCTCGAGCACCTCCCAGAGGTCGCCACCGTCGGACACCCAGCCGTTGCCGCGGGTACGCCATTCGCCATCCTCCAAACGCACGGCGAGGTCAACGGCTATCTTGTCGCCGTGCTCTGCCAACACCTTTTCGATCCACTCCGGATTCTCCAGCGCCGCAGTACCGATGTTGACGCGGCGTGCGCCGGTAGCCAGCGCGCGGGCCAGCGACTCGTCGTCACGAATGCCGCCGGTGAGCTCGACCTGAATATCGAGCGAGGAGGTAATCTCGGCCATCAGCTCGTAGTTAGAGCCGCGGTTAAACGCTGCGTCCAGGTCCACGAAGTGCAGCCACTCCGCGCCCTGCGCCTGCCACTTCTCCGCAGCTTCGCGGGGTGCGCCATAGGACTTTTCGGTTCCGGCTTCGCCCTTATCTAGGCGGACGGCTTGGCCATCGACGACGTCGACAGCGGGCAACAAAGTAAAGCTCATAGTTTCAAATCCTATTTAAAGCGTGTTCATCCAGTTGCGTAACAAACGGGCCCCTACTTCCCCGGACTTCTCCGGATGAAACTGGGTAGCCCACAACGCGCCGTTTTCTGCTGCGGCCACGAAGCGGTCGCCCCCGTGCTCGGCCCAGGCAACCTTGGGCGGCTCGGTAATTTCGGTGCTCAGCTCCCACGAACGCGCGCCATAAGAATGCACGAAGTAGAAGCGTTCGTGCGGGTCAATACCGGCGAACATCTGGGAGCCCTCCGGAATCTCCACGACGTTCCAGCCCATGTGCGGCAGCACGTCTGCCTGCAGCTTCTCGATTCGGCCTGGCCACTCGCCACAGCCGGCGGTTTCAATACCATGCTCGTTACCGGCGTCGAAAAGCACCTGCATTCCCACGCAGATACCTAGTACCGGCCGGCCGCCCGCCAGGCGCTGGCCGATGATGCGCGGACCCTGTGCCTTCTTCAGCCCTTCCATGCAGGCGGCGAAAGCGCCGACTCCGGGCATCACGAGGCCGTCTGCCTCCACGGCAACTTTTGGGTCTGCAGTCACGGTGACCTCGGCCTCCGCGTGCTCCAGCGCGCGCTGCGCGGAACGCAGGTTACCTGCACCGTAGTCCAGCAGAACAACATTCTTCCGTGTCATGGGCTATACCTTACGCAACCTTCTCAACCGTGTTTGGATATCGTGAGTTTCGCTCACGCGGGTCTTGCCCAGCACCATATCTGTGACAGTGAGCAGCAGTCCGCCCGCGATAATCGCCGCGCCCACCCCGAAGGCGCCGCTATAGCCGGAGCCTGCGACGATGGCGCCCAAGACGGTGGAACCTAGGCCGGTGCCGGCGTCGTAGAAGATGTTCCACACGGCGGAGGCCTCGGAAATCTTTTCGCGCGGCACGCGGTTAAACATGGACAGCAGTGCCTCGTTTTGCGCGATGCCGAAGGAACCACCATAAATCACCGCGCCAAGCACAAGCAGCCACAGGGACCAGCCCTGTCCCAGCGTCAGCGCGATAAGCCCCACGCCCAGCGCCGCAGCGACCTGCGCCGGAATATAGAGGGTTCCGGGCCTGCCGAGTCGATCAGCGACCACGCCCGCCAGGTAGCGCAGCACCATCGCCGCAGCACCCACGACGGACAGCAGGAGTCCGCCGACGGCCGCGCCCTTTACCGGGTCCAGTTCACGGGCGGCAGGAGCGATGAACGTGGACACCACGCCGTAGCTCATGGAGAAGGTGGTCAACGCGAGCGCCGGCACGGCGACGAGTTTCCACATCGGCGCCACCGCGTATTGCTGCGGCGCCGCGCTTGGCCGCGCCGCCTTCAGCCGCGGCACCCGCAAGCACATGAGAAAGCCCACGATGCCGATGATTCCAGCAGTGATGTAGACGGTACCGAATCCCCACGCCTGCCCCATGGCGATACCAGCGGGCAGGAACAGCATCTGCGAGAAGCCGATGAATACGCCGATCATGCCGGTGGCCTTGCCGAGCAGGCGGGGCGGGGTGATCTCCGCAATGAGCGCGTTTTCGGCCACAGTCAGCGCGCCGAAGCCAATTCCGCGCAGCGCGGAGAAAAGCAGCACCACCCAGGCCTCGTTACCGAGGAGGTGGCCGAAGGCGGGCACGCCAAGCAGGAGTGCGGACGCAGCCATCACCGGACGATAACCAAAGCTGCGCAGCATTCGCGGGGTCGCGATCTGGGTCATGACCGTCGTAGCCATGAAGGCACCCGTGGACGCGCCGGCGAGGGTGGCCGAGCCGCCGGATTCAAGAACCGCGAGCGGAACTACCGGCAAGAGGATCGACCACGCGCTAAAGGCCGCCGCCACAGCCACCATCGTTGCTGCGTATCCAGGCACCGACCACACAGACGCCTGTGTCTTGCGGCTCACTGCCCCATCACCCCAAACATCCACGCTAAAGCCGCCGCTGCGGAGACCGCCCCGAGAACAGCTGCGACAAGCGTAAAGAACTTAGAACCCTGCTGGTACGCCGACCACGCGCCGCCAAAGAGCAGGCCCGCCACGAGGAACAGGATCAGGATCATGATGTTGCCAGAAATCAGAGCGCTCCCTTCGTGGAAGGAATTCCCTTCACGCGCGGGTCAGACTCCACGGCCTGGCGCAGCGCGCGGGCCACGGCCTTGTACTCCGCTTCGGTGATGTGGTGGGGGTCGCGTCCGTAGCGCACGTTGAGGTGCAGCGTGGTCGCGGAATGGGTAGCCAAGGTCTCGAAGAAGTGGCGGTTAATCACGGTGGCGTAGTGGCCACCGATGACCTGCCACTGCATGCTCTCCGGCTCGCCGTTCATGACAAAATATGGGCGGCCAGAGATGTCGATGACAGCCTCGACGAGGGTCTCGTCCATCGGCAGCAACTGGGAACCGAAACGGCGGATGCCGGCCTTGTCACCGAGGGCGTCGGCAATAGCGCGTCCCAGCACAATCGCGGTGTCCTCGACCGTGTGGTGAGCGTCGATCTCGATATCGCCTTGGGCGTGAATTTTCAGGTCGAAGCTGCCGTGCGTGCAAAACGCACCCAGCATGTGGTCAAAGAACGGCAGCCCAGTGCTGATGTCTGATTTGCCGGAGCCATCGAGATTGATCTCGATTCGGATCCGGGACTCTGAGGTCACGCGTTCGGCGGTACCGATGCGATCTGCCATTACCTGTCTCCTTCGCTTTCAGCCGGTGTAGAAGCGCCTAAGACTTTACCGGCAAGCTCTTCTGCGGCGGCAAGGAAGGCATCGTTTTCCTCCGGCAGGCCGATGGTGGTGCGCAGAAAGCCCGTTTGGCCGACGTCGCGAATGAGCACCTGACGCTCCAAGAATTGCTCCCACACCGTGTGCTGGTCTGCAAAGTGTCCGAAGAATACGAAGTTGGACTCGCTGGGCACGACGAAGTAACCGAGCTCCTGCAGCTTGGCGACGACCCTGTCACGCTCAGCCGCCAGCTTGGCCACTGTGGCAAGCGTGTCCTCGCTATAGCGCAGAGCGACGGTGGCGGCCGCCTGCGACAGAACCGACAGGTGGTACGGAAGACGCACGAGCATGACTGCCTCGACGAAGGCTGGGTCAGCCACGAAATAGCCCAAGCGGCCACCTGCGAAGTCGAAGGCCTTGGACATGGTGCGGGAGACCACGAGCTTGGTGGGGTACTTCTGCAGCAGTGTGGTGGCCGAGGGCGAGTCGGAGAATTCCATGTAAGCCTCGTCCAGGATCACGATTCCGGGAGCGGCCTGGATGATCTTCTCCACGAGCTCGATCGGGGTGACGTCGCCGGTGGGATTGTTGGGCGTGGTCACGAAGACAACATCAGGCTGGTGCTCCGCGATGGCTGCGAGCGCAGCGGACTTATCGATGCGGAAGTCCTCACCGCGGGGGCACGCGATGAACTCCGTCTGGGTGCCCGCACACAGAATGGGGTGCATGGAGTAGCTCGGGGTAAAGCCCAATGCCTTGCGGCCTGGGCCGCCGAATGCCTGCAGCAGTTGCTGCAAAACCTCGTTGGAGCCATTGGCGGCCCACAGGTTTTCCACGCCCACGCGCACGCCGGTCTGCTTGGTGATGTATTCAGCAAGCGCCGTGCGCAGCTCTACCGCGTCACGCTCTGGGTAGCGGTTGAGGCTCGTCGCCTGCTTCTCAATGGTGCGCACCAAGTCGTTGACCAGCGCCTCGCTCGGTGGATAAGGGTTCTCGTTGGTATTGAGCTGGTTGTCCACCCGCAGCTGCGGAGCACCGTAGGCGGACTTTCCGCGCAGTTCTTCGCGCAGCGGAAGATCGTTGAGTTCAGCCATGGTTCTAGTTCTCCTTAAAACGGGCTGCGATGGATTCGCCGTGAGCGGGAAGCGCCTCGGCGTCAGCAAAAGCAATGACGTTAGCGGAAATGTCTTCCAGCGCAGCGCGGTCATACTCAATGAGGTTGACCGGGCGCAGGAAAGTGTGGGTGGACAGGCCCGCGCTAAAGCGCGCGGTGCCGGAAGTCGGCAACACGTGGTTAGAGCCCGCCGAGTAGTCGCCCAGCGGCACCGGCGAGTAATCACCCACAAAGATGGCGCCGGCGTGTTTGATGCGCTCGGCTACCTCACGGGCATTCGCGGTGTGGATTTCTAGGTGCTCTGCGGCGTAGGCATCCGCTACGGCGATGCCGGCCTCGAGGTCATCTACCAAGATAATTCCGGACTGCTCACCTTCGAGAGCCTCCCGCACACGATCGGCGTTGCGAGTGACCTCGAAACGTGCGGCAACCTCGGCGTCGACAAGCGCGGCGAAATCCGCGTCATCCGTAATGAGCACGCTCGCCGCCAGCGGATCGTGTTCTGCCTGGGAAATAAGGTCATAGGCCACGTAGATAGGGTTCGCCGTGGAATCCGCCAAGATGGCAATCTCCGTGGGGCCTGCCTCGGCGTCCGTTCCCACCACGCCGCGCACTAGGCGCTTGGCGGCCGTGACGAAGATGTTGCCCGGACCAGTGATGATGTCCACCGGCTCCAACACAGCCTCGCCCGTTTCGGGTTCGTCGTCGCCGTAGGCCAAAAGTGCCACAGCCTGGCCACCCCCGACGGCCCACACCTCGTCAACGCCGAGCATGTGGCAGGTTGCAAGAACGGTGGGGTGCGGCAGACCGCCGAACTCCTTTTGCGGCGGCGACGCCACTACCAGCGCGGAAGCACCGGCCTCCTGGGCTGGAACCGTGTTCATGATGACAGAGGATGGGTACACCGCCTTGCCGCCCGGCACGTATAGACCCACGCGTTCGATGGGCTGGAACACCTCGGTGACCGTGGCGCCTGGGGCAAGCGTCGTGGTGTGCGAGCTAGGCTTTTGTTCGGCGTGCACCTTACGAACGCGCTTGATGGATTCTTCGATTGCTGCGCGTACCTTGTCGTCGAGTTCCGTTGCTGCCTTGGCCAATTCCTCAGCAGGCACACGCACCGTTGCGGGGCGCACGCCGTCGAATTGCTCGCCGAAGCCAAGTGCGGCACCAGCGCCACCGTCACGGACCGCATGGACCATCGGAGCAACCTTATCCACATAGGCGGCAACGTCTGCACCTCCGCGCGGAAGGACACGACGCAACTGGGATGCCGTGAGCTGCTTTCCGCGGAGGTCGATGGTGTGCAACATGCTTGAATCTTCCTTTTCGGTTGGTTTTCTAGATTCCGCTGGCCAATTAGGGGACCACTGTGGCCTCATTGTAGGCCACAACTTCTTGGACTTTTTCTATAGCCAAACCAATATACTAACGCCAAATTCGCAGCGCGGGGCCATGTTTAGGTAATAGAATTAAGCAGCACCATATCCACGCATCATCGGTACGTAGATTAAGGAAGGCAGGGCTCGCGCATGGACGAATTCGATCCGGAAGCCGAACTGAGCCCTTCTCCGGGCGAGCTGTTGCTCATGAGCGTTGCACGCATTGCGGCAACAAACGGCATCCACTGCATTCACGTCAGCGATGAGTTACTCATTTTCCCCCATTCCACGCTGGGAGAGACCCGTGTATGCATGGATCCGGAAGGCGAACCGGTGTTGCGCTTTTATACGACGCCGAGCGGCCACCTGGGCTTCGCGGAGGTCTCCGCAGCAGGCGAATTCGCCAACGACTGGAACCATGACTGCATTTCCCCACGCATAATGCTCGACTACGACGACCCCAGCGCAGTGACAGTGTGGGGCCACACGTTCTTGGTGGTCCAAGACTCCCCCACCACCGAACAGCTAGAGGCTACCTTGACCCCGGCGTTGCGTAATTCGGAGCTGTTTTTAGAAGCGCTTGGCGACGCCTTCCCTTCCCTCCGGCAGGCACCACCCTCACTGTTCATTACGACGTTAGAGATGGACCATACGGACGAGGAATCAGATACGGTTCGTCCGGTCGACGTGGAACGAATTGAGGAGATTCTGCGCAAGCTCGGGATAAACCGCTTCCAAACCGATTCTTCGCAGTCCATCTACGCGTGGATTAACGACGTTTTGTTCGCATTCGTAGTCGACGTGGGGCCGAGTTTCATTATCAAAGGCCACTGGGATCCGAATTTCCGCGGGGAAGACTTCACCCGCATATTCCTGACCTGCAATGATTGGAATCGCGCCAACCACTCGGCGGCGGCATTTTGCCACTCAAACTCCGATGGCTTGCAGGTCCGCTTGGACTACGCGGTCATGACCGGTGGCGGAATGAGCGACGCGCAGATGCTCACCACCTTGGGACGAGGCATCAAGCACATCTTGCACGGAATCGATGACATTTCGCGGGAGTCGGTGGGCAATTCTCCTGTCGAATGGCCTTAAAACGTAAGCTAGGGCCCCACGAGGGCCCCGGCATGCACGAATACGGGGATTCGAACTAGGTTTTATTCCACGCTTGCGTACTTACCTGTCTTGGCAAGTGTCTCATTCTGCAAAAGGCTGTCAAAACCCAAAAGCGCAGGATAGCAGCAGGAACTTCCGACCCTACGCTCTTAAATAATTGACCCCGAAATCAGCTTTCCACCGAAGCGGCCTTCCCGGACCCGGCTGACGTTGGAACGTCCACGAACACCGCCGACCAATAGGCAAAGACAGCCATAAACGGCGAAACTATCCAGGCCACCCCCGGCGTGAACTTGGGAACAAACTCGACTAACTCCCCAGGATTTTCCGGCGCAGCCTGTGCCGTGACACCACCCACCACATAGAGTGCAGCGGCACCCGCCAAACAGGAGATGCCCACCCATAGTAGCTGCCCAACCCCACGGTATGCTTCGCCCCGCATATAAGAAATCATGCCAAAGACAAGCCCCAGAAACCCTACGAGCAGCACGTATACGATAAATGATGAGAACTGCACATCCGCGACGTTCTCGATTGCATAACCGCCGCCTTCAACTCGACGCCCAGACAATGTGGGGCGCCACAGACCCCACAGAGCCCCAACCGCGGAGTAGACGACGAGAATTAGAGCTAGCAGCCCCGCACCAAAGCCGAAAGGGCGCGGGATTGAAATCTGAGGATGGGACACCATACGTGACGAGGCCTGACTGTAGACGCGAGACATGAAAACCAAAAGAGGAAGTGCCGGAGCACTCCCCCTTTTTCTAAAGGACTTCGATACTTAGCTTTAAAACTTAAACCTCGCCGCAGAAAGTCCAGTTACCACCCTCGCGACGGAAGCGCATGGTAGAGCTGTCCACACCCTGGTTAGTCTTGACGTTCACCGTTGCAGAGGCGTCATCGCCATTGACCACAACATCGTTAATGGATTCCACACCAACAGCATTCCAGTCGAAGCCATTGAGCTGGCTTGTATCCTGGCCAGAAGCAGCGAGCATGTTCTTCAAGTCGTTCATTGGAACGTCCGGAATCTGGTTGTAGTCCATGTTGGCCATCTCAGCTCCCTGAGCATTCAGCACTGCAGAGCAGGTGTGATCCGGCATGTACTTAAAGAACTGACGCATCGTAGTGGTTTCGTACAAACCACGGACCAGCCGGTTAATGCCATCGACATCAGCCTGGCTTGCTGGCTCGCCCTGAACCGGTGGTACCGGAGCAGCGTTCTCGAGCGGGTTAGCGCCGCCTTCAAAAGGGTTCACCAAAGTCTCTGGAGCAGCAGCGGCGTCCGCGCCTTTCTTTTCCTTGTTTGCATCCTTCTCATCGCTAGCCTTAGCGTCCTTGCTTGACGCAGCCGACTTGTCTGCACTCTCGGAAGATTTGGATTTTGCGGATGGGGCTGCGGATGTTTTCTTATCGCCAGACTGAGCGTTGTTCGATTCATCGTCGCTTCCACACGCTACCAGTGCCATAGGCAGCACCATTGCTACGGCAACGAGGGACTTCTTCGCAGGGGTTAGAAAAGACAAGGGTTGGGCTCCTGAGATATACGGCTTTGCTCGATTCATCACAACGTACCTCAACACGACGTGATGATAGACCTTGTGTTCAAGTGTCCAAGCAAGTTTCTGTTCTGGCCAATACTAACAAGCCGACGGTGAATATTACATGGCGGCAACCTTAAAGAAGTCTGTGAAACTTTGCCGCTTCTTGGAGATTCACTGTCAAATGTTAGCCCCATCACCCAGTTCGTCGAGTTACCTCCAATAATCACCCCGCATTTCACGCCCTATCAACCTTGCGGGCCAACCCTAGATTCGACGTCGGCACAAGCGCTATCTATCTGGAATAACCAAAACCCAAGTTTCAAGTAGGTAAGATGATGCCGTGCAACTACACCGAGACCGCATTTTGTCCACAGCCCTTGAGCTCCTCAATTCTTATGGGCTTGCAGACGTAACGATGCGCCGAGTTTCCACCACGTTGGGCGTTGCCCCCGGTGCGCTGTATTGGCACGTTGCCAACAAACAAGCCCTCATCGCTGGAATGGCAGAGGAGATCCTCTCCCCAGTCGAGGGTTCCAACCCAGTTGATTTTGCCATGAACCTGCATGCCACCCTGATTAGCTGGAGGGACGGTGCGGAAGTAGCAAGTGCGGGTTTGGCTTTCCCCGATTCTCACGCGTGGGACGCCCTCATCAACAAGCTGTCGGCATCGTTTGATTCGATCAGCGACCAAACGGTTTCAGATGACAGCATTCATGCCGCAGCCTTAGCAATCGCGCATTTGGTGCTAGGAGCTACGCAGATGGAGCAATCCCAACAACAGTTGTTGGCCACCGCAGGCGAAGGTCAAACAATCGACCATGTCCCAGACATTCGGCGGGGCGTGGAAATCATCGTCAAAGGCCTCCGCGCCCCAATTTAAGCCTCTACTTTGCTCCCCTTGCCCGCTTTTCCTGCGGGTTTGCCGCTACATCCGTTCACGCCACGACCGTGTCCGCTTGATTCATTAAGCTCTAATGCATGACTGAAACCTCTGTTTCCCCGGTTGAAGCCTCGTCCAACGCTGACACCACGGCTGATGCAATTTCCCCGACTCAAGCATGGCCCGGTAAAGCTGCCCCACTGGGTTCAACCTTTGACGGCTCTGGCACCAACTTCGCTATCTTCTCTGAAATCGCAGAGCGGATTGAATTGTGCCTCATTGATCGCGATGGCTCCGAAGAACGCGTTGAGCTAACCGAAGTCAATGCTCACGTCTGGCACGCATATTTGCCAAACGTCGGACCCGGCCAGCGTTATGGCTACCGCGTCTACGGTCCATATGATCCAGACAATGGCCTGCGGTGCGACCCCAACAAACTCCTTGTGGATCCTTATGCGCGCGCTTTCGATGGCGACTTCGACGGTGATGCTTCCCTCTACTCCTACGACATCCATGCCGAAGAACCAGGCACTGGCCGCAACGAGGAAGACTCCCTCGGCCACACCATGCTTTCCGTAGTCATCAATCCATTCTTCGATTGGGCGGGTGACCGTCGTCCGCGCACTCCAGACAATGAAACGGTCATCTACGAAACCCATGTCAAGGGCATGACGATGACCCACCCGGACGTACCAGAAGATCTCCGCGGTACCTACGCAGGTATGGCGCACCCAGCCATCATCAACTACTTCAAAGAACTCGGCGTTACCGCAGTGGAGTTGATGCCGGTGCACCAGTTCCTGCAGGATGACCGCCTGCGCAATCTCGGCCTGCGCAACTACTGGGGCTACAACACCTTCGGTTTCTTCGCACCGCACCTGGACTACGCCCATGCCAAGAAGCCAGGCGAGGCGGTCGCCGAGTTCAAGGCCATGGTCCGCGCATTCCACGAGGAAGGCATCGAGGTCATCCTCGACGTGGTGTATAACCACACCGCCGAAGGAAACCACTTGGGCCCAACAATTGCTTTCCGCGGCATCGATAACCACGCTTATTACCGCTTGGTGGATGACAACAAGCGCCACTACATGGACTACACCGGCACGGGTAACTCCTTGAACGTGCGCCACCCTCACTCCCTGCAGCTCATCATGGACTCCCTGCGCTACTGGGTCACGGAGATGCACGTCGACGGTTTCCGCTTCGACTTGGCGTCGACGCTGGCGCGTGAGCTTGACGACGTCGACAAGCTCGCCACCTTCTTCGACTTGGTACAGCAAGATCCCGTGGTCAGCCAGGTCAAACTCATCGCTGAGCCGTGGGATGTGGGCCATAATGGCTACCAAGTGGGCAACTTCCCACCGATCTGGAGCGAATGGAACGGCAAGTACCGCGACACGGTCCGCGACTTCTGGCGTGGCGAGCCCGCCACGCTGGGTGAGTTTGCGTCCCGCATCACCGGCTCTTCCGACCTGTACGCCAACAACGGCCGTCGCCCAACCGCGTCGATCAACTTCATCACCGCACACGATGGCTTTACGCTGCGTGACTTAGTCTCGTACAACGACAAGCACAACTCCGCTAACGGTGAGGACAACCGCGACGGCGAGTCCCACAACCGTTCGTGGAACCACGGCGTTGAAGGTCCCACGGATGACCAAGAAGTCAAGGCACTGCGTCGGCGCCAAGTACGCAACTTCCTAACCACGTTGCTCCTGTCCCAGGGCACACCGATGCTGTGCCATGGTGACGAATTTGGCCGCACCCAGGGCGGGAACAACAACGTCTACTGCCAGGACAATGAAACCTCCTGGATGGACTGGTCCTTGTTGGATGAGGAAAAGAGTGCCACAATGCTTGGGTTTACCAAGCGTGTACTCAACATTCGCCGCAATCACCCGGTGTTCCGCCGTGAGCGCTTCTTGGCCGGTGGCCCGCTGGGCTCGGACGTACAGGATCGCGACATCGCCTGGCTCGTTCCTTCCGGCAAGCTCATGACGCAGAATGACTGGGATCATGATTTTGGCCGCGCGCTGATGGTTTACCTCAATGGCAACGCGATTACTGAGACCACTGCCCGCGGCGAGCGCATCACCGATGATTCCTTCATCATGATCTTCAATGCCCACCACGGTGACATTGAGTTCACCCTGCCCACCAAAGACTTGGGTGCACGCTGGCGTCTCATCGTCGATACTGCCGATTCCGGCGGATACCCCGCGGAGGAAACCTACATTGATGCGGAGGGTACGATCACAGTTCAACCGCGCTCGACGCTGATCCTTCGCCAAGAAGAGCCACCAGTCTTCGACGCTTAAGAATTTGTCCGCTTCCTCGGAAAGGTAGTTCGTGTCTTTTCACGCCCACGGCACCCATGTCGATGTCACCACTAAGGAGCTCGTGTTTTCTGCTTCATTGCTCGCGGCTTCCTTGGGGCATGCCAAGCAAGAGCGCATCGAGCTTGCCCAAGTCACCGGTGTGACCGTCGCCGAGCCATCGGCGACGAGCTTTGGGTACGTGGAGTTAGACGGCGTCGACAAGCGCGTGCTCTTCGCACCGAATCAGGATGCCGCTGCTTTTGCACGAGCGGTGGAGGCGGCGCTCAAGGGCGAGGCGCCCGCGGGCAGTGCTGGGGTCACCGGGCTGAACTTCACGGCAGTTGACGTGGAAACGGCCAACGACGACTGGGGCTCGGTGTGCCAGATCGGTGCGGTGCGTTTCCGCGATGGCCAAGAAGTGGAGTCACGCACCTGGCTGTGCACTCCCCCGCCGGGGCTTGAAGAATTCGCCGACATCAATATCTCCATCCATGGCATCAAGCCAGAAGATGTCGCGGATGCCCAACCTTTTGCTGCGGCCGCGGCGGAGCTTTTTGAGTTCCTGGGCGAGGATGTTCTCGTGGCCCACAACGCGCAGTTTGATTCGACTGCACTGCGCAGCGGCCTGCGCAAGGCCAGCGCCTCCATTCCGGAAATCACTCTGGCTTGTTCGTTGGCTTTGGCTCGTGACGCCTCGAAGGCCGGCGTGATCGACGTGGCTAACCACAAGCTGCCCACGGTGGCATCATTCTGCGGCGCGGAGGATTTCCAGCACCACGAGGCCACCGCGGATGCGCGCGCTGCTGGCGTCATCGTCGTGGACTTGGCTCGCCGTTTCGGGCACACCGGCTCCATCCACGAGCTGTTCCGTGGCCGCGAATTCACGCTGGGCAAGCTAGATTCCACGGCGATCATCCCGGTGCTGCGTGCACACACTGCGCCAACTTCTGCGGCTGACCTCGGAGCCGGAACAGACTTCCGCGACAACACCCGGCGCGCAGGCACGTCCAGCAAAAAGAGCTCGTCTGCAAAGAAGACCAACCGCGGTCCCGCCCCGTGGCAGTCCGTGGCTACTCCGGATACCATCCCAGATCCGAATCTTGATGCCGATCCCGAAGGCGCGCTGTTTGGCCAGAACGTTACCTTGACTGGTGAGTTTGAGCCCTTCGACAAGGGCTTGCTGTGGCGCGGCATCGCCGAACGTGGCGGTCAGGTGGGCAAGAACGTCACGAAGAAGACCACCATCTTGGTGTTGGGCGAATGGGCCACGAAGACCTCCAAAGAAAAGCGTGCGGAGGAGCTCATCGAGAAAGGCCAGGAAATCCAGCTGTGGCCTGCTTCCAAGCTTCTTGAAGAGCTGCAGCTCGACGCCCAGCCGCCCTTCTAGGCCTTCTTGCGCGGGGATTTAAATAATTCCGCCGGTTTAGGGAACCATTTGCGGGCGAGCACAGTCCAACAAAGGCAGACTCTCACCAAGATTTGCTCTCAAGGAATGTTCTCGCCATGACCACTACAATCACCGCACCACTCTCCCACCAACACCGCCACTTTCATCCCAAGTTCCCGAACTTGGATTCTGGTCCCGATTTTGAGGCGATCACTCTTGCCGGACTGTTGCCTGCTCTTGCACGGCGCAGGGACTTCAACGGCGTTACTCTCACGGACCAAGGTTTCGGCGATACGCCCGCAGGGGTGCAGCTTTCGCGGGAGCTATCGATGTTATTCCTGCACTGCGATGAGTATTCGACGGACCCTACGGGCGCGGCGTCGTCAAGCGGCCCATTGGCCTGGGTATCGCATCGCACCCTTGGTGAGCTCAGTCTGTCCACACGGCAGGCATGGGACCTTGCAGCGGCGAACCTACAACGCCGGGCGCTAACGGACCAAGGCCTCGAGTTTCGCACCCGCCGCGCCACCGAGCTGCTGCCTGGTTGCACCGGAGGAGTCCAGGTCGAGGCCCTGGGCGCACCAACGAGCTCGTGGTTGGCGCACCCACAGACCTTCGCCATCCTGGACCAGCATCTGCGGCGTCTCATCCGCGCGCAGAAGATAACCTACCTCATCCCGGATCGCCGCACCGTCATCGCGCTCAAGGATGCACCAATCGAGCGAGCACGTTACTGGTCTCAGAAGCTGTCTGAGCAAAGGCGGTTGCGCGGCGCGGTATTGTCGCCGCAGCCACTAGTATGGGCTAACGGATTTCCTCTCGAAGTGTAGAGGAACATTATGCCCGCGCCACCGTCTGGCCGCGGGCCCGTATCAAGAGGCGTCAGGAGGCCAGCGAGGGTGAGCGAATCCACCATCTCTAAGTTGAGCAACCAGTACCACGATTGGGTCCGGCAGCATCCCCAGGCCGCGGATGAGTTCAACGACGCCATCGAGGACCTGCTTAACGACGCCGGCGTCATCTTCGACCGCGTCTCTACCCGCGTGAAGCGCTGGCCTTCGCTGAAAGCCAAAGCCAAGAAGCGCCACGCCAACGGCGAGGCCTACTATCCCAATCCCTGGGACGATATTCACGATATCCTCGGCGTGCGTGTGACGGTCTTTCACTCCACCGCGATTCCGCAGGCGCTGGAGGTGCTCGGTGATTCTTTCACCGTGGTCCGCTCAGTGGACAAAGCGGCAGAGACCCGTATCTCCGGCGGCTTTGGCTACGGTTCCCACCACTTGGTGCTGCGCGTGACTAACGCTATCGAGGAGCTCGTGGCCTACGAGGGCTGGACTTTCGAAGTCCAGATCCGCACCGTACTGCAGCACGCATGGGCTGAGTTTGAGCACGATATCCGTTACAAGCAGGGCACGTCCGTGCCTTCAGCGCAGGTGGACCGTTTGTTTACTCTGGCGGCGGGTCTCATCGAGCTCGCAGACCAGCAGTTCGACGAGATCGCTGCTCTCAAGGATCCTTCCACGGATACCAGTGAGGACGTGGAGCTTAGCCCCGAGACCCTCCCCGGCGTTCTGGCAGTGTTGGTAGGCGGCCGCTTTCCGCGTTCACGCTCCGAGCATTACCGCTTCCTGTTGGAGATTCTCGAGCTCAACGGCATTACCACGATGAGCCAGCTCAAGGCGCTGCTCAACGCAGGCGACATTGCGTTCGTCCACGACGCCATTCGCTACAGGTTCCGCCCGGGCCAAGTGCGCCTTATCGACGATCTACTGCTCAACAAGTTCGGCAGGCAACACATCGACGCCACTGCCGACGTCGGCGACCGCAACGATCGCAAGCGCCGCCTAGCTGGCCGCTTCAAGGCGCTACAAAACTACCGCGCGCATACGGCAAAGCAGGACTAGCGGAAGCCGCCGCGGAACTTATCCATCTCGCGGCGTTCCTTCTTGGTGGGTCGTCCGGAGCCGCGCTCGCGCACCGGAACCGAAGGCATGAACTCTTTAGGCGGTGGCGGCGGCGCGTGATCGACGTAGCAGGTGCGCGCGATGGGAGCACCCACGCGCTTCGACACGGTTGCAAGAACCTCGAGGTCGTGCTCGTGGTGGTTGCGCCAGATTCGCACGCGATCCCCCGGAACCACCTGCTGCGAGGGCTTGGTGGCGTTCCCGTTGAGTTTGACGTGCCCGGCCTTGACTGCGTCTGCGGCCTCCGAACGAGTTTTGGCCATGCGGACAGACCACACCCACGCATCAATGCGGACAGGTTTGGAGTCAGGTTGGAGGGGCATGGCTAAAGGAAAACCGCGCTTAACGGTTGTTGTTCTCGTTGACGATCTTTTGGACCTTGGTCCAGTTATAGACACCGCCGACCACAGCGACGATGAGGCCCAAGGTCATCCAGGTCCAAAAGCCCGTCAGCGCCCAGCCGAGCAGCACGCCACCAGCAACACCGCCCACCACGGAAACCACCGCATTGCGGGAGTACTTGCGTACCTGTTGCTTCTTAAGCTCGATCGGATTGTTAGGGCGTCGCTGCATAGTCATAGCGGCTATTCTAGCGCAGCATCAGCTAGCCAGCTCCACCCACGCGGTACCGGCTTCCTTTGCCTGACCCACGCCTTGTGTCAGCGCCGCAATCGTGGCATCCAGGTCTTCTTTGCCGCCCGGCTCAATGGCGAGCGTGTAGACCACCGCTGCCCCATAGGCGGTATCAGTGATGTCGTATCCGCGGTTGCGCAGCTCCGCCTCCAATCGCCCGGCATCGGCATGAGAAAACTCCACCGTGTAGAGCTCGCGCAGAGCACGCGTACTCCGTGAGACAAGCTCGATCGCCTCGCTCACGGAGCCGCCATAAGCATGGACCAAGCCGCCCGCGCCCAGCTTGACGCCGCCGAAGTAGCGCACCACGACCGCGCACAGGTCCAGCATCCCGGAGCCTTTGAGCACATCGAGCATGGGCTTTCCGGCGGTTCCGGAGGGCTCGCCATCATCGGAGGAGCGCTCCACGGGGTTCGCCCCATCCACGTGGTAGATATACGCCGAGCAATGGTGACGGGCGTCCGGAAAGCTCTCCCGCGCGGCGTCGATAAACGCGCGTGCTTCCTCCTCATTCGTCACGCGGTCCACGAGCGTGATGAAGCGCGAACGCTTAATCTCAATTTCGTTTTCCACCTGGCCCAGCGCGGGGCGCTCATAGCTAGTCAGCACAGCTAATTAGCGTACCTAAGCCACGAGGAAGTCATACTCCGGGGTGCCCGGCTTGAGCTGCTGCACGTTAATCTTGGAATCGGCCATGCGCTGCAGCAAGCCCTCGATGTCCGAGGCGCGTCCGAGCTCCAAGCCCACCAGCGCCGCACCCGTCTCGCGGTTGTTGCGCTTTAAGTATTCGAAGAGCGTGATGTCATCATCTGGCCCCAGGATGTCCTGCAGGAAGTGACGCAGCTGGCCCGGTTCCTGCGGGAAGTTGACCAGGAAGTAGTGCTTCAGACCACGGTGGACCAGGGAGCGCTCCATGATTTCCGCGTAGCGCAGGACGTCGTTGTTGCCGCCCGAGATAACGCACACGACCACGCTGCCCGGAGCCAGCTTCAGCTCGCGCAAACCCGCCACGGACAAGGCGCCCGCAGGCTCGGCGATGATTCCTTCGTTCTGGTAGAGCCCCAACTGTTCCGTGCACACCAGGCCCTCGGAAGCGATATCCCAGTGCAGGCGCCCCTGGTTTGCCTCCAGTATTTGGAAAGGCAGCGCTCCGATGCGCTTGACTGCGGCACCATCGACGAAGGGATCGACGGTTTTCAAGGTCACGGGTTCACCTGCATCAAACGCCGCGCTTAGCGACGCCGCGCCCGCCGGCTCAATCCCCACGATCGCCGTCCGCGGTGCCATGTCCGCGAGGTAAGAGGTGATGCCGGAGATGAGCCCGCCGCCACCAACAGGAACGACGATGGTATCGAGGGACTTGCCTTGGGCGGACAGCTGCGAGAGGACCTCTGCGGCCACGGTGCCTTGGCCGGTGATGGTGTCGCGGGCGTCAAAGGGCTCGATGAAGATGGCGCCGCGGGCGGCGGCGTCGGCATGCGCGGCAGCTGCCGCCTCGTCAAAGTTGGCGCCGGTGACCACCAGCTCCACCATGTCCCCACCGTGGACCATGATGCGGTCGCGCTTCTGCTTCGGCGTTGGCTCTGGGACGAAAATCTTGCCCTGGATTCCCATGGAGCGGCAGGCAAAGGCCACGCCCTGCGCGTGGTTGCCGGCAGAGGCGGTCACTATGCCGTGGGAGCGCTGTTCCTCCGACAAGTTGGAGATACCAAAGAGCGCACCGCGGATCTTGTAGGAGCGCACGTCTTGCAGGTCCTCGCGCTTGAGATAGACCTCGTAGCCGGTCTCAAGGGAAAGACGCGGGCAGTACTGCAGCGGGGTGGGCGCAATTTCCGAGCTAATTCGCGCCTGCGCCATTTGGATATCAGAGGCATGGATGGGCTCAAAAGCAACGGAGGTATCAGTCATAGGTGCTAAGTCTAGCGCGCAGCGCTGGGCGCGGAGCACATTACCTAGCAATCGACCGATTAACCGAGATTTAACTTAAAACTTCCCTCACCGTTGCGTTAATTTTCTGCCCCGCTCATCTTGAGTAGCAAAGGTATCCCGAGGCGCTTTGAGCCCACTATAGGCCATTGCGCGGCCTGCTTTTCTCATGCCTTCTCTCCAACTTTCTTCAAAGGAGCGCACAACCGTGATTCACGCTGACCGTTTCCCTCTTCGCCGCCGCGTCCTTGCACTGCGCGTAGCCGCAGCTACCGGGGTTCTCCCCTGGCAGTTCCAGCTAACGCTGCAATCGTGGCCAAGCCAGTCGAGCACTCTGCCGAAAATGCCGGCCTCGAACTGACGCCGCGAATCCACAGAAGGGTTCCACTGTCTCCGCAGGCGGAGACGAAGAGATCAACTCCGTCGCCGTACGCCGCGATGGCCTGGCAGTTGCTGCCGTACAGCAAGCCGACAAGACGCAGCCGGGCGAAGCCCTCTTCTTCGATGTCACCACCGGCAAGGAGTTAGGCCGCGTCGGCGTTGGCTCCTTGCCTGGCAACGTGCACATCACTGCAGATGGCTCCTACGCGCTGCTGACGAACGAGGGCGACGCGCGTGAATGGGGCGTTGCCGAGGACGAGGGCGGCACCGGTGTCTACACCGACGAGACCGAACTCAAGGACCTCATCAAAGAAGGCAAGGTGTGCGAGGGCACGCTTGGCGACGTCGCCCTCAATGAAGTTGCCAACAAGAAGGTCGCTGGCAACTTGAAGGTCACTAACGCTTCTGGCTGGAACGAGGAAATCAGCGCCAAGCTGCATGCTGAGGGCGTTCTCAACCACAACGCCGACAACGAGTCCGCGGAGTTCGACGACCGTTCCGATAACAAGGGCCCTGAACCAGAAGCACTAGCCATCGGCAAGGTGGGTGACAAGACCTACGCGTTCGTTGGTGCTGAGCGTCTTGGCGGCATCTTTGTCTACGACGTCACCGACCCCGCAAATGCTAAGCTCACCACCTACGTCAACAACCGTGACTTCAGCACCGATGAATTCTCTCAGGCCGGCGACCTCATTCCGCGAGTCTTGTCTGAAAATCTGCGTTCCGAACTGGAAAAATACTTTTAGACAATTAGATTTCTCCAAGTTATAAAGACCTTGCTATGGTATAGGAGATTTAAATCCCATCGGCTTTGATGCCAACTCTCAAGGAGAACTAACTCTTATGCGACTTTCCACGACTTTGGTCGCCGCTTGCGCCACCGGTCTTGCTCTCATCACCCCTGTCGCCGCTAACGCCGCTCCAGTCGCTCCCGCACCGGAACTGTCCGCTGAATGCCAAGCTCAGGTTGATAAAGCTAAGCAGGCCCACAAGGATGCTGTTGAAAACGGCACCGCTGGTTCTTCTTTTATGGGCCCACAGGAGCTGCTCAAGGGAATCTTCAACGGCTACGGTTCCTCCGGCATGCCGAAGACCCCGGACTGCGTTGCTGCAGAGCAAAACGCTGCCGATAAGGCCAAGGAAGAGGAAAAATGGTCGAAGATGCCGGAGTGGGCACAGTCCGCTCGCCCGTCTGAGGGGACCAAGGAAGTCTTCTCTTGGATCTCCGTCGCCCTGACCGGCGTCGCTGCGGTTGTCCAGGCTCTCGCAATGGTCGCTAAGTCTAACCCGGCCCTCCTCGAGCCGGTCAAGGAGATGCTGCGCAACGCAGGCGTCAATGTCTAATACCCCTTAAAACACAAAAGCAGCACGTATCCCTCCCGTAAGGAGAAGGGTACGTGCTGCTTCTGCATTCCCGGCAACAGCCAGGGCGCGTACTAGAACAGCTCCTTGGTGGCGATTTCGGCGCCGTCGACAAGCGCTTGTAGCTTTGCCCACGCGATCTGGTAGTGCAGACGCCCGCCCAGGCCGCAGTCCGTGGAGGCCACGACATTCTCCGGGCCTACCAGCTCGGCGAACTTGATGATGCGGTCGGCCACGAGCTGCGGGTGCTCCACTGCGTTGGTGGAGTGCGAGACCACGCCTGGGTAGATGACGGTGCCCTCCGGCAGCTTGTGGTCCTGCCACACACGCCACTCATGAGCGTGACGCGGCGAGGCTCCTTCGAAGGAGAAGCCGCCGACCTTCGCCTGCAGAATCTCCTCGATGATGTCACCGAAAGGAATGTCGGTCACATGCGGGCCATGCCAGGAGCCCCAGCAGATGTGGAGACGGGTCTGCTCGCGCGGGATGTCCTTGATGGACTCGTTGAGGATCTCAATGCGCTCATGCAAGAAGGCCTGAAAGTCCTTCACGGTCGGCTCTGGGACCACGCTGTCCCATGCCTCGGCCAAGTCCGGGGCATCGAACTGCACTGTCAGGCCCGCATCGGTGATGGCCTTGTACTCGGACTTCAGCGCCTCGCCACAAGCGCGAACAAGGTCAGAGTCCTCCTCGTAGTACTTGTTAGGCAGGCGCGCTGCAGATCCCGGGGAAAGGGCCGCAACGAAGCCATCCTTCGCTCCAGCCTTGTCCATTGCGTTCTTGAGCAGCTTCACGTCCGCATCGACCTGATCCTGGCCGATGTAGGTAACCGGGCCGGTGAACTCTGGGTTCGCAACCTTCTTGCGGCCGGTGAAGATGCCGGAATCCGGATCGTTGTAGGCGTCGGCAAAGAGGGCGCGGTCGCGGCGGTCCTTCATGGAGGACAAGCGAATCTTGCCCGGCTCAGAGCGAATCTTGTCGCCGATCTCCCAGCGGTCCTTATCGGTCATGGTCAGGCCACCCAGACGGGTGAAGGAGTAGTTCCACCATGCACCGTAATCCACCGCGCCGGAGGTGATGTGGCCGTACTCACCTTCGTTGAGGATGTCGATGCCCATGTCGACCTGGCGCTTGACCACGTCGTCGACGGAGCGATCCAGAATCTCGTGGAGCTTCTCGTCGGAGATGGTTCCTGCGGAGCGCTCCAGGTTCGCCTCTAGCAGTTCCTTGGTGCGTGGCAGGGAGCCAACGTGGGTAGTGCGAATCTTATTGACCATGAGCGTTTGGACCTCCAGTGTCGATGTTGCTTTGTCGATATCGTCTAGACTATGCGGTCTAGATTGGCCGACACGGCTTGCCCACAAATGACATTCCGGGAATTAAATTCAAAAATTCAAACCCGCAGCTCAAGGCCTGCAAATAAAAGTAAATCGTACCCATTAGGCTATTTTTACCCAATAGGTACGATCTTTCAATAGTCAGAGCGGTCTATCTACAAGGTCCTATCCGAGGATTCCGGCTCCCATCGTCGCCTTCAAGTCACCCATGAGATTGCCAGAGCGTTCCACGCGCAAATGCTCGCCCAAGACCATCATCGTGGACTCCGCGCCGTCGACAAGCGTGAGATAAACATCTGACTCACCCTTGTTGTTGACCAGCACTTGCTTGAGCTTCGCAATGTTTTCCATCGTGCACTGGTCCGTGCGCATGGTAAGGCGCAGCGGCAGGCCCGCTCCCCCGCCCGGGCCCAAATCCGGGACGCGAATGTCGGAACAGAACAGGGACATGCGCTCGTCGCGAATCTTCACCTGCACCTTGGCCAGGATGATGTTGTCCTCGGCAATCTGCGGCGCCACCAGGGAATAAACCTGGTTAAACACCAAGATATCCACCTGGGCGCCGTTGTGGTCTTCCATGTTCACAATGGCCCACGGGGAGCCATCGCGCTTGGAGAAGCGGCGGTCCACGCCCGAGATGATGCCACCGATGACCAGCTCTTGGCCGTTGTAGACCTCGCCCGAGAGAATCTTCGGCAGCGGCGTATCGGTCTGCGCCTCAAGGGCCTCCTCGAAACCATCCAGCGGGTGACCGGAAACGTAAAGGCCAAGCATCTCACGCTCGAGAGCCAGCTCATGCTTGCGGTCCCAATTCTCGTCAGGGATATCGATGGCAAACGCCGAAGCAACCTCCGCCTGCTCCTCACCGCCAAAACCGGCGAAGAGATCGAACTGTCCCTTGTCCGCCGCCTTCTTCGTCGTCTGCACGGCATCGACTGCATCCTCATGGATGAGCATCAAGCCTTTGCGTGGGTGCTCCATGGAATCGAAGGCGCCGGCCTTGATGAGCGACTCCGTGACGCGCTTGGTGCAGGCGGTGAGCTCAATCTTGTCGAGGTAGTCCGAGAACGACGTGTACGCGCCCTTTTCCTTGCGCGTCTTAACGATGGACTCCACCACTTCCGAGCCCACGTTGCGGATAGCGCCCATGCCGAAACGGATGTCCTCGCCAACTGCCTGGAAGTTTTCCACCGACTCGTTGACGTCCGGCGACAAAACGTGGATGCCCAGGTGGCGGCAGTCGGACAGGTAGATAGCCGACTTATCCTTCTTGTCACCCACCGAGGTCAGCAGCGCTGCCATGTACTCCGGCGCGTAGTAGGCCTTGAGGTAGGCCGTCCAGAAGGAGACCAGGCCGTAGCCTGCGGCGTGCGACTTGTTAAACGCGTAGGACGCGAAGGGCTCAATCGTGCCCCACAGCGCATCCATGGCGTCCTTGGAGTAGCCGTTTTCCTGCATGCCGCCCCAGAACTTGTCGTACTGCTGGGCCAGGACTTCCGGCTTCTTCTTACCCATGGCCTTGCGGAAGCCATCTGCCTCACCAGCGGTGTAATTGGCCACCTTCTGGGAGATACGCATGATCTGCTCCTGATACACGATAAGACCGTAGGTCTCATCGAGGATCTCACGCAGTGGCTCCTCCAACTCTGGGTGAATAGGCGTGATCTCCTTGCGCCCGTTCTTGCGGTCTGCGTAATCCCAGTGGGCATTTACGCCCATCGGGCCCGGACGATACAGTGCCAGCGACGCAACAATGTCCTTAAAGCCCGTCGGCTTCATGCGCTTGAGCAGCTCCTGCATACCGCCGGAGTCGAGCTGGAACACGCCCAGGGTCTCGCCGCGGGAAAGCAGCTCGTATACCTTCGACACGTTGGGGTCGTCGGCGTGGATTTCCTCCAGGTGGATTTGCTCGCCGCGGTTTTTCTTGATGTTTTCCAGGCAGTCACCGATAACCGTCAGGTTTCGCAGACCCAGGAAGTCCATCTTCAGCAGGCCGATGGCCTCACATGCCGGGTAGTCCCAGCCGGTGATGTACGCGCCGTCGGCTGGGCGCTGCCACATCGGAATGTGGTCCATGAGGCGCACGGACGCCATGATCACCGCACACGCGTGCACGCCCGCCTGCCTGACGACGCCCTCGAGACCACGCGCCGTCTCATAAATCTTCTTGACGTCCGGGTCCGTCTCAATCATCTGCCGGACCTCGGTGGCCTCCGAGTAGCGCTCGTGCTCCGGGTCCATGATGCCCGCCAGCGGAATATCCTTCGCCATGATGGCGGGCGGCAGCGCGCCGTTAATGCGGTCGGCCATCTGGAAACCCGGCTGGCCAAAGTGCACCTTCGCGGAGTCCTTAATGGCCTGCTTGGTCTTCACAGTGCCGAAGGTAATCACCTGCGCCACCTTATCCTCGCCCCAGCGATCAGCGGCGTACTGAATCATCTCGCCACGACGGCGGTCGTCGAAGTCGATATCAATATCCGGTGCGGATGGACGCTCCGGGTTGAGGAATCGCTCGAAGAGGAGGTCGTGTTCGATGGGGTCAATGTTGGTGATGGTAAGTGCGTAAGCCACCAGCGCGCCTGCCGCGGAACCACGCCCCGGCCCCACGCGAATGCCCACGGATCGCGCATGCTTGATGAGCTCGGCCACGATCAGGAAGTAGGAAGGGTAGCCCTTCATGTCGATGACGCTAATTTCATATTCAGCGCGCTTAATGTACTCCTCCGGCACTTCCTTGCCTGGGAAGCGGTCTTGCAGGCCCTCCATCACCTCGTGGGTCAGCCAGGAGGTTGGGGTGTGGCCTTCCGGCACGTCCGCAATCGGCATGCGGTCGTGGGTATGCTCCTCCCAAATCTCGCCGTAGTCCTGCACGCGTTCGGCGATCCACAGGGTGTTATCGCAACCATCCGGAATCATGTCATCCCAGATTTCGCGCATCTGCGCAGCGGACTTGATGTAGTAGCCGGTGCCGTCGAACTTGAAGCGATCCGGGTCCATGAAGGTCTTGCCGGTCTGCACGCACAACATTGCCTCATGCGAGGGCGCCTGCGACTCCAGCACGTAGTGGCAGTCATTGGTCACCAGCGGCGGCAGGTCCAGCTTACGACCGATTTCCAGCAGCCCATCGCGCGTGCGCTTTTCGATGTCGAGCCCGTGGTCCATGAGCTCCAAGAAGAAGTTGTCTTTGCCGTAGATGTCCTGCCACATCGCGGCGGCCTCGAGGGCCTCGTCGAACTGACCTAGGCGCAGACGAGTCTGGACGTCGCCCGAGGGGCAACCGGTGGTGGCGATGATGCCTTCTGCATGCTCTGCGATGAGCTCGGCATCCATACGTGGCCACTTGCCCAGCTGGCCCTCGTAGGAGGCCAGCGAGGAGAGCTTGAAGAGGTTCTTGAGACCCGTCGCGTTTTCCGCCAGCATGGTTTGGTGCAGATAAGCACCCGATGCGGAAACGTCGTCTCGCTTTTGGTCTGGAGTGCCCCACAGCACGCGCTTTTTGTTAAAGCGTGATTCCGGCGCCATGTAGGCCTCGATGCCGATAATCGGCTTCACGCCGGCGCTGGTCATCTTCTTGTAGAACGCGTTGGAACCGTACATGTTGCCGTGGTCCGTCATGCCCACGGCCGGCATCTCCTGGCGCACCACCTCATCTGCCAACATGTCCACCTTGGCCATGCCATCCAGCATGGAAAACTCGGTGTGATTATGAAGGTGAACAAAGGATGAGTTTTTCGCCATGCGGACAGTCTAGCGGGCGCGTCAAACCCCGCCATCAGCCCTGCGCACCGCACCCGACTGATAGGAATTGTTTCCCAAGATATGGCGAAGGAGTACATTGTCTCTCGATGATTTACACCGTTGCCGCCTATCTCATGTGGGGCTTCTTCCCCGCCTTCTTCCCGCTTCTGCTGCCCGCCGGACCTTTTGAGATCCTCGCCCACCGCATCGTATGGACGGCTGTCCTCGTCACCGGCTTCCTCCTCATCTCGGGCGGCTGGCGGGAGCTGCGAGCTTTCAGCGCGCGCACGTGGGCCTGGATGCTGGCCTGCGGCGTGGCCATCACCATCAACTGGGGCACGTACGTTATCGCCATCAACACCGGGCACGTGGCCGACGCGGCACTCGGCTACTTCATCAACCCGCTGGTCTCGGTGGCTTTGGGCATCATCTTCCTGAAGGAATCGCTCAACAAGGCACAGGCGGCGTCGGTTGGCGTGGCATTCATCGCCGTACTGTGGCTGACCTTCATGACCGGCCAAGCCCCGTACATTTCCTTGGCGCTCGCGGGCAGCTTCGGCATCTACGGCCTGATGAAGAAGCAGCTCAGCGTCTCCTCCACCGGTTCCGTGGCCGCAGAAACCATCGTGATGCTGCCAGTGGCCATCGGCTACCTCACGTGGCTGAGCATCCGCGGCGAATCCACGTTTACAACCGAAGGCCCCATGCACATCGTGTTGCTCGTCGCTTCCGGCCTAGTCACCGCGCTACCACTTTTGTGCTTCGCCAAGGGTGCCAAGCAGCTACCTTTGGCCACGGTGGGCATGCTGCAATACATGACCCCCATCATGCAGATGCTGTGGGCACTATTCGTCACTCACGAGCACATGTCCACGCAGCGTTGGATTGGCTTCGGCATCATTTGGGTCGCAGTCGTTATCTACCTAGCAGACCTCGCCCGCATGCACCGCGCCTCCCGCCGCGCCAAGCGCTTGCACACCTTCAGCGAGGATTAGCGCAGCTCGCGGCGGGCTTCCTTCGCTTTCCGACGCCGCTCCTGTTCCTCCTCGGCATTCAACGCCCAGCGTGGCATTAGCACCACCATCGCGGCGCTATAGAGCACCACGAACCCGGCAACCCCTATGGACAGCGCCTCCCCGCCCCTGGCGATCTGGAGGAAAAGTGCCACGAGGCCAATGACAAGGCCCGCCCACACCAAGATGTAGCCGAAGCGATAGTTGGGCATCCAAGTGCTGGTATCGGCAAAAATCTTCATGTTTACTCCTTCAGGGACGACAACGGGCGCACGCCAAAGGTGCCCCAGGCGGCGTCGCTAGGCGCGGCTTCTACTGCTTCCACCATGTTGTTTTGCGCAATCGTGCGCAAGCTATCGCCATCCGACCACACGATAACCGCATCAATCTTCGAGGGAACTTCCACCTGACCGACTCCCTGATAGGAATCGCGAAGACGTGTGATTTCCGTGTCGATGACGTCAGCCCGGCTGGCGCCATTGACAGGCTCCGGTACCGCGATGGGCGCGGCCATGCCGATGATGATCGCATTCATTCGCGTGGCGGGCTCCACCACCGCGTTGACTTGCTGCGCGTTCAAGGATTCCCGGAAGCTCACCAGGGCGTAGGTCGGTTCGTCAGCGGTTGCCACACTGCCTGCGACGCGTTCGACGTAGTCCGCACGGGACTCGTTATCGGGCCCTAGTTGGTCGCCTTGCAGGGCCACGGTGGACTTGGTGCCGAACAGGCCAAAACACAGCAGCACGAACACGACAAGTAGCAGCGTCAATACGGCCGCCGCTATACGACGCCGCCGATAGATCTCCGGGGGGTGCTTCATCCGCGCAAAACCTCGAGTGCATGCCGCAGGTCCTCCGGGTAAGGTGCTGTGACTTCAAAGTGTTTGCCGGTGCCGGGGTGAATGAACCCTAATGACACTGCGTGCAGCCACTGCCGGATGAGGCCCACCCGCTTGGCCAGGTTCGGGTCGCAGCCATACATCGGATCGCCCACGCAGGGGTGCCCCGTGGCGGACATGTGGACGCGAATCTGGTGCGTGCGGCCAGTTTCCAGGTGCACCTCGAGCAGGCTCGCCTCGCGGAAAGCCTCAAGCAATTTGTAGTGCGTGACGGCGTGCTTTCCGCCATCGACCACCGCGAACTTCCAGCCCGAGGAAGGATGCCGCCCGATGGGCGCGTCGATGGTTCCCACGATGGGATCCGGCAGGCCTTGCACCACGGCATGGTAGGTCTTGGTGACGGTGCGCTCTTTAAACGCCGCCTTGAGCTGCGAGTAAGCGCGCTCGCTGGCAGCTACGACCATCACGCCGGAGGTTCCCACGTCGAGACGATGAACGATTCCCTTGCGCTCGGTAGGGCCGGCGTCGGCAAGCTGATAACCCGCCGCCCGCAAACCGCCAATGACCGTGGGGCCCTCCCAGCCCAACGTCGGATGCGCGGCGACACCCACGGGCTTATGCACGCAGATGACCTCGTCGTCGGCGTAGAGCACGTCCATGCCCTCAACGAGCTCTTCCTTGGGAACCAGCGGCTCTTCGGGGGCGGGCATCATGACGTCGATCCAGCCGCCTGCCTCCAAGCGGTCCGACTTGCCGACGATGGTGCCGTCGACCTCGACGTCGCCAGCCGCGCACAAATCTGCGGCCTTGCCCCGTGAGATGCCGATGAGCTTGGCCAACGCGGCGTCGGCGCGCATGCCTTCGAGGCCCTCGGGGACCGGCAATCTACGACTCTCGCGCATCCGCTGCCCCCTTTTCGCGTTCTTCGAAGAACATCGCGATGACGAACACCACGACTCCGCAGGTAATAGATGCATCTGCCAGGTTGAACACCGCAAAGCGTCCCACGGAAATGTAATCCACCACGTGCCCAAACCAGAAGCCGGGCTCACGGAAGAGGCGATCGATGAGGTTACCGAGCGCGCCGCCTGCGATCATCGCCAGTCCGATGGCCTGCCATTTATCCCGCATCCGTGGCGCGGCGATGGCTACGCCCAAAACAAATGCCAGCTGAATAGTGGTAAACAGCCAGGTGTTGCCCTCGCCACCCATAGAAAAGGCAGCGCCGGGGTTGAATAGAAGGTAGAAGCGGAACCATCCGCCGATGACATTCATCGGCTCCCCCTCAGTGAGGATGGACAGCATGATTTGCTTAAACACTTGGTCGATGACAGCCACCGCGATAACCACCGCGGCCATCATGCCGACGAAACTCCTTCTTTTTTGACTCACCCGAATCATTCTAAACACCCCCTTCCGGTAATTTGGAATACTGTGTTCCGTGTTAAAGCTTTAGCCGCAGTTTCCATCCTCGCCCTTAGCGCCGCTCCGCTCGCCGCGTGCTCCTATGAAAAGCCGGCACCCAGCGTCGAAGAGCCCGTGGGCCTGCCTGTCGACGCCCCGCGCATCACCGTTGAATCCACCGGAACCGGGGAAAAGCGCGTGCTGACTTTCAATGACCTCGATGCAGAGCAAAAGATTAAGTACACCGTCTCGGAAGGTTTTAGCCAAGACCTGCTTAAGTCCTCCGCGGCAAAGGATTTCAATCCTGCCAAGGTCAAATCCGCGACCACCACTCTCCCGCTAGAGGTCAGCGTGGACAAGGCTACGAAGAACGTCGAAGGCCAGCTGCCAGCTACCCGCAATGTCTTTGGCTCAACCGGCGTGCCGGAGTACTCCGGTGATGCTGATGCAGCGAGCGGCGAGGGCTTCCAGTTTGGCTGGCGTGCGGTGGACTCAGGCCAGATGTCTTCGCTGCGTTTGGCGGCACCGCAGGGTGGCACCGACGAGGCCCGCGGCATTACTGAGCAGGCGATTATGAAGCTGACTTCTCTGCCGGTGGTGTTCCCTGAGGATGCGATTGGCAGGGGCGCGAAGTGGACCGTGGAGTCCCGCGTTGCGGGTGAGTCGACGTTGCTGCAGACCACTACCTACACGATGAAAGAGCTGGCCGGCGATGTGGTCAAGCTGGATGTTTCAGTGCAGCAGCGCCCTTCGCTGGGCGCCTTGTCTTTCGAAGGCCAGGCGGAGGGAACGGACCTAGCAAACAAGGAGCTTAAGGTCTTGAGCTCCACGACGGATTCCAAGGGCGAGCTCACCGTGGATCTGAAGCAGCCGCTGCCTACCGACGGCGATGTTTCCATCGACACCAAAATCATCTACGGCACCGAGGACTCCGATCTGCGCGTGGTGCAGTCGACCACAACGGATCTGCAGTTCACCCCAGCTGAGTAGCCGCGTGTATTCGGACCATCTTTGTGCTCGCTCCCGCCGCCGCGGGGCCTAAACGATGGTTCGAATGCACACCGGGCCACCGATCCAACAAAAGATCCGGGCCACAGCCCGGATATTTCTTACTGCGCTGGTGCCTCTGCTGGTGGGACCTCGCCCTCAGCAGGAGCGCCTTCAGCCGGTGCGCCCTCGGCAGGAGCGCCCGCACCGCCAGCAGTATCAGCGCACATCGGCGGAACCTGCTCCGGAGGGACGATGTTGGAGACCAAGATACAAGCCCAGTTCTTCGACAGCTTCCAATCGCCGTCCTCAAAGACGAACTCAACCTGGTCCGCAGTCTGTCCCTGGCCGTCAGGGGTGGAGAAGTTCACGGTGGCTAGCGCCGACTCCGGGGTGTAACCAGGCAGAACTGGGTCCACGACCTCAAAGACAGCGCCGGACTCGGCCTGCGATGCAGCCATGACGTCGAAAAGCTCCGGAGCCTGCTCCGAGCCCTGTACGGTCTTGGTCTTCTCCTCCACCGGCACGTTGGGGTCAGTTGCCTTAGCCAGGATGGCATTCAGTGCCGCTGCGTCTGGGATTTCTGCGGAGGCAATCGAGGTTTCTTCGGAGCTCGGCCTCTTCTCAATAGTTGCTGGGCCAGCTTTTTCAACTTCATCGGAAGAAGAGCAGGCTGCCAATGCGGTAGCAGCGCTCACTGCCATAATCGCGGCGCTGAGCTTGGTGAACTTCACTTTTTCTCCTCACGTTGGGTTTCGCGACGCCACACCCGACGTCGCAGTTCTTTACACCACACTACCCACGCCCCATCCATTTCAGGGCGACCCGCGCCCAGCGAGACGGCCTTTTAGGCTCAACGCTAGTGTGTAAGCCATGACTATCGCACTCATCGCCACCGGCGGCACCATCGCGTGCACCACCCAAGAAGACGGCTCTCTGGTCCCTACCGTAAGCGGCCAACAACTCGCGGATTCCCTTGACGCCGACATCGAGGTCATCGAGTTCCGCCAGCTCGACTCCAGTTCCATCACGTTGGAGGACCTCGATGAGCTGCTTGCCACGGTCCACGAGTTGCTCCACCGTGCCGAGGTCGAGGGAATCCTCATCACCCATGGCACCGACTCCATGGAAGAGACAGCCATGGCGCTGTCTATCTTCGATCCCGGCACGAAGCCGGTGGTGTTGACCGGCGCGCAGCGCTCATTCGATCACCCAAACGGCGATGGCCCGCGCAATCTCCAGGACGCTGTCGCGCTCATCAAACAGGCCCAGCCCGGCGTCTTCATCCAGTTCGGCGGCATGACCATCCCGGCGCGCGGTGCCCGCAAGAACCACACCTTCCATCTCAACGGTTTCGAGTCGATGCCTGTGGGCGAAGGCAGCATCTTCCCCCTCCCCCTGGCTGCGCTGGCGCAGCACCCAGTAGCCATCCTTGCCGCGTATCCGGGCGCTGAAGCCGTGCTTGTCGACGCCGCCTCCTCCCACTTTGCCGGCCTCGTCATCGAAGGCTTGGGTTCAGGCAACATGGGGGCAGGGATGGGCGAAGGCGTGGCCCGCGCGCTCGATGCGGGCATCTCGGTCGTCGTCAGCACGCGTGTGCCTTATGGCAAGACCTCGCTGGCCTATGGCGGGGCCGGCGGCGGCGCCACCTTGGCGGACAAAGGCGCGGTCAATGCTGGCGAGTTTCGCCCAGGACAGGCACGCATCCTGTTGGCCGCAGCCTTGGCCACGGGCACGCCCGTGGTGAAGGTTTTTGAGACCGCCGTCGCACCTAAGCAGTACGCGCGCTAGTCCTCTAACTCCGCAAACAACTCCGGCCAGGCCAGCGACTCTAGGGGGTCGGCCGGCACCAGATCGGGATCATCGGCCGCGAAGGACTTGGTGCGACCTGGCCCTGTGGCGCGCGTTTCGAATCGCACGCTCACCACACCGTGGCCTGCACCTTGAATCCAGCCGTGGCCATAGTCTGGGTGATAGACGTCCTGGGTAGCCCGCCAAGACGTATCGGGCTCGTCCTCGATACTGATTTCCACACGGGAGGTATCCAGCGAGTTGTCGGACACGCCAGCCTCGTAATCGTCATCGGCTTTGCTCGGCGGGCGCACCACCACTCGGTCCAGCTCGGGAAACAGTACGTCCTGGCGGGCAGTCTCCAGCCCCGAGTAGCTTACTCCGACCAAGCGGATGGGCCCGAGTTCGTCGGGATACCGAGCCAGCTTAAAAGCCGTGGCCTTGAGGGTTTCCAGATCATCGGTGGCATAAGGCAAGGTCGCCGAACGCGATTCGATGTGAAAGTCCGCCATGCGCAACTTGACCGAGACGGTGCGGGCACCACGGCCGTCGCGAAGCAGGCGTCGATGTGCGCCTTCGGCAGCCCTGGTGATGGCCGCATCCACCGCACCCACCGTGAGCAGATCCTTGGAATAAGTGTGCTCCGTGGAGATCTGCTTGGCCACCGCACGCGGGGCCACGACCCTGTCATCAATGCCTTGCGCCAGTTTCCACAAGCCCATGCCAACCGTGGCGCCGAGGGAAATCTCCACTTCCTTCTGCGACATCGCCGCCAACTGCCCGATGGTCTCCACCCCAATTGCCGAAAGCTTTGTCCGCGTCACCGGCCCTACTCCCCACAGCTTGCCCACGGGAAGTGGATGGAGGATCTCCAATTGCTTCTCCACCGGGATAACAAAGGTGCCGTCAGGCTTCGCCTCGCCAGAGCCAATTTTGGCGAACTGCTTGCCCGCGCCTGCCCCGATGGAGCTAGGCAGGCCGGTCTCCTCACGAATCAACTCGCGCAGGTTATCCGCCCACTCCTTGACCTCTTCGGCCGTGGCGCCAACGAGTGCCTCGGGCTCCATGAAGGCCTCGTCGATGGAGAGCTGCTCGATGAGGCCTACGTGCTCGGCGAGAATCTTGAATACTTTTTTCGACGCCGCCGAATACACCACGTGCCGCGGCTGAACCACCACGCCGCGCAAGCCAACCAGCTGCCGCGCGCGGAATGTCGGCATGGCCGAGTGCGCCCCGAAAGCGCGGGCCTCATAGGACGCGCCCGCCACGACGCCGCGCCCGCCGACACCCGCGACCAACACTGGGCGCCCACGCAGGGTCGGCCGGGTCAGCTGTTCGACGGATGCGAAAAAGGCATCCATGTCGATGTGTAAGACCCAGCGTTGCATGCACACCAGTTTAGAACATGCGTCCTAATCTTAGGACCTTCGCAATGCCACGGCACCACCAGGAGCGAGGAGGCGTTCTTTCACAAGCAGTCATTCCATACCGGGAGTCGTGTGGGTCTCACTTGAGGTTTTGGCGATCGATATCTCACGAATTTAGCTATTTTCTAGACAGCAAGGCGCTCTTGTATGCAAGATGAATGCATGCAGAATGTAAGCACGCCAGCCGCGGAGCGCGCCTATGAATACGTCAAGCGCGCCATCATTGACGGCGACATTGATGATTCAGAAATGCTCTCCGAGGCAGCCATCGCCGCCGAACTGGGCATGAGCCGTACCCCCATGCGTGAGGCATTTCTTCGCCTCGAGGTAGAAGGATTCCTCAAGCTCTACCCCAAGCGCGGCGCCCTGGTGGTGCCGATTAGCCCGCGCGAGATTCGCGAGGTCTACGAGGCACGCATGCTTGTCGACGAGCACTCTGCCCGCCACATCTGCGGCCTCGACGACACCGAGCGAACTGTGATTGCGGACTGCTTGGACGCCACCATCGAGGAACAGTCCGCGGCTCTCGACGCCGAGGACCTGCGCACCTACACCCGCCTCGACGCACGTTTCCACCAAACCATCATGGACAACGGTGGAAATAGCCTGCTGGCTAGCCTTGGCCACTCCCTGCGCGAGCGTCAACAGCGTTTCACTGCGACCGCCATCGGGCGCAATGTGGAGCGTGCCCGCGCGTTCGTCGCGCAGCATCGCCTGCTTGCCGACGCCCTCCGTGCCGGCGACATCGACACGTATCTCACCGAACTCGACGACCATCTGACAACTTCAAGGAAACAACTGTGACAGTTTTTGCACACTCCACCCCGCAAGTCGAGGCGCCCGCTCATAAGGAAATATCTCAGCCCCTTGTGAACAAGCATTCCTGGTTTCCCGTGGCCGGGACGATGGTGGCTGTGGCCTGGGGCGGCAACGAGTTCACGCCGCTGCTGGTGATGTACCGCGAGACGTCGAACTTCTCGCAGGTCACCGTCAACGGTCTACTTGCCGCATACGTGCTGGGAATCATCCCAGCGCTGCTCGTGGGCGGCCCGCTGTCTGACCTCATCGGACGCAAACCCACCCTTTTGCCGGCCGCTCCCCTGTCTTTGATGGGGTCTTTCTTGCTTTCCATCGCGCCGCATGAGCCGCTCATCATCGCTTTGGGTCGCGTGCTCTGCGGCATGGCGCTGGGCTTGGTCATGGCGGTAGGTTCCACTTGGGTGACAGAGCTGGTATCCCGCGCGGGTGGCGATCCTGCTGCCGGTGCGCGCAAGGCGTCGCTGTGCTTGACTGCTGGCTTCCTGGTGGGTGCGGGCATTGCCTCGGTACTGGCGCAGTGGGGCCCGTGGCCGACGCACCTGGCCTACGTCCTGCATATCCTGATTACTCTCGTGACCGCGGTTTGGCTCAGCCATACGCCGGAGACCCGCCAGCCGCACCACGGGACCGTCAAGACCACCATCCTTGACCTCACCGTCCGCGAGATGCTGGAGATGCTCCACATCCCGACGGCCGCGCACAAGCGCTTCCTGCGCGTCGTGGTCCCGGTGGCACCGTGGGTCTTTGGCTGCGCGGGTGCTGCTTATGCGTTGCTTCCGCAGCTGCTTGCAAAGTCCGCGGGCCAGACTCCCATTGCTTTCTCAGGTCTCATGACGGTTATCACCCTGGGCTGCGGCGTGGGCGTGCAGATGCTCGGCCGCCTTATCGACACGCACAAGTCGGCGCGCGCTTCTGCAATTGCGATGGCTGTTATTACGGTCGGCGCTTTCCTCGCGGCGATTGCGGCGCACACGCTCTCGCTTCCGCTAGGCATTGCCGCTGCGGCAACGATGGGCGCGGGCTACGGCCTGGCTTTGGTGGCTGGCCTTTCGGAGGTCCAGCGCATCGCCGGCGAGCGCGAGCTTGCGGGCCTGACTGCGGTGTACTACTCGATTTCCTATACCGGCTTCTTTATCCCCATGGCGTTTAGCGCGCTTGCACCTTACGTGGCCTTTAGCAATTTGTTCATCATCGGCAGCTGCCTTGCGCTCGTCTGCCTCGTAAACGTCATCTTTGCCTGGCGCTCGCACCTGCCAGGCACTAGACGATAGCTGCATTTGCCCTCGGCAAGCAGAAAAATGCCCGGAAGGAAGTCTTCCTTTCCGGGCACTTTCTAAACGTTAACGTTTCTAAGCATTAACGCGTTTTACGGTTGCGGTAGCGCCCTTGACCACCTGGTGGCCCTCGAGAGGCTCGGTGACCACGGTGAATTCGGTTGCCAGGACCTCAGCCGCGATGTGGTCTGCGTGGCGGTTAGCCCACTCTTCCTTGTCAGCTGGAACTGACAAGACCACCGAAATGCGGTCATAGACCTCGAAGTCCTCGGCCTTACGGGCATCCTGGAGACCGCGGATGACGTCGGCGGCCCAGCCTTCTGCCTCGAGCTCCTCGGTGACCTCGGTGTCCAAGACAACCAGGCCGTCGACGCCGTCGATACGCGCCGTCGATGCCGGGTTCGCCGCCTGCAGACGCTCGGTGTACTCATCAGCGCCCAGAACGATATCGCCGTCAACAACAACCTCGTCGCCGCGGCGCTCGTAGTTGCCCGCCTTCAGGTTCTTGATGGCGCGCTGGACGTCCTTGCCCAAGCGCGGGCCAGCGACCTTAGCGTTGCAGACAACCTCGAAGGTGCCCACGAAATCGACATCATCAGTGAGAACAACATCCTTCACATTGACCTCATCGCGGATGATGTCCGCAAAGTCAGCGAGCTGCGCGGAATCAGCCATGGCCACGGTCAGCTTCGGCAGCGGGAGGCGGTTGCGCAGCTTGTTGGACTTGCGCACAGACGACGCCGCCGAAGCCACAGCGCGCGTGGCATCCATCGATGCCACGAGGCTCGGGTCTGCCGGGTAGTCCTCTGCCTTCGGGTAGGAAGCCAGGTGCACAGAGCGCTCCCCGGTCAGGCCGCGGTAGATGACCTCAGCCACGTGCGGCAGCAGCGGAGCCACCACGCGGGTGACGGTCTCCAGCACGGTGTACAGCGTGTTGAAGGCCTCCTCGTGCTGCTCCTCGCCCGCCCAAAAACGGTCGCGGGAACGGCGCACGTACCAGTTGGTGAGCACGTCCGCGAAGTGACGCACCTCCTCGGTGGCCGCAGCGATGTCGGTGTTCGCGAGGGCGTCGTTCGTGCGCTCCACGAGGTCGTGAGTCTTGGCCAAGATGTAACGGTCAAGCACGTTCTTCGAGGAGACGTCGAAGCGGGCCTCGCGGCTCGCGTAGAGCTGCAGGAAGGTGTACGCGTTCCAGATGGGCAGGATAGCCTGGCGCACGCCCTCGCGGATACCCTGCTCGGTGACGATGAGGTTGCCACCACGCAGGATCGGGCTGGACATCAGGAACCAACGCATAGCGTCAGAACCATCGCGGTCGAAGACCTCGTTGACGTTCGGGTAGTTGCCCTTGGACTTCGACATCTTCAGGCCATCGTTGCCCAGCACGATGCCGTGCGCCACGACCTTCTTGTAGGCCGGACGGTCAAACAGCGCGGTAGACAGAACGTGCATGACGTAGAACCAACCGCGAGTCTGGCCGGAGTACTCCACGATGAAGTCGGACGGCGAGTGAGTCTCGAACCATTCCTTGTTCTCAAACGGGTAGTGCTTCTGTGCAAACGGCATGGAACCGGACTCGAACCAGCAGTCCAGAACGTCAGGAACGCGAACCATCATCGACTTGCCAGTTGGATCGTCCGGGTTCGGGCGAGTCAGCTCATCGATGTACGGACGGTGCAGCGACGTCGGGCGCACGCCGAAGTCAGCCTCGAGCTCGTCGAGCGAGCCGTAGACGTCCACGCGCGGGTACTCCGGGTTATCCGAAACCCACGCCGGGATCGGCGCGCCCCAGTAACGGGTGCGGGAGATGTTCCAGTCGCGCGCGCCCTCGAGCCACTTCCCGAACTGGCCGTCGCGGATGTGCTCTGGCAGCCACTCGATCTCGTTGTGGTTGAGCTCGACCATGCGGTCGCGGAACTCGGTGACCTTCACAAACCATGCCGGCAGTGCCTTGTAGATAAGCGGCTCACCAGAGCGCCAGGAGTGCGGGTAGGAGTGCTCGATGGTCACGTGGCGTACCACGCGGCCCGCAGCCTTCAGGTCCTTGATGATGTCCTTGTTCGCATCAAAGACAAGCTGGCCCTCATAAGGCGGGACCTGAGAGGTGAACTCGCCGTCCTCATCAACCGGGATGACCAGCTCAATGCCGTACTTCTGGCAGGTGTTCATATCGTCTTCACCAAACGCCGGAGCCTGGTGGACAACACCAGTACCGTCTTCCGTTGTAACGTAATCCGCCAGGATTACCTGGAAAGCACTCTCCAGGTCTGGGAAGAAGTCAAAAACTGGCTGGTAGGTAAAGCCCTCCAGGTCCTTACCAAGGAAGCTCTTCAGGACTTCCACCTCGCCGAGTTCCTTAGCCAATGTGCCGGTCAGCGCCTCAGCCATGACGAAGGTCTTGCCCTCAAAATCGCCGTCGGTGGCCTTGAACAGCACGTAGTTGACCTCTGGGTGGACGGCCAGCGCCGAGTTGGATGGCAGGGTCCAAGGAGTCGTGGTCCAAGCGAGGAAGGCGGCATCGCCAAGCTCAGCGTTTTCGGACAAGGTCTTTTCGGCCGCGGAGCCAGGCTTCGCGCCGGTGACCGGGAAGGTAACGGTCAGGGTCGGGTCCTGCCGCATCTTGTAGGAGTCATCCAGGCGCGTCTCCTGGTTGGACAGCGAGGTGTGCTCGGCCCAGGAGTA
The DNA here is from genome assembly GCF_016728105.1 of Corynebacterium striatum. NCBI lineage: Bacteria > Bacillati > Actinomycetota > Actinomycetes > Mycobacteriales > Corynebacteriaceae > Corynebacterium > Corynebacterium striatum. The sequence goes on along the minus strand of NZ_CP068158.1, from coordinate 2,510,033 downwards.
AGGCAGGACGCGGAAGCCCTGGTAGATAAGCCCCTTGTCATAGAGCTCCTTGAATGCCCACATGACCGATTCCATGTAGCCGATGTCCAAGGTCTTGTAGCCGTTTTCAAAGTCCACCCAGCGCGCTTGGCGGTTGACGTAGTCTTCCCACTCGCCGGCGTACTGCATGACGGATTTCTCGCAGTATTCGTTGAACTTCTCGAGGCCCATCTCCTCGATCTGGCCCTTGTCTGTGATGCCGAGCTGCTTTTCAGCCTCCAGCTCTGCAGGTAGGCCGTGCGTGTCCCAGCCGAAGACGCGCGGGACGTAATTGCCAGCCATGGTGCGGTAACGCGGAACGATGTCCTTGACGTAGCCCGTCAACAGGTGGCCGTAGTGCGGCAAACCATTAGCAAAGGGAGGACCGTCGTAGAAGATGTACTCAGGGCAATCCTTGGTCTGGTCCAAGCTGGCCTGGAAAGTTCCGTCTTCCTTCCAGAATTTCTGGACGACTTCTTCCATGTCTGGGAAACGGCTCGAGCCGCCGGTCATATCAACCTTGGGGTAAACGCCGCCAACGTTTTCGCTCATTAATCTTCCTTCACTCGTGGGCTGGTGCAGGGACGCGCCTTGCGGCTCGCGGTACCACCCTGCTTGGCGCCTGACGACGCCCACTTCGTTTCAGTGAAGGAGATTTCGGTCCCACCCGCTCGGTTCTACTGGCACTTTGTGCGTTCTTGGCACTTTGTGCGTTCTTCCGAGATGCTCCCCGGTGATTGCCGGCTCAGTGCATACGTCTTCGAAGTATACCCATGCCGTCAAATTTTCACAGGCTGCGGCTCCCCCATAGGGGCAAACGGCAAGATTCGCTGGCAGGCCAGTTAGGCAGGGTACTCCCCTGCCGCCTCGTCCTGCGCAAGATCCGGTTTGCGCTTCCGGAAGCCGTCGATGATGAAGAGCACCATCCCAAGCCCCGCGGCAACGAAGAGCAGATACAAAGACCAATCGGCAGAAGTTAGTACGAAGTTCACCAGCGCCAAGAACGCTACGAATGCCAAAACGAGTGCTGCAACAAGCATGTTTTACCTCCAAAAAAGGCGCCCTCCCAATGCCATGGAAGGACGCCTTAAAGCCTAAGCCGTTAAAAGCTTACTTGCCAGCTTCACCGTTCGGTGCAGCGGTGCCGCGGGTCTCAAGCTCCTCCAGCTGGGACTCCAGCAGGGTCTTGAGGCGGGTGCGGTACTCGCGCTCGAAGGTACGCAGCTCGGCGATACGAGCCTCGAGGGCCGTCTGCTGCTGCTTGACGGTGTTCATAACCTCGGTGTGCTTCTTCTCAGCGTCAGCCTGCAGGGCTGCAGCCTTCTCCTCAGCCTGGCGGATCTGAGCCTCAGCGCGGGAGTTAGCCTCGGACTCAGTCTGCTTTGCCTTAGCCTCAGCGTCAGAAACCAGCTTCTTGGAGCGGGTGTCTGCGTCGAGCAGCTGAGCGTCAAACTTCTTCTGGGCGTCGGCCAGCTGTGCCCTGGAGCGGGAGTCGGCGTCGTTAAGCTGCTTCTCGGCCGCGGTGCGCGCCTCGGACAGCATGGACTCGGACTCTGCCTTTGCCTCGGAGGTGAGGCGGTCTGCCATCTCCTGAGCCAGACCCAAGACGCGAGCAGCCTGCATGTGGGTATCCGGGGTAGCCAGACCATCCGCAGCCGTGGTGGCGGCAGCGCCCGCACCAGCACCCGCAATGCCGGAAACGGCAGCGGTCTTGGCGGATCCAGCGTTCTTCCGGAGGTCCTCGTTCTCCTTCTTGGAAGCCTCGAGATCCTTCTTAGCCTGGGTTGCTTCTGCACGAGCTGCCTCGAGTTCACGCTGAGCCTTCGCAGCATCCTCACGAGCAGCCTTGAGTTCTGCATCGTTGTTAGAACCAGTTGGCGCCTTGGACGCCTCAGCCTGAGCGGCCTTTGCCTGCTCCTGAGCGCGCTTAGCCTCTTCCTTGGCCTTTGCGACCTCATTCTTGGAGTCCACAAGCTTGGTCTCGTACTCTGCGCGGAGCTTGGACTCAATCTCCTTGCGGAGGGTGGCCTCGTCGGCACCCTTGTTAGCGGAAGCTGCGGCTACGCCTGTAGTAGCGCCGCCCTTGGTTTGCAGCTCTTCAACCTGAGCCTGCAGGTCATCGTTTTCATCCTGCAGCTGGGCAAGGGTGTCTTCTACGAGGTCGAGGAACTGGTCGACTTCATCCTCGTTGTAGCCACGCTTGCCAATTGGCGGCTTGCTGAAAGCGACGTTGTGTACATCAGCTGGTGACAGTGGCATTGACTTCTCTTCCCCTTCAAGTCGGTGCAACCCCGGAGCCTCCGAGGTCTTGGGAGATGCAAACACATCTAAAGGCTAACCAAAAGTTGCGCCACTAGATACGTCTACAAAGAACATGTGCGTTTAATAATACGGAATATCAGTATTGATTGTATCCAAACGCTCACATTAGCTAACGAATCGCCGAGTCTCAACGTTAACAGGAGGTTTCAATACACCCGCCTTATAGGAAAATGCTCGAGACCACCATCATCAAGACGGACAAAAGCAAGAACAAAACGATGATTGAAACATCGAGCGCAACCCCACCCATTCGCAACGGTGGGATAAGACGGCGAAGCGCCCTAACTGGTGGGTCGGTGACCATAAACAGCGGCTCAGCTAGCACCATAAACCAGCGAGGCGGGTTAAATTGGCGCGAGAAGGACTGGATCATCTCAATGATGATTCGGGCAATCAGAATCCACGAATAGATTCGCAGGATGAGGATCAGGATTATTCCAATAGTGCTCACTCGGACGAGCCTATCTGAACTACCCCCACTGATGCGGCATCCACACAATTAATTTCGCTAAAGGCGAACGCCGCCCCGCTCCCCACCAACACTTGGGGAACCGGGACGGCGCTTCGCATCTTTGACGCTGAAACTTAGCGCAGGTGTGCAGCACGCTCCAGCTCGAGAGTGGAGATGTCTGCACCCTTAGGAACAATGGCAAACACACGACGGTCGGTGTCCATACCCTTGGTCAGGTTGAGCATGCGACCTTCAAGGCCGAAGCACAGGCCAGCAGCGAAGTCGATGAAACGCTTCGCGGAAGCCTTGTCAGCATCAGTCAGTTCGAAGACAACCGCATCGCCATCACGGAACGGCGCGCCAACCTTGGCTGCATCGTCGAAGGAAACGAGGGAAAGCGCCACGATGGTCGGGACAAATTCCTCTTCCAGAGCCGGCTCAAAGGAGCGCGGTGCATAAGCGGCGGAGCCGTTGGACTCGTAGCTGCGCTCGTCGGCGTAGTAAGCGTCGTCGGCTTCGATGTCCATCGGGCCCAACCCGAAGAACTCTTTCGTCCTATCAATCAAAGACATATCTAGTCTCCCTCTGACCTAATCTGTTTTGCCCTTAACTTGGTACGAATGTTGCTAATGTGAAAGCAGTGAATTGTACCTGTGAAATGCGCGTTTGCGTTGCCACCTAACCTACTGGCCGGGGTCCCATGATGCCGGTTCCGACACGCACGATATCTGTTCCCGCAGCGATCGCCTCACCCAAATCCGCGCTCATTCCTGCCGACATTTTCAGCGGGCGCCCGAGGAGCCGGGCGACGTCGTCAGTCAACGTCCGCACGCGCCCGAAGACCTCAGCAGCATCGGAGTCCAGCGGCGGAACCACCATAAAGCCCTGCAGTTCAAGGTTTACCAATTCCTCCACGAGCTCGACGAGACTCGGAACATCCGGCAGAGCCACTCCCCCGCGGGCGGTATCGCCATCGGCGGAAACCTGAATAAAAACCGGCAGCGCGTCGTCACGATCTCCGGATTCTTGTGCATTGGCAACGCCGCGATCGAGCGCCGTCGCGAGCTTCGCAGAGTCCAAAGAATGCACGCTGTGCGCCCAACGCGCCACGTGATTAGCCTTCTTGGTCTGAATCTGCCCAATCATGTGAAAGCGCACCGCCGGCAACTCCGCGGCTTTAGCGCGCGCTTCCTGCTCGCGGTTTTCCGCCACGTCGGTGACCCCAAGCTCGGCGAGAAGCGCGACGTCGCCCGCCGGGTGGAACTTGGTCACCGGCAACAGCTGCGGCACCTCTCGCCCGGCCGCGCGAGCGAAGTCCTCAATCTGGGCGCGAGTGCGCTCGAGCCCTGCTTGCAGTTCTTCCTTGCGGTTCATTTATACCTCCAACCAGATAACGCCTGCTTGGCGCCCAGTGGTGCCTTCGCGGCGGTAGGAAAAGAAATCAGTGTCTTCGATGGTGCAGCGCGGATCCGACTCGATGTTGATAATCCCCATCCCCATCAGCTGCCGGATGAGCCCTTTACGTACGTCCACACCCCAGGTACCCGTTTTTGTGCGGGTTTTGGCCCCGGGCAGATGCTTTTCGACGTCGTCCGCCATCGCCTCCGGTACCTCATAGTTCAGGCCCGAGGCGGCCGGCCCCATCAGGACCTGGATAGTCGAAGGAGTGGCGCCAAGTTCCAGCATGGCTTCGACCGTGTTGCGGATGATTCCGTTACGAGCCCCGAGGCGACCTGCATGGGCGGCGGCGACGACGCCGGCGGAGACGTCGGAAAGCAGCACCGGCGTGCAGTCCGCGACGAGCACACCGAGCCCGAGGCGTTTTTCCGTGGTGATGATGGCGTCGGTGGCCTCGACCGGCGTGCCGGCGTTGCCACGGTCCACGCGCGTGACGGTGTTGGTGTGGAGCTGTTCCATCCACACAATGTCGTCGAGCCCCAGCACGCGCTGCAGGCGGGCTCGGTTACTGACGACGTCCGCCGGGTCATCGCCGACGTGATCGCCCAGGTTAAATGACTCGTATGGGGACGACGAAACCCCGCCCGCACGGCTTGTAAAAACCATGCGCACGGGGCGTTGTGGTGCTTCCTCGTTTACTGGCATGCACTCCAGATTAGCGCAGTACCTTCAGCGTTTAGCGCATGAAGGACGGCACGTCGAGATCGTCGTCACCGTCATCCTGGCGACGGTCGTCGCGGCGCTCAGCCGGACGCGACAGGCGGTAGTCGTCGCGGCGCTCCTCGCGAGAAAAACGCTCAGAGGTGGTAAACAAACCACCGTTGGAGGAATGACGCGGCCGGTAGGTCTCTGCCGGTTGTTCCTCGAAACGAGGACGCTCTTCTTGACGCGGCTCTTCGTAGCGCGGCTCTTCGTAGCGCTGTTCCTCGTAGCGCTGCTGCGGTGCAGGCTGCTGGACTGGGGCAGCCTCTTCGCGGTTGTCGAAGAGGGAGCCCGGACGCTGTTGTTGTTGCTGCTGCTGAGGCGCAACGTTAGTTGTCATGTTTGCCTGCGCATCGAAGCCAGTGGCGATGATGGTGACGCGGACTTCGTCGCCCAGGTTGTCGTCGATGATGGTACCGAAGATGATGTTGGCATCCTCGTCAGCGCGCTCCTCCACCATGGAAGCAGCGGCGTTGACCTCGTGCAGGCCAAGGTCGGAGCCACCAGCGATGGAGAGCAGGACACCCTTGGCGCCTTCCATCGTGGACTCGAGCAGCGGCGAGTTGATGGCCTGTTCAGCAGCGTTGAGCGCGCGGTTATCGCCCCGTGCGGAGCCGATGCCCATGAGTGCGGAGCCGGCATCAGCCATGACGGAGCGGACGTCAGCAAAGTCGACGTTGATCATGCCCGGGATGGTGATGAGGTTGGTAATACCCTGCACACCGTTGTGGAGGACTTCATCGGCAGCACGGAATGCCTCGACGATGGAGAGCTCTTCGCCACCGAGCTGCATGAGGCGATCATTCGGAATGACGATGAGAGTGTCGCAGACCTCGCGCAGCTCCTCGATACCGGACATAGCCTGACGAGTACGGCGAGCGCCCTCGAACTTGAATGGACGGGTCACAACGCCGACGGTCAGCGCGCCCATCTTCTTGGCGATGGAAGCAACGACCGGGGCGGCGCCGGTACCGGTGCCGCCGCCCTCGCCTGCGGTCACGAAGACCATGTCGGAGCCTTCCAGGGCATCCTCAATCTCGGTCTTATGGTCTTCTGCAGAGGTCTTGCCGACCTCTGGGTTAGCACCCGCGCCCAAACCGCGAGTGGCCTCGCGTCCGATGTCGAGCTTGGTGTCGGCATCAGAGAAGATCAGTGCCTGCGAGTCCGTGTTGATTGCGACGAACTGAACGCCCTTCAGCCCTTCTTCAATCATGCGGTTAACGGCGTTGACACCGCCGCCGCCGACACCGACGACCTTGATGTCCGCGAGGTTATTGCTAGTAGAGATCATGTGAGGGGCTCTCACCTTTCACTGTTGGTGCGTAAACGAGGATTTGTGCGCCCAGCATTTGTTGCGAGCGGTTAGTTCCATCTTTAACGACGCGCTTGTAATTTTCGCGTTCATTTTGCCGCGTGTCGGTACCCTCAAGTAGTGGTTTAGGGTTGCTGACATGCAGGTTTTCAGATCACAAAAGCCCCACGCACCCCACCCGTTGACACTATTTGGGGCTGCGCAGGGCTTAAGTTTTGAACGCTAATTTTATTTACTTGTGACCAATTCCGGGTTAGAAATATTCCAGTTTTGGCCTTCCATCTTTAGAACGGTTTCAAACGCCAAGGCTTTGTTCGCATTATCCTCCGAGGCGCCCCAGAAAACGGTCCGCTCATCCTGGAGGTGGAAAGTCATCGAGTACGCGTTCTTCACCTCCAGCGACTTGACCTGCGCACGCAGGTTCTGTGGCAGCGCAGCAAGCACATCAACGGCATCGCGCAAATCCTGCGAACCCGGCTCCGCGCTGCCGGTAATTTCCACTGCGCCCTCCGGCGGGGTGTCCGTGGTGAACTCCTTACCCTCGGCGTCGATAAGCAAATTGCCCTCGCGGAAAGCCACCGCCTCATGTTCGATGACCTCGATATCGAGGGTCGATGGGAAGGCACGCGATACCGTCGCAGACTTTACCCACGGCAGGTGTGCCACTCCCGACGCCGCCGCACGAGCATCAACGCGAACCAGATTCTCCCCCACCGCTACCCCGCTGGACTCTTCCACCTGTGCAGCATCCACGTGGGAATTGCCTTGGATCTCAAAGGAGGAAACCTTAAACACTGGAAAAAGCCACACGGCAGCAGCCGCCAAGACCAGCACGGCAAGAATTCCGGCGACTATTGCGGTAATTGATTTCTTAGACATTCAGCGCCTTTAGCTCGTCCAAGATTTCTGCGGCAAGCATCGTCACTGAACCGGCGCCGATGGTGAGCACGACGTCGCCAGGCTGCACCAGCGAGACAACGTCCTGCGCCGCCTCAGAGAAGTTCGGTTCGAAGATCACCTTCATGTCTTCCGGCATCTTGTCAGTGATGATGCGAGAGGTAATCCCCTCCACCGGCTGCTCGCGGGCGCCGTAGATGTCGAGGACCACGGCGGCGTCGGCAAGCGCCAGCGCCTGCGCGAACTCCTTATCGAACTCCATCGTGCGCGAGTACAGGTGCGGCTGGAAGCAAGCGATAACGCGGGCCCCCTTGCCCTCAGCCTCGACCTTCTGACGCGCTGCCGTGAGCACAGCAGTGACCTCGGTGGGATGATGCGCATAATCGTCGAAGACGCGCACTTGAGACTCGGTGCCTCGGAACTCAAAACGGCGGCGCACGCCGGTAAAGTCCGTCAGGCCCTCAGCCAGCTCGGAGAGCTCGCCGCCCGCAAGCCCGCCGGAGACAAGCGCGGCCAGGGAATTGAGTACCATGTGATGGCCCGGAATCTGCAGCTCGTAGGACAGCTCTTGGGACTGTGCACCCGGCAGTGCCACGCGCACGCGGACCTGCATTCCGATGACGGAAACCTTCTCCTCCAGAACCTCAGCCGCCAGCGGGATGGACGGGTACTTCTCCCCCGCTTCCGCGCTGCCATAACCTAGGACCTGAATGCCGCGCTCGAGCGCGCGCAGGCCAGTCTGGGCAGCGTGATCATCTTCCAGGCACACAACGAGGTACCCGCTTTCTTCGATGCGATCAGCAAAATCATCGAAGACCTTGTAATAAGCCTCGGCGTTGTGGAAGAAATCTAGGTGGTCAGGCTCGACGTTGGTGATTACTGCGACGGTTGGGCTGTAACGCAGCAAGGAGGCATCGGACTCATCGGCTTCGGCCACGAATGCCGCGCCGGTTCCCGCATGGGCGTTGGTGCCTGCACGGTTGAGCTGGCCGCCGATAGCGAAGGAAGGATCCAATCCGGCCTGCTGCATCGCGGTCACGGTCATGGACGTGGTGGAGGTTTTTCCGTGGGTGCCCGCCAACAGAATCTGCTGGTGCCCCTCCATGAGCTCCGCCAGAAGGTCAGAGCGGCGGATGACCGGGATACCGGCCGCGCGAGCACCTGCAAGTTCTGGATTGTCCTGTGGAATAGCGGCGAAGGAAGTCACCACAACAGTAGGCTTGTCACCTGCCAACTCAAGGTTTTCAGCTGCGTGGCCGATAGCGATCTTCACGCCCATCGTGCGCAGTACTTCCACTGGAGTGGAGGCCTTCACATCAGAGCCAGTCACGACGCCCCCGCGGTTAGCCAAGATGCGGGCCAAACCGGACATGCCGGAGCCACCAATACCCACCATGTGGACGCGGGAAAGATCGTAGGAGTTTGTCATTTACTTTTCCTTCACATTCGCTAATAAGGCCGACTTTTAGTCGGTGTGCGCTGCGCGCGAGGCTTCGTCGATCATATCCCTGATGTGATCGGCAATCGTATTGGCAACGTCGCCCGCAGAGTTAGTGGCAGCCGCCTTACGCATAGCCGCATACCGCTGCTCATCCCCAAGGGTTGCCTGCACTTCATCCACCAGGCGCTGCGGGGTTAGCTCCGCATCAAGAATCTGCACTGCAGCACCAGCCGCAACCAATTCGCGAGAGTTCAGCGCCTGCTCACCGTTTCCGATAGGCAGCGGAATGTAAATTGCAGGCACGCCGGCCGCAGTAACCTCGGCAACCGTCATGGCACCGGAACGGCACACCATAAGATCTGCCACGGCTAGCGCACCGGCCATGTCATCGATATAAGGCAGCGCAGTGTAGTGCTCAGCTTCCGCTGGGGCCACATTCTTCTTGCCATAGGCGTGAAGAACCTGGTACTTCTCCGTCAACTGCGACAGCGCGCCCGCAACCGCGGTGTTGATGCTGACAGCGCCCTGCGAGCCGCCGGTAACCACGATGGTTGGACGTTCTGGGTCCAAATTCCAGCGTTCGCGTGCTGCGGCTGCGGCGCTGCCGTCGGGGTCCTCGCCCAGCCCAGGACGTACCGGAATGCCCACGACCTCGCCGGGCATGCCGGAGTTACGGTGTGCATTAAGTCCAATTCCGCCAATACGCACGCCGAGCTTATTGGCGATGCCGGAAAGCGCGTTCGTCTCCAACACGTAGAACGGCATACCCATGGACTTGGCAGCTAGATATGCCGGCGCTGCCACATAACCACCGGTTCCAAACACCACGTCCGCTTCGACCTCTTTAAGCACCTTGCGCGTCTGCAGCACGGACTTAATCAGATTGAAGGGAAGCTTGAACAGCTCAGCGTTAACCTTGCGCGGCACGGGCACTGGCGTAATGAGGCGCAGATCGACCCCACGCCCCGGAACGATGTCGCGTTCCAACCCTTTCTGGGTACCGAGCGCCGTTAATCGGGCGCCGTGGCGCTGTCTGAGCGCTTCACCCACTGCGAGTGCTGGTTCAATATGGCCTGCGGTGCCGCCACCTGCAATGACGACGGAAATGGGGGTGGAATTCATGCCCTACACGCTACCAGTGCGCCTGCTGCTTAACGGCGCTCGCCGCGCCCGTCTCGCCGATCGGCGCCACGCTGGCGGTACTCACCCCGCGGCGCCGTAGAACCGGTGTTATTCTCCCCAGCCCGCGGCTGTCGGCTCGTCACTGGGCGGCCAAAGCGTTCTTCTCGTTCTGCGTTGCGACGAGCCAATTGTCCGACTACGCCGGATTGCCCTTTCCCGCGTTTTGCTGGAGTTCGTGAAGCGTGTCGTCCCGTCTTACGCTTTGGCGCGTCACCAGCAAGCTGGGGCTCGGGGATGAAGAATAGGCGGTCGAATAGCGGGCGCCCAAAGTTCTGCATCGCCGAAATCTGTAATGGCTCGTGCCGCGCCACATTGCACAACACTCCCATCGAGCCAATAGTGATAAGTGCAGCGGTACCACCTGCAGAAATCATCGGCAGCTGAATACCCGTCACAGGTAACAAACCAATGACGTAGCCGATGTTGATGAACGCCTGGATAACCACGCCCACCGTCAAAGTGGCAGCCAACAAGGATTGGAACTGGTCCTGCGCGTTTTTCGCAGTGCGCAGTCCGATGTATCCCAATGCCGCAAACAGAAAAATAACGAGGACGCCGCCCCACAGGCCGAGTTCCTCCCCGATGATAGCGAAGACAAAGTCATTCTTAGCTTCGGGTAGGTAGAACCACTTGGCGCGCGACTGCCCGAGACCTACGCCCCAAAAGCCTCCGTCGGCAAGTGATAGAAAGCCCTGGTATGCCTGGAAACCTGTGCCCTGCGTATCCTCAATGTTTCCGCGAATTGCATCAAAGTAGGTATGGAATCGGTGCGAACGGAAGCCACCCGATAGGAACACAGCGAGCAAGCCCAACGTACCGAGGACCAAGACCACCGCGGGGACCCGCCAGTCAACGCCAGCGAAAATCAAAGTAAAGACCACGACCATGGCGAAAGATACCGCCATGCCAAGGTCACTCTGGGCCACGATGAGGAAGAACATCAGCCCCGAGATGATGGAATACATCATGAAGGGATCGGTCGGATGTAGCGAGCGGTGGGACTTACCGGCCAACGCAGTTGCGCCGTACATAGCCACCGTCACTCGGGCAAACTCCGAAGGCTGGAAGCCAACACTACCGATGGAAATCCACGACTGGGAACCCACGGTGTCGCGTCCGGTACCGATTCCCGGAATAAGCACCGCAATGAGCAGGAGTATTGACAGCAGCAGCAGCCACGGGACTAGTTTACGCAGCGTATAAGGCGAGATACGCAACGCCAGCCAGAACAACACCAAACCACCGAAGACAAGCAGGCACTGGCGGATGGCCTCTGCCCAAACATTGGAAGTCTCCGTGAAGGATGTCGCCATGGATGCAGAAAAAGCCATCAGCACGCCGATGCCGATCAACGAGAAGATGATGATGCGCAGCAGCTGATAGTCCAAGCCCGGCTGAGCACGGTAGTGCTGGCGGATTTCTTGCACGCGCTGGCCGAGCGTCTTCGACGCCGGTGTTTGCGGCCGAGTGGCAGTCATGGATTCTCCTGGGGTGCGTGCGTGATTAACGTGCGATGCGTCGGGCAGCCGCGGCAAAGCAGTCACCGCGTTGGCTCATTCCCGTGTACATATCCAACGATGCCCCAGCAGGTGCCAAAAGCACAGTATCGCCGCTCTCGGCGTGTTGCACTGCCGCAGCCACAGCTTCATCCATGGCGGCAACGGGGTCGGTGGATTCGATAAGGATGGTAAGCACGCCTGGGGCATGCGCGACGATGGCGTCGGCGAGCAGCTGCTTGTCGACGCCCATTATCACCGCCACCTTGATATGCGTGGCGTGTGTTTCGAGCAGCTCTGAGGTGTCAGCACCTTTGAGCTGACCGCCAGCGATCCACACCACGGAATCAAGCCCACGCATCGCGGCCTCGGCAGCGTGCGGATTGGTGGCCTTGGAATTATCGATATAGTCGACGCCTGCGTGAGAGTGCACGACCTCGCCTCGGTGGCCGGCCACGGTGTAGCTGACGAGCCCCTCGGTAATCGAGCGGGGTACTGCGCCTGCCAGTGCGGCGGCAGCTGCGGCGGCACCGGCGTCCAGTACTCCAGCCATTCCGGCAGGCTCAATGGTGGTGACGTCCTCGATGAGGGTTACCGAGTGGCCGGCAACGTTGTTAAGAACGAGTTTTCCTTCGACAACGCCCGCTTCCCCATCGGCAGGTTCGGTGTGGGTGAAGGCGTGCACATCAGCGGAAATCATTCCGGCATTGCGCGCCTTGTCCGCGTATTCGCGCACGTGCGCGTCGTCGCGGCCGATGACCGCGTGCGCGCCCTTGAGGACCTTGGCCTTCGCCTCGGCATAGGCGGCGAAGGAGCCGTGCCAGTCGAGGTGATCATCTGCCAGGTTGAGCAGTACGCCGACCTCTGGGGTCAGCTGGGAGGACCAGTGCAGTTGGAAGGAAGAAAGTTCGGCGACCAGTACGTCAACGCGTGGGCTTGCCGCCAGCGCATCGAAGGGCGAGGTGCCGATATTGCCCACGGCCTGGGAGCGCTTGCCAGAGCGCTTTTCATCGGCCGCCATGATGGCAGCCAGCATGCCCGTGGTAGTGGTCTTGCCGTTGGTGCCGGTCACAGCAAGCCAGGTGCGCGTGGGGCCAAAGAGCTCTGCCTTATCCAAGCGATAAGCCAGCTCGACATCGCCGATCACCTCAACGCCCGCCGCAGCGGCGGCCACCAACAGTGGTGAGCTCGGCGCCCAGCCTGGTGAGGTAACCACGAGGGAGAACTCCGCGGGATCAACAGCGGCGGTATCAACGGTCGCGACGCATAGGTCGGCAGCGAGTGCGGCACGTGAGTCGGCGTTGCCATCGGCCACAACCAAGTCTGCTCCCAGCCCCAGCAAGACAGTGGCGCAGCCGCGGCCGGACACTCCGGCGCCAGCCACCAAGATACGGCCTCGCAAGGACTCGGGAAGTCCTCCAGCTAGGTTCTCTGGCACTTTAGTCATGACTAGCCCACCAGCCCGATGCCGGAATCAGCGAGCCACTCGCCGTAGAAGATTGCCACACCAGTCATGGCGGCCATCGCCGCAATGAGCCAGAAGCGAATGACAACCGCGGTCTCGGCCCAGCCGCCGTTTTCGAAGTGGTGGTGGATTGGAGCCATGCGGAAGAAACGCTTGCCGGTGGAACGGAAGACCACGATCTGGATGACCACAGAAACGGTCTCGATGACGAAGAGCGCGCCAATGATGATCATGAGCAGCTCGGTGCGGCTGGTCACGGAGATGCCCGCAACCAGGCCACCCAGGGCCAGGGAACCAGTATCGCCCATGAAGATCTTGGCCGGTGCAGCGTTCCACCAGAGGAAGCCCAGGCAACCACCCAGGCCGGCGGCAGTCAGAACCGCCAGGTCCAGCGGATCACGGACCTGGTAGCAGCCAGCGGTGAAGTCAGCCGCGCAAGAGTTGCGGAACTGCCAGAAGGTCATGATGGTGTACGCACCCATCACGATTGCGGTGGTACCCGCCGCCAAACCATCCAGGCCGTCGGTCAGGTTGACCGCGTTAGACCATGCCGCGATGAGGATGTACATGAAGATAAGGAACACGATGGTTCCGACAATGGTCGGGCCAACGGCAATGTCGAAGGTCTCGATGTCACGAATGAAGGAAAGCTTCGTGGAGCCAGGCGTCAGGCCCTTCTCATCGGGGTTCTGTAGAACCAGCAGGCCGAAGGCCAGAGCGAGCGCCAGCTGGCCCACCAGCTTGGCCGTCTTGTTCAGGCCCAGGTTGCGCTCTTTGAAGAGCTTGATGAAGTCATCAGCAAAACCCAAGCCACCAAGCCCCAGAGTCAAGCCGAGGACCAGGATGCCCGAGTAGGTGAAGCCACCATGGCCGGTGATTTGCCCGTAGATGCCGACCGTCAGGTAAGCCACGGTGATACCGGCGAGGATCGCAAGACCGCCCATGGTTGGCGTGCCGCGCTTACGAAGGTGCGACTTGGGGCCGTCCTCGCGGATTTCTTGGCCCTTTCCTGTGTCCGAGAAATACCGGATCAGGAGTGGGGTGATAAAAATCGCTACGAGGAAGCTGACCACACCAGCGATGATGATCTGAGTCACGTGCTTGGGTTCCTTCTATTTCCGTGAACTAGCTCTGGTTGAGCTTTTCTGCGACGAGCCACAGGCGTTGGGCATTCGAAGCTTTGACAAGGACGACATCTTTAACGTCCCTTTGCGGCCAATCGTCCACGCCCACAGGCGGGGTACGGAGGAGACTATCAACAATCTTTGCGGCCTCATCAACATCGACACTGACACTAGTATTTATACCCTTTGCCTGTGCAGCTTCAGCCATCGCCCGCGTATTGGGGCTGCTGCCTACAGCAACCAGATGGTTTACGTGGTACTTCGCGAGCTCTGCGCCCAGCTGACGGTGTGCGTCGAGAGCGTCGTCGCCCAGCTCACCCATCTCGCCGAGCACGGCAATAGAACGTGCGTCGGGACGCGCAGTGGCCGTGTATGCCAGCGCTGCGATGGCCGCACGCATCGAATCCGGGTTTGCGTTATAGGAATCATCAATCAGGGTGACTCCGTCGCGGCGGTTGCGCACGTCCATGCGGTGCTCCGACGCAATGCGGTGTCCAGACAACGCGTTTGCCACGAGTTCAGCGCTCAGCCCCAACTCGATGGCGGCGGCTGCTGCGGCCAGCGCATTCGACACCTGATGCGCACCGAAGACCTGAAGTTTCACCGGAAGTGGCGCATGACCTGGAGTATGCATGAGGAAGGAAGCACGGGCGACGTCGTCAAGCTGCACGTCCGTGGCATAGTACTGCGCTGGCGGAGTGGAGCCTTGCTTGGCGACGGCCGAGTAATAGACCACCTTTGCATTCGTGCGGGGCGCCATGCCAGCGACGAAAGAATCGTTTGCATTGAGCACGGCGACGCCGCCCTCAGCTGCAGATGGGAGCGCCTCGACGAGCTCGCCTTTCGCGAGCGCGATATTCTCCCGCGAACCGAACTCGCCTAGGTGTGCGGTACCAACGTTGAGGACTACGCCTACCTTGGGTGCGGTGATGCCGGTCAAATGCCGGATGTGGCCGATGCCACGAGCAGACATCTCGGCCACGAGGTACTCGGTGTGTTCGTCACAGCGCAGTGCGGTATAAGGCAGACCGACCTCATTGTTGAAGGAGCCTGGTGGTGCTACCGTCTCCCCAGCGGCGCGGAAGATCGTGGCGATGAGGTCCTTGGTGGAGGTCTTACCAGCGGAACCGGTCACGCCCACGATGTTGAGGCCGTCTTCAGCGGCTAGGCGCTGGGTGACGGCGCGGGCCAGTGCGGACAGCGCCTGGATGACTGCGGCGGCGGAGCCATCCTCGTCATTGGCATAGATGTCGGCGTTTGCGCCGTCGCCTTCCACCTTGCCGGTGGGTTCAACAACGATGGCCGGAACGCCCACTGGGCGCGCGGCGAGAACGGCCACCGCACCGGATTCAACGGCCTTCTCGGCAAAGTCGTGGCCGTCGACGCGGGCGCCTGGCAGCGCGAGGAAGAGGCCACCTGGGGTGACCTTGCGGGAGTCAAACTCTACGAATCCAGTAACTGTAGCTGCAGGATCTGGGACACAATCTAGGCGGCCGCCGGTAATGTCGGCGATTTCTTGGAGGGTCAATGCAATCATGCTTGTTCCTTACTCACAGTGTCACCGTACTCCGCATGCCTAACCGGCGCGCCACCGCCGAGTTTGGTGTCAAGAGCGCGGGCAACTTCTTCCCTGTCATCAAAGTGCAGGGTTTCATCACCCACGATTTGCCCGACCTCATGGCCCTTGCCAACGACGACGATAGCGTCGCCGGGCTGTGCCCACTCCACTACTGCGTCGATGGCCGCGGCACGGGAGCCGATCTCGCGAATGTCTGCGGTCTGGGAAGCCTTCTGCGCGCCCGCCATGACAGCGGCACGGATGGCTGCAGGGTCCTCGCTACGCGGATTGTCGTCCGTAACCACGACGAGGTCTGCGCGTTCTGCTGCAGCTGCGCCCATGAGCGGACGCTTTGAAGAGTCGCGGTCGCCGCCGGCGCCGACGACGACGCCGAGGCGTCCGCCGGTCTCAGACAGCTGGCCGCGCAGAGTATCAAGGACCGCTGCAATGGCTGCTGGCTTGTGGGCGTAGTCGACAACTGCCACGAAATCTTGGCCACGGCTGATGCTCTCCATCCGCCCCGGTACGGCCACGCGCTCGACACCGTTTAGGAAGGTTTCGGTGTCCACGCCTACCGCAGCTGCCATGCCTGCTGCCAGCGCAGCGTTGGCGATGTTGAACTTGCCTGGCATCGGCAGCTCAAAGGAATAGGTCTCCCCACTGAAGCTCAATTCAACGTGCTGTGCGCCAGTGGGCTCGGTGCCTAACTGACGGGCGCTAATCACCTGGTTGGTGTTCTCGGCTGTTTCCTCGCCTGTGGTTGAAACGAGCGTCAGTGGCTTGCCAGCGACTTGCTGCGCCATGCGCTTGCCCCAGTCATCATCAACACAGATTACGGCAGCGGACGCTGCTTGCGCGCCGTCGAAAAGCGCTGCCTTGGCTGCGAAGTAATCCTCCATCGTTGGGTGGAAGTCGAGGTGGTCCTGGCTCAAGTTGGTGAAACCACCAACATCGAACTGGGTACCTCGCACGCGCCCAAGCTCAAGTGCGTGGGAGGAGACCTCCATGACCACGTGCGTGACTCCTTCGTGGCGCATGCGCGCAAAGAGCTCCTGCAGGGTCGGAGCCTCGGGAGTGGTGAGCTTAGTCGGCACGGGTTCACGGTTGATGCGGGTTCCGGTTGTGCCGATAAGACCCACCTTGTGGCCTGCGTGGAGAAGACCCGCCTCGAGGAGGTAGCTCGTGGTGGTCTTGCCTGATGTTCCTGTCACGCCCAGTACGGTCAAGTGCTCAGTGGGGTGCTCGTAAATTTCAGCGGCGATGAGACCCAACACTGCACGAATGTCTTCCACGACAATGATGGGGCGACGCTCACCAGCTTCTTGCAGGTGTTGTAGGCCCGCCTCATCGGTGAGGATGGCCGCTGCCTCAGTGTCACCGGCAAATTGGGCACCGTGTACTCGCGTACCTGGAAGGGCCGCGAAGAGCCCGCGGGCGGCAATCGCCTTCGAGTCGAGACTACACGTCGAAACAGTGACGGATTCATCGCCGATGACGCGGCCGCCGCCAATGGTGGCGAGGGTCTGGAGGTCTACGCTCATTGCATTTCTCCCTAAAGCTTTCTAGTGAACTTTTCTTGAGGTTTTAATAGTTGAGGGGCTTACTGAGCTCGCAACGTTAGCTCTGGGCTAGGCGGGGAGGTAGGAATGTTATCGCGATTGAGCAGCCAGCTTGCGATGTCTTTGAAGACAGGCGCTGCGGACTGACCACCGGAACCATTGTCGTTAACTCCGGACTGCGGCTCGTCGAGCATGATTGCCACAACAAAGCGTGGGTCGTCGGCAGGCGCGATACCCGCGAAGGTGATCCAGTAGGCGGAGTTCGAGTAGGCTCCCGTCTTCTCGTCAACCTTCTGTGCGGTACCGGTCTTGCCGGAAAGTTGGTATCCCTCGATCTTGTTGCCGCCGGCGGTGCCGTTCTGGACGCCATTCGGGTCGGATTGGAAGACAGCGCGGAACATATCCACAGTGGTCTTCGCGGTTTCCTTGCTTACTACCTGCGTCTTCTTGGGAGCGGCGAGCTCCTCTTTCTCGCCGTTGGAATTGGTGATGGAGGAAATGATGCGTGGCTCGATGCGCTCACCACCGTTCGCCAAAGTCTGGTAGACGCTGGCCATCTGCAGCGTGGTCCACGACTGGCCCTGGCCGATCGGCAGGTTGGCGAAGGTACCGCCGGACCACTGCTCCTGATCGGGGACCAAACCTGCAGACTCGTTTGGCAGTTCAATACCAGTGGTCTGACCAAGGCCGAAGGCCTTGAGATACTTGGCGTAGCGCTCCTGCCCCAACTGCTGGGCGATCATTAGAGTGCCCACGTTTGAGGACTTACCGAAAATACCGGTGGTGGTGTAAGGCTCGACGCCGTGATCCCAGGCATCATTAACAGTTACGCCAGCCATATCGATGGATCCTGGAACCTGGTGAACCTGGTCTGGGGTGGTAACGCCCTCCTGCAGCGCTGCGGCCGCGGTGATGATTTTGGCCACTGAGCCAGGCTCATACGGGTGCGAAACGCTGTGGTTGTCGAAGGTTTTGTCTTCCTTGAGCTGCTTTTCGATGTCCTTGTTCGGATCGATGGTTCCCGTGTTGGCCATGGCCAAGACTTCGCCCGTAGCAACGTCGAGGACCACCGCTTGTGCATTCTTGGCCTTGGAGTTGGCGCGTGCCTTCTCCAGCTTCTGCTGTACGTAGGTCTGCAAATCAAGGTCCAGGGTCAAGGTGACGTTCTTGCCGTCGGTTGCTGAGACCTCATCGCGCAACGTGCCGGGAATTGCCTGACCATTGGTGGAAACATCCTCGGTGGAGCTGCCATCGATACCAGTCAGAGTGGAGTCACCGGAAGCTTCGAAGCCGAACTGACCTTGTCCGTCCATGGAGACCTTGCCGATGACGTTCTCCGCGATGGAGCCATTCGGGTACTGGCGAATCTGCTGCTCATCAGCTGCGAGTCCGTGGTACT
This sequence comes from Corynebacterium striatum, assembly GCF_016728105.1. Taxonomy (NCBI): domain Bacteria; kingdom Bacillati; phylum Actinomycetota; class Actinomycetes; order Mycobacteriales; family Corynebacteriaceae; genus Corynebacterium; species Corynebacterium striatum. The sequence goes on along the minus strand of NZ_CP068158.1, from coordinate 2,491,649 downwards.
CAGAAGCGATTTTCACTGCTACATCCGGGTCCACGTTACGAACTAGAACCTCGTACTGGGTATCCGCGTGCAGCTTATCCAGAATCTGTTTCTCGTCCACGTCGCCGGTGTCCAATCCAGCATCGTTGATTTTGGAAGGGATGCCCTTCGCCATGTCCTTGAGTCGCTCTTCGAGCTTATCGTCAAGAAACTTCTTACGCGCGGCGTCGTCAAGCCCGTCAAAGGAAGCTTCTCCGGTAGCTTCCAACTCCTCCTGCTCACGAAGTTCGTCGCGCAGGCGCGTTGGCGAAACGGTGAGTGAACGCGACTTCATTGTGTAGGCAAGTCGCTGCCCATTGCGATCGACAATCTCACCGCGGCGAGCCGAGTCGATATACACGCGGGATCGCTGAGCCACAGCTTTAGCGGCAAAGTCGGGACCCCAGACGATCTGTACCCAAGCCAAGCGCCCGACCAAGGCCACGAACACCACCATAAGGACAGCAACAACGGTTTTGACTCGCTGCCGCAAGATAGCCTTCTGCGGCAAAGCCATGGCAGCCTTGGCACGCGCGGTACGGCCACCGCCCTGGGCCTGCGGATCACGTGTTGCAGGCTTTACTCGCTCACTCGGGCGCGACGCCGAACCTGCACGCGGCATAGCGGATCCAGTGGCGGCCCCCCGATGGCTACGACCACCGGAACGCCCACTTTGGCGGCCATAACGACCGCGGTCGGCAGCATTATCCCTGCCATCGCGCCCATGCTCCCCTCGGGAACCGCGTCGACGGTCACCTGAATTTGGTGGAGTCACAAAGTCACCTTTTCCTTATGCCGCGTCGAATACAAAAGCCACTTAAATGCGGTTGCGGGCTCGGCATGACCGATGGTCTTGAAGCTCGCCCGCAAAGCAGGCAGTCTTGCTTGAAGATTTTGCCTTATAAAAGCCAAGTGCTCGCACAGGCACGCGCGAGCACTTCTGAAGAAGCAGGATTTTTAGCTAGTTAGCGTATGGCGCTTGGGCTGGGATGTTCGGCAGATCCTGCGGTGCTGCCGGAGCAGATTCCTGCCCGGCCGGAGCCTGGCCATTGTTATTGCGCGCCTCACGTTGACGACCCTGCGGCACCTCGTTGAGACTATCTGAGATGTCCTTCGTTGCGTTCGGATCACTCGATGCCTGGCCCGGACGGACTGGCTCGCCGTTGACGTCAACAATGGACTCAGTGTTCAACTCAGCCGGACGCTTCTCATTGACAGCCCCGTCTGGGCCGACCTCTACGATTCCTGGCTGGGTAGGTACACCCATCTTGGCATCATTGGCACGCCGCGCAACGTCAGAAGCCGAGCGCACATTTTCGAGGTCACGATTCAGCGTCTCGAGCTCGTTATTCAGCTCAGACTCGCGAACTGTCAAGTCCTTGACCACAAAGGTCTGGGCAGTCGAGATACCAGAAAGCCACATCGACACCACGACGCCGAAAATCAGCAATCCGATGGCCATGAAGGACATACGAGTAAAAAGCGAGCTCTTTTTATTTAGCGACTGCTGTGGAAGACGGCGGCCACGGAAAGAAACAACCTGCTTCGAACCCAAGCGGTTTCCGCGGCGCGCCGGCACCTGGGTACGGTGCGGCGTTCGACGCGGAGTGCGCTGGGGAACGGCGCGGCGACCTGGCTCTAGAAGAGTCGTGGCAGCTCCGGTATCGGTACCGGTTGTAAAGTCGCGGCTCGCCCCCATGGTGCGGGTCCTCTCTTGTGTGGTGATGCGGGAAGTGTGTGGTGCGGTTGTGCGTTCGTAGAGGCTCATGCACTACCTCCCGGTGGGTGCAGGTGAGGCTCGCCCTCGAGCCTCTCTATGGCCCGCACCCTCACGGATGCGGCGCGGGAGTTTTCTTCAATTTCCTCGGCGCTCGCCTTTTCAGCGCCACGGGTGACCGTTTTAAACTTTGGAGCCGTGCCCGGGAGATCCATCGGAAGCCCGGCTGGCGTCTTAGACGCAGCCAGCTCGGCGAAAGCCTGCTTAACGGTGCGGTCCTCGAGAGACTGGTAGCTCATGAACACCGCGCGTCCGCCGACGTGTAGTGCATCTGTAATAACGGGGATCACCTGCTCGATTGCCTCAAGCTCGCGGTTAACCTCGACGCGCAATGCCTGGAAGGTGCGCTTTGCCGGATGCCCGCCGGTGCGGCGAGTTGCCGCGGGGATGGTGGCGTAGAGCAGTTCAACAAGACGTTCGGAGTTGCTGAACGGCTCTTTCTCACGCTCCTTGAGCACCGCCGAGGCAATTTTGCCGGCGAAACGCTCATCCCCGTAGGTCTTGAGAATTCGTGCAAGGTCGCCATGGCTGTACGTGTTCAACACGTCTGCAGCGGTAATGCCATGCGAGGGGTCCATGCGCATGTCCAATGGTGCATCCGTCTTATACGCAAAGCCGCGCTCAACTTGGTCGAGCTGCATGGAAGAAACACCCAAGTCGAACAGGGCGCCAGCAATGCCGTGCTCGCGAGCAATGTCAAAGATTGCGCCCTCTCCCCTGGCAATTTCGCCGCCGACCTCGTCGAAGCGTGCGTTGACGCCCACAAAGCGATCCTCGAATGGCTCCAAGCGCTCGGTGGCTGCGGCCAGCGATGCGCCATCACGATCAACGCCTACCACGTGCAGGTTAGGGAAAGTCCGCAGGAAAAAATCGGCGTGGCCACCGGCGCCTAAAGTGCCGTCAACGACAACCGCGTTGCTCCCGGCCGCCTCAATTGCGGGCGCGAGCAGTTGAGCCATACGCTCGCGCATGACTGGAACATGGCCGTGGTTTTCGGCTATGTCGTAGTTAATGTTGTTGGCTACGTTGTCAGTGTTCTTGTCTTGAGCCGTCATTACTGCTCGTCACCCCCTTTTTTCTCAATTGGTCCCACAGAGCAAAAAAGTGCGTATAGGGCCCTGTCCGAGGCAGGTTTCTGATATCGGGGAAGTACACCAGAGCATCCACCTCGGGCAGAGTCCGTACACGCACTCATCGCTGCCCTTGCTCTTTAGAGCAACCCAGCGAGTACGTCATCGGCGTCTGCTGCCGAATAAGCATCTTCAGTTTGCGCCTGGTACTCAGCCCACGCGGCTGCGTCCCAGATTTCGAGGAAGTCCACTGAACCGACCACTACGCATTCCTTTGAGAGGTTTGCGTATTCGCGGTGTGCGGCTGAAAGAGTGATTCGTCCGTGTCCATCCGGCCTTTGCTCATCCGCACTTGCTGCCAAGTTACGAATAAACGCACGCGCGTCTGGGTTGGTGCGAGACACTGCTGCCGCTTTCCGTGCACGCGCCGCGAATTCCTCACGCGGATAAACCGCTAGAGAGTGATCCTGACCTTTGGTGACCATAAGGCCGCCAGCCAAATCTTCGCGGAACTTAGCGGGAAGCGTAAGCCGCCCTTTGTCATCGAGTTTGGGAGTGTAGGTACCCAGAAACATCCCGGGCCCACCTTCCTGTCACTCGAAACTCCGGATTCCTCTGGCATGAAACCTTGCGCCAAACCCTCGGGAGTTACTCGAAATTCTGACGCTCACTTTCACACTGCGCCCCACTCTACCCCACTTTCCCCCACTTCTGTCACCCCAAGCCGCGTGTTCAAAGAATTCCAACTCGATCGATCGAGGTAGACGACCGTTTTAACGGTGGGAAGAAATCCCCGCTACCCCCTTGACACCACCCCACAATGACCCCTTTGGCCCCACCAGAAACACCTACATATTGCGCACCATAGGCCGCAATAGCCCCTTATATTGTGAATTCTCCACCCGCACACCGCGCACCATCCGATGCCATTTACCCATTTCCCAAAACAGCAGACCCGGAAAACCAGACGTCAAGGTCAGTTTTGCTCACACTCCAAACTCCGACAACAGCGACCACAAGGTCTGGGATTCCAGGGTTGCATTTCTAAAAAGCGCCGCCACAGCTTCAGCCCAAACGTCTCCCCGGTGGTGCAAAGTGGGGAATGTGGGAGAAAGTGGGGAATGTGGGGCAAAGTGGGGATTAGAAAGTGGGAACCTTGAAGTGTGAATCTCACAAAGGGCTGAACGCAAAAAGCCCGCATCCCCTCTTCCGCTTGGGAAGTTAGGAATGCGGGCTCAAACCACAAATTCGGCTTGTTTCAGCGCTGGCGCTTATCGCTCTTCGAAACGACGGCGGAAGTTCTCCTCCAGACGGCCGCCTACTCCGCCCTGACCACCGGCCGACTTCTGCTTAGCGCGAGCATCCGAGTAAGACGGCACCTTCTCCTTGCGCCCACGCAGCATCCACACGCCAGAGGCAAACATAACAAGGAATCCGACGATAGAAATGCTGACGAACCAGAGGTTCTGCTGCGCGAGGGCTACGCCGCCCACCAAGAGCAAGAGACCCACGACGATGAGCGCAATGCCTCGAAGGGTAATCGCACCACCGTTGCCACCGAAGCCGGAATCCTCAGCAACAGAGGAACCAAACTTAGGATCATCCCGCAATAAGGACCGTTCAATTTCACGGAGAGCTTGCTGCTCGTGCTCGGAAAGCGACACTGTTCCTCCAACTGATTTCAATGGGTCTAGGGCTAAGTTCCACAACGCAGTGCACAAATGCTGGCCGCACACGCTTTGGGATACACCATATTTTGTGAACTACTAATTATCTAACGCCCAGAGTAATCAGTTAGTTCCCGCAAATACAGTCTACCCCCACATAACTGGGGTACAACACGCCGAACATGTCCCAGTTCCCGCTTTACGCAGCAAGGGAGCCGAAGCCCATTTCCTCTTCCACATAGGAAAGGAATTCCGCCGCCAAGGCCATCACTTCAAGGACAACCTCGTCCGAAGGAGCGTCCTCCAAGCCAGAGGCCACCCGGGAGCGAAGGCGAGAGTAAGCACCAAAGCGCTCAGCCCATTCCTTTTCCTCTCCCCCAACGAGTGCGAGCTGCGCCCAAGCACTCGACGGAAGGCGACGCCGCTTTGCCACCGCAGAGTCCGCAATACGAGCACCGGCCGTACGGAGGCCCGCCTGATAAGCAAACTCCAGCGCCTGATCCCAACGGCCCGCAGCAGCCATGGCACGAGCTTGCGCTAGCAAGTCGCTTGCTTGCTCCATAAAACGGTCACGCTTGAATGCGCCCACTGCCGCGCGCGACCCCCTGAACTGGGCCGTAGCTGAAATTACCTGTGCCATGATGCTCCTCCTTCGCTGGTATTGACTAACAATCTAAAGAGCCTTCCGGACATCTACCTTCATTTTAGATCACTTGTTCGAATAGTGCAATAGTTTTTCCACTTCAGAGCGTTTTTAACTTTCGAAAATCTACACACGATGTTCATTTTTAAAAACAGAAAAGCTGCGCAATTACGTTGTCGAACAACCCCTAAGTCTGCTGTTATTAGAAGTGTGAGTTTTCAAATTCGGCGCCTGAGCCCCCAAGAATTCGCCATGCTGGCCCCACAGTTGGTGGACATCTACATCGAAGCCATGGGATATAACCCCACCATTCGGGCTAACCGGATTAACGCGTGGAAGGCTGATGTCATGCGTCCCGGATTCACTGCGGTTATCGCCGAAAATGAATTCGGCATCGCGGGCTTGGCCTACGGTTTTGTCGGTACGCCGGACACCTGGTGGGACCGCCAGCTGCGCCGCGGTTTCACCGAGGCCGGCGGCCCCACGCCCGAGCAACTGGACATCTTGCACAACTATTTCGAGCTCGCCGAGATTCATGTCACCCCTAACTTGCAGGGCCATGGCTTAGGCCTCTGCCTCATCGAGGAACTCGCGTGGAACGCGCCAGCCTCCTATCTCTTGTTATCCACGCCCGAGGTCCCCAACGAGGCAAACGCCGCTTTTGGCCTTTACCGCAAAGTGGGATTCTTCGATGTCCTACGCAACCTCGAATACCCCGCAGACGAACGCGCCTTTGCGATTCTCGCGGCACGGTTGCCCCTGTCTGCCACCTAATTAGAAACGTCTGCCCTAACAGGTAACGTGTGAGGGGTGAAAGACAACAGCATTCCCACCATCGAGCAGTTCCCCGACCTCGCCCGCGAAAAGCTCAGCGAGTTCCTCGCACAGCGTCGCCCCGAGGTTGCAGAAATTGGTGAACCCGTTGTCAACGCAACGAACTTCCTAGAGTCCTTCGTTCTCGATGGCGGCAAGCGCATTCGCCCCACCTACGCGTGGGCTGGCTTCCTCGGCGCGCACGGCCTAGAGAGCGGCGAGGATGCCCAGGCTATGGCCACCGCCGCCTCATCGCTGGAGTTCATCCAGGCGTGCGCGCTTATCCACGATGACATCATCGATTCCTCTGATACCCGGCGCGGAAATCCCACTGTGCATCGCGCCGTCGCAGCACAACACAGGGCCAAGGGCTACCACGGCGATGCCGACTTCTTCGGTCAATCAGTAGCCATCCTGGTTGGCGATCTTGCACTCGCATGGGCCGAAGACATGCTGCAGGGCTCCGGCCTCAGCGGCGCCGCGCTGCATCGCGCTCGCGGCCCATGGTCAGGTATGCGCACCGAGGTCATCGGCGGCCAGATTCTAGACATTTCGCTGGAGGCCGCGGGTTCCGAAGACCTAGCGCTAGCCAACTCGGTCAACCGTTACAAGACGGCCGCGTACACCATCGAGCGACCGCTTCACCTTGGTGCCGCAGTCGCAGGCGCCGAGCCTGCGCTTATCGACGCTTTCCGTGGCTACGGCCGCGACATCGGAATCGCCTTCCAGCTGCGCGATGACCAGCTCGGCGTCTTCGGCGACCCCGCGATCACTGGAAAGCCTGCTGGCGACGATCTGCGCGAAGGCAAGCGCACCGTCCTCCTTTCCTTGGCGCTCCAGCACGCCGACGCGAAGGACCCAGCCGCTGCCAAGACGCTGCGTAGTCTCATCGGCAACACCGAGGATCCCGCTGACATTGCCCGTATGGCGCAAATCATCGAGGACTCCGGCGCCCCAGCGCTGCTTGAAGAGCAAATCACCGCTCTCACCGAGTCAGGGCTGCGCCACCTCCGCGAGGCGCAGGTTGATGCCGACGTCACTCAGACCCTCGAGGCACTGGCCATCAAGGCCACGGCTCGTCGAATGTAGGCAGCATGTCAGTTACATCTCCTGCCTCCCCTGCTCCTCAGACCGCAGGCCCAAAGCACAAGGTGTATAGCCTGCAGCTGCCCAATGCACTACCGGTGGGCATCGTTGCCTCCATCATCTTGATGATTGTCTCCTTCTCCGGCGGCGCTACGCGCAACCGAGGCGGTTTTCTGGAGGCCCTCAACATCGGGTTCTTGGCCTACGGGCACGGCCGCAACGTGGGCATGGTTCTCTACTGGTTCGGCCTCTTTGGCCTCGTCGCTGCATGGATCCTGGCCGGCCGCCAGGTGGTCGCGCCGCAGCTGAAGAATCCTACTCCTGACGGAGGCCTGCGCGAGATCCGTCGCATGCTCGCCGCATGGATCGCTCCACTGCTCTTTGCTGCACCTCTTGCCTCCCGCGACGTCTACTCCTATCTCATGCAAGGCGCCATGGTGCGCGATGGTTTCGATCCCTATACCGAGGGCGCAGCCGTCAACCCGGGACCATTTCTGCTTGAGGTTTCCCATGACTGGCGCAACACCACCACCCCTTATGGCCCGTTGCACTTGTGGACCGCCGAAGGCGTCACGCGCCTAGTGGGCGATAACGTCGCCGCAGGAATCATCGTCTACAAGGCAATCTCCGTCCTCGGCTTTGCCGTCATCGTCTTCGCAATTACCCGCCTGGCCCGCGCCTTAGGCGGCGACCCCGCTTTGGCACTGTGGTTGGGTGTGGCCAATCCGGTAGTTGTCCTTCACCTCATCGGTGGCATGCACAACGAGTCCGTCATGGTGGCCCTCGTGTCCCTGGGCCTGCTTGCCGCGGTACACAAGCGCTTCCACATCGGCCTCATCCTCATCGGCGTGGCCGTGGCGCTCAAGGCAACGGCCATCTTTGCAGCACCCTTCGTAGTGTGGATGATGGTGCTTCACCACGCACCGCGGGAACGCGGCGTCGCCAAACAGGTGCTCGCATTCGTCATCTCTGGAATCGTGGCGTTGGTTGAGGTAGCTCTATCCGTCGCCGTCATTACATGGGTCTCGGGCAGTTCCTGGGGATGGCTCTCCCAAATCAGCGGCAACTCCAAGGTGGTCAATCCCCTCGCCGGCCCTACCTTCGCAGCCGACGTCCTCATCCCGCTTATCCAGGTCTTTAGCCCAGAAACCACATACAACGGTGTACTGGGTATGCTGCGCAGCATCTCGATGGTCTTCATGCTCATCGGTTTGGTCTTAATGTGGTGGCTGGGCCGCGGTTCCATCAACCGCGCCATCGCAGGTACCGCTGGCGCCTACCAGGTCGCGTTCGTGTTCAACTCTGTAACTCTGCCGTGGTACTACGCCTCGGTGTTGACCCTCATGGGCACATTCCGCCCGCCGCTGCTGCTCATCAAGATCACCACGGGCGTCTCGCTATTTATCGGCGTAGCTTTCTCCGGCGACGGAAACCACCAGCTCTACAACTGGTGGTGGGACATCGGCATGGTCGTGGCCGCATGGGCGCTTACGCAGTGGATCTTTGCTGGGCTGCCGGAAAACCTCGGCAGCGGTTTACGGGAGCGGGATCGCGCCGCCAAGCCACGCCCTGTGCTTGACGACGCCCCCGCATCTTCCCCCGAAGCTTCCTAAAAGGCCGAAGCCTGCGCGCGGCGGATGACCTCGCGCGCAAGGTGACCGTGCAGTGCGTCGATGGGTCGGCCCGGAAGGGAATCGTCCTCGGTGAACAGGTGCACGAAGATTTCGTCGTCGTTGAAGCCGCCGTCGGTCAAGACCGTGATGACGCCAGAAACGTACTTGGAAATAACGCCCTTCTCGTTGAAGAAGGAAGCAGGAACGTAGCGGGTGCCTTCGCCGTCGCGCCACGCGATGAACTTGCGTGCGTTGAGCAGGTCGAAGACGCGGGTGATCTGAAGATCAAGCTTGTCCGCCACTTCCTGCAATGTCAGCAACTTCTCATCAGCCAGCAGGGCTGCGATTTGTTGCGTCTTGTCAGCAGGAGAATTGTTCTGCGCGTTGTTTGTCTCTACGTTGTTTGTCCGTGCACTGTTTGTATCTGCATTACTCACAGACACAACCTTAGCTGGATACCACATCTGCGTCCCTATCAGCCATACTGGAATGCATGACAAGGCTGGAAATAGGCGACGTACTCGAAGACCGCTATCGAGTTGATCGGCCAATCGCGCAAGGTGGTATGTCCACCGTGTATCGCTGCGTTGACTTGCGCCTAGGCAGAGCTGTGGCCGCCAAGGTCATGGACGAGCGCTACCAGGACGACCCTGCCTTTGTGAAGCGCTTCGAGCGGGAGGCCCGCGCCATGGCGCAGCTACAGCACCCCAATCTCGTTGCCGTGCATGACTTCTCTTCCGAAGGCGTGCCCATCTACCTCATCATGGAACTCATCACGGGCGGCACGTTGCGCGAGCTGCTCGCCGAGCGCGGACCCATGCCTGCGCATGCGGCTGCCGCCGTGATGCACCCGATGCTCATGGGCCTGGACGAGGTGCACCGCACTGGCCTGGTACACCGCGACATTAAACCGGACAACGTGCTCATTACCTCGCATAACCGGGTGAAGCTCGGTGACTTTGGTCTGGTGCGCTCCGCGGCGGCCGAGCAGGCGTCGAACCAGATCGTCGGTACGGTGTCCTACCTCTCCCCTGAGCAAGTCACGGGCGAGCCGATCACGCCTGCATCCGATGTCTATTCTGCGGGCGTGGTTCTCTTCGAGCTGCTCACCGGCACCGTGCCGTTTAGTGGCGCTACCCCGATGGAGCACGCGACAGCGCGCCTGCACGCGGATGTTCCGGCGCCGTCGTCACGCATTGCCGGGGTGCCGAAGCTTTTCGACGCCCTCGTGGCCACCGCAACCGCTCGTCAAGCCAGCGAACGCTTCGCCGACGCCGGGGAGTTCCTCGACGCTCTTGACGACGTCACACGGGACCTAGATCTGCCGGAGTTCACCGTTCCAGTTCCGCGCAACGCTGCGGCCGCCCGCACAGCTGAACAGCCCACCGACTTCTCGGGAACCGGCGCCACGCACGTCTTTGACGCGACCACCGCTATCGATACTCCCTCTGCAACCCCCGCAGAGCAGCATACAGCCCCTGCCCCAGAGGCAGCGACCGAATACATTCCGCAGACCCCTCCTGCGGATATCCCCCACCGCGCACCGCTGAGTTTTGAAACTCGCGCGGATTTGCCGGCTCCGCCCTTCGTCGCGCCACCAGTTCCACCTGTGGTCCCACGCGGCGCGGAGTATCCAGCACCTAACTATCACGCACAGGCGCCGCTGGAGCCCCAGCCTCAGGGCGCGCTGTCGCACATCGCTGAAGACGAGCCAGCCGAGCGCCCATTAAGCAACCGCAACGTGTTCACACTGCTGCTGTTCTTGGCGTTCGTTGGGCTAGCAACCGTTGCCGTCGCCTTGGGCGGGTGGTGGTTTGGCTCCGGCCAATACGGTTCTATGCCGACGTTCTTCGCCTAGTTACGCAGCATCTCTGCGATGAGGAAGGACAGCTCCAGCGACTGCTGGGTGTTCAAGCGCGGGTCCACTGCGGACTCGTAGCGGCCCGGCAGGTCCACGTCAGTGATGTCCTCTGCGCCGCCCAGGCACTCGGTGACGTCCTCACCCGTGAATTCGAGGTGCACGCCACCTGGATGAGTGCCCAGCTCGCGGTGTACCTCGAAGAAGCCCTGCACCTCGTCCACGATCTTGTCGAAGTGGCGGGTCTTGTAGCCATTCGATGCGGTGAAGGTATTGCCGTGCATTGGGTCGCACTGCCAAACAACCTTGTGGCCGGAGTCCTCCACTGCCTTGACTACTGCCGGAAGCACGGTGCGCACCTTGTCGTGGCCCATGCGGGTGATCATGGTCAAGCGGCCCGGCTCACGGTTCGGGTCGAGCTTCTCTGCGTACTCAACGGCCTGCTCCGGGGTAACGCCCGGGCCGAGCTTGATGCCCACTGGGTTGCCGATGATCGAGGCGAAGTTGACGTGGAAGTCTTCCAAGCCACGGGTGCGCTCACCGATCCACAGCTGGTGTGCGGACAGGTCATAAAGCTTGGTTTCGCCGTTGGAATCGACGCCGAGACGCAGCATGGAACGCTCGTAGTCCTTGAGCAATGCCTCGTGGGAGCAGTAAATCTCCGCCGAGCGCAGCGTCTCATCGGAAACCCCACAAGCATTCATGAAAGCAAGGCCGTTCTCAATCTCATTGGCAAGCGCCTGGTAGCGCGCACCCGCCGAGGAGTTGGCCACGAACTCGCGGTTCCACTCGTGGAGGCGGTACAGGTCAGCGGTGCCGGAAGAGGTCAGCGCACGCACGAGGTTCATCGCTGCGGACGCATTCGCGTATGCACGCACCATGCGGGCTGGGTCGTGACGACGAGCTTCCTCGGTGGGTTCCACACCGTTGACGATGTCGCCACGGTAGTTGAGCAGACCGTTGCCATCGACGTCGGAAGAACGCGGCTTAGCGTACTGGCCGGCAATACGGCCGAGCTTGACCACAGGGGTGGAGGCACCGTAGGTGAGCACCACGGCCATCTGCAGGAGGGTCTTCACGTTGCCGCGGATGTGCGGCTCAGTGTTGGACTCGAAGGTCTCAGCGCAGTCGCCGCCCTGCAAGAGGAATGCTTTACCCAGGGCGACGTCAGCAAGCTTGCGCTTGAGTTCTTCAATCTCTGGGGCCACAACGATCGGTGGAACAGATTCCAGGATCTTGCGAATGTTGTCTGCCTGGGACTGATCCCAGCTGGGCTGCTGCTTCGCATCACGCGCGATGACGTCCTGGAATCGCTCCTCGATGCCTGCTGGCAATGGTGGGAGGTCCGGAAGTGCTTCTTTAGGGATATCTACTGTCCAACTCACATGGCTATTTAACCACTATTAACCTGTCGCGCGTTAGTTAGATGCTAGATAGTGACTTGGTTGGCCCTTCCTAGGGGTAGTACATCCATGCAGGCGCGGAATTTTGCGAGATTGTGGCGGGCGTCGACAAGCGCATCGTGATTGCCCTGCGGAACCGGCGGCAGCTTGGGGCAGCCGGCAAATTCCCAGTACTGCTTGAGTTCGCGCGTAAAACGCGGCATCCGCTTAGGAAGACCGGTCATATCACCCCAGAGCTGGGCCAAGACTACGTGATCATAGGCGCCAACCCAGGCCCACAGTTCCACCGGCGTGGCGTGGGCGGCGAAGAACTCGAGCAGCTCCTCGCGGATGCGCTCGCACGACTTCCATACGGGGTTACTCGGGGAAGGCAACTTGTCTAGGACGTTTTCGCGCACCCAAGCGTTGGCATGGGCGGGGTTGAAGTCCGTGGACACCGCATAATATTCGCTACCATCCTCCCCAACGATGCCGATGGAGACCAGCTCAATGGTCTCTCCATCTTCGATAAATTCGGTGTCATAGAAGTAGCGCACGGGGTCTTATCTTAGTTGCCTTGCCTAGATCTGAATGCGATGGGGTCTCGTGGGCCCTGCGCCCATGCTTAACGACGCCTCATTTTCTGGGTGGTCGCGCCGCGGGGCTGTTTCCACCAGATGCGTAATCGACGGAGGCTTAAGAAGCCATCCAACAATTGGTACTTTGCCCAGCGCCCACAGTGCCAAGGCAGCCAAAACTGCGAAGACAAAGCAGGCGATGAGCCAGAACCGCGTGTTGTCCAGGAGGGTTTGGCCGTCAAGAGAGACAGTGTGCGGGAACCAAGCCATGAAGAAACCGTAGCCGATTGTCAAGCCGATAGGGTGCCCCAGATAGATGGGCAGCGTATGCGAGCCCACGAAGCGCAAGGCGGTAGAGACTTTGGGCAAATGAGAAACCCAAATGGCCATGACAATGCCAAAAGGAACCTCGAGTGTCTGCTCAACAAAGCGGACCATGATGTGGACCTCGTTCGAAGTCAGATATTCCGCACCAGGAAGCGGCCACGGGATAAAGACCTCCTGTGGGTACTCGTCCCAGGCGCGGCGGAACAGGAAACCACCAGCATAAGATGCAATGACTCCCGCGTAGACGAAGAATGTTGTGCGAGTAAAACGGCCTTGGAAAGGGGCCTCTGCCTCTGCTGCGAAACGGGTAATCCAGTCGCGGAAGAAGGCAGCGCCCACGAACACTGGGAGGAACATCATCGCTTTAGCAATGACCGTGTAGTGCGCCTGCCACGCCATAAAGAGCAGGGGTGCAAAACTCAGCAGCAGCGCCAGCCACCCGGGCAGCTTGCGCACGCACCACAAGAAAATATTGAAGAATATCAACGCGTGGATAAACCACGCCATGGTGTGGCCCACCACCATGTTGAAGAGCATCTCGTTGCGGTCAAACAACGGGCTTTCGAAAACCCAATGCAATTCCACACGCTTTACTTGCAGCTCCACCGCCATCCACACGACGTAGGGCACGAGGAAATACCACAGGCGTCGGGCAAAGAGCTGTGGGAAAGTAAAGCTAAAGACCTTGCTAGAAAAATAGCCGCTGACGAGGAAGAACAACGGCAGGCGTAGGGGATCAAGCCACACATTGAAAGCGGCCAGCCGAGTCTCACTGGATTCGGGAACGGTGAGGGTGACATGCAAAAGGACAACGCCTAGGATTGAAATGCCCTTGGCGATGTCCGGCCACGCTAATCGAGGCTGCGAGGGGCTCAATGGCTAGCGTGCCTCCCCAGTTGGTTCGGCCCCAGCGGGGTATCCGTGGCCTGCCTGCAGCGATGCCTTTACGTCCGATGCATATAGGTCCACGTAGGAGCTCTCAGCCAACTCAGCGAGCTCATGCATCACGAAGTCGGTGAAAGCACGAATGGTCTCGTGCTCTTCTGGGTTAAGGCCGCGTTCGGCCGCCCACGCATGCGGATCGATGGGCTTGGCTACTCGCATCCCTACCTTGATGGGTCGCGGGACCCAACTACCAATGGGGTTCGCTTTGCGGGTATCGATCATGGCGATTGGGATGACGGGCTTGCCGGTGGCCATGGCGATTCGCGCCATGCCAGTGCGGCCTTTATAGATGCGCTCATCTGGAGAGCGGGTACCTTCTGGATAGATACCAAAGAGGTCTCCCCTGTCGAGGATCTTCTTGGCAGCTTTAAGCATGGCATCGCCTGCAGCGTCACTGTCGCGTTCTACCGGAACTTGTCCAACGGAACTAAAGAACCAAGCCTGTGCACGGCCAACCACGCCTGGTGTGGTGAAGTATTCGCTCTTGGCCAAGAACGTGATTTGGCGCGGGCACATGAGAGGGAAGAAGAAAGAATCCATCACTGCTTGATGGTTCGAAACAAGGATGGCTGGGCCTTCGGCTGGAATATTATCCATTCCTTCGGTCCATGGGCGGTTCCATACTCGCAGAGCAGGGCCGAAAAAAATGTTCTTAAAGGCCCAGTACCACTTGTTTCGCATCGTGAAGTCCCTGTCGTCTAATTAACCTACGGTGAGCCCATGACGGGCAAGGTCAGCAACGCCAATCATACCCGCGGCTGAACCCAATTCCGCAGTGGCCACGCGGGCCAGTGGGCGATGTCCAGCGCCCACGATCTGTCGTGCCATGTTCTCGCGTGCGCGCTCTAGGTAGAGATCCGCGTCATTGGCGACGCCGCCGCCCACAACGATGAGTTCAGGGTCCAAGACATCTGCCACGATGGACAAGCCTTGTCCCAGCCACGTGCCAAAGTTCTCCATAACGGCCAACCCCAGCGGGTCACCCTCGCGGGCCGCTTGCGTAATCTGCACGCCGGTGGCATTGGCCGGAAGCTTTGTTTCGTACTGTGGGCGCAGTTCCTCGCAGGTGTCTGGCAGTGCGGTGCCCGACGCATAACGCTCCAAGCAGCCGCGCTTGCCGCACGAACATTCACGTCCGCCAGGAACCACGGTGAGGTGGCCGAACTCTGGGGCGGTGCCGAAGGCTCCGCGGTAGATCTTGTCCTCTGTCATGAGCGTGGCACCGATTCCGGTGCCGATTGCGAAGAACACCCAGTCCTTTGCGCCGCGGCCCGCGCCAAAGCGCCACTCGCCCCAGGCTGCCGAGTTTGCGTCGTGTTCAAGACGCACCGGCAGGCCAATCCTTTTGCTCAAGATCTCACGAACGGGCGCATCGCGCCATGGCAAGTGCGGGGCAAAACGCACGGTTTCGCACTCTGGGTCAAGGAATCCCGCGAGAGCCAGCCCCACGGCGGAGATCTCGTGGGTCGCACTGAGTTCCTCGACTGCACGGGCAATGTCATCTTCAAGCTGCGTGGCGACTTTGGCCGTCGGCACGCTCACGGAGTCCACGATCTCGCCATCGGCGTCGATAGCCGCCGCACGAAGGTTGGTGCCGCCAATGTCGAAACCGATGGTGAGACCGGAGTCGACGGCAGGATGGGCGTGTTCAAGCATGCACAAAAGGATATACCCCATGTGGGTTAATGTTCACATTCTGCGCGCCAGTGAAGAATCGATCAAGCGAATACCCCGCAGCCGTTGTATCGCTTTTGCTACTCCTCATCGAGAATTCGGCGAAGACGCTCCCCCATGATCTCCCACGTCCATTCCTGTTCAACATGCATGCGTCCGGCGCGGCCCATGCGATGAGCAAGGGAGGCGTCGCCAAGCAAAGTGCACAATGCCTCGACTAGTTCAGGAACGCTTGAACCATGTACCACGATTCCGCTCTCTGGCGTCACAGTCTCCGGGGCGCCGCCGGAATCACCTGCTACCACCGGGATTCCGGAGGCTTGGGCCTCCAGATAGACAATTCCCAAGCCTTCAACATCAAGCCCTCCGCCGCGGGTGCGTGCAGGCATCGCGAAAACGTCCGCCGCATGCAATGCCTGCTGGAGTTCTTCGGAGTCCTTCGCTTCCCGGATAACTACGTCGGGGGCATAGATGTCAGCCAGTTCACTGAGAGCAGTGCGGTAACGCCCACGGCCAATAATGAGCAATTGGGCATCGGGGAAACGCTGCCGTACCTGCGGAAGCGCACGCAGCAACTGGTCCTGCCCTTTGCGGGGAACAAGGCGGGAAATGCAGGTAATAACTGGTCCTTCAGAAAGGCCAAAATGAGCTCGCGCAGCTTGTTTTGCCGCCGCATCCGCCGGAGAGAAATCCTCGAGGCTCACAGCGGAAGGAAGATGAACCCACCGCGGACCAGGCCCGAAGGGCGCGGTCAAGCGACGCAATGTGTAGTCAGAGATATACGTGATGACATCAGCGTGCCGACCGATTTCGCGCAAGGCTTGGCGCGCGAGAGGCAGCATTGACCACCCCACCTCATGACCGTGCGTCGTCGCGATAACCTTGTGCGCGCCGGCCTCTTTGGCCTCTTTACCCATCAGCGCCAAGGGGGCTGCTGCGCCAAACCACACATTGACGACGCCGTGCTCCCTGACGAGGCGCTGCATCTCCCGCGCAGTTGCGGGAGTCGGAAGCATGACTTTGTGTGGCCACCGCACCACAGTATAGGGCTGGGCAGAGTCGAAAAGCGCGGCGGCTTCTGCGTCCTGGGTGGAGGCAAACACCACGATTTCAGAAGGATCGATCGTGTCAACGAAGTCCCGTAGATAAGACTGAATCCCGCCGATTGTGGGCGGGAAATCATTAGTAACCAGTAGAGTGCGCGCCATGCGCCCTACTCTAGTAGCGCACTGCGCCTTGAACAGGCATAGAGTCCAACGGAACCACCTGGACTGGAACGCCGTAGGTCGAAGCGTGGACGACCTGGCCATCACCGACGTACATACCGACGTGGGTTACACCTGGGTAGTAACCGATAATGTCACCTGGTTGGAGCTGATCAAGCGGCACCTTCGTGCCGCCGGCGAGCTGCGCCTGGGAGGTACGCGGAATGGACTTGCCCATCTGCTGATAACTCCACACCATCAATCCGGAACAGTCGAATGTATCCGGACCTGTTGCTCCCCAACCATAGGGCGCACCGATACGGGTGAGAGCCGCGGCCACTGCCTCTGAGCCGGAGCCATCTGCTAACGCTGCGAGGTCAACGTTCTGAGCACCGAAGCGTCCAACGAAGGCAGCACGTTGCTCCTCGTTCAGGCTATCGACCTGTGCCTCGATGTCCTTCTTCTGTTTCTCGAGCTCTTGCTGTTCTTTCACTAGGCCGTCACGCTTGACCTTGAGATCGGCAGCTTTATCTTGAGCGGCCTTGACTGCGGCAGCGGCCTCCTCCTGCAGAGCGCGCGCTTCCCGCGCGGCTGCAGACTTTTCCAGAAGATGACGTTGTGCGGTGCGGGAAAGTGCGCCCAAGTATCCCATGCGCTCTACAGCCGAGGCTGTGTCAGCTGCATTGAGCGCTGCGGACACAGCGCTACGGGAATCTCCGCGATAACGAGACTGTGCAATGCCGTTGATGCGGCCCTGCTGAGCCGCAACGGCAACTGAAGCATCTTCCGCTGCAGCCTTGGCTTCATCGGCATGCTGCTGGAGGGCTACGACTTCCTTTTCAGCTTCGCTGAGCTGATCTTCGAGCGTTTTCACCTCTTCGCTTTTTGCGGAAACGCGCTGCGCTACTTCCACAACGCGGTCAATGAGCTGCTGCAACTGTTCTGGTTGAGTGTCCTCCACTTCCTGAGCAAAAGCTACAGGCGCAGTGACAGCGCCACAGGCGGCAGAAAAAGCAAGAGCTGCAGCGCAAGCCGCGGTTGCTGTGCGGCGAGCCCGCAAAGTCGAAGAAAGCACGTCGAAATTCCCAAGGCTTAGAAAATATTAAAAGACTGCTTGATGATAGCGCATGGAGCTGCCGATTTCTATACCGGCACGAGTCTCAATAAAACCATAAAAAGACCCTTCTGTTCCATCGAGAGATGGACGAGAAGAGCCTTTAGACCGAAACAGGCGGACGCTTAGAAGCGAACTGCGGAGTGAATCGGCATGTAGTGCAGGGAACGCTCCTGAACCGGGGTACCGGAGTTCAAAGCGTCGATGATGGTGCCGTTGCCGGTGTAGATACCGACGTGAGAGGCGCCAGAGTAATAGACGATGATATCGCCTGGCTGCAGGGCATCAAGGGAGACCTGCTGGCCGCCAGCTGCCTGAGCCTGGGAGGTGCGAGGAATCTCAACGCCTGCCTGACGGTAAGCCCAAGAGGTCAGACCAGAGCAGTCGAATGCGCTAGGGCCTGCCGCACCGTAAACATATGGGGAGCCCATTGCAGAGCGCGCTGCTGCAAGTGCCTTCTGCCCTACAGACTGAACCGGTGCTGCGGCTGGAGCCGGAACAGGAGCCTGTACGGACGCGGCGTAGTTTACGTTTGCCTGCTGCAGGGAAGGAACATACTGCTGAATGTTCGGCACCTGGTTGATGTTCGGGACGTTTTCCAGTCCTGCAACCTCAAAGCGGAAGTCGGTGTTAGGGATAACAACTTCTGCACCCTGTGCGACTGCCGGGACAGCAACGGCTGCGGATGCTGCTGCAACTGCGGTGGTTGCGATACGGCGGGTGTTGATTGCGCCCTGACGACGGTGCTTAGCCACGAAATAAACTCCAAATCTTCCTGCGCGCCTACTTCGATTGCACACGCTCAGTTCAGCAAAGGATGTTTTGCTGGGACTAAAGTGTGCCGCCTCCGAGCGAATCGGATAATCAAAGCTCTGACCCTGGACGGGCCTAGCGTTCGTTGATGTTTCGTTCCTGTAGAAACATCTCCACTCGGCCCCCGGTTCAGGAGGGGCCAGATGCGGCGCTTAAATCTTCAGTTCGTATTGAGTGCCTCGTGTCGGCAACTCAATGTCTCAAGTAGGTTACGAAATCATCACGTCCCGTGTCGAATTTTCCGTCAAAAAAGGACGCTGTTACCGCCCCGTTATCTTCTGTTGACAATTCCGAAATGTTCGCAATAAACGCTCGGGCAACGCTCCCCGTTATCACTTTGAGACAATCTCTCACCTGCGACAATGCCACACTTCGCCACACCCTAAGATTGCGCACATATCATCAAAGATTGAAGCTTCAGATCGTTGAAAAATGTATTTTGTGAGCTTCGACACATGGTCACTAAACGAACTCACACAAGGCGCTAGAACAACAACTTTCACTCTAAACTCGCCCCGAAAACGGCCAAGATCAGCATCCTAAATAGCAGACTTAAATGAGAATCCACGAGCCGTAATCAACGTCAGGTCGGTGCCAGAGAACTCCACACCGCTCGGTTTGACAGTTAGCAACGCCGCTATAGCCGCCTTAGGACGCTGTACCCCGCGCTAACCAAGACACAGTCCCGGAATCACGTGACAAGCCCTTGAAGCCGATTCTAAATGCCATCCCGTGTCATTATCCGCCACAAAGTAAATCTGCGGCGGGCGCACTCCCCTGCTTATTCAGACTCTTCCCTTAACACCTTATATGAGAGCAAACAGCGTAGAGCAGCAAAAGCAAAGCACGCCCACACGGTAGCAGCCTCGTAAGAACTCAAACCCTTCCTATATATAGGACCAAATCTGCACACTGGATTGAGTAGCCGTGCCAGCCATGTACAGAGGCATAACTAGGCAAGAACTGCCGGCGCTTTTCAAAGGCTTCTCTTATTTATCCTCGAAGGGAATTTCCCGACAATTCCTGATTCTCACCACCTGATCGATCCCACAACTTGTCTAGAAGGCTCCTCACTCCAGCAGACAGCGCTTAGGGCGCGCCTAAAGCCATCGTGGCGCCAGAATGCTCCAACGGAGGTAACAGATATTGCACCCCGGTGCCAGCTCCCCTTAACGCCCGCCCCTACACGCCTTGATAGCCGACCAGGGAACCAATCTAGGAAACAACCGCTAGGTCTTCCAACAGGATCGCGAAACCCCCATCTCTACTTCCTATAAAGGAGGAGACGGGGGTTGTGAGCGAGTTTCGGGCGCTAGCCCTAGAAGGAGGGCTTAGATGCGGCCGTTCTCTTCGTCATCGCGGCGGTTAGCCTCGTTTAGACGACGGTACATCTCTGCCTCTTCGGCATGGTTCTCTTCGTGAATCTCGTGTACGCGGTGCATGAGAGCGGCGTCGTCCGGAGCGAAGATGCCTTGGGTCTCGGCGTCAGCGAAGCCAAGCTGGTTGAGCTGCTTCGGGACTTGTGCGCCAGCGTACTCCAGCGGAACTGGGTGGCCGTGCTCGTCGACCGGGCCAAGCGGCTGGTGGACCTCGATGAAGGCACCATTCGGCAGCTGCTTGATAACACCGGTCTCGATGCCGTGCTCCAGGACCTCGCGGTCGGAACGCTGCAGACCAACGCAGATGCGGTACGTCATGAAGTAAGCGATTGGAGGCAAGACGATGAGGCCGATACGACCAACCCAGGTCATTGCGTTCAGCGAGATCTGGAAGAAGTGTGCGACGTGGTCGTTACCACCGGACAGGGTCACCAGCAGGAAGAAGGTGATTGCCATTGCGCCGATAGCGGAGCGAACCGGAACGTCACGAGGACGCTGCAGCAGGTTGTGGTGAGCGTCGTCGCCAGTGAACTTCTTCTCAAGGAATGGGTAAGCGAACAGCAGGACGACCATCGCACCACAAAGCAGTGCAACCCAGAATGCGGAAGGAATGGTGTAGTTGCCGAGGTACAGCTCCCATGCCGGCATGACACGAGCAACACCGTCAGTCCACAGCATGTAGATATCCGGCTGGGAACCAGCGGAGACCTGAGACGGGTTGTACGGGCCAAGCAGCCAGATGGCGTTAATGGTCAGCAGACCAGACATCAGGGCCAGAACGCCAGCCACCATCATGCCCATGCCGATTGCCTTCGTAGCGAAGACCGGCATAATGCGGACACCAACAACGTTGTTCTCAGCGCGACCCGGTCCAGGGAACTGGGTGTGCTTCTGGAACCAAACCATGATGAGGTGAGCGGCAACCAGGCCCAGGATGATGCCCGGGATAACCAGAACGTGCAGGATGTAGAAACGGTCCAGCATGAGGTCGGACGGGAAGTCGCCGCCGAAGATTGCCCAGTGCAGCCAGGTGCCGATGATAGGCAGGCCCAGGATGATAGCGGACATGATTCGCAGACCAACGCCGGAGAGCAGATCGTCCGGGAGAGAGTAGCCGAGGAAGCCCTCGACCATGCCCAAGAGAATCAGTGCACAACCGATGATCCAGTTGGCCTCACGCGGGCGACGGAACGCACCGGTGAAGAAGATGCGGAGCATGTGAGCAACCATGGACATCATGAACATGAGTGCTGCCCAGTGGTGCATCTGGCGGACAAACAGACCACCGCGAACCTCGAAGGAGAGGTCAAGCGCCGTTGCATATGCGCGAGACATCTCGACGCCGTTCAGCGGGGTGTACGCACCGTCGTAGATGACCTTCGTGATGGAAGGATCGAAGAACAGTGCCAGGTAGATACCGGTCAACAGCAGGATGATGAAGCTGTATAGAGCCATCTCACCGAGCATGAAGGACCAGTGGGTCGGAAAGACCTTGTTCAGCTGGGTTCGCAGAACTCCGGCGGCGGAGTAGCGCGAATCCATGTTGTTGCCCATCTTGGCAAGTTTGTTACTCATTATGACTTACGCTCCCAGAATGCAGGTCCGACAGGCTCAATGAAGTTACCTTTGGCAACGAGGTAGCCCTCTTCGTCCACGCCGATCGGCAGCTGTGGCAGTGCACGAGCAGCAGGTCCGAAGACCGGCTTACCGTAGTGCAAAGCGTCGAACTGCGACTGGTGGCACGGGCAGAGAATGCGGTTGGTCTGAGCCTCGTACAGAGAGGTCGGGCAACCAATGTGGGTACAGATCTTGGAGTAGGCGTAGTAATCGCCGTAGTGGAAGTCTTCCTGACCAGCACGCTCAATAGCCTTCTGCGCATCGGAGTGACGCAGGCGGATGAGCATCACGGCGTTACGGTTGCCGTGAATGGAGTGCATGTGGTTCTCGTAGACGTCCTTATCCTCAGACCACAGGTCACCATCGTTGACGTCTTCCGCAGCGAGCGGGAAAACAGTCTCCATGCTGCCGGCAGCGAGGTCCTCAGGACGTACGCGAACGAGGCGAGCAAGGCCACGAGTGGTGTAGTGAGTACCGGACTCGCCCTCGTGCTTTTCAGCAATAGTGGAGGTATCACGTGCCAGGTAGAGCTTGACGCCCTTCTCGTGCATCGTCCAACCGGAGGTCCACAGGGTACCGTCACCTGCGTAGTTCAGGTCGTGGCGCTTCTTCCACGGGTTGTTAACCGCGCCGCCAAGCGGAGCAATAACAGTCAAACCGAACAGAACGCCGGCACCGCCAAGCAGACCCTTGATGGTGCTGCGGCGACCCAGAGTGGAGGTCTTCCACGAGTCGTTGAGCAGTGCAGTAAGGGTACGGCGGTCAACTTCCTCGGAAGGACCGTCGTGACGACGCTGCACGGAAATCTCTTCCGGCAGAATCTTCTTGACGTACTGCACGATTGCGAAGCCCAAGGCCATGATGGCCAGGCCAGAGGTAGCACCCAGCAATGGGGTGTACAGGGTGTGACCCCAGAGGCCGTCTTCACCCAGCATCTTGTACTGCCACGGCCAGAACAGGTATACGCCCAAGAAGGCAAGGCCTGCGATGACCGAAATCAGCAACCAGATGGTTACGTTGGTGGCGGCACGCTTTTCAGCTGGGTCGCCTTCGACCGGGAAGCGCTCCTTACGGAATGCAACGGTTACGTCGTCGAGCTCGGTGCCGAGGGCAGCCAGCTCATCATTGCTCATCTTGTCGAGCTCAGCGTCGGTGTAGTTCTTCTTTACATTGCTCATGAGCGCGATCCAATCCACATAGCGGCAACGCACAGAGCGCTGATGCCGATGATCCACATTGCAAGACCCTCAGCAACTGGTCCGAGACCACCGAGGTCCCAACCAGCCGGAGACGGGGTTTCCTTTGCAGACTTGAGGTAGGCGATGATGTCCTTCTTCTCGTCTGCGGTCAGCTGGCGGTCGGAGAACTTAGGCATGTTCTGCGGACCGGTCAGCATTGCCTGGTAGATCTCCTGCTCGTTGGCCGGAGCCAGCGGCGGAGCGTACTTACCGGAGGACAGCGCGCCGCCCTGGCCGGTGAAGTTGTGGCAGGATGCACAGTTCATGCGGAACAGCTCGGAGCCCTTAGCTACGTCCTCGGCCTGAATCTGGCCGTTGTAGTTAGCGCCACGGAGAGATTCCTGCGCGACGGTGCCGTCTTCGTTGTAGACGATGTCTGCGCCGCCGCCGTTCGCAGCGACGTATGCAGCCAGTGCCAGAGTCTGCTGCTCGGTATAGCGCGGGGTCTTGCGCTCTGCTTGTGCGTCGTTAGACATCATCGGCATACGACCAGAATGAACCTGGAAGTACACGGATCCGGCGCCGACACCTACGAGGGAAGGACCGCGGCCCTCAATACCCTGAAGGTTTGCACCGTGGCAAGTAATACAAGCGACATCGTAGATGTCCTTACCCTCTTGGATGAGAGCCTGGTCATCTTTTTGAGCCGTGGCGATCTGCGCATCCGGGGTCAAGGCAGAAGCCAGGACACCAGCGCCAGTCAGGCCGATGCTCAGTGCGAAGGCGCCGGCAAGAGTGCGCTTCGCCTTACGGCGACGGCGGGTCTTCTTAGCCGCGGCAGTGGTCTCTTCCACTGCGGCGGTCTGCTGGATGTTATCCATCATTTTCCTTTAGATAACTCGTACACGGAAATGGATGGCTGTAGGCCGAGAGCCTGCTCCCGGGCTCCTACGGCCTACTGGACTAGGTAGATGACTACGAACACGCCGATCCAGACAACGTCGACGAAGTGCCAGTAGTAAGACACTGCCATCGCTGCGGTTGCCTGTGCAGGCGTGAACTTGGACTTAGCGATACGCGCCAAAATGATCGCGAACGAAATAAGACCTGCGGTCACGTGTGCAGCGTGGAAGCCGGTCAGAATGTAGAAGACCGAACCGAAAACGCTGGACTGGATAGTCACACCGTGAATGATCAACTCTGTCCACTCAAATGCCATGATGCCCAAGAAGACAACACCCAACAGCAAAGTCACTGAGTACCAGAGTCGGAGCTTGTATACGTCACCCCTTTCTGCTGCGAAAACGCCGAACTGAGAGGTCACGGAAGACGTAATCAGCACTGCCGTAATGAGAAAGCCCATCGGCACGTTGATATGAGCGGTATGCTCCGCCCAGTCGCCTTCCTGGCCGTTCGCGCGGGATGTGAACCACATCGCGAACAGTCCGGCAAAGAACATCAATTCCTGAGACAGGAACACGATGGTGCCCACGCTGACCATGTTGGGTCGGTTCAGCGCGGCAACACGTGGTGCTGCCATACCTTGGTTTGAAACTACGCTCGTCACGCTTAATAGTATGGCCGGTCAGAACCCTGAAGTCACTTCTATTCCCCCCGATTTTCCTAACCGCCTCCCACCCCCTTTGCAGCCCACTGCCAGAATGTTCCCAATCTGGAAAAAATACGGTTTAGCGGGAACTTTTGAGCGCGCTTTACGACGCCTCATCCCTGCAGGTAAACAAGCTTTTGAACGACCCATACCTAACCAGGTCAAATTTACGCCCCAAAAGTTGAGACCTTCACCCACCCTTTGCAACCAGTTTGAAGAGGAAGTTCAATGACATAAATCACAAAGGTGCTTCAGGTTAAAATCGCAGGTTTCCAACTTTCGGTTGACCCCCGTAAAAAATAGCCCTCACGTGCTATTACTTCCCCAAAAGCACTACGTATACCCATTAGTTTCACGGCCCGCTCTCCCCCACTGGCGAGCATCTTCGAAAATTTTTGGGACCTTCGGGAACTTTTTTGGCGTCTAGCCGACGCAAGATCGCCAAAGTCCCCCACCGCTTATGCGATGGGGGACGCGAGAAGTTTCAGGCGGGCGTCGTGAAGCTTGTTCCGACGCTCACGAAAAGCTTAGTGCTTTTCCTTCGGCAGACCGTACTGCAGGGACAGACCAGTAACGGAAGCTACCAGGCAGGCAGCGCCGAGCACAATCAACCAGAAGTACAGGAAGATGATGCCAAGACCCAGCAGGGCGATGGAGCCGGTCATAGCCAGCGGCCAGATGGAACCCGGGGAGAAGAAGCCGAGGATGCCAGCGCCGTCCTCAGCCTCTGCCTCTTCCCAGTCCTCAGGAGCGACGTCGACGCGGGAGTCGGTAAAGCTGAGGTATACGCCAAGCATGACACAGAGTAGGAAGGCAAGAACCAAACCTACGATGCCTGCCCACTCGGGGCCGTAGAGGTAGCCATCATCCTTAACGAAGTTAACGCCCAGGACGTAGATCACGAGGGATACGAATAGGTAGGTCGCAATCGAGTAGAAGACCTTAGATGTTGCACGCATTGTGAATTCAGTCCTTTTCTACTTATGCCTTCGGGGTGCCAACAAAGTTGTCACCGTCGCGGGTATCGCGCTGAGAGTTGAACGGAGAGGTGGTCACTGCATACGGTTCCTGGCCGATGTGCTCAAGAGCCTCAGCGTTGGTTGCCTCCGGGTTCTGCTCACGGAAGGTGAGGTACTTATTGAAGTCTTCGCGGCTAACGACGCGAATCTCGAAGTTCATCATGGCGTGGTAGGTACCGCACATCTCAGCACAACGGCCAACAAATGCGCCTTCCTCGGCGATTTCTTCAATCTGGAAACGACGCTCCTGAGCGTTTGCCTCAGGGTGTGCGTAGGCGTCTCGCTTGAAGAGGAATTCCGGAACCCAGAAGGAGTGGGAGACGTCACCGGAAGCGAGACGGAACTCAATCGGAGTCCCAGAAGGAAGAACCAGAACTGGAACCTCCTCGGTGGTACCGACGGTTTCAATCTTGTTGAAGTTCAGGTAGGAGAGATCACCCATGGACTTGCCGTGAATTGGGTTCGGGTTCTTTACGCCCTCAGGGTCAATAGCAGACTCTTCCGCCAGCTTCTTACGCTCGACGTCTTCGCCGTTGTAGTTCTGGCCATCAACCTTGTTCTCGGCGTAACCGAACTTCCAGTTCCACTGGTAAGCGGTGACATCGACGGTAACCTCTGGGTTCTTATCCAGGGCAGTAACCTTCTGCTGCGCCTGAACAGTGAAGAAGAACAGGCCCATGATGATGAGGATCGGAACGATGGTCAGCACCATCTCCAGCGGCACGTTGTACTGCAGCTGCTTCGGGAACTCACCCTTTCCGTCCTTCTCAGCCTTCTTCGCGTTCCAGTTGAAGATGGCAATGAGGAACAAGCCCCACATGATAAAACCGATAATCCATGCTGCAACCCAGACCCAAATCCAGAAGTTGTACATGGACTCTGCCTCAGGGGTAATACCCTTTGGCCAACCAAAGCCCAAGAGGTTCTCAACGGCGGTTGGAGCTTTCACGTCACAACCGGCCAATGCAAAGCCACCAAGAGCGATTGCGCCAGCTAGGCCCGCCTTGCGAGCAAAGTTGCGCTGCTTACGCTGTCCCACGTGTGTTCTGCCTTTCTGTCCACACAAACTTCTCGAATACTCACAGAGCATTCCTATCCAATCAGGATAGTGGATGGAGCCTGCGTTTCTTACCTTTTCGGAGTCCACAAACTCTTGCTTTTAAGCTCTGCAAGCAAAGAACGCTGTGAATGTTACCGGCCCACCTGCATAAGGGCCCAACCAAGCCCCCTATAGACCCCCTTCATCTATGACCCAATTCACAAAGCGCCGGCGTCTGCATCATCCGAAAGTTCGCACCCTAAAGGGTAAGCTCACGCCACCTCTGCCCTATCAGCTTTATGAAGCCTGAGATGAAGCTGCCAACTCGGCGCGCGTTCCTGCTTTTGCCCCTTCGCGCCGTAAAGTGGTCGGAAGAAAAATACCCTTCATTAATAAGGAGCAACCACACTATGTGCGGACTTTGCGGACTATTGACCGCTAACCACAATGCGGCCGAGTACGTAGACGCCCTTGAGCAGTCCCTTCAGTGCATGCGCCACCGTGGCCCAGATGCCGCCGGCACCTGGCATGACGAAGATGCGGCCTTCGGTTTCAACCGTCTTTCCATCATCGACCTTGAGCACTCCCACCAGCCACTTCGCTGGGGACCAGAAGATAACCCAGAGCGCTACGCCCTCACCTTTAACGGCGAAATTTACAACTACATCGAGCTGCGTGAAGAACTTAGCGCTGCCGGCCTGAACTTCAACACCGAGGGCGATGGTGAGCCGATCGTCGTGGGCTACCACCACTGGGGTGAAGACGTGGTCAACCACCTGCGTGGCATGTTCGGCTTCGTCATTTGGGATACCGAAACCAAGACGATGTTCGCAGCCCGCGACCAGTTCGGCATCAAGCCGCTCTATTACGCAACCACGGATGCAGGCACCATCTTCGCTTCCGAAATGAAGTGCATCCTCGAAATGGCGGAGCCGCTCGGTCTAGACCTGAGCCTAGACAAGCGAGCTATCGAGCACTACATCGATCTGCAATACGTGCCGGAGCCAGAGTCCCTACACTCCAACATTCGTCGCGTTGAGCCCGGTTCCACCGTCACGTTAAAGCCGGGCCAGAAGGTGGTCAACGCCCGCTACTTCAAGCCACGCTTCCCAGTACAGAAGGTTGCCCAGGGGCAGGAGCAGCAGCTCTTCGACAAGATTGCCAAAGCTCTCGAGGACTCCGTCGAGAAGCACATGCGCGCAGACGTGACCGTAGGCTCCTTCCTTTCTGGCGGCATTGATTCCACTGCCATCGCAACACTGGCCAAGCGCCACAACCCTGACCTGCTCACCTTCACCACCGGATTTGAGCGCGAGGGCTACTCCGAGGTGGACGTTGCCGCCGAGTCCGCCGCGGCAATTGGCGTGGAGCACATTGTCAAGATTGTCTCCCCCGAGGAATACGCCACCGCGGTCCCGAAGATCATGTGGTACCTCGACAATCCAGTCGCGGACCCTTCTTTGGTCCCGCTGTACTTCGTGGCGCAGGAAGCCCGCAAGCACGTCAAGGTGGTTCTTTCTGGCGAGGGCGCCGACGAGCTCTTCGGCGGTTACACCATTTATAAGGAGCCGCTTTCCCTGGCACCTTTCGAAAAGATCCCATCCCCACTGCGTCGCGGTCTAGGCCGGCTTTCCAAGGTACTTCCCGAGGGCATGAAGGGGAAGTCGCTGCTCAACCGTGGTTCTATGACCATGGAGGAGCGCTACTACGGCAACGCCCGCTCCTTCAACTTCGAGCAGATGCAGCGCGTCATCCCATGGGCCAAGGAAGAATGGGATCACCGCGAGGTGACCGCACCTATCTACGCGCAGTCCCGTGACTTCGATCCAGTAGCCCGCATGCAGCACCTGGATCTGTTCACGTGGATGCGTGGTGACATTCTGGTCAAGGCAGACAAGATGAACATGGCCAACTCCCTGGAGCTGCGTGTTCCGTTCCTAGACAAGGAAGTCTTCAAGGTCGCAGAAACCATTCCACACGATCTGAAGATCTCCCACGGCACCACCAAGTACGCGCTGCGCAAGGCCATGGAGCAGATCGTTCCACCGCACGTATTGCACCGCAAGAAGCTGGGCTTCCCGGTACCGATGCGCCACTGGCTGGCCGGCGACGAGCTCTACGGGTGGGCACAAGACCAGATCAACGAGTCGCAGACCGAGGACATCTTCAACAAGAAGGAAGTCCTGGAGATGCTCAAGGAGCACCGCGATGGCGTCTCCGATCACTCCCGCCGCCTGTGGACCGTCCTGTCCTTCATGATCTGGCACGGCATTTTCGTCGAAAACCGCATCGATCCACAGATCGAGCAGCGCGACTACCCCGTAAAGCTCTAAGCCAGAGCGTTTCGTCACTTTGACGTTTATTCGAAGGCTCTCCCCTATTACCTCCGGGTAAGGGGGAGAGCCTTTTGCATGGGCAACGTCATCAACCAAGAAGGCGGGAAACCAAGCAGAATAAGAAGTAAGAATAAAACGACAAAGCGGGCTTGGAAGGTACCTTGCCTCCAAGCCCGCTTTCGCTATAAAAGCGCTATTTAGTTGAAAGAGTCACCGCAAGCGCAGGAGCCGCCGGCGTTCGGGTTGTCGATGGTAAAGCCCTGGGACTCGATGGTGTCAGCGAAGTCGATCTTGGCACCGGTGAGGTAAGGGACGGACATCTTGTCCACCACGAGGTTGACGCCACCGACGGTGTCGACCTTATCACCGTCGAGTGTGCGGTCATCGAAGTAAAGCTGGTAGCGAAGGCCAGCGCAACCGCCTGGCTGCACAGCGATACGCAGGGCTAGATCGTCGCGGCCTTCCTGGTCAAGCAGAGCCTTTGCCTTGGCGGCTGCTGCCTCAGTCAGAATGACACCGGTAGCGGAAGCTGGAGCGGTCATGTCTTCTCCTCAAATAAGTACGGGTTTTTCTGGCCCCTACCCTACCCCGATCAGCGTGATCGGGAAAAGGTTGACCTCGGTTACATTCCTTGCAACGTCATGGGCGGCGGGCCTATTCCCATTATTGACCACCAACCTTGTAGTCTGATCACCGTGAAACTTCCGTGGCAAAAAGATGAAAACGCGTCCCAGGACGCCGCTGTCCCTGCATCGCAGGCGGATACTTCCGCCGCACAGCACGAGGCCGGCGAAGGGCACTCCGAAACCCACCGCAAGGGCTACACCCCGCCGAAGGGCCGCCCGACGCCGAAGCGTGATCAGCAAGAGATCGCCCGCGGCGTAAAGCGCGATCCAAACGGCATGTCCGATGCGCAGCGTTACCAGCGCCGCAAGGAGCTCAAGGCTTCCATGTCCAAGGAGGAGTGGAAGGCTTATAAGCGCAAGGAGCGTGAGGAATCCCGTGAGGCGAACCGTGTCGCACAGGAGCGCATGGCAAGTGGCGACGAGCGCTACCTTCTCCCCCGCGATAAGGGTGAAGTGCGCCGCTACGTACGTGACTGGGTTGACTCCCGCAAGTTCATCAACGAGTGGGTAATGCCAGCAGCTATCGTCCTGCTAGTTGTTATGTTGCTGGGCAACTACAACCCGAACTTTGCCAACTGGGTCTCCATCATCTCTATGGTCTTCATCGCAATCTTCGCTATCGAAGGCATTTGGCTGGCGCGCAAGTGCAACAACTCGGTGCGTTTGAAGTTCCCTGGCACAACCGAGGCAGGTTTCGGACTGGGCTTCTATGCTTATTCTCGTGCAACCCAGCCGCGTAAGTGGCGCACCCCGAAGCCACGCGTTGAGCGCGGCGCTACGGTCTAACCGTCTTCTTCCCAAGGCTTAGGAGTTGTGATGCCTGAAATCATTCCGGTTCCACGGCCGGATCAGCAGGCGCGTCTCGCAGTAGCAGACGCCTTAAGTACCTCTGTACGCGGCGATTCTTTTGGCACGCTCAATGACGTCGCAAGCTGGCTCGCCGCCTGCCAAGGCGTAGCACCTGCCGCGCCGCTACAGCGCACACGCGTCATCGTGTTTGCCGGCGCGCACGGCATCGCTACCCGCACCTTTGAGGGCGTTGGGCTCTCCGCATTCGCTCCAGAGTCGGATGCCGAACAGCTCACCGAGCTCGCAGAGGGCGCAGGCCCTGCACACACGATGGCACGCCGCACAGGCGCCAGCATCCACGTCGTGGAGTGCGCGCCTTCTGGCTCCATTGATGTGGAGCCCGCAATGAGCACTGAAAAGTTCGACGCCGCTTTCACGCTTGGGCAGACCACGGCCGATGCAGAGATTGATGCCGGCGCCGATCTCCTCATCCCCGCCGAGCTCGGCGTGGGTGGCACCTCCGTGGCGGCCGTTCTCATGGGCAACTTCACTGCCACCGAGCCGGTTGTCATCGTGGGTCCGGGTTCTGGAACCACCGACGCAATGTGGAAGACCAAAGTCACCGTCATCCGCGATGCAATGTTCCGCATCCGCAATCTCGATGGCATCGAAGTCATCAAGGCAGCCTCCTCACCGAGCTTTGCTGCCCTGGTGGGCTTTATGTGCCAGGCGGCAGCGCGCCGAACACCGATGCTTATCGACGGCCCCCTTACCGCCACCGCCGCCGTCTATGCCGAAAAGCTGGCGCCCGGAGTCAAGCACTGGCTTTATGCGGCAAGCGCGACCACGGAGCCTTCCCACATCAAGGCCCTTGAGCTGCTGAAGTTGCAGCCGTTGCTCGAGCTCAGGATGCGCGCCGGCCAAGGCCTTGCAGCGTTAAGTGCAGTGCCGCTTATCGACGCCGCGGTTGAGCTGGCAGGCGACGAGCTCGCGGCCCTCGCCGCTGCAGAAAGCAACGAATCACAAGCCCCTGCGGCTGAATACGAGGACTAACCCAGAGAAGCGTGTGGGAAAACATGCGGAAGGGAGGGCGTCGCCAAGCGCGGCGCCCTCCCTTATCTCATTTTGCTACTTAGTCAGCGTGTGCAGCCAGCCGTGAGTATCCTCTACGGAACCACGCTGGATGCCGGTCAGACGCTCGCGCAGCGCCAAGGTGGTCTTGCCCGCCTCGTTGTTGTTGACGACGAAGTCCACGTCATCACCCAAGACGTGGCCCACCGGGGTGATAACTGCGGCGGTACCGCAAGCAAAGGCCTCGGTCATGGCGCCGGAAGCAACGTCATCGCGCCACTCCTGCGCGGTGATGCGACGCTCCTCAACCTTCAGGCCCATGTCCTGTGCAACCTCAAGCAGGGACTTGCGGGTAATGCCCGGCAGCAGGGAGCCCGACAGGGCTGGGGTGACCAGAGTCTGGTCACCTTCCTCGCCGTAGATAAAGGCCAGGTTCATGCCGCCCATCTCTTCGATGTATTTGCGGTCGATGGCATCGAGCCAGACAACCTGGTCGCAGCCCTTCTCCGCAGCCTGTGCCTGCGCAAGCAAGGAAGCTGCGTAGTTACCGGCGAACTTCGCCGCGCCGGTACCACCCGGTGCTGCGCGCACGTAGTCAGTGGACAGCCAGACCGAAACCGGCTTGATGCCACCCTCGAAGTAGGCGCCTGCTGGGGAAGCGATAACGATGTAGCGGTAAGAGTTAGCCGGGTGAACGCCCAGGGAGACCTCGGTGGAGATCATGAAAGGACGCAGGTAGAGGGCAGCCTCACCGCCAGCCTCAGGGGTCCAGTCCTTGTCTACCTCGACCAGCTGACGCAGGGACTCGACGAACTCGCTCTCCGGCAGAGCCGGCATAGCCATGCGCTCAGCAGAGTTGTTGAGACGCTGCGCGTTCTCCTCCGGGCGGAAGGTAGCAATAGAGCCATCCGGCTGACGGTAGGCCTTGATGCCCTCGAAGATCGCCTGGCCGTAGTGGAAAACGTTGGAGGCCGGGTCCATGCTGAACGGCTCGTACGGGCGCACCTGTGCGTCGTGCCAGCCCTGCTCTTCGTTCCAATCGATGGTCACCATGTGATCGGTGAAGTGCTTGCCGAAGCCTGGGTTCGCCAGAATCTCAGCTAGGCGTTCAGGAGAGGTGGGATTTTCAGTGCGGGTCACGGTGTAGTTCAACATGCTCACAGGCTACCCCTTTATCTATAGCCAGGCAGGAAAAGGGGCAGATTACCGACGCCAACACTAAGGGTATGGTGAGTGAGGTAAAACTATTCACCCCCGAATGCAAGGAGGAGATCGTGGCAAAGTCCGCGTTTACCCTGCCAGCCCGTGGCACCTTCCCCACCGTTGAATTGGCCAAGAAAGCCCCTAAGAAGGTCGATGCCCTGCTTATCGCAACATTTACCGGCGAGGATGGGCTTGAGGTACCAGGCAGCGCCCTGCTGAGCCCGGATGCGCTGCGCGCTACTTACGACGCCCTGGCTGCAGTTGGCGCCACCGGTCGCGCGGGCGAGATTACCCGCATCCCTGCACCGAAGGACGCTGCGGCTTCCACCATCGTTGCTGTGGGCTTGGGTGACGCAGAGCTTCTCGACGCCGAGATTCTGCGCCGTAATGCGGGCGCTGCGGCACGCGCTCTTGCTGGCGCTGGTGCGGTAACCACAACGCTGTCGGACTTTGGCATTAGCGCCGCTGTCGAGGGCCTTATCCTTGGCGGCTACTCCTACCGCGGCATCCGCTCCACCGAATCCTCCGAGGCTGAGGCACCGGCTTCCTTCACCGTTATCGGTGGCAAGTCTACGGCTGAAGAGTTCGAGACAGCTCGCATCACCGCGGAGGCGGTAAACCTCGCCCGCGACTTGGTGAACACTCCGGCAAACGTCCTGTACCCAGAGACCTACGCTGAGTTCATCACCGCTGAGGCTGAGGCAGCTGGTCTGGAGGTTGAGGTCCTCGATGAGAAGCAGCTGGAGAAGAAAGGCTTCGGCGGCATCATCTCCGTGGGCAAGGGCTCTCAGCGCCCACCTCGCTTGGTGCGCCTGACCTGGGCTCCGAAGAAGGCCAAGACCTCCGTGGCCTTGGTGGGCAAGGGCATCACCTTCGATACCGGCGGCATTTCCCTGAAGCCGGGCAACGGTATGTGGGACATGATCTCTGACATGGGTGGCTCCGCTGCGATGGCTGCTGCCATCATCGCGGCTGCGAAGTTGGAGATTCCGGTGAAAATCACCGCTACCCTGCCATTCGCGGAGAACATGCCGGGCTCCGGCGCTACTCGTCCGGGTGACGTCATTACCCACTACGGCGGAATCACCTCTGAGGTTCTTAATACCGACGCCGAGGGCCGTCTGGTGCTGGCAGACGCCATCGCTCGCGCGTCTGAGGACAACCCGGACTACCTCATTGAAACCGCTACCCTGACCGGCGCCCAGATCGTCGCCCTGGGCACCCGTACCGCTGGTGTCATGGGCTCTGAGATCTTCCGCGACCGCATCGCGGAAATCGGCCGTGAGGTCGGCGAGAACGCCTGGGCTATGCCGCTGCTGGAGGAGCACGACGAGGAAATCAAGTCCCAGGCTGCGGATATCCGCAACATCAACGCCAAGCGCGAAGGCGGCATGGAGTATGCAGGCACCTACCTGCAGAAGTTCGTCGGCGAAGGCATCGAGTGGGCACACATCGACGTCGCTGGCCCGTCTTGGAACAACGGCAGCCCTCGCGGCTACACCCCGAAGCGCGCCACCGGCGTGCCAGTGCGTACTGTCGTGGCAACGCTGCGCGAGATTGCTTCCAAGTAATCTGCTAGCTCAGTAACACACAGAAACGGCGACTAGCGCCCGGCAACCGTATTGGTTGCGGGAGCTACTCGCCGTTTGCTGTTTTATTTGTCAGCTTTATTTTTAAGCGCTAATCGGTTTTATTTGTAAGCGCTAATCGGTTTTATTTGTAAGCGCTAAGCGGAAGGATCGTTTGGGTTGTCCTTAGCTCTGCCATGTTCACGCTCAAAGCGCTCCCTGCGTTGGCGCTGTTCTTCTCGCTTGCGCAGAATACGTTCGCGCTCGATCCGCTCGCGCATGCGTTGGGGGTACCCCGTCTCCTCTACGTCATAGACGTCGCACTGCAAGAGCTTGGCTACGGCGTCAATTCCTTTGGGGCCGCCAATCCGGCGGCGGATAAAGTCACCGTGCTCGTCGACGACCACCACGGACATCTCATTGACCACGGTTTCCGGCTCCACGAATGCCTCGATATAGACGCGTCCGCCCGCCCACTCTTGCAGGGCTAGAGCATCTTCCTTCCGAATGGTCTCTCCTGGTGCCCGCGGGGGCCGCAGCTGTGATTGAGACCGGTTTCGTCGAAAGGGATTAAACATAGCCTACGAGTTTACTCAACTGTCTTGCTGTATGCCTGAGTCCCCCGCCCTCCCCCACTTATAGGCACTGCTACACCCACATGTGCGCGCTGACACTAGACACGCGGTAGGATTAATGACCAGCGTTAAACAATTCCGACTTTCGAGGAGTCTTATTACTTATGGCACACTCCGTTGTGATGCCCGAACTGGGCGAATCCGTAACCGAAGGCACGATTACCCAGTGGCTGAAGTCCGTGGGCGATACCGTCGCGGTCGACGAGCCTTTGCTCGAGGTCTCCACCGACAAGGTCGACACCGAAATTCCATCCCCTGTCGCGGGTACCATCCTCGAAATCAAGGCTGAGGAAGATGACACCGTCGACGTCGGTGCTGTGATTGCCATCATCGGTGACGAGGGCGAGTCTACTTCCGATTCCTCCGACGATTCCGCTCAGGCAGAAGAGAAGTCTGAGCCTAAGGCCGAAGAAAAGGCTGAGGAGAAGGAAGAGAAGTCCGCACCAGCAGCTTCCGGCTCCGCAACCGACGTTGCCATGCCAGAGCTCGGCGAGTCCGTCACCGAGGGCACCATCACCCAGTGGCTGAAGTCCGTCGGTGACACCGTCGAGGTCGACGAACCACTCCTCGAGGTCTCCACCGACAAGGTCGACACCGAAATCCCATCCCCAGTCGCCGGCACCCTGGTCGAAATCCTCGCTGACGAAGACGACACCGTCGACGTCGGAGCAGTCATCGCCCGCATCGGCGACGGCAACGCCGCACCGGAGCAGGCAGCTCCTGCTGAAAAGGAAGAGCCAAAGGCAGAAGAGAAGTCTGAGCCTAAGGCCGAAGAAAAGGCAGAGCCTAAGGTCGAGGAGAAGGAAGAGAAGTCCGCACCAGCAGCTTCCGGCTCCGCAACCGACGTTGCCATGCCAGAGCTCGGCGAGTCCGTCACCGAGGGCACCATCACCCAGTGGCTGAAGTCCGTCGGCGACACCGTCGAGGTCGACGAGCCACTCCTCGAGGTCTCCACCGACAAGGTCGACACCGAAATCCCATCCCCAGTCGCCGGCACCCTGGTCGAAATCCTCGCTGACGAAGACGACACCGTCGACGTCGGAGCAGTCATCGCCCGCATCGGCGACGGCAACGCCGCACCGGAGCAGGCAGCCCCTGCAGAAAAGGAAGAGCCAAAGGCAGAAGAGAAGTCTGAGCCTAAGGCCGAAGAAAAGGCAGAGCCTAAGGTCGAGGAGAAGGAAGAGAAGTCCGCACCAGCAGCTTCCGGCTCCGCAACCGACGTTGCCATGCCAGAGCTCGGCGAGTCCGTCACCGAGGGCACCACCAAGATCAACAACGGCGACGACGTTCCTTACGTCACCCCGCTGGTCCGCAAGCTGGCTGAGAAGCACGGCGTAGATCTCTCCACCGTCTCCGGCACCGGCGTCGGCGGCCGCATCCGCAAGCAGGATGTTCTGGCTGCTGCTGGCGAGGGCGAGGCTCCGGCTTCCGCAAACGCAGGCTCCACCGATCCTCGCGCTCGCTGGTCCACCAAGTCTGTCGACCCAGAAAAGCAGGAGCTCATCGGCACCACGCAGAAGGTCAACCGCATCCGCGAAATCACCGCTGCAAAGATGGTCGAGGCACTGCAGATTTCTGCCCAGCTCACCCACGTCCAGGAAGTCGACATGACCGCCATCTGGGATCTGCGCAAGCAGTCCAAGCAGGCCTTCATCGAAAAGTACGAGGCAAACCTGTCCTTCCTGCCGTTCATCGTTAAGGCAACCGTTGAGGCTCTGGTTTCCCACCCGAACGTCAATGCTTCCTACAACCCTGAGACCAAGGAAATGACCTACCACGCAGACGTCAACGTGGCCATCGCAGTTGATACCCCACGTGGCCTGCTCACCCCGGTCATCCACAAGGCACAGGACCTCACCCTGCCGGAGATTGCCAAGGCAATCGCTGAGCTGGCTGACAAGGCACGCAACAACAAGCTGAAGCCAAACGATCTGACCGGTGCAACCTTCACCGTCACCAACATCGGCTCTGAAGGCGCGCTGCTGGATACCCCAATTCTGGTTCCGCCACAGGCTGGCATCCTCGGCACCGCTGCTATCACCAAGCGTGCGGTTGTCGTGAATGAGAACGGCCAGGATGCAATCGCCATCCGCCAGATGTGCTACCTGCCATTCACCTACGACCACCAGGTCGTCGACGGTGCTGACGCAGGCCGCTTCATCACCACCATCAAGGACCGCCTCGAGACCGCTGATTTCGCAGCTGACCTCGACATCTAAGTCCTGATTCCCGCTTAAGGGTCACGGCCCCTTCGCTCCCCCCCACATCTGCTGGGTGCGAAGGGGCCGTAGGTGTTTCCACGACCGCCAGATTCTGCCCGCTAGATTCCGCCCGCTAAGACTTGTCCCCCCAATCTCTAATGTGAGACACGACACTATATACTGTGACGCATGCTGCGTTCAGATTGGTTCCGCGTTGCCTTAGGCATGTTCCTTGTGGCTTTTGGCGCCAATTTCTTCGCGCCCATGGTCGTGGTCTATCAGCTGAAGGCGGGCCTGAGTTTCAGTCGGTCATCGTTCCTCTTCGGTGTCTATGCCCTTGGGCTCATGGTGGCGCTCTTCCTAGGCGGCCCACTATCAGACTCTCTTGGCCGGAAAACCATAATGCGCCCTGCCGTGGCGTGCACGCTGGTTGGCTCGCTGGTGCTGATGCTCGGAAACTCGGGTAGCTTTCTTGTGCTCCTGGTAGGCCGCCTCATCATTGGCGCCGCAGTGGGCCTGGCGATGTCCTCCGGCGCTGCATGGCTCAAGGAGCTCAGCACCTCCGCTGTCACCGGTGCACGCCGCTCCTCTATCTCTCTTTCCCTTGGCTTCTCCCTCGCACCCGGCTTCTGCGGACTGCTCGCCGAATTCGCGCCCGCCCCAACGCTGCTCCCCTTCCTCGCACCAGTCAGCCTAGCTATCCTCATCATTCCATTGGTGTGGACTACTCCAGCCGATCACTGCCCGAGCGCCCAAGCCGCCGCTACCCGCGCTGCCCATCGGGTCTGGGTCCCACGCAGCTTATTTAGCCGGCGTTTTGTTCCAGTCGCCGTTTATGCGCCGTGGGTATTCGGCACCGCCACCACTGGTTTGGTGTTCATGCCTGCATTGCTCAGCGAGCATTCCGCGCATCCAGTCCTGCTCACTGGCGCCATCGCTTTCCTGACCATGGGCACCGGCGTCGCCACTCAGCGTCTCGCAGGGCGCTTTCACTTCACCGCGGCTCACGGAATGTTCCTTGCAGCCATCGGCATGGCGTTGTGCTTGCTGCTCGCCACGCAGCGCACTGAAAGCTGGACGCTGTGGCTACTCCCGCTCATCGCCATCGTGATGGGCAGTGCCTATGGCATCACGATGCTCACCGGACTCGCCCAAACTCAATCTTTAGCCGATCCAAAAGAGTTGGGGGCAGCAACGGGGGTGTTCTATTCACTGACTTATCTTGGCTTTTTCGCGCCGTTCATCTTGTCAAGACTGGGTCCAGCAGTGGGCTATTCGGCCACTTTTATGTGTGGTGTTGTCATTGCACTATTAACAACAGTGTGGCTTAGGGAACTCGGTAGGGGTAAACGAGTTTAGGCCACAGCAACAGGCCTTATACTTAATTCCGGTTTAGGCCATGTTTTAGGCATTCACCATGACGTCCTTCACGGAGCTTCTTTCAAAGGAGATTGAACTTATGGATTTCATCTCGCGCCACCTCGGACCAAATTCTTCCGAGCAAGCGACGATGCTCAACGCACTGGGGTACAACAGCATCGACGCTCTTGTCGACGCTGCCCTGCCCACCACCATCCGCGCCGCATCGGCACCAGCCCTGCCTGATGCGCTGAGCGAAAATGCAGCGCAGGACAAGCTGCGCGAATACGCCAGCCAGAACATCGTGTTGAAGTCCTTCTATGGCCAGGGCTACTCCGATACGCTTACCCCGGCCGTCATCCGCCGCGGCCTGCTGGAGGACGCTGGTTGGTACACCGCTTATACCCCGTACCAGCCGGAGATCTCCCAGGGCCGCCTGGAAGCACTTCTGAACTTCCAGACCATGATCGAATCCCTGACTGGTCTGCCCATCGCCAACGCTTCCCTGCTGGACGAGGCATCCGCCACCGCTGAAGCAGTCGGCCTAATGTCCCGCGCGGTCAAGAAGGGCCGCCGCGTCATCCTGGACTCCCGCCTGCATCCGCAGGTGCTCGCTGTGGCGGCGGAGCGCGCTCGCGCCATCGAACTCGAGGTGGAAATCCTCGATATCCGCGAGGGCCTCGTGGGCGAAGACCTCATCGGCGCCGTCATTGCGTACACCGGCACCGAGGGCGACATTTACGACCCACGCGGTGTCATCGAGGAGCTGCACACCCGCGGCGCAGTAGCCACCATCGTGGCCGATCCGCTCTCCCTCCTCCTTCTGGAGGCACCGGGCAAGCTGGGCGCTGACATCGTCATCGGCTCCACGCAGCGCTTCGGCGTTCCACTGTTCTTCGGTGGCCCGCACGCTGCTTACATGGCTGTCACCGACAAGCTCAAGCGCCAGATGCCTGGCCGCTTGGTCGGCGTTTCCAAGGACGCCGAGGGCCGCCCGGCGTACCGCCTGGCCCTGCAGACCCGTGAGCAGCACATCCGCCGTGAACGCGCTACCTCCAACATCTGTACCGCGCAGGCGCTGTTGGCCAACGTAGCGTCCATGTACGCTGTCTACCACGGCCCAGAGGGCCTGAAGAAGATCGCTGAGCACGTTCACGGGCTCGCCGCTTCCTTCGCCGCTGCCGTAAAGGGCGCAGGCAAGACCCTGGTCGCTGACGAGTTCTTCGACACCGTCACTGTCACCGGCGTCGACGCCGCAGGCATCAAGGCATCCCTTCAACAACAGGGGTACCTCGTGCGCGCTATCGGCTCCGAGAAGATCTCCGTCTCCTTTGGTGAGTCCGCAACGCTTGAGGACGTCGCCAAGCTCGCCGCCGCATTCGGCGCAGAGTCCGCAGACAAGGACAACGCCGAGTCCGCCGTTAATGCCCTGCCTTCCGCGCTCGTCCGCGCCGAGGCTCCGCTGGAGCACGAGATCTTCAACTCCCTCCACTCCGAAACCCAGATGCTTCGCTACCTGCGCACCCTGGCGGACAAGGACCTGGCTCTGGACCGCACCATGATTCCGCTGGGTTCGTGCACCATGAAGCTCAACCCCACTGCCGCCATGGAGCCCATCTCCTGGCCGGAGTTCGCGGGCATCCACCCATACGCACCGGAAGAGACCACCGCAGGCTGGCGCGCCCTCATCGAGGAACTCGAGGGCTGGCTCGCTGAGCTGACCGGGTATGCAAAGGTCTCCATCCAGCCCAACGCTGGTTCCCAGGGTGAGCTGGCCGGCCTGCTGGCCATCCGCCGCTACCACGTTGCCAACGGAGACTCTGGCCGCGACGTCATCCTCATCCCATCTTCCGCACACGGCACCAACGCGGCCTCTGCTACCTTGGCTAACCTGCGGGTGGTCGTCGTTGCTACCGCAGACGATGGCTCCATCGACCTGGCAGACCTGGATGCCAAGATCGAACAGCACGGTGAGCACATCGCCGGCATTATGATCACTTACCCATCCACCCACGGCGTGTTCGACCCCGAGGTCCGCGACGTGTGCGACAAGGTCCACGCTGCTGGCGGCCAGGTCTACATCGACGGCGCAAACATGAACGCTCTGACCGGTTGGGCACGCCCCGGCGAGTTCGGTGGCGATGTCTCCCACCTCAACCTGCACAAGACCTTCACCATCCCGCATGGTGGCGGTGGACCGGGCGTTGGCCCGGTGGGCGTCGCCAAGCACTTGGTGCCCTTCCTACCGACCAACGCCAACGACGCCTCCATCGATCCGGCCCAGCCGACCCCGACCGAGCACGGCGTTCCCTCCACCGCCAGCCAGTACGGCTCCGCCGGCGTGCTGCCGATTTCGTGGGCATACCTGGCCATGGTGGGCTCCGAGGGCGTCGCGCAGGCCACCAGCCACGCAATCCTGGGCGCTAACTACCTGGCTAAGTCCCTGCAGGATTCCTTCCCGGTTCTCTACACCGGCAACGAGGGCCTCGTGGCGCACGAATGTATCTTCGACCTGCGCGAGCTGACCGACGCCTCCGGCGTCACCGCGGCCGATGTGGCAAAGCGCCTCGTGGACTACGGCTTCCACGCACCGACCCTGTCCTTCCCGGTGGCTGGCACCCTGATGGTCGAGCCGACCGAATCCGAGGACTTGGCCGAGCTAGACCGCTTCATCGAGGCTATGCGCTCCATCCGCGCGGAAATCCAGGACATCATCGACGGCAAGGTCGAGTACGAGGCATCCGTCATCCACAACGCTCCGTACACCGCTGCGTCCGTCGCATCCGACGAGTGGAACTACGGCTTTACCCGCCAGGAAGCTGCCTACCCAGTTGCTTCCCTGCGTGCCAACAAGTACTTCCCGCCGGTGCGCCGCATCGACGAGGCTTACGGTGACCGCAACCTCGTGTGCGCCTGCCCGCCACCAGAGGCTTTCGATCTGACTGAAGAGGACTAAACAATGACTGAATTGCTCAACTCCCCGCTGCATGCAGAGCATGAAAAGCTTGGCGCATCCTTTACGGCTTTCGGCCCGTGGAACATGCCGCTGAAGTACGACAACGAATTGGAAGAGCACCGCGCGGTGCGCAACTCCGCTGGCCTATTCGATCTTTCCCACATGGGCGAGATTTGGGTCAACGGTGAAGACGCTGCCAAGTTCTTGTCCTACAGCTTCATCTCCGACCTGACCAACCTCAAGGTGGGCAAGGCAAAGTACTCGATGATCTGTGCCGAAGACGGCGGAATCATCGATGACCTCATCACCTACCGCTTGGACGAGACCAAGTTCCTGGTCGTGCCAAACGCCGGCAACGCCGACGTGGTCTGGGAGGCACTCAACGAGCGCGCTGAGGGTTTCGATGTGGACCTCAACAACGAGTCCCGCGACGTCGCCATGATCGCAGTACAGGGCCCGAAAGCTGCGGAGATTCTCATCCCGCTGGTCGAGGACACCAAGCAGGAAGCCGTCATGGAGCTGCCGTACTACGCAGCGATGACGGGCAAGGTCGCCCGCAAGTATGCCTTCATCTGCCGTACCGGTTACACCGGTGAGGACGGATTCGAGCTCATCGTCTACAACTCCGACGCCCCAGAGCTGTGGCAGGAGCTGCTCAAGGCTGGCGCTGAGTACGACATCCGCCCGTGTGGTCTGGCTGCTCGTGACTCCCTGCGCTTGGAGGCCGGCATGCCGCTCTATGGCAACGAGCTCTCCCGCGACATCACCCCGGTAGAGGCCGGCATGGCGCGTGCTTTTGCCAAGAAGGAAGCCGACTTCGTGGGCGCGGACGTGATGCGTCAGCGTGCCGAAGAGGGTCCACAGGTTGCTATCACCGGTTTGGTCTCTGAGCAGCGCCGCGCTGCCCGTGCCGACTCCGAGGTCTTCGTGGGCGAGACCAAGGTGGGCTCTGTCACCTCCGGTCAGCCTTCCCCGACCCTGGGCCACCCGGTTGCCATTGCTTTGCTGGACACCAGCGCAAACCTGCAGGCTGGCGACGCCGTCGAGGTCGACATCCGGGGCAAGCGCTACCCATTCACCGTCGCAGCACTTCCGTTCTACAAGCGCGAAAAATAATCCGCGCTACCGTCTCAACCGTTAAGATAACTAGGCAAGCACCGAACAGCCGCATGACGCTGTTCGGCCGCGTCTAGGCTTATACCTTTGAAAGGACCCCACCACCATGGCTAACCTTCCTGCAGATTTCTCCTACTCCGAGGACCACGAGTGGATCAACTCCTCCGCTGATGCCGCTACCGGCAACACCGTTCGCGTTGGCATTACCTCCGTGGCTGCGGACCGCCTAGGCGAGGTCGTCTTCGCCGAGCTGCCGGCAGTTGGTGACACCGTCACCGCTGGCGACACCTGTGGCGAGGTCGAGTCCACCAAGTCCGTCTCTGACCTCTACTCCCCAGTAACCGGCACCGTTACCGCCGTCAACGAGGCCGTGCACGATGACTACGCAGTCATCAACAACGACCCATTCGGAGAGGGCTGGCTCTTCGAGGTCGAGGTCTCCGAGACCGGCGAGCTGATGACCGCTGACGAGTACGCTGCCGCAAACGGCGTCTAGTCACAACGCATAAGGCGGGAGGGGATTTCCTCCCGCCTTTTGCATGCCCGACTTTCGGTGGCAGTATGAGTAGCGAATCAGTTCTAAACAACCAAAGGAAGCATCCCGAATGACTGCTCCTCGCGAGCCTTTCTTCCCCGCTGACCGTTCCATCCGCGCGTCTGAAGAGCCCCTGGAAATCCGCCATCTCGGCCGCATGGACTATCAAGAGGCGTGGGACCTGCAAGCCGACTTGGCTGCCAAGCGCGCTGCTGGTGAGCACGGCGATGTCATCTTGGTGGTAGAGCACCCGAACATCTACACCGCGGGCAAGCGCACTCAGCCGGAGGATATGCCGGACAATGGTCTACCCGTCATCACCGTGGACCGCGGCGGGCGCATCACCTGGCACGGCGAGGGCCAGCTGGTGATCTATCCGATCCTCAAGCTGGCAGAGCCAGTCGACGTCGTGGATTACGTTCGCCGCCTCGAAGAGGCCATCATTCAGGCCGTGCGCGAACTCGGCGTTGTCACCGCTGGGCGCGTGGACGGCCGCTCAGGTGTGTGGGTGCCATCGACCACTCGTGCTGCCGATCCGCAGGCGCCGACCCGCGACCGCAAGATTGCTGCCCTGGGCATTCGCATCACCCGCGGCGTGACCATGCACGGCCTAGCGCTGAACTGCACCAACACACTGGAGTACTACGACCACATCGTCGCCTGCGGCATCGACGACGCCGACGTCACCACCTTGAGCTTGGAGCTAGGCCGTGAGGTCACCATGGAAGAGGCATCCGCACCGCTTCTCGACGCCCTCGAGCGTGCGCTTTCCGGTGAACTCACCGTCGCAGACCACTCGTTCGCCTCGGCACCTGACCCCATCAAGGTGGCGAATGAAAAGGCCCGACAAAAGCGCCTCGCGCAGGAGCAACAGAGCGGCGCAAATAAACCCGAATAAAAAGCGGAATATTCCGCCACACGCCCCACTTGTATTAGTTAGAGACAATTCCGACCCCGTAGAGTGAGTTTTCGTGACTGTTAAGCCTGAAGGACGCAAGATGCTCCGCATTGAGAAGAAGAATGCGGAATCCCCCATCGAACAGAAGCCACGCTGGATCCGCAACCA
Source organism: Corynebacterium striatum (assembly GCF_016728105.1). NCBI lineage: Bacteria > Bacillati > Actinomycetota > Actinomycetes > Mycobacteriales > Corynebacteriaceae > Corynebacterium > Corynebacterium striatum. The sequence continues at coordinate 2,447,764 of NZ_CP068158.1, read as the reverse complement.
GGTCCGCACCGGTCCGGGCTACGAGGATATGAAGTCCCGCGTGTCCGGTGCTTCCCTGCACACCGTGTGCCAGGAGGCTGGTTGCCCGAATATCCACGAGTGCTGGGAATCGCGCGAGGCCACCTTCCTCATCGGTGGCGACAAGTGCACCCGTCGGTGCGATTTCTGCGACATCGCCACCGGTAAGCCGGCGGAGTTGGACCGCGACGAGCCGCGCCGCGTTGCAGAAAACATCCAGGAGATGGACCTCAACTACACCACCATCACGGGCGTGACCCGCGACGATCTGCCGGATGAAGGCGCGTGGCTCTACGCCGAGGTCGTGCGCAAGATTCACGAGCTCAACCCGCACACCGGTGTAGAAAACCTGACCCCTGACTTCTCCGGCAAGCCGGACCTTCTGCAGGAGGTCTTCGAGGCTCTCCCTGAGGTCTTCGCCCACAACCTGGAGACCGTGCCGCGCATCTTCAAGCGCATCCGCCCGGCCTTCCGCTACGAGCGTTCCCTCGACGTCATTCGCCAGGCTCACGACTTTGGTCTCATCACCAAGTCCAACCTGATTCTGGGCATGGGCGAGACCAAGGAAGAGATCGAGGAAGCTCTGCGCGACCTGCGCTCTGCTGGCTGCGACATTATCACCATTACCCAGTACCTACGCCCAGGCCCGCGCTTCCACCCAATCGAGCGCTGGGTACGCCCAGAGGAGTTCGTGGAGCACTCCAAGCTCGCTAAGGAGCTCGGCTTCGGCGGCGTCATGTCCGGCCCACTGGTCCGTTCCTCCTACCGCGCTGGCCGCCTGTACGTGCAGGCTATGGAAGCTCGCGGCTTCGAGCTTCCGGATAATCTCAAGCACCTCGCTGAGACCTCCCAGGGCGCAACTGCGCAGGAAGCTTCCACGCTGCTTGAGAAGTACGGCCCTTCAGAGGAGACCCCTGTGACCACGCGCATGGCCAAGACCCCGGCTAACGCCGACTCCGCCGCTGCTGCAATTCGGTAATTAGCAGCGCTGACCTTTAAAGTAGGAACCATGGCACAAGACGATAAGGCAAGCCTGAAGGCTGCAAAGAAGCAAGAGCGCGCCGCGAAACGCGAGCAGCGCAAGCAAACCCGCTCCCAGATGTGGCAAGCGTTCAACATGCAACGCAAGCAGGACAAGGCGCTGATCCCGATCATGCTCGCTGCTTTCCTCGGAATGGGCCTGCTGTTCTTCCTTATCGGCCTGCTCTTCAACGGCCAGTGGTTCATGCTCATCCTAGGTCTGGGCATCGGCGCCCTGCTCGCGATGTGGCTGTTCACCCGCCGTCTTGAGCGCGACATGTACAAGAAGGTTGAGGATCAGCCAGGTGTGGCTGGCTGGGCTCTGGAGCAGCAGCTGCGCAACACCGTGGGCATCGTCTGGAAGGTCAAGACTGCGGTCGGCGTTACTCGCCACCAGGACCTCATCCACCGTGTTATCGGCAACGCCGGTGTCATCTTCGTCTGCGAGGGTGACCGCAAGCGTCTAGCCCCAGTTCTCAACACGCTGAAGAAGCGCGTGGATAAGCTCGCCGGTGGCGTGCCGGTCTACGAGGTCTGGGTTGGCAACGGCGAAGGCGAGGTTCCAGTATCCAAGCTGCGCAATCACGTGATGAAGTTCCCACGTAACTTCAAAAAGGATGAGACCTACGCGAACATCCGCAGGATTGAGGCCATGGATGACCTGCCAGGCACCACCCCGGGTCTGCCGAAGGGACCGATGCCACGCCAGGCGCAAAACATGGCTGGCATGAACCGCCGCTTGCGCCGCGCACAGCAGCGCAAGGGCAAATAAGACTTGTGCAAACCGGCCCTTTCCTTGGAATCCACCAAGGAAAGGGCCGGTTTTTGGTATTTGTAGGAGCCGCTTGGCGACGCCGCAAGATAGAAGAACTAGACCATGATCACTGCGGTGCCGGTTGCGCGGTCGTGGATACCGCGGCCGTCGGTATCGACCATTGCCGCTGGGAAGAGGAAGCCGGTGAGGATGGTGCGCGCTGCCGCGCGCCAGAATCCCACGCGCTCACCGGGGACATCAAGACGCGCCACGCCCATGCCGAGCACCAACATGCCGGGGGTGCGTGCGAAGAGCCAGCCACAGATGATGCCGACGAGGACCCACAGAGCATAGCCCAAGAACGCCGCACCGCCGAGCGCGTCGGTGAACATGATGATCAGGTTGGCTAGCAACATGCACATGATCCAATCGATGAGCACAGCGCCCGCGCGGCGTGCCACCGGCGCCAACGCACCAGCTCCCTTTTCGGGGAGCCCAAGCTTTTCACCAGGCCACTTTCCTGGGCCCGCAAAATCATCATTTTCACCTGGAATCTCGGGCCCATCGAGCCATGTTCGCTTATCCGCCATGCTGACTAATCTAGCGCCCCAGCTGCCACAAGCGAAAACCAAAAAAGTTCTCCCAAAATACCTATTGATCGATGGGCTATCGTCCGAGCGCCAATCAAAATAGGTAAACTCACTAAAAGAACATTTTTCTAAACCCTGAGGAGACAAAACAGTGTCTTTCGAGTCCGTCCAGGAGATCGTCAACTTCATTGAGGCAGAGGACGTAGAGTTCGTCGATATTCGCTTCACCGACGTCCCCGGTACCGAGCACCACTTTTCCATTCCGGCATCTGAATTCACGGTGGAAGCAGCTGAAGAGGGCCTAGCATTCGACGGCTCTTCGATCCGCGGCTTTACCTCCATCGATGAGTCTGATATGACCCTGCTGCCAGACCCAGCAACCGCCATCGTGGACCCATTCCGCTCCTCCAAGACGCTGAACATCAAGTTCTTCGTCAACGATCCTTTCACCTTGGAGCCCTTCTCCCGCGACCCACGCAACGTCGCAATGAAGGCCGAGGAGTATCTCGCCTCCACCGGTATCGCTGACGTTTGTAACTTCGGCGCTGAGGCAGAGTTCTACCTTTTCGACTCCGTGCGCTACTCCACCGACGTGGAGCACGGCTTCTACGAGGTAGACACCGACGAGGGTTGGTGGAACCGCGGCAACGAGGCCGACTTCGATGGCAATCCAAACACCGGCTACAAGACCCGCATTAAGGGTGGTTACTTCCCCACCGCGCCCGTCGATAAGCACGGCGAAATCCGCGACGCAATGGTACGCAACCTGCAGGAGGCAGGATTTACCATCGAGCGTTTCCACCACGAGGTCGGCGGTGGCCAGAACGAGATCAACTACCGCTTCAACTCCCTGCTGCACGCGGCTGATGATATCCAGACCTTCAAGTACATCATCAAAAACACCGCTGCTTTGTACGGCAAGTCCGCAACCTTCATGCCAAAGCCACTGGCTGGCGACAACGGCTCCGGTATGCACGCCCACATGTCTCTGTGGAAGGACGGCAAGCCGCTGTTCTACGATGAGGCAGGCTACGGTGGCCTCTCCGACATCGCTCGTTACTACATCGGCGGTATCCTCCACCACGCACCGGCTGTTTTGGCGTTTACCAACCCAACCCTGAACTCCTACCACCGCCTTGTGCCGGGCTTCGAGGCTCCAATCAACCTCGTTTACTCCCAGCGCAACCGCTCTGCGGCGATCCGCATTCCGATCACCGGCTCCAACCCAAAGGCAAAGCGTATCGAGTTCCGCGCACCGGATCCATCGGGCAACCCATACTTCGGTTTCGCAGCCATGATGATGGCTGGCTTGGACGGCATCAAGAACCGCATCGAGCCGCACGCACCGGTCGACAAAGACCTTTACGAGCTGCCGCCGGCAGAGCAGGCTTCCATCCCGCAGGCACCAACCAGCCTTGAGACTTCCCTGCGCGCTCTGGAGGAGGACAACGAGTTCCTGACCGAGGGCGACGTATTCACTGAGGATCTCATCGAGACCTACCTGCAGTACAAGAACGAAAAGGAAATCGCTCCTTCCCGCCTGCGCCCGACGCCGCTCGAGTTTGAAATGTACTACGACTGCTAAACGCCCTGGGACTTTTACGGTTCTAGCCTGCTGAGATTTGCGAATCTCTAACAAATAGCCCGGCCCCGTGGACTTTCACCGCAAGAGTGTCCACGGGGCCGCATTTTTGTCTATCCACGGACCATTTTCCGTAGTATTCGCCGCCGGCATGACCTGAGCATCACGCCAACTCACGGCCGTTAGACCACGGACCCCAAACAGGGTCTCGTGGCCTCCTATGCAGCCTCTTCGGCGGGCGGCGCGTTGCCCCACGCCAGCCCAATGACATGATCATCAAAGCGCTTCTTGCGAGGACGCCCTCCGCGCGGAGGCGTCGGAGCAAGTTCGGCGTCGCGTCCGCGTTTGAGGTAGCCAATGACTCGAAGCGCGTTCGACGCGGCGACAAGAACGGTCAGAAGCATGGCGAAGCCATCAAAGCCGCGCATGCCGCGCTTCGCTCGATCTCCAAGCCCAAGCGAGACATCGTGCTTGGCACTAGCGTTTCGGGCTTCGATGGCAGCACGGCCGCGCTTGTAGGTGTCGTGCCATTCCTGCGTATAGGCGGCCGGCCCCTGGTGAAGGTGCTTGTTGATGTTGTCCACGCCGCCTTTGTCAAGATAGAGCGGAACGGTGACAGACTTACCAGAACAAGCTTTGCCCAGTTGACGCTCGACAGGAACCTGTTTGACAGACAATGGCAGCGGCGCCCGACCACCAAGGGTTCGTCTTGCCGCCGCCCTCTTAGCCTGTGAGTCGTTCTTGCGAGCTGGACAGGACACCTTGCCCTCTAGAGCCGGGCATGCGAAGCGAATGGAACCATCTTCATTGACTTGCTTCGTCCGCATACGCAGGTTTTCACGCTGGGCAACGAGGCGCTCGAATTGTTCCGCATTGATGTCACTCGCGTCCAGCGCTGCACGTGGGTCCAGAAGCTGCGGCATTGCCTTAATCGCCGGACAGTATGCTTGTCCGTCCACAAATGCAATGCCCTCATACTCGCCCTGGATACCCCGTGCGGCCTGCTTGTTTGGAATGTCACCGAGCAACCTCCAGCCGGCGGCACGCATGGGCCGCTGGTAATGGTCGACCGCGGAGCCTGGCGAGTATGGACCTGACCCCTGTTTGGTAGACACCTGATATCCAGCCCGGTTGGGTTGGGAAGAAAGGTAATCTACCACCATGTCTAGGTACTCCGAACAGTTCAAACGTGATGCTGTGGCCCTCTATGAAAACAATGAGGACCTTTCACTTCACGCGGCTTCAGCAGAGCTTGGAGTCAATCGTTCCTCGCTTTTCTCCTGGCTTCAGCAGTACGGCACCGGCAAACGTGCCCGCACGAAGGCCATGCGCGACAACGCCAAGGAGACGACTGATTCCGAGCGAATCCGCCAGCTCGAAAAAGAAGTCCCGAAGCTGCGCGAAGAACGCGATATTCTACGTAAAGCTGCTAAATATTTTGCTTAAAGAGACACGCTGGTGATCCGCTTCCAGTTTGTCTATGACCACCGAACCGAGTACTCGGTCAAGCGGATGTGCCACGTGTTAAAGCTCAATCGTTCCTCGTTCTATAAATGGGTCCAAACCCGTGAAAAACGCAGGTTAAAGACGTGTTCCGATGCCCTTATTGGTGCGAGAATTACAACCATCTTCAATGATGAGCACGGGCTTTATGGTGCTAAACGCATCGCTGCAAGCCTCAACAGTGATACGGATTTCGGCCCGATAAACCACAAGAAGGTCGCACGCATCATGAAAGCCATGGGGCTAAAAGGCTTTTACTAAACAACGTCGATGTGTCACTACCAGGCGCAAGCCTGGACACCGCGTCATGCCAGATTTAGTAGGCCGTAAATTCACAGCCAACGAGCCGAACCGCGTCTATGTTGGCGACATCACCTACCTGCCCTGTAAGGGTGGCAAGAACATGTATTTGGCCACAGTCATTGACACCTATTCACGGAAACTTGCAGGTTATGCGCTCGCAGACCACATGCGCGTCTCACTGGTCGTCGATGCACTAGCCCACGCCCACGGTGTGCGTAGCAGTCTTGACGGGGCTGTATTCCATTCCGATCACGGCAGTGTGTACACCTCACAAACCTTTAGAAGCTATTGCTCGTCGTTGGGTGTGCGCCAATCCATGGGCGCGGTAGGAACGAGTGCGGATAACGCCCTAGCAGAATCATTTAACGCCACCTTAAAACGTGAAGTGCTACGTGATCGGAAAGTCTTTGACAATCCGATCGCCTGCCGCCAGGAAGTCTTCCGGTGGTGCATGCGCTACAACACGCGCAGACGACACTCCTGGTGCAACCTTCTAGCCCCCAATGACTTCGAAGCACTCACATCAGCTACACTGACCAAAGCAGCATAGCTAACCCCCCGACGTGTCTACTTTCCGGGGGTCAGGCCCATCACCCGTCGACTCGTTGATCTTCCTGTCGTCGGATTCCCCACCAGGCTGCACGTAAAAGTACCCAGATTCCGGTGCACAGCCGACTCATGTAAGAGGAGGATCTTCCAAGAATCTTTAACCTGCGCTGATGACGGCGCCAAGCTCACTTATCGGGTCACCCGCTGGATCCTGCAACGCCTAGCCATAGATCGAATGAGTGTGTCCGCTACCGCCAAAGCACTCGGTGTGGGCTGGGACCTGGTCAACCAGGTCGCACTAGATGCCTGCCGCCAGCTTGTCTACGGCGACCCTTGTCACCTAGACGGGGTTCGCATTCTTGGAGTCGATGAACATGTATGGAAACACACCAGAAAACCAGGTCAGGCATCAAACCTGGTGACCATACTTGTTGACCTCACCCCGCTGGTAGACGGGCGTGGGCCTGCACGTTTGTTAGACATGCGACCAGGCAGATCCGCCGACGTGCTGAAGCGGGTGGCTTAAAGAGCGCGACCCCAGCTTCCGTGAACAGATACAGGTGGTGACCATGGATGGGTTCACCGGTTATGCCACCGCAGTCGAAGAGCAACTACCACAAGCAGACAAAGTCATGGACCCTTTCCATGTGGTGCATCTAGCAGCCGACAAGCTCACCAGTTGCCGACAGCGACTCCAACGTGAGACCACCGGGCGCCGCGGACGCAAAGATGACCCACTGTACAAGCACCGGTGCACACTGTTGACCAGGACGAACTATCTCACCGAGCGGCAAAAGCAACGCTTAGAAGTGTTGTGGGCCACCGATGACGACTACGTGTGCCTGGAAGTAACGTGGCTGCTCTACCAAGACATGAGGTCGCAGCGTACGCGCATCCGAAGAAATCGGAAGGCAAAAAGCTCATGGAACGCATCATCCATACGCTGCGTAAAGGATTACCGAAAGGCTTAGAAGAGCTCGCCCAACTGGGGCGCACCCTGTGGCGTCGACGCAAAGACGCTGCTCGCCTACTTTGATATCGGCGCATCCAACGGCCCCGTCGAAGCAATCAACGGCAGACTCGAACACCTACGCGGCATCGCCCTAGGATTTAAAAACCTCAACCACTACATCTTGCGATGCCTAATCCACTCCGGACAACTACAGGACAAAACCAACGCACTCTAAAACCGGAAGGGCCCGTTTACCCAGGTTCGCTTCCTGTTCCACAACAATGATTATTAGCAATGTGGGTTAGGCCGCGGCGATACAGGCACCTAAGCCGACGAGGCGAAGAAACCGTTGCTGAAAAATATATAAAACAACACGATCAGTGGCCTAGAAAATAAAGAAGTTTTCTCGTTTGGCTACGAAATGACATAGCAATATCTATTATGCCGTTCTAGAAGAACTCTCTTCTCAAATCATCAAAGGGCCACAATGAAAATTCTCTCTCGAAAGAGTCTTGCCGTTGTCATAGCGGGCATGTTGTTAAGTAGCATGCCCGCCACTGCGGTAGCCCAATCATCTTTTTCTGGCTCGTCTCGCCAGAACCAACAGCAACATCTATCAGAAACTCCTCAGTCCCCTATTTCTGATCAGTCCCCTATTTCCGATAATGAAGCGGATACTTCACACATAGGAGACGGGCCATTTGCACAATGGGATATTCCGACCCCACCCGGCGCTGAGTGGTATGAGGTCAATCAAGCCACGGAAGACGAACTCAATCCGCAGGGGCTAGCAGAGTGGCATCCAACCTCAGATCCAAAGAATAAACTGGTTCCTGGTCAGATGCGTTCTGACATGGAAGATATTCCTGCCGGCGTCAGCAAAGTTGAAGCTGACCAGGCTGAAATCCGAGAAGCACAGCTCGCCTCCCCAACCGCACCGACTTTGAATGCCCGTCAAGGTTGCGGAGTGTACTGGCCTACAAGTTTCGAAGTATGCGGTCTAATCAAGGAAAAGTATGACAGTATCGGTGGACCGACCAGCTTCCTCCTCCTTCCTAAATCTAATGAACTCACCAATCCAGATGGAATTGGGAAACGCTCAGAGTTTGTTAATGGATTTATTTACTGGCGACCCGAGACTGGAGCGCATACGGTCAGCATTCCAGTTTCCAAGGTCTGGGAACGGCATGGCTGGGAGGGTGGATTTCTTGGCTACCCCATAACAAGTGACATTGCCCAGGGTAATGCTTGGTACAGACAAGATTTCCAAGGTGGACACGTCTACACTCACAATGCGCTACCGGCAAGTCAAGCCAGCATTCAAGGAGCTATTTTCGACAAATGGCAATCCATGGGTGCACAAACTGGCGAACTTGGATATCCTGTTAGTGATGAGTTGACAACCCCGGATGGCGTAGGACGCTATAACGTATTTGAAAACGGAATGATTTATTGGACTCCTCAAACGGGTGCACACGCCGTCCAAGGAGCGATACTTTCGGAATGGGGCAAAAATGGGTACGAAAAGAGCAACTTCGGATTTCCAACCTCTGATGAGTATCTTGATTCTGAGTCTGACATCACCCAAGAATTTTCCGGTGGAACACTTCGTGTTCGAGATTTTGTGAAAGGCGACGAAGGCACCACATTCAGTAACGGAAAGCTGGTCGATAATACTCTGATTAAGTTCATCCGCGATGCTTACGGAGTAGACCTTCTCAGGGAAATTCAGCTGGACTTACCGGTTGTCCAGTCCGGGCATCAAGCGTATCCGCCTGAAAATGGAACAGTAGTTGCCACGGATAGCAGCGGGAAACCCTACACCTTTCAGATAAAGTCCCCTATATCGATTTCGAGCAAATACGTATATAACCCTAACGGGGTTAACCCTACGCTACATGACTATTGCACGGCCCCCTCGCCTCAGTTTTGGTTCGACGATAAAACAAAGATTGCAGCTGATCTTCGTGGGCCCTGCAGCTACCATGATCTTTGCTATGGTCTAAATCCGGATAACTACACTGCTCGATCCAATCTATGTGACCCCGCCCTGAGGAGAGATTGGCAATATGTATGCCGCGAGTCCTACAACAGTTCATTCACTCGTTGCAGAGGATTTGTCGACTCCGCGTATACGGTCATGCACAGCTATCAACGAGTTAAAAATATGAATAGGTAGCGGCAGAATGTTAAAAATAAAACTTAAGAATTGGCAGCGACCCGTTTTGCTCGTCTCGGTTCTTTTGGGGCTAACGTTGTCTGGGTGTGGATTTTTCGACGGTCTCGATCAGATGGCTGAGGCTAGCCCATCCGGAAACATCGCTGTTTCTCTAGATCAAACGGGCGGTGTCACTGTTCATATGATTGCTTGTGATATTCAGGTTGAATCAGTAGAGCTTCTCATTCAATCAACCACTCCCGGAGATCCGCCCCTCAGTGAACGGATCAACCTCAAGCACCCACAAGGTGGGTACGTTGAGCTTCGATTACCGGCTTCTACATCCAATAATCCTCCAGTACTGAACTCGATTATCGCGGACCCGCAGTTAGAGTTTTGGGTCATCCCAATCACGTACAAGGGAGGCGAAGATGAGCACCGATTTGTGCCTGAACTCAGTGGAATCACGATTGCAGAAGTCGAGAATCATCCCCGTGGCACGCTTTTAGTCCAGAATTACGTCGCCGGGACCCATGATCCGATTACGTTGGACGAAGTAACACTAGATGCGTTCAAGGATGGACCTGCAAATAGTCGCCCTCCGGGTTGTACTGTGGAATAGAAAGGGCCTGACCCCCGGAAAGTAGACACGTCGGGGGTTAGCTATGCTGCTTGGGTCAGTGTAGCTGATGTGAGTGCTTCGAAGTCATTGGGGGCTAGAAGGTTGCACCAGGAGTGCCGTCTGCGGGTGTTGTAGCGCATGCACCATCGAAAGACTTCCTGCCGGCAGATAATGGGATTATCAAAGACTTTCCGATCACGTAGCACTTCACGTTTTAAGGTGGCGTTAAATGATTCTGCCAGGGCATTATCGGCACTAGTTCCCACCGCGCCCATGGATTGGCGTACACCAAGTTGGGCGCAGTGGTCCCTAAACGCCTGTGAGGTGTACACACTTCCATGATCAGAATGGAAAATAGCCCCGTCAAGGCTTCCGCGGACTGTGCTGGCATGGGACAAAGCCTCGATGACCAGTGAGACACGCATGTGGTCTGCGAGTGCATAACCTGCAAGTTTTCGTGAATAGGTGTCAATGACCGTGGCCAGGTACATGTTCTTACCGCCCTTACACGGCAGGTAGGTGATGTCGCCTACATAAACACGGTTCGGCTCGTCAGCGGTGAATGTACGGCCTACTAAATCTGGCATGACACGGTGACCAGGCTTGCGCCGGGTGGTGATGCATCGACGCCGTTTGCTAAAGCCTTTTAGCCCCATGGATTTCATGATGCGCGCAACCTTCTTATGGTTGATCGGGCCGAAGTCCGTATCGTCGTTGAGGCTTGCAGCGATGCGTTTAGCACCATAAAGCCCGTTCTCATCATCAAAGATGGCCTTGATTCTTGCACCAATAAGGGCATCGGAACATATCTTTAACCTGCGATTTTCGTGGGTGTTGACCCATTTATAAAACGAGGAGCGATTGAGCTTTAACACATGGCACATCCGCTTGACCGAGTACTCGGTTCGGTGGTCATAGACAAACTGGAAGCGGATCACCAGCGTGTCTCTTCGGCAAAATATTTCGCGGCCTTGCGCAGAATATCGCGTTCTTCGCGCAGCTTCGCGTTCTCTTTTTCTAGCTGGCGGATTCGCTCGGAATCAGTCGTCTCCTTGGCGTTGTCGCGCATGGCCTTCGTGCGGGCACGTTTGCCGGTGCCGTATTGCTGAAGCCAGGAGAAAAGCGAGGAACGATTGACTCCAAGCTCTGCTGAAGCCGCGTGAAGTGAAAGGTCCTCATTGTTTTCATAGAGGGCCACAGCATCACGTTTGAACTGTTCGGAATACCTAGGCATGGTGGTAGATTACCTTTCTTCCCAACCCAACCGGGCTGGATATCAGGTGTCTACCAAACAGGGGTCAGGTCCAAACTCCAAACCTTTCGAAGGGGTGAGCGACTAATTAGAAGTCTCTTTTTACCAAACGCCCCATTGGCTGGGGCCATGCTGATAATGAGAATCAAGCCTGGACTTTGTTAGCGTGGCCATCGCTATCCTGGCCTTGGGCGCGTGGGCAATGCAATCCTTGCTGCAGACAGTAAGAATCGCCCTCGAGGAAGAAGAGAAGCCGACATTCCTGAGTTCAACGCGGTTTTGCATCGCTCACTCACTGGGCATTAGACGCAGACATAAGAAAATACCAGCAAAGAGCTGGGAGCCCTTAGCGAACAAGACCACTTGAGCGATAGGACTCTTGAGTTTGTTCGGGCGGTAGGCACTCTTAATAACGATAGAAAGAATCCTCTTTCCTCACCAAGTGCCGTCTAGGTTTACGTTTTCGGTCCTCTCCCGGTCCTGGATGCCATCCACATTGTGTGCTCACGACTAATAGCTGCTTCGGTATCCGCAGCTTCAAACGTACAATCGGCTTCTGGGATCGACCTCAACTTTTCTGCTTGTATCACATGCCCCATCGCTGTTGTCATAGAATAGGCCGTCGGCAGCGGTGAAAACTGTTTCACCGCAATTCACGCTGCTCCCGCCGCGTTGTGTTGCGACCGGCTATTTGGTAGCAGTGTCGTGACTATCCGGTAGCACGACAGTGAGTATCTGGTAGCGCTGCACATCTCCTCACGTTCATACTTCCGGTAGCCACACCACACGGGTGTGGCATCATCTGGAAGGAGTCCGCTCATGACGGATTACCGCGCGATAATGACGTTGCTGATCAAACAGCGTTCTTATCGCCAAATAGAACAACAACTCGGGTGCTCGCACCGTGTAATCGCACGCGCGAACCACACACTGCGAACCTGTGGGTTTAGCACCGTTGAGCAAGTCGCAGCGCTGACAGACAACGAGCTAGACGAGTTGTTCGTTGACAAACGAAGTACCGGGCAAGGTGAATCCGTCCCGATTGACTTCGAAAAAGTCGTCAAAGCCCGCACAGGACGTACAAAGCAGACCCTGCAAGTCTTATGGGCACGCTACACCACCACCCCAGCCGGGCCGGGGCAGCGGCACTACAGCTACGACAGGTTCCGCCAACTTGTCGCAGCACATGTCGACGCGACCGGGCTTTCAGCACGCATCACACACGCACCAGGACACACCATGCAAGTCGACTGGGCAGGCACCAAGATGCGACTGTTTGACCCAACCGGGAAACCGGGTGCAAAAGTCAGTATCTTTGTCGCCTCTCTTCCATATTCAGGGATGCTGTTTGCCTGAGCGTGTGCTGACCAACGCCAACAGGCCTGGCTTGATGCTCACCGGTGTGCATTCGAATACTTCGGTGGTGTCTGCCAGGTCGTCGTGCCTGATAACGCGTCGACTGCGTCGAACGCAATCAGTACGTCAGATAGAAACCGGAAGGTCAATGACACCTACGAACAGTTCTTGGAGCACTACAACACTGCAGCTCTTCCTGCCCGCCCGCGTCGACCGAAAGATAAAGCGAATGTGGAAGCCGCAGTCAAAATCGTCACACACAAGATCATCCATGCACTCGATGGTCACCAGTGCGTTGATCTTGACGAGCTCAATGGCAAGATTGTCAGCCTTGTCGATGTAATTAACGATGTCACGCCGTTTCGGAGTCAGCAATCAAGCCGCCGGGACCTGTTTGAAACCTATGAGCAGCATCTTCTTGCCGATCTGCCGCAAACACCATGGCAGCACACCGAATGGAAACGCGCGAAAGTCGCACCAGATTTCCACATCATTGTTGCCACGGTGCGCTACTCGGTACCGCATCAACTCGTTGGGCGCACCGTCGATGTGCGTATCACCGGCCAGGTACTGACAGTCTTTGATGCAAGTCAAACCGTTGCAACCCACCGGGTTTCACATACACGCGGGGCCTATGTCACTGACTGCGACCACATTCCCTCAGGCATGGATACCACACGCGGGTTGTGGACGAGTGAGTACTTCTACCGCGAAGCCAGCAAAGTTGGGCCGGCAACACGCAAAGTCATCGAAGAGCTCATCGCAGCAAAAGCAATCCCGGCCCAGGCTTACCAGTCGTGTCGGAACGTGTTGTCGATGGGGAAACACGCCAACAAACCCATTTTGGAAGAGGCCTGCCTGCGCCTGACATCCCATGATGGCAGCCGACGTGCCGTGTCCTATACCGCAGTGAAAAACATGATGGCCGCGGTACGCAAAGAGCACACCACCCGACCCCGCGGGTTCGACCAAGCACAACGCACTACTACACCAATCTTGCCTGATTCGGCTGTGATTGAACCTCGCGATACCACTGGGGCACTACTTGGCGGCGCAGACCAGTTCAGCATGGACAACCTTATGAAGAAAGGAACCCGAAACTCATGACAAACTCAACCCCGCCAATGGATCGATTTCTTGATGAATCTGTCCTTGCTGACTTCACAGCGTTGCGTATGACCGCGTTCGGTAAAACAGTGATCGACATTGCTAATGACCCAGCATTCGACACGTGGACGTTTTCACAAAAGGTGCTCTACGCACTAGATAAGGAAGTCGCGGCCAGGCGTGAACGACGCATCAACAAACTTTTGAAAGCATCCCGATCGCCAAACCTTGATGCTTGTCTTGAAAACGTGGTGTGCACACCTGCCAGCAACATCAACCCGGAGCAAATCAGCCGACTCGCTCATGGTCAATGGTGCCATTTGGGACAAAACATTGTCATCCTGGGCAAATCCTCGGTCGGCAAGACCTACCTGGCCCAAGCATTAATCAACGCGGCGTGCCGCAACGATTACTCCGCGAGTTTCTACCGCACGGACATGCTTGCAACACAACTTGCAGTCTTACAGCCCGATGACCCCACCCGGTTGAAGTTCATTGAGCAACTCCACAACGTGGACGTACTTGTCCTGGATGACTTTTTAACCACGCCGATTGATGCTGCCACGGCGCATCAGATATTTAATATCCTCGCCGCGCGCGAACATACCGGCTCGACGATTGTGACCTCCCAGTTCACCCCGAAAGACTGGTATGCGTCGATTCCTGACGCGGTCATTGCAGAGTCGATTCTCAACCGGCTTGTCGTTGGTGCTGAGATCATCACACTGGAAGGACCGAATATGCGCTTAGAAGCCAACGAGTAACCCTCCAACGTCTCCGTGGCACCTGGGTGATCCCTGCGCTACCGGGTACTCACTCAGGTGCTACCGGATACTCACCACGCCGCTACCATTTCAGTCTTCTAAACAGCGTTGAGGAGGGTGCAACCACGACTGAGACCGTTGTGCGTGACGTTCCGGCCACCGCGGCTCCGACCAAGGCTCCCGCTCCCGCTCCCGCCCCGAAGCGTGTTGCGCTTGCCGTGACGGGTGCTAACGCCGGTACCGTTTCCGCACTAGCCCTAGCGCTCCTGGCGCTCGCCGGACTAGCTCTAGCACTGAGACGTAAGGTTTAACCTTCCAAATCAGCCGAGTCTGAAAAAGAGGACGACCGTAGCCCCTCCTTCTTCACTGGCGAGGGGCTACGGTCTTTCGTTTGAAGAGTTCTAGAGGTCTTTCATACCGATTCTCCGATACGCCTCACGGAGGCGTTTTAGACACATTGCAATCACCAACACAAAATGCACCGACGCGGCGACTGCAATTCCGGTCACTACCGGGCCAGACTTTGCGGAATTGAGCCAGCCACCCGCCTCGCAAACGATCAAGAAAACCGAGAGTCCCATACCCCAAACGATTGCCCATAAGGTGTTGAACATGCACTGGTCGACTAAGTCGTAGTCTCTTTGCAAAATTTTGTCAGACTTGCTCAAGTCCACTCGGAGCTGGAACAGAAATACTGCCATTGCGCACAATAAGGCGGAAACGATTGATACTCCCGAAACAGCAGTCCCAACTTCGCCGAGTTTGACGCCCCTACAAAAGCAAACCACCCCGATCACAATGGGTAGCCCAACTTGGGTAAGCCAGTCTTCCAATCGACGTGATTTATCTTTGTTGTCGATAAGGGTTCCGAAGTGGTCTAAAACTATTCCTTTCAGCGAGGATTTTTTCACTTCTATTCCTTAGCGAGAGCACGACTCCATGAGTGTTCCCAATCATTACCTAGTCTCTCGCAAAATTCCATGCCCCTCTCTTCACATCGAGCCAAGAGTTCAGTGTCAGTCAAGACTGGTTCGTTAGAGTCATTGAGCACTTCTCGGACTAATGGGGCTTCAATGTCTCCGAGTTCAAACTTCTTCTGTCGGTTGTTGTGAACCATGGTCACATAAACCTCTGGGCCCTCCGGTAGTTCACCTACCCCGACAACCTTTGAAATGTTCTTTTTGTCTCTCAATTTCCCGAGCAGATCGGAGGAAAAGAACTTCCTCTTTTTCGGTCGGGCGATGTGACACAAGGTACCTGTCTCCACGATATTTCCGTCGACGTCAGTGCTCCTACCTTCAACTCTGACTTCGACCTCTTTTAGCTTCGCAGCTTCAATCCAGGCTTCGCTTTCAACAACTGATTGAAATTCACAAAGCACTTTCGTCGAGTATTCTCCGAAGTACTTCTTAAACCTCTTCAAAATAATTCGGCCCGAACTGCCTCGTGACGACTCCTCAGAGAAGAGGTAGGCTTTCGTTCCGCGCTTTGGGACAAAGAGAAGCAGTCGATTCTCTCCGACTGGCACCTCATTTTCTGAAAATCTGGCCGTTACCCTTTCGGTTTCCACCTCGATGACTTCACCACCCTCGCCGTAGGAACCAATGCTCACCTGCAAAAATAAGACGCGCTCTGCGACGAGCTTTGAGTCACTTACCTTGAGGAACTTTTGCTGAACATCATCCTTGGTGTCGTCAGAGCTTAGGTTCTTGATCCAATCTCCGAAAACCTCTAACAGATCGGCCCCGTCGAGATCAGCCGGCTCGAAAGATTTCCCTTTAGGATTTCTCTTTTGTCGAAACGTGACTTCACTGACGGTTAGCACTCGACGGCCCACAGAAACACTCTCCTCATATCGAAAGTATTGACACAATCAGCCAGGCACTTTCAGCTCAACTTTTCATATTAAATACTACGACATAAGGAATTAGAAACACTCTTGCACGCTAGGCATTTTTACCCTTCATAGACTGCCCACACTTTGCCCTGGCACGGAAACGGAACCCCGTTCCTGAACTCAGAATGCCAAGCACTGAAACTCTTAACTGAAATTTCCGACCAGTAACCGTCACTCGTCCCACCACTGAAAGTCGTCCGTCAACCGCCCCGCCACCGCTTCGATCTCGGCTCGGTGGTCGTAGCGGTCGAACTTTGCGGGAGCTGGAATGTTCACAGCCGACAAAGGCTTCACCCGCCCCACGACCCGCGCACTCCACGCTAGGTAGTCAGGGTCCACACCACCCTCCCGCGCCGCCGCCAAGAACTGCTGCACTGAGACATACTCATGCCACCTAGCCGCTTGTTCTGTCAGGGTTTTCCACTCATGGTCTTCCTGAACGCGCTGCGCTACGAGCTTCGCTGCGGTGTCGAGACGGCGCTGCCAAGCGGAGTCTTGAATCTCCTTCATTTCCGCCCGGACACTGTCGGCCAATTCGATCTCGACTAGCGCGTCAAGGAGGTCAGAAAGTTCTGTGTCCAGCCGTTCGGGCTTGCGCTTGGTGTCTCTGACGGAACGAAACCCAACTTCAATGCTCAGCCGCCCGTTTTTGGCTTGGGTGTAGAACTTCCGTGTGGGCATGTCAGAGCTTCCAGTCCACCTCCTGTGCTCTTCAATTTCCTGTTTCGTGGGCTCGCGTTGGAAGGAGTCGTGAGCTTCCACCACCTTGACTTCATAGCTTCGGTGTTTCGTCTTCACTTTCACATAGCTGGGAACGTTGTGGGCATAGCTGTAGTACCGTTCATCTCTCTCGTACTCCACTGTCCAGCCAAGACGTTCGACTTCTTTGAACAGGACTTGCAGTAAACGGCGGGCACGGGGTTGCGTCTGGGGAGAAACGTTGAAGTGCTTACCCTCGGAGAACTTGCCGACCATGGGGTGAAACTTGTTGACTCGTTTCTCCCCTGTTGCAATGTCCAGATTGCGGGGGTCAAAGACGACCTTCTTCACAAGACCAACCCAGACGTGCGACGTCGGTTCACGCAGGTAATACCGCGGGGCAAACTCGTAATGCAAAACCATGTCTTCGCCAATAAGGTCCTCGCGGTGCGCTAGGGCTTTGAGCCTTGGCTCCCAGACTGTCTTGAACACTTCTTCGGAGCACAGGGCGCGACACGCCACGCCCTTCGGGTTGCGCAGACGCTTGTACAGCGCCTCGACCACTTCGTCACTGGGCTTTGGAGGTGGCGGAGGAACGGGCGCCGGGCGTTCGATTGGCCGGGGTGGAAAGACTGCGGTGCGCTTGCGCTGTTTTACCAATGGTTCGGTGCCTGCGAGGACTCGTTTACCTCGCGCAGTTACCGTGGCTTTCCAGGTCTGTCCATGGCCCTTGATTTTCACGAGACCGTGGCCCTCTAGGGTACGAGCGGAAATCTTGTAGTTGCCTTGTGGAACCGAGTCCGCCGGGCAGCCGTCGCTGATCCAATGCAGGACTTCCTTTTGACGCTCATTGAGAGTCTTCGCAGCCATAGGTTCATTATCGAATGGGTAGCCCGGTCGCGCAGCCTGGAAGCCCTTAGGGGTCGCGGTGGGTTGCTCCAGCCTGGGACAGCGGCCTAGTGGCACCTAGAGTTCGTGGGCTACGGCAGAGCCTCCATTCACTGCAAACTATTCGTGGTATCGCGTTTGATACGACGTGGTAGCTGGTTGTATACAGGTGGCTAGGTGCCGGCAGGGAGGTTTCCTGAATCCCCTGTCCTCCGGGTAAGCACCGCAAATTCACTTCTGCCACTGATTGGGACTCAGCAACTGACGCAACCACAGTAAACAGCCACCAAATGCAAGGATCGAACATTCATGCGACATTTTCAGTGGAGTTGTCCAGGCAACGGAATAAGGTAGCAATAAGACCAATCCCCCATAAACCAAGGAGATGCCCTTAATGTCCCAGTCCGATAAATACACCATCGCCGACGACCTGATCCGCGAGGTCGGACAGCACCCACTACGCGACCTCAACGCCACCACCCTAGGCGAGCGCCACGGCGTTACTGCCGAGAGCATTGTCAAAGTCGGTCATTGGTGTATCGACAACGGCTACATGACCAAGCAATCCCATTCCGACATGTACCACGTCATGTGGTGCGGCAATCTGACCGCCGACGGTGAAGAAGTCGCCGCGGGTCTTGCCACCACTCGCCCCGAACCAACGCCAACTCCGGCCCCAGTCTTCAACTTCAATGCCCCTGTAAACGCGGGAATTATCGGCTCCGGCAACACACAGAATGTCACCCTCGCAGTGTCTGAAGCACAGGTCCTTGCCCTTGCCGAAGCGCTCCGTCACGACGGCCACGTCGCGGAAGCCGACACGGTGCTCGCAGCAACTGAAAACGGAAAACAGCCTGGGCGACTGCTGGGGGCGTTCACAGCCATTGGTCCGGCGCTCGATAGCTACGGGAAGTTCGCCACCGCGATGCTTGGCATCCTCACCAGCACGCAGTAGCCCCTCCGACTGCGACCCTATGCCACTAAAAGCAATGGGGTCTATCCGCCTAATTGCTACCATTGAGAAAGACTTTTCAGCAAACATTCAGACACGAATTTCAGAAGGAACCATGCCCCCACAAAAACTTGAGCTGACCTGGTTCAATAAAGACAAGGCACTCATTCCCACAGAAACCGGAAAATATGGG
The DNA here is from genome assembly GCF_016728105.1 of Corynebacterium striatum. NCBI lineage: Bacteria > Bacillati > Actinomycetota > Actinomycetes > Mycobacteriales > Corynebacteriaceae > Corynebacterium > Corynebacterium striatum. Next base: position 2,428,605 of record NZ_CP068158.1, on the reverse strand, counting down.
TACACCTGGGTCGACCCCCGCGACCCACGGTACTGCGAAACGCACACCTTGACGGTTCTCGAAACGGTGACGGGTCGGCGAAACGAGAAGCGAGACGGGGTGCAATACGGGGAACGAGCCGAGTTGGAGCCACAGAGCGACAACTTGCTCATTCAGGGAGAATCCGGGGATGTTCTAGAGGCGCTGACACGCGTGCCGGAGTTGCGGGACAAGTATGTCGGCAAGGTTAAATGTGTGTACATTGACCCGCCGTTCAACACCGCTCAGACATTCACCCACTATGAAGACAATCTTGAACACTCGGTGTGGCTGACGATGATGCGTGACCGACTCCTTCACCTCCGCGATTTGTTGAGCGAGGACGGCTCGATTTGGGTTCACCTTGACGACGTGGAAAACCACCGGATGCGGATGCTTATGGACGAGGTATTTGGGTCGGGGAATTTTGTGGCTGAGGTGGTGTGGCAAAAGGCTTATTCTCCTCGAAACGACGCTAAAGCAATTTCAATAGACCACGATGTCATCATTGCTTACAGCAAGTGCCCTGGCTGGGTCTCAAACAAACTGCCACGTCTAGCTTCTCGTGATGATCTTTACACCAGTCCAGACAAAGACCCGAGAAGGTGGATTAGTGACAACCCAGCTGCACCACATTCGGTGGACAAGAATGGTCGACAGGTTGCAGCAGTCTATGGTGTACAAAACCCGGTGACCGGTGAGTTTATTTATCCCGCCAAGAATCGCCAGTGGGGCAAAAACCGAACTGACTTCCATGCCTGGTTGAACGAGACAGCCGATTACATCGAAGTGGAGCCTGACCTTGAGAGGCGGAGTCGCGCAACGGGAATCCCAATCGAAAACCTTCGTAATGATGTCTTAGATTTTGCCGTTTCCGGGCCATTGAAAACACTGGCGGATGGTACTTCGATCTACGACGGAGCCCCCATGCCACGCCTGTACTTCACTGACGGCGGCCGCGGTGGCCTCAAGCTCAAGCGATACCTTGACGAAATCAAACAGGACAGGTCTATCCAGTCCTTTTGGGGACATGACGATGTTGGACACAATAGGACCGCCAAGGCCGAAATGAACCAACTTTTTCCTGACGAGGCCGCATTTTCGACTCCGAAGCCCGAACGCCTCCTCGAACGCATCATCCACATTGCAACCAACCCCGGCGACATCGTCCTCGATGTGTTTGCCGGTTCGGGTACCACCGCTGCGGTAGCTCAAAAAATGGGACGGCGCTGGGTGACGTGCGAACTCCTGGAAGACACCTTTCACCGCTTTACACTCCCTCGTCTGACAAAGGTGGTGAACGGCGAAGACATGGGAGGAATCTCCACATCAAAGCGTGAGCGTATCGACGACACAGACAATGGCCTGCCGGAAGGCATGACCCCAGACGAGGCGCAGAAGCTCACGAGCTTGCTCAACAAGGCAATCAAGGAGCACGACGACCTCAAGAAGTCTGCTGACATCAAAGCACTCAAGGCGCTGGTCAAGACGAAAAACTCTGGTGACGTGGTGAATTGGCTGGGCGGAGGTGGGTTCACCGTCGCCAAGCTCGCCCCGTCATGCTACGACTACACCTCAGAGACCGGATACACGCATCTAACCGACGCTGCGACAGGCGAAACGCTGATCGCTTCGGTGGCGGCAAACCTGGGGTTCCATCTGTCGGCCAGTGACCCACACTTCTCCGGTCGCCGTAACAACGAGCATCTAGCCGTCGTGGAGGGTGTACTCACCGAAGCCAAGGTGGGCGACCTTATGGCGCACCTGCCGGAGGGTCATTCGATTTTGTTTGCTGCAACCAACCTGGACGAGGGGGTGCGCGATGTGGTCCGTTCCTACAAGAATGGCTCCCGCGTAGTCCACGTCCCACTTGACTTGTTCCCATTTGGCGAAGAAGAGGAGAACTAGACCATGCCGCTGAATATCTCCTACGACGAGAATTTGATCGAGCAGATGAAGGCCAAGTTCGACTTGCGTCAGCCGAATGTTGAAGCGCTCAAGGCCATTGTTCGACGCCTGGAAAGTGGCGATTTTGACCCACAGAAGCAGTTGCTCCTCGACCTTGCCACTGGTGTCGGCAAGACGTACATCATGGCGTCGCTAGTGGAATACCTGCGCCGCCAAGGCGTGATGAATGTGATGCTAGTTACCCCGAACACTGTGGTGCAGAACAAGACGGTCGCTGACTTCTCGCAGGGGTCGAACCGCTACATCGGTGGTTTTGACATCCCACCTGCCTTGGTCACTCCAGACGACGTGCATAAGCTGCGCTTGGGTGAGTCGTGGTACCACCTGTTCGCCGGTGAGGGTGCGTCCACGGTCTACATTTTTAACGTCCAGCAGCTGTTCCCACCAAAAGACGGAGGCAAGAACGAGGCGACTGGCGTGGAGGCCCAGCGTCGCAAGACGTGGCGTTTCCAGGAGGAGACGGGCATCCTCGCAGAACGTCTTATTGAACTGGACGACCTAGTGGTGATCGTCGACGAAGCTCACTTGTTTGGTTCTACTGCTGCGCGTTTCCAAGAATCGTTGAAGGCCTTCCATCCTGCTGCGACAGTGGGACTTACTGCGTCATCGTCCAAGGACGATGACGTTGTTTTCCGCTACCCGTTATGGAGGGCGATCTCCCACGGGTTCGTCAAACAACCCGTCTTGGTCTACCGCGACAAGGGCTACAAAAAGGGCGAGGCGGAGCGCCAGCTCCAGGACGCTATGTCTCTTTTGGCTTTGAAGGAGGAGGCATACCGTCTGCACCGAGAAGCACACCCTGACGGCAAGCAAACGAAGCCACTTCTTTTCGTCGTGTGTACCGATGTCAACCACGCGACGGAAACCGCGACGACGTTGCGCAACACGTACTTCCCAGACCCGAACGCCGTCCATGCCGTCCTCCAGGTCGATAACCAGCACGATGACGCGACAACGCAAACCCTGCTACGAAACCTTGACGAACCGAACTCCCCTGTCCGGGTCATCGTGTCCGTAAATAAACTGCGCGAAGGGTGGGACACGAAGCGTATTGCGGTGATGTGTACCCTGCGCGCAATGGGCTCGGAAGTGCTCACCCAGCAGGTAATGGGCCGTGGCCTTCGCTTGCCCTTTGGCAAGCTCACGAGAGTTCCTGCCATCGACGAGCTTGATATTATCTCCCATAAGTCATTCGTTGACTTGTTGACGTCGGAGAACGTGCTGCGTGAGTTCGGTATCGAGGAAGACATTCCAGGCGTCAAGCCGGAATTGGTCTTGCCACCGAGCGGCGGCAGCGTATCCCCTGTTGTTGATCCTGGTGTGACCGGCGGCGAGATTGGGACGGGTACCGAAGCTGACGACAATACTGGAGATGGCAATGGAGCCGGCGCGACCACCGGGGATCAGGACCATTCAGCAACTGGCGTACCGTCTGCCGGTTCGGGTCTTCCTATCGGGGCTCGAAACGTAGGCGATGACGAGGAGATCACCACTGGTGTCGAGATTGTCGCGCCGGTTGTCGTAAAAGTGAACGAGGCGTTTGAGGGGCAGACCTTTACGTTCCCCTCCTCGACAATGACTGAGACACAGCGCCCGTTCAGCTTGGTGGATATTCCCACCTCGGTGATCGTCGAGGCCGCGAAGAAAGTCACTGACCACGGGGAACTTCTTGACCGCGCAAAGATCATCGTCGAAGAAGCCGCCGACAAACTGGGTGTGAAGCACATGGAACGCCAGTCTGTGCCGAGTTTCAGGGAATCGACAAGCAAGGTGGAGAGTGAGCTGACGAATAGGCTCATGCGAACGGGGCTTTTCCAGGCGACGAAAGAAAATGACGCGGTGCTGCGCCGTAGCATTGTCCCGACGTTTATGAAAGCCTCCGGGGTTGAGAAGTGGACTGTCAAGGCCAAGGAGTCCGCAGTGGTGAGTCTGCTGGACATGGTAAAGCAGGAAGCGAAGGCTGCGGTTGCGAAGAACACGTTCACTGAGGTCACTGTCCACCCAGTAACTCTGCCGGTGCAGACCTCCTACATCCTTCCCGTTGGCCGGACGGTACAGAAACCGCTGGAGAACGTGAACCAGAAGACGCGCACCAAGGACGCTGGGTTTGCAGCCAAGCAGTACTACGGACCATGGGACAAAGGCTTGTTCGACGCCGCCGCCTTCGACTCGTTTACTGCCGAGTACCAACTCGCCCGGCTACTCAACTTCGACCCGAACGTGACGTGGTGGACGCGTATCTATGAGGACAACGGGGCGAAGGTCGCCTACACCACGCGCAACGACTATATTCCTGATTTCGTCGTGCTGGGCACAGACGGAACCTATTGGATTATTGAAGGTAAGGCCGACGACAAGCGCGAGGACGAGATCGTTTTACGCAAGCGTGAAGCCACCGAGCGTCTATTACGTTCCCTGGTGGCTCACCCGGACTACCAGGACGCCACCTGGGCGTACCTGATTGCGTTCGAGAGCGACATTCGCAACAGCGACTCGTTTGCAGAGCTCATTAGTATTGGCTGCGTGGAGAGGATGCTGCCGAGTTAAGAATCAAGTCGCCTAGGTTTGAGGCCCCTGCTGCATGAGCGCCCACTCAGGCACTCGTGCAGCAGGGGTTTTGTCCGTCCTCCCGTGAGGTGTCTTGCCAACGCAATCAAGGAAATAGACTCTAAGTCTATGAGCACACCGTCATTCCCATCTGCAACGCTTACCTCACTAGCCAAAGCTATCGGCGACACGGAAAATGGTCTCACCGGCCGCGAGATCGAGCAACTCCTTCACCAGCTCAACATGTACGACCCTGGCGAAATTACAAAGTGGAAGCGACTGGTAGCCGCTTTTGACCACTCCCAACGCACCCGCGGCAACGCCGACCGCGTAATCACGTTCCTCGCACGCGCCTTCGCTCCGGCCCGCTACGTCCACAACTCAGAACTGTTTGACATCAGGCGACGCCTCATCAACCCAGTTCTTGTGCTCCACGGTCTCAAGGTAAACGATGAGGGTGGAATAGCACGGACAAAGGGCGCATCGACCCTAATGGAAGCCCAGCGACTCACCAACACAGTGCGGGAGGAGCTAAACCGACGTGGTACCCACAAGGAGGTCCTGGCCTACTGCGAGGAAGAGATTCTGCGCCACGGTTACCTTCACGCGGTCTTGGAAGCCTCAAAGTCCGTGTTTCAGCGCTTGCGGGACATGACGGGTTTGGGCATCGACGGTTCGGCATTAGCAGACGCGGCACTGTCTACAAAGAGTGGCATCTTAGCCATCAACAGTCTTAACACCGAGACTGAGCAAAACGAACAAAATGGGCTGTGTAATCTCGTGAAGTCGATTGGTGGCTTGTATCGAAACCCGACCGCACACGACCCGAGACTGAACCGAATAGTGACAGAAACGGAACTCTACGAGGCATTGTCGCTGCTGTCGTATGTTCACCGGCGCCTCGACGACGCTACTTTAAGAGCTTAGCCACGGACACAGCCGGTTTCGCAATGGGAATTAGTGGAACATTTTCGTGGGAAACTGAGACTCGGGGCCTGCATTAGCACAGTTCAGGAAGTTATTTATAAATGCCCAGCGGGGTCCGTGTTCAGTTTTTCTGTTATTGCAGTCGCTTCTTGCCGATGAAACTTAGCCTACGAGCTTGTCGAAGTTCCCATGGCTGAGTCAGCGGACCAACGGATGGTCTTGGGGTTTTGCGTGGTTTCCATCGCCCTGGATTGACGAACGGCAGTTTGGAAACGAAGCGATTCCTCCACACCCACTCCTCTAAGTCCCCGTTCAAGTCGAAGCGGATGGCTCCAGGTTTCAGACCGACTCCATCAGGTTGAAGCCACGCCACACCAAATCTGATCCCATCAATGAGTTCCTTCTGGATCATTGAAACTACACTGACCCTCTCATCTTCACATGTGAGCTTAGGGATGGGCTCTTCAAATCCAGTCCGATCACTCACTCCGTCCTTCCCTGCCGGTTCGTCGTAGTTGGTACCGGTAATCCGCGTAGTTGGTACCGGGTTTCCGGGTAGGTGGTACCGTCAATCATTTTCGGTCATTGTATAGGTGGCGTGGGCACAACCTGTGCCGGCGCGTCATCACCTTTCATGACCTTAAGGAGGGCCTTTCATGGCCAACTTCAAAGACATCATGGCACTGTGTCTAGATGGGGCAACCTACTCCGCTATCGCAGCAGCGCTTGGCTGTTCTAGACGCGATATCGCCAAAGTCAAGACACTCATCGCTGACCACGGCATCACTAAGGAGTCGTTTGCTCAGCTGGATCCATCATTCTTCGACGAGCACTTCAGCGACCACCGTGGGGCCCGTCGCAAGCGCTACGACCAGCCAGACTTTGAAAAGCTCGCCAAGCGCCTTGCCAACAACACGCATCTCACTCGCCACAAGCTGTGGATGGACTACGTTGCTGCACCTGCTGGTGAAGGTGAGTCGAAGTATCAGTACTCCCAGTTCTGCGAACGACTGCGCACCCACATCCGCACCTCTGGAATGACCTCGATTATCGAACACGAGCCAGGCCAGGAACTCTACGTCGACTGGGCCGGCGACAAGGTTTCCATCATCGATAAAGCCACCGGCGACGTCGGCATGAAAGCCAGCTTATTCGTGGCCATCTGCCCGTATTCTTCACTGCTGTTTGTGACAGCAACAGCTAACGAGAAGATGGACAACTGGATTTCCTGCCATGTGAAAGCCTTGGACTACCTCGGCAAACGTCCTGGCATCATCGTGCCCGATAACGCACCGACCGCGACCTACCGTCCGGTGAAGAACAAGCCCGGCCGGCGCATCCAAGAACGCTACGCCGACTTCGCCGACTACTACGACATCCTCCTCGTGCCAGCCCGGCCTGGAAAACCTCGGGATAAAGCTGCTGTGGAACGTGCCGTCCAACTCGTCTACACGCGCATCCTCGGCTACTTCGACGGGATGACCTTCTACAGCCTCGATGAGCTCAACGAGACTATCGCCCAGCGCGTCGACGACATCAACATGAACATGCCTAGGCCTGATGGGCTCACTCGCAGGGAGCTATTTGATGCGGATGAAGCACCCATGATGCGTGACTTGCCGGATACTCCGTTTACGGAAGTGTCCTGGCGGGCTGTCAAAGTCGACCGTAACTGGCATATCTGCTGCGATTACCAGTACTACTCGGTGCCGTTTCAGTACATCGGCAAGACTCTGCGGGCACGGCTGACCAACAGCCTGGTCAGCATCTTCGACGGTGACGAGCTGGTTGCAGAACACTCGCGCATGCACGGGTTCAAGTACCGCTATTGCACCGATCCGGCACATACCCCGGACAAGGATATCGCTGGGATCAAACCTCTTACCCGCAACGAGCTGCTTGCTCGGGCCTCGTCGTTTGGGCCGGCAACCACCAAGGTTGTCTTATCAATCTTGGACCGCAACGCCAAAGCCATACCCCGCGGACTGCATACCGCCCGCAACGTACTCGTCAAGCTGGGAAACAAGCACAACAAGACCACGCTAGAGCCTGCCTGCCAGCAAGTCATCGACCATAACCTGGCACCCAACATGCAGGTCATTGCACGGATTCAAGCCGACATCGCCCGCAACGGTCACACCCTTAACCAAACGCCAGCAGTCCAGGTCGATCAAGGCCAGTCGCGCACTGTAGATATCACCGCCATCCCTGATGCAGTGTTCCTGCGCCCCGCCAGCTACTACGACACCCCAACCGCGACCTCGAAGAAGGAGGCCTAGACCACCATGACCACCATCAATCTTGACGACGACATGCGCGCTACACTGCGTAAACTGCGTCTGTCGACCTTCGCCGATATCTTCTTCGACCTGGCCGCTGCCGATGACGCCAACACCGCTCTACCAGAGGAGATCTTCTTAAAGGCAGTGGAAGAAACCGCAGCCAAGCGTCGGCAAACCAACATCGTCAAAGCCATAGCCCAAGCCAAATTCCGCTATCCGGGAGCAACACTCGCCGAGCTGATCAACCCCGATGAACGAAGGTTGAATCTACGCCAGCTCAAACGACTGGCCGCAACACCCTGGCGCGACGAACCTTCCAATGTGCACGTCCTGGCACCGACCGGTGCAGGTAAAACCTACATCGCCTGCGCTATCGGTATTGCTGCCTGCCAGGCCGAATACAGCGTCGCCTACTACCGACTGGATCAGCTCGTCGATGAATTAGCGGCCTTCCCGCCGGCAGATGAACGCTACGTAGCTAAAATGCGCAGGCTACAAAACATTGATGTACTCATCCTTGATGATTTCCTAACGATAGGAATCAACCAGCGCGGACAAGAAGACCTAACCAAGATCATATTCGACCGCGACGGAAGACTGCCGACCATCATCGTCTCCCAAACAACTGCGGCCTACTGGATAAAGAAACTCCCTGACCCCGTCGGAGCAGACTCACTGGTCAGCAGACTCAACGCCGGACAGCGCATCGAACTCGGCGACTACGACATGCGCCAACACCTCGCGCACGCTCAGACAACCGTAGACAGCTAACCTTCACTGACCGGCGAAACCCGACTTCGCTTCTGGGCTCTCGCCGGTCAACCCCCGGCGGTGGTACCAACTAACCGGAAACAGGCAGTACCACGGAGCCGTAACCGCGGTACCAACTACCCGCGCTCAGCACTTCCCCCAAGTGTATGGGATCACCTGGTAGTACTCGGCTGGCCCCGTAACCTCGAAGGACACCATGAACGGAACATACTCGTGCCTCATTCCCGCGAGCGCCTCGTCTATTTTCACGGCATCTTCTGAGCTGACATCTTCACGAGAGATGTGCTTAACACTGATATTCATTCCACGACCGCCGTTGGAAGTTGTCGCTTCGTGAAGCTGACGCCAGGACAGAAGCAGCGCAACAAGCGAAACAAACAGCGCCGCTGCTGCGACGAATAATGAAAGAGTATCGAATGGTAGATGTTCCACATTTCCCATCTAATCAGTTTCAGCGGGAAAGCCACGCGGTCTTTCGGGAAGGTTTTCCTTGATGCCCCGTTCGCTTGCACGCCAAATAGAAACGCAGCGACACCGTGCGACACTAACCTGACTCGCCCTTCTGACGCTTGCAGCGTGAGCACTTTCGGTTGGGGTAACCGCGTGAACTTAACCTGGTTGACCTGCGTAAAGCTCCGGCGCCGTGAAATCAGAGGGGGTTTCGTCGTGAAGGGTCACTGTGGGGGTGTGTGTTCGCACTGGTCAAAGAGAAACGCAAATGTCCCCCTCTGTTTAGAGCTACCACCCGCGCTTCTGGGCGCGGGTTCTGGCGTTTTAGCAGGCTTTCGACTCCGATTCTTTGCGAGCGTACAATCAGCGGCGCCGGTCCCCTCATCTCAGTAGAAAATGAATGCAGCGCGTTAAGGTGAAGGTTATGCCTTTAACCTTTGTTTCCTTGGCCCAAGCAAACATGCCTGCGATCAGGGAGATTCTCGTGCCTTTGCCGCGCGATGGCATCTTTCTTCTAACCTCAACGCTGCTACTGGAGACCTCCTTCCCCGGCGCGCGTGACTTCTATGCCACCGCTTGGCGCTACGCCTATTCCGACTGCGAACTCTTCTTTGCGCTCGCTTCCCGCGGTGAACTGCTCATCACCGTCGACGACGCCGTCCTAGTCTGCGTTGACTCTTCGCATCCGTGGACCTCCTACGAGGAGGTCTTCGACTCCATCGCCTCCGGCCGCATCTTCGTGGTCGAGGACGCAGACGCGCTTCGCGACGTCGTCAAGCACCACTAAGCTCCGCATCGGCTACCAACCTGCGTCCGCACCACGGCATCCCCAACGCACCCCTGCATTCGAAGCATCTTTCCGCCCCAAACACCCCATCGAGGCAGCACAAGATGGTCAAAGTGCACATCAACCGCTGACGCTGAGCGCACTTTCGGCTGTTTTTAGCTCAGCGCAGCAGCAACCAGCCCGTTAAACAGCGGGTGCGGACGCGTCGGGCGCGACTTGTACTCCGGGTGCGCCTGGGTAGCCACCATGAATGGGTGCTCAGGGTACTCAACAAACTCCACCAGCTTTCCATCGGGCGAAGTGCCGGAGAATACGAGGCCGGAGCCCTCAGTAATCTGCTCGCGGTAGGCGTTGTTGACCTCGTAGCGGTGGCGGTGACGCTCAGAGACCTCGGTGGCTCCATAGGCCGCAGCCACAACGGAGCCTTCCTGCAACGTCGCCGGGTATGCGCCCAAGCGCATGGTGCCACCCAAATCGGCTTCGCCGGCTACTGCCGCCTGCTGCTCCTCCATCGTCGCAATAACCGGCGATGGCGTATTCGGGTCGAACTCCGTCGAGGACGCATCCGAAATACCCGCCCGTCGCGCCGCCTCAAGCACCGTGCACTGCAGCCCCAAACACAAGCCCAGGAACGGAACCTTCTTCTCACGGGCATAAGACACCGCCGCAATCTTGCCCTCAATCCCGCGCACGCCAAATCCGCCCGGCACCACAATCGCATCGAGCTCGCCCAGCTGGCCGGCTGCGTCGGTCTCGCAGTCATCTGAGGTAATCCACTTAATGTTTGCCTTCGCATGGTGGGCAAATGCGGCGTGGCGGATAGCCTCCGCCACCGACAGATACGCATCCTGCAGGTCAATGTACTTGCCTACGATGCCCACGGTGACCTCGCGCTGCGGGTTGTGCACGCGATCGAGCAGATCGCCCCACTGCGTCCAATCCACATCACGGAATGGCAGCCCCAGCTTGCGAATCACAAAGGTATCCAGGTGCTCCCTGTAGAGCACCTCCGGAATGTCATAAATGGACGGCGAGTCTGGGCAGGACACTACGCCTTCCTCGTCTACGTCGGTCATCAGCGCGATCTTGTGCTTCAGGCCATCTGGCACCACGCGGTCGCAGCGCAGCACCACCGCATCCGGCACAATGCCGATGGAGCGCAGCTCAGCCACCGAGTGCTGGGTCGGCTTAGTCTTCAGCTCCCCCGACGTGCCCAGGTACGGCACCAGCGAGCAGTGAATGAAGAAGATGTTCTCGCGTCCTACCGCGTGGCGCACCTGGCGGGCGGCTTCGAGGAAGGGCTGAGATTCGATGTCGCCGACCGTGCCACCGATTTCAGAAATAACCACGTCCGGCACGTTGCCCTCAGCATCCGGTTCGGCCATGGCTAACACACGGTCCTTGATTTCATCCGTGATATGCGGGATGACCTGCACGGTCTTGCCCAAGTATTCACCGCGGCGCTCCTTGGCGATCACCGAGGAGTACACCTTGCCCGTGGTCACGTTGGCGTTCTTGGTCAGGTTGCGGTCGAGGAAACGCTCATAGTGGCCGAGGTCGAGGTCGGTCTCAGCGCCGTCCTCCGTAACGAAGACCTCGCCATGCTCAAACGGATTCATCGTTCCTGGATCTACGTTGAGGTATGGGTCGAGCTTCTGCATGGTCACGGAGAGCCCGCGGGCGATGAGCAGTTGACCCAGCGACGCCGCCGTCAGGCCCTTACCCAGGGAGGACACGACGCCTCCGGTGACAAAAATGAACTTGGTCTGCTGACTGGAGCGCGATGGCATGATATGCGCCTTTCGGGAGTTTTGACTGCGAATGCGGCAGGCAATGCGCAACGTTATGACCCCACGATCAAAAAAATCCGCGGGCGCCTCACGCGGCGACCTACGGATCTTCAGGCTATCACCGAATCAGCCCAGAAAACAATCAGACGACAGATATGCAGCTAGGAGGGCATTTTTCACTGCGGCAGGAAACGCTAATTTCGCTTCACAAATCCCATACGCGGGCGGAAGCCCTGCGGGTGCTTCATTTGGGCAACTGCATCACCGATGATCATGCGATTGCGCGCGCTTAGCGACGCCGGCATCTGCGCCACCGAGAACCACTGCGCCGCCAAGTTTTCCTCGTCAGAGACAACCGGCTCCGCCCCATCCGGAACACTCAAACGCAGGGCGGTGGACATGAACATGCACTCGTCGCCATTGCCGTAAACAACCGGCCCAACCTGACCTACTCCGAGCAGCGCCTCAGCCTTCGCATCGAGGCCAATTTCCTCTTTGACCTCGCGAATCGCTGTGGTGGTGATTTCCTCTCCCGGCTCGCAGATGCCTTCCACCGGCGCCCACGTCTCATTGTCCGCGCGCTGCACGAGAAGCACCGACGGCACTTCCCACAGCGCAGCGTTCATGGGCACGTCACGAATGATGACCGCCGTGCAAGCCGGCAGGAAGAGTTGGTCGTGGCCAATTTTTTCACGCAATGTGAGGATGTAGTCAGGAGTCGCCATAGCATCTACTCTATCCCGCCTCATTCTTTGTGGTTTATCCACAAGGTCTACTGAGCCTGGGCCACTTCGCTGCCAAGTACCTGCGGGATGAGTTTAAAGATGTCCGCGGCCGGGGTAAAGGACAGTTCCATGTCTGGATGGTCGGAACAATCATGGTTTTCCTGGATTTGCTTGGTCGTGCCAGAGACCACTCCGATAACAGCGTTGCCCCCTGGCAGCGATGCGTATATGGGTCCTCCCGAATCCCCTTGCGTACCGCAGATTCGGGCACGCGCGGCGGTGGTCTCAAGGCGAGTATCCCCTGCGTTGAGCCCACTCTTTTCCGGCCCATGGGTCAGCTCCCCGCAAGTCTCCCCAGTGATGCGCCCTAGCTTGCACAACTGCTGCGGCAATTCCTCAGTAGTGGCAAGATTCGCCTCCATATACTTCGGCGTGTAGTAGCCTACGTCGCCATGCAGCTCGATGAACGCCACGTCTAGGCCGTGCCCATCCTCAGCAAAAAGATCGGAGTAGACCACCTCACCAACAGGTTCGGCTGGATAAGTAAACGTGCGATGAGCGTTGCCAGCCCATACTCGGTCCCCGACCTGGCCACAGTGTGACGCCGTGACCGCGAAGGTACGGCCATCTTCCAGAGTGAAAGACCACGCGGCGGTACACATCTGGAAATCAAAGTACTCACCTGGTTGTGGATCTTGGGAGGAGATATCAAGAGCCGTACCAGGCGGCATCGGCGATACCGCCGGTTTGATCGTTCCAGGGTTAGAAGCGCTGAGTCTATCCGGGGCAGTACTTGCGAGAGGGGTAGCCGCTGCCGCATCTTCTGGTGGGGATGAAGCGGTGAGGGCATTCGCGGCGTCGCCAAGCGCGTGCTGCAGAGTCTCCACAGGAATGAGCGAACAGCCGCCGAGACCAATTGCGAGCGCCACGGCGGCTAGTGGCGTGAAAAAGCGCGGTCTAAACCGCTGCATCACCATCGGTGTTCTTTCCCGGGGTCTCGCCCGTCTTGTTTTCCTTTTCCCTGTTTTCCTTTTCCATCTCGGCCATCTGCTTCATGTCGCGAATGAACTTCTCTGGGTCAAACTCGGTGAAGTATTCCGGGCCGGAGAATTGCTCTTGTGCCATGTCTTCTTCCTACTTGACGTCGGTGTTCGCGATGGAGGTGCGGATGAAGTCCTGCACCGCCGCCGCGTCGTTGGGCAGATCCGTGACGTGGCGGTCTGCGTCCATGATGCCAGCGAAACGCTCCGGAGTGGCAGGCTCGGTGCCGATCGCCTCGACAATGGTCTCGGAGAACTTGACCGGAAGGGCCGTCTCCAAGCAGATGATCGGGGTGGTGATGTTGGTCTCTTGCTGAGCGTCACGCGCGACCTTAATGCCGTCCGCGGTGTGCGGATCCACCAGATAGTTGTACGTGTCGTTGACGTCCTTAATGGTGGCCAGGCGGTCGGCGTGGGTGGAGCTGCCGGAGACGAAGCCGTACTGCTCACGGGCCTTTTCCAGCTCCTCTTTACTCAGCACGAAGCCGCCCTCTTTGAGCTTGGGACCAAAGAGCTCCGCGGTGCGCTCCGCGTCGCGGCCCACGAGGTCGAAGATGAAGCGCTCGAAGTTCGATGCGCGGGAGATATCCATCGATGGCGAGGAGGTCTTGTAGGTCTCAGCCGAGGGGCGCGGGCGGTAGTTGCCAGTGCGGAAAAATTCATCGAGAACGTCGTTCTCGTTGGTGGCCACGATGAGTTTGTCGATGGGAAGCCCCATCGAACGTGCGATATGGCCTGCGCAGATGTCGCCGAAGTTGCCGGTAGGAACGCTGAAGGAGACCTTCTGCTCATTGTCCGTGGTGATCTTAAGGTAGCAGTTGATGTAGTAGACAACCTGCGCCATTAGACGTGCCCAGTTGATGGAGTTGACCGCACCGATGCGGTACTCCTTCTTGAAAGCGGCGTCGTTTGAGGTGGCCTTGACCACGTCCTGGCAGTCGTCGAAGACGCCGTCGAGGGCAATGTTGAAGATGTTCGGGTCATCCAAGCCGAACATCTGAGCCTGCTGGAACGGGGTCATGCGCCCGGCTGGGGTGAGCATGAAGACGCGAATGCCCTTGCGGCCGCGCATGGCGTACTCGGCGGAGGAGCCGGTATCGCCGGAGGTGGCGCCCAGGATGTTCAGGGTCTCATCACGGCGCGCGAGTTCGTACTCGAAGAGCTCGCCGAGCAGCTGCATGGCCATGTCCTTGAAGGCAGCGGTGGGGCCTTCGGAGAGGTGGCCCACGAAGAGGCCGTCGCCCAGCTCAGTCACGGGGACAATTTCCTCGCTGCTGAACTTCGGATAGGTGTACGCGCGCTTGGCGATGCCCTCGAGATCATCAGTGGGTATATCATCCACGAAGAGCTTGAGCACCTCCGCGGCCAAGGCCGCATACCCCTGTTCGGCAAGCAGCTGGCGCCACTCGTTAAGCACGGCACCGGAAAGCTGCGGATAGGATTCCGGCAGGTAAAGACCTCCATCAGGGGCTAGGCCTCCGAGGAGGATATCCGTAAAGGAGGCGGGCTGGCGGGCTGCATCACGCGTAGAAATGAACTTCACCCCCTGCATCTTAGTAGGGCGGGCGTAAAGTATCAGCCATGTCTGCGCCAAATCCACGGGAAGTTGTGACCACCAAGGCCTTATCCATTTGGGTTGCCGCGATGCTTGTCTACATCGTGGCGATTATCGGGCGTACCTCTTTTGGTGTGGCGGGGCTGGAAGCGATGGCGCGTTTCGACGTCGATGCCTCTCGCATTGCGGTCTTCACCTCGGTGCAGTTGGGCATCTATGCGTTTGCACAGATTCCTACGGGTGTGCTCATTGATAAGTATGGCCCTCGCAAACTGCTCGTTATTGGCGCTGTCATCATGGGCGTGGGACAGGTAGCACTGGGCTTAACCACAAATTATTGGATGGCTATTGCCGCTCGGCTTTTGATTGGTGCGGGCGACGCCACAGCTTTCTTATCCGTGATGCGCATCCTGCCATATTGGTTCCCCTTGCACCGCACGCCAATGTTTACCCAGGTGACCTCATCGTTGGGTCAGCTCGGCCAGTTCGTCTCCGCTATTCCTTTCGCTGCGCTTTTGGGGTGGACCGGATGGACCACAGCCTTTGTAGCTTTGGGTGCGGCGGGCATCCTCATCGCATTAGCTGCGGCGGTTGCCGTAGCAGACACGCCTGAATCTTTAGGCATCATCGAAACTCCCGCCGAGCAGCCCAATTCGCAGGCGCATTCCTTGGCCGCCAGCCTGGCCATGGTGCTGCGTTCCCCCGTTGCATGGCAAGGATTTTTCATCCACTTCTGTGGCCTTTTGGGTGCGACTGTATTTGTCATGTTGTGGGGAATGCCGTTCATGACGGAGGGACTAGGAATCTCCAAGGTGCAGGCCGGAACGGTGCTGACCTTTTATACGATCTGCATGATTGCGTTAGGGCCAATTCACGGCAAGATTTCCTCGCGCGCACAGGGTTTCCGCGACTGGATGGCACTGTTTTTCACGACACTCAACATAATGTCGTGGACGGCTTTCTTCCTCTGGGGCAACAGCTTCTTCAGCCTTTTCATCCTCATGGTGGCTATTTCCTTGTGCTCGCCGTGCTCGATCTATGGCTTCGACATCGTGCGCGAGAACATGGAACGCAGCGTGGTGGCCACGGCAACAGGCTTGGCCAACATGGGTGGATTCATCTCTTCGATGGTGGCAGCGCAAATTTTTGGCATGGTGCTCGATAGCCGTGGCCACGCGCCGCACTACGAACTGGGCGACTTCCACGCGGCCGCTGTAACTTCCCTCATCATTTGGCTTGCGGGCATGCTCGGCATAGTTGTCACGCACTTCCTGCGCAAGCGCGGCGGCGGCTACCGCCCAAAGGTGACCGTGGTCAGCGTTTCCTAGTTGATGAGGAAGTTAATGGTCTCCTCGGGGGCGTCGAGAAGCTCCCGCGTGGCGACCACGGGCTCGGCTTGGTCGAAGGGAATTTTTTCGAAGCCGGACTCCCCTAGCTCGACGATGTCGGCGCCTGGCGCGGCCAGCAGAATCGGTGAGTGCGTTGCGATGATGAACTGCGCACCACGCTGCGCTGCTTGGTGAATCTCGGCGATGAGTGCCATCTGTCGAATCACTGACAGTCCGGCTTCGGGTTCGTCAAGGATATAAAGGCCACGTCCATCGACGTATTCGCCGAGAACGTCAAAGACGGACTCGCCATGAGAGCGGCTGAGAAGATCGACGTCGATGGGCAGGTGGCTGCGGCCGCCACGCTCCTTTGGTTGATTCGCGGCCTTGAGCACTGATTCGTGGGTCTCGGCGCGCAAGAAATAACCGCGGTGGAGGTTGCCGTTAAGGGAGCACTTCAACACGCGTGCCAGACCGCGCAGTGGCGCGCGCTCGCGGTCTGGGTCGTCGTACCGTCCGCCCAAGGGCGAGAAACGCAGTGCCACAGCGATCGCTTCTAAAAGCGTGGACTTACCCGCGCCATTCTCCCCCACCAAGCAGGTCACCGGCGCTGTGAACTCGAAGTAGGGCAGGTCGATGAGGTATTGCACGCTGGGCAGCTCCAGCAGATAGTCTTCGAAAGGAGGCTCGGAAATGCTAATCGATTGCAGCAGCATAGCCCCTACTATATTTGCTGACGGTATGCGCGGCGCGTTGATACCGAGCAGCTAATGCGACTTATCTTCTACACCTCGCAACGCCGCGCCCAGGTTTTCGCCCGGACGGTGCGCACTTGGGTCTTTGCTCGTGGGGATTTCCACGCTGGATTCAAGCGGCATCGCATTGACCGCATAAGAAATACCGAATCCGCCGCTAATGGGGATGGCAATCGCTAAGCCAATGCCACCGATTGTGCCGAGTTTTTCGCGCCAAGTCATGTTCCTCCTCCACACGAAGTGCGTTATGCATTCGTTACCTTTATGACCTTTATGACATTGAGGTTAAGGTCCTGGGCTGGAGAAAACTTCGAGCCGCCCTGCACGGCGACTGTGTATTGATGGGAAGTCTTACAGGTAGAGGTTGCCAGGTGGAGGTCTAGAGCCCAACGATCAGCGGAACCATTGAGCCGGTGAGCTTTCCGCAACGATGGTGTCCACGGCGGGGTTGATGAGGCCTGCGTCAAAAGCGGCAAGCACTGCCTCAGCCTCAGTGCGATTGAGGGTGCCCTGCTCTTGGGCCTTTTTGAGAATCTGCACCATCGTCAAACGCGCTTCAGTACGATTCGAAGCAGACTCGAATATTTCCCGGGGCATCGACTCAATAGGAATTCCCAGCGCTTCCGCAAGGGAATACATCCGGTCCTCATCATCTACGTTGGTGGGAGAATAAGGATTCTCGATCTGCAGCACACCACCGGCGATTGCCTCTTCTACCGTCTGGGCATTCGCTGGCGGGTGATGGCGCGTCGTGGCGAACCACCCAACCGCTACGGCGATGACTGACATAGTAATGACAAGCGCCCAGACTGCGGCAATCTTGTTTTTCTGCACGGTGATGAGTCTACTTCCCTGTTAAATACTCGGACCAAAGGTACCAAAAGAGCTGCCTCCGCGTGGCGGGTCGAGTCGCTCAGAGAGAATATCGATAATGGAACGGATAGCGTTATCGCCCAGTGGCCGCTCAACGCTATGCCGCGGATGCGCGGTGGCCTGTGGGTTTTCCGCTTGCGGCTTTTCGGCGCGCGGGGAGGACACATCTACCCGCAGGTGGGTGCCGTCAAGGACCAGGTCGGCGTCGTCAGTAGCGCTCGCAGCACGCGCGGCGGCGAGGAATGCCTCAAGGTCAGCGAGGGTGGCGGTGGTGATGTCAAGGGACAGGTTCAAGGACATGGTGAGCTCCTTCTGGTGCGCTGGACAGTGTTTTCGCTTTCCAAGCCTAGGCACTACACGGCGCTACCGACAGGGCCCAGCGCACAATTCGGGGATAAATCAGGGTGAACCCTTAGCGCTCGTCGTGCTCGAAGGTTTCCGCTTCGCCCCAGAAGACCTCGTCGACTACCTTGCGGGCGTGGCGCGTTGTCTTGAGATAGACGTCCAAGAACTCCTGGTTTTCCTCCGGCGCCCATCCGGCAGCGCCCGCCACCTGGGCCAGCTGCGGGCCTGGAGTGGGTAGCTGATCCACGCGTTTGCCACGCACCAGCACAAGGGCGTTGCGGGCATCGGTGGCCATGAGCCATGCTTCGCGCAGTATCTGTGCCTGGTGCGCAGGGACAAGCTCATGCTTTTCGACGGCGTCCAGAACCCGCAGCGTCGAGGGATCATGCAGGTCCTCGAATTCGTGGGCATGCATCATCGTGAGCAACTGCACGGTCCACTCGATATCTGTAAGCCCACCGCGCCCCAGCTTGGTGTGGGTATTGCGGTCCGCGCCACGTGGCAGGCGTTCGTTGTCCACGCGTGCTTTCATGCGGCGAATCTCGCGGATGGTTTTCTCGCTCACGCCGTCGGTTGGGTAGCGGAACTTGTCCACCATGGCGAGGAATTCGTCGCCGACACTGCGGTCACCGGCCACGAACGCAGCGCGCAGCAGCGCCTGCATCTCCCAGGCCTCGCCCCATTCGCGGTAGTAACGCTCATAAGAGGCGATGGTGCGCACGACGGCGCCGGAGCGCCCCTCTGGGCGCAGCCCCAGGTCGACATCGAGTGGCGGATCGCCGGAGGGCTTCGACAGGCGCCTGCGCAGCTTGTCGATGATCCCGATCGCCCACTTCACAGCCTCAGTTTCATCGTTTCCGGTGGCCGGCTCCGCAACGACTATCACGTCCGCGTCAGATCCGAATCCGAGTTCCATGCCGCCTAGGCGGCCCATGCCGATGACGGCGATGCGCGCGGGCGGGTTCTTCTCTCCTACCTCGTTGAGCCATACGCGAACCTCGGCGCGCAGGGCGGCTTCCAGAACGGCATTCCAAATCGTGGACAACTCATAACAAACCTGCTGCACAGGCATAAACCCCAGAAGGTCAGCTGCAGCGATGCGGGCTAGCTCCACGCGGCGCAGGGAACGCGCAACGCGCACGGCCTTGTCGGGGTCGGCGTGGCGCTTGGTGGAATTGACCAGAGACTTCGAGACTTGCTCGGGCTTGGTCTCCAGGAGCTTCGGGCCGGAGGCGCCGTCGGAGAGCTGCTTGACGACGTCGGGAGCGCTAATGATGAGATCCGCAGCAAACGGGGAGGTGCCCAGGATAATCATGAGCCTTTGGCCCACGATTCCCTCGTCACGCAGCATGCGCAGGAACCATTGGCGGTCATACGCAGCTTCAGAAAGCTTGCGGTAGTTAAGCAGGCCCATGTCCGGGTCAGCAGTCGAGGACAACCAGCCCATGAGCGTAGGCAGCAAGATAGCCTGGATCTTGGCCTTGCGGGTGGTGCCCGCAGCCAGGGAGGTCAGGTGCTCAAAAGCGCGGTCTGGGTAGGCGTAGCCAAGGGCGCCCAGCTGCAGCTTTGCTGCCTCTGGGGAAAGCTTGAGCTCGTCTGCAGACATGGCCACCACGGAGTTGAGCAGTGGGCGGTAGAACAAGCGCGAGTGTAGGTCTTGGATGCGCAAACGCGTTTCCTTCAGGTACTTGTTCATGCGCTCGGCAGCGGACTTATTGCCCTGCGGGTTGAAGCCGGCAATGATGGCCAGCCACTTGAGGGCGGCCGTGTCATCCGGCTCTGGCAGCACGTGGGTGCGGCGGAAACGCTCGAGTTGGAGGCGGTGCTCAAGCAAGCGCAGGAACTCGTAGGCGTCAATCAGCTGGTTGCCGTCTTCGCGTCCCACGTATCCGGCAGCGACCAATGCGGTAAGGGCATCAACGGTGGACAAGACGCGCAGCGTTTCGTCAGAGCGGCCGTGTACCAGCTGGAGCAGCTGGACAGCGAACTCGACGTCGCGCAGGCCGCCCTCGCCCAGCTTAAGCTCGCGCTGGCGCAGCTCCTTGGGCACGTTCTCCAGTACTCGGCGACGCATGGCTTGGACGTCTTCGACGAAGGAGTCGCGCTGCGATGCGGTCCAGACCATCGGGCCAATCTGGGCAAGGTACTCCTGCGCCAAAGGCAGGTAGCCGGTCTGCGGGCGAGCCTTGAGAAGGGCCTGGAACTCCCAGGTCTCGGCCCACCGCTTGTAGTAGGCAACGTGGGATTCGAGGGTGCGAACGAGCGCACCAGACTTGCCTTCGGGCCGCAGGTTCGCATCGACTTCGAAAAAGCATGCGGAGCCTACGCGATTGAATTCGGAGGCGACCCTGGTGATTTTCGGGGTGACGACGTCGCTGACAAAGATGACATCGACGTCCGAGATGTAGTTCAGTTCGCCCGCTCCGCACTTGCCCATCGCCATGATGGCCAGCTTGGCGTCGAGGGGGTCCTCGCCAAACACGGTGCGGACGGCGACGGCGAGCGCTGCGGTCAGGGCGGCGTCGGCAAGCGCAGTCAGCAAATGCGTAACTTCCTGAAACTTCACACGTGGCTGCGGATGCGCCTGGCCTTTGCGAGAGTAGAACGTACCGGCTACATCGTGTGCGGCGATGCGCATCATAAGCGTGCGATACGTGGATTTGAGGGCGACTTTGTGGTCCCCTTCCGCGGCCCGGTAGGTGCCCGCCGTACTGAGGTCGGAAGAGGCGGTATCCGGTGTGGATTCCGATTCCGAGCCAGTGGACTCTGCGGAGTCTTCTGACTGCTCGAACTCAGCCGGAGTAGCGCTGACGCAGCCCAGCATTTCCTGCAGCATCTCAGTGGGTGTGGGCAAGGGCTTTGCAAGCTCAGACCACAGGTGAGGATTGGCCGCCAGGTGGTCGCCAAATGCGGAGGAGGCGCCCAACAACGCCAGAGTGCGCACGCGCAATGCTTCGTCTGCGCGCAGCTCGGCATCAAGCTCAGGAGCTGCCTCGTAGATCCGGATCAGCGTATTGAGCGTAAGGTCTGGGTCTCCGGAGGCGGCCAAGGTCCACAGCAGATCAAGGGACTCTGGATTGTTCCATCCCAATTGCTCAAGATCTGCCAACGCGGTGGAACGCGTCAGGCCAAGGGTGGCTGGTGATGGAACGGCAATGGGGCGCATGAAATTCCTTGAAGGTTTCCCGTTTTAGTAGTTAAGGTTCAACTCGAAGTTAGTGATCTGCTGCTGGTAGGAGTGCCATTCGTCCCACTTGGCGCGCAGGAAGTACTCGAAGACATGCTCGCCCAAGACCTCTGCCATGAACTCCGACTTCTCGAACTCACGCAGCGCTTGGTCCAGGCTGACCGGCAGGTCACGGTAGCCCATTGCGCGGCGCTCTCGGCGAGTGAGCTGATGGACATCGTCCTCAGCGGGATCACCGAGCTCGTAGCCTTCTTTGATGCCACGCAAGCCGGCTGCCAAAAGCACCGCGTAGCCCAAATATGGGTTCATTGCCGAATCCAGGGAGCGGATCTCTACGCGGCGTGACTCCGCCTTCCCCAAACGGTAGGTAGGCACGCGCACCAGCGCGGAGCGGTTGGATACGCCCCAGGTTGCCGAGCCGGGCGCCTCGTTGCCGAACATCAGGCGCTTGTAGGAATTGGTCCACTGGTTGGTAACTGCCGTCATCTCCACGGAGTGCTCTAGGATGCCCGCGATGAACTGCTTGGCCGTGGTGGACAAGGAGAATTCATCGTCTGGATCATGGAATGCATTGTGCTCGCCCTCGAAAAGGCTCAAGTGCGTGTGCATGCCGGAGCCTGGCAAGTGTTCAAAAGGCTTCGGCATGAACGTGGCCTGGACTTTTTGGTCAGCAGCCACCTGTTTAATGACGTGGCGGAAGGTCATGATGTTATCGGCCATGGTCATCACGTCGGCATGGCGCAGATCGATCTCCTGCTGGCCCGGCGCGGTTTCGTGGTGGCTGAACTCGGTGGCGATGCTCATTGCCTCAAGCGCTGACATGGCGCGGCGGCGGAAGCTTGGCGCACGATCGTGGGTGGCTTGGTCAAAGTAGCCGCCGTTATCCGTCGCGATGAGATTGGTATTGTCTAGCGACTGTTCCAACAGGTAGAACTCAATTTCCGGTGCGGCCATGCAGGTAAAGCCCTCATTGGCGCTCTCAGTTACCTGGCGGCGCAGGATATGGCGCGGATCCACCATGGAAGGTTGGCCATCCGGCTGCGCGATATCGCAGAACATTCGCGCTGAGATAATGTCCGGATCATCCTGGTCGAAAGGCATGATCTGGAAGGTCGACGGATCTGGCAGCGCCAAAGTGTCCGACTCAGAAATACGAGAAAAGCCTTCAATTGATGAACCATCGAAGCCCACGCCCTCTTCAAAAGCAGACTCCAGCTCAGAAGGGCTCATGACCACGGACTTGAGTGCACCCAAAATGTCAGTGAACCACAGGCGAATGAAACGAATATCGCGTTCTTCGACCGTGCGCAGGACGAATTCATGTTGGCTGTTCATGTTCTAAACCTTACCTTCGAATCGAACGAGCGTTGTGCACTCTATCGGACACTTTTAGGGCACTTCTTTGCCCAGTTCAGCAAAGCATCGCGGGGGCGAAGAACGGGGGCGAAAGCATGCAGTGGTGTCCGTTCGCCGTGCTTTCCTATTGGCACATACGAACACACGTACTAAAGGGAGGAAAGTATGTACCGCTCACACAACCAGACCCAGGACCGCGCCCAGCAGGCACTAACTAACCAAGCAATAGACCTTGTAGTCGCCGCCGCGGGGAAAGGATGGTCACCCTACGACCTACTGCACGTATTAGGAACCGCAAGCCACCCCATCCTCTTCCGGGCGGCCCCACGCATCCCGGCACGCATTACTTCACCTGCGTTGAGAAAAGATTGGCTGATGTTAGCCCCTCCCAAGCGTGCATCAATTTCCGTTCCGAAGACAAAGCTGCGTGCGATAGTCGATCAACTGGCAAAGCTTCCCCTGCTCCGCGATACTGAGCTACTCGCTGGTGCGCCGGGCACGAAGTCTGCAGGTGGCGGCTCCAAGCAAGAAAAGATTCGGGAAAAGGTGGCCAATTTGCTGCGTAAAGCCGAGTCCACACCTTTCGAAGATGAGGCGGATGCGTTGATAGCCAAAGCCCAATCCTTGCAACAGCGCTATCGCATTGACGAGGTTTTGGACGCAGACCAGGTGGATTGCCTTGCCCGGCGCGTGTATATCCATACGCCGTATGTGAAGCATCAAGCCACTCTGCTCGGCGTCATTGCCCACCACAACGGGTGCGCCACGGTACTCGTGCATGGCAAAGGCCTAGCGAGCGTCATTGGATCCGCAACAGATACGGCACACGTAGCCCAGCTCTTTGATTCACTTAACCGCCAGTGTGACTGGTACATGCGCTCGGGCAACGGAGCCGCGGAAGCGCGACGTCGCGGCGACACCGCCGCATATCGGCGTAGCTTCTTACTGGCCTATGCCGCTCGCATTGGTGAGCTACTTGATGAAGCCAACTTCGAAGGTCTCGCAGACGCCGCTAATGAACACAGCGCAGAGAATGGAAACGATGCAGCCGGCCGTGAACTTGCGCGCCGCGCTATTCCGGCTCTATATGGCCGACAAGTCAAGTCTGAGGAAACACGCAATCGACTCTTTCCGCACCTTTCCTCAATGTCCTTATCAGCTTCTAGTTGGGCAGGCGTCAATGACGGCGTGAACGCGGCCGAAAAGTCCCATCTTTCAGGCGATTCGCGGGGATTAGATGGCCCCCGTGAGGTTGCTAGTTAATGGCTGCAAATGCAAACACATTTGCTCCGCGGGCCAGGTAGGCTACTGATAAGTAATCCAGATTATTAATACGTACTGACAAAGGTGTGTGCATGTCCACCAAGACTTTCCTCGAAGTCGAAGCAAAGTTCGCCGTTGCTGAGTCCATCCAGTTGCCAGAGCTGACTCGACTCAGCGGCGTCAATCACATCGCTGAAACCCGCAAACACGCACTTTCCGCCATCTACTACGACACTGAGGATCTGCGCCTGACCCACGCCAAGATCACTCTCCGTCGCCGCACTGGTGGAAACGATGATGGCTGGCACCTCAAGATTCCGGAGGCCAAGGGCCGCACCGAAATCCATGCGGAGCTAGGTGAGCCAGTTGATGGCCGCTACGAGGTCCCGGCTGAGCTCCTCCGCGAAGTTCGTTCCGTTGTTCGCAACCACGCTCTCGAGCCCATCGCCCAGGTCGACAACAACCGCACCGAGCTTGTCCTCGCGGATGCACAGGGCAAGGCTGTCGCGGAGTTCTGCGACGACCATGTCACGGCATTCTCTTTCCTTCCCGGCGGCGGCCAGCAGTCTTGGCGCGAGTGGGAAGTTGAACTCGCAGGTGATCTGCCAGGCACCAAGGATGGTTCCTGCTTCATCCGTGAGGCAACCTCCCTTCTCATCGGAGCTGGTGCTCGCGTATCGGCATCCCCGTCCAAGCTGAAGACTGCCCTGGGCGATTCCATCGACAGCGCTCCCCTTCCCCCAGCGTTAGCGAATTCCAACGTGGAACCAGACTCTGCGGCTGCGGCAGTGGTCACTGCTTTGAAGGCAAACCGCGACAAGCTTGTTGACTACGACCCACGCGTTCGCCGCAATGAGTGGGATTCCGTTCACCAGATGCGCGTTGCGACCCGCGAGTTGCGCAGCCACATTCAGACCTTCCACGGCATCGTTGTTGGTCCTGAGATTGAGCGCATCGAAGCGGAGTTGAAGCAGCTCGCCAGCATCCTCGGCGTGGCGCGTGACGCCGAGGTTGTTGAGGAACGTTGGCTCAACCTCCTCGCTTCCGAGGACTCCAACACGTTGGACGATGCAACGCGCGAGCACATCTCTCGTGACATGGGGACGGCCTTCCGCAGGGCACACCGCCACGTAGTTGCCGCACTGGATTCTGACCGCTACCTGGCGCTGCTCGATTCTCTCGACCAATTCTTGGCTAACCCACCAGTGGCTGAAGACTCCGAACTCGAGCTTTCTGAAGCTGACGACGCAGCTGTAATCTCGAGCGTCACCCCAGCCGAGCCAACTGCCGAATCCGCAGCCGAGGATTCCCAAAAGCCTTCGAAGAAGGATGAAGAGCCGCATGACATGGACACTGTCATGGCGCTGCACCTGAATGAGGCCTACAAGAAGCTGGTCAAGCGCCACGAGAAGGCAGTTAAGAACTGGGATAACCTAGAGCTGACTCTGCACGAGCGCGAGAACTACTTCCACGACATGCGCAAGGCTGCCAAGAAGCTGCGTTATGCCGCTGAGGCCGCTGGTTCTGCAACTAACTTGAAGACCAAGAACCTGTACAAGGCTTGCAAGGACATGCAATCTGTCTTGGGCGACTTCCAGGATTCAGTGACTTCGCGTGACAAGCTGCTTGAGCTGGCCAATACCGCTCGTCGCCGTGGCGAAGACACCTTTGGCTACGGTCTGCTCTACCAGCGTGAGCGCGCGATTGGCTTGGAAGCACTCGATGACTACGCGGAGTCTTTCAAGGCTATCAAGTCCGCATTCAAGCCTTTGAGCAAAAAGCTGAAGAAGTAGGCCTAAGCATGGGTGTTTGCTGACAAGGCAAACGAAAACGGCGCCGCTTCCTACATGGTGATGTGGGAAGCGGCGCCGTTTTGGTGTTTAGTCCTCAGCCTCGTCGTAAGCATCTGCTGCCTCATTGCGGGCCTTGGCAATCTCGATGGCGCGCTCGGCCTCTTCGCGGGTGGCGTACGGGCCCATGCGGTTATCCCAACCGCTTTCGGTGCCCTGGGTTACCTGGCCGGTGGAAGTGTCGTAGTACCACTGCTTATCTGAATCAGTCATTGTCAGACTCCTTATCGCTTGAGCCCCATGTTTCCACCCGGTCAGCCGACATCGCAGGTGGCGGTGGCCGGCGGCCACCCTAGGGCGATGAGGGTTGCCACCACCTTACAGACAGATCCCCGGCAGCGTCCGGCGGGCATCACGCTAGACTATGAAGGTCCCGAGTCCCAGCAGCATTACAAGGAGATCCGCCCACCATGCCCATGTGGTCCACGCCTTCTACCCCAGCCGCGGAGCGAATCCGCGCTGCCCACCTCGAACTAGTAGGCACGGAACCTGCGCATATTGCCAGCGCACCAGCAACTTGGTCGCTCATCGGCGAGCACATCGATCACTTCGGCGGTGTAACAGTAATGGGCGTTGCGGATCTCAACGCGGCTGCTGCAGTCAGCCCCCGCGACGACGGCACCATCGCCGTCCACATCGTGCCCGCCCACGGCGAGACCATCCATGACTCCATCAGCTTCAGCGAGCTGACCAAACGCGCCGCTGAGCAGCTTCCTTCCGTCGACTCCGAAGGTCAGCCCGTCATTCCCCCGGCACCCGTCGGCGGCATCGCTGCCCGCTGGGGCGGCATCGCACACACCATGATCAACCGTCAGCTGCTCTCCCGCGAGACCGCCGGCGTCGACATCACCGTGGTCGACGACATTCCATTCGAGTCCGGCCTCGGCGCGCTGGCCGCTGGTGACGTCGCCGTTGCCCTCGCATTGCTCGGCGACGCTGAGGAGCTCCACGACGCTCCCCTGCGCGCCCGCATCGCTGACGTGTGCTCCCAGTCCGTGGGCACCTTCGCCGAATACCCCGCGCTGCGTGCCCGCCACACCGCGGCCCTGCGCGGCGTCGGCGAGACCGTGACCATCGTCGATTACGCCGACGGCTCCGTCACCCAAGCCCCGCACCCAGTCACCCGCGAAATCGCCGCCTTCGCTGTCACCGTCCCCGGCGACTTTGACGCCACCCCCGGCGTCGCCGCCATCCGCCAGCGCGAGCGCTTCATCGACGACGCCTGCCACGCCTTCGGCGCTGAATCGCTACGCCTGCTTCCCGACGCCTCCCAGCGCGTCCTCGACTGGCTCAAAGCCGTGCACAAGGTCCATGGCTCGCAGAACCAGCCTTCCCTCGCTGAAGCCGCAGAGTGGCTGACCTTCTACACCGAAGAAAACGAGCGCGCCCAAGAACTAGCCCGCGCCCTGCGCTCCCGTCGCGGAGCTGACCTCTTCCCACTGCTCAACCAGTCCCAGACTGCCCTGGCCACCGTCTACGGCCTACACACCACCGAGAAGATCGCCGAGCTCGTCACCGTCCGCGGCGCCCGCTCCGCGCGCTCTGCGCACGCCGGAACCTCGCAGGCAGTCATCGCCTTCGTCCCCGCCACCAAGGCAGAGAACTTCGCCGCCGACCTAGCCGAGGATGGCCTCCTCGTGGTGCCGCTGCATGGCGGCGAGCCAGCCACCACGCACTAGGCCACGCTAGAACCGTGCTAAAGAGTCCTTACTGTCTAGTCTGCTGGCCAAGCAAAGAGCACTTCCCTCGTCTGGACATCGGCCTTAACCAGGGAAACAGTGACCTGACCGCCCGTCTCTGGGTTGCCCACCGCCTCCGCGAACACCGGCGGCTGGGTCACAAAGAGTCGGGCCTTCTCACGCTTGGCCCCGCCTTGCACCACAATGGCCTCGAAATTGCTCCCCACCCACGGCGCCAGCACCGTCGCTTCGGTCAAGTTGAGACATGCCTTGTCCACCTGGGAAGCCAAGCGGGACGTGCTGCTCATCGTCTCCACCAAGTCACCTGCTCGCGCACTGACCCACTCCGGAACCTCTTGTTCATTGGCAAGCGCCAAGCACACCTCAGTGGCAAAGCGATCAGCCAGACGGCGCAGCGGCGCCGTCACGTGGGCATAGTATCCACCGATTCCAGCGTGGACCTCCGCCTCATCATCCTGCAGCCACACGTAGCCGGCACCGCGCAACAAGCGCTGCGCCTCGCGCATCGCGGCCATGCCACGCGGCGAATCGGCATCGAGGCCCTGCAGGAACTCGGTAATCGAGCCTTCGCCAAGCGCAAAGCCCAATTCCTCGACCTCGCTGCGGAACTCCTCCTCCGCCTCCCGAGTTGCGGCAGGCAACGTGCGCAGCAGACCAATCCCCTTCGACTCCATCAGCTGGCCCGCGCACATGCCGGTGAGCAGTGAAATCTCCGAGTTGTAGTCCATCACCTCGTAGCGCGGCTCGATGACCAGCTCATAGCGGTGCTGACCGTCCTCCTCGAATTCCTCCACGCTTTGGGAAGGCAAACGCAGGTTAATCGCCTCTCGGTGCAGCGAAGACGCCTGGCGCAGCTTGCCCACCTGCGGCAAAAGCGCAATCGAGGAATGCAGGCGGCCTGCCGCCAGATCCTCGTGCACCCCCTCGTAGTCCAATCGTGCCCGCGAGCGCACCAGCGCGCGCTCCACGGTGAAGTCCTCGACCTCGCCCGCCGAGTCAAGGTCGATAGTCCAGAGAACGGCGGGGCGGTCGACGTCGGCAAGCAGCGATGCCTTGTCCTCTGAAAGCTGCGGCGGGTGCAGGCGCGCCGGTTCGTCCGGCAGGTAGATGGTCTGCCCGCGACGGAAGGTCTCATCCTCCAGGGCGCTGCCGGGCTCGACGAACGCGGCGACGTCAGCAATAGCGTAAAAGACCCGGTAGCCCCCGTTACGAGCCTCGATGCACACCGCTTGGTCCAAGTCCATGGACCCCTTTGGATCGATGGTCACCAGCGGGATATCGCGCGCGTCGCGGCGCTGCGTGACATAGCGATCCTGCGCAGCCTGGGCCTCATCGAGGACCTCCTGGCTGAAGTCGGTGGGAACAGAGCACTCCTCGGCAATCGTGCGGAAGTTTAAAGGAGCTGCATAAAGCTTCATGCTGCCCCATTGTTCCAGAAAAATGGGCGAATGAGCCGGCCTATAAGCCGGATTCTGTCTTCCCGCACGCACATAGCGTGCGGCGGTGAACATCCATCTAGACCAACCGTTGCCAGTTGGTTCAAGCAGCTACCTTCAGGCTAAAGCGAGCAGCCTTCAAACGCCTGATCAAGCCCGCAGTGTGCCGGCCATGATGCCTTGCTCCCAGTGGGGTTTACCCAGCCACCGCCATCACTGACGGTGCTGGTGAGCTCTTAACTCACCGTTTCACCCTTACCTCACGGATCTTCGTACGACGAGGCGTAGCGAAGCCGTGCGGCGGTCTACTTTCTGTTGCACTTGCCCGCGGGTCGCCCCGGGTTGCCGTTAGCAACCACTGTGCTCTGTGGAGTCCGGACTTTCCTCGTCCCCCGCCTTACCCCTCGTGGAGGTTGGTTCGGAAAAGACGCGTTCACCCGGTCGGCTCATTCGCGGGTTACAGTCTAGCCCAGAGCCCGCAAATGCCCCACATCGTTGAAGCCGCGCAGCATAGAGCCGCCGTCCCAGAATTCCGCAATGCTTATCGACGCCAAGTCCAAGAACAAGCGATTAAATGTCACCGGCCCTGCGTCCAAGCTCTGCCTGATAAAGGACTTGATCGGATTGACATGCGAGACCACAACCACGGTCTTGCCCGCGTACTTTTCCTGCAACTCCTGGCGGGTCTTGCGCACCCGGCGGTGAACCTGCTGCAAGGACTCGCCGCCGGGGCAGGCCACGGAAGGATCCTCGAGCCACTGGCTGTGCAGCTCCTCGTCCGTGGCATGCGCTTGCGCGAAAGTCTTGCCCTCCCAGAGACCAAAGTCGACTTCGATAAGACCCTCGACTGTCTCAATGCTCAACTTTTCGCCCTCGGTACCGTCGGGATGAGCGGGGCGCACGCTGGCCGCGATGGCTTGGGCGGTCTGCTGGCAGCGCTTGAGCGGCGAGCAGACGATGGCGTCGACCTGTGTCTCGGCGAGTGCCTGCGCGGCTGCGAGCGCCTGCTTCTTGCCCAGCTCGGTCAGCTCTGGGTCAGCATGGCCGGAGTACTGCTTGGCAGCGGACATCTCGGTCTGGCCGTGGCGCACGAGGATAAAGCGCGTGACTGGGCCTTGCTCGGTCATCCAGTCGCTGGGCTGCGGCGCTGCGGTATCTGCCGCGGGCTCGGTGGCGCTGTTGGGGCTGTCTGCGGTCTCTTCGCCCGCGCCCACGATTCCCACCGGGGCACCCGCAGCGGCAGCATCCATCGCCACGTTGGACAGGGCGTCGGCAGCCTTGTTTTTGGCACGCGGCACCCAGGTCAGCGTGAAGCTGCCAATCTGGTCGATGAGTTTGCGTGCCTCCAACGCCAAGGCCTGCATGTCGGGGTGCTTGATCTTCCAGCACCCATTCATCTGCTCGACGACGAGCTTGGAGTCCATGTAGAAGTCGACGTCGTCCGCGCCCATCTCCACGGCGGCCTCCAAACCGCGCAGCAAGCCGTGATACTCAGCCACGTTGTTGGTGGACTTTGTGCCCACCACATACGCGATTTCCCGCAGCAGCTGCTTGCGGTCAGCGGAGTAGACAGCCGTGCCAGAACCCGCGATGCCCGGGTTGCCACGGGAGCCACCGTCAGCAAAAATAACCAGCTTCATTAGGCAGGACGCACCAAGAAGGAGCCGCAGTCGCTGCACTGCGGGAGGACGTCGGCAGGCGCATTGCGCACGGCGTTTTGCTCAGCCGGCGGCAACACGATGAAGCAGCCGCCGCAGGCGCGGCCCTTGAACGCGGCAGCGCCCACCCCGTTCTCGTGGCGCACGGTGTCGTAGTCTGCGAGGACGTCGGCAGGCAGCTGCGCGCGCAGCTCACCGATGCGGATAGCCGGGTCCGCCTGCTTCGCGGCGGCGTCGTTAGCTGCCTCCGCGGCACGTGCGAGAACCTCCAGCTGACGCTGCGACTCGTCCACGCGCGCACCGTGTACGTCACGGTTGGAACGCAGGGCGTGAATCTCGTTGTGGGCTTCCTGCAGCTCACTCATCAGATCCGCAATGCGGGACTTCGCAGCGTACAGGTCATGCTCCAGGTCCTTGCGGCGCTCCGGATCGACCTCGGCGCCCAGCTGGGCCTTGTCATCGCGCTCGCGCTGACGCAGCTTGCGCTCATCGGCCTGGATGCGCAGGATTTCCAGCTCCATGTCGTCGACTGCGAGCTGGGCGGAACCGGCGGCGTCGACAAGCCGCTTGTGCTTTGCTTGAGCCTGCTCGTACTCCTGCTGTTCTGGGACGACCTTCTCGCCGCCCACGCCTTGGGAGCGCTCCAGGTTGGCAAGTTCCAGTAGGACAGGCTGCAGTTGCTGTGTCAGTTTCATTTAGTTCTCCTTTGGCTGCTCATGATTTTCCCCATGCGCAGAGATAGTCCATGGGTCGGTGCGCAGCTCGATGATTTCAGTATCCACCTTTAATGCTTCCACCACGATATCGCGCGCCTGCGAGGTCCACGGAAACTCGCTGGCCCAGTGGGCCGTATCGATGACGGCAGGTCCCCCGGCGCGTAGGTGCTCGTCCACGGGGTGGTGGCGCAGATCCGAGGTGACATAGACGTCCACGCCCAGCTCGCGCGCGGTGTCCAGGAACGAATCCCCGGAGCCGCTGGATACGGCAACTCGCTTGACGACGTCCTCCGGGTCACCCGCCGCGCGAATCCCCCAGGCGGTTTCCGGCAGCGCGTTCGCCACCTGCTGTGTGAACTCGCGCAGGGTCAATGGCTCGGGCAGCTCGCCGATGCGGCCAAGACCCAGCGCATCCGCGGGAACCTCGCCGTCAAAGCGCTCGTGCGGCACGACGGGGCGGCCTGGCTCGATTCCCACCAGCTCCGCGAGCTTGTCATTGACGCCGGGGCGCGCCTTGTCCGCATTGGTGTGCGCAGCAAACAGCGCAACGCCGCCCTTGAGCAGGGTGTGGATGACCTTGCCTTTGGGGGTATCAGCCGCCACGGAGGTCACTCCGCGCAAAAGAAGCGGGTGGTGAACGACGAGCATCTGCACCCCGCTGGCGACGGCCTGCTCCGCGACGGACTGGGTGCAGTCCAAGGCGAAGGCGACTTTGGTAACGGAATCGTCTGGGTCGCCGCAAATGAGACCGACCGCATCCCAGCTCTCAGCCAAGTGCGGTGGATATGCCTCTTCAAGGACGCGGCGGACCTCGCCAACGGTGGTGGAAGTGTGGGCCATAGCGGGCCTCCTTCGTGCTTGTATCACTGTGTTTTTCGCTCTCTGCGCGCTGCTGCACTATCCTAGCTTTCGTTCAGAAATCGTTCTATTTGCTCTAAGGTCGTAGCCTGATGACTTCTGAGGACAATCCCTCCGCATTGCACCTCGTGTTTGTATGCACGGGCAATATTTGCCGCTCCCCCATGGCGGAAATCATCGTTCGCGATGCCATGGAGAACGACATGCTCGACCTCATCGCGCGCACGTCCTCCTGCGGCCTTGGCGGCTGGCACGTGGGCCAAGGCGCTGACGAGCGCGCCATCGCCGAGCTGCGCAGCGGCGGCCACGACGGCGCAACGCACCGCGCGGCACAGCTGGGCCCCGAGCACATGGACGCGGACCTTTTCATCGCAATGGACTCCGGCCACCGCGACGCCCTCATCAAGCGCGGCATCGACACAGAGCGTGTGCGCTTGATGCGCAGCTTCGACCCGAACGCCGAGGACCAGAACATCGAG
This sequence comes from Corynebacterium striatum, assembly GCF_016728105.1. Classification (NCBI taxonomy): domain Bacteria; kingdom Bacillati; phylum Actinomycetota; class Actinomycetes; order Mycobacteriales; family Corynebacteriaceae; genus Corynebacterium; species Corynebacterium striatum. The sequence goes on along the minus strand of NZ_CP068158.1, from coordinate 2,395,941 downwards.
GATCCTTATTACGGCACTGCCGAGGACTTCGCGCGCACCCGCAAGGAAATTGAAGCCGCCGTCCCTGGCCTGCTGGATTGGATTCGCCAAGAGCGGGTCTAGGATAAAAGGCATGCTGAAGACGTTCCTCAAGCCTGGGTGGGTACTGCTGCTCATCTTTGTTGTTGCCTTCTCCTACTTTGCGTTCACGGTTCTAGCGCCGTGGCAGCTAGGCAAGGATGACCAGATTGTGGAGCGCAATCACCTCATTGCGGAGGCCTACGAGGCGGATCCGCGTCCGCTTAATGAGGTGGTGACTAAGGACGGCGCCATCAAGGACGACGAGTGGTCCCGCGCCACGCTCACCGGCCACTACCTCGCCGACGACGAGGTGCTGCTGCGTTTGCGCCCCGTCTCCTCGGGCGCGGTGTACCAGTCCTTGGTCCCGTTCCAGACAGATTCCGGTCTCACGATGTTAGTCAATCGCGGATGGATTGCCGCAGGCGAAGGCAACACCGTTCCGGAGATTCCCCCGGCTCCCGCTGAGGACGTCACCATCACGGGCATGATCCGCGCCGACGAGCCGCAGCACTCTTCCGCACCGATTGACCAGGAGGGCTACCAGCAGGTCTACTCCATTCATACGGAGGAAGTCGCGTCGCTCACGGATACGAAGCTGGGCAAGGACTACATCCAGCTCTCCCCAGAGCAGCCGGGCGAGTTGACCGCGCTGGAGGTCCCGCAGCTCGACCGCGGTAACCACCTTTCCTACGGCTACCAGTGGATTGCCTTCGGCATCATGGCGCCGCTGGGCTTGGGTTACTTCGTATGGTCTGAGATCCGCGAGCGCCGCCGCGCCCGCGAGGAGGAGGCGGCTTTGCACGCCCCGCTTGACGACGCCTCCCCTTTCGAGCCCCTCCAATCCCCCGCCGCGGCGGCCCCTGCTCCGGCGCCTTCTGCTGAGGCCCCTTCTGCCGAGGCCCAGGCAGCCCCTCAATCACGCCGCGCGCGCTCCCGCTACGGCGACTCGAAGCCAGACTTCTATGAGAAGATTCGCGAACGCGGCCAGGAGCGCTTTTAAGCCGTACGCTGTCCTAGAGTTGATCGCGTGAATATCTTTCTCGATGTCGACGGCACTTTGGTCAACTCTTTTCCAGGGATTTCCCGCTGTGCGCAGCTAACTTTTGCCGACTTGGGCTACCCCGTTCCCACGCTCGAGCAGCTGCATTCTTTTCCCGGCCCGCCGCTGGAGATAACGCTTGGGCTGTTCGGCATGAAGGCTGAGGACATCCCACGCGCGGTGGCGACTTTCCGAGGCTACTACCACGACTTTGGTTGGCAGGAAGCGGAGCTCTTCCCTGGCTGGGCCGAAGCACTACCTCGGTGGAAGGCGGCGGGGCACACCATTTGTACGGCCACGAGCAAAGGCGAGGACATGGCGCGGCAGATGCTCACACACCTTGGGGTTGCAGGCTACTTCGACTTCATTGGCGGTGCCGACGACGCCACCGGCTCCCGCCCCACCAAGCGCCACGTCATCGAGTGGGTGCTCGACTCGATGAACCTGCGTGGCCACGAGGAACGAATCCTAATGGTGGGCGACCGCCACCACGACGTCGAGGGCGCGCGTCCACTGGGCATCCGCACTGCTCTCGTAGCTTGGGGCCACGGCAGCCAGGCCGAGTTCGACGACGCCGACTTCTTCGTCAGCTCCATCGAGGACATCGACGCGCTGCTCGCTGCGCTCTAGCGCCGCTGCAGTTTTGGGCCACGGAACGGTGGGGTCGGCGGCCAAACGTGCACAACTGCCAACGAAGCCCACCGGTTCTGCTCTGGACGCGGCTTCCTCGTCAGTTACGCAGATCCAGCGGGCAAAGCAGGACACCGCGGAGCCGGCACCGACCACAAACACGACGCAAGGCCCTGCGCATTGCACCGAGGACCGACGACAGAAGCTGAAACGTGCACAACTGCCAACGAAGCCCACCGGTTCTGCTCTGGACGCGGCTTCCTCGTCAGTTACGCAGATCAGGGGCTAAGTAGCAAAACGAAAAGTCCCGCGACACCGATAGGAACGATGTCGCGAGACTTCACATTGTGCGGCCTGAGGGGATCGAACCCCCGACCTACTGGGTGTAAACCAGTTGCTCTTCCAGCTGAGCTAAAGCCGCAGTGCGCTTTGACGCTTGCACAAGGTTAGCCCATTCAAGCGCCAAGCTACAAATCCGCAGGTTATTACTACTTCTTGGTGTTTCCGCGGGCAACAAGACAGGAACCTTGCCATTCGCCCAAACGCTCTGCTTTGGTCTGCACCAAGCCAGCCAATTGGGCTGATTCAGAGATCTCACCTGGAGCGAGGTTGCCCGGCTTGCCCGCACCTGGGGTCAGCAGCCACACTCGGCCGGCGTCGCCAAGCGGGCGGGAGGCGTCAACGAGCCCGTCGACAAGGTCGCCATCCTCGGCTCGCCACCAGAGAAGCACGACGTCGCAAAGCTCGTCGCTCTCCTCCTCGAGAAAGTCCTCGCCGAGAACGTCCTCAATAGATTCGGAGATGCTGGCATCGCAATCCTCATCCCATCCCAATTCAAGGGCGATCTGCCCTTCACGGATGCCGAGTTTGCTGGCCGCATCAGCCACTACTTGATTCCTTCCTTTTTCTGGCATGGAAAAGATCATAACGCCTTCTGCCCCACTTTTCGCGATTGCACTGCAGATTTACCGCACAATCACCTTTTGCAAAGTTCGCAAATAATCGACTTCACCGGCAGTGAAGCTGCCTATGCCCCCTTCACACACACAGATGATCGGGGGAGGCGTATTCTGGTATGCAAACTGTGTAAATCCAATCTAGGAGGTTTAAATGGCTGACCAGGACGCCGTAAAGGGTGACTCCAACTTCCCGATCGTCCGTGACGGAGTTGCTTCATACCTGCATGACAGCGATCCCGAGGAAACCCGCGAGTGGATGGACTCACTCGATGGCCTGCTGGATAACTCCGATCCAGAGCGCGCCCGCTACCTGATGCTCCGCCTGCTGGAGCGTGCGACCGCGAAACGCGTCCCTCTGCCTTCCTTGACCTCCACCGACTTTGTCAACACCATTCCAACCAATTTGGAGCCAGAATTCCCTGGCGACGAGGAACTCGAAAAGCGCTACCGCCGCTGGATCCGTTGGAACGCAGCAATCATGGTGCACCGCGCGCAGCGCCCAGGCATCGGCGTCGGCGGCCATATCTCCACCTACGCTGGTGCGGCCCCGCTCTACGAGGTTGGCCTTAACCACTTCTTCAAGGGCAAGGATGATCCGTCTGGCGGTGACCAGATCTTCTTCCAGGGCCACGCCTCCCCGGGCATGTACGCCCGTGCCTTCATGGAAGGCCGCCTGAGTGAGGAAGACCTAGACGGCTTCCGCCAGGAGGTTTCCCGCGGCGAGGGCAAGGGCCTACCTTCCTACCCGCACCCGCGTCTGATGCCTGATTTCTGGGAGTTCCCAACCGTTTCCATGGGCATCGGCCCGATGAACGCTATCTACCAGGCACGCTTTAACAAGTACCTGGAGACCCGCGGCATCAAGGACACCTCCGAGCAGCACGTCTGGGCCTTCCTGGGTGACGGCGAGATGGACGAGCCAGAGTCCCGCGGCCTCCTGCAGACCGCTGCCCTCTACGAACTGGACAACCTGACCTTCGTCATCAACTGCAACTTGCAGCGTCTCGACGGCCCGGTTCGCGGTAACACTCAGATCATTCAGGAGCTGGAGTCCTTCTTCCGCGGTGCTGGCTGGAACGTCATCAAGGTCATCTGGGGCCGCGGCTGGGACAGGCTGCTCAATGCCGACAAGGACGGCGCCCTGGTCAACATCATGAACACCACTTCTGATGGTGACTACCAGACCTTCAAGGCTAACGACGGCGCGTATGTCCGCGAGCACTTCTTCGGCCGCGACGAACGCACCCTCAAGCTGGTTGAGGACCTCTCCGACGATGAGATTTGGGCACTGCGCCGCGGTGGCCACGACTACCGCAAGATCTACGCTGCGTATGCGAAGGCCTTGGATAACAAGGGTACTGGCAAGCCGACCGTCATCCTGGCTCACACCATCAAGGGCTACGGCTTGGGCCACAGCTTCGAGGGCCGCAACGCTACCCACCAGATGAAGAAGCTGACGCTGGAAGACCTCAAGCTCTTCCGCGACAAGCAGGGTATCCCGATCGAGGACGAGGTTCTGGAGAAGGATCCTTACGCACCGCCGTACTACCACCCGGGTAACGATGCGCCGGAAATCAAGTACATGCTGGAGCGCCGTAAAGAACTCGGCGGCTTCCTGCCGGAGCGCCGTGAGAAGTTCACTCCGCTGGTCACCCCGGACATCGATAAGCTGCGCTCCGTGCGTAAGGGCTCGGGCAAGCAGAACGTGGCTACCACCATGGCGCTTGTGCGTACCTTTAAGGAGCTCATGCGCGACAAGGAGCTGGGTAAGCGCATCGTGCCGATTATCCCGGATGAGGCTCGTACCTTCGGTATGGACTCTTGGTTCCCGACTCTGAAGATTTGGAACCCGCGTGGCCAGAACTACGTGCCGGTGGACAACGACCTGATGCTGTCTTACCGCGAGGCTACCGACGGCCAGATCATGCACGAGGGTATCTCCGAGGCAGGCGCGACTGCGTCCTTCACCGCGGCCGCAACTTCTTATGCAACTCACGGCGAAGCGATGATTCCGCTGTACATCTTCTATTCGATGTTCGGCTTCCAGCGCACCGGCGACTCCTTCTGGGCTGCCGGCGACCAGCTGGGCCGCGGCTTCATCATCGGTGCAACTGCTGGCCGCACCACCCTGACCGGTGAGGGCCTGCAGCACATGGACGGTCACTCCCCGGTTCTGGCTTCCACGAACCCTGCCGTCATCAGCTACGACCCAGCCTTCGGCTACGAGGTGGCTCACCTGATTCACCGCGGTATCAACCGCATGTACGGCGAGAACTCCGAGGCAGTCATGTACTACCTGACCGTGTACAACGAGCCAGTTAGCCAGCCTGCTGAGCCGGAGAACCTCGACGTCGACGGTCTGCACAAGGGTATCTACCACTACAACACCGCTGAGGGCGGCTCCATCCCTGCCAACATCCTGGCTTCCGGTGTGGGTGTGCACGAGGCGCTGCGTGCACAGAAGATCCTGGCTGACGACTACGACGTCAAGGCTTCCCTGTTCTCTGTGACCTCCTGGGTTGAGCTGGCTCGCGACGGCGCGCGCCGCAACAAGGAGGCACTGCAGAAGGGCGTTGAGCCGACCGAGGCGTTTGCTACCAAGCAGCTCAAGAGCTTCGACGGCCCGTTCGTTGGTGTCTCCGACTTCACCACGGACCTGCAGGAACAGATTCGTCCTTACGTTCCGGGTACCTACATCGTGCTGGGCGCGGACGGCTTTGGCTTCTCCGATACCCGTGAGGGTGCTCGCCGCTACTTCAACATCGACGCCGAGTCCATCGTCGTGGCAACCCTTGAGGGTCTGGCACGCGAGGGCAAGGTGGAGCGTTCCGTCGTCGAGGAAGCAGCTGCCAAGCTGAAGCTCGATGACCCTACCGCCACCGAGTCCACCTCCAGCGACGAGGAGTAATAACTCGCTCTAGGACGGTTTAGGCCGCTCCTCGGTTGCCCGCTTAGCAGGGCGCCGAGGGGCGGTCTTCTCGTTTTGCGGTGCGGCCGGAGCACAGAAAGGCACAGAAGGGCGCAGAAGGGCGCAGGCTTGTCGTACAACGAGCTCGCTGGCCGACCGGCCAACCGGTCCCATTGGTTGGGTCCCCTACTAAGGGTAGTTTTACGAGTAACCGGTTCCGGGCAGAAGCCGCTAGTGGTCCCTTTACCCCACAAAGGGACCAAACGAATGGGGCCAAACCAGCCGGGGGCTCTGGGAAACAAGCGGAGGCGCGCGGTGGTCGGCAAAGGTCCGGCAAAGGGCCGGCAAAGGGCCGGCGGCCGCGGCAACGCTAGTCCACCAACGGAACCAAGAGGCGACCAAGCGCCTCCGAGATGGCCTCGGGCTCCTCGAGGATGACCATGTGGCCTGCGCCGTCCACCTCAGTCAGCCGGGCGGCCGGCCAGTGCTCCAAGATGACGTCCGACTGGCTGCGCGGAGTCACGATGTCCGCAGATCCCACAATAACCTCACCACGCAAGCGGGCCAGGCGGTCGGCGGCGGCGTACTCGGAGTGGTCGAGAAGGTCGTCAAAGAAGCCCGTGTAACTGGACAGCGGCGTGTCCATCAGCATGGCTACATGGAACTGCAGCTTCTCCATCTGCGGAAAGCCCGCCAGCAAAGCAGCAAACAGCGGCGCGACCCACTGCGCGACCTCAAAGCGGATGCGGTCCATCCGCCTCGGCAGCCGCATGCACGCGTGATACAAACTACCCAGCGCCTTCGACTCGAGAATCTGCGCCACGCCCTTCGCCGCAAAGCGGCGCATCGACGTCGCAATCAACAGCGCCGAGTCAATGCGCTGGTACACCTCGTCCGGCGCGCGGCGAATCACATTGAGCGCCACCATTCCGCCCAAAGAGTGCCCCACGACCACGAGCTTGCCCCGGGAGGCACGCTCGGAAAGGACAGCGAGGACGTCGTCAGCCGCGGCGTCCACCGTGCACTGCGCAGGGGCGACTTCGGTGGAAAGGCCGTGGCCGCGGATGTCGACAAGCAGGCAGCGTACCTCCGGGAAATGCCGGCGCATGTAGTCCACCTGACTGTAGTAGGCCTCCGCGGACAGGCAGTAGCCGTGGATGAACACCACAGTGATGTCCGAGTCCTGCGGGCCGACCTCGTACCACGCGATGTCCAGGCCATCGTTGCGCACGGTGCCCAAGGAATCGATTCCAGTCAGCCCGGGCTCGTCCGTGTGATTGTGCAGGGACTCGTAGATGAGGTGCTGTTCGTTGCGACGCGTCGGCCGCAAACGGCGCGCCCAACTGTGCACAATCGTCTTTGCTCGAGCCCTATTAATCATGACCTTCTGATAATAGCCGCACCTACTGATATGACCCTATTAGACTGGACCGCATGGCAAACGACCTCTCCGCGCAATTGCAAGCCCGCTTCAACCAGACCCCGCAAAAGGAGGAGCCCGCAGAAGACACCTACAGCGAAATCACCGCGCTGATTACCAAGGTCACCGGCAGCGCGGAAGGCTTGGAGCGCGACGCCAAGCTCGCCGACTTAGGCGTGGAATCGCTTGAGCGCATCGAGCTGGCCGTGCGAGCCGAGGAGCGCTTCAAGGTGCGCTTCAATGAGGAGACAATGCTAGGCATCGAAACCATCGGCCAACTTGCCGAATACGTGGACAAGCACTTGGAGGAGCAGAAGTGATTTCTTACCTTTCCGATATGGACGGCGTCCTCATCAAAGAGGGCGAGATGATTCCCGGCGCGGACAAGTTCATCCAGTCCCTGTATGACAACGACATCGAGTTCATGGTCCTCACCAACAACTCCATGTCCACCCCGCGCGACCTATCCGCTCGCCTCAAAAACACGGGCCTCGACATCCCCGCGGAGCGCATTTGGACCTCCGCCACGGCCACTGCCGCTTTCCTCACCACCCAAGCGGGCGAGAGCAAGGCTTATGTGGTGGGCGAATCGGGCTTGACGACGTCCCTTCACGAGGCAGGGTGGGTTCTGACCGACAACGACCCAGATTTCGTGGTCTTGGGCGAAACCCGCACCTATTCTTTTGAGGCAATCACAACGGCCATCAACCTGATTCGCGGGGGCGCGCGTTTTATAGCGACCAACCCGGACGTCACTGGCCCAGCCCCACAGGGCGTACTGCCTGCCACGGGTGCCGTTGCCGCACTCATCACCGCGGCCACGAACCGCGAGCCCTATTACGTGGGTAAGCCCAACCCGGTCATGATGCGTTCGGCACTCAACCACATCGGTGCGCACTCGGAGAACACGGTCATGATTGGTGACCGCATGGACACCGATGTGAAGTCGGGCCTTGAGGCGGGCCTGCAGACCATCCTCGTGCGCACGGGCATCAGCGACGATGCCGAGATTCAGCGCTACCCCTACCGACCGAACCAGGTCATCGATTCGGTGGCCGAGTTGGCCGACCGCGTGACGCAGCCCTTCCCCAAGGCCGATTAAGCCACGTCAACGCGGGCGTTGAACCCGTATTCCCCTGCTAAGAGCTCGACTGCCCTTCCGAGGGCGGCGAGCTCTTCGTGCGTTCCGGTGAGCACCTGGCGGCAGCCGATGCCTACCGGGAGGGTTCCGGTGGCAGCGCGGGCGAGCTCGGCGTCGCCGGGCATGTCGCGGTACCACCGCGTGCACCATTGGGCGGTGAGCGGATCGTCGCCGGGGACGATGAATTCCGATTCTGTGGTGATGCAGCGTGCCATGGCACGCTCGATTGCCGGGCGCAGCGTGCGGGGCATTCCCGCAATTGTGAGCACGGCGGTGCGCACCTGTCCGACATTGCGGTGCGGCCAGGCGCTTGGCGACGTCGCGCAAGCGACGACTTCGTGAACGCGAGTATTCACGCCGATTCTCCTTCGACATGTTTAAAGCGCACTGAAGCTACCCCCGCGAGGGGGCAGCTGGAGCGCGCCAGACGAGCTTCGTCTTCCCCAACGAACTGTCTTCGCGTTTGGGCCGATTCTTCCCCGTCACATAAACCCCATCAACCCTAAACAACCACTTCAACCCCCATTTGCTCAATCTCAACCAAAGGTTGAAAATTCACATGCGGCACACTAGTTTACTTGCGTCGCATGCGTTACAGAATCTGCTATAAATCACACTCCTTTGTCGCCCGAAAGTTTCGCCGCTATCGTTTAACCTCATGCGCCTCAACAAGCTCGTTGCCGCCGCGGGGGCGGCCACTCTTTCCCTCGCCGTCCTCAGCCCGGTCGCCACGGCACAGTCCGTCTCAGGCTCTTCGTTGGACGAAGCTTTTGGCTTGTCCCCTCAGCTGACTGACGTTCTCGGCCAGCTCACCAGCTCGACTGGCTCCACCGGCGTCGGCGGGACCAGTACCACTGAGTCCGTTAACGTTGCCGGCCAAGGAAACCGCTCTTACATCCTGCAGCTGCCGGAAGGCTTTGACCCCGCCAAGTCCTATGACTTGGTCTTCGGATTCGGTGGCATGGACCACGAAGCTCCGCGCGCCCAGGAGATCATCCGTCTCTCGGAGGCGGCTAACGGCGAAGCCATCGTGATCTACCCGCAGCCCACCTTCCAGAACGGCCACTTTGGCTGGGAGGGCCCCCGATACGGCGGCGCCCGCGGCAAGGACGTAGCCTTCGTGCGCGCGATTTCCGATTCCCTCCACGCTCGCTACAACATCAACAGCACCTACGCCACGGGCCTATCCAACGGCGGTGGAATGGCCATGAACTTGGCATGCCAAGCGCCGGACCTCGTTGATGCGGTAGCTGGAGTCGCAACCGCAAACTATGGCCCCATCTACACGGGCTGCTCTGGCTCGGTTCCGACGCTGTTCCTGCATGGAACTGAGGACACGACCGCTCCGTACTATGAATCCGGCTCCAACCTGCACGGCGGAACCTACCTCTCCGTTGTCCAGGCCTTCCGCGCCGTGGGCGAACGCAACGGCTGCGATATCAACAGCAAGTCCATCGAGTCACGCGGAAGCTTCAACGCTGAGCAGATGCAAGGATGCGCTGCTGACACAGTGCTCTACACGGTTCCAGGCGGCGAGCACACGTGGTTCCCGAACAACCCGACCGCCACTCGTGAGGTTTGGGACTTCCTCAACTCCCACTAAGCAAAGGCACCGCTGTCTCCACGCTAGGAGCTTATTTCTTTCCAAATCGCTGAATTGGACTCTGCCCACAGGGGCTTAGCCCAGCTGCCAAAATCGCGGTCAGTCAATGCGACCATGGCCCAGTCCCCGGCCACCCAGAGGTAGGTGCCAGACATGCCGAAGTGGCCGACGGCGTCGGCAGGCAGGGTGCCCATCCACTGTTCCTTCTTCGCGTGGATTTCAAAACCTAGGCCCCAGGCACAATCCTTGAAGCTGCCGTATCCGGGAACAATACCCCGCAGCCCTGGGAACTGGACTGTGCGCATCTCAGCCACAGTGCTCGGATGCAGCAAACGCGGTTTGAGGACCTCTTGTGCAAAGACCGTGAGATCGTCGACCGTGGAAATCAAGCCATGGCCGGCAGAGCCATTGAGAAAAGTAGCGTTCATTCCCAGCGGCTTGCACACCCCCTCGCTGAGATAGTCCGGAAACGCCATCCCTGTGGCTTCCTCTACCACTTGCGCAGCCCACTCATAACCAGCCGATGAGTAGATGCGCCGCTGCCCTACTGGGCGCTGCAGCTGCCGAGAATCAAAGGCCACCCCCGACGCATGGGAGAGCAAGTGTCGAAGCGTCGACCCCTCAGGACCCGCTGCCTGATCCAGCTCGACTGCCCCCTCTTCGACCGCTAGAAGCACAGCATAAGCCGAGACCAGTTTCGTCACTGAAGCCACGGGAAACTGCCGCGAGGTATCGCCTAAGGATTCCACAACGCAATCGCCTTTAATCAGCGCTGCTGAAACTGTTTCTACCGGCCAGGCCTCGAGGTGCGATAACGAACTCATACTTTGCAACTTTACCCATCGAAAACGAAAGAGCCTCCCATTCTTTCCAGAATCGGACCAGAATTAGTTAGCCACGCTCGGCTGCTCCGTTTCCTCCCCAGCCGGGGTGTCCGTGGCTCCCGCGTCGTCGCCAGGCGTAGCCCCAGCCGTGTCTTGCGGGGTCGGGGCGGCCGGCGCCGTGCTCTCTTGGCCGCCTAGGGTGTCCTCCCGCATGCGGCGCTCGTCGCGATTCTTTTTCGAGTCATCAGAATTCTCGTCTGCCGCGGCTCCATCCGAATTCGCGTCATTCGGCTCACTGGATGGAGCGTAAGCATCGGCAGATTCCTCCGTTACGTTGTCTGCGCCTGGGTTTTCAGTGGCCGAGACCTCTGGTTCCGCGGTCGGGACGGGGGCGCTGGTGGTGGCCGGCGCTTTACGCTCCGTCCAGTAGGCGGGGTTGAGCCAGCCTGTACCGGCATCTTCGGGGTCCCACGACGCAAAGAGAAGCAACCCGGTAACCAAGAGCCCCACCAAGAGGCTGGTGGTTGAAGAACGTACGCGTCCACCCAGGGTCCATAGCCTGCGGAACTTTCCCGAGGGAGCGTCCTGCCGCCAGATGCTGGTGTGTGCGTCAGCGTCTTCTAAATCTGAATCAGCATCGGCGGTAGCGGGGCGGCCGGGCCCGTGGTCCTTGGATTCCACCGCATCGCTTTCCAGATGCGCGCTATCGCCCGCATTGCTAAAAGACTTCGTGGCGTTGTTGCTAGCGCTTTCCGACGCCGCCATTGCCGCGGCAGCAGACTCCTCCGGGCCTTCTGCGCTCACCGGTTGCTGCGCAGACGGCTTCGCACCCCCAGGCGCATCAGTGTCTGGGGAGGCTGCGCCAGTGATCCTATCCATAGGAAATGGGACAGCCCCAGCGGCATCGGCTGGCAAATTGTAGTGATCCCAAAAAGCTGACAGCAGTGCCGAGCGAATAGCGCGTTCAACGGCCCACTGCCGCGAGGGGTTCACCTGCACCAGCACGCGGTACTTGACCTGCCATGGTTGGCCTGCCACGGTGGGTTCCACGATGCCCGTGGCGGAGAGGATTTCCAGCTCGCCGGCGACGTCGTCCGCAATTGTGGGGTCTTGAATAGCTTGTTCCGAAATGGAACGGACCCGGGTGGTTATTTCTTCCAAGGTCTCACCCTCGTGGAGCGGCACAGCCAAATCCACGACGGCACGGGACCAGTCCTGCGAGTAGTTGGTCACTACTCCAGCGGAACCGTTGGGCACCATGACCACTTCGCCGGTAGGGGTACGCACCTTGGTTGTGCGCAGGGTCAATGCAACGACTGTGCCCTCGACTCCGGTAGCACCGTCGAAACTGACGTAATCTCCCACGCCGAATTGTTTCTCGGAGAGGATGAAAAAGCCCGCTAGGAAATCACCGATAATCTTCTGGGCACCGAAGCCCAAGGCAGCGGAAACCACAGTCGCAGGGATCGCAGCGCCCAGCGCAGGCACACCCAGGTTGGAAAGAGCGGCCAAAACCAACAAAAAATAGGCCACCGCTTGCAGCACGTAGACCAGAGCGCCGCCCAAGGCCAATCTGGCTTTGGTCGATTCTTCGCTTTCATCGAGCCTCGATTCGAGGACGCGAATGGCGAGCCGGCCCAAACGCGGGACCAACATGCCCAGCAGCAACAATGCTAAAAGGGGCAACACGTGGTCGATGCCAACCTGCCACAACCGAATGAAGAAGTAGCTAATCAGGTTCATGTATTCCACAGTAGCTAGCCCACCGCGTAAAAAGCTCGGCCTCGACGCTGGGAATGTCCTGGGAAATCAGCCCTGATTCCGTTCCTCATAGCGCTTAACGAGTCTTTCAACCAGCTCATCTGTCAGTTTCTCGTCGGCGAGAATCATGTCGAGTATATCTCGCTGCACTTTACTGCCATCAAGACTTAACTGCTGGCTTTCCTCGTCATAATTTTCGTAGGAATCGCCGCTGATATCCACACCAATTCCATCCAGGAAGCCATGACTTTCGGCCGCATCCGGAGTGGGATCCTGGTGCATCTCAGCGACGTCTTCAGCAAATGCCTCCATAAAGTCCGAGACATCCGAGGCCGCCTCCGTACGGCGCCTGCCGGCCCGCACCTGTTTCTCAATCCTGCGCTGCAGTGCTTTTTCCATCTGCTGGTGCCGCCACGCGCGCAGCTTTGTGGGCTCTAGACGACGCCCCACTGCCCGGCTTTTATCTTCAGCTTTACGGGCGAGCACCATGACCTGCGCGGCGGTGTCATTAAGCGGTGCCCACTCTTGACGCGCGGGGACCCGCCATCCCGCCCAGATTCCCAGCATGGTAAGGACAAAGGATGCCACTGGGCCAACGAGCATGCCCCACGCCAGGCTATCGAGCGAATTGGCAACCAGCACCACGGCCGAACAAGCCACGGCGGGAATGACGGTGGGCTGATTGTCCCCAAAGACAGCAGGCTCGCGCCCCATACAGATGTCACGAATCATGGAACCGCCGGTGGCGGTGAACACACCCATCATGACGCAGGGAATAAGGGGCAGGCCGTAGGTCAGCGCTTTCACTGTTCCGGTTGCCGCCCACAGTGCGGAGACTACGGCATCCCCGTGAGATTGGATATAGTCCCAGGTTCTGCCTTTGAAGTAGATGAATCGTGCAATCAGCGCGCCTGCGAACGCAAGGTAAAGGTACTCCGGCTGCGACATCGCAGCGACCGTCCCCCGATTGATGAGGACGTCGCGAATCATGCCGCCGCCCAAAGAGGAGAACATCGCAATGAAGAAAAAGCCCACAATGTCATAGCCGCGCTGGCGCGCAAGCGTGCCACCGATGATCCCCATCAATAACACGCCGCTGACGTCGGACCAGTAGTACAGCGCCTCAATCAGCGGATCCACTTCAACATTCATGATTCCAGTCTATGAGCAGAGGCGGCCTACGGCGGGGAAGCCCCTAGTCTTTTCCACCGGCTCATCGCGCTCGCGGGCGATGAGCCCACCGAGCAACGCCATAAAGACAAATAGACCGCCGGCAATACTGCCAGCGGCCTAGGGTAAAGAACTTGCAGTTACATATCGAAGAAGACCCGCAGATCCTCTGCAATGGCATCCAGGCGGGCCGGATCCGGGGACTCCAAGTAGCACTTGAGCTTCGGCTCGGTGCCAGACGGGCGCACGATGACGCGGTCATCGTCCACGGTGTAGAGCTTCATGCCTTGGGCAAACTTCTCTGCCTTTGCAATCTCCGAGCCCGCCAGTTGAGTCGGTGGGGTCGAGGTGATCTTTTCCATGCCGCGGGTAATCAGCGAAAGGTCTTCCACACGGAAGGTCAGCGGAGCGGTGGCCAGGCGGCCCACGGTGGAGTAAATCTCCGCGAGACGGTCCTGCAGGGTGATGCCTGCATCCTTGCACTCCGAGGCCAGGCTGGCCAGAACCACCGAGGTGGCCACGCCGTCTTTGTCGCGCACGGCCTGCGGGTCGGGGCAAAAGCCGATGGCTTCCTCGTAGCCAAAGCTCAAGTCATGGGTGCGGGCGATCCACTTAAAACCAGTGAGCGTTTCCTCATGCGGCAGGCCGTAGTGCGCGGCAATGCGGCCCAGCAGGCGCGAGGACACGAGCGAGTTTGCAAACGTTCCGCCCACGCCCCGGCGCGCCAGGTAGTCACCCAGCAGGGCGCCGGTCTCGTCACCGGTGAGCTGACGCCAGACGACGCCGCCTTCCGCACCGTGCGTCGGGATAGCGGCCGCACAACGGTCAGCATCCGGATCGTATGCGATGAGGATGTCTGCGCCGATCTTTTCCGCGTGTGCCTTGCCCAGGTCCAGAGCGCCGGGCTCTTCCGGGTTGGGAAAGGAAACGGTTGGGAAATCCGGGTCCGGCTCGGCCTGTTCCGGTACGAGGGAAACCTCGAAGCCGACCTTCTCGAGCAGCGTGGTGCCTAGCTTTGCACCCACGCCGTGCATGGCGGTCAAAGCGATCTTGGCGCTGGTGGACTGCCCCACCAGCTTCGCGGCGCGCTCGAGGTACTGCGCGCGGGTATCGACTTCCTCGATGTTGTCGGCGGAACGCGGCACCTCGTCGGCAGGCGGCGCCGCAGCAATCGCCGCTGCGATCTCTGCGTCCGCCGGGGAGACAAGCTGCACGCCGTTGGCATCGCCGGTGGCCACGCGGCCGCCCAGGTAAACCTTGTAGCCGTTATCGGCCGGCGGATTATGCGAGGCGGTGACCATGATGCCGGCGTCGGCGCCGAGCTCGCGCACGCTATAAGCGGTCAGCGGCGTCGGGTTCTGCTTCGGCAGCACCAATGCACGGCCGCCGGCAGCGGAGATGACCTCCGCAGCATCCTGGTAGAAATCGGCCGAGCCGTAGCGGGCATCGCAGCCGATGACCACGACTGGGTTTTCAACCTGCTGCTTTAGCCACGAAACCAAGCCATAGGTGGTACGGATGACCACTGCACGGTTCATGCGGGACTCGCCTGCCCCAACGGCGGCGCGCAGGCCGGCGGTGCCGAAGGCCAGCGGGCCTGCGAAGGCGGCGGACAGCGCGGCTTCGTTGCCAGCCTCGATCCACCCCAAGACCTCGTCACGGGTTAACGGGTCTGGGTCGTGTTCGGCCCATGTGCGAGCGTATTCGACAAGTGACATTGTTTCCTCGATTCAGCTTCTAAGCCACTAGTTTTCTAGGTCCGCCAGCACCGTAGCGGAGGAAGACAGGCCGAGGCGGGTGGCCCCGGCGTCGATCATCGCCTGCGCGTCCGCGCCAGTACGGATGCCGCCGGAGGCCTTCACGCCGAGACGGCCGCCCACGGTATCTGCCATGAGCTTTACCGCATGCACGCTGGCGCCGCCGGCTGGGTGGAAACCGGTGGAGGTCTTGACGAAGTCAGCACCGGCAGCCTCAGCGGCGCGGCAGGCGGCAACAATCGCGTCGTCGGAAAGCGCGGCGGACTCGATGATGACCTTCAGGACCTTGCCCTGGCAGGCACTGCGCACGGTGCGGATCTCTTCCTCAAGTGCGTCGAAGCGGCCCTCAATGGCCAGCGCGATGTTGATGACCATGTCGATTTCTTCGGCGCCGTTGTTCACGGCAAGGCCTGCCTCGGCGGCCTTGATCTCCGGCTTGACGGCGCCGGAGGGAAAGCCCACGACGGTTGCCACGTGTAGGCCCTCGGGAACCTCGACCGGCAGCTGGGACGGGGAAATGCACACCGAGTAGGTGCCCAGGCGATGTGCTTCCTCGATGAGTGCGGCGACGTCCTGCGCGGTGGCTTCCGGCTTGAGCAGGGTGTGGTCGATCATAGATGCGACGTTGGATGACATTTCTTCTCCTTTAAGCGAGTGTTTCGGAAGCGTCGACGGAATCCGCGCGAGACGCCGATCGCGCCTCGCGCGCTTCCTTGCGGGCCATAACGCGGTCGGCCACGACGTAGAGGACGGCGCCACATGCGCCAACGGCGGTCAGTACGCCGAGGGCGAGGTTGAAGCCATCGCTTACATCAATGAGTTTTGCGGTGTACGCGATACCGAGCGGGATGGCGATGTTGATGGTCAGGTTGTAGAAGCCGATGGCAATGCCGGACTTCGCGGCCGGGATGTTTTGCAGCGCAGTGTTGACCAGCGGTGCATACATCAGCGCGAAGCCAGAGGCGAAGGTCACGATGGTCACGGCCAGCACAGCGACGTGCACCTGCACGAAGAGAGCAGCTACGGCCAGGGAGCCGACGATCATGACCAGCGCGGTGTAGATGGTCTGGCGGGAGTTCAGGACTTTGCCGATCTTGCCGGAGAAGACACCGACCAAGATGGCACAGACGTAGCCCGGAATCATCAGCAGGCTGGCGCGGTCAATGCTCATGCCGTGCAGCTCGTTGGCCGCAAATGGCAGCAGGAAGATGTAGCCCAGCTGCGTGGAGTAGATGAAGAACACCAGGGTGATGGCCCACACGTAGCGGCCGTCGGTGAAAAACTCCGGGCGCACCACGGGCGCCTTAGCGGAGCGGATGTGCAGAGTAAATCCAATCACTGCCACGACGGCCAGGATGAACCACATCCAGTTGAACGCCTGCATGAACATGGTCAGCGCGGTGGCAAAGAGTCCCACCAGGAAGAGGCCGAGCGCGTCCAGGTTTGCCTCGACGGCTTCGTCCTCGGGCACCATCTTGTGGATGGCGGGGATGCACAGCACGAGGATGAGCGGCACGAGGAACATCGCGGTCCACGAGATGTAGGTGGAGATAAAGCCGGAGGTCAGCGCGCCAATCAGCAGGCCGGCTTGGAAGGCGGCGGTGGAAAAGCCGAGGTAGGTCTTTTGGTCTGCTTCAGATAGGTGCTTGGTCACGTAGATGACGTACAGGGTTTCCGCAGCGGCCAGGCCGGTGGTCTGGATTAGGCGGGCGGCCAGCACGATGGGCCAGGAGCCCGAGCCCACGAAACCAATAACCGAGCCGACCGCCACGAACAGCACACCGGTGATCATGAGCTTGCGGATGGACACGGAGTCCGCCAGCGCCGCGTAGACCACGGCGCCGATGCCGATGATGACGCCGGCAAGGGATGCCTGCAGCGAAGCAGTGTTGTCATCAATGCCCAAGCCTTGTGCAATCGGCATGGTCATGGTCTTAAAACCATTATCCACCACGAGGGAGAAAACGAAGCAGAATAGCAACACCGGCACGGCTGCCTTGGGGTTGAGGGCTGCATCGACGCCGCGCTTTACGACGCCCGACGGCTTAGCGTTTGTAGCTTTTGACATGGCTTTTTAAGCCATCCTTCCTAGTCCAGGCCTGCCAGCGGCAGTGCGAGCTTCATCATGGTGTGGAATGCAGTCTGGCGTTCCTCGGCCGAAAGGTGGGTATCGGCAGCGATGTTGTCAGAGACGGTGAACAGACCGAGGGCGTTCACGCCGGCCTCAGCAGCGATGGCATAAAGCGCAGCGGATTCCATCTCGACGCCGAGCACGCCCATGTGTGCCCAGCGGTCATTGACGGTCTGGTCGAAGTTGTAGAAGACATCGGAGCTCAAGATATTGCCGACGTGGATGTGGGCATCCTGCTTTTCTGCTTCATCGACGAGTGCCTTGAGCAGCTTCCACGAAGCCGTCGGAGAGTACTGGCCCGGCAGGTTGTACTGGCTCAGGAAGTTGGAGTCGGTGGAAGCGGCGGAGGCGACGATGACATCGTGCAGGTTGATGTTTTCCTGCAGTGCACCGATGGAGCCGACGCGGATCAGGTTCTTCACGCCGTAGTTATGGATGAGCTCCCAGGAGTAGATACCGATGGAAGGCATGCCCATGCCAGTGCCCATGACGGAAACGCGGTGGCCCTGGTAGGTGCCAGTGAATCCGAGAATATTGCGGACCTCGTTGAACTGGACGACATCTTCCAAGAAGGTATCGGCGATGAACTTTGCACGCAGTGGGTCACCTGGCAGCAGGATGGTCTCTGCGATTTCTGCACCCTTGGGGTTGATGTGCGGGGTGGCGATTTCGGTGGAAAATTCGGTTGCGTGTACGGCTTCAGACACGGTGAACTCCTATCGGAATGATAATGACTTTCAAGCATTAGCCTACCGCAGCTAGCACAAATGTCAATGGCACTATTTACATTTGTTCACGATTATGTTACGGCTCACACTCCTGTCAGAACACGCTGCGCCGTGTTGTGATCGATGACCAAATGCGTGGCCAATCCTTTCTCGAGTACCACCCGAATGGCGTCGGTCTTTTCCGACCCGCCGGCAACGAGGACGCGTGTCGGCCGCGCCGCCAGGGCGTCGAAAGTAATGCCCACCGTTCGCGCGTCCACCTCGGGCACGGCCACGCAGCCTTCAGCATCAAAGAAACGGGAGCAGACATCGCCTACCGCGCGCTCCAGGATAAGCTGCGTTTCCTCCTCGCTGAGATAGCCCAGGTTCAGCGCCAAAGACTCGCGCGCGGCCGCGCCCACCGTGAACACCGCGACGTCGACGTGGGAGCCCATCTCCACGATGTGGGCAATGTGGCGATCTTTTTCCACCCATTGTTTCGTCTCGGCCGAATCGAAAATGACAGGCAGCGGCAGCATAAAGGTCTCCGCATTAAACGCGCGAGCAAAGCCCTGGAGGGTGGCGAAGTCTTTGGTGGAGCGTTGCGTGTGCGAGTGCCCGCCCTTTAGCTGCACCACCTTTACCCCTTCGAGTGGCAGCTGGCGCAGGTGCTCCGCCACGGCGGACATGGTCTGGCCCCAGGACACGCCGACGCTGGAGCCGTCGTGGACGAGCTCTTCTAGCAGTGCGGCGCCGGCCGCACCCAGGTCCTGCATGAGGTTGCCGCCGCGTGGGGTGGTGACCACGCGGGCGTCGGCAAGCGCGAAGCGCTCCTTTAGCTCACGCACCAGCTCATCGGAGTGCTCGCGCGGATCGTTGATACTGATGACCACGAAGCCCTGGTCGTGCGCATGCTGCAAAAGCTTGGAGACCGTGGGGCGCGAAATACCCAGACACTTCGCTACCTCCGCTTGGGATAGGTGCGAGTTGTAGTACAGCTTCGCCACATCGAGGGCCTGACTATCGCGCGCATCAATCATGATTCCATTCAAGCACGCCCGCCCAGAAACGTAATGCTAACGGCGTACACCCCTATACGGGCCTGTACAAACGGATTAAATTCATTTCCCCATTGTTAGTTAGCAAAATTAAACCAATAATAATCGGTGTCAGCTCCACCGCGCAGCGCTCTCCCCGCCCCCCTAACGGCGTAGCCAGACAAACACTAAGACTCCTCCGATCTCTAGAAAGGACGTTGCCGTGCAAAAATCACTGCGCACCTACCTGCCACTGCTTGCTTCTGCTTGCCTGACCTTCAGCATCTGCCCCGCCGCCGTCGCTGCCGATGCTCCGAACACCGAGCTGCCTGAAAGCGCCCTCATTGAAAAGGCCCTCGAAGATCCAGTCGCTGACGAGAGCCCGGCTGAGGCCTCCGACATCGCAACCGACGCCAAGGAGCTTGACGACGCCGCGCCAAGCACCGACGCCGCAGCCCCCTCCGAAAACAAGGTCGGCGACGAGTACAAGGCCTTCTACCACGACCCAGTCGAGCTCGAAGGCTCTGAGCCAGGCCAGCTCTTCCGCTCCGATGCCGTGCGCAATCCCGCCAACACGCTGGACATTACCAACGTGGGCCCGTACAAGGCACAGCGCATCCTATACTCCTCCACCAACCGCAAGGGTGAGAAGATTCCGGTCAGCGGCATCGTGATTGAGCCGAAGGCGGAGTGGACCGGCAACGGTCCGCGCCCGCTCATCGCCTTCGCACCGGGCACCCAGGGTGTGGCCGACCGCTGCGCACCTTCGCGCAAGATTGCCGACGGCGTGGGTGACTACGAGCAGTTCTTCTTTGAGCAGTACCTGAAGAAGGGCTACGCAGTCGTGGTCACCGATTACGAGGGTCTGGGCACCCCGGGCATGCATACCTACATGGACCGTGTCTCGCAGGCACACGCCGTGCTCGATAGCGCCCGCGCTGCCCGCCAGCTAGAAGGCTGGGATATCAACGCCGATAACCCGGTCATCATCAACGGTTATTCGCAGGGTGGGGGCGCCGCAGGAGCTGCCGCTGAGCTTTACGACGACTACGCTCCGGAGCTCAACATCAAGCTCGCCACCATCGGCGCCGCACCCGCTGATCTGACCTTGCTGCCGCCGGCTCTCGACGGCACGCTTTACTTCCTCTTCGAGTCCTTCGCTCTACTGGGCCTTAGTAACTCCTACGACGAGGACCTCTACTCCCACCTCAATGAGAAAGGCAAGACCGTTCTGGAAAATGCCGCCAACACCTGCACCCTGGGTCTGATCGGCTTCGCGGGCAAGAAGATTGAAGACGTCAGCATCGATGGCAAGAACGTCGACGAGTTCATCGCTGAGGCAC
The DNA here is from genome assembly GCF_016728105.1 of Corynebacterium striatum. Taxonomy (NCBI): domain Bacteria; kingdom Bacillati; phylum Actinomycetota; class Actinomycetes; order Mycobacteriales; family Corynebacteriaceae; genus Corynebacterium; species Corynebacterium striatum. The sequence continues at coordinate 2,375,451 of NZ_CP068158.1, read as the reverse complement.
CTTACGACAAGATCCTGGCCGACCAGCACATTGGCTACGACGCTCCGTCCATCCCGGTGGTCATCACCCACGGCCGCGGCGACGATGTGATTCCTTTCTCCACTGCTGAGCAGCTGGCCAAAGAGTGGTCTGAGCGCGGCGGCGACGTCACCTTCATCCCGAACGACGCCGGCTCGCATGTGGCAGGCACCATCCCGCACATCAAGGAATCCCTGAAAGCAATCGAGTCCGCTTTGCAATAAGACGGCAGCTAGAAGCCAGCTCGACCACAGAAACGCTTCCTAACATCACCCGTGGTCCGAAAGACCGCAACGATAGAAAGGATTTATCCTATGCGTTCCATGAACGCCCTGCGCCGCGCAACCATTGCCGCCGCACTTCCCGCAGTTGTAATCGCCGGTGCCGCCAACGCCACCGCCGCTGAGACCACAGCCGGAACCCCGGCTGCTGACGCCACCACCACCGACACCGCCGCAACCGCCCCGGCTGCCGACGGCGCCGCAACCACCAACACCGGTGCTACCACCAACGGCGAAACCGACTCCGGTATCACCGCGGACACCCCGCTGAACCAGCTGTCCTCTGCCGACCCTGCTGCCCTCCTGCAGCTCGGCAGCTCCCTGCTCGGCGGCAACCGCCCGGACTTCTCCGATCTCCTCGGCGGCAACACCGACTCCAACAAGGAGAACCTGCCAACCGGCATCAACGCCTTGAAGCACGAGGCTGCACAGCTGGAGCAAGAATGATCCGCCCGTGGCCGTGAACACGCCCATCATGATGCAGGGAATCAGCGGCAGGCCATAGGCAATGGCCTTGAGCGCGCCTGTCGACGCCCACAGCGCCGTGACCACCGCATCCCCATGTGATTGCACATAATCCCACGTTTTGCCCTTGAAGTAGACGAAGCGGGCAATAATGGCACCAGTAAACGCCAGGTAGAGGTACTCCGGCTGGCTCATCGCGGCAACGGTTCCGCGGTTGATGAGCACGTCGCGGATCATGCCGCCGCCGAGGGAAGAGAACATCGCGATGAAGAAGAAGCCCACGATGTCATAGCCGCGCTGCCGCGCCATCGTTCCGCCAATCATGCCCATGAGGAGGACACCAATGATGTCGGACCAGTAGTACAGCGACTCGATCAATGGGTCCATCTCGACAACGCTCATGGTGGTCATCGTATCGGGTGCTGAGCAATCTCTCGCATTAAGGTGCTTTTGCTTTAGGCGGACCGCCTGGTTGGTGGGCCACTAAGGCTTAAGAAAAGGAGCTAATGCACGTAGAGCTCGTTGTAGGCTTTCTCAATCCAAAGGACATAAAACACTTCCCCGTCTTTCCAGCCGGCAAAAGGGAGATTCCCTTTGTGGCGGTAAACCCGGAATTTTTCGACGTCCTTAAATTGCCTTGGTATACGAGGAATGATCGCGGTTGCCGGAATAAACTCTGAGCCGAGTCCGTGCTTGGGATGCTGTGCCAGCTCTTTCCATGAAAGCACTGACCGCTTGTGCCACTTTTCCAGAAACTCTGCGCGCATCGAATCATCTAGTTCTTCGAAGCCCCACCCCTTCTGAAGAAACCGCGTTGACAGGAGCGGATAGGCAGCCCGAGAGCTGCGAAGCTCCTCCACGACGCTTGATTCTGGGGCGCTCCTCGCCTCTCTGGTTGGCCTACTCCCCCGTCGTTTACTTTTCTTGCCCACGGCTAGCAGAAATAGTTCTTCAGATCGGCATCCGTTATTTCCAGCCCTCGTTTCCCCTCGACGAAGTTCTTTTTCCAAGGAGATTCAGTGTGGGTTTTATTCCGCAATGCCCATGCGGAATAGGGGCCATATTTGTCCCACACCTCAATCAAATCCCGCTCAACATCGCGGTAATCATCCCAGTCGAAATCATCCGAGATGAACTCATCGGGGTCGATGGGAAGCTTTCCATAGTGTTTAACGTCATGGTAGACGTCCACGACTACTGGGCCATGTGCCCATGCTTCCATGCGTTCAGGAAAAAGCGGCAGGCCATCAGAATTGCGCATATGCAGCCCTTTGGCGTAGTAAAGAAGCTTTTGAAGCTTGAGCTGCGTTATTTCAGCGTCATCATTTTCATCAGCCCACGCTACAAACCATTCGGCTATTTGCCGCGCCTTAAATTGTTCCATGTCTGCCCTCCTTCCAGTTTCCACCAAGCGTACAACAGGCCCAAGACATGACACCATCCCGACGTTCGAAAAGACGTAAAACGCCCTCTAAAAGGACAGCCTAAGACCAAAAGGACGGCGTAAAAGGAGTAAGCAACAGAAGCTTTGCGTTGTGGGGCCACCGGGGCTCGAACCTGGGACCAACGGATTATGAGTCCGTAGCTCTAACCGACTGAGCTATAGCCCCGCGTATTCCCTGCCTGCATTCCGCACCAACACTGAGCCAGCACTCTCGCGCACAGCGAATCCGCTCCCAGCAACATTAATCGGCAGGCCCGGCAAACAGCAATTTAGGCCCCAGCCTGCCCCAAGTTTTCGGGGTATGAACTGTGAATCCACCCTCAGCCACGGACACCCCAGCAGACCCACTGCACAAGGACTTTAAACGCTGGCTTAGCTGCCAGAGCTATTCTTTCTTTGTCATTTTCCTAGCTTGCCTGCGCTCGCGCCTTCGAGCACGTTTTGCTTTGCGGATGTCCACAACCCAACGCGGAACAAAAAGGCCATGGAAGCGGAATCCCGAACGCGCCCGTCAACCCAATGAGTGCGATGAGCATGGCCACCATGAACGGAGCACCCAGCACCTTTTCGACAGGCTCGGGAAGGCCCATACTTACGACCAACCCCAAGGCACCGCCAGCGCCCATCAAGAGCGTGCCAAAAGGATAAATGAAGAGGAGGCCATCACTTTCTGCGCCTTCCGGTTCGGCTGAGTCGTACCATTCTTCCGATCCTGGAATCCGCCGCACGTACCGGATGTAGAAGGTCCAATAGGCCACCATGACCAACACTAAACCGATGTATAAGAGCAGATCAGTAATAGGACTGTCCATAGGATGTGGCCTCCCATGATTGCTTTTGCGGTATGTAATAAAACGCTACCAGCGTCGGCTGGGTTAAGGCATGGGGCGAGAACGAATTCTCAGCGCCCGAACCTAAGACAGATTTATCTGATGAAGAATCTGTGAGCCTGTAGTGTCGCGACCATGAGGCTCCTTTCCTTTAGCGTGTCCAACTTCCGCAGCATCCGCGCCACGCAAACACTTTCGGTCTATCATCACTGGCAGCACTCCACCGCCCCGAAGGAAGGCTGGGAGCAGGTCAGCGACCCCATCACCGTGCTCATCGGCCCCACCGCCTCCGGAAAGAGCAGCGTCCTCAACGCCCTAGCCTTCGCGCTGCTTGCCATCGAATCCTCCGCCACCGCCTGGCTTGCCGACGCCCCACCCAATCAACTCCCCCACGCCCCTTACCGCCTCAACCCCCGCACGCAACGCCTGCCCAGCACTTTTGAGCTGGAATTCGAGCTCGATGGCGTGCGCTATCTCTACGGCTTCCAGTGGAGCTTTACCAGCGTGCATGCCGAGTGGCTCAGCCGCGTGCCCTCAACCCGCTGGAGCCCTTGCTTCGTGCGCACCCGCGGTGAGGAAGTGCAGTGGACTAAGTCCTTTATGGGCAAGGGGGATGTAGCCAAACTCGGCCCGTCGGAGACACCGAGCTGATCCTCTCCGCTGGCCTGCGCGATGAGCACCCCATCCTCGCCCCACTAGCCCGCGCCTTGGTGCACGACGTGGCCTACCTGCCGCACGGAAATGCCTCAATGAGCACCGCCTCCCGCATCACCGCCCTCATCCGCACGGGCAAGCTGCACCTACATGAGGCTGCCGCGCTGCTGCGCGCGGCCGATGCCGGGATCCACTCCGTGCGGCTTAACCAGGACCACATCCCGGAGCACGTCTTCCGCCAGATGCGCCCAGTGATCGATGCACTCAGCCGCAATAACGGCACCATCCACCGCCCCAATGAGTTCAGCGCCTACTCCGATGCGGAAATCGAATCCCTGCTGCACGCCATCATCGTGGAGCACAAAACCAATGATTCCTTCTACGAGCTAAAACTGACCGACGAATCCGGCGGCACCCAGAACTGGATGGCCACCGCTCCCCTAGTGCTGGATACCCTGCGCCGCGGCGGCATCCTAGTTGCCGATGAGCTGGATTCCGCCCTGCGCCCAGCACTGCTCGACTTCCTCATCCACGCCTTTAGCGAGCCCAGCATCAACGTCAACGGCGCGCAGCTCATCTTTGCCTCCCACGCCTTCAGCGCCCTCGAACGCACCGGCGAGCTGGGCCTTAGCCCAGAAAGCTTCTGGTCCGTGGAGAAGACCGATGCCGGCGAATCGGAGCTGCACAACCTCAGCGGCACAGACTTGTCACTGGACAACCCCGACGCCACCCATCACTTCCTGCGCGAGCGCTACGGCACCGCCTCCCGCGAGGCCCTCGACGCCCTCAAGGAGCTCGTCGCGGACGGCGCATAAAAGAGCGGGCGCTTGGCGACGACTCCCGCCAACGGGTAGATGCGCTCTCAGCGTCTGTGCTTAGACACGAAGAGAACTCCCTAGGTCCAAGGCCCCTAGAAAGAGCTCTGGAGCCTACGCGGCTCCAGGCGACAACGTTCCGGTGACCGGCTCGTCGTGCCTATATTCTAAACAATTCAGCAGCTCTAATTCAAGAGCCGAGCCCCCAAAAAATCGTTGTTACAAAGTAGGTTCATTCATTCCAATTAGCTCGGCGCAACCAAAACTCAAGCACCTACCGCAGGACTTCGAATATTTGAGCCAGTCTTCGCTGCGCATGTCCGGCACACCTGTCAGAATCAAGGCATGTCTGTTGAAGCACGCGCCCTATCGCTACGGCGTTTGATGCGCGATTCCGCCGCGATCCGGCTCTTGGCCGCGGACAACGCGCCCGTGATTTTGGCGTTGATCGCGGAGTACTTCCCGCGCGGTACCAGGGCGCGCCCGGCGGCGGAGGTCTATGAGCTCATGGTCACCGATTTCGAGGTGCTGGCCAGTGAGTTTTCCATGCCCCGCACTCCACAGAATTACTGCAATGATTGGGTCAAGGCCGGGTGGCTCATCCGAAAATCCGGAAAGAGCTCCCACGGCGAAACGCTCGAACCCAGCGAGGAAGCCCTGTCCGCGCTCGAAGCCATTGAGCGCTGGGAAGCGCCGGTGACCACGGTAACGGCGTCACGTGTGGAATCGATCAGCTCCGCGCTGCAAAGGCTAGCGAGGGATACGAACGAGGACATTGCTAGCCGCGTAGCCAGCTTGGAGGAAGAGCGCGCCCGCATCGACCGTGAGATTGAAAAAGCCCGCATCGGGCAGTTCGAAAGGCTCACCGCCGCGGAGGCAGAAGAGCGCGTCCAGGACGTGTTGAACATGGCCATGGCTGTGCCGAGTGATTTCGCCCGGGTGCGCCACGAGCTCGAGGCCCTCAACCACCAGCTGCGCCGCCAGCTTTTGGATCCGGAGGGCTATCGGGGCGAGGTGCTCGAGGAGATCTTCAACGGCGTGGACCACATCGCGGAGTCAGACGCCGGGCGCAGTTTCCGCGGCTTCTATTCCCTCTTAATGGATAGGGAGCGCAGCGCCTGGTTGGACCAGTGGATCACGGAGGTTCTCGACAGCGAGGCCGGGCAGGCGCTGGCCCCGGACAGGCGGCAGCAGCTGCGCAGGCTCTTCCGCGATATGGAAGAAACCAGCTTCGAGGTCAACCAGACCATGACGGGGCTGGCACGCAGCCTGCGCAACTATGTCTCCTCCGAGCAGTTCGCGGAGGACCGGCGCATGATTGAACTACTGCGGGAGGCCCGCGGCATGGCTATCGATGCCGCACAGTACTCCGAGCTCAAAGCCTTTCACCGGATGGAGACACCGCTGCAGCGCATCGGTATGTCGATTCATTCGGTCTCCCGTATCCGCCTGGCCAACCCAGGCCGCGAAGTCGTGGAAGAAACACCGGTGGCATACCAGCCGGAGGCAGAAGACCCGCTAGCCTTATATGAGCTGGTGCGCGAATCGGAGATTGATTTCGAGGAATTACACGAGGCGATACGCGCGACAGTCGCCCAGTCCGGCCCCTGCACGGTTGGCCAGGTGCTGCAAGCCCATCCCCCTACCCAGGGCCTTGCCAGCGTGGTGGGGTTGGTGCACATCGCAGACCAACACCCGGTGCCCGTGCTGCGTCAATCGCGCGAGAAGGTCACATGGACCGAGGAAGACGGCACGGTGCGCTCCGCCCATATCCCTACTCTGTATTTCGATCACACAACCGTTAAGGAGCTACAGTGACGGCCGCACACACTCCCCGCGTCGATTCCGCCCACGAACCACCGCTGTGGGAGCACGATAAAGGCTCGCTGACCTACCACTCGCGGCGCGCATTAGTACAGCTCTTGCAGGGGCCGCTCATTCGCGCACAGAAGGAACCGGTGCTGTGGGCCGCCATCATCTCGGATGAGGAGAACCTCCGCGCCCGGCTGCATGACGTATTCCTAGAACTCGTCGTGGACGAAACCGAGGGCTTCGCGTTTACTCGGATGGTGGAAGAAGAAACCTTGACCATCCCGCAGGTGCTGCGCACGGACAAGCTCAAGCACATCGACACCGCCATCCTTCTGAACCTGCGCCAAGAGCTGGGGCTTGCGCTGCCCGGCGAGCGGGTCATCGTGGATGTGGAGGACCTTCGGGAGGGAATCGGTTACGTCCGCGCGGTGGACAACCGCGATGAAGCCGGTTTCAACCGCCGCTTCAACGCCGCCATCAAGCGTATTCAGAACGACTACTCACTGCTGAGCGCTACCGAGACCGAAGGGCGCTTGGAGGTCTCGCCGGTGCTCCGCCAGCTTTTCGACGCCTCCACCGTCACCGCCATCCGTGACGAATACGCCCGCCTGGCACAGGCCGAGGAAGAGCAAGGTAGATGAGGAGAAGGAGGAAGCTTCCGATGACTAGCAACACCAGCGTGTACCCCGGCCAGTTCCGCATCAGCCGCATTCAGCTGATTAACTGGGGTACCTTCCACGGCTACTTTTCCATCCCGGTGGCGCGCAAAGGTTTCCTTATCACCGGAGGTTCGGGCTCCGGCAAGTCCACGCTGTTGGATGCGATGTCGGCGGTCTTGGTTCCACAAAGCCACCTGAAGTTCAACGCGGCTTCGCAGCAGGACCTCGGCCGGCACAATGGACGCAGCCTGGTTTCCTACGTGCGCGGCGCATGGCGGCAGCAAGAAAACGCGCAGACCGGTGAAATCGCCCCGGAGTACCTGCGGGAGGGCGCCACCAACTCGGTGGTCGCCCTGACCTATGACAACGGAGCGGGCAAGCAACACACGCTCATTGCTATCTTCCGCCTCAACGGTGGTGAGAACGCAGTAGGCCAGATCAAGAAGTTGTATGGGCTGGTGCCGGGTGATGAGGACGTCGATAAGCTCAGCCCTTTGCTATCCCGTAGCCTGGACACCCGCAAGATCAAAGCCCTGTATAAGGGTCCCGGCGCGTCCTTTACGCCGACGTATGCCACGTTTGCGGATCGTTTCCGCAAACGCCTTGGCATCAAGAACGTGGAGGGCCAGCTGTTGCTCCACCGCACGCAGTCCGCGAAGTCGCTGTCCAGCCTGGATCAGCTCTTCCGGGACTACATGCTGGACCGGCCCTCGACCTTTTCTAGGGCGGAGGAAGCCGTGGAACAATTTGAGGATCTGCGCCAAGCGTACCTGCGGGTGGAGGACGTCAAGGCCCAGATTGATACGCTCGCTCCCCTGCCCCAGCTGCATGCTCAGCGCGCCACCGCGGAGGCAGATAAGCACAAGGCGGAGGCCATGAGCGAGGCGCTGCCTGCCGTGCGCGCCCGCATGGTGGCAGAGGAACTGGACTCTTTAATCCGCGCGCTGGGTGCCCAAGAGGTAGAGGCCCAGTCGGAAGTGGCATCCCTTGAGGCCGATGTTGCGCACCTCGATGATGCGGAGCGCCGCGCCGCGATGGCCGTCTCTCAGCTCAGCGCCGGCGAGCTCGATGCCCTGTGCGCCAAGATGGAGACAGCGGACAAGGAGATTGAACACCGCTTAAAAGAATTCCAGCGTCTTGCTGCTGCCGCGGGCCAGTGGACCGAGCACTATGAGCTCAGCCCGCAAGGTTTCGCCGAGCTGCAGGCCAACGCCCAGCTGCGCCTCTCCGACTTTGAGATCGACTCCGCCGATCTGACGAACCAGCAGCAAGAAGCCGGCGTGGCCGCCCGCGACGCAGCCACCGCGTGCGCGCGGCTGGACAGCGAATTGCGCTCTTTTAGTTCGCGGCGCACCAACATCGACAAGGCTTTAGTGGAGCTGCGTTCCCAACTCGCCCGCGATACCGGCTATGCCGAATCCGAGCTTCCCTTCGCCGGCGAACTCATCGACATCAGCCCGCAGCAGGCGGACTGGGAACCGGTCATCCAAAAGCTGCTGCACGGCTTCGCCGCCACGCTCCTCGTCCCGGAGGAAGCACGGAAAGCTATTAACCAGTGGGTCAATTCCCGCAACGTGGGCACCCGCCTGGAATACCGCACCATCCCGGAGTTCACGTCAGCGCCCGCCTCCGCGCGCAGCCCACGGCAGCTCATTCACAAGCTGGAATTCCAGGATCACCCCATGACGGCGTGGGTACGCCAGCACATTTCCCGCCGCTTCAACTATGAATGCGTGGAGTCGGTTACGGAACTGGACAAGGTCACCACAACTCCGGCCGTTACCCGCGATGGCCTGGAAAGCCGCCCCAAGGACAAGGACGGCTCCACGCGTTTCATCAAGGATGACCGCTCGCGCTTTTCCGGCACAGCGTGGTACCGGGTAGGTTCCACCAACACTGCCAAAATTGAGCTGCTGCGTTCGCAGCTAGCGCAGGCCAAAGCCACCGCCAGCGCCACGGCTAGGCAAGTCCACGACCTCAACCGGAAGATGGACATCCTGCGCACCCAGCGCGATAAAGCCCAGCAGGTGCTGGACACGCAGTTCCAAGACATTGACACCGCCTCCGCGAAGGCCCGCAAGCAAGACCTTCAAGCACAATACGATGCCCTGGCATCCTCCCCAGAGGCCCAGGCTTTGGCAACCACCCATCAGCACGCGAAGGAAAAACTGGATGCGGCTCGCGCCCGGCTTACCCAGGCACAGAAGCACCTCGGCGACGTCGAAGGCGAGCTGAAGCGTTCCACCGAGCGCCGCCGCGCCATCGGCACCGTGCCGGAGATCGCGGATAGGGACATCGCGAAAGCCGTCGAGGAGGCCTTGCACAAGGGCAAACGCACGCTCACTATCGATAACATCGACGCCCGGCGCGATGAAGTCCAGGCTGACCTACAGGACGCTGCCCGCGCAGCCGCGCGCCGCATCGAGGAGGCCAACGGCACGATCGTCTCCGTCCTCCACGCCTATCTGTCCCAGTGGCCGTCAGAAGCCGCCGACCTGGAACCGCAGGCCAGCTTCGCCGGCGAAGGCATTGAGAAGCTGAAGTACCTCCGGGCCGACCGCTTGGCGGATTTCCGTGCTCGCTTCCTGGAGTTGCTCAACGGCACGACAGTCCAGAACCTCTCCCACTTGGCTTCCTCCCTGCGCTATGCGCGCAGCGATATTGAAACGCGCATGGAGTTTATCAATAAGTCCCTCGAACGCTCGCCCTTCAACGGTGAGCGCACCCTGCGCATTGATGTCAAGGACGCCCGCGGCCAGGTGGTCCACGACTTCCAACGGGACCTGGATGCCGCCACCTCCCACAGCCTGGCCGAAATCAGCGAGGATGAACACGAAGCCGCCCTGCAGCGCTACCACGCCCTTGACAAGATCTTGAGCCGCCTGGGCTCCAGCCACCCGGAGGATAGCCGCTGGCGCAACGTGGTTTTGGATACCCGCCGCCACGTCAGCTTCATCGGCCGCGAGCTCTACCCGGATGGCACGACGGCCAATACCTACCAGGATTCCGCTTCGCTCTCTGGCGGCCAAGCACAAAAGCTCGTCTTCTTCTGCCTGGCTGCGGCCCTGCGCTTCCGCCTGGCGGAGCCAGACCAGGATGTGCCCACCTATGGCTCCATCATCTTGGATGAGGCCTTTGACCGCGCCGATCCCACTTTCACACGCACGGCCATGTCCGTCTTTGCGTCCTTTGGTTTCCACATGATTCTGGCCACGCCTTTCAAGCTCATCCAGACGCTCTCGCCCTACGTGGATGGCACCATCGTGGTCAATTACGACGAGCCGATCATCAACGGCCGCCCGCAGGCGCGCACGGGCTATTCGCTTATCGATGCCTCCACGCTCGCCACCCCCGCGCCCGAACAGCCCCGCCCCGAGGAGCCCGCCGATGCGGATGCCTAAAGACCTGCAGGTGCATGCGGCGAAGTACCTGCGCAATCACTTTGCCGAAGCACTGTCCGAACCGGATGCGCTGCACCTGGCGTGGCCCCTGCACCCGCCGACAGCCACGGCCGCCGCCCGCGATATTGGTACCACCCAAGACTTCATCCGCGCCTGGCAGCGCTGGCCGCACCAGGAGGAAATCATCTACGCCTCCCGCAATTGGTCGCGCGCGGGTCTGGGCACCAATAACGTCCCGACCCGCATCACAATCAACGGCGCTGAACGCATTGCCACAGCTGCGGGCTTGGAACGCGAGTATTCCACCGCCCGGCAGCGCGCGGCGAACATTGCCGCCATCTTCCCGGACTCACCCGACTTCACCCACACCGTCCACCGCTCCTACAACCAGTGGAAAGGCTTAAGCCCGTACGACCTGCGTTGCCTGGGGCCGTGCCTGACCTGGCTGCGCGCCAACCCCCAGTCCGGCGAGTGGGAGCGCGCCGTGCCAGTCGAAGGTGTGGACGGCAAATGGATAGGCACCCACCGTCGCCTGCTCCTGACACTCCTCTCGCCCTTCGGCATCACGGACTTGGGTCTGCGCCGCAACGACACCCGCGTGCGCCTGCGCTATCTCAACCACACCCCAGCATTTTCCGATATCGAAATCCCCCTCGCCGACGCCGCCACACTCTTCCCGGGTACCCCGCCCCGCGTCCTCATCGTCGAAAACAAACAAACCTTCCTGGCCTTGCCCACGCTTTCCGACGCCTCCCCTCCCACCATCGCCCTCCTCGGCTCCGGCACCGCCGCCCGCCAACTCCACGCATTGTGCTGGCTGCACCAAGCCGACATCACCTACTGGGGCGACCTCGATGCCGCCGGCTTTGCCATCCTCAACGCCGTGCGAGCCCACTTTCCCCAGACGACGTCACTACTCATGGACACCACCACCGTCACCGAATTCCAGCACCTAGCCGTCCCCGACCCCGGCGACGGCTCCGCCACCCTTACCCACCTCACCACCGAAGAGCAGCGCGCCTACCGCCTTCTCTTCACTGCGGGCCGGCTGCACATTGAGCAGGAGCGGATTCCATTTGCTCATGTGAATGCGGTGATTCATGCAACGCTCGCAGCAGCGTGACGCTGCCACCCCCGTGAACGCTGCACAAAATGGCCTCTTCCTGCAGTAGCTATTCTTCCTTTTCTCTTTTTCTGGCTTGTCTGCGCTCACGCCTTCGGGCACGTTTTGCTTTACGGATATCGACGGCCCAACGCGGAACAAAAGGCCACGAAAGCGGAACCCCGACACGCGCTTGTAAATCCAATGACTCCGATAACGAAAGCTGCCACGAGCGGAACCTTCAGCACCGTGTAGACAAACTCGCGAGGGTTGGCACTTGCGACCAGCCCCATGGCACCGCCAGCGCCCATATTGAGCGAGCAGTAAGGATAAATGAAAAGGACGCCATCACTTTCTGCGCCTACCAAGTCGACATCGTCGTACCGCTCTTCCGACTTGGGTTGCCTCCGCACGCACCTAATGTAGTAGGCCCAGTAGAGCACCATGACAAGCACTAACCCGGCGCATACAAGCAGCGCAGTAACATCGCCGTCCATAGAATAGGCGTCCCGTAGCTGCTGGTTGCGGTATGTAAACAGATGCTACCAGCGCCCGCAGGGGTGCGGCGTGGGACGAAAACAAAAATATTGATGCGGGCAAGCGCCCGAACCACGGACGCGGACTTGACCTTTTGAAGCAGATCCCGCCACAGAAAATAATAGAAATCAAGGCAAATGCCTAGGAACAAAACTCGGGGCACTTCAATCAACCAAATGGCTGTGGCATACCCCGACCGCTTCAATAAATACCTCTAAAAACCAAACCCCACACACAAACAACTTGACGCTCACGTAGGTTGAGAATCGGAGCCTCCCCACTGCAACCTACGAGTAGTGCAGCAGCGCCCAGAGTAGTAACCAGCAAACCAAGAGAGCGAGACTTTGGGAGAACCTCCGAGAGAGAAGAAGCAAGGCTTCTTCAAATAACAAAGGTTCACCCTGTGCGCTGGCACTTTGTGATGAGAATGCCTAAGAGTGGGGCCACCGGGGCTCGAACCCGGGACCAGCGGATTATGAGTCCGCGGCTCTAACCGACTGAGCTATAGCCCCCTATTTACACCCGACGGTGCGCTAATAGAATACATGCACGGCTTAAGACACCCACAAACGCCCCTTAAACTGCCTGCCCGTTATAAAAACTCAGAATTGAATCCCCTCGTCTTAAGGCATTGTTTCAACCGAAATAACAAAATAACCCAGTGGCACAAAGCACCTAACAGTTCCGCGCGCTCGTCACCTCGTCTTCTCCCTAAGGCAAAACAAGACGCATAAAAAGTGCTAAGTTCTTCCTGTTAGCCGCTTCTTCCACAAGGGACTCGGTTTCAAAACTGCACGTAGGTAGGTTAGGAACCCAACTCGACCACGGCAACACTTTACCGGTTTTAGCGTTAAAGCAACTGAAATTCGCCCCTTTTCAAGCCTTGAAATTGTACCGACACCTCCGAGCCAAAACCCGGCACGAGCTGGCGATTTGTAACAACCTACAAAGGTAGATATAGTTACTTCACGTCGCAGAGAGCACTTCCAACAGCTTTCCGCACACATTATTCCTCCATAGCTCAGTTGGCAGAGCATTCGACTGTTAATCGAAGGGTCACTGGTTCGAGCCCAGTTGGAGGAGCAGACAGGAACCGCCTGATTTCAGGCGGTTCTTTCTTCATTTTGTACCGTTAGTTCAGACTGACGGCTTTAGGGGCTCGAGGTTATCGTTGTGGTCGCCGGTCTTGTTGGCGCGCATTATGTAGTGCCGGCCGGCGATCGCGGGGCTTGTATGCCCAAGATGTCCGGCAGCCTCCTCAGCCCCATTACGTTCTAAGTAGTTCCACCGAAAGGCTCCGAGGATTCATTACGCAGTCCCCTAATCGGAGCGGGTTATGTTTACTCCGTGCCCTCATTTTCCTCGGGACTGGAGGAACTAGTCGCTGGCTTCGGTATTGCTCTTATTCGCCCTGTCTAAAAATGATCCGGGGGTGATGCCGCCGAAGGCAGTGAAGCGTGGGAGCGGTTCGTGCCGTTTTTACAGTTTCCTCCGGCAGCAAGGAAAGCCATCTACACGACGAACTCTATCGAGCCGTTTAACAATGAGCTGCGTAAAGCCACCCGCAATCGAGAGACAGGTTCGAGCGGTCACGTCTTTAAGCAATCGTGCTTTAACCGCGTTGGGAAACGGTCACAATAATTTTCATCAATGAGGGTACCCACCACTTCACCACTGATGCAGGTAGGCTGGGTGAGGTTATTAGCGTTAAATCAGTACCTGAAGGGTGAGATACTCCAACCATGATCCAATTCGTAGTAGGCGCCGCCGCAGGTTATGTCTTTGGCACCAAGGCCGGCCGCAAGCGTTATCACCAGATCAAGGGCGCATACGAAAAAGCGATCAACTCCCCCGTAACCAAGAACGCTTTAAACGCCACCCGCAAGGCAGTAGCAAACAAGCTCGATCCAGAACCCCGCATGAAAGAGATAAAGGATCTAAGCCGCGGCCGCCGCGTCAAAGGAAACCAGCTAGACGGCCAAGACCGTATCTACGAGCCCGACGAAGATTAATTAGGCTGCGGCCCACGAAACGCCCTGTCATTGAGCTCGCGGCGGGCCTGCTCGAGGGCGACGAGATCGGCGAAAAGCGAGTTATAGGCTTGCTCGTCATCGGAGGGGCGCATGCGGCCTAGTTGGGCCTTAATTTGGGCCACTTGGTCGCCCACGCGGGCTTCCTGGAGGCGGGAAAGCACGCTGTCAGCATAGACCTCCCAAGCCTTGGGATCGGACTCATCGCCCACCTTGATCGGCTCAACAGCAAGCTCACTGACAAAGTTGCGCGCGGTGAGATCGAGCATCTCCCCTGCCACAGCAGCGATCCATTCCACGCTGGGCAGGTTGGCTCCGGCAGCAACGCCACCGACGGTAGAGATAGCCTCCCGAACGATTCGATAAGACTCATTCGAGTACGCATCGGCGGTAATCCCGTCGAAGTAAGAACCGGCAAGGCCCGGGTACTGCAAGGCCAGCTTTAGGGCCTCCCGCTGCGGCCACAGGTGGGTCTCACGGGGGCTCGGCACGTGGAAGACCGGAGTGTTCTGTTGCGCGGGAGCGGGCGTGCCGGCTTTAATCGGGGCGTCGGCAAGCCGTGCCCTCTTGTCCTGTTTCTTAGGCCGGCGAGCCTCCTGCTGAACCTGCTGCAGGACTTCCTCCGGGTTGGGCCAACCCACCCAGCCGGCTAGGCGGCGGGCGTACTCACGCTGCAGCGGGGCGTCGCGAATCTGCGCTACCACGGGCACCGCACGACGCAATGCTTGCAGACGCCCCTCTGCGGTATCAATGCGGTATTCGCTAAGCACCGATTGGATGACGAACTCGAACATCGGGATGCGGTCCGCGATGAGCTCACGCACCGCGGCGTCGCCCTTGGCCAGGCGCAAATCGCAAGGGTCCATGCCATCCGGCGCCACGGAAACGAAGGACTGGCCCGTGAACGCCTGCTCGCCTTGGAAGGCGCGCATGGCGGCCTTTTGTCCAGCCTCATCACCGTCGAAGGTATAGATGAGTTCGCCGTTGAAGTAGGAATCATCCAGCATCAGCCGGCGCAGAACCTGCAGGTGGTCGCCGCCGAATGCAGTTCCACAGCTGGCCACGGCAGTCTTTACGCCCGCCGCGTACATCGCCATGACATCGGTGTAGCCCTCCACCACCACTGCCTGATGGGCCTCAGCAATGTTGCGCTTGGCCAGATCCAAGCCAAAGAGCACCTTGGACTTGTGATAGAGCATAGTCTCAGGCGTGTTCATGTACTTGCCCAAGTTGTCATCATCAAAAAGCTTGCGCGCGCCGAAACCGATGACGTTGCCGGATAGGTCCTTGATGGGCCACAGGAGGCGGCGGTGGAAGCGATCGATGGGCCCGCGCTTGCCCATCTTGGAGATGCCTGCGGCCTCTAGTTCCTCGAAGGAAAAGCCCATGCGTAGCAGGTGCTTGGTGGCCGTATCCCAACCTTCCGGGGCATAGCCACACTCAAACTCGTAGATGATCTCCCTACTAAAACCACGGTTCAGCAGGAACTCGCGCGCGGTGGCCGCCTGTGGGGTCTCCAGCTGTTGGCGGTAAAACTCGTGCACAGCCTTATTTGCCGCGATGAGGCGCTGGCGCGTGCCGGGCTTTTCGTTACGGTTGCCTGTGCTGCCGCCCTGATAATTGATGTGATACCCAATCTTCTGGGCCACTGCCTCGACAGCTTCTGGGAAGGAGACTTGCTCCATCTCCATGAGAAAGCTGAATACGTCTCCGCCCTTGCCTGTAGAAAAGCAGTGGTAGTAGCCACGCTGCGGGCGTACGTGGAAGGACGGAGTCTTTTCTTCCTTGAAGGGTGACAGCCCCTTCAAGGAGTCATAGCCAGCCGGCTTGAGCTGGACGTACTCCCCCACGATTTCCTCGATTGGCGCGCGTTCACGGATCGCTTGGATGTCGCTCTCCGGAATTCTGCCTTGTGCCATGCGCTAAAGATTACCCCGCGCGGGCTCGCGGGGCTTGGGGTGGGTCTCCCAGATGGTGTCGTTTAGTAGTCCGCTACACAGATAACGGCGACGAAGGGCGGTTTACCCACCGAAGGGGTCAGCAAAAAGGTCTGAAAGCCACACTGCCTTTTGCATGCATTTCCGAGTCACTTCACGTCGGTGTTAAGGGATTGACTGGATTTCTCGATCAGGCGCTACGCCTGTAAAGATGGGGGTATGGCCAATCCCCCCTCCTCTCAGAAGAAGCCGCTCGCAGCAATCGGCGGCGTGCTCGTGGTACTTGCAGCCGGCTACTTCGGAATCGACCTGGCAGGGAACTCTGATGGTGATAGCAGCGCTTCTTCGGCCGGCTCGAGCGCCACTGCGCCGACTACCGCTGCGCCGACGACTGCTGGGTCTCGGGACGGGTCGGCTAATTCCGCCTATCCGCAGTGCGCGATGGACTCCTTGCCCAAGGAAGCCGAGGATACCGCGGAGGACATCTTGGCCGGCGGGCCTTATGAGCACCCAGACAATGACAACAAGCGCTTTGGCAACTACGAAGGCGTGCTGCCTAAGGAGTCCAAGAACTACTACCGCGAGTACACGGTGGACTCGCCTGGCGTGAACCACCGCGGTGCCAAGCGCATCGTCACTGGTGGCGGCACCGAAACCGACCCTGACGTGTGGTACTACACCGACGATCACTACGAATCCTTCTGCGAGATCCCTGATGCTGAATAATCTCTCCAAAGTACTTATCACGCAGCCGCTGGAAAGCCGCGAGGATCTATACGCCGCCCTAGGCACCATCCGCGGTTGTGACGCCTGCATGGCGCCGCCCAACCTCGACGCTCTGGCGGACTTCCTGCGCGAGCACAAGGTGGAAACCATCGTGGCCTCAGCATGGAAGCTGTCCACCACTGACACCGCGGCGGTTCTCGAGGTGCTTGGGGACAACGGCGTTCGTCTCTTCCGCTAACCTCACTCTTCAGTCAACAGGGGTGCCGTGTCTACGTCTCGTATCTTTCGGTGACGAGCTGAATCGCTTACAGATTCAATGACTTTCCATTGTGCTGGGGTGGTTTCCACGAACCGGGCGTTCCCAAATTGTCGGAACTAAACGAGGCATGGATTAAGGTATCGGCCACGCACTTTTAACCCATAAACCCAGAAAACTCAGCCGTGGAGCGCGCCAGGCGCTCCAGGCGGGACTCGGTCATCGAGGCGATCTGGTCCACGATGACGCGCTGGCGCTCCGCGTCAGTTTCGGCGCGGTTAAACCAGAGCCTAAACATCGGGTCGAGCGCACCCGGCGCCCCCGCGGATAAGTAGTCAAAGACGCGGTAGATGCGCTCACGCTGGCGGTCCTGGCGAGCCAAGTGAACCGGTTCGTCCATGACGTAGAGCACCGCGATGGTCTTGAGCAGCTTGACCTCCCCTTGCGCACGCACCGGCACTGCCAGATTGCCGTGCTGGCGGCCCAGCTCCAGCTGTGGCTCTTTGGCCGCGCGGGTGGCCTGCACCGTGGCCCCGACATAGCGGCCCACGAGCTCGGAGGTCATCTTCTTCAGCGTGGTGTAAGAGCGCAGGGAGAAATCGAAGTCGCTGACCGCCCGGATGATGGGCAAGGTGCGGAGGGAATCGGCGGCGTCGAGAAGCTCGTCTGCGGTGCCGCCGAAAGCCTTAGCGCCCTTCTCCGCAAGCGCAGCGAGTTCCACCAAGTCCCACAGCACCGCGAGTGAAATGCGGCCGGAAACGATGCCGTCCTCCACGTCGTGAACGGAGTAGGCGATGTCATCGGACCAGTCCATGGCCTGCGCCTCCATCGAGGGGCGCGCGTCAGTATGTCCCTCGCGCAACCAGGCCAGGATGTGTGCGTCCTCGTCGTAGCAGCCGTACTTGCGGTTGACCGTTCCATCCGCATTGGTCTTGGTGCGTGGGTACTTGCAGGCGGCATCGAGCGCCGCGCGCGTGAGGTTGAGCCCGTAGGAGTTGTCCTGCGCGTCCACTACCTTCGGCTCTAGCCGAGCCAAGATGCGCAAGGTCTGCGCGTTTCCCTCGAATCCGCCGCACTCTTGAGCCACCTCATTGAGAGCGTTCTCTCCGTTGTGCCCATAGGGCGGGTGGCCGATGTCATGGGTCAGGCCCGCCATGTCGCACAGGTCGGGGTCCAAACCAAGCCCGGAGCCGATGCCGCGGGCAATCTGCCCCACCTCCAGTGAGTGGGTCAGTCGCGTGCGCGGGGTATCGCCGTCGTGGGGGCCGACTACCTGTGTTTTGTCCGCGAGGCGTCGCAAAGCAGCGGAGTGCAATACGCGAGCCCGATCGCGAGCAAAAGCCCCTCGGTGCTCTTCAGCGGCTGGGGTGCCTGGCTCGCTGAAGGCCGATCCTTTGGGGCTCTCATCAAAAAGACGTGCTGCGTCGTGCGCGCTGTAGGAATAACTCACATCTAGCAGTTTAGGCGCTAAAACTGCCATGGTTCATCCGCGGCATACCACCTAAGGCATAAGAAATCGCCCCCGCCGCCTCTCCGAAGAAAGGCAGCAGGGGCGAGAACTCAATGTTCGAGTTTACTTGCTAGACAGTGCGCTCCACAGGTCCTCCACGAAGTAGAAAGGCGCGTTTACCAGATCCTGGAGAGCGGTCAGCACGACATCGATGACATTCTTGAATACGTCCATCACAAGTATTCCTTTCGTTGTTTGCACTTGCGCAATCCACTTTAATCTATCGACAGTCGTATTGGAAGCAAAACCGACTAGGAATTTCCTGCAATTTTTGTCAATTGCCTGATTTTACATCCGCACGCTGGAAGATCATGGTCTAGATTTCCTGCGAATTTCCTCATGCCGAGCTCTGCGGGAGGGCCTCATCATCGCTTCCACGCGGTGCAGCGCACTCCGCAGACGCTCCGCGGCCTTGTCACCTAAGACTTTGCGCGCGGCGAATACGGCGAGCCCGCCCATCTCGTGGGCAAGGTAGCGCCACCAGGCCCGGGCGAAGGTTGGGGTGGGATATCTCGAGGCGCCGCGCACCTGGGTGCTCATCCCCTCGTCGCGCGCGATGAGCCACACCCGCAACCGGTGTAGCGGATCCGTAATGACGATGGCGTTCGCATACCCGTAGCGCTGACGCACCTCCCGCAGGGACTCCACGGTGTCGTTGCCCACGGGCACCGCCAACACACATGCGTCCGGTACGCGTTCGCTGAGGTAGCTCTGCCCCACCTCAGCCTCGGTAAAACGATCCCCTGGCAGCTTGCCGCCCACGGTGACAATAGGGATCTGCGGGTATAGCGCATGCGCGTCGACGGCCTCCTCGAGGCGCGCAGAAAGGATGCGGGAGGGGTGGCCGTCGTATTGCGCAGCCCCCAACACGATGATGGCTTCAATGTTGGCATCTAAGCTCAGCGCAGGCTTGGCTCCCCGTTGTGCTGCGCGGCGTAGCAGGGGCACGCAGCGAATAATGCGTCTCACTCTCACCAGGCTAACTGTATTCTGGTGGGCATGAATTCTTGTGCGCGTATTGGCCGTGCCGCAGTAGCGGTGTTGTTCGTGGGTCTGGGAACCCTAGCTCCTGGGATTACCCAAGCCGGAGCTGCCCCCTCCCCGCAGCAGATGGTGCTGGCACAGGCAGATCCCTCGACTGTGACGCAGAAGGTCACGGATAACGCCGGAGTGTTGTCCTCGAGTGAGAAGTCCCAACTACAGGAGAAGATTACCTCCCTGCAGAAGGATGAGGGACTGATTCTTTACGTGGTATTTGAAAACACGTTGCCGGGTACCGCGCAGGACTATGCAGACGAGTTTATTGACGCCAAGGGCCCCAACTCCGCGGTCTACGTGGTGTCAGTTGAAGACCGCAAGGTGGGCGTGCAGACCGGCAACGCTTGGTCTTCCGGGCGCTCGGACGCTATGTACGACGCCGCATCCGCGCACCTCGCCGAGGACGACTTCGGGGGCTCTGCACTCGCGCTTGCCGACGCCGCCGTGAGCGGTTCCACCGGATCTTCCGGTTCCGCAGGTGGCGCAGGTTCCGACTCCGGCTCGGGGGCCGGCTGGCTGGCGGGTGGTGCAGGTGCTCTGGCAGTAGCCGGTGGTGGCATCTGGGCAGCCTCGCGCCGCAAGACCAAGAAGGACAACGCGCAGAACCTCGAATCAGCACGCGCCATCGAGCCGGGCGATACCAACTCGCTGTCATCCCTTCCCACCGAGACCCTGCAGGAGCTGGCCCGCGAAGAGCTGGTCTCCACCGACGAATCCATCCGCCGCGGCAAGGAGGAGCTCGACATCGCCACGGCCGAGTTCGGCCCGGAGCGCACCCGCCCGTTTACTCGCGCGATGAACCACTCCACCACCACGCTGCAGAAGGCCTTTGCCTTGCAGCAGCGCCTGGATGACTCCATCCCGGAGTCCGAGGCGGAGCGCCGCCAGATGCTCATCGAAATCGTCTCCTCCTGTGGGCAGGCTGACGACGCCCTCGATGCCCAAGCCGCCGACTTTGCCAAGATGCGCGACCTGCTCATCAACTCCGACTCGAAGCTCGACGAGCTGACCCAGCGCACCGTGGACATCCGCACCCGTATTACACAGGCCGAGCAGACCTTGGCGGGCTTGGTGTCCA
This sequence comes from Corynebacterium striatum, assembly GCF_016728105.1. Lineage (NCBI taxonomy): Bacteria > Bacillati > Actinomycetota > Actinomycetes > Mycobacteriales > Corynebacteriaceae > Corynebacterium > Corynebacterium striatum. Next base: position 2,354,858 of record NZ_CP068158.1, on the reverse strand, counting down.
AGCACCCAGCCGAGGCGCTGGTCTCCATCGAGGACAACCCACACATGGCCACCGTGTCCGTGGGCGAGGCAGAAAAGCTACTAGAGCAAGGCCGCACGCTCGCCGCGCAGCCGGCCGGCCAGCAGGGCGGATTGGTAGGCATCATCCGCGACTCCGAGCACGCCATCGAGGTGGCAGACCGACTGCTCTCCGGCGTGGAAAACGCCGAGGCTAACCTGGCCGCAGCGCACTCCAACTTGAGCGCGCTCATCGCGGAGGTACGCGGCGAGATCGAGGAAGCACAGCAGCTCGAGGCTCAAGGCAAGAAGCTGGGCACCGACGCTGACTGGGAGGCCCTAGGCGACGTCACTTCCCGCGCCCAGCAGGCCGTCAGCGCCGCCGAAGCCGGCCAGGCCACTGACCCGCTCGGCCACTACACCACGCTGATTGCCATCGACTCTGAGCTCGACGAGCGACTCGACGCCGTGCGCGAGGCGACCGCCACGCAGGCCCGCCAGCTGGACCTCTACACCCAGCAGATGCAGGCGGCTGAGTCCAACATCCAGGCCGCCGAGGACGTCATCTCTACCCGCGGCCGCGTGGTCGGCGCGCAGGCCCGTACCGCGCTCGCGGACGCCAAGCGTCTCTATGCGCAGGCGATGCAGCTTAAAAACAGCAACCTGCGCGGTGCCATCGACGCCTCCCGCCAGGCTGTCGCGGCCGCCCAGACCGCAGCCCGCCGCGCCCAGGACGACATTGATTCCTACCGTCGCCGCCAGCAGCGCCAGGCTGCCGGATCCACCGCAGGTGACATCATCACCGGCATGGTCATCGGCCAGATGCTCGGCGGTGGCCGCAGCTACGGCGGTGGCTTCGGTGGTGGCTTCGGTGGTGGCTTCGGTGGCGGCGGCTTCGGAGGCAGCAGCTTCCGCGGCGGCTCCTTCTAGCTCTGCCTGCGCGCCTTTAACCGCGCAGGCGCCTCGGGGCATCGACAAGCAGGCAGCAATAAGTAAGAAATGCCACGTCGATGTCCGGAACGTTTTCCGCTGCGATGTCAAAAATCTCCAGCACCCCCTTGAACGTAGGGCGGGTGCGTAGGACCTCATTTCCTTCGGCATCGCGAATACGGCGCTCGCGACGGAAGGGGTTCGGCCGGTCCAGTGTGTACTCACGGTCCAGGCACTTGGCCTGCATGTGGCTGACAGTTACGCCCTGCTGAGCCACGTGCAGGGTCTTGCCCGTCGTGGCCGTACCGCGCACCCAAAAGCGCTGGCTACCACTATCCACTGAGTGCTCCAGCAAAATGCGCTCCTGCGCCGCGGCCAATTGTGATTCCTTCACGTTGAGCACATCAGCGCGTACCGTTGCCCACACAGTGCCCTCGGCATCGCTAAGGGTTTCATTTTCCCAGGTTAATTGCTTCCTGTCCATCGGCTTTAAGCAGTACCTAGCGCAAACTAGAAGACGAACAGGGACAACACAGCCACCACCGATGCCAGCACCAAAGTGGCGATGATCGGCATGGCCTTGCCCTGGGTCTTGGCCTCCAAGATGAGGCGAGTAAACCAGCTGAGCGCGACTGTCTCGGCGTCGGAAAGCGCATCCGCGGCAGCCTCCGCATCGAACTCGAGGATGGCCTTGCGCACACCCGAATTCTTGGTGGAGAACTGCGCTACCTTCAACCCGGCTGGGTTCTCAACAATCCAGTCACCGCTGTTTTCATTGATGAAGGCAAAAGATCGGCCGTTCAAGTCAGCCTCGATGCGCTTGTCCCGACCCAGGTTGCCTGTCAAGGCGTAGACACGGTCCTCCACTTGGGCGGTCGCGCCCGTGGAGAAATCACTGGCAAGCTCCCAGCGCTGGCCATCAACGTCCGCGGAATCCGCGGAGAAGACGCCATACGCTGCAGGGCCTGCCTCCATGAGGAGGACGGGGTGCTCGCGGTCAGTGCGGTCCCAGCTGGTGTATTCCATTAGCAGCCAATCAGGCGGGCGGCCAGGTAAGCCTCGAGCTCGTCGATCTTCACGCGCTCCTGCTCCATCGTGTCGCGCTCGCGAACGGTGACGGCACCGTCCTCGAGGGAATCGAAGTCGTAGGTGACGCAGAACGGCGTACCGATCTCATCCTGACGGCGGTAGCGGCGGCCGATAGCACCGGAGGTGTCGTAGTCGACGTTCCAGTTCATGCGCAGCTTGGCAGCCAGCTCACGGGCCGGGTTGGCCAGCTCTTCCTTCTTGGACAGCGGCAGAACCGCAACCTTAACCGGAGCCAGACGGCGGTCCAGGCGCAGAACCACGCGCTTGTCGGTGCCGCCCTTGGAGTTCGGAACCTCTTCCTCGTCATAAGCGTCAACCAGGAAGGCCATCATGGAACGGCCCAGGCCGGCTGCCGGCTCAATGACATATGGAACCCAGCGCTCCTCGGTGGTCTGGTCGTAGTAGGACAGATCCTCGCCGGAGCCCTTCGCGTGCACGGAAAGGTCGTAGTCGGTACGGTTTGCCACGCCCTCGAGCTCGCCCCACTTGGAGCCAGTGAAACCGAATGCGTACTCCACGTCAACGGTGCGCTTGGAGTAGTGGGACAGCTTCTCCTTCGGGTGCTCGTAGAGACGCAGGTTCTCTTCCTTGATGCCCAGGTCCACATACCAGTTGTAGCGATCATCAATCCAGTACTGGTGCCACTGCTCGTCCTCGCCCGGCTTGACAAAGAACTCCATCTCCATCTGCTCGAACTCGCGGGTGCGGAAGATGAAGTTGCCCGGGGTGATCTCGTTACGGAAGGACTTACCGATGTTCGCGATGCCGAAAGGCGGCTTCATGCGAGCAGAGGTCATGACGTTCTTGAAGTTCACGAAGATGCCCTGTGCGGTTTCCGGACGCAGGTAGTGCAGGCCCTGTTCATCATCGACCGGACCCAGGAAGGTCTTGAGCAGACCGGAGAATGCCTTCGGCTCGGTCCAGTCACCTGGCTGGCCGGTCTCAGGATCGTTGATGTCCGCCAAGCCGTTTGCCGGCTCGTGGCCATGCTTTTCCTCGTATGCCTCGAGCAGGTGGTCAGCGCGGTAACGCTTACCGGTGTGGCGGGACTCCACTAGTGGGTCAGTGAATACCTCAACGTGGCCGGAGGAGACCCATACCTGGCGCGGCTGGATGACAGAAGTATCGACGCCAACAACGTCCTCACGGGACTGCACCATGTGGCGCCACCACTGGCGCTTGATGTTTTCCTTGAGCTCAACACCGAGGGGACCGTAGTCCCACGCGGAGCGAGAACCGCCATAGATTTCACCTGCCTGGTAGACCAATCCGCGGCGCTTGCACAGGCTTACAACGGTATCGATGACGCTTGCCATTATAAAAAGGACTCCTCTGTTAAGGGATAGTCGTGGACAATATTCTCAGTCTATCGTGCCCCATAACGCCCGTGGGCGCTGGGGGGAAAATATATCTGTGGCCTAGGCGACTTTAAGCAGCCTATAGAGTATCGTATAAATATCAAACGATTAACAGAAATTAGATAGAAGGTGATCTGCGTGGCGAAGACCACCGCTGCAGTTTCCCCCTTTGATGTCGGTGCAGCCGCAACGGTTATCAGCGCTTTGGATTCCCCGTTGCGAATTCGCTTGGTGCAGGAGCTGCACGAGCGCGATCACTACGTACACGAGTTGGTCGCCGCCACCGGAAAATCTCAGCCTCTCGTTAGCCAGCACCTGCGAGTACTTAAGAAAGCAGGCATCGTCGATTCGGAGCGCACCGGCCGCGAAGTCCTCTATAAACTGGTAGCCCCAGGCGTGCTTACGCTGCTCGCTGACGCTTCGGCACTCATCAGCCGTTAACTTTATTGGAAACTAGTTGATAAACTAGCGGTCATGGCTCTCCACGAAAGCATCCCTAAGCTTGGGGCTCGTAACACCAAACAACGCACCGCAGTTGTTGAGGTTCTGCGTGAACTTGATAAATTCGCCTCTGCCAAGGACATTCACCATGCCTTGCAGGAACGCAACCACAAGGTCGGTCTGACCACCGTCTACCGCACGCTGCAGTCTCTATCGGACATCGATGCTGTCGACGCACTGCACATGCCCTCCGGTGAAACTCTCTACCGTCATTGCGAATCCGCTAACCACCACCATCACCTGGTGTGCACCAAGTGTGGCCGCACCGAAGAGATCGATGGCGGCCCAATCGAGAAGTGGGCCAGCTCCGTCGCTGCTGAGCACGACTTTGAGCTCACCGGCCATGATGCCGAAATCTTCGGCATCTGTGCAGACTGCCGCGCCTAACAACCACGAAAAAGCCGTATATCCACAAAATAGCCGTATATCCACAAAATGGCTTCAGCTATTTTGTGCCCCCGAAGCGACGGTCACGTCGTGCATATTCTTCAACTGCGGCGTACAGGTCCTCCGGCGTGAAGTCGGGGAACAGCTTGTCCTGGTAAATCATCTCCGCGTACGCGGACTGCCATAGCAGGAAGTTCGACGTTCGCTTCTCCCCCGACGGGCGCAGGAACAAATCCACGTCCGGCATGGTGGGGTCATAGAGAGCCGCGCTTAGCGACGCCTCATTAATCGCACTCGGCTTCAACTCACCCTTGGCCACCTGATCGGCGAGCTTGCGAACGCCGTCGACAAGCTCGGCGCGCCCACCGTAGTTCACGCACATCGCCAACGTCATGCGCGTGTTGTTCTTGGTCAGCTCCTGCGCGGTCTCGAGCTCCTTGATAACCGAGCGCCACAGGCGCGGGCGGCGTCCAACCCAGACCACGCGCACGCCCTTCTCGTTGAGCCACTCGCGCTGCCGGCGCAGCACATCGCGGTTAAACGCCATGAGGAAGCGCACCTCTTCGGGGCTGCGGCGCCAGTTCTCGGTGGAGAAGGCGTAGGCAGACAGGTACGGGATGTTCATGGACAGGCAGGCATCGACGACGTCGAGAAGCACAGCCTCCCCGCGACGATGCCCCTCGGTGCGCTTCATGCCGCGCTCCTCGGCCCAGCGGCCATTGCCGTCCATGACCAGCGCGATGTGCTTGGGCAGGAACTCCTCCGGGATGGCGGGTGGGTTAAGGACTCGGTTCGGGTCTGGCGTAATCACGCGCCTTATCTTACTGGTCCATAACCCCTAACGCGGTAACCTTGCGCTCTAGGTGCCATTGCAGGTGCGCGCGGGTCAGCTGGTGTGCCTCTTGACGCTGCTCATGGGTCGGATTGCTGGGGCACCCGTGCGCCAGCAACCACATGTGATGCAGCGTCTCCGGGTCCACCTCCGCCGCGCCCGGTGGGCGGCACTCGTGGCAGGCCGCACCGCCCACAGCCGGGTGGAAGGCGTGGTGGGGCCCTGGCTTTTGGCACTGCGCGCAGTCAAAGAGGCTGGGCGCCCAGCCGGCGTGCGCCATCGCCTGCAAGAGGAAGGCGTCGAGGGCCTGGAGTGGGTCGTCGTACTGCATGACCTGCAGGGTGTGGACCAGCGCGGTGTAGAGGTAAGGGTCGGAGTCGGCGTCGGTGAAAGCCAGGCGCTCGGCCGATTCGAGGGCTGCGCACGCCGCGGTATAACGCTCGTAGTCCTCGATGATGTTGGCGCCGAAGTAGTCCACGGTGTCGGCCTGGGAAATGGTGTAGAGATTGCGGCCGCGATACAGCTGCACGTCGAGGTTCACGAACAGCTGCAGACGGGAGCCGAAGCGTGACTTGGCGCGGCGCACTCCCTTGGCCACTCCCCTGACCAGGCCATGGTTGCGGGTCAGCAGGACGATCACGCGGTCGGCCTCGCCGAAGTCATAGCTGCGGATGACCAAGGCGCGGTCGCGGAAGTTTTCCCTCGCCACGGGCTTAGAAGCCGAGGCGGCCGAGCATCTTCGGGTCCGACTGCCAGTTCTTGAGCACCTTGATGCGCAGGTCCAGGTACACGTTCTGGCCGAGCAGCTGGATGATTTCCTTGCGGGCGGTGCCGACTATGCGCATAAAACGGCGGCCATCCTTGCCCTCGATGATGCGCTTTTGGCCGGGGCGCTCTAGGTAGAGGACGGCGTGGATGTTGAGGACGTCGGGGCGAGCCTCATCCGGCAGCATCTCGTCGACGGAGACGGCCACGCTGTGCGGCAGCTCGTCTTTGAGCCCAGCCAGCGCAGCCTCGCGGATGAGCTCGGAAATGCGCTTTTCCTGCTCTTCGTCAGTGATGTGATCATCCGGGTAGAACTTAGGGCCCTCCGGCAGGTGATCGACGATGACCTGGGTCAGCTCATCCAGTTGTACGCGCTGGGTGGCCGAAACCGGGATGACCACGGCGTCGGGGTTGTCCTCGCTGAGCAGCTCATGCAGCGCCAAAAGCTGCGCGCCGACCTGGTCCTTGCTGGCCTTATCCAGCTTGGTCACGATGCCGATGATCGGGGTCTTCGGCGCTACCTTGCGGACGTTCTCCAGAATCCAGCGGTCACCTGGGCCGATCTTCTCGTCGGCGGGGATGGTCAGGCCGATGACGTCCACGTCCGCGTACGTGTCCTTGACCATCTCGTTGAGGCGCTCGCCCAACAGGGTGCGGGGGCGGTGCAGGCCCGGTGTATCCACGACGATAACTTGGGCGTCTTCGCGGTGGACCAGGCCGCGGATGGGGTGACGGGTGGTCTCCGGCTGGTTGGCGGTGATGGCAATCTTCTGGCCTACCAGCGCGTTGGTCAGAGTCGACTTGCCCGTGTTAGGGCGGCCCACGAAGGACACGAAGCCGGAGCGGAATCCCTCCGGGGTGTCGGTGTAGTCGGTGTAGTCGAGAACCTCCCCGTCGGCGGGGAGGTTCTCAAAGGCGGCGTCAAAATCGGTACTCATTGCTAGTCATCATAGCCCAGCCGCGTCACAGTAGTACATACGCGTTTGCGGCTGCCCGTGGGCCTCTTCACCGGCGTTCTCCTCTCGCAAATACCCAGGGCTGGAAATGCAGCTTTCTGGTGGAATGCGCGGCGTCGGCACGCGCGGCGAAACGCGAACAGGACCTCTGGGTTTCCAGGGCTGGGTAACTATGCGGCGCGCCTAGGGCCCATCGCCAACATTCGGCGCACCGTCGCGACAAACTCCTCCGGCCGGGCGCGCAACTCCTCCGGGCTAAAGCGCAGGACCACATAACCCATGTTGAGCAGCTCCTTCTGGCGGCGGTGCTCCGCGCGAATCGCCTCCACAGGCTTGTCTTGGTATTTGACATCGCCGTCGATTTCAATGAGCAACCAGCCGTCAATTGCCAAATCAGCGCGGTACTTGCCCACAACGTACTGCGTGCGCACGTTTATGCCCGCACGCAGCAACAACGCGCGGGCATAGGACTCCCACGGCGACTCAGAATCAACCACGGTCGCAGCCACCACGGCGCGTGCCGTCGCTACGCCCTTGACGCGGCCCAGCGCGCCCAACGTATCCTGCATGCGACGGCGGCCCACCTGTGCACGCACATAATCCGCGGCGACCAGCCCCTCTTCGAAGCCGTGCAGACGGGCCATGTCAATCGCGGTACGCTCCAGCGAGGTGAGTTTAATGCCGTGCACAGTGGTGGTTTGCCCGTGCAGGCGGGCAGCTTTATAAGCGAAGAAATGCCCCTTGGATTTCTGCGGTACCGAGCCCGAGGGCAGCACTGCTGGGTATTCGGTGGGGCGGCTAATGGTGGGAATGCCGTGTATCAGAGCCGCGGGCTTTCCGATCAGCACGGCTTTATGCACGGTCCGTGCGTGGATATACACCCGCGCTATGTCGCGTTCCCAGGGTTTGAGCCGATTCCAAAATTGCTTCGGCAGCGCGAAGCACCAGGCCGCGCGCACGATTTTGCCGTGGTGCATCTGCAGCCAGCACGGGTCTTCGTTGGATAGTTGGCGAAGGTCAATAAGGTGGGCGTCGATTGTGTCAAAAAGTAACGCGTTGTCCATGCCTTACTTTTAACCGGCGGTGGGTGCTGGCGCGCGGCAAGTGCGGCCAGGATGGTCAAATCCCCAGGGCTGGGCACCCAGACCTCCTGTTCGCGTTTCGCCGCGCTTGCCGACGCCCCGCTTTCCACCAGAAAGCTGCATTTCCAGGTCTGGGTATTTGCCAAAAGGCGTGGGACGGGTGCGCTAGAGCTCCTCGACGTGGAACTGCAGCTGCGGATTCGCAAACACGTCCTGGGACTCAATGAGCTGCAGCTCCTGCGAGTCTGCCTCATAAGTGTTGTGCAGCAAGTCGTACACCGAAGACGCGGTGCGCTTCAACGCCAGCTTCGCGTCATGGGTTTCGACGTAGTGGCCGGTGAACAGCGCCGCAGTGACGTCGCCGGAGCCATTGCGCTTGAACGGCAGGAACGGGGTGGCCACGATAAAGGCGCGGTCGCCGTCCACGGCGAGCATCTCGATGGTCTCCTCCGGGGTTTCCGGGCGCTTTACCGAGGTGACCAGCACGGTCTTCGGGCCGATTTCCTGCGCAGCCTTCACGGCCTCGAGGGTCTGCTCCAAGGTGCCGACCTCGTGGTCAGTCAGGTAACCCAGCTCGAACTGGTTCGGGGTGATGATGTCAGCCACCGGCACGACCTTATCGCGCAGCAGCGGCGGAATCTCGTCCGAGACGAAGCAGCCCGACTTCGCGTTGCCCATGACTGGGTCGCACGCGTAGAGGGCCTTGGGGTTGACGGCCTTGATGCGGGTCACGGCGTCGACAATAGCGCCTGCAATATCCGGACCACCCTGGTAGCCAGAGAGGATTGCGTCGATCTTCTCAAAGGCGCCGCGCTTCTCGATGCCGTCGATAATGCTAGTGACATCAGCAGCTGGGATGAGTGGTCCGCCCCAATCGCCGTAGCCGGTGTGGTTGGAGAAGTTCACCGTGTGAACCGGCCATACCTCGTGGCCCGCGCGCTGGAGCGGGAAGACTGCAGCAGAGTTGCCGACGTGGCCGTAGGTGACATGGGACTGGATCGAAAGAATATTCATGGCACCTATCTTGCTCTATTTCACGGACCGCACAAAAGAAATCGCGGATTTAATTTTTCTCGGGTGCCCGCAGGAGAGGGAGGACAGCCTCGTCTACGAATTCGACTAAGCCACGGAAGTTTGGGAATGTTTGCATCGCTCATTCTTGAAATCTCTTGACCTTGACGCGGCGTCATAGTTTATAAAAGCCTTATGAAGATCTCCGAAGTCGCTCGAGCGTTGGGCTGCAGCGTGCGCACAATTCGCCACTATCACCAACGGGGCGTGGTCCCGGAGCCGGAACGTAAGGCAAACGGATATCGCGACTATTCGCTCGCAGACCTTGCTGCGTTAGTGAAGGTTCGGCAGCTGGCCGTGGCAGGGATTCCGCTCAAATCCCTGACCGGAGAGCCCGAAGATGCGTTGTACGATGCGGCGCTTAAAGAAATAGAGCGACGAGTCGCAAATCTGGAAGAGCAACGTGCGCGACTCATTCGGCTCAGGGATAATCCGCCGGGACCGGCTCCCCACGGATTGATGGTTCTTATGAAAGAAGTTCTCGCCGAAAGTGGGCTGTCGGAAGTCGAGATTGCACAAGAAGTTGATGCATGGAGTCTCATGGCTTATTCCGGAGTTGCTACGGCTCAGACATGGCGCGTGCTTGAGACAAATCTGAGTTCGCCTCAATGTGTCTCAAGGATTAGGGCGCAGCATCAACGGTGGAAACAGCTCGGTGAGACCGAACCTGGTCCGGAGTGCGATGAACTCGCAGAACAGTGGTTCAAGTCCTATAAGGAAGGCGTCATGAACGGAGTTTTCGCAACGTTGCGGCCCGGATATTTGGAGCTCCAGCCGCGCGACATCTCAGCCCGTAAAGGCCAATTGGTGGCCTTGGAATTGGTACGGCGATGAAGGCTAGATCGCTGGTTTTCACGGTCCTCATTGGTGCCGTCCTGGCGGCAGAACTCTATGTCCTCATTGCTGGCGGCGGAAGAGGAACCGTGATCGTTACGGGAGTCATCGCTCTAGAGCTTCTTCTGGCTGCCGCTTTTCTTTTCATCAACCGCGACGAGGATATTGCGCCGGTACAAGCAGTGAAGGCCGAGCTCCGTATGTTGAAGACATGTGTACTCGTACTACTACGGCAGCGGCGGTATTCGGGCAAAGTGCTCGACTCCCATCGCGGTTGGTGGGTGATTCCGGCTGCGGTTACAGGAGCGACTGGGATTGAATGCATTGCGATCGAGCTTCTGGTGCCGTGGGCATGGCTGCGCGCGCTAATCCTCGTTGTTTCCCTCTATTCGCTCATCTTGCTGTGGGGAATCTTTGGCGCCGCCTACACCTATCCACATTTCGTTGATGGGACGTTGGTGCTGCGCCATGCGGGTAAGGAAGTAGCGAGCATTGCCGCGGGAGAAATCGCGAACATCACCCTGTCACGGGGTTACTCCCATGAGAGATATGCAATTGATGAAGACACATTGATTTTAGGAAACGGCAACGGGAGCAACGTTCACATCGAGCTTGCATCGCCACTGCTCGTGCCAGCGCCAAAGTGGCCGTGGCAGAAGGAACAGCTGTCGCATGTCAACCACGTGCAGGTCTGGTTTGATGCTCCGTCAGAAGCAATCACGGCTATTTCACGATCTGCTTAGCGGGTCACTCTAACTACCGCCATGGTTCAAGCCCATGGCCGCCGCTTTAAGCCGCTCGACTAATCCTTGCGGCGCGGCTCGGCAACTGGGGGGATGCCGCCGCCGGGGACCTCTTTGTCGAGGTTGGCGCGCTCGGCCGCGTCGGGGAAGGCCTTGGGGCCCGAGGGCTTGGGCTGGTAGCTCACACCGCGGGCCGCGAGGTCGTCGTACCAATCAGCCAGCAGCTCGTTCTGCAGGCTAAACATCTCTTTTTCCTCCGCCGGGGTGGCGTGGTCATAGCCCAGCAGGTGGAGGCAACCGTGCACCGTCAGCAACGCGAGCTCGTGGCCCAGCGAGTGGCCCGCCGCATTGGCTTGGCGCAGGGCAAACTCAGGGCAGAGCACGATGTCGCCGAGCATGGCCGGGCCCATTTCGGGGGCGTCGGGACGCGTGCCCAACGCGCCCGGCGTGATCTCATCCATGGGGAAACTCATGACGTCGGTTGGGCCCTCGAGGTCCATCCAGCGCACGTGCAGGTCCGCAATAGTCTCCAAGTCGACCGCGGTGATGGTGCACTCGGCGTCCGGGTTGATGTCCATGGCTCCAAAGGCAAAGGATGCAACGTCGATGAGCATCTCCTCGTTGACGCCCTCAAAGCCGGACTCGTTGATGAACTCGATGGACATTTATTCGCCTTCCTCTACGTACTTGGACGCTGCGTTCTTAGCGGCGTTTTTCGCCTCAGCGGCATCATAAGCGTTGACGATGCGGCTCACGAGCTGGTGCCTGACCACGTCGCCCGAGCCCAGGTCCGCAAAGTGAATATCCGGCACGCCTTCCAAAATGCGGCGCACTAAACGCAGGCCGGAGACCTGGCCGCGTGGGAGGTCCACCTGCGAGATGTCACCCGTGACCACGATCTTGGAGCCAAAGCCCAGACGGGTCAGGAACATCTTCATCTGCGCCGGGGTGGTGTTTTGGGCCTCGTCGAGGATGACAAAGGCGTCGTTCAGCGTGCGGCCACGCATGTACGCCAGCGGGGCGACCTCGATGATGCCGGCCTCCATGAGCTTCGGAATCATCTCGGGGTCAAGCATGTCGCGCAGGGCGTCGTAAAGTGGGCGCAGGTACGGGTCAATCTTGTCATTTAAGGTTCCCGGGAGGAAGCCCAGTTTCTCTCCCGCCTCGACGGCCGGGCGGGTCAAGATGATGCGCGAGACCTGCTTGGTCTGCAGGGCCTGAACCGCCTTGGCCACGGCCAGGTAGGTCTTGCCGGAGCCGGCCGGGCCGATGCCGAAGACCACGGTGTTGTCATCGATGGCCTGGACGTACTCGGACTGGCCCACCGTCTTCGGGCGCACGGACTTGCCGCGGCGTTTGACGATGTCCGCCGCCAGCGCCGCGGAGACCGACTGCGGGGCATCAACAGCCACCATGTCCACGGTGTGCTTAACGGTATCGGTGCTCACGCAGTGGCCGCGGCGCGCGATGGCCTCGAGCTCCTCAAGGACCTTTGCGGCGCGGGCTACCTCGTAGTCAGGGCCGGTAACCGTAACGGTGGTTCCCCGGGCGAATAGGTCCGCGTCCAGCAGGTTATTGAGCACGCGCAGATTATCGTCCGCGCTGCCCAGCACCGTGGCTACGTAGACGGAGTCGAGCTCAAACTTCTTGGTGATAATAGGCACTCTCACAGGCTACCAGCGGTCAGTGAGGGTGCCGATTGCAGCAAGGGCCACCATGGCTGCCGACGCCGTGCGCAAGACCTCAGGACCAAGCTTGATGGACTGCGCGCCGAGGCGCTCCAGCTCCTCCGCACCGATGCCACCTTCTGGGCCGACAAGCAGGTAGACAGTGCCCTCCAGCGGGACGTCCTTGATGGAGGCGGTGGCCTCCTCGTGCAGCACGTAGGCGGTCTGGCTGGCGATGAGCTGCGCGACCTGCGGCGTGGTCAGCGGCCCAGAGACCGCCGGGATGCGGTCGCGGCGGGACTGTTTCGCGGCAGCAATCGCTGCTGCCTCCCACTTGGCCAAGGCCTTGGGCGCCTTTTTGGCATCCCACTTGGCCACACAGCGATCGGCTTGCCACGCGATGATTTCGTCGGCGCCGGCCTGGGTGGCAAGGTCCACGGCGAGCTCGGAGCGCTCAGACTTCGGGATGGCCTGCACCACTACCACGCGGGGGTTGGGCTCGGGCGCAAAAGTCACGGCGTCGACAAGCGCGGCCAAATGATCCTTGCCCGAAATGGACTGGATGGTGGCCAGGGCGGCGGTGCCCGTGCCGTCGATGAGCTTGAGCCGCTCCCCTACGCTAAGGCGCTTGACCGTCACCGCGTGGCGGCCCTCCGCGCCGTCGAGCCCCACCGGCTCGCCCACGCGGGCCTGCGAAAGATCGGGGTGGATAAAGACCGGCAGCGACATTAGCGGCGGAACCTATCGCGGATGCGGGAGAAGAAGGATTCTTCCTGGCCGTCGCCGGACTCACGCACGCGGGCGCCCTCGTCGCGGGAATCGCGGACCTTCTCGAGCAGCTCGCGGGTCTTCTTGTCGAGCTCCTTCGGAACCACGACATCAACGTGGGCAAACAGGTTGCCAAAGCCATCGGTGCGCAGGCGCGGCATGCCTTTGCCCTCGACCTTGATGGACTCGCCCGGCTGGGTGCCCGGCTCGATGTCGATGTTGAGCTCCTCGCCATCTAGCTGATCGATGGTGAAGTTGGTGCCCAGCGCTGCATCCACCATGGGCACGCGCACCGTCAGGTGCAGGTCGTCGGCGTTGCGCTCGAAGACTGCGTGCGGCTTGGTGGAGACCTCCACGTACAGGTCACCAGCAGGGCCGCCGCCGTGGCCAACCTCGCCTTGAGAGGCCATGCGGATGCGCATGCCGTCACCGATGCCAGCCGGGATGTTCACGGTGAGATCGCGGCGCTTCTTCACGCGGCCGTCGCCGCCACAGTGATTGCAGGGGTCGGTGATGACCTCACCGAAGCCCTGGCACTGTGGGCACGGACGGGTGGTCATGACGTTGCCCAGGAAGCTGCGCTGCATCTCCTGGATTTCACCCATGCCGCCACACCCCTGGCAGGTAACTGGCTTGGCCTTGGAAGCAGAGCCGGTGCCCTCGCAGCGATCGCAGATCACAGCGGTGTCCACGGTGACCTGCTTCTTCAGGCCGGAGAACGCCTCCTCCAGGGTGATGGTGGTGCGCAGCAATGCGTCGTTGCCCGGCTGCACGCGGGAACGCGGGCCACGCGAGCCGCCGGCCGCGCCGCCGAAGAACTCAGCGAAGATATCGCCAAGACCGCCGCCACCGAAGCCACCGCCAAAGCCTGCTCCACCGCCGCGTTCCTCCATGGGGTCACCGCCCATGTCCACGATTTGGCGCTTTTGTGGGTCGAGGAGCACTTCCTGCGCGAGGGAGGCCTCGCGGAACTTCTCGGCAGCTTCGTCATCTCCCGGGTTGACGTCTGGGTGGTACTTGCGCGCAAGTTTGCGATACGCCTTCTTGATTTCGGCGTCGGAAGCGGATTTTTCTACACCAAGGATTCCGTAATAATCACGAGCCACTTAACAAAAGTCCTTCTAAATATAGAGTCACGGGAAAGTATCCGTGCCAGCTTACTCGCCGGCCAAAATTTCGCTTACATAGCGTGCAACAGCAGAGACCTTGGAGATTGTTCCCGAGTAGTCCATATACGTGGGCCCCACCACGCCAAGGCCGCCGAGTGTTTCACGTCCAGCTCCGTACGCAGTCGCGACCACGGAGGCCTGCCGCAGCTGATCCTCTTCGTTTTCCTCGCCAATCACCACAGAGACGTTGCCCAAATCCGGCACGCGGGCCAAAAGTTTCAACACCACGACCTGCTCTTCAAGGGCCTCGATGAGTGAGGGCAGCCCCTCCGGGAAATCGCGCGCTATCCGCGTGAGATTAGAGGTACCCGCCAGAATCAGGCGGTCGGAGGGACGCTCCACCAGTGTTTCGATAAGAGTCGTGGCCGCATTGAGCACGTGCGGGCGGATATCCGGCGGGGAGTTCTCGACGAGGTCGGCCAGCTCTACGGAGGCGTCGGTAAGCGTCTTGCCCTCCAGCGCTTTATTGAGAGACTCCCGCAGACGCGCGGTCTGCATTAGGTCGATGATGCTGTCGAGCTCGACGTTGCGCTGATCGACGCGCCCGTTATCCGTGATGAGCACCAACAACAGGCGCACTGGGGAAAGCGCCACGACCTCGCAGTGCTTCACGCGCGAAACCTTGAGGTTGGGCATCTGCACCACCGCCGCCTGCTTGGTCACCTGCGCCAGCAGCTGCACGCTGCGGCGCAGGACGTCCTCCAAGTCGACGCCGCCTTCCAAGAAGGTCAGCATGGCGCGGCGCTCGGAAGCAGACAAGGGTTTTACGTCGTGCAACGAATCGACGAACTGGCGGTAGCCCTTCTGCGTGGGCACGCGCCCGGAGCTGGTGTGCTCATGAGCAATCAGCCCCTCCGATTCCAACACCGCCATATCGTTGCGGATGGTGGCAGAGGAAACGCCCAGCTGATAACGCTCCAGCAGGGATTTGGACCCCACGGGTTCCTGGGAGGCAATATAGTCCGCCACAATGGCGCGCAGTACCTCGCGGCGGCGAGCATCAGTGGAATTGGACATGCGCCCTATGTTACCTACCTTCACTGTGGCCTATAAGGTGGCCTTTAAGCTTCCTCGGCAACCAACAAGTCGGTGATGATGCCGTCTGCCAAAAGGCGCCCGGGCTTGGTCAAGCACAGCCGATCGCCGGCGCGCTGCAGCAACCCACGGCAGATGTAGTCCGCGATGACCGGCTCCGCGCCGCTGCCCAGCCAGCCAGCCGGGATTCCCTCGCGCAGGCGCAGGCCGAGCATGACCTTCTCCATGTGCCGCTCGGCGTCGGTTAGCGTCTCGCGTTCCTTCACCGGCAGCTCGCCGCGACCCAGCATCTCGTTGTAGCGGCGGGGCAGCTTCACGTTGTAGAAGCGCTCGTTGCCTAGGTGCGAGTGAGCGCCAGGCCCCGCCCCCCACCAGTTGCCGTCCACCCAGTAGATGCGGTTGTGCTGGCACTCCCCGCCGGGCTTGGCCCAGTTGGAGACCTCGTACCACTCGAAGCCTTCCGCTTCGAGCGTCGCAGAGACGGCCTCATAGCGTCTTGCAAGCACGTCCTCGTCGGGGGCAGGCAGCAGGCCCTTGTTGACCTTGCGCGCCATGCGAGTGCCATCTTCCACGATGAGCGAGTAGGCGCTGACATGATCCACGCCGGTCTCCAGCACGCGATCCAGGGTCAGGCGCACGTCGTCGTCGGTTTCGGTGGGCGTGCCATAAATCATGTCGAGGTTGACGTGCTCAAAACCTGCGGCGCGGGCCTCGCGGGCGGCGTCGAAAGCCCGGCCCGGGGTATGCGCACGCTCAAGCACTCGCAGCACGCTATCCGACGCCGATTGCATCCCCAACGACACCCTCGTAAAGCCCGATTCCAGCAGGCCCTCGAAGTACTCGGGGCTCGTAGACTCTGGATTGGACTCCGTGGTCACCTCGGCTCCAGGCGCCAAGCCAAAGGTCTCCTTGACACGGCCTAGGATGCGGCCGAGCCCCTGCGCTCCCAGCATGCTTGGGGTGCCGCCGCCGATGAACACGGTCTCGGCCGGCCTGCCTACCTGCTGCGCGGCCATCCCCAGCTCGCGCTCCAAGGCGTCGAGGTACTCCGCCGTCAGGTCGCCGCCCAATTCGCCTGGCGTATAGGTATTGAAATCGCAATAACCGCAGCGTGAGGAGCAGAATGGGACATGGATATAAAGGCCAAAGGGAGCGGTCATGTACTAAAGCCTAGCGCGGCCGGGAACTAATGAGACCACCGCGCCGTTTAAGCATGTAGTCTATTCAGCAGTTTCTCACAAATAGAAAGGCACCTTCAGTGGAACCTCCGAGTCGATGTCCCCGCCTTAAAGATTGGCAGGCGGGGTAGGCCATGTTGCAAGCAATCCTTTTAATCCTTGCGGGATTTGTGGTCATTGGCCTGATTATCGTCGCGAATGCGTACTTCGTTGCGCAGGAATTTTCATTCATGTCCGTGGACCGCACGCAGTTGCGGTCGAAGGCCGCTGAGGGGGATAAAACCGCAGCTAGAGCGCTGCACATCACCCAACGCACGTCCTTCATGCTCTCCGGCGCGCAGCTGGGTATCACCATCACCGGCCTGTTGATCGGTTACGTGGCAGAACCCCTTGTGGGCCGTGGTTTGGGCGAGCTGCTTGGCGACGCCGGCGTTCCCGTCGCCGTCTCCGTCACCATCGGTACGGTGGCCGCACTGTTTATCTCCACCATTGCCACAATGCTCTTTGCGGAGCTCTTCCCCAAAAACTACACCATCGCAGCACCGATGAAGACCGCCCTGTGGCTGTCCACCTCCACCATGTGGTACCTGCGCATTTTCGGCTGGCTCATCCACTTTTTCGAGTACTCCTCGAATGCCATCCTGAAGCTTTTCGGCATCGAGCCGGTAGCGGACGTTGACTCATCTGCCACCACCGATGACCTCGAATCCATCGTGGATGCTTCCCACGAGGCCGGCGAGCTGGACGAGGCCACCTACTTGGTCCTCGACCGCCTGCTGGACTTCCCAGAACACGACGTGGGACACGCGATGATTCCGCGCTCCCGCGTTGACGTCATCGATCCGGAGACCACCATTGGCGAAGTCCGCGAGATGATGTCCGTGAACCACACCCGCTACCCCATCATCGACGACGAGCACAACCCCATCGGCGTGGTCCACCTCTTCGACGTATTGGGCACGCAGCTTCCCGACGCCACCGCAGCCACCGCGGTCATGCAGGAACCCGTTGTGGTTCCGGAGCTCATGCCGCTTCCCGACGTCGTGAACGAACTACGCGACGCCAGCGAAAAGCTCGCCTGCGTCATCGACGAATATGGCGGCTTTGTGGGCATCGTGACCATGGAGGACCTCGCGGAAGAAATCCTGGGCGACGTCACCGACGAGCACGACCTAGAAGAGACCGAGGAAATCACCGAGCAGGATGACTCCCACTGGTTGGTCGACGGCGATACGCCAATCGACGAGATCGAGCGCGCCATTGGCCACGACCTGCCGGAAGGCGACTTCGAGACCGTGGCCGGCCTGCTGATTTCCCACTCCGGCGCGCTGCCTGAGGAGGGCGAGGAGTACACGATTGAGCTCGAGGCGGAGCCGGATGACTGGGTAGAGCGCGACGACGCCCCAGTGCGAAAGCTGCACATGCGCGTCGAGGAGATTGACCGCCACGTGCCGTCGACCTTAGCGCTGGAGCTGATTGAGGAATACCCCGACGGACACGAGCCGGAAGAGGAGAAAGCATAATGACTGATACCTGGTGGTTTAATGTCAGCGTCACGCTGCTCATCATCGCGGCCTCAGCCTTCTTCGTCATTATCGAATTCTCCTTGATGGGTGCGCGCCGCAACCGCTTGGAGGAAACCGCTGAGTCTTCCCGCGCCTCGCGTGCGGGCCTGCGCTCGCTCAACGAGCTGACCATCATGTTGGCCGGCGCCCAGCTGGGTATTACGGCCGCAACCTTCGTGTTGGGTGCTGTGACCAAGCCGTGGGTTCACCACCTTCTGATGCACCCGTTGGAGGCTGTCGGCCTGCCGCTGGGCGTGGCCGACGTGGTCTCCTTCATCTTGGCCCTGTTCGTGGTCACCTTCCTCCACTTGGTCATCGGCGAGATGGCCCCGAAGTCCTGGGCTATTACCCACCCAGAGACGGCCCTGCAGCTCATTGCTGTGCCAGCCCGCGGCTTCATTTGGCTCTTCCGCCCGCTGCTGAAGTGGATCAACTCCATGGCAAACAAGATGGTCATCTGGGCTGGCGAAGAGCCCGTCGACCGCGCTGGCGCCGCCGGCTACGACGCCGAGACCCTGCGCCACTTGGTGGAGCACTCCCGCGAGACCGGCACGCTTGATGACGACTCCGCGAACCAAATCACCGGCGTCATCGAGCTCGAGGCCTCCACCGTGGGTGCGCTGGCCCGTGAGCTCGGCTCGCAGGTTGTCCCGCTGCCATCCGACTCCACCGTGGCCGACCTACATGACTTGGTGCGCCGCAAGTCCATCATGCGCGTGCTGGTCTTCCCTAAGGATTCCCGTGTCCCGCGCATTGTGCACGTTCGCGATACCTTGCTAGCCGAACCCGAAACCCCAGTCCTCGAGTTCTCCCGCCCGGCGCTCACCGTGTCCTCGACGCTGACCGTCCAGAAGACGCTGGACCACATGCGCGCTCGCAACGAGCAGCTCGTGGCCGTGGGCAAGGCTGACAAGGACAAGGCAATGTGGATCCTGACCTGGGACGACATCATGGGTCAGCTGTGGCCACAGATTACCGAGCAGCTCGACCAGGTGGCTCCGGGCCCGCAGGTCTAACGCTTGGCCCCGCAAATACCCAGATCTGAAAGCCGCCTTTTGTTGACGTACACAACAAGTTATCCACAGCTTTAGAAACTGGGTCTAGCGCCAGCACCACAACGCGCGCGAAGCTAAGCCCATGACGCTTTTAGAAACACTTCACCGCACCAAGCCTCACGTCCACGAAGAAGTCAAGACCGGCTCACTCCTACAGCTAGCACCCCGCATGGCCGTCGACCGCGACGCCTACCTCGCCCTCAGCGCCTGCGAACGCAAGCGCCTCGAGTGCATCGCCGTCGCGCGCAGCTCCTATTCCGCAGTCCTCATTAGTAAGTCCGCCGCCCGCCTCCACGACCTCTGGCTCTTGCCCACCGACTCCGCCAAGGAGCCCGTCGAACTCGCGCTGCCCGGGCGCAGTTTGCCCCGCCACAACCGCAATGCTCCTGGCCGCCACTACCGCAAGACCACAGTGGGAACGCCACTTAGCATTGACGGCGCGCGGGTGGTCACGATGGAACGCGCGGTCGTTGACGTCGCTCGCTACCACGGCTTCCACCCCGGCCTGATCGCAGCAGATTCAGCCCTGCGCATGGGCACCACGAAGCAAGCGCTGCGCGACGCCCTAGCGAGCCTCGGCCGCGTGCATGGCGCAGCAGTCGTACGCCGCGTCATCGACGCCGCCAGCAGCCTGCCCCGCTCCCCCTATGAATCATCAGCCCGCGCTCTTATCCTTGACGCAGGCATTGCCGCAGTTCCACGCACGCACGTGGCCCCAGGAATCGAGGCGGAGCTGCTCGTCGGGGGCAAGATCATCATCGAGGTCGCACACCGCGGCGTCTTCCAGCGACGCGCCCAGCGCACGGAGTACCTACGCGCGCTGGGTTTCCGGGTGCTGCAGTTTACGCCGGAGCAACTGCTGGCCGAGCCGGAGTCTTTGCTCAAAGCGCTGCGTATGGTGCTGCGTGCGAAAGCTCAGGTCGCCTAAAGGAAGGAGAAAAGACAAACACCGCCGAAAGAGGGATTCGGCGGTGTTGCTGTCTCCTTGTGTGTTGGCAACAAGGAAGTCTATTTCTGGCACTGTCTACGCGACCTACGCGGTGGTCGCAGCCTGGCGGGCGGCCTCACGCTTGGCACGCACGCGGGCGACTACCGCGTTGATGCGAGCACGCTCCTCGAGGAAAGGCGGCGAGTTGCGGCCGCGCATCGTACGGACATAAGCCGGGTGGGCCTCCACAACCGTGTGGCGCCAAGCCTGAACCGCGATGAGCGCGGACTGGCCGGCACGCTTGTAGAGGTGCGGCAGGGAGACCATGTCGAGGTTGCGGGCCACTGCGTCGGTTTGATCGAGCACGTAGTCCACTAGCTCGCGCAGATAAGCCGCCACGGCTTCGGTGCGGCCGCGCAGGGTGGCTGCCAGTTCAGAGACCACGATGGTCGGAGAATCGATGGAGAACTGCGCGTCGAGGCTGCGCGCGGTGAGCTGCTCTGGCTCGGCGATGTCGTTGTTGCCGGAAGCGGCAGCGGAAATGGTGCCGGAGCGGACTCCGGAGACCAGCGCGTGGCGCAGCCCGATGAGCTCACCTACGCAGCGGCCGGAATCGACGCGGGCGTCCTCGACGATGTCGCCGAGTTCTGCCAAACAGTCGAGTGCAAGTTCATCGTCCCAGTCCTCAATCGCTTCGATGAGGTGCTCGATGTACTCAACTACTTCGTCGCCGATGTTGTAAATCTCTTGGGTCAGCTCGCGGTGACGTAGTTCGGCGGCGATTTTGTGCATGCCGGTCCTTTCCGCAAACTAACCTCTAGTTGAGGTTGAGACTTTCTGTAACGAGTGCTGACTTTATTCCAGATCCTGTGAAGGATCTGCGCGACACTCCGAAGAAATTCACAGGCGTGATTTTTGCGGGACCGGCAAGCGGTAGGAACCTCAACTATTTCTCGCTGGAGTAGATCTGGTCAATGGCAGCCGCATAACGCTGCGCCACCACGTAACGCTTGACCTTCATGGTCGGGGTCAGCTCGTTGTCTTCCTCAGTCAGGTCAGACTCCAAGATGAAGAACTTCTTGATGGCCTCCGCATGAGAAACGGTGGTGTTGACCTGGTTAATGGCGTCCTGAATCTCGGCGCGCAGGGTGGCGTCGGTAGCCACTTCCTTCATCGTGCGGTTGGCCGGGATGTTGTGCTCAGCCTTCCACCGCTTCAACGCGTCCTCGTCCAGGGTCAGCAGCACGCCAATGAATGGCTTGCCGTCACCCACCACCATTGCCTGGGAAATAAGCGGGTGCGCACGCAGCATGTCTTCCATTGGGCCAGGCGAGACGTTCTTGCCGCCCGCCGTCACGATGAGGTCTTTCTTGCGGCCCGTAATCACCACGTGGCCAGAGTCCATGATTTCGCCCAAGTCACCGGTGTTGTACCAGCCGTCCTCGAGAGCCTCAGCGGTGGCCTCCGGATTGTTCCAGTAGCCCTTGAACACGATGTCACCCTTGATGAGGATTTCGCCGTCATCATTGACGCGAATGGTGGTGCCCTCCAGCGGTGGGCCAACGGTGCCGATCTTTTGGTTTTCAAAGTCCACGGCTGCCGCCGCGGCAACCTCGGTTAGGCCGTAGCCCTCATAAATCGTCACGCCGATTCCACGGAACCAGTGCAGCAGATCATGGCTCATCGCCGAACCACCGGTGATGCAGTACTTCACCTCGCCGCCCATCGCTTCACGGATGGTGGAGTACACCAGTCGGTCAAAGAGCTTGTGCTTTGCACGCAGCACGCGGTCTGGCCCCTCCGCTGTGTCCAACGCACGCGAGTACTCGATGGCCACTTTCTCCGACTCGCGGAAGATGGCCCCCTTGACGGCTCCGCCATCTTTAGCCTTGGCAGCGGCTCCGTTGCGCACCTTTTCAAACACGCGCGGCACGCCCAGGATGAGGTTAGGGCGGGAGCGCTGGAACTCGATGGTGATGGTGCTGAAATCAGACCAGTGATTCTGCGAAGCACCGCTCATGGCAACGGCCAGGGATACTGCACGTGCCAGCACGTGGGCCAGCGGCAGGAAGGTCAACACGTGGTTGCCCGGAACCGCAATGCCGCCAATCGGGTTGGTCAGCAGACCCAAGGTCTCAGCCAGCCAGTTGCGGTGGGTCAGCATGCAGCCCTTCGGGCGGCCGGTGGTACCGGATGTATAAACCAGCGAGGCAAGGTCGTCGGTCTTGGTGGCAGCAATGCGCGCATCGACGACGTCGTTAGAAAGCTCGCGGCCCTCAAACATCAAGGTGTCGATGGCCGAGGAGTTGATCTCCAGGATGCGGCGCAGCTGCGAAGGTGAATTCTTCAGCGCCGGCTTGCCGTCATCCTGCAGCTTCAGGTGCGCCACCAGCTCGGAGTGCTCGCGAGACTCGGTGATGGCCAGGACAGCGCCGGAGTCCTCCACGATCCACTGGATCTGGGACAGTGAAGAAGATGGGTAGATGGGCACCGAAGCTGCGCCGGCAGCCCAGATAGCGAAATCCAGCAGGGACCACTCGTAACGGGTGTTCGACAGCAAGACCACGCGATCGCCCTGCTCCACGCCGGCAGCGATAAGGCCCTTTGCCACTGCGTAGACCTCTTCGACGAACTGCTTGGCAGTAACGTTAACCCACTCATAGCTGGCCGGGCGGGTAAACATCACGCCATGTGGGCGCGCCTTCGCCGTGGCCATCATGCGGGTCAGACAGGTTTCGCCGTCTTCGATTTCAAACTTCGCAGGAGTGTGCGCTTCTTGCAGTGTCACGGGTGTCCTTTCGCACAGCTAGGTAATTCCAGCCCACTCTACCAACCGATCCCCGGGCACGCGGTGTTAAGCCATGGCAGAATGTGGCGTTGTGACTACCCGTGAACTGCTCGAAGAACTAGCTCAGCGCCATGGCGTTGCCAGCTCGTATTCCTCCCAATCCGGCTACCCTATCCATGTAACGGATGAAACTATTGCCTATACCCTGCGCGCTTTGGGCGTCAGCGTAGAGGACCGCGCCGACGAGTCTCGCCTGACTTCACTGCTCTACGAGGACTACCTCGAGCGCTCCTCCCGCCCGCTACCCCCGTGCGTGGTGAGCAAGCAGGGCGTCGAGAAGCAGTTCGACGTCCACGTGCATGCCGGCCAACCGGTGGATATCCACATTGAGCTCGAAGAGGGCGGCACGCGCGATGTCTACCAAGACCCCAACGACGCGCCAACTGCCAACGTCGCCGGTATCCACTGGGGCGAGGCCACCTTCCACATCCCCGGTGATCTGCCGCTGGGCTTCCACGAGATCCACATGTCCTCCCCGGAGATCGGGTCCTACTCTTGCCCGCTCATCATCACCCCGGCGCGGCTGACCACCGCGGACCCCTACCTGGACAAGCCGGCAGCCGGCGTCATGGCACAACTGTATTCGGTGCGCTCCGCGCAGTCCTGGGGAATCGGTGACTTCCACGACCTGGGCAGCCTCGCGGAGACCTTGGCACCGTATTCCGACTTCCTGCTTATCAACCCTCTGCATGCCGCAGAGCCACTGCCGCCAGTGGAGGATTCGCCGTACCTGCCCACCACCCGCCGGTTCATCAATCCGCTCTACCTCCACATCGAGGACATCCCGGAGCTGTCGCAGCTAGACCCGGTCCTGCAGGACGACGTCCGCGAGCTCGCCGCCGAGTTCCGCGAGCGCAACCGCAGCGCCGATGAAATCGAGCGCGACACAATTTTCGAGGCCAAGCTGCAGGTGCTCAAGGAGCTCTTCTCCCTCAACTTCACCCCGCAGCGCCAGAACGAGTTCATGGAGTACCAGCGCAGCGAGGGCGAGGGCTTAAGCGCCTTCGCTCTATGGTGCGCGGAGCAGGAGCTGGCGCGCCGCACCGGCCAGCGCCATGCCATCGAGGAAGAAGCCAGCGACCTTGCCCAGTTCTACGCTTGGCTGCAGTTCCTGTGCGACGAGCAGCTGGCCGCCGCGCAGCGCCGCGCCAAGGAGGCGGGAATGCGCATCGGCTTGGTCACCGACCTTGCCGTGGGCGTGCACCCTGGCGGCGCGGATGCCATCAACCTCGCTGAGTACCTCGCGCCGCAGAGCTCCGTGGGCGCTCCCCCGGATGACTACAACCAGCAGGGCCAAGACTGGTCCCAGCCGCCGTGGCACCCGGTGCGCTTGGCGGAGTCTGGCTACCGCCCGTGGCGCGAGATGCTGCAGACCATCCTGCGTCACTCCGGTGGCGTGCGCGTGGACCACATCTTGGGCTTGTTCCGCCTGTTCTGGATTCCGCGTATGACCTCGCCGCTCAACGGCACCTACGTCTATTACGACCATGAGGCCATGCTCGGTGTTCTCGCCCTCGAGGCAGAGCGTGCCGGCGCGGTGCTCGTGGGCGAGGACCTGGGCACGCTGGAGCCATGGGTACAGGATGCGCTGGCTGAGACCGGTGTGCTGGGCACCTCCATCGTGTGGTTCGAGCGCTCCGAGGACAACGAGTCTCCGCTTCCGCAGCAGGAGTACCGCCGCCTAGCGCTTTCCTCTGTGGGCACGCACGATCTTCCGCCGACCTTGGCTTACCTGCGCGGCGATCACATTTCGCTGCGCGCTCGCTTGGGCGTGCTCACCCGCTCTGTGGCGGAGGAAGAAGCCGACGACCGAGAGTGGCAGGCCCGCGTGTTGGACCAGGTGGCGGCGGCCGGTCTCCTGCCGCAGCGCGACTTCCGCACGGCAGAGCGCAGCGACCGCGGCAGTGAGGCGGATCTGGTGGTGGCTTTGCACAAGTACGTCGCGGGAACCCCCTCCGCGCTGACGTGCACGAGCCTGGTGGACATGGTGGGTGACGTGCGCGCGCAGAACCAGCCGGGCACCACGAAGGACCTCTACCCTAACTGGTGCATTCCGCTTTGCGACGCCGCCGGGACCCCCGTCCTCATCGAGGACCTAGCGGGCAACGAGCTGTTCCAGCGCGTGGCCGAGGCCAGCGCTAGATAAACAAACCGATAAGCGCCACCACGACGACGAGCGCGATCATCGCCCACAGGGTCAGACTCACGCGTGACTTAGGCAGGGCGCGCTTGCGCGAGGCAGCAGGGACGGTGCGTTCTGGGTCCCAGAGCCCTTCGCGCGGATCGTCGTGCCGCGGTTGTTCTGGCGTTGACATGATTTATTACCTTAGCGCGTGGAGTCGGTTTTCTGGATTTCGGACCCCGTTGCGGCCCCACGGAAGCGGGGGCGGCCCACGAAATCGATGACGAACATCAGACACCACGCCGCGATGGCCAGAAGCGGAACGGCGATGACGATGAGCACGGACATCTGCACCCACACGGGCGCTTGCACCATGGCTTGCGAGAGCACGCCAGTAAGATTTGTCCACCATTCCATAAGGCGAGATTCTAGCCCAGTTCGCTGCCCGGTAGTCTGACGGGTATGTCTAGCACGCCAGTTCATGTCTCCAGCCCCGCCGGCACCATCACCGGCTACACCGAGGGCGACGTCAACTATTTCCACTCCGTGGATTACTCCCTCATCCCGGGCGATTTTGAGAACGCAGTAAAGCTCAACGCAGCCCGCGACCTAGACGCACGCACGCCGCGTCCCGACGCCGTGGCGCTGACAATCACCGCGCCCCAGCAGGCCACTGACGCGCCGGTGTTGGTCTACATCCACGGCGGCCGCTACGAGAACGGCACCCATGAGGATCCCCGCGCGGAGGGCACCGCCAATGCGCGCGCCGGCATCATCCAGGTCCAGGTCGGCTACCGCGTGGGCCTGCAGGGCTTCGCACAGTTCCACGACGATGAGTCCTTCCGCTTCCGCGGCATCGACGATTGCCAGCTGGCGCTGGAGTGGATTCAGAGCAATATCGAGTCCTTCGGCGGCGACCCCACAAACGTCACCGTCATCGGCCAGTCCGCCGGCGCCACCACCGCCCTGTGGCTGATGCGCCGCGACCACTACAAGGGTGCTTTCCGCCGCGTGGTGGCGCTGTCGCCCGCGTTTCCTCTTGAGTCCAATGAAAAGCGGAGGGCCAGCCTGCGCCGCGCACTCGGTGTTCCTGTCACAAGAGAATCCTTGGCAGCGCTGCCGCAAGACAAACTGGCGGACGGCTATTCCAAATTCCGTAAAAAACACAATCTTGGTATGGCGTTGGGGCCGGCACCTTTCGATGCCACTGAGATGGTCGACATTCCCCTAGTGGTTGGCTCGACCCGCGACGAGTTCTATGGCATTCCCGTTGCACAAAAAATCGACTCCAGCCCACTACGTGGCCTTGCGTTACGCCAGATGGCACCTAAATTTGGTTTCCCACCCAACTCGTTGGGTCCGTGGCGCCAGATCGCAAGCTACATCGACAAAGAACGTCCCTTGGGACGAATGATTGGTGATGCCAACATTCGCCGCTGGGTGGCACAAGCAGCTGACGACGCCCCCGGGCCGACCTGGATGATCGAGTTTACCCGCAGTGGTCGCCCTGCTTTGCACTGCGAAGAATTACGTTTCATCTTCGGCGTCCGCGACGGCGAGTCTGCGCGCACGCTCAACTCGTGGCTTCACAACTTTGTGCGCACTGGACACACGGGATTCCCCGAGTACCGCCCTGACCACGCTATCTGGGAATACAACCTTGATAGCGGGAACGAGCGCGTAGCGCATGGCAGCTTGGATTACGTCGGGGCTGCTTTTTCCGGCTAAGCCTTCTTACTACTCATTTGAGTGTTACCGAAGCGCCGGCAGCGCTTGGGAACCTTGCCTGTTTACGCAGCTACGGCGGCCAAGTAGCGCTGCCACAATGAACAAAAAGTCGCAGCAGAAGTTTCTTCCCCTGGCGGTTAAAAGTTGGGACGGCTCAAACTTTCAAGGCAGATAAATACATTTACTAAAACCACACTGAGCATCCGACCGCTAATCCTCACAACCCCGCCTCGCGCAGCGCTCGGTGACTCAATTCAAGATCTAGAGCAATGATCTTCCACTGGCCCAGTAGCAACATGGACGTCATCAATGTATGCGAAGATAACCAATGTCGCTTCGACGCTGTATAGGGTTTCACTCCAGCACCATGTTGCATTTCTTCCAACAGACTCGAGTACGTCCAGGTCATCCGCTTCCTCTGCGAAAAAGCGTAAATGAGGATTGCTCGCATCTTGTGGTGAGGATGTAGGGACCGTGTGGTCCGATTTTAAAAACTACGTTCCGCAGAAAACACTCTTCCAAATCCGCGGAAAACTGTGGGGCAAACGGGTATTTCTTAACAGAAAAATCTTATCCCCACGTTTCACAGGTCAGACTTTCTTTCTGTACCTTCCACAGCAGAATGGAAGCGCTCATCCCCGCTTACGCGGGGCGGACGCTGGCCGATATTGAAATGAGGGACTGCTATGGGGCTCATCCCCGCTTACGCGGGGCGGACACGTGGATAAGGCGGTGGCTGATGGCAGCAAAAGGCTCATCCCCGCTTACGCGGGGCGGACGATTGGTGAGGAAGTCCACTAGGGCGGTGTATGGGCTCATCCCCGCTTACGCGGGGCGGACCGTCATGGTAGGCGAGGTGAGCGACATTGTGCGGGCTCATCCCCGCTTACGCGGGGCGGACTGCCCTCTGGCGCGTTCTCGAAGTCCTTAAGGGGGCTCATCCCCGCTTACGCGGGGCGGACTTGAGGCATTGAAAGAAAAGGAGGAAGCACTTCGGCTCATCCCCGCTTACGCGGGGCGGACCTCCTGCTACCCACTGCCACATTTGAGGGTGGGGGCTCATCCCCGCTTACGCGGGGCGGACACGTGGATAAGGCGGTGGCTGATGGCAGCAAAAGGCTCATCCCCGCTTACGCGGGGCGGACTTGGGTGCCGCCGTGGGCGGTGTCGGTGCCGCGGGCTCATCCCCGCTTACGCGGGGCGGACCGCGTCTGTCTCGTCTACGAATCGTTGGGATAGGGCTCATCCCCGCTTACGCGGGGCGGACAGTTCTTGGAGGGCGTCTTTTACCTGCTGGGCGGGCTCATCCCCGCTTACGCGGGGCGGACTGCAGTCTGATTCGGGCCTGACTGTGGGGGCGGGGCTCATCCCCGCTTACGCGGGGCGGACGGTTGTTTGGGGAAAGTGTCTCCGCTGCGGTGGGGCTCATCCCCGCTTACGCGGGGCGGACGGGAAACCAGCGCCGGGGTCGGTGTGGTCTGTGGGCTCATCCCCGCTTACGCGGGGCGGACTTCCTCGAAGCGCTCCCGTGCGCTGGCCTTGCGGGCTCATCCCCGCTTACGCGGGGCGGACCCACGGGCCGGGGCTGGCCTCAGCCAGAAGGCGGGCTCATCCCCGCTTACGCGGGGCGGACCAGGCGCGGGGTAGATCATCGCGTGGGGTGAGGGGCTCATCCCCGCTTACGCGGGGCGGACTTTCATCCGACAGCGCGGACAGGGTGGGCACGAGGCTCATCCCCGCTTACGCGGGGCGGACGATTGGATGGTGGCGTAATGAACGTTCTCACCCGGCTCATCCCCGCTTACGCGGGGCGGACGGCTGTTGGTTTAGCGTCCAATGATGGTGATGGGGCTCATCCCCGCTTACGCGGGGCGGACTCCGCACCACTGAATCCGCCTTGTGGCGCACCGGGCTCATCCCCGCTTACGCGGGGCGGACAATTGCTTGCCTGCTAGTTCACTCTCGCCGTTCGGCTCATCCCCGCTTACGCGGGGCGGACTCATTCCTGCACCTCCGTGTAATCCTCGCGTGGGGCTCATCCCCGCTTACGCGGGGCGGACCTCGCGGTACATCATGGAGTGATCGGTGCCTGGGGCTCATCCCCGCTTACGCGGGGCGGACGTCATTTCTACTTTCCCACGCGTCGGTGATGAGGGCTCATCCCCGCTTACGCGGGGCGGACACCTGCTTAGGGATTTTATTACCTACATAAAGCGGCTCATCCCCGCTTACGCGGGGCGGACGGCTGCTATGAGATTTGGTTGTGGCCCGTAGAGGGCTCATCCCCGCTTACGCGGGGCGGACGGGAGACCAGGGAGGGGGAGAAGCGCAGTAAGGGGCTCATCCCCGCTTACGCGGGGCGGACCCCTCGCGGAGGCCGTAGCCGTCGGAGCCGATGGGCTCATCCCCGCTTACGCGGGGCGGACGTAATGGAACTGTTTAATGACCACTTCCAGAACGGCTCATCCCCGCTTACGCGGGGCGGACGGTGAGCGATAAAGCGATTCCCAGGCCCATTACGGCTCATCCCCGCTTACGCGGGGCGGACTCCATTATGGGGATGATGCCGGTTCCAAACCGGGGCTCATCCCCGCTTACGCGGGGCGGACCGGGTCGGGGCGCTGTGACACCCTTGTGTGACAGGCTCATCCCCGCTTACGCGGGGCGGACCCACCGGACGGGTATCGATCATGTGAGCCTCCTACTCATCCCCGCTTACGCGGGGCGGACCCCCTTGAGCTTTTCGAATCCCTCGCCGCCCTGGGCTCATCCCCGCTTACGCGGGGCGGACAGTTCACCTACACGCCGGGGCGATAGGTGGCCGGGCTCATCCCCGCTTACGCGGGGCGGACCGGTTGGCCTCGTTGTAAATGTCGGCTGCGGCGGGCTCATCCCCGCTTACGCGGGGCGGACTGGCGCGCCCTCGAAGTCCTCAACGGTGGTGAGGGCTCATCCCCGCTTACGCGGGGCGGACGTCATTTCTACTTTCCCACGCGTCGGTGCTGAGGGCTCATCCCCGCTTACGCGGGGCGGACCCATCTCTTTATTGCTTAGGTAGTCATTTCTACGGCTCATCCCCGCTTACGCGGGGCGGACGAAATGCCGTGACAGTAGGCGTACCCGGTCGGGGGCTCATCCCCGCTTACGCGGGGCGGACTTAATTGGTGTCGCTGGTGGGTTTGCGTAGTTGGGCTCATCCCCGCTTACGCGGGGCGGACGTTTTTTGGGGGGTGTTATTTGTCGGCCCAGAGGGCTCATCCCCGCTTACGCGGGGCGGACAGCTCAAGGGTGTTTTTGAATCCCTGTCTGGTGGGCTCATCCCCGCTTACGCGGGGCGGACTCCCTGCTACCCACTGCCACATTTGAGGGGTACGGCTCATCCCCGCTTACGCGGGGCGGACGATGCCGTAGCACCTGACACGGCATTCATGGTGGGCTCATCCCCGCTTACGCGGGGCGGACAAGCCGTCATGGGCCGCGACCTCCACGCCTTCCGGCTCATCCCCGCTTACGCGGGGCGGACTGGACGCGCTAGGGCATCCGAACACATGGACGGGGCTCATCCCCGCTTACGCGGGGCGGACTTCAATATCGGCCAGCGCAGCGCGGTAGCACACGGCTCATCCCCGCTTACGCGGGGCGGACCTTGTCGGTGTCGAAGAACTGCTTGCCTGCTAGGGCTCATCCCCGCTTACGCGGGGCGGACGCAATCCGCGACCTGCTACCGCAGGAAAACTTGGGCTCATCCCCGCTTACGCGGGGCGGACCCAACGAGGTAGAGAAGTGGGACCACCTCAAAGGGCTCATCCCCGCTTACGCGGGGCGGACAACCTCGATGGGGAGGCCTAAATCATGAGTTGGGGCTCATCCCCGCTTACGCGGGGCGGACGTAACGCCCTTGATACGCGGGCTAGTGGCCGCGGGCTCATCCCCGCTTACGCGGGGCGGACTCAGTAAGCCCCCACCATGAGGTCATCGCCGGGGGCTCATCCCCGCTTACGCGGGGCGGACGATTATGTACCGGAGTTCAGCAGAGCATGGTAGGGCTCATCCCCGCTTACGCGGGGCGGACAGACAGCATGAGGCCAGCCGCATCGAGTGTATCGGCTCATCCCCGCTTACGCGGGGCGGACTTAATCTCGAAGCCGTAAGACTTGCGGCCTAGGGGCTCATCCCCGCTTACGCGGGGCGGACAGCATGTCAGACGCCGGGTT
The DNA here is from genome assembly GCF_016728105.1 of Corynebacterium striatum. Taxonomy (NCBI): domain Bacteria; kingdom Bacillati; phylum Actinomycetota; class Actinomycetes; order Mycobacteriales; family Corynebacteriaceae; genus Corynebacterium; species Corynebacterium striatum. The sequence continues at coordinate 2,324,037 of NZ_CP068158.1, read as the reverse complement.
GGAGCCGTCCTGGGGCTCATCCCCGCTTACGCGGGGCGGACTGTTTCGAGTTCTTGTTTGTCGGTGGGGTTGGAGGCTCATCCCCGCTTACGCGGGGCGGACGTATTGTTCCAAATTGGACTCTTTCAGACCGTGGGCTCATCCCCGCTTACGCGGGGCGGACGACGACATTAAGTATCCACCCCTGCCCCAGTGGGGCTCATCCCCGCTTACGCGGGGCGGACCGTAAGCATGGGGGGAATCAACGCCGGTTCGGGGGCTCATCCCCGCTTACGCGGGGCGGACGGATACCAGTGACTCAGTGGCGCGGGCCACGCGGGCTCATCCCCGCTTACGCGGGGCGGACGAAACGTTGCCGGGTAATGCGACTTCGTGGGAGGGCTCATCCCCGCTTACGCGGGGCGGACTCGCTGCGGGGGTTAGCGGTACCTGGTGAAACGGGCTCATCCCCGCTTACGCGGGGCGGACTTGGGTGCCGCCGTGGGCGGTGTCGGTGCCGCGGGCTCATCCCCGCTTACGCGGGGCGGACTCTGCATAAGCTTCGAGATAGCCGGGCCGTGGGGGCTCATCCCCGCTTACGCGGGGCGGACAGTGCTCAACGATGGTTTTAAGCCGGTGTCGTGGGCTCATCCCCGCTTACGCGGGGCGGACAAGGTGTACACCGTCCAATCACCCAACGCAGAAGGCTCATCCCCGCTTACGCGGGGCGGACCTGGCCGCAAACCCGCCGCAGTGGCTGGGTGAGCTGTGGTCTGGCGTCGGGCTCATCCCCGCTTACGCGGGGCGGACCTCCACCCGGTGGTAAACACTGGCTTCGTCCCGGGCTCATCCCCGCTTACGCGGGGCGGACAGTGTTTCGACCAGGTCGCTCATGATGTATCCGGGCTCATCCCCGCTTACGCGGGGCGGACTTGATTTCGAAGCCGTAAGACTTACGGCCTAGGGGCTCATCCCCGCTTACGCGGGGCGGACACCTCTTCGTGTTGGCGGGCCGCGTACGGGGTGGGCTCATCCCCGCTTACGCGGGGCGGACTTCCGGGCGCGTTCGTGTTCGCATCCCAGCTCGGGCTCATCCCCGCTTACGCGGGGCGGACCCGGCACCGCTGAGGGTCTGCGCAACGCCATCGGGCTCATCCCCGCTTACGCGGGGCGGACTGGCTGGGTTAATGTCATTTTCCGCCCACACAGGGCTCATCCCCGCTTACGCGGGGCGGACTTTTGCGCACGGTGCGACCTGCATCGATAGGTGGGCTCATCCCCGCTTACGCGGGGCGGACCAACCACGCCACGGGAGGTGAATGACTCTTCTGGGCTCATCCCCGCTTACGCGGGGCGGACAGGACATGGAGCCTGGCGCTGCGGCGCAGAAGGGGCTCATCCCCGCTTACGCGGGGCGGACACTTCTTCGTGTTGGCGGGCCGCGTACGGGGTGGGCTCATCCCCGCTTACGCGGGGCGGACACAGGCGGTCATCGTCAGGGTTGATGATGATGGGGCTCATCCCCGCTTACGCGGGGCGGACCGATGATGAACACGTGCGGAGATATTGCATCAGGGCTCATCCCCGCTTACGCGGGGCGGACTGCAGTCTGATTCGGGTCTGACTGTGGGGGCGGGGCTCATCCCCGCTTACGCGGGGCGGACACTCATACGTCGAACAGGACTACTCCACAGCCTCGTGGCTCATCCCCGCTTACGCGGGGCGGACGTTCTGCCGGGTCAAGGGTGAGGTCGTCGAGGGGGCTCATCCCCGCTTACGCGGGGCGGACGTCCAATGATGGTAACGGTTGCGATGTATTCGGGGCTCATCCCCGCTTACGCGGGGCGGACCGCCGGTGGCCTGCTCTAGTAGGGTGTCGAGGAGGCTCATCCCCGCTTACGCGGGGCGGACTGAACCAATTGTCACCCTTTACGCCACCAACAGGGCTCATCCCCGCTTACGCGGGGCGGACGCCGTTCGGAGATTGTGTGGGTGCTCGGAACCGGGCTCATCCCCGCTTACGCGGGGCGGACACGCCTTTACGGGTGCCGTCGCATGGTGATTGGGGCTCATCCCCGCTTACGCGGGGCGGACACTACCCAGAATCGTCGCCGTGGAGGGCTGCGGGGCTCATCCCCGCTTACGCGGGGCGGACTCAAGGTGATTCCAAAAATCACGGTGGGGCAAAGGCTCATCCCCGCTTACGCGGGGCGGACCTGAATGCCATTTCCTCACTGCGGTGTGAGTCGGGCTCATCCCCGCTTACGCGGGGCGGACCTCTTTCCGCATCCGTAGGATTTCATCCGCGAGGGCTCATCCCCGCTTACGCGGGGCGGACGCCACCGCCAATACAAACAGGCGGACAACACACGGCTCATCCCCGCTTACGCGGGGCGGACAAGTGCATGCCGGTGTGTGTCTTTTGTGCCTGCGGCTCATCCCCGCTTACGCGGGGCGGACTTAGTGAGCAAGTCCATATCGCAGATGTATGCGGGCTCATCCCCGCTTACGCGGGGCGGACACCTCGGCGAGCTTGGTCAACTGCGCGGGGCGGGGCTCATCCCCGCTTACGCGGGGCGGACGAACTACAGACAATTTAAGCCTTGACCACATCAGGCTCATCCCCGCTTACGCGGGGCGGACTTCCTCGAGGACGACGTTCAGAACGTCGCCGAGGGCTCATCCCCGCTTACGCGGGGCGGACCTCAAAATCATCGGGTAGTTTTTCAGAAATCGGGGCTCATCCCCGCTTACGCGGGGCGGACGGTATTTCGTGTGCATTCGTTGGGTGCGGAATGGGCTCATCCCCGCTTACGCGGGGCGGACTGTACCGAGACGGTGAACCATTCCCGCATGTCGGGCTCATCCCCGCTTACGCGGGGCGGACCTTGCCCCAGAAGTCCACATCCATGAATATGGGGGCTCATCCCCGCTTACGCGGGGCGGACGGTGCGGTAGATAAAGAGCTTGCCGACTTGTGGGGCTCATCCCCGCTTACGCGGGGCGGACTGAGAAATGCCCGTCATCTCAGCCGACGAGGCGGGCTCATCCCCGCTTACGCGGGGCGGACACTTACTGACCAGCGTGGAAGAGCCAAAAACGAGGCTAGCAGATCCGACTTATGGTGTAACGGTCAGTGTCGGCGAGCATTTCGGGCAGCACTCCAGCCGGTACGGCGTTGAGCTTTTGATGGCGCAGTGGTTCTTCGCATGAGGGTGACACCATCAAAATCCACAGGCTCCCACTCATGGCGATGAACGCGAAAATCCAACCCCTGCTCATTATCGGAGCTAAAAACCAAAATAGCGCGGCCATCTTTGCACAAACTTACGCAACGTTACCACAACAGATCACGAATGCGCCCTGATGGACGACCCACAAACACCCCAGGTGAAATCTCAAGTAACCACTTAGTAAGGTCACCGCGCAGGCCGGCGGGACATGCAGTAACGACGAGCACCATCATGGAGAACTCCGATCAAAGTCTGACCAATTAGTACCAGCCGCAATATTTTCAAGTTCGTTCCACAAAAGCAGCTCTACATCGATTGACTCGGCGCTATTGTCCACTCCCATTAGGCGATAGAGGTCCTTTACGATCCGTGGCAATAGCCGTTTTTCAATGATTGCATCCCGAACTAGTCGGCGAACCTGTCCGCTAATATCGTTCCTTGGCTCAGAGGCTGCTGCGAAAGCAGCTGGGATCGAAACCTCCGCTTTGTAGAGATCAGCGATGTCATACACAAAAGCACGGTCCGTGCCGTTATGAACCACACCCAGCGCAGGGACAAAACCTAAGGCCGTAATCACCGCTTGAGACACACCATACAACGCAGCATTCGCCGCGGTGAGTGCTTGATTAATAGGATCGCCACCAGCAAAGTCATTCGGGTCGTAACGCCGCCGATCCCAATAAACTCCATAGAGATCTGCATACTTACGATAAATCGCTTTGACACGTGCGCCTTCACGCCCACGTAGTTGCGCCATAGTTAATCCGCTCACGTCTTCGTCGGGAAAGCGCATGGAATACATTTCTCGAGCGCAGTCCAAACGGGCCCGTTGGTTGGTAACAATTCGAGCCTGTGCTTCAGCGAAACGCGAAGTCTTGGCAGGAGGGCGTCCGTGGGCGTAGTAACGCACGCCCTTTTCTCCCACCCACACAACAGATACGCCAGTATCGCCCAGCAAAGCCATTGCAGCGTATGTCACTTTAGTCCCCGGTCCCAGCAACAACGCAGCAAGCGTGGTTGCTGGAACATGTACCGTGCCATTCTGATCCGAAATGGTCAGTGCATTGTTATCCCGGTTGACCACGGCACGCTCAGCGTAGAGAAATGAAATCCTCTCACTCACGCGCGTCAGTTCTTGCCGATCAACAGGTACCTTTTGCGGTTCCATTTGCAGACTTTCCTACTCTGCCGGAGCTAGCGTTAAAAGGCCACAACCATATGCCCTTGCACGTCCAATTCCTTGCTGGAGCGACTTATTCAAGGCTTTGGCATTGGTGACTACGAGTTGCCCACGGAACCGTGCGGTGCGGAGAGAAACGCGTTTAGCACCATCTCTCTTTGAAAACCGCAGGTTATTACGTTCAACCACAGAAAGCATAGGCTCCTCGTTCTCATCGACTGCGATGGAAAAGCCCGCTGCCATCGACTTTTTCAATAACCACTCGCATTGCTGAGCAGCCGTGACGTGTGGAACAACTTTTCCCCTCGATTTCCCTGGAATAGTGATTGACTCAACGGGATTTCCCACCAATTCAAAAGCCCATTTTTGCCCATTGACAATCTGTTCCAAAAACCTTGAATAGTCCGCCGATTGCGCGGGCCGGGTGCCCCAGCCAGCCTGCTCAACGATGTGCTGGGCATCCGGTTTTTCAGGCCCCACAATATAAAGAACATGCTCATGTTCCCTGTGGTCCACGCGCCACAGCACCCGCGACTGCGATTCGTCGATATCTGGTGGAAATGCTCCACGAACGGCCGCGTGCATCGCTTGTGGGTTCGCCAATAGCTTTGCAGCGCCACGCTTCAAGGGGTTGAGATACAACTTCGTTAACGTACTCATGCGCGAATCACCGCTTCAAAAAATGGATCAGACTTAGTAGCGAGAGGATTCTCAAACGGAGCGCCTGTCGCGTCCTGCACAACTTCACGCCACGCATACTGCCGATGCTCTTGGGCAAAAGAAATCGGAACATCGCGGCATGCTATTCCTCTCTCCCCTTCTCTTGCGTCGCGGTGTATCGGTAATACAACGTTTCTCGCTCGAGCTTGCCGATGACTTTTGGAGGCGTGCCATTCTTCGCCTTGCAGAGCTGTGATCAAATCACTATCGCGGATCCCCAGGACTAGATCAGCTGGCGCAGGACACGATCGGCGACCAAGGAACAACGGGAAGCGGGGACGTCGCAGAGCTGATTCAATGTTCTCTAAGAGGGCTCGTTCCTCAGACTCCACAGCAGCAACGAACACAGCATCACTAAGAAAGTAGCGGGTCACCAGCTGCGCGTTAGAAGCGCCCTCCGGTAGCGCGGTCTGGAAATCCTTTAGCAAGGTACCAGGTTGGTCCACTCGCACTCCGAAACCCAATCCCGCAAGGTCTTCAATCGGATCGACTCGTCGGCGGCCTAGAGCTGCAGCGAGCATACCGATCACCCCTGATTTGGTCGGCACCTGTCCCGTCTTGCGCTGTTTATAGCGGGAATCATCGCCCCATGATTGCATGGGACCTTTAAGAAGTAGTAGCAAGGTGCTAGTCATTTTCTATTTCTCCGAAATGAGGGAGTTGAGAACATCTGCCACCCGCTCTTCAAGCTCAGGAATAGTGACTGAGTCCGCAAATTCGGTGAAATACCCGTCAAGTCCGCGAATTCCAGCGACGAACTGGGCAGTTGGCTTGAGTCCATACATTCGCTGAGTTTCGATAGCCTCTTGGGCGAGCTTTTCCGCACCAAGCTTGCTGCGCCCCGCAGCACCCGCCTCGACGGGCTCCTCAAAAGCATTGACCAACGACACCGAACGATCGTCACTAATCGTGACATAAACAAGCTCAGGGAGCGTGTTGTGTGCAAAAGTGTTCTGCTTACCTGTTGGAAGGGATTTGACGAAGGAATCCACGAATGCCGCCGCAGAGTCGACCGCAGTTTTCACGTCATTGAGGTTGGAAGCAAGGGATTCGAAGTCGACCGATGCGAAGCGATAAAGAGTTGAAGACATCATTTGTACAGTGCCGATCATGCCTGCACCTGTCTCTTCATTGTCAGCAGTGGCGTCATCGACTGCCGTGAAGTAGTCGAATTCCGGCTCAGTCTCGTGAATACCCAACGCGTGCGCGACCTGGACGGAAGCGTCGACGTTGAAAGCAGCGTCATCAGCCACCATACGGCCAAACATTGCGATGTCAATGGAGTGCTCAGTGTCAAGAATTGCCTGAGCTTCATTTTTCTTAAACTTCTCCCCATCTTTATCGATGATGGCGCGAGCAGCACGATCAATCTGATGGTTGCCCAGGAACAACAAGTAACCGAGCTCTGGGTATGCGATTTTCGCGTCCTCTTCGGTCTCGTCGTTCTTGCTCTTGGCATCCTTGAGCTTCAGCTTGGCACCAGTAAAGAGGTTCTTTACCCCATCAATCGCACGCTGGGTTTCCCACTTCTCTCCTGCCTCCTCGGTGATTTCGAAAATGCGCTTGCAGATGAGTTCTCCCACGAGACGGGTGCGCTTACCCATCACCTCTGCGGGGAAGCGCTTGGCGAAATCCTGGCGGACGGCACGCTTCCATGCTTGCGACGAGACACGTTGGCGCTGAACACCACCATAACGTGCGGACTTTGGTGCGCCCATATCGTCACGGTTGATGAGGCTTGGTGGGATGGTTTGAAGGACATGGACGTCAACAGTTAGGGACATGATATTGAACCTTTCTTGATTATTTTTCGGTCTTTTTAGTGAATGGGGCCGTGGCAAAATCTCGTCCCCATCGAAGGAGAACGGAATTTCGGAACTTCGGATTGCGCAACGTCTTCAAATCCTGAGCGAATGCTCCATAGTCAAAGCCAATATTCTTTGAACGAAGAATACTCACCAGGGAACGTGCGTGATACAGCTGCGACTCATAGCCAGCTGCGGTTAAGATAGCGTCGAAACGAGGCTTCAATGACTCGGATTCACTCTGGGTGTACATCAATCCACATGCTCGTGCGAAACTACATCCTTCTACATGTACCGGCTGGGTAGCAGATTGCATGTGCGATGCGAAAAGCGTCAATGCATAAAATGCCGCTTCCTCTTCGCGAGTTGCAAATAATCCAGGTTCTTCGTCGAGCAGCGCAGGATACATGAGGTTCATGACCCGTTGGAATGCCAGAGGTGCCTTTTCCGGACTCCGGCCAGCATACCGACGCATTTCTGATAGTGTGCTCTTTGCTGCGGCCTCGCTACCAGGCTTCTCTCCGCGCTGCAGGTACGCATTCTGTAAACGATCTGCGGCATTGCTCACCGCCAAAGACAAGCGAGACCGCCTAAGCTGATCAGTCATTCGTGTTTACCATTTCTTTCTTTTTCGAATCTTCCGACAAGAGCGGCAATGAATTATCGAGCCTCCGGCCAAACAATGAAAAATAGGACGCTGCAGTGACAATTTGCGGTTTCTCAGTCGTCGAGCTGAGAAGGGGTCGACCTATCATCGCTCTCGGTCCTGCAGCATGCAGCATGGCTTCTCCACGAGAGAGCATGAAAGACCGCACCTGTTTCTGCCATTCGATTGCGTATTCCTTAGGCTCAGGGCTATCACTCCATCCCGCTACCCACCGATTGAAAGCAGGCTCCAATTGCGCGAGAGCCGAATCCATGGGTTCAGCTTGAAACTCATAGGTACCGCCTGCGGCAACAAGTAAGTTTCCGCCAAACTGTCCAAGCGCAATAGCTGCATTAAGAGTGACATCAGCTGCGTTTAGGGCTGCGCGCCGAACAGCGTCATTTTCTAGAACTGGGAGGTTCAACGTGGTGCGAGCGGTAACACTCGCCGCCACCGATGACGACTGAGCACCATATTCCACGGTGACCATGCCCACGTGTGCTACGGATGGAGGAAGAACATCTGTCCGCCAGTAGTATGCGAGCTGATCCAGAATTTCCGGGCGTTTCGGGGCTTGCGCTCCCTTCCCTGCTGAAGAAGTACTCCGAAGGTATGGCGCATCGGACTCCATCGCAATGAGCGGTTCAAGAGAACGCCACATAGTTCTTCCCGCATCGTATGGACGCGGGTAGAAGGCAACAAAGTCCTTCTTCGACTGGTTCTTACTGTAGCGGTAGGGTGTCATCGGATCTCCGAATGCGTTAAGGCCGGCATCGGGGATACGGTCACCATTGCTCACAAGAACCGCAACAACCTCATTGTTCTCACGATGAAGCCGAACTCGCCTAGTTTGCCACGTTGCTAGGTCTGCTGGACCACCAATGTGAATAGCTCCTCCATTGCGCTCAGCCGCAGTGTCGGGCTCGCGTTCCCACACTGGTTTGTCATTTGGTGTACGTAGGCACGCCTCAGTGGTGTTCAGCGCCAGAGTCTCGCGCAAATTTGCACCTATCAGATAGGTTCCACCGGTCATTCCGGTCCACCCCGTGCCAATTGGGTATCCTCTTCCACCCTTAACCCTAGAGTCGCCAACCGCACCAGATTTGATTCCCGAATAGTCGTATGCATGAACGTACACAAGCCAGCGCGCAGCCTCTCCGAAACTGAGCTTCTCAAGGGGTTTACCGGCCCGCATCGTGAAGAACTCATCTTCTGCTTCGGGAATGATTCGGTTTATGGGAGAAACTGATCCCTTCTCTGTGTGAAGGTCAGCGACCTGCATGAAGGGATGGTCGGAATCGAAAAGGTTGAACCGGTTTGCATAACCGTCCAAGTACGAAAGCACCTTAATGTCAGCTGCACCTTCAAGAGCATCAGCCCTCGCCTTGACAAACCACTCAGCCATAGAGAATTTAGTTTTTCCCGCAGGCTTGGACACTGAATGTGCCCGCCAAAATATCGCGAGCAAAACGCGGAGAACCGCGTAATCCTGCGCTGGCGAGTCCCCACGCAGCTCCGCAATGTCGTGTGTGCCATCGAATATCTGTCTAATACTCACCAAGAGCGGTTCTCCATGACTGCCGACAGCCGCAATCCACGGTTCATCGAGTAATGAGAACACATCACTGTCTTCGCGTGACATCTTTCCTCCTTAAAGAGCGATAGAGATTTATTTAGGACCTAAATCACGATTTTCAGGGCGGGCCTCGGGTTCTCCAGTTGGCCTTAATAAAGTTGTCTCGACTCACAATCCTATTTCACCTCCAATCCCAGTTCCGGCGAATACTTCACATCGAAACCAGCAATGTTTGCCTCCCCAGTAGAATCCAGCCGCAGTGCAACTTTGTTCTTAAGGAGAAAGCTGTCTACCCACCCAACAGGGGTTTCTTTTTCAAGTTGATCGATTACTCGGTCGAATACAGATTCGTGCTTGCTCATCCGGGTGGGGAGTCGAACGGTAGCGCCGGCGAGATGTCGGGCCAATGAAAACTCCGGACTCTCATCGTCGAGCACGTACTCACTTTCTGTTCCCCATGGGCGATAACCGAAGTCCCCCGTCTCGATAGGAATAACTTCGATGGTCGGATCAGCGTCTCTAACTTGAGCAATAGCTGCTTCTTCCTTATCCACAGCTGACCCCTTAGACTCAAAGTAACGTGCAAAAAGTGCACGATAATTGCCTACGTCGGGATCCGGATAACGGAACGTCTCCGATCGATTGATTGCCAAGTTTTGTAGCTTGCGGCTTTCTTCTCTCGCCTCGTCCCATGCAGGCTGCCAGTCCCCCACTGGTGACTCTGGATCAGCGACCGTTGCGTAAGTACCGCGGACTATGCCAGCAATGTCCTCTGGGCGCCGATATCCCTCACTCAGCCACTTCCGTGAAACCGCAGCAGCAGAAGCTAGAAGAACTGCAGGGTCATAAATAGCGGCCGTGCCAGAGTCAAAAACGGGCATCTCGTCCCATCCCTCTGCCCCTCGTATGAAGAGGCGGGCACGACGCAGTTTTTCAGGCCGATCTTCCAGTGGCCGCTGGTGGCGGTGCAGACGGCCAGCGCGTTGAACGAGCAGATCGATAGGTGCCATGTCAGAAATCATGACGTCTACGTCAATATCCAAAGATTGCTCGACCACCTGGGTAGCAACATAAATGCGTCGATGCGGGCGGGACCTTCCGCGCCTAGCCTCTGGTCCAAGTTGTTGAAGCATCTTGCCCTCCTTCACCGCGCGCTCATGCGCGATGAAAGCTGCATGATGCAGTTCAACCTCGTCTGGGAACTTTTTTACCAGCATCGAATAGGAATTCTGCGCTCGCCGGACGGTATTGCACACGACAAGCGCGCAACCTCCATCAGTGAGTAACTCCTCGCACAACGTTAAGAGCTCACGATCAGTGTCTCCAATCACGGACACGTCCGCGTGAATCTCATTAGGGCCGATATCGAGTGATTCCTCACGCACTCCATTTGCATCCGCAATCGTAAGTAGCGGATACCCATCGCTTACAGACTCCCAGTCCTCTTCTCCCAGAACCGAACGATAGGCTTGCACCAGACTTTCCTTCTTGTCTACCGGCAAAGTCGCCGACAACAAGATGACCGGTACCTCATACCAAGCGAGCCATTTCAAGGTCGACTCTAAATACGCACTCGTAAACGAATCATATGCATGGACCTCGTCAATAATGACGACTTTTCCGGCAAGACCAAGGTGGCGAAGCATGTTGTGGCGGGATTGCAGTGCCATCATCAAAACTTGGTCTACTGTCGACACAGCGAAGTTAGAGAGCAGCCCCTTCTTGGGAGAAGCGAACCATTCCATCGCGGTGACGCTCCCATTACCCGAAGTATCGGTGCTGACTCCTTTAACTCGCAATCTCTGATACTCCTTGACCAAGCTATTCATCGAATGTGCAAGGTAGGCCGCAGTCGTATCACCTGCGGGAACGACATTCTGTGCCCACTGAATCACCCTGTTGAAGAGGCCATTAGCTGTAGCCATCGTCGGCGCAGCGAAAACTACCCCATGGCAACCATGCTTTTCTGCGTACGCATGTGCTGCGGCTAAAGCCGCCTCCGTTTTACCGCTACCAGTAGACGCTTCAATAATGTGCAGTGAAGCCCCATCGGATCCGCGGGCCTGGGCAAAAGCCCGCTGTTGAATGGGCCGCGGATCCCACTCATCAGGCCAACCAAAGGCCGCAGCAAAGTACTCCGCAACGTCAGGTTTCATTGTCTTAGAAGCGCTCCACAAGCCTGCAAACCCAATCGACGCCAGCCCATCCTGAACCCGTTGCTCTTGTTCACAATCGAAAACATATGGAAAAGCCCGTTCATTTGACGCACACCAGTCAGCAGCAATGACCAGTCCTGTAATCAGTTGGATCGTAGGTACAAACAGCTCTGATTGAATCTTTCCTATGATCGGCTTCACCTCAGTGGCATCGGCCATTGCTTCAATAACAGCAGCCTGAACTAACAACCAGTTCTCTGGGTACTCACGGAGAATTGCGCGAGCCCTGTCGTAATCCACTGTTCTGGCAGGAATTCCGTGGTGCGACTCGACGACACTCGCAATAGTTTCCGCAACTGGCCCCCACATTCCCTGTTTCAAAAGCCAGTCATAAAGAATCACCGATGAGGCCAAACCGTGAGGGAAGTAAGCGCCGACTTCTTCGATCCCAAATTCCAGATCTAATCCAACGTCTTCGAGACTTCCAAGAATCATCTCTGCGTTGGCCCCAGGCGGTATCTTGCGCTGAAAACTTCTGGTGATTTTGCCGACATCGTGGATCCCTGCCAAGAACACGGCCAATGCTCGGACTTCAGAAACCTCAAGCCTTTCTGTTGTAGCCAATGATTGCTTAATTGAATCCGCAACAAACGTGTCCCACAAACGTGAAGCAACATCCCGGGTATCTACAAGGTGCTGCCACACCGACAAATAACCCGACTCATCCCCAGGTTTAGCCCACGCTAGTGATGCTGGACCGAGAAAGCTTTCACCTACCATAACAATCAACTTACCCCAAATCCACAACTCAAGGATTACTATTAAAAACTTTCAAATTTAAGTCTACTACAGAGCGGCGGTACGATATGCATGTTGCAATGACTCCCGCAGTTGTCGGGATGAGCCAAGTAAGCCTTGAGTTGATAACTTGGCAGCAACTTCTTACCCGCGCAAGCGGGTTTTTCAGTTCACTCATGTCTTCAATTTAAACGGAGACGATGACACGCGAGTCGAGAAGTCGCACACAAGTTCCATAGCAGTTGCTAACGCAATGAATCTACCTCGCCCAAACATCTTCCTCAGCAATGCCGAGTTCCACTTGCTCACGAAGAATCAACTCAAACGCCGTGGTCGTGCTCTGGGAAAGCTTAGAGCAAGTCTCTGTCTCACTTTTGTGTAAAGCTCACGCCATATACGGATTGGCATTTGAGAGTATTCACTAGCCACGAAATAGGCAAGATGAGCGAAAGTCCCAAACTACGCAGCTTATGCTGTCGCTGCTATGGAGGACCTAGATTCCATAAGAGCTCGGAAAGCGGGGCGTCTGCGTTTACACCAGCCCCGGATCAAAGATCAGCCCACAACAGTCGAAGCCGAAATAGTCGGGATAGGTCCGCTTCTAAGGACAGCCGGATTATCCCTTATATTCCTTTCGACTAAGCCAGCACCTGGCGCAGCGGCGCCTCCGCCAGCTCCTCAACCATCCACGGGCTGAAGGCAAACGGGGTGGCCTCGGCGGCGCGGATGAGCTCGGCGGGTTCGACCCACTCGTAGGAGTCGACCTCATCTGGGTTAGGCTGCGGCTCTACTCCGGGCGCGAGCTCCACGAGGAAGACCGGGCAAATCTCGTGTTCGACGATGCCAGAGGAATCCACCGCGCGGTAGGAAAAGTCCGGCAGCACTTCGCGGACCTCGGAGATCGCAAGGCCAAGCTCAAAGTGGGCACGGCGGATGACTGCAGCGGCGTTCTCCTCGCCTGGGGCGGGGTGACCGCAGAAAGCGTTAGTCCACACGCCCGGCCACGTCTTCTTGCTCAACGCACGGCGAGTGACCAGAACCTTGCCTTCACGCAGTACCCACGCAGAAAACGCGAAGTGGAGCGGGGTATCCGTGGTGTGAACGGCCGCTTTATCAGCTGTTCCGGCTGGTAGTCCGTCGGAACCGGCGAGGACTACGAGTTCTGTCATAGGTTAAGGTCTCCCACGTAAGTAACGTTTCCGATGGTAAAGCGGGCGTTCCACAGGTTGCCCGGGGCCACGTTGAAGCGGTACTGCAAGTTGGTGGAAGCACCGGCGCCCAGCGGAAGGTCCAGCCCAGGGGCGGCAACATCGGGGTTGGTCGCGGCGTTGTAAGGCAGCAGCTCAATCTTGGACCAGCCACCATTGCCGTCAGCGCGCTCAAGGACGGGATCCTCGAAAGCATCAACAGGTAGGGCCTGGTCATTGAGGTTGTGCAGCTTGATGGTCACCACAGATCCCCGCACGGAGTCGGAATAGACGCCTTGCAGCTCCCACTCGACGTTGAGCCCATCGTCCTTAACTTTGGCGCCGAGATCCGAGGTAATTTCCTTGTTGTCTACGTCTTTGGGCTCGTACGGAGGCTCTTCAGAGCTGGAAACCACGATGTTTTCGCCCAAACCAGTATCCTCTGGCTGCAGAATGGCGCAGCCCGAAGTGATGGTGCTGATTGCAGCCAAGCCGGCAATCATTTTCAGAGACCTTTTCACCACGAATTCCTCTTTGCTGTGGGACAAAACAAACTTTCCTCAATACCTTAACGCAGACAGCTCCATTCCCCGCGATCACGGCTCTACAAACAAAGCACAGCTATGCCTTTTCTTGGCACTGACTATGCCGCTATCTGCTTGGAGTGGCATACTGTCCGTTTGCTTGAAAGTTAGGCCGTGCGGCCTTGCCTCCTACCGAATTGAGCTAAACCCCGTGAATTCCATTCTGTGCATCACTCGCAGTGCCTCCGCACTGTGGCCCTTCTACGTAGGTGTCCTCTTCACCGCCACCATCACTGCTGTGTTGTCGCTTGTCTCGCCGTTCCTGGTTCGCGAAGCCACCGACACCATCGTTGACTCGCTGGGCAGTGGGACGCCGGCTGGCGACGCCCTGCGTACCGTCATATGGCTGGTCATCGCCCTGTTTGCCGCGGACGCGATTGGCAATCTCGTCAGGAACGTCGGCGGTTACATCGGCGACGTCATGGTCGCCCGCCTACGCCAGATCCTGTCCACGCGCTACTTTGCCAAGCTGCTCTCCGTGCCCCAGGGCTACTACGACAACCAGGTCACCGGCACCCTAATTGCGCGTTTGGACCGCTCGATTTCCAATATCACGCAGTTCGTGCAGTCCTTCTCCAATAACTTCTTCACCATGCTCATCGAGGCCATCGCCGTCCTCGTCATCATGGGTTTCTACTACTGGCCGCTAGCGATCCTGCTCGCCGCCCTCTTCCCCATCTACATGTGGCTGACTGCGCTGACCTCCACGCGCTGGCAGAAGTACGAGGGCAAAAAGAACGCCGACATCGACGAAGCCAATGGCCGCTTCGCTGAGGTCATCGGCCAGGTCAAGGTCACCAAGTCCTTCGTGGCCGAGGTCCGCGAACTCGACTACTTTGGCAAGCTCTACCGCCGCATCGTGGACACCACCAAGCCGCAGTCGCGCTGGTGGCACTCCATGGACACCGTCCGCGGCGTGGCCATGGCCCTTATCTTCCTGGGCATTTACGGCATCGTTTTCTGGCGCACGCTGGAAGGTCACTTCAGCATCGGTGACATGGTCATGATCCTGCAGCTGGTCAACCTAGCCAAGCAGCCGGTGTTCATGATGAGCTGGATCGTTGATACCGCACAGCGCGCCATCGCCGGCTCCAAGGACTATTTCAAGGTCATGGAGGAAGAGTTCGAGCCCACCGCCAACCAAGGCCTCATCGACGCCACCACGGCTTCCGACGCCCCGGCGCTCGACCTCACCCCGGTTGCCCCGCTGGAGCCCACCCCGGGCGAGCCAATCTTTGCCTTCAACGACGTCTCCTTTGCTTATGAGGAGGACAAACCGGTGGTGGACCACATCTCCTTCTCTGCGGAGGAAGGCCACAAGGTGGCGCTCGTGGGCGAGTCGGGCGGCGGCAAGTCCACTCTGGTCAACCTGCTGCTGGGCCTGTACCAGCCATCCGAGGGGCAGCTCAGCGTATTGGGCCACGCCGTCGACGAGCTCACCGCAGCGCGCCTGCGCGCCTCGGTGGGCGTGGTCTTCCAGGAGTCCTACCTGTTCTCGGGCTCTATTCGTGACAACATCGCCTACGGCAAGCCGGGTGCCACCGACCAGGAGATAATCGACGTCGCCAAGCGTGCCAACGCCCACGATTTCATCCAGGCCTTCCCCCAAGGCTACGACACCGTCATCGGCGAACGCGGTCTCAAGCTTTCCGGCGGCCAGAAGCAGCGCGTGGCGGTGGCGCGCGCGATGCTCAAGGACGCCCCTATCTTGGTCCTCGACGAGGCCACCTCCGCGCTGGATACCAAGGCCGAGCGCGCCGTGCAGGCAGGACTGGATGAGCTGATGAAGGACCGCACCACGCTCATCATCGCCCACCGCCTGTCCACCATCGCGGACGTCGATACCATCATCACCCTCGATCACGGCCGCATCGACGAGATTGGCTCCCCCGCCGAGCTCGCTCAGTCCGGCGGCAGCTACGCGGAGCTGCTGCGCCTTACCCAGTCCAACTCCCGCGCCGACCGCGAACGCCTGAAGAAGTACGGCTTCGTGGAGCCAGGCCATGACGAGGAGGACTACGAGGATAGCGGCCAAGAATAAATTTCCCAGCCCCTTTTTCAGCCTGCACGCTAGGGTTGGGAGCATGCAGTTTCCAAGCCTTGAAGAGTTGAAAGCCCGCGGTACCCGCAAGTGGACGGTGTACGGCGAAGACGTCCTCCCACTGTGGATCGCCGAATCCGACTTTGACACCGCCCCTGCGGTCAAGCAGGTCTTGGAAAAGGCCCTGAAGAAACAGACATTCGGCTACACCCCAGCCCCCAAAACCTCTGGCCTCAACGAGGCGCTGGCTGACTTCTACGGTTCCCGCTACGGCTGGCGCCCTAACCCGAAGCAGATCTTCTGGATCGGCGATGTCGTCCGCGGCCTCCTAGTGGGTCTGCAATACTTCACCCGCCCGGGCTCTGCCGTCGTAGTGCCGGTCCCTTCCTACCCGCCGCTGCTGGAGCTGCCGGAGACCGCCGGCCGAGAGAAGATTGAGACCTCCCTGGAGCTCGACGATATTGAGCGCGCATTCCAGGCAGGTGCCGGGTCCATTCTTCTTTCGAACCCGTACAACCCGCTGGGCATCGTGTTCGACGAGGAGTACCTGACCGCACTCGTCGCCTTGGCTGAGAAGTACGACGCACGCATTCTCTCCGACGAGATCCATGCTCCCCTAGTCTTCAATGGCAAGCACATTCCGGTTGCCTCCCTAGGCGAGGCCGGTGCACGCCGCGCTCTTACCGTGACCGCCACGTCCAAGGCATGGAACACCGCGGGCCTCAAGTGCGCGCAGATCATCTTCTCCAACGCCGACGACGTCGCAACGTGGAACTCCCTGACCGGTGTGGCCAAGGACGGAACCGGCACCCTCGGAGTCTTGGCGGCCGAGGCCGCCTACCGCGATCAGGAGTTCCTGGATGAAGAGCTGGAGTACCTGCGCGAGACCCGTGACTGGCTCGTTGAAGAACTACCGAAGCGCGTGCCAGGGCTCAAGTCCAGCCAGCCGGACGCCACCTACCTGCTGTGGCTCGACTTCCGCGAGACCGCCATCGGGGACAATCCACAGCCGGCGAAGTGGCTGCGTGAGCATGCCAAGGTGGCCTTCAACGAGGGCGAAACCTTCGGCACTGGAGGCTCGCATCACGCGCGTCTGAACTTCGCCACGTCCCGCGAGATCCTCGAGGAAGCACTCAACCGCCTCGAGAATGCTTTCGAGCGATAATTAGAAATTTGCCTTTACTTCCCATCACCGATTAACGTCGTGTGAGAAACTCATCCCAAGGATTGAGACAAACGAGGAAGATAATGACAACAAAAACAGATACCGCCGCGAGCCCGGTTACTGGCTCCAACACGAAGCCCACGATGACCATCATCGTGGCTTCGCTCATGCTCTTTTCCATGTTCTTCGGCGCTGGAAACCTGATTTTCCCGCCGATGGTGGGCGTCGCTTCCGGCACCAACTTCTGGCCTGCCATTCTGGGATTCCTCGCCGCAGGCGTCTTGTTGCCAGTCCTAGCCGTGGTGGCAGTGTCCATCTCCGGCCAGTCCGTGCGCGATATCGGCAACTACGGCGGCAAGTTCTTCGGCGTTGTCTTTTCCGCCATGGCATACCTTGCTATCGGCGCTTTCTACGCTTTGCCGCGCACCGGTGCGGTTTCCATGGAGACCGCCATCACCCCGCTGTTTGGCTGGCAAGGCTTCGGCGCCAACGTCACCTACAACATCATCTTCTTCCTTATCGCCCTTGCTTTGTCCTGGAAGCCCAACAGCATCATCGACACCCTGGGCAAGTTCCTGACCCCTGCACTGGTCATCCTGCTGCTTGTGCTCATCACTTTGGCCACGTTCGGCGCTAAACGCATCCCGGCCGCCCCGACCGAAGATTACGCCTCCGCACCAATGGTCACCGGCCTGTTTGAGGGTTACAACACCATGGATGCCATCGCAGGTTTGGCGTTCTCCATCGTCATTGTCTCCTCCCTACAGTCCAAGGGTTTCAAAGCCGGCAAGCAGGTCATCAGCGGCACCATCACCGCGGCCGTCATCGCCGGTGGCCTCCTCGCCTGTATCTACCTGGGCCTGGGCTGGATCGGCCAGACCATCCAGGATGGACAGTCTTATGAGTCCGGCGCAACACTGCTTGCCGACGCCGCGAACTCCACCATGGGCGGCGTGGGCCAGGCGGTATTCTCCGCGATTGTCATCCTCGCCTGCATGACCACCGCCGTGGGCTTGATTACTGCAACCTCTGAGTTCTTTGCTCAGCTGGTCCCTAAGACCACCTACCACTTCTGGGCCGTAGTCTTCACCCTGCTTTCTATCGCCTTCGCATTCCAGGGCCTCGAGACAGTGCTTTCTATCGCGGTTCCATTCATCATCTTCCTCTACCCACCAGCTATCACACTCATCGCTTTGACCCTTATCCAGCCGGTGGTCAAGAACGCCGTGGCCTTCCGCTGGGCCTTCCTGCTTGCACTGTGGACCTCCGTGGTCTGGTCTGCGCTGACGGTGCTGGCAAACCAGGGCTGGCTGGCTGCTGCCGAGCCGCTACTGAACGCCTCCCCAGGCCAGTCCGTCGACTTGGGCTGGTTCGTTCCAACCGCCGTTGCGGCGCTCATCGGCGTTGCCATCGACTTCGCTCAGCGAAAGAATTAGAGAGAAATAAATGGTGCTGGCGTAGCGTTGGAAGACGAGAACGAACTCGCACATCAATGCCAACTAAGGACCTATTTCAGTGACGGAACACGCCAAGCTATCAATCCTCGACTTTTGCACCATTTACGAGGGCGAGACCGCCTCACAGTCCATGGCCAGGTCCGTGGAGCTAGCCCAAGAAGCCGAAAAGCTGGGCTACTCCCGCATCTGGTACACCGAGCACCACAACATGCCGAACATCACCTCGTCATCCCCGGCGGTGCTCATTTCCCACATCGGCGCTAAGACCAACACCATCCGCCTGGGAGCAGGTGGCGTCATGCTGCCCAACCACTCCCCTTATGTCATCGCCGAGCAGTTCGGCACGCTAGCTGAGCTCTACCCCAATCGCATCGACTTGGGCCTCGGCCGTGCGCCCGGCACCGACATGCACACCCTCGGCCGCGCCCTGCGCCGCGATGCCCACGCCGCTGAGCGCTTCCCGGAAGACGTCCGCGAGCTGCAAGGTTACTTCTCCGGCAAGTCCGTCGTCCCAGGCGTCCAGGCCATCCCCGGAGTAAACACCCACGTGCCGCTCTACATTCTGGGCTCTTCTATGTTCGGCGCATCCCTAGCAGCGAAATATGGCCTGCCTTATGCCTTCGCTTCCCACTTCGCGCCGACCCACCTGGAGTCCGCCACGGCGTACTACCGCACCAACTTCCAGCCTTCTGAGGCACTCAGCGAGCCTTATGTCATTGCCGGCGTTAACGTCCTAGCCGCCGACACCAAGGAGGCGGCCGACGCCGAATACGAAAAGGTCTGCTTCAACCGCGTCAAGGCATTTGCCGGCCGCGGCAAGCACCTCACCGACCAGCAGGTCGAGCAGATCGTCAACTCCCACCAAGGCCAGCAAATTCTTGACATGCTGCAGTACAGCGCAGTGGGCACCACCGATGAGGTCCACGAGTACCTCGAGGGCTTCCAGAAAAAGGCTCAGGCGGACGAGCTCATGATTTCTCTGCAGTCCACCACGCACGACAACGTGCTCCACAACATGGACCTTCTGGCGAAGGCTTGGGATCTGCACTAGAAATCCTGCACTAGGACTTCTCCACCACCACCTGTACGGCAGCTGGACTACTTTCAAAATAGGGAAAACACATAACTTCCATGTGATTAAAACCTTAGATTTAACTTGATTAGCATTTCCATTGTTCAGTAACGAAGGAGGACGCATGGCAGTGCGCGAGGTGCAGCAGCACAAAAAGATCGCAGATTACCTTCGGGCCCTCATCAAGGAAGAAGAGATCAAGGCGGGAGAATTTTTCCCGAGCGAAGCAGAGCTGTGCTCGAAGTTTGATTCCTCCCGCGGTCCAGTGCGCCAAGCAATCGCAACTCTGCGTGCAGAGGGATTAGTCAGCTCCGGACGCGGACGCCGCTCAGTAGTTCTGGGCCGATTCAACTCGGAAGACTTTGCTTCCATCCTTTCCATTTCCCACTGGCTCGAAAGCCGCGGCCTTGATGCAGAACAAAAGACTCTGTGGACCGCCCGTCGCCCTGCCCCCAAGGATGCTGCAAGGTACCTGCGCCTCCCGGAGGATGAGCAGATCGTCTTCGTCCATCGCATCCGCACCACCCTCGGCACCCCATTCGCCATCGAGCGCATGTACTTCCCCCTTGACGTGGGCAAATACATCCTCGATTTCGATGCAGACTCCGGTTCCATCCACAGCCACCTTTTTGAAAAGGGTGTCGATTACGACAATGCCCACCGGCTTCTCACTCTCGTTTATGCCTCTGACGAGGACGCGCAGGCTCTTGCCTGCGAGCCCGGTGCACCCCTATGGCGCGTCCAGCTCGAGCTGTCTGACCGCACCGGCCGTCCGGTGGAATACGCAGAGAACCTCTTCCTCGCAGACCGCATGCAGCTCGGTATCACTAATGTTCGCGGCACAACGTCGCCACTCGAGGTCATGCTGACTGATTAGATTTCGCGCAACCCACCCCCACCGATTAACCTGCTTTCATGCAGAAAGTACACCTAGCGCGCATGGCCTGCGCGCTAGTTCTCGGGGCGTCGCTAAGCGCCTGCTCAGCTGGCCACACCGCGGTCAAAGAAACCACCAGTGATTCGCTGACTATCGCCACAACCGGCGCCGCCACCTCTCTCGATTTCACCAATGTAGGCGGCGCGGCCATTCCCGCCGCACTCATGAGCAACGTATACGAGACCCTCGTACGTATTGAGGGCGATGAGATAGTCCCCGGACTTGCCGAGAACTGGGACACCGACGGCACCACCTACACCTTCCACTTGCGCAAAGGCATCAAGTTCAGCAACGGTGACGCCTTCACCGCTGAGACCGCCGCATACTCCATCAACAACGTGAAAGAGAACTGGACCAACGGCATCGCCAAGCAGATGGCGGTAGTTGACTCCGCCACCGCAATCGACGAGCACACCCTCAAGGTGAAACTGTCCAAGCATTCCAACGGCTGGCTGTGGTCCATGGGCACCGCCATCGGCGCGATGATGACCCCCACCGCCACGGACCTTGCCACCACCCCGGTGGGCACGGGCCCGTTCACGCTCGCAGGCTTTACCCCAGGCGAGTTCATCTCCCTGACCCCCAACCGTGACTACTGGGGGAAGGTCCCGCAGGAAGACGTGACCATTCAGTACTTCCCTGACGCTGTCTCCTCCGTGAACTCGCTGAAGTCCGGCGGAGTCGACGTGGTGTGGGCAATGCAGAACCCGGAGCTCCTCGATGACTTGGGCTCCGACATCCGCACCACGGTAGGCACCACCAACGGCGAGGTCTTGCTGTCCATGAACAACAACGCCGCGCCTTTCGACGACCCTCGCGTGCGCCAGGCCGTGGCCTACGGCGTGGATCGCGATGCCGCCAACCAGGTCCTGTGGGGCGGCATGGCCCAGGACACCGGCGGTGCACCGGTCCCACCGACAGACCCTTGGTCTAGCGATAAGGACTACTACCGATTCGACCCCGAGCGCGCGAAAAAGCTCCTCGCCGAGGCCGGTGCCGTGGGAGCCCCCGTCACCATCACCGCGCCGACCCTGCCTTATGCCCAGCGCGTCTCAGAGCTGCTCTACTCCCAGCTAACCGAGATCGGTTTCGACGTCACCCTCGAGTCCGCCGAGTTCCCCGCCGTGTGGCTGGGCCAGGTCATGGGCGCCAAGGATTACCAGATGTCGTTGGTCTCCCACGTGGAGCCGCGCGACATCCCCACGCTCTTTGGCAGCCCAGACTACTACCTGGGCTATGACTCGCAGAAGGCCCGCGACCTGCTCGCGGCTGCCGACGCCGCCCCCGAGGAGCAATACCCCAAGCTCATGGGCGAGGCAGTGGACCAGATCATGGCTGATGCCGGTGCACTGACCTTGATGAACATGCCCAACATCGTGCTCTATCGCGACGGGATTGAGGGCCTTGACCCCAATCAAATCACCGACGCCATCGAGCTGCGCAACTTAAAGGAGCAGGCATGACCTACCTCAAGGCGCTGGCCAAGTTCGTCCTGACCTTGTTTGCGGCCTCCGTTGCTATCTTCCTGCTCATGCGCGCAGTGCCCGGCAACCCGGCGCGCGTGGCGCTGGGCGTGAACGCCACTGAAGACGCCGTCGCCGAGCTCACCCAGACCCTCGGCCTTGATCGCCCGCTTATCACCCAGTACTTCGAGTGGGTGGGTGGGCTGCTCAGCGGCAGCTTCGGCACCTCGCTGTCCTCACAGCAGGACATCACTCCGCTGGTGCTAGACCGCGCCCAGGTCTCCCTCATCCTGGTGGGCTTGGCCATCGTGCTAGCGCTAGCCGGTGCTGTGCCCATGGGCATGTGGCTGGCGCGCACGGGCAACACGTTCGTCTCGGCACTGACTCAGATCGGCATCGCCGTCCCGAGCTTCCTCGTGGGCATCATCATGGTGGCCTTCTTCGCCGTGCGTCTGGGCTGGCTGCCCGCCAACGGCTGGATTCCACCGGACCAGAACTTCGGTGGCTTTATCGCCCGGCTCATCATGCCGGTGATCTCCCTGGCCTTGGTGCAGGGCGCGATGCTCACCCGCTACGTGCGCTCCTCCATCGTGGACGTGATGGACCAGGATTACATCCGCACCGCCCGCGCGCTGGGTCTATCCCATGCGGAGGCGCTGCGCCGCCACGGCCTGCGAAATGCGGCCCTGCCGGTGCTCACGGTCACGGGCCTGCAGCTGACCACCCTGATTGTGGGCGCGGTGGTCATCGAGTCCGTCTTCGTCATTCCGGGCCTGGGCAGCATGCTTCTCGACGCCGTGTCCAACCGCGATCTCACCACCGTGCAGACCCTGGTTATGCTGTTGGTCTTTTTCACGTTGGCTATCAACTTGGCCACCGACTTGGCCTACCGCGTAATCGATCCGCGTTTGAAGGAGAAGCGATGAAGAAGTTGGGTTTCGTTCTCGTCGGTATCACCGCCCTCCTCGCGGCGGTCTCCCTTTTCTGGACGCCTTATGCGCCGAACATCGCCTCGCCCGATTTGCTGGCGGGCAGCTCCGCTGAGCATCTCCTCGGCACCGATCGCTTTGGTCGCGACATCGCCTCGCGTCTGATGGTCGGCGCACGCATCACGCTCTTCGTGGGCGTCATCGCCGTCGGCATAGCTGCGCTCGTCGGCGTTCCGCTCGGTGTGGTGGCGGGCATGCGCCGCAATAGCATCCTCGACTCCCTCATCATGCGCGGCTCCGATCTGCTGCTGGCTTTCCCAGCCTTGCTGCTAGCCATCATCGCCGGCGCGGTATGGGGTCCGTCGACGATTTCAGCCTTGATCGCCATCGGCATCGCGGGAATCCCTTCCTTTGCCCGGGTGGCACGCTCGGGCACCCTACAGGTGGTCACGCAGGACTTCATCGCCTCGGCGCGCGTTTCCAAGGTTTCAGCGCCCACCATCGCGGTGCGCCATATCCTGCCTAACATCGCCCCGCTTATCATCGTGCAGTCCTCCGTCTACTTCGCACTCGCGATCCTCGCCGAGGCCGGCCTTTCCTACCTGGGCCTCGGCACCACCCCGCCCACCGCGTCTTGGGGCCGCATGCTGCAAGATTCCCAGTCCCTGCTGGCCAGCCATCCCATGCAGGCCTTCTGGCCGGGCCTTGCCATCGCCGCCACGGTGTTGGGCTTTAACCTGCTTGGCGACGCCCTGCGCGACATCCTCGATCCCCGCCTGAAAGGAGGCCAGCGATGAACCACCCCATGCTTTCAGTACAAGACCTGTGCATCCGCACCGGCAAGGAGACCATCGTTGGCCCGCTCAGCTTTAGCATTGAACCCGGCCAACGCCTGGGCATCATCGGTGAGTCCGGCTCCGGCAAGTCCCTGACCGCGCTGGCCATCATGGGCTTACTGCCAAAGAACCTCCACGCTGAGGGTTCCATCGAGCTTGGCGGACGCGAGCTCGTGGGCCTGCGTGACCGCCAGGTGCGCAAGCTGCGCGGCGCCGACATGGCGATGGTCTTCCAGGAGCCGATGAGCGCGCTCGACCCGCTCATGCGCGTAAGCAAGCAGCTGCGCTACGCCGGCGCGTCTGCTGAGGCGCTCAACGAGGTGGGCCTCGATCCGGCCCTTGCCTCGCGCTTCCCGCACGAGCTGTCTGGCGGCCAGCGCCAGCGCGTAATGATTGCCATGGCCATGGCCCGCAACCCCAAGCTGCTCATCTGCGACGAGCCCACCACGGCCCTCGATGCCACCACGCAAGACAGCATCCTGGACCTCATCATGGAACTGACCCAGCGCCACAACACCGCGCTGCTGTTCATCAGCCATGACCTACGCGTCATCCGCCGCATGTGCCCTGAGACGTTGGTCATGCAGGACGGCCAGATCGTCGAATCCGGCGCGACGCTGGACAACCCCCAGCACCCGTACACCAAGCACCTCATCGCGGCCTCCCAGTCCAAGCCGGCCGCCACTGAGCCGAAGCTCGGCGAGGTTGTCATTTCCCTCGACCACGTCACCAAGGCTTACGGCTCCACTACTGCGCTTTCCGACGTCTCCCTCGAAGTACGCAAGGGCGAGCGCATCGGCGTCGTCGGCAGCTCCGGCTCCGGTAAGACGACGTTGCTCAAGCTCATCACCGGCCTTGAGCAGCCGACCTCCGGGTCCGTGCAGGTGGAAGGCCGCGTGCAGATGGTATTCCAGGACCCGCAAGGTTCCCTCAATCCGCGCATGCCGATCTGGAAGATTGTGGCTGAGGGCTCACCCACACCGGTCACGCGTGCCGAGATTGCGAAAGTCTTGGCGGAGGTCGGCATCGACGAGGATGCCTTGGACCGCTTCCCCCACGAGTTCTCCGGCGGCCAGCGCCAGCGCATCTCGATTGCCCGCGCGGTCATCGGCAACCCGGATATCCTCCTCGCCGACGAAGCGGTCTCCGCCCTCGACGTCTCCGTGCGCACCCAGGTCCTCGAGCTGCTTGAGAGGCTCGTTGAAAGCTACGGCCTGACGCTGGTGTTCATCTCGCATGATCTGGGTGTGGTCAAGCAAGTGTGTTCCAGCCTGACTGTCATCTACCATGGTGAGCTGGTCGAACGCGGAGTATGGTCCGCCCCACAGCACCCGTATACCAAGTCGCTTCTAGAGGCTGCGCAGGGGTAACGTATGCCACGATATGAGCGAATTGATTGAGCATCCCCTACCGCAACGCCCGCGCCCGCTACAGCTTTTCACCGCCTACAACTCTTCGGTGACTCGCTGGCCGGGCGCGATGCGTGCTGCTCTCGCCATCGCCATTCCCGGCGCGCTCGCCATCCTCACCGGCCACCCCGACGCCGTGCTGTTGGTCACCGCGGGCGCGATGTCCGTCATTTACGGCGAGGGGCACCCCTATCGCACCCGCCGTTGGGTGATTCTCACTGCGGGTGTGCTCCTTACCTTGGCCGCTACCGTTGGTTCGCTGGTGGGTGAGCTCGTCTTCGCCCCGGGCCACGGACACTGGTGGCTTTTGCTGTCTGCGGCCTTTGCTATTTCCATTGGCGCGCTCGGCGCCTTCCTGCAGAATGCGCTACGTCTGCCGCCGCCGGGTTCCTTCTTCGTGGTGATGGTCGGCGGCGGCTCCACCATGCTCGCGCGCACCGACATCACCCCCTTTGAGGTCGCTGCCTGGTCCATTGCGGGTGTCATCGCTGCGTACTGCCTGGGCATGCTGCCTCGCTTCCACTCCCCGCACGGTCCGGAGACCCGCACTGTCGCGACCCTAGAGAAGGCCACTGCCGCCTTTGAGAACTCCACAACCGACGTCTTGGCACGCCACCATCAGGCACAGACTGCGCTGGCGAATACGTGGCAAGCGCTTTCCGACGCCGGTATCGTCCGCGGCGGCCGCGTCATCCAAGCATCACAAGGCCACCTCGTGGAGCGTGCCCTTGCCGCGCAGAACCGCATCGTGCAGCACAACCAGTCACTGGATCTCTCTGCCAACTCGGATGAGCTTTCTGACTCCCCGACCTACGTCGACCCAACCCGCACCGCCATCCCGCACACCAAGCCGACGATGCGCTACCGCATCTACCGCGCGTCGGTGGGCAACTCGCATGCGGTGGTGACGGTTGAGAAGATTCTGCTTGCGGCCATCGCCACCACGCTCGTGGGCCTTGCACTGGGCCTCGACCGCCCGGACTGGGGCGCAGTTTCCGTGCTGCTTCTTCTGCAGTGGGGCCCGGACCACGTGCCCGGCACCATCCGCGGATTGCAGCGAATGGTGGGCTCGCTGCTCGGTGTGTGCGTGTTCTACCTCATTGCGTCCTTCGGTTTAGAAAGCTGGACGCTGCTGCTCGTGCTCGCTGCCTGCCAATTCTGCGCGGAGATCTTCGTGGTCAAGAACTATGCCATCTGCGTCATCTTCTCCACGCCGCTGGCGCTGCTCATGGGCCATACGGCCGATCACTTGGCGTTCACGGCTTTCTCCCGCATCTGTGAGATCGCTCTGTCGGTGGTCTTTTCCTTGCTGGTGCTCTGGCTCTGGAAGCCGCGTGCCCAGCTGACCAACCACTACCGTCTGCAGGTCCGCTGCCAGGAGGCAATCACCAGCCTGCTGGGCGCACTACTTTTCTCGACCCCCGACGAGTCCCTGGCCGCTCGCCGCGACCTGCAGTACGAGCTGCTTTCTGAGCGCCGCTCCATCCAGTCCATTGCAGTCAACCACCCGCAACACGTGGGTGAGTTCTGGCAGCGCCACCTTGCCCTGCAGCATGCGGGCTATTTCATCTTGGATTATTGCTCAATTCACCCGGACGAGGTTCCGGGTGACATCAACGCGCTGGTATCCCTAGCGCGAATAGACTTCGAAAAGTAGAGATTTATCGAGCACATGCTCTTCGATGCGCTCGAAGACCTCAAAAGCCGATAGCAACTCGGCCTCTGCAACGTTGTACGAAGAATCATCAAAACTTGGCAGTTGCATTCGTGGCAATCCAATCCATTAGAAACTCTGATTCCCTGATACTAGCGGATAAGTTGGCACTTGCACCTTTTCTCCTGAACAATGGAGGGCCAATGTCTAAAAGGCAGGCCCATTGAGGTGCCGCCAAGTTAGGAAAGTTTGTCTTCTCCCATCAACGATTCGCCGAGTACCCCTGCATCTACGAATACAGATACGAACACAGAAACCCGCACCGTGGGCCTCTATCCCCACGACATGCACCCGGGCCTCGTCCCAGGCATCGGCGTTGAGAACCAGCGCAACACCTTCGGGCTTGATAAGGCCTTGTTCTCCGTGACGGCAATCGCCGTCGTCAGCTTCATCATCTGGGGCATCTTATCCCCGGAGTCGGTCTCCGCGGCGTCGTCAAGCGCATTCTCGTGGGCAATCACCAACACCGGCTGGCTGCTCAACATCACCATGATGATGGCCATCGTCACCATGGCCTACGTGGGCCTGTCCCGCCTCGGCCGCATCAAGCTCGGCACCGATGACGAAGAGCCCGAGTTCGGCTGGTTCAGTTGGGTGGCCATGATGTTCGGCGCCGGCATCGGTGTGGGTATCTTCTTCTACGGCCCGTCGGAGCCGCTTTCGCACTACCTCACCCCGCCGCCGCACACCGTTGACGGCAACACGGTTGAGGCTCTGCACCAGTCCATGGCCCAGGCACACTACCACTGGGGTCTTTCCCCGTGGGCCGCTTATGCATTGGTAGGCGGTGCAATTGCCTATTCCTCTTACCGCCGCGGCCGCGTCCCGTTGATATCTTCAATCTTCAAGCCGCTGTTCGGCTCCCGCGATACTGATGGGCCACTGGGCAAGCTAATCGACGTCCTCGCGCTCATCGCTACCCTCTTTGGCACCGCTGCCACGCTGGGCCTTTCCGCCATCCAGATGGGTGAAGGCGTCTCCATCATCCGCGATGCCGGACCGCTGACCAATACCGCGCTCATCGTCATCATCGCGATACTTGGCTGTGGTTTTATCATCTCCGCAGTCTCCGGCGTCTCCCGCGGCGTGCGCTACCTGTCCAACATCAATATCTCGCTCACGCTGGGCCTCGTGGTCTTCGTCTTCCTCGCCGGCCCAACCTTGCTGCTGCTCAACCTCATCCCCTCGGGCATCGTCACCTACATCGACCAGCTGCTGCCGATGATGGCCAAAGGCCTGTCCTGGGGCGATGAAACCATCGAGTTTCAGTCCTACTGGACCGCCTTCTACTGGGCATGGTGGATTGCATGGACGCCGTTCGTGGGCATGTTCGTCGCCCGCATCTCCCGCGGACGCACTCTCCGTGAGTTCACCGCCGTGACCGTCTTCGCGCCAACGCTTATCCTCATCATGGCCTTTACCGTCTTCGGCGGAACCTCGATTCAATTCAGCCGCGAAAAGGTTCCAGGCTTCGACGGAACCGCCTCCGGCGAGCAGGTGCTATTCACCATGTTCGACAACCTGCCACTGAGCCAGGTAACCCCGTTCATCCTGCTCGCCGTGCTGGCCATCTTCTTCATCACCTCCGCGGATTCTGCCTCCGTCATCATGGGAACAATGTCCTCCAAGGGAGATCCTGTGCCCAACAAACTAGTGGTGGTCTTCTGGGGTCTGTGCATGATGGGCATCGCCATCGTCATGCTGCTTACCGGCGGCGAGGACGTGCTTTCCGGCCTGCAGAACCTAACTATTCTTTCCGCGCTTCCTTTCTGCGTGGTGCTGCTGGTGATGATGGTCGCCTTCATCAAGGACCTGCGTTCTGATCCGATGTTCATTCGCCGCAAGTACGCCCGTGCCGCTGTGGAGAACGCGGTTGTCCGCGGCATCGAGGAGCACGGCGACGACTTCGAGCTTTCCATTGAGCATGCTGAGGAGGGCCGCGGTGCGGGCTCCGACTTCGACTCCTCCGCGCAGCGCTACACCGAGTGGTATCAGCGCACGGACGAGGACGGCGAGAACGTTGACTACGACTTCGAGACCGACACCTGGGCTGACGGCTACACCGGCGAAGACAAGGAAAGCTAGCGCTGCTCCAGCACCGCAATCGCGACGTGAACGCGGTTCGTGCCGCCAATCTTTTCCAAGATGTGCTTAATGTGCGTCTTTACCGTGGCCACAGAGACATAAAGCTGCTCCGCGATTTCATTATTGTCCAGCCCCTTCGCCACCAGCTGAGATAGCGCAGCAAAATAAGAAAAGCCGCAAGCAATCACTTTGTCTTCTTTGCTGCTGGCGCCTTGGGCTCTATGGACGTTAACGCTGAGAATGTGGGGTGGGGCCAAACCCTGCTCAGCGCATTGACCTGCATTGTTATCTCGACAATCTTGTACTACTCAAGGCCCTCTACCGCAGAGCGCATCACTCTTGTTGCCGGCGAAGGATGCGCGTCTTCTGCAGCCAAGCGCTCAAAGGCGACGGCGGCGAGTGCTGCGGCTTGGTCACCGAGCACCGAATCATCGAACCTCACCAGCGGCGAATGATTCCACTCGCGCAGGTGCTCCGGGGTATCCGGATTGACAGTGCCAAACCACATGAAGGTGCCAGGTACCTGCGCCAGTACGTCTCCGAAGTCCTCCGAGGCCATCATGGGCGTTTCCATCGGAATGACATTTTCCGCCCCGAACATGCCACCCCACAGCGCCGCGGCGAATTGATTCTCGCGCGGGTTGGTCTTGGTTGCGGAATACAAAACCTCGAAATCCACCTTTGCGGTGCATCTATGCGACGCCGCGACAGAACTGGCCACTTCCACAACCATCTGGCGCACTTGCTCAATCTTTTCGTCGCGCAGCACGCGCACTGTGGCGCCGAGCATGGCGTGATCAGGAATGACATTAATGGCGCCGTCGCCAGCGCGCAGATTAGTCACCGTGATGACGATCGGCTCGTTAGCGTCGAAGCGGCGAGTCAGTGCAACCTGCAAGGCCATCTGAATCTCCCCCAGCGCTGCGACGGGATCGATGGCATCGTGCGGCCGCGACCCATGGCCGCCCTTACCATAGACAGTGATCTTCAGATTCGACGATGACGCCATCATGGGCCCGGAGATATGGTGGAAAGTGCCACGATCCTGCGGACCGACATGCAGGCCATAAGCGGCAATCGGACGACGCCCCGCTGCATCGAGGACGCCCTCTTCGATCATCGGGAGCGCACCACCGGGGCCTTCTTCGCCGGGCTGGAACATGAAGGTGACGTCGCCAAGCAAGTGCTCCTTCTGCGCGCACAGCAACTTCACTGCACCGATGAGCCCCGCGGTGTGAAGGTCGTGGCCGCACGCGTGCATCAAGCCGTTGGTGGAAGCAAAAGGATCGCCCGTCTGCTCACGGACCGGCAACGCGTCCATGTCTGCGCGCAGCAGCACCGAAACCGGCCGTGGGCCGCGCTTGCCGCCGCGAAGGACCGCGACCACGGAGCTTAAATCCTGGCCGACCTGGATCTCCAACGGCAGGCCTTTGAGCGCCTCGAGGACCTTCTTTTGCGTCCGCGGAAGCTCGAGCCCAATTTCCGGGTGCTGGTGCATATCCCGCCGGAATTCCTGCAGCTGCGGTAGGAGCTTTTGACCTTCTTCTAAGAACACCTCACTGGCAAGACGCTCACCAATCTTGGCAGCGGTAACTGGCAGCGGTGGAAGCTGCTGGCCTTGGCGAGGTGCCTTCTTCTTGATGGGTTCCATGAATCAATCCTTCCCGGGTTTGACCATCGACACTACATGGAACCCAGTTGCAATGAACTGCACCACAAACTGACATCTGGAGGTCCGAACAGGCGGACTCCCACTGAGGAGCCAGGCCGCGGCACGACGTCACATCCCATCCGAAGGGTCTGCGAGGTCACCGACCAAGAGGTGGCAGATTACTCTACCTATCCAATCACTAACCAGATTGCGGGTTCCCTTTTGGAGGCAGGCATCGAGCACACCACGGACTACCTGGACAAAGTAATCCACGGGTGGACCATGTTCGGTCAGCAACTGCAGCGTACATGGGACGGAATTAAGCCGGCGTTGCAGTAGCGTCATCGAAGGAAAGCAACCCTCCTCTCGCTTCCCAGGCGCCCATTCGTTCAGCCACGCTCTGGCGCCAGTTCGCATTGTTGGGAACGAGAAGCCCCTTCGGAACGGTGCTCTCCCAGGTGCCGTCTGCCCAGCACCATAGAACTACTCCGGTGTCGGGGTCCATGACATAGAACGCCCTACCATCCGTCTTGATGTTGTGGCAGCGTTGGCAAAGGCAAACCAAATTATCGCTCGAGGTTTTTCCGCCATCCGCGTAGGGAATTCGGTGGTCGAGCTGCGTAAGGTGAGCCGGCATGTCACAACCTGGACCTCGGCACGTTCCATCGCGCGCCTCAACAAACGCTCGAATTGCTTCAGTAGGGCGGTATCCCTCGGTTTCACCTGGCGCGATTTCTCGAGTCGAGGCGCCCTCTGGTGGGTCGATATACCCATATCCGGGAGCGAAGGCTAGTGAGGTATCAGCCTGCTGGAAAACGTTGATAACGATCTTTTGCTCGATCGGATCAAGGATGGTGGCCGCCAACGCACGGGCAAAGGAGATGCCCTCTTTCTCCGCGCGCTTACGGACTAGACGGTCAATGGTTTCTGCGGTAACTGCATCCAGGTTGGCGGTGATTTCACCACGACCGGCATACCGCTCCATGTGGTAGCGGTCGCGATCTTCTTCATCTTCGCCTTCAACGCAATAGTGCAGGGCGAGAACCTCAGAAATCACCTTCCGAATACGGGAGGCCTCGGGCAGGCGCTGATTCGGACGACGCGGGGTGAAGAGCTCTTCGAGAGCATCATCCACGAACGGATAGATGCGTTCCTCAACGCCTTGCAGCGCCTTGCCGATGGCCAAGATCCGGTCATAATCCAAGAACCAGTCCAGTTTGTTGAGGTGACGTAGTTTAGGCAGATACGAGATCTTTTTGAAGCCATAGAACAGATGTTCAGCTTTGTAGGAAGTCAGGCCAAGCTTGCGCGAAACATCTGCGAACGCTAGTTCAGCATCCTCGTCAGGCTGCGGCAAAATTGCATTAAAGGCACGCCAGGTCAGGCGATTGCTTTCCACAAATGACCTCCCGACCTCACACTTTGGATTTAGTGGAGCGAAGTAGGGTCCGTCCATCGAGTTTCCTTAAACGTAGTTTTGAGAACAGCATTCGCTGCGCAACTCCCCCTCCGAGCTGCTTGCCACCCAAGCTACAAAACGCCCCGGACGCCCGCAAGAATTTTCGAAAATAGAAACGGCGCTATTGGTACTTTTGCCAGTTCGACAAAGCTACTACCCCCGCCTACCCCCGCCGGAAGTTTCAGCCAAAAAGAGCATGCTTGACGACGCCCAGTTCCCCCACCCATGGCAAAGACCCCAGGGGCAAGCCTGGGGTCTTTTTTGGGCTTAGGTCTTAGCCCTCACCGTCGGTAGAAAGCGCTGCCACGAACGCCTCCTGCGGCACGGAAACCGAACCGATGGACTTCATGCGCTTCTTACCAGCCTTCTGCTTTTCCAGCAGCTTACGCTTACGAGAGATATCGCCGCCG
The DNA here is from genome assembly GCF_016728105.1 of Corynebacterium striatum. Taxonomy (NCBI): domain Bacteria; kingdom Bacillati; phylum Actinomycetota; class Actinomycetes; order Mycobacteriales; family Corynebacteriaceae; genus Corynebacterium; species Corynebacterium striatum. The sequence goes on along the minus strand of NZ_CP068158.1, from coordinate 2,291,545 downwards.
TAGCACTTCGCCAGGACGTCCTTGCGCATAGCGCGGATATTCTCACGCGCAATGATCTTGGAGCCAATGGCTGCCTGGACCGGGACCTCGAACTGCTGGCGCGGAATGAGCTCTTTAAGCTTCTTCGTCATCTTGTTGCCGTACCACTGCGCCGAATCGCGGTGAACGATGGCAGAGAAGGCGTCGACCGGATCACCGTTGAGCAGGATATCCACCTTGACCAGATCAGAGAGCTGTTCCCCAGCCTCTTCATAGTTCAGCGAAGCATAGCCCTTAGTGCGGGACTTCAGCATGTCAAAGAAGTCGAAGATGATTTCACCCAACGGCATCGTGTAGCGCAGCTCCACGCGGTCCTCAGAAAGGTAGTCCATGCCGCCCATCTGGCCGCGCTTGGACTGACACAGCTCCATGGTGGAGCCCACGAACTGCTCAGGAACGATGATGGTCATCTTCACGATTGGCTCGTAGACCTCGCGCAGCTTACCGCCCGGCCAGTCGGAAGGGTTGTGGACGAGGGACTCGGTTCCGTCTTCTGCAACCACGCGGTAGGTAACAGAAGGCGCGGTGGAAATCAGGTCCAAGCCAAACTCGCGTTCCAAGCGGTCGCGCGTGATTTCCATGTGGAGCAGGCCCAAGAAGCCGCAGCGGAAGCCGAAGCCCAGAGCAACGGAGGTCTCTGGCTCAAAGGTCAGGGAGGCGTCGTTAAGCTGCAGCTTCTCCAGCGCATCGCGCAAGTCGGGGAAGTCCGCTTGGGAAATCGGGAACAAGCCGGAGTAGACCATTGGCTTCGGGTCCGCATAGCCCTTAAGCGGCTCGGTTGCGCCATTCGACGCCCAGGTAATGGTGTCGCCCACCTTAGTCTCGCGCACGTTCTTAACGCCCGTGATGAGGTAGCCCACCTCGCCCGGGCCCAGGCCGGCGCACCTCTGCATCGTCGGGGACACGATGCCCACCTCGAGCAGCTCGTGGTTCGCGCCAGTAGACATCATGGTGACCTTCTGGCGTGGGGTGAGCTTGCCGTCCATCATGCGGATGTAGGTGACAACGCCACGGTAGGTGTCGTAGACGGAGTCGAAGATCATGGCGCGGGCAGGGGCGTCATCAGGCGCCTCCGTGGAAGGCGGCGGCACCAGCTCAGCTACCTTGTCCAGCAGGTCCTCCACGCCTTCACCAGTCTTGCCGGACACGCGCAGAACCTCTTCTGGCTCGCAGCCGATGATGTGGGCAATCTCCAGCGCGTACTTCTCAGGGTCCGCAGCCGGCAGGTCAATCTTGTTGAGGACCGGGATGATCTCCAGGTCATTTTCCATCGCCAGGTACAGGTTGGCGAGGGTTTGGGCCTCGATGCCTTGGGCGGCGTCGACAAGCAAAATTGCGCCCTCACATGCCTCCAGCGCGCGGGAGACCTCGTAGGTAAAGTCCACGTGGCCCGGGGTATCAATCATCTGCATGACGATCTCTTCGCCCGCGTGCTTTCCGGTGCGCGGAATCCACGGCAGACGCACGTTCTGCGCCTTAATGGTAATGCCGCGCTCGCGCTCGATATCCATGTTGTCGAGGTACTGATCGCGCATGTCACGCGCGTCAACGACCTGCGAAAACTGCAGGATGCGGTCAGCCAGCGTCGACTTGCCGTGGTCGATGTGGGCGATAATGCAGAAGTTTCGAATCTGGGTTGGATTCGTAAACGTAGTGGCCGCAAAGTTTTTAGACATGGGTTTAGAATAGACGACATGACTAGCGGCAACCCACTCACCCGCTTACGGGTGGCACTCGGAATTGGTGAACGCGAGCCTGTCGACGTCGGACTAGCCCGCATCTCCGAGCGTCTCGGTATGAATAACGCCGCCGAATACCGCGAACCCCGCAAAGCCGCCCGCATCCGCGTCGAATGCACCAACTCCCATCCGCGCTCTGTGTGCTTCTCCCCCGACATGGACGGCCAAGCAGATTCTGGCGAGGTCGTCTGGGTCTGGGCGCCCTCCGACGGCAAGCAATCCCCGCCGCGCGAACGCGCACTCCTCATCGTCTCCCGCACCCGCACCACCGTGCTGGGGCTGCTCATCTCCACCAACCCAAACCATGCTCACGAAGAGGAATGGCTCGACATCGGCACTGGTGAATGGGACGAATCAGGCCGCCAGTGTTGGGTTCGTCTCGACAGAATCCTCGAGATTTCTGAGGAAGAATGCCGCCGCCAGGGCACGCTCTTCCCGGAGCGCCGTTTTGAGCGCATTGCCAACCGCCTTCGCTCGCGTTACCACTGGTCCTAAGTCCAGGGTCTGATTTGGGTTTTTCTTCCTGCTCCTGCTAGGTTTTGGAAGTTACTTACTTTCCGGGCGCGTTGGTCGGGGCGGTCAGGACCTTGGGTCCGCTCATCGAACATCAACGCCGAGCGCCATGCGGGACATGTCCGGCGGGTTGGTTTCCCAATGTAATCATTCGATTTCCAAGAGGTATTAAAGATGGCAAACATCAAGTCCAAGAAGAAGCGCATCATCACCAACGAGAAGGCACGTCAGCGTAACAAGGCTGTTCGTTCCGCAGTTCGTACCGAGATCCGCAAGTTCCGCGAGCTTGTCACCGCTGGTGACAAGGAAGCAGCTGAGAAGCAGCTCCGCGTCGCTTCCCGCGCTCTGGACAAGTCCGTGTCCAAGGGTGTCTTCCACCGCAACACGGCTGCCAACAAGAAGTCCGGTATGGCTAACGCTTTCAACAAGATGGCCTAATACACACCGCTTTTGATTGAAGGGACCTCCTTGTGGGGTCCCTTTTTTCGATCTATTCGAACACATAGACGGCCATGTCCGGGCGGCCCGCTACTATGGCAAACGTTATGAAAAATGTGAAGCCTTTGCTCAAGTGGGTCGGTGGAAAACGCCAGCTACTGCCCGAGATCCACGCTGCCCTCCCAGCAGAAGGATTCGACGGATATTTTGAGCCTTTCCTTGGCGGTGGCGCAGTGCTGTTTTCGCTGACCCCGCACAAGGCCACGGTCAACGATCTCAACACGGAGCTCATCAACGTCTACGAGACGGTCCGAGACGATGTCGCAGGTCTCATCGAGCTGCTGCAGACCTATCCCAACGAGGAAGACTTCTTCTACGAGATGCGCAGCAAAGACCGTGACTCCTCCTTTGCACACATGACGCGCACGGAGCGCGCCGCACGAACGGTCTATCTCAACAAGACCTGCTACAACGGCCTGTACCGCGTCAACAACGCCGGCCAGTTCAACTCGCCATTCGGCCGCTACACCAACCCCGCCATTTGTGATGAGGAAACGCTACGTGCGGTCTCCGAGTACTTGAACAGCAACAAGGTTTCCTTCAATACCGGTGACTACGCGGCCATCTTGAAAGACGCCAAGGAAGGCGACTTTGTCTACTTCGATCCGCCCTATGATCCGGTCAATCCCACCAGCAACTTCACGGGGTATCAGTCCGGGGGCTTCGGCCGCGAGGATCAGCTGCGTCTCAAGGGGGTCTGCGATAAGCTCGACGCCGCCGGCGTGAAGTTCCTGCTTTCGAACTCGGCCACGGACTTCATTCAGGAGATCTACTCCGAGTACGAGATAAACATCGTCGGGGCCACCCGCTCCATCAATTCGGTGGCGAGCAAGCGCGGCAAGGTAGACGAGGTTCTGGTGCGCAACTATGGATGAGCAGCTGGCTAGCTTGTGCGCGGAGTTCGACGTTCCGGGTGGGCAGACGCTGGGGCTAAACGACGTCGGCTGGCTCAAGGTTTTCCGCGATCCCACCGTTCGCGAGCAGCTTGAGCGCACCGGATTCGTGGTGGTAGAAGCAGCGCGCATCAAGGCGCTGTCCAGCCGTGAGCCGCGGCTTATGGCCAAGCACGACTTCTCCGCGGCGCGGCCCTGGTTCTTCCGGGAACACGGCTTATCCATCATGCCGGTGCGCCGAGATGCGTACCTGATTGGCCGCTTCGATGTCTATGAGAAGTTTCCCGAGCACGCCGCACCACTAAAGTCGCTGCCCATTCCGAGCGGCATTGAGTCGCTGGATTTTAAGAACCTGACCTCGGAGGCGGTGATGCTCAATGCGGCGGCACTGTCCGGAATCCTCACGGACTTCGTGGGTGGTGGGCAGCTCTACCCCACCGTGACGGGCCGCATGTCCACACTGCAGCTGCCTATTCGCCTGGCTGACCTGAACTTGGAGCTGGACGTCGACCGCGCGCAGATGGAGATCGACGGCGGCTTCGAATCCGCGGAGCGGCTCATCTTGGTTGAGGCCAAGAACCATATCTCGCCCGACTTCAACATCCGCCAGCTGTATTTTCCGTACCGGCGCTTCTCCCAGGCACTCGCCAAGGAAGTGGTGCCGCTGTACGTGGTCTATTCCAACGGAGTATTCCATTTGTACCGTTATTCTTTTCCTAGTCCGGCAGACTTCCGCAGTATAAAGCTGGAGGATTCCGCCCGCTACGTGCTTGGCGGTTCGGAGGTCACGGGCTCTGCGCTGCGCGCCGTTGCGCACCGCACGCAACCCGAGCCCGAGCCACGCATCCCGTTCCCGCAAGCCGATTCTTTCGCGCGCGTGGTCAGCTTGCTGGAGATGCTGCCCGTGGCCAAAGCAGAGATTCCGCAACGCTTCGGCTTCACGCCGCGCCAAGCGGACTATTACGTGAACGCCGGGCGTTACCTGGGCCTGATGGAGGTAAACGACGGAGTGGTTGAAGGCACCCCGCTGACGGGTTCGCGCGACGAGCGCAATCTGATGCTGGTGGATGCCCTCGCGCGGCGGCAGGTGTTCAACGCCGTCATTCGGGAAGTCGTGGAGCAGCAGCGCGCACTCACCAAGGCCGAAGCTCAGGCGCTCATGGAGGAAGCAGACCTGGGGCTTACGGGGTCGACGCTACCGAGGAGGGCGTCGACAGTCGCGGCGTGGTCGCAGTGGATTTGGGAGCTCATCGCACCAGAACAATTGATGCTGGTATAGCCTTCGCTGTCTCATCTATTGGGATATGTTGTACGTATGTACACAATTGGTGATTATCTTCTCGACCGCTTGGCGGAAGTCGGCATCACGGAACTTTTCGGTGTTCCCGGCGATTTCAATCTCAAGTTCCTCGACCACGTTGTGGCCCACGAGAAGATTCGTTGGGTGGGCAATTCCAACGAGCTCAACGCCGGATATGCGGCCGATGGATACGCCCGCCTGCGCGGCATCGGCGCATTCCTCACTACCTTCGGCGTGGGCGAGCTCTCCGCCGCCAACGCCATCGCGGGGTCCTACGCGGAGAACGTGCCGGTCATCCACATTGTTGGTTCGCCGCGCAAGGAGCTGCAAGCCTCCGTGGCCAAGATCCACCACTCCATGGGCGATGGAGACTTCGCCCGCTTCTTCCGCGTTGACCGCGAGCTGACCTGCGTGGCCGAGGATCTCAACGCAATGACCGCGCAGGCGCAGATCGATAACCTCATTGTCCAGGTGTTGTTCCAGCGCAAGCCCGGCGCGCTGCATCTGGCGGCGGACGTCGCCAGCACCCCCTGCACGCCACCGAAGGCTCCGCTGCCGCTCATCGAGCAGCTCGACTCGGAAGCCGCCGCACAAGAGTTTGAGCGGGACCTGAAGGGCTTCCTCAAGGGGCGTACTCTCGCAGTGCTTGCCGACGTCCTCGTGCATCGCTTTGGCTGCCAGTCCACGCTCCAGGGCTATCTGGATCGATCCGGGGTTCCTGTAGCAACGTTGAGCTGGGGCAAGTCCCTCATCGATGAGGAGACCTCGAACTTCGCGGGAATCTACTCTGGTGCGGCGTCGCATGGCGATACCCGCAAAACCGTCGAGGAGGCCACTGCCTTGGTGACCGTGGGCGTGGACTTTACCGATAACATCACCGCGGGTTTCTCCGTTGCGATTTCCCAAGATAACCAGGTCGATATTCGCCGCGATACGGCCTACATCCAGGGCAATGCCTACACGCCGCTGAGCATGGGCCGGGCCATCGAGATTCTGGACCAAGTCACAGCCGAGGTATCGCCAGAGTTCATGCCGGTGGGCAAGACCAACCCTGCGGAGAAGGTAGAAATCACCGACGAGCCGTTGTCGCAGGAACAACTCTGGGCGGTGGTCTCACGCGCACTGGAGCCGGGCAACGTGGTCATCGCGGAGCAGGGCACCTCTTTCTTTGGACTCTCGGCGCACCACTTCCCCACCGATACAGTGTTCATCGGCCAGCCGATGTGGGGCTCCATCGGCTACACGCTGCCCGCAACACTTGGTGCGGCGCTGGCGCAGCCGGGGCGTCGTCCAGTGCTGCTCATCGGTGATGGTTCCGCGCAACTGACCATCCAGGAAATCGGACAAATGGTGCGCGAAAAGGTTCCCGCGGCCATCTTCTTGGTGAACAACAATGGCTACACCGTTGAACGCGCAATCAACGGCGAGGACGAGTACTACAACGACATCCCGGCGTGGGATTGGTCCAAGACGCTAGATTTCTTTGGGGCTGGCGACTTTGGGCTTACGCTGCGGGCCACTACTGGCGCGGAGCTCGAAGAATCCGTGGCCGTGGCCACCGCGAACAAGGACAAGCTGGTCTTTGTGGAAGCGGTGACCCCGTACAACGACTACCCGGAGCAGCTTAAGCGTGTAGCTGCGGCGCTATCCCCACGGAAGCACTGATGAGAACGCATCCGGCGATGATGAAGAACGCGCCGGATGCGATGTCAATCCAGGGGCCAGCGGCCAGCATGCGGCGGCGAATCGCGGACGTAGAAATAACCGTGCTGAGCAGCACGAACGTGAGATAGGCCGAAAGCGATAGGCCCAGGATGAGTGCCACCGCGAGCCACAGCGGCGGATGCGGTGGCAGAAGCGGGGCAATCATCGCCGCGAGGTAGAGCACGATCTTTGGGTTGGAAAGGTTCGTGGCCAAGCCGGTGCGGAAGACCTGCCCAAGGCTGCCCAAGCGCAGGGCGGCCTCCTCAATATCAGCGGGCGGATTGTGGAGCAGTTCCAGACCGCCCTTGATTGAACGCACGCCCATGAAAATCAGGAAGGCACCACCGATTCCCTGAATGGCCCGCAGAATCCCCGGGAACGCGGTGAGAACTGCGGCGGCGCCAAACACGGTGATCGTGTACCAAAAGAGCACTCCCAACTGGATTCCGGTCGCGGCAGCGATGGCGTGCTTGCGCGAGCGCGTGGCGTAGCGGGTAACCAATACGATGTCAGGCCCAGGAGCCAACGCGCCCAGAAGGTTCATGAACATCAGTGCCGCAAATGCGGACCAACTCATGAAAAGCGCTCAATCAGGTCTTCGCGCCCAAACATGCGGGCGGAGTCCACGGCATTCGGGGTGCCAGCCTGCGGGTCAGCGCCGGCGGCCAGAAGTGCGTCGACCACGGCGTCTTCCTTCTTGAAGATGGCACCAGCCAGCGGGGACTGATTGCGGTCGTTGAGAAGGTTAACGTCAGCGCCAAGAGCGGCGAGTTCGCGCACGAGCTCGGCGTGGCCGTTGTAGGCAGCGAGCATAACGAAGGACTGGCCGTCCTGGTTAACCATATCGGCGTTGACGCCCTGCTTGATGTACTCGAGGAGGGCGGCGTCGCCGTGGCGGGCGAAGTCAAAAAGCTTTGAGGCGAATTCCTGGACGTCTTGGGTGATGTCTTCCATGAAAAGCAAGTCTATCGCGCGAGTTCAGCGACCCGGCGCACGGCTGCCTCAATGGCAAAGTCCTCATCGCCGCCTTGGCCCTTGACTGCGGCGTCGAGCTCCGCCATGAGGATGACCGCCTTGTTGACGTTGTCCTCAGACCAGCGGCGCGCTACCGGCTGGGTCATCTTCACCACGTAAGGGGCCAGCCCGGTGTCTTTGGCCAGGGAGTATTGGTCGCCGCGGGCTGAGTAAAGGCGGGCGATGGCGCCGACCTTATTGGCGAGAGCCGCGGCAATAGCCACCGGGGAGGCGCCAAGCTGGAGCGCGCGGCGGCAGGTAGACACGGCCGCCTCGACGCGGCCGGCCACGGCGGCGTCGGCAATGTCCCAGTTGGCCACCTCAGCGATGCCCACGTAGTAGTTGTGCACGGCCTCACGAGTGACGTTGCCGTTGGTGTCAAAGACCAGCTGGGAGATGGCCGAGGCCAGCTCGCGCAGGTCAGAGCCCACGCCGTCGAGGACAGCCTGCACCACGTCAGGGGTCGGCCGTACGCCGTGGGAGGCGAACTCGCGGGTGGCCCAAGAGCCCAGCTCGTTGGGATACAGCGAGAAGACCTCGTGCACCTCGCCCACCTTTCGCAGCTTGGCCACGATCTCCGGTGGTTTCTTCTTGCCCTTCAGTGTCTTTGCGGTGACGGTGTAGATGAGCACCAAGGTCATGCCCGGTCCAGGATCAGCGACCGCAGTGAGCAGGACCTGGGTCAGTTCCTTGCCCACCTTTTCCACGTCGCTGATGACGATGACGCGGTTGTCACCAAACAGTGACGGGCTGGTGGCCATGGCGATCTCGCCTTCGGAGACCTCAGAGGCTTTCAGGCGCACCACCTCGACGCCCTCCCCGGCCGCTTTCTGGATGGAAAGTCGGGCGCGTTCAGTGAGGAATTCGTCGTCGCCAAGGATGAGGTGGACTTGCTGCATGGGTGCAATTCTAGCGGTAGAACACCGGGATGCCTTCAGGAGTGCGGGTGGGATAGTCCGGCGGGGAGTCTTCGGTAACCACGATGGAGCAGGTGCCCGGCGGGATCGGATAAACATCCTCCTCCGTGGCAACCACGTGCACAGGTTTCTGTGGTGTCTCCAGGTGCCGCGGGACGAGGACCGCAATCACGCACAAAAGGGTCAGCAGCGGGCGGCGATAAATAATGCCGGCCACCACCCAGCCATAGGCCAGCAGCACGAGGAACGGGCTGGCGGCCACGGTGTTGAGAGCAAGCCCGGTGCAGCCGTGAGCGATAGTGTTGATCCACCAAGTAAAGGGTTCCGCCACGGCGAGCAGGCCCGCACCCAAGACGGAGAGCGGCCCTAGCTGGGCGAAGATGGCGGCTATAAGCCCGAGGATGGTCACCGGCGCCGTGGCGGGGGCGACTAGGACGTTGGCCAGGACCGAGACCACGGAGACTTCCCCCGCCATCAACGCCACAATCGGCATTGTCACGAGGTCCGCGGCGATGGCTACGGCAAGGGCACGGATAAAGATGTCGGGCCAGCCGATCACCGCGAGGTGCCGGTAGAGCAAGGGCGAGACCACCACGATTCCCGCAGTCGCGGCCACGGAGAGCGCAAAGCCAAAGCTAGAACACAGCTCGCTGTCGATGAAAAGCAACACGATTATCGCCAGGCTCAGGCCATGCATCGGCTCCATCCGGGAAGAGTTGAGCACCGCGAGCAACCCCACCAGGCCCATCACGGCGGCACGTTGGACAGAAGGCTCAAACCCGACGAGGAGCACAAACACCACGAGCGCGGCTAACGACGCCGCCACACGCAGCCGTGGCCCCTTCACCAACAGGGCCGCAGCACTACAGACAATCGCCACGTTGGAGCCGGAGACCGCGCTTAGGTGAGACAAGCCGGTATCAATGTAGAGCTGCTTCTCCGCGGCATCCTGCAGGGTGGTATCGCCCAACACCATGCCGGGCAGCAGTCCCTGCGAGGAAGGGCCCACTGTGGTGACCACGAGCTCGCGGAAGTTCTCCGCCACGTGCGCGGCCAACGAGTCCGGCGGCGTCAAGCTCGTCAGCCGCCCATGGGAGACGGTGACCTCTGCCCCACTGGGAGCAGGCTCATCCGCGAATACCGGAACCTGGAAGGGGTAGCCCGGCACGCGCAAACGCAGCAACCAGCCGCCGCGGGTCTCGGAGGGATCGGAGATGACGGTGCCGGTGAGGACGTCGCCAAGCGGCACTGCGCGCGCCAGCCGCACCTTGGTGACCACAATCGCAAGCGCACTCAAAGCAGCGCACAAGATTGCCTGGCCCCGTTGCCACCGCCACAACACGAGGGCGAAGACTGGCACCACAATGCACCAGTTGCCGTGCAAGGCCAGCAGCGTGGCCGCCCACACCGCACATGCGGCCGGCAACAGGCGCAGCTGCTTCATAGCTGGACCTGGTCCTTGAGGCCCTCGAACTTGGCCGGGCCGATGCCGCTGATGTCCATGAGCTGCTCCACTGAGCTGAAGCCACCGATTTCCTCGCGGTGCGCGATGATGGCCTCCGCGGTCACCTCGCCCACGCCTTTTAAGTCCATGAGCTGTTCTTTCGTGGCCGCGTTGAGGCTCAGCAGACCTTGGCCAGGTTCGCCAGCGGGTCCTGGCACGGGCGCAGGCATGCCGACGACTATTTGCTCGCCGTCGGTCAGCCGTTTGGCCAAGTTGAGGTTGAGGAGATCGATGCCGGGCTTGGGCCGGGCGTGGTCGAGGGCGTCGGCAATGCGCGCGTCAGGTGCCACCGTGACCAGGCCCGGGTTGTCCACCTCCCCCACCACGGAGACCACGAGGGAGCTTGGCGCAGGAGTCGAGGAGGTGGGGCTGGTCGCGGCATAGGGCTCCGCGCGCGAGGAAATCCCCAGCCACACCAAAATTCCCGCGGCCACCAGGACAGCGATGGTGCACGCAATCCACGGCGGCACGGAAATGCGCGGGCGTGGATAGCTGACGGTGAGGAGGTCCTCCTCCCCTGTGGGACGGGAGAGCTCGCGAAGGCGATCGCTGATGTGGGGCATGCCCTCGACGCTACGAAGGCGGCGCCCGAAGGTCGAGGGTCAATTGTCAAAGCTGTGGATAACTTGTTGAGCGCGTCAACAAATAGGTTACTTCTCCGCAGGCTTTCGTGGCGCGAAGAAGGAATGCGGCTTGTCTGGGGTCTCCTTACTAAAGACCACGGAGACGCCGATGGCGCCAGAGCCAGCGTGGACCGCGAGGACGTCCGTCAGCTCTTCCAGCATGAAGGACGAGCCCTCCGGCAAAGCCATTTCGAGCAGCTCAAGCAGACGCTCAGCAGGTTCTTCGGCGTCGTTGTGCTGCAAAGCCACAAATACTGGGTCGCCGTCCGCGCGGGAGGCAATGAGGTCCACGAGCTTGGTGAAGGCCTTGGTCTGCGTACGCGTCTTGCCCACCAACTCCAGCTTGCCGCCCACGATGGACATGATCGGCTTGGTAGCCAGGAGTGCTGTTGACAACATGGCGGTGGTGGCAGAAAGACGACCCGAACGGCGCAAGTCCTCCGTGGAGTTGAGGTAGACCCAGGTTTTGCCGCGCTTGACGGTGTCAACGGCCGCGGCGTGGCATTCCTCCAGCGAGGCGCCTTCCTGGGCAAGCTTGGCAGCAGCCATTGCCGCCGCGCCCATGACCATGCCGGCGGAGCCCGAGTCGATCACTTTGACGGTATCCGGGAACACGCCGGACGCGGTGACCGCGGCCGACCACGTGGAGGACAGTTCCTTGGACAGGTGAATGGCCACCACGCCGGCGTCGTTGGCGCGTTCCATCTGCCGGCCATAGGCGGCAGCCAGCTCCAAGGAGGTCAGGCCCGAGGTAGATTGCTCGCCCTCGGTATCCATGACGTGCAGATCAAGGACCTGGATCTGGAGTTGCTCCACGACTTCTTGGGACAGACCAGCAGCAGAGTCAGTGACAATGCGAACGGACACTAGACGTCCGCCCCCGCTCCGCCGACCACGTGCGCGCCCATGTTCCAGCCGTCGAAGTACCACTTGGCGCCATCGACGTTGTCCGGGGTGAACTCCAGGGAGGAAGTGGGATTGCCCGGATTGAAGTCCGGGCGGGCTGCCAGCTGGGACCAGTGGGTGTTTTTAAGTCCTGACAGGATGCCGTATTGCTTGTGCTCGAGGCCCAGAAGGTTGCAGGTCAACGCGGAAATCGCGCCTCCATGTCCGACCACGAGCACGGGGCCCGGGCTCCAGTCATGGGTGCGCATGAGCTCGTCGATGACGGGGCGGGCACGCTTGGCGACGTCCACCCTCGACTCGCCCTGCGGCGGCGCCCAGGTGGGATCGTGGCGCCAGATGGCGCGTGCGCCAGGGAACTCCTCGTCGACCTCGACGGAACTCATCCCCTGCCAGTCGCCCAGGTTGGTCTCGCGCAGGCGGGCGTCGATGGAAGGCTCAAGCCCGAGCTCCTCGCCGATGACGCGCGCGGTCTCGCGGGCACGGATGAGATCCGAGCACACGATGGCCGAGATGTTTTTGTCTCTGAGCATCGCCGCCGCGCCCTTGGCCTGCTCATAGCCCACCTCGGACAGCTCGGTGTCCAGGTGGCCCTGCATGCGGCCAGTGGCGTTATAGGTGGTCTGACCGTGACGGATCAGAATAAGACGGCGAGTCAAGGTTTAGTACTCCTCGTCCTCTTCCGGCTCCGGCTGAGCCAGCGGGATCTCATCAATGGACTCGACTTCGCGCAGGTTTACCTCGTTGGACCACTCGCCTGGGCGCTCTGGGGTCTCGATGCCGTCGATCTCGATGATCGGGCAGTCGTGATACAGGCGGTCCAGGCCGTAGAATTCGCGCTGGTCGTTGCGCTGGACGTGGATGACGATGTGACCGTAATCCAGCAGTACCCAGCGGTTTTCGCGGTTGCCTTCGCGGCGCTTTGGCTCATGGCCAAGCTTGGTCAGCTCGTCCTCGATTTCCTCCACGATGGAGGCCACCTGGCGCTCGGTCTCGGCGGATGCCAGCACGAAGATCTCGGTGATAGCAAGCACGTCAGAGACGTCGATGGCCACGATGTTCGTGGCCAGCTTCTCGTCAGCAGCGTGCGCCGCGGTTTCAGCCATCTTGCGGGCTACATCAGTAACGGACATGTGCTTTCCTTCAAATATCTTCGAATACTTTTTAGTTCTGCCAGTTTCGCACGTGAGAGGTGCGTTTGGCTATTTCCGTGAATTCTTTTTTCCCAAATTCTATAAAGGCTTATCAGGATTAGGGCCATAAAGATTGTTCTTAGCGATGTATTGCACAACCCCATCCGGCACGAGGTACCACACCGGCTCGCCTTCCCTGGCGCGCTCGCGGCAATCGGTGGAAGAAATGGCCATGGCGGGAATTTCGATGAGTTCGATCCCGGTTTGGGATTCTAGCGGCAGCATATCCTTGCTGAGTTCGTAGCCGGGGCGGGTGACGCCGACGAAGTTGGCCATCTCTAGCATGACCTCCCAATCGCGCCAGCTCATGATCGAGGCCAGGGAATCGGCGCCGGTGATGAAATAGAGCTCGGCATCGGGGAAAAGCTCGCGCAGGTCACGCAGGGTATCGATGGTGTAGGTGGGCCCCTTGCGGTCGATGTCGACGCGGGAGACGGTAAAGCGCGGATTCGAGGCGGTTGCCACCATGGTCATCAGGTAGCGATGCTCGGCTGCGGTGACGTCGCGCCCCGCCTTCTGCCACGGCTGGCCGGTGGGCACGAAGACTACTTGGTCCAGCTGGAAGCGGTAGGCCACCTCACTGGCGGCCACGAGGTGGCCATTGTGGATGGGGTCGAAGGTGCCGCCCATGATTCCAATGCGCTGTGGACTAGTCATGAGTGGAGATTATACGTGCACCTTCTGCCCATCCGCGGGCGTGGGCGCCTGGGTGAAAAAGAGATAGAGACATATTTTAAGGTCGAGTTTGACCGCTTCCCTGCAGGATCCACTTTGTGGAGGTCAGCTCCGGCAACGCCATCGGACCGCGAGCATGCAGCTTCTGGGTGGAGATACCGATCTCCGCGCCCATGCCATAAACCTCGCCGTCGGTAAAGGCGGTGGAGGCATTGAGCATGACGGCGGCAGCATCGACCTCATTGGCGAACTTAAGCAGAACATCGGCGTCCTCGGCGGCGATACCCTCGGTGTGGCCGGTGGTGTACTCGGCGATGTGCGCGATGGCGCCATCGACACCTTCCACGACCTTGGCGCAGATATCGTTGCTTAAGAACTCCTCGCGCCATTCCTCGTCGGTTGCTTCCACGGCGTTGGCCACGCCGAATTGCTGGAGCTCGGCGACCTCGCCATGGATGACCACGCCCGCCTCCTGAAGGGAGGTGATGACGCGGAGTTTCGCGACGTCGGCAAGCGCGGCGTCGAGCAGCACGCACTCGGTGGAGTTACAAACCGAAGGGCGGCGGGTCTTGCCGTTGATAACCATGGCGATGGCCTTGTCGAGGTCAGCGCTGGCATCGATGTAGAAGTGGCAATTGCCGGTGCCGGTCTCAATGGCAGGGACGGTAGCGCCCTCCACCACCGCATTGATGAGGCGAGCAGAACCACGGGGAATCACGACGTCGACAAGCCCGCGCGCCATGATGAGATCCTGCACCGAATCGTGGCTCTCGCACGGCAGGAGTTGCACGCCCTCGCGCGGAAGGTCGAAGTGCGCCAGGGTGTCCTGGAGGATCTCCACGAGCTGCTCGTTGGAGTTGCGTGCGGACTTAGATCCGCGCAGCAGCGGCACGTTGCCAGACTTGAGCGCAAGGCCAAAGGCATCCACCGTGACGTTCGGGCGGGCCTCATAGACCATGCCCATAACGCCGAGCGGCACGCGCACCTGCTTCATCTGGATGCCGTTATCCATGGTGTGGCCCCGCAGTACCTCCCCTACTGGGTCCTGCAGGGCGGCGACCTGGCGCAGGCCGCCGGCGATACCTTCGACGCGCGTGGCGTCAAGCGAGAGCCTGTCGATTAAAGAATCATTCATCCCGGCCGCGCGGCCAGCGGCGACGTCGCGCTCATTGGCCTCGAGGATCTCAGGGGTGCGGGCCACCAGGTTTTCAGCGGCACGCAGAAGAATCTCATTCTTGCGCGGGGTAGAAAGCTGCGCGAACTGCGGCGCAACTTTCTTCGCCTGACGTGCCAGTTTTAGTACTTGGTCTCGTTCTTCATCGCGAGTGAGTTGGCTCATGAGGCTCAAGCTTACTGAAGTTAGCCTCGACAGGACAGACCATGGGCACGCCTTCGTCATCGATGACTCGAGCGCGGATGCCATAGACCTCACCCAACAGCTCGGTGTTCAGCACCTCTGCGGGCGTGCCATGGGCATGCACGCGGCCGCCATGGAGAACCACGAGCTCATCGCAATAGCGCGCGGCCAGGTTGAGATCATGGATAGCTACCAACGCCACCGCCCCGCGGGAGACCTCCTTGCGCAAGGTATCCAGCAGATGCACCTGGTGGCGCAGGTCGAGCGCGGAGGTCGGCTCATCCAACAGCATCAGATCCGGCTCGCGGGCCAGCATCTGCGCCACGGCAACGAGCTGGCGCTGGCCGCCCGAGAGCTGGTGGACGTAGCGGTGCGCGAGATGCACGATGCCGAGCTTTTCGAGCGCCTCAACCGCCGATTCCAAGGCGTTGGCCGAGCCGCGCTTAGCGGAGATGACCACCGATTCAAAGGCGGTCAGGGAGGCGCTGGTCAAAAGGTCCTGCGGCACGTAGCCCACGGTGGCATCACCGGTATCGCACGTACCCGAAGTTAGTTTTTGGATGCCAGCGATGGTTTTGACCAAGGTGGACTTGCCCGCGGCATTCGGACCGATAAGGCCGACGATGGTGCCGGGGCCTGGTTCTGGGAGGTCAACGCCCTTTAGAACCTCCCGTTTACCAAAGCTCACGCATGCTTGTTCTACTTTCAGCACTTGATCCTCCTCTTGGTGAAGATGAGCAGCACGAAGAAAGGAACGCCAACAAGAGCGGTGATGATGCCGATGGGCACGGCAACGCCGGGGATGATGGTGATGGATACCGCGTGGGCACCCGCCAGCAGCATCGCGCCCGCTGCCATGGAGGCCGGAGCGAAGAATCGCTGATCCTCGCCCACCAAAAGGCGTGCCACATGTGGGCCAACCAAACCGATGAAGCCAATGATCCCGGCGAAAGCAACGGCACTTGCGGCCAGCAAGGATGCCACCACGAGGGTGGAAACGCGCAGCCGCTGCACGTTGATGCCCAGCGCTGCCGCGCGCTCATCGCCCAGGCGCAGCGCCGTGAGCTTCCACGCGTTGAAGGCGGTGAAGGGCACAGCGATGAGCAAGGTGGCGGAGATGATCAGGTTGGACACCCAGTTCGCGCGCTGCAGTGAGCCCATGGTCCAAAAGACGATCTGCTGCAGGGCCTCAGTCGAGGCGCTGTATTGCATCAGCGAAAGCAGCGCCTGGAAGAGGAATACCAGGGCGATGCCAAGCAGAATCATTGACTCCGCACTAGCGCCGCGCCACACCGCCGCACCTGCGACGATGGCCACGGCCACTAGAGCCGAGAGCCAAGCGACGGCCGCGAGATTGAACTGCGGATTTCCCAGCACGGTCCAGCCCAACACGATTGAGGCAGCGCCACCGAAAGCCGCGGCGGCGGAAATACCCAAGGTGAAAGGCTCGGCCAAAGGGTTATCCAGAATGGTCTGCATGTGCGCGCCGGATAGCGCCAGTGCGGCGCCGATGAGCACGGCCATAACCGACGCCGGTAGACGCAGGTTCCACAGGACCGTGCGGGTGGTTTCATCCACCTGGCCCGGTAAGAAAATGCCACGCAACATCTCCATCGGGGAAAGGTGAATCGGGCCGACCACCGTGGCGACAACGAAGGCCACGAAGGCAGCAAGCACCAGTCCACCGATGGTGAGTACCTTGCGTAAGTTATTGCTTCGGTACTCGGCGATTACCTGGTTGGTTTCGGTTTTCTGGTCAGTCTGCGAACGATCAGAAGAGGTCAAAAGTGCCATTTTCTAGTGCTTGTGTGCGTCTTTGGTGGTGAAGAAAACGCCGCTGTAGTCGATGGGCAGCCACTTGTCGTGGAAGTCAGCGAAGTCTTTTTCTGGGTCTAAGTCCTTGAAGGTTTCTGGGTGCATCCACACGGCAAACTGCTCCAGGGCGAAGACGTTGAAAGGCGAATCGTAGAACTGGTGGTAGACAGCGTGGAAGTTGCCTTCCTTTGGGGCCTCAAGCTGATCAAAGCCCGGGGTCTTGAGCAGGCCTTCGAGGGTCTCCTGCGCCTTTTCTTCCTTGGCCGCGTAACCCATCTCCACGTGCGGCAGGACCTCCGGCTTTTCCGGGTCCTTGGCCCATGCGCCGCCGGTGGCGATGATGTGCTCTGGCTGCTCAGCAAGCACCTTTTCTGCGGTAAGGTCTCCAGACTCGGTGTCCAGCAGGCTATCGCCCAGGTTCTCACCGCCGGCGGCATTAACCAGGTCACCTAGGTTAGAGTCCTTGACCGTGGAGCAGCAATCCTTCAGGCCCGCTGCGCGCCAGACCAGGGTGCGCGGCTTGTTGCCAGCCTTTTCTGCGCGGGACTTGATGTCATCTACCTTGCCGGTATAGAACTTGTTGAACTCTGCGGCCTTGTCCTCCTGGCCGAGGAGCTGGCCGAAGACTTCCATGGACTTCGGGGTGTTTTCCAATGGCTTCTGACGGAAGTCGGTGAAGACGTACTTCAGACCGGCCTGATCCATCTTGTCCAGGAAGCCGGACTTCTCCGCAGCCTTCTTGTGGTCGAGGGTCATGACCACGACGTCCGGCTTTTGCGCGAGCAGGTTTTCGACGGTTACGTCGCCCTTGGCGATGTTGCCGATAGTCGGCAGATCCTTGTACGCCGCATTGGTTTCGGCGAACTTGGATTCGAAGCTGGGCGCAGCCTGGTGGAGATCCTTGCCCACTGCCACAATGTTGGCGAGTGGGTCTTCACGGTTGAGGATCGAGGTGGCGAAGAGCCCGCGGCCTTCGCCCAGGACGATGCGCTCTGGCTGCTTGTCGAAGGTGACCTCGCGGCCAGCGACGTCAGTGATGGTCACAGCAGTGTCCCCCGCGGCGCCGGTAGAGCCGGTGGACGCGGAGGTGTCTTCGCTGTTGCTGCACGCGCTCAACGCAGTCGCGGAGGCGAGCATAGCCAGGGTGGCTGCCGCAATGCGGACGGAATACTTGGGTACGTTGAAATGGGTCATGAAAGAAAGTCCTTTACTCACGAACAATAGCCAAGCTAACTTAGGCTTAGCTAAATTGAACACGTGCGAGAATACAACCACTCACGTAGACCCGGAAAATGGTCCCCCCCGAGTTTTATTTAGGTCACTTTAAAGTTGAATAAAATCCTCTAAAGAAACTCATCCCCTACAGCATGGTTATCCGCGCCGGATGTCACGTGTGGCTATAGCTCAAGCGCGCAGCCACCCGCACTACGTTCCAAGTAGTTCCACCCCCTGTATTACGCGGTACACCCCAAGCGAACAGTCTATGATCCATGAGAATGCCAGTTCGTTAGGATGAGTTTATGGATAAACGACCAAATGTGTCGCTTCCTCTAAACCTTGCCGAACAGCCCGAGGCAATAACTGGCGAGAAAGTTGGTTATGCCCGTGTGAGTTCTAAGGATCAAAACCTGGAGCGGCAGACCGAGCTGTTACGTAAAGAGGGGGTCTCCTCTCTTTATGAAGACCGGATGACCGGTTCGACGCGCCAACGTCCAGGACTCGAAAAAGCTCTGCGGCATGTTCGCAAGGGCGATCAGTTGATTGTGACATCCATGGATCGCCTCGCCCGCTCGCTGTCTGATTTGCCTTCCATCGTTGATGACATCACTGCACGTGGTGTTTCGGTGAAGTTTCTCAAAGAGAGGGCAGGCTTACTCGAAGGATTCGATGCCGGTGGCCAAGCTTATGCTCGGGCTCCTGGGATCCGTGACGGAATCTGAGCGTTCCATCAGCCGCGAGCGCCAGGCTGAAGGCATTGCACCAGAAAAAGAACGCGGCGTTTATAAAAGGCGAGCAAAGGTGCTCACAGCGGAGCAGGTCGAGCAGGCGAAAAAGTGGATCGGTGAGGGGATACCGAAAACGAAATTGGCCAAACAGCTCGGCGTTGGCCGTACGACTTTGTATAGCTACCTTTAATATGATTGAGCCTTTACTTCTTCAGTGGGCCCTCAATGTGGGTGTATTCTTGAGGTGAAATACTGAAGCTTGTAGCGAGTTGAGTAGCATATAAACGCTAAACGAGCAAAAGTTGGACAAACTGCAGAGGTAGCTTGCGTTTATTTTTTAGATAGCGACGTTAGTTATCTGTGCTACTGAACTCAACTATCGTATCGGAAAAACATTATCGAAAAGACAGCAAGTGTGGTTGTTATGAAGAATTCAGGATAAATTCTCCATTCTATAATCTCCATAGAAAAAACCCTGATAACGCCAAATATAAAAACTATTGCACTGGCGACTGCAAGTGCCCAAGCAAGGCGTCGTGCCGTTGGGGTTCTCTTATTCATTCCTTAACCTTCCACTTGCTGTGATGATTTTTCGAAGAGAATAATTTTCTAACACTTCGAGGACACGGCAGCTAGAAAGCCGCTTGAGCCAAGTCCCCACATTGCCAAAGCAAGAGCCTTGCCGTGGAGTCCAGCCCTGGAGACGATCTTTGTTGCGTAGGTCCATCCTCCTGAATGAACCAGATCGACTGCCCATAGCAGCATGGTGCAGGCGAATCCTCCGATTCCTCCACTCCGTACAGAGATTTCACCTTCTTTTGCTGCGGGTGGGAGTACCTGGATTACGCGGGTTTCGCCTGTTTCATCAGTGAGCGTCGATTGGCCAGTCTCGGCATTGAAGGAGCCTCGAATTTCTCTTCCATTCTCATGGAAGATTACCTCTCCATTTTCTAGGTGGGTGACGGTTGTTTCTGGTGTCTCTTCCCCGTGCGTTGGGGGAGACTGGATTGAATCTGCGGAAGGGGTCGGTTCTGCATTGGCGATCCCTGTTCCTGCAAACGGAATCGCTAGTGCCAAACTTAACGCCGTTAGCTTTGTTCTGACGCTAACTTTTGTCATGCGATTCTCCTAACTCTAGAGGTGATACTTAAGCAACTTTCGAGGTGATTCTTAATGTACCAGAGGTTAATCATCTAAAGAATGGTTTTCCATAAATGTATACGTTCGTATAGCCCAAGCGCGCAGCCTCCCCCGCGGACCCCGCGGACTACTGCCCCAGCTCCTTGCGGCGCTCGGCTGCCAGACGCAGGCGCTCGGCCCGGTCTTTGTCATCCTTCTTTTTCAATTCCTCATAAAGTTTTTTGTCGTCCTCGGAGAGCTTGACCGCAGCCCTGACACCCCACGAGGCGAAAGCTGCAATCGGGAAGACAAGCCAGAAATAGTCCCAATTGAAGACGAAAAGACCCAGGAAGAAGAGGATCATCGTCACTGACCAAAGAACAGCATTGATTCGTTGGACTAACCCTCTGCGTCGCTGCAGCCGGTCGAGCTCGGCCTGCGCTTCCGATTCCTTGAACGGGACGGCCTCTGCAATTGGATTGTCAGGAAGGTCCTCAAAGAGGGAAGCGATCTCGCCGCGGGTACGCGCAACAGCCGCCTTTCCTGTGCGGTCTTCGAACTCGTTAATGTCGATGAGACCGTTAGCGAAGTGGGTGCTGAGGAGGCATAGCGCATTGTGGCGTTCGGCGTCTCCCACACGAATGTCTTTGTTCATGCTTTTAAACTTTAATATCCAGCGTTCGGATCCACACGGGTAGGAATTTCCTCGCCAGCCTCAAAGGCCGCGGCCACCTTTGCGGTGTGTGCTCCCAAGTGGCGACGCACCGAGTTACGGGTATTGGCAATGTGCGGTGCAATGACCACCCGCGGGTCCTTCCACAGCGGGTGATCATCCGGGAGCGGCTCCGGCTCAGTGACATCGAGCGCTGCGCCGGCAATCTCGCCAGAGTCCAGCGCTGCCAAAAGATCCTCGGTACTGATGAGCGGGCCACGGCCCACGTTGACCACCACCGCGTGATTCGGCATCTGGGCAAACACGTTTTTGTTGACCATGTGGTGGGTCTGCGGGGTAAGCGGCGCGATGAGCACAAAGTAGTCGGCCTCAGGCCAAACCTTGTCCACCTCGGAGATGGGATAGGTCTCATCCGCGCCTGGAACCGCGTTGCCGGACCGGTTTACGGCAATGATGCGCGGGCCAAAGCCAGAGAGCATCGTGATGAGCCGCTTGCCGATACCGCCGGCGCCGATGATCGCCACAGTCTTGTCCTCGTGCAGGTAGGTCTTGTGATCCTGCACCTCCTCGTAGCTGGAGAAGGTGTCGTTGACATAGCGATGGGCATGCAGCTGCGCGAGCAGCAGCGCGATGGTGGATTCCGCCACGGTGTTATCGAATACACCAGCGGCGTTGGACCAGATAACGTCGGTCTCCTTCATGACATCGAGCAGATGGTCTACGCCTGCAGAAGGAATCTGCACGAACTTGATGTTCTCCGGCAGTCGCAACGGGAAGTCCGAGCCGTCGCCGTTGTAGATGAGGAAGTCGGCATCGGAAAGCTCCGCGAGCTCATGGCCAGCTCCCCGCAAGGTCTCGATGGATTCTTCCCATTGTTCCGGCAACATAGCGTATTTCATGGTCTTCTCCTAGGGTTTCTTTGGCTTCTAGTGTCTAGATTCGGGACGCGTAATTGGAAAGGTAGTCGGCGTGCACAACGGGGCGGCGCAGCTCCTCGGGCAGCTCCTCGGTGTGGCGGCCGATGACCGAGCGCAAAATCTTCGAGTCAAAGCCCACCTCGCCACGGCCGATGTTTTCGCCCTTGGGTCCCAGGATGTCGATGATTTCCCCGGCGTTAAACTCGCCGATGACCTCGGTGACGCCAACTGCCAGCAGGGAGTTTCCTCCCCTGGTCACGGCTTCTACCGCACCCTCGTCAAGGCGCACAGCACCGCCGGTATCGGCACAGTAGAGAGCCCAGAACTTCCAGGCCGAAAGATGGCGCTCGGGGCGGGTGTGGAACACGGTGCCCACGGAGGCGTCGGCAAGCGCGCGCCCGATGTTGTCAGCCGCAGTCAGCAGAACAGGGATGCCTCCGCGCGTGGCGATGCGCGCCGCGGCGACCTTGGTGGCCATGCCGCCGGTGCCCACGCGGCCGCCATCACCAGCGACGACGCCCTTCAAGTCCTTGCCCGTGCGAACCTCCTCGATGAACTTGGCCCCGGGCTCAGAGGGGTTCTTGTCGTACAAGCCATCCACGTCAGACAGGAGGAACAGTGCGTCGGCACCGACCAAGTTCGCCACCAATGCAGAGAGGCGATCGTTATCACCGAAGTGCATCTCCGAGGTAGCGACGGTGTCGTTCTCATTAACGATGGGCACGATGCCGAGCTGGCGTAGGCGGTCGATGGTGCGCTGCGCGTTGCGCGCGCGATCACGCTGCCCAGTATCGGAGGCGGTCAAAAGTACCTGCCCGATGGAGCGGCCATAGCGGGCGAAGGACACGCCCCACTCATAAGCCAGGTGCACCTGCCCCACCGCGGCAGCCGCCTGCTTGGTAGCAAGATCCTGCGGGCGACGCTTGAGCCCCAGCGGGCGAATGCCAGCGGCAACCGCGCCCGAGGAAACCAGGATGACATCAGAGACCTGCATGCGCGCACAGATGGCGTCGACGATGCGGTCGATCTTCTCGGTAGAGGTTGTGAAATCGTCCTTGGTCAGAGACGAGGAGCCAATCTTGACCACGATGCGCTTGGCCCGAGCTAGCTCGCTGCGCAGCTCGGATTGATATGCAGCGGGTTCGCCTAATTCCGGGAAATCCGGCTGCGCAATCTTGCCCTGCGAGGGCTCTAGCGGCAGCGGATACTCCGGGAAGGACTCGTTGAGAGTGGGGATGGAACAGCGATCTGATGTGTCAGAGGTCATGCCATCCCAGCATACAGACCTTTGGTCCTAGCCCTGCCAACGATCGCGGTTCGCCTGCTCGCGGGTGACCTTCTCGTCATCGCCAAAGTCATACTCGTCGATGAGACCACGGCGAGCCTGCGAAGCGCGCTTACGCTCAGCGGCGGAAACACGCTCGGTGCCGCCGAGGCGACCGTCGAAGCCGCGGCCGGCATCCGTGGCACGGCCGCCGGTCATCGGCTCCCATTCGAAGGTGATGCCGCCGATGGTCACCGGGCAGCCCTCAACAGCGCCCTGCTTAAACAGCTCATCTTCCACGCCGGCCTTGGCCAAGCGGTCAGCGAGGTAGCCGATGGCTTCATCATTTTCGAAGTCGGTTTGCACAATCCAGCGCTCGATCTTGTCACCCTCCACCACGAAGGCGCCAGCAAGCTCGGGATCAGGACGCACGGTGAAGTCAGCGTGGGAGCCGGACTTACGCTCGCCACGTGGGCGAATGATGGTGTGGTTCTTATCCGCCTTAACCTTCGGCTGGGTGCGGCGGTGCTCCTTGACCATTTCAAGCAGCTTGTACTTGAGCGGATCGAGGCCCTTGCGTGCCACCGCAGAAATGATGAAGACGGGCCAGCCGTACTTCTCCTCCAGCTCTGGCTTGACGAACTCTGCTAGTTCCTCCGCCTCCCGAATATCCGCCTTGTTCAAGATAATGATGCGTGGACGCTGCCGCAGATCGCCCAAGCCGGTGTCCTGGTCCAGCAGTTCTTGGTACTTTGCGAGCTCCTCCTCGAGCGCCTCAATATCGGAAAGCGGGTCGCGGCCCGGCTCCAAGGTGGCAACGTCAACGACGTGAGCGAGCACCGCGGTGCGCTCGATGTGGCGCAGGAAGTCCAATCCGAGGCCTTTGCCGTCAGCAGCGCCGGGGATAAGACCTGGAACATCGGCCATGGTGAAGGACTCAAAGCCCATGTCCACCACGCCGAGGTTCGGCTGCAGAGTGGTAAACGGATAATCACCAATCTTTGGCTTGGCCGCAGAAAGCACGGAAATTAGGGAAGACTTGCCGGCCGATGGGAAACCGACGAGGCCGACATCTGCCATGGATTTAAGCTCCAACACCAGATCGCGGGCCTCGCCGGGCTCGCCCTGCAACGCAAAGCCTGGTGCCTTGCGGGCAGCAGAGGCTAGGGCTGCGTTGCCAAGGCCACCGAAACCGCCTTCCGCAGCGACGAAGCGGGTGCCAGGAACCGTAAGGTCCGCCAGCATCTCGCCGTCCTCGGAGTAGACCACGGTGCCGGCCGGGACCTCGAGGATGAGATCCTCGCCGCGGGCGCCATTGCGCCAGTCACCAGCACCGTTGTTACCGCGGCCGGACTTCAGGTGCGGACGGTAGTGGAAGTCCATCAGGGTGTGAACCTGCGTGGAAACCTCCAGCAGGATGTCTCCTCCGTGGCCGCCATTGCCGCCGTCTGGACCGCCCAGCGGCTTAAACTTTTCACGGTGCACCGAAGAGCAGCCGTGGCCTCCGTCGCCGGCCTGCAGGTGAAGTACGACGCGGTCAATAAAACGTGCCATGAAGTTGGTTTCCTCGCCCTTAAAAATAAGTAGCTGTTTTTCTTAATCTGAGCTGCTCATACTACCATCGGCAGCCGCCTGCTTCCTAGCCCGGCGACGCCGACAGGGAGGGAGGAACCAAACATGTGGCCCGCGCCGTCGTAAAGCACGCTTGGCGACGTCGTATGCCGCACCGGTAGGTCCACATTGATCGCTGGAATGCGCAGGCGCGCAATAGAGCCGCTGGCGGAGGGATCGGATACCTCGGCAACAGGCAGGACCTTGTTCCAGCCACTCGAGATCACGGTTCCGGCCTCAGAGTCGGTGGTGAGCTTGGAGGATGTCTGATGGTTTGTGTGTGGGGTTCAGCCCCAAGCGCTACAAGTACGGCGCGTATTAACCCGGTAAGCAAAAAGAAAAAGCCAAAGCCGCCGTCAACGGAACCAAACCAACTCGTCTTCCACGATTCGTGTCCAAAACCGGGGCGAAGCTTACTATCAACGAGAAAGCCTACGGCAAGGCCTTGTCGCTAGCAGGCCGGAAAGGCGACGTAACCAGCTGCCCTAAGAACAGCTGTCTAGTCGAGATGTCATTAGCTTTTACCACAAGCTCTACCACCTCGAAAACGCCCTCCGGATGGCGAAAACCGACTTGCAGGCGCGACCAATCCTCCACCGTACGCCACACGCTATCCGTGTCCACTTGACGGTTGTGATGGCGGCTTTAGCCAGGCCAAAGCACATATACCTCACAAGTGGCTTGACCGCGCCGAAACTCGCGGACTAAACCAAATTGTGAAAGTCAGGTAAAAGTCATCAGTCTTTCTATGGCGGGTGTTACTTGCCGGCGCAGCTCCGTACGGCACGCCCTCATAAGAAGAAATGTCGCCCGATTGTCTCACTTTGTTAGACCTCTACCGACTTGCGAGATGCATTTATGTCCCATGTACTGGGAAAACACGCCTTAAGATCGCCACGAGCATGCCCTATGCTTACCAGGAAAGCACGAATCCCCGCGCACAATCTCTTTTGAGACCGCGGCGGGGGTGGCTACTGAGCCCGGAGTGGGTACCTACTTATGGCAGGAGAGCCCGCAGCTGAGCCGGGAGCAGCGGCTTAATGAACGACAGCGCGGCGGCCAGGATGCCGAGAACCGCGACGATGGCGGCGATTCCTGCTCCGTCGATCGAAGACAGACCGTGTTCGCCACCGGGCTTATTCGAGCCATCAGGGTGCTTCGAGTCACCGGGCTTATCCGAGCCACCAGGCTGCTTCGAGTCACCGGGCTTATCCGAGCCACCAGGCTGATTCGAGTCATCGGACGGATTCGAGTCGTAGCTCTTCCCGTCGATGCATGCCTCCAGCGCCTTCTTCAAGTTATTGTTGGCGGTGAACCTCTTCTGTTTCTCCTCCAGCGCGCTCTTCAAGGCCGCCTTCTTCGCCTCGTCAAGTCCGGGCTTATCCAGTTCCTGTTTATCCTTCTCTATTTCCGCGCTAAGGGCAGGCAGCTGTTTGTCTAGGAGGGTCGCTTTAAGATGAGCAGCGTAGTCCTTGTCGATCTTTGCCGGCGGAGTCAAGCCTATCAAGCCAGCTTCTTCTTCAGTGACCTTAATGGTGCAGGTCTTATCATCATTGACCGTGAGAGTCATGGCATTCGCCGGCGCAACAACCGCACCAGAGGCGACGGCGACGGCAGCGAAGGACGCGAGTGAACGCTTGAACATAGGAATCTCCTTGGAAGAGTAAAAGGATGAGACTGCCGCGAGACAGCAGTGCTAGCCGTATTTTATTGATAATTGCCGGCCGCTGTCAAAACGCGAAACGGCGAAAGATAACGCGATTTTTATCCCTGATACCCCAGGAGCAAACATCTCGCTCACAGACCATGACTTTTCACCCGTAGGTGGATTTATGCCAGGGGTTTCAAGCAACCCGGGGCATAAAAGACCGAGCCGCAGTCAGGACGGCTGGGCTCGGCGTGAGCACCCGACTTTCACAACAAATCCCGTGTTTGCTGGCCCCTAACGCTGTGGCCTGGGGTTATGCTGTGTTGGAAAGGCGTTTTTGCGGACTAAGGCCGAATCCGGCTTGACTTTCCTGATGATGAGGACATGCGTGTGAGTGCCGAAACAATCTATGAAGCTTTCTATCTTGAGCCAAAAGGCCGACTTAAAGACCTAGGACTCTCACTGCCCAGTGGGCGTACTAAACGCCGTACGCGCACTAGCGTGCGCGAGCAGTCACCCCGCAGACGCTTTGTTGATGAGTTCTGCTCCATTGACCAGCGCCCAGCAGAAGCTAATGACCGGGCTGTACCTGGCCACTGGGAAGGGGATCTCATTTTGGGAAAGGACAACAAGTCAGCTGTTATCACACTGGTAGAACGCACAACACGGTTTAGCGTCCTAGGTCATTTACCTGGGCGTCATGATGCCCAGTCGGTTCTAGACTCGCTTAAAGACACCGTCCAAAGCCTAGATCAGCCGATGCGGTCTTCGATCACCTGGGATCAAGAAAAACGAAAAGAAGGCCTGACACCTCAATCGGAATCAGACCTTCTTGGCGTTATTTATTTAGGCAGAAGCCTCAACTGCAGCCTGCTCAGCCGGAACGATGTTCACGATGCGGCGGTTGCGCTTGATAGCGAACTCAACAGCGCCTGCCTCGAGTGCGAACAGGGTATCGTCGCCACCGCGACCAACGTTCTCACCTGGGTGGAACTTGGTGCCGCGCTGACGCACGATGATCTCGCCGGCCTTAACCTGCTGACCACCGAAGCGCTTGACACCGAGACGCTTGGACTCGGAATCGCGACCGTTGCTGGAGCTGGAAGCACCCTTCTTGTGTGCCATGTGATTTTCCCTCCTTCAGGGATGTAATAGCCGGTTAAGGCTTACTTGATACCGGTGATCTTCAGAACGGTCAGCGGCTGACGGTGGCCCTGACGCTTCTTGTAACCAGTCTTGTTCTTGTACTTCAAGATGTCGATCTTCGGGCCCTTGCCCTGCTCGACGATCTCAGCGGAGACGGAGACCTTCTCGAGGTCAGCAGCCTTTGCCTTAACGGTGGCGCCATCGACGAGCAGAACCGGGGTGAGAGCTACGGACGCACCCGGCTCACCCTCGATCTTCTCGACCTTGACGAGGTCACCTTCAGCAACCTTGTACTGCTTTCCGCCGGTCTTGACGATCGCGTACATAGAGGGTTACCCCTTATCTAAACTCGGCTCAGAAGCAGCAGGGTGAGCCACTTCTGAATGGACAATTACTTATTGCGTTTATACCTGCCGCTCACCTGCAGGAGCCCGCGTGAAATCCGCGACCCGACCCGCCGAGGCGCATTCGTGGTCTAAACAGCGACTGTCAAAGACTACCCCGCCACGGGCAGAAAATACAAACCGCGTATTTTCTGCCCCGCGTGGCGTTGACCTACTTTGCGCTGCGCCGTGCTACGCGGCGTCGCCCGCGTGTTCCCACCTTCGGGGTTTCGGCCGCCTCTGGCTTCTTGTCTGCTTTCTTGGCGACCTTTGCCTTTTCCTTGGGCTGAGCTGCGCTTTCCGACGTCTCCCCTGCCCCATTCTGGGGTGCCTTCCGGGCGACGACCTTACGCACAGCGCGCTTGCGACCACGGCGGATTACCTTAGTTTCCTCTGCCGGCGTTTCCTCTGTTTTCACCTGCTCGACTGCAGCCTGTGGAGCCTTAACTGTGGTGTGGCGAACTGCCCTGCGGCGACCACGCGCACGCCTAGCTGCCGCCTTTGGTTTATCCTCTGCCCTCTGCTCCGGCTTCGCTTCCTCGGAGTGGTGCTTAGCCGGCGATAGAAAGTCCTGCGGCTGCGGGCGGTGATCCGAACGCGAGTTGCCACGGGTGCGACGCTTACGACGCGGGGAGGCCTCGAACTCAGCTACGGCTTCCTCGTAGGTCTGCTCAGACTTCCGCGGCTCGGACTTCTGCGGCTCGGATTTCCGGGACGCGTTGGTACGGGCACTGCGACGGCGGCCACGGCCGCGAGAGCGCTTTGCGCCCTCGTTTTCGCGCTGCTCCTTTTCTTGATTTTCAACCTGTGCTTCTACCTGAGGTTCCTCGTCGGCGACGTAGGAGTTGAACTCGGCGACGTCGTCAAGCTCAGCTGCATTATCGGCAGCTGCATAGCCGATGCGGGCGATGTCATCCGCGGAGTCCTGTTGCTCCTTGTATGTGTGGCCCTCTTGGCGGTTAGAACGGCGGGAGCGGCGGCCGCGGCGCTGCTTACGGTTGTTCTCCTGAGAATCGTTGTGCTCGCGCTTTTCGTCTTTGTCATCGTTGACAATAATGCCGGCGACGAGATCCTCGATGGAGGTCTTCTGTTCCACATGAGACTCAGCGTCGTTGGAAGCTGCCGCGCGGGCTTCCTCGGCTTCCTCGTGGCGGTGCATGGCCACGGCAGCTGGGTGCTGCTGGGGATCGTGTTCTGGCTTGCGGCGCTCGCGACGCGGACGACGACCCTTGTGTTCGTGGGCGTCATTTTCCTGCTCTTCATCCACTGGGTACTCGTGGATGATGATTCCTCGGCCGTGGCACGCCTCGCACTCAGTGGAAAAGGTCTCGATGAGGCCAGTGCCCAGGCGCTTACGGGTCATCTGTACCAGGCCCAAGGAAGTGACCTCCGAGACCTGGTGGCGCGTGCGGTCACGGCCAAGAGCCTCCTTGAGGCGGCGCAGGACCAGCTCCTGGTTTTCAGGCAGGACCATGTCGATGAAGTCGACGACGATCATGCCGCCCAAGTCACGCAGGCGCATCTGGCGCACAATTTCCTCGGCTGCCTCCAGGTTGTTGCGGGTGACAGTCTCTTCGAGGTTGCCGCCGGAACCGGTGAACTTGCCGGTGTTGACGTCGATGACGGTCATCGCCTCAGTGCGGTCGATGACAAGCGTGCCGCCAGACGGCAGCCACACCTTACGGCTGAGCGCCTTGTGCAGCTGCTCGTCGATACGGTAGGTCACGAAGGCGTCCTCGCCACCGTGCTCGCGGGCGTCGTACTTCTCCACGCGGTCGGCCAAGTCGTGGGCCATGGAATCAACGTAGGCGCTGACGGTGTTGTAGGAACGGCGACCATCAACGATGAGCTTGGTGAAGTCCTCGTTGAAGAGGTCACGGACGACCTTGACCAGCAGGTCCGGCTCTTCGTAAAGGGTGACCGGCTTGGCGCCCTTGGTGGACTTCTCATGATCGGCGCGCTTGGTGATGTCCTCCCACAAGTTGTGGAGACGGTTCACGTCAGTTGCGATTGCTTCCTCTGACACGTTCTCCGCAGCGGTACGGATGATGGCGCCGCCGTCACCCGGGATAACGCGCTCGAGGATGCCCTTGAGGCGCTTGCGCTCAGGGACAGGCAGCTTGCGGGAGATACCTGCGCTGCGGCCACCTGGAACGTAGACCAGGTAACGGCCTGCCAGGGAAATCTGGGTGGTCAGACGTGCGCCCTTGTGGCCGATTGGATCCTTAGCCACCTGAACCAGGACTTGGTCACCGGACTTGAGTGCGTTTTCGATCTTGCGTCCGCGTCCGCCAAGGCCCGCGGCACGCCAGTCCACCTCACCGGCGTAGAGGACGCCGTTGCGTCCCTGTCCGATGTCGATGAAGGCAGCCTCCATGGAAGGCAGGACGTTTTGTACGCGGCCCAGGTAGATGTTGCCAATGAGCGAAGTTTGCGCCTCGGTGGTGACGAAGTGCTCGACGAGGAGGTCATCCTCGAGGACGCCCACCTGGGTGATGATGCCGGCGCCGTCGGTGCGCTCCTTGTCGCGGACGACCATAGTGCGCTCAACAGACTCGCGACGTGCGAGGAACTCTGCCTGGGAGACGATGTGCTGACGCACGCGCCCCTTCTCGCGCAGCTCTGCGCGACGGCGACGCTGCGCCTCAATCCGGGTAGAGCCCTTGATTGCCTTTGGCTCTTCGATGAGCTCTGGTTCATCGGTGTTGTTTCGGGCGTCTTGGCGTGAATCACTGCCGCCGCGACCGCGGGAGGTGCCACGGCTGCCACGACGGCGTCCGCCACCGCGGGATTCTTCCTTGTGAGAGTCGTCGTCTTCGCGGTCCTCGCGCTGCGCACGCGGCGCTGGCTTCTCAAGCTTCGGCGCCATGAAAATCGGCGCGAAGTCGTAGACTTCCGGCTCGTCGTCCGGCATCGGAGTGATGACTGGGGCGTAGTCGTCCTCGTCGAAGTCATCGCCGGCCTCTACGAGAGCTTCATGCAGCTTCTCGACGTCGACAGTGCCCGTGTCCTGCTGAACCTCACGGTCCTGGCGTGTCTCACGGTCCTGGTGCTCCTCACGCTGCTCTTCGGCGGCGTCGACAAGCTCTGCCTCGACTTTCTCCTCGATCTGGGAGATCTCGTTCTCGACATTCTTGCGAACGCGGTTGCGCAGCTTCTCGTCAGCAGTGGGGTCTTCCGTCTGCTCCTGAGCAGCCTTCTTGGTGGATTTCTTGACCGCGCGCTTCGTGGTCTTCTTAGCTGGTGCTTCTGCAGCAGCGTCAGTGCCCTTGGCCGGAGCGGCCTTGGCGATGATGGCGTCGAAGACTTGACCAATCTCTTCTGGGGTCAGCGAGGACTGAGCGACCTTCTTGAGCCCGAGCTCTGCGTACTCGGCAGCGAGCTCTTTGGAGCTCAAACCGATTTGTTTGGCCACGGTGTGGAGGCGGGTCTTCGCGGCGAAGCTGTCCCTGTCTACTTTTTGGGCAAATGCTGCCGCCGCGGAAACCGGGTTTTCAGTTGTAGTTTTTGCGTTTTCGTTCTTCTTGGTTTCAGTCTTTTTAGTCGCCATGCGGTGACGTTCTCCTGACAAAATCAGCGGCACAATCCCCGGGCGCAGGCAACAAGATTTCTGTAACTGTTGTTTCAAACGTCTACTCGTTACCGCCGCCGCACGAGGGAGCCGGAATGTATGGTGCTTTATTTAGTTTTCTTCCGTCCATTCTGGCACAACTTTGCTCTCGTCTGTGCTTTGCCGAACGCTCTTGTGATCTATCCTGTTGACCATGGCGGAAATCGATGAGCGCACTGGGGGGCCTGAGGAAGGCGCAGACGCCACTGCGGAAGTCGCCAAACCTGTGGACACACCGCACACAGTGGCGCAGGCACGAGCGCTTAATGAACCATCAATCAAAGATTTGTTCATCACGAGCGTTCCCCTGTCGCTGGCCTTTGCGCTCTCAAGTTCCGATCTTCCGCATTACCCCGGCCAGTATGTGTTGGTAGGTATTTGCATCGTCTTGACGGTTGCCGCGGGCATAAACGTTGTTCGCAAAAAGCCGAAGCTCATTCAGGCCGCGCCCGAAGAATTCAAGTCGGGCGACTACTCTTCGCTTGCGTACATCGGGCCGTTTCTTCCCATTGCACTGCCTCCCGTCCTGTGGGGCATGGACGACCTTGGACTCCTCCCAGATGTGACCGTCTCCCCTATCCTTTTGAGCGTCGTGAAGGCAATCTACTTGGTCCCGGCCTTCTCCCTAGGCGCGTGGGCAAGTCTGAATGGCCCCTACCGCGTGGGGCGCAGGAGGATCCGCAAGACTTTGGAGTCCACTTCGCTTGAGGGAATCACTGTCACCACGCTCGATGCAGTGACAAAGCATGCAGACATCATTTCGTGTCTTGTGGCCGCAGGTGCGGTGGAGGGAAACATGGTGACCGCGGCACGCCTTAGCAAACTGTTGGGTGCCACGCCAGAGTTGGAAGAGCGCCTACGAGAGCTGGAAAAGGTCGGCGTGGTGAAGCTGCGCGGTGTGCGCCATTCCGATAACACTCGCACGTGGGATGTCACGCTGACCGAGTTGGGTGTGCGGAGCATGCATGAGGCGCGGACGCGTTAGTTGGGGGCTGGGGCCGCTAAGGCTTGGGCCGCGCATTTTGCCAAATAGTGCGCTGAAATGGGGTGGTTTTGGCGGCATATTTGGCAAATTGCGCCAACGCGGTGCAAATACGGCATCAGCGAAAGAGAAAGCGAAAGAGAGGGGACGCCAAGCACGAGGAAAGCCCGCACTCGCCAAGCGAGTGCGGGCTAAAAAGCTAGATGCTTTACAGGTTCGGGAACCAGATGGAGATCTCGCGCTCTGCGGACTCTGGGGAGTCGGAACCGTGGACGACGTTCTCGCCAACGGTCAGAGCGAAGTCACCGCGGATGGTCCCCGGGGTGGCCTTGGAAACTGGGTCGGTGCCGCCGGCCAGCTGACGCCACGCCTCGATGGCGCGCTCGCCCTCGACAACGCCGGCAACGAGCGGTGCGGAGGTGATGAAGTCAACGAGCTCGCCGAAGAATGGCTTGTCCTCGTGCTCTGCGTAGTGCTTCTTAGCGGTAGCCTCGTCTGCAACGCGCAGATCCATAGCAACCAGCTTGAGGCCCTTGCGCTCGATGCGGGCAATGATCTCGCCGATGTGGCCGTTCTTAACGCCGTCCGGCTTGATGAGAATGAGTGTACGTTCAGTCATGGGTGACATAGTACTAAAGCAATGGCGCATCGTCTTGCGCTAGGGGGTTTAAGTGAGCTGTCGCACGATTTCCTCGGCGTGCTCGTATCCCACCCCTTTAAACCACAGCTGAACTTGCTTGACCGCCGTGCCAAACTGACCGTTGTCAAGCAGGCGGCGAAGCTCCTCACGCTGGGATTCGTCAAGGTCTTCCACAGAGACCGCAGCGGCTGGCTTAGCCGATTGCATAAGCCCCAGAACTAGGAACACGGCTGCAGCAACGAGGGCCACGAGGGGCGCCCACGGCTGGCCGGTCATGGCACGCAAGATGAGGGCAGCGATGCAGCCCAAGGCCGCCAATGCGAAGTAGAGATAGCGCATGGTTGCTCAGTTTACGGCGAGACTAGCCGCGGCGCTGCGGGAGCGTGGCGTCGCCAGCAAAGAACTTGGGACCAATCCACAGCATCACGTAGACCAAGGCCACGAGGACGGGGACCTCTACCAAGGGACCCACCGTACCAGCGAGGGCTTGGCCGGAAGCCGCGCCAAAAGTGCCAATGCAGACGGCGATGGCCAGCTCGAAGTTGTTGCCGGCGGCAGTGAAGGACACGGCAGCCGCCTGCGCGTAGTTCATGCCGCTTAGCTTGGCCGTCACCAGCGCCACGCTAAACATCACCACGAAGTAGAGGAAGAGTGGAATTGCCACCTTCACCACGGACCATGGTTCAGAGGAGATCTGCTTTCCTTGCAGGGCAAAGAGCAGGACGATGGTGTAGAGCAAGCCGATGAGAGCCAGCGGCGAGATGCGTGGGATGAAGACGTCGTTGTACCACTGACGCCCCTTGAACTTCTCTCCCAGGATGCGGCTTAGCACGCCTGCCAGCAGGGGGATACCGAGAAATAACAGAACTGAGGTCACAATCGCCCAAAAGCTGAACTCGGCGGAGGTGGTTTCAAGGCCCAGCCAGGAAGGAAGAATGTGGAGATAAAACCAGCCCATGACACCAAACATGAAAACCTGGAACACGGAGTTGATGGCCACCAGCACTGCGGTGGCTTCGCGGTCGGCACAGGACAGATCAGTCCACACCAAGACCATGGCGATACAGCGGGCAAGGCCGACGATGACGAGGCCGGTGCGCAGCTCGGCGTCGTTAGGCAGGAACAGCCACGCCAGGGTGAACATCACCAGCGGGCCCACCAGCCAGTTGAGAATGAGCGAGACCGTCATCAAGCGCTTGTCGGCCGCGATTTCAGCAGCCTTGTCATAGCGAACCTTGGCCAGCGGCGGGTACATCATGACGAGGAGGCCAAGCGCGATGGGAATGGAGATGCTGCCTACCTTGACGCTATCGAGGGCGTCGGAAAGCCCCGGCGCGGCATTGCCTAACAGAAGACCGAACCCCATCGCGAGCAAGATCCACAACGGCAGGAAGCGGTCAAGAATTGACAGTTTCACGGACATTTTCTCCGCGGCTTGAGTGGTCACAGCTTACCTTTCATATCGATTCCTATCGATATGAACATAAGCCGTTCTATCGGCAGTCGTCAATATATAATGGGTGCATGCCCTCCCCCAACCAAGAATGCTGCGCACTGGGCGCGAATCCGCTAACTGCCGAAGAAGCGCAGAAGTACGCCCAGCTATTCAAAATATTGGGCGACCCCGCCCGCCTAAGCCTGCTTTCCCAGCTGGCGACGGAAGGCTGCGGACCAGTCAGTGTCAATGACCTCACCAAATCTAGCGGGCTCAGCCAGCCCACCGTATCCCATCACCTAAAGAAACTCACCGAGGCCGGACTGCTCACGAAGGAACGCACCGGCCGCACCGTCACTCATACAGTTGTGCCCGCAGCCTTTGCAGAGCTGCGGGCAGTGCTCGACCTAGGTTAGTCGCTCCAGCCGGCACAAACAGCGGCACCCACAGCCCCTCCACCAAATGGAACTTATGCATTTTCCGTAAAGGTACCCCTTTGCGCCACCCCCACGGCACACTAAGGTTAGCTTTACCTACGTTAGGTGTGCTTAATTTATTCACGCCAGTGAGATCCATTTTCGGCTCTTCCCACTGACACTTTAAATTTTCATCTTCGTTCTCTCCCAAGGAGGATCAATGACTTCTCGCCGTGGCACAGTTCTCGCCGCACTAGTGACAGCTTCTCTTATTCCGCTTGCGCCACCTGCTCTGGCTATCCCCGCCACGGACGGCCACCTGACCTGGGGAATCCGCGCCAGCTTCAACAACTACACCGGCGGTGCCACCTTGGTCAAAGATGGCGCCACGCGCAAAGGCAACGCTTTCGAATTCGAACTAACCGACCTCACTGTCGATAAGGCAGCGAAGCGAACCGAAGCGCAATTCAACGGCACGGTGGTCTACCGAAAGTACTGCAAAAACGCATCGAACCCGCTCGAAGGCCACTGCGACCTCGATCTCCACTTCGAGGATCCCAAGGTCGTGCTCGCTCCGGAAGAGTCGTATCTCGAAGCGACGGTCAGCTCACGCCAATACCTCTCCGGCACTACCTTCGCCCCTGAAAAGCCGGTAAAAATTGCGAAGCTCCAACCTCAATCGGCAACGCTGCGAGAAGCCAACGGCCGCGTCGATTGGTCGAATATTGCATCGACGCTAACCCCCGAGGGAAACACCATGTTCAGCGAGTTCTACACTGACGGCGAAGGCCTCGACCCAGTCTCCTTGAGCTATGCCGGTGAGGCCGCTCCGCTCAATACGTCTGGGCCAACGCTGTCTACCGCGCAATGGGACTCGAAGGCAAAGTACGACGATGGCGTTCACCAGCTTTTTGAAGCCGGCCAGAACATCATCGTCTCCATGCCCAACGGACACGGTTTTGCGCTCCTCAACTCGGAGCTTAAAGAGCTCGCTTCCCGCCCCGCAGCCACGACCGACCGCAACATCGTGACCTTCGATTCCCAGCATTCGGTGCTTTACTACGGCGAGGGCTACGACTTGAAGGCAGTGGACGTCACCGCTGATTCATTGTCCGAGCCACGCACCGTCTTCACTGCTTCCCAGCCCATCTACGCCGTGGGATACCACCCAGAGACTGACACCGTAGCCGCAGTAGCTACCGGCAAGGATTATTCCTTTACCAGCGCAACTTTGGTCACCGGTACCAAAGGTTCGTTCCACGAAGCAGAGCTTCCCGACGCCGCGCAGCTCTTTGGCGATACCCCAGCTTCCGGCGGCGCATGGGGCAATATCTTTAGTCCCAAAGACAACGCGGAACTCGTGCCCATGGAAGATGGAACTTTCTTGTACAACGGTTCCGTTGACATCATGCTCGACAACGAGGACAAATCCGCGAAGGGGCTGCTCTATTCAATCAAGCCCTCCGCTACTGAGGTCGGTGACCGAGCAAAGTTTATGAAGGGCTCACGCCACGGCGACAACACTTTGTACATGAACTCATTGGTTAGCGATGGCTCCACCATCTACCGCTTCGACAAGAATCCGAACCGGGCCTCCGCCGTGGCACAGATCCTGCGCTACGATGCTGCCCAGCGCGATGTAGTAGCCGTAACCGAGCCCACGCGCTCAGTGCTCCCGGGCTGGGCGTCGCTAGCTTTCGACGCCGAAGGCACGCCGATTCAACAAAATGGCGCAACAGGGGATCTCAACTGGCTCAAGCCGGGAACGTTTGAGACCACTGCTTCCTTCACCCTTCCAAACGGCCGCGAAACAACCAACGTGGCCAATGGCTCATTCATCGCCCGCAAGGACGGAGCCATTTTTGTCCCCACCCTCGATGAATCGCGCGGAGATTATGAGGAGTATTATGTGCTGCGCCGCGTGGATACTGCGGCCAAAGAACCGGCCCCGCAGCCGGTGCCCCCAGCTGAAAGCTCCCCGCAGCCAACACCTCCAACTGAAAGCTCCCCGCAGCCAACACCTCCAACTGAAAGCTCCCCGCAGCCAACACCTCCAACTGAAAGCTCCCCGCAGCCAACACCTCCAACTGAAAGCTCCCCGCAGCCGGTACCTCCAACTGAAAGCTCCCCGCAGCTGGTACCTCCAGAAAAGCCCAAGAAGCCTTCGCCTTCCTCTTCAGCAGGGACTCCTCTCGCAGTACTGCTAGGCCTCTTTGCGGCAATCGCCGTTGCAGTCGGTGCTATCAAGCCGCTGCACTCATTCCTTCTCCAGGTCCAGCGAACGCTGGGGCTTTAACCAGATAAAGCCTGGTTATGCAAGCAAAAGACGTCCTGCGTGAATCCCTGAAGGACACGTAGGACGTCGTCTGTGCTTAAACTCGCAACACTTAACTCGACTTATTGAGGTGCTGGGTGGTGAGGTAGCCGCGCTTCATGCGCTCGACGATGATGCCACGCATATAGGAGGCCATCAGCCACAACAGGCCGAAGATTATCATGATGGCGGCGATGGACCAGTGGATTATAAAGCCTAAGACGATTGCCAGCACGTGCAGCGCAATCATGGCGTTGACAATCCACGGCTTGTTCATAAACGCGAAGCTCACCAAGAGAATCACGGCCATGCCGATGACCACCGAGTAATTGAAAGGCGTCCACAAGGTGCCGTCATAGAGCTTGTAGAGCAGCGGCAACGCGAGCACCAGCGTGAGCAGCTCCATGGTCAGGGAGCTGGCCACAACCATTCCGCCGAACTGCTTCAGCGGGTCCTTGACCGGGGCCTCACCTAGGCCAAGGGGGCTGATTTCCTCAGCGGGGACACTGTTGGGCACCCTGTTGGGCACACTGTCGCGGCGAGAGTCACTCATGCGGGATCCTTTCCAAACATCGCGCGGGCGTCGCCAGCGGTGACGACTGAACCCGTGATGACGATACCTGAGCCGGACTGAACTTCCGCATCCTCCGCAAGCTCCACTGCTTGCGCGTAAGCACCGGGCAGATCAGGCTCCACGTAGACGCGCTCCTCGCCGAAGATATCGCGAGCAAGTTCCGCAAGCTCATAGGCATCACGTGCACGAGGTGAAGAATTCTGCGTGATGACAACCTCCGTCAGGTAAGGCTCCAACGCGGTGAGGATGCCTTCGGCGTCCTTGTCCTCGAAGATGCCGAGCACGCCGATGAGACGTGCGAAGTCGAAGTCGCGATCCAGTGCCGCACCCAACGCCTTGGCGCCGTGCGGGTTGTGGCATGCATCGATGAAGGTCGTGGGGCTGGTGCGCACGCGCTCTAGGCGGCCGGGCGAAATAGCCTTGGCAAAACCAGTGCGCACGGTGGCAATATCGAGCGGTTTGCCAGACGATGCCCCGAAGAAGGCCTCGACCGCAGCCAGCGCCACGCCCGCATTCTTGGCTTGGTGCTCGCCGTGCAGCGGCAGGAAGATGTCCTCATAAAGACCGCCCAGGCCCTGGATGTTGAGCTGCTGACCGCCCACCGCAATGCGAGATTCGAGCACGGCGAACTCGCTGCCGGAGCGCGCCACACCCGCGCCGACCTCCACCGCGCGGTTCAGGATCACCGTCATGGCTTCCTGCTCCTGCTCGGCGATGATGGCGATGTTCTCACGCGGGGCCAACACATCGTCCGCATCGACGTCGCGTGCCTTGATGATGCCGGCCTTCTCCCCCGCGATCTCGGCGAGGGTATCGCCTAGGTAGTCGGTGTGGTCCAAGCCCACCGGCATAATGACGGAGACCTCGGCGTTGACCACGTTGGTGGCATCCCAGGTGCCGCCGAGGCCGACCTCGACCACGGCGACGTCGACAGGCGCATCAGCGAAAGCCGCGTAGGAAATCGCCACGAGCACCTCAAACTTGGACATCGGGATGTCGGACTGCGCGTCCACCATCTCCACATAAGGCTTGATCTCATTCCAGATACGCACGAAGTCACGCGGGTGAATCGGGCGGCCATCGATGCCTATGCGCTCGGTGACCAGCTGTAGGTGCGGGCTCGTCACCAATCCGACGCGGCGGTGGAAGGCACGCAGCAAGGAGTCGATCATGCGGGAAGTCGAAGACTTGCCATTCGTGCCCGCGACGTGGATGACCTGGAAGGACTTCTCCGGATTACCCAGCAAATCCATCAACGCCTGGATGCGTTCCAGACTCGGAGCGATCTGGGTTTCGGGCGCGCGGGCGTTGAGCTCGGCGTCGACAAGCGCTAGCGCTTCCAGTTCCTCCGGGCTGACCTCGATGGGAGCGGCTTCCTCGTACTCGTCTGCCGCGCCCATGCCGAGGTTGAGCTGCAGGCCGGACTCCGTGATCTCCACGGATCCGCCCTCAGTGCCCTCCTGCAGGGCGTCGACGAGTTCGTATTCCTCGCGATCTTCTCGCTTGCCCACTACTTAAGTGCCTCCAAGCGTGCGGTGATGCGGTCGACTTCTTCCTGTGCCACCTGCTGGCGGGTGCGGATCTTCTCCACGACCTCGTCCGGAGCCTTGGTTAGGAAGGACTCATTAGCCAGCTTCTTGCCGGTCTGCTCGAGCTCCTTATTTGCCTTGGCCAGATCCTTTTCCAGGCGCTTGCGCTCGGCCTCGACGTCGACTGCGCCGGAGGTATCCAGTGCGACCTCGACGGTGCCCTGGGACAGGCGAACCTCGATGGAGGCGGACGCGGTGAAGCCCTCGCCCGGAACCGTGGTGTTAGCAAGGTTGCGCACCAAATTTTCCTGGCTTACAAGGTCCACCGAGGCGAAGTCCAGGCGACCTGGAACCTTCTGGGAAGGCTTCACGCCCTGATCAGAGCGGAAGCGGCGCAGCTCGGTGATGAGCTTGTCGGCGTCCGCGATGCGGCGTGCGGCAACCTCGTCGGTGGCCACGCCACCGTTGGTATCAGCCGCGGTTGGCCACGGGGCAATCACGATTGACTCGCCGCCGGTAAGTGCCTTCCACAGGACCTCGGTGACGAAAGGCATGGTCGGGTGCAGCAGGCGCAGGACGACGTCGAGGACGCGGCCCAAGACGATCTGGGTGTTGTGGCCGGTCAGCCGCTCCGCGTCTGACGTATCTGCCGAATCGACGTCGCGCGGAATCTGGGACTTGGCAATCTCCAGGTACCAGTCACACAGCTCATCCCAGATGTAGTGATAGAGCAGCTCATTAGCCTTGGAGAACTGGTAATCGTCCAGGTAGGCGTCAAACTTGACGCGCACCTCTTCGGCGCGGTCCAGGATCCAGCGGTCAGCGTCGGTCAGCTCCTCGCGGGCCGGCAGCTCCGCCACGCCAGCGCCGTTCATGAGCGCGAACTTGGTGGCGTTGAACAGCTTCGTGGCAAAGTTACGCGAAGCCGCAGCGGCGTCGGAGCCCAGCGGCAGGTCGACACCCGGGTTGGCGCCACGGGCCAGGGTAAAGCGCAGGGCATCTGCACCATAGTCGCGTACCCAGTCCATCGGGTCGATGCCGTTGCCCAGGGACTTCGACATCTTGCGGCCCTGCTCATCGCGAACCAAGCCGTGCAGGTAGATGTCGTGGAAAGGAATCTGCGGGCGGCCATCGCGCGCGGAGCCATCACCAGCGTTGAGCAGCTCTGGGGTCTGGACGCCAGCGAAGGTGCCGAACATCATCATGCGGGCGACCCAGAAGAACAGGATGTCGTAGGCGGTAACCAGCACGTTGGTTGGGTAGAACTTCTCCAGGTCCGGAGTCTTTTCCGGCCAGCCCAGCGTGGAAAATGGCCACAGTGCGGAGGAGAACCAGGTATCCAGAACGTCTGGATCCTGCTCGTAGCCTGCTGGCGGCTCCTCGTCGGGGCCAACGCAGACGATATCGCGGGTGGTGTTGCCCTCGGCGTCGGTGGTCTCCGGGCCGTACCAAATTGGGATGCGGTGACCCCACCACAGCTGGCGGGAGATGCACCAGTCGTGCATGTCATCGACCCACTCGAAGTAACGCGGCTCGAGGGAGGTCGGGTGAATCTTGGTATCGCCCTCGCGCACTGCGTCGCCGGAGTACTTGGCCAGCTTTTCTACCGCCACGAACCACTGCAGGGAAAGGCGCGGCTCGACCGGCTCGCCGGAGCGCTCCGAGTGGCCCACGGAGTGGACGTAGGGGCGGATTTCCTTGACGATGCGACCCTGCTCGGCGAGAGCTTCACGGATGGCGACTCGCGCTTCCTCGCGGGTCAGGCCATCGAACTTGGTGCCGGTGTTCGCGATGTGACCGGTGGAGTCCATGATGGTCGGCATGTCCAAGTTGTGACGCAGGCCCATCTGGTAGTCGTTCGGGTCGTGGGCCGGGGTGATCTTCACAGCACCGGTACCGAACTCCATGTCCACGTAATCATCAGCGATGACCTTGAGCTTGAGATCCTCGCGGAAGGGGTGAGCAAACTCCTGTCCCACCAGGTCCTTGTAGCGCTCGTCGTCGGGGTGGACAGCAATCGCGACGTCGCCAAGCATGGTCTCCACGCGGGTGGTGGCCACGATGAGGTGTGGCTCGTCGTCGTTTAGCGAGCCGTAGCGGATGGACACGAGCTCGCCCTCGACGTCCTTGTACACGACCTCAATGTCAGAGACCGCGGTCTCCAGCACCGGGGACCAGTTGACCAAGCGGTGTGCCTGGTAGATCATGCCGGCGTCGAAAAGCTGCTTAAAGATGGTCTGGACCGCGCGGGACAGGCCCTCATCCAGGGTAAAGCGCTCGCGGGACCAGT
This sequence comes from Corynebacterium striatum, assembly GCF_016728105.1. NCBI lineage: Bacteria > Bacillati > Actinomycetota > Actinomycetes > Mycobacteriales > Corynebacteriaceae > Corynebacterium > Corynebacterium striatum. The sequence goes on along the minus strand of NZ_CP068158.1, from coordinate 2,250,361 downwards.
CCACGGAGTCACCAATGGCACGCATCTGCTTCTGGATGGTGCCGCCGTATTCTTCCTTCCATTCCCAGACCTTGGAAATGAATTCCTCACGCTCGTAGTCCCAGCGCTTCTTGCCCTCGGTCTCCTTGAGCTTGGCCTCGACCTTGGTCTGGGTGGCGATACCCGCGTGGTCGGCACCCGGCAGCCACAGGGTGGCATAACCTTGCATGCGCTTGCGGCGAATGATGGAGTCGATGAGGGTGTGGTCTAGGGCGTGGCCCATGTGCAGCTGGCCGGTCACGTTGGGTGGCGGCAGCACGATGGAATAAGGCTCTGCCTCGCTGGTGGCATCCGGGGTGAAGTAGCCTGCTTCCACCCAGGACTCGTAAAGGTCCTTTTCTACCGCCTGCGGCTCCCAGGACTTCGGAAGCGCGTCAGCACGGTTAGTGCCTACTAGTTGCTCTTTATCTACAGCGTTGTTCTGCTCAGTCACCCGGACAAGTCTACCCTGTCGGTCAACTGGCTTTTTCACCCCCATTGGGCGAAAACGGCACCGCGGGCGCCGACGGCTGAATACATTGTCTGTCATGTCTTCACATTCTGGAACTTCCCCGGCGCGCCTGCGTACTCGTTTCTTTGCCAAGGCAAAGGCTAAGGGCGCACCCTTTTCTTGTTTGACCAGCTATGACTGCATGACCGCCGCGGTATTCGATGAGGCGGGAATCGACTTGCTTTTGGTGGGCGATTCCTTGTCCAACGTGGTTTTGGGCCGCGAGACCACGCTCTCGCTGACCATGGAGGAGATGATTCCGCTCACGCGCGCGGTGGTTGAGGCCACCTCCCGCAGCTTCGTGGTGGTGGATCTGCCTTTTGGTTCCTATGAGGAATCCCCGGCGCAGGCTTTGCGCTCGGCGGTGCGCATGCTGAAGGAGACGGGCGCGCAGGCGGTCAAGATTGAGGGTGGCAAGGAGATTGCGCCGACGATTTCCGCTTTGGTTGCCGCGGGCATTCCGGTGTGCGCGCACATCGGGTTCACCCCGCAGTCGGTGCATGCGCTGGGTGGTTTCGTAGTGCAGGGCCGTGGCGAGGCGGCGGGGCCTTTGCTTGCCGACGCCCAGGCTGTTGCCACCGCAGGCGCCTTCGCCGTGGTACTAGAGATGGTTCCGGCTGAGCTCGCGGCGCAGGTGACCAAGGAGGTCTCCATCCCCACCATCGGCATCGGCGCGGGCAATGCCTGCGATGGGCAGATTCTGGTCTGGACCGATGCTTTTGGCATGGGCGCGGGCAAGACGCCGCGCTTTGTGCGCCAGTACGCGGACTTGCGCACCGTGCTTTCCGACGCCGCCCGCGCCTATGCCGCCGACGTGGCTGAGCGTAAGTTTCCAAACGAGGCAGAGTCCTTTAGCGACTCTGTGAAAGAAGGTTAAGTAACCGTGCAGGTATTCACTACTAAAAAAGAACTCGTTGAGTTTCGTGCGCAGCAGGATGGTCAACGCCGCAGCGTGGGTCTCGTGCCCACGATGGGCGCGCTGCATGCAGGCCATGGCTCGCTGATTAAGGCGGCGCGGGAAGCTAACGACGTCGTCGTGGTCTCAGTCTTTGTCAATCCGCTGCAGTTTAGCGATTTGGGCGAGTGCGACGACTTCCGGAACTATCCACGCAACGTGGAGGCAGACGCGGCCTTCGCGGAATCACTAGGCGCCGATGTTGTCTTCGCTCCGAGCGTGGAGGAGATGTACCCGAGTGGCACCCCGCTAGCGTGGGTACGCACCGGGGCCATGGGTGAGGTGCTGGAAGGCGCCTCTCGGCCAGGGCACTTCGACGGCGTGGCTACGGTGGTCTCGAAGCTGTTTAATCTGGTGCGCCCCACCCGCGCATACTTTGGGCAAAAGGATGCCCAGCAGGTAGCGGTGCTGCGCCGGATGGTCGCAGACTTGGACTTCCCCGTTAAGCTGGTGGCTGCGCCCATCGTGCGCGCAGCGGATGGCTTGGCTGAGTCGAGCCGCAACCAGCGCCTAAACGACGCCGAGCGTACGCAGGCCCTTGCACTCTCGCGCACCCTCTTTGGCCTGCGGGACGGCAATTTCAACTCCGTGGAGGAAGCGTCCAAAGCCCTAGATGCAAGCGATGGCGTGCGAGTGGATTACCTCACGGTGGTGGATCCACAAACGCTTAAGCCGGTGGACGTTAGTGCCCGCCCGGCTCTAGCGCTGGTTGCCGCACACGTGGGCCCGGTGCGGCTTATCGATAATCTCGAGCTCTAACCCTCTTACTTGAGAAGGTGCTGGACTGCCTCACGCTCGGAGCGCAGCTCCTCCACGTTGGCCTGGATGCGCTCCTTTTGGAAATCGCTGAGTTCCAGCCCCTGGACGATCTCCCAGGTTCCGTTCTTGGCCACGGTGGGGAAGCCGAAGATGAGGCCCTCGTCCACGCCATAAGAGTCGTCAGAGACTACGGCTGCGGTGCGCCAGTCTTCGGTGCCGTGGATCCAGTCATGCATGTGGTCCACCGCTGCGGAGGCAGCAGAGGCAGCGGAAGAGTGACCGCGCACCTCGATGATCTCTGCTCCACGGTTAGCCACCTTGGGGATCATCTCGCCGGTGTACCAGTCCTGATCCACTTCCTCGTTGACGTAGGTGAGATCTGGGAACTGGGTGGCGGAGTGGTTGCCCCATACGGCAACCTTGGTGAACTCAGCGGTGGGGCGGCTCGTCTTGAGCGAGAGCTGGCTCAGGGTGCGGTTGTGGTCCAGACGCATCAACGCGTTGAACTGGCTCGGGTCAAGGTCCGGCGCGCTGTTTGCTGCGATGAAGGCGTTGGTGTTTGCTGGGTTGCCCACGACGAGCACGCGGACATCGCGTGCAGCGTTGTCGTTGATAGCCTTGCCCTGGACCGTGAAAATGGCACCGTTTGCCTCAAGCAAGTCGGCGCGCTCCATCCCCTTGGAACGCGGGCGTGCACCAACCAAGAAGGCAGCCTTGGTGTCCTTGAAAGCTACGTCCGGATCATCGGTGACGGTGATGCCGCGCAGAAGCGGGAAGGCGGAGTCGGCCAGCTCCATGGCAACGCCCTCTGCAGCGCCGACGGCCTGCGGGATCTCCAACAGCGCGAGCTCTACTGGGGTGTCCTTGCCGTAGACGTCGCCAGCAGCAATACGCCACAAAAGTGAGTACGCAATGTTGCCGGCTGCACCGGTGACGGTGATCTTCACTGGTTGATTAGCGGCCTGGGTCATGTTCAGTCCTCCTAAGGAAAAGCGGTGCCAGAAATGGCGTTCTTCAATCCCCACACTAGCCCTCTTTTGCCCGAACGTGTCGTGGACAACTCCCCTCTTTCGGAGTCATCCTTAATCACAATTTCCACCAAACTACCCCCGAATGTCCCGCAGTTCGCGACTTTATTCTTACTTGAATCTCGGAAATGTTTGTTTTTCGGCACTATAGGAGGAGGAAAAGAGAAGAATCTGGGAAAGATTCGTACTGACATAGGACATCAAGGACGTAAAAATTATGACCATGGACGCCACTGATTCGGCTTCGACCGATTCCGTCGGCACCGCCGAACTCTCAGGCTCCGTCGAGCGAGTCATCGACGTAGCCATCGAGCAGTTTTCTGAGTTGGGTTTTGCTGACGCAAAGTTGGACAATATCTCCCGCCTCGCTGGCATGTCCAAGCGCATGATCCACTACCACTTCGGCGACAAGAAGGGGCTCTACCAGCAGGCTCTGAGCACGGCCGCGCGGCGCCTCAACCCGCCGGCGGGTTCTCTCGACATTGATTCAGCCGTCCCAGTAGAAGGCGTCCGCACGCTAGTTGACTGGCTGTTCAAGCAGCACGTTGAGCACCCTGAAGCAATCCGCATGATGACCATGGAAACCTCCACAGGCGCTTTGGAGACGGGCCAGGCGCTCATCGACGTCTCTGAAGTCTCCCTGCACCTCGACAAGCTACTCATGCTGGGTCAGGATTCCGGTGCGTTCCGCCCGGGTATTTCCGCCAATGACATCTTCACGCTCATTGCGTCGCTAACGATGTACCGCGTAACCAACCGTTCAATGATGCAGAACCTGCTGGATATCGACATGCACAGCCCAGAAAACACCGAGGGTATGCACCGCATGGCAGTCGACGCAGTCTTGGCCTTCCTCACCGCAAACATCCCGGACTCGGGGTACAGCTCTTATCTGTCCACGGGAGCCTCGGTGGAAGACAACGACTCAATCCCACAAGATATCTACTCCAGCGACGAAGACCAGAGCGGGGTCTGACATCTACACCTAAACCTTTGCTCTTTAGCTTTATGCCTAAAGGGCCGCAGATCTTAAGTGATCTGCGGCCCCTTAAAGCCATCTGCCCTTAGGCGGATTCCTTTTCAGCGTCGGTGTAGACAAAGCTTGGCTCATCTTCGCCCTTCACGCAGGCCTCGGTGATGTGGACCGCAGTGATGTCTTCGCGGTCAGGCAATTCGTACATGATGGGTACCAGCAGCTCTTCCATGATCGCGCGCAGACCACGTGCACCGGTCTTACGCTCGAGCGCGAGCTCCGCGATAGCACCCAATGCCCCGTCCTCGAAGACGAGCTCCGCGCCGTCCATCTCGAACAGGCGCTGGTACTGCTTGACCAGTGAATTCTTCGGCTCGACCAAGACCTTGACCAAGGACTCGCGGTCAAGGTTATCCACGGTAGCCACGATGGGCAGACGGCCGATGAACTCAGGAATGAGGCCAAACTTCACGAGGTCCTCAGGGCGAACCTCGGAGAAGAGGTCGAGCTTCTCGCGCTCGTCCGCAGTCTCCAGCTTGGCGCCAAAGCCCACGCCCTTCTTGCCCACGCGCTCCGCGATGACCTTATCCAGGCCTGCGAACGCACCGGCGACGATGAAGAGAATGTTGGAGGTATCCAGCTGGATGAACTCCTGATTGGGGTGCTTGCGCCCACCCTGCGGCGGAATCGCAGCGACGGTGCCCTCGAGGATCTTCAGCAGCGCCTGCTGCACACCCTCGCCGGAGACGTCACGCGTGATCGAGGGATTCTCAGACTTGCGGGAAATCTTGTCCACCTCGTCGACGTAGATGATGCCGCGCTGTGCGCGCTCCACATCAAAGTCCGCCGCCTGGAGCAGCTTGAGGAGGATGTTTTCCACGTCCTCGCCCACGTAGCCCGCCTCGGTAAGGCTGGTTGCGTCCGCAATGGCAAACGGGACGTCGAGCATGCGCGCCAGAGTCTGCGCCAGGTAGGTCTTACCGGAACCGGTGGGACCAAGCAGCAAAATGTTGGACTTAGCAATCTCTACGTTCTCATCTTCGACCTTCTTGCGGCGCCCTTCAAGGCCCGCGGTCTCTTCTACCTTGATGCGCTTGTAGTGGTTGTACACAGCCACTGCAAGCACACGCTTAGCCTGATCCTGGCCTATGACGTACTTGTCGAGGAAGGAAGAAATCTCCGACGGACGGGGAAGTTTTACTTCCTTGTCCGCGGTCTCAGCAGCCGCAGCGGCGCCGAGCTCTTCTTCGATAATCTCGTTGCACAGCTCAATGCACTCATCACAGATGTAGACACCGCCGCCGGCGATGAGCTTTTTCACCTGCTTCTGGCTCTTGCCACAGAAGGAACACTTGAGCAGGTCAGCGCTTTCTTGCATACGTGCCATTAAGGTCTTTCCACTCGCTTTTCTTCAACTTGAGGTGGGCGGATTCCGATGCGGAGAGTACTCGTATCCTGCACACCCAGAAGGCGCGTCCCACAGATATCTCCACCTTAGTAAATCAACACGACACGACCCTCATTCATTCCTCCGCGTGGCGCAGCCTCAACCTTTGCTTAAGACCCCTCCAAGGCCGGTCCTGAATTTAAAAAGCTGCTCCGTAGACATAGACCAAGCTGTCCAGTACCTTGTCCGCAAGCAATCAGGGTCTCTCGAAAAGGCCCTAAGTCATATCTTTAAAACAAACGCAAAGGTTGCAGCACGCATGGATATTCTTAAGCCCATCGACGGCTCCCCTATGGGATTGCGGTAATGGTCTGTCATTTTCATCGCCTTGTACCTCAACGCTCTCGACGGCTATGACACGGTCGCGATGGCATTCGGCGCCGGCCAGGTGGCCGAAGCCTTCACCTTGAGTGACGTCCAGCTCGGCTGGCTGCTCTCCGCCGCCCTCATCGGCATCGGCCTGGGTTCCCTCTTCCTTGCCCCGACCGCCGACCGTGTGGGCCGTACACGCCTTATCACCATCTCGCTCTTCATCGACTTGGTGGGCCTAGTTGCCACGGTCTTCGCCCCGACTTTCGCTCTGCTCTTCATCTTCCGCGTTCTCACCGGCATCGGCGTCGGCGGCGTGCTCGTCTGCGTCACCGTCTTGGTCAGCGAATACTCGAATCTCCGCTTCCGTGGCCTGGCGGTGGCAATCTATGCCTCCGGCTACGGCCTGGGCGCTTCCTTGTGCGGCGTCATCGCATCGGCCGTGGCGCCGTCCTACGGTTGGCAGGCCATCTTCTGGGTAGGTGCCGGCCTTACCGTCGTCGCCATCGCACTGACCGTCCTCTTCGTTCCCGAGTCCGCTGACTTCCTGGCCGCCCGCGGCCGTATGGACAAGGTTCGCTCAATCGCCGCCAAGTTGGGTCTCAAGGGCGAGGTCACCGTCCGCGCCACCAAGGACGAAGAACCGCGCGCTCCCTTCAAGGACATCCTCTCCCCCTCCTTCGTGCGCACAACCATCAAGCTGTGGCTGGCTTTCTCTTTCGTGATGTTCGCCTACAACTTCACTTCCCAGTGGACCCCGAAGCTGCTCACGGAGGAAGGCCTCACCGCGCAGCAGGGCGTCATCGGTGGCATCATGCTGTCCATCGGCGGCACCATCGGTGCGCTCATCTTCGGATTCCTCACCACGAAGATCGATGCCCGCCCACTGCTCATCGTCTCGTGCTTGGTAGCCTCCGGCGTGCTCGTGGGGTTCATTTTCTCCACGTCCGTCCCGACCCTGATGTTCTCCCTGGGCGTCGGCGTGGGCCTCACCTTGAATGCCTGCATCACCGGCCTGTACACGGTTGCTCCAGAGTCCTACCCGTCTGCACTGCGCACCACGGGTACCGGCGCCGCGATCGGCATCGCACGCGTGGGGGCAACGCTCGCCCCGATCCTCACCGGCTACCTCCTCAGCTCCGGCTGGACTCCGACGGGCCTGTACACACTCGCTGGTGCAACGGCGCTTCTCGCCGCACTTTCCCTCTTCGGTGTGCGCGCCTACTCCGCCAAGATCGCCGATGAAGCTCCAGCTTCTACGCCTGCTGACGCCGCGCTTTCCGTCGCCCCTCTCACCAGCCGGGTTTAGCCTCTACGCTGGGAAGGTGGAAACCGCTTTTCATCTTCCCAGCCGAAGGAGACCCCATCATGTTCGACCTGACGAACCAAGTTGCCATCGTTACCGGTGGCGCCGCCGGCATCGGGCGCGGAATTGTATCCGCGCTGCGCGAAGCAGGCGCACACGTCGTCATTGCTGACATCGATCTAGAACACGCCCAAGCTACTGCCGCCGAGCTCGGCGCGGAGACCCTCAAGGTAGATGTCACCGACCGTGAATCCATACGTGAGCTCTACCGCACTGTGGTGGACAAACACAGCCGCATCGACATCGTCTGTTCCAATGCGGGCGTATTCCCCAACTGCCCCTTGGACGAGATGACGGATGAAAAGTGGGAGGCGATGTTCGCCATCAACACCCACGGCACGTTCAAGGTGGTCCAGGAAGCACTGCCTTTTATGCGCAAGCAGAACTACGGCCGCATCGTCATCACGACTTCCATCACTGGTTCCCACACTGGCTTCCCAGGTTGGGCCCACTATGGGGCGTCGAAAGCCGCCCAGCAGGGCTTCATGCGCTCGGCAGCCCTCGAAGTCGCACGTGACAATATCACCATCAACGGCGTACTGCCGGGCAATATCTTGACCGAAGGCCTGGAGGGCCAAGGTCAGCAATACCTAGACCAGATGACTCGCTCGGTGCCGATGCACTGCCTCGGTACCCCTCGCGACATAGGAAATGCCGCCGTCTTCCTTGCGTCTCGTGAAGCAAGCTACATCACCGGCCAGACGCTCATTGTCGACGGCGGCCAAATCCTCCCCGAATCCCCCGAAGCTATCCTTCCTCCCCGTTAGCGGAAGGTAGCGAACTTCTTGACCACCCAGCGGCTCAGAGCCAGAATGATGACGCCCAGCACGATGGAAGCCACGCCAAGTGAGATAAAGAAGGTGTTCTCTGCGGTGGCATCCTCCGGGTTGTAGAAACCAGCCAGGGAGCCAGCCAAGGAGGTACCCATGGCAACGGCCATCATCCACACCGCCATCATGCGGGAGGGGAAGGCACGTGGCGCGACCTTGGTAGCAAGCGCGTTACCAACCGGGGACAGCAAAAGCTCGCCCATGGTGAACAGGAAGAGGATGCCAATGATGGCAAACATCGGCGTGGAATTTGCACCGGTACCGGAGTACGGCAGGAAGAAGAACAAAGAAATACCGATGATGATGTTGGCGGCACCGAACTTCACCGGCGTGGACCACTGACGGTTACCGAGCCTGGTCCACATCGTTGCGAAAACCGCAGAGAAGATCACGATGAAGATCGGGTTGAAGGACTGCACGAGTGACGGCGGAATCTCGATGCCGAAGACGTTACGGTCCAAGCGCACGTCCGCATAGATGGTCATGACGGTGAACTGCTGCTGGAAGATACCGAAGAACAAAACACCAGAGACAAACAGAGGGATAAATCCCAGCAGACGCTTCTTTTCTTCCGCATCAACCAGCTCGGAGAAGTACATCTGGCACCACAATACGATTGCCGCCAACAGAGCAACGGCAGTGACGATGTTGGATAGCCAATCGACCTTGATAACGCCGGTTGCGATGGAAACTACCGCAATTGCCGCGATGCCAAGGACCGCAGCTAGGCCGAGCAGCACCTGTTTGCTGCTAGCAGGGTTCGGGACCTCGTGGCCTGCATCCTTGATGGTGGACTTGCGCATCAGGGTGTACTGAATCAGGCCCGCGAACATGCCGATTGCCGCGAGGCCAAAGCCCCAGTGGAATCCCTTCCAGCCCCACATGATCGTTGTGATCAACGGGCCGAATAGAGCGCCGATGTTGACCCCCATGTAGAAAATGGAGAAACCACCGTCACGGCGGGTGTCATCACGGCTATATAGCGAGCCAAGCACCACTTGGGCGGTGGTCTTCACACCGCCGGAACCGATGGCTATGAGAACCAAACCAATCGCCAGACCCGTAACGTCCGGAATAAACGCTAGGGCGATATGACCGAGCATCACCAGGTTCGCGGAGTAGAACAGGGTGCGCTCCGGGCCCAAAATTCGGTCTGCAACCAAAGAGGCCAGAAGGCAGGCCATATAGACCAGACCGCCGTAGGCACCAACCACGGACGTTGCAGCGGTCTTGTCCATGCCCAGTCCGCCATCGGTGACGGAGTAGTACATATAGAGCAAGACGATCGACTGCATGCCGTAGAAGCTGAAACGCTCCCACATCTCGATGCCAAATAGGTTGGCTAGGCCCCACGGATGCCCGAAGAACAGTCTTTCTTCAGACTCCGCTTTGTGTTCTGTCGCACCAGACAACTGCGTATTGTGATCTGACATATAAATAGTTGAGCACTAATTCTCGGTAGCAACAAATCGGTTGGTTGCCCGAAATAATTTTTAAGGCACGCAGCTGCAGAAAATTCCACGTCACGGCCCTGCACTGCGAAAACTTTCACACGCATATTTGCAACCGAAAAGACCGCGAACCGGAGCATCAACTTCTACTTCCGCCGTTCACTCTTGACGACGTAACAAAGCTCGCTTGTGGTTACTCACATAGGTGTTAAACCCACAAACCCATAAACCACCTTGGTAACCGTCACACATCCACCCGTAGGACGGACTTGGGTGATACTCCAAGACCTATAGAACTGAAAAGATTAAAGCCCTTGCACCACATATACGGTGCAAGGGCTTTGGCTCAATTACTACGTTTTAAGCGTTGAGCTTACGGTAATCAAAGACGGTATCGATGAGGCCGTACTCTACTGCCTCGTGGGCAGTCAGGATCTTGTCACGATCGGTATCGATGCGAACCTGCTCCGCAGTACGGCCGGTGTGCTCAGCCAAGGTGTTCTCCATGAGGCGGCGCATGCGCTCGATCTCGTTAGCCTCGATCTCTAGGTCAGAAACCTGGCCCTGGGTGCCCTGGGTGCGTGGCTGGTGAATCAACACGCGGGAGTTCGGCAGTGCCGCACGCTTGCCCGGTGCACCGGCAGCCAGCAGGACGGCAGCTGCGGAAGCAGCCTGGCCCAGGCACACGGTCTGCACATCAGGACGTACGTAGCGCATGGTGTCGTAGATAGCCATCAGCGCGGTAAAGGAGCCACCCGGGGAGTTGATGTACATGGTGATGTCGCGATCTGGGTCCTGAGACTCGAGGACCAGCAGCTGCGCCATGATGTCATTCGCCGAGGTGTCATCAACCTGGGTGCCAAGGAAGATGATGCGCTCTTCGAAAAGCTTGGAGTACGGGTTGGTGGTCTTAGAGCCTTGTGCGTTCTGCTCGATGAATTCCGGCAAAACGTAGCGGGAATTAGGCATTTGAAGGTTAGACATAGTGATAATTCTCCTTATTCCCTAGTTGCTAATCGGGCCGTTTACGGACTCGATGACGTGGTCAACGATGCCGTATTCCTTGGCCTGTTGTGCGGTGAACCAACGGTCACGGTCAGAATCCTTGGTGATTTGCTCAAAGCTCTGGCCGGTGTGCTCAGCGATCAGCTGCGCCATTTCACGCTTGGTCTGAGCAAACTGCTCAGCCTGGATGGCGATGTCAGCAGCGGTGCCACCCACGCCAGCGGAAGGCTGGTGCATCATGATGCGAGCGTGTGGCAGAGCGTAGCGCTTGCCCTTAGTGCCGCCGGAGAGCAAGAACTGGCCCATGGAAGCTGCCAAGCCCATGCCATAGGTGGCAATATCGCATGGCGAGTACTTCATGGTGTCGTAAATAGCCATACCCGCCGTGACGGAGCCGCCCGGGGAGTTGATGTACAGGGAGATGTCCCGAGTTGGGTCCTCAGCGGACAGAAGCAGAATCTGTGCGCAGAGCTTGTTGGCGATTTCATCGTCCACCTGGGTTCCCAGGAAGATAATGCGCTCGCGCAAGAGGCGCTCATAGACGCTATCGCCCAGGCTCATACCAGTAGCGGATGAGTTCATTGAAATCTTCTCAGACATTAATGATGCTCCTTCAATTGAAGAATTTTTAACTGGCCCCACCTTACCGACATTCTTCTCAAATTGGGCCCCTGTTCGCTATGAGCGTTGGAAGCGCTACGTCAGCACACACTAAGGTGCTGGGTTAAGATTTACCCATGTCTGTTTCCGAGCTTTCCACTAGCACACAGAATTATTTGAAAGCCATCTGGGGGCTAAAGGAATGGTCATCTGAGCCCGTAACCGCCACACTTATTTCAGCACGGTTAGGGCTCAAACTCTCCTCAGTCTCCGATGCAGTGCGCAAAATGACCAAGCAAGGGTTGGTATCACACACACCTTACGGAGCAGTGGAGCTCACCGGTCGGGGTAGACAGTATGCATTGGATATGGTGCGCCGTCACCGATTGCTTGAATCTTTCTTGGTACAGGCATTGGACTATACATGGGACGAAGTCCATGACGAAGCAGAAAATCTCGAACACGCAGTGTCGGACATGCTGATAGAGCGCGTGGACAAATTCCTCAATTTTCCCAGTAGGGATCCACATGGCGATCCTATTCCCACAGCCGATGGGAACATCACGATTCCTCGTGCACACCGGCTCTCTGACAGCGGAGCACAATCTCAGGTGATCGTTGAACGGATCTCCGATTCCGACCCACAACTACTAGCTTTCCTGAAAGAACACGGCATTGTCACGGGTGCCGTTCTAGACACGCGCGAAGGAGCCCCCTTTTCAGACTCACTCGAAGTTCGAGTATTTGATAGCGCTCCGTGGGTACTGCTCGGGCGCCCGGCTACCGACGCAGTTTTTGTAGCTCCTCATACCCCATAAAGCCATCCCCTCCGCCTAAACCTAAGATTACCTGCGCTTTTAAAATATACGTTGCACCGTAGTTTGCAACTACGCCCACACGTAATTAACCTATCGGATATCACATATCCCACGAATGGCTCAGGCCAGGATGAGCAGGATTGCTATGTCAGACTCACCAGATTTGGTGTACTTTTCGAGCGTTTCTGAAAACACAAAAAGATTTGTGGAACGCCTAGGCAGACCCGCAGTGCGAATTCCACTACGGCCCAAGAAAAACGGAATGATCCAGGTTTCACACCCGTATGTACTCGTCGTCCCCACCTACGGAGGCGGCTCTCTCAAACGCGCGGTTCCTAAACAGGTCATCGCTTTCCTTAACGACCCAATCAATCGATCCTTTATCCGCGGCGTCATTTCCTCAGGAAACACCAATTTCGGTAACGCCTACTGCGTAGCCGGCCAAATCATTTCCGCCAAGTGCCACGTGCCCGAGCTGTATCACTTCGAGCTACTCGGCACCCAAAAAGATATTGACACCGTAAAACAAGGTCTTCACAAGTTTTGGGAACAGCAAGAACACGTCAAAAGATGAAGAACACGTCCGGACCACACAGATTGGACTACACAATGACCCCTCCGCAGACCACACCCGCGCAGCCTGTTGACGCAACCCATCGCATCACCACCGGTGCTAACGACGAGAGCGGCGTTGGTAAGCGCAAAAGTTACCATGCGCTCAACGCGCAGCTGAACTTATTCGATTCTTCCGGGAGAATTCAGTTCGACAAAGACATTCAGGCAGCACAGGATTATTTAGCCCACCATGTTGCTCCCCGCATGCGCACATTTAGCTCCACCACGGAACGCCTGGAATGGTTAGTAGATAATGAATACTATGAGCGGGGTTTCCTCGAACTTTACGAGGACGAGTTCCTGTGCGCCATATATGACAGAGCACATCGCGCCCAGCATCGGTTCCGCACATTCCTCGGCGCATTTAAGTTCTTTACTTCCTACGCGCTAAAAACCTTTGACGGCTCAACACTCCTCGAAGGCTACGAAGAACGCGTCACCACCACAGCTCTTTACCTGGCACAAGGCGACAAAGCTCTTGCAGAGAAACTGGTGGACGACATCATGTCCGGACGATTCCAGCCCGCCACCCCTACTTTTCTCAACGCAGGCAAGGCTCAGCGCGGCGAAATGGTGTCTTGCTTCCTCCTGCGAATAGAAGACAACTTGGAGAGCATTGGCCGCAGTGTGAACTCCGCGCTACAGCTATCAAAACGCGGCGGTGGCGTGGCCCTATTGCTAAGCAATCTGCGCGAATCCGGAGCCCCGATCAAAAAGATTGAGAACCAAGCATCCGGCGTAGTCCCAGTTATGAAGATTCTGGAGGATAGTTTCAGCTATGCCAACCAACTGGGAGCCCGCCAGGGCGCTGGGGCTGTCTACCTGCATGCGCATCACCCAGATATTCTTCGCTTCCTCGATACCAAACGGGAAAATGCAGATGAAAAAGTTCGCATCAAGACCCTTTCACTGGGTGTCGTTATTCCGGATATAACGTTTCGCCTGGCCAAAGAGAACAAGGACATGCATCTGTTTAGTCCTTATGACATTGCTCGCGAATACGGCGTGCCCATGTCCGACATGTCTATCACCGAGCATTACGACGAGCTGGTGACCAATCCGCGAATTTCGCACACCACCATCAAGGCCAGGGAGTTTTTCACTACGCTTGCTGAGCTTCAATTTGAATCTGGCTACCCCTATATCCTCTTCGAAGATACGGTCAATCGCTCTAATCCCCTCAAAGGGCATATCAATATGTCCAACCTGTGTAGCGAGATCCTTCAAGTCAACGCGCCATCCACTCTTGACCCATCTGGCAATTACGCCACCATCGGCCAAGACATTTCATGCAATCTGGGTTCGCTCAACATCGCTAAGGCCTTTGAATCACCGGATTTTGGAGCAACTGTAGAAACCGCAGTGCGCGCGCTCACCCAAGTCTCAGAACTTACCGATATCGAAGCAGTTCCTTCCATTGCTAAAGGCAATGAATCCATGCACGCGATTGGTTTGGGGCAGATGAATCTCCATGGTTTCCTTGCTTCCAAACGGATTCACTATGGCTGCGCCGAGGCTTTGGACTTTACCAACTTCTATTTCCTGACTGTGACCTATCATGCGCTGCGCACATCCCATGCGTTAGCGGTAGAGAAAGGTCAGCGATTCCAGGGTTTTGAAGACTCTGCTTATGCCTCCGGCGCATTCTTCGACAAGTATCTCAAACAGGAATGGGTACCTGCCACCAAGCGAGTAGAGCAGCTTTTCCATGAAGCAGGCGTGCGGATTCCTACACGCGAGGACTGGCTGAAATTAAAGAATCAGGTGGCCCGAGACGGAATATATAACGCCTATCTACAAGCAGTTCCACCCACTGGATCAATTTCCTACATCAATGATTCGACTGCATCCATCCACCCGATTGCCTCCAAGATCGAAATTCGCAAGGAAGGCCGCTTGGGGCGCGTGTACTACCCCGCGCCGGGAATGACCAACGACAATGTGGAGTATTTCGAGGACTCTTTCACCGTGGGATACGAGAAAATCATTGATACCTACGCCATGGCCACGCAGCACGTGGACCAAGGCCTTTCTCTGACCTTGTTCTTTACTGCCGACAGCACCACTAGGGATATCAACAGGGCGCAAATCTATGCCTGGAAGGCCGGCATCAAGACCTTGTACTACATCCGTTTACGCCAATCCGCGCTCCAAGGCACTGAGGTCGAAGGCTGCGTCTCCTGCGCTTTGTAGGAGCACTGACCTCCCATCTTTTGCACTACCAATTCACCCGAAAGGAAAAAGTAATGACTTCAGCATCGAACGCTGCTGCGTTAACTAGCATCTCTGTTACGCCTCCGGGCTTCCGCCATGATCCCTCAGCCCGCATCCGCCCCATCAATTGGAACCGTGTGAGTGACGAAAAGGATCTTGAAGTATGGAACCGGCTCACCGCCAATTTCTGGCTGCCGGAGAAAGTGCCGCTTTCTAATGATCTCTCAGCCTGGCAGAAAATGACGCCCTCAGAGCGTAACCTCACCATGCGGGTGTTCACAGGCCTGACCACTCTAGATACCGTGCAGGCTACCGTGGGAGAAATCTGCCAAATTCAAGACGCCCGCACCGAGCATGAGCAGGCCGTTTACACCAACATTGCCTTCATGCAATCAGTTCACGCCCGTTCTTACTCTTCAGTGTTTTCTACGCTAAGCAGCACAAAGGAAATCGACGAAGCCTACCGCTGGGCGGTGAATAATGACCTTCTCCAAGCACGTGCCAAGAAAGTCCTCACACACTATTACGGGCCAGATCCGCTCAAGCGCAAGGTATCATCGACGCTGCTTTCTTCGCTCCTTCTATACGCAGGTTTCTATCTCCCCTTACACTTTTCTGTCCACGCCACCCTGACCAATACGGCAGACATGATTCGCCTCATTCTGCGTGACAAGGCAGTACACGGTTACTACTCGGGATATAAATACCAGCGTGGCCTAGAATCTTCTTCTCCTCAAAGGCAACAAGAGATGAAGAATTTCACCATCTCTTTGCTCGAGGAGCTCTATTCCCTAGAGCTGGAATACTCCGGCGAACTATATGAACCATTAGGACTCATGGACGATGTAGCCGTATTCGTTCGCTATAACGCAAATAAGGCCCTGATGAACTTGGGCTACCCAGATTACTTCCCACCTGAGGAAACGGAAGTTAACCCAGAAATTCTCGCCGCCCTAGCTCCTGGAGCAGATGAGAACCATGACTTCTTCTCTGGTTCAGGCTCCTCCTATGTCATTGGTACCGCTGAAGAAACGAGTGATGATGACTGGGATTTCTAATCCCTTCCCACGACCAGACCAAGGAAGCTGGCTTGAAACCATTGCATTGTTTGAGGCTATTCGTGAAGGAAACCAACCTGCGGCATTGCGGCTGCTACAAACCTCGGCCGCACGCGAGGCCGTCCTGGGAGGGCTCTTGGGCCTAATTGAACTGTATTTCCGTAATGAAGAAGATGACAAAGTAGAGGGATTTCTCGCTGCCGCCCACAGTGCCGGCCCGCCGCCAGCTTTCGGTTGCAAGCCTTTTCTCCCTTAATCCAGCCCCAATGAAGAAAGAAGGTTCAGTATGACTTCCACCCCACGCATCACCGTTATCGTAGGTAGCCTGCGTCGCGGATCAATTGCGCGCAAGATTGCGCACGAAGTACTCACAATGATCCCGAAAGACTACGAGGCAAACATCCTCGAAATCCGCAACTTGCCCCTTTATGACTTCGACTACGATGATCCCGCGGTCACGGACAAGCCAACTCCGTCCGCGTACACCACCTTCCGCGACACCATCAAGAACTCTAGCGGAGTCCTTTTCATTACGCCCGAAAACAACCGCACAATCCCCGCATGCCTCAAAAACGCGGTGGACATCGGTTCTAAACCCAACTCAGATGTGGCTTGGAAGAACCTTCCCGCAGGAATCATCAGCCACTCCGTAGGGCGCATGGGTGGGTACAGCTCACAAAAGAACCTCCGATTGGCCCTGTCTTACTTTGATATGCCTTTTCCTGGGCAGCCCGAGGTATTCCTCGGCCAATCACCCACCCTTTTCGAAGACTCGGGCCGCCTTAATGACCACACCGCAGAATTTGTGAAGGACTACGTCATGCGCTTCCTGGCTCTGGTGGACAATGCCTTAACCAGCTAGGACCCACGCACATCTCTAGAGGTGTTATGTCCATGAGGTTTTTGGACTTGGAGTCCAGCTACTTTGTGGACTCGGAGTCTAGGGACCTTGTGGACGCGGAGTCTCCCCGCTTTTTGGACGGGGAGTCCACGGAGTTTTTGTACTGGTGCTAGCTTGGCTTCTTCCGGCGGCTTGGCCGTGGCCCAGAGAGGTTGGGCTTTAGCTCTGGGGGTTGTCGGTGCCACATGCCGACAACGTGGTTTATGTTGATTTGACCGCCGGGTGGACGCTGATTCAGTTGGATCGGTAGCGGAAATGAAAATAGTTTCTCACCGTCGTGATCAGTAAAAAATTCCGCATAGTCATCGGTTACGCTGCTGTAGATGGCTCGATTTTTAAAGCGCAGCCCGACGTAGAGGCCGTGTCCCATGACGCGGACCACCCCGCTTTTGTTGATCCACAGCTTGTCCGGGATAGGCCAGAGTGCATTTACACCGGTAGAGCTTGGCAGTACGGTTGAGGAATCGGCATGGGGTGTATCTTGCTGGATCGCCTTTGTGTCGTTACCTGGTGCCTTGTCTGAAGCTGGGACCTGACCCCTGTTTGGTAGACACCTGATATCCAGCCCGGTTGGGTTGGGAAGAAAGGTAATCTACCACCATGCCTAGGTACTCCGAACAGTTCAAACGTGATGCTGTGGCCCTCTATGAAAACAATGAGGACCTTTCACTTCACGCGGCTTCAGCAGAGCTTGGAGTCAATCGTTCCTCGCTTTTCTCCTGGCTTCAGCAGTACGGCACCGGCAAACGTGCCCGCACGAAGGCCATGCGCGACAACGCCAAGGAGACGACTGATTCCGAGCGAATCCGCCAGCTCGAAAAAGAAGTCTCGAAGCTGCGCGAAGAACGCGATATCCTGCGCAAGGCCGCGAAATATTTTGCTTAAAGAGACACGCTGGTGATCCGCTTCCAGTTTGTCTATGACCACCGAACCGAGTACTCGGTCAAGCGGATGTGCCATGTGTTAAAGCTCAATCGCTCCTCGTTCTACAAATGGCTCAACACCCGCCAAGAACGCAGGTTAAAGACGTGTTCGGATGCTCTTATTGGTGCAAGAATCAAGGCCATCTGGTCAACCGAACCGTGGCAGGAATATCTCCAGGCAAGCGCGACATGTCATAGAAGAAGATAGTCAGCTGTTTCCCTAAGCCAAGAAGTTCCTCAAAGATAGCAGCTCGATCGATCGTGGCTATGTTCCATTGAAACTTCCAGATCTCTCTCGCCTCTGAAAAAGTCATGCTTTCTTCGACATAGTAGAAAGGGACAAACCCGTTATCTCGCATATAAGTTAGTAGCTTCGGTAGTGCACCTAAAACTCTGCCATCAGGTTTAATGGTAACCTGGCAAATCCCCTGTAAAGTTTGACGCTTATTTCCACTATCCATATCTGAAAAGGCAGACAACGCAGCACGAAAACTTGGTTCCTCAGAATACTCTCTAATTTTCTCTGGGACTGCAGTAAACGAACGCCAGTCTCCAAGTTCGTTCGTCAACTTCATCACCTCATCAGCCGATAGCTTTCGCTTAAGACCTTCGGAAGGATCTCTGTCGAGCCTCTGTTTATATTGACTAGCTTTTGTCATTTCCACTCATCTCCAGATATTTCAAAATCACGGTCTTATATTCCGGCAAGAGATTTTGCAAACCCGAAATCTCATCCTTTCCAAATAAACCTAGCTTTTCATGTTCGATGCTTTCACTAATATCAATCCCTTCATTCAATGACACGGTGACCCCATATGCGATAATCGCAACCGGATTTTCCACTTTCGGATCTCTTAGAAGAAACGCATCTACTAGGGTATCGGGGAGAGTCTCCAAATTTGCCTCTTCTTTCAACTCGCGCTGAGCTGTCTCGCGAAGCGATAAGTCTCCCCTGTCCGGCCAGCCTCCGAGTAGCTCCCAATCCCCCCTAGGATTAAGCCCCAATAGCACCTTACCGCCGAGGACTGGAATAACCTTCACACTAGCGTGAACAAAAAACCATCCAGTTTGAGAGTCGATCATTTTTCTCCTTAGATCACGTTATCGAATACTTTGGGGGACAAAAAAGCTGTAGCCGAGCAAATTCCCGTTACCAATATTGCCGAAAGCGCGAATGAGTATCCTGCAGAAGAAGCTTGCGCTTCAGCAAGCCTCAACGACGATAAGGACTTTCCTCCGATCAACCATAAGAAGGTTGCGCGCATCATGAAATCCATGGGGCTAAAAGGCTTTACCAAACAACGTCGATGTATCACCACCCGGCGCAAGCCTGGCCACCGCGTCATGCCAGATTTAGTAGGCCGCAAATTCACCGCTGATAAGCCGAACCAGGTCTATGTAGGCGACATCACCTACCTGCCGTGTAAGGGCGGCAAGAACATGTACCTGGCCACGGTCATTGACACCTATTCACGAAAACTTGCAGGTTATGCACTCGCAGACCACATGCGTGTCTCACTGGTCATCGAGGCGGCGATTTGTGCCCCGGTGGCGGTTATTTTGATGTCGACGTGATTGTCGACGCAGACCATGGTGATGGGTTCTCCGCCCCATCGGCGTCCGATGTAGAGGCGGCGTAGTTTGTCGCCCCATCGCAGGGTTGTCTTGCCGTTCGTGCCTACTTTGTCGGTGCGTAGTCGGTAGTCGTGCTCTGGTTTGATGTCCGCATATCTGCATTCGCCCCCCATTAAGGGTGAAGCTTCAGATCAAAACTAGAAATAGTTTATAAACAGCATTATATGTATTAGGCAAGCCTTACCTTGCCTAATTTTCATGAATCGAGGTTTACTATGACCCAACAGTCCTCTACGCCCGCACGGAGTACAAGCTCATCCAGTGGGTCGACGGCACGTTTACACACCAGAGATCTCATCAACGCTGGCATCTTTGCTGCACTTTACTTTGTAATCACCTTTATAAGCGGAATGATTGGATTCGCAGGACCACAATTCATGTTTATTGGATGGTTTATCGCGGCAATCGCAAACGGAATCGTGCTAGCACTTTATGCCGTCCGCACGTCCAAAATGGGTGCTTTCACCCTCGTCGGCGGTATTAACGGATTAGCATTCATGCTCACCGGACACTACTTCTGGACCTTGCTGGGAAGCATAATTCTTGGGTTTATCACAGATTTGATTATTACAAAAAGCCACCTCAGTATTGCCAAGTCCTTCCCTATTGCCTACGGCATCTTCTGTGTCTGGATTTCTTTGCCTTTTATCCCGCTAATTCTGGATACGGACTCATACTACGTCGATATCGCAGACCAAATGGGTCAAGAATACGCCGATGCTATGTCGGATATCTTCCAGCCATGGACCATTGGAGTACTGGCCATTTGTGCGCTCATCGTCGGCTTTATCGGAGGAAAGGTCGGAGTTCGCGTCAGCCGCAAACACTTTGAAAGCGCTGGTCTCCTGTGAGCCTGCAAAAACAGGGCGTGCTTCGTCGATCTTCGATCGATCCACGGACCGTGCTGCTTTCTGTTCTAGTAATCAATGCGGTAGCTCTCAGCCACGGCCACCTACCGACACTGCTGATTTCTATCGCCTTCAGCTCCATCTCACTAGCTACAGTAAAGCCACACTATGGTCTTATTTGCCTGTTCGCTTTTGCATTATCCTATCTAGGGTATTGGGGCCTATTACAGCTTCCTGGCTCTACATTTTTCGCTTTTTCAGCGGCAATTTTTTCGTGGCTAAGCCGTTTTGTCATCAGCATGTCCATCGGCGCATTCGGCTTGCTCACTCTCACACCATCCACGTTGACCTCAGCACTGCGGGACCTGCGTTTACCAGGCTGGGCCACCATTCCACCGGCGGTTTTCCTGCGCGTTTTGCCGATAATCGTGGCAGAAGCCAAAGCGATCCGCGATGCCATGGTCCTTCGGGGTCTCCAGCCTGGAGTAAAAAGCTGGATCACACAGCCCACACAATCGTCCGCGATGCTGATCATCCCCCTATTAGGCGCCGTCGTCCGCGCTGGTGATGAGCTCGCTGCCTCTGCTCTTGTCCGCGGATTGGGAGGCCCCACACGACCAACCACCACCGCCGATCTTTCCTTCAAGCTTGTCGATGCAACTGCACTAGCTGGGTTGGGCCTCATTGTTGCCTCTGTCTGGCTTCCCACGGAGGTCCACTTATGAACGAACGCAGTATCGCAACCAGTGTAAACGCCCACAACGCTTCTTTTACATATCCATTGGGCGCTCGGCCAGGCATTCAAGGTGTATCTGATGTGTCTTTTTCTGTCTCTCCAGGACAGTGTCTACTGATTACCGGTGATTCCGGATCGGGAAAGTCCACGGTACTCAAGTTGATCAACGGACTCATCCCCCATTTCAATCCAGGAGAGCTACTAGGCGCCATCACTATTATAAAGGATGACCAGGCTTTTAACCCTGCGGAAGAACCGCTGTCCCGAGCCATCGAGTTCAGCGCCTCAGTATTCCAGAATCCAAGGACACAATTTTTCACTGAAAGCGTCAATGCAGAATTGGCCTTCGGGCTAGAAAACCTTGGTGTGGATCCCACAGAAATTGAGTCGAGGATTCAATCAGCGGTCGAGCTACTAGGCATTAACGATCTTCGGGGCCGGCGATTTAAAGAATTATCCGGTGGACAGTTACAAAACGTGGCATGCGCATGCGCGCTTGTGTCCCCGGGCAGTCTCGTGCTTCTCGATGAACCCACGTCCAATCTCTCCATGGAAAGCATCGATATTCTTGCACGCGCGCTACACCGCTTGAAGGAATTAGGCACAACGATCATTATCGCTGATCACCGCCTCTTTTTCTTAAAAGATATCGCTGACCAAGTTATTTACTTGACTCAGGGAAAAATAACGCGGAGTTTCCACGCTCAGGAATTTTATGCCTTAGACGAACCCGAACGCAAACAATTGGGGCTACGCAGCTTACACCACGTTCCCCTGCCCGCGAGCGTGCCGGTACCACCCACGCTCGAAAACGCCGATCCCCAGCGGAGCGGACTCGAGTTAAGCAACATCTGTTTTTCTTATGGCACGCATGAGGTGCTAAACATTGACCACGTATTTTTCCCCAGCGGCGAAGTCACCGCCTTAATCGGGCCCAACGGCGCTGGAAAAACCACCCTCGCCAGGATCATTTGTGGTCTTGCTTCTCCCAAACGCGGCGGTAGTCTTCGTTTGAACAGCAAACGAGTAGGAGCGGCTGCCCGCAGACGTACCGCGTACATGGTGATGCAAGATGTTGGCCGCCAGTTATTCGCAGCCACCACCGAAGAAGAAGTAACGCTCGGACTGGCAAAGAAGAAGCGGGACCATATCGATGTCAATGAGATTCTCCATCGCCTCGATCTGGCAGGAATGGCCCAACGGCATCCGCAGTCTCTGTCCGGTGGGCAACGGCAACGCTTAGCCATAGCTTCAGCCCAAGCCAAGCAAGCAGAGGTCTACATCTTCGATGAACCTACCTCTGGCGTGGGCTGGCGCCAACTGCAATCCATCTCTGCGCTCCTTCGATCTCTTGCAGCAAGCGGAGCAGTGGTCATCGTCATCACCCATGACCACGAATTCATCCAAGAATCAGTCACCAGAATCATCGATATGACTGACATCAACAAGAATTGAGAAAGTAATGTCTGAAGTAAAACAAAGTTCCACAGAATCAAGCGGAACCCACGCACCAGAATCACACGGTGCGTCACCGGAAGAAGAGGCTCGCGCAAAACAAAAAGCCGGCCAGGTCGCTCTAAAAAAGCTACTGGCCCCAGTGCAAACAACCATCTACTTCGCACAGTTTCTCGCGCTTATATCCTCGGTACTCGCCGTAGCACCCTACGTCGCGTTGGTGGCACTGGGAAATGCTCTAATCGACGGCAATACTGATGACGTCGCGTCCATTGTGAAATGGCTGCTTGCTGCATTTTTGGGCCAGCTATTCTTCTATTTCCTTGCCCTTGCGATCACCCACTTCGCTGATGCAAAGCTGGTGGGGATTAACCGGCGCCGAATTATTACCGCTATTGCGAAAGCACCACTCTCGTGGTTTAGCCAGACTAATTCCGGCAAAGTCCGCAAAGCCGTCGAGGACGATACGCTAACTCTGCACACCCTGACAGCCCACGCTCCTGTAGAGAAGGTCGCCGCGATCTTTACGCCCCTCGCGCTTCTGGTTTATGCCTTTATCTTGGATTGGCGCCTTGGTCTACTTTCTATTGCCACTGTGCCCATTTTCCTAGCAATCCAAGCGTATTCAATGAAAGATATGGGCACAAAAACTGCGGAAATGGATAATTATCTGGGTGAGGTCTCTGCGACTGCGGTGGAGTTCTCCGAAGGTATTTCCGTCGTCAAGGCTTTCGGCACCGTTGGCAAAGCCCACGCTCGATATCGCGAAGCTGCCCAAAAATTCGCGGAATTCTATTACGAGTGGGTACGTCCGCTTCTGCGTGTTTCCGCAATCTCAGAGTCTGTGGTGGCGGTTCCTGTCCTCATCCTTATCAATGTAGGAGCCGGTTCCCTGCTGATAGCTGGTGACTATGTCACGGTCGCTGAAGTCATCGCAACAACGTTAATTGCGCTGGTGATACCGGGCACGATTCAAACCGTCGGCGAAATGATGTGGTCTTACCAGCTCGCTGGCAATGCGGCGTTGCGCCTTGATGAAGTCATGACAATTTCCCACGTGAAAGAAGGCCAAAAGAGCCTCGATGCCAGTAGTCAAGACATGGAGGTGGAGTTCCATAAGGTCAGCTTTAGCTACGCCCCAGACACACCAGTCCTCCAAGACTTTTCTGCGCAACTAAACGCAGGCACTGTCACGGCATTGATTGGCCCCTCCGGGTCTGGCAAATCCACAGCAGCAACGATGCTGGCGCGTTTCCAGGATCCAGATTCGGGCACAATCACTATCAACAACGTGGATATCCGTGATCTCACTTTCGACAGTTTGTACCGCACTGTGGCTTTCGTCTTACAAGATCCTCACTTACTGCGTATGAGTATTCGGGAAAACATTCGCCTTGCACGCCCAGAAGCCCGCGATGAAGAGATCTGGCAAGCCGCAGAGGCTGCGCACATAGCTGCTGATATTCGCGCTTTACCGGCTGGGCTCGACACCGTTGTTGGCGAGGACATCTCTTTATCCGGTGGACAACAGCAACGCATTTCTATAGCCCGGGCAATTATTACCAATGCCCCAATCTTGATCCTGGATGAAGCTACTGCGGCAACTGATCCTGACTGCGAAGCAGAAATTCAAGCAGCTCTAGCCACACTCGTCAGAGGCAAGACCGTCTTAGTCATCGCCCACAAGCCGGAGTCCATCCAAGGAGCAGACCAAATAATCTGCCTCAAGCCTATGAAGGATAATTCTCATGTCTAATGCCACTACGCCTGCTAGTTCGCGTCTTCGTGATCCGCTACTCACTCGCAGTGTCAAAAAGTTGCAAGGTCCTGTAGGCCACAAGCTAAATAAAAGGTATGCTTGTCTATCGCTTATCGTTGGCGTGCTTGACGGCCTCGCCGTTCTCACGCTCGTGCCACTTACAAAGGCACTCGATGGGGATACGACAATCGCACCATGGATGTGGACGCTTTTGGCAATTGCGCTCGTAGCTTTTGCGCTACGATTTTTCGCAACCATGGCCTCTTACCACACGGCCTTGGATTTCATCCGAACCGCGCACACGACTGTGGGCGATAAATTAGCAACGCTACCGCTCGGCTGGTTCGTACCGGCTAATACCGGCGGCCTATCTCGCCTCGTTTCAGATCGCTTTATGGTGGCGGCCGAGACCATTGCGCATGTTCAAGGAACGATATACCGCGATAGCGCGGCACTTGTCACCTTGTTAGTAGGAGCGTGTTTCTGGAACCCGAAGCTGGGCTTGGTCCTTCTTATCATCGCACCATTAGCGCTCGTGGTGATGCAGTTGGCTGCATGGATTCGTGAGAAAGCATCGAACCGCACACTGGGGCCGAGTAAAGAGCTCTCCCAGCGCATCGTAGAATTTGCTAACCGTCAACCAGCCCTGCGCGCGGCAGGACAATCACAAGTTTTTGCGCCACTAGAGCAAACACTAGAAATCGACCATAAAGCACGAATACGCGAGCTATGGGTATCCACGTTAGCTTTGCTACTCAACGGCATAGTAGTGCAGATCTTCATCGTGGCTCTCATTATGGTCTCCGCGGATCTTGCCGTTGAAGGCGCCCTATCGCCACTAGAAACAATTGCGATCATCGGAATCAGCTTGAGGTTTACCCGCACGCTTGAGCAGCTGGGTTCTTCTTTCGTCGGTTTAGACGCCGGTCGTATCGCGCTCGCAGAAACTGAGCTCATCACGGATGCTCCTTCCCTGCCAGAACCCACTACTCCGCGCCCAGGCGATGGTTCGGGAAATGTAGAGCTGCGTAATGTCACGTTTGGATACGGCGATAAACCAGTATTGGTAGATGTCGCTTTCCATGCTCGATCAGGCACCGTTACCGCCATTGTCGGTCCTTCTGGCTCCGGAAAGACCACAATTGCGCGCCTTATTTCGCGATTCTGGGATGTAGATTCCGGGGCGGTGATGGTTGACGGCGTAGATATCCGCGAGCTTGGAACCGAACAGTTAATGTCCAGACTGTCCATGGTCTTTCAGGACGTCTACCTCTTCGACGACTCGTTAATCGCTAATATCCGCGTTGGTCGTCCCGACGCCTCCGATGAGGAAGTCTTCCGCGCAGCTGATCTTTCAGGCGTGACTTCTATTGCCAACCGCCTAGGATGGCATACTCCTGTTGGTGAAGGCGGTCGGCTTCTATCCGGTGGTGAACGCCAGCGCGTATCTGTAGCTCGCGCGCTTCTCAAGCAAGCGCCGATTGTACTCTTTGATGAGGCTACCTCCGCACTCGATGCAGAAAATGAGGCAAACATTCTTGCTGCGATGGACGAGCTACGGGAGCAATCTACTTTTATTGTCATCGCCCATAAGCTGGATACAATCAAATCTGCTGATCAAATCGTAGTCTTGGATGAACACGGGCAAGTCAGCCAGCTGGGCACGCATTCTGAGCTTTCCGATGTCCCCGGTATCTACCGTCACTTCTGGCAGCAACGCACAGCAGCACGCGGGTGGAAAATCAGTTCGGGACGCGATTAACGCGGGCACCGAGATCGGCGTTGTTTGCGGGGGCACCCTTCTCCCCCGCAGCACGGAGCACCCTAAGTTGAGGTTACCCTCGTTTAGTGGACACCCTATTTGTACGGATCATGTGTCCGTAGGAGAGGATGTTCATTGTGAGTCAACAGCGCAAGAAGTACACGCCGGAGTACCGGCGTGAAGCCGCAAACCTGGTAATCGAGTCAGAGTGCCGGTTCGTCGTAGTTGGTACCGGTAATCCGCGTAGTTGGTACCGGGTTTCCGGGTAGGTGGTACCGTCAATCATTTTCGGTCATTGTATAGGTGGCGTGGGCACAACCTGTGCCGGCGCGTCATCACCTTTCATGACCTTAAGGAGGGCCTTTCATGGCCAACTTCAAAGACATCATGGCACTGTGTCTAGATGGGGCAACCTACTCCGCTATCGCAGCAGCGCTTGGCTGTTCTAGACGCGATATCGCCAAAGTCAAGACACTCATCGCTGACCACGGCATCACTAAGGAGTCGTTTGCTCAGCTGGATCCATCATTCTTCGACGAGCACTTCAGCGACCACCGTGGGGCCCGTCGCAAGCGCTACGACCAGCCAGACTTTGAAAAGCTCGCCAAGCGCCTTGCCAACAACACGCATCTCACTCGCCACAAGCTGTGGATGGACTACGTTGCTGCACCTGCTGGTGAAGGTGAGTCGAAGTATCAGTACTCCCAGTTCTGCGAACGACTGCGCACCCACATCCGCACCTCTGGAATGACCTCGATTATCGAACACGAGCCAGGCCAGGAACTCTACGTCGACTGGGCCGGCGACAAGGTTTCCATCATCGATAAAGCCACCGGCGACGTCGGCATGAAAGCCAGCTTATTCGTGGCCATCTGCCCGTATTCTTCACTGCTGTTTGTGACAGCAACAGCTAACGAGAAGATGGACAACTGGATTTCCTGCCATGTGAAAGCCTTGGACTACCTCGGCAAACGTCCTGGCATCATCGTGCCCGATAACGCACCGACCGCGACCTACCGTCCGGTGAAGAACAAGCCCGGCCGGCGCATCCAAGAACGCTACGCCGACTTCGCCGACTACTACGACATCCTCCTCGTGCCAGCCCGGCCTGGAAAACCTCGGGATAAAGCTGCTGTGGAACGTGCCGTCCAACTCGTCTACACGCGCATCCTCGGCTACTTCGACGGGATGACCTTCTACAGCCTCGATGAGCTCAACGAGACTATCGCCCAGCGCGTCGACGACATCAACATGAACATGCCTAGGCCTGATGGGCTCACTCGCAGGGAGCTATTTGATGCGGATGAAGCACCCATGATGCGTGACTTGCCGGATACTCCGTTTACGGAAGTGTCCTGGCGGGCTGTCAAAGTCGACCGTAACTGGCATATCTGCTGCGATTACCAGTACTACTCGGTGCCGTTTCAGTACATCGGCAAGACTCTGCGGGCACGGCTGACCAACAGCCTGGTCAGCATCTTCGACGGTGACGAGCTGGTTGCAGAACACTCGCGCATGCACGGGTTCAAGTACCGCTATTGCACCGATCCGGCACATACCCCGGACAAGGATATCGCTGGGATCAAACCTCTTACCCGCAACGAGCTGCTTGCTCGGGCCTCGTCGTTTGGGCCGGCAACCACCAAGGTTGTCTTATCAATCTTGGACCGCAACGCCAAAGCCATACCCCGCGGACTGCATACCGCCCGCAACGTACTCGTCAAGCTGGGAAACAAGCACAACAAGACCACGCTAGAGCCTGCCTGCCAGCAAGTCATCGACCATAACCTGGCACCCAACATGCAGGTCATTGCACGGATTCAAGCCGACATCGCCCGCAACGGTCACACCCTTAACCAAACGCCAGCAGTCCAGGTCGATCAAGGCCAGTCGCGCACTGTAGATATCACCGCCATCCCTGATGCAGTGTTCCTGCGCCCCGCCAGCTACTACGACACCCCAACCGCGACCTCGAAGAAGGAGGCCTAGACCACCATGACCACCATCAATCTTGACGACGACATGCGCGCTACACTGCGTAAACTGCGTCTGTCGACCTTCGCCGATATCTTCTTCGACCTGGCCGCTGCCGATGACGCCAACACCGCTCTACCAGAGGAGATCTTCTTAAAGGCAGTGGAAGAAACCGCAGCCAAGCGTCGGCAAACCAACATCGTCAAAGCCATAGCCCAAGCCAAATTCCGCTATCCGGGAGCAACACTCGCCGAGCTGATCAACCCCGATGAACGAAGGTTGAATCTACGCCAGCTCAAACGACTGGCCGCAACACCCTGGCGCGACGAACCTTCCAATGTGCACGTCCTGGCACCGACCGGTGCAGGTAAAACCTACATCGCCTGCGCTATCGGTATTGCTGCCTGCCAGGCCGAATACAGCGTCGCCTACTACCGACTGGATCAGCTCGTCGATGAATTAGCGGCCTTCCCGCCGGCAGATGAACGCTACGTAGCTAAAATGCGCAGGCTACAAAACATTGATGTACTCATCCTTGATGATTTCCTAACGATAGGAATCAACCAGCGCGGACAAGAAGACCTAACCAAGATCATATTCGACCGCGACGGAAGACTGCCGACCATCATCGTCTCCCAAACAACTGCGGCCTACTGGATAAAGAAACTCCCTGACCCCGTCGGAGCAGACTCACTGGTCAGCAGACTCAACGCCGGACAGCGCATCGAACTCGGCGACTACGACATGCGCCAACACCTCGCGCACGCTCAGACAACCGTAGACAGCTAACCTTCACTGACCGGCGAAACCCGACTTCGCTTCTGGGCTCTCGCCGGTCAACCCCCGGCGGTGGTACCAACTAACCGGAAACAGGCAGTACCACGGAGCCGTAACCGCGGTACCAACTACCCGCGCTCAGCAGTCAGAGCGCCCGATTGCCCATGTGGCTAAGGAAATCGGTGTTTCCGCCGGGCTTTTAGGCCGGTGGGTCAAACTCGAGCGTGAACGCCGAGGATCCTCAGATGGGATGAGTGAGTCTGATCTTCGTGCTGAGAATGCTCGTCTGCGCCGTGAGTTGGCAGAAGCCAAGATGGATAACGAGTTTTTGTCAAAAGCGACAGCCTTCTTCGCCGCGAAGCAACGCGAGCAGAAAAGTTCGAATTGATGCGGCAGGAGAAGGCGAACTACAGCATCAAGCGCATGGCTTGGCTATTAAAAGTGTCTCGGTCTGGATACTACAAATGGGCCCATGCGCAGCAGAAACGACTATCCGGAAAGGATGATCGGGCAGCATTTTACGATGATGTTGACCGTAAGATTCATCAGATTTGGAAAGACTCTGATGAGGTTTATGGTGCTCCGCGGATCACCGCAGAGCTCGCCGAGCGCTACTACATTTCACTTAACCGTAAGACTGTGGCGAAGCGGATGCGCATGATGGGCATTGAAGGGATTTCACCGCGTGCCTTTGTCCCGGTGACAACCATTCAATCCAAGCGTAAGTCAACTCTTCCTGTTTAGAAGACTGAAATGGTAGCGGCGTGGTGAGTATCCGGTAGCACCTGAGTGAGTACCCGGTAGCGCAGGGATCACCCAGGTGCCACGGAGACGTTGGAGGGTTACTCGTTGGCTTCTAAGCGCATATTCGGTCCTTCCAGTGTGATGATCTCAGCACCAACGACAAGCCGGTTGAGAATCGACTCTGCAATGACCGCGTCAGGAATCGACGCATACCAGTCTTTCGGGGTGAACTGGGAGGTCACAATCGTCGAGCCGGTATGTTCGCGCGCGGCGAGGATATTAAATATCTGATGCGCCGTGGCAGCATCAATCGGCGTGGTTAAAAAGTCATCCAGGACAAGTACGTCCACGTTGTGGAGTTGCTCAATGAACTTCAACCAGGTGGGGTCATCGGGCTGTAAGACTGCAAGTTGTGTTGCAAGCATGTCCGTGCGGTAGAAACTCGCGGAGTAATCGTTGCGGCACGCCGCGTTGATTAATGCTTGGGCCAGGTAGGTCTTGCCGACCGAGGATTTGCCCAGGATGACAATGTTTTGTCCCAAATGGCACCATTGACCATGAGCGAGTCGGCTGATTTGCTCCGGGTTGATGTTGCGTGCAGGTGTGCACACCACGTTTTCAAGACAAGCATCAAGGTTTGGCGATCGGGATGCTTTCAAAAGTTTGTTGATGCGTCGTTCACGCCTGGCCGCGACTTCCTTATCTAGTGCGTAGAGCACCTTTTGTGAAAACGTCCACGTGTCGAATGCTGGGTCATTAGCAATGTCGATCACTGTTTTACCGAACGCGGTCTGAAGCGTCCTGGGTTTAGTTCCTACCTCAGCTAAGGAAGGATTGAACTATGCCTAGAAAGTATTCCGTCGAGTTCAAGGACAAGGCGGTCCATCAGATCATCGAAATGGTCCGCCTGGAATCTTGCTCACTGCAACGCGCCTACACGGAGGTCGGTGAGCTCCTTGGAGTATCTCACCACACGTTGCGGGCTTGGTACCGTGACAGCGCTTCAGTACGTGATGACTCTGACGCTTCAGGCGGCGAGACAATGGAAGAAGAGCTTGGGGCGTCTGCGCCGCGAAAACCGCGAACTAAAACGAGCAAACGGGATTCTTAAGACAGCTTCGGCTTTTTTCGCAGCGGAACCAGACCGACCCACGACCAAATGATCTCCTACATCGACACGTATAAAGATCAGTTTGGGGCCCGGGCCC
Source organism: Corynebacterium striatum (assembly GCF_016728105.1). Classification (NCBI taxonomy): domain Bacteria; kingdom Bacillati; phylum Actinomycetota; class Actinomycetes; order Mycobacteriales; family Corynebacteriaceae; genus Corynebacterium; species Corynebacterium striatum. The sequence goes on along the minus strand of NZ_CP068158.1, from coordinate 2,219,682 downwards.
ATCTGCAGAGTCCTTAAACAAGCAGATCGTGGATTCATTACTTCACGTGGCTACCGCAAGGCGACCACACGCGTTCCCAGTGCAAGGGCCTTAAGCGATAGCCTGCTCATCCCAGAGATACAGCGTGTTCACGCGGAGAATTTCTCGGTCTACGGCATCCGCAAAATGTGGCACGCGATGAACCGTGAAGGCTTTCATATCGGCCGCGACAAGACTGCACGACTAATGAAGCTAGCAGGTGTTTCCGGCCGCCGACGTGGGCGAACCCCTGTGACAACGATTAGCCCGAAGACACCGGATCATCGCCCGGATCTTGTACAACGAGACTTTCGTGCCCAAGCGCCAGGCAGGTTGTGGGTTGCCGACATTACCTACGTTCGTACCCTGTCAGGATTCGCCTATACCGCGTTTGTCGTGGATGTCTTCAGCCGAAAAATTGTTGGTGTTGCTACACGCTCGACGATGCGTACCGATGCGCTGCCCATGGAAGCTTTGGAGCATGCGTTAACGACTGCAGGGCGAATTCATGGAAACCAGTTAATTCACCATAGTGATCGGGGCAGCCAGTACGTGTCACTGAAGTATTCCACTGCGCTAGCGGAATCCGGAATCCGTCCGAGTGTGGGAACAGTCGGCGATTCTTATGACAATGCTCTAGCCGAAACAGTCAATGGTCTCTACAAGGCTGAACTGATTCATGCCCGGGGCCCGTGGACGTCGGTCGGAGAAGTCGAATTGGCCACCTTGCGGTGGGTGTATTGGTGGAACACCAAGCGGCTTCATGAAGCTTTGGACTACGCTACCCCACAGGAAGTAGAAACCGAGTACTATCTCACCCAGCCCATCAACGCAGGGCCGTAAAAGAAGCGGAACTAAACCCAGGACGCTTCAAAGTGCCTGTAGGACTTACGCGGTCGTTTACGTGCATTGATGTCAGCGACGCCAGCCTCGTGCAACCATTGTGCAATTAAAGCTCGTGACGGTGGTTGTTCGTAGCCGAGTTCATCGAGGAAGAAGTAGAAGATTGACCATGGGCCGCAGTCTTGGCCGCGGGCTTGTAACGTACCGCGAGCTTGCAGGACCTGTTGTCGAATCTTGTCATCGTAGACCCGTCGCGGGTTCAGCGGTGCCGTGCTATCCGGCACGATGCCAGCCCGCCCGCGCTCGGCGATACATGCTTTGATGTTGTAATACGTCTGCTTCGATACGCCGATGTTCTTGCAGAACTGCTGGACCGTGATGCCCTCACGGATGGGATCGAAATCCGCTATCTTCTTGCGGAGAGTAATCGGAATTGCCATCCCCACATTGTCAAGAAACCAGAGTCCAAAAAGTCATTAGACATCCTGTCCATAAACTTCCTGGACTCCGCGTCAAAAAACTAACTGGACTCCAAGTCCAAAAAGTCAATGGACTCCGAGTCCAAGAAGTCACTAGACATCACAGCACATCTCTAGAGGGCGTTCACGATCAGGCAAACCCCGGATTCATGAATGAATCCGGGGTTTGCTAGTGCGCTAGAAACCGCTCGCTACGAAAGAAAACTACTTCTCCTCGGTAGCATCTTCAGCGCCCTCTTCTTCGATCTCACCGAAGTACTGCTCAACGTCAACCTTGTTGCCGTCTTCGTCCTTCACGTCAACGCGGCAGATAGCGGCTGCAAGAGCCTTGCCACGGCGGACGTCGGAGAAGAGGTTAGCAATCTGGCCGTTGGACTGCAGCTGCTGGATGAACTGGTTCGGGTCCATGCCGTAGGACTGAGCGGTGAACAGGATATGGTCGGTCAGCTCCTGCTGGGAGACCTCAGGCTGCTCCTCGTCTGCAACAGCATCCAGGAAGAGCTGGGTGCGGACGGACTCTTCAGCGGACTCGCGAGCTTCCTTATCGAAGTCCTCGCGGGTGGTGCCCTGTGCCTCGAGCAGCTGGGCGAGAGCCTTCTCGTCGTGTGCCAGCTGGCCCAGGATCTGGTGGAGCTGTGCGTGAACCTGCTCGTCAACCACAGCGGTCGGAAGCTCGAACTCGGTGCCCTCGAGGGCAGCCTTCAAAACCTCGTCGCGGATGTTGGCAGCCTGCTCAGCCTTCTTGGACTCCTCAACGCGGGTCTTGGTGGACTCGCGCAGCTCGTCCATGGTGTCGAACTCGGAAGCCATCTGTGCGAACTCGTCATCCAGATCCGGAAGCTTGCGCTCCTTGGTCTGCTGAACGTGAACCTTGATGGTTGCTTCCTCGCCAGCGTGCTCGCCGGACTGGATGGTGGAGGTGAACTCGGTGTCCTCGTCGGTCTTCATGCCGCGCAGTGCGGTGTCGAGGCCCTTGATGAGGTCGTCGTCACCAATCTGGTAGGACATGCTCTCGTAGGAAGCCTCGTCCAGCTTGGTGCCGTCGATTTCAGCGACGATGTCGATAATGGCGAAGTCGCCGGTCTTCATCTTGCGCTTGGTGTCCTTGAGCTCACCGAAGCGGGAAGCCAGGTCCTCAAGAGCCTTGTCGACGTCCTCGTCCTTAGCCTCGATAGCTGGAACGGTAACGGAGAGCTTGGAGAAGTCCGGAACCGCGATCTCTGGGCGAACATCAACCTCAGCGGTGAACTCGACGAAGTCGTTGTCCTCGATCTTGGAGATGTCAACATCTGGCTGACCAATAACGTTGAGCTCGTTCTCCTGAACTGCCTGCTCATAGCGGGTTGGCAGCATGTCGTTGACAACCTGCTCGAGAATCGGGCCGCGGCCGAAGCGGGCGTCGATAAGCTGGCGCGGAGCCTTGCCCTTGCGGAAACCCGGGATAGATACCTGCTGCGCGATCGCCGCGTAGGCCTGGTCGATTTCCTTGTCCAGCTCAGCGAACGGAACGTTGACGGTGAGCTTGACGCGGGTATCGCTCAGCTTGTCTACGGTGGTCTTCACGAGAAACTCTCCTGGCATTAATTGGTTCAGAATGTAAATAAGGGGTCTGAAAATACTCTTAAGGGTATTTCCAGACCCCCATACGTCGGGGCGACAGGATTTGAACCTGCGACCCCCTGCTCCCAAAGCAGGTGCGCTACCAAACTGCGCCACGCCCCGTATGTAGGCCTCCACGGTCTCCAAACATTTCATGCTTTTCGCCGTGGCTGCGTTGCTTACTCGGGTTAGTGTACCGGCATATCGCTAATTGACCTAACACCGACCCCCACTTAAGCGAGTTTTCCCAGTTTATTGGGCCTTAATTTGTGCCGCGAATACGTCCGCAACTTGCTTGCCTTAAGCCGTTTCTTGCGAGCCTGGAGAGGCGTAAATGAGGTGTGCAATTCCCGGCGATTGATTGCAGACAATGTCGCCGTAGCGGCAATACTCGACGCGGCGCAAAGTGGTCCCTTTGGTTTGGTCCCATTCGTTTGGTCCCTTTGTGGGGTAAAGGGACCATAAAGCCCTGCCATGCAACGGCAGGTACTCGTAAAAGTACCTTTGGAGAGGGACCTTTAGGGTCTGGGCATCCAGCCGCCCCAGCAGCCAGGCGCCAGCCCCTCCCCCAGAACGCAGAAACCGCCCGAGCCTCGAGAAAGGCCGAGCGGTGAAACTTGGAGGGAATGACGGGAATCGAACCCGCGTCTTCAGCTTGGAAGGCTGAGGTATTAGCCACTATACGACATTCCCACAGTCCTACATCCTGCGATGTTTGACGTGCGGACTACTTTAGCGCACCGCGGCCGAGAATAGGAAACTGGGGCCACTAATCGGCGCCCCGCGGCTGGCTTCGGTGCACCCAACTCCACAGATTAAGCGCGGATTTTGGCAGATCTGGCGGGGAACTAATTGCGAGGCGGTAGCGTTGTGTCGGTAAGTGCGAAATTTAGTCTTTAGAAATCGGAAGTGAGTTTAAGTGTCATTACTCCTCGTAATCATCGTCCTCGGCGGCGGCGCTGCATACTTGGCCTCCCGCGGCAATAAGAAGAAGCAGGCTGAGCTCGAAGCACAGAAGTTTGATGATGCTCTCGCCGATGCCCGCCGCTGGACCGAGCGCCTTGGCGGCCAGGTGATGCAGATTTCCGGAACCGACACTGCATCGATGCAGGCCATGGCCGACGCATCCGAGCGTTTTACCGCTGCGAACTCAGCAATTTCGCAAGCCACCACTGTTAAACAGGCAAACCTGGCCCGCGAGTCTGCGCTCGAGGGCATGCACTACGTCAACGCTGCACGCGAAATCATGGGCATGAACCCCGGCCCCGAGCTGCCGCCACTAGAGGGTCAGCGCCAGGCCGGTAAGGTCACCGAGCGCCGCACCGTTGAAGCAAATGGCGAGACCCTTACTGCCTCGCCTTATGCATCCAACGAGACTCCTAACTACTACCCAGGTGGCATGGTCGCGGGTCGCCCGGTTCCGGCCGGTTGGTACTCCCGCCCTTGGTGGGCCGATGCCCTTAGCACCGGTGTCTGGATGGTGGGTTACTCCATGATGTTCAACGCTATGTTCGCTGGAATGTCGGGCATCGGTTACTCCGCTGCTGCAGCTGAAAGCGGCGACTTCGGCGGTGACATGGGCGGCGACATGGGAGATGCCGGCGGCGACATGGGCGGCGACGGTGACGGCGGCGGACTCTTCGACGGCCTCTTCGGTGGCGACGATGGTGGCGACGGCGGCGGACTCTTCGACTTCGATTTCGACTTCTAGATGCCGCTTTAACGCCTTGTTACTGGATTCATGAGGAGCCTCTGACCACATGGTCAGGGGATTTTCCCGTGGATAAACCGTGTTTATTCGGCGGTGTCTGCCAAGCCGTGGCAAATGCACGTAGTCTGGGCCGCATGACTGTACCAATGATTGAACTGCACGACGGCAAGAAGATCCCGCAGCTGGGCTACGGCGTATTCAAAGTCGACCCAGACAAGACCGAGGAACTCGTCGCTGAGGCACTGCGCGTGGGCTACCGCCACATCGACACCGCTGCCGTCTACGGCAACGAGGAAGGCGTAGGCCGCGCAATCGCCAGCTCTGGCATCCCGCGCGAGGAGCTTTTCATCACCACCAAGTTGTGGAATGACAGCCAGACCAACGCCGCGGCTGCACTCGACGAGTCTTTGAAGAAGCTAGGCCTCGACTACGTGGACCTCTACCTCATCCACTGGCCATGCCCGGAAGACGGCAACTACGTCGAGGCATGGAAGCAGATGATTGAGCTGCAGAAGGCCGGCAAGGCCAAGTCCATTGGTGTCTCCAACTTCGAGCTGGAGCACCTCGAGCAGCTAGAAACCCACACCTCCGTCACCCCTGTGGTAAACCAAGTAGAATTGCACCCTTACCTGCAGCGTTGGCGCGAGCTGGACGCCTTCCGCGCCCACGGCGTAAAGATCGAGGCTTGGGGCCCATTGGGCCAGGGCCAGACGGACCTCTTCGAGGTCGACGCAGTTACCGAGCCTGCTGAGAAATACGGCGTCTCCCCTGCCCAGGTCATCATCCGTTGGCACCTGCAAAACGGCGTCATTGTGTTCCCCAAGTCCGCCAACCCGGAGCGCATTGCGCAGAACTTCGATGTCTTCGGCTTCGAACTGACCGAGGACGAGATGGCGGCAATCACCGACCTCGACTTGGGCGAGGAAGGCCGCGGCGGTCCGCACCCGAACGAGTTCCACGTCAAGTAGGACGCGCTAAACGCAAAAAGCGTTCCCCAACCACAATGGTTTAGGGAACGCTTTTCTCTTAAGTGCGGCGAAGTTAAAGGGCTCTTAAACCTCCGGAATCTCCGGTGGAATCTCAGTGCGCTCGTACTCTGCAAGGATATCGATGCGGCGCTGGTGGCGCTCAGCAGCGGACCACTCTTGGTCAAGGAAGGCGTCGACAATAGCGAGCGCCTCTTCCTCAGAGTGCATACGGCCGCCAATGCCGATGAGCTGTGCATTGTTGTGCTCGCGAGCCAGGCGGGCGGTCTCTGGGGACCACGCCAAAGCGCAACGAGCGCCCTTTACCTTGTTCGCTGCAATCTGCTCACCGTTGCCAGAGCCACCAAGGACAATGCCGAGGGAGCCTGGGTCGTTGACAGTACGCAGTGCTGCCTCGATGCAAAATGCTGGGTAGTCATCCTCAGCGTCATAAACGTGTGCGCCACAATCGATAACGTCGTGGCCCTGCTTCTTCAGGTGTTCGGCGATGACATTCTTCGTCTCGAAACCTGCATGGTCTGCTCCTAGATAAACGCGCATGCCCCAGATACTACAGTCTCGCGAGCAACCCTGTTGCTATGATCGACGTTCTAGCAATAATCAACCCCCCGTTAAGAGATGCCTCCGGGGATACCTCAGATGAAAGGTGGCAGCGCCCCCATGAATGAACGCTTCGCCACCCAACTAGTAATTAGCATCTTCATCGCCAGCGTGTTCTTGCTAGCGATTTTTCCGATCATTCTTCCGCCCTTTGTGGGGCCGTTCGTGGGCACTATCCTGATTACCCTCACCCACATCGTGCTCGGAGCGTTCTACTGCTTCCCCGCGCACCGTGACCTCCGGGTGGGAATTACCGCACTGATTGGCGCGGCGTCGTGGGCTACCTGGGCGCACTCAGCGTGGGAGGAATACTCCGCGCAGATGACGCTGCCCATCATCAACATCGCAGGCATGGTGGCGCCCATAGCCACGTTGCTGGTGCTGTTGTTCCTCTCCATCACGTATCTGCACCTCAACGAGCCTTCCCGCACCGGCAAGCGTTACTTCGTCATCGGCTTGGCCTTTACCGTCTTGGTCTTGGTCGAGGTCCTGTGGACCTTCTTGTTCCAGGAGCGCCTCGATTCGCTCAACGTCTCGCCGGAGACTGCGCGCGCTGCCATGATCGTCGTCTCACGCATCGCCCCCTTTGTCATGGCCGCTCTGGCACTGGTCACGGCAATGAGCACAGACAGCACGAAGCCCCGGAACCTCATGGTGGGTGCCGGGGGCTTTGCCCTGCTGAGCTTTTTCATCCCATTCGTCACGGTCTTCTCAGCAGTGTTGTCCTTCACTGCGTGGGCCAGCCTCAAGCCGGCCCAAGAGTCCAAGGCCAGGAATTAATCTTCAATTACCTGCGGGGACTCGGTGCGGGTGCGCTTAATCTCGAAGAAGTAAGGGTACTGCGCCAGGCGGACAGCAGCGTCGAAGATCTCGCCGGCTTCCTCGCCCTCTGGGATGCGGGTGATAACTGGGCCGAAGAAAGCGGTATCGCCAAGCTTGACCACTGGGGTTCCCACTTCGTCGCCGACCTCAGAAATACCGGCGTTGTGGAAAGCACGCAGCTGCTCGTCCACTTCCTCGGTGTTCGCAACGGAAGCGAACTCGGTGGGCAAGCCAGCGTCGGAAAGCGCCTGCGCAATGAGCTCGTCGTAGGCGCCGTAACCCTTCTTGCCACCCTGGCCCTTGCCGTGGATGAGGGTGCCCATCGCGGTGTAATAAGCATCGACCTTCTCTGGGGCCTCAATCGCCACCTTTGCGGCAACGCGGGCAGGGCCCCAGTTAGCCTTCATCATTTCCATGTAGCCGGGATCAAGATCGCGGCCGTCGTTCAGCACGGACAGCGACATGGGTTCGAAGGTGACCTCGATGTCGCGGACCTTTTCTACTTCCTTAATCCAGCGGGAGGTCGCCCACGCAAACGGGCACGTGCAATCGAACCAAAACTTCACGGTTTCAGCCATGCTGACTCCTTCAAACAAAAATTCATTGGTAATTGACGATTTCCCACCCTAGGCGCACGACTAAGGTTGATGCAGAAACTTATTCACCAAGCAGAGGAGCACACCCAATGACCTCGATCAACCTCACCCGCGAGGAGGCAAACGCCCGCTCGCAGATGATTGACGTGAAGCACTACGACGTTCACCTAGACCTCACGGATTCGGAGACGCACTTTATCTCCACCACCGTGGTGTCTTTCCACGTCAAGCAAGCGGGATCCACCTTCATCGACTTGCGCGGTGAGGAACTCCTCGAGCTCCGCCTCAACGGTGCTCCCCTGCCCACCAACGCCTATGAGGCCAAGTTCGGCGTTCCCCTTTCGGGCCTACAGGTGGCTGACTACGAGCTCAAGGTCGTAGCCAAGATTCCTTACTCCCACACCGGCGAGGGTCTGCACCGCTTCGTAGACCCAGCAGATGAGAAGGTTTACCTCTACACCCAGTTCGAGACCGCCGACGCCAAGCGCGTGTTCGCCTGCTTCGACCAGCCCAACATGAAGGCCACCTACTCGCTGGCTTTCGATGCCCCAGCTGACTGGACCGTCATCACGAACGGCCCCACCCAGACCACGGCGGGCGCAAACGGCGCCCAGACTTGGTCCACTGAGATCGATTACCCGCTGTCCACCTACCTGGTCGCCCTGTGCGCTGGCTCCTACTACGAGGTCACCGACACCTGGACCGGCGAACTGAGCGAACACCCAGAGGGCAACCCAGCGCAGAAGCTCGAAGTGCCGCTGGGCGTCTACTGCCGCGCTTCCCTGGCGGAGCACCTCGATGCCGAGCGCATCCTCACCGAGACCAAGCAGGGCTTCGACTTCTACCACCGCAACTTCGGCTTTGCGTACCCGTTTGGCAAGTACGACCAAATCTTCGTGCCAGAGTTCAACGCCGGCGCCATGGAGAACGCAGGCTGCGTGACCATCCGCGACGAATATGTCTTCAGCTCCAAGGCCACCCACTACAAGTACGAGCGCCGCGCGGACACCATCCTCCACGAGCTGGCTCACATGTGGTTCGGCGACTTGGTCACCATGGAGTGGTGGGATGATCTGTGGCTCAACGAATCTTTCGCCACCTGGTCCGCCGCCATCTCCCAGGCTGAGGAAACCCAGTACGACACTGCGTGGGTCACCTTCGCCAACGTGGAGAAGTCGTGGGCCTACCAGCAGGATCAGCTGCCCACCACGCACCCGATTTCCACCGATGCTTCTGACATTGAGACCGTGGAGCAGAACTTCGACGGCATCACCTACGCCAAGGGCGCGTCCGTGCTCAAGCAGCTGCAGGCATACGTGGGCCGCGAGAACTTCTTCGCCGGCGTGCGCCGCCATTTCAAAGCGCATGCGTACTCCAACGCTACTTTCGACGACCTCCTCTCCTCACTCGAAACCTCCAGCGGCCGCGACCTGTCCTTCTGGGCGCAGCAGTGGCTCAAGACCACGGGCATCAACAGCTTAAGCGTGCACACCGAGACCGACTCTGCAGGCATTATCACCGCCGCTGAGCTGGTACAGAGCGGCGATACCCTGCGCACCCACCGCGTGTGCGTGGGCCTGTACTCCCTGCAGGGCGACAAGGTCGTGCGCACCGATCGCATCGAGATGGACATCGACGGCGCAAGCACCGAGATTGCCGAACTCGTGGGCAAGAAGCGCGCGGACATCGACTTCATCCTGCCGAACGACGATGATCTCACATATGCGCTGCTGGACCTGGATGAGGGTTCTCTGGAGTTCCTCATCGGCAACATCGACAAGTTCGAGGACCCATTAGCGCGCACTCTGTGCTGGTCCGCTGCTTGGGAGATGACCCGCGGCGGTGCGATGAAGGCGCGCGATTTCGTGGCGCTGGTGGCACGTGGCGCGGCTGCGGAGACCGAGCTGGCTGTGCTCGAGCGCATCCTGCAGCAGGCCTCTTCCGCACAGTCCAACTACGCGGATCCAGCGTGGGCCAAGGAGAGCACCGTGCTTGCTGACGCCCTCCTCGAAGGCACCAAGGATTCCGATCCGGAGCGCTCCATTATCTTCGCCCAGGCGCTGGCAAAGATTCGCCTGACCGATGGCACCCGCGCTTTTCTGCAGGACGTTCTGGAGTCTTCGGACGACGAGGGCCTGCGTTGGTACGCCATCGCGGCGCTGGCTGCCGACGGCGCGCTTGACGACGTCTCCTCTGCTGTAGACGCTCAGCTGGCTCGCGATAACTCCGCCACCGGCTACCAGGCTGCGGTGCGTGCGCGCGCGGCTGTCAACACTGCTGAGAACAAGCGTGCGGTGTGGGATGAGATCGTGGCCGGTGAGCTCACCAACCGCGAGCTGACCTCGAAGCTTGAGGGACTCACCTACCCCGGCTCCGATGAGCTGCTGCCGACGTCAGAGTTCTTCGACGTGGCGGAGAAGGTCTGGTCTTCCCAGTCCTCCGAGATTGGCCTGACCTCCGTGACCGGCCTGTTCCCGTCGTGGGCAATCTCGCAGGAGACCCTGGATGAGGCCGACGAGTTCCTCAAGCGCGATCTGGCGGGCGGCCTGCGCCGCTCCGTGACCGAGCAGCGCGACCGCATGGCGCGTGCGCTGCGTAACCGCGCAGTAGACGCTGACTAGCGCCAGCTGGCGCTAGTCAGGACAAGCTGGCGCTAGTCGAGGTGCGAGGATTCTTTTGGTGGGAAGGATCCTCGCCCAAGACAACCTCGACGTTGGCGACGTCGGGGCGCAGCGTTTCTTCTTGGAAGGCGATGACGGTGTCATCAGCTGCCTTGATGATGCGGCTAAAGCGCAGCATCGGGTGAGAGCGGCCCACGCCCAAGAGTTTTTGCTCCTCCGCGCGGGCAGTGGCGGCAATGATGTTTTCGCGCTTGTACACAGACTTGAGTCCATAGGTCTCGAGCAGTGGCAGCAGTGGCTGGTTGAGTTCATGCTCATCCAGATCCGGTACGAGCTCGACTGGGATAGTGACCTTGGTGACGCTGATTGGGGTCTCGTCGACGTAGTGGACACCCTTGAGCTCCCACACTAACGCGGTATCTTCCACACCTAGGGTTCCAGCCACGTGAGAAAGAACCTCGAGCTTATCGAGGGAGATAACTTCCACGCGCGTCTTAAATCCGCGCTCAGTGAGCTGCTGTAGGATGCCGTGCTCGCTGGTGAGGCTCAGAGTCGGTGGAATAGCGCGTACGAAGGTACCACCGGTGCGGCCGCGCTTGCGATCAATCAATCCCTCAATCTGCAAGATGTCGAGCGCATGACGGACGGTCATGCGGGCGACGCCGAACTCTTGAACAAGTTCGCGTTCGGTGGGGAATCGCTCGCCGGGTTTGAGAACTTTGGATTCGATCCTGCTGCGCAGGGAATCCGCGATGGTCAAATAAGCCGGCCTGCGGCGGGTGGTTTCAGTCACAGTTCCCAGATCTTACCGACCTCTCAGAAAATCGCATGTCGAGGAGCTGTGACTTCCACAACTAGTATGGTAACTTCATTTATTTTCTTAACGCCAGCTCAATACGTGGGCGAACACGAATCTCAGTAAGCTGCGTTGAAGGTCCCGCATCCACTGCAGCGCGAATTGCCTTTGCTACTTCAATAGGTGCAATGACATGGGCAGGGTCGTAATCCTGTAGTCCCTTTAGCATTGGGGTGTCAGTCGGTCCCGGCGAGACAGTGCTGACGCGGATGGCAGGATCGGCAATACGTAGGCCGTCGGCAAGCGCGTACAAAGCGTGCTTGGTGGCCGAATAAATCACGTTGTCACCGTAGCTATGAATGCCAGCTCCGGAGTTGATAAACACCACGATGCCCTCCGCCTGGCGCAGCTGCGGCAGCAAGCGGCGGGTGACCTCAGAAGGCGCGTGGACGTTGAGGTCCATCTGCTCGCGCCAGTTTTTCGGCCGCGCCGATTCCACGGAGTACTTGTCCGCCCGTGCCGCCGCATGCACTAGGACGTCCACGCGGTCGAGCTCCGGCAGGCCGATGTTTTCCTCTTCATCCTTGTCCAAGGCTTCCACAAGGTCGATGGCAACTGGGGTCACGTTGTCCATGCCTGCGAGCTCGTCTGCGCGGCGACCCAACGCATACACGTGGTGGTCGCGCGCGAGGTCAAGGATGATTTCGCGGCCCATGCCGCCGGTGGCACCTGTTACAACCGCAATCTTCGAGGTGGTCATGGTTTACTCCTTCTCGTCGTATGTGCTGTTAACGGTAGCGCTTAGGCACGTCGGGTGCGCCGATGGTGAGCATCAGGCGGTTGGCCCAGTTGAAGAAAGAGGCGGAGTTGATGAGGTCGATGATGGCCAAATCATCGAATCCGACGCCACGCAGCTTGGCCACGCAACCGGAGTTGAAGGCGAACGGAGTACGCGTCAGCTCGCGGGAGGCGTCGCGTATAACGCCCCACTGCTCAGAACCCAGATCTGCGTCGAGTCCCTCAAAGAGCAGACGATCCACGGCATCGGCATCGCCGCCCTCGTCTTTCGAGCGCTGCTGGTGCACCGAAGCGCAGAACTCGCAGCCATTAAAGCGGGAGACCACAGTTGCGGCCAGCTCACGCTCGGCGCGGCCCATACCTCCGTCGGTGTTGTAGAAGATATCCAGGTCCGTGAGTGTGCGTGCCTTCAGCGCCGCAGGGTCGCGGGCCAGCAGGCGGAAATACTCGGAGTCGATACGCTCCGGGCGGATCAGCGCGTCGGTGTGCTCTGGGGTGAATTCATCCTTGGGCAGCGGTGCCAGCCATGGCTTCCAGCCCAGGGAGTGGTTCACAAAACCTTCTGGAGCATGGACGTCCGGGGTCAGGGTACGTTCGTGGTTCTGCCAGCCTAGCTTGGCGACGCCCTCCTTGCTCTCCGTTTCCGGAGTACAAGCCGTAGAGCCGCCCAAGACCACGAGGCCGTGGATGACGCGCAGTTGGAAGGACAGGAAGGAAATGAGCTGCGCGAGGGTGACGATGTCATCGTCCGACCAGCCCGCCGCCTGCAGGTGGCCGATGGCCTCGGGCGCTGCGTCCTTGGGATGGAACACCAGCAGATGCGCGAAGTCGAAGGCTGCAACGAGGCGTTCTCCTAGCCCGGCAACGGACTCGAAGGTGATGAATCCGGCGGCATCGCCAGAAATGCCCTCGGCATCTGCGTATGGGCCGACGGAAATACCGTGCGCAATGGCCTCTTGTACCGCGGCATTGAGCTCTGCCGGGGCGTCGTCAGCCAGCAGGTCGGCGTAGAAGTCCCGGGCGTTCGTGGACTGGTAGATGCCAGCCACGAAGGCGGCCACGGCATAGCGCTCAGTAAACGGGAAGGTTCCTTCCTCAGCCGGCTCGAGAAGTGCCTCGAAGGAGAGCTGCGCGTTAGCCAAAGCGTCAGGCCGGCGGGAGCGCAGCTCGGCAATCTCCGGGCTGACCTCGGCTAGTTGGTTGATGATGTATGCCATGAAAACTCCTTAACTTTCGGGCCCTTACAGGCCCAGATTGAGGTCACCGGCGCGGTAACGCTGTCCTGGGATGGCGTCGATGAGGGGGCGGGTGAACTCGGATTGTGGGTTCGCAAAGACGTCCGCGGTGCGGCCCAACTCTACCTGCTGGCCGTGGGAGAGGACGGAGACCGTGTCCGAGATCTGGTTGACCACGGCGAGGTCGTGGGAGATGAATACGTAGGTCAGCTGCAGCTCGTCTTGGAGGTCTGTCAGCAGGCGCAGGATCTGTGCCTGCACGGTCACGTCGAGCGCGGAGACTGCCTCGTCGAGAACCACCAACTCCGGCTCCACGATCATCGCGCGGGCAATGGCCACGCGCTGGCGCTGTCCACCGGAAAGCTCCCGCGGACGGCGGTCGTAGTGCTGCGGGTCCAAGGCAACCAGCTCCAGGAATTCCTGGGCGCGGATCTTCGCTTTGGCTTTGGACGCGCCCGCGAGGTTGCGCAGTGGCTCAGCGATGGCGTCGCCGATGGACTGGCGCGGGTCGAGGGAGGAATACGGGTTCTGGTACACCAGCTGCACGTTCTTACGGGCCTCGCGCAGAGCCTTGCCCTTCAGCTTCGTCAGCTCGGTGGAGCCACCATTTGCACCGGCCAGCTCGATGGAGCCAAAGGTCGGCGCGTTGAACAAGGCGATGGAACGGCCAGTGGTGGTCTTGCCGGAACCGGACTCGCCCACCAGCGCATGGGTGGTTCCCCTGGCGACATCGAAGCTCACGCCATCGAGCGCGAGGAAGTCGCCGTAGCGCTGGGTGAGGTCACGCACCCGCAGCACGGTCTCGGTGCTGCGCGCGGGACGACGCTTAGCGTTGGCGACGTCGGCTACGGACAGGGACGGGGCGTCGGCAAGCAGGCGGCGTGAATAAGCGTGCTGCGGATCAGTGAGAACCCTGGCCGCCTGGCCCGACTCGCGGACCTGACCCTTTTCCATCACCACGATGCGGTCGGCGCGATCGCCTGCCACCGCCAGGTCGTGGGTGATGAACAGGATGCCCACGCCGGTTTCCCGACGCATCTCATCGAGCAGGTCCAGGATGACCTTCTGCACCGTGACGTCAAGCGCGGAGGTTGGCTCGTCGGCGATGATGAGCTCGGGCTCGAGCGCCACTGCAGCCGCGATGAGCACGCGCTGCTTCATGCCACCGGAAAGCTCGTGCGGGTACTGGCCGTAGCGGCGCTCAGGGTCGTCGATGCCCACGCGGTCGAGCAGCTCGATGGCACGCTGCTTGCGCTCAGCCGCAGTGCCAACGCCATGGATAGCCAGGCCCTCCTCCACCGAAGCACCGATTGTCTTCAACGGGTTGAGCGAGTTGTTCGGGTCCTGCGGGATGAGGCCAATGGAACGGCCCCGCAGCTCGCGCCAGCGCTTGTTGTCGAGGTCTGTTATGTCGCGGCCCTGGAACTCGATAGTTCCGGCGTCGACCTGCGCGTTGGAGGCAAGCAGGCCGATTGCGGCCATCGCCGAGGTGGACTTGCCGGAACCGGACTCGCCCACGATGGCGGTGATTTCGCCCGGGTAGACCTCGAGGCTGACGCCCTGGACGGCCGGCACCTCGCCAGCCGCGGTGGTGTAGGAAACATTGAGGTCGCGAACCTTGAGCAAAGGAGTGTGGTTATCAGTCATGAGTTTTTATGCCTCCGCTCGGAAGTTCTGGGAAAGACGGTTGGCAGAGACCACCACGGCCACGATTGCCAAGCCCGGCAAGATGATGAGCCACCATGCGGTAGCCATGAAGTCGCGGCCCTCCGCGATGATGAGACCCCACTCCGGAGTCGGCGCTGGGGCGCCGTAGCCCAGGAAGCCCAAGATGGACAGCTGCAAGATGGCGGAACCGAACTGCAGGGTGGCCAGGGCGATGACCGGGGTCAGGGAGTTGGGCAGGATGTGACGGGCCATGACCTGCGCCGGGGTGGCGCCAGCACCGTAGGCGGCCTCGATGTAGTCGGAGCCAGCCACGGTGATGACCTGGGAGCGGGCCAGGCGGGCGAAGGTGGCAATCGACGTCGCACCGACAGCCACGGCGGCCTGCAGGGAGCCAAAGCCCAGCACGATGATGATGGACAGGGACAGCAGGATGCCGGGGATGGACAGCAGCACGTCAACCACGCGCATGATGACCGAATCGACCCAGCCGCGCAGCGAGCCGGCCAGCAGGCCGAGCAAGGTGCCGACCACGAGACCCACGGCAACGGCAATCAGCGCGCCCAGCAGGGATTGGCGGGCGCCGTAGACCACGCGAGCGTAGAGGTCGCGGCCTACGGCGTCCGTGCCGAACCAGTGCTCGGAGCTCGAGTGCAGCAGCGCGACGTCGGTGCCGGCGTACGGGTCAGAGTTAGTAAACAGGCCCGGGAAAAGGGCGGCGAGGAAAGCCACCACCAGGATGACGAAAGCCCCGATGGAGGCTGGACTGGTCCACGGGTTGCGCTGGGCGCGGCCGACGGGGCGGCGGTTACGGCGCAGTGTGGTGATGCCGTCGACCGGATGTGCGGTGTTCACGGCGTTAGATGTTGGCGCGCTCATGCGCGGGCTCCTTTCACGGAATCCTGGGCAGGACGGCGCAGACGCACGTCCAGGACTGGGTACAGCAGATCCACCACGAGGTTGACGATGACGTAGGCAGTCGCGGCGATGAGGACGATGGCCAGCAGAACCGGCGTATCGCGGTTGGAGACCGCCTGCGCCGTCATGTAGCCCAGGCCGTTGCGGCCAAAGACGGTCTCCGTGACCACGGCACCGCCGACGAGCTCACCGAAGAGCAGGCCCGCCATAGTCAGTGCCGGAAGGAGGGAGTTGCGCAAGATGTTGCGCCAGAAGATCCACGACTCCGAGGCGCCGCGAGCGCGCACCGCCTGCACGAAAGGCATCGCTTGCGTCTCGTCGATGGAGCGAATGAGGACCTGAATGAGCGGTGCCGCCATCGGTACCGACAGGGTCAGCGTGGGCAGAATCAGGCCCTCAATGCTGGAAGGCTCAATGATGCGCACCCAGCCCAGCTGGAAGGAGAAGAGCTGGATGAGCAGGATACCGATCCAGAAGCCCGGCAGGGAAACCATGAAGGAAGGCAGCCCACGGAAGAAGGTGGCAATCGCGCCGAGTCCCGGCAGGGTTGCCAGGAAGGTCACGAGGAGCGCCACTATGATGGCCAGGCCAATCGAGCAGACGGCCAGAATCAACGTGTGTGGGAGGGCGTCGGCAATGAGCGTCGACACCGCCGCACCCGTCTGCGTGGAGTTTCCGAAGTGGCCGGTGAAGAATCCGATGAGGCCGGTAAAGAACTGCACGAGCAGCGCCTTATCGACGCCCATCTCCTCACGGATGGCGGCAATCTCCGCCTCGGACAGGCCCAGGGCGGGGTCGCCGTAGCGGGACATGACCGCGTCGGAAGGCAATGCGGACAGCAGGAAGAAGGCCACGGTGTAGGTCACCAGCAGCACCAGGATGGCCTGCCCAATGCGGGCGGCAAATTGCTTGGTAGTCATTTATTTATCCTCCTGCTCAAGGCTGACCTCGTAGAACCACGGGCGGGCCACGGACTCGGGGCTAAAGCCGTGCACTTCCGGTGCCACTGCGTAGACCTGCGGCTCCTCGAAGAACGGGATGACGTAAGCCTGTTCGGTCAGGTAATCCTGCACCTCTTCGACGGCCTTCTTACGGTCTTCAGACTTGGGGCTGGAGGTCACCTTGCCCAGCAGCTCTTCCAGCTTCGCGTCGAGAGGATTGCCCTCTTTGTCCTGGTTGAGCAGGGCGTCGCGGTTGTTCACCGAGTACATAGAGGCAATAACGTCATAATCCGCGCGGCCCACCATGATGTGATAGAGCTGCACCTTGTCGATGGACTTCGCATCTGCGTTCTGAGTTGCCTGGTCGCCCGGGTTGATCTCAATCGCAATGCCCAGCGCGCCTAGCTGATCCTGGACCATGGTCATGACTTCCTTGGAACGCGGCTGTGGCAGCGCGGTATTCGAACGCAGGACTAGGCGCTTGCCGTCCTTGACGCGGATTCCATCCGGGCCTGGTTTCCAGCCGGCCTCATCCAGCAGGCGCTTCGATTCCTCAGGGTCGAAGGTGTACGCCGCCGACTGGTCCTTAAAGCCCAGCCCGGTTTGGGCCACGGAGGACTGAGCCAGCGGGTAGGACTCAGAGAAGAGCACGCGGAGGATTTCCTCGCGGTCGATGCCGTGAATGATGGCTTCACGTACTCGCTTGTCCTGCAGGAACGGGTGGTTGAAGCGGAAGCCCAACTGGTTGTTAATGGAGTTGGTGCCGTGAGAGATGATCTGCACGCCTTTGTTCTCGAGGAGGCCTTCCTGCGGCGCGGAGATCTGGCGAGCAATATCGGCCTGGCCAGAGACGATCGCGCCGGTGCGCACGGACTCCTCTGCAGCCAAGATGTAGTGCACGCCATCGATGTCGGCGCGGCCCTGGTGCTCCACTGCCGGTGGAGCCCAGTCGTAATCCTCGCGGGTCTTGAGAACGAGGTCGGTACCGATCTTCTCGGAATCGACCACGAACGGGCCGGAGCCAATAACCTTCTTCGCGTTGCCCGGTCCGAAGCCCTCGTCGTCGAGCTCTAGAGAGCTATCCGCCAAAAGGCCCGCGTTATAAGAGGAGGTGGCCTGCAGGAATCCCGGGGAAGGCTCCGAGAAGTAGAACTTCACGGTGTCCTCGTCCACGACCTCACCGTGGTCATAGTTGGCAATCTGCTCCGAGGAGGTCAGTGTGCGCGACTTATCGCCGAGGCCATAAAGATCGAAGTTGCGCACCACATTCTCCGCGGTCAGCGGGGTGCCGTCGGAGTAAGTCACGTCCGTGCGGATGTTGAACGTGTACTCGGTGGCGTCCTTGTTCACCTCGGGCATCTCGGTGGCGATCCACGGGGAGAGCTCCAAAGTCTCAGGGTCTTGGTAAAGCAGGCGGTCGGTCAGCTGGTTAACCACGCCGCCATTAGGGTAAAAGCCGGCCGCGGGTGGATACAGTGTGCGGAAGAATTGCGGCTCAAGGTAGGTCAGGACGTTGCTGTCCTCCCCTGCCTGTTCGCCGCTGGGCGCTGCGCATCCTGCGAGCAGGGCCGCTGCACCCAATACGCTGGCGATAGTGCGGAATTTTTTCACGAGGTAGCTTTCGTTTATGAGAGTGTAAATAGGCTTGTAAACTAACACAACGTAGACTTGTTGGTATAAATTCCATAGACAAAACGGTCTAATAATTTTTCTCAAACGGCGAGCCTGCAGACCCGCCATTAAGGATGAATAGAATTGGCTTCGCATGAATCCACGCCATCCATCACCATCGTGGGCATGGGCCCACGCGGCATATCAGTCGTAGAGCGCCTCGCCGCTCACCTGCACACGCTTGCGGAGATCCCACGCCTCACGCTGCACCTCATCGACGACGCGCAGCTCGGCGCCGGCCGCATCTGGGATACCGAACAAACCCAGACGTTGTGCATGAACACCCTCGCAGGCGCGGTCACCCTCTTCACCGAGCCCGAGTCCACCATGACGGCCCCCGTGTTGGAAGGCCCCATACAGTACGAGTGGATCCAGCTCCTGCGTGGTGAACGAGATGGCATCTCCCCTACTAAGCAGGCACTTTTCGACGCCCACCCCGTCACCATCGACGAGTCCTTCCGCGCCGAAATCGAGACCACCCGCCCCGAGTCCAACCCATCGCGTGCGCTTTACGGCGCCTACCTGCGCTGGGCTTTCGAGGTGGCGTTGGCACAGCTGCCTAAGACCGTGACCGTGGTCAACCACTCCTCGCGCGCAGTAGCTGTAAACGAGGCTGAGGGCCACGACGTCATCGATCTTGCCGACGGCTCCCACGTTGCAAGCGACGCCACTGTCTTGGCCTACGGCTGGCAGGTTCCCGGCCCAACTGACTCTGAGCAGCACCTGGCCGAGGTCTCCTCCCAGCTGCATTGGGTACGCCCCAACAACCCAGTTGAACAGCCCCTTTCCGAGGTGCCGGCGGGCCAGGATGTACTGGTGCGCGGCCTAGGCATGGGTTTCTTCGACATCATGGCGCTCCTGACCATCGACCGCGGCGGCGTCTTCCACACCGATAACTCCACCCGCTCGGGCCTGCGCTACGAGCCATCCGGCAACGAACCCCACTTCGTGGTCTCCTCCGGCCGCGGCTACCCCTACATCCCAAAATCCGAGTACCACGCACTGCCGCCGCGCGCGGAGCTGGTGCGCTTCCGCAAGCAGCTGGCACTGGTCCAGGGCCGCGAGGTGGACTTCGGCCGCGACTTGTTGCCACACATCGTGCGCGATGCCTACGCCGAGTACTACGAGACCCAAGCACGCGTTAGCCCAGATGCGCTGCAGGTTCCGCTCACGGAGATTGTCTCCCGTATCGACGCAGCGAAGCTTTCCGCACAGGACGTCGTGGGACTTTCCCGCGAGCTCAACGCGGCGCTCGAGGGCGTTTCTTCCGAGCCACTCGACTTGGCGCACTGGGTCAATCCGCTCGCTGACTTCGCCGGCACCACCATCGAAGAGCTCACCGATTACATCGCTGAGGGACTTGCCCGCGACATCGTGGAAGCAGTCGCTGCTGCCGACTCCCCTTTGAAGGCCGCGCTGTGGGCCATTTCCGCGGCCCGCAAGCCTTCCTCGATTGCTGGCTCCGAGGGCCGCATGACCTGGGAATCGCGCACCACTAACTACAAGGAATTCATGGCCTTTGGCCAGATGGTCGGCTCCGGCCCGCCGCTGTTCCGCACCCGCCAGCTGCTCGCCCTCGTCGACGCCGGCTTGGCCACCTTCCTCGGCGGCCGCCCCGCCTTGAGCTGGACCGATGCTGAGTTCACGCTGACTTCCGGCGAGCGCACGGCCACCAGCCCTTGGCTCATCGATGCGTGGATGCACTCCCCCGACGTGCGCCGCCCGTCAGACCTCCTCGCGGTTTCCCTGCAGGAGCGCGTGCGTCCATTCGTGGACCACGGCAACGCCACGGGCTCCCCGGAGACCACCTGGGAGCGCAAGGTTGTTCGCCCCGACGGCAGCACCGATCCGCGCCTGCACGTCATCGGCATCCCCACCTACTCGCAGTGGCCTGACACCACGATTTCCCCGATGCCGGGAACCGACCCGCTCATGTTGCAGGAGACCGACCGCACCGCTGGCTCGCTCCTCGCCACCGTGCTCCGCGCCGAGCACTAGGCCCAGCCCCCACCGCGTCCGACGCTCGGCCGCTCCTCCCTCCACAAACACCCAGCCCTGGAAACGCAGCTCCCTGGTGAAAAGCGCGGCGTCGGAAAGCGTGGGCGAAAGCGAACAGGAGGTCTTGGTTTCCAGGGCTGGGTATCTGCCGGGAAAGGCGCGCGTGGAAGGCGCAACTCTGTGTCTTAAAGCAACCGCAAACAGCCAAGAGCCCATAGCCTAGAATGGTTCGGGTGAGTAACCTACGCATTTTTGACACCGCCACCCGCACCCAGCGCGATTTCGTGCCCGTAAAAGAAGGGCATGCCTCGATTTACTTGTGTGGTGCCACCCCGCAGGCCCAGCCGCACATCGGCCACCTGCGCTCCGGCGTAGCTTTCGACATCCTGCGCCGCTGGCTCATGGCGCAGGGCCTAGACGTGGCTTTCGTCCGCAACGTCACCGACATCGATGACAAGATTCTCAACAAGGCCGCAGACAACGGTCGCCCCTGGTGGGAGTGGGTTTCCACCTACGAGCGCGAGTTCACCAAGGCCTACAACACCCTAGGCGTCCTGCCGCCATCGGTAGAGCCGCGCGCCACGGGATTCGTTACCCAGATGGTGGACTACATGCAGCGGCTTATCGACGCCGGCTTCGCCTACGCGGTACCTGACGATACCGCGGGGGTAGACGGCGCTGGTTCGGTCTATTTTGATGTGACCGCCTGGAACGCTGCAGAGGGCTCTGACTACGGCTCCCTATCCGGCAACCGCGTCGAGGATATGGACCAAGGCGAGGGACAAGAGGCGCTTGCGCGCGGAAAGCGCGGTCCGCAGGACTTCGCCCTGTGGAAGGGCGCCAAGCCCGGCGAGCCTTCTTGGCCCACCCCGTGGGGCAAAGGCCGCCCAGGCTGGCACTTGGAGTGCTCGGCTATGTCCACCTACTACTTGGGCAGCGAATTCGACATCCACTGCGGTGGCCTTGACCTGCAGTTCCCGCACCACGAGAACGAGGTAGCGCAGTCGCACGCGGCGGGCGATAAGTTTGCCAACTACTGGATGCACAACCACTGGGTGACCATGGCCGGCGAGAAGATGTCCAAGTCCCTGGGCAACGTGCTGGCCATCGACAACATGCTGGAGATCGTCCGCCCGGTCGAGCTGCGCTACTACCTCGGCTCCGCGCACTACCGCTCCGTGCTGGAATACTCCGAGGCGGCATTGACCGAGGCCGCTGCCGGGTACCGCCGCATCGAGGACTTCGTGAACAAGTTCGACGACCTCGTTGTAGGAGACTGGACCCAGGGCTTCGAGGACGCGATGAACGACGACATCGCCGTGCCGAAGGCACTGGCCGAAATCCACACCACGGTCCGTGCCGGAAACAAGGCGCTGGCAGAAGGGTCTGCAGACGAGGCCCGCAAGGCGGCTGAGTCCGTGCGCGCCATGGCCGCGGTGCTGGGCTTTGATCCGTTGGATGAACAGTGGAAAGATGGGACGTTGACAAGCAATGCGGATGCAGCGCTGGACGTCCTCGTCCAAGCGGAACTGGAACGCCGCACCCAAGCCCGCGCGGAGAAGGATTGGGCAACTGCGGACGCCGTCCGCGACCGCCTCGCCGCCGCTGGCATCACCATCACTGACACTGCTGACGGCCCCACCTGGTCGCTAGCCTAAGGAGAATTCATGGCACGTACACACGGCCGCGGCGGCGCGGGCATCCGCAAGACCAACAAGAAAGGCGCCACTAAGGGCAGTGGCGGCCAGGTAAAGAAGGGCCTTGAGGGCAAGGGGCCAACGCCTAAGGCAGAGGACCGCGTCTACCACGCGAAGCACAAGGCCAAGCTGGAGCGCGAGCGCCGCAACTCGGGCCGCCACCAGAAGGAGACGGCGGAGATGGTCGTCGGCCGTAACCCGGTCGTGGAGTGTCTGCACGCAAAGGTGCCTGCTACCTCGCTGTACATCGTGCAGGGCACCCGCAACGACGCGCGCCTGTCGGAGGCCGTGGCCATTGCGAATTCCCGCAACATTCCTATCCTTGAGATTCAGCGTCACGAGATGGATCGCATGACCGGCAATGGTATGCACCAGGGCATCGGCCTGCAGATTCCGCCGTACAAGTACGCGGACTTCCACGAGCTCATGGACCGCGCGAAGGACGCTGGCGAGCCGGGCATGTTCGTCATCCTCGACAACATCACCGACCCGCGCAACTTGGGCGCCGTCATCCGTTCGGTGGCTGCGTTCGGCGGCCACGGCGTCATCATTCCGGAGCGTCGTTCGGCTTCGGTGACTGCGGTGGCATGGCGTACCTCCGCGGGTACCGCGGCTCGCCTGCCAGTGGCGCGCGTGACCAACGTGACCCGTACGGTGCAGGAGTTCCAGCAGGCGGGTTACCAGGTCGTGGGTCTTGATGCTGGCGGCGAGCACACCCTCGATACCTACACCGGCGGCAAGGACCCTGTGGTCATCGTCATCGGCTCGGAGGGCAAGGGCATCTCCCGTTTGGTGCGCGAGAACTGCGACGTCATCATGTCCATTCCGATGACCACCTGGGTTGAGTCCTTGAATGCCTCCGTTGCTGCGGGTGCCGTGCTCTCTGAGTTCGCTCGTCAGCGTCGCGCGGCGAAGTAATCACGGCCCCTTAGCAAACACCCAGCCACGCAAAAGCAGACCTTGAGGTCGCGTTCGCACGCGCTTGACGAGGGACTGCGGACTTTTTATGAGACCTCGTGTAGCGCGAGTCGTGTGCTGGTTTGTAGGCCAGTGCACGGAGAGAACCTTGAGTTATGTCTATGACTAGAAAGCAGCTTTCTCCGGCTCGACTAAGAGCTCTTCGCCCTACGGTGAAGAAACTTTATGACGAGGGTATGACTTGGGCAGAGATCCTTCGGGTTCTCGGTGATAATTCTCCGTCGCTAGAAACACTCAGTTCCATGATCCATGGTGTCGATGCAGCCGATACGCCGCCTATTACGCCTCGCTTAAAAGCTGAGGTAGGCCCTACGCAGTTCTTGGTTTTCTTTCGCGACGTTGGGCGGCCTTTGATATTGGGTTTTCTCCTTCGGTCTTACCGTAAAATGCCCTCGGTTTGTTCCGTTTGAGTAAATGGGAAAATTCTCGAACATGCCGAAGAAGTTTGATCAGGAGGCAAAAGACCGTGTGGTCCGCCTCGTGGAAGACCGCATTCTGGCGGAGAGTATTTCGACGCAGGCAGCCTGCAAGATCATGGCACACAGCGGGGCAATGGACGCAAGCCCGCTCGACGTGAGGGACGCGTTACCGAACGGTTGCCTGAGGACCTTGTGGCAGAGGCCGCCAAGCTGCGTCGAGATCATCTGCCAGACGTTAAACACGCATCGCGAAGGCATCTTTCTTAGCTCGCGTGGATACCGCCAATCCAAGGCCCGGGGCTTAAGCGCCCGCAGTCTTCGCGACGCTGCCCTCGTGGAGCATAGTCACGACGTTCATTTCCAAAAATTACGACGTCTACGGCGTACAGAAGATGCGGCACGTGCTGCGCCGCCGGGGCATTAACATTGGACGCGAGCACACAGCCCGGCTGATGCGCAGCGCTGGACTGTCCCGCAAGGACAAAGGCGGGCCCAATTTATCACTCGGACCACGGCTCACAAGGTGTACACATCAGCAGCGTTTAGCACACGATGCCAGGAACTTGGCGTAATCCAGTCCATGGGTGCTATCGGTACCAGTGCAGATAATGCGTTAGCAGAGTCATTTAATTCCACGATGAAAAGAGAGGTCCTGCGCAATAGGAAAGTCTTCGACAATCCGCTGCAATGCCGGCGGGAGGTATTTCGGTGGTGCATCAGATACAACACACAGCGCCGACACTCATGATGCGGACAGGTATCGCCCGATGTCTTTGAAGCCCAATCTATTACACTGACCAAGGCAGCATTACTGCCACTCACCTTGTCTACTTTTCAGGGGTCACGCCCGGCGTCCTTTTCGAGGATAGGTAGAAGTTGATTCGAAAGGTACCCATGATGGTCGCCCTATTTGTCCTCGGGGCCCATCACAAGAACTAACTCGTACACCACGCTAACGGATGCAACCGCCGGCTGACGACTTTACTCACTGGTTATTCCTGATGATTGTTTTTGACGCGATTGACCAGTACCGCTGCAACTATAGTGAGCAGTATGAGGATGAAAAATCCGAGGATCGACTTGTTTGTGATGGCGACATAACCTGAAATTGCCAGCCCAAATAGTGCAACGACAATCGCATTGGGAGATATTTTATGTCTGTTCATTAGTCCTCTTTACACTTGATCGTTAAGTACACTCGATGCCTCGGACTCTTCCGGCCCACGTGTAATGGGCTTTTAAGCGATTATTGCAGCGTTTGTGGTGACTGAGGACTACTGTTGCCCCAGTGATGATGGCTCCAACGACGGTGCAGGCAGCCCACCCGACACCGGGAATGGCGCAGATGGCGGCCCCTAGGGCAAACCCCGATCCGCTGATGATCATATCCTGCTCAAGAGGGGTGAACTCTACCCAGAATCCCCCGTTTTCTTTCCCTCCGCTCACATAGGGGGTGATGGCATGTGGATCCCTTAACGTTAGATCCATGTGCTCGAGGTCGAAGGTTACGGTGGAGTCATCATTTACAGTTCGGGGAACATCCGAGTTGATCAGTTCTTCAAAAGCTTGATCCAGAACCTCTGGGGTGACTGTTCCTTCCGCAACGGTCTGTTCTTGGAACTCTTGAGGGGTTGTAGGATCGTCCTTTTCTGCAGCGGAGGCTAGTCCTTGACTAGCAAAAAGGATAGCTATGGAAGCTAGTGAAGCCAATGCTTTTGACTGAGTTTTCATAGTGTTCCCGATCTCTATAGGGCCGAACTGCTCCCGAGGTTACATACTGTCCAAATTGTGGGCAATAGTTTGACGAATTGTGTGAGGTGATCTATCGCACCTCACGCGGCCACTGAATCAAGATCAAGCCAGGACCAACAATTTTGGGGAGACCTCCTCGACTGCTTCGCTTAAACTCCAGTCAATAGTGCCTTCGGTGTCTTTAAGCGCTACTACGGGTTGGTGAATGGCGTCATAGACTCCCGTGCGCGAGTAGAGATTGTGGCGTTTCCACAATGTTTGCCGAGGTCCGAAACGTTCTGCAAGATCCCGCCATGGGCATCCGATGCGGAACCTGTAGACAATGGCTTCCATGATGGTGCGATTATCGGAAAATGGCCTGCCGACTTTCCGGTGGTAGAGGGCAGGTGTGGAACGATGATTTCCCATGTGGTCTCGGGTACCTCTCGGAAATTCTCGAGACTGCTCATACCGAAAACTCTTTCACACTTACTCTCAACTAATTAAGAGACACGGCCTAGATTAATTTGCCTTTAGCTGCCTGATATCCCAGGGTCTGCAAGAGTTTTCTCCAGTGTTTGAATGCGTTGTTCGAGAGAACCGACGGTAGTGACTATAGATAAAGCAATGCGATTTACCTCAATGTTTCCTGATTCATCAGAGAAATTCTCAGCTAAGAATTTGAGGCGTTCTAGAAAATTTGAGGTAGTAGGAAAAACATCACTGTCTATTTCTGAAGATATTTGGTCGAGCAACGACCATAATGAAAAGGAATCTGGATTCATTCTCTACCCTTAAGTGAGGTCTTGATGTTACGTGCTCGTAAGTTTGTTGCCTACGCTCTTGCATTTTCATTGGTTACAAGTTCTCCTATTGTAGCTAATGCTGCAACTGTGTCACCAGATGAAACTATGGATGATTGGTCTGAGATCGGTTCTCAGTCTAATCCTGAATCGCCAATTCTGATTGAACCGAACGATCGTAGTGAGGTTACATATCAGCCTTATGGACTCTGGGATAAAATCTGGAAATCTACCTCAAGGGTGCTGCATTCGGAAGTAGAGTGCATGAGTAAGCTCGCCTACTACGAGTCCCATTTCAAGGCAATAGGTGTATGCGTTCCAACACCAAAAGGGACATGGCTTTTAACCGTAAAATATCGCGATTAAAGATCCCTTCTTAGGGTGGAGGCTCTTTATGTCCGAGGAGCTTCTCGCTCGCTACCAACACGCGCTGCGATGAACGCCATCAAGGTCCACGGATAAACACGCTTATCCGTGGACCTTATCTTTGCTTCATCCGCGTCCCAACGCTCGCCGTTGTCGCGTGCTTACCTGCTTAATCCGCCAATCGCTCGCGCGTTTGTCTGCCTGACGCAAGCACCTATTTCCGCGCCAGCGCAGCCTGATTGCCCGCCAGGTTTTGGACTATCAGGCCGATGACTGATTTTTCTTTGGTACATTTGCAACAAGTTGCCTAGTAGGTGTCCAGGTGGTCACCGTGGGGTTCGTTGAGGAGGTGGCGGCGTGCTGACTATCGCGAAGATGGGTGCGCATTCCGTGGCCTATTATCAGTCCACGGTTGATGAGAATCGGGGGACGGATTCGTACTATTCCGAGGACGGAAAGCAACCGGCTTCGGTGTGGCTTCGAGGAGAAAACGTGGCCGAGGTTTCGGCATTTTTGGGCGCCGACAACGGTGCGCTTGTGTCGGGAAAACGGTTGAGAATTGGTTCAATAAGGCTGTCGCTCCGAGCGGTGCGGGGCTTGGAAATGCTCCGAGAAAGGACAGTGTTCCAGGCTTCGATCTGACTTTTTGTGCGCCGAAATCTGTCTCCTTGTTGTGAGGGTATGGGCGCAGATTCTGCCGTGCGTGGCATCGTCGATGAAGCCCACCAGGCGGCAGCATCCCAGGCGCTGGATTACTTGTCGGAGCATGCCGGCTACACGCGAAAGCAAGTAAAAGAGCCGACTGGAAAGCGTCTTATCGTTGAAACACACAACCACCAAGCTGCGTGAAGAATTCAAAACATCCGCAGTCCCCGACGCGATAAAACGCAACCTCAGGGTCTGGTAATCCAGGGCCGGGTGCTTAGGGCTGGGCTTTTGGCAATGAGGCACCAAGCACTCACCTTTAGCGGTTGTGGCGCCCCAACACTATCTAGTGCAGCGCGTCCAACGCCTGCTCGAAGTCCGCGATGAGGTCCGCAACGTCCTCGATACCAATGGAAATGCGCACCAGATCCTCCGGCGGGACCAGTTCGGAGCCCTCCGCCGAAATGTGGGTCATGTTCTGCGGGTGCTCGATGAGGGATTCCACGCCGCCCAAGGACTCTGCCAAGGTCACCAGCTTGGTGTTCAGGCATACCTGTTTTGCATGCTCCGCATCGTGGAAGCGCACGGACATCATGCCGCCGAAGCCGCGCATCTGCTTCTTCGCCAGCTCGTGGCCTGGGTGCGAAGGCAGACCCGGATACAGGACCTGCTTGACCTCAGGACAGGATTCCAGGAACTCGGCCACGGCCTGCGCATTCGAGCAGTGGCGGTCCATGCGCACGGACAAGGTCTTGATGCCACGGACGGTGAGGTAGGCGTCGAATGGCGAGGACACTGCGCCGACATTGCCCTGGAAGTAGAGCAGGCGCTCGTCCATCTCCGCCGAATTGGTCACCACGGCACCGCCCAGCACGTCAGAGTGTCCGCCCAAGTACTTCGTGGTGGAGTGCAGGATGTGGTCTGCGCCGAGATCCAGCGGGTTCTGCAGGTAAGGAGTAGCGAAGGTGTTGTCCACAACGATCTGAGCGTTGCCCTTGTGCTTGACCACCTCAGCGATGTCCGTGATGTTGGTAGCCGGGTTGGTTGGGGTCTCCAGCCAGATGAGCTTGGTGTTCTCACGCACCGCCGCAGCCACGGCAGAGGCATCGGTGGTATCCACGATGGATAGCTCGATACCCCACTGGCCATAGTCGTGGTGCAGCAAGCGGTACATTCCACCGTATGCGTCATTGCCCAAGATGACATGGTCGCCCGGGCGCACGATGATGCGGATCAGCGTGTCCACCGCCGCCATGCCGGAGGAAAAACATCGCGCGTACTCAGCGTTTTCCAGGGACGCGAGCGTTAACTCAAGCGAACGCACGGTGGGGTTGGCCACGCGTCCATACTCAAAACCACCGCGCAACTGCGCCAAACCGTCCTGCTGGAACGTAGTCGACGCGTAAATCGGCACGTTAATACTGCCCATGTAGGGGTCTGGGTGGTAGCCAGCATGAATCGATCTGGAGGAAAAGCCTTGGGCGCGGTTCTCAGTCATGTCTAGAAACTCTAGACCAAGCTGTCCATTTCAAACAGTGATTGCAATGTTTTTATTCATCTCATCAATGGGCGTTCCCTTAAACTTTGAGAATTTCCGTACCATGGTGTGGTTGTGCGTCACACGGAATCATGACTGGTTCCGGCGTACACTTTGAATTTTTCCCCGAGTAGAAAGCACCATGAGTTTTCCTACCACCACCGTAAGCACCGCGCTCCTCGCAGCTAGCCCTAATGCCGAGCAAGCAGTCGAAACCGTCACTGGGTTTTGGAAGAACGAAACCACACAATCGTGGCTCGTCGACAAACCAATTCGCATCGCGATCATCCTGCTCATCGCTTTGGTCGCCCACTGGCTTCTGCGCCGGCTCATCACCAAGCTCGCCGATAACAGCATCAAGAACGGGCGCCTGAAATCACAGGTTCGTCCACGCCGCAAGGTCGCTAAGCAGGACACCGCACTGGCGAAAACACACGAGGCACGCCGCGTTTCGCGCCTGCAGACCCTCGCGAGCGTGGGCCGTTCCGCCGCAGGCATCTTCGTCTGGGTGTGGGCAGTCCTCGCTATCTTATCCGAGGTCGGCGTCAACGTCGCACCTCTCGTGGCCTCCGCCGGTGTGGTTGGTGTCGCTCTTGGTTTCGGTGCGCAGTCGCTGGTCAAAGACTTCCTCTCCGGCATTTTCATGCTGCTGGAGGACCAGTACGGCATCGGCGACACCATCGACTTGGGCAATGGCGTCTTCGGCGACGTGGAGTCCATCTCCCTGCGCATCACCACGGTTCGCGACATAGACGGCGCCCTGTGGTACGTCCGCAATGGCGAGATCCTGCAGGTAGCCAACCACTCAGACCACTACTCGGTGGCCCGTGTGCAGGTTCCAGTCGCGCTTTCTAACGATCCCGACAAGGCATTTGAGGTCATCTCCAAGGCTGTCCAGGACGCTGCGCTTGACGACGCCGTCCGCGACGACCTCCTTGATCAGCCCGACGTCAACGGCATTTCCAGCCTCGAGGTCGATCACATGTCCTTCCGCGTGACCGTGAAGACGCTGCCGGGCAAGCAATGGGGCGTTCAGCGCAAGCTGCAGGCGAAGATTCTCAACGCAATGCACGCGCACAACATCGACACCCCATATCCTCAGGGAGTGAGCTTCTATGACATGGATGAGGCCGAATACCCATTCATCGAGAGCTCTCTTAATCCCGCAGATCCCGGAAACGAGTCTTAAACACTATGCAGCCCACAAGCGTGTATGAAGCAGTTGGCGGCATGGAGACCTTCGACAAATTGGTCGGCGGTTTCTATGCCCAGGTCCGCACCGACGACGTCATCGGCCCAATGTATCCCGACCAAGATTGGGAGGGCGCCGAGGAACGCCTGAAGTGGTTCCTCGTGCAATATTGGGGAGGCCCGCAGCTGTTTAGCGATAACCGCGGGCACCCGCGCTTGCGCATGCGCCATGCGGAATACCCCATCAATCTTGAGGCGCATGACCGTTGGCTCGAACTCATGGCCAACTCGCTGGCCCAGATCGATGAGGAGACCATTCCGCCGGCCTACCGACACATGATCTGGGACCACATGGAGCGCGTAGCGCAGATGCTAATCAACCGCCAGGGCTAATCAGCAGCGCTAGTTTCGACTAACACCTCGTGGCCATCCTTAACCAAGGTCTACACCGCAAGCGGAGTCAGAGCCACGCGATTTTCGTTATTCATGACCTCTTTAGGGACGGCGATACACATTGCTTTCTCCTTAGAAAAGAAAAAGTTTATTGATGCGAATGCGATTTACATCCCCAGCTCGCGAAGGCGCCCCCACGCCATTAGCATCCTTAGAATTACGACTTCACAAGGCGGCTTTTCAGAGGTCAACCGATCCTTTGGTCCGCTTGGCTGGACAGCTTTTGGTGGACCGGCCGCGCACTTGGGGTACTTCCGTACCGAGTTTGTCGAGCGCCGCCGTTGGCTCACCGACGCCACCTACGCAGATCTCGTCGCCATGTCCCAGTTTCTGCCCGGCCCGGCCAGCTCCAAGGTGGGCATGGCGGTGGGCTATCACCGCGCCGGCCTGCCGGGAATGGCCTTGTCATGGTTCCTCTTCACCATCCCCTCCGCACTCATATTGGCAGTGTTTGGCCTAGTGGTCGGCGGCGAAACCACTGCCTCGCCTGTAGGCGCAGGCTGGTTGGCTGGCCTGTTGGCAGCGGCAGCCGGCGTGGTCCTGCACGCCATCATCGGCATGTGTAAGAAGCTGCTCAAAACACCTGTGGCCTGGGCGCTGGCGGTGGTGAGCTCCCTCGTGCTGATCTTCGCGGGCTCCTCGTGGCAGCTCGCGGTCATCCTCATTGCGGGTTTCCTCGGGGCTACCATCTTGCGCGGGCAGTTGGGCGTCGGTGAGCAAGCGGGCGC
This sequence comes from Corynebacterium striatum, assembly GCF_016728105.1. NCBI lineage: Bacteria > Bacillati > Actinomycetota > Actinomycetes > Mycobacteriales > Corynebacteriaceae > Corynebacterium > Corynebacterium striatum. Next base: position 2,188,837 of record NZ_CP068158.1, on the reverse strand, counting down.
TGAGCACGGGCTCCGTGCGGTGTCGGTCCGGCTGGCGTGGGGCTGCTTGGGCGCGTTCTTCCTCCTGCTCGGCGGGCTGGCCATAGCTGCACGTTTAAGCGATGCTTGGCTCATCACCCGTCTCAACGCGTTCTACCAATCAGGCGCTCTGGTCTTTGGCGGCGGACACGTAGTGCTGCCGCTGCTCGAGGATAAATTCGTGGGCGCAGGCTGGCTCACTCAACAGGAGTTCCTGGCCGGGTACTCAGTGGCGCAAGGCGTGCCGGGTCCGTTGTTCACGTTCGCGTCTTATCTTGGCGCGGTCGACGGCGGCGTGGGCGGCGCCGTGTTGGGCACGGTCATGATTTTCTTGCCTGGCGCTTTGCTAACACTTGCCGCACTGCACTTTTGGTCGCGGTGGCAACACTTAAGGTGGCTGCGCACCGCCTTCGCGGCGGTAAATGCCGCGGTCATCGGCCTGCTGATCGCAGCGCTGTGGGACCCGATTATCACCCACGGCGTCACTGGCTGGGCTAGCGCCGGAATTGCGGTTGCGACCTACGTTGCTTTGCAATTCTTCAAGGCGCCGCCGTGGTCTGTAGCCGTGGGTGCGGCGCTGCTGGGGTGGGCGCTACTCTAGCGCCGTGGCCGACGAGGTATCGGTTAGAACAGGGAGAGCCGCGTCGAGCGATACACACTGCCAAAGGGGGCGTCGACGCGGACCCACCGGCCAAGGCCGGATACGCGTAGATGACGTGGAATATCCATCGGCGCAGCGAAGCCGGGAATAAGCCCCAGGTTGGTGCAGGCGAAAATCATGCGCATGGGGATTCCCACCTCTTGGTTCTCCGGACCAGTGACGGTAACCACGGTCTGATTCAGCAGGCTCGCCGGTGGGCCGAGGGGTCCAGAGAACTGGCGGGCGAGCTGCTGGCCCTTATCGGAAAGCTCCCGCACTACCTCAACGGGCAGGGTATCGAGCAAGACGAATCCGGTTGCTGGCGGCAGGGCGCCCGGCCACGAAGGGTCCCGAGCGGGGCCGAGCTCAAGGGTGCCGGGTTCGGCGTCGCCAAGCAGCAAAGCCTCATGCAGAGCATTCGCAGAGACCACTGCCCCGTCGCGGGAGACCGTGCCCTCCACGCGGCGGGAGGCCACCACCTCAAATGGCGTAGTGACAAACACGTCGACGGTGTTCTCGTCGAGCTGGCGCAAGCGCACTAACGCCGCCACGTCCAGCCCCACTGCACGCGCGATGAGGGCCCGCAATCCAGGTCCACCACCTCTTAATTCGAGTGATTCGTTGACCATGGCTTGCAGGCCCTCCTTCGACGTACTGATGCGCGGCGAGCTCGAATTCAGCTCACGCTATGCGTCCAGCTTAACCAAAGCATTCTCAAGAATGATCTTCTTCTCCTCCTCAGAGATAGCACGCGGCATCTGCGTTGCCTTGTCGATGACAACCTGGGTGCAAGTGATAACGCATGCGACGTTGCCGGTGCTGTCCTTGATCTCCTGGCGGGTGGTGAACGAGGTGTTACCCAGGCGCACCACGGTGGTCTCAACCGTGACCGTGCTGTTCTTGCCATCCCACTTGAGCGGACGAACGTAGTCGGCGTCGAGGTGACGCACGAACGCAATCATGTCCAGGCCGTTTTTGTAGAAGTGGTCCATGGCAAAAGCCAAACGGGCCTCCTGCGCCAGCTCGATGTAGTTGGCGTTCATCATGTGGCCGTACATGTCGAAGTCAGACCAACGGACACCAACGGTGTGCGCGTGCACGTTCTCAGAAGACATTCTTTAAAAATCTCTTTCCAATTGGGGTTGGGGTTTAGGGAAAAGCTAAAAGGGCGTCCGTTTTCCGGACGCCCTTTGCGTTAAACGCTAGCGGGTCAGCTTGCGGTGGGTCACGCGGCTCGGGCGAGCGGCGTCCTCGCCGAGGCGCTCGATCTTGTTCTTCTCGTAGTCGCCGAAGTTGCCTTCGAACCAGAACCACTTGCCCTCTTCCACGTTGCCTTCCCAGGCAAGGATGTGGGTACAGGTGCGGTCCAGGAACCAGCGGTCGTGGGAAATGACCACGGCGCAGCCCGGGAACTTCTCAAGGGCGTTCTCAAGGGAGCCCAGGGTCTCGACGTCCAGGTCGTTGGTCGGCTCGTCGAGGAGGATCAGGTTTCCGCCCTCTTTCAGGGTCAGGGCCAGGTTCAGGCGGTTACGCTCACCACCGGAGAGAACCTTGGAAGGCTTCTGCTGGTCCGGGCCCTTGAAGCCGAACGCGGACAGGTAAGCACGCGATGGCATTTCGTTCTGGCCGACGTGGATGTAATCCAGTCCGTCAGAAACAACCTCCCAGACGGTTGCCTCAGGGTCGATGTTCTCACGGCCCTGGTCAACGTAGGAAAGCTTAACAGTCTCGCCAACCTCAACGGAGCCGGAGTCCGGCTGCTCCAGACCAACGATGGTCTTGAACAGGGTGGACTTACCCACACCGTTCGGGCCGATAACGCCGACGATGCCGTTGCGCGGCAGGGTGAAGGACAGGTCCTTGATAAGAGTTCGGCCGTCGAAGCCCTTGACCAGGTTCTTGACCTCCACGACCTTGTTGCCCAAGCGCGGCGGGGTTGGAATCTGGATCTCTTCGAAGTCGAGCTTCTTGTACTGCTCAGCCTCCGCAGCCATCTCCTCGTAGCGCTGGAGACGAGCCTTGTTCTTGGCCTGACGAGCCTTGGCGCCGGAGCGAACCCAAGCGAGCTCTTCCTTCAGGCGCTTCTGCAGCTTCTTATCCTTGGCGCCAGCAACTTCCAGACGCTCGGCCTTCTTCTCCAGGTAGGTGGAGTAGTTGCCCTCGTATGGGTAGAGCTTGCCGCGGTCAACCTCACAGATCCAGCCCGCAACATGGTCGAGGAAGTAGCGGTCGTGGGTAACCGCCAGAACGGCGCCCTTGTAGTCAGCGAGGTGCTTCTCCAGCCATTCCACGGACTCGGCGTCCAGGTGGTTGGTCGGCTCGTCGAGCAGCAGCAGGTCCGGCTCGGAGAGAAGGAGCTTGGCCAAGGCGACGCGACGGCGCTCACCACCGGAGAGGTTGTTCACCAGGGCGTCGGAAGGCGGGCAGCGCAGCGCTTCCATGGCCTGCTCGATCTTGGAATCGACCTCCCAAGCATCGGCAGCGTCGAGCTCCTCCTGGAGCTTGCCCATTTCTTCCATGAGCTCATCGGTGTAGTTGGTGGCCATCTCTTCTGCGATGGCCTCGAAGCGCTGCTTCTTCTCAAAGATCTCGCCCAAGCCCTCTTCGACGTTGCCGCGAACGGTCTTCTCGTCATTGAGTGGTGGCTCCTGTAGAAGGATGCCCACGGTTTTGCCCGGATCGATGAATGCTTCACCGTTGGATGGCTGGTCGATGCCGGCCATGATCTTCAGAATGGAGGACTTACCTGCACCATTCGGGCCAACGACACCAATCTTGGCACCTGGGTAGAAGGCCATCGTTACATTGTCGAGAATGAGCTTCTCGCCGACTGCCTTACGCACATTTTTCATCGTGTAGATGAATTCGCCCATGTTTCACCCTTTGCTTAACTTGGGAATGGTTTATAACACAACAAAGAGTACATCACATGGGAGGACAAAGCGCCCCGGGTTAGGGTTATCCTTCGCAGGTATTTTCCTCCCCTCACCCGAGGAGCAATCCACCGCTTTTTATACGGATACCTCTTCTAGCTCTTGGGCTCCGCCTTCCTCGCTTGTTTCATTCTCAGCATCCACATGTAGAGCGTTCTGGCCACCGAGCCCGCGAGCTGCCTGCCGGCGGTCAGCGGCAGTGTCGTGCTCGTCATCGCGTTCGGCTTCGGACTCGGTGGTGGCGTCTGTTGGAGCAGCGTTTGACTGCGCCGTCCTATCCAGATCGATCTCCGGCATCTCATCGCCCGATGCCGGTGGCTCCAGGCCATCCGTGGTGTATACGTGTTCCAGCTTGCGGGAAGAAATGATGTAGCGGTTGAGGTCTAGACCCACGTAGAAGGCCTTCACGAAGGTGCGGAACTTGTTTTGACCGTTCGGGCTGGTCCACGAGTCCGAACACACCGAACCAACGACAATAACCGGCATCCCACGGTGCAGGGACTTCTTCACGTTGATGGCAAACTGACCCCACATCTCAACATCGATGTAAATCAGATCAGTATCGCGCCACTCCCGCTCGCCGTTTACCGTGCTATCCGCGGGAACACGGCGCGAAGACGCCATACGCAGGCGTGTCTTGTACATGTCGGTATTAACTTTGACGAGCTCCGGCTCGTGGGTGAGATGACCAGTGATGGTGATAGGTAGCTGGGACATGTCCTTAAATTCCTTTTCTTTTAGAGTCTTAGGGTCTCAGATGACGGAAAGGGCTGCGCCCCTTCCTGCCTGCATCATCACTGCGAATGGACAAGGGCTACAAGAGGAAGTTTTGCAAGCTGTGGATAACTAGTTGGCAGCGTCAACAAAACGCAAATAACTCCCACCAGTTGGTGAGAGTTACTCACAGATTGCGCTGTTTCTCAGTGAAATTACTGCTGCCGGAAGCCGGAAGCGTCGCCCTCGCTCATGCGCCGCAGCATCTCGTTGTAGTCCTCCAAGTCCGCATCGCCATCAACCTCCGCCTTGGCATCGTGGCGACGCGCTGTGGCGCGGTCGTCGCGCAGCCAGTCTAGGAAGAGTTTGCCAAAGACGATGACCAATGGGAACTGACCAAAGCCCCATGCGATGCCGCCACCCACGCGCTGATCTTGCAATAAGCCGGGGTTCCACGGCAGGTTCAACGACAGGTAGAACTCCTCGCCCAGCACGCTTTGCAGCTGCATGAGGTAGACGCCAGCGAAGAGGTGTAGCGGCATGGAGAAGAACAGCACTAGCAGGCGCAGGTTGGTCGGCGCACGGAACGGCAATGGGTCTGGACCGATGACCTCCCAGTAATAGATGTAACCGGAGATGAGGAATGCCCAGTTCATAATGAGGTGACCGGCGTGCTCGGACACCGCCACCTGATAGAGATCGGGATACAGGTAGAGCACATAGAGGAATATGAGGAACTGGATGAGGTTGACTGCCGGATGCGTCAGGAACTTCAGCACCTTGGACTTGGTCACGGCCACAGCCGCATCATGGATGGTCGGCTTGCCGGGAGCACCTGGCTCAAAAGCTTCCATTACCAACGTCAGCGGTGCACCAAGCACCAAGAACAGCGGGATGGCCATAGACAAGAACATGTGCCCCAGCATGTGCATCGAGTACAACGCCGGAATGTAGAGACCGATGCCCGAGCTCATGATGAAGGTCAGACCAAGCGCGCCCAGCATGAACCACGCGGTGCGCACTGGAGACCAGCTCAGACCACGGCGACGCAAGCGCAGCAGCGCGTAACCGTAAAGCGCCGCGAGTCCGAGACCGAGGGTGCCGAACATGAGGTCATAGCGGTACATGGTCCAAATGTTGGTGACGGTCGGGGCGTCGAGAAGCTCATAGCCCAACAGCACCTGCATGTTGTTCAGATTCGGATCCCGGGGCGGTGGCGGCGGGGTGCGCCCCATAGAAATCGCTACGCCTACCGTGGCAGCCATGACGAGGACCTCCACGAAGGCCACTCGCCTAAACAGCTCAGGGCGACGTTCCAGCTGCGGAATGGTGATTTGACGATGCGCCAGTCCAAAGACAGCAAGCAGGATGGTCAGTACCGTCTTGGTGACAATGAGCAGGCCGTAACGGGTGCTAAAGAGATCGCTGAACTCCACGCGGATAAGCGCATTGATGATGCCGGATGCCGCCATGGCCACGATAGATACAAACGCGACCACCGAATAGCGACGAACCGCCGTAGCCATTCCCGGGCCCAAACGCCGGCTATGGGCGATGAGCCCCAGCAGGCCACCCACCCACAGCACCAAGAAGAACAGGTGGAAGAGCAAGGAGTTCGTTCCATAGTCATGGTCGCCGCCAGCAGCCGAGTGTCCCTCCATGCCGAGTGGCACCATTTGCAGGAGCGAAACCATGAAAGCGATGGGCTGCATTGACCATTTTCTGGAGGCTAGGCCTAAGACACCAACGACTACTGAAATAGCTGCGGTGACGAGCCAAGCCTGGGAGGTAGCAATGCTTTCCAGCGCCATGCTCATCAATTGCGGGTTGAGCACCTGGGCAAAAGGAGTACCAGTGAGGTCCGACATCACCAAAGGAACTTCAAGAAGAGCCACGATGGCAACGCCGAATGCCGCAAAGGCACCCGTTCGGGCCGCAATATGCCCATCCACGGTGAGGCGAGATTCAATGAGACGCTCATTGTCTTTGTCGGGGATCTGCGGCGAGATAAGGAAGGCAGAGACCATGAACGATCCCACAGATAACGCCATAAGCAGCCAGGCGACGGCGCGGAAGAACGGCAGTCCGAAGGTGGTCAGGCGGCCTGGGTCAGGGATACCGAGCGCAGCAAGCGAATCCGCGAGGAAGAACAAGGAGATGAAGCCACCCACGAATCCCGCAAAGAATATTGCACTGGCGTACAACCATTTTGCATTTTTCGCACCGCCGCTGGCGGCAGCAGCGCTAGCGGGCTTAACGGCGGCGCCTTGCGGGCTTTCTTTCCCAGCCCCTGCTGCATGCAGCTGTGAACTGGCAGTACCGTCCTGTTTTTTCATAGGCGCAGTGTACCGCCGAAACCATTGCCTTACCTAAAACGAATAATTCTCTAAATTTTGGCATAATCACGAGCTATGGATTCGCGCCAGCTTCTCTATTTCCGAGCCGTTGTTGATCACGGTTCGTTTACTCATGCGGCTGAAGCATTAAACATGACTCAGCCATCTCTTAGCCTCTCCATCCGAAAGCTCGAAAAAGAACTCAACGTCCAACTTCTCACCCGCGGTCGCGCTGGCGTGAAGACTACGGAAGCAGGAGTTTATCTCTACAGCATCGCCTCCAAAGTTGAAACGCTGCTTAGCGACGCTACCCAGCGCATATCCGAAATCGCCGAAGGCGCTGCAGGCAGTGTTTCTATTTCCTCGGCGCCTGAGTTCAACTGGTTGTTCATGCCGGAGGTCCTGCACCGAATGTTTGAGAGCGCCCCTGACGTCAATATTTTCCTCGATGACCCAGAGCCCACCATCACCCTAAACCGCGTGTTGGAAGGCTCCATCGACCTAGGCCTCATGCCCTCAACTGATCCGCAGGCTTTTGCGCAGCGTTATCGCGACGAGCTCATTGTCCACGAAGCCACCGAGATGGAATTCCGCGTGGCAGTTCCAGAACGCCTCAGCCACCTGCCGGATCCGGTTTCTTTGGCAGACCTTTCCAAAGAAACGTGGATCTTGCCGCCCCGCCACCCTGAGTTCATTGGCATGCCTGAACTGCTCGACCAGGTTTTCCTAAAGACCCCTGGCGCAGTTCCTAGCCGAATCCAGGAAATTTCCACGCTGCAAACCGGCCTCCCGCTGGTATCTGGCGGAATCGGCATATGCCTGTTGCCGAGTTCAGCGCAAGCGCTAAACCATCGCGGTATTCACTATCGCCGCATTGCGGAGGGTATCCCTCCGATGCAAGCCTTGCTGATTTTCCGCCGCGACCGCGATCTCTCCCCTGCGGCAAAGCAACTGGTGGACCTGATCCTCGACGTCGGCGGCGAAAGCGAAGAATCCCTCCTCGACAATGCCAACCTGCTCTAAACATTAGGCCTACTAGCCCTCGCCGCTTTCGCCGGTGAAAGGCGGCTGACGAGAGGCGCCGCCCCCACTTCCAGCCTGCCCAGCACTCTGGTCTAATATGTGGGATATGCCTCCATAGCTCAGCGGATTAGAGCAGTGGGTTTCTACCCCATGTGTCGCGGGTTCGAGTCCTGCTGGGGGCACGCAGGTCAAGGCCACCTTTTGCCGGGATTCACGGCAGAAGGTGGCCTTTTCTTTGTATCTTTCCTCTCCACACGGCTCGGGGCGCAAGCTTAGGATGGAATCCATGGATATCACCCTGGCTACCTTCGTCACGGCCCCTGCAGCCGCCCTCATCGGCATGCGCTTCGACAACGCGTGGGCTCCTTCCCCCAGCTATGCGCAGTCCCGCAACAGCGTCTTGACGGGCCAGTATCCGCAGCGCGAAGCTAAGACCCGGATCACGGATATCTTCCGCGAAGCAGGCTACAGCATAAGCGAGGACATCGACTCCCCACCAGGTACCGAGGACGCCCCGGTATTCCGCCTGCTGGAAGAACCTGCGGACCCGGCGCGGCTGCGCGACGTCGCCAAGCATGGCGTGGTCGCCGTGTGTTCCTTAAGCGGCGGGCCTTCCCCCATGTCCTTGGCTTGGCCGGGCGTGACGGACACCGCCGCCACTTCCTGCAAGGAGCTGGTCTCCCCCATGGATTTGGCGCCCACGCTCGCGGCAATTGCGGGCCTTGATGTACGCCCGAACGCGCAGCTTTCCTTCGACGGCCTCAACCTAGTCCCGGTGGTGCGTTATGGCGCGTCGGGGCATGCGGCGTTGTTCTTCGACAACGGTGTGCGCATGCAGGACGCCGTGCTTATCGACGCCGTGGCAAGCCCCGCACGCCATGCAGCCAGGCTCCGCGATGAGTGGGAGACCTGGCATCGGTTCATGCGCTTTGGGCCGCTGCAATAAGGCCCGCTGCGGCAGATTAGCGAGCGAGTTTGCGCTTATTACGCAACCGGCATGATCACCCATAACAGGATGTAGAGCAAAATCCCGGAGAATCCGAGGAGCGTTGCGATAACGAAGAGCGCGCGAACCAAGGTTGGGTCGAGGTTGTAGGCCTGGGCAATTCCGCCACACACGCCTCCGATGTAGGTGTCAGTGGTCGAACGGGTCAAACGGTTGTTGTTCATTTCTGTCATCTCCTTTCACTTTCAATTCAACCTAATGTCACGCCATGTTGCATCAGGGAGAGCCCTGATAAACACCCTGATTTCTGGCTTTTCGTCTACGCTAGACGGAGTTGTTAACACGGCGAAAGGAATTTTCACCTCATGACTAAGCACGCAGGGCTGCCCGCCCCCACCCGCACTTCTTATGCTTTGCTCACTGGTGCCAGCCAGGGCATCGGCGAGGCGATGGCGCGCGACCTTGCTTCACGCGGCTACAACGTCATCCTGGTGGCGCGCCGCCAGGAAGTCCTCGACCGCATCGCTGCGGAACTTAAGGCCCAGCATGAGGTGGATGCCATTGCTCTGGCCGCCGACTTAGCAAAGGAAGCCGACGTCGACCGCGTCATCGAGTTCATGGCAGACAAGGAGATTTCCATCATCGTGAACTCTGCTGGCATCGCCAGCTTTGGCAAGTTCATGGATCAGGATTGGGACTATGAGACCAAGCAGTTCGATCTCAATGGCAAGGCCGTGCACCGCCTGACCCGCGCCGCTTTGGACCAGATGCTGCCGCGCCGCTCGGGCGCTATATGCAATGTGGGTTCTGCAGCGGGCAATGTCTCGATTCCGAACAACGCTACTTACGTGTTCACCAAGGCCGGAGTAAATGCCTTCACTGAGGCGCTGCACTATGAGCTGAAGGGCACGGGCGTGAGCTGCACCCTGCTGGCTCCAGGCCCAGTCCGCGATGCGGTCATTCCGGAAGAAGAGCAGTCCATCGTGGATAAGGTGGTGCCGGACTTCCTGTGGACCACCTACGAGTCCTGCTCCGCGGAAACCCTCGCGGCCATGGCGCGCAACCAGCGCCGCGTGGTGCCGGGCCCGCTGTCCAAGGCGATGAACGCTCTGGGCCAAATCGTCCCTACCCCGATTGCCGCACCGCTCATCGGCAGCTTCTACTCAAAGATGGCCTAAGGCACTCCCACCCTTTCGGCGAGCCTGCTTTTGGTGTGCCTTACTCGGCTACAGAGGAAGAGCGAGCGTTCTTGCGCTCTACCCAGAAGTCGGCGTTCTTGATGCCCAGAGCTTCAGGGTCGAAGTCCGGATCCTTGCCAGCCTTCTTCTGCGCGCTGTAGTCCTTGAGGCACTTGAGTGCCGGGACCTGGAGGAAGAGGATGGCGATGATGTTGAGCCATGCGGTGGCACCCACTCCGATGTCGCCTAGTGCCCACGCTGAGCCCGGGGTGGTGGTAGCACCAATGATGACGGAGATGATGATGAGGACGCGCAGGACCCACACCAGCGCGCGGCGTGCGCCAGCATTCTTGATCCAGCGGTTGAAGTAGGTGAGGTTGGTCTCTGCCATGTAGTAGTAAGCCAGGACGGTGGTGAAGGCGAAGAACGCGATAGCAATTGCCACGAAAGAAGCGCCGACACCGCTGAATACAGAGTCCATACCGGATTGAACGAAGCCTGGGCCGACCGCAATGCCGTCAGGCAGGGAGCCGGCGTAGCGAACGGCGCCGTCCTCGGACTCGCCTTCGAAGACCTTGTACATGTCAGTGGAGATGATGATGAAGGCGGTGGCCGAGCAGACGAAGAGGGTATCGACGTAGACGGCGAATGATTGAACGAGGCCCTGCTTTGCTGGGTGGGATACCTCGGCAGCAGCTGCCGACTGCGGGCCGGTGCCCTGGCCTGCCTCGTTGGAGTAGATACCGCGCTTTACGCCCCACATGATTGCAGAGCCCAGCATGCCCGCGAATCCTGCTTCCATGTCAAATGCAGACTTGAAGATGAGGCCAAATACGTGTGGAATGTCGCCGAAGTTCATGAACAGGATGGTCAGCGCGATGATGATATAAGCGGCTGCCATGAATGGAACGATGAGCGAGGTGAAGTTAGCGATACGCTTGACACCACCGATGATGATGAAGGCCAAGACGCCAGCCAAGATGACTGCGGACCAGGTGACGTTGACGCCCCAGGCGTTCTCCACTGCAGCGGCCACACCGTTGGCCTGGATGCCTGGGAGGAAGTAGCTGGTAGCCAGAATCATGGAGACAGCGAAGATAACGCCGTAGACCAGCATGAACGGGCCCACAGAGGTGTGGCGGTAAGCCTTTTCGATGTAGTACGCCGGGCCACCGCGGTACTCGCCAGTGTCCTGGTCCTTTTCCTTGTAGACCTGGGCGAGAGTACATTCCACGAACGAGGTAGCCGACCCCAACAGCGCCACCGCCCACATCCAGAAGACAGCACCTGGGCCACCGAAGGCGATCGCCGTGGCAACACCGGCAATGTTGCCGACGCCGACGCGACCGGCGAGGGAAATCATTAGGGACTGGAAAGAAGAAACCCCGGAGTCTGACTTCTCGCCGTTCTTCAGCTGCGCAATCATGTCGGGAATACAGCGAATCTGCAGCCCCTTGGTCACGATCGTGAAATAGACACCGGCGCCCAAGCACAGGAACACGAGTGCTGGGGACCAAATGAGGGAGTTGAGAGCATCCAAGAACCCGGCCATATGAGGGAACCTACTTTCCAAAATTGTGATCTCTAACATAAAGAGTGACATAAAGAATCATGCACTACTTCAATCGAAATTTGTGAGGGCGATCACGAAAATGTTTTAAAAGAATCTAACTCTTCGCATCACCTGTTGGTTGACCGAAATTTAATGCGCAGCTCAAGAACCGTCAATACCGCTAACAGAAATCATTTAGAAAAACTGAACTATCTGCGCCAAAACACACCCTTTGCCTACCCCCGCCACACCTTCCATGCCGGTGGATTGAGTCAGACGGTGGGAAGGGAGGCGTCGACAAGCACGGCTCTAGGAGGACTAAGGTTAAACCCATGACTGACATCGCCCCGAAGAATGACCGACTCGTCTGGATTGACTTGGAGATGACCGGGCTCGACCCGAAGCGCCACGTCATCGTGGAGGTGGCCGCCATCATCACTGATGGCAACCTCAACGTCATTGGTGAGGGAATCGACCTAGTGGTCCATGCCACGGAAGCGGAGCTCGCTGAGATGGATGCCTTTGTCACCAACATGCACGCCAACTCCGGCCTGGATAAGGAAATCCGCGAATCCACCACCACTCTGCAGGAAGCCGAAGATGCCGTCCTGGCGCTCATCGCTGAGCACTGCGACCCTGAGCATCCCGCTCCCCTGGCAGGCAACTCCATCGCCACCGACCGCACCTTCATTCGCGCCTACATGCCACGCTTGGATGAAGCGCTGCACTACCGCATGATTGACGTTTCCACCATCAAGGAGCTCAGTCGCCGCTGGTTCCCACGCGCCTACTACAACCAGCCTGACAAGGGCATGGCGCACCGCGCGCTCCAGGACATCATCGAGTCCATCCGAGAGTTGGACTACTACCGCCGCAGTGTGTTCCGCACCGACGAAGGCCCCTCTTCCGAGGAAGCAGCGAAACTCAAGGAGTCAACTACCGCCGATTACCAGGCGTTTTTGTAAATCTCGCGGCGTGAGTTAATCTTATCCGTGCTGCTTTTAAGGCAGCGATGGTGGCTGTAGTTCAGCTGGTAGAGCACCAGGTTGTGATCCTGGGTGTCGCGGGTTCGAGCCCCGTCAGCCACCCCGAATGAGACCCTAGCCTGCACTTTCGCAGACTAGGGTCTTTCTTGATATGACGGGCTACGATAGCCGTGAGCGACTTGCGTAATGCCCGCGCGGTGGCAGGTCTTTCTCCTTCAAAAGGTGGCGTACATTGTTCAGGCTCTTTACTCATACCCCCAACCCACTGCCCCGTTATGACAACGGCGCTGGGCGGGCTGCTGAGCAAATCATCGCGGCCTACTCCACTAGTTTTTCGCTGGCCTCTCAAATGCTGAGCCCACAAACCCGCACGGACATCCGCAATCTTTATGCCGTGGTCCGTATTTCGGATGAGATTGTCGACGGTGCCGCCGCCGCAGCTGGACTAAGCCCGCAGGAGGTCCAAGAGACCCTCGACGCATACGAGCAAGCAGTCTTGCAGGCACCGCATCGCCGCTTTCATACCGACCCGATTCTGCATTCCTATGGATTGAGCGCACGCCGTTGTGGATTCAAAGACGAGCACATCCAGGCCTTCTTCGCGTCGATGCGGCGCGACCTACACCAGAGTGTTTACTCTACGACGGCCGAGCTGAATCAGTATGTCTATGGCTCAGCTGAGGTCATCGGCTTGCTGTGCCTGGACGCGTTTCTGGTGGGCCAGCCGGTTTCCAGCGCGCAACGCCGGGAGCTCGAGGCCGGCGCCCGCCGCTTGGGCGCGGCCTTCCAAAAGGTCAACTTCCTGCGGGATTTGGGCGCGGACACCGGCCAGCTTGGCCGCTCCTACTTTCCCCAGGCCGGCTCGGCAGGCTTGTCCGCGGAGTCAAAGGATGAACTCATCACCGACATCCGCGCCGACTTAGCCGCCGCCCGCGCGGTGATGGATCAGCTGCCGCTCACGGCACGGGTGGGAGTCATCGCCGCCACGGATCTCTTCGAAGCTTTGACCGACGATATTGCTGCACTGCCCGCTCGCGCCTTGCCCACTAAGCGCGTCAGCGTCAGCATCCCGCGCAAGCTGGCCCTGCTGCTGCGGGCAACCGTGAAGTCCCTAAGGAGGACGCGCTGATGAAAACCTTTAGGCGTGGCGCTGTGGCTAAACAGCCAGAGTCCGTCATCGTGATTGGTGCTGGCATTGCAGGGCTTGCAACTGCGGCTTTGCTCGCTCGCGACGGCAAGCAGGTTACGGTGGTGGACAAACTCGAAGAGGTCGGTGGGCGCGCAGGCTCGCTGTCTGCAGAGGGCTTCCGCTGGGATACCGGCCCGTCGTGGTACCTGATGCCGAAGGCCTTCGATCACTTCTTTGAGCTGTGCGGTACCTCGACTGCGGAGGAGCTTTCGCTGGTTGACCTCACGCCCGCCTACCGCGTCTATGACGACTCGGGCCAGTTCATCGACGTCGAGACCGGCGTGGATAAGGTGGCCACGCTCTTCGAGTCCATCGAGCCCGGCGCGGGCCAGCGCGTAAGGGACTATCTGGACCAGGCCACGGACGTCTACAACGTGGCCCTTGAGCGCTTCCTGTACACCACATTTAGTGATGCCCGCGAGCTCCTCGCGCCAACTGTTCGCTCCCGTTTAGGAACTTTGGCTCAGCTACTCACCCGCACCTTAGATAAGCACGTGGCGGCGTCTTTCCGGGATTACCGCCTACGCCAGGTGCTCAGTTACCCGGCGGTCTTTCTTTCTAGCGAGCCTTCCGCAGCACCGGCAATATACTCGCTAATGAGCCACACTGATCTGGTTGAAGGCGTGCGCTATCCGCTCGGCGGCTTCAGTGCGGTGGTCGAGGCTATAGCGCGGCAGGCCCGCAATGCTGGCGTTACCTTCTTGCTGGGAACGGAGGTCACGGGAATCCTCACCGACGATTCGGCCCGCGCAACAGGTGTCCGGATCATGACTTCCGCAGGCTCCCAAGAGCTGCTTGCCGACGCCGTCGTCTCCGCCGCCGATCTACACCACACCGAAACCTCGCTGCTGCCTGCGCATCTGCGTTCCTACTCAGCGAAGTACTTTGCGGGGCGCGATGCTGGTTTGGGCACGGTCTTGGTACTGCTGGGCGTAAAGGGTGAGCTGCCGCAGTTGGCGCACCACACGCTGCTGTTCAGTAAGGACTGGGAGCCTGATTTCCGTGCGGTCTACCACGGCCCAGAGCCCACGCGTGTGTTGGATGCTTCGCATTCCATCTATATTTCTAAGACCTCCGCCACCGATCCGGCGGTGGCGCCGGTCGGCCACGAGAACCTATTCGTGCTGGTTCCGGTCCCCGCGGACACCGCGTTGGGCCACGGCGATGCCTACGGCGCTCACCCGTCTGCTCGCGTGGAAGCCATTGCCGATGCCGCCATCGCACAAATCGGCCGCTGGGCTGGCATCGACGACTTCGCCTCTCGCATCGTCGTGCGCCACACCCTCGGGCCGGCCGACTTTGCGGAGCGCTACCACGCCTGGCGCGGCGGCTCGATTGGCCCAGCGCACACTCTGGCGCAGTCGGCCTTTTTCCGCGGCAAAAATGTCTCCTCCAAGGTCAAAGGCCTCTACTATGCCGGCGCCACGACCGTTCCTGGCGTTGGCGTACCTATGTGTCTTATCTCCGCAGAGAACATTCTCAAGCGAATGCACGGCGACACCACGGCTGCGCCGCTCGCGCATCTTCATTAGGCCTCTTTTTCGGCGGTGCGTGCATTCGAACCATCTTTCTGCCCCTACGAAACCCGCTCAGCCGCACTAGATGGTTCGAATGCACACGAGCGCTAGCGAATGAACAAGTCCAGCCCGGCGAGCAGCTCCTCTGAATGCGCTCTGCCCTCGCGGTCGGGCATATCGCCGGTGACTAAGAACTCCTCGACGCCGAGTTTCTCTGCGATGTCGGCAAGCTTGGCTTCCACCGCAGCGGGAGTACCGTAGACCGTATTGGCAAGCGTCTGCTCGAGGCGTTCGCGTTGTTGGCCGGTTAATCCTTTCAAGTCGGGATCTGGGTCGAGTGCACCAAACACGCCGGTGCTTCGGGAAAGCACCTGGGCATAGGCCTCGGGAAGGAGAAGGCGCCGGGCATAGGCCTCGTCTTCGGCCACCGCAATGTTGAGTGAGGAAATGACCACCGGCGAGGTGCCTTGGAAGTTCTCCCGATAAACCCGTGCAGCCTCAACCTGCGTCTCGGCTGGGCCGCCAAGGATGACGCCCAAGCCCAGCTTGGCCGCAGAAAGCGCAGAGCGGAAACCGGCCAAGACAAAAAGCGGCGGCCCAGCATGGGGCCGGAGGGTGATGGGGGCGTCGCCAAGCAAGAAATTGCGTACTTGGGCGAGGTCGGAATCGAAGCGTTGCTTGGCCTCCACGGTCTGCCGCAACGCCTCGCGTACTGGTTTAGTAAACCCCACCGAAGAGCCCAAGCCGATAATGATGCGCCCTGGATACAGCGACTCCAACATCGCGGCCTGCTCCGCGATGATCAATGGCGGGTGATTCGGCACCATAATGCCCGCCGTGCCAACCTGAATCCGCGCGGTCCAAAACAGAAAAGCGCATGTCCACCACTGTAGCCATGCGCCCCGTTTCGAAGTGAAACTTATTCTAAGCGTTTGCGTTTGTATTGCCCTTGGACCACGTCTCCCAGTCCATGTTCCAGTCGCCGAGGCCATCAAACGCACTGAGTTGCTCGCCGCCGGTGTTGAACACGCGCACGATGTCGCCACGCTTAACCACCGACTGGAACCACTGCGCAGCCTCTGGAGAGACGTTGATGCAACCGTGGGACTGGTTGTAGACGCCCTGGGCACCAATGGACCATGGAGCCGAGTGGACGTAAATTCCGGAGTAAGACATCTGGGTCGCGTAGTTAACGTTCGTGCGGTAACCACCTGCATCCAGTGCTAGACCATATGTAGTGGAATCCATGACGAGGGACTCGTACTCATCACCAATGATGTAGCGGCCGTTCGGCGTATCCCACATACCGTCAGTGCCCAAGGAAACTGGGATAGAACGCAGCAACTGACCGTTCTTGAAGACCTGCATGGTCTTAGTGGCGTTATCGACTAAGGAAATTACGCGGTCCCCAATAGTGAAGTTCGTGGAAGAGTCCTCGCCACCGTAAATACCGCCACCGAGATTCTTGCCGTAGAGATCAACGTTAACCTCTACCTTGGTACCAGGCTCCCAGTACTCCTTCGGACGCCAGCGAACTTCCTGGTTATTGATCCAGTAGAAAGCGCCCTCAACCTCAGGGGTGGTCTTGACGGTGATAGCTTCCTCGGCGGCCTTGCGGTCAGTGACATAGTTGCCAAAGCGAACACCAATAACCTGTCCAACGCCTACTTCGGCGCCGGGGATCGGCGACAAAGCGACCTCAGAAACACCCGCTGCCTGTGGGGTAGCGAAAGTTACGGTCTTCTTGTTTCCGTCAACGTCTTCTGCCTGGATTGTGTAGGTGTGATTGTATCCAAGGACCTCATCGGTGGACCAGGTCTTAGAGTCGGCGGACAGCTTTTCTGCGACTTCGACGCCAAGCTCGTTCGTCATAGTAACCGTCTTCATTTTGCCTTCGGTCTTTACCGTAATGGTTTCGGAAGGATCGACGTCGGTCGCACCGTCCTTAACGGAGACTTCAAGTCCCTTCTTCTTAGCGGCGGCAGAGCTTTCTGCAGCAGCATCATTTCCAGCGGCGGCAGCTGCGGACTGCTCGGAGCTCTTATCTTGAGCTGTGGAATCAATGGTGCAAGCTGCGGCAACAGTCGCAGTCAAAGCAACGGCGGTGACTGCGATAACACGACGGGCAAGAGGTAGGGGATTAATCACGGGAGCCCTTTTATAAAGCACAGAGGAGTCGGTTAAGAATTTCTCAATCAGCCTATAACGAGCTTCTTTAAAACACCACACGGCGCTTCACGTGTTAACCAATTGTTATCTGCTCGGCACCCCCTCCCATGCGCAAGCAAAGCAAAACGCCAAAACGGCCACGAAAACCATAAGTGACCTGCCGATTTTACAGTTTTCCAACAAGAGTGTTAAAGTTACTTCTCGTTGCACGGCAGGCAAACAAGCCAGCCGGACAACACATGCGCCATTAGCTCAATTGGCAGAGCAACTGACTCTTAATCAGTGGGTTCGGGGTTCAAGTCCCTGATGGCGCACTCACTACCCCCGCCCGGGCCTTCCGGCGCGGGGGTTTCGCTGTTTTCGAGCCACTCAAGCGAGACGCCCGTCGCGAAGGAAATAGCAATCAACTCGCCGCGCCGTGGCGCGCGCACCCCTTGCTCGACGGCGGCGATAACCGTTCGGGACATTCCTAGTTCGGCCGCGAGTTCAGACTGTTTGAGTCCCGCAACCTCGCGCGCCTTCCGAATGCGATCCGTAACGTCCCACATTGGCACGATTCCAGTACTACCTATTGCATTAGTCATATGACCAACAATAGTCATGTGTCTAATTGTCCGTCAAGGTGCAAAGTTCGCTGACCTGCCATTTCGGTAATATTCCCGATTGCGGCTAGACACCGGTCTATCCCTTGTTCTATATTCGGGCATATGACCGATGCGCTACTTACTACCGGGCAAGTTGCCGCCCGTTTAGGAATCGACCGCCGAACTGTGTGGTCGCGGGTGAAGGCTGGAATGCTGTCGCCCGCTATGGAATTGCCGAACCGACGCGGCTACCTTTTCGACCGCGATGCGATTGAGTCACTAGCACACGCCGAGGGAGACAAATAATGGGAATTTCACTGTCAATCGTCGGCATCGGTATCGCCACTATGTACCTCATGTGGAACGGCGACCAGGCACACGCCGCCAACATGGAAGGCGACGCCTGTGAACGTTAGACCACACCTTGGCACCGCCGCTGCGCGAGTCTATGAGGTACTTGTCAACCGCCACCCCGGCGAGGTTCCACCCTTGCTCATTGCTATCGGCAACGACGAGCAAATCGACGCGGTCATGCTCGACCCTAACGCCCCCGATATGCACCATATGACGATGCCCACCCGCGACGAATTACTCGCCGCCGCTGTCAAGCTCTCTGAACTCGCCGCCGCACTGGAGGATTAATGCGCACCCTACTTATCGACATCTACGACGTGACCGCCCAGCCAATTACCGGCGACTCAATCACTCTCGAAGCCCCGGCGACTCGCGCCGCCGAATCCGGCGCGGTGATTCGCCCCTACTCTCGACTAGTCGAGCTTGTCGACGGCAAGGCAACCGTCGAGGTCGACCCCGGCCCGCTCGACATCAAATTCCACAACAATTTCGGGCGTCAAGTAGTCATTAACGCGACGGTACCCGACGGCGGTGACCCTATCACCCTGCGCGAGCTCATTCTCATGGACATCGGCACGCTCGACGATGTGCCCGGTATCCGCGACGCGCTCGACGCGAAGGCCGACGCCGATAACGCTGTCACCCTTGATGCCTTCGCCGACGCCCTCGCCGATAAGGCCGACTTACTGCACGGCCACGCCCTCGACGGAATTATCGGCCTGCAGGACGCACTCGACGACAAAGCCGCCCAGGGCCACGGCCACGCCCTCGACGATGTGCGCGGACTGCGCGACGTACTCGACGCGAAGCTCGAAGCCGCCGACTTCGATGACCGCACTAACCAACTAATCCGCATCGCGACCGATGCCCTAGTCGACGGCGCGACCGAAGCACTCGACACACTCAAAGAAATCGCAATCGAGCTCGCGAAAGATGATGATCCGGTCGCCGCCCTTGTCCGCACCGTCGCGGGCAAGGCCGAGAAGTCACACACTCACGCTATCGGCGACGTGACCGGCCTGCAGACTGCCCTCGACGGCAAGGCTTCGCAGGCCACTGTCGACACTGCGCTCGCAGGCAAGGCCGAGAAGTCACACACTCACCGCATGAATGACATCACGAACTTGCCTAACTTGACAAGCGTCGTACAGCCTAACGCCTTAATCTTGCGCGACTCTAACGGAAGTGCATCAATCGCCGACCCTACCGGCGACAGACACATTGCAAATAAAAAGTACGTCGACGCCCAGGTCGATGGAGTAATGCGCTGCGAAACCATTGTTACCGCCTCAACGTTAGGAGTCACTGCAGGTCGACTCAATCTAAATTCGAATACTAGATTTATCAAGCACTCTTTTAATTCCAGTTCGCAACACCAGTACAACATTCCAGCAAATGCGCTCACGACCATTACTAGCGCTGGCACCGGCAGCGTCGCCGTCGCAGCATATCGCGCGAACGGCTCAAGCGGGCGAATCGAGTTCGGCGAGCTCACCGCCGCCGGTCAAGCGTGCACGTTCCATACGCTCAACACCGCAAACATTTATTTCGAAACGACAGATTTTTCCGGCAGTTTGGTGATCACTGTCTTAATTCCGAAGGCATAGCGCTATGGGCTACTTCGACGAATCGGGAAATTTTCGCCCTTCGCGCCGCAACTCGCAGGGGTTGCACTGCGCGCGATGCGGGCGAATCTTCGCGGGCGAGTTTGTGCCCGTTGACCGTATCTGCCGCGACTGTCGAGCGCCCGGGCCGCCACCGCCCGCGCTCATTCCTGAAAGTGACCTAGCCCCCTAGGCACTCGCCCCACACCGGGGCGTTAAGTGCCCCGCCCGGCGATTCCGCGTTCATCTTGCCGGGCGCGGCCCTTATCACTCCGGTGATAACGAACTAAGCAGACTTTTACCGCTGGCTTTATCTGCAGGAGTTACCAGCAACACCAAAACAAACCTTGTCCGGTTATCGAGCTTTAATGCCTGCGATTGCAGGTGCCCCAGGTGCAACCGGCCCCGGGGCCGACCCCGATTAATTGATCACTTTTCGACGGTCGCATTCCGAATCCGCTCGCGACCGTGATGCCGAGCGGCTAATCGGCGTGGGATGACGACGAAAAGCGGCACAAAGTGGGAGGTCGACCGTGGGAGGTCATCAAGACCCCGCCCCCTTGGGGGCTTTATGGCTACCCACCCTTAGCCACTACTCAACCGCATGATTGGAAGGTTAACCCTATGAGTCCCACCACTGCCCTACCCGGCAGCCGCTTCGATGACTGGCACCGCCCCGCATGGCATGAGGATTCCAAGTGTGCGAATAGTGGCCTGCCGGTAACTCTGTGGGATGCGGCTTGGCCGCCCGGTCATCGTCGCCGCGATGTGAGTACGAATATCGCCGCTGCGCTCACTTTGTGCAAGGGCTGCCCGGTAGCGCAGGCGTGCGCAGCAGAAGCTCTCGCGACGAATTGCACGGGTACTATTCGCGCGGGTATCCCGCTAACTACGTTCCGGCAAACTAAGTTTCAGACTGCGGCGCTGCAGGCTATCGCAGCGGGTGGGGATATGGCGCAGGCGGTCGAGCGCTATCGGGGGGCGCTGTGAGTACGTGGGGTGGCAGGCGCGCCCAAGGGCTCACCCGGGCCACCCTCGCCACGTGGGGCACCCGGTGCCACCTGTGCGGGCGTGAGGGCGCGACAACAGCTGACCACATCATTCCGCGTGCGTTAGGTGGAACAGATGAACTGTCTAACCTTCGACCAGCTCACGCGAGCTGTAACTCCAAGCGTCAAGACATGCCATTGCATCGATGGCGTTTGCTTTATCCAGTAAATACAAACGAAATAAAAAATCGTTCATCAAGATGGGAAAAAAGAAAATGAATCGTCGAATCATCGCCCCGGGTGGCGCGGTCGCGTCGCGTTTTTTAAAAGTCGAGGTCGCAGGAAGTCCCGCGCCAGCCACTTTTTTCCCTCCCACATTTAACCCCGTGGGGCCGTCCCCTACCCCTACCCCCCTTAAAAATCGAGGTGTAACCACATGACCAATGCACTGTTCAACATCACAAGCGCACCCCGCGAGCCGGGCCGACACGAGCAAGCCCTCGACGATACTCTCGCCGCTGCGCGCGACGCTCAACTTGTCGATGACATTGACGACGCGCTCATTTCCATCGCGCGGGCGAATGCGTGGGCGCTCGACGCCGCCGAAGCCGAAGGTAAGCCGTATGCCGTCGCCCAGGTGTCCGGCCCGTATCGCGAAGTACTCGAATCACTCCGACTCACCCCTGCCGATAGGAAGGCCGACGCGAATGACGAGCTTAACCGCGCACTCGCCGAACTCCGCGAGTCGAATCTCTGACTTTTGGGCCGACCTCTCGCCCCGCCCGCGCTTTATCACCGAATGGCCGGATCCAGTCGAGGGCGTGGGCTCGAAGATTGAACAAGTATCGAAGTATTTAGGCCGCACGCCGATGCCGTGGCAGCGCCTTGCCGCGCACATCATCGGGGCGCGCCTGCCGAATGGGCGTCCGAAATGGCCGTTTATCGTTATCACCGTGCCCCGGCAATCTGGCAAGACCACCATCTGCAGTGCGGTGCAGTTCCACAAGGCGCTCGCGCTGCCAGGGGCTAAGGTGTGGTACACGTGCGACACCGGGCAAAAAGCGCGACAGAAATGGCTCGAATTGGTCGACGATGTGCAGGCGTCGCCGTTTCACTCGCCATTCGTGAAAGTACTCAAGACTAACGGCAGCGAAGCGTTAAAAATTCCGTCGCTTCGCTCGCAGGTGCGACCGCACCCGCCGAACGAGGATTCTCTGCATGGCGAACAGTCTGATCTCAACATCATTGACGAGGGATGGAGTTTTGACGAGGTCGAAGCGGCTAACCTCATGCAAGCCATTACGCCTTCGCAGGCCACCCGCGCGCACCGGCAGACGATTGTCATCTCGACAATGGGCTCGGCGACCTCGACGTGGTTCCACAACCTTGTAGACCAGGGCTACTCACGCGACCCGGGGATTTTCTTGCTCGACTACGGTATCCCCTTCGATGCGGATCCGACTGACCTCGACATCGTCGCCGAGTGCCACCCCGCGTTCGGGCAAACGATAGACCGCGATGCACTTGAGTCGGCGCTCGCGCAGCTCGGCCCGTCCGGCTTCGCGCGAGGTTACGGGAATCTTCGCACCGGCGCGCGCGAAACTCTGTTTCCTGCGCGGGTACTCGCGCAGGCCGCGACCGACGCCGAGATGCCCGCCGATGTTGACGCCGTACTCGGCGCGGCTATCGACATCGACCGAACAGAAACGGCAATCGCCGCCGCCGCTATGGTCGACGGCGTGCCATTCGTCGAGATTCTCGACGTGCGACCCGGCACGTCGTGGGGCGTGAAACGGCTTAAGCACTATCAAGAATTATCGGATTCGCTCATCGTCATCGACGAAATCGGGCCTTCGTCGACGCTACTCGCCGACGCGAAGCGCGAGAAGCTCAAAGCTACATCACCCACGGCTCGCGAGCTCACGACGGCGAGCGCCGAAGTGTTCGACCGTCTTATGCACGTCGACGGCGAGGGCATGGCCGACCCGCGCATCAAGTTTCGCAGCGACCCGGCGCTCGACCTCGCGTTCCAGATTGTCGACCGCCGAAAGCTCGGCGATTCGTGGACATGGTCACGACAAAAATCGTCCGGTTCGATAGCCGCCCTCGAAGCGGCGACGCTGGCACTGCATGGCCTGTTAACCCAGAAAAAGTCCGTTAAACCGTTTATCCGTTAAGGGGGCGCGATGCCGCGCATCGACTCAAGTTTCTACAGTCACGTTATCGGGTGCGACTATTGCGAGTGGCGCACCGTCGCGCCGACACCGGCGACGGCGTGGAAGTTGCTAGCTGTGCACTTGAAGGGTGTTCACAACGACGCCCCCGCTGCAAGTCATGCACTAGAGATGATGCGACGCCGCTCGCGCTAGCTCGACGAATCGGCGCGAGTCGGCACTCGGCGGTGGGATGGTCTCATGGGATTGATTGACCGCCTTCGCCGCCTAACGTCGCTGCCGCAGCAATTCGCCGCCGCGCAGTATGGCTCGCCGTGGGCTAACTCGGCGCACCTTGCTATCGCCGATTTTCCCGACCTTGAAGATTCGGCGATTAATCGCGACTACGCAATGCAAATTCCCGCGCTACTTCGCGCGCGTAATCTTGTCGTGACTACGATTGCCCGCGTGCCGCTGACTGCAGTCGAGGGCACCGCCCCGGCGTGGATTGCTGGCACCGTGCCCTCGACCGGCAAGCCACAAACCGAGTTCTATCGAATGCTCTGGACTGCCGACGATTTGTTTTTCTACGGTCGCAGCGCGTGGGCTATCGAACGCGACGCCCAGGGCGTGCCCACGGTCGCGATCCACATTCCGCTTGCTCTGTGGAACTACAGCGCCGAGGGTGATGTCATCGTCGACGGCGAGGTCGCCGACCCCGCCGAGGTATGCACATTTTCCGGCATTCACGCGGGAATTTTGGAACACGGGGCCGACGCACTGCGCGACGCTCACCGGCTCAACCGCGCGAGCGCTCGCGTCGCCGACGCCCCTGCAGCGTTGACCGAACTGCGACAAACGAACGACGCGATTCTCAACGATGACGAAATCGACGCGCTTATCGCCCGGTACGTGCAGGCCCGCCAAGGCCGCCGCCACGGCGTGTCCTATTCGTCGCCCGGCGTCGAGGTAGTCGAGCATTCACTCGCACCTGAAAACCTACTTATCGCTGGCCGCAATGCGGCGACCGTCGACATTGCTCGACTAGCAAACTTGCCCGCCCCGTTCATCGACGCGACCGTGGGCGGTACGTCGTTGTCCTATGAAAATTCGACATCGCGAATGACCGAGCTTATCGCGTTTGGTCTATCGCCGACCCTCGCGGCAATCACTGCGCGACTCAACCTTGCCGACATGAATCCAGCCGGGGCAAAAATTCGCTTCGACACTGAGCGAATCCTCGACGATATTCCCACGGCAGCCACCCCCAACCTAGCCCCGAATCAAAATGTCGGCCCCGGGGCCGGCAGCCCGAATAAGGGGGGCGCGAAACTTACCCCCGTAACCGAAGGAGCGCGACATGCCTAACGCATACAAAACGACTCACACCTTGCTCACCGCTAACGATGACGGCATCGCAGGCACACGCCGCTTACTCGCGGTGCACACATTCGAGGGGCAAGACCTCGACGCCGTCGCAATGGCACGGCGCCAGCAATCGCCCGCCGCCGCTGGCTCATATCATCTTGTCATAGACCGCGACGGCGCGAGCGCTCGCGAAAATGATGACGAATATATCCCGTGGGCGGCTATGTACACCGGCAACCGGGCCGCGTTCCATTTCTCGCTCGCTGGCCGCGCCGCGATGACTCGCGACGAATGGCTCGCCCGCCCCGCGCAGCTCGAAACCCTCGCCCAGGTGCTCGCCGCCTACTCGAAGGCATACGGCATTCCCCTTATTCGCCGCGATGCCGCCGACCTCGCTCGCGGCGCGTGGGGCGTGTGTGGACACGCCGACATATCCGGCGCGTGGCACGAATCCGACCATACCGACCCCGGGCCGGGGTTCCCCTTCGACGTAGTCATCGACCGCGCGAAGGCGATCCTTGCCGAAGCGCTCGACCCGAATAGATGCACGCCGAATTAGGAGGGACTCACGATGTTTGTCGCTGGATTAATTGCCGTAATTCTCTACTGCTGGGCCGCCCAGACTCTCAACAGATTGGTTCCGAATAAATGACGATTGTTATTGCTTCGATTATCGGATTCTCTTCAGGTCTTGCCGGGGGCGGGCTCGCGTTGCTCGCGTTCGGCGTATGGCTCGCCGCGAGGTTGCCTGACTATGACCACCACAACTAAAGGAATGCCCCGTGCGAAATCATTGGCGCGCGACCCTACGCACGTTTATCGCCGCGACTATAAGTTTCTTGCCCCTACTGCCCCACATCGCCGCCGAGTTCGGGTGGGCCTCAATCCCGTGGGTGGCGACGGTGCTCACCGTTTCTGCCGCGATAACTCGAATTCTCAACACCCGCGAAGCGACGAAGTGGCTGGAAACTTATGCAAGTTGGATACTGCCCGATAAACCACTACCCCGCTTCGACACAACCCCGAAGGACAAAGAAAGTGAATCTTAAGGCTGCCGCCCCGGTGACACGCTTCATTAATCCCGATTTTTTGACCGCCGCCGCCGACACCATGACCGCCCCCGGAACGGATTCGCGCACGCTCACCGGCCTAGTGCTGCCGTTCGGCAAGCCGGGCCGCACTAGCGCGGGCCGCCTGACCGTCGACGCGAATGCAGTCACCCTGCCCGATGACATCGGCCGGGTGAAGCTGTATCGCGACCACTCCGACCAGGGCGGCACCCCGGTCGGTCGCGCCGTCGCCGCCGAAGTCCGAGACGATGGACTTTTTATGTCGTTCCGCATCGGTGCGACCCCTGACGGTGATGCCGCTATTACCGACATCGTCGAGGGCATTCGCGATGCACTGTCTGTCGAGCTTGTCGACGCGCAGCACGCGGGCGGCAAGCTCACCGCCGCCCAGTTGACCGCCGTCGCCATTGTTCCGGTTCCGGCATTCGACGATGCGCGAGTGACCGGCGCGAGCTTCGCAAAGCGCGACGAGGACGAGCAGGAAACCCCCCCGAGCGACCCCGAAGCCCCCGTCGAGGATGACGACCAGGACAAGGAGGACGAGGACGAGAAGAAGAAAAAGACCACTGCCGCCGCCCGCCGAAACACACTCACCACCCGCCTAGCTGCGACCAGTCTCACGGCAGCCACCCCCCGAAAGGAAACCATGAAGCTGACCACTGTCTCCGAAATCATCGCGAGCAAGATTAACGGCACTGACACCGTAAACGGCGTGACCGTTACGGCCGCCCTCGCCGAGGTCACTCAGGCCGCGCAGCCTGCAGTACAGAACGAGGAATGGCTCGGCGAGCTCTTCGCCGCCGCCCCGTTCGAGCGACTGATCGTTCCTACTATGAAGCAGCGTTCACTGACCCGCATGAAGCTGCGCGGCTGGCGCTGGAAGGAAACGCCGAAGGTTGACGACTACGCCGGTAACCTGCAAGAAATTCCGACCAACGAAATCACGACCGAGCCCGTCGAGGTCGACGCGCAGCGCATCGCAGGCGGCCACAAGATTGACCGAAAGTTCATCGACTTCGCCGACTCCGAGTTCATCGAGTCTTACCTGCGCGAAATGGCTAATTCCTACAAGGAAAAGACCGACGTGCACGCAGTGGAATTTATCGTGACCGAAGGTGACAAGGTCGCCGAAGCCGGGTCGCAGCCCACCCTCTTGCACGCTGCCGCGAAGGCTAACCAGATTATTAAGAAGAAGCTGCGCAAGGATGCTACGACGTTCCTTGTCAATACTGACGACATGTTCAAACTGTTCGACATCACCCTCATGGACCAGCCGCAGTACCTTGCACTGTTCAACATCGACCCGGCGAAGTTCATCGCCGACGATGCAGTGCCAGCCGGTCACGTCGTGGCCTATCACCGCGACTCGCTCGCATTCGGCGAGCTGCCCGGCAGCCCGATTCGCGTCGACGCTCTCGACATCGCCCACGGCGGCAGCGACAACGCGCTGTTTGGCTATTGGGCCGCGTTGCTTGAGGATCCTCGCGGCCTGACTACCGTGCCGTTCGGCGCGAAGGCCGACGCCGGGGCGTAATCATGGCGGCGGAAATTACCCTGCAGGATATGGCCGCGCACCTTGGAACATCGCGCCCTGATGAAACACTGCGCGAAGTCATCGATGCGACGGTCGAGCTTGTCGAGGGCTGGAAGGGCGCGCCGATAGCCGAATGGCCTGAACGGTGGCGGCTCGGAACGATGATGCTTATCGCTCGCATCGACCGGCGTCGGCAGTCGCCGAGCGGTGTCGACACCGTAACCGAAATGGGGCCGGTCTACATTGCCCGAAAAGACCCCGAGGTCGCGCAGCTGCTCGAAATTGGAACGTGGCGAAAGCCGGTAGTCGCATGATTCGCGCAGCACTCGACCACGTGACGGGGCTACTCGCCGACGCAGGAATCGCCGCCACGACTGACGCTCGCAACATCACCGCCCCGGGCTGTTTCGTCACGGTGACGAATATTGACGATTTAACCCTCGACGGTTCGGGGCGCGTGACCGGCGAAATCCTCGCCATTGTCCGCGACCTCGGCGGCGACGCCGACATCGATAACTTATCGATGTTGCTCGACGATGTACTCGACGCCGTCGCTAACTCTGTCGTCGCGATTCGCGACATCGACACTGCCCAGCAAGCGACGCCGCCGAGCGGTGGCAAGTTGCCTGCAATCCGTTTCACATACACGCTTTATCTGTAAAGGATGAAAACATGGCTATTAAGTCTTACGTAGTCGGCCCCGGCACGCTCACCCTAAGCACGCCAGCACTCGACCTCGCCGCCCAGGTCACCAAGTGCGCTGTAACTCCGAGCGTCGACCGCGAGGATCCACTTCATGTCCTGTCCGGCGAGTCCCGCGCGGGCGATTCGAAGTACTCCGCCACCCTCGACGTGACGTTCCTGCAGGACTTGTCAAAGTCCGGCATCGTGGACTATTCGTGGCAAAACGCGGGCAAGGAAGTGGCTTTTACCTACACGCCGAACACTGCCGAGGGCGCGAAGGTTACCGGCGTCATCACTATGGATCCGGTAAGTATCGGCGGCGATGTGAAGTCCCGCGCGACCTCTGATGTGTCGTGGCAGTGCACCGGCCTGCCGAAGTTCGCGCCGAAGGTGTAAGACATGGGCGACCTGTATCCGTCGACGGGCGTGCGAGTCGACGGTGCGCGCGAGCTTCGCCGAGCCTTGAAGCAGGCCGGGCTCGACCTTAAGGATGACATCAAGGACGCGCATAAATCCGTCGCGAATACAGTCATCTCTCGCGCGCGCACGCTAGTACCCGTCGCGCCCACATCGATGACATCGGCGACACCGGGCTTGCTGCGCGACTCGCTTCGCGCCGCTGGCACTCAAACTGCGGCTATTGCCCGTGGTGGCAAGAAAAAAGTTCCGTATGCGAATCCGATTCATTGGGGCTGGCACCGCCGCAACATCAAACCGACGTTGTTTCTCACTCGCGCAGCGAGCGAAACCGAGCCGACGTGGGTTAAAGAATATAAAAAAAAATTCGACGACATTCTCGACAAAATCGCTAACTCAACGAATGGGGTAACCTAATGAAATTTCTAATCAAGTACATCGACGCCGAGCGCGAAGCGCAGGCCGTGAACGTGTACCACGCCGACCGCGTCGCCGCCGAGCGCGAAGGCGCGAAGCGCGGGTGGCCGCGAATGACCGAGACACCGGCGAGCTACCTCTCGCTGCAGGTGTATAAGGCCGCGCGTCGTGCGAAGCTCGACAATATTCCCGAGACGTGGGAGGACTTCGCCGACCTTGTCGATGACATGGAGGTTATCGACGATGTCGAAAACCCTACCCAGTAGGGTCGCGCACTCGCTCGTCGATTGCTATCGCGATGCGACTCGGCTTGCACCCGGCCGCCTTGCTCGACCTCGACGATGACATTTTCACGACCATGATCGACATTATGGAAGGGTGGGACAATGGCCGGTAAATCTCCAGTGTTGTCGGTGCGCATCATCGCCGACGCGGCTAAGGCCGCTGCCGGATTCTCCGAAGCTGAAAAGCAAGTCGGCGGCTTCGAGTCGAAGCTGTCAAAAATCGGCGGCGTCGTCGATAAGGCCGCCGCGACCGCGACCGTCGCCGGTGGCGCTTATGTAGCCTTCGCGAAGCAAACCGTCGATGCGGCTTCGGCTATGGAACAGTCCGTGGGCGCAGTTAATTCCGTATTCGGCGAGCAAGCCGACAAGGTCATGGCGACTGCCGAGCAGGCCGCCCAGGGCGTGGGCCTTGCCACGAGCGAATATGCGAATATGGCTTCGATTATGGGCTCGCAGCTGCAGAATATGGGTATCCCGATGGATGAGGTCGCCGGGCAAACCGACCAGCTAATCTCGCTCGGCGCTGACCTCGCGGCAATGTACGGCGGCACCACCTCCGAAGCCGTCGATGCCCTATCATCGCTGCTGCGCGGCGAGCGCGACCCTATCGAGCGTTACGCGGTATCGATTAATCAAGCTGCAATCGACGCCGAGCTTGCCGCCCAGGGACTGTCTGGCCTTGAGGGCGAAGCGGCGAAGCAGGCCGAGACACAAGCGACCCTAAAACTACTTTTTGACCAGTCATCGAACGCGCTCGGCACGTTCTCGCGCGAGTCCGAAACGGTCGCAGGACAACAACAACGCGCAAACGCCGAGTGGCAAAACGCGAAGGCCGCCCTTGGCGAGCAACTACTGCCAATTGTGACCGAAGGCGCGAGGTTACTCGGCGCTCTCGCGGGTGAAATTGGCAAGCACCCCGAGCTATTCAAAATTGCCGGTGCCGCGATTATCACGTTCACCGGCGCGCTGCAGGGTATCTCCGTGGGCATTAAGGCCGTCGAAGCGGGAAAAATCGCATTCGGCGCGCTGAACACTGTCATTAGTGCGAATCCTATCGGCGCATTTATCACCGTGCTAGGACTTGCCGCCGCGGGCATCGTAACCGCTTACCAGCATTCGGAAACATTTCGCGACATCGTGCACCGCGCAGGCGAAATCGCTGCCGATGCCTTCGGGGCCGTCGCCGATTGGGTGTCGAATGTGTGGGATTGGATTAAATCCGTTATCGACGCCGTCGCCGACCTGATCGGGTGGCTGCGCGATGCGTGGGATTGGGCGATGGACGTTGCCCGCGCTGTCGGCGATGCACTGTCATTTTCCGGCGACGGGCCCGAAATGACGATGCAACTCGCGGCCGGTTCACTGTTTAAATTCCTGCCGCAATCGCCGGACATCACCGCCGCACTAACGCCGGACATCACCGCCGCCCGGGTCGATAATCTCGCGAAGCAACTGCCGAGCGCAAACACGCCGA
Organism: Corynebacterium striatum; assembly: GCF_016728105.1. Taxonomy (NCBI): domain Bacteria; kingdom Bacillati; phylum Actinomycetota; class Actinomycetes; order Mycobacteriales; family Corynebacteriaceae; genus Corynebacterium; species Corynebacterium striatum. The sequence continues at coordinate 2,158,704 of NZ_CP068158.1, read as the reverse complement.
CCGCGCCGGTCTACAACGTCACGATTAACGGGGTACTCGACGCCGACGATGCCGCCGTGAAAATTCGCGAGGTGCTCAACCGTTACGAAAGGCGCCAAGCATGGTAGACAAGTTTGCGCAATCTATCCGGCTCGACATCAACGGCACGAAATACCCGTTCACCCCGAGCGACATCGTCGACGGACTTAAACTGACGTGGGGCCGCGACTCACTGTTCGAGGATCCAAAAAAGCGCAGCCTGTCGGCGACCCTTATCGTCGACTACGCTGCCGCCGTCGAAATGACTAACGGCAGTGGCCACATACTCGGCGCGCGCGTGCGAGTCTTGAAGGGCTCGACGCTACTGTTTCGCGGCAGTATCGACACCATCGAAGTCGCACCCGTGGGCGGCGACCAGGTGCGACTTGACCTGCATTCGGTCGAATCCACAACATGGAATTACGAACTAAGCAAGACGTTTAACACTCGCGCAGCGACCGCCAAGCTACTGCAAGCAAGTATCGACATTCAAACCGGATTGCCCGATGTGGAAATTATCGACGCCGTCGACCCGGCAACTAAGTTCATTCAACCGGAACAAAGCATCGCCGTTACAGTGCTGCAGGCCTACAACGCCCTTGTCGAATCGCGCCCGCTTGCTCGCGCAATATGGCTACCAGACTTATCTCAAGTCTGGCCGTCTTACTACAACCGGAACGGCGCGTGGGTTGACGCGAGGTTTACTGCCGACCAGGTCGCCGTCGAAGGGTGGGAACTGTATTTCGAGCAAAACCCGTTGTGGGTGGAGTTCTACACGGGCGGCACGTTCGGCGAGGAAACCATGATTAAAAAATTCCCAGTGCCCGGCGACGCGGCTTCGGCTGGCACACTACAAATCACAAATGAATGGGGCGTCAAAGCGTACAAAGATTGGGAAGTAAACGGCGCGAAGGCCGTACTTGCCGCGCAGCAAACAGCCCCGCGAAAATTCACAATCGCCGCCGAAAACGTTAGCGACGAATGGATGCAGCCGTGGGAAACGTCGCGCCGATTCGTTATCGACCGCGACACTATCACCGGAACTAATTTTTATCAGCGCTGGGAACGCGAGCACGGCGGGCGCTATGTACCTATCGGCGGGACTATCACTGTCAAGCATGGGCGATCGACTCACGAAATGACATGTGTTTACGCCTAACTAGCGATGTTCCACGCGGTGCGCGCTGCGATGCGCTGCCGCTCGGCATTCGTCGCGACGTAGACCTGTGTTGTCGCTAGACTCGCGTGCCCGAGTAATTCCTGAACCGCGCGAATGTCTCGCGTTTCATCGTTGACTACGGTGCCGAAGCGGTGGCGAAGTTTGTGAGGGGTAAAGCCAACCGGCAGCACTCGACTAACTAGCTTGCCGAGCCACCCCGCCGAAATGTGGCCGTCGACATCGCCGACGAAAAGATAACCATTCGCCGCTCGAATGCGCTGCGCGAGTAGCGGCGGGCAAGGCACGACGCGCACGTGCCCACCCTTGCCAACGACTCGCAGTTGCCACCCGCGCCCCACGGGCTCAACGTCGCGCGAGTGGACTCTGCAGCATTCGTCGCGTCGCAGCCCGCACGTCGCCATTATCTCGATTGCAAGGCGCGCCCGGGGGTCGATGTAGGAACGTTGCATCGATTCGACGATAAGGGCATCGGGGATAGGCTTCGGAACGCTGCGCGGCCGCCTGACTGTTGGCAGCTCGGCGGCGACGTTGGCGGCGTAGCCGTTAAGCTCGCACCATTTGAAGAACACGCGTAGCGATGCGCGAGCGCTCGCGCGGGCGTCGCCCGCCCACTGCCCTGCCGCGAGCCACTCGACCAGGTCGCCGCGCTCGACCTCGTCGACGGGCTTGCCGACTGTTTCAATCATTCGCCGAACATGACTAACGCGCAGTGAAATAGTGCCCGGGGCTCGACCCGCCGCCTGCAGCTCAGTGCGGAACGAGTCGAGCAAATCACGCGAGGAATACCCCCGTTTGCTTAGAGATTGATGTGAGACGGTCATGCGGGCAGCTTAGCCTGACCTAATTCTAGGTAGTGAAGGGGGGTTGGCCCCGAATCAGTGGGTTCGGGGTTCAAGTCCCTGATGGCGCACAATAGAAAGTCTCGCGGCTTCATTCCCAAAAATGAGGTTGCGGGACTTTTGGTTTTGCGAGGGAGCCCCCACCCCAGGATCTGCATAACTGACAACGAAGGGGGCGCCGGCGTAGCTTTCCGACGCCCCGTTGGCAACTACGCAGGTTTTAAATCTGCTCGCCCGCGATTTGGTAGTCCTCCGGGTCGCCCACAGGTACCTCGGTGCCGTCGGACATCTTCAGATCCTCCAACTCTTGTTCAGGGTCGACCAGCTCGATGTCGAAGCCCGACTCGCGAATTCGGCGCAGCCCCTCCTTGAGCATCCTACGACCCATCTTGTTCGTCGCGGTCACGTTGGACAACTCCAAGACCACCTTGTCCGCGCTCAAGTCATAGCGCTCCAACTCGTGCAGGACCGTCTCAGCCGCGTTGAAGTTGAGAACACCCTGGAGATAGATGACCGTAGCGTCGCCGTCGTCAATAATGTGGCGAATCGGCTGGACACCGTAGCGCTCCTCTGTTGACATCAGGTGCAAGCCCATGTCCTTAGATAAGAGCTTGAAAGCTTCCACGCCACGGACAGAATTGCCTTCCTCGTTCAGACGCGGCGAGAAGGTAGCAACACCCAGCTGCCCCGGCAGCGTTCCGAGCAAGCCGCCGGCCACACCGGACTTCGCCGGAATACCTACCTCGGCCATCCAGCGGCCGGCACCGTCATACATTCCGGCCGAGCTCATCAGCGCCAGAGTTAGCCGGCAGACATCGGCGTCCAGAATCTTGTCATTCGTTACTGGCTGGCGGCCACCATTAGCCAAGGTCGCCGACATCACCGCCAGGTCCTTCACCGTCACTCGAATAGAGCACTGTTTGGTATAAGTAAGCACGGCGTCGTGCGCTTCGTCCTTAATAATGTCGTAGTTGCGCAGCATGTGCGCCAAAGAGAGGTTGCGATCCGCGTGGTCTAGCTCCGAGCCGAACACGCTCTCATCGATCTCCAGCTCGCGTCCCGCCAGGCGCGACATATAGGTAAGGATGCGCTCCACGCGTTCCTCAACCCCGGAGTCAACGCCATTGATGAGCTGGGTAACCGCAATTGCACCAGCATTGATCATTGGGTTGACCGGACGGTGGTCATCGCGGTTGAGGGAGAGCTCGTTGAACGCTTCGCCGGAAGGCTCCATTCCGACGATTTCACGCACTGCGTCCAACCCCAGTTCCTGCAGCGCCAAGGCGTAGACAAAAGGCTTGGACAAAGACTGCATGGTGAACTCGACGTCCGCGTCACCCGCCGAATACACGTGGCCCGTGGTGGTGCACAGCGCGGCGCCCAGGTACTCCGGTTCCGCAGCCGCGAGCTCTGGGATGTAGTCAGCTACCTTTCCACCGTCCTTATCACGGACACTGTCGAGGATTTCCTGCAAATAAAATGGGATTGGTGTTTTCATCTCCGCCCAGCTTACGGATGACTATGATTGCCCGCATGAACAGAACTCTTGTCATTGTGGACGTGCAAAACGACTTTTGTCCTGGCGGCTCCCTCGCGACGGATCGTGGAAACGAGGTAGCGCGCGACGTCGCCAAGCTGGTGCGCACCCAGGATTATGACTTCATTGTTGCTACGCAGGACTGGCACATCGACCCCAAGGGGCACTTCTCTGAAGACCCGGACTTCGTGGACACGTGGCCGGTGCACTGCGTCGCCGACACGGAGGGCGCGGCCATGCACGCCGCGCTTGCCGACGCCCCCATCGACACCTTCTTCCACAAAGGTGCCTACACCGCAGCTTATTCCGGGTTTGAGGCCGAGTGCGTCGACGATGGTGCAACCCTGGCGGAGTGGCTGCGCGAGCGTGAGGTAAGCGAGCTCGACATCGTGGGCATCGCCACCGATCACTGTGTGCGCGCCACCGCAATCGACGCGTTACGGGAAGGCTTCACCGTCAACGTCTTGGAGAGCTACTGCTCTCCAGTCAGTGAAGAGCGCGCAAAAAAGACCTTTGCCGAACTGCGCGAGGCAGGGGCAAAGGTCGTCTAAGGCGGGGGGCAAAAATGCCGCGTCGAATTAGCGGCGCTCAGCGAGCAGGCGCTGCAGCTCCTTGATGTCGTTCTTGCGACGGTTGGAGCGGAAGACTGCTAGCGCTACGAGGCCGACTACAGCTGCGCCAACGCCGGCGAGTGCCATCTGAACGTTGCGGTCCTGCAGCTTCTCGGTTGCGGCGCCCTTTGCGTCATCGACCAAGTTCTTTGGCTTGCTGCGGTCAGCGAGCTCGTCGAGGGTGCTAGCCAGCTGGCGGCGGGTGCGCTCGATGTCGCGCTGAATGTCATTAATATCGCGTGCCACGTTGTAACTCCTGAATTTGTAATTTCGCTTTATAGGCCTTTTGGCTCAGCTTCCACCGAGTCAGTCAAGGGACCAGTCTACAGGCATCGATGCAATACGTGCACGCGGGGATACCGGCACCTGCGCCCAGGATGGCCCAGACCATCACGAGGGCACGGTATGGTTAAAGGCATGACTGAAGCAAAGCGTTTGGAAATCGGAGACGTTGCCCCCTCTTTCACTTTGAGCGACGATCAGGGCAATTCTGTAAGCCTCAGCGACTTCGCTGGAAAGCGCGTGCTCGTGTATTTCTACCCGCGCGCCAACACGCCAGGCTGCACCAAAGAGGCGTGTGACTTCCGTGATTCCCTTGAGCAGCTCAATGGTCTCGACATCGCGGTCGTAGGTATCTCCCCTGATAAGCCAGAGGCCCTGGCTAAGTTCCGCGCCGATCACGAGCTGAACTTCCCACTTCTGTCTGACCCTGAGAAGGAAACGCTCGCGGCATACGGCGCGTTCGGTGAGAAGAAGAACTACGGCAAAGTGGTACAGGGCGTTATTCGCTCAACTTTCCTCGTTGAGCCAGATGGCACCATCGGCCAGGCCATGTACAACGTGAAGGCTACAGGTCACGTCGCCCGTGTGATGAAGGGGCTGTCTTAAGCTTCGGTACATACACAATCACCTAAACAATTCAGATGAGCATCAAGCACGATACCGAGCTGCTGGTTCCACGCCGGCGCCCGGCCCAGGCACGCAGCCGCGAGAGATACAACAGGATCCTCAAGGCTGCGCGAAGCGTGCTTGTCGACGTTGGCTTCGAGTCCTTCACCTTCGACGAAGTCTCGCGCCGCGCGGAAGTGCCTATCGGCACGCTGTACCAATTCTTTGCCAACAAGTACGTGCTGATCTGCGAGTTGGACCGCCAGGATACCGGCGAGAATCTGGAGGAGATTCAGCGCTTTTCTGAGCACGTCCCGGCCCTGCAGTGGCCGGACTTCCTTGATGAGTTCATCGACCACCTCGCCCGCATGTGGCGCGAAGACCCCTCCCGCCGTGCGGTGTGGCATGCGGTGCAGTCCACTCCGGCCACACGCGCCACGGCCGCAGATACGGAGCTGCAGCTGCTCAAGCCCGTGGCGGAAATCCTGGAGCCGCTGGCCCAGCGTATGACCTATGACGAGCGCGTGGAGCTGGCCGGATTCCTCGTACACACGGTGGTCTCGATGCTCAACTACGCAGCATCTGGCGAGCCAGAGAACTTTGACGACGTCGTGGGCGAAATCAAGCGTATGCTTATTGCGTACTTGTTCTCCGTAGCCACTAGCTAAAGGTTAGGAACCGTGTGTGATGTCTATGGAGTTTTTGGTCACGGAGTCTAATGGCTTTTTGGACGGGGAGTCCAGATAGTTTTTGGTCACGGAGTCCAAAGACTTCCTTGTCGTGATGTCTCAAGACTTTTTGGACAGTCGGTGGGTTGGAATACCAAGATGGCTATTTCAACCCATCTCCGCAAGAAAATAGCGGACTTCGACCCAGTAAGAGACGGACGAACCGTCACCCAATTCTGCAAGGATATTGGCGTATCTCGCCAAACCTATGCCAACATCAAACGCCGCGTTGAACAACGCGGCCGTGCAGGCATCCTGCCTGACTCCACCGCCCCGCATTCCCCAGCCAGAATCTACGATGATCACCTTCGTCAGAAAGTCATCACAGCTCGATCAGTGCTCAAGGCCCAGGGACGGGACTATGGCCCGTGGTCAATCTATTACTACCTCATTGATGACCTTGGTTTAGAGCACCCACCGGCACGGTCTACGATTGCGCTTTGGCTCCACGAAGCTGGTGTTGCTGAGGCCAATGCCCGTAAACGTCCTCGTAAAAGCTTTAAACGCTGGGCACGCGATAAAGTCGATGAGCTGTGGCAACTCGACGGGTTTGTCTACCGACTCTTTGACACTCCACATACCCAGATCACTATCTACCAGCTGGTTGATGATGCCAGCCGGTTTGATCTGGGCTCACAAGCCTTCGCCGCCAAAGAAAACGGATTCGATGCTCGCACTACCTTGGCCGCAGCAATAGAAACGTATGGTCGCCCGCAGGAACTTTTGACCGATAACGGTGAAGCTTTCGCCACCTATCACCGGGGCCGGTTGTCCGATACCGAGCGCTGGCTCGCCGCCCAAGGTATCTGGTCCATTGCAGGTTTTGGCCCGCAAACCCAAGGCAAAGATGAACGCTCGCATCAAACCATGACCAAGTTTCTCGATGCACGCCAACCTACAACACTTCAGCACGTCAAACAGCTGTTGGACGACTACCGCGAGTTTTACAACACCAGGCGCCGCCATCAAGGCCTGCTAGTCGGCAAAATGCACATCACTCCAGCCCAAGCCCGTGAGCACTTCGCCCACGCTCAATCCCCAACACAACCCATTGACCCGGATGTGCTGTGGGCCAAGATTGTGAAGTCATACCGGGATACACACTCAGAAAGCGCGATACACCACGAGCATCGTATCGAGAATGGGGTTAAAGAGGCGATGGCGCCGGTTGTGGGAGAAGTTGCAGCTTCTCCCACAACCATCGATGACGATAACGAACCAATCCAGCAAGAATCATCTCCTACCATCAGTCCCACCGTAGACGGTCTATCCGCCCAGTCAAGCAACGCCTGGGGTATCCCCGACACACTGTGGATCAACAAAAGCGGAGTGGTGCGCATCCTGGGCTATGGATTCTATGTAGGACTCCGGTTTAAAAACCGGCTCATATACAGCCACGTTACCGATGACACCGCTGAGTTCTTCACTGATCATGATGGTGAAGCACTGTTTTCATTCCCACTGCCCATCAAGCTACTTGAGCGTCCAGCCGGCGGACAGATCAACATCGGGCATGTCGAAGGAATGTGGCACCGCCGGCCACCAGAGATCAAACCAATCCTGTCGCGTCCGCGCCCGTCGAGACGAAAGAAACCATAACCGGTAAGACGAGCTAGAGACTGTCCAAAAACACCAAAGACTCCCTGCCCAAAAAGCAGGGAGACTCCACGTCCAAAAAGTCATTGGACTCCTAGCCCAAAAAGCTACTGGACTCCGTGTCCAAAAAGCCCATGGACATAACAAGGTTAGGAACCGTGAGCAGGACGGTAGCGGTGGCGTAGTCTCCGTCGTGGCTGATGCTCAGGCTCGTTCGCATATCCCCGAGACTTGCAGCCACGCTCTCTTTGATGTGGCCGTGCAGGACCAGTGCGACTCTCCCCCAGGCGTCCGGCTGAACCTCGATTTCTTGCCATTTGACGTCGTTTTCTGCCACCACCGGCGGGCGGCCATAAAGCGCCTGCGACCATGCCTTAATAAAAGCTTCCTTCGCCGCCCACCGCCCGGCGAGGTGCTCGGCGCGGCGCGCGGAGTCGCCTTTGCGCGTAGCCACGCGCAGCTCCGTGGCACTGAATACCGCCTCGAAACGAGTGCCCGGCACGCTGAGCTGCTGGGCAAACTCCGAGATACAAACAAGGTCAGTGCCCACGGCGAAGGTAGCGGCGTTCATAGCCTCTCACTCTAACTCGCGAGCTCAGTCTTGAGCATTTCGAGTTCTCCGCCACCAGCCATCCACTGGGTCAGATCTTCGACGCTTACTTCCGCCTTCGAAGCATTGAGAACCACTTCGCCCATGTTAAGTACCACGAAGCGGTCCCCCACCAAGAACGCGTGCTGCGGGTTGTGGGTAATCAGCACCACTCCCATGCCGCGAACACGAGCGGCGTCGATAAAGCGCAGCACCATGCCGGACTGCTTGACGCCAAGCGCCGCCGTGGGCTCATCCAGCACGATGTAGCGCGCACCGAAGTAGATGGCGCGCGCGATGGCCACCACCTGGCGCTGGCCGCCGGAGAGCGCTTCCAGCTCCACGTCGATGTCGGCTAGGTCTACGCCCATTTCTTGCAGCTGCTCGCGGGCAATGGTGCGCATCTCCTTTTCCTTCAACAGGCCGAAAGGACCTGCGAGTTCCTGGCCTAAGAAGAAGTTGCGCCACACGGAAAGCTGCGGCACCAGCGCGAGATCCTGGTACACGGTAGCGATGCCCGCATCGAGGGCGTCGCGGGGGCTGGAAAAGGTGGTAGGGGCGGCGTCGACAAGCAGCTCGCCCGAGGTGGGTGTGTTGAGACCCGACAGGATTTTGATGAGCGTGGACTTGCCTGCACCGTTGTCGCCAAGGACGCAGGTGACAGTGCCTGGGCGCAGCGTCATGTTGACACCACGCAGGGCATGGAAATTACCGAAGGATTGCTGAATATCGTGCAGCTCGATGCTGTGTGCATTCTCAGTCATCACTGCCTCCTATTTCCGCTTGTTGAAGTTGGCCACAGACGTGTTGGTAAGAACCGCAAACAGCAGCATGGCGCCGAGGAAGAACTTGAACCAGTCGGGGTTCCACCCCGCGTAAACGATGCCCTGGTTGGTCATGCCGAATATGACTGCACCGATGGCCGTGCCTACGGCAGTGCCGCGGCCGCCCGTCATCGAACAGCCACCGATAACCGCCGCGATAATATAGAGGAACTCGTTGCCAATGCCCTGGCCCGCCTGGATGGAGTCGAAGGCAAAAAGCGTGTGCATGCCCACAAACCAGGCGGCGAAACCGACGACCATGAACAGGATAACCTTGACGCGGCGCACAGGAACACCGACGGCACGGGCGGCGTCCTCGTCACCACCGACGGCGAAGATCCAGTTACCGAAGCGGGTCTTGTAGAGGACGAAGGAGGCCACAGCGACGAACAAGATCCACCACAACACGGTGGCACGGATGCTCAGCGAGCCGAGGTGAATAGTGCCAGCGAAGATGGCGCGTGCGGCAGCAAAGCCCTGCATGTCAGAGATGGGAGGTGTGGCCACCTGGCCGGTAACGAGCTTGGTCACGGCCAGGTTCAGCCCCTGCAGCATGAGGAATGCGGCAAGGGTGATGAGGAAAGAGTCGATCTTCGTACGCACGACAAGCAGGCCGTTGATGGCACCAATGGTCAGGGCCGTCACGAGGGCGAGGGCTGCTCCAACCCAGGAGTTGAGGTGCAGGTTGTAGTTGAGCATGGTGGCCACGAGCGCAGAGGTAGTCACGGCGACGCCGGAGGATAAGTCGAACTCGTTGCCAATCATAAGCAGGCCCACGGCCAAGGCTACGATGCCCAGGGTGGAGCTGGCGTAGAGCACCGTGGAGAAGGCCTCCATCGAACGAAACGATGGAGCGACAATCATGAACAGGGCAAAGATGACGATGGCACCAAGGACACTGGCTAGCTCGGGGCGGCGCATGATGCGGGCGCTTAGGCTCCGCGATGCTAGCCGCGCATCGATGCTTGGCGACGTCTCGGTCATCGCAAGCCTGCCTTAGCGGACTCTGAGATTACGTCGACGTTGGTGGAGTCGACGAAGGAAGGGCCGGTGTAGACGGGACGGCCGCCGCCCACGGTGGAGCCGTTGCGGTGTGCGAGCCACAAGGCGTCGACAGCCATGTAGCCCTGCATGTAAGGCTGCTGGTCCACGGCCCAGGCGACGTCGCCGGAAGCGATGGCGTCGACAAGCTCAGCGTTGGTATCGAAGGTGGCTACCTTTGCCTTGGCGCCGGAGTCAGCGATGGCGTCGACGGCGCGCATGGCGACGGGCGCTTGGAGAGCCATGACCCAGTCAATGGATTTATCCTGCTCGAGCTTCGCGTTCAGGGTGGACTGTGCTGCAGTGAGGTCCTGACCGTTGACATAGAGCAGCTCAACCTTGCCGCCCTGTCCGTCCTGCAGACCCGCGCAGCGATCCTCCTGGGACTTGTTGCCTTGTTCGTGGATGACGCACAGGGTGTGCTTGGCGCCGTCCTTCTTGAGGCGCTCGCCTGCCTTGGTGCCGGCGACCTTCTCCTCTTGGCCGAAGAACGCGGTCATGCCGTACTTCTGGTAGGAATCCATGCCGGCGTTAAGGCCGACGGTGGGGATTCCTGCGTCGGCGGCCTTCTTGGCTACAGGACCGATGGCGCTGGCGTTTGGCATGGTGACGGCGATGCCGTCGACGCCGGAGTCAATGGCGGACTGCACGAGGTTGGCCTGGTTAGGGGCCTGCGGATCGGAAGAGTAGCGCAACTCGATGTTGTCCTTCTTGGCTGCGTCCTCGGCGCCCTTGCGCACGAGATCCCAGTAGGTATCGCCAGGGGCACCGTGGGAGATCATCGATACGACGATGCGCTCGGTGTCCACTCCCCCGGCGAGTTCGTTCTCACTGTTTTCGCGCGGCGCACCACCGGTGGAGGAGCATCCCGTCACTGCTAGCGCGGCGGCCAAAGCCACCCCGGTTCCCACAATCTTGCAAGCTTTAACGTTGAAGTTCATGCTTGCATAGTGCCCCACCTGCAACAGGGACTCAAACCGCTGACCTGCATCTTTATCGTTTCAGGTGGCGCAAGCTGGCACTTTCGACGCCGTTTTTACCCCCGTTACAGCTTCCCAAACCCCCAACACAAAGCCACAAATACACAAAAGGGAGGGCTCCCCATTTCTGGGAAGCCCTCTCCGCCGATTCGGTGACTGGCGTGAATGTCCTAAAGGCGTTTTTCCTTCTTGATTAGTTCTGCATCTGCCCGGTTTCAAGGATTCCGTCGCGCAGACGAGCGGCGTCGTCAAGCAGCACTGCGGCCTCACGTTCCTTCACAGCGTCACCAGTACCGCCCAGGTTGCGATCCACCGGACGCTCGTAGAGAACTGCCCCGCCGCGCATCGCAGACTCGATGCGGCGCAGCCCGGCGCGCTCACGCTCGTGCGCCTGCTGCTGCCACTGAGCAACGGCCTCCGCATCCTGCGCCGCCGCCAGTGCAGCCAGGAATGCGCCTGGGTGCACGATTGCCACTAGCGCAGACACGTGACCGAAGCCCAGCGAGGTAACCAGGCCTGCCTTCGGTGCGTACTCGTCACGACCGCGCAGGTCCAGCTGATGGCGTAGCCAAACCAGGTGCTCATGCTTAGCCAGCACTGGGTCCACGCAATCCAGGGAACGATTCGGCGGCAGGATGCCCTCACGCAGGACCTGCGTCAGGCCAACCATCTGGAACGCGGCGGCACCACCCTTGGCGTGGCCAGTCAGGGTCTTCTGCGAAATCACGTACATCGGGTTGCCGTTGTGGCGTCCCATCGCGGCAGCAATGCGCTCGTGCAGATCCGACTCGTTCGGGTCATTCGCATTGGTCGAGGTGTCGTGCTTGGAGATGATGGACACCTCATCCGGCGTGACGCCATGCGCACGCAGGGCCTGCGCCAAGCGGGAATCCACGCCGCCACGGGCCGCAGACAGCGCGCCCAGGCCCGGCGCGGGGATGGAGGTGTGAGCGCCGTCCGCGAAGGACTCCGCGAAGGCCACCACGCCCAGAACCGGCAGTCCCTGCTCCGCGGCGAATGCGCCACGGGCCAGCAGCAGGGTGCCGCCACCTTCAGACTCGATGAAGCCTCCGCGGCGCCTGTCGTTGGCGCGGGAGAAGTACTTGTGGTCGATGCCCTTTGCTTCCATCTCTGCGGTCTCCGCGGTCGCAGCCATGTCGCCGAAGCCGGTGATGCTCTCAATAGATAGGTCATCGACACCACCAGCGACCACGAAGTCTGCCTTGTGCAGGCGCAGCTTATCCATCGCTTCCTCCACGGAGACCGCAGCGGTAGCGCAGGCTGCAACCGGGTGGACCATCTGGCCGTAGCCGCCCACGTAGGACTGCATCACGTGCGCTGCCACCACATTCGGCAGGGCTTCCTGCAGAATGTCGTTCGGGCGCGACTGCGCCAGCAGCTTATCCACGTAGAGCGAGCGCAGGGAGGCCATGCCGCCCATGCCGGTGCCCTGCGTCGAGGACACGCGTGCGGGATGAACGCTCGCGAGCAGCTCTGCCGGGCTGAAGCCCGCCGAAAGGAATGCCTCCACGGTGCACACGATGTTCCACAGCGCCACACGGTCGAGGTTGTCGATCATGTCGGCCGGGATGCCATAGACCGCCGGGTCGAATCCGGTCGGCACCTGGCCGCCGACGAAGCGCGACATTGCCACGCGGCGCGGCACACGCACTGGCGAGCCGGCCGGGCGGGTAACCTGCCATTCCTCACCATCGAAGTGCGCCGTAGCGCCCTCAACTTCTTCTACGAAGGACTTGGCGGTTGCTTCATCGTCCACGGTGAAGGTCAGCGGCTTCTCCAGGTAGATGGTGGTCAATTCAGGCGCGAGGTTGTCCACCATCGGCATGTGCGGGCCGAAGTCATCGTGGTAGCGGCGCACGCCGATGTTGGCCATCACTTGGTCATGGAATTGTTCGTAGACGTCTTCCTCGGCAATGGCTTCGCCGGTATCCAGCACGGTCCACTGGGCCGACTGGGCATCCCACTCGATGAGGCCCGTGGTCCAGGCCAGCTCAAGCACGCCGGCAGCGGAAAGCTCGCCGGTAAGCTCGACCTCGAAGCGGGTACGCGAGGAACCCAGCGGGCCGAGCTCACCTGCGCCGACGATGACGACCATGTCATCGAGCGACTGCGTCACGCCACTGAAGTCTGGCGTAGTCCACTGCAACGGGGACAGCGGGTTCGGCAGTGCTTGCACCGTCTTCGGGGCCTGGATGACGCCGCCATTGGATGCGCTTGTTTGCTCCGCCCGCCGTGCGGCCTCGCGAGCCAGTTCAGGCAGCTTGAGGTCGGCCTCGCCCAGACCGCCGGTGAAGTCAAGGGTGACCGGGTCCTGGGCCGCCTGCTCACGCACGTCGGCGTTGGCGCCGCCGTCGACCAGCTTGATAGCCATTTCCTCGGTGGAGTAGGTTTCCACGCCCTTGGCCTCGACAAGCTCGACCATTGGGTCGTTTCCGCCCATCAGGCCAGTGCCACGTACCCAACCAATGTGGGCGTGGACCAGCGAGGTACGCTCGCCCCAGACAGGCTCCGCCTTCCAGCGGGTAACCAGGGCGTCGAGTGCCGCCTTGGCCTCACCATAGGCGCCGTCGCCACCGAAGCGGCCACGGTTCGGGCTACCTGGCAGCACCACGTGCAGGCGCTGGCCCACGTGGGTATCCGCGCCCAGCTGAGACAGGCCCGCGATGAGCTTCTCCACCGACCACAGCAGCAGACGCATCTGCGACTCGGCCTGGGCGCCGGCGTCGGCCAGCGTGCCCTGCACGCGCGGAGCAGCGAACGGGAAGAGCAAGGTCGGCACCAGCGCCGGCTTGACCAGCTTGGACTTGCCGCCCACTGTGGCTGTCTGCTCGTTAGCAATCCACTCCACCAAGGCATCGAGATCTTTGAAGGAGCTCAAGTTCGCAGGGACCACCCACAACGCGGCGGAACCAGCGGCGTGCGTGCGGTAGAGCTCCTTGTAGAACTCCACGCGGTCATGGTTTAGGCGCGAGGTGGTTGCCACCACGGTGGCGCCCTCGTTGAGCAGCTCGCCGATGACAGCGGCCGCAATCGAGTTCGGGGAGCCACCAGTAACCACGGCAACGTCGTTGCTCATGGTCAAGACAGCGGCATCCTCACGCGCATCCTGCGCGTGATCCGGCAGACCAAAGTGCTCCGCCAGCCGCGCCACGGCTTCGCCAGCGCCCAGAACATCGACGTCCGCAGCGTTGAGCTCGCCCGCGGCAACACGCGCAAGATCCTCGCGGGCAGAAGCCCAGCGGTCGTCGATTAGCACTGCCTTATCCGCATCGAAGGACGGCGCGACCTGCTTAGCCCAATCGGAGCCCAGCTCACGGGAGACTAGCTCCGCCAGTGCGGCGTTCTCATCTACTTCCGAAAACTCGGTGGCAGGCGCCGCAACTCCCAGCTTGGACAGCAAGGTGCGGGCGGTCTCCGCAAGGGTATCGGTCATTTCCGCGGTGTAGGCATCCAAAGCAGCGGAGTCCACTACCCCACCGCCCGCAGCACCACCCACGGAAGGCATCGCAATGCTAATCCCCTCGCGCTGTCCGGCGACGGTCACGGCGGCGTCGATTAGCGCATCCAGCTCCTTGACATTCGCAGCGCCCGTGCCGAGCGTGGCCAGGTCGCCGCCACGCAGGGACGCGCCCTCGCGAGTGCCGAGGACAAGCTCAGCGATGACGCGATCTGCCCAGCCTTCGCCCAAGCCCCAGGCGCCGGTGACACGCTCAGCCACGTAGCCAGGCTTCTTTCCGGCAGGTCCAGTAAGGCGGCGCAGCGCATCAGCGACCTGCCCACCCAGGACCGGGCCAAAGGTCTTATAGCCCTTGGCCATGCCTGCGACAGTCTCCTTGAGTTCCGACAGCGCAGCATCGGCCGCGCCATCGATAGCGCCCAATCCGAACTCCACACCCAGATCCAGCAGGAGCTGGTTGCGGCGGGAGGACACGCCCTCGACGAGCAGTTCGATGGTATCGGCAGGACCCATCTGATCCAGGCGGACCTTGGTCCACACCGCCACGAGCATTTCGGTGGCGAACTGCGCGCTCAGCGGCTTATCCGCTGGGGTCTCCCCACCCGCAGCAGGTGCCGGAACCGGAGCCACGAGGGTCGCGGTCTCCGCTGCTGCCGGGGTCTCAGGGACCAGGCTTGCTGCGGTAGCGCCAGATTCGGCACCATCCTCGGCACCAGATTCAGCCGCTGCATCCGCCGCCGCAGTCTGCTCCGGCTCCGGGCGAGCGATGGCATCCTCAGCGAAGACAACGCCGCGGTCGCGCTCGATGTTGAGCACCTCGATGCCGTGGCCTGCATACTGCGGCAGGCGCAGGGTCTGGCCCAGCATGTTCGCCAGCGTTGGCGAGGAACCCACGCCCACCTCGACAAAGCGCTCCACGCCCAGGCCCGGGGTGCCGGCGCCGCCGATGGCGCCCGGCTCGCTAAGCAGGAGATCCTGGGTTTCGATCCATCGGACAGGTGAAGCGAACTGCCAGGCCAAAAGCTCAATGAGCAGGGTGCGGCCCAACTGAACCGGGTTCTCAAGGGCGCCCGCGAAGTCAGACAGGATGGCCTTGACGGGATCAGAGTCCACCACGGAGTCAATGGCCTGCACGAACTCTTCAGTGAGCTCAAATGGACGCGCAACCAGGTTCGGCACGTAGTGGCCCACGAGGATATCCAGGTCGATGTCCGCCGGAATGAGGGAATCGAGGTGCTCGCGGAAGGCAGGCACGCCGTCCAGCAGATGAGAGGAGTGGAACGGCACGTCGATGCCCGGGATCTGGATGAAGGCACGCGCCCCCGGCGCGCGGCGCTCGGCGTCGGCACGCAGGGCGTTAAGCCCCGCGCGAGTACCGGCGACGGCGTACTGGACGCCTGCAATGTTGTAGTTGACGATCTCCAGGAACTCGCCGGTCTGCGCGGAAATCTCAGCAACGTACGGGAACACGTCCTTGGCGGAGACGCCGATCTTGTTCGGACGCAGCGCCGCCAGTCCATAGTTGGAGTTGCCCTCGGCGTCGCGCTCGACCAGGCGGTGCATGGTCAGGCCACGGGCGTAGACGATCTCTACGACTGCTTCGAGGGAGAGCACCTGCGCGTAGGCGGCGAGGGCGTTGTACTCGCCCACGGAGTGGCCCGCAAAGTAGGCGCCGGAGTCAAGGACGCCGGCCTCCTGCATCTCGGCGATCTGCGCGCAGCCCAGGGTGGCCATGGCTACCTGCGTGAACTGGGTCAGGAAAAGAGCGCCGTCCGGGTGCGTGAACTCCTCGCCGCGCACGGTGACGGACTGCGGATTGTTGCGCACGATCTCCAGGATGGAGAATCCCAACTTGGAGCGGGTGTGCTTGTCCGCGCGTTCCCATACGGAGCGGGCGTTTGACGACGCCGCGAAGGCGTCCATGCCCATCCCCTGCGACTGGATGCCCTGGCCGGGGAAGCCGTAGAAGGTCAGCCTGTCAGCGACAGTTGCGCGAGCCTCAAGGACCGGAACGCCGTCGACGGAAGCGGTGACGGCTCGGACCTCGCCGAAGCCTGGGCGGGTGTCCAGGCCCACGCGCTCGACCACGAAGGTGACCTGCGCGCCGGGCAGGACAGGCGCCTGCATGGTGGCGCTCCACTCACGGACTGCAGCGCCGTCGAAAGCGGCGGCCAGCTGCGCCAGCGCGGAGGTCCACATGCCATGGACGATGACGCCGTCCTTCAATCCAGCCAGCTGGGCGGCGAGATCGGCAACGTGGATGGGGTTGCGGTCGCCCGTGACCACGGCGAATGGGTGCATCGATTGCGGGGCGGTCACGGTCATTTCGTGGCGGAAGCTGCGCGGCTTTTCCTTGGTGGTGGACGCTGCACCTGCGACGGAGTCCGCTGCGCCGAGTTCCTGCTCGCCGCGACGGCCCTGGATGGCGAAGCGCTCGAAGAGGCGTGCAACCGGGGTGCCTGCGGTGTCTGCACCAGCTGCGGAAGCACCATCAGTGGCCGTGTCAATATCTACTGCGACGTCGACGACACGGCCGACTGGGGTGTCGCGGACCTCGCCCGCGGTGGCGGTGATACGCAGCTTCGCCTCGCGCGGCAGCGCGGACTTGAGTTCGAGGTTGTGTTCCAAGTGGACCAGGTTGAGCAGGCCTTCAACGACGTTGGTTCCGTCTTCGGTAACTGCATCGGCGATGACCGCGAACACGGCTGGCCAGGCCTTGCCCACGAGGACGTCTGGGGCCACGTGTGCGCCCTCGGCAACGTCTGCGGAAAGGGCGTCGGCAGGCGCATAGCCCGCGGTGACGTTTTCATAGTCTGCGGAATCCGCGGCGCTGAGCTCGCCGGACCAGATGGCGGTGCCACCGGTTACCTCCGGCAGGGTGCCGCCGGCAGCGACGCGAGCCAGCTCGCGCATGGACTCAGCGGCATCGGCCTCGGTGATAAGCGGCGAGGCGCCCGGAATCTGCGGTGGGGTGATGCGCAGGCGCAGCTGCGCGCCTGCAATCGCGCCCTTGAGCGGGACGCTCAGCCAGTACTCGTCTTCGGCAAGCTTCTCAAAGCGGGAGCCGTTGTCTTTGCTCTCGATCGACTCAGCCAGGAACTGGCCGGTGCCAAGCACGAGGCGAAGCGGGTTAAGCTGCTCGCGGCCTGCCCAATTGACCATTGGTGCCTTGAGGATTTTGTCGAAGTCCGAGTGCTCTGGTTTGTCTTGTACACCGGCCTGGGTCAGCTCATCTGTTGCGGCCTGCTCGAAGCGGGCAAGCAGCTCAGCCACCGGCTCGTCAACGCGCTCAATGCCGCCGACTGCGGTGGTGCCTGGGATGATGCAGACTTGGTCGGCATCGTAGCGCTCGTCGTGGGCCTGCCACAGGGAGTCCTGGCGCCACAGACGGCGGACCTCCGCGTCGATGACGGGGACGAAGTTGGCGGGCTTGCCCTTCTGGTTGAGCAGCTGCAGGAACCACGCGGCGTCGCCTGGGTGGACGAGCTGGTCGACGGCGGCGCTGCCCAAGAGCTCGCGCAGCTGCATGACTGCCTGCTCCGGGTTCTCGCGCTCTGCGGTGACCTGAAGTTCGATCTCGCCGTGGTCCGCCGGGTTGAGGCGGGCTTCGGTGCGCTCCACCATTGCGACGAAGCGCTGGAACCAGGATTCGTCGACCCACTGCCCCATGTAGGAAAGTTCAAGGTAGCGCTCGAGCCACTGCGCGTAGGTTATAGAGTCAAGGTCACCGAAGTAAGGCTTGCAGGTCTTGCCGATGGCCTCGATGATCTCGTCACGACGTGCGGCCACGGCCTCAGCGTCGCCCGCGACCTCGTCGAGCAGGCGCCCGGCGCGTGCGAAGGAGTTGTCGATCTCGTGGATGTCCGCGCCCAGCTGGGACAGTCCGGAGGTCACGGAGCCGCCGAAGTCCTGGGCTGCAGCGCCCACGCCGGCCCAGCCGCCGTTCTGGACGGTCGGCTGCGCGGCCACGAGTGCGCGCTTCACGGATTCGGAAGCGGTGGATTCCTTGGTCGCCATGGCGGCGGTGCCCACCATGATGGCGTCGACAGGCGCATCCGGCAGCCCCTGCTTGTGTGCCCAGGTGCCCAGCAGGTACTGAACACCGCGGGCTGGGGTGCCGATACCGCCGCCGACGGCCAGCACCACGTTGTCGTGCTCGCGGATGCGGCCATAGGTGGCAGCGAGCAGCTCGTCGAGGTCCTCCCACGAGTGGTGGCCACCGGCGTGACCGCCTTCGATCTGCATGATGATAAGTCCTGGGGCCTGCTCAGCGATGCGCAGTACTTGGTCGATCTGCTTGATGGTGCCTGGCTTGAATGCGACCCACGGGAAGTTGTCCGCGTGCAGGGACTCTACGAGTTCCACTGCCTCTTCGAGCGGTGGGATACCAGCAGAGACAACCACGCCGTTGATGGGCGCACCGTTTGCGCGTGCCTTGGGGAGGGCGCGCTCGCCAGCGATCTGGCGGCGCCACTGCGATGCGGAGAGATACATGGCGTTGAACTGTGCGTTCACGCCTGGCTCGAGGAGTTCCTCTAGCTTCTCCAAGTTGCGTGCCAGCAAGGCGTTGGTGGTCTGGCCACCGCCTGCGAGCTCTGCCCAGTGACCGGCGTTGGCTGCTGCAGCCACGATTTCTGAGTCGACGGTGGAAGGGGTCATGCCGGGCAGCATGACTGGCGAGTAGCCGGTTGCCTCGGTGAACTTGGTGGAAAGGCGACCTGCGCGCAGGGTCGGGCGGAAGCACTCCCAGGACATGGGCAGGGCGGGTGCCTGGCCGGCGTCGAAAAGCTGCGACTGCCCGTGCGAACCGCACACCACCAAGGTGCCGATTCCTCGTCCTGCGACGATGTCTCGGGTCAGCGGCTCGACGCCGCCATCAGGGCCGCACTCGAAGATCCAGCGGGCGCCTGCCTCGATGGCCTCGGTGACGCGGGCTGGCCAATCGACGATGTCGGTGAGGACGGCGCGGGCGCCCTCCTCCACGAGCACGGGGTCAAGACCTGCGGTTTTGCCCCACTCGATGACCTGCGCAACGGCCTCTTCCATTGCCGGGTGGTGGTAGGCAGCCTGGATGTCGAGCTGGCTAAAGCGAGGTGCGAACGGGGCGCCGCCGCGCTGCTTGGATTCGACGAGCTTGGCGTCCTTGGAGGCCGCCGCTTCGAGGCGGCCTTGAACTGCGGTTACCTCCGCCGGGGTACCGACGATGATGAACTTGTCGCGGCCATTGCGCAGGCCGATGCGACCGCCGGCCTTTTCAATCTGCTCTTGAGTGGCACCGGAGACTGCCACCATAGGAGAACCCTCAGCGTTGCGGACCAAACCGTGAGTGCGGGCTGTACGCGTGATAGCGGCACCGATGAGCTGCGCCAAGGCGATGACCTCGCCGGCTGCGGCGCGGCCGGTGGCAACAAACGTGCTCAAGGTGCCCTGGGAATGTCCAATGGCCGCGACCGCCTGCGAGACGTCGAGCCCCTGGGCAGCAAGCGCTTCAAGCACACCAACCTGGGCGGTGACGATGCCCGGGGTAGAGATAGCAGAATCCGCCAGGTTAATGCGCGGCGAGTTCGCTGCTGCTGCCCACTCGAGCGGGGCGAAGCCGTGCGGGAAGGCGGCGGCGAGATCGTCTGCGAGTGGCTCGAGGATCTCTTCCGCCTGCTTCAGGTGCCCGGCAAGGCGGGTGCCTGCGCCTGCGGCGATAGATGCCTGCAGATTGGGAAGCCAGGCATAGCCCTGTCCTGAAAATGACAGCGCGAAGGGTTCGGCGTCTAGGCGGTTGACCAAGCGTTTGCCTGTGGAAAGCGGCTGGGTAATGGTCGTAGTTTCGGTACGCGGGGTGATGCTCACTGTGGTTGCTGCTCCTATGCGAGTGCGGCCAGAATTGTTTCGTATCAGAAAGTCAGAGATACAGCATGCCACAAAATCATGAGGAAACCATCATCTTTTGACGGCGTGTGTGGATGCTGCCCGTAAATCACGGTGGCGAGGATACGGCTAGAAATCACCCAAGAGCCGGGAAACTAGCTCTTTAGCACGCTCTAGGTCCACGCGCGATTGACCCCGGCGCACGCCATCCCCGACAGGGCCTTCGGGCTCTACTTCTGCATAAATCTCGCATGCACTCGCCGGAACCACAGGCGCACTACGGACAATCCCGCGCTGTTGCGTGTATTCATCAAAGAACTTATCGATACTCATTACCGGCGCCAGTCTAGCCGCTAAAATCATCCCCATCATGGCAGCCCGCTCCCCTTTTCGCCCGTACTACATAGTCGGCTTCCTCAACCTCATCATTGCAGCCCTCGTCATCTTTGGCGCAACCCTCGACGCCCCGACTTCACCCTCCTCAGCGACTGCACCCACAACCACTGCAAACGGCAGTCCGGACAATGCGCCCAACAGCCCCACGGCACCAGCTCCAGCAACAGCTTCAGACGCAGCTCCGGCAGCACCCGAACCCCCTGCGGCACCTGCCCCAAATCCAGCATTAGAACAGCTCACCGCCCTGCCGGTTAAGGGCCGCGCGCCAAAGACTGGCTACGAACGTAAGCAGTTCGGGCAGGCATGGTCTGACGATGTCACCGTGGAATTTGGCCACAACGGCTGCGATACGCGAAACGACATTCTGCGCCGTGACCTCGTGGATATCACGCTCAAAGAAAACACTCATGACTGCGTGGTCCTGACAGGTACACTGCATGATCCCTATTCCGGCACTGATATCAGCTTCCAGCGCGGGCAAGGCACCTCCGAGTTGGTACAGATTGATCACATCGTGCCGCTTGCCGACGCCTGGCAAAAAGGCGCCCAAGAATGGTCACCGGAAAAGCGCCGCGACTTTGCCAACGACCCGCGCAACCTCCTCGCGGTCGACGGCCCACTTAATCAGCAAAAGTCCGCTGGCGACGCAGCAACCTGGCTTCCACCAAGCAAGGAATACCGCTGCACCTACGCGCAGAAAATCATTGAAGTTAAAGCTACCTACGGGCTGTGGGTAACACAGGCCGAATATGACGCGCTGGCTACCCAGCTAGCAACCTGCCCTTGAGCTACCCCCACTTTTTACCTGCCAAGAATCTGCATATTTTGCGCATAGTTTGACCCTAAAATAGAGCATATCTTTTAGACAATATGCCTGTATGTCACGGAAAACGTGGGCACCCAAGCAAAGTAACGGCTTATATAAAGACCCGAAATAAATACAATCCGGGGCTAATAAGTTTCACCCCCAAAGTTTAAAAATTAGAAAAATAGCACCCCAACCCCGTGCCAATTTTCTAGTATCAACTTCAGCGAAATTGATAGCCAAGTCACATTTCTCTCACGTATGTGCCGAGGGACTCAAAGACGCAACTCTCAACTGTCGTCTCTGCGAACGGAACCCACCCGATGTTCAAATACATCCTGAAGAAGACCGCTAGCTGAAGACCGCTAGCTGGTTGCTAGTTATCTTCTGTGATGTCTATGGAGTTTTTGGTCACGGAGTCTAATGGCTTTTTGGACGGGGAGTCCAGATAGTTTTTGGTCACGGAGTCCAAAGACTTCCTTGTCGTGATGTCTCAAGACTTTTTGGACAGTCGGTGGGTTGGAATACCAAGATGGCTATTTCAACCCATCTCCGCAAGAAAATAGCGGACTTCGACCCAGTAAGAGACGGACGAACCGTCACCCAATTCTGCAAGGATATTGGCGTATCTCGCCAAACCTATGCCAACATCAAACGCCGCGTTGAACAACGCGGCCGTGCAGGCATCCTGCCTGACTCCACCGCCCCGCATTCCCCAGCCAGAATCTACGATGATCACCTTCGTCAGAAAGTCATCACAGCTCGATCAGTGCTCAAGGCCCAGGGACGGGACTATGGCCCGTGGTCAATCTATTACTACCTCATTGATGACCTTGGTTTAGAGCACCCACCGGCACGGTCTACGATTGCGCTTTGGCTCCACGAAGCTGGTGTTGCTGAGGCCAATGCCCGTAAACGTCCTCGTAAAAGCTTTAAACGCTGGGCACGCGATAAAGTCGATGAGCTGTGGCAACTCGACGGGTTTGTCTACCGACTCTTTGACACTCCACATACCCAGATCACTATCTACCAGCTGGTTGATGATGCCAGCCGGTTTGATCTGGGCTCACAAGCCTTCGCCGCCAAAGAAAACGGATTCGATGCTCGCACTACCTTGGCCGCAGCAATAGA
This sequence comes from Corynebacterium striatum, assembly GCF_016728105.1. Classification (NCBI taxonomy): domain Bacteria; kingdom Bacillati; phylum Actinomycetota; class Actinomycetes; order Mycobacteriales; family Corynebacteriaceae; genus Corynebacterium; species Corynebacterium striatum. The sequence continues at coordinate 2,136,201 of NZ_CP068158.1, read as the reverse complement.
AACGTATGGTCGCCCGCAGGAACTTTTGACCGATAACGGTGAAGCTTTCGCCACCTATCACCGGGGCCGGTTGTCCGATACCGAGCGCTGGCTCGCCGCCCAAGGTATCTGGTCCATTGCAGGTTTTGGCCCGCAAACCCAAGGCAAAGATGAACGCTCGCATCAAACCATGACCAAGTTTCTCGATGCACGCCAACCTACAACACTTCAGCACGTCAAACAGCTGTTGGACGACTACCGCGAGTTTTACAACACCAGGCGCCGCCATCAAGGCCTGCTAGTCGGCAAAATGCACATCACTCCAGCCCAAGCCCGTGAGCACTTCGCCCACGCTCAATCCCCAACACAACCCATTGACCCGGATGTGCTGTGGGCCAAGATTGTGAAGTCATACCGGGATACACACTCAGAAAGCGCGATACACCACGAGCATCGTATCGAGAATGGGGTTAAAGAGGCGATGGCGCCGGTTGTGGGAGAAGTTGCAGCTTCTCCCACAACCATCGATGACGATAACGAACCAATCCAGCAAGAATCATCTCCTACCATCAGTCCCACCGTAGACGGTCTATCCGCCCAGTCAAGCAACGCCTGGGGTATCCCCGACACACTGTGGATCAACAAAAGCGGAGTGGTGCGCATCCTGGGCTATGGATTCTATGTAGGACTCCGGTTTAAAAACCGGCTCATATACAGCCACGTTACCGATGACACCGCTGAGTTCTTCACTGATCATGATGGTGAAGCACTGTTTTCATTCCCACTGCCCATCAAGCTACTTGAGCGTCCAGCCGGCGGACAGATCAACATCGGGCATGTCGAAGGAATGTGGCACCGCCGGCCACCAGAGATCAAACCAATCCTGTCGCGTCCGCGCCCGTCGAGACGAAAGAAACCATAACCGGTAAGACGAGCTAGAGACTGTCCAAAAACACCAAAGACTCCCTGCCCAAAAAGCAGGGAGACTCCACGTCCAAAAAGTCATTGGACTCCTAGCCCAAAAAGCTACTGGACTCCGTGTCCAAAAAGCCCATGGACATAACATTGCTAGTTATCTTCCTCGCGACCAACATCGCCTACTTTCTCGCGGCAACCTTCCTTGATCCGCGTTCGAATTACATAGGCCGCAACCCGCCTCTTCGCCCGGAAGAAATCTCCAATATCCTCCAGCCATTGGGTCTCGACCCAGAAACGCCCCTCCTTGAGCGCTGGTGGAACTGGTTTAGTGGGATTTTGTTCCACTGGGACTGGGGCAGCTCCCCTTTGGGAGACCCAGTCAGCGCCCAGATCGGCCACCGTGCGCTCGTGTCTGCCCAGCTTCTCCTCCTAGCAACCGTGCTTTCTGTTGTCATCGGTGTTGGTTTGGGTGTCTACACCGCTGCGCGCCAGTACAAGGCTGCTGACCGCGTATGGCAGGGTGTTTCGATTATCACGATGAACACCCACGTCGTAGTTGCTTCCATCCTGGTGGTTGCAGGTGGCCTTTGGTTAAACCGCGTGACTGGCCACCGCGTCGTCTACGTCACCGGATCTGCTAATCCGGACATCACTGGTTTTATCCCCAAGCTGATTGACTACGCCCAGCACCTTGTCCTTCCCACCATCTCCCTGGTCGTCATCAGCTACGCCGGCTACCACATGATGCAGCGCACTCTCCTGCTGGACAACCTCAATGCCGACTACGTTCGCACTGCCCGCGCGAAAGGGCTAACCCGTGCCCAAGCCATCCGCAAGCACGCGCTAAGAACCTCCATCATCCCGGTGGCAACGTCAGTTGCTTTCTCCGTGCCCGGAATCTTCACTGGCGCGATCATGACCGAGCAGATCTTCGCTTGGAAAGGCATGGGCCAGTACTTCATCGAAACCATCAGCCGCAACGACGTCAACGGCACCACCGCGGTCGCCGCCTTCGGCGCAGTGATGATTGCATTCTCAGCAATTCTGGCCGACCTCGTCGTTGTTGCACTCGACCCACGAGTGAGGGTGAGCTAAATGTCTCCAGAGAAAAAGTCCACGACTCCTCGCGCTTCGGCACGTCACTCGGAACGCCACCGGCGAAACGACCTCGCTATCGACTCCGCGGCGGATAACCTCGGTGTTCGCCCACACGCCGCCACCGCCGACTTCAGCATGGCCTCGGAGCCAAGCGCCCAATCTGCACTGGCTTCCGGTGTTGATGTCGATGATGCCCAACGCCGCCAATTCACAGGCAACGACGGAGACGAAAAGGAAGAGGTCTTCCGCGGCACGTCGAAGCTGAAGCTGTACACGCGGCGCTTCTTCCGCAACAAGTTCGCTTTAATCGGCGCACTCATCTTCCTGCTTCTAACCTTGTTGGCTCTCTTCGGCGGCTTTGTTGCCAAGTGGCCTTACGACGAGCCTGACTTCTTAAACCTCGCCACAGGACCTTCGCCGGAGCACTGGTTTGGCACCACCGATTCTGGCAACGACCTTTTCGCCCAAACCGTTCATGGCTTGGGGCGCTCGCTCATCATCGCGTTGGTCGTCTCCATTGCCACGACCGTCCTTTCGGCGCTCATCGGCGCTGCCGCAGCCATGTACGGCGGACGCATCGAAAAGGCGATTCTGGCTATTATCCACTTCTTGCTCGCCATCCCGACCTTCCTGCTCATCGCCCTCGTGGTGGCGGATTCCGGCGGCGATTGGAAGCTGCTCATCGTGGTCCTCATCGCCTTTGGCTGGATGTACCCCGCCCGTGTTATTTGGGCGATGGCGCTGTCCGTGCGCGAAAACGACTACGTGCGAGCGGCCGACTACATGGGCGTATCGCGCTTTCGCACCATCGTTCGCCACATCGTGCCCAACATCGGATCGCTGCTCATCATCCAGTTCGCACTGGGCGTCGTGAGCACCGTCATGTCAGAAACAGCACTGTCCTTCTTGGGTTTGGGCGTGAAGCTTCCCGACGTCTCTTTGGGCACGCTGCTTTCCGTCGGCGCCAACGCCGTCGAATCCTCGCCTTGGCAGTTCTACTTCCCAGCGGGCGTGCTGACCCTACTCACTGTGTCCATGGCATTCATCGCGGATGGCCTGCGCGATGCCATTGACCCCAACTCGAACTCCGGAGGCCGAGCATGACAACGCCTACTACCCCATTGCTGCAAGTCCGCGACCTCGCCGTCACCTTTCCTTCTGAAGCTGGTTCGGTCCATGCTGTCCGTGGCGTCAACTTCGATCTTCTGCCAGGGCGCACCCTCGCGATTGTGGGTGAATCCGGCTCCGGAAAGTCCGTGACGTCGATGGCCATTATGGGGCTTTTGCCTGGCTACGCCAAGGTTGAGGGCTCCGTTAAATTCCAGGGCACTGAGCTCATCGGAATGTCCGACAAAAAGATGTCCGAAATCCGTGGTCAAGACATCGCCATGATTTTCCAGGATCCGCTCTCCTCGCTGACTCCGGTCTTTTCCATCGGTGACCAGCTCAAGGAAGCCATCCAGATTCACCGCTCACTGTCGGATAAGGAAGCCGAGCAAGAGGCCATCCGCCTTCTGGATTTGGTGGGTATCCCCGAGCCTGAAAAGCGCATCAAGTCCTTCCCGCATGAATTCTCCGGCGGTATGCGCCAGCGCGTGGTCATCGCTATCGCGATGGCCAACAACCCCAAGGTCATCATCGCCGACGAGCCAACCACCGCTCTCGACGTCACCATCCAGGCGCAGATTCTTGAGGTCCTCAAGGTCGCTCAGCGCGAAACCGGCGCTGCGGTCATCATGATTACCCACGACATGGGAGTCGTCGCGGGCACGGCAGATGACGTCCTCGTCATGTATGCCGGGCGCGCCGTCGAATATGGCGACGTAGACACCATCTTTAGCAACCCCAAGATGCCCTACACGGTGGGACTGCTCGGCTCTACCCCACGCGTGGATAAGTCAAGCGACGAGCCGCTGGTGCCCATCAACGGCACCCCGCCGCGCCTTATCGAGATTGTGCCAGAATGCTCGTTTGCTGCCCGCTGCCCCGTGGCACAGGAAGGCTGTTGGAAGCAGGAGCCTGAATTGCGTGCGCTTGACGACGCCCCGCGGCACGCCGCCGCTTGCCTGCGCTCCGCCGAGATCAACCAGGGCAGCATCGGTGGCGAGCGAATGTATCCGCTGCCGCAGATTTCCCCCGATGCCCTAGGCGATACTCCGTATGACGAGCGCCCGGTGACCCTAGAAGTGGAAAACCTGGTCAAGGAGTTCCCGCTCATCAAGGGCGCCATCCTCAAGCGTCGCGTGGGCACCGTGCATGCGGTCAACAACATCAGCTTCACGGTGCACCAAGGCGAGTGCTTCGCCATCGTGGGCGAATCCGGTTCCGGCAAGACCACCACCTTGCTCGAAATCATGGAGCTCAACCCACCTAAGGGTTCCTCCATCGTTGTTAACGGCACCGACACTTCCGGTCTTAGCAGCTCAGCTCGCCGCAGCTTGCGCAAGGACATCCAGATCGTCTTCCAGGACCCAATGAGCTCGCTGAACCCGCGCATGACAATCCGCGAGATCATCGCTGAACCACTGGAATCTCTGGGCGATGAAGGCGACGTCGGCAAGCGCGTGAGCGAGCTCATGAAGCTCGTCGGCTTGGAATCTCACCAGGTAGACCGCTTCCCAGGGCACTTCTCCGGCGGTCAGCGTCAGCGCATCGGCCTGGCCCGCGCACTGGCTACAAACCCGTCAATCATCGTCCTCGACGAGCCAGTATCTGCTCTGGACGTATCCATCCAGGCCGGCATCATCAATCTGCTGCATGACCTGAAAAACCGCCTGGGTATCTCCTTGGTCTTCGTGGCTCACGACCTATCCGTGGTGCGCAATCTTTCCGACAAAGTCGCCGTCATGTACAAGGGCGACTTCGTGGAATACGGCGCCACCGACGAGGTCTTCGATAACCCGCAGCACGCGTACACCAAGGCGCTGCTGTCCGCTATCCCTATCCCGGATCCTGCCGTGGAACGCAACCGCAAGCGGGTGATCTACGAGGAACATGCCTCTTAGAACCCCCGCGCTCGACCTAAAACTCAATATTTCATCTCTTTGTAATTCCTCCCCCTCCCACAAGGAAGATTCGAACCATGAACCTAAAACTCCGTAATGCTACGTTGGCGGTCATCGCTGCCTCCGCTCTCGTCATCTCCGGCTGCTCTAGCAGCGATTCAGAATCCTCGGGCGAAGCCATCGACGTCAAGCTCGACGGTTCCTACAATCCAAAGGACCGCTCCGAGCTGAAGGAAGGCGGCGAACTTCGCCTGGCACTGGATGAGATTTCCCAGCAGGAAAACCCATTCCACGCTGACGGCACCCGGTATACCAGCGACGTGTGGAAGTACTACAACCCGCAAATCGGGCTTTTCGACGGCTCCGGTGAGTTCCACCCCAACAACGACTACATCACCGACATCAAAGAAGAGGAGAAGAACGGCAAGACCGTCATCACCTACACCATCCACGACAAGGCCCAGTACAACGATGGCACGCCGATTGACTGGAAGTCCTTCGAACACACCTGGAAGTACAACAACGGCGAGGATAAGTCCCTCAATGTCTCCAGCATCGAAGGTTACAATCTCATCGAGTCTGTGACCAAGGGCGAGACCGACAAGCAAGCTGTGGTCACCTACAAGCATGCATACCCATGGTGGCAGGGCCTGTTCAACTTCTTGCTTCCTCCGCAGGTCGACTCCGCCGAGAAGTTCAACAAGGCATACCTGGGCAAGCTGCGCCCAGAGTGGGGTGCTGGCCCGTACAAGGTCGACAATGTCGACTTCGTCGGTGGCACGGTTTCCTTCGTGCCAAACGAAAAGTGGTGGGGCGACAAGCCATTCCTCGACAAGGTCACCTACCGCCAGATGGAAGACCAAGCTTCCATCAATGCCTTCAAGGCAGGCGAAATCGATGCCACCGGCGTGGGCAATAAGGATCGCCTAGCTGCGGTTAAGGGCATGAATGACATTGAGATCCGCACCGCAATGTCGCCTTCTAACTCCCTGTTCGTTCTCAACTCTGGCAACGAGATCCTGAAGGACATCAAGGTCCGCGAGGCAGTGCTGACCGGCATCGACCGCTCCCAGCTGGCCGCCATCCGCTTCAACGGTCTCGACGGTTACAAGGAAGAACTGCCGGGCTCCCTCAACCTCTATCAGACCCAGAAGGGCTACGAGGACAACGTTGGTGCCGTCGTGAAGTTCGATGCCGAAAAGGCCAAGTCGCTGCTGGACGAAGCCGGCTGGAAGGAAGGAGCCGACGGAATCCGCGAGAAGAGCGGCAAGAAGCTTTCGATGCGCTATACCCTGCTGGGTGACAGCGTCATTTCCAAAGCACTGGCCACTGCAACGCAGAAGATGCTCAAGGACATCGGAATCGATCTGAAGGTCGAAGAGCGTCCTTCCTCCGACTTCTCGGAGATCGCCACCAAGAAGGATTTCGATATCTTCCCAATGGGGTTTTCCTCCGGTGATCCATTCGGCATCGCGTACTTTGGTCAGATCTACCGCTCCGACTCCGAGCTGAACAAGTCCGGCACCGGTACCCCGGAGATGGATAAGAAGATCGAGGAGCTGGCCAAGATCGCAGATCCTGACGAGCAGATCAAGAAGGGCAACGAGCTGGAACGTGAGGCCCTGTCCACCTATGGCATCATGCCTATCTTCAACGGCCCGGCCATGGTCGCTACCAGCCCGAAGCTAGCCAACTTCGGTGCTGCTTCCTTCGCTGTACTCGAGGTCGAAAACATCGGCTACACCGAGTAAAGCTTCAGCCGCAAACAAAGAGCTGGCTCCACTCAATGACTCATTGTCAACGAGTGCAGCCAGCTTTTTGTTTTTAGCTATCGCCCTAATTATCACCCTTGAGCTGGTCACGCAGCTCATCGAAATACTGGCGTGCCGTCTGCGGTGCCTTGCTCTGTGGTGCACCGCCGGAGTACGGCGGCTGCTCAATAGCTTGAGCGCTCTGTTGGGCTTGCTGCTGCACCTCGCGCGCCGCCTGCTGCGCGCGCTGCGTCTTCTGCGCACGCAGCTGCTCCAAGCACTCGCGCTGCTCGCGGTCGAGTCCGCCAGAGGCTTCGTTGTTAATAGCCTGAGTCGACAGCAGTACGTCGCGCATGCCGCCGAAGAGATCCTGCATGCCACCTGGGTTCGAAGGCATGTAGAGGACGTTGGTGTGAGAACGGTCGGCGACGTCGACCATCGCGTCCAGGTACTGGGAAACCAACATCAGGGTCTCTGGGTTTTCCTGAACGCCTGCAGCACGCAGCATCTCGTACTGCTGCGCGATACCCTCAACAATTTCCTTACGCTGCTCAGCCACGCCGCGACCCTGCAGCTTCTTAGCCTCAGCGGCGCCTTCGGCTTCCTTAACCACGCGAATCTTCTCCGCCTCAGCCTGTGCGATAGCCGCCTCGCGCTCACGCTGCGCAGCGTTAATCGAGTTCATCGACTCGCGCACGCGGGTATCCGGACGAATATCGGTAACCAGGGTGTTCACGAAGTGCCAGCCATATGCAGCCATGTTGTCGCGCAGCGACATCGCAACGTTCTGCGCGATGGTGTCCTTCGAAGAGAAGGAATCATCCAGGTCCATGTTCGCCACGGAAGAGCGAACGTTGTCCTGGACATAAGCCACGATCTGCTGTTCGTGGTTGGAGAGCATGTAATAAGCTTCTCGCTCACGACCTTGCACAACCTCGTATTGGACGGCGACCGGAATCTGCACGAAGACGTTGTCCTTGGTCTTGGTCTCCACCATGACATCGAGCTGGCGCACCTGCAAGCTGATCTTGTCGCGCACGCGATCAACCCACGGCAGCTTGAAGTGCAGGCCAGCGTGCGCCACGGTCACGAACTTACCCAGGCGTTCCACAATGGCAGCCTCACGGGTGCGCACGATGTAGTAACCATCGAAAATGGTCAAAACAATCGCCAGCAGAACAACGCCAATAAAAATCATTCCGATCATTGGTTCTTCCTCTCGTCCATTTTTCGTTCAATTCTTGATTCCTCCTCACCTTTCCACACCTTGAATAAGTGCGCGAGTGGGAAAGAAAAATCTTGATGAAACTGCTATCGAACGGAGGTTCTAGTGGTCATCAACCAAGCGGAAGAGCTCGCCCAGAATGCCCTCGCCGTCGTGGCCGATTCCGTTGTGTTGGAACTTGTTGGTCACCATTGGGCGCAGGTCACGGTAGGCACTAGCGGTCTGCATCGACTCTTCGAAGGGCACGAAGATGTCATCCAGATAGACAGCTGCGGCGGCCTGCACTTCGGCGTTGCCCAATGCCGCGGCGTCGTAAGGCGCGGCGTCCCACTCAAGCTGCGCCAACGCTTCTGCCGAATCCTTGAAGGCAAGCAGCGCCGGATCCTCATCGAACTGCCACGGGAAGATGTGCTCGCCTGTCAGCCACGTGCCTGACTCAGCAAACTCCGGGAACTCCTCGCGCACGCGGTGCGCCGCCCAGCCCGTGACGTGCTGGCCGCCCACACTGCCATAGATGGATTCGTGGATGGCCGCATACAATGGCCCACCCTGGAAGCTCACGCGAGCACCGACCTCGTGGAGGAAATCGGAGCGCAAGCGCTTCTCCCCACCCACGGTGCGGAAAGGCTCCTCAAGCAGGTAGCCCAGGGAATCGAATCCGGAGCCACGGCCCAGCTCGATGCCGATGGTGCGGAAGCGAAGCGAGCTCAAGCGCTCCCCAGTAGGCAAAACCTCCTGCGAGTTGTCCAGGTGATCGATGATTTCCGCGATGCGCTGCTGCGCGAAAGGTACGTAGTCGAAGAAGCGCTGTTGGCGCATCTTGAGCTTGGTGAACGTGGAACGATAAAGATCGTCTGCGCCCTTGTCCAAGGTCGGGAGGCCGCCGGTCAGGAAGGCCTTGTCCACAGACTCGGGGAACAAGGAGACGTAGCTCGTGATGCAAAATCCGCCAAAGGACTGGCCGAACAAAGACCACTTGTCGATGCCAAGGTACTCACGCAGCCGCTCCGCATCGCGCACGATGTTGTCCTGGCGCAGCAGTTTAAGGCGCTCGACGCTTAAGTCGGCGGCGTCGGAAAGCTCATCAATGCGATGGCTGCGGCCGGTGCCACGCTGGTCCATGAGGATCCAGCGGTAGCGCTCCAGGCCCTTGCCGATGACACCTGACGCCCCCAGTGGACGCGGGGCTGGGAAGCCTGGCCCGCCCTGGTTATAGAGAATGGCGGGCTTATCCGGGTCACCGATTTCACGAGCATAGAGCTCAAACGTGCCCTGTTGCGGGTCGTTGTAGTCCCACGGGACGGAAAGTGTGTGTTCTCTTACTGGGTATCCGAAACGACGAGTCATGGATAAAAGTTTAGCGCCGCACCATAGTGGCGCAGCGCTAAAAACTTTTCTTATTCAGAGAAGACTCGTTTAGTAAACGGTGAATCCCTTCGCGCGGAAGACGTCACGAATTGCTTCGATGTCCTCCGGCTTTGGCGGCTTCGTGTCCTCGAGGGTGTACGGATAGCCCAGTTCATGCCACTTATCAGCACCCATATTGTGGAACGGAAGCACCTCGATACGCTCGACGTTGTTGCTCCAACGCCCCACGATCTCGGCGACGTTTCGCACGTTTTCAGGGGAATCCGTAAGTCCTGGAACCACAACAAAGCGGATCCACACCGGCTTACCCATCGCCGACAGCCGGTCACCGAAGTCGATAGTCGGCTGCAACTCGCGGCGGGTGACCAACTTGTAGGTTTCCTCGTCACCAGATTTAACGTCGAGGAGGACGAGGTCGATGTTTTCCAGGTCTTCGTCCCGCAGACGGGAGCCCAAGAAACCGGAGGTATCGATGGTGGTGTGAATACCAGCATCGTGGACTTCCTTGAGCACACGTCGCGTGAACGCAATCTGGAACAGCGGCTCGCCACCTGAGATGGTCAGTCCGCCACCGGAGGCTTTGAAGATGGGCTTGTAGCGCTTGATGCGCTTGACGACGTCCTCGATGCGCTCGAGGGTGCCCACCTTCATCTCCATGGTGTCAGGGTTGTGGCAGTACTGACAGCGCAGCGGGCATCCGGACATGAACATCGTCATGCGAGTACCGGGACCATCGACGGAGGTTACTAGCTCCCAGGAATGTACGAGGGCGATGTCGCCAGTACGGCGTGCCTCCATGAGCTCTGGGCGCTTGATCTCGTCGAGGGAGTTATCGGTACCTAGGCCGGCGGCCGCTCCGCGCACCTTCTCGCCCGCTTGGGGGTCGAGGTGCACCACTCCAGTAATGCCATCAGCCATTGTTTATGAACCCTGGTGGAAGGTACGGGAGATGACGTCGAGCTGCTGCTCCTTGGTGAGCTTGACGAAGTTCACTGCGTAGCCGGAAACACGAACGGTCAGGTTCGGGTACTTCTCTGGGTGCTCGACAGCGTCCTCGAGGGTTGCCTTATCCAGAACGTTGATGTTTGCGTGGTAGAGACCTGAGTTCATCTGGTGCTCGTCACGGTTTGCCTTCATGGCTGCAAGACGCTCGTCGAAGGTTGGGGTTGCCATGGTTTTCTCCTTGAAATTGGTTGAGGTTGGTTTGGGAAACTTGATTGACTGCGGGTGGCTTACTCGGACTCCATGATGAAGCCTGCATCCAACACGCCCACCAGGTTGTCGATGCGCTCCTCCGGAGTGCGGCCGAGACCAGACGGGGTGATGGTGTTGGTCAGCGAGATGCCATCCAGCGCATCCTTGTAGTCCAGCTTGCCCACGGACAGCATGGAAGCGACCATGCCGTGGCTGTCGGCGCCGTTTTCTGGGTTAGCACCTGGTGCGAACGGGGTACCAGCCTTGTGGCCGGATGGGAAGGCACCGGTTGCCTTGCCGTAGACCACGTTGGAGGTAATGGTCAGAACGGACTGGGTTGGAATTGCGTTGCGGTACATCGGGATGGCCTTAATCTTTGCCATCACGGTGTGGACGATGGTGGCGGCGATGTCATCGGCGCGGTCATCGTCGTTGCCGTAGAACGGGAAGTCGCCCTCGGTCTTGTAGTCCACAATCAGGCCGGTCTCGTCACGCACTGGGTAAACCTTTGCGTACTTGATGGCGGACAGGGAGTCAGCAACGATGGACAGACCTGCGATGCCGCAGCCCATGGAGCGGACGATGTTGGAGTCGTGCAGAGCCATCTCGATTGCCTCGTAAGCGTACTTATCGTGGCAGAAGTGGATGATGTTCAGTGCCTCGACGTAGGTACCAACGACCCAGTCCAGCATCTCTTCGTACTTCTTCCAGACTTCGTCGAAGTCCAGTGGGCCGTCGCCCTGGATTGCGTCGTAGCCTTCGACGACCTGCTTGCCGGTGACCTCGTCACGACCGCCGTTGATGGCGTAAAGCAGGGCCTTTGCAGCGTTAACGCGAGCGCCGAAGAACTGCATCTGCTTGCCAACTTCCATCGGGGAAACACAGCAAGCAATCGCTGCGTCATCGCCCCACTGCTCACGAATCTGCTTGTCAGACTCGTACTGGATGGAAGAAGTGGTGATCGAGATGTGCGCACAGAACTTCTTGTAGCCCTCTGGCAGTGCTGGGTCCCAGAAGATAGTGATGTTCGGCTCTGGTGATGGGCCAAGGTTGACCAGGGTCTGCAGCAGACGGAAGGAGGTCTTGGTGACCATGTGGCGGCCGTCGTTGCCGAAGCCAGCGTCGGACCAGGTTGCCCAGTATGGGTCACCGGAGAAGATCTGGTCGTAGTCCTCGGTGCGCAGGAAGCGAACGATGCGCAGCTTCAGGACGAGCTGGTCGATGATTTCCTGTGCGTCCTCTTCAGTGATGATGCCGGCCGCGAGGTCGCGCTCGAAGTAGCAGTCGAAGAATGCGGACAGACGGCCGATGGACATTGCGGCGCCGTCCTGGGATTTGATGGAAGCCAGGTAACCAAAGTAGGTCCACTGGACTGCCTCATGAGCGGTCTTTGCAGGGCCGGAAATGTCAAAGCCGTAGGACTCTGCCATGATCTTGAGTTTCTTCAGGGCCTTGATCTGCTCTGCGTGCTCTTCACGGTAGCGTGCCCAGTGCTCGCTGAAGCCCAGGTCGCCGACCTCGTGCTTCTTGGCTTCCTTCTCGGCGATGAGGTAGTCAACGCCGTAGAGGGCGACACGACGGTAGTCACCGATGATGCGGCCGCGGCCGTATGCGTCAGGCAGACCGGTGATGATGTGTGATGATCGGGCAGCGCGGATGCGCGGAGTGTAGATGTCGAAGACGGCATCATTGTGGGTCTTGCGGTAGCGAGTGAAGATCTTCTTGATCTCAGCCTCTGGCTCCTTGCCCGCTTCGCGGATGGCCTGCTCGACCATGCGCCAACCACCGTTCGGCATCATGGCACGCTTCAACGGGGTGTCGGTCTGCAGCCCGACGATGACGTCATCGTCCTCTGAGATGTAGCCGGCTGGGAAAGCATCGATGTCAGTTGGGGTGTGGGTATCCACATCGAAAATGCGCTTTTGGCGCTCTACTGACAGGTAGTTCTTTTCGAGGGTGTCCCACGTGCGCTGAGTCTTTTCGGTTGGGCCCGCGAGGAAGGAAGCGTCTCCATCGTACGGAGTGTAGTTGCGCTGGATGAAGTCCCTGACGTTGATGCCTTCAGCCCATGGGCCAGGCTCGAATCCCTTCCAGGCTTCAAACTGCAGCGGTTGCGTTGCGGTGGTCACTGTTGTGACTCCCTTCTTGTTTGACACGTTTCATTCAAGTGAGTCGGGGCGCCATGCCGCTAGTTCCTGTCACTGTGTCGCGGAGTTGTATTTCAAACTCGGGCTTCACCGTCTGAGCGACGAGCGCCTCTTGTCTCCAAGTTTAGAAGCCGTGACTGCACCCCTCCTACTTGAGAAAATGTGCAACAGGGCACATCCGTAACAAATCAGCCCTCTTGCAGGTCATCCCTTTCAAAAAAGACGTATATACCGTTTATATCGGGGGTATTTTGCCCCCGAACGTGAGTTTCCACACGTTAAATTGATAGATTTTTTATCACCAAACGAGCAAGGGGCCGCCGTAGCGACCCCATAATTTCCCACCCCTACTTGAAGCTAAACTCCAGCTCAGCATTATTATCTACTGACCTAATGATTCCCGTGTAGAAGTCTTTTGCCTGGTCCTGCAAGACACCCCGGTTATCCGAAATGTTCTGTTTTTTCTCACCTTCGTCAAGAATTTTCGCAACTGTATCGGCGGCATCAAGCTCGGGGGTAATCCAGCTAAGAGCACCGTTATCGTTGACGGCGGTCTTAAATTGCTCATCGGAGTGGCCAATGAAAATGAACCTCGGGATGGTCACTTTGTAAGAGTGCTCGCCGGTTTGCTCGACCTTTACGTCCTTGCCTTCGATTCCAAGTTTGGCCTTGTAAGAGTATTGCACGAACTGGGTGCGGCCAGTCCACGGAATACCGACGCCGAGTATCTCTTTATTCGATGAATTTTCGGCCAAGCCCTCGATGCCCAGGCTAAGCAGCACAACCTGTTCTTCCCGTTCCACAGACTTGATAACCCGTGTGTTCAACGCATCCCCCTGGGTGCCAATGATGCCCTTGTTCTGCAAAATTGCAACCCCGCCAAGCGCTACTACGGCGGCCGAAAGAATGGCAATCAGGGCTGTCTTGAACTTTTTCATGGCGGTTTACTTCCTCATTGTCAATGAATTGGCGGCCGTCTTTCCCGTGGCGGGCAATCGCAGCACGTACTTGGGATACGCGCCGAGATGCGCACGGGGAGGTCAGCAAAGTTTGTTGTCCATTGAGGTCATCGACGCCCCATCTCTTCCGATTCCCCATCGGACATAGTTGTGGTCTATTCGTTACTAAACGGACATAAAAAAGCGCCAGATTCTGCCCTAATCCGGGCACAAACCGGGCACAAACAAAGGCCCCCGCAGCAATGCGGAGGCCTGCTGTGCGCCCGGAGAGACTTGAACTCTCACGTCATAAGACACTAGAACCTAAATCTAGCGCGTCTGCCAATTCCGCCACGGGCGCATTCATTACATTGGAACCACCACTCCACTCAAGTGCGGGGAGGAGTACCGCAATGCAACTGCGACAGTAGTTTACACCCTGATTTCAGTATCACTAAACCCAGGCACGCGCGGGGACGCACCCGTTCCTTCCTACAACCGTGCGCTGCCCCACAATCGTGCAGGCTAAAGCATAAATCCACTTTTCCCAAAACAATGGGTAGGCTATTACGGGTGAGCAATGACAGCATGCCGAAAAAGCAGAAGTTGAAGGTGCGATGGTGGCATATCGTCCTCATCGCTTTTTTCGTAGTGCTCTTTTTGTTCCTCGCCTACTGGCAGTGGACCCGCTTTCGCTCCGGGTCGGGCACATTCCAGAACTTGGGCTATGCCCTCCAATGGCCGCTCTTCGCAGTCTTTGTGGTCTACGCCTACAAGACAGCACTGAGCTACGAGAACGAGCGTATTGAGGCTGAAAATGAAGCCTCCGCCATGGGCATTACCGACTATAAACATGAAGCGGCAGCCGAGAAAGAAAAACGCGGTGAGGTCACGAAGATAGATGAGGACTTCCTTCCGCAGCGTCCGCAGATGGACGTGGAGACTTTCAATGCAATGAACCAACAGCGCCGCAAGCGCGGCGCCGCCTACGATGATCAGTTTTAGAAAGAGAATCCATGACTAACCAAGTTCACCCAGACCGCCAGGCCCGCATCCGCGGCCCGCTGAAGTTCTTCTCCATCGCGGCAACGGTCACCGGTATTTTCCTGCTCATCCTCGTAGCCCGCATGATCCTGCAGTACATCGTCGGCGTCGAGATTCCGCACTGGGCCACCTACATCGCGCAGGCCCACGGCCTCGCGTACATGGTCTACTTGGTCTCCATCTTGGTCCTCGGACCACGTGCACTGTGGCCGGCGGGCAAGCTCATCACTACCGCCCTCGCTGGTGTTGTTCCTTTCCTCTCCTTCTGGATGGAGCACAAGCGCCGCCTCGAAGTCACAGAACAGTTCCAGCTCAACCGCTAATACCAGCGCGGCTATGAGCACCGTTTCCGTGCTCAAGCATGACTGAGCGTTAAAGCACACAAAACTTAAAATAAGCAGGGAGGCTCCGGCTAGCGCCGGTGTCTCCCTGCTTTTTGTTTTGCGAAATTAGTGCTTGCAGCCTGCTTACTAGTTGATGGCTGCGAGCTGAGCGATGATGTCGGTGAGCTGCGCCAGCGCACGGCCGCGGTGAGAAACCGCGTTCTTTTCCTCGGGGCTCATCTCGGCGGAGGAACGCTGCTCGCCTTCCGGCTGGAAGAGCGGGTCATAGCCAAAGCCGTTTTCGCCCTGCGGCGCGCGCAGGAGGGTCCCTGGCCAGCGCCCCTCGGCAACGTACTCCTTGCCGGCTGGCGTCACGAGCGCGCAAACCGAAACGAATGCAGCTGCCCTACGCTCGTCAGGAACGTCGGACATCTGCGCGAGCAACAGGTCATTGTTCGCCTGGTCGTTGCCGTGCTGGCCGGACCAGCGTGCCGAGAGCACGCCCGGCATACCGTTGAGTTCTTCGACGGCGATACCCGAGTCATCCGCAATCGTGGCGATACCAGTATTGGCAACGCCAGCACGGGCCTTAATCAGTGCATTATCAGCAAACGTGCGCCCGTCCTCCACCGGTTCGTCATACGCTGGCACAGCGGAAAGCGACAGCAGCTCGACGCCTTCGATTCCCGCGTCTGCGAGGATGCGTTCGAGCTCTCCGAGCTTCTTCTTGTTATTCGAGGCGACAAGGAGCTTTACCATCCCAGCGCTGCCTTCTGTGCAGCGATCAGCTCCTCGCAGCCCTTCTGCGCCACATCGAGCATGGAGTTCAGCTCGTCGCGGCCGAACAGGCCGTGCTCGCCGGTGCCCTGAATCTCTACGAAGTCACCGCCTTCCTGCATGACCACGTTGAGGTCAACTTCCGCGCGGGAGTCCTCCTCATATGGCAAGTCCAGGCAAATCTGACCGTCGATGATGCCCACGGAAACCGCAGCAATCGGGTCCAAGAGAGGCTCACCAGGGACGACTCCCTCGGACTTCAAGTACTCAATCGCATCCGCCAAGGCCACATAAGCACCGGTGATGGACGCGGTGCGGGTACCACCATCAGCCTGGAGCACATCGCAGTCGAGCTGAATGGTGTTCTCACCCAGCTCAGAAAGGTCCACGGCGGCACGCAGGGATCGACCCACCAAGCGGGAAATCTCGTGGGTGCGCCCCTTGACCTTGCCCTTCATGGACTCACGCGGCATGCGGTCGTGGGTGGCAGCCGGCAGCATGGAGTACTCAGCGGTCAGCCAGCCTTCACCGGAATCCTTCTTAAAGCGCGGCACACCGAACTCCACGGAGGCAGTGCACATCACGCGGGTGTTGCCGAACTCAACGAGCACGGAGCCCGCCGGGTTGGTGGTGAAATTACGGGTAATGCGAACGCTACGCATCTGGTCGAGCGCGCGACCATCGGCACGAGAAAAATCAGTCATGCCCACTACCCTACCGGCTTAGCTAGAGCTCAAACTCCATGCCCGGCGCGCCCAGGATGATCTCCCCCTTGAATTCCGCTTGCGCAGCACGCAACGTTGCCGCGGTGTCGCCCCAGGGCTGCAGGTGAACGAGCACCAGCTTTGCGACGCCGGCCTCACGTGCCACGCGTCCCGCTTCCGCACCCGACATGTGCATGTTCGGGGCCTTGCCCTCAGAGGTCTCGCCCCAGGCGGCCTCGCAAAGAAAGACATCGGCGCCCCGTGCGGCGTCGACAAGCGCAGGCGTAAACGCCGTATCCCCAGAGTAAGCAATGGTCTTGCCCGTCTTGGCATGTTCCATGCGCAACGCATACGCCTCAACTGGGTGGATGACCCTAAAGGGCGTCATGTAGACGTCATCGAGCAGCTGGCGCTCGCGGTCGATCCACGGGGAAAAAGCGAAGGTATCCGACATGTCGTCGACGCCATCGACCTCATCAGCGGACAAGCGCCCCAGATGGCGAGGCGCATGCTCCGGCCCAATGCAGAAGTTGCGTGAAGCCGCAGGCGCGGTGGGATGGAAGCGGCGCCAGACCATCAGGGACGGAAAGTCCAGGCAGTGATCAGCATGGAGATGGCTAAAAGTGATGTGCGCATCGCAAGGATCCTGCACTTCTTGGAGGCGAGCAAGCGTGCCCGGGCCCATGTCCATCACGATGGATGGCGCGTCCGGGAAGGACACAACGTATCCAGAGGCAGCGTTTCCCGGGACGGGAACTGAGCCGGAACAGCCAAGAATCGTCAGCTTCATGGGTTCAATAGTTCCACGAAACCTTCTCGATTGCTGGATTTGGGGTGAAAAAGACCTAAAGCAGTCTAAGCAGCCACAGGTCACATTTCTAGGACAGGCGCCTGCCTGCAACACCGGGCTCACGCACGTGAGCCGTGCATTTTAGATCTGCGGGCCTAGAAAACGCGTGGCCAGGCGGGAGAAAGTCTCTGGGTCTCCGGTGGACTCAAACTTGCGCACCGCTTCTTGTCCCTCCGGCGCCAGCATGTCGGTCTCCGTCAAAGTTCGCATGACGTCCTTGGCCGTTTCCTCCGCAGAGGAGACCAAAGTGACGTTGTCCCCCATCGCCAACTGAATAACGCCGGTCAGCAACGGGTAGTGGGTACATCCCAGCACCAATGTATCCACGCCTGCGGACTGCAGGGGCGCAAGGTACCCCTCGGCGACACCTAGGATCTGACGCCCAGCGGTAATGCCGCGCTCAACGAAACCGACGAAGTCAGGGCAGGCGACGGCGTGGGCCTCCACGTGCGGGTTAACGGCAAAGAGGTCCTGATAAGCCCCGGAGTTCACGGTGCCTTCGGTACCGATGACGCCGATCTTTCCGTTACGGGTCGTGGCAATCGCACGGCGCACTGCTGGGCGGATGACCTCCACCACCGGGATGTCGTAGCGCTCGCGGGCATCGTGTAAGAAGGCCGCAGTAGCTGTGTTGCAGGCGATGACGATCATCTTGCAGCCGCGCTCCACCAGCTCGTCAGCAATCTTCGTGGAGAGCTCGCGCACCTCCGCGATGGGACGCGGGCCATACGGGGAATGCTCGGTGTCGCCGATGTAGATCACCGACTCGTTGGGCAGCTGCTCAATAATCGTGCGCGCCACGGTAAGTCCGCCCACGCCCGAGTCGAAAATCCCAATAGGCGAGGTTGCGTCTGGCATTAGCGCTTTGCCACCTTTACTGGGTCATCTGAGGTGATAATCATGCCGGCAATCACGCCACCAATTGCACCGAAAAGGTGGCCCTGCCAGGACACGCCTTCATAGACCGGCAGCACGCCCCACACCAGGCCGGAGTAGGCAAAGCCGAGAACCACGCCCAGTGCCGTCTGCGAGAAGGAACGGTTAAACAGGCCGCGGACAATAAGGTAGGCCAGCCAGCCATAGACCAGCGAGGATGCGCCGATGTGGGAGGTACCCGGTCCACCCAGCAACCATGTGCCGATGCCGGCGACCAGTACGGTGATAATGGTGACTTCCCACCAAGCCTTGCGCCCGGACAAGCCGATGAGGAAGCAGAAGATTGCACCCGGCACAGAGTTACCGATGAGGTGCTCGAAGTTCGCGTGCAAGAGCGGGGCGGTAAAAATGCCCCAGATGCCGTTGAAGTCGAGGGGGCGAATGCCGTAGTTCGACAGCGCCCCGCCGAAGATGAGGAAGTTGATTATCTGAACGAGCCATTCCACTACGAGGAAGCCCACGGCGAGGCTGATGCCGGTGCGGATGCGGCCACCGCGCGTGTAGTTCTTCGAGTCGCCGCGATTTGTGCGCACGGGCGAAGAAGCGCCGTGGGGCTGGTTTGCCCCGAAGGCTGAATTAGGGAAGGAATATCCAGAGGTGCCACCTGAAGTCATAATGGCAACAACTCTAGTCCAGCAACGAAGAATAGGTCTCTAATCCCAGGCCAGGCTTAGCTTTCACGATTGCCGCAACGATTGCTTGTTCCACGGCTTCGGCCGCAGCCTGGCACAGCGCCGCCATGGTTGGGGTGTCGACGCCCCGCGTTGCGGTATCTGACGCCGTCGACAGTGCAAAGAGCGTATCCCCGTCCAGCGGCGAGTGCGCCGGGTGAATCGCGCGTGCGATTCCATCGTGCCCTGTCAGCGCCAAGCGCTTGGCTTGGGCCTTGGTCAGTGGGGCGTCGCAAAGCACAGCTCCGATGGTGGTGTTGAGCTTGGACTCCGCCGGGTGACGCAGCGCCGCGAAACGCTCCAGGTTCACCGCCTGCTCATCTGGGGCGCCGAACAGACGGCCTGTGCGCGGGTCCACGACACTACCGACCGGATTGGCCACCACCACGGCACCCACAGCGAAGGTCCCCTGCAGGGTTTCCACTGGCAACTCGGCCAAGCCAAAGCCGCCGCGCATCTTTCCGGCGGTTGCGCCCACTCCCGCGCCCACGGTTCCGGTTGACGCATCATGCTTGGCGACGGCGCGCTTTACCGCCTCCGCGCCATCTTCAGCGGTGGGGCGCTCGTCACCCAGTAGCAAATCAAAGATGACCGCGCCGGGCACGATGGGAACGCGCGGACCTGGCTTGCCCTCGCCAAGGACCGGGAAACCAATTCCCTGGGATTCCAGCTCGCGCATAACGCCGTCAGCAGCAGCCAAGCCAAAGGCCGAGCCGCCCGCCAACGTGATGGCATGGACGCGCTCGACGGTATTGTGTGGTTCCAGCAGATCCGTCTCGCGGGTGCCTGGTCCGCCGCCACGCACATCGATGCTAGCGACCGCGCCTTGCGAGCCACAGTACAGAACCGTCACGCCCGTGTTGTTGTGGCTGACGTGGCCAATCGACACTCCGGTGGGACCAAAGAGGCCGGACGTTGTGGCAGGCGATGGTACGTCAGACACTGTCTATCCCATCAACACTTGGAGAAGGGAATCCTGGCAATAAGCCAGCCATTCCACCAATGTGTCGCGGTCATCCTGCATCGACTCCTCGGGGACGTCACCGGCGGCAACGAAAAGGCGCAGATCATTGAGACCAATCAGGAACGCATGCGCTTCCTCTTCGGAGATCGTGACCTCTACCCCACCGGTTGGGCCGAGTGCGGCGTTGATGACCTGCAGGTTCTGTAGCTTCGCACGGGCGATGTCATTCTCGTGCAAGGAACGCAGCAGCGAATTATCGCCGTCGTATTCTTCGTCCCCAGGTTTTTCAAAGTCTGGGAACAGGCGCGCCAGGGAAGGATCCTCTGGAGCCTCTGTGTGGCCGGTGGGCATGTCCAGCATTTGTGCCAGTTCGTCCTTGGGGGCGGACTGTGCACGGGCGATGATTGCTTCCGAGACGGTGGCCGTGAGATCACCTAAAACCTCGCGCTCCATGGGCTCCAAGACGGTGGTGAACTTGGCCGCACGCATGAGCGACTTCTTCTTTTTCCAAGCCTGCATTAGCTGTAGTTACTCCCTTAGCCCGCCTGCTGCATCGTGGCCCAAAGGCCAGCGATCTGGAGCTTTTTGACGTCGGCTTCTACTTTGTCACGCTCGCCCGTGGACACCGCGGCTTTACCCTCGGTGTGGACTTGCATCATCAGCTCATTGGCGCGTTTTTTGTCATAGCCCAGAACCGTCTGAAAGACGTAGGAAACATAGCTCATCAGGTTGACTGGATCATCCCAAACGATGCACATCCAAGGCAGGTTTTCGCTGGATGCAACATCGACCTCAATGGCCTCATCCAGTTCAGGAGTAGCCATCGGTGACCCGAGGCGGACTCCACCGCCTGGCAGGGCAACTAATTGGGCAAAGTGCGGATTCATGCCCTCTACCCTAACCAATTTTCGCCCCCGACATTGAAAATTCACGATAGACTGACGGGGATTCTCACTGTATTTCATGTTTCCCCGAGCTTCAGGAATACCCAACGATGAACCTCTCCTCAATTCCACCCGCATTCACGGCTATCCGGGAAGGCCGCATGCCTAGCCATGAAGAGATCGTGCACCTTGCACAAGGCGGGATCACCGTCGTGGCGCTTCTCGGCACAATCATCATGGCGGGCATCGGGTTAGGCACATCGAGCGCCCCTGGCGGTGGAGATCCGAGTGGTTCTTCTCAAGACTCGCCCGAAAACCATTACGAGGTGCCTTCTCCAGAGATTCAGCTACAACTCGATGCAATTGCGATCGATATCAACGAGGCCCTCAATCAATGGCGCATAGATGCAGGGAGCGCACCACTTTCCCCATGGATTGACCGCCAATCTGCGGCACGCAAGAAGGCAGAGTACAACGCAGCAACCGGGACAGAGAGCTTCACCAGTGAAAATGTCTCGATGGTCCAGCACCATCTACCTCTGAGCAAAGCCAGTGGTTACGCCTTCATCGAGGCGTGGCGCCAGTCACCTGAACACGTCGCGGTTCTGCGCGATCCGCACGCTACTTTCGCTGCCGTGGGTACCGCCTACGCCAACGGCCAGGTGTACGTGGTCATTCAGCTGGAGAAATAGATCTACCTCTTTTGGGAGCAATAGCTGCAAGGCAATCACCCGCTAGGTACCATTTGCGATGTGACTAACATCTCCGAAACTATCCCTAGCCATCCTTCCACTACCGATCGCTCTACCGCGCTGCTGACTGATAAATACGAGCTAACCATGCTCCAAGCGGCGCTCAAGGACGGTTCTGCGCATCGTCAAGTGGCCTGCGAGGTCTTCGCACGCCGCCTCCCCAACGAGCGCCGTTATGGTGTGGTGGCTGGAACCGAGCGCGTGCTACGCGCAGTGCGTGACTTCCAATTCACCGCAAAACAACTAGCCCAGATGGATTTCTTGGATGAGCAGACTAAGGGATACCTGCGCAATTACCGTTTCTCTGGGCAGATTGATGGCTACCGTGAGGGCGAGATCTATTTCCCTAACTCCCCGCTTTTGACGGTGCGCGGTACTTTTGGCGAGTGCCTCATCCTGGAGACGGTCATCCTCTCCATCATGAACTCCGACTCCGCCGTGGCCTCCGCCGCATCCCGCATGGTGGTCGCTGCCGATGGCCGCCCGATCATTGAGATGGGCTCGCGCCGCACCCAAGAGTACGCTGCAGTAACCGCAGCTCGCGCCGCTTACCTCGCGGGCTTCCAGGCCACGTCGAACCTCGAGGCTGGCTACCGCTACGACATCCCAGTCTCCGGCACTGCCGCACACGCGTGGACCCTCGCACACGTCAACGAAGACGGCACCCCTAATGAGGAAGCAGCTTTCCGCACCCAGATTGAGACCCTCGGCGTAGAGACCACGCTTTTGGTCGATACCTACGACATCACCAAGGGCGTCGAGACCGCAGTAAAGGTGGCCGGCCCTGAGCTCGGCGGCGTGCGCATCGACTCCGGCGACCTCGGCCCTGTGACTCGCCGTGTGCGCAAGCAGCTCGACGAGCTAGGCAACCACAACACCAAGATCGTGGTCTCCTCCGACCTCGACGAGTTCGCCATCGCCGGACTACGAGGCGACCCAGTTGACGTGTACGGTGTCGGCACCTCCGTGGTCACCGGCTCCGGTGCCCCTACCGCGGGCATGGTCTACAAGGTCGTTGAGGTTGAGGGCCACCCGGTGGCGAAGCGTTCCTCCTCCAAGAAGTCCCAAGGCGGCGCCAAGCGCGCAATCCGTACCTACCGCTCCACGGGTGTTGCCGTGGAGGAGCTCGTGCTTCCATTCGGCGCCCCAGACCCAGAGACGGGCACTCTTAGCGCGCGCGAGATCACCGTTCCGCTGATGCGCGACGGCGAGATCGTCAAGGACCTGCCCACCCTGCAGGAATCCCGCGAGTACCGGGCCAAGGCAATCACCACCTTGCCTTGGGAAGGCCTCGCGCTGACCCGTGACGAGCCGGCAGTGCCAACCCGCATGGTGGGTTTTAAGCCCACCTCGCGTTAGTTGGTCACGAAAGTTACCTGGAAGAGCCTGGGGCTTGCAGGCTTCCTGAAAGATTCTGCGGCTGCGCTAGACTCGACCGAGTGAGTGACGAGCCTTTAAACCAAAGCACTGAGACGCTTCTCGACGCCGCCGTTGAATCCCTCGGCGGCGCGCGTCGCGAGGGGCAGCTGAAAATGGCTAACGCCGTCACCAAGGCCCTGGAATCCGAGCGTCACTTAGCCGTCCAGGCCGGCACCGGTACTGGTAAGTCCCTTGCTTACTTGGTGCCCGCTATTCGTCACGCCCAAAACACCGGGCACACCGTCATCGTCTCGACAGCGACACTGGCACTGCAGCGTCAGCTGGTCGAGCGCGATTTGCCGCGGCTTGTCGACGCTCTCGAGCCCGTCATGGAGTCCAAGCCCACCTTCGCAATCATGAAGGGACGCTCCAACTACCTGTGCCTCAACAAAGTGGCACGCGCCGACGAGCTCGCTGAGGAACAAGGCGAACTGCTCGAAGAGCACGAAGTCTCACGTCTAGGCCGCCACATCAAGCGGCTCTACGACTGGGCTGATGAGACCGAGACTGGCGACCGCGACGATCTGGACCAAGGTGTTCCGGACTTGGCGTGGCGCCAGGTATCGGTAACTTCCGCGGAGTGTCTCGGTGCCACGCGTTGCCCTCACGGAGAGGAGTGCTTCGCCGAACTGGCTCGCCGCAAGGCCGCGGACGTCAACGTCGTGGTGACCAACCACGCGCTACTGGCAATCGACGCCGTCTCTGACGTCAACGTGCTTCCCGAGCACGAGGTAGTAATCGTGGACGAGGCCCACGAGCTCGATGGCCGAATCACCTCGGTGTCCACCGCAGAGATCACCTCCCGCGCCATCAAGATGGCTGCCAACCGTGCCAAGAGCCTGGGCGCGAACGGCAAAGACCAGCGCTTGGCGGAACTCGCCGATGAATTCACCATCCTCCTCAGCGAATTCGGGCCTGGCCGCTGGACAGACATGCCGGACAACGCCAAGTCTCAGCTCACTGCCTTAGGCGACACCCTGCGCGAATGCCGCGAGGCAATTGCCCGGACTCCCGAAGGCGAGCAGGCCAATGATCCGGAGAAGTTTGCTGAGCGCCAGAACTTGGCCAACCACCTCGCCACCATGGCCGAGGCTGTAGCCCGCATCCTTGACGTCTTTGCCACCGGGGACCCCTCGGCCCACGAAGACGTGGTTTGGCTCGAGCGCGACGAACGCAGCTTCACCGACACCCTTGCCGTGGCACCGCTTTCCATCGCCGGCATGTTGCACGAGAAGCTCTTCGGCGAACAGACCGTGGTGCTTACCTCCGCGACCTTGGCGCTCGGCGGGCGCTTCGATGCTATGGCCGCGCAGTGGGGTATGCCGAAGGGAACCTGGGACTCACTCGACGTGGGTTATCCTTTCGATCCTGCTAAGAAGGGCATTCTCTACGTGGCCAAGCATCTGCCACAGCCCGGCCGCGATGGCCTTGCACCGGAGACCATCGAGGAGATGCGCGAGCTCATCATGGCCGCCGGCGGGCGCACGCTAGGGTTGTTCTCCTCGCGTCGTGCTGCCGAGCAGGCTGCGCTAGAGCTCAAACCAAAGCTGCCTTTCGACGTCTTCGTCCAAGGCGAGGACTCAATCGGCGCGCTGGTGGAGCGTTTCTCTAAGAACGAGAATTCTTGCCTCTTTGGCACCCTCACCTTGTGGCAGGGCGTCGACGTGCCCGGCCCCGCCTGCTCTTTGGTCCTCATCGACCGAATCCCGTTTCCCCGCCCGGACAATCCCCTCATGCAGGCGCGCACCGAAGCCGCCCAGGCCGCTGGACGCAACGGCTTCATGGAGGTCTCCGCAACCCATGCGGCACTCCTCATGGCACAGGGGGCTGGGCGATTGCTGCGTTCAGTTACTGATCGTGGCGTCGTCGCAGTCCTCGATAACCGCCTCGAAACCAAACGCTACGGTGGGTTCCTCAAGGCATCGATGCCGCAGTTCTGGCAGACCACCGACTCCACGGTGGTCCAGGGGGCATTGCAGCGCCTCGTTACGGACCGCTAGCTCAGCGGCGCGCGCAACGCGCAGACCGTAGCTGAGTCGGGTGCAACTTCGGTGAATCCGGCGTCACGCACCACGACTGCCCCAGGCGCTGCGCACGCACGGAGGAAGCCCTCAGAGTCGATCTCGCGCACAGACAGCACGAAGTCGCGTGCTGCCCATCGCTTAACTTCCTCGAAGCTCATCTTCGCAGCCAACAACATGGAGCCGTGGCCCACCTGGGCCGCGGCTTTTCCTGCGCTCATCTCAAGGCTCGAATCGACGTAGATTACCGGAGCGTCGCCAAGCGGGGCTCCTGGCTCATCCTTTTCCAGATCGGTGTGCCCGATCTGGAGCTTGCGCACGAGCGGATCTACCTCGGAGACCGCCGATGGTACGAAGGCGCGGGCGATATTATCTACGGTGACACCGGGGACCGTTTGAACGTCCGTCCATGCCTTGTTACGCGCGCGACGCGCTACCTTGCGGATACGATGGCCGTACCACTGCGCCAGTGCTGCGGCAAAGGCTGAGTCCTGGCCGGCGCGGTCGTCTAAGCACAGCGCCACGACGGCACGCGCGGCGGACTCTAGGACCACCGAGCGTGCAGGCGTATCCTCCTTCGGCAGGTTCAGCGCCAGCTGCATGGCCTGGATGGTCTCAGGGCGATCGGGATCCTCAGGGTCTTCTCGCCAGCTCCGATCATCGCAAGCTCGCACCAGCCGCTCGTGGGCTACCCGCAGTAACTCGGGGTCACTCACTGACGACCTCCTCAGCTGGGATTCCGAGAATCTGCAGGATTTCATCCATGTATGGATGGCTGACTGACGCATCCGCGACCTCGCGCAGCGCTGGCTTTGCGTTGAAGGCAATTCCCAAGCCAGCGGCACTAATCATGTCGATATCGTTAGCGCCATCGCCCACCGCAACGGTCTGACTCATGCGCAAACCTGAGTCTGCAGCGAACTCGCGCAAGAACTCCTCTTTGGCCTTGCGGTCAACGACCTTGCCTATGACGCGGCCGGTGAGCTTGCCGTCGACGATCTCGAGCGTGTTGGCACGGACGTAATCCAACTGCAGGTCCGCTGCCAAGTCTTCAAGCACTTGGATGAAGCCGCCAGAGACGACCGCCGTGCGGTATCCCATGCGGTTGAGAGTGCGCACTGTGGTGCGAGCACCCGGCGTAAGCTGAATTTGCGCGGCCACCTCGTCGATGACGCTAGCGTCCAACCCAGCCAAAGTGGCAACACGTTCACGAAGAGATTCTTCAAAGTCGAGCTCGCCGCGCATGGCACGCTCGGTTACGGCAGCGACCTCTGCTTCCTTACCCGCGTGTGCGGCAAGCATCTCGATGACCTCGCCGGTGATAAGGGTGGAGTCGCAGTCAAAGCAAACGAGACGCTTAGCGCGGCGCTGAAGGCCGGCACGCTCAATTGCGATGTCGACGCCGAGTTCCTTCGATAGCTGCGCCAGCGCGGAACGCACGGGGTCCCCAGAGCCCTGCAGACTGATAAAGAGCTCGAAGCCCATCAGCGGATAGGTAGACAAGCCGCGGATGCGATCAATGTTGGCGTCGAAGTTTGCTAGCTCCTGTGCGACTGCCGACATCGTGCGCGCTGTGACGCTTTCCCCCAGGATGACAACCGAGTGGGTCGAACGCGCGCGGGAAGTCGTTTCATCCGCTTTGATATCGAGACTGATGACTTGGTTGTAGATGCTCAGGGTATTGCGCAGTCCCTGCTCTAGTTGCTCTAGACGCGCGCTATCGAGGCGCACGTAAGCTGCGAGCGAAATGCGGCCAGAGAAGATCGCTTGTTCGACGTCGACCAGTTCGATATTGTGCGACGACAGCACTCGAAAGAATGCCGCAGACACGCCCGGCTTATCTGGCCCCGAGGTCGTAATGACGGCAAAGGTATCCAGGTTGGTGGCCGGTTCAGGAGCCTGTGCGTGCGTGACATTGTTTTCAGTTTGGTTTTCCACGTGCACAGTATCGCACGTCAAGACATATTTTTGGAAAGAATTGGGGCTATTCGGCCTGTTCTGTTACTCAACTAAGCCCACTTGTTCGGGAGAGATCACAAAACCGCCTCCCCAGTGCACCGCGTGGTGCTTTTGGGGAGGCGGCTTGCCAGGAGTTAGGTGTCTCAGCCTATAGCTTTAGTGAGCACCGGAATCCTTTGTAGTGTGGCCGTAGTGTGCTTCCTCGCGCATGCGCTTAACCATGTGTGGGTAGTGCAGCTCGAATGCCGGACGCTCAGAACGGATGCGCGGCAGGGAAACGAAGTTGTGGCGTGGCGGCGGGCAGGAGGTAGCCCACTCGAGGGAGTTACCGTAGCCCCATGGGTCGTCGACGGTGACGATCTCGCCGTAGCGCCAAGACTTGAAGACGTTCCAAACCAGCGGGATAACGGAAGCACCGAGAACGAAGGAGAAGATCGTGGAGATCTGGTTGTAAACGGTGAAGCCGTCGGACTCAAGGTAGTCAGCGTATCGACGTGGCATACCCATGTTGCCCACCCAGTGCTGGACCAGGAAGGTGCCGTGGAAGCCGATGAAGGTCAGCCAGAAGTGAATCTTGCCAAGACGCTCGTCGAGCATACGGCCGGTCATCTTCGGGAACCAGAAGTAGAGGCCTGCGAAAGCGGAGAACACAACCGTACCGAACAGGGTGTAGTGGAAGTGAGCAATCAGGAAGTAGGACTCTGCCAAGTGGAAGTCAAGTGCCGGGGAAGCGAGCATAACGCCGGTCATGCCGCCGAAGAGGAAGGTGGACAGGAAACCCATTGCCCAAATCATCGGGGTATCCCAGGTGATGTGGCCCTTCCACATGGTGCCAACCCAGTTGAAGAACTTAACGCCGGTAGGAACGGCGATGAGGAAGGTCATAAAGGAGAAGAACGGCAGCAGGACAGCGCCGGTAACGAACATGTGGTGTGCCCACACAGCCATGGACAGGGAGCCGATAGCCAGAACCGCGAAGACCAAGCCGATGTAGCCAAAGACTGGCTTACGGGAGAAGACCGGAATGACCTCAGAAATAACGCCGAAGAATGGCAGTGCCAGGACGTAAACCTCAGGGTGGCCAAAGAACCAGAAGAGGTGTTGCCACAGGATCGCGCCGCCGTTGCCGGAGTCGTAAATGTGGCCGCCAAGCTTACGGTCGTAGAGCACACCAAGTGCACCTGCGGTCAGCAGCGGGAAGATCATCAGGGCGATGACGGAAGCGGTGAAGATACACCAGGTGAATACCGGCAGACGGAACATGGTCATACCTGGCGCACGCAGGGTGAGGATGGTGGTGATCATGTTGACTGCGGAAGCAATGGTACCGACACCGGTTGCACCGACGCCGACGATCCACATGTCAGCACCGATACCCGGGGTGTGGACAGAGTCAGCGAGCGGGACGTACATGGTCCAACCGAAGTCAGCAGCACCACCTGGGGTAGCGAAACCGAGCAGCATGACGATACCGCCGGTCAGGGTGATCCAGAAGCCGAATGCGTTCAAACGCGGGAAGGCCACGTCAGGTGCACCAATCTGGAGCGGCAGGATGTAGTTAGCGAAGCCCCAGACAACCGGGGTAGCAAACAGCAGCAGCATCACGGTGCCGTGCATGGTAAACAGCTGGTTGAACTGCTCGTTGGACAGGAACTGCAGACCCGGGCTGAAGAGCTCAGCACGAATCAGCAGGGCCATGAAGCCACCGAGGAAGAAGAAGCTGAAGGACATGATCAAGTACATGATGCCCAGCTGCTTGTGGTCGGTGGTGGTGAGCATTACCCAAGCCTTAGAGCCGGTCTTGGCATTGCCAGTCGGCTCTGGACGAGTTGGCGCGACGTAATCGTCGAGCCTTGGCGCCACAGCGGTCATTTAATTCCTCCTGAAGAACAAGTGTTATGCACGCCAGCTCCGGTTAAATGGACCTGTCGGCACAACACCTAGGTTTACTCGACTTATATTAGGGGACTCACCTGTGAAATTTCCAGCTTTCCCCAATGCCCATCAAAGCTAGTTAACCCCGTTTTTAGGCACCCCAACTAAAGAACCCCCAGCACGCGGGCTGCGTTTCTGCAATAAGCTCAAAAACTCACCTCAAAGCACGTGATCCTCGCCACAAGTTTTATTCGGACCTTTGAGCCAGAAGGAGAAAACACACCCCCTAAGGTAATCATCCTTAAGGTTGATTCGCGGGCGGCGCCGCGAGTCCCTCCCGCTCGCCTAATTCACCTGTTATAGGTGCGCCCAATGGGATTTCCGCATAAAAGAGAATACTTCAGTGAACTATTCCACCTTTTATTCAGTATTTTATTCACCCGAAAACCAAAGAAGTGGACGGCTCATAAAGCCGTCCACTTCCCTTTGAGGTTCCTAGTTCTTAGAAATCCCAGTCATCGTCAGTGGTGTCCTCAGCCTTGCCAATGACATAGGAGGAACCGGAGCCAGAGAAGAAGTCGTGGTTCTCATCCGCATTCGGCGACAGGGAAGACAGGATGGCCGGGGAAACGCGGGTCTCGTCAGCCGGGAACAGCCCCTCAAAGCCGAGGTTGTTCAGCGCCTTATTGGCGTTGTATCGCAGGAAGCGCTTTACATCCTCGGTCCAGCCGAGCTCGTCGTAGAGATCCTCGGTGTAATCAATCTCGTTGTCGTAGAGCTCGTAGAGAAGATCAAAGGTGTATCCCTTAATTTCCTCCTGCTTCTCAGCCGGCAGCTCGTTGTAACCATTCTGGAACTTGTAGCCAATGTAGTAACCGTGCACTGCCTCGTCACGGATGATAAGGCGGATGATGTCCGCGGTATTGGTCAGCTTCGCACGGGAAGAGAAATACATCGGCAGGTAGAACCCGGAGTAGAAAAGGAAGGACTCCAGCAGCGTGGAGGCGACCTTCTTCTTCAGCGGGTCTGCACCCTTGTAGTAAGACATTACGATCTTTGCCTTGCGCTGAAGATTCTCATTCTCTTCAGACCAACGGAAAGCATCATTGATCATTGGCGTGGAGGCCAGTGTCATGAAGATGTTGGAGTAAGACTTCGCATGCACAGACTCCATGAAGGCGATATTTGTATAGACCGCCTCTTCATGCGGGGTCTTGGCGTCAGGCAGCAAGGAAACCGCACCGACGGTTCCCTGGATAGTGTCCAGGAGGGTCAGCCCAGCAAAAACGCGCATAGTGGTCTGCTGCTCATGCTCGGTAAGCGTCTTCCAGCTCTGCAGATCATTGGACACTGGGACCTTTTCAGGCAACCAGAAATTACCGGTGAGGCGGTCCCACACCTCAGAATCTTTGTCATCCGGAACAGTGTTCCAGTTGATGGCTTTCACTGGCTCCGCATGGCTTGCGATGTACTCGTCATACTCGTGAGACAAGGGGCTTCCACCTCTTTATTTAAATGGACTCTAACTTGCTCAATCGTACTCAATCGACGGTCTAAACGCATTGCCACTGGTAGCCGTATCAACGCTCCATAAAGCAGCAATTGAGCAGATCTGCACCGCGCCTCGGCAGCCATTTCGACCCATTCCACAGAAGAAGGCTTCCTAACCCCCAGAATAAGCGGTAAATTGAACGCAATTCAATAGTTTTACAGCTCTTACGGGTAGTTAACATTGGCATCCCTTAGGATGTATTTACGTTTCATGGAAGGGGTGCCAATTCAAGGCCATTCTTTTCTTGATATGGATTTCGCATTCAATTGCCGGTAAGCGCTTTTAGTTTTCAAATTCTGCACAAGGAGGCCCCCTACCGTGGCTAATTCCAGCGAGTCTCCAGTTCCTCTGCTCACCGCCGTGCTCGATCAAATAGGGGCCGAAATTGTTAGCGGAACTATCGAAACCGGACAACGGTTTACCCTGCAAGATATCTGCGCGCGTTTCGACATTTCCCGTACCGTCGCCCGAGAGGCTATGCGTGCACTCGAGCAACTGCGCATGGTGTCTTCATCTCGCCGAGTTGGAATCACTGTGTTGCCGTTAAGTGAATGGGCCGTCTTCGATCAATCCATCATTAATTGGCGTCTAGCCTGCGAAAAAGGCCGACAAGAGCAGCTAGATTCCCTCAATCAACTGCGCCTTGCCATCGAGCCTATTGCCGCTCGTATGGCAGCTACCCGTGCCTCAGAGGCCGAGAAGCAAGAGATCGTGGAACTGGCAGATCGCCTCCACGAACTTGAGATCAACCCTTCCCGCCGAGTTGGCGAAGAGCTTGCGACGGACCTGCGTTTCCACAGCATGGTTCTATATGCTTCAGGAAACGAGATGTTCGCCGCTTTGACGCCTTCCCTTCTGTCGATGCTCAAGGGCAAGTCCGTCTTCGGCTCTGAAAAGCGAAACCCAATCGCCGGTACCTCCGATCTGCACCAGGACTTGGCGCACGCGATCCAGAATTCCCGCCCTGACGATGCCGAGCGAATTGCTCGTTCCATCCTCGACGAAGCACGCGCTAGCGTCGACGAGAACGCGTAAAGTCCATAGTTTCGCCGCAAAAGTCTCAACAAGACCAAATCACGCCCCCAGCCACTCACGGTGGTTGGGGGCGTGATTCGTTTGCTGATTAGACGCTGCCGATTTCTAGAGCATGCAGGAGACGCAGCCCTCGATCTCGGTACCTTCCAGTGCCATCTGGCGCAGGCGGATGTAATACAGGGTCTTAATCCCCTTTCGCCATGCGTAGATCTGCGCCTTGTTGATGTCACGCGTGGTGGCGGTGTCCTTGAAGAACAAGGTCAGGGACAGGCCTTGGTCCACGTACTTGGTGGCTTCAGCGTAGGTGTCGATGATCTTCTCGTAGCCAATCTCGTAGGAGTCCTTGAAGTATTCGAGATTGTCGTTATCCATGTGCGGCGCCGGGTAGTAGACGCGGCCGATCTTGCCTTCCTTACGAATCTCAATCTTCGAAGCGATCGGGTGGATCGAGGAGGTCGAGTTGTTGATGTAGGAAATCGAGCCCGTTGGCGGCACTGCCTGCAGGTTACGGTTGTAGAGGCCATGCTTGGCGACGTCCGCCTTCAGCGCCGCCCAGTCCTCAGCGGTTGGGGTGTGGATGGAGGAGGCGTCGAAAAGCTCCTGCACACGTGCGGTACGTGGCTTGAACTCTTCTGGATCGTAGCGGTCGAAGAACTCGCCAGATGCGTACTCAGACTGTGGGAACTCGGAGAAGTACTCCCCGCGTTCGCGAGCGATCTTGTTGGAAGCACGCAGCGCTGCGTACATGATTGCCGCGAAGTAGGCGTTGGTGAAGTCCAAGCCTTCCTCAGAGCCGTACTCGATGTGCTCGCGGCCCAAGTATCCATGCAGATTCATCTGGCCAAGGCCGATGGCGTGGGAGTCATCGTTACCCTTACGCACGGAAGGCACGGAGTTGATGGCGGTCTTATCTGCCACGGCGGTCAAGCCACGGATAGCAGTCTCAACGGTCAAGCCAAAGTCCGGCGAGTCCATGGTCATCGCGATGTTGAGCGAGCCTAGGTTGCAGGAGATATCGGAACCCATGGTTTCGTAGCTCAGGTCATCGGCGAACACGGACGGAGAGTTAACCTGGAGGATCTCCGAGCACAGGTTGGACATGTTAATCCAGCCGGTCTTGACCGGGTTGGCCTTGTTCACGGTGTCCTCGAACATGATGTACGGGTAGCCGGACTCGAACTGCAGCTCAGCAACGGTCTGGAAGAAGTGACGGGCGTTGATCTTCTTCTTGCGAATGCGTGGATCCTCGACCATCTCTTCGTAATGCTCCGTGATGGAGATGTCAGCGAAGGCCTTGCCGTAAACGCGCTCGACGTCATATGGCGAGAACAGGTACATATCGTCGTTCTTCTTGGCCAGCTCGAAGGTGATATCTGGGATAACGACGCCGAGAGACAGGGTCTTGATGCGAATCTTCTCGTCAGCGTTCTCGCGCTTGGTATCGAGGAAGTTCATGATGTCTGGGTGGTGGGCGTTCAAGTAGACCGCACCTGCCCCCTGGCGAGCACCCAGCTGGTTAGCGTAGGAGAAGGAATCCTCCAGAAGCTTCATGACCGGGATGACGCCGGAGGACTGGTTCTCGATGTGCTTAATCGGCGCACCGGACTCGCGGATATTCGACAGCAGCAGGGCAACGCCGCCACCGCGCTTGGACAGCTGCAGAGCGGAGTTGATGGAACGGCCGATGGACTCCATGTTGTCCTCGATGCGCAGCAGGAAGCAGGAAACCAGCTCGCCGCGCTGGGCCTTGCCGGCGTTGAGGAAGGTTGGGGTGGCCGGCTGGAAACGGCCAGTCATGATTTCATCAACCAAGTGCTCAGCCACGGTGGTGTCACCGTCTGCCAAGAACAAAGCAGTCATGGAGACACGATCCTCGAAGCGCTCCAGGTAACGGCGGCCGTCGAAGGTCTTCAGCGTGTAGGAGGTGTAGTACTTGTACGCGCCAAGGAAGGACTTGAAACGGAACTTGTAGGAGTAGGCGCGCTTAAACAGGGACTTGATGAAGTCAAAGTCATACTGCTCGAGCAGCTCCGGCTCGTAGTACTTGTTTTCCACCAGGTAACGCATCTTCTCTTCCAAGTCGTGGAAGTAGACCGTGTTCTGGTTGACGTGTTGCAGGAAGAACTGGTTCGCAGCCTCGCGATCCTTGTCGAACTGAATCTTTCCATTCTCGTCATAGAGATTGAGCAATGCATTCAGCGCGTGGTAATCCAGCTGTTCTTCTGGCTTTACTGGTTCGGCTACGGTCTTGCCCAATTGCGTGGTCACGGCTGATGGAGCCTTTCTCTTGAGGTGTGAAACAGCGCCGCAGCGCTGCTGGAGAAAATGGTGGAGAAAATATGTAAGGTAACTGGCCCGAGCCGTCTTGGCTCGATTCACAGTTACCTATTGTTCAAGGTTTAGGCCGCGGCGTCCAGCCCGAGGGCTGCCGCCTGGGAGATGAGGCCTTCCCTGCAGATCTTTACGTCTTCATCTGAGCCCATCAGCTCGAAGCGATAGACGTAAGGGACCTTGCACTTTGCGGAGATGACATCCCCCGCCTTACCGAAGTCTGCGCCAAAGTTACTGTTGCCGCCAGAAATGACGGCTCGAATCAAACCGCGGTTGTGCTCATTATTTAGGAATCGAATTACTTGCTTAGGTACCGGGCGCGAATTCTCGTGGCTAATGGAAGCGCCTCCACCGTACGTGGGGCAAACGAGGACGTAGGGCTCGTTCACGATAAGCGGCTCGTCATTCTTATACAAAGGAATGCGAGCGCTTGGCAGACCCAGTTTGTCTACAAAGCGGCGGGTATTTTCCGTCGCTGAGGAAAAATACACGACCAGCATTGCTTAACTCCTAGCGCAGCTGGTGCTTAGGCAGAAGCAGCGACGGTAGCCAGGGCCTTGATGCGCTCTGGACGGAAACCGGACCAGTGCTCACCGTTAGCCTCAACCACTGGAGCCTGGACGTATCCGAGAGCCATCACGTAGTCACGAGCCTCCTCGTCGAGGGTAACGTCCACGGAGGTGTACTCGAGACCTGCACGGTCGAGAGCCTTCTTGGTTGCGTTGCACTGGACGCAGGCTGGCTTGGTGTAGAGGGTGATGCTCATTTGGGAAGTCCTTTGACGCGATTTTCAGGTATGCAGTGTGCTGGGATTCTGGCCGAGCAGGTGCGCTTATCGCGCTCCCCTAAGCCCTCCGGAGCAACATCAACGACACTATACTTTGTGCCCAAAAGCCGCAAACGGCACTACATATAGTAGTTACATGCCTGATATTCCCAGGATGCAACCCGGCCACACCCCACATGTTGACCCGAGGGTCGATCAGCCCTGTAACTACACCGATGAGATTTCCTGCAGGTTTACCTGGCCGTAACCTAAAACTATGACCAAGAACACAATTAGCCCCTAAATTTTAACCCATAATTCACTCCAGCCACTCACGCACCACCTGCACCGCTTGCCGCCGGCGCCCCAGGAAGGCGTCGCCAAGCACAGTGCTCAAACGCCGCTCAAAAGCCGCCCAAACGCCGCCCAAACGTAGCCCAAAGCAAAAAGACGCCTCCCATCGAGACCGAAGTCCCGGGGAGGCGTCTGGAAGGTAAATCCTTTTACTCTTAGCCCTGGCGAGCCTTGAAGCGCGGATCCTTCTTGTTGATCACGAAGACCTTACCGTGGCGGCGAATAACCTGGGCGCCCGGCTTCTTCTTCAGCGACCGAAGCGACTTGCGAACCTTCATCGGGCGCTCCTTTCGTTATGCGCAAACATCATGCGGTTGAATAATTAAAGCGTGACCGAGATGATGCTCGGCCATGACACGAGGGAAAATATTACCCCACGCGCGCGCCATAACCAAAACACTGATTAATTAGCGTATCGCTCTTGCATCTCATCGCCCACATCCTCGAGGCTGCGCCCCATCGTTTCCGGGATGAGTAGCTTGGTGTAGGCAATAGCCAAGATGCCAAGAAAACCGAAGACCATGAAAGCAACCGGGCCAGTCAACCAGTCCACCATTGGCAGGAAGAACTGCGCCACCGCCCAGTTAGTCACCCACAGGGACAGGCCCGCGATGCCCATGCCAATGCCGCGCACCTCGACGGGTACGAGTTCCGAGATGAGCAGCCAGGTCGTTGGCGAGACCGCAGCTTGTTGGAAAGCAATGAATAGCGCCATGAACGCCAGCGAAACCAAAGCCATCGTGGTAGAGCCTTCGGCGAAGCGATAGGCGATAGAGAGCACCAACAAGGAAACCACATTGCCGATGAGGCCGATCATGAGCAGGCGCTTGCGCCCGATGCGGTCCACAGCCTTGAGCCCGAACCAGCAGGCAATGACGGAAACGGTGCCGATGAGGATCGAGGTGTAGACCGCGTTCGAGGTGGAAATACCCACCTGATTCATCATGGTCGGGGCAAAGTAGACAATCGCGTTTACACCCGTGATTTGCTGCGTGAGCCCCATGAGCATTGCGAGCAGGACGGTGACCTGGAGCCAACGCTCCCCTTTCAGGCGCTGCCACTCGCTACGCTTAACCGCTCCCCCAGCGGCTCCGCTATCCGCGGACCCACCCGTGCCGAGTTCCGTGCCGCGGATGCCCACGCGCGCAGCCAGCTTCCAGGCTTCATCGACTCTGCGTTTCTTCAGCAGCCACACCGGCGTATCGGGCAGGAAGAGCATGCCCACTGCCAGCAGCAGACCAGGGACTGCGGCAAGACCTAGCATCCAGCGCCAGGAGCCGGTTCCAGCCAGTGCGGAATTGACCAGGTAAGCCAGCAGCTGGCCCACCACGATCATCAAGGTATTAAGCGAGACCAAACGCCCGCGTACACGCGCCGGTGAGATTTCCGAAATGTACATCGGCGAGACAATAGATACCGCACCGACCGCCACGCCTAGAAACGCGCGCGCCAGGGCCAGCATAAATACGGAGTCGGCCAGGGCACACCAGATGGAGCCAAGGACAAAGACGCAGCCGCCGAGAATCAGCATCTTGCGGCGGCCCAACGCATCTGCCACGCGGCCAGCAACGAGCGCACCGAAAGCCGCGCCCACGAGCAGCATGGAGGTAACCCAGCCTTCTTCGTGGGAATTCATGTCGAACTCGGGGCCAATAAACAGAAGAGCACCGGACATGACGCCGGTGTCGTAGCCGAAGAGCAAGCCACCGAGCGCGGCAACGGTGGTGACGGCTTTGACGAAAGAATGATTTTTCACTCGTTTATCCTTACAGGCCGCTACCATGGGCGTCATGTCACAGACCGGAGCGCAACTGCAGCAAAACATCATAAAACACCTGGGTACAAAGCCCTTGATCGATCCAGAACAAGAGGTGGAGTCACGCGTCGAATTTCTCGCAGACTACCTTCGCAAGACTGGCGCGAAGGGCTTCGTGCTGGGGATTTCTGGCGGCCAAGACTCCACTTTGGCCGGCCGCTTGGCACAGCTTGCTGTGGCGCGCG
Source organism: Corynebacterium striatum (assembly GCF_016728105.1). Lineage (NCBI taxonomy): Bacteria > Bacillati > Actinomycetota > Actinomycetes > Mycobacteriales > Corynebacteriaceae > Corynebacterium > Corynebacterium striatum. The sequence continues at coordinate 2,099,360 of NZ_CP068158.1, read as the reverse complement.
TGGAGGGAACCCAGTTCTGGGCTGTGCGCCTGCCGCACGGTGTGCAGGCCGACGAGGACGACGCCCAAATTGCGTTGGACTTCATCCAGCCGGATCACCGCCTTACGGTCAACATTGCCCCTGCGACCAAGGAGCTTGACGACGCCGTCGCCACTGCACTCGGCAACTCTGACAACGGCGAGTTCAACCTCGGCGACTTTAACCGCGGCAACGTCAAGGCTCGCGTGCGCATGACCGCGCAGTATGCCATCGCCGGCGAGGTCGGCGCACTCGTTCTCGGCAGCGACCATGCTGCAGAGAACATCACGGCGTTCTTCACCAAGTGGGGCGACGGTGCCGCCGACCTGCTCCCACTCGAGGGGCTCAACAAACGCCAGGGCGCACTGCTGCTCCAGCACTTGGGTGCTCCTGAGTCCACCTGGAAAAAGATCCCCACGGCTGACCTCGAAGAAGACCGCCCACAGTTAGCCGACGAAGAAGCACTCGGCGTCTCCTACCCCCACATCGACGACTACCTCGAGGGCAAAGATGTTCCCGCGGCCGCACGCCAGCGCATCGAGGAACTCTGGTACCGCGGCGCACACAAGCGCATCATGCCGCGGGGCCCGCACACGCTGGCGCGCTAGCTCTCCCCCAGCGCTTCCAAAGTAGCCTGCGCTGCCGCACCCAATGGCCGGTAATACACCGGTCCGTGGGTGAGCGCGTGCACCGCCAGCGGATGCAGCTGATGCATCGGAATCCACGTCGCCACATCGTCCCCGGCACCGTAGCCGCGGAGGATGTCGTCGTAGAAGGGCGTTCCAAAAAGCTCCAGCATGGCTAGGTCGGTATACGGGTGACCGCCGTGCGCTGCCGGATCGATCATCACTGCACTATCTGCCGTGAACAGCACGTTTCCCGCCCACAAGTCGCCATGGATGCGGGCTGGGGACACGTCCCACTGCGTGCTACGGACGGCGTCGGCAGCCCGGCGCACTACGTCTGCGACGTCGCCTGGCAGATCCGTGCGCTCCACAAAGGGTAAAACGCGCTGCTCCACGTAGAACTCACCCCACTCGCTGGTGGGCGTGCAGTCCTGCTCGATTCGTCCGATGTAGTTCTTGCCTTCCCATCCCGCTGGCGGCGCACCAAATGCCGGGGCGCCTGCTTCATGGACCTCGCGCAGCGCCCTGCCGAACGCACGGGCAGCTTTCGCGGTTGGCGTCGCTTGCACAACACGCCGCGTGCTTATCGACGTCGCACTAACCCCCGTCACCTCTACCACCACGTCGGGGCGGGCTTCGGCCAGCCACCGCAGACCAGCGGCCTCGGCGCCAGCTTGGTCGGCGGTGCGCACTTTCTTGGTGTAAACATCCATGGCGCCCAGACTACCTAGGCCCAAAACCTGCATAACTGACAACGAAGCGCCCCACCAACGAGAAACTGACACCTTCGTTGGCAGATACGCAGATCCAATGCCAAAGCAGCGCCTCGGCCATGGGGAAAACAAAAAGAGAGGGCAGACATCACGGTCTGCCCTCTAGGTGGTGGAGCTAACGGGATTCGAACCCGTGACCCCCACACTGCCAGTGTGGTGCGCTACCAGCTGCGCCATAGCCCCAGAGTAGGTATTTAAATTGTGGTTGCTTCGCGTAGTTGCGATGCGGTGGAGCTAACGGGATTCGAACCCGTGACCCCCACACTGCCAGTGTGGTGCGCTACCAACTGCGCCATAGCCCCTCTTAGGAGGTACAACCGTGACGGTTGCAACTCGTTTAAATATATCGTTTAATGTTTCACCCAACCAAATCGCGCGCTTGAACAATATTTCTGGTGTTCAAGCGCGCAAATTTGAAAAGCAGAACAGCATCCAGCTAGATGCCGATTGTCCTGCACATTAGGCAGTGATCAGGGAGACCCACTCCATGATTGACTTGCCGGAGCCTTCTTCTGGGAAGTCCTTGCCATCCTTGATGATGCGCGGGGAGGAAACCGAGCCGGTGTCCTTCTCCAGCTTGTCGTAGTTGAACTTGGCCAGCTTGTTGCCATTCTTGATGTCAACGTTCTTGATGGAGTCAACCAAGGAGTCATCAGCACCGAGCTGCTTAGCAGCATCAGCAAAGTCTTCAAAGGACCACTGGTTAGCAACTTCCTGCTGGTTTTCCATCAGGTACTTGCGGAGGTTCCAGTAGGTCTTAACGTCACCGGCCTTGGCAATCTGCTCCATCGCGGCGGCAGCCTTAGTGGAGTGACCGGTGTTACCTTCGATATCCCTACCGTCGAGGAAGTTCAGGGTACGGACATGCACAATGAGCTTGCCCTCTTCGATGGCAGTCTTCATGTCGCCGTCGCTCGCAATAGCAAGATCACCGCAGTGAGGGCACGAGTAGTCCTCGTAGAGCTCAACCTCAACGGCGTCCTTCTTAGCGTCAGCAGCCTTGAGGACAACCGCGTTGTCGTCATACTCCATGTTCATGGAAGTTTCTTCAGTCGGCATATCGCCGAGGGCCTCGGTCTTTGCACCCTGACCCTTCCACACAATGAAGCCTATGACCACGGCGACGATGACGAGGAGGACACCAACTGCCCAGAGGAAGCCACTGCTTCCCTTCGCGTTAGGGTCCGAAACTTTTGTAGCTTTAGAAGCCATAGTGAATAAACCTAGCCTTTATGGGTTGCCCGCTCGCGCGGGTTTTGTTTCACGATCTCAACAGAGAATATACCCAACACACTGGGCATTTCCATCAGAAAAAACGTGACATTGGCAATGAATTGTCTTGGAAATCAGTGGGACTATGGGTGGAGTGCAAACTTCTTGAACGGACGCACCATCGTCCACACCATGAGGAAGATGTAGAAGGTATCGCGCAACAAGGTCATCATATAGTTCATAACCTGCGCATCCTGCTCCGGGTTTGCTTCAAAGCAGCCGCAGTCAATCCCAAGACCACGCAACCAAGCCTGACCAATTCCAATCATGAACAGCGCCAAAACGATGGTCCCCACCTTGGCGGAAGTCTTCAGGAACAAGCCGAGGAGCAAAAGCACTCCGCCGATAATCTCAAGCGGTCCGATGATGTTGGCCAGGTACCCCGACCATTCCAGGGTAAAGATTTCATAGGCCTTGATGGATTGCATTACGGACAGCGGTTCGCCAAGCTTGGCCACGCCGGCCTTAATCCAGATATAAGCCATATAGAAGCGAGCAAACGCACTGACGACGTCCAGAATCAGCTTCTTGTCAATTTTCTTGGTCACGCGATTTAGTTTAACCCTAAACTTCTAGGACTTGGGAAACGAGAGCCTGTGCTTCCTCTTGGACTTTCCTGAGATGTTCCTCACCGAGGAAGGATTCGGCATAGATCTTGTACTTGTCTTCCGTACCAGATGGGCGCGCGGCAAACCATGCATTTTGCGTTGTCACCTTGAGACCACCGATGGCCGCACCGTTGCCTGGCGCCTCCGTCAGCTTGGCAGTGATTTCCTCTCCGGCCAGCTCAGTGGCGGTAACCTGCTCCGGCGACAGCTTCTTCAGAACCGCCTTCTGCTCACGGTTGGCGGGGGCGTCGGTACGCGCATAGGCAGGCGCACCAAACTCTTCGGCCAGCTCCGCGTAGCGTTGCGAAGGGGTCTTTCCAGTCACCGCTGTGATTTCGGCCGCAAGCAGGTCCAAGATGATGCCATCCTTGTCAGTCGACCACACGGTTCCGTCAAAGCGCAGGAAGGAAGCACCCGCAGATTCCTCGCCACCGAAGCCGATGGTTCCCTCCACGAGACCCGGCACAAACCACTTGAAACCTACCGGCACCTCGACGAGCTCGCGGCCCAGCTTGGCCACCACGCGATCGATCATGGAAGAGGAAACCAAGGTCTTACCCACGCCGGCATTGCCCCAGTTGGGGCGGTGGCTAAACAGGTACTCGATAGCCACAGCGAGGTAGTGATTCGGGTTCATGAGACCAGCATCCGGGGTGACGATGCCGTGGCGGTCAGCGTCGGCATCGTTGCCGGTGGCGAGATCGTACTTGTCACGGTTGCCGATGAGAGAAGCCATGGCGTTCGGCGAAGAGCAGTCCATGCGAATCTTGCCGTCTGTATCCAGGGTCATGAAGCGGAAAGTTCCGTCTACCCCCGGATTAACCACGGTCATGTTGAGTTCGTAGTGCGCGGCGATTGCTGCCCAATAATCGACAGAAGCGCCGCCCATCGGGTCCGCGCCGATGCGCAGGCCAGACTTCTTGATGGCATCCATGTCCACCACGTTGCGCAGATCAGCCACGTAGTTATCCACGTAGTTGTGCTTGACGCAGCGCTCGTCGAGCACGCCGTCGACAGGCACGCGCTTGACGCCCTCAAGGTCAGCACGCAGGTAGTTGTTGGCGCGCTCCGCAATCCAGTCCGTGGCAGAGGTATCGGCCGGTCCACCAGTTGGCGGGTTGTACTTGAAGCCACCATCGCGCGGTGGGTTGTGGGACGGCGTAATCACGATGCCGTCGGTACCCGGGTGGGTGAGAATCGCGTGGGAGACAGCCGGGGTCGGGGTGTAGCAGCCGCGGTCATCGACGCGGACCTCGAGGCCATTAGCCAAGAGAACCTTCAAGGCCGAGACCATTGCCGGCTCCGAAAGCGCGTGGGTATCGCGACCGATAAAGATAGCACCGGTAGTCCCCTGCTCCGCGCGGTAGTCCACGATCGCCTGGGTAATCGCCAGAATGTGGTTCTCATTGAAGGCCGTATCCAACGCGGAACCGCGGTGGCCCGAGGTGCCGAAAGCTACCTGCTGATCCGGATTCTCCACATCCGGAGTACGGGTGTAGTACGCGGTGACCAGCTCAGCAATATCAATGAGGTCACTCGTCTGAGCCAACTGACCGGCGCGCTCGTGGGCCATGGGGGAGTCTCCTTAGACGTCTGCGATTAATTCTCCTGCCAAGCTTGCCCTTTCCCACATGATTTCGCAGCACTTTCAACCCCCACAAGGGGGAAAATGCGAACTCAAATCACTAACTCCCTTAACTGAATTTCTATTATGTAGTAGTTTCTCAGCATGGATTCAGTGCAAAATACTCTCGATACGGTGGGCGGTGTGGTCTGGGGACCCTTCGTCCTTATTCCGCTCCTGCTCGGTACTGGACTATGGCTGACCATCCGCCTCGGCGGCATTCAGTTCCGCACGCTCGGTCGTGCCCTGCGCCACGCCTTCGTCGACCACCCCGACGACAAGTCCGCCGAAGGCGATATCTCCAACTACCAGGCGCTTACCACTGCACTCGCCGCCACCGTCGGTGTGGGCAACATCGTCGGCGTCGCCACCGCGCTGTCCATCGGCGGCCCAGGTTCCCTCGTCTGGATCTGGGTCACGGGCCTCATGGGCATGGCCTCGAAGTACGCCGAGGCTTACCTCGGTGTCCGCTTCCGCACTACCGACTCCAAGGGTGAGCAGGCCGGCGGACCGCAGTACTACCTGAAACGCGGCATCAAAGGCCCACTCGGCACAACTCTCGCTACCGCCTTCGCCATCTTCGCAGTATTTGCATCCTTCGGTATCGGCAACCTGACGCAGGCCAACTCCGTGGCCACCAACATGGAATCCGCCTTCGGAGTCACCCCAGTAGCCTCCGGCGCGCTCATGTTCGTACTCGTCGGCGCAGTTCTTCTGGGCGGCATCCAGGCCATTGGCCGTATCACCTCCGCCTTCGTTCCGCTGATGATCATCATCTACGTGGTCGGCGGCCTCGTAGTCCTTATCGTCAACGCCGGCCAGATTCCAGAAGCACTGGGCCTCATCTTCACTGATGCCTTCACCGGCACCTCCGCGGCCGGCGGCTTCGTCGGTTCCTCCATCATCATGGTCATCCAATACGGTGTCGCCCGCGGTATCTTCTCCAACGAGTCTGGTATGGGTTCCGCCGCAATCGCAGCAGCTGCCGCCAAGACCCCGCACCCAGCCCGTCAGGCACTCGTCTCCATGACTCAGACATTCATCGATACGCTCATCGTCGTGACTATCACCGGCCTTGTCATCGTGGTGACCGGCGTGTGGGACATGGGACGCGACGAAGCCGGCATCATGACCGCCAAGGCTTTCGAGGCCGGCCTGCCCGGCCATTGGGGCGGCACTATTGTCTCCCTGTCCATCATCTTCTTCGCCTTCTCCACCATCGTCGGCTGGTCTTACTACGGCGAGCGTGCACTGTCCTCCCTCTTCGGCCGAGTGGCCACCATCCCATACCGCATGTTCTTCACCGTCGTCGTCTTCATCGGCGCGGTGACCGAGCTTGACGTCGTATGGTCCTTCTCCGACCTGGCCAACGGCCTCATGGCCATCCCGAACCTCATCGGCCTGCTTATCCTCTCCGGTCTCATCGCCCGCGAGACCAAGGCCTACCTGGAGTTCGATCCCAAGCTCAACAAGCCAATCGAGGACGTTGAGGAGTTCGTGCGCTCCCAGCAGATGGACTGGAAGTAACATGTAGGGCATGCCTCAAGCACTAGTAGTCGGGTCCGGCGCCGCACTTGGCGCCGTGGCCCGCTATTTTTTGTCCGCACTCTTAGGCGGCGGGATGTTGCCGCTGCTTATTATTAACATCTTCGGCAGCGCACTAATGGGCTATTTCAAGCCCAAGCCTTTCTGGGGCACGGGTGTGCTGGGAGGTTTTACCAGCTTCGCCACGTTCGCCTACCTCACCTCGGGCGCCTCCCCCGCCATCGCTGCGGGCTACGTGGTGGCCACGGTGCTTGGATGCGTGGGCGCTTACCTCATCGGTGACAAGGTGGCCCCACGATGACACTTTTCTATATCCTGTTTGGCGCTTTCTTAGGCGGCATGGGGCGCTACGGCTTCACCAAGGTGCTCCCCGCGCCGGTCTGTACCTTCGCTTCCAACATGTGCGGAGCGCTGGCAATCGGCTTGGCTTATGGCTTCGCCATGCTTGTCGACGCCCCCTTAGCCAACACCATCTATCCCCTCGCCATCGTAGGTTTCGCAGGTGGCCTTTCCACCTGGTCGACCTTGGCCAAGGAGCTAGGCGAAATGATCAAAAAGAAGAGGTACTGGAAATTCACCCAGTACCTCTTCTGGACCCTCGCCCTCGGCGTGGTCCTGGCTTGGCGCGGGGCCATGTGGGCCCCGCTTATCTACAACAACTTCTAGTCCGCAATGGCATCGAGTGGCGGCGTCTTCGATGCGCCCTGCGCTGGCCACAGTGCGGCGAGCACACCAACCACCGCGGAACCCACGAGCAGAATTGCCAGCATGCCCCACGGTACAACGGCGTTATTAAGGCCTTCATCTGCCAAGACCTTGATGAAGGACCAACCGAGTCCGAGGCCCATCAACATGCCCATGACCGCACCGAAGACGGCGATCTGCACAGACTCAAGCGTGATCATGGTGCGGATCTGGCGACGCTGGGTGCCCACCGCACGCAGCATGCCAATCTCCTGGCGGCGCTCGATAACGCCCAGCGTGAGCGTGTTGACGATGCCCAGCACCGCGATGATCACCGCGAGGGCAAGCAACGCGTAAAGGATGGACAGCATCTGGTTGATCATGCCAGCAGCTTCGCCGGCGTATTCTTCACCAGATGCAACCTGGACCACGACTAGATCCTTAACTGCCTCCTCGAGGTTGCCGCGCAGCTGCTCGAGATCCACGCCTTCCTCGCCGTTGACACCCACCATGGCGACCGTGATGGCGTCGGCAGGCACGAGCTCCTCGGCGCTCTTCTGGGATACCGCAAGTTTGGGCAGCATCTGGAAGTCCTCGTAGATGCCCTTGAGCTCCACCTTGGCGGACTTGCCAGGAATCGGGCCAGTCAATTTATAGGACTCACCGACTTTCCAGCCCTGCTTCTCCGCAGTGGTCTTATCAGCCACGAATCCGCCGTCGGCGATGTCCGTATCTCCCTGCGTCATCGTGAGTTTGAAGACATCGCTCGGATTGCCGCTGACCGTCTCAGTCATGGAATATTGCGGGCCATATTGCATCGAGGCCTGGCCATCGATCTCTACCGGAGCGGTACCCACCGTAACCACCTGACCCACGCCCTCGGCTTCTGCAGCGCGCTCGCTAGTCTCGGCCGGAGTCGGGAAATTGCCCTGGGATGGGCCGGAGAGCAGGTAATCGGCACTGATGTCCTTTTCCAGAGTATCTGCAACGGAAGACTTCATCGTGGCGCCAAGCATGCCGATCGCCGTCACCAGTGCCACGCCCAAGGTCAAAGCAAAGGCGGTAGCAGCGGTACGCCGTGGGTTGCGCTTGGAGTTAGTAGACGCAAGCTTGCCGACGGCCCCGAAAGGTGCACCGATGACTCTTCCCAAAGTAGGAACGATGGGCAGCGACAACGCCGGGCCTGCGAGGGCAAATCCCAGAATCAAATTGAGGGCTCCGAGGCCGACGAGGCTGGCTCGGATGCCGGTACCGGCGTCGATAAGCACACCCACCACAACGAAAATGGCGCCCAGCACCATGAGCAAACCGCCGATGATGGTGCGGACCTTCAGCGAGGAACCAGCGGCCGATTCGGTGGTACGCATTGCCTCGACGGGTTCCACCGTACCGGCACGGCGAGCCGGCGCCCACGCCGATACCACCGTGACCGCTGCGCCCAACAAAATGGGGACGATAATGGCGCTCAGGCTCAAGCCAAGGTTGCCATCCATCGGCATGCCCTGGGACTTCAGCACTGCCTTGATGATGGCCACCAAGCCCATGCCTGCGACGACGCCCACCGCGGAACCGATGAGGCCCACGATAAAGGACTCGACCACCACGGAGCGGGTGATCTGGCGGCGGGAGGCGCCAAGGGCGCGCAAGAGAGCGAATTCCTTGGTGCGCTGCGCGACGATCATCGAGAAGGTATTAGCGATGATGAAGGTGCCGACCAACAGCGCAATGAGGCCGAAGGCGATAAGAAAATAGTTCACGAACTTCAGCGCGGAAGAAATGGCGTCAGAGATCTCCTCGGCTAGCTTCTCGCCGGACTCTGCCTCGACGTCGTATGTCTTGTTCAGGTGGTTCACGAGTTGCTCGGGAGTTACACCTTCCGCCGCAGAGACCTTCAGCTGCCGGGGATTTCCATAGCGCTGCGCGAAGGCCTTGTTGTCCATCTGCAGTGTCAGCGCCTGACCTGCGTCGACAGCTGGCTTCTCGATGCCAACCACCTTCACCTCGTCACGCTTGTCCGGATGGACCACGATGAGCCTCTGCCCCACCGTGACACCAAACTTTTCTGCTGCGGAGTCATTGATGAGAACCTCGCCGGGGCCCTGCGGCGCCTCGCCCTCGACGATCTCGCCGTGCTCGCCCACGGTCTGGTCGGCCGGGTAATAGGGGCGCACGTGGGCAGTACCCCCGGAGGTCTGGAAGGCTTCTGCCTTGTCATTCGCCACAACGACCGTCTGGGCGCCTTCGATGTTAACGTTGCCCACCTTGGTGTCCTTGGCGAGCTCACTTCGCAGCTTCTCGTCCAGCTCTGGGCCCGAGTCCTTCTTGCTCACCGCAGCGTCCACGCCGGTGAAGCTGTTGGAGACCGCGGCATCAAACGTGTTCGAAAGCGAGTTGGTGAACATGAAGGAACCAGCGATGAACGCGGTGCCCAGCACCACCGCAAGGAGCGTCAGCGTAAGTCGCAGCTTATGCGCGATGATATTGCGCAAGGAGACCTTGCGCATAGTGTTGTTTTTTGCCATTAGCTCTCAATCTCCGCCATGACCTTGTGGATGGATTCCATGGTTGGGTTCTCTAGCTCATTAACGAGCTTGCCGTCGGCGAGGAAAATTACGCGATCTGCGTATGACGCCGCCTTAGCGTCGTGCGTCACGATGACCACAGTCTGATCATCCTGGTCAACGGCGGTACGAAGAATATCGAGCACTTCCGCCGAGGAATTGGAGTCTAGGTTACCGGTGGGTTCATCGCCAAAGATGATCTCTGGACGTGCCACGAGCGCACGCGCACAGGCGACGCGCTGCTGCTGACCGCCGGAGAGTTCAGCCGGCCTGTGGGTAAGTCGTTGTGCGAGCCCTAGACGCGTGGTCACTTCTTCAAACCACGCCTGGTCGACGTCCTTGCCCGCAATGTTCATCGGCAGAGTGATGTTTTCTGCAGCGGTGAGGGTAGGCACCAGATTGAAGGACTGGAAGATAAAGCCTAGACGGTCTCGGCGCAGCGCGGTGATCTCTTTATCCTTGAGCTGCGACATGTCCGTATCGCCGATGAAAGCCGAGCCGCTCGTTGCGGAGTCCAGGCCAGCCATTGTGTGCATCAGCGTCGACTTGCCGGAGCCAGACGGGCCCATGATTGCGGTGAACTTGTTGCGCTCGAATTCCACGTTGACATGGTCCAGTGCAGTAACTGCGGTATCGCCTTGACCGTATTGCTTGAATAGCTCGACGGCGCGGGCCGCTGCGCTGCTTGTTGGACTCATAAAGGGGTCTCCTAACGGTGAGGGATGAAATGAAACAAAACTATCTCCCCTACACTAGCGCCCCATAGGTAACACCGCGCACCTGCGGGTCACATTCCGGACAACCTTTATGGTCAACTACGACAAAACGATCGAAAAAGGGCTGGTCCCTGACGTTGTAGTCAGGAACGGGCCCTCCAGAAAGACGAAAAGAAGGAGCACTTCCCTTGTGGTGGGTTGTGCTCCTTCTTGTGTATTGAGTTGTTTTTGTTGTTTTATGTCGGCGGTAACTTACTCTCCCACAACCTCCCGGTTGCAGTACCATCAGCGCGGGCAGGCTTAGCTTCCGGGTTCGGAATGGGTCCGGGCGTTTCCCTGTCGCTATTGACCACCGACAAACTTTCGGGGCAGCAGAACTTTTGTGTTCTGGTGTACTCCGGTGTTGTGTCAGATACTGCATAGTGGACGCGAACACGTGTGTGTGTTTTCTTGTTTGTGCACGGTAGTGTCGTGTGTGTTTGTTTTGGTCTATTAGTACCAGTAGACTCCACACCTTGCGGTGCTTCCATGTCTGGCCTATCAACCCCATAGTCTTTAGGGGACCTCAAATGAAACCTCATCTTAAAACAGGCTTCCCGCTTAGATGCTTTCAGCGGTTATCCCTTCCGTACGTAGCCAACCAGCGATGCCCCTGGCGGAACAACTGGCACACTAGAGGTACGTCCGTCCCGGTCCTCTCGTACTAGGGACAGCCTTCTTCAAGTTTCAACGCGCGCGGCGGATAGAGACCGAACTGTCTCACGACGTTCTGAACCCAGCTCGCGTGCCGCTTTAATGGGCGAACAGCCCAACCCTTGGGACCTACTCCAGCCCCAGGATGCGACGAGCCGACATCGAGGTGCCAAACCATCCCGTCGATATGGACTCTTGGGGAAGATCAGCCTGTTATCCCCGGGGTACCTTTTATCCGTTGAGCGACACCACATCCACAAGTAGGTGCCGGATCACTAGTCCCGACTTTCGTCCCTGTTCGAGCTGTCACTCTCACAGTCAAGCTCCCTTGTGCACTTACACTCACCACCTGATTGCCAACCAGGCTGAGGGAACCTTTGGGCGCCTCCGTTACATTTTGGGAGGCAACCGCCCCAGTTAAACTACCCACCAGGCACTGTCCCCAACCCAGATCATGGGCCAAGGTTAAGGTATCCAATCCGATCAGAGTGGTATTTCAACAACGACTCCACGCGTGCTGGCGCACACGTCTCATAGTCTCCCACCTATCCTACACAAACCGAACCGAACACCAATACCAAGCTATAGTGAAGGTCCCGGGGTCTTTTCGTCCTGCCGCGCGTAACGAGCATCTTTACTCGTAGTGCAATTTCACCGGGCCTGTGGTTGAGACAGCAGGGAAGTCGTTACGCCATTCGTGCAGGTCGGAACTTACCCGACAAGGAATTTCGCTACCTTAGGATGGTTATAGTTACCACCGCCGTTTACTGGGGCTTAAATTCTCAGCTTCACCAAGCAAAGCTTGATTAACCGGTCCTCTTAACCTTCCAGCACCGGGCAGGCGTCAGTCCATATACATCAACTTAACGTCTTCGCATGGACCTGTGTTTTTGATAAACAGTCGCTTCCCTCTATTCTCTGCGACCCCACAACGCTTCCCACCGCAAAGAGTGTTCACGCCATAGGGTCCCCCTTCTCCCGAAGTTACGGGGGCATTTTGCCGAGTTCCTTAACCACAGTTCACCCGAACGCCTTAGTATTTTCAACCTGACTACCTGTGTCGGTTTGGGGTACGGGCCGAGTATATACATCGCTAGAGGCTTTTCTCGACAGTACGGGATCACCAACTTCACCAATTAAGGCTACGCATCACGTCTGAGCTAACAAGTGCGGATTTACCTACACCATCACCTACACGCTTACACCAACAATCCACTAAGCGGCATGGCTACCCCACTGTGTCACCCCATCGCTTGAACCACACATCAGGCCCCACGGCTTGCCACCATGTTAACCCCAAAGGGTCAACCACAGTAACGCACGGTGGTTAGTATCAGTGCTTTATCAGGGGCGCATATACTCGGGTACCAGAATATCAACTGGTTATCCATCGACTACGCCTGTCGGCCTCGCCTTAGGTCCCGACTCACCCTGGGAAGACGAACTTGACCCAGGAACCCTTAGTCATCCGGCGGGAAGGATTCTCACCTTCCAATTCGTTACTCATGCCTGCATTCTCACTCGCACACACTCCACGCCTCCTCACGGTAACGCTTCAACACGTGCACGACGCTCCCCTACCCAATAACAAAATATTATTGCCGCGGCTTCGGCGGTGTGCTTGAGCCCCACTACATTGTCGGCGCAGAACCACTCGACCAGTGAGCTATTACGCACTCTTTCAAGGATGGCTGCTTCTAAGCCAACCTCCTGGCTGTCTTCGCGATCCCACATCCTTTTCCACTTAGCACACCCTTAGGGGCCTTAACCGGCGATCTGGGCTGTTTCCCTCTCGACTATGAAGCTTATCCCCCACAGTCTCACTGCCGCACAACACATTAATGGCATTCGGAGTTTGGCTGACATTGCTAAGATTGTAGTCCCGCTCAACCAACCAGTAGCTCTACCTCCACCAAGCTAATGCGACGCTGCACCTAAATGCATTTCGGGGAGAACCAGCTATCACGGAGTTTGATTGGCCTTTCACCCCTACCCACAGCTCATCCCCGCAGTTTTCAACCTACGTGGGTTCGCGCCTCCACAGCATCTTACTGCTGCTTCACACTGGCCATGGGTAGATCACCCCGCTTCGGGTCCAGGACATGCCACTAAACACCCCATTAGGATTCGGTTTCCCTACGGCTACCCCACACGGGTTAACCTCGCGACATGCCGCTGACTCGCAGGCTCATTCTTCAAAAGGCACGCCATCACACACAAAAAGTGCTCTGACGGATTGTAAGCACATGGTTTCAGGAACTATTTCACTCCCCTCCCGGGGTACTTTTCACCATTCCCTCACGGTACTATCCACTATCGGTCACACTGAGTATTTAGGCTTACCGGGTGGTCCCGGCAGATTCACAGCAGATTCCACGAGCCCGCTGCTACTCGGGCAACCCAACAACCCACACACCATCATCTTCAGCTACAGGACTATCACCTTCTACGGCAGGCGTTTCCACACCACTTCACCTAACAACAATGCGCGGGCAGGACGTCAGTAGCCATCCTCATCAGGGCCCACAACACCGCACACACAACCCCTACCAGGTATCACATGCACACGGTTTAGCCTCATCCACGTTCGTTCGCCACTACTAGCAGAATCATTATTATTTTCTTCTCCTACGGGTACTGAGATGTTTCACTTCCCCGCGTAACCCCCACAACAGCTATGAATTCACTGAAGGGTAACACCCCATAACAGGTGCCAGGTTTCCCCATTCGGACATCCTCGGATCAACGCTCAATTGACAACTCCCCGAGGCTTAACGCAGCCTTTCACGTCCTTCATCGGCTCAGCATGCCAAGGCATCCACCATGCGCCCTAAATAACGAACACACAACCAACACAACAAACAAACAACATAGGGCACAAACCCCAACGCTGCTGCCCATCGTGCCGGCGTGAACTACACAAAACACAAAGAATATAAGAAATTACACATCCCAAACAACAACACACAAAGCATCATTGCTTGGGGATGCTCGCGTCCACTATACAGTTCTCACACAACACCCCAACCACCAACAACAACCACACATCAAAGAATCCATGACCGTATCAATGACTGGGCAACACCAGGACAATAATGCCCCAGACACCCAACAATGCACCAACATACACACCACCACACAACACACACAGTGCCATGCGGCTGGCCTACCACTTTGAAAATAACCAGACTGTTTAAGGTATGTCTCCACCCGATTAAACAAAATTGCTGGCAGTACAACACGCGTGTACTCAACCAACACACCCACAACTGTGGGCACAAAAATAATGCTCCTTAGAAAGGAGGTGATCCAGCCGCACCTTCCGGTACGGCTACCTTGTTACGACTTCGTCCCAATCGCCGATCCCACCTTCGACAGCTCCCTAACGAGTTTGAGCCACTGGCTTCGGGTGTTACCAACTTTCATGACGTGACGGGCGGTGTGTACAAGGCCCGGGAACGTATTCACCGCAGCGTTGCTGATCTGCGATTACTAGCGACTCCGACTTCATGGGGTCGAGTTGCAGACCCCAATCCGAACTAAGGCCGGCTTTCAGCGATTCGCTCCACCTCACAGTGTCGCTGCGCGTTGTACCGACCATTGTAGCATGTGTGAAGCCCTGGACATAAGGGGCATGATGATTTGACGTCATCCCCACCTTCCTCCGAGTTGACCCCGGCAGTCTCTCATGAGTCCCCAACCAAATGCTGGCAACATAAGACAAGGGTTGCGCTCGTTGCGGGACTTAACCCAACATCTCACGACACGAGCTGACGACAACCATGCACCACCTGTATACAAACCACAAGGGAGGACGTATCTCTACGCCTGTCTTGTATATGTCAAGCCCAGGTAAGGTTCTTCGCGTTGCATCGAATTAATCCACATGCTCCGCCGCTTGTGCGGGCCCCCGTCAATTCCTTTGAGTTTTAGCCTTGCGGCCGTACTCCCCAGGCGGGGCGCTTAATGCGTTAGCTACGGCACAGAAGACGTGGAAGCCCCCTACACCTAGCGCCCACCGTTTACGGCATGGACTACCAGGGTATCTAATCCTGTTCGCTACCCATGCTTTCGCTCCTCAGCGTCAGTTACTGCCCAGAGACCTGCCTTCGCCATCGGTGTTCCTCCTGATATCTGCGCATTTCACCGCTACACCAGGAATTCCAGTCTCCCCTACAGCACTCAAGTCAGCCCGTATCGCCTGCACGCCCGGAGTTAAGCCCCGGAATTTCACAGACGACGCGACAAACCACCTACGAGCTCTTTACGCCCAGTAATTCCGGACAACGCTCGCACCCTACGTATTACCGCGGCTGCTGGCACGTAGTTAGCCGGTGCTTCTTATACAGGTACCGTCACTTACGCTTCGTCCCTGTCGAAAGGAGTTTACAACCCGAAGGCCTTCATCCCCCACGCGGCGTCGCTGCATCAGGCTTCCGCCCATTGTGCAATATTCCCCACTGCTGCCTCCCGTAGGAGTCTGGGCCGTATCTCAGTCCCAATGTGGCCGTACACCCTCTCAGGCCGGCTACCCGTCGACGCCTTGGTAGGCCATTACCCCACCAACAAGCTGATAGGCCGCGAGCTCATCTTGCACCGAAAAAACTTTCCACAACTGACACTAAACAGCTGTCCTATCCGGTATTAGACCCAGTTTCCCAAGCTTATCCCGAAGTGCAAGGCAGATCACCCACGTGTTACTCACCCGTTCGCCACTCGAGTACCCGCAGCAAGCTGCAGGCCTTTCCGTTCGACTTGCATGTGTTAAGCACGCCGCCAGCGTTCGTCCTGAGCCAGGATCAAACTCTCCACAAAAAATTTCAGCACAAAAGCCAAAAAATCAGGCCGTGAAAAGCCCAAACCTAACAAAAAGACAAACCAACCAAACACCCATCACAATGAATGCCTAATTTGGCTGGCAAATCCAAAAATTACTATACAAAGAAAAATCACAACCACCCCCAACCCGACGGGGCAAAATAAAGGGGGCAGTCAAACCACAAAAAATGATTCACGCAATCTCAATGCATACCAAATAAACAAACTTAATTATTTACAATCGCGCCCCAAAAGGCCCGATCCGGCACACACCACACCAACCAAACACCTAGCCCGGTCAGCACAATCACGATCACCACAAAGTAGTAAAAAGTACATTGGCACACTATTGAGTTCTCAGACATCATCACCACACAACAAACCACCACCACCTAAATGGCAACAGCTCATCATGAGCAAAAAATTATTTTCGTCAGGGCCTGTTTTCCTCCCGCCACTTCAGCCAGTCACAATGTGACTGTGGGGCGCTGTCGGTCGCGCTGACTCACATAAAGTTACACACCACACCCAACCAACACAAATCCCCAGCACACAACGCCTTTTGGCGTGCATGCTGGGGAGTGAAAGAGCCGTCGTCAAGCGTTTAATAAAGCTCCGGCTCTTGGGTGCGCTCGATGGTAGCTCCTAGACGCTTCAGGTTCTCCACAAAATTGGGATAGCCGCGGTCGATATGAAAGACGTCATGCACCGTAGTCACTTCATCCGCGCACAGTGCGGAGAGAACCAAGCCGGCGCCCGCGCGAATATCGGAACTCCACACATGCGTGGACGACAGCCTTTCCTGGCCACGGATGACCACGTGGTGACCGTCCACCTGTGCATCGGCGCCAAGGCGCAGCATCTCGTCCACGAAGCGGAAGCGGGACTCGAAGACGTTCTCGGTGATGATGGTGGTGCCGTCCGCAATCGCAGAAAGACCGATGGCCATCGGCTGCAAGTCAGTGGGGAATCCCGGGAAAGGCAGAGTCTGATAGTCCACCGCTACTGGACGCTTGCGCATGCAGACACGGAAACCGTTGTCATAAGCCTCGATTTCCGCGCCGGCGGACTTCAGCTTCTCCAGTGGCAGATGAAGGTGGCGCGGAGCGATTCCACCGACCGTAATGTCGCCCTGCGTCATAACCGCCGCATAGGCCCACGTGCCCGCAACGATGCGATCTCCGATGACCTTATGCTCGGTTGGATGCAGCTTCTCCACACCCCGAATCGTGATGGTAGAGCTTCCCTCCCCCTCGATATTTGCACCCATCTCCTTGAGCATCGTGCACAGGTCGACGATCTCGGGTTCGCGCGCTGCGTTGTGAAGAACGGTCTCTCCATCTGCCAAAACTGCGGCGGTAAGGATATTTTCCGTAGCACCCACCGAAGGGAAGTCGAGCTTGATGCTTGCACCATGAAGTCCATCAGCTTCCGCAACCACAGCACCATGTTCAATGCGTGTGCGGGCACCCATCTTTTCCAGACCCGATTGGTGCATGTCGAGAGGTCGCGAACCAATAGCGTCTCCGCCAGGCAGCGCTACCTTGGCATGACCACACCGAGCAGTCAGTGGGCCGAGCACGCAAACTGAAGCGCGAAACTGCCGGACTGCATCAAAATCAGCATTAGACTGTGGTTTCTTTGGGACCGTGATGGAAACGACGGAGCCGTCAATTTCCACTTCACAGCCGAGACCTTCAAGAACTTTGCACATCAGGGGCACATCGAGGATTTGCGGACAGTTGGTCAGCGTCGTAGTGCCCTCTGCGAGAAGGGCTGCGGCCATGAGCTTGAGAACGCTGTTCTTGGCGCCATCAACCACAACCGTGCCTTCGAGTCGAGCACCGCCGGAGACAATAAATTGGTCTTTCACATCTCCCTAAACTACCGGATGCCCCTGAAAAACTTCTGCGAGCTTCAGGGGCATCCGGTCTAAAAAGTTGAATCTATCAGGGCAAAGCGCCAATTCGACGGGCAGCATTGACCGCTTCGTAGCGAGTGTGTGCGCCCAATTTACGCATCACAGAGCGTAAGTAAGACTTAACGGTCTCGGCACCAATGCCCATTTCTTCTGCGGCCTCCACATTGGTATGACCGAGCGCGACACAGGACAAGACGTCGAGTTCGCGAGCAGAAAGCTTGGTAGACTGCTTGACCCGCACCGGGGAAACCATCTGGTCGCACAGAGCTTCAAGCTCCTTGCGCAGGTCTTCATCCTCAACCCGATTAGCCAACATGCGCAGTTTGGAGTGCGTGGAGCGAACCTGCTCCCACTCCGCACCGTTCATGACATGGCCGCGCGCTGCGCCACTCTTGCCGCCGTCGGCGCGACGCATAGCGGAGTTAACTGCCAAATCTTGCTCCAGGCAGCGGGCAGTCATGGTCACCTCTTCGATGACTTTGTCACCCAGGCGCACCGGCGAGTGGACACCCACGTAAAGCACTCCACGGATTTCGCGTTGTACAGTAACGGGAACAGCAACAATGGAGTGCAGGCCCTCGTCCTGGATGTGACGGTCATTTTCGTGCGAGATGGTCGTCGCGCGAGAGTAGTCCGAGACACCAACCGCGCGCCGCGTGCTAACAACGCGACCACCGACGCCTACACCGGCATCGATAATGAGGTTTTGCAAAGCGGGAGTGCGAAGCCCAACCCACTGAGTGATTTGCAGGCGGTTATCAGGAAGTAGGGTTCCATACATCGTGACGGGAATGCCGGTTGCGGTCTTCAGGGAAGACAGGGCGGCGCGTACGGCTTCGTCATCATCTTTGAGGCGATGCGACTCCATGAGAATCTCTCCTAGTTGGGGGTAACCAGTAGGTGCACCCATACCCACCACACAATTCGGGGGTAAAAGAACACCTTCACCGCAGTATAACCGGCGAACGGGGGTAATAATAAATCGCCTTACCATTAAACATTGATCGGAATCCAACAAACGGTGCCCGAATGATCGGTACAGAATTTATATACCACTTGGTCTAGTGGCGTGGTGTACAGTGACTGGGGTACGCAAGAACAAATTTCCTAAGGAGTCCACAAAATGGCTGTTTACAACAACATTCTGGAAACCATCGGTAACACTCCGCTGGTACGCCTCAACCGCCTCACCGAGGGCCTCGACGCCGAGATTCTCGTTAAGGTTGAGTCCTTTAACCCTGCTAACTCCGTTAAGGACCGTATTGGCAAGGCCATTATCGACGCCGCCGTTGAATCCGGCGAGCTGAAGCCAGGCGGCACCATCGTTGAGGCAACCTCCGGCAACACCGGTATTGCACTTGCCTTCGCTGGCGCCACCTTGGGTTACAAGGTCATCCTCACTATGCCGGAGACCATGTCCAACGAGCGCAAGGTTCTGCTGCGCGCTTACGGTGCAGAGATTGTCCTCACCCCAGGTGCTGCCGGCATGAAGGGCGCAGTCGACAAGGCAAACGAGATTATCGCCAACACCGACAACGCCATCCTCGCTTCCCAGTTCGCCAACGAGGCAAACCCGAAGATCCACGAGGCAACCACCGGTCCGGAGATCTGGAAGGACGCAGAGGGCAAGGTTGATGCCTTCGTCGCAGGCGTGGGCACCGGCGGCACCGTTACCGGCGTGGGCCGTTACCTGAAGTCCCAGAACCCGGACCTGCACCTGGCTGCAGTCGAGCCTTCTGACTCCCCTGTTCTTTCCGAGGGTCACGCAGGTCCGCACAAGATCCAGGGCATCGGCGCAAACTTCGTCCCTGAGGTTCTCGACCGCGAGCTTCTCGACGAGGTCCTGACCGCCACCAACGAGGAGGCAATCGCAACCTCCCGCAAGCTGGCAACCGACGAGGGTCTGCTCGTTGGCATCTCCGCTGGCGCGAACGTCTCCGCTGCTTTGAAGCTGGCTGCACGCCCAGAGTTCAAGGGCAAGACCATCGTGGTCGTCCTGCCGGACTTCGGTGAGCGCTACGTCTCCACCGTCCTCTTCGAGGACATCCGCGAAGCATAAGCTTTCTGAATTTAAAGCACCCGTCTTCTTGGTGGGTGCTTTTTCTATGACAGTAGTATGAACCACATGAACATCCTGAAGATGATCCGCGAGGATTTGGCGAACGCCCGTGATCATGATCCAGCTGCCCGTGGTGATGCAGAAAATGCCATTGTCTACTCAGGCTTGCACGCGATTTGGGTTCACCGGATCTGTCACTGGATGTGGAAGCGCGGATGGCGTGGCCCTGCACGAATTCTGGCGCAGATTAACCGCTTCTTCACCGGCATTGAGATTCACCCTGGAGCCACCATTGGCCGCCGTTTCTTCATTGACCACGGCATGGGCATCGTGATTGGTGAGACCGCCGAAATCGGAGACGGCGTCATGATTTATCACGGCGTCACCCTGGGTGGTCAGGTTCTTACTCAGACCAAGCGCCACCCCACCGTTGAGGACAACGTCACTATCGGTGCTGGTGCCAAAGTGCTGGGCCCTATCACCATCGGTGAGGGCTCCGCTATCGGCGCAAACGCGGTCGTCACCAAGGACGTGCCGGCACAGCACATTGCCATCGGCATTCCGGCCACAAATAGGCCGCGCAAGAAGGACGAGTGCATCAAACTGGTCGACCCAGACTACTACATCTAGCTGTTGCTTTGCGACGTCGCCAAGCGCGGCAAAGTGGGCCCCAGACGAACGTGGGGTCCACTTTTAGGTTTTAGTTCTCGAGCAAGTGCTGGTATTCCGGGTTCTTCTCGATGAAGCCCGCGACGGCAGAGCAGCTGGCGATGACACGCTTGCCGGCGGTTGATTCATCCTCCAGGGCGGCCTTGATGAGTGGTTTGGACAGGCCCTGGCCTTGGAAGCCCTTGTGGACCACGGTGTGGTGGAAATCGCGGGTTTCTGCGGTGTCGGCGTACTCCGCGAAGCCGGCCTCTTCCCCATCGACGGTAATTACGAAGCGGGAGGTGTCAGTTTGGTGTGCAACAGAAGTAGTCATGTGGCCCATTAAACCATTTCTGCAAAACCAAAAGAACCCCCTTCTGAAGAAGGGGGTTGATTTGTGGCCAGAGCCAGGATCGAACTGGCGACCCCACACTTTTCAGGCGTGTGCTCTACCGACTGAGCTATCTGGCCAGAAGCCACTGAGGACTTCGGCGACCCTGACGGGACTTGAACCCGCGACCTCCGCCGTGACAGGGCGGCGCGCTAACCAACTGCGCCACAGGGCCATATTCTATTGTTGCTGTGCTCTCTGGCACGAATAATTACTCTACACAACATTCTTAAAGCTAGACAAATCCGCACCTTAACAGCAATTTCAGGACAATTCTTTAGGGCTATTTGGCGCTGCTTTGCTTCCACGGCGGGGCTAACGCGACCAGCGCTCGGCCAAGAAAAAGAAACCTGCACAGTTGCCAACGAAGGCTCCAGATCGTCGAACAGAGATGCTCAAATTGTCAGTTAGGACGATCCTCGCCATAGGTCTCGCGTTGAGTCTCGTTTGACCGTGCGGCGTTGGTCGCGACTTGCGACCTATCGAAACCCATTGGCTCGAAGGTCGACTTTGACCCTGGCTATGTCATCGAGCTCGATGCATCCAAAATTAACGCCGCGCTTTCCGACGTCGCGCCAGCACCCTCCGCACGCGTCGGCCAGGTAGCAACCCCAGTGAGGGCAAGCACCAGCGCAGCCACCGCGTCTAGCAGGCCTAGTCGTGCTCCACTGCCATACCTATCTTGTTCACCGATTATCTCGGGCACACACTGCACGCAGATACCGACTAAAGATCTAAGCAAAGAGCGCATGACACAGAACACAATTGCGCCACCGGAATGGGACTTGGACATGACAAAAGCCGGCCCCAATCCTGGAACCGGCTTGCAATATGGCGACCCTGACGGGACTTGAACCCGCGACCTCCGCCGTGACAGGGCGGCGCGCTAACCAACTGCGCCACAGGGCCATATTGAATTGTGGCCTTAAAAAAGACCGGTATGAAGCGAAAGAGCTTCGTACCCCCAACGGGATTCGAACCCGTGCCGCCGCCGTGAAAGGGCGGTGTC
This sequence comes from Corynebacterium striatum, assembly GCF_016728105.1. NCBI lineage: Bacteria > Bacillati > Actinomycetota > Actinomycetes > Mycobacteriales > Corynebacteriaceae > Corynebacterium > Corynebacterium striatum. The sequence continues at coordinate 2,077,394 of NZ_CP068158.1, read as the reverse complement.
CTAGGCCGCTAGACGATGGGGGCCCGTTGCCTTGAAGCAACGTTTTAAAAATATACTGGAGATGTCGAACGATACAAAATCGCCCTGAAAGGAACCCCTAGATGAACGCAGAAAACCATGTCTGACCAGCAACATACCTGCGCCTGCCATGAGCCTCACGTGCACGGATATAACGCAGATAGCAAAAACAAAGCGAAGTATTTGGCGCGTTTAAAGCGCATCGAGGGTCAAACGCGCGGCATCCACCGCATGATCGAAGAAGACAAATACTGCATCGACATCATCACGCAGATTTCCGCGGTGACCTCCGCGCTGGAAAATGCCTCTTTGGCCTTACTCGAAGACCATATTGAGCACTGCGTAGCCGGTGCCGCCGCCGAAGACGGTGAACTGGCCAAGGAGAAGCTAGAAGAGGCCATGACGGCTATCCGCAAGTTGGTAAAGAACTAGACAGTTCTACACCCACTCTTTCCATCTCTAGGAGAGCCCTCGATGGGCAACGATGCGTTTAAAATTTCTGTTCTCGTTTTGGCCATGCTTAGCTCGTTTGCCAACGCCCCTCCAGCTTCGGCCCAAGATATTTTTGACGGCGGCAGGTTGGGCGGCGGTTCCTCTCAGTTCATCGCAGAGAACCTTCCCGGCAGCGCTAATCCTCTGCCGGAATTCGGCGGTCAGGTTAATCTAAACAAGTTTCAAGGAACCTGGTACTAAGTAGCTGCCCTGCCGCAACCAGCGCAGCTACAGTGCGGATCCAACTCTGTTGCGAATTATTCGGTCATCGACGCCCGCACGATTTCCGTGGACAATTCCTGCCGAACCTACCTGGGCGGGCGATCCGGAATCCACGGCACGGCAAGTGTGCGTAGTGACGCTTCGTTGCGCGTAAACTTCTCCGGAATTCCCTTCCAGAACGAAAACGGACCGGTCAACTACCGAGTCACGTACCTCGCCGAGGACTACTCCCTCACCATTATCGGAGACCCAGATCGTCTTTCGGGTTTCGTTCTCTCCCGCACCCCCCTACCTAACGCCAGAGCAATGGGCCACCGTAAAGTTCATCGTGACTAACCGCGGTTGGTGGGACTGTGCCTTCCTGACCACGCCGGTCGACGGCGGGCAAGACGACGTTCGCCCTCTTTGCACGATTTAGTGCGCATTAGAACCAAAGCGTCAGAAACCCTCTCGCTAGCTCGATAACTTCGCCAGAGCTAGAAAACGGCGTTTCCCCTAGAAAGTAAGTCTTCTAGGGGAAACGCCGTTTTGTGGGCCCTCCGGGGCTCGAACCCGGGACCTGCGGATTAAAAGTCCGTAGCTCTACCAACTGAGCTAAAGGCCCAATGGATAGTTAGTGTACCGGCAGCACGCGTTGGATTGAAATTCGCCCCCATGTTTTCGGCCCCGCTACATACAGCCGGAAGTATTGCCGTAAAAAATGGCACAAACGGCTTCAATCTCAAGGCCGTCTCGTTCTAGAAGAAGCCAATCGGAACGTGGGTATTTTCTCCGGGTTACACACCAGCGTGACGCAAACACGTCGCCGATAACGTGCTTTTGCTCATGGCCCGGAACTATCCGCACTTCCGGAGCGACTATATTAAATAACCGCGGATTTTCACCACGGGTTGATACTAATGCGCACGTCCGCACAAAATGCGGGGCGCGCATTCGGAATTAAAGGACGGGTGCGTTTTGGATCTCGTTGATATCTCGAGGTGGCAGTTCGGCATTACGACTGTCTACCACTACATTTTTGTGCCGCTGACCCTGGGGCTAGGGCCGATGGTGGCCATCATGCAGACTGTGTGGCACCGCACCGGCAACCCTGAATGGTTCCGGGCCACGAAGTTCTTCGGAAATCTCTTCCTCATCAACTTCGCCATGGGCGTAGTCACCGGCATTGTGCAGGAATTCCAATTCGGCATGAACTGGTCCGAATACTCCCGCTTCGTGGGCGATGTTTTCGGCGCCCCGCTCGCATTCGAGGGACTCGCGGCCTTCTTCTTCGAATCCGTCTTCCTGGGCGTGTGGATCTTCGGTTGGGACCGCGTGCCCAAATGGGCTCACCTCGCCGCCATCTGGACGGTCGCTATCGCGGTGAGTGTCTCCGCATACTTCATCATCGTCGCCAACTCTTTCATGCAGCACCCCGTGGGCGCTGCTTTTGACGAAGTCAAGGGCCGTGCAACACTCACGGATTTCTGGGCACTGCTTACCAACCCCACCGCGCTACAGGCCTTCCCACATGCGGTCGCCGGCGGTTGGATCCTGGGCGGCACGCTTGTTGCCGGCGTTGCCGGATGGTGGATGCTGCGCGAGGCCCGCGCAGGCGATGCCCATGGGCACGCAGCAGGAATCTGGCGCAGCCTCACCCGCTTCGGTTCCTGGGTCATCCTGGTCGGTACGGCAGCCGTTGCGCTCACGGGTGACTTCCTTGGCAAGCTCATGTTCGTCCAACAGCCGATGAAGATGGCCTCCGCCGAAGCACTGTGCGAGACCGAAATGGACCCAGCATTTTCCATCTTGTCGTTTTCCTCGATGAACAACTGTGAGACCGCCGTGCATATGCTCGACGTGCCCTACGTTCTGTCTTTCCTGGCGAAGGGAACCTTCAGCGGCGTCGAGCTGCGCGGCGTCAACGAGTTGCAGCAAACGTATGAAGCGCTCTACGGGCCAGGCAATTACACTCCCAATCTCTTCGTGACGTACTGGTCCTTCCGCCTCATGATCGGCTTCCTCGCGGTGCCGGTCATCTTGGCTCTCGTCGCACTGTGGACCACGCGGAGCCACCGCGTGCCGCAGGCGAAGTGGATGTCCAGCGCGGCACTGCTGGCGCTGCCCGCACCGTGGCTGTCGAACTTCTCGGGCTGGATCTTCACCGAGATGGGCCGCCAGCCATGGATCGTCGCTCCCAATCCGGAAGCCGCCGGTTCAGCAGAAAAGATTCACCTCATCGTGGACTTTGGCGCCTCCGATCACCCGGAGTGGGTGGTGTGGACGAGTCTCATTGTCTTCACGTTGCTCTACGGCATCTTGGCCGTCATCTGGTTCTGGCTCATGCGCCGCTACGCAGTGATGGGGCTCAATCAGCCGGGCCTGCGCGACGGGGATGAAAAAGACCTGGCTGCGGCTCTTTATGGGCCGGGTGAAGATACTGAGCTACAGCCTCTGAGCTTTAGCGATTCTGCTGCGGGCTCGGCTGCAGCCGGTGCCACGAACAAGAAGGGGAAGTAGTCATGGATCTCAACACCGTGTGGTTTATCATCATCGCCTTCTTCTTCACGGGCTACTTCGTGCTTGAAGGATTCGACTTCGGCGTGGGCATGCTCTTGCCTTTCTTGCGCGGGGAATCCGCCGCGGACAGCGATGCGCGCCGTACCGCCGCGGTGCGCGCCATCGGTCCTGTCTGGGACGGCAACGAGGTCTGGCTCATCGTCGCTGGTGCCTCCATCTTCGCGGCCTTCCCGGAGTGGTACGCGACGCTCTTCTCGGGCTTTTATTTGCCGCTGTTACTCATCGTTACTGCACTCATTATCCGCGGCGTCAGCCTTGAGTGGCGCGTTAAGGTCGACACCCTCGCTTGGCGCAAACGTTGCGATATCGGCATCGCGCTCGGCTCCTATCTCCCCGCTCTACTGTGGGGCGTAGCCATGACCAACATCGTGGCGGGCGTTGCTTTCTCGTCCCCCGGTCATGTCGACTCGGTGATAGATGGTTTCCTGGGGCTGCTTAACCCGCGCGGCCTGCTGGGCGGCGCGGCCTTTCTGCTGCTCTTCGCCTTCCATGGCGCTCTCTTCTTGGGGCTCAAGACCCACGCACCGGTTCGCACGCAAGTCCACGCCATCGCGCGGGGCTGGCTGGCCATCGCCACACTTGCGGTCGGTGCGATCTACCTCGTGTGGATGCAGCTAAACTTCGGCAAATCCTGGACCTGGATTGCCCTTGCGGCCGTCGCGCTCGCGCTCGTCGCCGCCTTCGCGGGCCTGTGGAGCGGTCGCGATCGTACGGCGTTCTTCGGCACCGCCGCGGCGATCATCGCGGTGGGATTGGCGCTCTTCGGAGCGCTCTTCCCCAACGTCCTGCCTTCCGTCACGGACGTGGCAGGCCTGGATATTTACACTGCGTCCGCGAGCCCGTACACCCTGAAGATCATGACGTGGGCTGCGGTGGTGCTCGCGCCAGCCGTCCTCATCGGCCAAGGCTGGACCTACTGGCAGTTCCGCGCGCGCATCGGCGTCGACGCTTAAGGCGAGCCCAGCCATGGCTGCTCCCCTCGATCCGCGGCTTATGCGCCTCGTGCCGCCAGTGCGCGGCCTCATTCTGCGTACCGGCAGCTTTCAGGCGCTCGATACTGTGCTCGTCATCGCGCGCGGCGTGCTTATCGGCACAGTGGCCGCGCGAACCATCACGTCCGACGCTCACCTTCGTGAACTGTGGCCGCTGCTGTTGGCAGTACTCGCGGTGGTACTGCTCCATGCGGCCGCTTCCTGGGCGAGTTCCCGCGCGCAGGCCCACGCGGTGGGCAAGACCGTCGACGCGCTGCGCATGCGTACCCTGCGCGCCCTGGCTACTCGCGACCCACGCGTCGTGCAAGAAGAGTCCGGACAGTGGCGCCACGTGCTCACCCGCGGCATGGAGGACTTCCGGCCGTATCTGTCGCAGTTTCTGCCCGCTCTCGTGGCGGTCTGCATCGCGACCCCTGCGGCGCTTGTTACCATAGCCTATTTCGATTGGGTCTCTGCTGTCTTCGCTCTAGTGACGCTGCCCCTCATCCCGGCGTTTATGGTGCTCATCGGCGCGCTCACCGCGCAACACACGCAGCGACGCCTAGCCGTCACCGCCGGGCTCGGCGGCCAGCTCGCGGATCTCGTGCGAGGTGCGCCCACGCTGCGGGCGCTGCACGCGACCAAGCAGCCAACGCGATCCGTGGGAAGTCTGGGCGAGCGCCATTCCAAGGCCACGATGGGCGTGCTGCGTCTGGCCTTCCTATCATCCTTTGCGCTCGAGTTTCTGGCTACGCTCTCCGTGGCACTCGTTGCCGTCAATATCGGCCTGCGCCTCGTCACTGGCTCCATCGAGCTACTCCCCGCGCTGGTCGTGCTCATCATCGTGCCTGAGGTCTTCAACCCGGTGCGCGCGGTGGGTTCCAGCTTCCATGCCGCGGCCGATGGCTTAGAAGCCGCCCAGATGCTCCTCGGGGTCATCGACAGCGCCGCCGCAAAGCCAGAGGTCACGGGTGGATATCGCACGCTGGCTGGTTCGGAAGTCTCGGTCTCTCACGTGAGTATCTCTGGCCGTGATGGCATGCGGCCTCAGGATCTGACTTTTAAAGCACGGCCTGGCGCGCTCACGGTGCTCAGCGGCGCCAACGGCTCTGGAAAATCCACCGTTTTGCTTGCTCTTCTGGGCGCACTTCCAGACGCCGCCGTTACCGGGACCGTCCGCCTGCCTCCAGGCTCCGCATATCTTGCCGCCAGCCCGGCGCTGGTTACTGGCACGGTCGCTGAGAACCTGGCGCTCACCGATGCCACCGATTCCGCGCTCGCCGCCGCGCAGGATGCTGTCCCGCTCGGGGTGGGGCACGCTCATGACGTGGCCACCGGCGGCACAGGTATTTCCGCGGGCCAGCGCGAACGCGTGGGCATCGTACGCACCCTCGCGGTGGACGCACCGTGCTATCTCCTCGACGAGCCCACCGCCCACCTCTCCCCCGAGCTCGTCACCAACGTCATCGCGGCCCTCCAGGCGCGGGCACACGCGGGCGCTGTTGTGCTCGTGGCCAGCCATGATCCGCGCCTTATCGCGAAAGCCGACGAGGTGATTGAGCTATGACTTCTTCTTTCGTCTCCGATCTCCGCTTCATCCTGCGCGCAGCTGGCGTGCGCAGACGCGAACTCATCGCCGCCATCGCGCTCAGCACGGTAACGCTCACTGCGGCGCTAGCGCTCACGCTCACCTCTGGCTGGCTCATCACCCGAGCTTGGCAGATGCCGCCCGTGCTGGTGCTCTCTGTCGCCGTGACGAGCGTGCGCGCGCTCGGCATCTCCCGTGCTCTCTTCCGCTACGTCGACCGTCTCTACGCGCACCACATGGCGCTTCGCGCCCTCACGCGTCTGCGCAGCGCCATCTTCACCGCGCTCGTCGAACGTGAGTCCCCGTCCTTCAGCCGCGGACGCGCCCACGTTCGGCTTGTCCGCGACGCTGACGCCATCACCGATTTCCTCGTGCGGGGGCTCCTCCCCTCCGGTACCGCCGCCGCCATGAGCGTGCTCGCGGTCATCACCACGGCGCTGCTGAGTCTGCATGCAGCGGCGATCATGCTTGCGGCCTTCCTCGTCACCGGCATTGCCGTGCCGGGGCTCGTCGCTCGCGCTGCCACCCGCAACCGTGCTGCCCGCGAGCGCGCCCGCTTCATCGAGCGCCTCGATCTCGTACTTGAACACCGCGTCGAATTCACGGCCTTGGGGCGCGCGGAAGAGCTGCTGGACCACGCCGCGGCGGCATCGGAAAGCGATAGCTCCGCACGCGTTGCTGCCGATGCCCCCTTGGCCCGCGCCACCAGCCTCTTCACCCTCGCTACGGGGCTCGCGGCATGGGGCGTGCTGGTCTGCGCTGTGCATTTCTATGCTGGCAACCCAATGTGGTTGGGCGCGCTCGTACTCATGCCGCTCGCGGCCTTCGAGGCCCACGGCCAACTCGCGGCAGCAACTCTCGCCGGTGTAGAGGCCGCGCCCTCTCTCCGCTGCGTATCCACGCTACTGACAACCCCGCGCCACACAAGGATCCCGCGCGAGCGCACCGCAGCAGTCACAGTATCGGGGTTGCGCACCGAATTTGGTCAGGCCACCTGGGACTTTCATGCCCCTGAAAATTCCCGCGTCATCGTGCGTGGCCCCTCTGGGGTGGGCAAGACGCAGCTCCTCGAGACCATTGCCGGACTGCGTACCCCGCGGGCGGGCACCGTTACCGTGCCGAACTCGTGTCATTATTGCGCGGAGGACGCATGGATCTTCGCTACGTCGGTGCGCGAGAACCTGCGCGTCGCCGCTCCCGCGGCCAGCGAGAAGCTCATGCGCCGCGTGCTTGCCGCCCTCGACTTCGAACTCGACTTAGATCTTGTGCTCGCGGATGGCCCCGGCTCGCTCTCCGCTGGCCAACGTCGCCGTCTGTTGCTCGCCCGCGCGCTGTGCAGCGATGCACAAGTCCTGCTTCTCGACGAGCCCACCGAGCACATTGCTGATGCCGATGCCACATCCCTGCTGCGCATACTCGCCTGCGGGCCGCTGCCCGGCGCACGTGCAGAGCGCACCGTCATTCTCGTCACCCACTCTCCCGTGCCAGGCGCCTCGGCGGCGCTTGCCACTCCCAGCGTGACGGTACTTCCTCGCCCCTGTGCTCACTAGCCCCGCGGCACGCGATTGCCTACTGACGCGCAAACGCCCGCCCCGAAGGTTCCGGGACGGGCATCAGCATGAGCAACGAGGGCACATTAGCCGCGCATGTCGCCCTTCTCAGCGAAGTTGATCTGGAAATCGAATGCGGTCTTCAGATCGTGCGGGGTGTGGACGAACTTGTTCGCCTTCGCGCGCTCAAAGTACTCCTCCAGCATCGGACGGTAATCCGGGTGTGCCACGGCGATTACCTTCTCCACGCGCTCACGCGGTGCGAGACCACGCAAGTCAGCGACACCGTACTCGGTGATGATGACCATGGTGTCGTGCTCGGTGTGGTCAGTGTGGGAAACGAAAGGAACAATCGCGGAGATTGCGCCGTCCTTTGCCACAGACGGGGAAACGAACGTGGTGATGTAACCGTTGCGGGTGAAGTCACCGGAGCCGCCGGTGCCGTTCATGATGCGGGAGCCGCCAACGTTGGTGGAGTTGATGTTGCCGTAAATATCGGCCTCAATCATGCCGTTGGAGGAGATAAGACCCACGCGGCGGATAACCTCCGGGTGGTTGGAGACCTGCTGCGGACGCAGGATGATGTGCTTGCGGTAGCGCTCTGCCTCAGCGTTCATCTTCTCTGCGTATTCCGGGGAAAGTGCAAAGGAGGTAGCGGAAGCGACAGTCATCTTGCCGGCGTCGATAAGGTCAAGCATGCCGTCCTGGATGACCTCAGTGTATGCCTGAATGTTTTCAAACTTGGACTCCAGCAGGCCTGCCATCACAGCGTTAGGGACATTACCCACGCCGGACTGCATGATGAACTTGTCATACTCCAGGCGTCCAGCTGCAACCTCGCCCTCGAGGAACTCGATGAAGTTAGCGGCGATCTTCTCGGAAACCTCATCCGGAGCCTTAAATGGCGCGTTGCGGTCCGGAGCGTTGGTCTCAACGACTGCGACGACCTTTTCGGTCGGCAGCTCAATGTACGGGGTACCAATGCGGTCATCAACCTTGGTGATCGGGATTGGCTGGCGGTTAGGCAGCTTCTCGATCTTGTAAATGTCGTGCATGCCCTCGAGGTTCTCGGACTGCCAGGTGTTTACCTCGAGAATAATCTTGTCTGCAGCCTCGATGTATTCCAGGTTATTGCCCACTGCAGAAGACGGGATGATGTTGCCGTCTTCCAAGATGCGGACAACCTCGATGATTGCGACCTGGAAGTCACCGTAGAAGCCCTCTTCAACCTGCTGGCCAGAGTGGGACAGGTGGATGTCCTGGTAAAGAATCTCACCGGCGTTTGCCTTGTTACGCAGAATCGGATCGGAGTTGTACGGGGAGCGGAAGCGCAGAGCGTCTGCCTCCGCCAGAACACCGTCACAGTCCGGAGCGGTGGAAGCACCGGAGAAGAGATCGATCTTGAATTCTTCGCCAGCTGCGTGTGCAGCCTTAGCCTTTTCAGCGATGGCGGTCGGCAGCGCCTTTGGATAGCCAGCTCCGGTGAAGCCGGAGATTCCGACGCGGTCACCGTTGTTGACAAACTTTGCAGCCTCGTCAGCCGAAACAACGAGGTCCTTAAATGGCGCGTATGCGATCCTATCGGACAAGGTAAATCCTCCTTTTTATACGGGAAAAGACCTAGGTAACGGTCCACCCCTGCGAGTTACATGCACCACATTAGCGAACTTGTTGAGGTTTTACCGAAATCTTCGCAAACTTACACACCCCCGTCACACCGTCTTCCACAACTTGCCACCCAACCTGCTAAAAGAGCACAATTGGCTGCGTGAATCTTGCAATCGGAAAAATCGAGCTCAACTCCCCCGTTGTCCTAGCCCCTATGGCGGGCGTGACCAACGTGGCTTTCCGCACGCTCTGCCGCGAACAAGAAATAGAGAAAACAGGCACCGTCTCAGGCCTGTATGTGTGCGAAATGGTGACGGCGCGCGCCCTCGTGGAGCGCAATGAAAAGACCATGCACATGACCACCTTTGGGCCGGAAGAAAACCCCCGTTCATTGCAGCTGTATACCGTCGATCCGGAGTACACATACAAAGCAGCCAAGATGATTGTGGACGAGAACTTGGCAGACCACATCGACATGAACTTCGGCTGCCCCGTACCTAAGGTGACCCGTCGTGGTGGCGGCTCCGCCCTGCCCTACAAACGCCGCCTCTTCGGCAACATTATCGCAGCAGCGGTAAAGGCAACTGAAGGAACCGACATCCCGGTTACCGTAAAGATGCGCGTGGGCATCGATGACGAGCACCATACGCACCTCGACGCCGGCCGTATCGCCGTCGAGGAAGGTGCAGCCGCGGTTGCACTCCACGGACGCACTGCCGCGCAGCGCTACTCGGGTCATGCCGATTGGAACGAGATCGCACGCCTGAAGGAACATCTCGCCGACTCGGGCATTCCCGTGCTTGGCAACGGCGACATCTTCAAGGCCACCGATGCGCGCGCGATGATGGAGCAGACAGGCTGCGACGGCGTCGTCGTCGGTCGCGGCTGCTTGGGCCGCCCGTGGCTCTTTGCAGAACTATCCGCCGAGCTGCGCGGCGAGCCCATCCCGGCAGAGCCGACACTGGGCGAAGTAACGAAGACTATGATTCGCCACGCAGAGTTACTTGCACAGCACGACGGCGAGCGCCAGGCAAGCCGCGATATCCGCAAGCACGTGGGTTGGTACCTGCGTGGATTCCCAGTCGGCGGCGAGGTTCGCTCGGGCCTGGCGCGCGTCGAATCCGTGGATAACCTGCGGGAACTATTGGCACCGTGGGCTAATTCGCAGGCGCTTGCCGACGACGCGGATGGCGCCCGTGGGCGTCAAGGCTCACCCGCCAAGGTGGTCCTTCCGGAAGGTTGGCTGGACGACCCAGAGGACGCTACCGTGCCGGAGGGCGCGGAAATCATGCACTCCGGTGGATAAATAAAACCTTAACGAGCGCTAGACCAAAAATTGGTCTATTATTTTCGACATGCGTACCGCTTATCGCGAACACCTCGACGACTTCTCGCATGACCTCATCATCATGCGAGACATCGTCCACACCATCATGACCAAAGCCTCCGAAGCCCTTCTAGAATCCGAACTCCAGTCGGCCGAGGAGTCCCTGTCGCTGCGCGATGACCTCGACGAGGTTCGCACTCGCTGCGAGGAACGCGCAGTGCTACTCCTCGCCCTCGAAAACCCCATGGCCAAGGATCTTCGCCAGGTAGTTTCCTCCATCTACATCGTCGAGGATCTCTACCGCATGGGCCGCCTGGCGCAGCACGTCGCCTCCGCCGCGCGGCGCCGCCACCCCGAGTCCGTCCTCCCTGCTGACTGCATCGGCTACTTCGAGGAGCTCTACCGACTCGTCGCTGACATGAGTAAAATGCTCCGCGAAATCCTCGTTACGCCGGATCCCGACACCGCATTGAAGATGGCTTCTGAGGATGACGCTGTCGACGACATAAACCACTATCTCCTCTCCTACTTAACGCAACGAGAGTGGAAAGCAAGCGTGCGCGAAGCAGTTGAAACCGCACAAATGACGCGCTACTACGAGCGCTTCGCGGACCACTGCGTCGCTGTGGCAGGCCGCATCATTTACCTGTCCACAGGCTTGGCGCCAGAGGAATACATGGCCAAGCTAAGCGAGGAGGAGCGGGATAAGGAATTCGAATCCCGCATGGCCGAATTGGAGCGTCAGTTCCGCCGCTAAAAGCAATAACCCGACTAGACCTTTTCAAGCCGCAAATGGAGAGGATAAGTCGGGTTTCTGCGTTTTGCACATAAATTATCTACGCAAGTCTAAATACACTTCAGGATTCGGTATCACGCAATCCGGGGAATAAAAGGGGCCCTCGCATTCCGCAGCAATATAGCCGCAGGAGTGCGAGGGCCCCACTCATTCACAGGAACGAGCAAGAAGTGAGACTGGTGTCTTTAGCCGAAGCGACCGGAGATGTAGTCCTCGGTGTCCTTCTTGGATGGATTCTTGAAGATGGTGGTGGTGTCATCGAACTCTACGAGGTGGCCCGGCTTACCGGTCGCCTCGAGGGAGAAGAAACCGGTCTTGTCAGAGACACGAGCTGCCTGCTGCATGTTGTGGGTAACGATAACGATGGTGAAGTTTTCCTTCAGCTCGTGGATGAGGTCCTCCACCGCCAGGGTGGAAATTGGGTCAAGTGCGGAGCAAGGCTCATCCATGAGGAGAACCTCTGGCTCGACTGCAATCGCACGAGCGATGCACAGACGCTGCTGCTGACCACCGGAGAGGCCGCCGCCCGGCTTGTCCAGACGGTCCTTAACCTCGTCCCAGAGGTTTGCGCCACGCAGGGATTTCTCAGCGACTTCCTTCAGCTTCTTTTTGTTCTTCTCGCCAGACAGACGCAGGCCAGCCACGACGTTGTCCTCGATGGACATGGTTGGGAATGGGTTCGCCTTCTGGAACACCATGCCGATGGTGTTGCGAACGGAAACTGGGTCAACCTTCGGGCCGTAGATGTTCTGGCCGTCGAGAAGAATTTCACCCTTCACGGATGCACCTGGGATGACCTCGTGCATGCGGTTGAGGGTACGCAGAACGGTGGACTTGCCACAGCCAGAAGGGCCAATGAATGCGGTGACTGCCTGTGCTGGGATCTGCATGTTGACGTTCTGTACGGCGTGGAAGTCACCGTAGTAGATGTTCACGTCATTGAGCTCAAGCTTTGACATTGAAAGATACTCCTGTTGAGAGGTTTTAAGTGGGACGGCGTTTTACTTCTTGACGGAGAACTTCGCAGAAATGATGCGAGCTCCAATGTTGAGGATTGCGATGATGAGGACCAGGGTGAGCGCAGCGCCCCACAGTTTGTCCAGAACAGCCGGCTGTGCACCGGACTTGTACATGTCGAGCATCATCAGCGGCAAGGAGGACATAGCGCCGTCCATTGCATCCCAGTTGATGGAAGAGGTGGAACCCACCAAGACCAGAACCGGAGCGGATTCACCCATAACACGGGCCACAGCCAGCATGATGCCGGTGACGATGCCGGAGAGGGCGGTCGGCAGAACGATTCGCGCAATGGTCTTCCACTTTGGAACGCCCAGGGCGTAAGAGGCCTCACGCAGGTCCATTGGGACCACACGGAGCATTTCCTCGGTGTTGCGGACGACGATTGGAATCATCAGCAGAACCAAAGAAAGTGCCACAGCCATACCGGAGCGCTCGAAGCCGAAGAGAGTAATCCACATTGCGAAGACGAACAGTGCAGCAACGATGGAGGGAACACCAGAGAGGATGTCCACCATGAAGGTGGTCAGGCGGCTAAGCAGGCCACCGCGGGAGTACTCCACCAGATAGATAGCGGTGAAGATTCCGATTGGCACGGAGATAAGCGTCGCGAGAATCGTCTGCACGAAAGTACCGATAATGGCGTGTAGTGCACCACCACCAGCTTCGGTGTCGAGGATTCCGCGCTGGGAAAGGGTCCACCACTCGGGGGTGAGGATGGCACCAGCACCGCGGGAGAAGAGCTCCCACAGAACCCAGACGAGCGGAATCATAGCCAGAATCATCGTGGCCCACACGATGATGGTGGCGACGTTGTTGGCAGTCTTGCGGCCTGCAGAGATATCGAGGAAGACAGAACCGGAATTCTGAGGCAGAGTCTTTACTGGAGTAGACATTGTTTTCTTCCTCCTACTTGTTCTTCACGATGGAACGGGCAATGGCGTTGACCACGAAGGTCAGGAAGAACAGCATGAGACCGGCCGCGATGTATGCACCTGCACGCATCTCGTTACCGAACTCGGAAGCTGCTAGAGCAATCGCCGTTGCGAAGGTAGTACCTCCGTCGAAGAGCGAGAAGCGGAAGTCAATCAGCGGGGAGACAACCATGTACAGAGCCATGGTCTCACCCAGTGCACGGCCCAGACCCAGCATGGAGCCTGCGATGTAGCCGGACATACCGAATGGCAGAACGGTCATGCGGATAACTTCCCACCGGGTCGCGCCGAGTGCCAAAGCGGACTCGATCTGGCCCGGAGGCGTCTGGACAAAGACCTCACGTGCGGTAGCAGCGATAATCGGCAGAATCATCACTGCCAGCACGATGCCACCGGTAAAGATGTTGCGGCCGGTAGTGAAGGACGGCGAGTTGTCGTACGTCGTGAAGAGGAAGAAGCCACCAGCCCAAGAGTGCAGCCAGGTGTAGAAACCGGACAAAGCTGGGCCGAGCACCTGCCAGCCCCACAGACCGTAAACAATCGAAGGAACTGCTGCGAGCATGTCAACGAGGAAGCCCAGTGGCTTAACCGCGCGTGCCGGAGCGTAGTTGGAAAGGAAGATGGCGATACCGAGTGCAATCGGCATGGCAATCAACAAAGCCACGACGGAGATGAGGATCGTCGATCCGAACATGGTCGGGATACCGAACTTCATTGCGTCGGTGTCGTTGGTTTCCCAACGCTGACCGTAGGTAAAGAATCCCAGGAATCCGCCCTCATTGACGTTGAGCGCAGGAACTGCGCGCCAAATCAGGAAGGCAGCGATAGCCGCAATCATCACCGTGATGAGCGTTGCGGAAGCAGTGGAGAGGAACTCAAAGACGCGGTCGCCGGGGCGCTTTACGCCCGCGCCGGTAGCAACGGAAGCTACCTCAGGACCGTCAGTGCCGAGTGCAGGCTGGGACGTTGTGATTACGTCCTGCTCATCGACCGGCGCCGTGGTGAGATTGTTGTCTGCCATGAGACTACGAAATCCTTTTCAACGGAAAGTTTGGAAATTATAAGACATACCGCAGCCCCCAAAGGCGCTCAGTGGAACGGATTTGGGGGCAAGCAGTGTATGGGCCCAGAGGATTACTGGATTGCTTCGACCGCAGCCTTCAGGCGGTCAAGGTGGTCGCCGGCGACTGGGATGAAGCCAGCAGCCTCGAGGTCAGCGTTCTGGTTCTCCAGAACGGTGTTCATGAAGGCCTTCACCAGAGCGGAGGTCTCCTCATCGTAACCAGCGGAGCAAACGATGTTGTAGGTGGTGAGGATGAGTGGGTAAGCACCAGCGGTGTCGGAACCGAAGAGAGCCTCGGAGTCAACAACCATGTTGTGCTCGGAGCCGGTCTCCTTGAATGCCAGGTTGTCGAGTGCAACGCCGACGGACTCGTTGGAGAGCTCTACAGGGCCGTTGCCGAAGTCGATCTTGGCAATCTTAACGCCGTCGCCTTCCTTCTGGTGTGCGTAGCCAGCCTCAACGTAGGTGATTGCACCCTCGATGGAAGCAACCTGGTCAGCAACACCGGAGGAGCCGTTTGCGCCCTCACCGACAGCGTCTGGGAACTGCTTGCCCTCGTCGTCCCAGTTACCGGTAGCGGTCTTCAGGAACTTCTGGAAGTTGTCAGAGGTACCAGACTCGTCAGAACGGAAGATGACGGTGATGTCGGTGTCAGGAAGCTCGGTTCCCTCGTTGGCAGCCTTAATCTCTTTGTCGTTCCACTTGGTGATCTCGCCCTTGAAGATCTTTGCCAGGGTCTCGGTCTTCAGGTTGACCTCGGTGTCACCCAGGTTATAAGCGATAGCAACTGGGCCGATGGTGGTTGGCAGGTGCCATGCGTCGTTGCCCTCGCAACGCTCCTTGGCAGCCTCAACCTCACCCTTGTCTTCCTTCAGAGCGGAGTCGGAACCAGCAAAGTCAACGGTGCCGTTGGTGAAGGCCTCAACACCCGCGCCGGAACCGGAAGAGGTGTAAGAGAAGTTAGCGTCTGGGTAGTCAGCCAGGAATGCCTTCTCAAAGACGGACATTGCGCTCTTCTGGGAAGAAGCACCCTCGCCGGTGAGGTCACCGGAGACCTCAGAGCCGCCCTCAGAGCCGGAGCCGGACTCAGAGCAGGCGACGAGGCCGGTGGAAGTTGCGGCGATGATGCCGAAGATTGCAGCAGTGCGCTTGAAGTTGCGGGTCACGGGGAAACCTTTCAACGAAGAACAGAGATTGTTAGTCCGAGGAAACCGCACTTCGCATTGGCATTTCGCGAAAGAGCTGAAAGATGATTACCAACACCGCGGTTAACTCACGGGATGTAAAGCTAACCGGAGCGGGTTAACCGCAGTAGTAGTTTCAGGTGAACAAAAAGTGAACATGTCCCCAATCCGCGTGAGGCTAATCACGATCCGAATAGACGGAATGGTCTTCAATAACTTCGAAGCCCAAACGTTCATACGCCCTCACGGCCGGCTCGTTATCCGCCTCAACATAGAGAATTACCCGCTCAGCTCCCTTTTCCACCATGCGGTGAAGGCCGTCGTGGAGCAATGGACCGCCTAGCTTTTGACCGCGATAAGCCTCCGAAAGACCGATCACGTAGACCTCACCAAACTCAGGAGTTTCTTCTGTGTGCCATTTGGTCCAGTGGAATCCGACCATCGTTGGAGCACCCTGAGGTGAGGTTTTCTCCTCATCCCACATGAATTGGACGTCCGCCGGATCGAACCAATCCGCCTCCATTCCACGGTGCAAGCGCTCAAGATCCCAGCCACCTTGCTCGGGGTGCCACGAGAATGCCTCGTTGTTGGCGCGCACCCATTCCTGTTCCGCCCAGTCCTTGCCCCACCGCTGAACGGAATCGGTGTAGTTAAGGTGGGTAAAGGGGGCGTCGTCAAGCGCGGCGTGCTTGGCCAGGTTCTGCCCGTTTACCTCCATCACCAGCAGCTGTCGCACCAGGTGCAGATCGTTGCGGGCCGCCAACGCGCGTGCTGCCGGCAGGTTTCCGTGCGCCCAGAACTGGGCATGCGGCTGGGCGGCGCGAACGTGTTCAATGAGGTCCTGGCCCAGGCCGTGCCCGCGATGAGAGGGGTGAACAAAAAGCTCCACATCCTGCCCGGCCACAGCGGCGATACCGACTACCTGCTCGCCTTCCTTGGCGAGGTAATGCTGGTGTTCCAAGCGCGCATCGCTCAGGCCAAGCAGGAACTGCTCGGACAAGGGCGCGATGCCATCTGCCTGGCGCGCTTGCTCGGCACCAGCGCGTACCTTGTCTGCGAGATCGGCGTCTTGGGTGAGATTCAGGGATTCGATATTCATGCCCACCAGGGTACGTGCGGTAAGAATAGAGGGGTGACTGTTCTCCAAATCAACCGCCATATTGTCCGCCTTGGTGTCGTCGCCTTGGTGGGCGGCATCGCTTGGCTTAGCGACTCCGCAGTAGCCATGCACGCTGAGCACACAGTGGCTCAGGAATCGAAGGCGGTCTCGCGCCTGGAGAACACTCCCGACGTCTATATTGGCGGCATCCCTTATACATTGGCTGCGCTAACCAAGGAGATTCCTTATCTCGAGGTGCAGTCGCTCGACGTCGAGGTACCCAAGCTCGGCATGGTCAACGCCTCAACCACAATGCGTGACATCTCCATCACGCCGCAGCAGGTTTTCAGCGGCAAATTTGAGGGCGCACCCGTATCCACGTACACGCGCGGTATCAGCCTCGACGGCGTAGCGCTCGGACGTTTGTTGGGGATTACGGATCTCTCGATTGCCAACCCCGACAACATCTCCCCCATCGGAGGCACCGCGGCAGAGGCTGAGCTGACGGGCACGCTGCCGGGCGATACGAAGAAGTCCACCGCTAAGGTGGCGCTACGCTTGGTCGGCGAGCAGTTCCACATGAACGTCTACGACACCGAAGACCCGCGCCTTATCAAGGCCTTTACCCTCCAGTTCGATACCCGCGAGCTGCCACTTCCTGCACAGGCGACGTCCGTCAAGCTCCACGGCGGCTCGATCACCTTCGAGGTCCAACGCCGCAACATCAAGCTCAAGTCCACGCAGCTGTCCCCTCTCGAAATAGAGGGCTCAGCGGAGAAGGCCGTTAAGGACGCCGAGCAAAAGGCGGAGGACACTGCGGAGAAGGTTAACGAGGGCAGCTAGCCCTGGGGGTGGCTCGCGGACTAGCGACTCGGTTGCCTGGCAGCGCCTACTTGATGCGAATCAAGTCGCGCAGAATCTCTCGCACGCTCCGCTCGTGGGGCGGGCGCGGCTGCAGGGGCGCGAAGACCTCAATGGCATCTGCCACCGATTCGAGGTGCACCTCGGTGAACTTGCCCACGGACTCGCCGTCGGCTTGGAAGCGCTTCGGAGTTGGCGTCTCCAAATCAACCGATTGTGCATCATCGAACTGCAGCGCACGCGCCTGGGTGATCTTGGACAGCATGCGCCGACGGTCCACGCCCATCAGGTGCAGCATGCCCACTAGGCCATGGATGCCGCCCAAGTCAGACACTCCAAATAGCCCCAGGCCCGCGTCGAAGGAGTTGCGCGGGTTGGTCACCACGGGAAGCGGGCCCAGGAACGTCCACGGGTTGGTATTCGAGGTAAACATCAGCGGAACCTTGTGCGCGGTGAATTGCTCGCCTGCCCGGCTGACGGCGTGCACGGAAATCTCCGGTGGGATGACGCGCGCCCGCAGGTAAGCCTGCGCGGAAACCGCGAGGTAGCGCAGCGGCGTGGCCGAAAAGCCCATCTCTCGTGCGCGATCGACTCGGGCAAGAACGTCGGCGTCCAAACCAAAACCAGCGTTGACCGCGAACCAACGGTCGTTCCACGTACCCAGGTGAATCTTGCGGCGGGTGTCGCGCTCCATGAGGCGAGCCAAGACGTGGGCCGCCTCCACCGGGGTATTGGGAATTCCCAGTGCACGCACAAAGACGTTCGCGGAACCGGTGGGGACTACGCCGAGGACAGGAAGCTCTTCAGGTCGCGGACGGTCCTTTCGGTCAGCCGGCCCCAACAGGCCGTTGACCACCTCGTTAACGGTCCCGTCGCCGCCAAAGACCACGATGGCGTCGAAATCAGTGCGTGTCATTCCGCGCACGATCTCCTCCGCATGCCCCGCGTAATGGGTGAACTGCATGCGCATGTGAGCGCCTTCGACGTCGCGAAGCAGCGGAATGACCTGCCGGAACAAGGCATCGCTCTGAGAAGTCGAGTTTGGATTTGAAATCATTAGTACTCGCACAGCGAACCAGCCTAGTGGTTGTTGACGTACATAGACGACTAGGCTGGTGCGTCATGAGCGAAAATAGCAACGAAAATAGCACCCAGAAGATCAACGGCAACGACGCCGTAAACCACGCCGCGGAGGCGTGGAAAGACGCAGCTTCCCGCAATATCCCTGCAGTAGACATCGTGGAGAACCCACTCGCGCAAGAGACCGCTAACCTGCGCCAGGGCCCTTCCCTGCACGACGGCCTGCTGGCTCTCCTTCCCCTCGTGGGCGTGTGGCAGGGCGAAGGCCAAGCACATGACACCACCGGCGAGCAGTACAGCTTTGGCCAGCAGCTCATCGTGAGCCACGACGGCGAAAATTACCTCACCTTTAGTTCCCGCACCTGGCGCATCGATTCCGAAGGCAAGCCAAGCGGCGCGGATATCCGTGAAAGCGGCTTCTGGCGCATCTCGCTCAAGGACGAGATCGAAATGACCTACACCTCCTCCAACGGCATCGTGGAAATCTTCTACGGCGAGCCTTTCAACGAGCGTGCATGGCAGCTGGAATCCGCCTCCACCATGGTCACGGAGACGGGCTCGAAGAACTTTGGCCCGGGCAAGCGCATGTACGGCTTGATGCCGAACAACAACCTCGGCTGGGTAGACGAGCGCATGGTCGACGGCGAGATGCGCCCTTACATGTCCGCTGAGCTCACCCGCGTGGCAGGCTAACGCGCCAGAGCAGCATCCAAGAGGTCCCGGATTTCCGCAGCGTTATCTGGGGCCTTTAGCCTTGTCCCATCAAGGTTAGTCACGCGCACAGCGGTACGTACCGAGGAGACCAACCACGCCGAGTCAGAGCGCTCCAGGTATCCAGGGGTGATCTCCTTGGCCTTGCAGCGATAGCCCTTTTCCGTGGCGTACTCGAAAAGCGCGGCCTGGGTAGTGCCCGGCAGGATTCCCTTGCCCGCCGGGGTACGCAGCTTGTCACCGCGTACCGCCACGACTGTCGACGTCGCGCCCTCCAGCACCAAGCCCGTCTCCGGGTCGGTGAAGATCACGTCCTCAAAGCCCTTGCCTCGCGCCAGGCGCAGCGTGGCCATTGTGGCCGCGTAGTTCAGGGTCTTGGCGGGAAGCTCCTCAGCCACCTGCCACAACCGCGGTGTGGTCATGACCTTCACTCCCTTGGCACGCTGCTCAATAATCTTGGCGTCGATGGGCTGCACCACTACCCACGCGGTGGGGTGTCCGGTCGAGGCGCGCCCGCGGGTATAGGTCCAGGTGCACTTGGCCTCGCCTTGGCCATCAGGCCCGAAATAGTCGGCGATAGCCAGGTTGGTGGCCTCTTCCCACTTCTCCAACTGCGGCTCGGGCAGCTCGAGAGCCAGCGCCGAGTTAATAAAACGTTGGCCATGGCGCGCGAGGTTCGCGGCCTTGCCATCGCGGATAAGCAGAGACTCAAAGATTCCGTCTCCCCGGGTAACTGCGGCGTCATCCCAATAGACGAGCGGCAACGACGGCAAATGCTTGCGCACCGAGCCGCCATAAGGCTCAACAACGTAGATGACCGGCTCTTTTCGAGGCGTGAACTCCATATTTTTCATTATGCCCTACCATCGGAACCCGTGAGTTATTCTTCGCCACTTCTTCAGCGCCCCGGCGCATCAGAAATCCAAGACGCCACGCTTATCGATGCCGTCGGTATCGCCTGGCACTATGGCGATCCGCTCGTGGAGCAGCGATCAGTAGAGACCGGTTCCGCAATTGTGGACCGATCCCAGCGCCGCGTCATCAAAGTTGCGGGACCTGAAGCCGCAACGTTCCTAAACAATCTGCTTTCGCAGAAGCTAGACGACGTCTCATCTGGCTTCCACGCCGGCGCACTCGACCTCGATATACAGGGCCACGTACTCCACCAGATAGACCTCTCCCGTGTCGAGGATGCCTTCTATCTCGACGTGCCTGCAGCGCAGTTCGATTCGCTGCTGAGCTTTTTGACCAAGATGATCTTCTGGTCCCAGGTAACCGTGGAAGAGGCGGATCTAGCCGTGGTGACTGTGCTGGGCGGAGAGCTTCCCGCACCGGCTGATGCGGTACATTCCCGGGAGGTCGTCTGGCGCGGGCCCCATCGCACCGACCACCTGATTCCGCGCTCGCGCCTCGCTGAGGCCGTGGCAGAGCTGGAGGCAGCCGGCGGAACCCTCGTGGGGTTGATGGCATTTACCGCGGAGCGCGTGCGCGCGTTGGAACCTGAGCTCGCCGCGGACTTGGACGACAAAGCAATCGCGCATGAGGTACCGCACTGGATTCGCCGCTCGCAGGGACCGGCCTTTGTGCACTTGGACAAGGGTTGCTACCGCGGGCAGGAAACCGTGGCCCGCGTGGAGAACCTCGGCCGTTCCCCGCGCTTGCTGGTGATGCTTTACCTCGATGGCTCGGCTCCGAACCGGCCTGCGATTGGTGACGAGGTAACACTGGGCGGGCGCCGTGTGGGGCGACTGGGCACCATTGTCGATGACTGCGACTATGGCCCGATTGCCCTGGCATTGATCAAGCGTTCCGCGCTCACGGGCGGAACGCTAACGATCGGCGACGTTGCCGCGTCTGTGGAAGAGGACTCCTTGCCTACCGACGAAGGGTCCAAGGCTGGGCGCGCGGCCGTGGAAAAGCTGCGTGGCCGCTAACTCAATGGCCGAAAGAGGCGAGTTATACCACTACTTTTGCAATAACTAGGGGGTGGTTCGGAATTTTTTCGTCACACAGGCTATTGTGTCTAACAGGAAGATTCACTTTTAGATTTAAGCCGATGGGGCGTCCAAGAATCCCTGGAACGCCCTACTCACCTCAAGGGGGTCATGCACATGGGACGCGGACGCGCAAAGGCAAAGCAGACCAAAGTTGCACGCCAGCTGAAGTACAATTCGCCCGAAATGGATCTGGATTCGCTCCAGCGGGAGCTCGCCTCCCAAAACCCGAATAACTCCCACGATTATGAGGACGAAGATCCTTATGCCGACTACGTCGACGAGTGGGACGAAGACGACCAAGACGACGAGGGCAAGCGCTAAGGCGCTTTCCTTTTCGCCGCTGGAACTCCAGCTGTAGGCCGCAGCCGCTTCGCGCGGTTGCGGCCTTTTGCTTTTGGCCGCTGTCCGGCTCTTTCCCGCGTTGCCCTGCTCTTACCCGCACTGTCCTGCTCTTCACGGCCTCTTCCCTGGTCTGCCTGAGCCGCCCCTGCTCTTCCCTCGACCTTCCCTCGGCCTTCCCTCGGCCGGCATTTCCAAATGGTGAGGAACAAATGGTGAGGTGAGGCGTCACCCGCCCCAGGAGCTCACTGCAGTCACAGTGGTTACAGTGCGACCTCACCATTTGGAGCCACACTAGGCTCCGACTGCATTTGGCGGCCGCGGGACAGACGCCCCAAATGGCAAACCACAAACGGCCTCCCCTCCTCTACCGCGATGTGGCAGAGACTGGAAGGCCGAAAGTAGAAGTGGTTGGGCAAGCTTAGAAGTTCGGGTGCTCACCATTCATGATGACGCGAGCTTCACCCTCGCCAGCAGCGCGAATGGTGCCCAACTCCCAGGCATCCACGTGGCGGGCAGCCATCATGGCCATAGCGCGCTCGCGGTCCTCCGGGGAGACAACCGCAATCATGCCAACGCCCATGTTGAAGGTCCTCTCCATCTCTTCGAGGGAAACCTTGCCCACGGAGGAGATGGTCTTGAAAATCTGGCCTGGGGTCCACGTAGAGCGGTTGACCTCAGCGGTCAGGCCCTCAGGGATAACGCGCTCCAAGTTGCCAGCCAGACCACCGCCAGTGACGTGGCAGAAGGTGGAAACGTTGCACTCAGCGGTCAGCGCCAGGCAGTCCTTGGCGTAAATGCGGGTCGGCTCAAGCAGCTCCTCGCCCAGGGTACGGCCAAGCTCTTCGATGTGACCGTCAAGAGGCAGGCCAGCCTGCTCCAGCAGGACGTAACGAGCCAAGGAGTAGCCGTTAGAGTGCAGACCAGAGGAAGCCATGGCGATGAGGACGTCTCCGTCGCGGACCTTGTCCGGGCCCAGGATGGAGTCCGCCTCAACAACGCCGACTGCAGTTGCGGAAACGTCGTACTCCTCCGGATCCATTACGCCCGGGTGCTCAGCGGTCTCGCCACCGAGGAGCGCAGCGCCAGCCTGGACGCAGCCCTCAGCGATACCCTTCACGATCTCCGCGACCTTCTCCGGCACGACCTTGCCCACAGCGATGTAGTCCTGCAGGAACAGCGGCTCAGCGCCACAGACCACGAGGTCATCCACACACATTGCCACGAGGTCGATGCCGATGGTGTCGTGCTTGTCCATGGCCTGCGCCACAGCCAGCTTGGTGCCCACGCCGTCGGAACCCGCGGCCAGGACCGGCTCCTTGTAATCGCCCAGCTTGAACAGGCCGGCGAAACCGCCGAGACCGCCCATGACCTCCGGGCGGGAGGCACGCTTTGCGTGCGGGGCAAACAGGGTAACGGCACGGTCGCCTTCTTCGATGCTGACGCCTGCTGCGGCGTAAGTGTTCTCGCTCATTGTTGAGTCCTTCAAGTCTTTTAAGATTCAGAGCCGAGCAAGGAGCGCACGGCCTCAGCGTTCGGGTTGCCGGCCGGGAGGCCGAGTGGGTAGACACCGTCAAAGCAAGCGGTGCACAGCTCGTGTTGCGGCTGTTCGGTCGCGGCGACCATCTCCGCAATGGAGACGAAGCCGAGGGAGTCCGCACCGATGGCGTCGCAGATAGTCTTGCAGACTACTTCCGGGTCATCAGACGGGTTGGCATTAGCGATGAGCTCGCCCGGGGAGGCGAAGTCAATGCCGTAGAAGCACGGCCACTTCACCGGTGGCGAGGCGATGCGCACGTGCACCTCGGCAGCGCCTGCCTCACGCAGCATGCGGATGAGCGCACGCTGGGTGTTGCCTCGGACGATGGAGTCATCCACCACCACGAGACTCTTGCCCTCGATGACCTCGCGCAACGGGTTCAGTTTCAGGCGGATGCCCAGCTGGCGCAGGGTCTGTGTGGGCTGAATGAAGGTGCGACCAACGTACGCATTCTTCACCAGGCCGTGCGCGAAGGTGATGCCGGACTCGCGGGCATAGCCCACGGCCGCCGGGTTACCAGACTCAGGCACAGGAATGACTAGGTCCGCATCTGGGGCCGGGTATTGCCGCGCTAGACGACGCCCAATTTCCACACGCGTCGCGTTCACCGAACGGCCCTTGATGTCGGTATCAGGACGTGCCAGGTAGACGTACTCGAAGACGCAACCGTGGTGAGTTGGCTCCGCGAACTTCTCCGATCGGATACCCGCCTCGTTGATGGAGATGAGCTCGCCCGGTTCAATCTCGCGGATGAACTGCGCGCCGACGATGTCGAGCGCACAAGTCTCCGAAGCCACGACCCAGCCCTTTGGCAAACGGCCCAGCACCAGCGGGCGCACGCCGTGCGGGTCGCGCGCAGCGTAGAGAGTGTGGCCATCAGTAAAGGTCAGGCAGAATGCACCTTTAACACGAGGGAGCAGGGCGCGCGCCGATTCAAAGACGCTAACGTCCTCACTCACGCCGTCGGCAAGCAGCATGGACAAGCACATGGAGTCAGAAACCGACTCTTCATGCGGCTTAATGAGCCCTCGCTCGATTGCCTCAGCGCGCAGCTCAAGGTAGTTGACTAGGTTGCCGTTGTGGCCCAGCGCGATATCGACGCCGCTCGGCGAGGTGCCGAACATGGGCTGCACGTTGGACCATTCCTTACCGCCCGCAGTGGAGTAGCGCGTGTGTCCCACGGCGACGTTGCCCTGCAGGGACGCGAGGATGGATTCATCAAAGATGTTGGCCACGAGGCCCATGTCTTTGAATACGACGATGCTGTCATCATCACCCACAGCGATACCGGCAGCCTCCTGGCCGCGGTGCTGCAGTGCAAACAGACCGAAGTAGGTCAACTTCGAGACTTCTTCGCCCGGGGCCCAGACGCCAAAGACGCCGCATTCCTCGCGCGGTTCGGTCTCGCTGTGATCATCGAGATTGGCGATATGGGGAGTTAGTTCAGCTACCACGGCTGCAATCCTAGTCGTTGTGGGCAGGAGAAACTAACGGAATGATGGGCAGCCATGCAGCGATTTCCCCTGAGCGCGAGCCAGAGGCATCCACCTGAGCTGCGCTAACGGCATCCTCCCAGCTGAGCAAGCCTGTAGCCAGCTGCAACCATGTCAAAGCGTCGGTCTCCACCACATTGGGTGGTGTGCCGCGGGTATGACGGGGACCCTCGATGCACTGGACTGCCACGAATGGGGGCACCCGCAGTTCCACCGAGTGCCCCGGCGCGTCGGCTTCGAGGGTGCGGGCGGTGCGACGGACGGCGTCGGCAAGCAATGCCCTACCTGGTTTTTCCACCTCATCGGGGTGTTTTATCCAGTCTTGGACCGCCACCACGGCAGCGCGCGTGGCCGCTGGGTCTACCTTATTTTTCATGCGCTAATTCGGCCTCCCTGATAACTTTCTATGCATGTCACTTACCCTTCCGGAACAAGAGAATACTGAAACCGGGAAGTCGCCATCGATCACGCTTCGATTCATGGCGGCGCCCACGGACATGACCATCGCTGGTGCGCAGGGCATTGGCGGCGGCCGCGTCCTAGAGTGGATCGATAAGGCCGCGTACGCATGCGCGGTGCAGTGGTCCGGAATGTACTGCGTGACCGCCTATGTGGGGCACATTCACTTCACTCGCCCGATCCCTTCGGGCCACCTGGTAGAGGTGCGCTCGCGCATCGCAATGACGGGCCGTTCTTCGATGCACATCGTGAACGAGGTGCTATCTGCCGATCCGCGCGACGGCATCTTCACCCGCGCGTGCGACTGCCTGGTCATCTTCGTAGCCAAGGACCCGGAAACCGGCAAGTCCACCCCAGTTCCTTCCTTTGAACCTTCCTCCGACGATCACCGCCGCGTGTGGGAAGCCGCGGAATCCCGCATTGAGCTGCGCAAGGCCATCGAGGAAGAGATGGAGAAGCAGACTTATGACGGGCCTTCCGACGCCCCGCGCATGATCAACCGCTTCCTGGCCAAGCCGACCGACGTCAACTGGGGCGGCAAGGTCCACGGCGGCACGGCAATGGAGTGGATCGATGAGGCGGGCGCTGCCTGCACCATGGAGTGGTCCGGCGAGCACACCGTGGCAGTCTACGCCGGCGGCATTCGCTTCTACCGCCCGATTTCCATCGGTGACCTCATCGAGGTCGACGCCCGCATGATGCGAACCGACGCCCGCTCAATGCAGATGTCCATTCACGTGCGCTCGGGCAACCCACGCGGCGGACGCCAGAACTTGGAGACCGCCATCCACGCCACGGTATCCTACATGGCGATGGACGCGGACTGGCAGCCGATTGCAGCACGCCAGTTCACGCCGAAGACGGCCGAAGACAAGGCGCTGTGGGAGCACGCCGGCATTCTGCGTAACCTGCGCGGACAGTACTCCCCGAAGCCTCTCGTGGTGGCACCGCAGCACCAGCACCTAGACTAACCAAGTGGTGAGCCCAGCTAGGTGCTGATTAGCTGAGCGACTCAACGGCGGCCGCCACGTGCAGCTTGTCGACGTCCTTGGCCTTGCGTAGTTCGAGCGTCCACGCACGGTCGTGCGCGCTGGCAAAGAGCGCAGTGGCCGCGGGAAGAATGACCGGCTTGTAGAAGTCGGCTTGGACGCGGACGGCTTCGGGGAGCCGCCCCTCCAGCGCGGTGAGCATCGAGGCATGCGTGTACATGCCGTGGGCAATGGTGCTGGGGAAGCCAAAGAGCTTGGCGCCCGCCCGTGAGGTGTGAATCGGGTTCTTATCGCCGGACGCTTCCGCATAGACCTTGGTGGACTCGGGGCTAAAGCGCAGGGTCGAAACGGGGTTGGTTCCGGCAGCTGGGGCCTGCGGCTGCGGCAGGAAGCGCGTGGCTTCTGGGCGGGATGCAACTACTTCTGGGGTGGAGGAAGAGAACTTGGCGCCAGGGCCTAGGAAGGCGGAGGTCTGCTGCCAGACCAACACGCCCTCGACGTAGATGGACGTAATCATGTCCAGGACCAAACCCTTGCGGTGCGGGCGGAGGTTTTCCGCGTGGACATCGATGGTGAACGTGTCCTCGACATGGAGGGGGCGGAACTGTTCAATCTTGTTGGACAGGTGCACGATACCCATCGCCGGGAATGGGAAACCCGGTGAGTCCATTACCTTCACCGCTAAAGGGAAGGCCAGGGCGTAGGGGTAGGTCACTGGCGCTTCGTTGCCAAGGCGGAATCCCACTGCCTGGCAGTAGCGGGCGAGGTGAACGGGATCGATGCAGACGTCATCGACACGGAAGGCGGTTGCCGGGTCATTGATTGTGCGTTTGGGTTTCAGGCCTGGCACCATGGCGGGAACCGCTTTGGTCACCTGCTTGCGGTAGAGCTCGCTGAGCTCCGGAACGGCGGGCAGGTTCACTACGTTGAGCGCAGTCATTTAGGCTCCCATCATGTTCTGGCCGCAGACGCGGACGGTATTGCCGGAAACGGCCGCGGAGGAGGCGGCCGCGAAGTAAGCCACGGTCTCAGCAACGTCGACCGGCTGGCCGCCCTGTTGCAGCGAGTTGATGCGGCGGCCAATCTCGCGTGGGCCGGTAGGCATGGCGGCGGTCATCGCGGTCTCGATGAAGCCAGGGGCCACCGCGTTGATAGTGGAACCGGACTCGGCGAGGAGCGGTTGGAGGGCGTCGACAAGCCCGATGACGCCCGCCTTGGTGGTGGCGTAGTTGGTCTGGCCGCGGTTGCCTGAAATACCCGCCATGGAGGACACGCCCACAACGGCTGCGCCCGAGGCGAGGTCACCATTTTCGATGAGCTCCTCGGTGATGCGCACCGGTGCCAGGAGGTTGACGGCCAACACTGCATCCCACTGGCCTTCGTTCATGTTGGCCAGCAGCTTGTCGCGAGTGATGCCGGCGTTGTGGACGATAACGTCGATGGCGCGGCCGTAGCGATCCTGCGCATGCTTGGCGATGGCCGCGGCGGCACCGGCATCCGTGACGTCGAGCGGCAGCGCCGTGCCCTTCACCTTGTTGGCAGTGGCGCTGAGGTGCTCGCTGGCGCCCGGAATATCGATGCAAATAATGTCTGCGCCATCGCGAGCGAAGACCTCCGCGATGGTGGCTCCGATGCCGCGCGCAGCGCCCGTGACCACGGCTAAACGGCCAGCCAATGGGGCGGACCAATCATGGTCCTTGCCGCCAGAACCAGCCTTAACGCGAACCACCTGGCCGTCCACAAACGCTGACTTGCCGGAGAGGAAGAAGCGCACGGTGGACTCCACCTCAGCGGTGGCTGCCGGGTCGACCCACACCAGATTTACGGTGCCGCCCTTCCGCATTTCTTTTGCGAGGGAGCGCGTGAAGCCTTCGAGGGCACGGGCCGCAATGCGGGCGTCGACGGTATCGGCGGCCTCCGGGGTGGTGCCGATGACCAGCAGGCGCGCGTTGGCGGTGAGGTTGCGCAGCTGCGGGTGGAAGAAGTCGTAGAGCTCGCGCAACTGTTCGAGCTTGCAGATCCCGGTGGCGTCGAAGACGAGCGCTGCGCGCTTGGACTCCGCAGTCACGGACAACAGCTGATAGTCCACCGCGAGCTGCGAGTTAAGGAATGCGGCGATGCGTCCCTCCCCTGCTGCGCCGATGACAACCGGGCCGTCGAGAGCTGGCTCGCCGGGGGTGAAGCGGCGCAATGGATACCCCTGCGGCACGCCTGCCTTGGCCGCGACAGGGGAGTTGATCAGTTTCTCGGCGAAGTTAATTTTTGGCATTTCAATTCCTTCCCTTAACAAGGTTGCAAGCCTTTATGAAGTAGCTTGCAAGTTTAGTTAATTAAGTGATAGAACTAACAATATCATTCAGCCTGTGATGTAGAGCATTTGAGTGAAAACTTTTCCTAGCACGTTCCTAGCAAGGATTTCCCACCAAGGAGTCGCAATGACCACCACTTCGCACCGCGTAGCAATCCTAGGCGGCAACCGCATCCCGTTCGCTCGTTCCAACAAGGAATACGCGCATGCCTCCAACCAAGACATGCTGACGAGCGCGCTCGACGGCCTCGTCGCCCGCTATGGACTGCACGACGAGCGCCTAGGACTCGTCGCCGCCGGCGCAGTTCTCAAGCACTCTCGCGATTTCAACCTCACCCGTGAGGTGGTCCTGGGTTCTGCGCTCGACTCCACTACCCCAGCCATCGACCTCCAGCAGGCATGCTGCACCTCGCTGGCAGCGGCCATCCACGTCGGTGACGCCATCGCCCGGGGCCGCATCAGCTCCGGCATCGCGGGTGGCACCGACACCACCTCGGACGCACCGCTCGCCGTCAACGACTCTCTGCGCCGGACCCTCATTAACCTCTCCCGCACCAAGACCGTGGCCCAGCGTGCACAGCTCATTGGCTCCATTCGCCCGGGACAGCTGGCGCCCGAGCAGCCCCAGAACGGCGAGCCACGCACCGGCCTTTCCATGGGTGACCATGCAGCCATCACCGCCCGCGAGTTGAAGGTCACCCGCGCCGACCAAGACCAGCTGGCGTTGGAGTCCCACCAGAAGCTACACCAGGCCTGGGAAGAGGGCTTTTTTACTGACCTGACCACCGGCTACTTGGGCGTCAACCGCGACACCAACCTGCGCGCGGACTCCACCTTGGAAAAGCTCGGACAACTCAAGCCAGTCTTCGGCAAGCGCGACGCCCAGCAGCACGGCACCCAGGCCACGATGACTGCAGGCAACTCCACGCCGCTTACCGATGGCGCCTCGGTGGCGCTGCTTGGCAACGAGGACTGGGCCGCACAGCATAACCTCGAACCGCTTGCTTACCTGGTGGACTCCGAGACCGCTGCAGTGGACTTCATCCACGGCGGCGACGGCCTGCTTATGGCACCGACCTACGCGGTTCCTCGCCTGCTTGAGCGCAACGGCCTCAGCCTGCAGGACTTCGACTTCTATGAGGTCCACGAGGCATTTGCCTCCCAGGTACTAGCCACGCTGACCGCCTGGGAAGACGAGACCTACTGCCGCGAGCGCCTCGGACTGCCCGGCGCGCTCGGCCCCATCGACCGCACCAAGCTCAACGTAAAGGGCTCCTCCCTGGCAGCGGGCCACCCGTTCGCCGCAACCGGCACCCGCATCCTGGCCACCACCGCCAAGATTCTGGAAGAAAACGGCGGCGGCCGCGCTCTGATTTCCATCTGCGCAGCCGGCGGCCAGGGCGTGGCTGCCATCGTCGAGCACTAGAACACCAACGAGACCACCTGCCCAAACTCCCCAATCAATTAAGGAAACCCATCATGGCACTCACCAAGACTCTGAGCAGAGACTCCAACAAGGAACAAAACCCTGGCCGCGGCGACGGCCGTTCTGCACCAGCCCAAGCCGAGCCGCGCAGCCCAGGCCGCCTGCCCACCACTCCGAAGCCTTCCGTGGCCACCGAGCTGGGAGCGCTTCTCGATGGCCCACACGCCTCTTTCCGCCACGAGTTGCGCGAATTCATCGACGATCCAAGCCTCTTCCCGCGTCCTGAGCTCTCGGTTGCCGAGCAGCGCGAGCACACCTTTAACAACCTTACAAAGGTCCGCGACTTCGGCGGCTTCCAAAAGGGACTGCGCCGCGACAATGGCGGTCCGGGCAAGCCGATTCTTTCCACCTTCACTCTGGAAGGCCTGGCATGGGCCGACGGTTCCCTGGCCATCAAGTCCGGCGTGCAGTGGGGCCTGTGGGGAGGTGCGCTCGACCAGCTAGGCACCGAACGCCACCTCGAATGGGTAGAAAAGGCAAGCTGCCTTGAACTACCTGGTTGCTTCGCCATGACCGAGCGCGGTCACGGTTCTGACGTCCAGTCCCTGGAGACTACCGCTACCTATGATCCGGAGACTGATGAGTTCATCATCAACACTCCAAAGGACACCGCGGTAAAGAACTACATCGGCAACGCCGCAAAGGACGGCCGCGCTGCAGTGGTCTTTACACAGCTCTACACCCCGGGCAGCGATGGCCGCAGCCACGGCGTGCACGCCATCATCGTGCCGATTCGCGACGAAGAGGGTAACTCCCTGCCGGGTGTCACCGTGGGCGACCACGGCCACAAGGGCGGCCTGGTCGGCGTAGACAACGGCACATTGCGCTTCGACAATGTCCGGGTCCCCCGTGTGAACCTGCTCAACCGCTTCGCCGATGTCGACGAGAAAGGCAAGTACACCTCCCCTATTGAGAACCCCAACGCCCGCTTTTTCACCATGCTGGGCACGCTCATCCGCGGCCGCATGGGCGTGGCGGGCGCCGCCGGTGCCGCGACTGAAGCCTCGTTGGATATTGCGCTGCGCTACGCCAACCGACGTCGCCAGTTCGAAGGCGCAACCGGTTCCGAAAAGCGTCTCATCGATCACCGCCAGCACCGCCGCCGCCTGCTCATCCCGCTCGCACGTACCTATGCGCTGCACCTGCTACACAATCAGATCCTGGAGCGCTACCAGGAAATGAACGACCAGCAGGAGTCCGGCACGTGGTCCGTGACCACCCCGGATGAGGAGCAGAAGTTCGCCTCCCGCGAGATGGAGTCCCTCGCCGGCGCCATCAAGGCAGCGCAGACCCAGCACGCCATCCGCACCATTCAAGAATGCCGTGAGGCCTGCGGCGGCGCCGGCTACATGTCGGAGAACCGCCTGACCACATACCGTGCCGACTCGGATGTCTTCGCCACCTTCGAGGGCGACAACACCGTCCTCATCCAGATGGTGGGCAAGAACCTACTCACGGCATATGGCCGCGCGATGAATGACATGTCCCCATGGGACACCGTGCGTTACGCCGCGACGACCGCCACCGAAGTGGTCCGCCGCCGCACCGGCTTCACCACTCGCTTGCAGGGGCTGGTGGACTTGGTGAACCCGAATGAGGCATCGCTTTTCGACGCCGTGTACCAGGCCAAGCTCATCGACGATCGCGCCCAGTCCGTGCTCTTCTCCCTCGTGCGCCGCATCCAGCCAGCCCGCAAGGCGGATAAGGTGCAGGCGGCCGCCATCGTGGACAAGTGCCAGGACCACCTCATCGCGGCTGGTTGGGCCCGCGTGGATACCCTGCTGGTCCAGGCCATGATCGAAGCAGAGGAGCGCCTGGAAGAGGGTTCGCTGGCTCGCCAGGTATTCGAGCAGCTACGTCACCTGTTCGTTCTGTCCACGCTGGTCGAGCACGCCGGCTGGTATCAGGAACACAACCTGCTTCCCGCAGGCCGTATGAAAGCTGCTCGCGCCGCCATCAACGACCTCGTCGATTCCCTGGCGCCCTGGTCGGTGGTCTTGGTAGACGCTTTCGGCCTGCCTTCCGAGGTATCCAACATTCCGATGCTCACCGAGACAGGCGTAGACCCGCTTCGCCACTAACTAAAGCGCCGCACCACTAGTTAGGCCGCAACGACCATCCAGACAGCGACCATGTGTACAACGGCGGCGGCGATAGTCGCCGTGTGAAAGTGCTCGTGGTAGCCGTACCACCGGGCGTTGCGGCCTGGCCATTTAAAGCCATAGGCCAACGCGCCCACGGAATAGATGACGCCGCCTGCGAACAGCAGCCACACCACAGCGGGCCCCGCCTCAGTCCACAACATTGGAATCAAAGGCAACACCAACCATCCCAAGGTCAGGTACACCACCACATCGAGCCAGCGTGGGTGGTCAATCCACACCAGATTCAGGATGACGCCCATAATTGCACCAACCCACGCTATGCCCAGCATCCAAGCAGCCTGGACCGGCTCAAGCACAATCGCACAGAGCGGCGTATAGGTGGCAGCAATAAACACCGCGATGGTGGCATGGTCAGCGCGCCGCCACCATCGCACCGCCCGCGCGGTGGGCCATGGCCAACGGTGATAGAGGGCCGAAACGCCGAAGAGCCCCACCACCCCAACGCCATAGACGGTCACTGCAAGCGCCTGGTCCCACGAGATGCTCATCCACGCAAACGTAATTAAGACAGTGGAGGCAATCACGGAAACAATAGCCGCGAAGAGGTGACCCCACCCACGCGTTAGTGGGCGTTCGCCGCGGTCTGCCACGAAATAGCGGCGCTCAATGAGTTTTTCTAAAGCGCCGTTTTCGCATTTTTCATCGGGGGTCGTGACCCCATGTTGGATCGCCATCAAGAACGCCTTACTTTGGGAATCTATTTAGCCTCAACACTAAACTTACGTTTCCGTAACTATACGGGCCTAGCCTCAGGGGTTCAAGGGGATCTCCAACAATGTTCTGCTCCCCGGTGGTGACCAGCCACGCCCGAGCTTCTATCTCTTGCCAGGTGTACAGGGCGGCCAAGAGCGCATAAACCGGATGACCCAGGAGCTGTCTCCACTGACCAGGGCGCGCACTCCTTCGGCTGGTTCGAGCAACAGATGAAGATCAGCTGAGCACGGACCATCGCTCGCTCTGGGGTTCCCGCCCCGGTTGGGTCCCCGTCTTTGGGTCCCATTGGTTGGGTCCTATTGCGAGTGAAGTTTTGTGTTTTGGGATGAAAAAGGCTCCCTTTGCTAGCAAAGGGAGCCAATGAATGGGACCTAACCAGGGGGACCCAACCAGCCGGGCTCGGGACTACTTGCGGAAGTACTCTGCCGCAGACTCGAAGAGCTTCATATCGTACTCGCCCGGCACGTTCTTGTACGTCGACGGCGAGATGCGCTCAGAGTGGCCCATCTTGCCCAGGACGCGGCCGTCCTCGGACATGATTCCTTCAAGGGCGAAGAGGCCACCGTTCGGGTTCACAGAGATATCCATCAGCGGGTTGCCTGCAGCGTCCACGTACTGAGTCACTGCGGCAGCCTTGAGGCGCTCCCACTCAGATTCACCAGCGGTGATGCGGCCCTCGCCATGCGAAATCGGGACGGAGAAGACGTCGCCTTCATTGACCTTGGACAGCCATGGCGAATCGTTGTTGACCACGCGGACGCGGGAGATGCGCGACTGGTGGCGGCCGATGCTGTTGAAGGTCAGGGTCGGGGTCTCAGTGCCTGGCTCGGAGATGGCTCCGAACGGAACCAGGCCGAGCTTGATGAGCGCCTGGAAGCCGTTGCAGATGCCCAGGATGAGGCCGCCGCGCTCGTCAAGGAGGCCCTGCACGCCTGCGGACAGGGACGGGTTGCGCAGGAAGGAGGTGATGAACTTCGCGGAGCCATCCGGCTCGTCGCCGCCAGAGAAGCCGCCCGGCAGGAAGAGCATCTGCGAGCGGTCCAGTGCAGCCGCCATGCGGTCCACGGACTCAGCAATGTCTTCAGGGGTGCGGTTGCGCACCACGAGAATCTCAGACTCGATACCCGCGCGACGCAGCGCTGCCGCAGAGTCGTACTCGCAGTTGGTGCCCGGGAAGACCGGGATGAGCGCCGTGGCCTTTGCCCCACCGAAGGTCGGGGTGATGGTCCGTGCGACCGTCTCCCCCTTAGCAGCAGCGCCGAGGTCAACAGAGCCAGCCTGCTCCACCGTGGTCGGGTAAATCTCTTCCAGGGTGCCCAAGTAGGCAGCCTCAGCGTCAGCAAAGCTGACCTCCGCGCCGCGGTAGCTGAAGCCGCCAGCGGTGGTGGTACCCAGGGCAGAGCCGGCAACGGGCTCCTGGCCTTCTGCCCACTCGAGGACGAAGGCGCCGTAGGCGTAATCGTAGAGAGGGGCGTCGTCA
Source organism: Corynebacterium striatum (assembly GCF_016728105.1). Taxonomy (NCBI): domain Bacteria; kingdom Bacillati; phylum Actinomycetota; class Actinomycetes; order Mycobacteriales; family Corynebacteriaceae; genus Corynebacterium; species Corynebacterium striatum. Next base: position 2,043,343 of record NZ_CP068158.1, on the reverse strand, counting down.
GCGAAGGCGAAGCCGATGCCCTCACCCAGGCCCATCTTCAGGACTGACTCGGCAGGGCCGCCAAAGCCGGGGGTGTACGCGGAGACGACCTTGCCTGAGCGCAGCAGCTCAGTCACGGTACGGAAGTTCTCCACCAGCGACTCTGGGGTAGGCAGGCCGGCGAGGGCGGTATCGGAGGCGTCGGCAAGCGCAGGCGAAAGCAGCGTCACCTGGTGGCCTGCGGCCTTGAAGTGGTTAGGGACCATGTTGCCCGCGTCGTCGTGGCTGACGGCAACCGAAATAACCGTTGGCGGAACGTGCAGCTCTTCGAAGGTTCCGGACATGGAGTCCTTGCCGCCAATCGCGGCGACGCCGAGGCCAAGCTGGGCCTTGATGGTGCCCAGCAGCGCAGCAGTTGGCTTACCCCACGCGGAGGCAGAGTCCATGCGCTCGAAGTACTCCTGGAAGGACAGGTAGGTCTCATCGAAGGAGGCGCCGGTGGCAATCAGCTTGGACACGGACTCCACAACGGCGAGGTAGGCGCCGTGGTACGGGCTGGCCTCGGTGACGTATGGGTTGTAGCCCCAGGACATCACGGAGCAGTTGGTGGTCTCGCCCAGCGCCGGGAGGGTGTTGGCCATTGCCTGAATCGGGGTGGCCTGACGCGTGCCGCCGAAAGGCATGAGCACGGTACCCGCGCCGACGGTGGAGTCGAAGCGCTCGGAGAGGCCTTGCTTGGAGGCAACGTTGAGGTCAGAGGCCATGCCGAGGAAGGACGCGTTGAAGTCCTCCTGGCGCGCCCACTCACGGGACGCGCCGCGCCAATCACCAGCAGGGGCGACGTCAGCGGTGGCGTGCTTGTCCGCGCCGTTGGTGTTGAGGAACTCGCGTGAGAGATCCACGATGGTGGTGCCGCGCCAGTGCATGCGCATGCGGCCAGAGTCAGTGACCTCCGCAACGACCACGGCGTTGAGGTTCTCCTCGTTGGCGAGGGCGATGAGCTTGTCGATGTCGCCTGCCTCAATCACGGTAGCCATGCGCTCCTGGGACTCAGACAGCGCCAGCTCGGTGCCGTCGAGTCCCTCGTACTTCTTTGGAACGGCGTCCAGGTTGATCTCGAGGGAATCAGCCAGCTCGCCCACAGCCACGGCGACGCCGCCGGCGCCGAAGTCGTTGCAGCGCTTGATGAGCTTGGAGAATTCCGGGTTGCGGAACAGACGCTGCAGCTTTCGCTCCTCCGGCGCATTACCCTTCTGCACCTCTGCCCCCGCGGTAGCCAGGGACTCCACGGTGTGGGACTTGGAGGAACCGGTGGCTCCGCCGATGCCGTCGCGGCCGGTTGCACCTCCGACCAAGACCACGAGGTCACCTGCGGCCGGCACCTCGCGGCGCACGTTAGCGGCTGGTGCGCCCGCGACAACTGCACCCATCTCGAGGTGCTTGGCCACATAGCCCGGGTGATAGAGCTCGTCGACGAGGCCGGTGGCCAGGCCGATCTGGTTGCCGTAGGAGGAGTTACCGGCAGCGGCTACGCGCGCGATGGTCTTCTGCGGCAGCTTGCCCGGGCGCGTGGTGGTCTCCAGTGGGTTGCCGGAGCCGGAGATGCGCATGGCGCCGTAGACGTAGCCGCGGCCGGACAGCGGGTCACGGATAGCGCCACCGATACAGGTAGCGGCGCCACCGAAAGGCTCGATCTCGGTTGGGTGGTTGTGGGTCTCGTTCTTAAAGAGCAGCAGCCATGGCTCTTCCTTGCCATCCACGGTGATGGTGACGTGCACGGTGCAGGCATTGATCTCTTCGGAGACGTCCATGGCGTCGAGCTTGCCCGTGGCACGCAGGACCTTGCCCGCGATGGTGCCCATGTCCATCAGGGTCACCGGCTTGGTGCGGCCGATGGACTCGCGGGCTGCGAGGTAGTCCTGGTAAGCAGCCTCGACGGCTGGCTCGTTGAAGGTGATGGAGTCGAGAATCGTCTCAAAAGTGGTGTGGCGGCAGTGATCGGACCAGTAGGTGTCGATTACCTTGAGCTCGGTGATGGTGGGTTCGCGGTCTTCGGAAGCAAAGTAGTTACGAATCAAGGTGGCGTCGTCAGCGTCCATGGCCAGGCCGTGGGATGCGACGGATTCGGGGAGGGCGGCGTCGGAAAGCGCAGTAAAGCCCTCGAGGGTCTCCACGTCAGCGGGCGTGGCCACCTGCAGTGCCAGCGTCTCAGGCAGTTCCAGGGAAGCCTCGCGGGCCTCCACCGGGTTGATGAGGCCTGCGCGCATGGCCTCCGGAATGGTGCCCTCGACTGCGTAGACCACAGCGGTGCGAACGCGCGGGCGCTCCTTTTCAAAGAGGAACTGAATGCACTGTGCAGCGGAGTCCGCGCGCTGATCGAATTGACCAGGTAGCGGCTCGACCGCGAGGACCTCGCCGTCGACGCCGGCCTCGTCCAACGTGGAATAGGTTGTGTCTACCTGCGGTTCAGAGAGAACCAGCTGAACCGCGGTGGCGAACTCCTCATCCGTGGTGCCCTCTACGTCATAGCGGTTGAGCAGGCGCACTTTGACGCCGTACTCTTTCGACAATGCCGCGGCATGCCCACCCTCGCGATTTTCCACGTACACGCGCTGAACCATCGTGCCTCCAGTTTTCTTTAAGCTCAAGTTTTAACTCGGTAGTCGACTTAGTGCCGACAGTATTTCCCGCGGGGAACGAAAACCAATTCTATAGGGCGGCGGGTTGGGGGTGGTTCGGTTTGGAGGATTACTGGCACCGAGGCCTCGCGTGGGCACAATTTGCCAAATAGTGCGCCCAAATTTGCTGATTTTCCGGGCTTGCTTGGCAAATTGTGCGCAGTTCGCACGCCCCTGCCCCGCGAAGCCCACGTAAACACCCGATGAACCGCAAGACAAACTTTTTGGGCATGCAGGTAAACCCCCAAGACATCTGGGGGATGAACGCTTGGCAAGCCCGACGCGGTGCCTTAGAAACAAATGGTCATATATCTCCTATTGCAAGGTTTCTCATGCGCTCTCGTTCTCTCCACGCGCTTTCTTTGACCGCGCTCATCTCCACTTTCTCCACTCTCACCGTCCCCGCCCATGCAGCCCCCGCAGGTGATGCCGTGGTCCTTTCTGAGGTTTACGGCGGCGGCGGAAACTCTGGTGCGACCTTTACCCACGACTTCATCGAGCTCTTCAACCCCACCGAAGCCGCGGTCTCGCTGGATGGTTGGTCCGTCGAGTACTTTTCCGCCGGTGGCAACTCGGGCGGCAAGGCTGCTCTCAGCGGCGCGATTCCGGCTGGCAAGCACTACCTGATTCAGGCTGGCCAGGGCAACGGCGGCTCCACGCCACTGCCTACCCCAGACGCGGAGTCCTCCCTGAACCTGTCCGGTTCGAAGGGATCGGTCAAGCTTTACGACGCCTCCGGCAACGAGGTTGACCTCGCCGGTTACGGTTCCGCCCAGCTGGCAGAAGGCACCCCTGCCCCAAGCACCTCCAATGCAGAGTCAGTCTCTCGCGATGAGGCGGGCACCGATACCGACGACAACGCTGCCGATTTCCATGTCGGCACGCCAACTCCTACGCCTTCCGGAAACGAACCAACCACGCCCGCTGAGCCAGAGGAACCAACGCAGCCTGCAGACCCCGGCCGCGAGCTAAGCATCGAAGAAATCCAGGGAACCGGCGCTCAGTCTCCGGTTAAAGACCAGAACGTCACGACCAAGGGCGTCGTCACTGGCGTGTGGTCCGAGGGCGGCATCAACGGCTTCACTATCCAGACCGGCGGCACCGGAAACGAGGCTCCTGCTGCTTCCCCGGCGCTGTTTATTTACATGGGTAACAAGGAAGCCTCTGCTTATCCGCAGCTCGGGGATTCCGTGCAGGTTTCTGGCAAGGTCTCGGAGTTCTTTGACGCCACCCAGCTAACCGCAGATGCCGTCGAGAAGCTCGATGCTCCCCTGCCGGAGGTCACCGCGCTCGAACTGGAGGCCCTGCCGGAAGGCGACGTCGCCCGTGAGGCCTACGAGCACATGCTGGTGCTGCCTGGCACCCACACCGTGACCAACAACTACGCGCTCAACCAGTATGGCGAGGTAGGCCTGGCGCCGGGCACTGAGGCACTCCGCCAGCCGTCGGACCTTTATGACCCGTCGACAGACCCAGACTCCGACCTACAGAAACTCGCCGCTTCCAACGCCGCCAAGCTGGTCACTCTGGACGATGGCCGCACGAAAAACTACCTCGAGTCTGACCAATCCACCCCGCTGCCATATATCGCGCAGGACAACGCACAGACCATCAAGTCCCTGCGCACCACTGACCAGGTAACTTTCCAGCACCCGGTCATCGTGGGTTACTCCCATGAACAGTGGCGCTACCAGCCCACCGCACCGGTAACGGGCAATACGGCAGGCAGCGATTTGCCGATTACCTGGGAAGACTCCCGCGAAAAGGAACTGCACGCACTCGACGTCGAAGGCGAATACACCATTGGTGCCTTCAACGTATTGAACTACTTCACCTCCCTTGGCGAGGAGTACGGCGGCAGCTCCTACGATGACATGAACGGCAACCCGGTCACCGTCAAGCGCGGCACGACCCGCGGTGCTTATACCGCGGAGGCCTTCGAGAACCAGCAGCGCAAGATTGTCGCGGCCGTAAACGGTCTTGATGCCGACGTCATCGCCCTTTCTGAAATCGAAGACGGCTACGGCGTCACCGGCGACAAGTCCAAGCGCGACCAAGCCTTGGCGCACCTGACAGACGAGCTCAACGCGGCCGCTGGTTCCGAGAAGTGGGCCTACGTGACCTCCCCGGAGAAGCTGCCGGACACCGTGGACGTCATCCGCACCGCGTTCATCTATAAAAGGGATCGCGTCAAGCCGGTTGGTGAATCCCGCATCTTCGTCGACGACCGCTTCACTGGAACCGCCCGTGAGCCGCTAGCGCAGGAGTTCGCGCCAGTCGACGCCGCGGATGACGAGACCTTCGTGGCCGTGGCCAATCATTTCAAGTCCAAGGGTTCCGTTGTTAAGGGTGACGCCGACACCGGCGACGGCCAGGGCAACAACCCCAACGTGCGCAAGGCACAGGCCGAAGCCGTTCTTGAGCACCTGGCTAAGCAGCCAGATTGGCAGGACAAGGCCACCTTCGTGATGGGTGACCTCAACACCTATACCCACGGCGATGCCATTGATGTCTTCCGCGACAGCGGCTACACCGTTCCCGCTGAGGACTACCACGCGGATGCCTCCTACCAGTTCTCTGGCCTGTTGGGTTCCCTCGACCACGTCCTGGCAAACGAGGTTGTATCCGGCAAGGTAACCGACGCCCAGGTGTGGAACATCAATGCCGACGAGCCGGTGGCCTTTGAGTACTCTCGCCGCAATTACAACATCGTGGACTTCTACGACGATTCCCCGTTCCGCGCCTCCGACCACGACCCGGTCAAGGTCGGATTCAGCCTGGGCGAGGCGGCCGCTACCCCAGACGAAGAACCAGACACCGACCCAGACAGCAAGCCCGGCACCAACAAAGGCTCCAGCTCCAGTAACGGCTCTAGCTCTGGTTCGAGCACCGGCAGCATCATCGCATTGATCCTTGCGGTTGCCGTCCCCGGCATCGCAATGTTGCTCGGCGGTTCGCTGAAGTTCCTGACACCCCAGCTCATCGACGCCCTGCCACCGCAGGTCCGGGATTTCCTCAAGCTCTAGGCTCCCGGGAGCGTTTCCTCCGGGGCGTCTTCCCCGGAGCGTTTCCCCCTTACGCACAATTTGCCAAATAGTGCCCTGAATTAGCGCGGATTCGGCAGTCTAATTGGCAAATTGTGCGCTTTAGCGCGTTCGGTGCACGCTTTTGCGCGTTCGGCGTGCGTTCGGTGCACGCTTGACGTGCAATTCCGCGGGAGGCTTTTAACGCTTCGCCAAAAAGACTCCATAGTCCGCGGGCTGCGCGCCGGCGCTCGCGGCGCGGTCAATCGCCTTGATGAAGTCCGATACCACTTTCCTGTCATTCAGGTTGCGGCCAGAGATGGAAAGACGCACGGTGTTGCCACGCAGCGCGGAGCGCTCAGCTGCGCGAATAATGTTGCGGCGCCACCACTTCGCCGCGCCGAAGCCCTCGCCGAAGGAGAGGTTGCGGGTCTGGTGGAACTTGCCCGAGCGCAACTCGTGGATGCCACGCGTGGAGGCCGCGACATCGAAAGCAAAGTTCGGCAGGACCTCCAAGGTGCCAGGCGACATACGCCAGCGTGGAGGTGCGAAGATGCTCGGCTCGAAGCCCAGCTTGGCCATCTGCCGCGTGGCGCCCTTCAGACGGAGATTGGCCTCGTGCGAGTCAAGGTTAGCGAACTCGGCGCGGCGGCCTTGCACCGCTTGGTCGAAGCCATTCAGGATGAGCAACCTACCCGCGGATTCCTGCTCTTTGAGAAAGCCTAAGGTCTTGTCATCCTTGGCCAGGTGCCAATTGCCGTCGATATGTGGTGCAACCAGCAAAGAGACCGGGATTTCTTCCCGGTCGAGCTCTTTGATGAGGTTACTAGCTTGTTTCCGCGTGTCAGAAAAGATGCTGGAAATCGAAACTAGAAGGTGGCCATGCATAAGTGCAATTATCGCACAGCCACCGCGAGTCCGCGCGGCGAAGAGCTTCTAGGCTTTCAACCCCGTGGCCTTGTTAATGGCCCACGCGTACTCGAAGGCATTCTGGCGCCACTTGTTATAACGCCCTGAAACGCCACCGTGGCCAGCAACCATCTCCGTCTTGAGGAGGAACTGCCCGCCCTTTGCGGTATCACGCAGCTTGGCAATCCATTTCGCTGGTTCCACGTAGAGCACGCGCGTGTCGTTGAGCGAGGTAATCGCCAAAATGTCCGGGTAATTCTGCGCAGTGACGTTCTCGTAAGGCGCATAGGACTTCATGTAGTCATAGACCTCTGGGTCGTGGTACGGGTCGCCCCACTCTTCCCACTCGATAACCGTCAGCGGTAGCTCCGGCTTCAGGACGGAAGTCAGCGGATCCACGAATGGTACAGAAGCCTGGATGGCCGTGAAGCGGTCCGGGGCCATGTTTGCCACCGCGCCCATCAGCAGGCCGCCGGCGGAGCCGCCTTCAGCCACCATCTGATCTGCGGTGGTTACGCCGCGCGCGATGAGGTCATCGGCCACCGCGATGAAGTCGGTGAAGGTGTTCTTTTTCTGTAGAAGCTTGCCGTCGTCGTACCAGGTTCGCCCCATCTCACCGCCGCCGCGGACGTGCGCCATCGCGAAGATCATGCCGCGATCCATCAAGGACAGACGGAAGACGGAGAAGTACGGGTCCATGCTGGTCTCATAAGAGCCGTATCCGTAGAGAAGCGTCGGGTTAGCTTTAGTGCGGTCAAGATCAGCGCGGTGCACGATGGAGACCGGAATCTGCGTGCCGTCGGAAGCCTGCGTCCACATTCGGTAGGCAACGTAGTCATCCTTGTTGTAACCGCCCGGGACTTCTTGTTCCTTGAGCAAGGTGTACTCGCCAGTCTCAACGCGGTAATCGAAAAGCTGCGAAGGCTGGATGAAGGAGGTGTAGCTCACGCGCAGTACCGGCGCATCCCATTCTGGGTTGCCGCCAACGCTCACGGTGTAGAGCTCTTCGTTGAAGTTTAATTCCTTAAATTCGGACCAACCATGGCGTACATCCATGATTGCGGCACGCCCGATGCCGCCGCGGCGGTAGCCTACGACGACCTGGTCGCGATAGGTATCCACGCCTTCCAGGCGCGCATCCTCGCGATGCGGAATCAGCACATCGAGATCGCGGAGCGGTGCGAGGTCCTCCCCTACGGCCAGCGGCGTGGTGGCCAGGGTGAAGTTCGGGCCTGAGGCATTGTGGGTGACAAACCAATAGGCCTGGCCATCGATCTCGGCATAGTCGACGTCGTAGTCAACACCTGCTTCGCGCTGCCACAGAACCTGGAATTCGCCTTCCGGGTCCGTGCGATCCAGCACCCAGGTCTCTGAGGTCAGCTTCGAGCAAATGACGATGAACAGGTACTTCTCGCTGCGCATACTGCCGACGCCGATGTTGAAACGCTCGTCAGCTTCATGCATGACCTGCACGTCTTCGGACTGCTCGGTTCCCACCTTGTGGCGCCAGACGGTATCTGGGCGCCACGCATCATCGACCGTGGTGTAAAAGATGTAGTCATCACCCACCCAGGTCGCACCGTAGAAGATGCCGTCGAGGCGGTCGGAGAGCAGCTCGCCGGTACGCAAGTCCTTGATGACCAGAGCAAAACGCTCGTCGCCAGCGGTATCTACGGAATAAGCCAGCAGGTTGCCGGAGTCAGAGACGGTGGAGGCACCCATCGCGAAGAATTCGGTGCCTTCTGCTAGCTCGTTGGCATCTAGGAGGATTTCCTCGCCCTCAGGCGCGCCTTCTTCTGGAATAACGGGAGCGGTCCACGGGTCAGCACCTTCGGCCACCGGAACGCGGCAGCTAATGCCATAGTTCTTGCTCTCGACAGAGCGGCCGTAATACCAGTACTGGCCCCTGCGCGAAGGCACGGACATATCCGTTTCCTTCACGCGCGACTTTACTTCCTGGAAGATGTTCTCAGTCAGCTCTTTAAGGTGCGCAGTCTCCTGCTCAGTATAAGCATTCTCCGCGCGCAGATAATCGAGCGTTTCTGCAGATTCTTTATCCCGCATCCATTCGTAATCATCCACGAAGCTGCGGCCATGGAACTCGCGGGTGATGGGGTGTTTTGCGGCAATCGGCGGGGTCAATTCAGTCATGCCGCCCCACTTTACGCAATCTGCGGCTAGAAGTAACCTTAGAAGGAGTTTCCCGAAAGACGCTCATAAGCCTCAACGTAGCGAGCACGGGTGGCCTCGACGACGTCGTCAGGCAGGCGCGGCGGCTTGGTATCAGAGGCCTGGTCCCAGCCGGATTCCGGCGAGGTCAGCCAGTTGCGGACGTACTGCTTGTCAAAGGAAGGCTGAACCTTGCCCTCCTCATAAGTATCGGCTGGCCAGTAGCGGGAGGAATCCGGGGTTAGGACCTCATCGGCAAGAATCAGGGTGCCATTTTCATCGAGACCGAACTCGAACTTGGTATCAGCCAGGATGATGCCCTTTTCCCCCGCGATGCGGGCGGCCTCGGAGTAGATGCGCAGGGTGGCAGCGCGCAGCTCTTCCGCACGTTCTTTGCCCAGCTTGGCGACGACCGCGTCAAAAGACACGTTCTCATCATGCTCGCCCTGCTCCGCCTTAGTGGCCGGAGTAAAGATCGGCTCCGGCAGGCGGGAGGCCTCGGTGAGGCCCTCCGGCAGCTCGATGCCGCAGACAGTGCCGCTTTCCTTATATTCCTTAAGTCCCGAGCCGGTGAGGTAGCCGCGCGCGACGCACTCGAAAGGCAGCATATCCAGCTTCTTGATCACCATGGCGCGGCCCAGCACCTCCTCCGGGATGCGCTCGTCATCGAGCGGGCCAGCGAGGTGATTCGGGAAGTCAATGACGTCGAAGAAGAACTTCGAGGTCGCGGTCAGCACACGACCCTTGTCCGGGATAGCCGGGTCCAGGGAGTGGTCGTAGGCCGAGATGCGGTCGGAGACGACCATCAGCAGGGTGTTCTCGTCGACGTCGTAGATGTCACGGACCTTGCCAGAAGCAAGGTGCTTATAAGAAGAAAGTTCTGGGCGCATGAGTCTTATCCTAATTCGCTTTTAGAGAATCTCGCCTGGGGTATAAGCGGCGGCCTTCGGGTGCTCGCTGACCAGGTTGTTGATGCGGGTGAGAACCTGATTAACCTGGGACTCAGCAGCTCCAATGAAAGCGTGCTTGTCAGCCAATGCGGCCTCAAGATCCGCTGCGTTCATCGGCAGACGTTCATCGGCTGCAAGGCGCTCGACGAGGTCCTGCTCGCCACCGTTTTCACGCATATTGAGTGCAACTGCCACGGCATTTTCCTTGATGACCTCGTGTGCGGTCTCGCGGCCCACACCAGCGCGCACGGCGGCCATGAGGATGCGGGTGGTGGCCAGGAACGGCAGGTAGCGCTCCAGCTCGCGGTTAATCATGGCAGGGAAAGCACCGAACTCGTCCAGGACGGTCAGGAAAGTCTCAAACTGGCCGTCGAGAGCGAAGAATGCATCCGGAAGTGCCACGCGGCGAACCACGGAGCAGAACACGTCGCCCTCGTTCCACTGCTGGCCAGACAGATCGGCCACCATGGTCAGGTAGCCGCGCAGGATGACCTGGAAACCGCACACACGCTCACAAGAACGAGCATTCATCTTGTGCGGCATTGCAGAAGAACCAACCTGTCCTTCCTTGAAGCCCTCGGTCACGGTCTCGTTGCCGGCCATGAGGCGGATGGTGGTAGCCAGCGAGGACGGACCAGCGCCGAGCTCCACCAGAGCCGAAACTGCGTCAAAGTCGAGGGAGCGTGGGTAGACCTGGCCCACGGAGTTGAAGATGCGGTGGAAGCCCAGGTGATCCGCAATTGCGGTCTCCAGGGAAGCAAGCTTGTCCTCGGAACCGCCCATGAGGTCGAGCATGTCCTGGGAGGTGCCCATCGGGCCCTTGATGCCGCGCAGCGGGTATCGCGCGAGCAGGGACTCCACGCGCTCGATGCCCAGCAGCATTTCATCAGCTGCGGAAGCAAAGCGCTTGCCCAAGGTGGTGGCCTGGGCGGCAACGTTGTGCGAACGACCTGCCATCACCAGTGTCTGGTAATCGGCGGCGTGCTTGCCGATGCGCGCAAGCACAGCAATGGCTTTATCACGGATGAGGCGCAGGGAGGAGTGAATCTGCAGCTGCTCGACGTTCTCCGTGAGGTCGCGGCTGGTCATGCCCTTGTGGATGTGCTCGTAGCCAGCTAGCGCGTTGAACTCCTCGATACGGGCCTTGACGTCGTGGCGCGTGACGCGCTCGCGAGCGGCAATGGACTCGAGGTCAACCTGGTCAATCACGGACTCGTATGCCGAGATAGCTTCGGCGGGGATGTCTACTCCCAGATCCTTCTGCGCGCGCATGACAGCGATCCACAGCTGGCGCTCCAAGATGATCTTGTGCTCCGGGCTCCAAATGTTGGACAACTCAGCGGAAGCATAACGAGAGGACAGGACGTTGGAAATGTTCTTCTTATCAGCCACGGGAAACATTATTCCACGTATAAAGCCCAGCCTGAACCTTTTGGAAGCAAGCTGGGCTATACGGGGGTGCGTTAGAAAAAGCTAGATAGAAATCTCGCCGTCTTCGGCACGCTTTCCGATGTCGCGACGGTAGAAGCTGCCTTCCAGTTTGAGGCCTTCTAGCACCTCGTAGGCGGCAGCTCGTGCCTCGGCGAGCGTGGCGCCCTGGCCCAAGACATTGAGCACGCGGCCGCCGTTGGAGATGACATCGACTTCCTCTTCAACACCTGGCGAGCCTTCGGCTTGCGAGGTGCCCGCGTGGAGAACCTTGTTCGGGTCATCCAGACCTGGGCCAGTGATGACGTCGCCCTTGCGTGGGGAGGCCGGGTAGCCCTCTGCTGCCAGGACGACGGTAACGGCGTAGCCGTCCTTCCACTTCAGCTCGTCCAGCTCCGCGAGCGTGCCAGTAGCGGTGGCGTTCAGCGCCTCCGCCAACGGGGACTCCAACATGGACAAAACAGCCTGGGTTTCTGGGTCGCCGAAGCGGCAATTGAACTCAACGACGGCAATGCCTTCCTTGCCCCACGCCAGACCGGCGTAAAGCAAGCCCGAGTACGGGTTGCCGCGCTTGACCATTTCTGCGGCAACCGGCTTGCACACTTCATCCACGATGCGCTGCACGCCGTCGGCAGGCAGCCACGGCAACGGGGTGTACGCCCCCATGCCGCCGGTATTGGGACCCTCGTCATTGTCGTAGGCACGCTTGTGGTCCTGTGCCGGCAGCAGCGGGACTACAGTCTCGCCGTCAACGAGACAGAACAGGGAGACCTCAGGGCCGTCGAGGAAAGATTCGAGCAGGACCGGGTTTCCTGCCGCGTGAACCTCGTTCACGTGCTCCTTGGCAGCAGCGCGATCATCGGTGACCACAACACCCTTGCCACCGGCAAGTCCGTCATCCTTGACCACGAAGGGCGGGCCGAAGCGGTCGAGTGCTGCCTCGATCTCGGCATCGGAAGTGCCCGGCACGAGCTGCTCCGCACGCGCCGTCTTCACGCCAGCTGCATTCATGATGTCCTTGGCAAAAGCCTTGGACCCCTCGATCTGAGCTGCGGACTTGTTGGGGCCAAACACGGCTATGCCGTTGGCACGCAGCTCGTCGGCAACGCCGGCCACAAGCGGCACCTCGGGGCCGACGACGACGAGCTCAGCGTCAATCTTCTGCGCCAGCTGAAGCATCTGAGCTGGGTCATCAACCTTGGAGTACGCAGGGTGCACGGTGGCCAAGTCCGCGAAATTAGGCGAGCCAGGGGCAACGTGAAGTTCGGTGGTCAGTGGATCTGCCTTGAGACCTTTAAGCAGGGCGTGTTCGCGGCCGCCCGAGCCAATTACGAGAATGCGCATGCCGCCTATCTTAACTGGCGGTAGCCTAGTCACCATGTCTTCTGTATTTACCAAGATTATTAATGGCGAACTGCCAGGTCGCTTTGTCTACCGCGATGAAACCTGCGTGGCTTTTTTGTCCATCGAACCGCTGCGCTACGGCCACACCCTCGTGGTACCAGTCGAGGAAGTAGATAAGTGGACTGACCTTGACCCAGCTACGTGGGCGCACCTCAATGCGGTGGCACTGGAAATTGGCGCTGCTATCAAGACCGCCTTTGACACCCCACGCACCGGCTACATCATCGCGGGCTTCGATGTGCCACACACCCACATCCACCTCTTCCCCACCGAGAAGATGGAGGAGTATGACTTCGCCAAGGCTTATGCCGCCGACGCCACCGACCCGGCCGCCATGGATGAGGCAGCAGCCCGCATCCGTCAGCACCTCGGCACTGACGAGGAAGGCCGCCGCTAGGCAGCCAGCGCGGGCAGGCGCAACGTAAACGTTGAGCCTTCGCCCAGCGCAGACTCCACAGAGATCCTGCCTCCGTGTTGTTCCACAAGGGACTTCACAATGGCCAGGCCTAAACCGGAGCCGCCTGTATCGCGGGTACGCGAGGTATCCGCGCGGTAGAAGCGTTCAAAGATGTGGCTGGCATCCTCGGGGGCCATGCCCTTGCCATCATCCGCGACGTCGATAAGCACATCAGTGCCTTTCTCCCCCGCTTCCTCGCGGATGGTGAGCTTGACCTTCGCCTCCTCGCCACCGTGGCGAAGCGCGTTGGAGACCAGGTTGAGCAGCACCTGGTGCAGACGGTCAGGATCACCCTTAACCAGCGGGATATCGGCGGCCTCATTGACCACATCGATCTGGCGACCAGGGAAGGCCGCGCGGGCCGAAGAACCAGCTGAGAGCACTAGCTCAAGCATATCCACGGTGCCCATGTCTAGGCGCGAACCCTCCGCGCGGGTCAACGCGAGGAGATCCTCAACCAGCAGGGACATGCGCTTGGACTCATCATCAATCTTGGAAAAGACCATGTCCACGTCCTGCGTGGCGCCGGAGCGATACAACTCGGTGTAGCCACGCAAACTGGTAAGCGGGGTGCGCAACTCGTGGGAGGCATCGCCCACAAAGCGGCGCATCTGTTCCTCTTTCTCCTGCGCCTGCACCACGGAACGCTGCAGCTGCCCCAGCATGATGTTGAGGGCGGCCGAAAGCTGGCCCACCTCGGTGTGTAGCGGCCAATCCGGGACACGCTTGTCGAGGTCTCCCGCCGCAATCTGCGAGGCAGTTTTCTCCACCACTCGCAATGGGCGCAGCGCGCGGCGGATGAACCACATACCGACTACAGCGATGATGCCCATGACCACCGCTGTAATGATGATCTGCACGATCGCGAGACCGCGCAGCATGATCGTCTCACGGGTCAGGTCTTTGGCCACGATGGTGACCGTGCCGTTTTGCTTGATGGCCACGGCACGCCACTTGGTTTCAGAATCTCCCACTGATTTGATGGTTGCCGGCTCGTCATCGATATAGAGCTTCTTGGCGTCCGGCATGCTGGCATTGGGGCCGGTGTAGAGAATGGTTCCGTCCGGCAGATAGGACAAAACAACGTATTCCGTCGGTGGACGCCGGGAGTAGTCGCCCGCGTAGGAATCGTTGCTCAGGTTGCGAACCCAGCCATTGGTGGCCTCTTTGAGCTGCTCGTCCACGTTCGCGTACATGACGTCAGTCATGATCGAGGAAACAGCCAACGAGGAACCGGCAAGACCCAGACCAGAGACCAAGACCATGAGCACGAGCAACCAAGTGCGCAAAGGCATCGCCTTGGGTCGCTGCACGCGGCGTCGCTTAGCAGGCTCGCCGACGGGAACCGCAGCGCCCGTAGTTACCACCGGTTCAGGCGAATCAAGCGGTACCTTTGGTGCCGCGGAATCAGAAGTGCTCATTAGGTTTTAGTTTCTCGGACTTTGAGGACGCTTAGGAGCGCGGCATACGCAGCACATAGCCGACACCGCGGACGGTGTGGATGAGCTGGGTATCCCCGGTATCGATCTTGCGGCGCAGGTAGGAAATATAAGATTCGACGACGTTGCCGTCACCACCGAAGTCGTAGTGCCACACGTTGTCCAGAATCTTGGACTTGGAAAGCACGACTTCCTTGTTCTGCATCAGGTAGCGCAAAAGGTTGAACTCTGTGGGCGAAAGCTCGACGATCTCGCCGCCCTTGGTGACCTCGTGGGTGTCATCGTTGAGGGTCAGATCCGCATAGGAGATGGTGGCGTCATTGTTAACGTCGTCCACGTTGGCGCCGCGGCGCAGGATGACGCGCAGGCGGGTGATGACCTCTTCTAGGCTAAATGGCTTGGTCACATAGTCATCGGCGCCGATGGTCAGGCCGTGGATGCGCTGATCCACGCTGTCCTTGGCGGTCAGGTAAAGGACCGGGCCGTCGAGGCCTTCCTGGCGCAGCTTGCCTAGGAGCTCGAAGCCATCCATGCCGGGCATCATGACGTCCATGATGTAGGCGTCGGGGTTGACTTCGCGGGCCACGCGCAGCGCTTCGGTGCCAGAGTTAGCACTAAATACTTCGAATCCCTGGAACTTCAGGGATACGGTGAGTAACTCCACGATATTTGGCTCATCGTCAACGACGAGGACTTTTACTTCTTTACTATCGTCCATTGTTTCTTGTAACTTCCTTAAGTGGCTGCGTTTGGCAGATGTTGGGAGATTGCGGATTAAATGTTTCTCTCTTGAGCTTCTTTTAGATAATGGCACCTCGTCATCCAAGGGCACTGAAGAGATTCTGGACGCAACCTGTGAACCTCCAGGCTAGCTATTTTCCCTAAGTCAAGCAGAATCCTTTTCTAGGCCTTAGTATTTCGACTTATGACTGACTCCCCGGCCAACTCGCTCGCCTCTCCTAGTACGGGTTTTGATACGCCCACGCGCAAGCGCACAAACATGCGCACAGACAAGGCGACCGTGGCAGCTTGGGCAATGTGGGACTGGGGTTCGGCTGCGTTCAACGCGGTGCTGGTGACCTTCATCTTCTCCGTCTACTTGACCGACTCGGTGGGCAAGCAGATCGATTCCCAGTTCACTCCCGCACAGTGGCTGTCATGGTCCATGACGGTGGCGGGCCTTGTTATCTTTGCGGTCACCCCGGTCATGGGGCAGCGCTCCGACCGGCTGGGCAGGCGCCGCCGCGCGCTGGGCTTTTGGTCGCTTATGACGTTCCTTGCCATGGCGGCACTCGCATTCATCCGCAACGATGCGCCCGTGTACTTCTGGCTGGGTCTGCTGGGCCTCGCGGTGGGCTCAGTGACCATCCAGTTCGCTGAGGTCAACTACTTCGCGCAGCTCAATCAGGTGGCTGAGGAGGACAAGGTGGGCAGGGTCTCCGGTCTGGGCTGGTCCGCGGGCTATTTTGGCGGCATCGTGCTGCTGCTCATCTGCTACTTCGGGTTCGTGTCCGGGGATGGCGGCGCGCTGGAGCTTTCCACGGAGGGCGGCTTCAACATGCGCATGGTGGCGCTGCTGGCGGCCATCTGGTTTGGTGTGAGCGCCCTGCCAGTGCTGTTTCGTGTTCCGGAAATTACGCCTTCGGGCGGTGCGGCCGGCGGCGTGGTGGATTCCTACAAGGAGCTCTTCCGCACGCTGCGGGATCTGTGGCAGGTGGACCGCAATGCGGTCTACTTTCTTTTCGCCTCCGCCATATTCCGCGACGGATTGTCCGCGGTGTTTAGTTTTGGTGCCGTGCTCGGCGTATCCGTCTATGGGCTTTTGCCTGGCGACCTCCTCATCTTCGGCGTTGCCGCCAACGTCGCCGCTGCACTGGGTGCGGTGATAGGCGGGCTTATCGACGACCATGTGGGCCCCAAGGCCATCATCGTCACCTGTCTCATCACGCTCACGGCGATGGCCATTGTGATGTATTTTGCTTCGGGCGCCACGGCCTTCTGGATTTGCGGGCTCGTCCTGTGCCTATGCGTGGGCCCGGCGCAGGCTTCGGCCCGTGGCTTCCTCGCCCGCGTTGCCCCTGCGGGCCGCGAGGGCGAGATGTTCGGACTTTATGCCACGACCGGCCGCGCGGTGAGCTGGCTGACTCCCCTGCTCTTCGGCCTGTTTGTGTCGTGGCTCGGCCAAGGCGACCGCGGCGGCGTGCTGGCCATCGGCCTGGTCCTGCTCGTCGGCGCGCTCATCCTCATTCCGGTGCGCGATCCGCACAAAAGCTAGCGAGCCGCTTGGCCGTCCGTAGCGAGCCGCTTGGCCGTCCGTAGCGAGCTTTAGCTCGCTACGGACGCGGGATGTTACGCAGGTTGGACTGCGCCAGCTGCAGCATCTGACCAACGCCACCGCCGAAGACAGTGCGGGTAGCTGCCTTGGAGAAGCCCAGCAGCTGCTCGAAGGTCAGTGTCGGCGGGATGGACAGTGCGTTCGGGTCGGTGACCATGTCCACCAGAACTGGGCCATCGAAGTCCATAGCCTCGCGAATCTGCTTGCGCGCCTTCTTTGGGTCCTCGATGCGGATGTGCTTGATGCCCGCAGCCTCAGCAATCGCCGCGTAGTCCACGTGTGCGTGGTCGGTCTCGTGCTCCGGCAGGCCCTGCACCAGCATCTCCAGCTTGACCATGCCCAGGGAGGAGTTATTGAAGACGAAGGTCTTCACCGGCAGGTTGTGCAGCTTCACGGTGAGCAGCTCACCCATGAGCATGGACAGTCCGCCATCGCCAGAGAAGGAAATGACCTGGCGGCCTTCGTTAGCGGCCTGTGCTCCAATGGCCATCGGAAGGGCGTTGGCCATGGTGCCGTGGCGGAAGGAGCCGATCTGCTCGCGCTTGCCGTTCGGCGTGATGTAGCGCGCGCCCCAGACGTTGCACATGCCGGTGTCGACGGTGAAGACGGCGTCGTCAGCCGCTTCTTCATCGATGATGTTGGCCACGAACTCTGGGTGGATAGGCTTCATCTTCTCAGCCTTCTTGGTGTAGGCCTCCACCACGTGGTTGAGCTTGTTGTAGTGCTCCTTGAGCATCTTGTCCAGGAAGCGGCGATCCTTCTTCTCATCAATGTGCGGAAGGATGTTCTCGATGGTGGCAGCAACGTCACCGGTGACCGGGTACTTGATCTTGGTGCGGCGGCCGATGTGGGAGCCGTCGATGTCGACCTGCGCCACGTTCTCCTTCGGCAGGAAATCGTTGTACGGGAAGTCGGTGCCCAGCAGGATGAGCAGATCGGCCTCGTGGGTGGCGTCGTGAGCCGCGCCGTAGCCCAGCAGACCGGACATGCCGACGTCGAACGGGTTGTCGTACTGGATGTACATCTTGCCGCCCAGGGCGTGGCCGATTGGCGCCTTGATCTTCTCAGCCAGAGCCAGCACCTGCTCACGCGCATCCTTGACGCCTGCACCGACGAAGAGCGCCACGGTCTTAGCCTCATTGATGGCCTGAGTCAGGGCTGCAGCCTCGGCTGGGTCTGGGAACACAACCGGGCGGCCGGCGGAGATGGTGGAGGTGGTGAAGGTGTCGTCCCCAGCCTCCTGCGTGGAAACGTCGCCCGGGATGACCAGCACGGATACACCCTTGCCAGCCATGGTGGACTGGATTGCGTGGTGCAGGATAACGCCGCCCTGATCAGCAGAATTGACCATCTCGCAGTAAGCGGAGCACTCGTTGAAGAGCATCTCCGGGTGGGTCTCCTGGAAGAACTTGGAGCCGATCTGGCGGGATGGGATGTGGGAGGCGATGGCTAGGACCTTGGCGCCGTTGCGGTGGGCGTCGTAAAGCCCCTGCACCAAGTGGGTGTTACCAGGACCGCACGATGCCGCGCATACAGCAAGCTTGCCGGTGGTCAGGGAATCCGCCTCAGCGGCGAAGGCTGCGGCCTCCTCGTTGCGGACGTGAACCCAGTCGATCGAGGAGCGGCGGACTGCGTCAACAATAGGGTTCAGGGAGTCACCCACGAGGCCATAAATGCGCTCGACACCCTGCGCCTCGAGAGTTTCTACGAGCTGTTCTGCGTAATTTTTCGCCATATCACTGCTTCTTTCAGAAATAGTCTTGAGGATTTTGTAACTAGAAAGTCTTTAGAAAATCTCCACACCCCAGTGTCCCCGTACAGTCACTGCCATGCCAACAAATTGCTTAAGACTCACGCTCACCCCACTCGAGTGACACGGAGCACACGCCCTTCCACGGGTTTGAAACTGCAATGACCGTTCGGTACAGTTTCACGCATGTTCACACTAGATTCCGAGCACAATCACGCCGCCACCCAATCGACAAAGGCCCAGCGCTGGACGTTCTTCGCTGTGGTCTCGCTCGGTCTGCTCATGATCGGCCTGGATAACTCCATCCTGTACACCGCGCTCCCCGCACTCGCTGAGCAGCTCCACACCACCTCGACTCAACAGCTGTGGATCATCAACGCTTACGCGCTAGTGCTTGCCGGCCTTCTTTTAGGAACCGGCACCTTGGGTGACCGCATCGGCCACCGCCGCATGTTCGTCATCGGCCTCTTCCTGTTTGGCGGAGCCTCCCTAGCTGCAGCCCTCGCCCCCAGCGCATGGTTCCTCGTCGGCGCCCGCGCGCTGCTCGGACTCGGCGCTGCCGTCATGATGCCCGCGACCCTCGCGCTCATTCGCCTGACCTTCGACGACGAAATCGAGCGCAACACCGCCATCGGCATCTGGGGCTCGGTCGCCGTAGTCGGCGCCGCCGCCGGCCCCACCGTGGGAGGATTCCTGTTGGAGCACTTTTGGTGGGGTTCGGTCTTCCTCATCAACGTGCCCATCGTCCTCATCGCACTGATCCTGACCTACTTTCTCGCACCTCCCAATCAGCCGAATCCCGAGAAGCATTGGGACTTCATCTCCTCGCTCTTCGCCCTGGTGACGCTGTCCTCGCTGGTGCTTTCCATCAAGTCCTTCGCGGGCTCCCAGTTCAGTCTCGCCGGTGGCGCGCTGCTGGTCTTCCTCGTCGGCGCATTCCTCTTTGCCCGCCGCCAGAACCAGCTCACGGACCCACTGCTGACCTTCGACATCTTCCGCTCCCCCGTCTTTAGCGGCGGCGTCATCACCGCGGGCGGCGCCATGTTTGGCATGTCCGGCTTGGAGATGCTCACTACCCAGAAGCTGCAGCTTGTCGACGGCTTCTCGCCCCTCCACGCCGGCCTGACCATCTCCGCGGTGGCCATCGCCGCACTCCCGATGTCCACGCTGGGCGGCGCTAACCTGCACCGCTGGGGTTTTCTGCCCATCATCGCGGGCGGTTTCCTGTTCATGGCGGCGGGCATCGGCATCGCAATGTGGGCCGGCCACCACGGCATCTTCTGGCTCTTCGTCGCGGGCATGCTCACGATGGGTATTGGCGCGGGCTTGACGATGTCCGTGTCCTCCACGGCCATCATCGGCGCGGCACCGGCGCACCGCTCCGGCATGGCCGCGGGCGTGGAGGAGGTCTCCTACGAGTTCGGCACGTTGCTGTCCATCGCAATCACGGGCTCCATCCTCCCGTTGCTCTACGCCCGCAACCTCCCCGAAGGCATCTCAGGCATGCAGGCGCTTTACGACGCCGCGACCCACGACACCGCCGCCAGCGCCTACAACGAGGCCTACCTCACCACCTTGGGCGGGCTCATGGCCTTTATGCTCGTTCTAGCCGCAGTAACCGGCTGGTGCTTCAAGCACAACCCCAAGTCTGGAGGCAATAATGCCGCGCATTAGCAAGAAGACCGAGGCCCTCGAGGCCGCCCTCGCCATCATCGAGGCGGAGGGCGTGCACGCCGTGACTTACGACGCCCTCGCCACCGCCACCGGCATCTCCAAGTCGGGGCTCATCTACCACTTCCCCTCCCGGCACGCGCTGCTGGTGGACTGCCACCGCTTCTGCGCGCAGCGCTGGGAGGACGAGCTGGAGGCGCTGGCTGGTGGCAAGAAGGCGGAGGAGCTCAGTGAGAAGGAGCGCTACCGGGCACTCATCTTGTCCTTGGGTAAGAACGATCCGCTCATCGAGCTGCTGATGAGCATTCACTCACAGCAACACGCGGACTTCATGGAGCAATGGCGTGACGTCGACAAGCGCTGGATGCCCGACCCAGCCGGAAATAACCTCAGCCCGCTCATCGTAACGCTGCTGGGCAACGGCTTGTGGGTGCATGACCACCTGACCGAGCGCAAGATTCCGGCGGCTTCACGCAAAAAAATAGTGGAGCTCCTCCTGGCGTTCTTGGACACCGGGGAGCTCCACGTAAAGCAGTCTTGAGCTGGAGACGAGACTTGAACTCGCAACCTACGCATTACAAGTGCGTTGCGCTACCGATTGCGCCACTCCAGCACCGCGGTTAATACCGCTGCGAAGAATCGTACCTGAGCACCGCGCCCTAGAAAAATGCTGGGGTGGCCTGTGCGCACGCGAGTCACAACAGTTAGAGTGCAGGAATAGTCTCCGCGCAAGTTTTGGTCATTTCTAGGGTTCGTGTTTAAGGGTTAGTTGGGTGTCTTTCTTTTCCGCATGGAGAGAGCGTTTTAGCGCCTCTTCCGGCTACGTTGCCACGATCGACGCGGCTAAGGCCGCGCCGCCACCATCGCCGCTGGCGCCGGTTGACCTGACCGATGCCGCCCAAGTCACGGGCGTCATGGAGATCGCGGCCCGCGTGGGTGAAATCCTCATCAGCGCTGGCACCGCGAACTCAGACGCGAAGGCGCAGATTCATCTCGTGGCGTCGTCTTATGGTCTGCACTACTGCCACGTGGACATCATGATGAATACGATCACGATCCACACCGCAATTGGCACCGGCGCCAACCGCCGCAACCTCCACGTCTTCCGCGTGGCACCGGCGATTACCGTGGACTTTTCCAAGCTCTCTGCTGTGGACCGCCTGATCTACTCCATCCGTTCGGGCGCCACCCCGCCGGCGATGGCTGAGCGCGTCCTCGATGAGATCAACAACATGAAGGCGCCTTATCGCACCTCCACGGTTCTGGCGGGCTGGGGCGTTATGGGCGGTTCCTTCGCGGTCATGCTGGGTGGCGACGCCTTGGTTGGCGTCGTGGCGTTCTTCGTCTCTTTGCTCATCATGGGTGTGAACACGTGGGCCGCAAAGTTCCGAGTGCCGCCGTTCTACCAGAACATTATTGGCGGATTCTTGGCCGTCGTGCCTGCGGCAATCCTCTACAACTTGGCTGCGGGCATGGGCATTACGTTCTCGCCTTCGCAGATTATTGGTTCGGGAATCATCGTCCTCGTTGCTGGCCTTACGCTGGTGCAATGCTTGGTTGACGGCATCACGCGCGCACCGGTGACCTCGGCGGCTCGCTTCTTTGAGGCAATGCTAGCCACGGGCGCTATCATCGCGGGCGTTGGCGTTGGTATTCAGTTCTCGGACTGGATGGGCTTTACGCTGCCGCCGCTGGCGACACTCGCACCGCCGGTCTACCACCAGGTTCCGCTGCTCATTCTGTGCGGCAGCATCGGTTCGGCGGCCTTTGCACTGGCTTGTGGCGCCTCGTGGATTGAGGTCACCATCTCTGGTCTGACGGCCGGCGCCGGTATGCTCTTCTACTACTTTGTGGTCATTCCATTTGGCGTGGGCGCTGTGGTGGCCAGCGGCATTTCCGCAGTGACTGTGGGCCTGGCCGGTGGCTTGCTCTCCCGCCGGTGGATGATGCCGCCGCTTATCACGATGATCGTGGGCTATACCCCGATGCTGCCGGGTCTGACCTTGTACCGCGGCATGTACGCCTCGCTGAATGAGCAAATGATTGTGGGCTTTACCAACCTTGCCCGCGCTATTGCCATCGCTGGTGCGCTGGCTGCTGGCGTTGTGCTGGGCGAGCGCGTTGCCCGCCGCCTGCGCCGCCCGCAGTACTTCCGCCCGTACTCGGCGTTCAAGCGCATTGGCCACTTCTCCTTCCACCAGACCACCCGCTTGGCGGCCCGCAGGCCGCGCATTCCGCGCGTGCCGCTTTCGCCGTTCGCGCCGAAGGTCAACAGGCCGGTGCTGCCGCCGAAGCATGGGCCTAAGCCGCCGATGCCGGCGCAGCAGGTGCGTATGCTCCAAGACCAGGCCATTGGCGAGGACTGGAAGGAAGAGTGGGAGACCATCACCGAGATGTGGCCGGCGACCACGCAGTGGGAGGCACAGCCGCAGGGCGCCGCATCCGACTCTGAGCCGCCCCAAATGCCGGATCGCGAGCAAAACAGGACGGAAAACGGCGATACTTCGGCAACTAGGCCGAAGTACACGGTGCCGGGCACCACGCCGCAGGACCCGCAGCCATAGCGTTGGAGTGCAGCCTGCCTAGATGCCGAATCGTGGCCAAAACCGCGCGCAAAACAGCAACAATTTGGCAATTAGGGCGGCACCCCCGCCACCGAGCCCTGCCCGCTGGACCCGAATCCGCACCGCACGGCCATATGGCGTAGAATGTCCTGTCTGAAAGCTTTCACAACTCGTTCAGGAGGACTTCGTGCCACCAAAGGTCACTGACACTCAGCCCGCTGCGGACCAAACCAATGCAGTCGAGGAAGAGACCGCCCGCGCTGCGCGCCGCATCGTTGCCACTTACGCCGAGGACTTCCTCGACGGCGTGACCTTGATGTCCATGCTCGGTGTCGAGCCAGAGGGCTTGGTCCACAAGAAGGTCCTCGCTGAGCAGGCCGAGGCCGCACCAAAGAAGACCACCAAGAAGGCTGCCAAGAAGTCTACGAAGAAGACCACCAAGAAGGCTGCCAAGAAGTCTACGAAGAAGACAACTAAGAAGGCCACCAAGAAGACTGCCAAGAAGGCAGCTAAAAAGACCACGAAGAAGGCCTAGGGCAGATGTCTGGCCACGACAATTCCTTCGTGGTGGTGGCCAACCGCCTCCCTGTGGACCTTGAGGTCCAGCCTGACGGCACCCGCACTTGGAAGGCCTCGCCCGGCGGACTGGTCACGGCCCTATCCCCCGTGCTGGAGGCCCAGCAGGGCTGCTGGGTGGGCTGGCCAGGCGTCATCAATGACGCCCCCGAGCCTTTCACCACCGAGCGCGGCATCTTATTACACCCCGTCAAACTCACCGAAGCCGACTTCGAGGGCTTCTACGAGGGATTTTCCAACGCCACCCTGTGGCCGCTATACCACGACCTCATCGTCACTCCTGTCTATAAGCGCGAGTGGTGGTACGCCTACCGCGAGGTCAACCTCCGATTCGCTGAGGAAGTAGCCAAGGTCGCTGCCCCCAACGCCACTGTGTGGGTGCAGGACTACCAGCTGCAGCTCCTGCCAGGCATCCTGCGCCAGCTGCGCCCCGACCTCACCATCGGGTTCTTCCTGCACATCCCTTTCCCCTCTGCGGATCTGTTCCTGCAGCTGCCGTGGCGCGAGGAAGTCGTGCGTGGCCTCATGGGTGCCGACGTCATCGGTTTCCACCTCGAGTCCAATGCCCGCAACTTCCTCGAGCTGGCCAAACGACTCGATCTCGAGGTCACGGGCAAGGTAAGCACGCGCGAGATTAGCGCGGGGATCAACGTCGATGGTCGCACCGTAGGTGTAGGCGCCTTCCCCATCTCCATCGAAACCTCTTCCCTCGCGAACTTCACGCCCGCAGACGAGCAGGAAGTAGCCCGCCTGCGCGCAGAGTTCGGCGGGCACCACCGGGTGATTCTGGGCGTCGACAGGCTGGACTACACCAAGGGCATCCTGCAGCGCCTCAAGGCCTTCGAGGAGTTGCTGGAAACCGAGGCACTTGACCCACGGGAGGTGGCGCTGGTGCAGGTTGCCACGCCGTCGCGCGAGCGTATCGACCATTACCGCGCCACGCGTTCCCAGGTGGAGGAGGCCGTGGGCCGCATCAATGGCCGCTTTGGACAGATTGGACGCCCGGTGGTTCACTACGTCCACCGCGCCGTGCCCAAGGACGCGCTGCGCAAGTACTACCGGCTTGCCGACGTCATGCTGGTCACCCCCTTCAAAGACGGCATGAACCTGGTGGCCAAGGAGTACGTGGCCGCGCATCCCGACGGCCGCGGCGCGCTAGTTCTCTCCGAGTTCGCGGGCGCGGCAGACGAGCTCACGCAGGCCAACTTGTGCAATCCTTTCGACATCGAGTCCATCAAGCGCGCGCTGCTTTCCGCGCTTAAAGCGCTTGACGACGCCCCCGACACCATGCGTCAACGCATGCTCGACCTTCACGAGCAGGTAATCTCGCATGACGTGAACGTGTGGTCCCGCGCGTTCTTGGGTGCTCTAGATGAGGCGGCGGTGAATAAGTGAAGCGACTTCTCACAGCAGTAATGCTCGTGGCCACAGTCGGTCTCAGCGCGTGCGGCTCAGAGGACGAGGGCCCTACCCCGCGCGGCGACGAGCGCATCGTGGGCAAGGATTGGCAGGTCGTGGCTATCTACACCAAGCCTGATGAGCCTTCGGCCATCCCGCAGAATGCGGTCTCGGTTCCGCAGATGAGCTTCGGCGAGTCTTCCATTGTGGGGTCCACTGGCTGCTCGCCTTTCCAGGCCAAGGTGTCCTATACCGAGGGCGAGGACGCGGCGAATATTCGCGATGCGGACTTGATGACCATCGATAAGGTACGCATCGATACCCGCCCCAATGACTGCACGGGTTCGGCCCTGTGGGCAGATAACCTGCTGCGCAACTTGCTCGCTGAGGAGCACAAGTTCGAGGTGCGCCTCAACCCCAACAACCAGCTGGTTCTAACGCTGGACACCGCGGAGGTGGACTCGCCTGCTATCCGCATGGTCTCGCTTTAGGATGGAGACCATGACTGATTCGCACACGAATTTTCCCGGCCTCGCTGAGGTGGCTGCCACCGAGCACCTGGCCGTGGTCTCTGACTTCGACGGCACCCTCGCCGGCTTCGCCAAAGCGATTTATGAGGTCGAGCCAGAACCGCGCTCGCTGGCAGCGCTAGAGCGCCTCGCAGGCTTGCCCAACACCACGGTCGCAGCACTTTCTGGCCGCCACCTGGAGGGCTTAAAGCGCGTCTTCCCGCTGCGCGAGCCGGTGCTGCTGGGCGGCTCCCACGGCGCGGAGTCCTCGTGGCAAGACACGGCGTTGACCCCGCAGATGCAGGAGCACCTCGACCGCAAGGAAGCAGAAATCCGTGAGCTGATGGAGCGCTTTCCTGGCGCAGAAATTGAGATTAAGCCTTTCCAGCGCGTGCTCCACCTGCGCCGGCTGGAGCTCAGCGACCCGGATCTGGCGGCAGAGGCCTACGCTGCTGGCCGCGCACTCGACCCAGCCGGTTTCCCCATGACTGCCGGCAAGTCTGTCATCGAGTTCTCCGCTACCCAGGCCACGAAGGGTTCATGGATTTCCGAGCTGCGCGAGCGCGTCGGCGCCACCGCCACCGTCTTCCTGGGTGATGACGTCACCGATGAAGACGGATTCGCGGTTTTGGATCAGCCGCCAGACCTGGGCGTGAAGGTTGGCGAGGGCGAGACGCTGGCCGCACACCGCGTTCCGGATATTGCGGCTGTGTCTGATTTTTTGGAGGAGCTCGCTGCGGCCCGCGCGGTTCACTTCGGCGCTTAAGCGTGATGCGCGTTAAACGGGGCAAGCGCGGTACATTTTGCCAAACAAGGCGCTGATTTCGGCAAATTTTGGCGCAATATTTGGCAAAATGTGCCGACTAGAGCTGCCAATCCAAAAAATGCTGCTCGCGCGGCGAGCCCACCGTGGTCCCCTCGTTGAAACGGGTGGGCAGTAGCTTATGGTCGTGCACTGGGGCAGTCTCGGAAAGCGCGGCGTCGATATGCTCGGCCAACATATGGCCTGCCGCCGCGCCCTTAGCCTTGTTCGGTTGCACGACGGTGGTCAGGCCCACCAACAGTGCGGTGGTGATGCCGTCAAACCCCGTCACGGAGAGGTCTTTCGGTGCCGCGAGACCAGCATCGCGCAAGACGCCGAGCACGCCGAGCGCCATCGAGTCGGTCGTGCACAGCACCGCGGTGAGCTCAGGGCGCGCGGCAAGCAGCTCTTCCGCGGCAGCGCGCGCAGTGCTGGCGTCGTTGATGTGGCGGGTGACGATGGGGACCTCGGAAAGCGCGGCGTCATCAAACACGTCGAGGGCGCCGAGTACGCGGTCGCGCTGCACGTGCATGTCTGCGGCTTCGACCTGCTCGCGCGTTACAAAGCCGTCGAGGCGCTCGTGGCGCAGGCGGATACAAAGGATGCCGATGTTGCGGTGCCCGGCGTCGACAAGCGCGCGTGCCGCAGGCTTAATCGCAGCCCGATCGTCGATGCCCACGAAGGGCAGGCCGGAATCCTTGGGCTGGTCGCACACCACCACGGGCAGGCCACGCTGCGCCGCGGCGGCCACGGAGCCCGCAGAAACGGAGTAGATAACGAAGCCGTCGACGGCAGCGCGGGCGAGCAGGGCGGCGGCGTCGTCGGATGGCGCATCCGGCCCGGCGGGGATGAGCGTGAGGGTGGTCGCAGCGCCTGTCGACGCCTCCGCCATTCCCGCCAAGAAGTCCACCGAGGCGGCGTCCTCGAAGGCATAGGAAAGGTGTTCGGTCAACAGCACGCCGGTGGAATCCGCGCGGCGGGTACGCAGGCTGCGCGCGGTGGGGTCGGGTCCGGTATAGCCGTGCGCAGCCGCAGCAGTGAGGATTCGCTCCCGAGTGGCGGGCGCTAGCTGGTCAGGGCGGTTATAGGCGTTGGATACGGTGGTTCGAGATACACCCAATTCAGCAGCCAGCGAGGCCAGAGTTTTCCGATTGTGGCTGCGTTTTACCATGCTGGTTACCCTACCTTGTTCTCCCACATTCTTTACGGCTCCCGAGCCACGGATTTTCAACACATTATCATTTGACAATAATTTTCAACAACCGCAAACTAGACAGTATGAGTTTTTCTCTAAAGCGTTTCACCGCCTCAGTTGCCACCCTGTGCGCGGGCAGCCTCGTCCTCACTGCATGCTCTAGCGCCGACTCCGAGGGCGCCGGCGACTCCGACACCATCAAGGTTGTCGCCTCCACCTCCATCTGGGCAGACGTAGCAGAAGCCGTCATCGACACCGCGCAGGCAGATGTCGACGTCGAGGTTGAGCCCATCGTCAAGGGCAACGGCGTCGACCCGCACCACTTTGAGCCCACCGCGGCAGACATCGCTAAGGCCAACGAGGCCGACGTCCTCATCGTCGGTGGCGGCGGATACGATTCCTGGCTCTACCAGGCTGTGAAGAACCAAGATGAGATCATCCACGCTCTCCCTCTAACCGACCACGGCAAGCTCGACGAAGAGCCGGACGTCGTCACCGCGATGGAGGCCAAGGACGTCGCCAAGTCTGACCCGTCCAAGATCACCAACATCGAGGGCAACGAGCACGTCTGGTACGACGCTGCCGCCATCGAGAAGGTGGCCACCGAGGTCGCCGACCTGGTCAATGAGGCCAACCCAGAGGCCAAGGCATCTGCAGACCCACTGCTGGAGCGCGTCGAGGGCATTAAGGCGCGTGTCGAGAAGCTGCCGAAGCTCAACTATGCGCAGACCGAGCCGATTGCGGACTACATCATGAAGTACACCCCTGCCCTTGACGTGACGCCGGAGGGCTTCCGCAAGGCCACTGTGTCCGAGGGCGAGCCAACCGCGGCTGACCTGGCGCGCTTTCTGCAGACCGTCAAGGACGGCAAAGTGGACCTGCTGATTTACAACCCGCAGACTGAGACGGACATCTCCTCGCGCATCCGCAAGGCCGCTGAGGACCGCAACGTGCCGATCGTGGAAATCGGCGAGACCCCGCCGGAGGGCACCAACTTCCTCGACTACTACGATCAGGCTGTCTCCGCACTCGAGGCGGTCAAAGCCTAGTGCTCGTACAGTTTCATGATGCAGCGGTAGAGCCGCTGTGGTCAGGCCTTAACCTCGCCGTCGAAAGCGGCGAGTTTATCGCCGTTTTGGGCCCCAATGGCGTGGGCAAGTCCACGCTGCTCGGCACCATCTTGGGCACGCGTCAACTCACCAGCGGCCGCGTGGAGGTCAACTCGAGCGTGGGCTTTATCCCGCAGCAGCGCATGTTCCCGCAGGATTTGCCGATGCGCGCCCGCGATCTCGTGTCGCTTTCCTTGGCCCATGGCTCCTTTGCTAAACGACGCCCTCCCCGCACCCGCGTCGACGAGCTGCTCGCCGAGGTGGGTGCCACCGGCATCGCTGAGCGCCGCGTGGGCCAGCTTTCCGGCGGCCAGCAGCAATTGGTCCGCCAGGCGCAGGCCCTGTCCAACGACCCACAGCTCATCCTCGCCGACGAGCCACTGCTTTCCCTGGACCCGGCCCGGCAGCAGGCCACGGTGGAAAAACTCGACCGCTGGCGCACGGAGCGCGGCACCTCGATTCTGTTCGTGACGCACGGCATCAACCCGGTGCTGGGCGTGGTGGACAAGGTGCTCTACATCGCCCCACACGGCCACATGTATGGCGCAGTGGACGAGGTCATGCGCTCCGATGTCCTCTCGGAGCTCTACGGTTCCAAGGTCAACGTCATTGAAGTCGATGGGAGGCTCATCGTTGTCTAGCTCGCTGTCTAAGTTTTGGGAAGACACCCAGTACCTGCTCAGTGTCGACTTCGTGCAATCCTCCCTGTGGGCCTGCGCGCTGCTGGGTATCTTGTCCGGCGTTATGACTTCGCTCATCGTGCTGCGGCAGATGTCCTTCTCGGTCCACGCCACCTCAGAACTGGCGCTGATGGGCGCCTCCGCGGCGCTGCTCTTTGGTTTCAACCTGGGCTTCGGCGCAATTGCCGGCGCCATCGTGGCGGCGATCATCCTCGCGGTGCTGGGTCTCAAAGGCCAGCAAGATAGCGCCATTGGCGTGGTGATGAGCTTCGGTCTCGGCCTGTCCGTGCTGTTCTTGCACCTCTACCCGGGCAACTCCAATACGGCGATGACGCTGCTGACCGGCCAGATCGTGGGCGTTTCCGCGGCCTCGGTATGGCTGCTCGCGCTGACCACGGTCATCATCGTGGCCATCGTGGCGCTGTTCTGGCGCCCGATGCTCTTCGCCTCCGCCGACCCCGTCATGGCCCAGGCGGCCGGCGTTCCGGTCCGCGTTATTTCCGTTGGCTTTGCCATCCTGGTGGGCCTGACCGCCGCGCAGTCGGTGCAGATTGTCGGCTCGCTGCTCGTCATGGCCCTGCTCATCACGCCAGGCGCCGCGGCGGTGCAGATTACTTCCTCCCCCGTGCGTGCGGTCTTGTGGTCTACCATCTTCGCGGAGGTCGCAGCCGTGGGTGGTCTCATTTTGTCGCTGGCTCCGGGCCTGCCGGTCTCGGTCTTCGTGACTACGATTTCCTTCATCATCTATTTGCTTTGCCGCCTCATCGGCTGGTTGCGCAATCGCCGCGCGGTTCGCGACGACATCGCCGCCGCCCGCGTCACCAAGGCCCACTTCGAGGGCCGCAGCGATTCAGAAAAGCACCACACCAGCACCCACGACGAGCACTGCGTGCACCAGGACTAAACTAGTGGCCCATGACCACCGTGGAATTTCAGGGCCAAAAGCGCAAGTACACCGTCGTCGCGCCGGAGAATCCTGGCCCTAACCTGCTGCTTTTCCTCCACGGTTCGCTGCAGAATGGCAGCGTTTTGCGGCGCTTCACGGCCGGCACCTTCGACGAGCTAGCCGAGCGCACGGGCACGGTGGTGGTCTATCCGGACGGCGTGGGCCGCCACTTCAACGACTCCCGCGCCATCCTGCCGGTCAAGACCCGCGAGCTGGGCATCGACGACGTCGCGTTCCTGCGCCACGTGGTGGATACAATCCACCACGAGTACGGAACCCAGCGCACCTTCGCGTGCGGCTATTCCAACGGTGGGCAGATGGTCATTCGCCTGCTTTTCGACGCCCCCGGCCTCCTCGACGGCGCCTGCATCTTCGCCTCCACGCTGGGTGAAGGTGCCAATCACGCCCCCACCAATCCCGACTCGGCCTACCAGCCGACTCCGGTGCTCATGATGCACGGCACTGCGGACCCGCTCGCTCCCTACGAGGGTGGTGAGGCAGGCATTATGGGCAGCACGCGCGGAAAGGTGACCTCGGCGCCGTGGACTGCGCAACGCTTCGCTGAGCTCAACGGCGCGGGCGAGGTTGTTGTGTCTCGGCCCTTCGACGACATCGAGCTGCGCACGTGGCCAGGCAAAAACCCAGTGGAGCTGTGGACCATGGAAGGCGTGGGCCACGTCATCCCCTCGGGCAACGAGCTCGACGCGCGCTTGGGGCCGAATACCGATAGCTTCATCGCGGCCCAGGTGGTGGAGGATTTCTTCGGCTTATAGCCCCGCGGCTCGCCTCCCCCACCACCTACCCAGCCCTGGAAATGCAGCTCTCTGGTGGATTGCGCGGCGTCGGCAAGCGCGTGAAAATGCGAGCAGGAGGTCTGGTTTTCCTGCCCTGGGAATTTGCAACAGGTTTGGCAGCTCAACCCATAGCGGGTAAGGTTTTGAGGGCTAACTGGACTCTGTTCTCTGCAGCAAATATGTCGAGCAGCTGGGAAACTATTTTCTTGATCATCGGCACAGAAAGATGGGTTTCCTCCGCGATGCCATAATTTGAGTGCCCACATATAATTCCGTTTAAAACTCGAAGCTGAATCGCGGATAGTCGCTCGAGGTTTCGCTGCATATCTGGTTCAGGCATTGTCCCAACAGCTACGCCGTTTATTTCAAAGCAACAACTTATTTTAAGGCCCCCATGGCCGGATCGAGCTTCCCGGGTAACCACACAATATGCAGACGCGCCCAAATTGATTGCCTTTTGAAGCTTCTCACGCGAATGCTGTGAATAATCCACCAAGTAAATAAAATCGCTGCTCTTTAACTCTTGTATATCCCATACCCAGGTCGCCGAGTCTTTGCGCTCGCACAACACCAGCAATTGCTCCTGTGAGCGAGACAATGCATTCAGCAGCTCCCTCTGAGTGGACGCACATTCAACCTGGGTCCAGAGGAAGTAGCGTCTTAGCTCATCGAGTATCGGTTGCTCATCGTCTCGGATGCCTGCGAGCAGACACGGCATATCCGAGTATTTCAATCGCCACACTAAAGCGTTACCTCGCAGTCTGCTTGGTCGGCTACATGCTTGGAATGCGTCGCGACGACGACAACGGCGCCTTGGTCAGCGAAAGCACGGAGGTGTTCAACAACCAGCTGAGCATTGTCCTCGTCAAGCGCCCCGGTTGGCTCGTCCGCCAATACGATTTTGGGCTTGGAAACGAGGATCCTCGCCAAGGCTACTCGTTGTTGTTCGCCGCCAGACAAGCCGCTGACCACACGCTTTTCATAGCCGCGTAAACCAACCTGCGCCAAAGCGCTGTCTAGCGCCTCGTCGAAAGCACGGCGCGAAACGTTACTGGCTGCGAGCTTCACGTTGTCGACAACGGTGAGGTCAGGAACCAAGCCGTAGTCTTGAAAGAGATACCCAACGCATTCGCGTCGATACTTGCGCAGTCGACCTGCCGATAGCGATGCAATGTTGTTTCCATCCCACATGATTGAGCCTTTGTCCGGCGAGATCAGACCGCCCAAGAGGTTCAACAGGGTGGTTTTCCCACTTCCGGAGACACCGGTTAATGCAGTCACCCGGCCAGCCGCAAAAGACCGCGTAAAGCCGGAAAGAATCATTTTTCCCTTCACACTGTAGTGAAGGTCTTCAACCTGAATTTCCATATCCTAATTTCCTTCGCTGTCTGTCCAGCGCATTTGATTTCGCGCACTAATCCACCAGGTCAAACCGATTGAAATACACATCCACACGATCGAAAATGCGACGACAGCAAGAACGGTTGCCGTGGACCACCTGTTTTCAAACCCCATCGACCACGTTGATGGATAGTGCGATTCCAGTTGTTCCTTATGCTCGCGCAAACGATACAAAACCCAGCCGATGGTGGTAACGAAAAAGAATAGCTCGGCCAGCAGAATCTTCCTGCACATCTTCCACGGGCTGCGCCCACAAATGAAGGAAACATAGAGCTCTCGCCGGAACGCCACCTGGAAACTGAAAAGCCCCGCGACGATTAACAAGGAAACCAGTAATATCGCTACGACCGTATTTAACGACCAAAGGCTGAATTGCTCTTTGGCTTCCTCAAGGGACGATCGCCAGGAATCAGCATGCGGTTGTGCCGTGGCGAGCACCTTGCCCACCGTCCCATCTTTCAGCTCACCAACGACAGTTGGCTCGATGGCAAGGAGGACTTTCTGCGAGGCTTTCGCGAGTAAATTCCGGTCACCGATAGCTTCAAGCCCCACTGGTAACGAAACCACAATGGGGTCATTAATTACTGGCCGCAGCTCAACGTCATAGGAAAAGACTTGCCCAAGCGAACAATCTTCTTTCCAGTTAAAATTTGGAACCTTCTTTTTCGCGAGTTCGGCTTCAAATGCAACAGAGTCAATAATCGTCTGTTTGGATTCTTCACTGAGGGCAACAGGAGCACAAACGGTTATGTCTTCTTCAGAAGGGGCAACACCAGCTTGAACGGCGAACCGATGGTTGCTGAGAATAACCGGGGCTTCCAGTTGAGTCGGCCAGGTAAGCCAAAAAGGATCCGCTAAGAGTAGCTTTCCTTCGCGGTCCGCCTGACGCAAGGGCGCTGCAGCTGCAGCCTGTTCTTTTTCATCCGGAGTGATATTCGAGCTCAGGGCAAACTCTTGCTCATTGGCATGTCCGATCCAATACGGTTGCAATTCCTCTCGCGCGGACACCTCAGCACCGGTATCAACCATCTGTGAAAGTGCCGTCAGGCTCGTCAAGAGTGCCAATAGCCGGACAGCATACAGTGCGTAGGTAATTGGACGCGCCCGAACCTTGCCTTTGATGGCCTGCGGGATCGAAATATTTCGAACCAATAACTGCCCGAGCACATAGCCCAGCGCCAAACCTACCCATTGGAGCAACACAGAAACGCCGAAAAAGGCCCAAAACAACGTCGCTTCTGCCCAGTCGTTGTAAAGATACAATGCCGCCGCAATAAAAATGATCGCAAGAAAAAATGGTAGCCATGTTTGCTTGGCAAGCCGCGTTACATCAAGCCTTAGCGTCTGCGATAGCTTTAGCCCCAAAAGTCTGTGAATGCCGATTTCGCGAGCCCGCACTAGGCAGTGCCCGCCACCCAACACGAGCGCGAGTAGAAAAGCAGCCGCGACCAACAAAGGCAGCGACGAAGTCATGACGAAACTCCAAGTCAAGTTCTGGAGCCCTATCACGGAATACCCGCGCTCCTCCAACCATGTCGTTAGGTCTCGAGCGTCATTTTCTGATCCTTTAATGTTAAAAACTTGGCGCGGTTCCTTAGTCGGAATTTCCGACAATGGATACCAAACAAACTTTTCGCCTCTCTGAAACTTTTGAGACTCAAAGTTAGCTGCACCTGAAGGCAGAGCCGAGGAGTAGATTCGCAGCTCACCATCCGAATCAGCTAGCGAGGCGTAATAAACCGATACGTCAAATCCTGAGTCTCCCGCAAATTCAGAAAGCTCAGGAAACAGTGTTTCTGCGTGACTGTCAGGTTCGAAGTCTTCGATCTGGACAAACTCGTTGCCAAGCCGGTAATCCAGAGTCGATAAGAGGCTGGCTCCGACAAAGGCAATGAATGCGCTACTAACCGTAGAGAGCAAAATCCCTACGGTTAGTAGTCTGACTGAAGTTTTCATCGAGCCTTAGCAGTGTCGGTAGTAGGACTTATTTCCAGAGGACTTCTTGGGAGCTGTTGCCTGCTTAGACATGCCCACTTTCATAAGCATTCCTTTCTTGAGAAGAATCCGAACTTATAGCGCGCGCTGCTAAAAGATATACGCTGCCCATAAACTGGGTTCAAGTGTCAAAAGTTACCTTTCGCAGATTCATCAACTCCGCGCAAATACCCAGGCCTCGATCCGCAGCTCTCTGGTGGATTGCGCGGCGTCGGCAAGCGTGTGAAAATGCGAGCAGGAGGTCTGGTTTTCCAGGCCTGGGTATTTGCCCAAAAGCTAAAACCAGGCCGGGTAAAACAGCAAAAAGGCGCCGCACAACGCGACGCCCTCCAAATTACCTGTTACTTCGCCGCGCGACGCCGACGAGCGAACTCCGAAAGCACGGCACCGGCGGCGACGGATGCGTTCAAGGACTCAACCCAGGCGGTCATCGGAATGGACACGATGACGTCGCAATTCTCGCGCACCAAGCGGGAGATGCCCTTTCCCTCAGAACCGATGACGATGACCACAGGGTCCTTGCCACCGGTGTAGGTGTCGAGCGTGTGCTCGCCGCCGGCGTCCAGGCCTACGACCTGGTAGCCGGCATTTTGAAATTCCTGCACCGTACGGGTCACGTTGGTCACGCGCGCCTTTCCCGGCAAATACCCAGCCCTGGAAACCAAGACCTCCTGTTCGCTTTCGGCCACGCTTTCCGACGCCGCGCTTTTCACCAGGAAGCTGCATTTCTAGGGCTGGGTATTTGCCAAAAGGAGAGGCTGCGGCGCAGGAACGCGCTGGGGCGACCCGCGAGTTACTGTTTCCAGACCACCGCTGTGGCCACCGCGGCGCGACCTTCGGAGCGGCCGGTAAAACCCATGTGGTCGGTGGTGGTAGCGGACACGGAAACGGGAGCGCCTAAAATCTCACTGAGCACGCGCTCGGCCTCTTCGCGGCGCGGGCCCATCTTCGGCGACTGCCCCACCAGTTGAGCGGCGGCGTTGCCGATGACAAAGCCATGGGATTCGAGCAGCTCACGGCACTCGCGCAGCAGGCGCTCGCCGGAGACATTGTCGTATTCTTTGCGCCCCACGCCCACAAACGAGCCAAGGTCGCCGAGGTTGGAGGCGGAAAGGAGGGCGTCGACAAGCGCGTGGCTCACCACATCGCCGTCGGAGTGGCCCTCGCAGCCGTCCACGCCCTCGAAGAGCAAGCCCGCGATCCAGCAGGGCTTGCCTTCCTCAATCTGGTGGGCGTCCGTGGCGATGCCAACGCGCGGGATGATCGGCTGGGTCATGAGTTCTCCTTGAGAATCGCGGTAGCCAGGGTGAGGTCCATGGGCGTGGTGATTTTCAGCGCTAACTGGTCGCCCGGCACGGTGGCCACGGGCACGCCGAACCATTCCATGAGGCTGGCGTCATCGGTGGCGATGAACTCCTGCTGCCCGGAGAAGTACTTTTCATTGGCGCCGCGCAGCGTGGCCAAGTCGAAGCCTTGCGGGGTCTGCACGGCGCGCAGTGAGGAACGCTCCGGAGTGGAGACAACGCGCTCGGCGTCGACGATCTTGATGGTGTCGGAAACCGGCAGAACCGGGATGACGGCGGGAGCACCGTCAAGGACGGTCTGGGCCACGCGCGCGATCATGGCTGGCGGGGTCAGGGCGCGGGCGGCGTCGTGAATGAGCACCACGGCGTCCTCTTCGTCAATGGCTTGCAGGCCGGCCCACACGGAGTCGGCGCGCTCGCCGCCGCCGTGGACGAAGGTGATGGGCAAGGGGGCGTCGGCAAGCAATGCTCGCGCGGTGTCTTCCATCACCGGAGAGACGGTGACCACCGCGCGTTTGACCACGCCACTGTGCGCCATGGCTGCTACGGAGCGTTCCAGGAGCGTGCGTCCCTGGAGTTCAACGTATGCCTTGGGCACTTCCGCGCCGAGGCGAGTGCCCATTCCTGCTGCCGCGATGAGCGCGACAACGGGCTTATTCGTCTTCGTCGTCGAAGGAGAGGTCATCGAGATCGATGTCGTTGTCGATGTCGGTGGTGATGGACTTGTCTTCCACGATGCCCGCGGCGCGGTGGCGCTCGATGGTGGCGTCGATTTCCTCCAGCATGGTGTCGGCCTTCTTCTCGTCGACCGGAGAGGCCAACGCGAGCTCGCCCACGAGGATCTGACGGGCCTTGGCCAGCATGCGCTTCTCACCTGCGGACAGCCCGCGGTCCTGGTCGCGGCGCCACAGGTCGCGGACGACCTCGGCAACCTTGTTGATGTCGCCGGAAGCCAGGCGCTCCTGGTTAGCCTTGTAGCGGCGGGACCAGTTGCCGGCCTCTTCAACGTCGATTTCACGCAGGACGGAGAATACCTTCTCGAGGCCTTCCTTACCCACGACGTCGCGAACGCCGACGAGCTCCACGTTCTTGGAAGGCACGCGAACCACAAGGTCAGACTGATTGATCTGGAGCACCAAGTACTCCAGGGTCTCGCCACCCATCTCGCGATGCTCAATATCAGCAATCCTGGCAGCACCGTGGTGCGGGTAGACGACGACCTCTCCGACCTTAAATTCCATTGCCACTCCTTATTAAATGTTCGCGCCGCTAACGGCACACATACAGGGCAACAAGTTTAGCACGCGCCGCACAGCTGCTTGCCGACGCCCACGTCTACCCCCGTATTACCCCGCTTACTACCCAATTGGTTTTCACGAAACTGTGTACTCGGCACGGAAAGGTACTAGGCTAAAGCGTTGATAAGCTTTGTGATCGCAATCTATGGAGGACCCTCAAAGTGCAGCCATTGAAGACCGCCGCCCGTCGCGGTGCCATCATTTCCGTAACCGCCCTGTCTGCGCTGGCGCTGGCTTCCTGCTCTGCAGGCCACGTTACCCAGACTTCCGACAAGGTTGCGGCTGTCGACGGTTCCTCCGCTGCCACCGAGGACGGCGCAGTCGCAGTTCGCGACGTCACCATTCAGGTCGAACCGGACTCCGGCGAGACCTCCCTGAAGTTCGTAGCTGTTAACCAGGGCTACGAGGTTTCTGATATCACCCTCGAGTCCGTTTCCGTCGATGGCCAGGACGTTGACCTCGGCTCCGTTAAGCCAATGGCTCGCGACCAGTCCATCATCGCTGACTCCGCGGCTAACCTCAAGGAGCTCAAGAAGGACGAGAAGAACAAGAACGTCCAGTACGTTGAGACCACCCTGCAGAACGAGGACTACGGCTACGCAGGTTTCCGCCCGGTTACCTTCACCTTCAACAACGGCACCATCGAGGTAAACGCTGCTGTTTCCGCTTCCCCGCTGAAGTCCGGTGAGTACAATCGCGACTCCAAGTCCACCGAGGGCTACACCACCGAGAAGCCTGAAGCTGGCCACCACCACTAAGGTTTAAGCTTTCGAAGCCCCGCACTTTCGAGTGCGGGGCTTTGCGTTTGGGGCGGATAGGTACCCGTGTCCGGTGGGTGTCCTAGAGTTACTGGCATGGCAAAGAAGTCCCGTCCCGTCCACACCTGTTCTGAGTGTGACTACGTCTCCCCCAAGTGGCTTGGCCGCTGCCCAGATTGCGGCTCGTGGGGCACGCTCCAGGAGTCGGCGCCCGCGGCGTCGGCAGGCTCGGCGGCTTCGGCTGCCGTGACAGGGCAGATGGTCAAGGGACTTACTCCCAGCAGCCCGGCGCAGCCCATCACCAAGATTGGGGCAAGCGCTACCAAGACCATTACCACCGGCATCGGGGAGTTGGACCGCGTGCTGGGAAAGGGCATTGTGCCGGGTTCGGTGGTGCTCATGGCGGGCGAGCCAGGCGTGGGTAAGTCCACGCTCTTGTTGGAGGTGGCCTCGCGTTGGGCGCAGCTAGACCGCAAGGCTCTCTACGTCACAGCGGAGGAATCCGCGGGCCAGGTGCGTGCGCGTGCCGAGCGCACCGACGCCCTGCATGACACGCTGTATCTCGCCGCAGAGTCGAACCTGGACGTAGTCTTCGGGCACGTTGAGCAGCTCAAGCCCAGCCTCATCATCGTGGACTCGGTGCAGACCATGCACGCCGCGGGCGTCGAGGGTGTGGCCGGCGGCGTGGCACAGTCCCGTGCCGTGACCGCGGCTTTGACCACCTTAGCCAAGTCCACCGGCATTCCGGTTCTCTTGGTGGGCCACGTGACCAAAGACGGCAACGTGGCGGGCCCGCGTGTGCTGGAGCACCTTGTCGACGTCGTGCTCAACTTCGAAGGCGACCGCCAATCCAGCCTGCGCATGCTGCGCGGCATCAAGAACCGCTTCGGCGCTACCGATGAGGTGGGCTGCTTCGAGCAGACCTCCGGCGGCATCCGCGAGGTCGCTGATCCTTCCGGGCTCTTCCTCTCGCACCGCGGCAGCACGCCCGATGGCTCAGCGGTGACCGTGGCCATGGATGGCGTTCGTCCCATCCTGGCGGAGGTCCAGGCGCTGACCGTGGATCCTGTGGCCAAGAACCCGCGCCGCGTGGTCACGGGCTTGGACTCCAACCGTGTGCCGATGGTGCTAGCAGTGCTGCAGGCACGCGCGGGCCAGCGCACCAATGACAAGGACGCTTACGTTGCCACGGTGGGCGGCGTGCGCATCCAGGAAACAGCCACGGACCTCGCGGTGGCGCTAGCAACGTGGTCTTCGCTACACGAAAAGCCGCTGCCGGCTAAGACCGTGGTCATCGGCGAGGTGGGCCTGGCCGGCGAGCTGCGCCGAGTGCCAAACCTGGACCGTCGCCTCGCCGAAGCCGCGCGCTTGGGCTATAAAAAAGCAATCGTCCCGGCTGGCAAAGTAGATGCCACCGGGATTCGGGTGCGTCAGGCCGCTACGCTCAGCGAGGTCATAGCGCTGCTGGGCTAAGCGCCGTTCGCATCCACGAGGTTGAACGTCTGAGCCGGTGCTGCGTTATCGCCGATGACCACGTGCATGAAGTATCCACCCATCGGCGATTCCTGACGGTCCACGCACTGGCCCGGCTGGGACATCTTGCGCGACCACACGGCTTCGAACTTGCGCGGCTCGCCCGGCTTGAAGGTCTGCGTCTTCTCCTCGACCGGCGGGTAGCAGTCGGTGTCGGTCCACATCTTCTGGTTGGTCTTCAAGTCATAGACCTCGAAGCGCATGGTGTCGGCTTCCAAATCAATGACACAGTCGACGGCCGTGGGGTTGTTGACCTCCATGTAGAAAGTCGGCTGCTCGCCCGGGCCATAGGTGGGCTTGCTGACAGAGCCCGTCAGTTGCAGGTCTGCAAGAGCGCACGTGTTCTTCTTCGGCTCCTCACTCGGGTTGGTGGCCGATGCCGTGGCGCTGTCTGAGGCCGGCTGCGTGCTCGACTCCTTGGAGCTAGTCGCCTCGCTGGTCTTTTCCGCCTTCGAGGTGGCCTTCGTCTCCGGCGCCGCTGCGGAGCCACGTGCACTTGTCGAAGCCGCCGGAACCGATTCATCCGAGCCGCCAAACATCGAGGTCGCAGCCCACAAGAGCAGGCCCACGACAACCAGGAGTCCAATCAGCGCGGCCACTCGGCGGCGCATGTAGATCTCTTGGGGCAGCGGGTTGCGTCGGTTCTCAGTCACGTTCTTGATTTTAAGGGGCCACGCCCCTAACCTGCACTAACCCTCGCCGCGTGTCTGACTAAATGGCGGGACTCAACTGGGGAGAGAGCGAGTGCAGCACTAAGCTACTGCACACCGTGCAGTACTACGGTCTCCACACTGGAATCCTCCAGCAGATAGCGCAAGCCCACGACGCCGAGGGTTCCGGCGTCGAGAAGCCGGCGGGCCGCAGGCACATCCGCGATGATCTGTGAAACCGTCTGTGCAGTGTTCTCCCGCTCGAAGTCCGGAGTGGAGTCGCGGCCCTCACGGCGCGACTGCAGCGCAGACGCAGCTACCTTCTCAATGATCGGGCGCTGCAGGCCGGTCGGCAGATTCATGTCGCCGTTGAGGAACGCGGAAGCCGCAGCAACCGCGCCGCAGGACTGGTGGCCCATGACCACGAGCAAGTTGGCGTTCAGATTCTCCAGGGCGTAATCCAACGAAGCCAGTACCGCGTTATCGAGGATGTGACCGGCGGTGCGGATGACGAAGGCGTCGCCAAAGCCAATGTTGAATACGTGCTCAATAGGGGCGCGCGAGTCGGAGCACGAAAGCACGATGACGCGCGGATCCTGGCCCTTGGTGAGCCCGGCGCGAATGTGGGCGTCATCGTTGACGGAGATGACGTTGCCGGTTACTAGGCGCTGGTTGCCCGCTTGCAGAGCTTCCCAAACCTTTTGTGGATCTTGTGGAACTTTAGAAAGTGGCATGTCACTAACTGTAGTCCCCTACCACCGCTGTCCTACACTGATTCCCGATGATTGATACCGCCGCCCTCCTCACATGGTTCGACTCCGCCGAACGCCCGCTGCCTTGGCGACGCCCCGGGACCTCCGCGTGGGGCGTTCTGCTCAGCGAGGTCATGAGCCAGCAAACGCCCGTCGCGCGTGTGGCTCCGGTATGGGAGGAATGGATGGAGCGCTGGCCCACCCCGGCGGACTTCGCCGCGGCCTCCCGAGCTGAGGTCCTGCGCGCTTGGGGCAAGCTCGGCTATCCCCGCCGCGCGCTGCGCTTGTGGGAGTGCGCGCAGGAGATTGGTGAGGCCCCGGTTCCAAGCGACGTCGCCAAGCTGCTGGCCCTGCCCGGCATCGGCGAGTACACCGCGCGGGCCGTGGCGTGCTTCCATTACGGGCGCAACGTGCCGGTGGTGGACACCAACGTGCGCCGCGTCTACGCCCGCGCCGTGGATGGGCAGTTCCTCCAGCCGCAACCGTCCAAGAAGGAGTTGGCGCAGGTGGAGGAACTCCTACCCGCGGTAAATGGCCCACGCTTTTCCGCCGCGTTGATGGAGCTCGGAGCTCTCGTGTGCACGGCGAAGTCGCCGAAGTGCGAGGAGTGCCCGCTGCGCACGGGCTGCGCGTGGCAACTCGCGGGCTGCCCGCAGCCCAGCGAGGAGGAGCTCACGCGCGCAAAGAAACGCATACAGAAGTTCAAGGGAACCGACCGCCAAGTGCGCGGGCTCATCCTCGACGTGCTGCGCGGGGCATCGGGGCCGGTGCCGCAAAGTTCCATCGACGTGGTGTGGCCCGATGCAGCGCAGCGTTCCAGGGCTTTGGCATCGCTGCTTAACGACGGCCTCGCGGAGCAAGATTCCCAGGGCCTGTTCCACTTGCCGGCTTAATACGCTCTAGTACCTAGAGTCGTGCGGCGGGCGGCTGAAGTCGATGAGTCTGCCAAGCGCCCAATCCCGGTCGGAGAGCAGGCGGGCAAAGACGAGGCCGCAACCGATGGACATGACGACCATCGTCGCGGTGGCGAGGTTCGAAAGCGACTGGTCCATGTTGCCCGCGTTAAGGTGGAATACCGCGCGGAACATCGCGGTGCCGGGAATCATGATGACTGCGGCGGGGACCGTGGTGGTAATGCGCGGCAGATGCATCTTGCGAGCCACCTGCGCGCCCAGCAGGCCGATGAT
Organism: Corynebacterium striatum; assembly: GCF_016728105.1. Lineage (NCBI taxonomy): Bacteria > Bacillati > Actinomycetota > Actinomycetes > Mycobacteriales > Corynebacteriaceae > Corynebacterium > Corynebacterium striatum. The sequence goes on along the minus strand of NZ_CP068158.1, from coordinate 2,001,700 downwards.
GACGCCGCCCACGAATGCCGCGAAGTAGCTCGTGGTGCCCAGCGATAAAATGCCAAGGCGCGCCATGTTCGCCACCGTGCCCACGAGGGCCGCGGCCAGCACCATGCGGCGCGAGGAGTTAAACAGGAACGCAAAGCCGGCGATGCCTGAGAAGCTGGCGACTACCGCGGCGGCGTACCAGGTGGCGTCAGGAGCTGGGGCAGGCGGGATTGGGGTCAGTTCGGTGAACCAGCTGACCATGGCCACTGTGAACGTGGCCGCGATGATGACGGTGAGCGAGTAACTCAGGCGCGCCATGCCGGCGTCGAAGTCGAAACGGGCCAAATCGATGATGGCGGAGAACAACGGGAAACCTGGTATGAGGAATAGCACCGCCGCCACGTAGCCCGAAGAGAATTCGGCGGGATCCGCCCAGCCGATAAGCACGAGGGCCTCCGTGGTGAGGAAGTAGACCATGCTCGAGACCGCACCGCCGGCAACGATGCAACCCAGCTGGTGCACATGCCTGTGATGCAAGGCCCAGCGGGTGAACTGCCCGCAGAACGCGGCCAAGGCAACCAGCAGCACCACATAAGACTGGAAGTAGTTAAGTACCGCGAAGGAAGCGCAGGCCACGCCCGCAGCGCTAGCCAGGACCCAGCCGTTCCAGCGCTTGATGACGTGCGATTCGATGTCGTCGAGGAAAGCATCGAGTTCCTCTGCGGTAATGCCGGCATACAGCCGATGGTGGGTGAGATCTTCGAGGGCCTCGATGCGGGAGGCGTCGACAGCCGGTGAATGCTGCTGCGCCACGACCGTGCGAAATGCGCGCCCCTTGTGGAAGGTGCAGGTAATCTGCGTAACGCCCACGTTGGCGTCGAGCCGGTCGAAGCCCAGGGCACGGGCCGCGCGCTTCATGCCGCGCAGCACGCGGTAGCCGGACGTACCTGCGCCCATGAGCAACATGCCCAAGCGCAGAATTACGTCGGCTTCGATACCCATCCGGACATAGTCAGGAGTTGGCTCTCGCATGTCTAAAGCGCTGGTCTTTAGCGCCAACGACCCCGGAAGTTCAGGCCACCGGGCAGGTTGATCCACATGCCGCCGCGGGAATTGAAGGTCACGGGCCCAACTTTGGTGGACATGGATGCCCCGGAGCCGGAGATATTAATCCAGCTATTCTTGCCGGTTTTCTTGCGTGAACGGTATTGAATGCCCATGGTGACAAATTTTAGCGCACCCCCAGTTGCGCTGGCAGCTAGAGTTTAGTGCGTGAAGTTCCCTCGTCTCATCGCGGCCGCGGTACTCACCGCCGCCCTTAGCGTCCCCGTTCCTGCTGCACTCGGCGTCGAACCAGCGCAGGACACCTCCGACGTCACTGGCGTCGCCGCAGACACCGGTGCGGTCTCAGCGCCGGCGAATCCTGGCGTGAATGCGCCCGGCGCGGGCACCGTCATGGACTCTCGCCCTGCGAGCCATCCCGTAGCGCAGATGTCGTCTGCCACGGGTGCGCGCGCCACCACCTTCACATACGGCTCGACCCGCTCCGATGGCGTGGCCACCCCGGTGACGGGAACCGTGTTTGAGCCGCAGCGCCCGTGGACTGGCAAGGGCGAGCGCCCCACCATCGTGTTCGCGCCGGGCACGCGCGGCCAGGGTGACCAGTGCGCGCCGTCGCGCTCCGGCAGCCAGGTGGGCAACCTGGCTTTAGGCCCAGCCGGCCAGCCCACGTTGAACATGAACTATGAGTACCCTTTCTTCCAGCAGGCCGCTGAGCACGGGATCCGCGTGGTGGTCACGGACTACATCGGGCTGGGCACGCCTGGGCACCACTCTTATGTCAACAACATTGAGCAAGCGCACGCGGTTCTCGACGCCGCCCGCGCCGGCCTTGCGCTCTCCGGCGCGCCTTTGACCTCCCCGGTGGGCTTTGCAGGCTACTCACAGGGCGGCGGCGCTGCTGCGGCCGCGGCGGAGTATGCGGCGCTCTATGCGCCCGAGCTCAACATCAAGGGAACCTACGCTGGTGCCCCGCCGGCTGACCTGCTCGCGGTGATGAACGCGGTGGACGGTTCGAGTATCGTCCACGTCTTGGGATACGCCATCAACGGCTTCGCGGAGCGCAGCCCGGAGTTTTATAACGCGATCATTCCGCAGTTCAACGAGCGCGGCATCCACTTCCTGCGTTCGGCCGCGGACGCCTGCATCGGTGATTCCATGGCCACTTGGGGCTTTACGCGCACCTCCCAGCTAACCAAGACTGGTGAGTCCTTCGCCCACCTCGTTTCCCGCGAGCCGGCCGCCGCACGCGTGCTGGAGGAGCAAAAGCTGGGCAAGCACCCGGTGACTGGCCCGATTCTGGTGGCCAACTCCCCTACCGATGACCTCATCCCTTACGAGCAGGCACGCACCATGGCTGGCCAGTACTGCCGCATGGGCGGCGCCGTCCAGTTTGAGGCGGCCCCGGCCGTCACCTTCATCACCGGTACGGGCCTGGGCCACGCTGGCCCGATGATGACTTCCGTACCGCGCGGCTTGGACTACTTGATGGCGCGTTTCAACGACTTCCCTGCTCCCACCAACTGCCTCTAGGTTCTGCTTTTTGTATCGCGTTCTTTCCCTTGCCCCTTGGGAAGTGGTGGCTTGGTCGGCGCCAGATGAGCCCAACTGCCAAATTGTGGGCGGAAATGTCTGATTTTTCGGCACAATTTGGCAATTAGGGCGGCTGCGCAGTTGGCTGCCCCGGGAAAACGACAAAGGTGCCGCCTGCAAGGGGCGGCACCACGTCTAGTTCAGCCTAGATAGGCTGGCCAGCACCGGCAGCTGGCGGGTTATCATCGTCGGTTGGGTCTGGCAAGACATCGCTGGTGATGGAATCAGGACCGTCGTTCTGCTCTGCCATGAGCTCCTCGTCAGCCTCGCGTACCTCGGCATCCTCGAGTTCCTCCTCGAACGTGCCCTCCGGCAACGGACGCGGGCGCGGGCTGAAGGTAAAGGTCGCAGAAGAGTTGTCCTTGGACTCGCCGTCCCAGTTCTCCACGTCAACGGTGATGATTTCACCAGCACCGATTTCACCGAAGAGGATCTTCTCGGAGAGCTGATCCTCAATCTCGCGCTGAATGGTACGGCGCAGCGGACGAGCACCCAAGACTGGATCGAATCCGCGCTTTGCCAGTAGATCCTTAGCTTTCTGGGTCAGCTCGATGCCCATGTCGCGCTCTGCCAGCTGCTTTTCCACACGGCCAATGAGCAGCTCGACCATCTCAACGATCTGCTCCTGAGTGAGCTGGTGGAAGACCACAATCTCGTCGATACGGTTGAGGAACTCTGGGCGGAAATGCTTCTTCAGCTCGTCGTTGACCTTATTCTTCATGCGCTCGTACTGAGCATCGCTATCCGTTTCGGAGGAACCGCTAAAGCCCAAGCCCACAGCCTTAGAGATATCTTGCGTACCCAGGTTTGAGGTGAAAATCAGGACCGTGTTCTTAAAGTCCACGATGCGACCCTGGCCGTCGGTAAGGCGGCCGTCCTCGAGAACCTGCAGCAAGGTGTTGTAAATCTCCTTGTGGGCCTTCTCAATCTCGTCGAAGAGAACCACGGAGAATGGCTTGCGGCGAACCTTCTCCGTCAGCTGGCCACCCTCTTCGTAGCCAACGTATCCCGGAGGGGCACCGAAGAGACGGGATGCGGTGAAGCGGTCGTGGAACTCGCCCATGTCGATCTGGATGAGGTCATCATCAGAGCCGAACAGGAAGTTAGCCAGGGACTTCGAAAGTTCCGTCTTACCAACACCGGACGGACCGGCGAAGATGAAGGAGCCGGAAGGACGACGCGGGTCCTTGAGACCTGCGCGGGTACGGCGGATAGCGCGGGACACTGCCTTGACTGCCTCGTCCTGACCAATGATGCGCTTGTGCAGCTCATCTTCCATGTGCAGCAAGCGGGAAGATTCCTTCTCCGTCAGCTTGAGCACAGGGATGCCGGTCCAGTGTGCCAGGACCTCAGCGATTTGTTCCTCGCCGACCTCAGCGATTTCCTCGAGGTCGCCGGTGCGCCACTGCTTTTCCTTCTCAGCGCGCTCTTCACCGAGTTTGCGCTCCTTGTCGCGCAAGCCGGCTGCCTTCTCGAAGTCCTGGGCGTCGATAGCCGCTTCCTTCTCGCGGCGGACCTCAGCGATGCGGTCATCGACCTCACGCAGGCCTTCCGGAGCAGTCATGCGCTTAATGCGCATGCGGGCACCAGCCTCGTCGAGGAGGTCAACGGCCTTATCCGGCAGGAAGCGGTCATTGATGTAGCGGTCAGACAGGGAGGCCGCAGCCTTCAGAGCCTCGTCAGTGTAAGAAACGCGGTGGTGTGCCTCGTACTTATCGCGCAGGCCCTTGAGGATGAGGATGGTGTCATCCAGGGAAGGCTCGTCGACCTTGACCGGCTGGAAACGACGCTCCAGCGCGGCATCCTTCTCAATGTGCTTGCGGTACTCGTCCAAGGTGGTAGCACCGATGGTCTGGAGCTCACCGCGGGCCAGCTTCGGCTTCAGCAGCGAAGCGGCGTCGATTGCGCCCTCTGCTGCACCTGCGCCGACCAGGGTGTGAATCTCATCGATAAACAGGATGATGTCACCGCGCTGGTTAATCTCCTTGAGGACCTTCTTCAGGCGTTCCTCGAAATCACCACGGTAGCGGGAACCCGCAACCAAAGAACCAAGGTCAAGCGAGTACAGCTGCTTGTCCTTGAGGGTCTCAGGGACTTTACCGTTAACGATGTCGAGAGCCAGGCCCTCCACGACTGCGGTCTTACCAACACCAGGCTCACCAATGAGAACCGGGTTGTTCTTGGTACGGCGGGAGAGCACCTGCATGATGCGCTCAATCTCGGAATCGCGGCCCACAACTGGGTCGAGCTTGCCATCCTTGGCGGCCTGGGTCAGGTTGCGACCAAACTGGTCAAGAACCAAGGAATTGGAGCGCTCGCCCGCGCCGGACGGTGCGGTGCGGCCACCCAGGCCTGCGCCCGCGCCGGCACCAGCACCGACTGGCCCGCCCTGGGACTGGCCGTCGTTTTCACCATTGCCGCCCTCGTAACCAGACAACAGCTGGATAACCTGCTGACGAACGCGCGGCAGGTCAGCGCCAAGCTTGATAAGTACCTGCGCTGCCACGCCCTCGCCCTCGCGGATGAGGCCCAGCAGCAGGAACTCAGTACCGATGTACTTGTGGCCCATCTGCAGGCCCTCACGTAGGGAAAGCTCCAGCACCTTCTTCGCGCGCGGTGTAAACGGAATGTGCCCGGTGTGTGGCTGGGAGCCGTGACCGATAATTTCCTCTACTTCGCGGCGGACGTCCTCAAGCGAGATGCCCATGGACTCCAGTGCCTTGGCGGCAACGCCTTCACCCTCGTGGATGAGGCCGAGCAAAATGTGCTCGGTGCCGATGTAGTTGTGGTTGAGCATGCGTGCTTCCTCCTGCGCCAGGACGATGACGCGGCGGGCACGGTCGGTAAACCTCTCGAACATTGCCTTATACCTCTATGCTTTCGCTAATAATGTGTCACCCACTCTAACGCGCCGACTGGACATGCAATTCACGGTTTTTAGAACCAACTCTCCAGAAGGCACCTTTTCCCAGCTCAGGGCACTGTACGCCGGTAGCGAACAGGCCTTTCAGAAGGTTTCTTTACACCTCGCTACTGGAGTTTGACTCGGTTGCCGTTACTCTTAAATGCGAAAAGGCCCAAAACCATTATTCAAAAGGATGAATCCCTGTGAAAAAGCTCCCTGAGTTCTTCTCTACTCAGCATCAACTCCGTCAGCTTTCCGTAATGGACGAATCCTCGGTCTCCACGCTTTTCGGTGTCGTGGACTCCTCTAATAAGCCAATGACGGTCGAGCTTTTTGAGGCCAACCACCGCGGTGCGGTTAAGCAAGCCTCCGTGCTTGCCGACGTCCACCATCGCTCCATCGCCCCGCTCGTCGGCACCGGAACCACAGAAAAGGGCCAGGACTTTCTGGTGCGCGCCGCACTTTCCGGCGAGCCACTTTCTACCTTCACCGGCTCTGGCCTAGGCGCGCAGCACCTCACCAAGACCGAGGCGCTTTCAGTTTTTACTCCTTTGTCCGAGGCAGTGGATTACCTGTTGCAGAACAACCAGACGGGCTTTGCCATGCATGCGCTGCATCCACGCCGCATCATGGTTACGGGTTCGCGCAGCAATGCGGTGCTGTGTGCGGCAGGCCCGGGCGTGGGCAACGTCACCGCTGAGCAGGTCACGCAGCGCTTTGCGGAGCTCATTAAGTCTGCACATCCGGAGTTCAAGCCAAATTCCCAGTTCAACTCAGCTGGCACGGTTATCGACGCCCTGCGTAACGCCTCTACTTCCACCGGCACCGCTGCAGCGGGAGCAGCTGGTGCCGCAGCCGCAGGTTTTGCTTCCCAGTTCGCCAGCCCGCAAGCTGCGGCACCCCGCGAGCAAACCCACCCGCAGACGCAGCCTCAGCCAGCGCAGCAGGCCCCGCAGCAGCAGATGCCACCGCAGTACATGCCGCAGCAGCAGCCGATGATGCAGCGAGGCCAGTACCAGCAGGGGTTCCAGCAAGGCCAGCCGCAGGGGCAGATGCAGAGCCAACCAAACGGCGCGGGATTTGCTGCACCGGTTGCAGAAAAGAAGTCCGGCTCTGGCAAGAAGACCGGCCTCATCGCGCTATGCGCCGCACTGGCAGTGGTCGTTCTCGCCGCCGCCGGCATCTTCTTCTTCAACCAGTACCCGGGCTGGAACGATGATGAAAGCAACCTCGCAGAGGCCTACCCTGGACTGCTGGGCTCGCGCAGCGGCACCTCCGGCTACGGCGATACCAAGTGCCACCACCGCGAGCCGGAGGAAGGCCAGCTGGCGAAGATCACCTGTGAGGGCGACGACTTAAGCTATGCCGTCGCCTCCTACGAATCCGTGGAAGCCCGCGACGCCATCCTGCCTCCTGATCCAACCGAGCTTTCCAATGGCCAGTGCACCATCCAGAGCTTCGAAGCCCCGAACGCCGAGGAGCCGACCTATTACATGGCAGTACCTGGCACCCAGTCCGCCTTCATTATCTGGGGCACAGAGGCGGAAAACGCGCGCCTAAAGATGCAATTGTGCGCCTAAAGGAGCAGCGGCCATGGATAATTCGCAGGAAAACAAGAGCATCTACATCGCGATTGCCGTCGCAGTCCTAGCACTAATTGCACTGGTTGGCGGCAGTGTTCTGGCCATGCGAATGCTGGGCGGTGCCAAAGAAAATGCGCAGTCCCAGCTAGCCCCACTTGCCGAAGCCCCTGCAACTGGGAGCACCTCGCAAGAGGATGAGAATTCAGAAAGCAGCCAACGCACTGAGAGCGAGAAATCTGAAGAAACTGCAACCATGACCAAGACCGTGGAGCAGACGGTCACGCAGGAATACACGGCGCCTGCAACTAAAGATTCCAGCTCGGACTTGCCCGCTGGATTTAATCCTTCCGCCGTTGCTTGCGACGGCCGCGGCGTGCTGATCGTCGATTCCGTCGTGGCCAACAGCCCCGCAGAGGCCCTTCCGCAAATCCAACGATCTGTTGCTAACAACCCCGGCGCGGAGTACTACAACCCGGGAATCTGCCCGTCGTTACGCGGCGAGGTAGCAGAGGGCAAGGTCTACCCGGTGGTCATCGACTATGGCTTCGACACCGATGCGCTGTGCTACGCTGCTTCCCGCCTGGGTGGCAACCCGCGTATCCTCTCCACCCGCGCAGAGTTCCTCTCCCCCTGTTAGTCCTGCGGGACCGGACGCAGCAGCGGCGCCAGCACGAGCACCACAATCGACGCCGCGCCGGCGAACAGGAAAGCCCAGTGGGCACCCTGCGCGATCGCGGCGGCCTCGTCCATTCCCGACTGCATGCCGGCCACGGTGCCACGAGTCAGGAATACAACCAAGAATGCCGTTCCCGTCGCGCCCGCGAGCTGCTGCAGGGTGTTCATGATCGCCGAGCCATGCGAGTAAAGCTCATGCGGCAGCGAAGACAAAGCCGTGGTCATCAGCGGCGTCATCATCAAACCCATGCCCAAGGCAAAGGTGACGTGCATGGCAACAACCATCCACACCTGGGATTCGGCGTCGAGAGTCGTCATCAAGAACAGGCCCGCAACCAGCAGGATGGCGCCCGGAATCATCAGCGGCCGCGGACCACGCGCGTCAAAAATACGGCCCACGAACGGAGAGATGATGCCCTGCAACAAACCGCCGGGCATCACCACGAGACCCGTCACTAGGGCGGAAACACCCACGGAGGTCTGGAGGTAAATAGGCAGCACCGTCACCGAGCCCAGCATCAGACCGAATGAGATGAGCATGATGGCCACCGCGATGGTGTAGTTGCGCACGCGGAACGGGCGCAGATCCAACAGCGCACGATTATCCTTTGCCAGGCTCATCTGACGGCGGGTGAAGATGATGAGCGCTACGACGCCGACCACCGAAACGATGATCTCCACCATGCCCTTTCCTTCGAGCATCTTCTCGATGGAGGAAAGGCCATACACCAAACCTCCGAAAGCTAGGACCGAAAGCACCACAGAGAATGGATCCAACGGGGTGTTGCGGTTCTCGCCCACGTTAACCAGCTTGATCACACCGGCAAACAGAATAAGAGCCACCAAGGGAACCATTGCCCAGAAGATGAAGTGCCAGCTCAAGGCATTGAGGATTGCGCCACCAACCGTCGGGCCTAGGGCTGGCGCAACCGAGATGACAATAGAGATAATTCCCATTACTGAGCCACGTCGCTGTGGTGGCACTAGCGTCATCGCTACTGTCATCAGCGTCGGAATCATCAATGCTGTTCCGGCAGCCTGCACCACGCGGCCAGCAAGCAAGACGATGAAGACTGGCGCCAGCGCTGCAATGACTGTACCGGCAAGAAACATCCCGGTAGAGGCGAGGAAAATCTGGCGAGTTGTGAAACGCTCAAGCAAGAAACCCGTCGTCGGGATAGTCACGCCCATGGTGAGCATGAAACCGGTAGTCAACCACTGCGCAGAGGTGGCAGGAATACTGAAGTCCGCCATGATCGCGGGCAAGGCGACAGACAAGGAAGTCTCATTGAGAATCATGATCATGGCCCCTAGGACCAAAATCGAGAGGTTGATAACTACGTCGCGGGACACACGATTCGAACTAGCTGCATTATTAGATTCTTGAGACACGAAGTGTCACGTTAGGTGACACGCCCACCACTTCGTAAGTTCAAGATCGGGTTTGTGAGCAAAGACACTTCCAACTCCGGTGACCTCACCGGCTTTTACCCCGCCGGCAAGCACACCGACTATGCCGTCTTTTATCGGGGTAACTCGGAATCCGCAGCCGAGATTCCAACCTGCTAAGACCGTCTACTTTTCCGGTTTCACGATTGGGAAGAGGACCGTCTCGCGAATACCCAGGCCGGTCAGGGCCATGAGCAGGCGGTCCATGCCCATGCCGGTACCGGCTGTCGGAGGCATGCCCTGCTCCATGGCGGCCAGGAAGTCCTCGTCGAGGACCATGGCTTCATCGTCGCCGCCGGCGGCCAGACGAGCCTGATCCTCGAAGCGCTCGCGCTGGATGACCGGGTCAACCAGCTCGGAGTAGCCGGTAGCCAGCTCGAAGCCGCGGACGTAGAGGTCCCACTTCTCGGTAACGCCCGGGATGGAGCGGTGCTGGCGGGTCAGCGGGGAGGTCTCGACCGGGAAGTTCTTGACGAAGATTGGGCCTTCAAGCTGATCCTCGCAGAGCACCTCCCAGATCTCCTCGACGAGCTTGCCGTGGCCCCAGCCGCCGTTCTTTGGGACGTCGAGGCCGATGACGTCGGCGATGCCCTTGAGGGTCTCAACGTCGGTGTCGATGGTGACCTCAGGCTGGCCTGGGAACTTGCGCTGCAGGGCCTCGTTGAGGGACGGGTACATTTCGATCTCCGGCCACTCTTCGCCGCCGAAGTCGTACTCGGTACCGTCGGCCAAGGTGACCTTGTGGGAACCGAAGACCGCCTGAGCAACCGCCTGGATGGACTCGCGGGTGGTGCGGGCGCAGTCGTTGTAGTCGCCCCATGCGGCGTAGGTCTCGAGCATGGCGAACTCTGGGGAGTGCGAGCGGTCGACACCCTCGTTGCGGAAGTTACGGTTAATCTCGAAGACGCGGTCAATGCCGCCGACGACGGCGCGCTTCAAGTACAACTCCGGCGCGATACGCAGGTAGAGGTCGATGTCGAGCGCGTTGGAGTGCGTGACGAACGGGCGAGCAGCCGCGCCACCGTGCAGGGTCTGCAGCATCGGGGTCTCGATCTCCACGAAACCCTGGTCCTCCAGGTAGTTGCGCAGGGCGCGCATGACCTTCACGCGGGTCATCGCGTTCTTGCGGGCCTCTTCGCGCACGATGAGGTCGTTGTAGCGCTGGCGCACGCGGGTCTCTTCATTCATGTCCGCGAAGGCAACCGGCAACGGGCGCAGCGACTTTGCGGCCATGGTCCACTTGGTAGCCATGATGGACAGCTCGCCGCGGCGAGAAGCGATGACGCGGCCACGCACGGAGATAAAGTCACCCAGGTCCACGTCGGACTTCCAGGCAGCGAGCTGCTCCTCGCCGATCTCAGCCAGGGAGAGCATTGCCTGCACCTGGGTGCCGTCGCCGTCCTGCAGGGTGGCAAAACACAGCTTGCCGGTGTTGCGCATGAAGATGAGGCGGCCGGCGATGGCGTGCTCGGTATCAGTCTCCTCGCCCGCGGTGAGGTAGGTAACGCCTTCCTCGGTTCCAGGCTCCTCGCCTTCAGCAACGACCTGGAACTCGTGGCGCAGGTCGCGCATGGAGATCGTCCGGTCGACGGTTACTGGATAGGCCTCAACGCCGGAGTCCAGCAGGCGCTCGCGCTTTTCGCGGCGGATGCGCAGCTGCTCGGGTACGTCGTTTACTTCGGGGGAATTCTTCTGCTCACTCACGCTGACAAGAATAGCCCATAGCAAGGTGAGGTCCTATGTTGAGGAGATGGCTTTCGGTGGGGCGTCGTCAAGCGCGCGGCGCCCCACCCTTTAACGAATAGTTCATTCAAATGACATTCTGATTACATAGTCTTGTCATAATCATGGGCTTACATAACTCCTTGGCAAAATCCCCCCATGACCTAGGAGCACTCAGCATGGCACTACTCGGTAAAAATCTACTTCCTTCCCGTTTTACTTCCTCCCGTTCAAGCCTTACCTGCACCTATAAGTGCGGCAACGCCTGCTTGGGTGAATGCGAAAACACCTCTGATAACGAATACTTCGGTGACCAAATCTCCCGCCGCACCGCCCTGCGCGCCGGCGGCCTGACCGTGGTCGCCGTCGGCGGCTCCGCGGCGCTTGCAGCGTGCTCGCCTTCCTCCACCGATTCTGCTGCTAGCTCCTCCACCGCTGCGGGCGGCGGCAAGACTTCCGACACCAAGGTGGAGTTGACCTCCGCACAGGGCATGCTTTTCGACGCCGTCCAGCCCAACACCAAGGACGAGGTCGTCATCCCTGCCGGCTACGAGCAGTCCGTGCTCATCGCGTGGGGCGACCCAGTCATCGAGGGTGCTCCAAAGTTCGACGTCAACAAGCAGACCGCAGCCGATGCCGAGAAGCAGTTCGGCTTCAACAACGACTTCGCGGGCCTCATCGAGCACCCTTCCGACGACTCCCGCATGGTCTACATGTGCTCCCACGAGTACACCACCGAGCCAATGATGTTCCCGAACTACGACGCGGACAACCCTACCGAGGAGCAGGTCAAGATCGGCTGGGCTGGCCACGGCCACACCATTCTGGAGGTCTCCAAGGTCGAGGGCACCGGTGAGCTCAAGCGCGAGTTCGGACCCCTCAACCGCCGTATCACCGCCACGACCCCGTTTAAGCTCGTCGGCCCGGCGAAGGGCAGCAGCCTGGTCAAGACCAAGGCCGATCCCAAGGGCGAGACCGTCCTGGGCACCCTGAACAACTGCTCCGGCGGCGTGACCCCGTGGAACACCATGCTCTCCGGCGAGGAGAACTTTGACCAGTACTTCGCTGCTGGCGACATCAAAGATGAGAAAGCCAAGAAGTCCCTCGAGCGCTTCGGCATCAAAGACAAAGAGACCGACCGCAAGTGGGAGCGCTTCGACGACCGCTTCGACTGCTCCAAGGAGCCGAACGAGCCGAACCGCTTCGGCTGGGTCGTTGAGATCAACCCGCTGGACCCGAAATCCACGCCGATCAAGCACACCGCCCTCGGCCGCTTCAAGCACGAGGCCGGCAACATTCACATCGCTGAGGACGGCACCGTCGTGTGCTACTCCGGCGACGACTCCCGCTTCGAGTACATCTACAAGTTCATCTCCACCAAGAAGTTTGAGGAGGGCAACCTCGAGCACAACCTTTCCATACTGGACCACGGCACCCTGTACGTGGCGGTCCTCGAGGGCAACTCGCCTGCCGAGGAAATCGACGGCTCCGGCGTCCTGCCGGAGGACGGCAAGTTCGACGGTAAGGGCAAGTGGGTCAAGCTGCTGACTTCCGACACCGAGAACAACAAGTTTACCTCCCACGTTGACGGCTTCAGCGCCGAAGAGGTCGCCGTATTTACCCGCGAGGCTGCCGACAAGGTGGGTGCCACCAAGATGGACCGCCCCGAGGATGTCCAGGTCCACCCGGATAGCCACAAGGTCTACGTTGCCCTGACTAACAACTCCTACCGGGGGGCCACCGGCGAGAACGCCAAGAAGAACAAGGAAGATGTCAAGGAATGGGCTCCCGTGAAGGAGAACAAGAACGGCATGGTCATGGAAATCGAGGACGACCACGCGGGCGAGGAATTCACCTGGAACCTCTTCCTGGTCTGCGGCGATCCGAAGGTGGCTAACACCTACTTTGGCGGCTTCGACAAGTCCAAGGTTTCCCCGATCTCCTGCCCGGATAACCTGGCCTTCGACAACCACGGCAACCTGTGGATTTCCACCGATGGCAACGCGCTGGACTCCAACGACGGCCTCTACGCCGTGACCACCGAGGGTGAGACCCGCGGCGAGCTCAAGTGCTTCCTCACCGTGCCGGCTGGCGCGGAGACCTGCGGCCCCATCGTGGACGACGATCGAGTGATGGTCAACGTCCAGCACCCAGGCGAAGCTGACGACGCCACCTTCGAGGCCGCCACCTCGCACTGGCCTGACGGTGGCAAGTCCACCCCACGCCCGGCAGTGGTTGTGGTGTGGAAGAAGGACGGCAAAATCGGCGTTAACTAGGAGCCGCTAGCCCGGCTTCGCACCGCGTCCTCACCACTTGCGCAGCGTCCTCACCATTTGGACACCGCGAACCTAAATGGTGAGGACGCAATGGTGAGGTCACCCAACAATAATCACACTGGCCAACACAGGTCTCAGTGGTTATGGGGTGACCTCACCATTTGCATTTGTGGCGCGCACTACCTCGCCGCTACTCCACCACTTTCCATTTACCCAGGCCTGGTTACCAAGACCTCAAGGTCGCGGTCCGACCGCGAATAGTAACAGCGCACCGCGAACAGGAGTTCTGGGTTTCCAGGGGTGCAATTCCAGGCCTGGGTATTTGCTTACTGAGGGCGGGTGCCGGTTCGTCGTAGTTGGTACCGGTAATCCGCGTAGTTGGTACCGGGTTTCCGGGTAGGTGGTACCGTCAATCATTTTCGGTCATTGTATAGGTGGCGTGGGCACAACCTGTGCCGGCGCGTCATCACCTTTCATGACCTTAAGGAGGGCCTTTCATGGCCAACTTCAAAGACATCATGGCACTGTGTCTAGATGGGGCAACCTACTCCGCTATCGCAGCAGCGCTTGGCTGTTCTAGACGCGATATCGCCAAAGTCAAGACACTCATCGCTGACCACGGCATCACTAAGGAGTCGTTTGCTCAGCTGGATCCATCATTCTTCGACGAGCACTTCAGCGACCACCGTGGGGCCCGTCGCAAGCGCTACGACCAGCCAGACTTTGAAAAGCTCGCCAAGCGCCTTGCCAACAACACGCATCTCACTCGCCACAAGCTGTGGATGGACTACGTTGCTGCACCTGCTGGTGAAGGTGAGTCGAAGTATCAGTACTCCCAGTTCTGCGAACGACTGCGCACCCACATCCGCACCTCTGGAATGACCTCGATTATCGAACACGAGCCAGGCCAGGAACTCTACGTCGACTGGGCCGGCGACAAGGTTTCCATCATCGATAAAGCCACCGGCGACGTCGGCATGAAAGCCAGCTTATTCGTGGCCATCTGCCCGTATTCTTCACTGCTGTTTGTGACAGCAACAGCTAACGAGAAGATGGACAACTGGATTTCCTGCCATGTGAAAGCCTTGGACTACCTCGGCAAACGTCCTGGCATCATCGTGCCCGATAACGCACCGACCGCGACCTACCGTCCGGTGAAGAACAAGCCCGGCCGGCGCATCCAAGAACGCTACGCCGACTTCGCCGACTACTACGACATCCTCCTCGTGCCAGCCCGGCCTGGAAAACCTCGGGATAAAGCTGCTGTGGAACGTGCCGTCCAACTCGTCTACACGCGCATCCTCGGCTACTTCGACGGGATGACCTTCTACAGCCTCGATGAGCTCAACGAGACTATCGCCCAGCGCGTCGACGACATCAACATGAACATGCCTAGGCCTGATGGGCTCACTCGCAGGGAGCTATTTGATGCGGATGAAGCACCCATGATGCGTGACTTGCCGGATACTCCGTTTACGGAAGTGTCCTGGCGGGCTGTCAAAGTCGACCGTAACTGGCATATCTGCTGCGATTACCAGTACTACTCGGTGCCGTTTCAGTACATCGGCAAGACTCTGCGGGCACGGCTGACCAACAGCCTGGTCAGCATCTTCGACGGTGACGAGCTGGTTGCAGAACACTCGCGCATGCACGGGTTCAAGTACCGCTATTGCACCGATCCGGCACATACCCCGGACAAGGATATCGCTGGGATCAAACCTCTTACCCGCAACGAGCTGCTTGCTCGGGCCTCGTCGTTTGGGCCGGCAACCACCAAGGTTGTCTTATCAATCTTGGACCGCAACGCCAAAGCCATACCCCGCGGACTGCATACCGCCCGCAACGTACTCGTCAAGCTGGGAAACAAGCACAACAAGACCACGCTAGAGCCTGCCTGCCAGCAAGTCATCGACCATAACCTGGCACCCAACATGCAGGTCATTGCACGGATTCAAGCCGACATCGCCCGCAACGGTCACACCCTTAACCAAACGCCAGCAGTCCAGGTCGATCAAGGCCAGTCGCGCACTGTAGATATCACCGCCATCCCTGATGCAGTGTTCCTGCGCCCCGCCAGCTACTACGACACCCCAACCGCGACCTCGAAGAAGGAGGCCTAGACCACCATGACCACCATCAATCTTGACGACGACATGCGCGCTACACTGCGTAAACTGCGTCTGTCGACCTTCGCCGATATCTTCTTCGACCTGGCCGCTGCCGATGACGCCAACACCGCTCTACCAGAGGAGATCTTCTTAAAGGCAGTGGAAGAAACCGCAGCCAAGCGTCGGCAAACCAACATCGTCAAAGCCATAGCCCAAGCCAAATTCCGCTATCCGGGAGCAACACTCGCCGAGCTGATCAACCCCGATGAACGAAGGTTGAATCTACGCCAGCTCAAACGACTGGCCGCAACACCCTGGCGCGACGAACCTTCCAATGTGCACGTCCTGGCACCGACCGGTGCAGGTAAAACCTACATCGCCTGCGCTATCGGTATTGCTGCCTGCCAGGCCGAATACAGCGTCGCCTACTACCGACTGGATCAGCTCGTCGATGAATTAGCGGCCTTCCCGCCGGCAGATGAACGCTACGTAGCTAAAATGCGCAGGCTACAAAACATTGATGTACTCATCCTTGATGATTTCCTAACGATAGGAATCAACCAGCGCGGACAAGAAGACCTAACCAAGATCATATTCGACCGCGACGGAAGACTGCCGACCATCATCGTCTCCCAAACAACTGCGGCCTACTGGATAAAGAAACTCCCTGACCCCGTCGGAGCAGACTCACTGGTCAGCAGACTCAACGCCGGACAGCGCATCGAACTCGGCGACTACGACATGCGCCAACACCTCGCGCACGCTCAGACAACCGTAGACAGCTAACCTTCACTGACCGGCGAAACCCGACTTCGCTTCTGGGCTCTCGCCGGTCAACCCCCGGCGGTGGTACCAACTAACCGGAAACAGGCAGTACCACGGAGCCGTAACCGCGGTACCAACTACCCGCGCTCAGCAGCGGGCGCGCTAGTTGCGGAGCTGGGCCTCCAACACGTCCTGAGCAAAGTCGAAGAGCGGGGTCACAACTCCAGCGCGCTGGCCCATGCGGCGAATGGCGCCCACCTGCGCGTCAAGTTCGTTAGGCAGGCGATCCTTGATGTCGCGCTGCATGGAAGAGGTGGCCTCCGGGTATTGCTGGCGGGCAAAGCCCATGGTTTCTTCGACCACCTTCTCTGGCAGCTCCACGCCCATGGCGCGGCCCACGGTCTCCACCTCGCGCATAAACGCCTCCAGCTGCTCGGGAATCTCTTTGCAGAGATAGCCGATCGGCTTATCCACCAGCGCGCCCAGCGTTCCTGTGGTGGTCACAAACATTGCCTTGGCCCACACATCCACCAACGGCGTGGGGTGGAACTTGCCGCGGGCGCCGGCGTCGTTGAGGGCGCTGGCAAGCGCTTGGCCCTGCGGCAGCGTACCCGGCACCATCGGCCCAAACGCCAGCGACAGCGGACCGGGATTGCGCTTGACCTTCGCCGCACCCAAGCGGGTGGCGTACACGCGGGCGACGCCGGCCAGAACATTCTCCTCCCCGAACAGATCCGCGGCAAGGTAGGGAATCTCCACGGAGTTGTGGGTCGTCACCACGGGAATCCCCGCCAATGACTCCGGGTCCGGGCCGAAAGTCGCGTTACCCGGTAGCGCCTTCGAGGCGATAATCGCCACGTCGAGCCCGCCAAGCAGATCCTTGAGTTCCGCGAACGTCTCCGCCGCCAGCAGGCCGGGGAGGATGGTTTCTTTGTCATCGGCGTCGATAAGCGTCAGGCCCGTGGTGCGCAGCGTCTGCAGCGTCTCGCCCCGGGCCACAAAGCCCACCTCGTGCCCCGCC
This sequence comes from Corynebacterium striatum, assembly GCF_016728105.1. NCBI lineage: Bacteria > Bacillati > Actinomycetota > Actinomycetes > Mycobacteriales > Corynebacteriaceae > Corynebacterium > Corynebacterium striatum. The sequence continues at coordinate 1,984,565 of NZ_CP068158.1, read as the reverse complement.
TGCGCGAGGATGCCGCCAAAATATCCACCGATGGCGCCCGCGCCAAGGAATCCAATCTTCATGGATTCCAGACTAGCTGTCTTGATTGTCCAAATTGCGGAAACCGATACCCAGCGGCAGGCCCACGCTGTCAATCAAGCGCACTCCACCCAGGGTGGCGGCGACGAAAAGGCGCGCGTCCCCCTCCGCGGGCGGCTCGCCGAGGTCGCGTCCACGCAGCTCCAGGTACTCCGGCTCCACGCCCGCGGCGCTCAGCACCTCGCTGGCGACCTCCAGCACCTTCTCGGCGCCCGCCTCCGCGGCATAAGCACCGGCGGTCAGTGCGGCGGACAGGGCGCTCGCCTGCTCGCGGGCTTCCGGCGCCACGTCGGCATTGCGCAGGCTCATCACCACGCCGTCCGCCATGCGCACGGCCGGCACGCCCTGCACGCGCACGCCAAGGTGCAGGTCCGTACACGCCTGCTGCGTGGCCACGAGGAGCTCGTAGTCCTTCTCGCCCATGACGACGTCGCTTGGCGCAAGTGCACCGATGAGCCCCACGATGCGGGTCAGTTCTGCGCTCACGTCCTCCATGCCGTGAAACTGCGGGACGACGCGTGTGCGCTCGGGCGTAGCGGGGGCATGCCAGACGACGTCCACTTCCCCCAGCACATCCACATCGGTAAGGTCGCTGAGCGCGACGACCACAACGGCGCCGCGGATGCGACGGGCGGCCTGAATGAGGGCGAGGTGGCCCGCGTGCACGCCCTTGCCCAGCGGCACGAGAACGACGCGGCGGCCGGTCTTGCGGTAGGCGCTGCCCACCATGCGGATGCGGTCGATGTCCTCAACGACATTCATCGGGTTTCCTCCTGTAGTGCCCACATTTCTAGTTCTTCGCGGTGATAGACCTCGCCAACGCGGCGGGCGGCTTCGAGGTAGGCGCGGCGCATGCCGGGCTCCTCGAGGCTGCGGAACGCCGCGATGACCTCGGAGCTTTCGAGTGCCGTCAGTGCGTCGCCGTGGGCGGCCGTGACATCGGCACCGTCGCCAAAGACGTCCGCGTTGGCGTCAACCGCGAGAAGAGTCAGCATTTGGGCATAGTACACGCGGGCGGCGAGGGCAGGCCTTTCGATATCGCTAAACGACGCCGCCGTGAACTGCGCCTCCCCCAAAACCAGCTCGGCGACGGTCTCCCCTAGCTCGTCGACGGTGGTCACTGCCCAGCGCTCCGCCGAGTATGGGGCGACTGCGGCCACGACGCAGCCCTTGGTCTCTAGCGGGTCAAGCACCTGCACGCCGCGGGAGAGGCAAGTGTGGAAGACGATGAGACCTTTGTGCACGTAGTTCTCGAGAAGGTCCACTGCCTGTGCAAGGCGCGCGTCCCCGACAGCGACGATGAGGGCCTGGTAGTTGCTCAGTTCGCTAAGGTCGCTGAGCACCTCGACGGTGTGGCCCGCCGTTCGCATTTCGCCGGCGAGTAAACGGCCGGCATTAGACGCGCCGAAGACCGCTACGCGCATCCGCGGGGCGCGCATCTACTTCTTCTTTTTCATCGCCGCCATGAGCTCCGCCACGGAGACAGCGCCCTCGCGCGGCTCGTCGCTGCGGCGGCGTCCACGGGACTCGGTCTGCTCTGGGGCGCGGTGCTTATGGCTCGCCGGCTTAGGCTGCTGGCTTTCCGACGTCGCTTGCTGCCAACTGCGCTGCTGCGCAGGCGCTTCCTGCTTAGCGTGCGTGGACTGCTGGCCGTCCCAGCGGACGGTTTGGAAGGAAGCAGTATCGAATGTGGACTGTGGCGAGACCTGCGCGGACTGGCCCGCCGGGAAGTGCTGCTTCGGTGCGGTCTGAGGCGGCAACGGCTGTTGGGCAGGCGCCTTTTGTTCATTTCGCTGCTGGACTCGCTGCGCAATGATGTCGTCCAGCGGATTGTGCTGCGGCGTGCGCGGCGCGGATGGCTGCGAGCCAAGGCGACCAGCGACGGCGTCGGCAGTAGGTGCTCCCTTGGAAGCCTGGGTGAAGTTGACCTCCGGCTCGCGGGTCTTTTCCTCCAGCTCCATGATGCGGCGGGCCTCTGCGTGCAGCGCGGCCGGCTCATACGTGAACTCGCGGCCCGACAGCTCCTCGATCTGGGCGCGAATGGAGGCCAGCTCGCGGCGGATCTCCTCCATGATGTCGGAGTCCTGCTGCACCGGCGCAGGCTGACGTGAGCGCTCCGCCTCCAGCAACGCCGCAGACTCGGCTGCCTCGCGGCGGTAACGAACCACCAAGAAGAAGCCCAAGACCGCAGCCCACAACGCCGCGATGAGCGCCAGCTTCAATGCGCTCGCAGAACCCGAAATCAGCATGACCATGCTAGCGATAACGGCCAGAATCACTAGGACAATGAGTCCGATAGAACCAGCATCTGCCTTCTTCGGCGCGGAATTTATAGCATTAGGGTTCGGAGCAGTCATGCCCACTAATCTACATTCCGTAGCTGAAAAAGACTTACTAAGTATTCCCCAGCGCGTCGGGCGGGACCTCACAATGGCGTTCCAAAACCACTCCTGCCACGGACAACGCCACGCCGCCCAGCGCCGAGGTGAGAACCCCAGCCAAGTCACTCGACGCGGCCACAAGTTCGCCCGCGCGCGGGAGCACATAAACCAGCATGCCCGCATAAACACCGCCGACGATGGCACCCGTCCACGCCGAGGCCTTACCCACCAGCAGAAACTGCGCGATGGTCAGCGGGTTGAGCTGCGATTTGTCCAGTCCAATCCCATGCTCGTCTTCCTTGGCGCTTCGCACTTTCCACGTCAGGAACGCACACACTAACGCCATGGCCCACAACGAAATAGACACCGTGGCCGGAATGGCCAACATGGAACCGTAAAAGCGGGTGGTCAGGATAGCTGCCGCTGCGGCAACAAACAGACCAGTGCCCACGAGCCAGCCAATCGACGTCCGCTTCATAGCGGTTTCACCTGCTCCACCTCGTGCGGGTCGAGCACTGCGATGAGATCAGCCACGGCAGTATCGCCCAAGCGGGCCTTAGGGTCCGCGGCCAACCACGGCACCAGAACGAAAGCGCGCTCGTGGGCAAAAGGGTGCGGGAGGGTCAGTTCCGGGTCTTCGGAAGTAATGCCGTCTACCTGCACGATATCAACGTCGAGCGTGCGCGGTCCCCAGTGCCGCACGCGCACGCGCTCCGCAGCCTGTTCCAGGCCCTGCCCGCGGCGCAGCAACTCCATCGGTGTGGAATCCACCTCCACGATGAGCACTGCATTGAGAAACTCGTCTTGGTCCTCCACTCCCCACGGCGGTGTGGAGTACACGGGCGAGGCCGCGACGGTCTCTTCCGCGAACTCGTCAAAGACCCTCTGCAACAGCGCGCGGCGGTCATCCATGTTGGAGCCAATCGACAATACCGCGCGCATCAGCCCATCTTCTTTCGGGAACGCCGTGCCACAACAGCCACGTCAGCGAAGGTGCGCGGAATCGGCGCCTTCGGTTTATGGATGGTCACCTCGACCGCGTGCAGCAGGTCGAATCGCTGCATGATGGTGTCCGCGACCTCGTTGGCCACGGTCTCGATGAGGTCCCGGGACGGGCCCTCCACGATGGTGGCCGCGACGTCGGCAAGCTCTGCGTAATTAACCGTGCCCGCCAAGTCATCGGTGGTGGGGAATTCCGTCCAACAGGTCACGTCCACGATGAAGGGCTGGCCCTCACGCTTTTCCTCCGGGAAGACCCCATGGTAACCAAAGCATTCGAGGCCGGTGAGTTCAATGCGGTCTGCCATCAGTTGCCCTTTCCATTGGTGTAACTGCCCGTGGCGTTTAGCCCGCCAGAATACTCCAGACCGGCGTTCCAGGCGGCGGCCACGTCCACGGCGTCACGGGAGACGCCGACCTCGTGCACGCGCACGCCCCACGCGCCCATCTGCGCAGAGATTGCGGTCACCGCAGCAGTGGCCGGGTCCGCCAGGAGCGGCGAGGACTCCACGCCGCGGTCCTCGCGGATGGCAGCAAGGAAGCGCTTGCGCGACGCCCCCACCAGGATGGGGAACTCGCCCTCAAGGAAGCTCGGGAGCGCTTTGAGCAGCGCCCAGTTGTCCTGCGGGGTCTTGGCAAAGCCCAGGCCCGGGTCGAGGACGATGTTGTCTGCGGAAACTCCTGCTTTAAGGGCGGCGTCGGAAAGCTGCGCTAGGCGTTCGTGCACGTCGCGCACCACGTCACCGCCGTGGTCGGCGCTACCAGCCGCGGAACCGAACTGCACGGTGCGCCAATGCATCAGGCACACGGGCAGCCCGGAATCGGCCATCGCGGCGTACATCTCTTTATCCGCGAGGCCGCCAGAGACATCATTGATGAGGTCTACGCCGGCCTCGGCCGCGGCACTGGCCACGGAAGCGCGCATGGTGTCGACGGAGGTCTTGATTCCCTCTTCGTGGAGCGCACGGATCACCGGAACCACGCGCTGCTTCTCGACGTCCGCCTCCACACGTACCGCTCCCGGCCTGGTGGATTCGCCGCCGACGTCGATCATGTCAGCGCCCGCGGCGACCAGCTCGCGAGCATGCGCGAGCGCGGCATCGACGTCGATCCAGCGCCCACCGTCGGAAAAAGAATCTTCGGTGACGTTCACGATTCCCATGACCAAGGTGCGGCCGGGGACGGTCAAGTCACTAACTGCCATTGCTAGCTCCTAATGAGGCTCATAACCTCGGCGCGGGATGCGGCGTTGCTCTTGAAACCGCCGCGCACAGCCGAGGTTGTGGTGGTGGCGCCTGGCTTGCGGATGCCGCGCATCGCCATGCACAGGTGCTCGCATTCGATGACCACGATCACGGATTGGGCATGGAGGACGTCGACAAGCGCATTAGCGATTTGGGAGGTCAGGCGCTCCTGGACCTGCGGGCGCTTGGCGTACAAGTCCGCCAGGCGAGCCAACTTGGACAGGCCGGTGACCTGACCGTCGGGGCCGGGGATGTAGCCGATGTGTGCCACGCCGTAGAAAGGCACGAGGTGGTGCTCGCAGGTGGAGTAAATCGGGATATCACGCACGAGGACCAGCTCCTGGTGCTCTTCCGCGAAGGTCTTGTGGAGGACCTCGGTGGGGTCGGCGTGCAGCCCGGCGAAGACTTCCTTATAGGCGCGGGCGACGCGGGCCGGGGTCTCTTGGAGGCCTTCGCGGTCAGGGTCCTCGCCCACCGCAATGAGCAGTTCCCGCACGGCCGCTTCGGCGCGGGCTTGGTCGAATTCTCCCTTAGCTGGGATGTTATCGCTCATTGTCGTCCTTCTTAGTGCCGTTGTAGGGGTTATTCGCGCGCTGTTCCTCGCCGTAGCTGGACCACTGATCGCTTGGTTCCTGCGGCTTGGAGTGGCGGCCACCGACACGTGGGATCTCGGTGGTGGGGCGATCGCTCGGCGCGGCCTCTTCCGGCTCGAAGAAGGTGTTTTTACCCTCAACCTTGTCACCGGCGTGCTGGCCAAAGCTGAAGCCAATCTCGCCCTCGGCCTGGCTTTCACCGGCAAGGCGGCGCTCGCGGGCCGCGCGGGAAGCCTCCACCAGCGTCATGCGCTTCGGAAGCTCCTCCCCGCGTTCTTTGGCCAACTCGGCCGGGGTCTTAACCGGCTCGCGGCCAGCCTGGCGCGGGAAGCGATCATCTTCGTTCGGGAAGACGTCGAAAGCCGCGCGCGGCTCGATGCCTTCGAAGATGCCCTCCAGGTCCGGACGACGCAGGGTCTCCTTGTCCAGCAGCATTTCCGCGAGCTTATCCAGGTAGTCACGGTTTTCCGCCAGGATGTCATAGGCCTGCTGATGCGCACGGTCGAGCAGGTAGCGCATCTGCTCGTCGATGCGTGCGGCCACATCGTCGGAGTACTCAATGGAGCCGCCACCCATGCCGTAGCCGAATGGGTCGCCCTGCTCCTTGCCGTACTTTACGGTGCCCAGGTCCGGCGAGAAGCCGTACTCGGTGAGCATGGAGCGTGCAATCTTGGTGGCGTTCTCAATATCGGAAGAAGCACCCGTGGTCGGCGCACCGAATACGAGTTCCTCAGCGGCACGTCCGCCCATGGCGAAGACCAAGCGGGAGAAGAGCTCGTCGCGGGTGTACATGCCCTTGTCGTCTTCCTGCGAGGTCATCGCGTGGCCACCGGTGCGGCCACGGGCCAAGATGGTGACCTTGTAAACGCGCTCAATATCCTTGAGCGCCCAAGCGGCCAAGGTGTGGCCGCCCTCGTGGTAGGCCGTGACCTTCTTCTCGTGCTCGGAGATGATCTTGCCCTGGCGGCGCGGGCCGCCCACCACGCGGTCGGTAGCCTCTTCGAGGGCGTCATAAGTAATAACGTTGCCGCCGATACGCGCGGTCAACAGTGCTGCCTCGTTAAGAACGTTAGCCAAGTCAGCGCCGGACATACCAGCAGTGCGCTTGGCCAGCTGCGCCACATCGACTTCCTTGGCCAAAGGCTTGTCCTTAGCGTGGACACGCAGAATCTCCTCGCGGCCAGCCAGGTCTGGGTTAGTGACCGGAATCTGGCGGTCGAAGCGGCCCGGGCGCAGCAACGCCGGGTCCAGAATATCCGGACGGTTGGTCGCGGCAATGAGGATGACACCCTCACGGTCACCGAAGCCGTCCATTTCCACGAGCAGCTGGTTCAGGGTCTGCTCGCGCTCATCGTGCCCACCGCCGGTGCCGGAGCCGCGCTGGCGACCCACGGCGTCGATCTCATCGACGAAGATGATGCAGGGGCTGTTTTCCTTCGCCTGCTTGAACAGATCGCGCACGCGGGAGGCGCCCACGCCAACGAACATCTCCACGAAGTCGGAACCCGAGATGGAGAAGAAAGGAACGCCCGCCTCACCCGCGACGGCGCGCGCCAGCAGCGTCTTACCGGTTCCCGGAGGGCCATAAAGCAGCACGCCGCGCGGAATCTTCGCACCGAGTGCATGGTAGCGCTCTGGGTCATCCAAGAAGTCCTTGATTTCCTGCAGCTCGTCAACTGCCTCGTCCGCGCCAGCGACGTCCGCAAACGTGTTGGTGGGCATGTCCTTGGTCAGTTGCTTGGCCTTGTTACCTCCGATGCCGAACATGCCGCCGCCGTTTTGCTGCATGCGGGACATAAACCAGAAGAGGAACGCGAACAAGATGATCATCGGCAGCAAGAAGCTGACCATGGAGCCCAAGAAGGATTCCTGGGTGACCTTGGTCTGGTACTTCTCCGCCCCGGAGTCCTTTACCGAGTTGAAAATCTGCTCGGAGGCACGTGCCGGATACTTGGCGATGACCTCTTCAACGCCCTCGCGTTCCTCCACCGTGACCGGTTTCTTGAGCTTGAGGCGTACCTGTTGTTCGCGGTCGTCGATTTGCGCCTCAGCGACGTTCTTATCGCTGAGCTGCTTCATCGCCACAGAAGTATCCACCCGCATGTAGCTGCGGGAGTCATTAGTGAAGAAGGTAAATGCATACAGCGCAACCAAAACGAGCGCTGCGATTCCGCCGTAGCGGAGGACATTCTTGTTTTTCATCAGTACCTATTTGTTGGTGTACACGTCAGGGTGCAAAGTGCCGACGTAGGGCAGGTCGCGGTAACGCTCCGCATAATCGAGGCCGTAACCGATGACGAACTCGTTAGGGATATCGAATCCAACGTCGAGCAGATCGATCTCTGCGCGGATAACTTCAGGCTTACGCAGCAAGGTGACAACCTCGAGGGAACGCGGGTTGCGGCCCTTCAGGTTGCGGATGAGCCACGACAAGGTCAGGCCGGAGTCGATGATGTCCTCAACGATAAGAACGTCGCAATCCTCGATGTCGCGGTCCAAGTCCTTGAGAATGCGGACCACGCCGGAGGAGGATGTGGCATTGCCGTAGGAGGACACAGCCATGAATTCCAGCTGGGACGGAATCGACAGCTTGCGCGCAAAGTCCGTCATGAAGAAGACGGCTCCCTTGAGCACGCAAACGAGAATCAGCTCATCCTCTGCGTCCTTATATTTAGCGGAAACGCTGTCCGCCATCTCTTGAATCCTGGCTTGCAGTTCATCCTCGCCGATGAGGATTGCTTCGACGTCTTCGCCGTAGGGGTTTGCTGGGACGTTGAAATCTTTCTTGTCGTGCACGCGTGCGCTCCTTTAGTGACCGGACAATAGTGCCAGTTTGCCACCAACGCGTGACACTTCCAACCTTTGCCCCATAGTTTTGATTGTTTGCGGGTAACTCACAGCTACTCCCCCTTGCCCGTGCCAGTCGACGCACAGCTTGTCGACTCCGCGCACAGCCTCCCGCGTCACCTCCACGCCCTGCGCGTTCAGCCACGCGGCGATGGTGCGACGGCGCACCGGCTCAGCAAGGGCAGCGAGCTCGACTGCATCCATTTCGGGCGTAGCGATATCCATGCTGACGCTGAGGAACTCGTCGTCGCGGGCGGCGTCGGCAGCCGCCTGCGCGAGTGCTGGCACCACGTCCCCACCGACCAGATCCGTGAGCCGCGGAATGATGTCGTGGCGCAGAGCCACCCGGCGGAAGTTGGTGTCGGAATTCTGCGGGTCGTGCCAGGGCTCAAGCCCCAGTTCCTCGCAGGCGCCGAGGGTCTGCGCGCGGCGCACGGTGAGCAGCGGGCGTACCACCTGCACGCCCTCAATCTCGGCCGTGGGCAGCATGCCGGCGACCTTGCCGCGCAGCGCGCCCAGCAACAGGGTTTCTGCTTGGTCGTCGGCGGTGTGTGCCACGGCAACGGGGGCGTCGGTAGCAGCCGCGAACGCGCGGTAGCGCGCCACTCGCGCGGCGGCCTCCATGGAGCCTTGCTTCGCGACGTCCACCTTCAGCACCCGCGCACGCGCCCCCAAGGCCTCAGCCTGCGCCGCGGCCTTCGCCGCCTGCTCGGCCGATCCGTCCTGCAGGCCATGGTCGATGCACAACGCCTCGACGTCGAAGCCCTCGGCTACCAGCGCGGCAGTCAGCGCCAGCGAGTCGGCGCCTCCCGAAAGCCCCACAGCGATTTCCCGGCACACGGCGAAGTCAGCGACCGCGCGGCGGCAGGCCAGAAAGTTTGGCGAGACCCGCGGCCAAAATGGCGTGCCCGTGAACTTAGAAGTCATGGAGCGCGCTAGCCAGGGCGTCTTGCGCCTTGCGGGCGGCAAGGATGTCTCCGTCGTTGACCAGGAAAGCAAAGGCGTACACGCGGCCGGAGTTGCCCTGCGCAGTGCCGGCCAAGGCGGAGACGCCAGTCAGCGTGCCGGTCTTGGCGCGCACGAAGCCGCGTGCTCCGGAATCGCCATAGCGGGTGTACAGCGTTCCGTCGCCACCAGCCAGCGGCAGGTAGCCCAGCAATGGGCGCAGCTCGTCGGTCTCTGTGGCCATGTTCATGATTTGCGTGAGCACCGCGGCCGAAATGCGGTTTTCGGTGGAGAGGCCAGAGTTGTCCTTGATCGTCACTCCCGTGACGTCAATCTTGTTAACCTTCAGCACCTCGAGGGTGGCCTCGACAGCACCGGCGAAGCTCGGCTCCTTGCCGCGCGCAATCGCCAGCTCGCGTCCGATGGCCTCAGCCATGACGTTGTCCGAATCCTTCGCGGCGTCCTGCGCGCGCTCAGACAGCGGCGCGGACTGCACCTCGCCCAGCACCACGCCGGCCTGCGGCGCAGTGCCCTGGCTGACTTTGTCGGTCCCCAGGCGCTTGGCCAGGGCCTTCGCTAGGTCCTGGGCAGGGGTGTGGCTGCGCGGGACGTCGCCAGTGGTCTTGCCCAGGCGACCGCCGTAGAGCATGATGGGCTCCATCGGTGCGACGAATCCCTCATCGACATTCTCCGGGTCCCAGCCCGGTGCCTGCGGGGCGCCCGCCCAGGCGCTGGTGTCGAGAATGACCTCGTCAGCCTTACCCACCTGCGAGGCCAAATCGTCGAGCTGTTCGGAGGTCATCCAGACGTCGCCAGCCGCGCGCAGCACCACGGTGCCTTCCTTCTCCCCCTGCATGACCTGGGTGATTATCCGCTCGTCCTCGTCGAGCGCCAACGTCGCGGCGGCCAGCGTGAGGACCTTCGTGGAGGAAGCGGGTGTCAAGGGGCGCGCGGCATCGCGGTCCCACACGACCTCGCCAGTGGTGGTGTCGATGACCTGCCCGCCAAAGGTGGCCAAGGCCGGGTCCTTGCCCAACTCATTGAGCCTGCCCTTCAACGCCATCAAATCCACCTCGCCTGGTTCCGCGACCTGCAAAGGAGTCACCGGCGCCTCCTGCGAGTAGGGCGTGCCGTGGTCCAGTCCGTTGTAGGTGCGCTGGATGTTTACGCCTAGGACAGCCGTGCCTGCAATGGCAGCGGCCGTCACCACGGCCGTGCCTGTCCACCACATGTGCTTCGCTTTCATCGCCTTTCACCCTAGCGCGATTGCACGGCACGGTAGACTATTGGGAGCAATTGACAGACAACTTCCCAATGGAGGAATTCGCAGTGAGCGTGCAAGTTACCATCGAGATCCCAAAGGGCTCCCGCAACAAGTACGAGGTTGACCACGAGACCGGCAAGGTCTTCCTTGACCGTTACCTGTTCACCCCGATGGCCTACCCGGCTGACTACGGTTTCATCGACCACACCCTCGGTGAGGACGGCGACCCGCTCGATGCGCTGGTCATCCTGCCGGAGCCAGTTTTCCCGGGCGTTGTTGTTGAGGCTCGCGTCCTCGGCGTCTTCAAGATGACCGACGAGGCTGGCGGCGACGACAAGCTGCTTTGCGTCATCGATGATCCGCGCTGGGAGCGCTACCAGGACATCAACGATGTTGAGGATTCCATCAAGGACGAGATCGAGCACTTCTTCGTCCACTACAAGGACCTGGAGCCGAACAAGGAAGTTACCGGCTCTGGCTGGGGCGACAAGGCTGAGGCGGAGAAGATCCTCGAAGAGGCTATCGCTCGCCACAAGTAAGGCTTTGGGCTGAGCGCCTCTGGCGCCCTCTGGCGCGACAGCTTCGCACTTCTGAGGTACATTTTGCCAAGTAAGGGCTTGAAACCCGCAGGGTTTCGCCCACTATTTGGCAAAATGTACCTTTCGCGTTTTCGGGGGAACAACGCGAAGGCCTAGAAGCACCATCGAGGGGGAAGCGATGGAAATTTACACGGGCAGAAATGCCTCACGCCGCGGCGGGCTCAAAATCTGCCACGGGCTCTACCTCTCCGCGGAGCCAAGCCCGCACCAACTCGCGGAGATCCTCACCCGGCGCTGGCCCGATAGCGCGCTCGACGGCTACTCCGCCGCGGCCAAGCACCTAAACCAGCGCCTTAAGTTTCCGCTGCAGCTAATCCGCGCAAACCGGCTACCCGAGAGCACCTACTTCAAAAGCCGCCGCGCACAGCCCAAGGGCGTATTCCCCTACGACGAAGTCAACGTGTGCAATCCGCTCCAGGCCCTCGAAATAATGCCGGAAGACCACGCGGTGGATTTCCTCGAGCATCTGCTACCCGGCAAGCACGCACGGGAGCGGCTCAAGCTGTGGGAGATGGATTTCCCAAGGTTTCCAGCCCACACCCGGCGCGTGCTGGAGCGGGCCATCCTCGGCGCGGATTCGGTGCCCGAGCGCCAGCTCACCCGCGCCCTCGAGCCGCACTTTGAGGTCCGCAACAACGCAATGATTGGCCCCTACCGCTGGGACATCCTCTTGGAGAAGCATCGCATCGCCATCGAGGTGGACGGCTATGCCTATCACAGCGGCGAGACTAGACAGCGTTTCGAACTAGATCGCCAAAAGCTTAACGACGCCGCACATCGCGGCTGGATTCCTCTCCACTACACGGCCACGACCATAAAGCACCACTGCGACAAAGTAGTGCAGCAAGTACTCGCCATTGCCCACGGCAAGAAGAGCTATCTCCGCCCGCCGTGGGACTGGCACTTTCTCTGGAGCCACGAGCGAGGAGGGTTTTACTAGCGGCGGCCAACGCAAGCAGCACAATAGTCGCCGCCACGGTGAGGTAGCCCCACCGTGGCGCGCACTCCTCTCCGCAAACCGCTAGCTCTCCCTTTAAGGCACATTTTGCCAACTAAGCCCTCGAAAACTGCAGTTTCAAGGGCACTATTTGGCAAATTGTGCATGGGAGTCCCCCATCTCACCGCACCGGTAGGCTGGGGCCTATGGAAAACGTTGAACCAAACCAGGTACCAGAAGGCGCGCAGCTCATCGACGTCCGCGAAACCCACGAGTGGGAGGTAGAGCACGCCAAGGGCGCTACTCATATTCCGATGAGTGAAATCGTGGGTCGCCTCGACGAAATCGATCTGGACCGCGACATCTATTTGATCTGCCACGCCGGCGGCCGCAGCGTCCAAGTGGGCCAGTACCTCGAGCAGGCTCGCGGCTGGGACGTCATCAACGTGCTCGGCGGCACCGACGCCTGGATTGCGCAGGGCATGCCCACCGTCTACGACGACAAATGAAAATAAACAATGGGGACTTACCCATAATTTAGGATTCTTACGTTGGGGCGTCTAGCCTTATCTATATGGCTACGACTATTTCAATCCCCAACGCTCTCCTCGAATCTCCTTCCTTCCAGCTCGAGCGCCTCCGCCGCCGCACCCGCGACGGCGTCGAGCAAGCACTCAGCACCCGCCAGACCACCATCCGCGAGTACTGGGTATTGACCTGCCTCGTCGACGGCGACGTCGCCTCCCAGTCGGCCCTTTCGGAGACCCTAGCCATCGACGCCTCCGACATGGTTCGCCTCATCGACTCCCTCGAGGAGCGCAGCTGGGCCAAGCGCGAGCGCGACCCCAAGGATCGCCGCCGCCAAATCGTGGCGTCGACCAAGAAGGGCGTCAAGGCGCACAAGGAGCTTGCCGATCTCGTCGCGGCCGCCGAGGACGCCGCCCTCGACGAGTCCACCTCCAAGCAGCTCAAGCACCTGCGTAAGCTCGCCACCGCCATCATCGGCCCTAACGAGGATGATGCTTAAATGGCGGAAGATGAAAAGAGTACCGGGCGCCACGCGCTGCCCGAGGACCCCTTAGACGCGCACCAGCCTGGCGCCGGAATCATTCACGTCCCCGAGCAGTACCTGCTGGGCGAGCATGCCCCACGCGAGCGCACGCTCTGGGACATCATTTGCACTACTGCTGAGCTGCATCCCGACGCCGCCGCGCTTGACGACGGCGAGGTGCTCACCTATTCCGAGCTGATCACCGATGTCGAGGCGTGGGCCAGCGAGCTGCGCGCCAACGGCGTACGCCGCGGCGACCGCATCGGCATCCGGATGACCTCCGGCAAGCGAGAACTTTACCTGGCGATTCTGGCCACCTTGGCTGCGGGCGCGGCCTACGTGCCTGTCGATGCCGACGACCCCGACGAGCGCGCCGAGATGGTCTTCGGCGAGGCCGACATCGACGGCGTGTTCAGCGACGAAGGCTTCCGCTCCCTGCGTCCGCAGCGCCCCGCAGCAAGAGGCGACGAGGCGGGCGCGCCGACCCCGGACGATACCGCCTGGATCATCTTTACCTCCGGCTCCACCGGCAAGCCCAAGGGCGTTGCCGTCAGCCACCGCTCCGCGGCCGCATTTGTTGACGCTGAGGCAGCTCTTTTCCTCGTGGATCATCCGCACGGCCCGCTCGGCCCCGACGACCGCGTCCTCGCAGGCCTCTCCGTAGCCTTTGACGCCTCCTGCGAAGAGATGTGGCTAGCCTGGGGCCACGGCGCCTGTCTGGTGCCCGCGCCACGTTCTCTGGTCCGCTCCGGCATGGACTTAGGCCCCTGGCTCATCCGCCGCGACATCACCGTCGTGTCCACCGTCCCTACCTTGGCGGGCCTGTGGCCAGCCGAGGCGCTCGACAACATTCGCCTGCTCATCGTCGGCGGCGAAGCCTGCTCCCAGGAACTGGTGGACCGTCTGGCAACCGATGACCGTGAGATGTGGAATACCTACGGCCCAACTGAGGCCACCGTCGTGGCCTGCGCGCAGCGCATGCTGCCAGGCCGCCCCGTGTCCATCGGTTTGCCTTTGAACGGCTGGGACTTGGCGGTCGTCGACAAGCAAGGCTTCCCCGTGGGCCTCGGCGATGTCGGCGAACTCGTCATCGGTGGCGTGGGACTCGCCCGCTACCTGGACCCAGCCAAGGACACGGAAAAGTACGCGCCGCTGCAGTCCATGGCATGGCAGCGTGCCTACCGCACGGGCGACCACGTGCGCTTGGAAGAGGACGGCCTTTACTTCGTGGGCCGCGTGGACGACCAAGTCAAGATTGGCGGCCGCCGCATCGAGCTCGGTGAGGTCGAGGCCAACGTCGCCGCGTTGCCCAACGTCTATAACTCGGCCGTAGCCGTACAAAAGACGCCAGGCGGCGAATCCGTGCTGGTGGGCTATGTGTCCCTCGAGGACGAAGCAAAGGGCTTCGACCAGCAAGCCGCGCACGATCGTCTCGCTGAGACCATGCCTGCAGCCTTGGTCCCTCGCATCTGTGTGATGGAGGAGCTGCCCATCCGCACCTCCGGCAAGGTGGACAAGAAGGCCCTGCCGTGGCCGCTGCCAGGCGTTGGTGTGGAAGCTGCAGGTCTTACCCAGACCGAGGAGTGGCTGGCGCAGCTGTGGGTCGAAACCCTCGGTGTTTCCGTCTCCGACGAGAACGCGGACTTCTTCTCCTTGGGCGGCACCTCCCTGGCCGCCGCGACGCTCGTGGGCCGCATCCGCGAGCGCTACCCCACCGTGGCCGTGCGGGATCTCTACGACCACCCACGCCTCGGCTCCCTCGCCGAGCACATCGGGGGCGCTGAGGAGCGCCCCGCCACCGTCGCCCCGCGCTCCGTGCGCAAGGTCAGCGGCCGCACCCGCGCGCTGCAGACCCTCATCCAGGTCCCGGTGATGACCCTGGCTGCCACCTCCTGGCTGGCCTGGCTGCTGCTGGGCTCCAACCTCGCCCACGCCGTCGGCGCGGACTGGGCGCTGACCACCCCGTGGTGGCTGGTGGCTGTCATGGTCATCGTCTTCGCCACTCCAATTGGCCGCATCCCTATCGGCGGCTACGGAGCACGCCTTCTCACCAGTGGAATTGAGCCCGGTGACTACCCGCGCGGCGGCTCGACGCACCTGCGCATCTGGGCCGCTGAGCGCTGGGCCGATGCCTCCGGATCACGGTCTATTGCCGGCGCCACCTGGGTCAACAACTATGCCCGCACCTTGGGCGTGAAGATTGGCCGCGGCGTCGACTTGCACTCCCTGCCGCCGGTCACGGGCCTGCTGGCCCTCGGCGACCACGCCGCCATCGAGCCGGAGGTGGACCTCTCCGGCTACTGGCTCGACGGCGATATCCTCCACGTCGGCGCCATCAACGTTGCCGAAGGCGCGCGCGTCGGTGCGCGCTCGACGCTGCTGCCGGGCACCAACGTGGGCAAGTACTCCCACGTGGAGGCCGGTTCCACGGTTACCGGCAAGAAGAAAATCAAGGACGGCCAGCGCTGGTCCGGCTCGCCGGCCAAGAAGGTGGGCCGCTCCAAGCACCGATTCCCTTCCGAGCTGCCGAAGCGCCGCCCATGGTGGGTGGCCTTCTACGGCCTGACCTCGATTCTGCTCGCAATCCAGCCCATCGTGGCGCTGGGTCTCGGCGCGGCGTTGGTCGCGTGGGGTCTCCACGTAACCGAAGGCAACGACTTCATCGGCTCCCTCTTCTTCGCCCCATTCGGCGCGCTGGTGGCCTTCGCCTTCTACATGGCGCAGACCTGGCTGGGCGTGCGGATTCTGTCCATCGGGCTCAAGCCGGGCGTCGTTCCGGTGCGTTCGGCCGCAGGCTGGCGCCTGTGGTCCATCGAGCGCCTCATGGACGATGCCCGCACCACCTTGTTCCCGCTCTACGCCTCGCAGCTGACTCCCCTGTGGTTCCGCACGCTCGGGGCCAAGATCGGCAAGGACGTGGAGATTTCCACCGCGGTGATGATCCCCAAGCTCACGGACATCAAGGACGGTGCGTTCCTCGCCGACGACACCATGATCGGCGGCTACGAACTCGGCGGCGGCTGGATGCTCACTGGCGAGACCAAGGTGGGCAAGCGCTCCTTCGTGGGCAACTCCGGAATCACGGGCCCAGGCCGCAAGCTGTCGAAGAACTCACTGGTTGCAGTGCTCTCGTCGACGCCAAAGAAGTCCAAGTCCGGTTCCAACTGGTGGGGCTCCCCGCCGGAGCGCATGCGTCGCGTCGAAGCACACGTGGACGGCGTGCAGGGCGAGTCTTTGACCTACAACCCGGGCTTCGGGGTCAAGGCAGCGCGCGGCGTCGTGGAGACGATGCGCTTGCTCGCGCCAATGACCTCTGCGATGCTCTTGGCCGGTGTTCTGGCCAGCCTTTACGCCCTTGTCGATTCCTTTGGCATCGCTGTTGCCTGGCTGCTTTCCGGTCTCATCTTGACGGCTGTCGGGGGCGTCGGCATGGCGATCACCGTGGCCGTGAAGTGGATCTGCGTGGGCCAACACCGCTCGGGTGACCACCCGCTGTGGTCCGCCTTCGTGTGGCTCAACGAGCTCCAAGACGCCTTCGTGGAGGCAGTCGCTGCGCCGTGGTTCTTCCAGCACACGCTGGGCACCGGTGAGATTAACCTCGGTCTGCGCGCTCTTGGCGTCAAGATTGGCGGCGGCGCGTGGATTGATTCCTACTGGTTCCCGGAAACCGACCTGTGTGTTGTGGGCGCCGGCGCCTCCGTGGGTCCAGGCACCGTGGTGCAGACGCACCTCTTCCAGGACCGCGTGATGAGCCTCGACACGGTCACCATTGAGGCCGGCTCCACGCTAGCGTCCCACTCCGTGGCACTGCCGGCGTCGCTGGTGGGCAAGGCCGCCACCGTGGGCCCAGGCTCGCTGGTTATGCGCGGTGACCGCGTGCCTGCCAACTCGGTGTGGCAGGGTAACCCGATTGAGCCCTGGGCTTAGCCCCCGCTGCTGCTTCACCCCGTAGCCGCCCTGATTGCCAAATTGGCGCCGATTTCTTTCACATTTGCGCCACGATTTGGCAATCAGGGCGGCTTTCTCTTGCACGCCCCTTAAAACTACGACCGCCCCTAACTGCTACATAGTCTCGGAATTCCGGCAGGAAATCCCCACGCTCTAGCAGCTAGGGGCATCGGACGGTTTACTGCTGACGCGCCCGCCACGCTTCTACACGGGCAGCGTTACGCTCTTCTTCAGAGAAGGGGCTTGACGACGACGTGGCAAACTCCATCTTGAGATTAAGCAAGGTATGTGGGGAGCCTTTGCCGATTTGCGCTGCCGCTGCCATAACTTCCTCGCGACTACCTGCGCTGATCGCGAATCCAGTAGACAGTGCGTCTTCTAGGCTAAGAATCTCCCCGGCAATCAGCATCCGGCGGGCCCATGAGCCGCCGACAAGCAGCTGAAGATTGCGCACAGTAGCAGGATCAACGCCGATGCCCATTTTGGCTACTGGCAAGCTAAAGCTGATGGCTTGGGCGGCGGATGCCGCCGGGGCTACAAAGCGGATATCGCAAGCCATGGCGAGCATCATTCCGGCACCGATAGCGGGGCCTTCGATCCAAGCGATGACAGGGACCGGTAATCGGGCAATCTTTGCGAAGAGTGCCTCAAGGGTCGGGTACAACTCGCCTTGAAAATTTTGGGAAGTCAGATCAGCGCCCGCGCTGAACACGGGGCCGTCTGCTTCAAGTAGAACTGTCGACGCGCCTGCTTCAACCGCAGCGTCTAATGCCATTGCCAAGTCCTTGCAGAGCGCCACGCTTAACGCGTTGCGTTTTTCTGCACGCGTGAGGCGTACGCTCCACAAGCCACTCTCGAGTTCGGCGGCGGCGACGAGGCTAGACATCGAATTTAATCACCAATTTGATCGCGACCACGCATAACGATTTGCGGGTCAGGCTCGCCAACTACCTCGTGGTCCTTGTTGGTGTACTCAAACTTAGAGAGCACGTAGCGCATAGCGTTGATGCGAGCGCGCTTCTTGTCGTTGGACTTGATGGTGATCCACGGGGACTCTTCGGTATCCGTGTAGCGGAACTGCTCTTCCTTGGCGCGGGTGTAATCATCCCACTTGTCGAGGGAAGCCAGATCCATCGGGGAAAGCTTCCACTGACGAACTGGGTCAATCTGACGGATCGCAAAGCGGGTGCGCTGCTCCTTACGAGTAACGGAGAACCACAGCTTGGTCAGGGAAATACCAGAGCCAAGAATCATGTTCTCAAGCATCGGGACTTCGCGCAGGAACTCTGCGTGCTGGGACTCGGTGCAAAAACCCATGACGCGTTCGACGCCAGAACGGTTGTACCAGGAGCGGTCGAAGAAAACGATTTCGCCGCCGGCTGGGAAGTGCTGAATATAGCGCTGGAAGTACCAAGAGGTCGACTCACGTGGGGACGGCTTCTCCAATGCGACGGTGCGCGCACCACGTGGGTTGAGGTGCTCATTAAAGCGCTTGATGGTGCCACCCTTGCCGGCTGCATCTCGACCTTCAAAAAGGATAATGTGGCGCTGGCCGGTTTCTTTGGTCCAGTTCTGCCACTTCAGCAGCTCGATTTGGAGCGCACGCTTGGTGCTCTCATACTCATCGCGCGACAAGCGCTCTTCGTACGGGTAGTTCTCCCGCCAGGTCTCAATTGGCGAGCCATCCGGCATGATGAGGGCCGGGTCGTCCTCGTCAGAATCATCGACGACGTAGCCGTCGGTCTTAGCAAGGTCAATCTCAGGAAGTTCGTCGTCTTTAATGTCAGCCATACTTGAAAGTTTACCGGTCACCCAACCATTCGGCGCGTTGAATTACACTGCAACTCCACCGGTTTACCCCTAAGTCCTCCCCCACCCAGACATAGCAAAAGAGCCCCACCAAAAGGTGAGGCTCTTAGAAATCGCTTACGCGAAAGGGATGTTCTTAGACGAACATGCCGATCAGCTTGGAAGCGCCGTCAGCAGCTTCAACCAGCGGGCCAACGATCTTGTAGGCCAGGTCGAAGATGAACTTCAGCGGCTGGAGGATGCCCTCAGAGGAGGCTGCGAACTGGGAAGAGAAGTCAGACATAGTGTCTCCTTAAATTTAAAAAATCGAATGAAGATTGAAACCAAGTCTTACTTGGAAGAGTGGAGGCCCTTGAAGGCTTCCCAGGTGGAGGAGAGCTCCTTGATCGGAGCAGCGTCGCCGCCCAGGAACAGGTTCAGGAAACCGTTCAGGCCAGTGAACACGCTGTTCCAGCCCTTCCAGGTGTCAACGAAGTTGTCGAGGTGGGTCTGAACGAGGGAGAGATCCATTATGAAGCTCCTATATGTGAATTCCGGGAATCAAAGTTTGATACGCCCGGAGGGGTTTGCGGTTTTGCAGACACCCTCTGTGGGCGTCACGGGAAACCATTTTGTCACAATCTGGCGACAAGGCAAGTTGAAACGCGAGTGAGATTTTCGCCAGTTTGCAATAAGCCGCGTTACAGATTTGAGGCTATGACATTAAACACATTGATGGCGAAACTTATTTACCAGCGAAAATAATGATCCGATCACCGACTCAACTTAAGAATATATGCGCACCCGTAACGGATCCTGGCTAGTTTTCGACATAGCAAAACCGCTCGCAAATGCTTTAGAAAACTTTTTCCGCCCCTCACTTTTTACCCTATACCGGGGGCGAATCGACCCCGCCAGAAGCCACCACGTCGCCTTGGCCGATGGGCGCATGGGATAGAAATTGATTTCGCAAGTCTCATTCGATTCACTTGCGCCATATCAGCAACAGCGCGGAGATTACCTCATCCCTGCCGAGAAGGCAGTGCGCACGACCCCGCAAGGGGCGCCTCCACGGCGACCGTCGCCCAGCCGTACACGTCTCGATCTAGCGGCGTCTGCCGCGACCCTGCACACTTTTGCCGAAAGGTTGGTAGCGACACGCGCGATGAAACATCGGAAAGTAGCTCCAGGCGCCCACCTGACCCCTTTTGCCCGCCGTCCTTCCCATGGCGCCTACAGCATGACAAAAGCGCGCCAACGCCCCTCACGGGGCATCAGCGCGCCTTATTACTAAGCGGTGCGTCTACTGACTATTAGAAGCCCATACCGCCCATAGCATCAGTATCTGGCATGCCAGCACCAGCGCCAGCCGGCTGCGGCTTGTCAGCGACAACAGCCTCAGTGGTCAGGAACAGCGCTGCGATGGAAGCAGCGTTCTGCAGTGCGGAGCGGGTGACCTTGACCGGGTCATTGATGCCAGCAGACATCAGGTCAACGTACTCGCCGGTTGCAGCATTCAGACCCTGGCCAGCAGGCAGGGAAGCAACCTTGTCAGCAACAACGCCTGGCTCCAGGCCAGCGTTGTGAGCAATCTGCTTCAGCGGTGCAGACAGTGCCTCACGAACAATCTTGACGCCAGTTGCTTCGTCACCGGTCAGATCATTGAGCGCATCCAGAGCGGAAGCAGCCTGCAGCAGCGCAACGCCACCGCCGGCAACGATGCCCTCTTCAACGGCAGCCTTTGCGTTGCGGACTGCGTCCTCAATG
Organism: Corynebacterium striatum; assembly: GCF_016728105.1. Classification (NCBI taxonomy): domain Bacteria; kingdom Bacillati; phylum Actinomycetota; class Actinomycetes; order Mycobacteriales; family Corynebacteriaceae; genus Corynebacterium; species Corynebacterium striatum. The sequence goes on along the minus strand of NZ_CP068158.1, from coordinate 1,964,124 downwards.
CGGTGCTTGCGCTCCTTGAGCTCAACCTCAGTTGCAGCGCCGACCTTCAGGACAGCAACGCCGCCAGCCAGCTTGGCCAGGCGCTCCTGCAGCTTCTCACGGTCGTAATCAGAATCGGAGTTCTCAATCTCAGCGCGGATCTGCTTGATGCGGCCGTCGATCTGCTCCTGGTTGCCAGCACCCTGGACGATGGTGGTGTCATCCTTGGTGACAACAACCTTGCGCGCCTGGCCGAGGTACTCAATCTCAGCGGTCTCGAGGGAAAGACCAACCTCTTCGGAGATGACCTGGCCGCCGGTCAGAATAGCCATATCCTGCAGGGTAGCTTTGCGGCGGTCACCGAAGCCCGGAGCCTTAACAGCAACGGACTTGAAGGTGCCACGGATCTTGTTCACGACGAGGGTGGACAGTGCTTCGCCCTCAACGTCCTCGGCGATGATCAGCAGCGGCTTGCCGGTCTGCATGACCTTCTCCAGCAGCGGAACGAGGTCCTTGATGTTGGAGATCTTGGAGGAAACGAGCAGGATGTACGGATCCTCGAGGACTGCCTCCTGGCGCTCCATGTCGGTTGCGAAGTAACCGGAGATGTAGCCCTTGTCGAAGCGCATACCCTCAGTAACCTCGAGGTCCACGCCAAAGGTGTTGGACTCTTCAACGGTGATAACGGAATCCTTGTTCACGGATCCGTTGCCCACGGTGTACATAGCCTCAGCAATCTTGGCACCGATTGCCGGGTCAGCCGCGGAGATGCCCGCGGTGGTTGCGATTTCTTCCTGGGTCTCAATCTCCTTCGCGGAGGAGAGCAGAGAGTCAACAACAGCCTTGGTTGCGGACTCGATACCGCGCTTGATGCCCATGGGGTTAGAACCAGCGGCTACGTTGCGCAGGCCCTCACGAACCAGTGCCTGTGCGAGAACGGTAGCGGTGGTAGTGCCGTCACCGGCAACGTCGTCAGTCTTCTTGGCGACTTCCTTAACCAGCTCAGCGCCGATCTTCTCGTAAGGATCTTCCAGCTCGATCTCGCGAGCGATGGAGACACCATCGTTAGTAATGGTCGGGGCGCCCCAGGACTTCTCCAGGACGACGTTGCGGCCCTTAGGGCCGAGGGTGACCTTAACTGCGTCGGCCAGCGTGTTCAGACCACGCTCAAGGCCGCGACGTGCCTCTTCATCGAAGGCAATAATCTTTGCCATTGTGTTTGTGCTCCTTAGTTTTGTTTAGGACGACACTCACGTCTGTATCTATACGGACGCCCGCGACGGCACGGCTGGTGAGTGTGGACCAGCCTCAACCACATAGATGGGGTTTCTGGCACTTGCCCTATGGGAGTGCTAGCGACCATTCTGGCACTCCCCTACTACGAGTGCAAGGTAGGACACGAGCTGCCCGGCACGCTATAAGCGAACACCCGCGCCGGTAAACGGCGCGGGTGTAAAAAGGCGCGGGTGTGAAACGGCGCGGGTGCGAAAAGGTCGGCGCGGGTGTGAAAAAGAACGGCGAGGGCGTAGGCAGCGCCGGAAAGCGCTAGCTCTTGGTGACCTTTGACTTGGTCCAGCGGTAAGCAAAGCCGATGCCCACCACGAACAAGATGATGCCCAGGACGTTGGAGACGGTGCCACCTTCGAAAATCTCCAGCGGGGACTCCCCGCCGGAGGCGGCGATGATGGCGGCATTGACCACGCCGAACAGGGACTCACCAACAATGAGGCCGGTTGCCAGCAGGGTGCCCATGCGCTTAGAGAAGTCAGGGTTGGATTGCTTGGCGGCCCACTTGTCATAGAAGTAGCCCAAGATGGCGCCGATCGGGATGATGATGGTCAGCGAGGCCGGCAGGTACATGCCCATGCCAACAGCCAGCGGAGACAGCGAGTACTTGCTGGTGGTCTTGCGCAAGACCTCGTCGATGACGATGAGCACAGCGCCGATAGCCGCACCGGTAAAGATAAGGTTCCAATCCAGCGAGCTATCAAAGATGCCAGAAGCCACTGACGACATAAGCGCAGCCTGCGGCGCAGCGAGGGCATCCTCGCCAGCGCCTTCCATGCCCTGGAAGCCAAAGCCGGTGAGCATGACCTGCAGAATCGGCGGGATGACCACAGAGCCAAACAGCACACCGATGATGAGTGCCACCTGCTGCTTCCACGGGGTCGCGCCGACGAGCTGGCCGGTCTTAAGATCCTGCAAGTTGTCGTTGGAAATCGTGGCGATGCCAAAGACAATCGCCGCGGTGAACAAGGTGTAGGCCACGAGCGAAAGCGGATCCGCAGAGGTACCGCGGGTAACAGCGGCGATAAGCAGCGAGGCCGCGAGCACAGCGATGATGCCCACGGAGGAAATCGGCGAGTTCGACGCACCGATAAGGCCCGCCATGTAGCCACACACAGAGGCCACGATGAGGCCCACCAACAGGGTGAACAGGACGGAGACCGTAATGAGCACGCCCATGTGCTCGTGGATATCAGTGCCCGAGATGAAGTCCCACAGCAGCAGCGCAATCGGGACCATCAAAATGACGATGGTGCCTAGGACATAAGGGAATGGGATGTCGCGCTCAGCCACGTCCACGTTTTGGCCGGCTTTGCGCTGGCGGGAAGAGGCCAGGGACTCGGAGATGCCCTTGACGATTGGGCCGGTGATCTTGAGGAGCGTCCAGATGGCGGCGATAGCCATGGCGCCCACGCCGATGAAGCGAATCTCACCAGAGAATACGGAGTCGACGGTATCGGCAAGCGCGGTGGCGTCGAGTCCGGCGATGTCGCCGGCGGTGTGCATCGGCAACAGGATGAAGAAGGAGATGACAACGCCCACGAGCATTGCGATACCCACGGACAGGCCAACCAGGTGACCCACACCGATGAGCGCCATGGACAGCGAGGTGCCCAGGGTGGTGGCACCGGAGCCCAGCTTGAAGTAGGTAGACACTGACGAGGCCACGGCTTTCATCGCGGCAAGCAGAGCCATCGCTGCGGAGATGATGCCGCCAACGAGGATGACGCGCAGGCCCTTGGCGTTTTCTTCATGGGCGGCTGCGGAAGCGCCGTTGTCGGCGCCGACCTTGAGCACCTCCGCGGCGGCGACGCCCTCCGGGTAAGGCAGGTCGGAGCCCGTCACCAAGGCACGGCGCAGCGGGATGGAGTACATCACGCCGAGTACGCCACCGATGGCGCAGACCGCAGCAGTCTCCCAGAAGCTAAAGCCCTTCCAATAACCCACCATGACCAAACCCGGCAGGACGAAGATGATGGCAGAGAGGGTGCCAGCGGCAGACGCAATGGTCTGCACGATGTTGTTCTCTTTGATGTTGTGACCAGCGAACCTGCGCAGCACGGCCATGGAGATGACGGCTGCCGGAATCGAGGTAGCAAAAGTCAGGCCGACTTTGAGGCCGAGGTAGACGTTGGCAGCGGTGAATACCAGTGTGATCAGTCCACCGATGAGAATGCCACGCAGTGTGAGCTCGCGCAGTGCTGGACCAGCAGAAGCGGGCGAGGACGAGGCGGGGGCGGCGTTGTGTGCCATGCCGAATTCCTTCTAGTGAGAAATCTATTTAGATTCTGTAATTAAGTACTCATAAACCCTAGTCCACACGGGCAGAAACTCAAACGTTCGGGCATTCCTGCGCGGCAGGTATGTTAGTGAGCATGACTACTATTTCTGAATTCATCACCGCCGACCGCGAGCGCATCTTCGCTCAGCTCAAGGAGCTCGTCTCCTTCAACTCCGTTCACAATGAGCCAGGTCTGGAAGAAGAGTGCGCCAAGGCCGCCGCATGGGTCCGCTCCGCATTGACCGAAGCAGGCGTCGACATCGAGGCCATTCCTACTGCTGACGGCTCCACCGCGCTCGTCGGCAAGCGCGCGGGCAAAGAGGGCGCCAAGACCGTGCTGCTCTACTCCCACTACGATGTTGTCCCCGTCGGCCCGCGTGAACCGTGGGAGTCCGATCCGCTGACCCTGACCGAGCGCCCATCCGCCTCCGGCGAGGTGCGTTGGTACGGCCGCGGCGCAGCGGACTGCAAGGGCAACGTCGCAATGCACTTGGCTGCCCTGCGCGCGATCGACGCCAACGGTGGCACCGACCTCAACCTCACCTTCCTCATCGAAGGCTCCGAGGAGCGCGGCGGCGAGGGCCTGTCCGCCCTCATCGAGGAGCGCCCGGAGCTGTTTGCTGCCGACGCCATCCTCATCGCCGACGCCGGTAATGCCAAGGCCGGCCTGCCTACCCTGACCACCTCCCTGCGCGGCGGCGCGCAGATCTACGTGCAGGTTGACACCCTCGAGGCGGGCGTGCACTCCGGTCAGTTTGGCGGCGCAGCTCCCGACGCCGTCAAGGCACTCATGCGCGCACTCGATTCTCTCAGCGACGAGCATGGTCGCACGGTTATCGATGGCGTCGACTGCGCAGGCTCCTGGCCGCTGGCGGAAGGCCAGACCAGTGCCTACGCTCCGGAGGACTTCCGTTCCGATGCACAGATGCTCGACGGCACCGAGATCATGGGTTCCCAGGATCCGGCAGGCGCCACCGAGATCGCCGACATGATCTGGGCTCGCCCGGCAATTACCGTTACCGGCTTCACCTCCACCCCGGTTGCCGAGGCCGTCAACGCAGTTCCGGCCACCGCTGCTGCAAACCTCAACCTGCGCACCCCAGCCACCATGGACCCCCGCTCTACCGCGGAGGCCGTGGCCGAGCACCTGAAGAAGCACGTGCCGTGGGGCGCGCACATCAAGGTCGAGATCCTCGAGGCTAACCGCGGCTTTGAAACTGATCCGGAAAAGCCAGCCGCAACGCTGCTCGGCGAGTGCCTCGCCGAAGCCTACGGCACAGAAACCATCTCCCAGGGCATGGGCGGTTCCATCCCGCTGACCGTGGAGCTGCAGGAGAAGCACCCGAATGCCGAGATCGCACTCTTCGGCGTTGAGGATCCGAAGGCCACCATCCACTCCGCCAACGAGTCTGTGGATCCAACGGAGATCGAAAAGATTGCTACTGCCGAGGCTTACTTCCTCCAGCGCTTCGCCTAAAACCAACCTGCCAGATCAGTTAACAGATCAAGTTAAGAGAGCCAAAGGTACTTTTATTCAGGGGTACGCCACGACGGCGTGCCCCTGTGTGCTGCCAAACTGGCCCCATATATAACTGCCTCCTTAAAAATCTGTGACTTTCAGAAAGTCGGCAGGTATAGTCGCCAGTATTGGCTGCGCCATTCGTGATGCGTCCCCAAACCTGTTTTCTCCAATTTTCAACGCTTGCGGTGAATGCTTGGAGCATGACTTCCATACATCCACCCTTGCACCCTCGGCGTCAATGCGGTGAGAAAAGGGGGCGTTGACGCTGCCAGTGGCACCTTCCTAGGTTCCTTTCAAAGTGGTTCATTAACCGGCCAGATGCCTCTGCTTCGGCCCGCGATGAGTTCATCGGCGCATGCTTGAATTTGAATACATGTCACACGTGCGCCACTGTGTTCGTGCGGCTCCGAACGAGAAGGAGACCTGAGCCTAGCTGTGATAGCTGTCTTGAGTGCCTTGGTGCTGGCCACCATCATCGCGCCCTTCCTCATATTTTTTGTTGGCCGTCCTGCTTTTGGCGCACTCGCTATTGTCCCCGGCGCGGGCTTTTTCTGGGTCCTCAAACAACTCACCACCGGCGCCTTCCGTGACGGTGCCACGCTGCGCTACACCATGGAGTGGATGCCGGACGCGAACCTCAACGTCGATCTGCGCATGGACGCGCTCTCTGCCCTCTTTAGCCTCATCATTTTGGGCGTCGGCGCTTTAGTTCTGCTCTATTGCTGGGGTTACTTCGACCAGACTCCCCGGCGTCTGGCCATGTTTGGCTCCCAGATGGTCTGCTTTGCCACCGCGATGTATGGACTGGTCATCTCCGATAGCTTCCTGATGATGTACGTGTTCTGGGAAGTGACCTCCCTGCTGTCCTACCTCCTGGTGAGCTACTACGGCGAACGCGCCTCCTCGCGTCGCGCCGCGCAGCAGGCGCTCATGGTCACCACCCTGGGCGGCCTCGCCATGCTCATGGGCATCATCCTGCTCGGCCGCCAAACGGGCACGTGGACGTTTAGTGAGATCGAGACTTTCGACCGCCTCGCCCAGACCCCGTACATCACGATTGCCATCGTGTTCATCTTGGCCGGCGCACTGAGTAAATCCGCCATCGCCCCCGCGCACTTCTGGCTGCCCGGCGCCATGGCCGCGCCGACGCCGGTCTCTGCCTACCTGCACTCCGCTGCGATGGTGAAGGCCGGTATCTACCTGGTTGCGCGCTTGGCACCGGAGTTCCACGAGGTGGCCACCTGGCATCTCGTCGTGCTGCCGCTTGGCACCTTAACGATGCTGTTGGGCGGTTGGATGGCCCTCAAGCAGCGCGACCTCAAGCTCATCTTGGCTTATGGCACCGTCTCGCAGTTGGGCTTCATCACCGCCATCGTGGCCATTGGCTCACGCGAGGCATTGCAGGCAGGCCTCGCGCTGACCTTTGCGCATTCCCTGTTCAAGGCTGCGCTGTTTATGATCGTTGGTGCCATCGACCATGCGTCGGGAACGCGCGACATCGACAAGCTCTCTGGCCTCGGCAAGGCAAAGCCCGGCCTGTACCTGCTTGCCATTATTCCGGCACTGTCCATGGCGGGCATCCCTCCCCTGCTGGGCTTTGTGGCCAAGGAAGCCACGCTTGAAACCATCCTCCACGAGGAGCTGCTCGTTGGCATGCCACGCAACATGCTCTTGGTGGGCGTCGTCGTGGGCTCCATGCTGACCATGGCCTACGCGCTGCGCTTCCTGTGGGGCGCCTTCGCCACGAAGAAGGACGCTGCGGGCCAAAGCCGCGGCACTTCCGACGCCGTGGCCGACATGCATGCGCTTTCCCCGCTGTTGTGGATTCCGCCTGCGGGCCTCACGGCCCTGACCATCTTCTGCGGCGTCAATCCACAGCCGCTTTCCCTCGGCATCAACCAGCACCTCAACAACATCTTCGGCGCTGACGAGCACACCTACCTCGCTCTGTGGCACGGCTGGACAGTACCGCTGGGCATCTCCGTAGTCATCGTCGTGGCCGGTATCATCCTCCACTGGCAGCGCGCAGAACTGGCCAAGTGGCAGTTCCAGTACCCGGCTTTGGGCTCAGCAGACCAGGCCTACGACACCGTCATCAACAGCCTGCGTCAGCTCTCGCTGCACACCACCGCTTCCACGCAGCGCGGCTCCCTGCAGATGAACATGTCGATCATCTTCGCCACCCTCATGGTGCTGCCGGTCATCATGCTCATCCGCGGCGACCTCACCAACGTACGCATGATCGTGGCGGAAAACCCGTGGCAGATCGTTGCTGCGCTCATCATCATCGTCTGTGCTGTCGCTGCCACCGTGACGGACAATAGGCTGTCTGGCGTCATCATCGTTGGCGTCACCGGCTACGCACTGTCCTTCCTCTTTGCGCTGCATGGCGCACCTGACCTAGCCCTGACCCAGTTGCTCGTGGAGACCATCATTATGGTCTTGTTCATGCTGGTTCTGCGCCGCATGCCGGCTAATACCGAGTGGAAGCAGGACCCCAAGATGGGTCGCCTGCGCGCCTGGCTCGCAGTTGGCGTGGGCCTTACCGTGACGCTCGTGGGAATGTTTGCTATCAATGCCCGCCGCTCCAACCCCATTTCCGAGTTCATGCCGGAACTGGCCAAAGAAATCGGCCACGGCGCTAACGCCGTGAACGTACTGTTGGTGGACCTGCGCGCCTGGGATACCTTCGGCGAAATCACCGTGTTGGTTATCGCCGCCACGGGTATCGCATCGCTGATTTATCGCACCCAGTCCTTCACCCGCGACTCGCGCCGCCCCACCCTGCAGGTCACTGGGCGCCGCTGGCTGGCGGCAGGCGTGGAATCAGAACAGGCCCTCAACCGCTCCCTCATGGTGGATGTCGCCACGCGCCTGCTCTTCCCCTCGATGATCGCGCTCTCGCTGTACTTCTACTTCTCCGGCCACAATGCACCCGGCGGCGGCTTCGCCGGCGGCTTGGTCGCGGCGCTGGCTCTTATCCTGCGTTACCTGGCAGGTGGCCGCGCTGAGCTCGAGGAGGCGCTACCCATCGACGGCGGGCGCACCATGGGCACCGGATTGCTCATCTCGGTGGGCTCGGTGGTTGTGCCGCTGGCTTTCAACCACCCGCCTTTGACCACCGGCTACACCAAGGTGGCGGTGCCGCTCATAGGCGATGTCTCGCTGCCCTCCGCGTTGGTCTTCGACGCGGGCGTCTACCTCATCGTGGTGGGCCTGACCTTGTACATCCTCAACTCGCTCGGCGGCAAGCTTGACGAGGAAGAGGAGATGCGTAAACAGCGTGCCCGTGACCGTGCCCGCTCGCTCGCGCGCCGCCAGAAAGAACGAGCCTCCTCCCGTGAGAAGAACGCGGCGGGCGCCACGCGGGCGTCGTCAAGCGCAGCGCAACCCGATACTCCAAGCACAACGCAAGCCCACACCACCGGAAAGGAGAGCTAAGAATGGAAGCCAATCTGTTCCTTCTCCTCGCCGCAGGCGTGCTGTGCGGCTCTGGCGTGTATCTCATGCTTGACCGCGCCATGACCAAGATGCTGCTTGGCATCCTGCTGCTGGGCAATGGCGCCAACCTGCTGCTTCTGCAGGCTGGCGGGCAGGCGGGATCGCCGCCTATCGACGGCCGCGAGACCGCCCAATACAGTGAGAACATCGCGGACCCACTGGCCCAGGGCATGATCCTGACAGCCATCGTGATCTCCATGGCGCTGACAGGATTTATCCTGACCCTGGCCTACCGCCAGTACCGCTACCGCACCGCCGACGTCATTGAGGACGACGCGGAAGATACCGCAATCGCGGCTCTGGCCGCCCGCCCGGGCAACGCCGCCGCGGCCCCTGATCATGACGCATCCAACGACCCAGCCACCGGCCGCGCCACTAAGGAAGGCGACGCCTTTGGCCCAGCCTTCTTCGAGGAACCCGTAAAGGAGGCAAACGATGACTGAGACCCTGCTTCCGCTGGTTAGCTTCCTGCTTCCTTATACGGGCTTCCTCATCCCCATGCCCGTGGTCATCCCGGCGCTCGCCGCGGCCTTGTCGATGCTGTGCGCCCGCTTCCCCGGCGTCCAGCGCCAGATCGCATTCTTCTCTTTGCTTTTGCTGGCAGCGGTCAACGCGCTGCTGATCTTGATCGCCGACACCGCGGGCATTCAGACCCTGCAAGTCGGCGGCTGGGACGCACCCGTAGGCATCACGCTGGTGGCCGATCGTCTCTCCACGGTGATGCTCTTTACCTCGTCCGTGGTCTTGTTCTCAGTGATGTGGTACGCCATCTCGCAGGGTATTCGCGACGGTTCCAAGGACGAGCCCGTCGCCGTCTTCCTGCCGACGTACATGCTGCTGACCATGGGCGTGAACGTCTCCTTCTTGGCCGGTGATCTGTTCAACCTGTATGTGGGATTCGAGATCTTCCTCGTGGCCTCCTATGTGCTGCTCACGCTGGGCGCCTCGCCCGCCCGCGTGCGCGCCGGCGTGGGCTACGTTATGGTCTCGATGGCCTCCTCTCTCATCTTCGTGCTCGCCCTCGCATATGTCTACGCGGCAGTGGGCACCATGAACATGGCGCAAATCGGCATGCGCATGGAGACCATCCCGGAGGGCACCCGTACGGCGATCTTCTCGGTGCTGCTCATCGCCTTCGGCATCAAGGCCGCCATCTTCCCGCTGGATGCCTGGCTGCCGGACTCCTATCCCACCGCGCCTTCCCTGGTCACGGCAGTCTTTGCGGGCTTGCTCACCAAGGTCGGCGTCTACGCCATCATTCGTGCACGCACCTCCATCTTTACCGGCGGCGGCCTTGATCAGTTGCTCATGTGGGTAGCGCTGGCCACGATGCTCGTGGGTATCTTAGGTGCGATGGCGCAGTCTGACATCAAACGACTTTTGTCATTTACGCTGGTGAGCCACATCGGCTACATGATCTTTGGGGTGTCCCTCGGCACCGCACAGGGTCTGTCCGGCGCCATCTTCTACGCGGTGCACCACATTCTGGTCCAGACCGCGCTCTTCCTGGTGGTGGGCCTCATCGAGCGTCAGGCGGGTACCTCCTCCCTGCGCCGCTTGGGCTCGCTGATTTACAGCGCCCCGCTCATCGCAATTTTGTACTTCATCCCGGCCATGAACCTGGGCGGCATCCCGCCATTTTCCGGCTTCCTCGGCAAGGTCATCTTGCTGCAGGCCGGCGCGAACGAGGGCTCATGGCAGGCCTGGGTCCTGATTGGCGGCGCGGTCCTGACCTCGCTGCTCACGCTCTACGTCATGGTTCTGGTGTGGGCTAAGGGATTCTTGCGCGACCGCGCCGATGCCCCAGAAGGCAACATGGCATTGGCGCACCCTTCGCCGCTTTCCGACGTCACGGATGTCATCGAGCTCGAAGAGCGCCAGGACGTGGGCAAGGTGCCTTTCGGCATGCTGGCTTCCACCTCCCTGTTGGTGCTGGCGTCAGTATCAATTACTTTCCTAGCCGGCCCTATTTCCGGTGTGACCAGCCGCGCGGCCGAGTCTGCGCAGGATGACACAATCTACCGCTATGCGGTGCTGGGCGACAACGCTGATAATCCTTCCCGAACCCTGATCCAGAAGGATCGATACAAAAACGACGCTGACTCCTTCGAGCAGCGCCGCTCCCCCATTGAGCAGCCGCAGCCCGGCGTCGATTCCGTGGCTCCCGCCGCGCTCACCAGCGCACCAGAGAAGAAGGAGGGGCAGCGATGAAATTTTCTGGCATTCGCCACCGCTTCCGCCCGTGGTTCATAGCTTGGATCACCGCCATGTGGTGCCTGCTCATGGGCGAGGTCACCGTGGCCAACCTCGTGGGTGGCTTGTTGGTAGGCCTCTTCGTGGTCTTAGCGCTACCACTTCCAAAGATGCCGATTTCCGGGGTGAAAGTCTCGTGGGGCAAGCTCGTCCTTTTCATGCTGCATTGGACGTGGGACCTTTTCCACGCTTCCCTGAAGGTGGGCTGGTTGGCGGTGCGCCCCCAGGAACCGCCCAAGACGGCGATTCTGGAATTGCCGATGCGCCTCGACAGCGAGTTCATCCTCTCCCTCGCGGTGAGCCTGTACAACCTGCAGCCGGGTGGAACCGTCACCGACATCGATATCGCGAACCGCATGCTGACTATCCACATTCTGGACGCGGCGTCGGAAGCCGAGATCGAAAAGGAGGTTGCCAACGTGGCACAGCTCGAAGCATCCATGATTGAGATTTTTGAAAGGAGCCACCCCTGATGGATCCGCAGCTTTATGGCATTTTGCTCACCATTGCGGCAGGGCTTTTGGTAGTGGCGTTCTTGATCACTGTCTGGCGCATCATCGTGGGCCCCAACTCACTGGATCGCCTGGTGGGTATGGATGGCCTCGTGGCCATGTTCCAGTGCGCGCTGGCCACTTATATTTGCTGGACGCTCAACACAACGGTGGTCTCAGCGATGCTAGTGGTGGCTCTGCTGGGCTTCATCTCCACTGTTTCGGTCACCAGGTTTAGAAAGAGGGACCCGCAATGAGCTATCACCTTTTTGCTGACGTCATCTCGATTGTTTTAATTCTCATCGGCTCCTTGCTCGTCCTCGCCGCAGCGATCGGCGTGGCGCGTTTCCCGGACACAATGTCACGCGTGCACGCCATTTCGAAGCCCCAAACCACCGGCTTGATTCTCACTATTCTCGGTGCGTTTTTCCGCGTCACAGGCTCCGATTCCTTCCGCGTGACTGAGCGTGGCGATTTAGGGATTTTATTGTTACTGGTACTCTTTGCAATGATCACCAGTCCGGTGACTGCACAGCGCACCTCACGAATTGCACGACGTGAAGGCCTGTACGGTACCGCTGAAAATATGTCTCGCAACGACAAGCCAGCGACTCGTTCAATGCGTCGGAAAAAGGATTCATAGAAGCTAATGCACAGAATGAAGAGAAAACAGGGCAAGAAACTCTACGGTATGCCCACACTGTTGACTCTTTTACTGGCATTTACGGCTTTGGTGATTTACCGCTTCAGCATGTATCCCGGCCGCGACCGCGCTTTCTTTGGCAAGATCCCGTTCGACTTGAAGATTTACCAAATGGCGGGCAAGGATTTGAAAGCGGGAGGCCAGCTTTACGACGCCCCCTATATCCATGAGTTTCCCTTCACCTACCCGCCGTTTGCTGGCTGGTTTTTCGAATGGATGGCTGATTTCAGTGACCACGATCTCATGGTGATTTGGCAATGGGTCACGGGAATCGCCCTCTTCATTGTCATCATGCTTGTCATTCGCGAGCGTGGCTATCGGCTCGGGCCGCTGACCTGGCTGGTGGGAATTGCGTTGCTGGTTAGCAGTCTTGCTGCCGAACCAATCAACGGCACCTTCTACTACGGACAGATCAATATCCTGCTGATGTTCTTGGTGTCTCTGGATTTACTCCTCCCCACCAAGCTCCGCCTGCCCGGAATCGGCATTGGTATTGCCGCTGGCATGAAGCTCACCCCGGCTTACATGGGCCTCGCGTTGCTCTTCCAGAAGCGCTGGTGGGCGGCCATTGGCTCCATTGCCGCTTTCGCAGTCACTATCGGCATCGGTGTTGCCTTCGTCCCCGACGCAAAGGATTTCTGGACGGACAAGGTTTTCAACTCCAACCGTATCGGGGAAGTCGATGCCCCAGGCGCTAAGTCCCTGCGTTCTGTCCTCGCCCGTCTCACTGGCGAAGACGATACCGCGCTGTGGCTGCTGGGCGTGGCCATTATTGTCATGGTGACCATGTTGGCACTGCGTACGGCGTGGATTCGAAAGAACAGCACCGCAGCCTTTGCTCTAACCGGCTTGAGCGCTTGCTTGGTTTCGCCCTTCTCCTGGTACCACCACTTCGTGTGGGTTGTGCCCTTCGGCATTTGGGTAATGCTGGCGGTCAACGAGGCCATCGGAACGCGCCTGCGCACAGTCTGGGGCGCACAACTAGCCGCGGTAGCGTCCTTCCTGGCTCTGCTTATCGTGGAACTGCCTTTCGTGGCCGCACCGGTCTGGCTAGGGGGCTCCTCGCGCACCCTCGACGCATTGGAAACCTTCCAGCCATTGGCCTCCCTGGTGTGGCCACTAGCTTGCTTCCTCTACATCGCGGTGTACGCAATTTGGGGTTTCATGCCACAAAAGCGCACCACCGAACTGGATGCTGCGCCTACGACCAGGATCCCTACCGTTCGCGTCAAGTAGCTTGCGCGCCGAAGCGCCGCCCCCGCGTTGAAGGGCGCTAATTGCGCTCCAACGGCTGGCGGTCCAGCATCTCCTGGCAGGTCGCCTCGACTACCTTTTGCCAGCTGCCGGTCTCTTCGTACAAGGCACGCTGCCGCTCATAGCCTGCGCCATCATCGATAATTTCGTGGATAAGGGCCAGCTCCTCAGCGCAGCCCAACTCGCGGGCCAGCGGAGTTAGTTCCTCCACGAGGTCTGCCAGTTCATCCTTAATCCAGCGCTCATCCGTCTCGCGCGACGTAATCACCAAGGCATCCATGCCATAGCGCGCGCCGCGCCATTTATTCTCCGCCACGTGCCACGGCTGCAGAATCGGCAACTCCTCGCCGCAATCAATCATGCGGTCGTAGTGAACAACCAAGCAGTGAGTCAGTGCCACCACGGCGGAGAGCTCGCGCAGGTTGGAGGAGGCGTCAGAAATGCGCACCTCGACGGTGCCCCACTTGGAAGCCGGGCGGATGTCGAAATGCATCGACCCGGTGTGGTTAATCACTCCCGAGATGGCCTGGTCCCGCATGTAGGACTGCCATTCTTCCCAGCTTTGGAACTGGTACGGCATGCCAGCGGTGGGCAGCTGCTGATAGAGCATCGTGCGGTTGGAGGCGTATCCGGTGTCAAGGCCCTCCCAAGCCGGGGAGCACGCCGAAATTGCCAGCAGGTGCGGGTACTTGGTCATCAATGCGTTGATGATGGGCCAGACGCGATCCTCATGGCGAATGCCAACGTGGACATGGGTGCCCCACAACAGCATCTGCTTGCCCCAGTACTGGGTGCGGTTGATGATTTCGGAATAGCTCTCCTTAGTGGAGACGGGGTTTTCACGAAAATCAGTGAAGGGGTGTCCACCCGAAGCCCACAACTTAACGCCCATCTCATCGGCGGCGGCTCGGACGTGGGAAAGCTTGTAAGCAAGGTCAGCCACGGCTTCTGGAACCGTGTGGCAGATGCCGGTGACGAGCTCAACGGTGTTTTGGAGGAATTCCTTCTCCAAGTGAATCTCAGGCGCAGCGGCGTGGACGAGTTCAATCAGTTCGGCGCCACGGGGCACGAGATCCCACGTGGTGGGGTCGACGAGAGCGACTTCCCACTCGACGCCCAGTGTGGGTTCAGCAGAACGGGCGAAGGACTCTTCCGGAGTATTCACCCGTTCAGTCTAACTTTCACAGTCACCATACTGGGCATTTAATTTTATATTGCTGCACTTATTCCTGCTGCACTAGGCCTGCGGAATTGCCAGGACAGCTACAACCGCGTTGCCCTTGGTGTAGTTTTCACCTAGCTCAGCTGGGTATTCTGCAACAGCGCCTTCTGGGACGGCAGTAGCGCCATAAAACTCGGCTGCAGTCTGGCGAGCCAGTGCCTCTGCGTCTTTGTCACCGGCTGGGTAGAAGACCATGGTCTGCGGGACGGTGAGGACGTCGCCAGGCAGGTTGCCCACCTCGCCCACCTTGAAGCCGCGGTCCTTGAGCTTGGTGGATTCCTCATCTGCATAGCCCGCGCGGCCCGAGTTGTTAAAGACGTTGACCGGAATATCTTTGGGCGCGCGCTTGGCAGCCTCGCCCTGGGCTCCATCGTAGCCATCTCGATCTGCTGCGTTTTCCCCCTCGCCCGCCGCACCTGCGGCGGCTGGGTCGGAAGCCTGCGCAGACTCGCCCGGAGCCTGCTGAGCCGCGGATCCAGGTTTTCCGCCCTGTGCGCCCGGCTCGCCTTCTGCTGGAGCTGGAAGCGTGGCGGCCTCAGAGGCACCAGTTTGAGACGCGGTATCGCTAGAGTCCTCGGAGGTCAACTTGTACAGACCCCACATGCCGAGCATGACTGCAACGGCGATGAGCACCATCGCAAGGCCGCGTAGTGGCAGGCCGCTTGCTCCGCCGGCAGCAGCGCCGGTCGATGCACCAGAAGATGCATCGGTTGGGGCATCAGTAGGGGTGGATTCTGCCGAGTTATCTGAATTCACATTAGTCACAACAGTAACTCTAGCGTCTAGCTGTCGAAATCTGGGGCATTCCCCCTTGCGGCGCGCCGCACCTCTTCGCGCTGGTCACGCACCCGCCGCAAGCGCGCCACCAGCACCGGATAGGCCTCGGCGGCAGCGGGGGCGTCGAGAAGCACGTTCAAGCGCTGGTGATAGCGCACCGGTGAGATATCCAGCTGGGTGCGGATGGCTTCCTCCTTGGGTCCGATACCGCGCGGCGCGTGGGATTCGAACTCCAAGATGGCGGCGTCTAGGTCTGACAAGGAGTGCATGCCTAAACTGTAGGGCATGACTATTCGCCCCATCGTTATCCACGGCGACCCGGTTCTCCACAATCCCACTGAACCGGTCACTGAGCCCATCGATTCCCCGGAGCTCCAGGAGCTCATCGCGGACATGTACGAGACCATGGACGTCGCCCACGGCGTCGGCCTCGCTGCCAACCAGGTAGGCATCAACAAGCGCCTCTTCGTCTACCACTGCCCTGACACCGACGGCCCCGAAGGTACCGAGCTGCCGGCCGACAAGGCCGGCATGCGCAAGGGCTGCGTTATCAACCCGGTTTTGGAAACCTCCGAGATTCCTGAGGGCATGCCTGCCGACGACGGCTCCGAGGACGAGGGCTGCCTCTCCGTGCCGGGCGAGGGTTTCCCCACCGGCCGCGCCGACTGGGCACGCGTCACCGGCAAGGATGAACACGGAAATGACATCTCCATCGAGGGCTACGGCTTCTTCGCCCGTATGCTCCAGCACGAGACCGGCCACCTCGACGGTTTCGTCTACACCGACGTGCTCACCGGCCGTTTCAAGCGCCAGGCCAAGAAGATCATCAAGCGCAACGGGTGGACCGAGGCCGGCTGGACCTGGATGCCGGGCGAGGACGAAGATCCCTTCGGCCACGGCGCGTAAATAGGCCGCACTCTTAATCGACATGAGCTACATCTTCCGTTCTGACGCCGTCGAGGTCGGCGAGCGCGTCGTCGCCCGGCGCGAAATCGACGGCATGCACACCGACGTCATCGGCCACGTCCTCTCCCTCGATCCACTGGTCATCCGCCCCCAAGAAGTGGGCGGCTATCCCTCCTCGCTGGAAGCGGTGGAGATCCCGGCGGAGGAACTGAAGATCATCAAACGCCTGTCCCCGCGCATGGTCCGCAACTCCGACATCCGGGCCGTCGAGGTGGCCACCGCCGCAGCGTTCCCCGGAAAGGAACACACGTGGACCAAGGATGGGCAGTGGCTCATGCGCGCGGGTGACGGCGTGACTGGCCGCTCCAATTCCGCGGTTCCACTGGGTCCCTCGGCGGGCTTCACCCCGGTTCCGATGGACGAGATCGATGAGTTCTACGCCCGCCACGATCTCCCCACTCGCCTGGCTATTCCCGCGCGAATCGGCAAGCCTGCCGAGCGCGTCATCGCAGCGTCCCCAGAAAACTGGGAGCTAGAGCCCGAGGTCATCGTCATGGTGCGACTACTCGAGGGAGAGGTAGCTGGCGCCCCACTTCCAGAGGGCATCACTTTCCGCGTGGACACACAGCCAGACCAAGAGTGGCTCGACCTCTACCACTTCCGCGGCCAGGCACTGCCGCCTGAGGCGCTGGAGTATCTGCGCAGCCGCATCGACGGCACCATGGGATTTGGCCGCCTACTCGCCCCGAGCGGCGAGACCATCGCGATCACCCGCGGCACCCTCACCGAGTCTGGCGACGGTACGGTGTGGTTAGGATTCTCTGCCGTCGAAGTCGCTGCTGCTTGGCGACGCCGCGGCCTCGGCACCGTCCTCGGTTCCCACATGTTGGGCTGGGGCAAAGACAACGGCGCGGAAAAGGCATACCTGCAGGTGGTGGCGTCGAATAGCGCGGGCGTGGCCATGTACGGCAAGCTCGGATTCATTGAACAGCATCGACATAGGTACGCCATGCGCAAAGGCGGTAACCTGTAGTCCATGCGCATAGCCACTTGGAACATCAACTCGGTCCGCACCCGCGTCCAGCGCGCGGTGGACCTGCTGGCGAAACACGACATCGACGTGTTGTGCCTGCAGGAGACCAAGGTTGCCGACGATAAGTTCCCCGTCATGGACTTCGAGGCCGCGGGCTATCACGTAACTCACCATGGCCTGAACCAGTGGAACGGCGTGGCCATTGTGTCCAAGTCGGAGCCGGAGGAGGTCTTTACCTCCTTTCCCGGCCAGCCGGGCTTTGCCAAAGACCCAGAAAAGCCACAGAATCTCGAGGCGCGTGCGGTGGGTGCGCGCATTCGCGGGGTGGAAATCTGGTCACTGTATGTGCCCAATGGCCGCGAAATCACCGACCGCCACTACGCCTACAAGCTGCAATTCCTCTACGCGCTGGCTCGCTACGCGGAGTCCCGCGCACAGTCGAAGCTGCTGCTTACGGGCGACTTCAACATCGCCCCACGCGACGAAGACGTGTGGGACATCGAGGCCTTCCGCGGTAAGACTCACGTCACCGAGCCGGAGCGCGCGGCATTCCAGATGCTCGAGGAGGCCGGCCTGGAGGAAGTGACACGACGCTTTACTGAGGAGCAGCGCTGGACCTACTTCGACTACAAGTCGCTGCGCTTCCAAAAGAACGAGGGCATGCGCATCGACTTCCAACTGGCGTCGCGGTCCTTGGCGGCCACGGTGCAGTCCGCACAGGTAGACATGGTTGAGCGAGCCGGGGATAAGACCTCGGACCACTGCTTGCTCTTGGCCGACTACGACCTCCCCGACTTCGACTCCGTGCGTTAGGAGCACTCCTCAGGCATGAACTTGGCGCTGAACATCGATCTGTCATTCTGGCAGCTGTTTTTCTTGATCCTCGATTACGGCATCAAGATCGTCGCCATCGGTTTCGTCCCTGAAGGCCGCCGCCCTTCCAGCTCCACGGCGTGGCTGCTGGCTATTTTGTTGCTGCCGCTCGTAGGCCTTCCGCTGTTCCTGCTCATGGGCTCGCCTTATATCAACAGGCGCCGGCACCGCATCCAGCAAGAAGCCAATGACCTGCTGGAAGACGTCACCGCGAATACTCCTAACCATCCGCGCGGCCGGCTCTCCCCAGAGGTCGAGTCTCTGATTACTCTCAACCGCAACCTGACGGGTTTCCCGGCGCTCATTGGACACAACAAGGGCATTTACAGCGATTATGCAGAAGCCATCGCGGCTATTTCTAGGGCGGTGGATAAGGCGGAAAAGTACGTCTACATCGAGATTTACATCCAGTCTTGGGACGAGGTCACCGACGTGTTCTACCAGGCGCTCAAGCGCGCCCGCGCCCGCGGCGTGGAGGTCAAGCTGCTCCTAGACCAGATTGGCAGCTTCAAGTACAAGGGCTACTGGGGCTTTGGCAAGAAGCTGACGGAAATCGGCGTCGAGTGGCACTTGATGCTGCCGCTGCAGCTGCACAAGTTCCGCTTCCGCCGCCCCGACCTGCGCAATCACCGCAAGCTCGTGGTGGTTGATGGCCACACTGGCTTCATCGGATCGATGAACATGATCAAGCGCAGCTATAAATCCAAGAATCGCTATTGGGTGGACTACATGGTGGAACTCACGGGGCCGGTGGTGACTTCATTGTCCGCGGTCTTTGCGGTGGACTGGTACCTGGAATCGGAAGAGGCGCTCTCGCTGGAGCCGTTGCCTTACGACGACGCACTCACCGACGACTCCAACTTCCTCCAGCTCATCCCGTCTGGTCCTGGTTACACCACGGAGCCGAACCTGCGAATGTTCAACTCTTTGGTGCACCACGCTAAAGACCGTTTGGTGATGGTCTCGCCTTACTTCGTACCGGACGAGTCCTTGCTCGAGGCGGTCACCACCGCGTGCTATCGCGACGTTGACGTGGAGCTTTATGTCTCGGCGAAAGCGGACCAGTTTATGGTCAACCACGCGCAGTCCTCCTATTACCAGACACTTTTGGAGGCGGGCGTGCGCATCTTCCAGTTCCCAGAGCCTTTCGTGCTGCACTCGAAGTTCATCATTGCGGACCCTGACCAGCCCGGCCGCGACCCGCTATGCATGTTCGGCTCCTCAAACATGGACATGCGCTCCTTCGGCCTGAATTACGAGTCCACCATGCTCGTGGCCAAGGGCAACTTGCTCGAGGATTTCAACCAGTTGGCGTCGAACTATCGCGCTGTGAGCCACGAGCTGACTTTGGAGGAATGGAACGAGCGCGGCTTTATCCGCCGCTATGTTGATAACGTGATGCGCTTGACTTCGGCGCTGCAGTAGCCGCGCGGCGAGGCTCGCTTCCTCCTCCCCCTCTCGCTCCCTCCCTCCCGCTCCCTCTCGTTCCCGCAAATACCCAGCCCTAGCTACCCAGACCCTGAGGTCGCGGATCCGTCAACTCGGCGGCACCACGATCGCCACCTGCAGGTCTGGGTATCCGGGGCTGGGTGCTTGCAAAAGTGGCAGCAGGCGAGCCGCTAAGCGTGCTTGCGCAGGGCCGCGAAAGCACCGCACACAGCAATGGCCGAGCAGACCACCATGCCGATGCCCATCGTGAGGGCCGGATTATTGCCCAGACCCATCAACGGGCTAACCATGCCCGCCAAAATCGACTGCACAAAGCCGATAATCGCGGAAACCGAACCGGCCTTTTCGCGCATGAGCCCCGTAGCCAGCGCCGTAGCGTTACCCATGATGAAGCCCGTCGGCGCGATGCAGCAGAAGAGAATCAACACCATAAGCCACACCGGCGCGCCGAGGAAAATAGCTAGGAAAAGCAAGCAGTTGCCGAACAAAGCTGCCCCGACGCCGATGCTGAGCATCGTCTTCGGAGCACGTTTATTAAGTGCCTTCGCATTCACGATGGTCAGGGCAAACATGCCCAGGGAGTTCATCGCGAAGATGAGCGAGTAGCTCGTGGCATTAAAGCCCCACTGCTGCTGCAGGACGAACGAGGAGGCCGATATGTACGAAAACATCGCACAGAATCCAAAGGCCACCGTGACCAAGAATCCCCAGAAACGCCCATTGCGCATCACGGTCAGGTAATTGCCGATGACCGTGCGCACCAAATGGTCATGCGGGCGGCCGCCTGCGGTCTCCGGGACGACCAGAATCGCCAGTACGAACTGCAATGCATGCAGGCCTGTAAGCACCCAGAAGATGCCGCGCCAGCCAATCGGTTCGGCCAGGAAACCGCCCATGACCGGTGCCAACGCAGGCGCGATACCCTGCAGCGCCATGAGCAGCGAATAGGCCTTCGCAGCCGCCGCGCCAGTCAGCAGGTCCGGCACCACGGCACGCGAGAGCACCACGCAGGCACCGCCGCCCAAGCCTTGGAAGGCACGCGCGGCAATCAAGACGGCGATGCTCGGGGCGAGTGCCGCCACTGCCGACGCCGCCAAAGCCACGCCCGCGCCGAGGATGAGGAGGCGCTTGCGGCCGACGGCGTCGGAAAGCGGGCCGATCACCAGCTGCCCCACGCCCATTCCGATGAAGAAGCCAGTGAGGGTTAACTGCACCGCTGCGCGCGTAGTTTCCAGGTCAGAAACAATTGCCGGCATGACCGGCAAGTACATATCAGTAGCAAAAGGCGCTGTTGCAGACAACAGCGCCAAGGTAGCCAGGAGAGGCAGTGGGATCATGCGTCGCGTTTTTCAAGCACGAAGACACCCAGTATCCACAGGATCGCAGCCCACGCAATGAAGACGATCGCGCTGCCCGTGGAGGAATCCCACGGCGCATTTTCAGCAACTGAGTCGGATGCCCAGCTGTTGAAGGCCGAGAAAGGCATGAAGTGGATGATGTCGTCGCCGATCTTGGGCAAGACGCGAACAACGTTCTCAATACCCAGGTACAGGATGAGGGATAAAGCAACAGTGCCGGCAGTCTGACGCAGCAGCCAGCCTAGGCCTTGGACAAAGATGGTAACCAAGAAGCTGAGCAGCGGGAACATCCACAGGGAACGCTTACCAGCATCCTCTTTGAAAGGCTCGTAAAGTTCCTTCACAGAGTCCGGCGCTAGCATCTCCGAGAGGAAGTAGATCAGCACCAGAGCCAAGAACATGATTACGGCCGCAATAACGCCGTACAAGAGCACCTTCACTAAAGCCACGATGCTGCGGTTAGGGTTTGACATGTACACGGTGGATTGCAGGCCGAAGCGATACTCAGTAGTAACCACCATGATGGCTTGAATCATGATGATCGGGATAACCAGCGCCAAGAGGATGGAGTTCATTCCCTGCGCCGTGAGCGGGCTGACGGGGAAGGCCGGATCTACTTCGGGCGCATTGAGGGAGTTAAGCAGCGCCCAACCGATCGACAGGATGAAAATGAGGCCGGTGGTCCAGTAGAAGGACTTCGTAGTGCAAAGCTTGGTCCACTCGGCGCGCAGGGTGTTAACAAACATTAGTTCTGCTCCTCCTGTGCGATGTTTTGGTTGGTTGCCGGAGCACCTGGGGTGCTGGCATGGTACTGCACGTCTTCGCCGGTCATCTGCATAAATGCATCCTCCAGGGAAGCGCGTTTCAGGCTGAGCTCATTAAGCGGGACGCCCGTGGAGTACGCCAACTGGCCGATGAAGTCAGTGCTTTGGTCCTCGATGATGAACGTATTGCGGCCTTCTTCGTCGGTGCTGGTGCGGAAGGAAACGTTTGCCTCGCGCAGAGCGCCGCCGAATTCCTCGAGGTGGTCGGAACGCACGATGACGGAAGACTGTGAGTGCTCCTTCACGAAGTCATACGTGGACTGGTTTGCCACCAAGCGGCCGCGGCCAATGACCACGAGGTGGTCAGCCGTCAGAGACATCTCGGAAAGAAGATGGGAGGAAATCAGCACGGTACGGCCCTCAGCTGCGAGTGCGCGCACCAAGGAGCGCACCCAGCGAATGCCTTCTGGGTCGAGGCCGTTAACCGGCTCGTCGAGGATGAGGATTCCCGGGTCACCCAACAGGGCACCTGCCAAGCCGAGGCGCTGGCCCATACCGAGAGAGAAGCCGCCGGCCTTTTTACCGGCGACGTCGGAAAGCCCGACCAGCCCCATGACCTCCTCCACGCGCTTGGTAGGGATTCCATTGGACTGTGCCATCCACTTCAGGTGGTTGGCGGCGGTGCGGTTGGGGTGCACTGCCTTGGCGTCGAGCAGCGCACCGACCTCCCGCAGCGGGTTCTTCAGCTCGCGGTAGGTCTTACCGTTAATACGGGCCTGGCCCGCCGTGGGGCTATCCAGGCCTAGAATCATGCGCATGGTCGTCGACTTACCCGCACCGTTCGGACCTAGAAAGCCGGTCACAATGCCTGGCTCCACCTTAAAGGTGAGGTCATCTACTGCACGGACAGACTTATATTGTTTTGTCAGTCCCTCAACTTCAATCATGCTGTCAAGGGTGCCATAGTTTTCTGGCAGTTACCTGCGTAGCCCCTCGATTTGTTTTAGCAGAGCCGGAAAAGCCTGCCGAAATGCCCCCAACAGAGGTAATTTTTCCACCTCTCCTAGCGGCACCCAGCGCAGCTCATTGGATTCCTCGTTTGCTTCCACGGCAAGCGGCTGGCCGCTGCGGGTCCGCGCAATGACCGTGGTGTAGGTCCAGTTGCCCGGCAGCCCACCCGCGGGAGGGAAGGGCCCAGAGGTCACGGAGGAGCAAAGCACTTCGACGTCGGCAGGCGCGATGGCGCATTCCTCGCAGGTCTCACGCAAGGCGGCTTCCTCGGGGGTCTCGTGTAAATCGCGCGCTCCGCCTGGGATTCCCCAAGTTCCGCCGTGGTTGGTCCACTCGGCGCGGTGCTGCAGAAGGAGCTTATCGCCGGCTAGAAGAAACAGCCCAGCCGCGCCGAACTTACCCCACAGCTTGCTGCCTCCTGGGCCTGCGGCCCAGCCATCCCCGCTGGTGTGTGTTTCTTCTCTCGCCGTCATGCCGCCCATCCTACGGGGCAGCGCCCTGCACCGCCTCCAAATGTGGTGGCGTGCATCACCAAAGAGCCTTTATTCTGCGCTATTCTAAGGGAATGACTGGCACAGGGTTGGAGGGCGCCGCACGTCCGGGCGAGCGTGCCGCCACGCATCCGGATGATGCGGCGAGGAATCATCACGATCATCCTGCTGACCACTGGCTGGATGAAGTAACCGAGCCAGCCGCTCCTGCTTTCAGCAACGCCACCCAACTGGCCATGAGCTCTTTTGTCGGCCCGGCGCGCTTGGTACGCCGCCTGTATCACTTCGCCGCCACCACGCCAGGCAAGCTCTTTACCGTGACGCTGATCCTCACCGTGGCGTTGGCCGCCGCAGGCTTGTCGATGTCGAACACTTCCGCCAATCGCCACGCGGCCTTGGACGATCTGCTCAACTCCACAGAGCCAATGTCGAATGCGGCGCACCATCTCTATACCAACCTCTCGCTGGCTGACACCGTGGCCACCACGGGCTTCGTGCAAGCTGGCGTGGAGTCAGAGGCTAACCGCGAGCGCTATAACGAAGCCATCGACGCGGCCTCCGTGGCCGCCACGCAGTCCGTCCTCGGTACCAATAGCGATGACGCCCGCATCCGCGAGCTGGTGACCTACATCCAGCGCGAGCTGCCCGTATATACCGCGCTCGTGGAGAAGGCCCGCACCAACCACAGGGCTGGCAACGCGGTGGCAAACTCCTATATGTCCAATGCATCCTCCCTGATGCGCGACAAAATCCTGCCGGCGGCCTCCGAACTGTTTTCGCTTACCTCCGCCAAGGTCAAGGAACAGCAGCAGCGCCTGACCAGCCCTCAATGGGTGCCGCTTTCTGGCCTGGTGGCAGCACTCTTCTTCCTCCTCATCGCGCAATGGTGGTTGTGGCGGCTAACGCGCCGCCGCTTCAACCGCGGCTTCCTCACCGCCAGCGTGCTGCTCTTTTTGGCGCTCACGTGGGCTTCGGCCGCCAACTTTGCCACGTGGAGTTCTGGCTACCACGGCTTTGAGACAGTCTCGCGCCCGTGGGATTCGCTCACTGCTTCCCGAATTGAAGCGCAGCAGACTCGCACTTCTGAGACGCTGGCGCTGGTCCTGCGTTCCTCGGAGTCTGACATGTCGGTGCGTTTTAGTTCGACGTTGTATTCCATTTCTAACGCCCTCGAGGACTACGAAGCCGCGCTTGCCGACGACGATATCCCCATCAACGATCCTGCGCTTTTGCCCGCCGCCAAGCAGGCCGCGCAGGAGTGGGAGGACTCGCACAAGGAGTTCATGAATGCGCTTGCCGACGGCGACTATGACAAGGCGATCTACGAAGCCACTGTGAGCACGCCCAATGGATCGCCAACGGCCGCTAGCGCTTTCGACGACGTGGATAATTCTTTGGCGGGTCTGATCAGTGAGGCCCGCGTGTCCATGCGGTCCTATTTGGAGCAGGGGCTCAACGCTATGACCATGGTTTCCACTATGGTGTTCTTGCTGACCAGCGGCGCCATCATCGCAGTGTGGCTGGGTATCCGCCCTCGACTCCAGGAGTACCTCTAATGACTTCGAAGTTTCGGCGACTACTACTGGCTACTACCGCGGCGTGCACGGTGGCGTTGGTGGGGGCGACGTCGTGTAGCGTGCCCCAACGCTTGGCCCCACAACAGGATGAGAAGGCGATCCCACAGGCCTCCTTGAACTCAGAGGCAGGGCCGCCTTTGCCCAACAACTCGATCTGGGAAAGCGCTGGCAGCATAGAGCCGCACCCACGCACGAAGGTGCCGGTGACTGGCACCTACCGGCCGGATGACAAGACTCCGCGTGAGCGCATTCCTGATATTTACAAGCGCGGACGCATCATCGTGGGCGTAGACCGCTCCAACAATCTGATGAGCTACCGCGACACAGCTTCCGGCGAGGTCCGCGGCTTTGAGGTGGACATCGCGCGGGAAATCGCCCGCGACATCTTTGACGATCCAAATAAGGTGGATTTCCGTTTCGTGGAGTCCTCGGAGCGCACCTCAGCGCTGAACGAGCGCAGCGTGGATATTGTAATTCGCACGATGTCCATTAGCGCCGAGCGCCAGCGCGAGGTGGCCTTCTCCGCGCCGTATATGACCACCAAGACCAAGCTTTTGGTGCTCAGCAGTTCGGGCATTCGCTCCATCGACGACACCGCAGGCAAGACGCTGTGCGCAGTGCAAGGCTCCACCATCGTGGACACGGTGCGTCGCGAGGCAAGCACGTCGAACATCCTGCAGACCCGCTCGTGGGGCGATTGCTTGATGGCCCTACAACTCAACCAGATCGACGGCGTGGTGGCTGATGACGCCCTATTGTCTGGAATGCTGGCGCAGGACTCCTATACCTCCATCGTGGGGGCGCCACTCACTAGCGAGGATTACGGCGTGGCAGTGCGCAAGCCCGATAGCTTCTACGATTCCAAGCCGTTGCTGCGTCAAGTTAACTCCACGCTGGAGCGCATCCGCCAGGACGGCACCTGGGATAGACTCTTTGCCACGTGGCTGGGTGACTATCTAGAAAAGCCAACGCTGCCCGCACCGAATTACTTGCCGGAGGAAGAAAGCTCCAAAGACGCCGACGCTACAAAGGAGGCGCAGCGATGAGTCCTACGCATGGCCATAGCTTCAGCGAGGACGAGCTCGATCACCTCGAGCCGGAGGCGCTAGAAGATCCCGCGACAGGTGCGGCGGTTGACACTGACGCGGCAAACCCCGGCACGGCTTTAAATGCCGATGACGCAGAGCCTGCCACGCAAGCGGTGCCATACGACCCCTTTGCGGACGAAGACGAGGTAGGAACCTCGGCAGTTGCCTTCGATCCTTTCGCTGACGAGGACGACGAATCTGACGAGGGCGCCGATGTTGCAGGAACCTACACCGACCCCGACAACATTGCGGCTCTCATCGCGGAGCTGGGACAACTACGCGATCGTCGCAAGCAGGAGCAACATGAAGATGCTTCGCAACGCTCGCGGCGCCAAGCCTTGGATACGTTCCGCCAGCGCCGCGCCGCCAAGCGCACCGACCGCGAGGTGGCCGACGGAATGGCCACCCTGCCCTTCATCGTGCCGGGCAACCCCACTGCCGCGCTCATCGACCCAACCAAAGAAAACGTCGCTCCACCGCAGCTTTCCCCGGGCGATATCGTAGCCGGGCAATACGAGATTTTGGGCGTTATCGCACACGGCGGTCTGGGCTGGATTTACCTGGCCAACGACCACTTCGTCTCTGGGCGCATCGTCGTCCTAAAAGGCATGCAGTCGGAGAAGTCGGCCGACGAAACCGCCACCGCCGAAGTCGAGCGCGAGTTCCTAGCGGACATCACGCACCCGGGAATCGTGAAGATTTTCAACTTCGTCGATGACGAGCGCGTCGACGGGGGCTTCATCGTCATGGAGTACGTCGGCGGCCCTTCTCTCCAGCAACGCCGCAACGACCAGAAGGACCAGCTCTTCCCAGTAGACACGGCCATCGCCTACATCCTGGAACTGCTGCCGGCGTTGGACTACCTGCACGCCCGCGGCGTGGTCTACAACGACTTGAAGCCTTCCAACATCATCGTCACCGAGGACCAAGTCAAGCTCATTGACCTGGGCGCGGTCTCGGGTATTGGAGCTTTCGGGCATATCTACGGAACTAAGGGTTTCCAAGCCCCCGAGATCGTCAAGTCTGGCCCGTCGGTGGCCTCGGATATTTACACCATCGGCCGCACGCTGGCCTGCCTGACCATTACGCTTCCGCAGGAAGACGGCGTCTACTTGCCGGGGCTTCCCTCCCCTACCGATGAGCCTTTGCTGCGCCGCTATCTTTCCTTCTATCGCCTGCTGCAGCGCGCCACCGACCCTGACCCGGCCAAGCGCTTCCAGAGCGTTGCGCAGCTGCGCGACCAGCTTTACGGTGTGCTCCGCGAGGTCATCGCCCTGCGCGACGGAATCCAGCATCCCACTCAGCACTCGCTGTTTTCGCCGCAACGTACGACTTTTGGCACCAAACACTTGGTTTTCCGCACTGACCAGCTCATCGACGGCATTGAGCGCACGGTGCGCATCACCGCGCCCGAGGTGGTCTCCGCCTTGCCTACCCCGCTGGTTGACCGCTCCGACGTCGGCGCCGCACTCCTCCAAGGTGCTTCCTACACCGAGCCGCAGGAAGCGTTGGAGACGCTGCGCCAGGCAATGCAGGCCCCAGAATACGAAGAGTCCGCGGAGATTCCGCTCGGCGTGGTGCGTTCGATGATCGACCTGGGTTATACCGGCCAGGCCCGCGAGTGGCTGGCCTCCATTGCGGACAAGCTCGGTGAGGACTGGCGCTTCCAGTGGTATTCGGGCGTCGCGGTGCTGCTCCTCGACGACTTCCGCGCCGCCCAGGTGCACTTCTCCAACGTGCTCAACCTGCTGCCTGGCGAGCCCGCGCCGAAGCTGGCCATCGCCGCCATCAACGAGCTGATTCTGCAGGAGCTCGGTTATGAGGAAGCATCGCTTATCGACGCCGCCGTGGCTCGCGCGTGTGCCAACCTCACGACGTCGCTGGCTGACCTCCCCGCGGAAGCTTTCGCTGACCAACCTGGAATCTGGGACCACGTGACGGATGACCCGGCACAACTGCGTTTCAACTCGATGCGCTTGTACGGCATCGTGTGGGCCACCAATCCGACTACGGTGTCCTCCGCGTTTGGGCTGGCGCGCCAGCTGCGCGCTGAGCAGCAGATTGAACTGGCCGTGGCCACTTTGGACCGCGTACCCAACGCATCGCGCCACCATCGCATGGCGCGACTGACCACAATTCTGCAGCTGGTGCTCCATGATCTCACGGAGTCCCGCATCCGCCGCGCGGCCCACCGCCTGGAGGAGATCCCGCAGAACGAACCCCGCTTCTTGCAGGTCAAAGCTGCAGTTATCTCGGCCGGCCTCAACTTCCTGCGCGATTCCAACCTCGATGCAGCGGCCTCCCCCAACGACCTCTTCGAGTTCGCCTTCACCCAGCGCGGCCTGCGCTACGGCTTGGCCGATACTCTGCGTGCCCTGGCCCGGCAAGCCCCCTTCGCGCGGCACCGCTATGCGCTGGTGGACCTGGCGAACCAGGTGCGCCCGGTGACGATGTTCTAGGCCGCGCGCCATGGCTGCCTTTCCAAATGGTGAGGTCAACCGCTCCAAACGCCACCTCAACAGCCACCTCCAGCCCCAAAAATGAACACTGGCCCCACTAGCCACATCGCGTCCTCACCATTTGGCTACTCGCGTCGTGCCTCAGCCCAAATGGTGAGGACCACATGGTGAGGTGAGCAATCTCCAGCCCCAGCAGACAACGCCAGTCACAGTAGTTACAGCTCGACCTCACCATCTAGACCAGCTACCTGCAAATGGTGAGAGGAAGCGCCTACGCCTGGCGCACCACTTGCTGCAGTCCCCGCTCACGGCCAGACACCCAAGTTGCCCGCAGCTCTGCGAGGAACTTCTGCGGCTGATGAAACAGCTCAGTCGAAGTCACGCGGAATACCGTGTAACCGGCATTCTGCAATCTCACCTCGCGGCGACGCTCTTCCACGATTACCCGCCGGGTATCCGAGTCATAGGTTGCGCCGTCATACTTCTCGGCTCCATCAATTTCCAATACCAGCCAACCATCAATCAGAACATCAACGCGAACACTGGGAATCACCCAGACTTGCTGTTGGATGGAATGACCCATCTTTGCGTGTACCAATAACGCGATGCATAATGCCTCATAGGGAGACTCGCATTGACCAGAAAGAAGCGATATAGCTCGACGCGCTTCAGCGATATCTTTGACCCGCCCCATAGTTGCGAGGCAATCCATAGCCATAGCCTTGGCAGCCTCGACATCGAGTTCAGGATGCATCCGAAACCATGATTCGAGTGCCACGAAGCCGCGAATCCAGCCTTCGAAGCGCGCGAGGTCCAACGCGGCGCGCAAAGCAGACGTGACGCGAACGCCCTGCACCTTCTCGACCATAGAATCTGGCAGACGCATCTTCTTGTAACTTCGGCCGTGGCCCCAGTCTCTCCGCGGTGGCATAACGCCAGAGCGCAGAGCGAGCGTCACCGGCTCCTCGCCGCACCGCGGCGGGAGGACCCACAGCCCATGCACCCGCGCCGCCGAAACTCCCACGAGCACCGCCCGCCTAGCACTATGGCCCGCCCGCAAACACCGCGCCAGCTGCTTTTCATGCCAAGGCAGCGACTGCCCTTCTACTACTCCCCCGAATTGTTCCATAGAGATAGTCCACTAGCCGGATCAGTACGAGCGCAAGAGGGAATTGGTGCAACAGGCCAAATCTGTGGATAACTCATCGCGATGAGCTATCCACAGACTGGTAAAGCGGGAGTTTTTGGGCTTAGTACAGCCCCGCCTCACGCGCCATATCGGCGATTTCAGCGGACTTCTGTGCGATAGCCAGCTCCTCGTTGGTCGGAACCACGAAGACCTTGACCGGAGAGTCCGCCTCAGAAATCATGCGCGGCTCCTTCGAGCGGACTAGGTTAGCCTGCTTGTCGAAGTGAATGCCGTACATACCCAGGTTGAACAGCGAATCCTGACGTACCTCAGTGTCATTTTCGCCCACGCCTGCAGTGAAGGTGATGGCGTCCACGCGGCCCAGCGCAATCATGTACGAGCCGATGAAGCGGCGCAGCTGGTGGATATAGATGTTGTATGCCAGCCATGCGTCCTGGTCCTCGGCTTCGATGCGCTCACGCAGCACACGGAAGTCGTTGACGCCGGAAATGCCCTTCACACCAGACTGCTTGTTGAGCAGGTTGTCAATCTCATCGATAGACATGCCCGCCTGGCGGGACAGATGGAAGATGATGCCCGGGTCGATATCGCCGGAACGGGTGCCCATCGCCAAACCAGCCAACGGGGTCAGACCCATCGAGGTATCAATTGGACGGCCGTGGCGAATAGCCGCCGCAGACGCACCATTGCCTAGGTGGAGGGTGATCTGGTTGACGCGCTTCGGGTCCTTATCCAGCAAGCGCGGGACCTGCTGCGACACAAACTCGTGGGAGGTGCCGTGGAAGCCGTAGCGACGGATGTCGTACTTGGAAGCCACCTCGTTGTTGATGGCGTAAAGCGCAGCAGCCGGCGGCATATGGTTGAAGAAGGCCGTATCGAAGACCGCCACGTGCGGGATGTTCGGCAGCATCTTGCGAGCCACGCGAATGCCGTCCAGGTTGGCTGGGTTGTGCAGCGGGGCCAGCGGGATGAGGTCCTCAATCATGGACTCAATCTGATCCGTGATCAGCTGCGGGTCGGAGAAGAGGCGTCCGCCGTGGACAACGCGGTGTCCCACGGCAACGACCTCCACGTCCATTGGGCCCACGTTGTGCTGGTGCATAATGTCGAATGCCCGCTCCAGGCCGAAGGAGTGGGTAGGAATCTCCAGCTCTTCCTTGTATTCCTCGCCACCAGTCTTGACGGTGACGGCACCCATCGGCTCGCCGACCTGCTCGACCAAGCCGGAGACCAGCGGGGCGTCGGTAGCCGTGCCCTCTGGGTCAACCAGCTGGAACTTAACCGATGAGGAACCTGAGTTGAGAACGAGTACGTATGCCATTTACTTAACTCCAGCCTGGATTGCCGTGATGGCGACAGTGTTGATGATGTCCGGAACGGTAGCGCCGCGGGAAAGGTCGTTGACCGGCTTGTTCAGGCCCTGCAGAATCGGGCCGACAGCCAGCGCGCCGCCGGTACGCTGGGCGGTCTTGTAACCGATGTTGCCCGCCTCGAGATCCGGGAAGATGAAGACGTTTGCCTGACCAGCAACTTGAGACTCCGGCGCCTTCTTGGCAGCCACGCCTGGGTCGCACGCGGCATCGAACTGCAGCGGACCATCCACCTTGACGGAGGAATCCAGCGCACGAGCGGCCTCAACAGCAGCCACCGCGCGGTCAACGTCCGGGCCGGAGCCCGAAGTACCGGTGGAGTAAGACAACATGGCCACGCGTGGGTCGATGCCGAACTGCGCTGCGGTCTTTGCGGAAACCACGGCGATTTCACCCAGCTGCTCTGCAGTTGGGTTCGGGTTGACCGCACAGTCACCGAATGCCCACAGGCGTCCGCGCATGACCATCAGGAAGATGGAGGAAACCACGGAAGCGCCCGGCACGGTCTTGATGATCTGGAAGGAAGGCTTGATGGTGTGCGCCGTGGTATGCGCAGCGCCGGAAACCATGCCATCTGCCAGGCCCTTGTGCACCATCATCGTGGCGAAGTAGGAAACGTCCTGCATAGTCTCGCGCGCCTGCTCCAGGGTGACGCCCTTCTTCTTACGCAGCTCCGCGAAGTCAGCGGCGAATTCCTCCGCCAGCGGGGAGTTCAGGTGGTCAATGACGTCCACGCCGGCGAGATCCACGCCGAGGCGCTCCGCCCGCTTGGCGACGTCCGCCTCATCACCGAGGATGGTCAGCTTAGCGACCTTGCCCTCGATGAGTGCGCCGGCCGCTTCAATGATGCGGTCATCGTCGCCCTCTGGGAGCACGATGTGTGCACCGACTGCGCGAGCCTGGTCAAGCAGCTGCTTCTGGAAAAGTTCGGCGCTCATAACCGGGGCAATCTCCCCGACTGATGAGAGCGCACCTGGGACAGAAGCGACGTCGGTAAACGCGCCCAAAACCTCAGCTCCCACGGAGCGTGCATGGGCAAGGGCAAGGTCGGAAGTACGTGCTGGAGCGTTGGAAATCAGAACGAACGGGATACCGAGCGCCGCTGCGGCCTTGGCGTCAAAGTCCATTACACCCGTGCCCTGCAACACGACGTCGCCTTCTGGAACAGTGACCAGAATCTGATCCAGGGTGGTGCCCAGATCGTTGAGCTGCGCGAAGGTTGCGCCTAGATCTTGTGCCAGCGAGGGGACATCAAGACCGTCAAAGCCACGGCCGATGACACTCACGAGTGCGGAGTTCTGTGCAGACATTCTCAGTAGCCTTTCTCTTTCAAAGAGTAGACGAGTAGTGTGCCGCAAGTCACTAAACGCGGCACACAGTGACGCCTTCACTTTACTGGAGATGTCCGAATAAAGCCGTTTCTAATAGCGATTGTGAAACGTAAAACACACTGCATGAGTCAATCCCACCCACCGCCACCCAAAAATTGTGCGTTCAGACACATACTTTTGGAACAGTGAGCCACCCGGAGTAAGCTCCGAATTAAGGATTGTTACTTCGGGCAAGACCTAGGACGCTATGAGCGTCGCGTAAGCATACGCGGCATCGCCCCAGCGCCCTGGGTCTTTTGTGGTTTTAGGGCACATTCGCCGCCTCAGGAACTACAAAGTCCGCCCCAGGATTTCGAAAGGAACTCACATGTCGACGCAAACGCGCTCCGCAGCTGAGGCCATCCTCGATGGCATTGGCGGCGCAGACAACATTGCATCGTTTACTCACTGTGCCACTCGCTTGCGCTTCCAGCTCAATGACTCCTCGAAGGTCAACAAGGAGGCCCTCGAGGCCATCCCTAAGGTGCTGGGCGCAGTCCCCCAGGGCGGCTCGAACTACCAGGTCGTTATCGGTGGCGACGTTGCCACCGTCTACGACGAGATCAACGCCTTGCCCGCCATGAAGGACGGCGGCCCAAGCGATGCGGACATCAAGGCTGCCGCTCGCGCCAAGGCCAAGGGCAAGGTCCCTTTCATGGACGAGTTCTTTGAGTACCTGTCCGATTCCTTCCGTCCAATTCTGGGCGTCCTGCTGGGCGCCTCGCTCATCATCGCGTTCGCGTCGATCCTCGACGCATTCGGAATCGTCGACTTCCGCGCGCCTGACAAGCCGGCCTCGTGGTTCTTCGTCGACGCCATGTGGCGTTCCGTCTTCTACTTCCTACCTTTGATGGTGGCTTACAACGCTGGCAAGAAGCTGCGCATCGACCCTTGGGTCCCGGCCGCCATCATGGCAGCGCTGCTCACCCCGGAGTTCCTCAACCTCACTGAGAACCCGGCCGTTCAATGCGTTGTCAATGACACCCTGGGCACCGAACAGTGCACCATCCCAATCTTTGGCATGACCATGCAGCTGCCTGATTACGGCGGCAACGTCTTCGTGCCTTTGATGATGGCTTATGTAGCAGCGTTGGTCTACCGCTTCTTCCAGAAGATCATTCCTACCTCCATCCACATGGTCTTCGTACCTTTCTTCACCATGCTCATCGTTATCCCGCTGACGGCCTTCCTCATCGGTCCGTTCGGTGTGTGGGCTGGTAACGGCATTGGCGCTGGCCTGTCCTGGATGAACGACAACGTGCCATTCGTCTTCGCTCTCGCTATCCCGATGCTCTACCCATTCCTGGTTCCGCTGGGTCTGCACTGGCCACTGAACGCCCTGATGCTGGTTAACATCCAGACCTTGGGCTACGACTTCATCCAGGGCCCAATGGGTGCATGGAACTTCGCCTGCTTCGGCGCAACCGCCGCTGTGCTTGCTTTGTCCATCCGCGACAAGGACACCGTGATGCGCCAGACCTCTGGTTCCGCTCTCGCCGCCGGTCTGCTGGGTGGCGTCTCCGAGCCTTCCCTGTACGGTATTCACTTGCGCTACAAGAGGATTTACCCGCGCATGCTGGTGGGCTGCTTCGCTGGCGGCCTCACCGTTGCACTGCTGACGCTGGGCTCCAACGGCATCACCACCGACGCCTTCGTCTTTACCTCGCTGCTGACCATCTCCGTCTTCAACCCGATGCTCAAGTACGTCATTGCTATCGCCGTGGCATTCGTGGTTTCTTTCATCGCGGTCTTCATCTCTGACTACCGCACCCCAGAGGAGCGCGCCGCCCAGAAGGCCGCTGCCGCTGGTGCAGGCGCTGCTGCGCTTGACGACGCCCCGGCCGAGGCCGCCGCCCCCGACACCGCTACCGAGGCCCCCGCTGAAACCGAGACCGTCATCACTTCCCCCGCTGAGGGCGAAGTTGTTCCGATGGCCGAAATCAATGACCCCGTGTTCTCCGCAGGAACGCTGGGCGACGGCGTGGGTGTCATCCCCGCTTCCGACGAAGTCTACGCCCCGGTATCCGGCGTAATCGTCAGCGCGATGAAGACCGGCCACGCTTATGGCATCAAGACCGAGTCCGGCGTCGAGGTCCTCGTCCACATCGGCATCAACACCGTGAAGATGAAGGGCGAGGGATTCGCCCCAGCCGTCAAGAAGGGCGATACCGTCAAGGCCGGCGAGCTCCTGGCCACCGTCGATTTCGGTGCCGTACGCGCCGCAGGCTACGACACCACCATCGTGGTGGCCGTGACCAACACCAAGGCACTGGCCGAGATAACTCCGGCCGGAATTAAGAAGGCTACGGCTGGCGATATCATCATCACCGCTACCCGCTAGTAACAACCCTGAATTAGGGCTCCGCGCCTCGGCGCGCGTGCCCTATAGGCCCGATAGTCTTAACTACTATCGGGCCTTATCCGTGCCCACCGCCTGAAGAAGGAATTGATTCAGCAATGCAGATCCTGCGCGTCTTTAACAACAACGTCGTCTTGGCGCGCCGTACCGGCAGCAACGCTGGCACTCCCGCAGGCGAGGACACAGAAGACGTCATCGTGACCGGCCGCGGAATCGGCTTTCAGGCAAAGGCTGGCGACGCCGTCGATCCAGCCAAAGTGGTCAAGGTATTCGTACCGGCCTCAGGCCGGGACCCCGATCACTCTGCTGCCATGCTCGCCGCCGTCCCGGGTGAGTTCATCCAGCTAGTGCTGGAAGCCATGGACCGCGCTCACGTGCCGGATACGCTGCGCAGCAAACTCACCCTGGTGGTGGCTCTAGCAGACCACGTGCATTCGGCGGTCAACCGCGGAATAAGCATCGAGTATCCGCTCGAGGCTGAGGTCCGCCATCTCTACGCTGAGGATTTCGCGCTGGCCAGCACTCTGCTCCAGGAGATCAATAAAGGGCTGCATTCCCCACTGCCTGAGTCTGAGGCAGTGGCGCTGACCTTGCACCTGGTCAATGCCGGTTTCACGGTGGGCGACCTATCCGGCACCTACCGCATGACAGGACTTATCCAGCAGCTGCTGGACATCATCGGCAGCCACAACGGCGTGGAACTTGAAAGCGAAGATCTTTCTGTTGCCCGCTTTATCACGCACTTGCGTTACTTGTTCGTACGCATGGCTGAGCACTCGCAGCTGGATTCGCCGGGGTCTCCTGTATCCAACGTCATCAACGACCAATACCCGGATGCCGCACAGTGCGCCCGTACAGTCGCCGGAGTCATCGAGCTGCGCATGAATGAGAGTCTCACCGCGGATGAAATCACGTATCTAACCCTGCACATTGCGCGCCTAAGCCAAGCGACCAAGTAAGCACCGAGCAGATACCAAGTCGAACTACCACCGCTAAGATCGCGGGCATGACTTACACGCTCACTGCTGCGCCCATTACCCACATGAATCCGCTTGACGTCCACGCGCTCTACAAACTGCGCGTGGACGTCTTCGTGCATGAGCAGCAGTGCCCGTATGCCGAAATCGATGACACCGATGCGCTCGATTCCACAGTGCATATCTTGGCTTTCGACGACGACACCCGCGGTATTGTTGGCACCGCGCGCGTCTTCCCCTCCACGCTAGATGGCGAGGAGGTGGCCCAATTTGGCCGCTTTGCTCTGGATAAACAGGCTCGCGGCACGGGCCTGGGCAAGCAGGTCATGGAAGCAGCGTTGCAGTATGCCGCAGTGGCCATGAGCGGCCAGCCGGTCTACTTGGAGGCACAGGCACCGCTGGTGGATTACTACAGTGCCTACGGCTTTGAGGTGTGCGGCGAGCTTTTCGACGACGAGGGTATCCCCCACCAGCCGATGATCCTGCGCCGCGAGGGCTAATCGTCTGCGGAACGGTTGAGAGCTGGGTCGACCTCGACGACGGGCTCAGCGACCTCGATGAAATCGATGTCGAAGGCATCGTTAGCTACTGGGTCCACGGCCTGTGCGTTGGCGACAACCGGCGCGTTCGGGGTCTGGCTGATGCTGATCTTGGCGGCGGCAAGCGCGGCACGATCGCGCGCAGTCTCGACGTCTTCTGCGGTGGTAGCCACCATGCCCATGCGGCGACCAACGTAGGCACCGGGCTTGCCAAAGAGACGGACGTCGGTCTCTTCGAAGGTCATGGCCTCTGCAACGCCGCTATAGGCGACGTCGTCTGTCGCGGCGTCGGCATGCAGCACCACGCTGGCGCCGGGTGAGGTTAGGGTGACGTCGATTGGGTAGCCCAGGATGGCGCGGGCGTGCAGCTCGAACTCAGAGAAGCGTTGCGTGTAACCCGTGAGCATGGCGGTATCGGAAGGGCGCGGGGAGACGGAAGAGAAGTACACGTCCTCGTCGGCGACGAAGAGCTCGACGCCGTAGACGCCGCGTCCGCCTAGCTCGTTGGAGATGCGCGCGGCAACGGAGCGTGCGTTCTCAAGTGCGATCTCGCTCATGGCCAGCGGCTGCCAGGATTCGATGAGGTCGCCGCGCTCGTGGCGGTGGCCGATGGGCTCGCTAAACCACGTGCACAGCTTGCCGGAGACAGGATCGATGGAGCGCACTGCAAGAAGGGTGACCTCGTAGTCAAAGTCCACGAAGCGCTCAGCGATGACGCGCTTTTCATCGGAAGATACACGGCGCACGAGGTTCCATGCGTCCTTGAGATCTTCCTCGTCCTTGACCAGCATGTGGCCCTTGCCGGAGGTTGCCACATCCGGTTTTACGATGCACGGCATGCCGAGCTCATGGACGGCTTCGGCAAGCTCCTCCGCGGAGCTGGCAAAGCGGTATGCGGTTACAGGCAGTCCGATGTTTTCGGCCGTCTCACGGATGGTCTGGCGGGACTGGGTCAGTTCGCACGCCCGGGCGCTAGGGACGACGACGGCGGGGGTTTCGGACTCAAGCCGCGACAGCGCCTCGACGGCCACAATCTCAACTTCGGGGACGATATAGTCTGGCCGGATGCGCTGGGCGATTTCGAGCACCTTGGCTTCATCGGTGATGTCCGCGATGTAGCTAAAGTGCGCGAGCTGTTGTGCAGGGGCGCCGGCGTAGCGGTCGACGGCGTGTACCTCAAGGCCCAAGTTCTGGAAGGCAATAACTAGTTGCTTGCCTAGCTCGCCTGCGCCAAGCAACAGCACTTTGGTGGCGTTACCGGTAAGGGGGGTACCTATATAACCTGCGATGTCGCCTGAAATATCCATCCTTGAATTATTGCACATGTTCTTCACAGTCTTATTACTGAAAAGCCAGGATGCAAGATATTTAACGCCACGGCAGGCCGCAGGCAAGAACGAAGGCCGCGAGATCTCCAAACGCCCGCCTTCTACTTGGAAAGATGTAGAAGACAGGCGTTTCGCTTGGTGATGAAGCTAGTGGCAACCGGGATTAACCGGCTGCCTTAAGCAGGAGCTTCAGCTGCTCGTAGGGACATTTCCCAGCGAGAGATTACTTGCTGGATCCACCGTTGGAAGAACCGTTAGAGGAAAAGGAGTTCTGCGGGGAGCAAGCATCTGCCAGCAGGCCGATAGCCAGTGCACCAGCGGCAACCAGAGCGACACCGCCAGCAACCTTGCCAGCTGACTCGCCGTACTTACCGAACTAAGCGTTGATGCCAGCAAGCTGCTTAGCAATAGCCGGGTTGTAGATGCCCAATTGCTTCAGCAGTTCGATGTTGGCCTTGCCAAGCTGGCTGGAAATCTGCTCGATGAACGGGGACAGACCCGGAACCTTGATCTGGGAAGCCAAGCCACCCGGAATCAGGAACAGCAGCGGCAGGCCTACAGCCAGGCCAGCTAGGATAAAACGACCCAGGTCACCGTTGGAAGAACCGCCGTAGGAAGAATCCCCCTTCTCCTTCACGACGGTCACGGTAACGGTGTCGACGACCTTGCCGTCCTTGGCCTTGACAGTAACGGTGATCGTATCGCCCGGCTTAGCGTCATCACTCGGGGTAACAACGAGTTGGCCCCTCTCGTCGATTTCAGCCTTGCCCGGACCTTTAACCTCAACGGTGGTGCCGTCCTGAACAGCGCCACCGTTGTTAGGAAGCTCTACCTTCTTGCCCGGGGAGGTCTTGCCGTCGTTCCAATCAGGAGCCTTGG
The DNA here is from genome assembly GCF_016728105.1 of Corynebacterium striatum. Taxonomy (NCBI): domain Bacteria; kingdom Bacillati; phylum Actinomycetota; class Actinomycetes; order Mycobacteriales; family Corynebacteriaceae; genus Corynebacterium; species Corynebacterium striatum. The sequence continues at coordinate 1,925,873 of NZ_CP068158.1, read as the reverse complement.
TGGTCTCACCCTCGTCGGAAGGCTTGGAGTTCGGATCGTTCGGGTTGGTGCCTTTCTCGATCTCAGTCTTGTCGTCAACGCCATCATTGTCGGAGTCACGCTTGGTAGGATTCGTCGGATCCGGATTGCCGTCACCGTCCCAATCCTTGTTGCCGTTGTTGCCGCTGACCTCGTCACCATCTTTGATGCCGTCCCCATCGGTATCAGCCTTCTTCGGATCGGTGCCCTTAGCCTTCTCGTCACCGTCAATCAAGCCATCGTAATCGGTGTCCGAGTTGTTCGGATCGGTGCCGTCGAGGATTTCATGGCCGTCTTTGACGCCGTCGTCATCGGTGTCCGGGTTGTTCGGTTCGGTCGGCTTTTTGCCGAATCCAGTGTTCCTTTCGCCACTGGTTTCATCCTCATCGGTCAGGCCGTCACCATCGGAGTCCTTGCCGGAAGGCTTGGAGTCCGGATCGTTAGGATTGGTGCCCTGCAGAATCTCCTTATCGTCGTCGTTGTCGTCACCATCGGAGTCAGCATGGTTCGGACTCGTCGGATCCGGATTGCCGTCGCCGTCCCAATCCTTGTTGCCGTTGTTGCCGTTGACCTCGTCACCATCTTTGATGTTGTCGCCATCGGTGTCAGGCTCGGTTGGGTCAGTCTTGTGAACGTTGACTTCCTGGCCGTCGGTCAGGCCATCGCCATCGGTGTCCGGGTTGGTCGGGTCAGTCTTGGTAACGTTGACTTCCTGGTCGTCGGTCAGACCGTCGCCGTCGGTATCGCGGTCGTTTGGGCCAGCGGTGGTATCCGGTGCAGTAGTGCCAGTTGTGGTCTGCGCGTAAGCAACCGGCGCAGAAACTGCGTGAATGAATGGGGAGACAAGTGCGACTGAGAGTACAGCAGCGGCAATAGAGGTGCCGCGACGACGCGCTTTAACAGTCGGCCGAATGCCCTTCTTGATCATACAAGAAGTCCTTTCTAATAGTCCCTGAGAAATTAACTATGGGTTTCAGGGATGGCATGGTCCATAGAAGAAGCCAGCCATTTAAGGAAAACGGCTGGGAGCCAGCCCAGCGTGGTCCGCCAAGCAAGGTAAGAGTATTGGGCGAGGCCTCACTCTGAACTCGTGAGACAGCTTAAATTAAACCAACTTAAGTGCGCCAGTGATGCTGATGCCATAAACCCCCAATCCTCCCTTAAATTTGGCCATTAAGCACTCCTATACACGCCCCTACCAGGAACATCCTTCTAATTTAGTGTTAGGAAACAACATTGTGATTGCTGCCACGGTGAAAATGTAAATACTCGGCTACTTGGTTAATCTCGGATTTTCCATTTAAGGAATAGTTTATGGAACTTTCGACATAGGAATGTATCTCGTAAACGGTGGTAACTACGCAAAAAAGGCAGGACCCCGTTAGGGAACCCTGCCTTAATTTAAGTTAAATATCGCGAATTGGATATTCGGATTAGTGGTCCGTCATAACGTCGTGGCGCACGATGGTCTGGTCGCGGCCCGGTCCAACGCCGATGTAGGACATGCGGCAACCAGAGAGTTCCTCAAGGCGTAGGACGTAGTCCTGAGCCTTCTGTGGGAGTTCCTCGAAGGTCTTGCAGCCGGTGATGTCCTCATCCCAGGCCGGCATGGTCTCAAAGATTGGCGTGGCGTGGTGGAACTCAGACTGGGTCAGCGGCATCTCGTCGTAGCGCTTGCCATCGACGTCGTAAGCCACGCAGATCGGAATCTCACCAATACCGGTGAGCACGTCCAGCTTGGTCAGGAAGTAGTCCGTGAACCCATTAACGCGGGTGGCATAACGAGCCACCACGGAATCGTACCAACCACAGCGACGCTTACGGCCGGTATTTACGCCAATCTCACCACCGGTGGTCTGTAGGTATTCGCCCCACTTGTCGAAGAGCTCGGTCGGGAACGGACCGGCACCCACGCGGGTGGTGTAGGCCTTGATGATGCCCAGCGAGGTCTTAATGCGGGTCGGGCCAATACCCGAGCCCACCGAAGCACCGCCGGCAGATGGGTTGGAGGAGGTCACGAACGGGTAAGTTCCGTGGTCAACGTCCAGCATCGTTGCCTGGCCGCCCTCCATGAGGACGTGCTTACCAGCCTCAAGAGCCTTGTTGAGTTCCAGTTCAGCATCAATAACCATCGGTGTCAGGCGCTCGCGGTAGCTCAGGAAGTACTCCACGATTTGCTCTGGGTCAATTGCCTTGCGGTTGTACATCTTCACCAGCATCTGGTTCTTAATATCCAGCGCAGACTCAACCTTCTGGCGCAGGATGGACTCATCGAAGATGTCCTGCACGCGGATGCCAATACGGGCGACCTTGTCAGAGTAAGCCGGACCGATGCCGCGGCCCGTGGTGCCAATGGCGCGCTTGCCCAAGAAACGCTCCTGCACGCGGTCCAAAGTCTGGTGGTACGGCGCCACAAGATGAGCGTTCGCGGAGATACGCAGGCGCGAGGCATTCGCGCCGCGTGCCTCAAGGCCGTCGATCTCATCAAAGAGGGCCTCGAGATTGATAACCACGCCATTGCCCAGCACCGGAATTGCGTTCTCAGAGAGAATGCCGGCGGGAAGGAGCTTGAGCTCATACTTCTCGCCGCCAACTACAACAGTATGGCCAGCGTTGTTGCCGCCATTCGGCTTGACTACGTAGTCAACCTTGCCGCCGAGGATGTCGGTGGCCTTACCTTTACCTTCGTCGCCCCACTGAGCGCCAACGATGACGATTGCTGCCATTTGGGAGTCACTTCCTAATGATTGAAGCCAAATACGCAACTACTTTACCCCTAGACCATGGGTAGCGGTGGCTAATGTGACATGCTTATGCCAAATCCCGACAATTCTTCGGCGAGTACGCCTCCTGCCAGCTTGAATACGCTGGGCTAAATTGACGGGGAGATGGCCTAATGGATTGGCTTATGCCAAGTTGAGGAACACCAGGATGTTCACGATGTTGGCAAAGTCAATAAACATGCCGCCGATAATCGGCAGAATGAAGAACGCCAGTTTGGATTCCTTGAATTTGGTGACCACCGAGTCCATGTTGGCCATACCGTTCGGGGTTGCACCCATGCCGAAACCACAGTGACCAGCGGTGAGTACGGCGGCATCGTAATCGCGGCCCATGACGCGGAAGGTGACGAAGTTGGCGAAGAGCCACATGAGGATGGTCTGTGCGAGCAGCAGAATAAGCATCGGGATAGCCAGCTCAGCCAGCTCCCACAGCTTGATGTTCATGAGAGCCATAGCCAAGAAGAAGTTCAGGCCAATGACACCGATGATCTCCACCTCTTGGGTCGGAACCAATTCCTTGTACATCTTCTGTTCACGGCTGTCATTGATATAACGCAGGATGATGGCCACGATCATGGAGCCGAAGTAGAGCGGGAACGCAGCCTTGTCGGTGAGCAGACCCACGAGGTAGTTCATTGCGTCGGTCAGGAAGCTGCCCAGCAGCATCGCCACGAGGATCATCACAAAGGCGTGCAGCACGGCGTCGCCACGCAGTTTGCGAGATACGTGCTGCAGGATGGACTCGTCAATGTCAACCTCAGCGGATTCCTTGTCCATCAACTTGTTCTTCAGGATCAAGCGGTTCGCCAACGGTCCGCCCATGAGCGAGCCAATAACCAGGCCGAACGTCGCTGCAGTGTAGGCCACGGTCTCAGCACCGGTCACGCCGCCTTCTTCCACGAGAGGAGCAATACCGCCGGAAACTCCGTGGCCACCGGTCATCGAAACGGAGCCCGTCATGAGCGCGAGCTGCGCGTCAACGCCAACGAGGGGCGCCAGTCCCACTGCCACGACGTTCTGCAGAATCGTCAGAACCAGGGCCACAACCAGGAAGAGCATGACCTTTGGCCCAGCAGCGCGCAGCACCTTCAGCGATGCGCCGTAGCCCACCGTGGTGAAGAAGATGACCATGAAGAAGCTTTGCAGCGTGGTATCAAAGGTGATGTCCAAAATGCCGGTCTGGTGTAGGACCAGGTTGATGATGGCAAAAAGGAACCCGCCGATAACAGGGGCGGGGATGGCAAAACGTTCAAAGAAGTAGATGCGCTGCTTGAGCCAGAGACCCAGCATAAGCAACACAACAGCGATGCCGATGGACTGGATCATGGTGAATTCAATAGCCACGATGGAGCCTCCGCGAAATTGTTTGGAAAATAGCTTCTGTGCCCAAGCATGTGCCAGGACACCAAGTAGAAAGTTATGCGGAATAAGAATATAGCCATATGTGACCCCGTACACCCCAATCGGCCGTTACTCATGGGGGTACTACGCGCTGTAGGGTGAAAGGGTTACGGCTCGCGCACTGCCGGGCAACATCCCTGGAAAGGCAAGGTCTCAAACGGTGGCTCTCATTGTTATTCGATGCGGCAGCGACGTCTCCTTAGAACTGCCCGCTGAAGCCACACTTCTCGACGTCAGCGCGGTTCCCACCCGTAAAGAGCTACGCGCGCTTGACGACGCCGCTGCTATAGCACTCCCCCACGATCCCACGCCTACGCTCGACGAGATCGCGGCCCAGCCAGATGTGCGCCACCTCGGCACCCCCGAGCTCGCGCCGCAAGCACCGCACCTTAAGGATCCGCTACGCGTCGTCGTGGTGGGGACCGACGCCGCTTTATCCGCCGTGCTTACTCGCATGATGCGTAGCGACTACCTGTGGGCCGAGCTGGGTTTCGTGCCCGTGCAGGAGTCGACGGTTGCCCGCAACTGGGGCCTGCCCACCGATTTCGAGTCTGCACTGAGCGTCGCGCTGAGCGCGCCAGTGCGCCCGGTACCACTCATCCGTAACGACGCCGGCCTAGCCATCGCTGGTTCCGCTTCCATCTCAGAGTGGAGCAACGGGGAGATCACGGGGGAGATCATCGTCGATGACCACGTGGTGGTTCGCCACGAAGCCACCAATACCACTGGGATCGGAACGTACGGTGCGCGCTTGGTCCCCATGGTCGATGCACCGGGAATCCTCGCGGCAAAAGCCGTCTCCCCCGTCGCCGCGTCGGCGTCGTTCGGCCTTGCTGCGGACACGGCTAAGCCATCCGGTTTCGGCGCCTGGCTGCGTTCGAAGTTCTCCTCACCGGCCGCACCAGGACAGCTTGATGAAGATACCGTATGCACCGGCCGTGCAGTTCAGGCAGGTGGCCCTGAGCTGCGCGTCGTGGTCGATGGTGTCAGCGCCAAGCGCCCAGTCAACCGCGTGACGTTCTACCGTCACCTGCGCGATCTGCAGGTGGTTCGTCCGTAACGGCGGACCCTTTCTCGTCTCTATTCGCCGTCCCACACTTCTGGTGGATACGCCGGATGGTCGGAGGTCGGCGCCAGTTGCGCCACCGCAGATTCACGCGACATGCCGCACACCATGAGCAGATCCACGATGATAGAGCGCGTTTGCGCCAGCAGTGAATAGGCAGAAAGCACCCCATCCTCGCCGATCACTTCCATGGTCGATCGCGCGCCAAGAATGCGCAGCTTCCGCACTATCTCTGGAATAACCACAGCCTCGTTGGCACGACTCTCATTGGAGGATTCCTGGGCATAAAGCTCGGAGAGTTCCATCGTGACGTCGGAAAGCTCGTCGATTAGCTCGATCTGTTCGTCGGTCACGTGGTCCCCGTCCTCGGCAAGGACCAACGCACGGCGGGACAGCACGCGCACACCGCGCACCGCGTTGTCCACTGGGGTAAGAATGCGTTCAAGCGACTTCACGTTACGCTGCCGGCTCCATAGAAACGGCGAGACCTTAACGGTTTCGGCCCCGCCTTTGGCGGCATTCAGCATGCTGTTGATGTCCCCCTGGGTGCCACGTACCGCATCACGAGCTTCCAAAATCGTCCGGGGGTCGTTGGCGCGCAAGCCTTCTGCGACGTCGAAAAGCACTGATGAGGCCACTCTCAACACCTTGGAGATTTCCTTGCGTACCGCACGCAATGGGGATGTAGGAATGAGTGCAACCATGCTGATACCGATGACCGCACCGATGATGGCGTCGATCGCGCGGGAGAGACCACCCATTTCTGCGGGCGGCATGATGGTGGCAATCAGGATGGCGCCGATGGCGATCTGGTTACTGACCAGCTGCGAACTCGTGACAAAGGAGGCAATCAGCAGCGAGCAACCGATGATGATGGTCATGTGGACGGGGCCGGTACCCACGCCGTCGACGAGCAGAGTGCCCACGATGACGCCAACAATGCCGCCGATAGACAGGTCCACTGCACGTTTGAGACGGTCACTGCCGGAAAGACCAAGGATGATGATGACCGACATCGGTGCGAAGAACGGCTGCGAGTGGCCAAAGACCACGTGGGCGACGAAGAATGCCAAGCCCGCTCCCAGCGTTGACTGCAGGATAAACATGAAGCGCGACTTCACGCGTGCGAACCGAGACTTCACCGAGCGGTCGACGCTGCGCAGCTGTTCGCGAGTGCTTAGTTTCACCCGCTGAGTTGTGCTGGTGTTTTTGTCATCCGCCATAGTTTCCCTATCTTAGTTCGCCCGTGTGGATTGCTTGGCTCTGGTTGGGGTCGGCCTGGGTCGTGGCTGGGTTCGCTCTAGATGGTGAGCTGATCTCACCATTTGCGGTTCCCATTTACCCCATTGGCTTACACTAGTCCCTTTTGCTGCACGGTGACCTCACCATTTGGGTTTTGATACCGGTCTTGATTCGGGCGAGGATTTTGGCCAGGGACTTTGCCAGGAACTTTGCCGGGGCATTCTTTGACGCTAAACGCAGCAAAGCCGCTCCTCCCTCCCTGCGGCTGCGGGGTGTGGAGGAACGGCTCTGTGTGGTGTGGGTTTGGCGGTCAGCCTTACTTGGAAACGGTCTTGCCCACGGAGTGCAGGTCGGTGCAGGCCTCGACAACACGGTCAGCCATGGACTGCTCAGCCTTCTTCATGTAGGAGCGTGGGTCATAAACCTTCTTGTTGCCGACCTCGCCGTCGATCTTGAAGACTCCGTCGTAGTTCTCGAACATGTGGCGAGCAACTGGGTTGGTGAACGCGTACTGGGTGTCAGTGTCAACGTTCATCTTCACAACGCCGTAGGACAGAGCCTGCTCAATCTTCTCCTTCTCAGAGCCAGAGCCACCGTGGAAGACGAAGTCGAACGGCTGGGCGTTCTCATCCAGGCCAAGCTTCTTGATTGCAGCCTTCTGGCCCTCATCAAGAACCTCTGGGCGCAGCTTCACGTTGCCTGGCTTGTAGACGCCATGAACGTTGCCGAAGGTAGCAGCCAGCAGGTAGCGACCCTTCTCACCGGTGCCCAGTGCGTCGACGGTCTTCTCAAAGTCCTCGGTGGAGGTGTAGAGGTTTGCGCCAGCCTTAGCCTGAACGCCATCCTCTTCGCCGCCGACGACGCCGATCTCAACCTCAAGGATGATGTTTGCGTTGTGTGCCTTCTCCAGCAGCTCCTGTGCGATGACGAGGTTCTCGTCGATTGGAATAGCGGAGCCGTCCCACATGTGGGACTGGAAGAGAGGCAGCTCGCCGCGGTCAACACGTTCCTGGGAGATGGCGATGAGCGGGCGGACGTACTCGTCCAGAACTTCCTTCTGGCAGTGGTCCGTGTGAAGTGCAACGTTGATGCCATAGTGCTTTGCTGCCTCGTAAGCGAAAGCAGCCAGAGCTTGAGCGCCTGCAACCTTGTTCTTCACGGACAGACCGGAGCCGAACTCAGCGCCGCCGGTGGAGAACTGGATGATGCCGTCGGACTCTGCCTCGGCAAAGCCACGGAGTGCGGCGTTGATGGTCTCGGAGGAGGTGCAGTTGATAGCCGGGAATGCGAAGCCGCCCTTCTTGGCGGTGTCAAGCATCTGGTTATAGACCTCAGGAGTTGCGATTGGCATGAAGTTCCATCCTTTGTGTGTTTCGGAGAATCACGTTCCAGTTCCCAAGTATGCCTGTTTTTGTCCGTTTTCGCCGCGACAAATTTTGTGAGGTTAGTTAACGCAGGCTAGCGCGTTCCAAGCCTCATGCAATGAGCAGGCAAAACCACAAAATAGTACGCTTGTAATGCGTTTTTATCCTTCTTCAGATTGGTACTTTGTGACCCTCGCGCAGGCCTCCAAGAGCATCCAACCGGACAATTGGACCGACAAATCGCGCTCAGCGACGCGGATGATTCCGACCTTTTCGCCGAGGGTATTAGGCCCGAATCCATAGTTGTGCGGCAGGCGGGCATCGGCAGTCCAGTCGGATCCGAAGATCGGCAGACCATCAACTTCCAAGCGATGCTCCCACACCGACTCCGCAGAAGCCACCACCATGCGCGCCGCCAGCTTCTTGGTTGCCCGGTTGGCCGGGGAATCGCCGGGCAAGCGCACCGCGACGTCGGCAAGGTAGCGCACGAGGATGCCCTTGAACAGGCCACCATCACCATCGCCCGTCTTCCAGTTGATGACTCCGGAAGGAGTCGCCATGCCCGTCGCCACCGCTTGGACCAAGCCACGAATGCTGGTGATGTAGTGCATCATGTCCGCAGCCAGCTCGGCCTCTTGCACGGTATCGATGCGCTCGAGGGAGGACAGACCAGCCTTTTCCCGCAGAGCAAGCGCGATCTCCAAGCACGCGCCCAGCACGACGCCCTGGCAGTACGGGTGGATTGCCTTCACAATCTCTGGGCCATCCATGCGCATGCGGATGCCGTCCATGATGAATCCGTCATCATCAACGAGGTGATCATAAATCCAGTTCACGATGTGGCGGGCTTCGTTGATACGGCCCATGCGAGCCAACATGATTGCGCCCGGGCCATTCGACGGCACGTTGAGGAAGGTCTCCCCTTCGCGCCACGGCAGCACACCGATGGTTGGGTCAACGCCTTCGCGAATATTGCGCTGCAAGCTGCCAAGGCGCTTGTGTACCTTGACCTTCTTGAGGTTTTCCGCCCTCCCCATGGCGAGTGCGAGCCAAGCCTTGTCATCGTAGTAGCGATTTTTGGTCAGCTGAGAAAGGTTACGCAGGCGGATACCGCGCATGGTGTCCGCGATGCGGGCTCGACGTACCTTGGTGTTGTTACGAAGCGCGGCATCGACTAGGCAATCGAGATAGTGAGCTTGCCACCAATAGTGCCAGTGCACGAAGAGCTTTTCCTTGCTCGTCGGCGGCCAGCTCACAACCGCGAGATTGGTACGCGGGATTGACCATACGGCTTGCGCATGGCGATCATTGATGGCAGTTTCCGCGAGGTCAGCGCGGTGAGCCCATGTCTCTTCCACAGTTGGTTAATCACTCCCGATTATGTTTTTGTTACTTCATCCTATCCATTCCGGATAGTGATTTACCACGCTTTTACCAAGCTTGCTCGAGGTCAGCATGCTGACGGATCCAGGCATGCATCGCAATGCCTGCTGCAACGCCCGCATTAATCGAGCGCGTCGAACCAAATTGGGCGATGGAACACGTCATCATCGCAGCGTCCTGGGCCTCCTGGGTGACACCAGGGCCTTCCTGGCCAAACAGTAACAAGCAGCGCTCGGGAAGCTCCGCAGTCTCAAGGGGAACGCAGCCGGGAGTGTTGTCGATCGCTACAACGCTAAGCCCCTTATCACTCGCCCATTCCAGAAGCTCAGCGACGGTGGCATGGTGCATCAGGTGTTGGTAGCGGTCAGTCACCATGGCGCCGCGGCGATTCCACCGGCGACGCCCCACGATGTGGACGGTATCCACGGCAAAGGCGTTGGCGGTACGGACCACGGTGCCGATGTTCGAGTCATTCTCAAAGTTCTCGATAGCGATGTGGAGCGCATGCCTGCGCTTATCGATGTCCGCGGTAATAGCTTCCCTGCTCCAGTAGCGGTAGGCGTCCACCACGTTGCGGTGATCGCCGTCGCGAAGCAGCTCGGGATCGTACTGCGGACCTTCCGGCAGCAAGCCTTCCCATGGGCCGACTCCGTGCCGGCCTTCGTTCCATTCGGTAGGGCCCTTAGCAGAAGTCTCCTCCTGCAAGTGCTCGCGGGGTTCTTCCTTAGGCGAGGTCAAGATCTTCCAAGCTCAGCAGGTAGCGGTACTCCAAGCCCTCTTCAGCGATGACCTTGTCAGCACCTGTAGCGCGGTCCACGACGGTAGCCACGCCGACGACCTCCGCGCCAGCCTCGCGCAGTGCTGCCACCGCGGTCAGCGGGGAGTTGCCCGTGGTGGTGGTGTCTTCGACAACGAGCACCTTCTGGCCTGCAACGTCGAAGCCCTCGATACGGCGCTGCATGCCGTGCTTCTTGGCTTCCTTGCGCACGACGAAGGCATCGATGTCGCGACCATCAGCGTGCATCACGGAGGTAGCAACTGGGTCTGCGCCTAGGGTCAGGCCACCGACGGCGACGTAATCCCAGTCGGCGGTGAGTTCACGCAGCAGCGAGCCGATGAGGCGGGAAGCCTCATGCTGCAGGGTCGCGCGGCGCAGGTCGACGTAGTAGTCGGCCTCCTTACCGGAGGACAAGGTGACCTTGCCGTGAACAACGGCAAGCTCCTTGACTAGCTCTGCCAGACGGGCCTTCTTTTGTGAATCCAAGCTCATGGCGCTCCTTCGCGTTAATGCTGAGTGCTTTAGATTGTTTGCGGGGTTTTAAGGTTTAGACGATTTAAAGACTACTCGTTCGAGTCTTCGTCACCGAAGATGGTCGAGCGGCGGTTGAGGTTGCGGCGCATACGGGCCTGCGCTTTATCGGGCAGCGGGCGCTCGCGACCATCAGCAATGGCGTCGACTTCATCAGCGCCAAGTGCGCTGTGGTCAACTACGCCGCGGACTTCGCTGCGCGTGCGGCTGGGCAGCTCCACAGGCTCCTCAGGCCGCTGGATGTGCGGGCGCTGGATCTCCTCGTGGTCTGGGACCAGGGTGGGGCCGGTCGGCTCTGCCTGCGGAGGGGCGGGGATCTCACGGCTAGGGTCGAGCTCCTCGACGCGGAGGACTTGCGCCGCGGAAGAACGCGGCGGGAGGACACGCGCGACGTCGGCAAGCTTGGCCATGGGGGCGAGCATGGCGTCCCACTCCGCGGCACGTGCGTGTTTGGTGGTCTGCGCGAGTACCCACTCGGACTCCATCCACACAGCGGTGACTTCGGCGGGCAGGAGGTGGAGCGCCACTTCGAGGCGCTCATCGATGAGCCGCTTGCCGACGCCCACGTCGGTGGCGAAGACTTCAAAGCCTTCGATTACATCGACCATGAATAGGTCTTCCGAGGCTGACTCCTCCTCAATCCCAACGCGGCGGAAATCCACCACGATGTCGGAGGTAGCGCCAGTGCGCATGGCCATGACATTGATGCCGCCCAGGTCCATCATCAGCATCTCGTGGCCGTGCACGAAGCCTGCGACGATGTCCTTCGGCGCCGCGCCCAAAGCGGCGGCTCCGCGCATCCATTCATCGGCAAGGTAATCGTCCTGCTTGGTGTACTCAAAACCATGCTCTTCGCCCCACGCCCTGCGGCCGCGGCGCATGGAGCCCGGCACGAAGCTGCGAGCTCGTGTGGCATGGGAGCGGCCACCGCCCGACTCTGGCGTGGGTTCTGGTGCCGATTCGGCAACCGGCTCGGCGGCCAGTTCTGGCTCTATATTGGCGGCAGGGGCTGGTTCAGGTTCTGGATGCGGAGCCGCCACCGGGGCTGGAGTTGCGGTCTGGTGGTTTTCCGGCGCTTCCGGTTCGGCAGTCTCGATGGCAGGGATATTAGGGGTAGGTACGCCGCCAAGCTGAGCGGAACGTTGACGCTTTTCTATAAGCAGGATGGCAACGCCCGCGACGCCGCAGGCAAGAGCGAGGAGAATGATTAGATAAGGCATCACCCCAAGACTTTAGTAGGAAGTCTTGGGGTGCGTGAGCTGGCGCGCTGGCTTTTAGACGTGGGTGCGGTCGCCGCGCTCGATTGGGTTGTCCGGATTAGCTGACCACTGGGACCAACCGCCGACGAAGTGGCGCAGGCCAGTGAAACCGAGGTTCTCCAGGATGCCGATTGTCAGTGCGGAGTGGTTGCCGGAGCCCGAGTAGATGATTGCGTCCTGAACGTTGTCCTGCGTGATTCCGGCAGCATCGAGGATGTCGAGGATTTCATCGTCGCTCTTGATGGTCTGATCCAGGTTGTGGAACAATCGCTCAGGCAGGTTCACAGCGCCTGGGATGTGGCCGGCCTTGAGGTCAAGGTGCTCGCGGCGGCCAGCGAAGCGGTTAGCTGTGCGGGAGTCGATGAGAAGGCCGTCGTGTGCCTTGACATCCTCGATAGTCGCGGTAGGCATCGAGCCTGGGACGATCTCAATTTCGGTGGCTAGGCCTAGGTTGCCCGGGCCAGTCAATGTATTAAAGCCTTGGCGACGCCAGTTGGCTAGGCCACCGTCGAGCATGCGAACGTTCTTAAAGCCTGCCCAGCGCAGGGTCCACCATGCGCGGGCAGAGAAGAGACCACGGCCCTCGTCGTAGACCACGATCTGCCAATCAGGGCGCAGGCCCCATTCCTCGCAGCTTTCCTGAAGACGCTCCGGGTTAACAAGCGGGTTACGACCCACCTTGGAACCTGGAAGGCCAACGAAGGAGTGTGCGGCGTCGGCAAACTGCGCCGTAGGAATGTGGAGGGACGTGAACTGGTTGTAGGCCTCCCCTTCACCGGGAGCCCATAGGGATGCAAGAACTGCGACGCGGTCGCCGCGATAGATGGATTGCTGGAGTTCGCTCGGAGAAACCAAATTGCTCATGTCCCTGATTCTAAGGGCACGCGGAGTTTCCTGCCGAGGGGCCGCCCATGCGGGAACTCTCAACCACGCTAGATTTCCTCGTCACGGGGAAGGCTCCTTATAAGGAGTCTTCCCCGCTGCAGCGGCTTCCAGTGCCTGGTTTAGCTACTACTTAGCCGCGTTGTGCGCGCGACTTCGTTTAGCCGAGTGCCTTGAGCTCGAGGCTCTCGCCGCCTTCAGCGACATCGACGTGGACGGTGTCGCCGTCGAGGACGTCGCCAGCCAGCAACTGGCGAGCCAGCTGGTCGCCGATGGCCTGCTGTACTAGGCGGCGCAGCGGGCGGGCACCATAAGCCGGGTCATAGCCGCGCTCCGCGAGCCACAGCTTGGCGGCGTCGGAAACCTGCAGGTTGAGGCGACGGCCTTGCAACCTCGATGCCAGAGCATCGAGCTGGATGTCGACGATGCCGGCCAGCAGCTCGGAGGACAGGGACTCGAACATCACGACATCATCGAGACGGTTAATGAACTCCGGCTTGAAGTTGCGCTTGACGGCCTCCATGACCTCCTCCTTGGTGCCACCAGCACCGAGGTTCGAGGTCAGGATGATGACCGTATTGCGGAAGTCCACGGTGCGGCCCTGGCCGTCGGTCAGGCGGCCCTCATCGAGGACCTGCAGCAGAACGTCGAAGACGTCTTGGTGCGCCTTTTCCACTTCGTCGAAAAGCACGAGCGTGTACGGGCGGCGACGCACGGCCTCCGTGAGCTGGCCGCCGGCATCGTAGCCAACGTATCCCGGAGGGGCACCGACAAGACGCGCAACGGAGTGCTTCTCGCCGTACTCAGACATATCGATGCGGACCATGGCGGATTCATCGTCGAAGAGGAAGTCAGCCAGAGCCTTGGCCAGCTCTGTCTTACCAACGCCCGTCGGGCCCAAGAAGAGGAAGGAACCGGTCGGGCGGTTCGGGTCAGCAACGCCCGCGCGAGCGCGGCGCACGGCATCGGAGACGGCCTTGACCGCTTCTTTCTGACCCACCACGCGGCGGCCCAGCTCGGCCTCCATGTTGAGCAGCTTCTGGGTCTCGCCCTGCAGCATCTTGCCAGCCGGGATGCCGGTCCATGCCGAGACGACCTCAGCGATGGTGTCCGGGGTGACTTCCTCGGTCAGCATGGTGTTGGCCTGTGCGTTGGCGCGAATCTCAGCGTCGGCAACCTGCTTCTCCAGCTCCGGAATGCGGCCGTAACGCAGCTCGGAAGTCAGCTCGTAGTCACCGTCGCGCTCTGCGATCTCAGCTTGGCGCTTCAGGTCCTCGAGCTCTTCCTTCGCTTGCTGGACCTCATCGATAGCCTTCTTCTCGTTGACCCAGCGAGCCTTGAGCTCACCGAGCTTCTCGCGCTCGTCAGCCAGCTCCTGCTGCAGCTTGGAAAGTCGATCCTGGGAGGCAGCATCGGTCTCCTTCTTGAGCGCCAGCTCCTCGATTTCCATACGGCGGACCACGCGCTCGAGTTCGTCGATCTCCTGCGGGGAGGAGTCAATTTCCATGCGCAGGCGGGACCCAGCCTCGTCCACGAGATCGATTGCCTTATCTGGCAGGAAGCGGTTGGTGATGTAGCGGTTCGACAGCTCGGCCGCAGCAACCAACGCGGAGTCCATGATGCGCACACCGTGGTGCACCTCGTAGCGCTCCTTCAGACCACGCAAGATACCAACGGTGTCCTCGACGGAAGGCTCAGCGGCATAAACCTGCTGGAAGCGGCGCTCAAGCGCAGCATCCTTCTCGATGTACTTGCGGTACTCGTCGAGGGTGGTTGCGCCCACGAGGCGCAGCTCACCACGAGCCAGCATCGGCTTAATCATGTTGCCGGCGTCCATCGAGCCTTCACCCGTGGCGCCTGCGCCGACGATAGTGTGCAGCTCGTCGATGAAGGTGATGATCTGGCCGTCGGAAGCCTTAATCTCATCGAGGACAGCCTTGAGGCGCTCCTCGAATTCACCGCGGTACTTCGCACCGGCGACCATCGAGCCCAAATCCAGGCTCAGCAAGGTCTTGCCCTTGAGGGACTCAGGTACGTCACCAGCCACAATGCGACGGGCCAGGCCTTCAACGATGGCGGTCTTACCAACACCGGGCTCACCGATGAGGACCGGGTTGTTCTTGGTGCGGCGGCTCAAGACCTGAACCACGCGGCGGATTTCCTGGTCACGGCCGATGACCGGGTCGATCTTGCCTTCACGCGCACGAGCGGTCAGGTCGGTGGCGTACTTCTCAAGTGCCTGGAACTGTTCTTCGGGATTTTCAGAGGTCACCTTGGCCGCACCGCGCACGGAGGGGAAAGCGCCCTTGAGGGCGTCGAAAGTAGCGCCGCGTGAGGTAAGCAGCTCAGCAGCATCCGTCTTGGACCCTGCGATAGCTGCCAGCAGCACCTCGGTGGAGACGTACTCATCACCGAGCTCGCCGGCGAGCTCCTGCGCGCGGGTCAGGACGTTGAGCCCGTCGCGGTTAAAGTTGGGATTCGCCATCCCGGAACCCTCAGCCTTGGGGTAGGAATCAACAAGGCCGCGCGCTTCCTTGAGCACGGTCTCCGGATCCACGCCAGTGGCCTTCAGGACCGGGGCCGCAATGCCCTCTTCTTGGCTAAGGATTGCAGCGAGCAGGTGGGCCGGGCGGATGTCCGGGTTGCCATTGGACGAGGCAGTCTGCAGCGCTTGCTGCAGGGCCTCTTGGGTTTTGGTGGTGGGGTTGAAAGCACTCATGGCTTCCTCCTTGGAAGTTAAGTCGGAGTTTGTGAAGTTAGATTTGTTATGTTTCCACAGCTCGAAGGACTTTTCCTTCGCTGCTACTTATCTCAACGCACATAAAGTTGAGTTTGTTCCACTCAACTTCGAATTTTTCCATTTTCCCGCCTGAGCGTACCAGACTCAAGTTTTGAATGCCGGGTGCAGAGCCGCCCTGTGCAACCACAATGCATAAGAAATGCGGCCTTCCCCGAAAATTGGGAGAAAACCGCAAGAGTAGAGCTAGGTCGCCGTACTACGAGGACGCTGCCCGCCCTTTCCCACGTTAAACACAAGTATCGGCAGAAGCACTGGCCGCGAAACAGCCATGTCGATATACGCCACAGGCATTGCCGATGTACGCGAGATTAGGAAAGTATCCTCAGGAAACGAATCATAAATATGTTCAGCGCGCTCCCGGAGGTCAAGTCCGCGTAGGCATTCCAGTTTGCGCCGGTGCAGGTAATCAGGAAGTCAGGAAGGAATTGAAAAAATCGGCTCCAAATAAGGGAAAATTTTTAAGACGCGTCAATAAAATCGCGGGCGATAGCAGCCGGCTCCGCCTTCTCATTACCGGAATTTCTTAAGTTCATCGCTACAAGGTCTTCAGTCTTTAAGTTTCCATCAAACTTATCGAGTGCCTCCACCGCCTTTTGCGGAACATCCGCACTGCGGTAGACAGGTACAACGTTCTGCGGGGCTACCAGGTTCTGGGGATCTTCCAGGCGCACAAGTTTTACCTCTTTGCCATCACGATCCAGGATGGGCGAGGTGGTGTAAATATCTGCTACGTTGGCCTCACCCTCCAAAAGCGCCGCAATAGTCAGCGGGCCGCCACCATCGGAAATTGCGTGCATGGTGAACTTGTCCTCGTCCGCGCCATAGGTTTGACTGAGTCCGCGTGGGCCGTACGGACGCTCCGCAAGCTCCGGGTTTCCCGCCAGCTTAATCTCGTCCAAGTTCTTCAGGTCAGCGAGGGAAGCTAGCTTGTATTTCTTCGCTACCTCAGGCGTCACATGATAGGCGTCTTTCGATTCCGCGGGGGCGAATGCGCCAGCGGCAAGCGCTTCGGGCAGCACGCCTTCGAGTGCCTCATAAACCTTCTGCTCATCAGCCCCGCTAGGAAGTTTCGCCTTGTAGAACTGCGCCAAGTTGCCGGTGTATTCCGGCACAATGTCCACAGTTCCCTCTTCTAGGGCCTTCATATAAATCTCGCGGGAACCAATCCCGGACTTCACTTCGACATCGAAGCCTGCGTCCTCCAAGGTCGCGGCCCACAGTTGGCCCAAGATCTCGGACTCTGGGAAGTTTGCGGTACCGATGACGATGGTCTTGCTATCGCCGGCGCTTTCCGACGCCCCCGGCTCCGCCGTAGGATCCGCGGAGCTACACGACGCCAGAAGGGCCGCGCTGGTGACAGCTGCACAAACCGCGGCCACGCCGCGATGCAAGGTACCGCGCTGCAGGCCAGAGTGAAGAAGTGAAAATGAGCGCATGAGACATACCTTCCGGGCTAGGGAGTAAGGAGCGTTGTATCTAGACGTAGCGACAAAAACTGTTGAGTTTTTAACTGCGCTAACTCCACGGTACCCAGATTCATTCCGTCATGCCTTCTTTATATGCCTCCTCAGCGTCCAACTCTTGTAGCTACCTCCGGCCACAGACTTAGTTCCGCATGCCCGTATTCGGGCGTAGCAATCGCTGGCACAGCGCCAAGACACCGTCGACAGCTAATGCCAAAAGAGCCACCATGAGTGCGCCGACAAGCATCTGCGGGTAGTCACGCAGCGCCAAGCCATCAATGAGGTAGCGGCCCAGCCCAGACAACCCGATATAAGCCACGATGGTCGCGGTGGCCAGCACCTGGACCGCCGCAGAGCGTATGCCGCCCACGATGGAAGGCGCGGCAAGCGGCAGCTCCACCTGCCGCACAATGTCCGATTCGCTAAATCCCGCAGCTCGGGCCGAGTCCACCACCCCGCGCGGAATGGCCATCACGCCGGTAACTGTACCCGCCAGCATCGGCGGGATAGCCAAAATGACGAGCGTTACAATCGCCGGAATTACGGGAATGCGCACCCCGAAACTAAACTCCAGGGTCAGCCAGGTCAGCAGACCCAAAGAAGGCAACGCGCGCAATGCGCCCGACACAGCAACGACGCCGTTCACGCCGCGACGCGTGTGCCCCATCAGGACACCCAAGGGCAAAGCGACGACGGCTGCGATTGTCACTGCCGCTAGGGTATAGCCCAAGTGTGCCAACAGGCGCTGCCCCAACCCATTTGCACCGCTCCAATTCGCGCCATCAGCGATGAATGAAAAGGCTCTAGAAGAAAGTTCATGACGCTTTCCTAGCCCAGGGCAGCAGCACACGCCCGATAAGGACAAGCAGCAGGTCAAAGAGCACAGCGAGCAACACGGTACCTACAAAACCCGCGATGATCTGCGTGGGAAAGTTGCGCTGGAACCCTTCGGTAAAAAGCGTGCCCAAAGAGTGCACGCCCACCAGTGCACCCACTGAGATGAGCGAAATCGTCGAGGCAGAGACCACGCGCAGGCCGGCGATAATGCCAGGTCCTGCAAGGGGTAGCTCCACCTGGAACACTCGCTGCAGCGGCGAGTATCCCATCGCGGTCGCCGCAGAAGCCACCGCCGCTGGGACGGTGTCGAAGGAATCCGCCGTGGAGCGCACTTGCAAGGCCAGCCCGTACAGTGTCATCGCGATGATCACGTTGAGTGACGACAACACCGAAGTTCCAATAACCAAAGGCAGCAAGATGAACAGCGCCAACGAAGGAATGATGTAGAGCGCGCTGCTCAGGCCCACGACAATCTCGCGAATTCGCCGGTAGCGGTGCGCCACCCAGCCAATTGGCAGCGCCACCAGCAAAGCAAGCAGGATAGGCGGCCACGCCAAGTTAGCGTGCGCGATGCCCAGCTCCACCAAGCGCGAAAAGTTGCTGCTTAACCAGTCCCACTTCATGCGGGACCATCCGCCAATATTCCGGCCACCGTTCCGTCTTCGCCCACCAACACCTTGCGCCCGTCGCAGGTCTCAACATGGAGGCGCTTAGCTTCCAACCCCACGAAGTGCTCAACCTCGGTGCTGGCGGGGCTCGTAATGAATTGCTCCGCTTTGCCGTGCTGACGGATGTGGGCGCGCTCTCCGAGGAGCACCACGTCGTCGCCAAGCAAAAATGCCTCATCAACGTCATGGGTGACCATGAGGATGGTCTTGCCTATGTCCTCCTGCAGCTGCAGGACCTCACGCTGCAACTCGCGGCGCACCACTGGATCAACAGCGCCAAAAGGCTCGTCCATGAGCACGATGTCGGGGTCGGCCACGAGGCCACGGGCCACGCCCACGCGTTGCGCCTGGCCGCCGGAGAGCTCACCTGGGTAGCGGTCGAAGAATTCGGAGGCGACGTGGACTCGCTCCAGCCACTGGGCCGCCTGTTCCCGCGCTTGCTTTTTAGTGGCCCCACTCAGTCTGGCCACCGCGGCCACGTTGTCTAGCGCCGTAAAGTGCGGCAGAAGCCCGGAGTTCTGCATTACATAACCAATTGACCTGCGCAGATGCACAGCATCGCGTTCGACCACAGGAATGCCATCGATAAGCACTCGACCTTGGGATGGCTCCACCATCCGGTTAACCAACCTTAAAAGGGTGGTCTTCCCACAGCCTGAAGGGCCTACCAGAATGGTGGTCTTGCGCGGCTGCAGGGCATAGGAAAAGCTCTCCACCGCGGGGGTCGGGGTTCTCGGATACTGGACCGAGACGTTGTCGAATTCAATCATTGCCCAACAAGCTTACCCCTCCTAGGTATTACAGTGGCGAGAGTAAATTCGAACGCCGGCATCCCACAGCCCCACTTTCACCTCGCCGTCATCGGCGCCGGTCAGGCCGGGCTCGCGGCGCGGGCTGCCGTGTAAGCTCTCCGCACACTCGACGCTTCAAGCTAAAAGTGTTAACCTTTTTGTTGTTACGTCAATAAAATTAGGGAGTTAGATATGAAAGCATTCGGCTTTCTAAGCTTTGGTCATTACGCCTTCGGCGGACAGCGCGGCCCCTCGGCCGAGGACATGGCCAAGATCCACCTCGACCTTGCACAAGCCGCGGACGAAATCGGCGTCAACAACGCCTCCTTCCGCGTCCACCACTTCGTGCCGCAAGCCTCCGCGCCGATGCCGCTCCTGGGCGCAGTGGCGGGTTCCACCAAGCACATCGAGGTCGGCACCGGCGTTATCGATATGCGCTACGAAAACCCGCTGTACCTGGCAGAGGAAGCAGCCTCCCTGAACCAAATCGCACGCGGCCGCGTGGCCTTGGGTGTCTCCCGCGGCGCTCCCGAGGTAGCCGACCGCGGCTGGGAGTCCTTCGGCTACAGTTCCGAGGCCCCCAACGGCGCGGACTTGGCCCGCGCCAACTTCGAAAAGTTCATGGCCGCCATCGACGGCTATGGCATGGCCACCGCCGCCCCACTGGAGAACCAGTACCCCAACATGTATCAGCCGGGTTCCCAGCTACCGGTCTTCCCACACTCCCCTGAGCTGCGCAAGAACATCTTCTGGGGTTCTGGCACGCACCACACCGCGGAGCAGGCCGCCAAGGATGGCGTAAACCTTATGTCCTCCACCCTCGTTTCGGAAACCTCCGCTGAGACTCTCGGCGAGATTCAGGTGGACCAGATCAACCGCTTCCGCGCCGCATGGAAGGAAGCTGGCCACGACTGGACCCCGCGCGTTTCTGTCTCGCGTTCCATCTTCCCCATCGTCGATGGCGCAGATATGCAGCGCTTCGGTATGCAGGCCACCGGGCACGACCAGGTGGGCTTCCTGCCGGAGGTTGGCGCCTCCACCTTCGGCCGCACCTACGCCGCCGAGCCGGACAAGCTGATTGAACAGCTCAAGGCTGATCCGGCAATCATGGCCGCCGATACGCTCCTCATCACGGTGCCCACCACCATGGGCTTGGACGTAAACGTGCGCATCCTGGAAAGCTTTGCCAAGCACGTAGCGCCGGAACTCGGTTGGATCCCGAACGACCAACGCCCCAAGTAGGATTGACTGACATGAAGGAATTGGGCGAACACGTACGCAGACACGCCGACGATTACCGCGACGCGGTGCACGAGCACTTCTTCGCCACCGTGGCGGAGTCACGCCAGATTTTCGCCCTGTCCATGCGCGATACGCACCCAGCGCTCGGCCCGGCCGTGGCCTGGGTACTCGACGCCGCTGAAGACGACGGCACAGTGCCTGCGGAAACCCTCGAGCGCATCAAGCAACTCGGCCGCGAGCACCGCCGCCACGGCTTCCCACCGGAAATCTATCCCAAGTTCGAAGCTTCCCTCATTAAAGGCTTCGAAGCCCTAGCGCTCACCAGCCACCAACAGCAGGTGGCCACTCGCGCCCTCCACATGGTGTGCCAAGCCATGGCGGAGGCAGCGCATGCTGACGACGTCGCCGGCATCGCCCCCGCACACAGCGCCCAGGTCGTGGCGGTCGAGCACCCCAACCGCAAGACCGCCATCATCCGGGTGGAATCCGGCGCTCCCATTAACTACCAAACCGGCCAGCACTTTCCCGTCACCTCGCAGCTGCTGCCCGGCACATGGCGCATGCTCACTCCAGCCCACCCCGCCGATGCGACCGGGCAGCTGACCTTCCACGTGGCGCTAGCTGGCGACGCCTCCTCCATGCTGGCCAAGGCCAAACCTGGGGACTGGTGGACTTTGGGCGCGCCTGCCGGCGAGCCGCTTGAGCTGCGTACCAAAGCTGCTTCGCAAGCAGGCCAAGCAGGTACCGCCTTGATTAGCTTCGGAACCGGCTGGGCGGCCGCACGCGCAGCGCTGCTGGATTGCTTGAACTCCAATGACCTTCCCGCAGGACTCAGCATCTACAGCGTGATGCCCTCCCCGGGCGAGCACTACGACACGCATTTCCAAGCCAACGTCCAAGCCCTTGCACCGCGACTGTCGCTGCACTGCATCGCGCGTAGCGCCCAAGACCCGTGGTTGCTGGGCGCGCAGCCTCAGGCGGAGGGCTTTAGCGTGGAGTCCACCGAAGACCCTATGGAGGCTGTCCTCCTGCACGAGGGCACGGCAGCTAAGCGCAAGCGCTTCATCCTGGTTGGCCCAGCCGACCGCGTGGAGGTTTCCCGCGAAGCGCTG
This sequence comes from Corynebacterium striatum, assembly GCF_016728105.1. Taxonomy (NCBI): domain Bacteria; kingdom Bacillati; phylum Actinomycetota; class Actinomycetes; order Mycobacteriales; family Corynebacteriaceae; genus Corynebacterium; species Corynebacterium striatum. Next base: position 1,904,253 of record NZ_CP068158.1, on the reverse strand, counting down.
CTCAACCACGGGGTCCCAGCTGAGCACATCGAAGAAACGTCCTGGCAGCGCGGACATGAGTGGGCAGCTTCCGCAGCCGATCTCGACGGCTGGGAGGACTGGGACGCATGGGCCGCATGGAAAAAGTCCGAGTGGACAAAGCAATAGCGTGGTGGGCGAGCCTTAAGCCTCGAGCACAGGGATTGCCTTGCGCGTCTCCTCCACGAGATCGGCATCAATTTCGGCATAGATGATCTCCGGTTCGTAGCCGGCTTCAACTACGCGGGTGCCGTCAGGTGCCACGACAACGGAGTGACCAATGCCGGTGGGGCCAGAATCCTCACCGGCCTTTTCCTTGCCACCCGGGCGGGCTTGACCCGCCGCGACGATGTACGAGGTGGAATCCAACGCGCGCGCCGCACTGAGCAGGCGCCACTGGTCGAGCTTGCCCGGGCCATCAGCCCAGCTCGTAGGCACCACGATGACCTGGGCGCCTTGGCGAGCCAGCTCTTTGAACTGCTCTGGGAAGCGGATGTCGTAGCAGATTGCCACGCCTACGGTGATGCCGGCGACGTCGAAAGCCACAAGCGCCTCACCCGGGCGCACCGTGTCGGATTCCTTGTAATTGAAGGCGTCGTAGGTGTGAATCTTCTCGTAACCGCCCAAGATATCGGGGCCAGCGATCAAGGCCGTGTTGGTGACGCGGTTGATGGTCTTGCCATCACGCTCAACGGTGTCCGCTGGGCTAAACATGCCCAGCACCACGGTGACACCGAGCTGCTGCGCCACCGCACGAATGGTGGTCACGAAGTTGCCTTCGAGCCCCTGTGCCTGCTTGTCGAGGCGACCTGCTCCGAAAGCTTGGGAGGTAGCCTCCGGCAGCACGATGAGCTGCGCGCCGCCTTCCGCGGCCTCACGGATTTTCTCCACGGCCAACTCGAGGTTCTCCTCGATGTCTCCGCCGGTCTGAATTTGCACTGCAGCTACCAACATGACTACCCAAAATAGCGCAAGTCGCGATGAGTTATCCACAGATCTGCCCTCGCAGAGAATTTGGGTATGGAAAATCCTTGACATCTTCCGCAAGGCTGGGTTTATGAACTTCTTTATCGCAGATTCCGCCCGTTCCACCGTCAGTTCCCTTCTTGGCCGCCGGCACCTCCCAACGGCTCCCCCACCGCCTGAGTACCCGCGCACCGCAACGGCGCTGGCCCGCATTCAGGCTAAGTGGGATTCAACGCTGAGCAAGAACGCCGCGCTTCACGACGCCGCCCTTAACAACCTCGATCAATTCCTGGGCCATGCCCAGCATTTAGACATAGACCTGGCGCAGACACTGGACGGGGGCCTGCAATGAATCGTGCAGCAAGCCTCACACTGAGCGCACGACACCTCCACAACTCAGGCGCTGAGCTCGACTTATTTATTAAGGGTTCGCTCGATAATTGGGTACGCCTGCCAATTTTCGGAGACTTTGCGGAGGCCGCCCGGAGCCAGCTTTCGGCCACCACCGGCCAGCTCATGATTCCCGCCGAGGCCATGCGCGCCGCGGCACTGGTGTTGGAGAGCTACCAACCCCTACTTACTCGCGTCGAAGAACTCCGCGCCCAGGCAATCGGCATGCTTACCCGAATGGATGAGGTCCAGCCGTGGTCCACTCAGCTGGGCACAATGTTGAATGCACTTGACGCTCTTGCTGACGCCCTCGACTGGGCCTGCGCCGCCCAAATCGATGCACTATGCACCCCGGAGCTCGCCCCGGGCGGCAACTACTTCGAAGACTTCTCCGAGATGCCTTTAGACAGCCTGCACCAAATGCAACTGAGCACCGCCCCACCGGAGGCAGCCGCCCTTGCCGCCAACAATCCCGACGTAAAGATTCTCGAAGCAGGTCCCGGCCGAGTCGCGGTGCTTGTCGATCCGACAAAGGTGGGAACCGCGGCCGCTAGCGTCACCACGTTTATCGGCGGCGTTGGTTCCTCGGACCCCGGCGGCTGGCAGCGGGGCATCGAACGCGCGCGGGCAATCGCGCACGCGACCGGCGGTCCAGCCGTGGCGTGGATGGGATACTCCGCGCCACGCAACCTAAGCGGGGCACTGCACGAGGCACCAGCTACACGCGGCGCGCAGGATTTACAGCGCTTCCAGCGCGCCGTGGGCCAGCGCTTTCCTAGCGCGCAGCGAATAATCGTGGGCTATTCCTACGGTTCTGTGGTGGCGGGAAAGGCAGTGCGCGCCGACAACGTTGCGGATGACGTGGTCTTCGTCGGCAGCCCCGGCACCGATGCCGCAACAGCTAGCGAGCTAAGAGCGCGCACATGGGCGTCGACAAACGCGCACGATCCCATCGGCACCACCACAGGCCCAGGCGGTGGAATCCACGGCCCGGACCCGAGCTCCGCGGCCTTCGGGGCCACACCCCTGCCAGGGGCTAACCGTCTGCCCGGTGACCACAGCTCATACTTCGAAGACCCCGCATTCCTGCGGGGCCTAGGAAGGATTGCTCGGCGCTAACCCAAGCAGCAGCTGCTCGAAACGAGAGACTTAGAAGAGACCAGCGTGCTCCTCAGAGTAGGACACCAGCATGTTCTTGGTCTCCTGGTAGTGGGCCAGCATCATGAGGTGGTTCTCACGGCCGATGCCGGACTCCTTGTAGCCGCCGAATGCGCTGTGCGCTGGGTAGACGTGGTAGTGGTTGACCCACACGCGGCCCGCCTGAATCTCGCGGCCCGCGCGGTAGCAGGTGTTCTGGTGGCGCGACCAGACACCGGCGCCGAGGCCGAAGTTTGTGTCATTTGCAATCTGGATGGCTTCCTCGAAGGTCTTGAACGTAGCCACAGAGAGCACCGGGCCGAAGATTTCCTCACGGAAGATGCGCATGTCGTTGGTGCCCTTGAACACGGTCGGCTCGATGTAGTAACCGTTCTCGAGGCCTTCGACCTTGTTCACGTTGCCGCCGACGAGGGTCTCCGCGCCCTCCTTCGGGCCGATTTCCAGGTACTCGGAAATCTTTTCCATCTGTTCCTGGGAGGCCTGCGCGCCCATCATGGTCTCGGTGTCGAGCGGGTGCCCGATCTTGATCTTCTTGACGCGCTCGACAGCCAGCTCGAGGAACTTGTCCGCGATGTCTTCGTGGATGAGCGCACGCGACGGGCAGGTACACACCTCGCCCTGGTTGAGCGCAAACATCACGAAGCCTTCGACGCACTTCTCGAGGTAGGCGTCATCCTTGTCCATGATGTCCGCGAAGAAGATGGACGGGGACTTGCCGCCCAGCTCGAGGGTGACGGGGATGACCTTGTCAGCTGCGGCCTTGTTGATGATCTTGCCCACTGGGGTGGAGCCGGTGAACGCAATCTTGGCGATGCGATCGGAGCCGGACAGGGCCGTTCCGGCCTCCTCACCAATGCCGTTGACAATGTTGAGCACGCCCTTGGGGAGAAGGTCACCGATGATATCAATGAGCAGAAGAATGGACGCCGGGGTCTGCTCGGCTGGCTTCATGACGATGGTATTGCCGGCGGCCAGGGCAGGCGCGATCTTCCAAGCGGCCATGAGCAGCGGGAAGTTCCACGGAATGATCTGCCCCACGACGCCAAGCGGCTCGTGGAAGTGATAAGCCACGGTGTCTTGGTCGATCTGCGAAAGGCGGCCTTCCTGCGCACGAATGGCGCCAGCGAAGTAGCGGAAGTGATCGACGGCGAGTGGGATGTCCGCCGCGAGGGTCTCGCGCACCGCCTTGCCGTTCTCCCAGGTCTCGGCCACGGCGATCTTCTCGAGGTTTTCCTCGATGCGATCCGCAATACGGTGCAGGAGCAGCGCGCGCTCAGCCGGAGTGGTCTTGCCGAAGGTTTCGAAGGCCTTCTCCGCAGCGTCGATAGCCAGGTTGATGTCGGCTTCCTTACCGCGGGCTACCTGGCAAAAGACCTCACCAGTGACCGGCGTGATGTTGTCCATGTACTCGCCGTCGACCGGAGGTACCCATTCGCCGCCAATGTAGTTGTCATAACGCTCGCGGAAGTTGACGATAGCGCCTTCGGTACCGGGATTTGCGTAGTGGGTCATGGTGAAGCCTTTCTTTTCAACAGGTTGGGTTGCTGTGTGTAACTGCGTGACGTCACTCCTGTTGGAGGATGTGTGACATCCCACAATTTCTGGCTGCCATCATAACAAGCTTTGCAAAATGTTGTTGTTTTCTTGCCTCAAATCTTCACAACGGGGTTAATGAGCTGCCATCCTGGTTCTACTGAATACAGAAAAACCCCGGTACCCGGATTGATATCCAATCCAGATAGCGGGGGTAGTTCTAATCGTTTCCTGCTTCGCTTCGGCGACGGTTTCGCCGCGGCGTCCACATCACAACTGAGGTGGACCGCGGAACGTGCACGAGTTCGCCGCGCGGTTGGCGCATGCCTGCCTGCTCGCGCAGTTGTTGCACCTCGGCGAGCAAAGAATCGCGCTCGGCCTCTAGCTGGTCGCGCTCCTCGGTGAGCTCGATAATCGACTTGATACCTGCCAAGTTCACGCCTTCGTCATGCGAGAGGACCTGAATCTTGCGCAGCAACTCGATGTCCCGGTCAGAGTAACGGCGTCCGCCGCCCTGGGTACGAGCGGGCGAAACGAGCCCGATGCGGTCATAGGTGCGCAGGGTTTGTGCATGCATACCGGAGAGCTCGGCGGCAACGGAAATCACGTAGACCGCCTTGGTGCCTGCCTGGTTTTCCTTGCTCATCGTTGCCTCCTTTAAGCGCTGCCCGCGGCACTACCGTGGGAGACGTTGCCCTCCCAGCCAGCGCGCGGATCGAAGCCCGAGTCCCGTTCAGCCTGCGCGTAAGTGCGCAAAGCGCTGGTTGCTGCGCCATCGAGATTCGTTGGCACGGTCACTTGGACCGTAACTAGAAGGTCACCGGACTTGCCGCCACGCTTGGCGACGCCGCGGTTGCGCACGCGCAACGTCCGTCTGTCTGAGGTGCCCGCGGGAACCTTGACACGGACCGGGGAATCGAGGGTCGGCACAGTAATGGTGTCGCCCAACGCCAGTTCGGCGAAGGATACCGGCACGGTGACGTGCAGGTCGTCGCCCTCCCGTGTGAAGACCTTGTCCGGCTTTACCTTGACGGCGACGAAGAGGTCGCCGGCCGGTGTGCCGTTGGGGCCAGCCTCACCCTGGCCCGCCAACCGGACCTTCTGGCCATCAATGACGCCAGCAGGGATGCGGACGGTAATCGAACGGGTTCGATGGACCGTGCCAGAGCCGTTGCAGTCAGTGCAGGGGTCCTCGATCTTCTGGCCCGTACCGTCGCACTCGGTACATGGCGCGGAGAAGGCGAAGGCCCCGCGGTTTTCGGAGGAAAATCCGGTGCCCTTGCAGTTCTTGCACTGCGAGGTCTTACCGGACTTAGAACCGGAACCGTGACAGGTGGTGCACGGAGCTTCACCCGTGAGTTGCAGAGGAATCGTGGTGCCCTTTGCGGCCTCGCGGAACTCGAGGGTTATTTCCGTTTCGACGTCGGCCCCCCGCGACGGCCGAGCTGTGTGGCCAGCACTACCGCCGCGGTTGAAAACGCCACCGAAGATATCCCCAAAACCGCCGCCTTGAGACGCTCCTCCAGTCGATCGTCCTCCGAAGATGTCGGAGAGGTCGAATTCTTCCGCCGCTCCTTGGCCCATGTGCGAAGATCGAAACCCGCCGGGAAAGCCGGCGCCTCCCATCCGTCCAAACCCACCGCCGCTGCGGACCATGGCCTTAAACTGGTCGTATTCCTTGCGCGTCGTGGCGTCGGAAAGCACGTCATAGGCTTCGGCAACACGCTTAAATTTCTCTGCTGCCGCCGGGTTATCGGGGTTAGTGTCCGGGTGATTCTCACGCGCTAGCTTGCGGTAGCTGCGCTTGATCTCTTCTGCTGACGCGGAAGAGGAGACCCCCAGATCCGCATAGTAATCTTTGTCTGCCCATTCGGGTTTAGCGCTCACTGGGCATCCCCTCCTTTCTTGAAACCACCACTGCGGTGGATTTTAGGGGGCTAGAGCTTCTAAAAAAGTTGTTCTAATTCTATTTAAGTGTTCTAAAAGCGGCCAAGAGTCAGTGCGGCCCCGCGCTCCGGGGCTGCCAGCTTCTGGGCTACTGACTGAAATGACGCCAAGGTATAAGACCCTGACGCCACCTCACCCTATTCGGAATCAGATTCCGAGTTCGCGGTATCGCTACCGCCCGTACCGTCCGCGGAAGCGTCGGTCGCGCTAGGTGCATCTGCGATGATCACCATCGCGGTGCGCACCAGCTTCTCGCCGACCTTGTAGCCCCGACGAAGGACAGTTCCCACTGCCTGCTCGCCACCGTTAGACAGATCCTGAACGGCTTCGTGGATCTCTGGGTCGAAGGCATCGCCCTCTGCGCCGAAGGCCACGAGGTTGTTCTTATCCAGCACGCCGATCAGCTTGTCCGCGATTGCCTTCAAAGGACCTGCTTCGAGGTCACCGTGCTGACGTGCGAGTTCTAGGTCATCAAGGATAGGCAGGAATTCTGCCAGGACCTTGGCCTTGGAAGTCTCGATGACAGCTTGACGCTCGCGCTCGGTGCGGCGACGGTAGTTGGTGTACTCCGCGTTCAGACGCTGCAAATCTTCAGTTCGCTCGGCGAGCTGCGCCTCGAGGCCGTTGCCGGATTCCTCCGCAGCATCGGCGGTGGCATCAGCCTCAGCCTCTGCGGCGGCGTCGTCTTCAGTGACGTCGGCAAGCGCTGCCTCAAGGTCAGCGTCCAAGGTGGGATCGAGTACTGCCTCTTCGGCGGAGTCAGCCTGCGCATCTTGCGCAGCCTGGGCCTCCTGAGCTTCTGCGGCAGCTGCCTCAGCGCGGTCCGCCGAGGTTGCTTCCGGATCGGTGTTGTCCGGGTCGCCTGGGTTTTGCGGCATTCCGCTGTCCTGAGTCATTACTTGTCGCCATCCTTGGTCTCGTCTTCGTCGACTACCTCTGCGTCAACAACGTTTGGGTCGGACTCGGCGCCAGCTGCGGCGCCCTCAGCACCGGCCTCAGCAGCCTGTGCCTCGTAGATCTGCTTGCCCATCTCCTGGGAGACGGTGCCCAGCTTCTCCACTGCGGACTTGATTGCCTCGATGTCGTCGCCCTTCAGCGCCTCATCGACGGCGTCGGCAGCCTCGGTGACCTGGGTCTTAACGTCCTCGGAAACCTTGTCGGAGTTCTCATCCAGGAACTTGCGAGTCTGGTAGGAGGTGGACTCTGCCTGGTTGCGCAGCTCCTGCTCCTCGCGGCGCTTCTTATCCTCTTCGGCGTGTGCCTCAGCGTCCTTGACCATGCGGTCGATCTCCTCCTGGGACAGGCCGGAACCATCCTGAATCTTGATGGTGTTTTCCTTGCCGGTGCCCTTGTCCTTAGCGGAAACGGAGACGATGCCGTTGGCGTCGATGTCGAAGGTGACCTCGATCTGTGGGACGCCGCGCGGTGCCGGAGCGATGCCGCCGAGCTCGAAGGAGCCGAGCAGCTTGTTAGCGGAAGCCATCTCGCGCTCGCCCTGGAAGACCTGGATCTGAACGGAAGGCTGGTTATCTTCCGCGGTAGTGAAGGTCTCGGACTTCTTGGTCGGAATGGTGGTGTTGCGCTCGATGAGCTTGGTCATCACGCCGCCCTTGGTCTCGATGCCGAGGGAAAGCGGGGTGACGTCGAGAAGCAGCACGTCCTTGACCTCGCCGCGCAGAACGCCAGCCTGGAGGGCAGCGCCGACTGCAACGACCTCGTCCGGGTTAACGCCCTTGTTCGGCTCGCGGCCGGTCATTTCCTTGACCAGCTCGGAAACAGCCGGCATACGGGTGGAACCACCAACGAGAACGACGTGGTCAACCTCGGAAAGGGACAGGCCAGCGTCCTTGATGACCTGGTTGAACGGAGCCTTAGTGCGGTCCAGCAGATCCTGGGTGATCTTCTGGAACTCGGTGCGGGACAGGGTCTCATCCAGGAAGAGCGGGTTCTTCTCGGAATCAACGGTGATGTACGGCAGGTTGATGTTTGCGGACTGGGAGGAAGACAGCTCAATCTTTGCCTTCTCAGCAGCCTCACGCAGACGCTGCAGGGCCATCTTGTCCTTGGTCAGGTCGATGCCGTTAGCGGACTTGAACTTCTCAACGAGCCAGTCAACGATGCGCTGATCCCAGTCATCGCCGCCGAGCTGGTTGTCACCAGCGGTTGCCATAACCTCAACGACGCCGTCGCCGATTTCCAGCAGGGAAACGTCGAAGGTGCCGCCGCCTAGGTCGAAGACTAGGATGGTCTGCTCCTGCTCGCCCTTTTCCAGGCCGTAAGCAAGTGCAGCTGCGGTTGGCTCGTTGACGATACGCAGAACGTTCAGGCCCGCAATTTGGCCAGCTTCCTTGGTGGCCTGACGCTGGGAGTCCTCGAAGTATGCCGGGACGGTAATAACAGCATCGGTGACGTCCTCACCGAGGTATGCCTCAGCGTCGCGCTTGAGCTTCATCAGTGTGCGAGCGGAAATCTCCTGCGGGGTGTACTTCTTGTCATCGATGTCGATGGTCCAGTCGGTGCCGATGTGGCGCTTGACGGAACGGATGGTGCGGTCAACGTTGGTAACCGCCTGGTTCTTAGCGGACTGGCCGACGAGGATTTCACCGTTCTTAGCGAAAGCCACGACGGACGGGGTGGTGCGAGAACCCTCGGAGTTAGCAATAACGGTGGCTTCGCCACCTTCCAGCACGGATACAACCGAGTTGGTGGTACCGAGGTCAATGCCTACTGCGCGTCCCATAATCTTTTCTCCTTGCGTGTTGGGGTTTGTTTTAAGTTGATAGTGCGCGACTCAACTTCTGCCGCGTCCAGTCAGCGACTCTAACAGAAGCAACACTCAAAGTCATCCAAACCTGAGCGCCGGTCACTCAATCTACACAACGCGGACAAACTCAAAGTTGTTCCCGATCGACTCAACTTTTTATTTATTGCCAGCACGCTGGGGAAATGAAGCTGCTCAATTGGCGGCTCACCCCACTGGGACGATTGCTGGCTCTCCGTCCGCATTCACAACGCGGACTGCCAAGCCGTAAAGATCCTCGATCAGGGCAGGGTTAATGACATCGCGCGGCGCGCCCGCATCCCACACCGTTCCATCTTTCATCGCCACGACGTAATCGGCATAACGCAACACATGCGCCAAGTCATGAATTACCGCAACCAGGGTCTTGCTACCCGCCAGCTCTTTCATCAACTTCATGAAGGAATGCTGATACCCAATATCCAAGGCACTCGTTGGCTCATCCAAGAAAAGTACAGGCGTTTCCTGTGCGAGAGCCATGGCCAGCCAAGCACGTTGACGCTGACCACCTGACAACGCCGCCACCTCGGCCTCTTCCAATTCCTCAAGGCCTACCTCCGCTAGCGCACGACTAACAGCACGCTCGTCTTCCTGGCTCCTCCACCCCATAAATCCTTGGTGAGCGAAGCGCCCTCGCGCAACCAATTCTCGGACATTAATCCCCTCAGGGGCTACGGATTGCTGCGACATCACAGCAACGCGCTGGGCATATTTTCGCCGCGAGAGTAAAGCTGCGTCTTCTTGGCCAATATGCACCGCACCTGCGCTCGGTGTTTCTAACCGCGCAAGCACCTTCACCAGGGTGGACTTTCCACAACCATTCGGGCCGATGATGGCTGAGAATTTGCCCGCGGGGAAAGACACATCCACCGAGTCGAGAATTAACGGGGCAGTTCTGCCATAGGACATGCTCAGCCTTTCAGCCCTCACGCCCGGCGCACCGTCATACACTTTTTGTTCGTTCATTTTTACCGGCCTTTCACGCGCGCAAATCGGGATTGCCACAACAGCAGACCCGCAAGGTAGATGCCACCAGCACAGACAGTTACAAGGCCGGCGGGCAAAGTAATAGGGAAAAATAGGCGCTGCCCCGCTAAGTCAGCAGCGAGCAAGAAAAGAGCGCCGAGCACTCCTGAAGCCAACACCGGTGTCCTGCCTGGACGCGAGAGTAGGCGAGCCATATGAGGGGCCGCGAGGGCGATAAATGAGATTGGGCCCGCTATCGCCGTCGATACAGCGACAAGAACTGTGCCAACCAGAACCATCACCACACGTGCACGATTCACGTTCAACCCCAACGAACTCGCCGTGCTATCCCCCAGGGCAAGCGCGTCGCACCAGCCACGCAGCAGCAACCCAGCGACGCACGCCACGCCTCCCAGCACCCCCAAGGGGATAACGTAGCCCCAGGACACAGCATTCAATGTTCCAGCCGCCCAAGTCGCCGCACCTAAGGATTGCTCCAACTCGCCGCTTAGAATCAGCCACTTGTTTATTGCTGAAAGAAAGAACGTCACTCCAATCCCCACCACAATCAGCCTTGCTCCCGTGAGCCTTCCGGCAAATGAAAGCCCCATGATGAGTAACGCAGTAACAGTCCCACCCACCAACGCGCCTAGCGCAATATTAAATGCGGAACTAAAGCCCGCCAAGGATACCGCGATGACACCGGTATAGGCACCGGTATTAAACCCGATGATGTCGGGCGAGCCCAGAGGATTGTGGGTGAGGATCTGAAAGATGGCGCCCGCTATGCCCAAACACATTCCTACGACAATCGCGGCAACCACCCGCGGAGCACGCCATTGCCACACGACGGTGGCCGCAAAGTCAGTGCTATTGGGATTCGTAGCCACGGACCACAACGCTGCGCTATCCTGCCCGGCACCAGGCGAGAAGAGCGAATAGGCAGCAATAGCTAGCGCGACGATCACAATACCTGCAAAGGACAAAACACTTCTCACGCTCACAATCACAACCTCCTTCCAGCGCGATGGGACAACGCAATCAATACTGGGGCACCAATGAGCGATACCGCGACGCCAGCCGGCAACTCAGCCGCGGTGAGGAAGCGGCCTACAATATCGGCGCCCAACAAAAGCAAAGGCCCCACCACGGCAGCGGCGACAAGCTGTGCCCGCTCTTCATATACCCCGCACAGCCTGACAACATGCGGGATGACTAATCCAACAAACACAATCACTCCCGCTGCTGCGGTAGCGGTAGCAGCCAACACCGTTACCGCTGCGATAAGTCCCAAGCGCGTCATCTTGAGGTTGATCCCAAGACTCGCCGCGGCTTCATCCCCCAAAGCAAGGGGCGGCAAGTGACGCGCAAAGACAATCAGCAGCACCACACCAACTGCTAACCCGCCGGACGTAATCGCCACCGGTGTCCACGAGGCCACGTCAACAGAGCCCGTCACCCAAGCGCGGATACGTGCGAAAGAGTGAGGATCTACCAGGATGAGAGCTGAAGAAAGGCCCTCACATACCGCCCCGATGGCTACACCTGCAAGAATCAGTCTCAGCGGATCAACATCGCCCGCTCTGCCACGCCCTACAGCGGTGACCACCAACATGGTCACTGCCGCACCGATGATGGCTGCGAGCGAAAAAGCAAAAGGTGATTGCCACCCCCACCAGCCCAGAGCAATGGCCGCGGCCAAGCTAGCGCCAACGTTGATGCCGAAGACTCCGGTATCTGCCAACGGGTTGCGAGTCATAATCTGCAGGACTGCGCCAGCGAGAGCCAAAGCACAGCCCGCACACACGGCAACGAGAGTACGGGGAAGCCGCCTCTCCCACACGATCGAGGAAGCGATACCAGGCTGCCCTCGAAGGGCAGCCAACACGTCACTGAAAGGAATGCTACGCGCCCCCAACGCGAGCGACAGCGCAACACCGATACCGAGAATGGCAATGCCAGCAACCACTAGCCAACCAAGACGCTGGGCACTTCCTTTGCCGGCGTACACCCCCTGCTCAATCACCAACACCACCCAAATACCTTCATATGCTCACGTTTCCTTAGCTCGACCCAATTTAGGTTAGGGTACCTTTTATGTATATTCGAAAGAAAATCGTACCGCGCACCCCACTTCTCCGACTCACCGCTGTTGGTCTTACCGCAGCACTGGCACTCACTGGCTGCGCCAGCCTCGAAAACACCGATTCAAACGCCGACACTTCCACCCCATCCTCCTCAACGGCAGAGAAGAAAACAGGAAAATCCAACTCCGCCGCAGGAAATGACTCCGTGGCAACCGGTGGCGAAGGCTTTGCCGGAGCCAGAGAGAAGACCCGATCCTTCGGCAGCGATGCAGCCCCCGGCCAGTTCCCCCGCACAGTCACGCATGCCCGCGGCACAACCGAGCTCAAAGAAAAGCCCCAACGGATAGTCGTTCTCGAAAGCGGTGAACTCGACTCCGTCCTAGCCCTGGGCATGAAACCCGTCGGCATGACCACATCGAAGGGTCAGAACCCCGTCCCCGATTACATGGCCGACAAAGCAAGTGACATCGAAACGGTAGGCACGGTCCACGAAGTCAATATGGAAAAAATCGCTTCCCTACAGCCCGACCTCATCATCGGCTCGCAGCTGCGCCTGGATAAATACTACGACCAACTCAATTCCATTGCCCCCACTGTTTTCTCGATTCGACCCGGATACACGTGGAAAGAAAACTTCCGACTCATCGGGGAAGCCCTCGGCGAGGAAGAACGCACGGAACAAGTCATGGCCGACTATGACAAGAAAATCGAAGAAGTAAAGAAGGCCATTAAGGACGGGCCGGCTAGCGAAGACACCACCGTCACCATTCTGCGCTTCATGCCAGGCAAGGTACGCCTTTACGGGCGCCTTTCGCTCATTGGAACGGTGCTTGATGACGCCGGCCTCGCCCGCCCCGCCAACCAGGACATCGAAGAGCTCGCTACGGAAATCTCACCGGAGAACATTGACCAAGCGGACGCTGACTACATCTTCTACTGCAGCTACGGCGATCCTTCCGCCACCGGCCAAGACACTGCCATTGCCACTGAAGCTTTCCAGCAGCTTCCAGCGGTCAAAGATGGCCATGCCATCGAGGTCAGTGATGACACGTGGGCTCTCGGCTTAGGACCTCTGGGCGCACAGAAGATCGCTGCTGATCTCGCGGAGTATCTCAGCCACTAACACGGGGGTAGCGACCTCCCCTCAAAACAACACCTGTGGGATTGACTCACCCCAACTTAAGGGGCTAGCTTTCATGTAAGCGAGATGGGTTACACGTCTACGATTTTTGTGCGGCGGGCCATATCAAGGTCACCGATTTCTCGCTAATCAGGCCAGGCCGCTGCCTGGCTGCTCCCCACATACAAGAAGGGTGGTCGCACATGAATGCTCACTTCATTAGGCAGCGTCGTTCTTCCGACCGGCCACCGGTTGTGTACGCCAGCGTTAAATAAGCACCTCTTTTTCACACAGACTGAACGGCACGGCGCAGAGTGTGCGCTCGTGCTGGACTAGAAAGTCTGCAATTTCTGCTTTCCGCAAGGCCGCATCAGTGCGCCTTAAGACCCATAAAGGTTGTAATCCATGACTAACGATGCTCACACCCCCGTGCCCGAATCCACCGACATTGACGCCGCGCTGATCGACGCCGCCGCGGCCCAGGCCCACTCCTGGCTCGCCTCCACCGCCGACGAGCAGGACCCAGCCACCGAACAACTCGCCGACTTATTGCGCAACCCGGACGGAGTAGCCTTCACCATGGACTTCGTCGACCGCGTCATGCGCCCCGAAGATGACAAGGTAGCCGCCCACGCACTGAAGTCCGTTACCACCACCTATGACGCTTCCTTCCTCGGCCTCATCAACGGTTCCCTCGTAGGCCTGGGCGGTTTCTTCGGCCCCATCCTGCCTAACCTGGTCATGCCGCTGGCGCGCATGCGCATGCGCCAGATGGTGGGCCACCTGGTCCTCGCCGCCGAGAGCGATGCCCTGAACAAGACCTTGGACAAGGCCGCCGAGTCCGGCGAGCAGCTCAACCTCAACCTCCTCGGTGAGGCCGTACTAGGCGACGACGAAGCGCGCTCCCGCGCCGAGCGCACCCTCAAGCTCATCAAGAACCCGCGCGTAACCTACGTCTCCGTCAAGGCCTCCTCCATGGTGGCCCAGCTCAACCCGTGGGATATCGAGGGCTCCCTGGTCCGCCTCAAGGAGCGCCTGCGCCCGCTGTACGAGGCTGCCGCGCGCCGCCCCGACAAGGTCTTCATCAACCTGGACATGGAGGAATACCACGACCTCCACCTCACGGTGCGCCTGTTCACCGAGCTGCTCAGCGAGCCGGAGTTCATCAACCTCGAGGCAGGCATCGTCCTGCAGGCCTACCTGCCGGATACCTTCGACGCCTTGGCACACCTGGCCGAATTCGCCAAGCAGCGCGTGGCCGAGGGCGGCTCCCACATCAAGATTCGCATCGTCAAAGGCGCGAACCTTTCCATGGAGCACGTCCAGGGTGAAATCCACGGCTGGCCAGCGGCTCCCTATTCCACCAAGGATGAGGTGGACGCCAACTACTACCGCCTGCTCGACTACATCCTGCGCCCCGAATTCGCCGATTGCGTACGCATCGCCGTGGCCACCCACAACCTCTACACCGCGGCGTTTGCCTACAAGCTGGGCACCAAACGCGGTGTCATGCGCATGATGGATTCCGAGATGCTCCAGGGCATGTCCCCAGCCCAGCAGACCGCGGTCCGCGAGGCCTTCGAGGGCCGCCAGATCCTCTACACCCCGGTGGTGCACATGGAGGACTTCGACGTCGCTGTCTCCTACCTGGTGCGCCGCTTGGAGGAGAACTCTGCACCGCAAAACTTCCTCTACGCTCTCTTCGCCCCGGAGGAGCAGGCGCTGAAGGACCAAGAGGAGGTCTTCCGCGAGGCCGTCGAGCAGCGCTGGGATACCTTCGCCGGCCCGCGCCGCACCCAGAACCGCTTGGAGGAGGCCGAGCAGGCAGCCGGCCGCCAAGCACCGCGCACCGGGCGCTTCGCCAACGAGCCGGACACCGATCCAGCTCTGGAAGCTAACCGCGAGTGGGCGCTTAAGGCCCTGGCCACCGACCCGGGTGAGCACGGGGTGGAGGAAGTGACAGAGACTGGGGTCGTCGACAAGCACGTGGCCCGCGCCGCCGAGCTCGGCGCCGAGTGGGGTGCCCGCGCTGCCGA
The DNA here is from genome assembly GCF_016728105.1 of Corynebacterium striatum. Classification (NCBI taxonomy): domain Bacteria; kingdom Bacillati; phylum Actinomycetota; class Actinomycetes; order Mycobacteriales; family Corynebacteriaceae; genus Corynebacterium; species Corynebacterium striatum. The sequence goes on along the minus strand of NZ_CP068158.1, from coordinate 1,889,232 downwards.
GGACCGCGCCCGCGCGCTCGAGGCCGTGGCCGATGAGCTGGCCAACCGCCGCGGCGAGTTCATTTCCGTCGCCGCCTACGAGGCCAACAAGACCGTCACGCAGACAGACCCGGAAATCTCCGAGGCCATCGACTTCTGCACCTACTACGCGCAGTCCGCGCGCCTGCTGGAGCGCTACTCCGCCGAGTTCACGCCCTACCGCGTGACCGTAGTGACCCCGCCGTGGAACTTCCCGGTGGCCATCCCCACCGGCGGCATTGCGGCGGCTCTCGCTGCGGGTTCCGCCGTCATCATCAAGCCCGCGCCGCAGGTCGTGCACTGCGCGAAGCTGGTCGTGGAGGCTTTCCGCGCCGGCTTGGAGGCACAGGGCCTCGACCCGGATCTGGTCCAGCTCGTCTTCACCGACGAGGGTGACGCCGGCCGCGCGCTGGTCTCCCACGCCGATGTCGACGCCGTCATCCTCACGGGGGCTTCCGACACCGGCAAGCTCTTCCGTTCCTGGAAGCCGGAGCTCAACATCATGGCGGAGACCTCCGGCAAGAACGCGCTCATCATCACCCCGTCCGCGGACCCGGACCTGGCCATCCAGGACCTCTACCTCTCCGCCTTCGGCCACTCTGGACAGAAGTGCTCGGCGTCCTCCCTGGTTATCTTCGTCGGTGCGGCTGGCACCTCCGAGCGTCTGCGCGGCCAGCTTCTCGACGCCGTCAAGACCCTCATCCCCGGCCCCGGCTATGAGATCACCACGACGATGAACGGCCTCGCCGAAGCCCCGGGCGAGAAGCTGCTGCGCGGCCTGACCCAGCTGGAGCCGGGTGAAAAGTGGCTGGTGAAGCCAAAGAAGCTCAACGAGGAAGGCACCCTGTGGTCGCCGGGTATCCGCGATAACGTGCGCCCCGGTTCCTGGTTCCACGTCAACGAGTGCTTCGGCCCAGTGCTCGGCATCATGCATGCGGAGACCCTGGAGGAGGCCATCGAGTGGCAGAACTCCACCGGTTATGGCCTGACCGGCGGCATCCACACGCTGGATAATGAGGAGATTGACTACTGGCTCGAGCGCGTCGAGGTGGGCAACGCCTACGTCAACCGCGGCATTACCGGCGCGATTGTGCAGCGGCAGTCCTTCGGCGGCTGGAAGCAGTCCGTCATGGGCCCGGGCGCCAAGGCCGGTGGCCCGAACTACGTGGCCCAGTTCGGCACGTGGTCCGAGGGGCCGCTGCGCCCCTTCGACGTGGATATCTCCCAGCCGGTGGCGGCCCAGCTGCGTGCCTTCGGCGAGCTGGGCTTCTCGGAGGAGGATACCGCGTGGCTGTGGCGCGCGGCAGAACTCGACGAACTGGCTTGGCAGCAGGAGTTCGGCCGCAAGCACGACCGCGCAGGCCTGGTCTGCGAGGCCAACGTCTTCCGCTACCGTCCGGTGCTCACCCCGCTACAGGTGCGCATTGCCTCGGACGCCGCGCTTCGCGACGTCTCCCGCCTCGCCCTTGCCGCCACCCGTACCGGCTCCCCAGTGCGCTTCAGCGCCACCCCGGAAAAGGCCGCGGAGCTGCGTGGGCTGGGCTTTAAGGTCGACAGCGTGTCGGCGGATGCCTTCGCCCGCGAGGTCGCAGGGCTGGAATCTGGCCGCGTGCGCGCTGTGGGTTCTGTCGAGGCGGGCGTCTTTGAGGCGGCGGTGGAATCCAACTCCGTGGTCTTGAATCAACCGGTGCTGGCTGATGGCCGCCGCGAGCTGCTGCCCTTCCTCCTTGAACAGGCAGTTTCGGTGACGATGCACCGCTTCGGCATCATCCGCCAGGTAAGCAGCATCCGCGCATAGTTCGTTTCTGCGCTCATATGAGAAGATAGAGCGCATGACAAACAACAATGATGACGGTGCCCGCTCGGGCACGTCCTCCACGGCCTCTGATGCGGCGGCGTCCGCCGCCGCAGAGCAGTCCGCTGCTGCGAAGCCCATTAGCGAAGAAGCCACCCTCCCGGTGTCGAAGACCGATGACAAGTCCCGCGTCCTCGGACGCGATGCCATTTCCTTGGCCAAGGTGTGCCTGGTCTTCATCATCGTGGTGGCGGGCGTTGGCCTGGCCGGCTACCTGCTGAAATTCATCTGGGTAGGCCTGCTGCCGGTCATCTTGGCCATTTTGGTGTGCACGGTGCTCTTCCCCGTGACCAACTGGTTGCGCGCACACAAATTCCCCCGCGCGCTGGCCTCCATCACCACGCTGCTGGGCTTTTTGGCCATCATCGGCGGCGTCTTCGCGGCGATGGCCCCGGTCGTCTCCTCTCAGGGCGCGTCCTTGGTCAATCAGGCTGAAGGCGGCTTGAACAAGCTCGTCGATATGGCCAAGGACCTGCCCTTCGAGATTGATGCGGCAAAGGTCCAGGAAGTCCTCGATGACGCCATCGCCTTCATTAAGGGCCAAGCCTCCCAGATCGCCACCGGCGTGATTTCCGGTGTATCGATGGCCAGTTCCATAGTCATGGCGCTCGTCATCATGCTCTTCGTGGCCTTCTTCATTCTCAAGGATGGCGATAAGTTCCTGCCGTGGCTGCGCACCTATACCGGCTACTCCGCAGGTTGGCACGCCACCGAGCTGCTGACTCGCGTGTGGAATACGCTGTCCGGCTTCATTCAGGCACAAGCAGCCGTCGCGGCTGTCGACGCCATCCTCATCGGCCTCGGCCTCTGGGCCCTACAGGTTCCGCTGGCGCTGGTCATCGGCGTGGTGACCTTCTTCGCCAGCTTCATCCCGGTCATCGGTGCAGTGACCGCGGGTGCTTTGGCCGTCATCATCGCGCTGGTCTCCGATGGGCTGACTAAGGCCTTGCTCGCCTTGGCGCTCATCATCATCGTGCAGCAGGTGGAAGGCAACGTCCTCCAGCCGATGCTGCAGTCCAAGGCCATGGGCCTGCACGCCGCCATGGTGCTGCTCTCCGTTACTGTCGGCTCCGCGCTGGCGGGCATCATCGGCGCCTTCCTGGCCGTCCCGGTCGCAGCCACCGTTGCCGTGGTCTTCCGCTACCACCAGGAGATGGCCAGCCTGCGCGCCGGTGAAATCGAAGCTAAAAACATTAAGATTTCCACGGCCGAAGGCCACGAGGACGTCATGGAGCTCTACGAGAACCTAGAGGCCAGCAGCGCCCGCTAGCCACACAACCGGCGCATGGTTCGAGTTCTCTCGGCCATGCAACTGCCCTAGTTGCCAAACTTCTGCCCCGCCACCCGAGGCGGGAGCACTGGTTTTGGCAACTAGGGCACTTTCCGTATGTGGGGCCTAATCCGCGGACACCGTGCCGAAGGCCACGGCCAGCTCCTCCGCCGCGCGGTCGAGCACCGAAGCCCACGAGCCGTAGGATTCTTCGTTTGCGGTGTCCGAAACCTGCTTGAGCAGCGTGCACGGTACACCGAACTTTCGACACACCGCCGCGATGGCGTAGCCCTCCATGTCGCACAGCGCGGAATCCTGGGCAAGGCGCGTGCGGGTCGGGGTATCCGAGATGAAGGAATCACCCGTCGCCAGCGTGGCGGTCGGCAGCTTTCCGGAGGTCTCGAGCTCGATGACCTCGGGAAGGAGATAGCGGGAAACATCGCTGAGCACTTCTAGGTGGAAGTCGTGCTTGCGCACGTGGGAGACCTCGAAAACGCCTGAGAGATCGTCGCGAAGCGCGCCCGCAGTACCGATGTTGACGACTCGCTCCGGCAGCTGCTCTGCCGAGGCCAGTACCGCGGTCAGCTCGATGGCGGCGGGTACCGTACCAATACCCGTGATGAGCAGCGGCGCTCCTGCGGGAACGTGCGCGGCTTCAGCATCCACGGCGGCGACGAACAGTGTACGACCAGACAGATTTTCCATGCCTGCGAGACTACCCGCTGTCCCGAGGAATGCTCTCCACAACTCTGTTCTGAGCGGAGCGGTCACTTGTAGGGTCTGGAACCACACCGAGACCTCAGAAAGGAGAACACGATGTTCACACCACGAGTTTTCGCCGGAGCTGCACTCCTGTGCATGCCGCTCATCGCCTGCGCCACCCCTGAAGAAGCCCAGGCCAACCCCGTAGTCTGCGAGGCCGGTAATGCCCAGGCAGCCTTTGATGACAACGTTGCCCACGTTCCTCAATGGCATGGCCACGAATGGACGCTAGTTGATTCCTCCCACTTCGATCCTTGCGCAGCCTTAAGCTGGCAGACCATCTCCATCGAGGGAGCCACGGCCTCCTCGCCGCACCACATCATGCTCTTCCACTATGGGGAGTACCTCGGCACCGCCACCGCTGAGCCTTATGGTTTCTTCCCCGACGTCGAGCAGGTCAATCACAACGAGATTTCCGTGACCTACCACTGGCTACAAGATGGCGACGCCAATGCCGCACCGACGGGTACGTCAAAGGCCAACTTCCGCTGGGATGAAGCCCAGAACAAAGTCATCATGAGCGGCGACGTTCCGCCTGGCTAAGATGAACCGTGCGTCTCAAGGTGAGGCGCACATTCTATGGAAGGAACACCCATGCTCCGGTCTGCTTCTGCCTTCGTGGGCGCTGCACTCATGTGCCTCCCCCTCGCCGCCTGTTCCCAGGACGAGCAGGGCGAGGCGGACACCCCATGTTTAGCGCGGTCCGCAACAGCCCGATGAGCGTTGCTGCCGAAAGTCCCAGGGAAGAGGCCGCCAGCCCGGAGCCAACGAGCAACCAGGCACCTGCCCCGAAGACCGAAGAAGCAGAATCCTGCGAGGATATTGACGCTGAAGAGGCCTATCAATCAGGCATCGGCACCATCGCACCGTGGAATGGCTTCGGTTGGGGGCGGCCTTCCTCCTCAGAGTTCGACCCCTGCGCGGATTTGAGCTGGCTAATCATCGCGATCGAGGGTGCCACGGCCTCCTCACCGCACCACATCATGCTCTTCCACAAGGGCGAATATCTCGGCACCGCGACCGCCGAGCCTTATGGTTTCTTCCCCACCATCGAACGCGTGAATGACGCCGAGATCGCCGTGACCTACCACTGGGCCCGCGAGGGCGAAACCACCGCCGGGCGCACCGGCGAGACGCACGCAAGCTTCCGCTGGGATGAAGGCCAGCAAAAGGTGATCATGAGCGGCGATGTCCCGCCCGTATAAAACCCTGTCTCACAGGGACAAGACGGCTAAAGTGTGACACGGCTTCCTGGGGAAGCCGTGTCCGTCGCCCCGTCTTAAAGGAGTTCCCTGCGTGACTAATAGCAACCCTTGGACCCCGCCAAACAACGAGGACCCGGAACGTCCTGCGCGCCCGGGAAGCATCCTTATCATCGCCCTTATCGTGCTCCTTTGCGGTCATTGCGGGTGTCACGTAGTTTCTGATGTCACGCTCATCCTCTGAAACCACGGAGCACGAGGCCCGCTTTACGCAGGTGGCCCCAAACACCACCACAAGTGCTGAGTCCGGCTCAACAAGCAGTGAAACCCGCACTACAAGCGTTGAGACGAGCACTACGAAACCTGTGACGTCTAAGAACACACCTCAGGACAGGTGCGGTACAGCAGCTGAGAAGACCAGGGACGGTATTTCTCGCCCGATGACGCTGTTGTGCAACGACGATTGGCTCTACCTCGCCACGGAGAACAGCCCCTCCTTTTATCTCTTCACTTGGGGCGGCACGGAGTAGACTTCCTATAAGAACGACGATGTCGATGACACCTCATCAATTTAGTGCTGGGATGCTGACCACCTCAAGGCCGACAACGCCCCGACCCAAATCACCGACGACATCCCTCTCTGCGCAGACAGCACTGAGAAGGTAGAAGCTCAGGAAATTTGCGATGGTCGCTACATCCTCATCGTGGACTCCCTCCTCGTCCCTTATGGCGCGTCACCGCAATCCGAGATCGACCGCGTGAAGTCCCACTACGCCGGGGTCAACATCATGCCCGGAACGGCGTGCAGCTCGCTGCGTTCGGAACACGAAGGAAAGCAGGTCTATGCGGCGTATTACGACGCCGGCCACAGCGTGGATGAGGTTTGTAAACTCAAAGCGCGGTACAGTGGCAACGCCCGTTCACTCAATAACGATGCAGATTTCAGCGACCCCTGCTAACCCCTCGAAAGGACTTTTTCGCCTCGTGGCACACTACAACCTCTATAACTCCCTCAACCTTGACCCTTCCGCTGATTCCGCGACTTTGGCCTCGGAGATTGAGCGCCGCCTTTCCGCGACGGACCCGTCCAACGCCGCGTTTTACGACGAACTCTCCACCGCCCACAGCATCTTCTCCCGCCAGGACCGCCGCGAGCAGTATGACCGAGCACTCGCGGATCCCTTCGGCCCCGAGGTGGATGTCGCCCGCATCCGTGAGATCGCCAACTCCGGCTCGGGCGTGCAGCTCATGCCGCAGCCTTCGAGCGCCCAGGCTTCCGGCTCCTCCAGCTTCAACGTTGATTTCTCCTTCCCCGTGGAGCCCTCCCGTCAGCGTGCCCAGTCGATTCAGTGGTGCATCGTGTGGGGTCTGCTGGCCTTCATGTGGATCATTTCCACCATTCGCGGCCTCGGTGCCCTCGCGGAGTTCGGCAACGCTAGCGGATACGAGCTCCTCTACGGCGCTGATACCTACGTCGAGGAGGCCAGCTCCGCCGGCGCCTTCTTCTTCATGGTCGCCGGCGGTACCCCGGTTTATCTGATGATTGCGGAATTCATCTGGTCCTTGCGCAAGACCATGGGGCGCAAGCAGGCCGAAAAAACCGCCTAAAACGCCACAACCCGCGGCCATAAAGCCGCGGGTTAAGGGGTATTAGCGCAGGCGCTGGCCTACAAAGCCTGCTGCCAGCGTGTTGCCGCTGGACTGATCGATGAGCAGGAAATTGCCCACCGCGCCGCGAGCGGCGTAGTCCTCCACGGGAAGCTCCGCTTGGGTCTGGACGGTAATGAACGCAATGTCATTGAGGGCTGCTGATTCCGGTGCCTCAACATCGGCCACGCCATCGAGGTCGAGGATGCGCTCCACCGACGCCACGCGGGCCTTGACCAGCGCGGCACCATAACGCAGCTTCACCATCTGTCCCGCGCGCAGCTCCTTGTCCGTGAGGACCACCGCGGTGGCGGCGAATTCGCGCACCTCCTCCGGGCGTTGCGTCCCGGCGATGAGGTCGCCGCGAGCCAAGTCGATGTCATCGGCCAGCCGCAGAACCACGGAGTCGCCGGCGCGCGCGGCCTCACCTGAGTCAAGCGGACCATCGGCGGTATCAATCGCGGTGACGGTCGAGGTGCGCCCGCCCAGGAGCGTTACCTCATCCCCCACCGCCACGTGCCCGGCCTTCACGCGGCCGGCATATCCGCGGTAGTCAGAGGCGTGCTCGCGGATGACGTACTGGATAGGGAAACGGAAGTCCAAGTCATCGGCGCGGCCGGTGGCCACGGGGACGGTCTCGAGAACCTCGAGGACGGTCGGGCCGGTGTACCACTCCATGGTGGCGGAGCGCTCGACCACGTTATCGCCTTTGAGCGCGGAAATCGGCACGACGGTGGTATCGGTGATGTCTAAGCGCGCGGCGATCCGGTTGAACTCCGCCTCAATCGCGCGGAACGTCGCCTCATCATAATCCACCAGGTCAATCTTGTTGACTGCAAGAATCACGTGGCGCACGCCCAGCAGCGCAGCCACGTTCAGGTGGCGACGCGTCTGCTCGACGACGCCGTGGCGGGCGTCGATAAGCAGCACCACTGCCTGGGAGGTGGACATGCCGGTGACCGTGTTGCGCGTGTACTGCACATGGCCCGGGGTATCCGCCAAGATGAAGGTGCGCTTGTCCGTCGCAAAGTAGCGGTAGGCCACATCGATCGTGATGCCCTGCTCGCGCTCGGCACGCAGGCCGTCGACAAGCAAGCTCAAATCCATGCCGTCGAAACCGCGGTCCGCCGAGGAGCGTTCCATGGATTCTACCTGGTCCGCCAGCACAGACTTGGTGTCATAAAGAAGGCGGCCAACGAAGGTGGACTTACCGTCGTCCACAGAACCCGCAGTGCACAGGCGCAGTGTCTCGCGGGTGGTGAGGCGTTCGACGAGTGAAGAATTAGTCATCAGAAGTAGCCTTCCTTCTTGCGGTCTTCCATGGCGGATTCAGAAAGTTTGTCATCCGCGCGGGTGGCACCGCGCTCGGACAGAGTGGAAACGGAAATCTCCGCCAGGATTTCCTCCGGGGTCGAGGCCGTGGATTCCACGGCGCCAGTGCAGGACATATCGCCCACGGTGCGATAGCGCACGGTCTTCTTTTTAAGCTCCTCGCCCTCGCGCGGGCCATCCCACTCGCCTGGGCACAGCCACATTCCGTTGCGGTTGAACACCTCGCGCTGGTGGGAGTAATAAATGGAAGGAAGCTGCAGGTTGCGGGCGCCGATGTACTCCCAGATATCGGACTCGGTCCAGTTGGAGATTGGGAAAACGCGCACGTTCTCACCGGCCATCTTGCCGCCGTTGTAGAGATCCCACAGCTCTGGGCGCTGGCGGCGCGGATCCCAGCCGCCAAAGGAATCGCGGATGGAGAAGATGCGTTCCTTCGCGCGTGCCCGCTCCTCGTCGCGGCGGGCGCCGCCCAGCACGGCGTCGTACTGGCGCTGCGCGATGGTTTCAACCAGCGGCACCGACTGCAGCGGATTGCGCGTACCATCAGGGCGTTCCTGCAGCTCGCCGCGGTCAATCCAATCCTGCACCTTAGCCACGTGCAGGCGCGCACCGGTCTCAGCAACCAAGCGGTCACGGAATTCGATGACCTCCGGGAAGTTATGCCCGGTATCAACGTGCACAAGCTCGAAAGGCACCACTGCCGGTGCGAAGGCACGGCGCGCCAATTCGAAGACCACCACGGAATCCTTGCCGCCGGAGAAAAGCAGGCCGACCTTATCGAACTGGCCCGCTACCTCGCGCAGGATGTGGATGGACTCATTTTCTAAGTCCTTTAAGTGAGGCGAAAGTGTGTTTTTCTGTGTCATTCGTGCAACCCGCATTCTGTCTTGCCGTCTCCAAAAATCCTGCCGGAACGAGCGTCCTCGCCCTTACCCACCGGGAAGGTCAAAGGCGCACAGCCGATAGAGCGATAGCCTTTCAGCGTCAAGGGATGGATAATCAGATCATTGTCCGCGATATAGCGATCCGTATCTGCCAAATCCCAGGTAATCATCGGCGAAATCTTTAACCTTCCGTGCTGATCCAAGCTCAGCGCTGGGGCCGTGGCGCGATGTTCAGAATCCGCGCGGCGCAGACCGGTCACCCAACCAACGTATGGGTCCATCGCCATGTTCAGCGGTTCCACTTTGCGCATACGGTTATATGCACCGGTATCACGTGCGTAGAGCCTCGGACCATAGATTTCGTCCTGTTCCTCCGGGCTCAGCAGCGGTTTCACGCGGACTAGGGGGAGGTCCGCATAACGCTCCTCAACCTCGTTGGCGACAGCCAGCGTCTCCGGGAAGTGCCAGCCAGTGTCGATGAAGAGCAGGTCTGCGTCCAGCTGTGCGCGGTGCGCGATCTCCGCCAGCACCGTGTTTTCCATCGACATCGTCACTGCCAGCCGGCCCGGCGCGTGCTTTGCGGCCCACGCCATGATGTTTTCGGCGGATTCTGCATAGAGCTTGTCCGCCCATTCATCGACAAGGCGCTCGTTTTTCGCGGCAATATCTTGGTTGAGCGGCGCGGTATCGCGCGTGCCTTCCGGGCTAATGCTGGGGTCGCGGTAGGGCTTGTCGCCGTCCAGCAGGTTTAACGATTGAGTCATGCCGACTCACTTTAGGCAAGGCAGCGCATTCGTGCAGCAGAAACTGCGCGCTGAGCACGCGAATAGGCCGATGAGCTTGGGGCAATGCAAGAATAAAAATTGCCAGAACTGAACAGCTCGGACTAGATTATTAGACAAAACAGTCTATAAACAATAAACCAAGGAGGTTTCCATGCAGCGTGTCGCAATCGTCGGCGATGGCCCGGCGGCGCTATCCACAGCTGAAAGGCTCATCGGCGCCGGCATGTGTGTGGACCTCGTCTGCGCCAAGCCCGCCCCCTTTGGCTTGCTCCGTCGCTTTGCCGGCTTAGCCGGTGTCCGCCACGAGGCCGCCGCCAGTCCCTGCCCCGCCGGCACCACCCCGCGCCTGCGCCTTTTCGGCAACGTGCGCGTGGGCGAAGGTCGCGAGGCGGACATCACCGCCCGCGAGCTCAGCCAGTTGGCCGCACACGGTGACCGCCGCCTTCTACCTCTCGAGCTTGCCGCCCGCGGCGTGGCCTTTACCTCTTGGGAAGGGCTATGCCAGCCCACCGAGCAACCCGAAGACTGGGCCACCGTCACCCGCCGCGCGCAACTTGCGCCAGTCTGCTTTTAGCGTCCAAACGTGATTCAGCCGATACCACCTGCACGCGGCTAGTCACGTTCTTCACATTCGCATTCTGGTCTCTCGCTCAACGCTGACATTATCGACAACGGCGTGGCCAAGGTGGACATCGACTACATCTGGCACACCGGCGGCATCGTCATGACGGTACGCGAGGATGCCGGACTGTCCTGGTTGGTCTGGGTCTCCGTGGCGGTTCTCCTCGGCGTGGTCACCGCCGCGAACGTACGTCAGGCCCTGCACGAGAGCCCGCTGCTTGCCGACGCCACGATGGTGGCCGTCGCCCAGCGTGTGTCCTCCATCATGGACGCCGACCAAATCCTAGTCATGGCATGTGATGTCTATGGAGTTTTTGGTCACGGAGTCTAATGGCTTTTTGGACGGGGAGTCCAGATAGTTTTTGGTCACGGAGTCCAAAGACTTCCTTGTCGTGATGTCTCAAGACTTTTTGGACAGTCGGTGGGTTGGAATACCAAGATGGCTATTTCAACCCATCTCCGCAAGAAAATAGCGGACTTCGACCCAGTAAGAGACGGACGAACCGTCACCCAATTCTGCAAGGATATTGGCGTATCTCGCCAAACCTATGCCAACATCAAACGCCGCGTTGAACAACGCGGCCGTGCAGGCATCCTGCCTGACTCCACCGCCCCGCATTCCCCAGCCAGAATCTACGATGATCACCTTCGTCAGAAAGTCATCACAGCTCGATCAGTGCTCAAGGCCCAGGGACGGGACTATGGCCCGTGGTCAATCTATTACTACCTCATTGATGACCTTGGTTTAGAGCACCCACCGGCACGGTCTACGATTGCGCTTTGGCTCCACGAAGCTGGTGTTGCTGAGGCCAATGCCCGTAAACGTCCTCGTAAAAGCTTTAAACGCTGGGCACGCGATAAAGTCGATGAGCTGTGGCAACTCGACGGGTTTGTCTACCGACTCTTTGACACTCCACATACCCAGATCACTATCTACCAGCTGGTTGATGATGCCAGCCGGTTTGATCTGGGCTCACAAGCCTTCGCCGCCAAAGAAAACGGATTCGATGCTCGCACTACCTTGGCCGCAGCAATAGAAACGTATGGTCGCCCGCAGGAACTTTTGACCGATAACGGTGAAGCTTTCGCCACCTATCACCGGGGCCGGTTGTCCGATACCGAGCGCTGGCTCGCCGCCCAAGGTATCTGGTCCATTGCAGGTTTTGGCCCGCAAACCCAAGGCAAAGATGAACGCTCGCATCAAACCATGACCAAGTTTCTCGATGCACGCCAACCTACAACACTTCAGCACGTCAAACAGCTGTTGGACGACTACCGCGAGTTTTACAACACCAGGCGCCGCCATCAAGGCCTGCTAGTCGGCAAAATGCACATCACTCCAGCCCAAGCCCGTGAGCACTTCGCCCACGCTCAATCCCCAACACAACCCATTGACCCGGATGTGCTGTGGGCCAAGATTGTGAAGTCATACCGGGATACACACTCAGAAAGCGCGATACACCACGAGCATCGTATCGAGAATGGGGTTAAAGAGGCGATGGCGCCGGTTGTGGGAGAAGTTGCAGCTTCTCCCACAACCATCGATGACGATAACGAACCAATCCAGCAAGAATCATCTCCTACCATCAGTCCCACCGTAGACGGTCTATCCGCCCAGTCAAGCAACGCCTGGGGTATCCCCGACACACTGTGGATCAACAAAAGCGGAGTGGTGCGCATCCTGGGCTATGGATTCTATGTAGGACTCCGGTTTAAAAACCGGCTCATATACAGCCACGTTACCGATGACACCGCTGAGTTCTTCACTGATCATGATGGTGAAGCACTGTTTTCATTCCCACTGCCCATCAAGCTACTTGAGCGTCCAGCCGGCGGACAGATCAACATCGGGCATGTCGAAGGAATGTGGCACCGCCGGCCACCAGAGATCAAACCAATCCTGTCGCGTCCGCGCCCGTCGAGACGAAAGAAACCATAACCGGTAAGACGAGCTAGAGACTGTCCAAAAACACCAAAGACTCCCTGCCCAAAAAGCAGGGAGACTCCACGTCCAAAAAGTCATTGGACTCCTAGCCCAAAAAGCTACTGGACTCCGTGTCCAAAAAGCCCATGGACATAACAATCCTAGTCATGGCAGCGCCGCGCTAAGAACTCAGCCGCGCTCGGTTCGAAACCGCGATGAATACCGACTCCCATCTTTGCGCGCCCACCGTTTAGGCTGTTTATATCTGCGCGCAACTTTATAAGGAGTCCGTGAAATGACAGCCGTCTTCGGTTGGCTAGCCATCCTCGTTTCGATCCCCGTGTGGGGCTACTTTGCGTACCGGGCATGGGGCATGTTCGCTTTCATTCGCTCGGGCGGACCAACCCTGCTGCAGCGTTTCGACCACCTCGGCAAGCGCCTGTGGCGGGTCGTGGTGGAAGTATTCGGCCACACGCACTTCAAGGGCCGCCCCTTCGTCAACGCGGCGCACTGGGCAGTCATGGTGGGGTTCCTCTTCGGCATCCTCGTCTGGTTTGAAGCCTATATCCAGACCTTCGCGCCTTCGCGAGGCTGGCCGCTGCTATCGCATTGGTCGGTCTATCACTTCATCGAAGAGGTCCTCGGCATCGCCACCGTTGTGGGCATTAGCTTCCTCATCGGTGTTCGCCTCAAGTATGGACACACCGAGCGCGGCTCCCGTTTCTACAACTCTCAGGCAGGCCCCGCCCGCATCGTCGAGGCCGTAGTCTTCCTGGAGGGGCTTGGAATGCTGCTGGTCAAGGCGTCGAAAATCGCGGCGTTTGGCCACGGCTCCCCGTGGGCGGATTTCCTTTCCATCCACCTGGCCAAGCTGCTTCCCGCCTCGCCGGCGCTAGTGTCCTTCTTCGCGCTGTTCAAGCTGCTTACCGGCCTGATTTTCATCTTCCTGATTTCGCGCCACCTCACTTGGGGCGTCATGTGGCACCGCTTCATGGCGTTTTTCAACATCTTCTTCCAGCGCAACGTCAGCGGCAACAAGGCACTCGGCTCCCTTCCGACCCCGGACCTCGAAGAAGACATCGCCCCCGGCAGCTGGAAGATGCTGCTTGATACCACCTCGTGCACCGAGTGCGGCCGCTGCCAGGACCTTTGCCCGGCGTGGAACACCGAGAAGCCGCTGAGCCCGAAGAAGTTCGTGATGGACATGCGCGATGCCGCGGTCGAGAACTACAACCCGCACGAGGGCGTCAACGTGTTGGCTCTGGCAAACGCCATTGACGACGCCGTCCTCTGGTCCTGCACCAACTGCGGCGCCTGCGTGGACCAGTGCCCGACCGATATCGAGCACATCGACCACATCGCTGACCTGCGCCGCTTCAAGGTCTTGGCGGAATCCGACTTCCCCTCTGAGTTGACCGGACTGTTCAAGAACATTGAGACCAAGGGCAACCCGTGGGGCCGCAATAACTCTGAGCGCCGCGCCTGGATCGATGAGGCACGTGCCGACGGTATCGAGGTGCCTGTCATCGGCGAGGACGCCACGGACTTTTCCGACATGGAATACCTGTTCTGGGTCGGCTGCGCCGGTGCCTACGACGAACAGGGCCGCAAGACCACCCGCGCCGTGGTGGACCTGCTGCACACGGCGGGCGTGAAGTTCGGCGTGCTTTCTACTGGTGAGACCTGCACCGGCGATCCCGCGCGCCGCGCCGGCAACGAGTTCCTGTTCCAGATGATGGCGCAGCAAAACGTTGAGACCCTGAACAACGCTTTCGAAGGCGTTCCGGAAGGCCAGCGCAAGATCATCACCACCTGCCCGCACTGCTTCAACACGCTGCGTAACGAGTACCCAGACTTCGATGGGCACTTCGACGTCTTCCACCACACCCAGCTGCTCAACCGCCTAGTGCGTGAGGGCCTGCTCAAGCCGATCCCGCGTACGCCGGAGAACCGCAAGCCTATTACGTATCACGACCCTTGCTTCCTAGGCCGCCACAACAAGGTCTTCGACCCGCCGCGTGAGTTGCTGGAAGCCACTGGCGTTTCCCTCCGAGAGATGGACCGCAACCGCGACGAGGCCTTCTGCTGTGGTGCGGGCGGCGCGCGCATGTTCATGGAGGAAAAGCTCGGCACCCGCATCAACGAGTTCCGCGCGGAGCAGGCCATCGCCACCGGCGCGGAGGAGATCGCCACGGGTTGCCCGTTCTGCAACGTCATGTTCACCGGCGGCGTTAAAGCACTTTCCGACGCCCCCTCCCCCAACGTCTCCGACGTCGCCCTCATGTTGCGCTCGTCTATTGCCGACGCCGACGGCACCTTGCCGCAGCCGCGACCGAAGGCCTTCTTGGGCACGCCTACCCGCCTGCGTGCGCCCGAAAAGCCAGCTGCCCCGGCCTCCCCGGCTTCTCCTGTGTCTCCTGCGTCTCCCGCGTCTCCTGCGTCTTCAGCTGCAACGACCGCCGACCCCGCTGCGCCGACCGAAACAACCGCCAGCGCACCTACCACCAAGGCTGCTGCTCCGGCCGCTCCCGCTCCGGCCGCACCCCCGGCTCCTGCAGCTCCCGCCGCGCCAGCAGCACCAAGCACTCCCCAAGCGCCATCCGCGCCAACAGCTCCTCCTGCACCTGCAGCTCCCGCCGCGCCAGCAGCGCCAGCACCAGCAGCGCCAGCACCAACTCCGCCCGCACCGCCAGCCGCGTCGGGCGCCACACCGCCACCTGCACCTGCAGCACCGAAGGCTCCAACACCGGCGCCGCCAAGTGCACCGGCTGCTCCTGGCACAACTTCACTGCCAAAGGCACCAACTCCGCCAGCAGCACCACAGTTGAGTGCGGATACGCCGCAGCCACCAACTCCGCCTGCACCGCCTGCACCGCCGGCCGCTGACTAATTTCGTGAATCTGGAGCAACGACTTCTTTGAATTGCTCCAGATTTTGTATTTTGGGGTGCCGGAAGTGTGTGGACTCTGAGGGCGTTTTTAAAAGTGCACCCCTGGAAAACCAGACCTTGAGCGTGCTGTCAAGGGGTGAATGCGCCACTTCGACCGGGAGGTAGTTGTGACGCGTTGGACTCCGAAGGATGTTAAGGATGCTGCTGTTGAGCGCGTGGTGGCAGGCGAGGCAGTTAGCCTGGTCGCGCGTGATGTGGGTGTAGGCCCCGAATCGGTTTACGGTTGGTTGAGGGTAAGAGGTGTCGAACCTCCAGGCAGGCGTGCGAGTCGTTTGCGTGATCCGTTTGTCCGTGAGGCTGTTGGGTTGGTGCGTGCAGGTATGTCGATCAGTCAAGCAGCACAGACTGTTGGAATATCGACTGGCTTGCTTCACAGCAGGTTAAAGAAAGCTGGTGTAATCGAAGTGCGGCCTAGACGCGCCCACTTGTCACCTGATAAACGTGCCCAGGCCTTGGAGCGAGTGCTTGCTGGTGAGAGCTGTCAGACAGTGGCTGATGCTATCGGTGTGCATCCTTCTACCGTGTATGGGTGGATAAGGAAGCAGCGGTATGCGAAGTTACGCCGGCAGCGACATCGTCGAACGCCTGATGAGGCGGTGGTGTCTTTGCCAGATACAGGCAAGAAGCTGGGTAAAGATTCTGTTATGCCAGCACCGATGAAAACTCAAGCCGTTGATGGATTTCCTAGCGGCGTATTCGACAAACACGCCTTAGTAGGGCGTGGTCGCAGGCTTACTGTTGAAGACCGTGTTGCTATTGAAGCGGGATGTCGTGTCGGTGATTCGGCACGAGCCATCGCGCAGAAAATAAATAGGCACCACAGTGTCGTCGCTCGTGAAATCACCCGTAATGGTTGGAAGATCGTCGATGAGGACGGCACAGAGCAGCTGCGGTATAACGCCCACAACGCTGCTGTTTCTACTGCTGGTCGGATGGTGCGGCCAAAACTACGCAAGCTCGATGAAAGCCCAACGCTTCGGGGTGTAGTAGTCGATTGCCTTGCCCGCAGGTGGTCACCTGGGCGCATTAGTGCATGGCTTGAGCATGCTTTCAGCGATGATGAAAGCATGCGTATTTCCCACGAAGCGATCTACAGTGCCTTATACATTCAAGGCAAAGGCAGCCTGCGAGCCGAGCTTGAAGAAGTCATGAAGACTAAAGACGTACTTATCCGCGGCGGCTCAACACGCAAGCGTCGTGCCCGAAACGCTGGCGTGTTAACCGGTCGCCCTTGGATCAAAGGTGCTGAGATCACCCACCGCAGCCCGGAAGCTGATGACAGGGCTATTCCCGGGCACTGGGAGGGCGACCTTGTTATTGGTAAAGGTGGCAAAAGCGCGCTGATTACCCTAGTAGAGCGCACCAGCCGTTACACCCTGCTTGGACACCTTCCCGATGAGCACAGTTCACACACCGTGGTCGCAACCCTGCAGGACATGGTCAAAGACCTCAACACCGAGCAGCTAAAGACCATCACATGGGACCAAGGCGCAGAAATGGCTGTCACAGCACAAGTCCAGATTAAAGACGGCTGCCAGGTGTTTTTCTGTGAACCGCACTCACCGTGGCAGAGACCAACCAACGAGAACACCAACGGCGAGATCAGGCGCAGGTTCTACAAAAAGGGCACCGACTTTGCCACCGTCACACCCGAACATGTCGCGTGGGTGCAAAATGAGCTCAACGAAACACCCCGACAAATCCTCGGCGGCGCAACCCCACGTAAAATACTTAACGAACTATTCAAGCGTGGCGCATCCACCGCTTAATTCCGCCCCCTGGCTTGAACATATGGCGATGAAAACTAGACTTCAAGTAGTTGAACTTTTGGTATGGAGATGCCTATGCGTAAGACCTTAATCAGCCTCACCGGCCCCGCCTTCGTTGCTGCAGTGGCTTACGTCGACCCCGGCAACGTAGCCGCCAACATCAGCGCCGGCTCCCACTACGGCTACCTCCTGGTGTGGGTACTCGTCGTGGCCAACCTCATGGCCATGTTCATCCAGTACCACTCCGCCAAACTGGGCCTAGTCACCCACCGCTCCCTGCCGGAAATCATGGGCGAGCGTCTCTCCCGCCGCGCGCGCCTAGGCATGTGGGCCCAGGCCGAGCTCATCGCCGCGGCCACCGACCTCGCCGAAGTCATCGGCGGCGCCATTGCCCTGCAACTCCTCTTCAACCTCCCCCTGTTCGCGGGCGCGCTCATCATCGGCGCGGTCTCCATCATTCTCCTCATCTTCCAGAAGAAGAACCAGTGGTTCGAGGGGCTTGTCATCGGCCTGCTCCTGGTCATCTGCATCGGCTTCCTTGCCGGCCTCGCCATCGCCCCGCCCGACCCCGCCGACGTGGCCGGCGGCCTCATCCCCCGCCTAGAGGGCAAGGACAGCATCCTGCTGGCCGCCTCCATGTTGGGCGCCACCGTCATGCCGCACGCCATTTACCTACACTCCTCCCTGACCAAGCAGCGCTACCCCGACCTGGAAATCCCCCACGTGCTGGCCGGCACCCGCGCGGACATCGCCGTGGCGCTGTCCATCGCCGGGCTCGTCAACGTGGGCCTGCTGGTCCTGGCGGGCTCGGCCCTCTACGGCGTGGACGGCACAGAGACCATCTCCGGGGCCCACACGGCGATTGCCAGCCACCTCGGCCCGCTGGCCGGCGTTCTCTTCGCCATCGGCCTGCTGGCCAGCGGCCTCGCCTCGACGTCAGTGGGCGCCTACGCCGGCTCCGAAATCATGGACGGCCTGCTTCACATCAAGGTCCCCCTACTAGTCCGCCGCCTGGTCACGCTCATCCCGGCGCTGGTCATCATCGGCTGCGGGGTCGACCCCACTATGGCACTGGTGGTCAGCCAGGCACTTCTTTCCCTGGGCATCCCCTTCGCCATCATCCCGCTTTTCCGCTATGCCGGCTCCCGGGACGTCATGGGTGAGTTCGCCGCGAAACCCTGGTCTATGGCCGTGGGCTGGACGCTTGCCGCGCTGGTCATCGCACTCAATCTCGCCCTCGTGCTCCTGCCGCTGCTCTAGGCCGCCTACAATCAGCAGCCATGATTGAAGTAGCAGCCGTCGTCATCCGCAACCCACAAGGCCACGTGCTTACCGTGCGCAAGAAGTCCTCCACCAAGTACCAACTGCCCGGCGGCAAGCCCGAGGCGGGCGAGGCGCTTGTCGACGCCGCCCTGCGCGAAGTTGCCGAAGAAGTAGGCCTCACCCTCGACGCCGAGAGCCTCAACAAACTCGGCACCTTCGACGCTCCCGCCGCCAACGAACCGGGCGAGGTCGTCGTCGGCACCATCTTCACCTACACCCGCACCGTCACCGCCGACGAACCCCATGCCGCCGCCGAAATCGGCGACACCGCCTGGGTCAACCCAGCAGCCCCCGACCGCGAGCTTGCACACCTGCTGCGCGACCGCGTCTTCCCCACGCTGGCCTAGCGCCAACTGTCAACACTTCGGCGTCATTGACCTCGAAACCATCAAGAGCTACCCTTTTGAACATGTTCACTGAACACGTTCACTCATCGCGCTCGGCCGCCAAAGCTGGCACCGTCAGCAAGGTCCTAGCCACCGCCTACGAACTCTTCCTCACTCAGGGCTACGCCACCACCAGCATCCGGACTATCGCATCCGAAGCTGGCGTTAGCGTGGGAACCGTCATGGGAGTCGGCGACAAACAAACGCTGCTCATCCGCACCATTGGCCAACACATTTCAGAACTCCACGATGACATCCGGGGACAATCCGATAGCCTTCTCGATGTCCTGAGACCTTTCCTCCAGATGTTTACCGGCCACGAAGAGCTCTCCCGCGCCTTTGGCGCAGCACTCATCCAACAAGGCAATCAAGGCGAAGCGCTCACCGCACTCAAAACGCTCCTGACCGATGAAATCACCCTGCGACTCGGCACCAGGCTCAGCAGCGCCGATGCGGCCGAGTACGCCGACCTGCTGTACAACGTCTACCTCGGCTTACTCATCGGCTGGGCCGCCGGAATCTACGACACCGAGCACCTCACATCCCAAGCCGCCTCATCGATCGAACGCCTCAACACCGCATTCGGAGTAACCCAATGATCCTAGAATCTTCCCCAGCCTGGCCCTCCCTTCTACTAGCAGCCATTCTGCTTGGCGACGCCGCCCTCTCCCTCAAACCAGTCCCCTTCATCGAAGCCTGCCTCAGCGGCGTCAAACTCCCCAAGGACTGGTGGTGGGCGCTCATTGTCATCAAGTGCCTCGCCGCCGTAGGACTCATTGCCGGCCTCTGGTTCCCCGGCGTAGGAATCACAGCCATGATTGGAGTCATCGCCTATTTCTGCGCGGCCGCAGCAGCCCATGTCCGCGCCCACTTCCTCGGTAGCGCATTCTGGATCAACTGCTTAGGCATGCTCGCATTCTCCATCGGAGTACTGATCCTGACGCTCGCACTGAATTAAGACACCAGTCAACCTTTCACGGCTTCCTGAAGGCAGATACATCATTGCACCTCTTGAATGATGACTTGATGCTTTCTACCCTAAAGGTATGCGCACGACGATAAACCTCCCGCCGAAACTCCTTGAAGAAACGAAGGTCCAAGCCAAAGCCAACAATGTCACTTTGAGCTCATACGTCGAAGAGGCGGTCCGCGCTGCCCTCAAGAAGGAAGCCCGCATCAGTACCGAAGACACCCCCGTTAACCTGCCCTCCTTCGATTGCGGCGGACCGGCTCTAGTTGATCTCAGCAACAAAGAAGCTGTGTGGGCGGTACTCGATGATCATTCCTGATGTCAACATTCTCGTTTATGCCTTCCACTCCGCTGCACCGCAACATAAACCCGCTCAACAATGGCTAAGTAGTGCTCTAAATCGGCATGAAACAATTGGACTCCTGGATGTTGTGGCAACGGGCGTGCTGTCAAGGGGTGAATGCGCCACTTCGACCGGGAGGTAGTTGTGACGCGTTGGACTCCGAAGGATGTTAAGGATGCTGCTGTTGAGCGCGTGGTGGCAGGCGAGGCAGTTAGCCTGGTCGCGCGTGATGTGGGTGTAGGCCCCGAATCGGTTTACGGTTGGTTGAGGGTAAGAGGTGTCGAACCTCCAGGCAGGCGTGCGAGTCGTTTGCGTGATCCGTTTGTCCGTGAGGCTGTTGGGTTGGTGCGTGCAGGTATGTCGATCAGTCAAGCAGCACAGACTGTTGGAATATCGACTGGCTTGCTTCACAGCAGGTTAAAGAAAGCTGGTGTAATCGAAGTGCGGCCTAGACGCGCCCACTTGTCACCTGATAAACGTGCCCAGGCCTTGGAGCGAGTGCTTGCTGGTGAGAGCTGTCAGACAGTGGCTGATGCTATCGGTGTGCATCCTTCTACCGTGTATGGGTGGATAAGGAAGCAGCGGTATGCGAAGTTACGCCGGCAGCGACATCGTCGAACGCCTGATGAGGCGGTGGTGTCTTTGCCAGATACAGGCAAGAAGCTGGGTAAAGATTCTGTTATGCCAGCACCGATGAAAACTCAAGCCGTTGATGGATTTCCTAGCGGCGTATTCGACAAACACGCCTTAGTAGGGCGTGGTCGCAGGCTTACTGTTGAAGACCGTGTTGCTATTGAAGCGGGATGTCGTGTCGGTGATTCGGCACGAGCCATCGCGCAGAAAATAAATAGGCACCACAGTGTCGTCGCTCGTGAAATCACCCGTAATGGTTGGAAGATCGTCGATGAGGACGGCACAGAGCAGCTGCGGTATAACGCCCACAACGCTGCTGTTTCTACTGCTGGTCGGATGGTGCGGCCAAAACTACGCAAGCTCGATGAAAGCCCAACGCTTCGGGGTGTAGTAGTCGATTGCCTTGCCCGCAGGTGGTCACCTGGGCGCATTAGTGCATGGCTTGAGCATGCTTTCAGCGATGATGAAAGCATGCGTATTTCCCACGAAGCGATCTACAGTGCCTTATACATTCAAGGCAAAGGCAGCCTGCGAGCCGAGCTTGAAGAAGTCATGAAGACTAAAGACGTACTTATCCGCGGCGGCTCAACACGCAAGCGTCGTGCCCGAAACGCTGGCGTGTTAACCGGTCGCCCTTGGATCAAAGGTGCTGAGATCACCCACCGCAGCCCGGAAGCTGATGACAGGGCTATTCCCGGGCACTGGGAGGGCGACCTTGTTATTGGTAAAGGTGGCAAAAGCGCGCTGATTACCCTAGTAGAGCGCACCAGCCGTTACACCCTGCTTGGACACCTTCCCGATGAGCACAGTTCACACACCGTGGTCGCAACCCTGCAGGACATGGTCAAAGACCTCAACACCGAGCAGCTAAAGACCATCACATGGGACCAAGGCGCAGAAATGGCTGTCACAGCACAAGTCCAGATTAAAGACGGCTGCCAGGTGTTTTTCTGTGAACCGCACTCACCGTGGCAGAGACCAACCAACGAGAACACCAACGGCGAGATCAGGCGCAGGTTCTACAAAAAGGGCACCGACTTTGCCACCGTCACACCCGAACATGTCGCGTGGGTGCAAAATGAGCTCAACGAAACACCCCGACAAATCCTCGGCGGCGCAACCCCACGTAAAATACTTAACGAACTATTCAAGCGTGGCGCATCCACCGCTTGATTCCGCCGAGGTCGCGATTAAAAAGTTTAGCCATGAAACTATCCGCGACCTGGAGGTCTGGGGTTCTAGGTCTGGGCTTTTGCGAGGAGACGGAGAAACGCGAAACAACGGAGCCTAGGCAAGACCTTTTGAATCACAAGTCAGCCACAAGTGGGCCACAACTAAGCGACGAGTAAGCCAAACTTGCTGGATGAATAGGCAGTCAGGATACTCGCCGCGTACGCTGTTCTCATGATTTTCTCCGCGTTAAGCGCCGCCAACACCGTGGTGCTCGCTTCGGGGGAAGCCGATTACACTCCTTCCCTCGTCTCCTTTGCATGGATCATGGCCGCCGCCCTCCTGGCCCCGTTGGTCTCCTACATGCTCAAGAACAAAATGCCCGCCGTGGCCCTACTCATCATCTTCGGCATGATCATCGGCCCCTCGATGCTCGACCTCGCCCACGAGGACCCCGGCATCGGCATGCTCAAAGAGCTGGGCGTCGGCGCTTTATTCCTCCTCGCGGGTTTCGAAATCGATCTTGCGACGCTGAAATCTAAACAAGCCGCTACCGGCTTTTCCACCTGGCTCATCTGCATGGTGTCATGTCTCGTGGGTGCTTATTTCCTGCTCAATGACATCCCTGGCGCCATCGTCATGGCCATCGCACTAACCTCCACCGCGCTCGGCACGATTACGCCGATGCTCAAGCAGGACAAACTCATCGGCACCAAAGTCGGCGACTCGGTCATGATTCACGGCGCCATCGGCGAGGTCGCTCCCATCACCGCCATGGCTCTCCTGCTGGGAACCCGCTCCACGCTAGGCACCATGCTCATCCTGCTGGCGTTCATCGTCATCGCCGTCGGCGTCGCTGTCATGCCGCGCGCGCTCATCGTCGCAGTGCCGTGGCTCAAGACCGCATTCCTTTCCGGCGCTGGCTCCACGAACCAGACCATCCTGCGCCTTATCATCCTCATCCTGGCCATCCTGATGGCCGTCACCTCGGTCTTCGAGCTCGACATCGTCCTCGGCGCATTCGCAGCAGGCATCATCCTCAACCGCATCATCCCTGACGAGTTCCACAAGGGGCTCGAGAACCGCCTCGACGTTGTCTGCTATTCCATGCTGATTCCGGTCTTCTTCGTGGTCTCCGGCATGTCCATCGACTGGCAGGTCATCGTCAACAACCCGTTCAAGGTGCTTGGCATCCCCGCCCTCATTCTCGTCACCCGTGGCCTGCCCGTGTTCCTGCGCGAGAACATCCACCACACAGGGTCCGACATCGAGACCACCCGCGAGCGTCTCCAGGTGGCCCTCTACGCAGCAACGGGTCTACCGATCATCGTCGCTGTCATGACCATCGCAGTCGGCTCCGGCATCGTGGACGAAGAGACCTCCTCCATCTTCGTCGCCGGTGGCGCGCTAACCGTCGCCATCTTCCCGCTCCTGTCCAGCCTCGTTAAGGGCAAGGAAGAAAACGCGCAGTCCAAGGCGAAGGCCGCCGAGTCCAAGCAAGAGGGCCGAGAGGGCGCTGAACAAAAAGGCGCCGAGAAGAAATGATCGCTAGTAGCACACGCATGTGTCCGCTGGTTTTCCTATAGTAAAACCATGACGCATAGCTTCGGAGCCTCCCCTTTTGATCCCGCGAATTCGATGCGCCTATCCGACGCAGAGAAGACCGACGCCATCAACGACCTCGCCCGCGCCGTGGGCGAGGGTCGCCTGACCATGGAGGAATTCGAGGAGCGCTCCGACGACGTCATGCGCGCCACCACCCGCCGCGAGCTGGTCCCCTTGTTCACGGACATCCCGGCGGTTTCTGCCACGGAGATAAAGATCTACTCCCGCGGCGAGGTCGAGCGTGCATACAAAGCCGGCAAAAAGCCGCGTCTGGCCACCGCCATGACGGGCACCATTGCCCTCACTTTCGCCTCAATCGCCTGCTTCGTGGCAAGCGATGCCGCAGGCGCTGTGGCCATACTCGGAGGCGTCGGCGCGCTCTTCCTGGTTCCGATCCTGTGGATTATGCTCTACGTGGCCAAGGTCGGCCCCGAGTCTTGGCACCAGCCTTCCCCGCGCAAAATCGAGCGGCAGCAGCGTCGCGAGATCCTCACGCAGACAGCCCAGGAACGCGCACAACAGAAAGCTTTGGAGCAGGCGCAGTGGGCGGAGCGGCGTCGCCAAGCAGGCGAGCTGACCAGCGAGGCCATGAACCTTGCCAAGCGCAAGCTCGATCAGTGGAACAAAAAGTAGTCTAGTTGAGACCTTAATCGCCTGTAAGTGGCAGAATACTTTCCATGACTACACCGAACTCACGCATTTTCGACCAATCCACCAAGCTCAAGGGTGTCGCGTATGACATCCGTGGTGAGGTCTCTGCGGAGGCGGAGCGCATGGAGCTTGACGGCCACAGCATCCTCAAGCTGAACACCGGCAACCCTGCCGTGTTCGGCTTCGATGCCCCGGACGTAATCATGCGCGACATGATCGCAGCGCTGCCGACTTCCCAGGGATACTCCACGTCGAAGGGCATCATTCCGGCGCGTCGCGCTATCGTCACTCGCTACGAGCTGGAGGACTTCCCGCACTTCGACGTCAACGACGTCTACCTGGGCAACGGCGTCTCCGAGCTCATCACCATGGTCACTCAGGCATTGCTTGACGACGGCGACGAGGTACTGATCCCAGCTCCCGATTACCCTTTGTGGACTGCCGCAACCTCCCTGGCTGGCGGCACCCCGGTGCACTACCTCTGCGACGAGGAGGATGACTGGAACCCATCCATCGAGGACATCCGCGCCAAGGCCACTGAGAAGACCAAGGCCATCGTGGTCATCAACCCGAATAACCCCACGGGCGCCGTCTACTCCCGCGAGGTGCTGCAGAATATCGTCAACGTCGCACGCGAGTACAACCTGCTCATCCTCGCCGATGAGATTTACGACCGCATTCTTTACGACGGCGCGAAGCACATCTCGATCGCTTCCCTCGCTCCGGATCTGCTGACGATTACCTTCAACGGTCTTTCCAAGGCTTATCGCGTGGCTGGTTACCGCGCTGGTTGGATGGTTCTCACCGGTCCGAAGAGCCATGCACGCGGCTTCATCGAGGGCCTGGATCTGCTGGCGGGTACGCGTCTGTGCCCAAACGTCCCAGCCCAGCACGCCATCCAGGTGGCGCTCGGTGGACGCCAGTCCATCTATGGTCTGACTGGTGAGGGCGGACGTCTGCTCAAGCAGCGCAACGTGGCCTACGAGAAGCTCAACGAGATCCCGGGCGTTTCCGTCACCAAGCCGATGGGTGCTTTGTACTGCTTCCCGCGTCTGGACCCGAATGTCCATGAGATTCATGACGACTCCAAGCTGATGCTGGATATCCTGCGCGCGGAGAAGATTCTGATGGTGCAGGGCACTGGTTTTAACTGGCCAAACCCGGACCACTTCCGCGTGGTTACCCTGCCGTGGGCATCCCAGCTAGAGAACGCTATTGAGCGCCTGGGTAACTTCCTGGCTAGCTACCGTCAGTAGCTTGTAGGTCCGACTGTGCTGCGCAAATGTCCAGCACAGAGATACTTGCCCAGTTGCTATTTGTAATGGTTATCATTCAAAATAGGCAGCATGGGTAAACATTCCAATCAAAGAGCGGCTTCGCATGGAAGCCGCTCTTCGCTTTTCCAACGTCGCCCCGTCACGCTGCCATCGCTGCACAATCCGTGGCGCATCGGACTCATGGGGTTTCTTGGATTAGCGCTCCTCGTGACGCTGGTGGGGTTGGTTTTGCTGCGTCCGACGACGCCCACCAGCGAGCACACCAGCGCGGAGTTCTCGCAAACTTACGCACTCAATCACCCGGAGGTCCACGGAACCGTGACCACGGTGGACCACGCGCTGTGCCAGTCAGACCAGACGGGCAAGGCATTCGACAAGCCACCGCTGATTCCGGCGGATCCGGGCGGCGACTGCACCCGTGCGCTCATCGACATCACTTCGGGCCGCAACGCAGGCAAGCAGACGCAGCTCGTGCACTTCGGCGTGGCCGGCGACCCACAACTGAAGGTGGGCGACGAAATTGTGCTTTCTGAGTCCACCGCGGACAACGACGGGGACGCCTCCGTTAATTATTCTTTTGCGGACTACCAGCGCACCGGGAACTTGGTCCTGTGGGCCATCGTCGCCGCGATTGTCATCATCGTGTTCGCGGCCTGGCACGGAGTGCGCTCCCTCATCGGCTTAGGCCTGAGCTTGGCCGCAATCTTTTACTACCTCATCCCGTCGCTGATTGAGGGCCACAGCCCGCTGCTCGTGGCCATGGTGACCTCGGCGGCCATCATCTTCGTGGTGGTCCCGCTCGTGCATGGCCTGAATTGGAAGGCAGCGAGCGCCCTGGGCGGCGCGCTGCTGGCGCTATTGCTCGCCTCTTTCCTGGCGCACGCTTCGATTGATTCGACGCAGCTACAGGGTCTTAGCTCCGAGGATAACCTCAAGCTGCTGCTCTACATGCCAGGCGTGTCCATCGTCGGTGTGCTGCTGTGTGGCTTCATCATCGGTGCGCTGGGCAGCCTCAACGACATCGCGGTGGCCCAGGCTTCCACGGTGATGGAGCTACACAACTTGGACCCCACGGCGCGGCCGGGCCATCTCTTCTTGTCCGCTATGAAGGTGGGCCGCGACCACATCGCATCGATGGTGTACACCATCGTGCTGACCTACACCGGCGCTTCGCTGCCGCTTCTCATGCTGATTACTGCAGCCGAGCGCCCGGCCACGCAGATCCTCTCCAGCGACTTGGTGTCCACGGAGTTACTGCGCTCGGCGCTCGGTGCCATGGCCTTGACTCTCGCGGTGCCCATGACCACGTTCATCGCTGCATTGACCATCCCGCGGCGTCGCCCAGTGGCGGTCACCCACGAGGCAGAACCGGCCTAGCCTTCGAGGGCGCGGCCGAGGGCCTCGATGGTCCAGCCGGCCGCACGCCAGGCGGCGACGTCGAGGACGTTACGGCCATCAATGATGTGTTTGCTCGACACCAGCCCGGCCACGGCCGCAGGGTCGAGATCGCGGAATTCCTGCCATTCGGTTGCGAGGATAACCAGCTCGCTCTCACGTAGTGCTTCCTCGCAGTTAGCCGCGTAGTTCAGTGTCGGAAAGACCTTGCGGGCGTTGTCCATGCCCTCTGGGTCGTAGACGGTGACGGCAGCGCCCGCAAGCGACAAGGAACCCGCCACGGACAGCGCCGGCGAGTCGCGGACGTCGTCAGAGTTGGGTTTGAAAGCACAGCCCAGCACCGTCACGCGGTGGCCTAGGAGCGAGCCCTGGAATGCATTCTTAGCCATATCGACCATGCGATCACGGCGGCGCATATTGATGGCATCGACCTCGCGAAGGAAGGTCAGGGCCTGGTCCGCGCCGAGCTCGCCTGCGCGAGCCATAAACGCGCGAATGTCCTTCGGCAGGCAACCGCCGCCGAAGCCCAGGCCCGCGCCTAGGAACTTGCGGCCGATGCGATCGTCGTATCCGATGGCGTCGGCAAGCTTGACCACGTCAGCGCCTGCGATCTCACAAATCTCAGAGACCGCGTTGATGAAGGAAATCTTAGTGGCCAGGAAGGCATTGGCAGAGACCTTCACCAGCTCGGCGGTCTGTAGGTCAGTCACAATAAACGGCGTATCCTGCGCCAACGGCTTGGCATAGACCTCGCGAGCTACCTCTTCGGCATGGCTTCTACCGTCGGCGAGCCCTGCCTCGCCGACGCCGAGGACGATGCGGTCCGGGGTGATGGTGTCCTTGACCGCGTAGCCCTCGCGCAGGAATTCTGGGTTCCACGCAATTTCCACGTGGCTGCCCTCCTGGGCCAACTCATTCGCCATCTCCTGCAGCTCCGCCGCAGTTCCCACCGGAACGGTGGACTTACCAAGGATGACGTGCTCGCCTTCCAGAAGCGGCACGAGGTCTCGAATGACGGCCTTTACATACGTCATATCTGCGGCATAAGAGCCATGCCGCTGTGGCGTTCCAACGCCGAGGAAGTGGACGTTCGCAAATTGCGCTGCCTGCGCGTAATCGGTGGTGAAATCGAGGCGCCCGGCCGCAATATTGCGCTCTAGTACCTCCGGCAGGCCCGGTTCATAAAAGGGAACCTCGCCGTTCTTGAGGGATTCGATCTTAGATTCATCCACGTCCACGCCCAATACCTCATGACCGAGCTCAGCCATGCAGGCGGCATGCGTTGCACCGAGGTAACCGGTGCCAATAACCGTCATACGCATAAACGGAAATGGTAGGCCTGTTACGTAAACGGTGCGTGAAGACTATCGGAAATTCAGGTAAGACTTCGACGGGGTCGGGCCGCGCTGGCCCTGGTACTTCGAGCCCAGCGCACCGGTGCCATAGGGGTTCTCAGCAGGCGAGGACATCTTGAAGATAGCCAGCTGGCCCACCTTCATGCCCGGCCACAGCGTAATCGGCAGGTTCGCGGTGTTGGACAGCTCCAGCGTGATGTGGCCGGAAAAGCCTGGGTCAATAAAGCCCGCAGTCGAGTGCGTCAGCAAGCCCAAGCGGCCGAGCGAGGACTTGCCTTCCAAACGGCCTGCCAGGTCTGCCGGAAGGGTGAACTTCTCAAAGGTCGCACCCAACACGAATTCGCCCGGGTGCAGCACGAAAGCATCGCCTTCTTCGACCTCGACCAGGCTGGTGAGGTCCGGCATTTCTTCCTTTGGGTCGATGTGCGTGTAGCGCGAGTTGTTAAAGACACGGAAGAACTTGTCTAGGCGCACGTCGATAGACGAGGGCTGAACCATCTCAGCGTCATAAGGCTCGATGGCTAGGCTCTCGGAGTCAATGGCTGCACGAATATCACGATCTGAAAGAAGCACGCCCTAGAGTTTACGCGTCTTGCACTTCTACCGATACATCTGCCAAGGCATTTGCTCTAGAAGCTATGCGCAGTGCTATGCTTTTCGGCAATGCATCTATTGCATTGCGCCGACGTAGTTTAATGGTAGAACTTGAGCTTCCCAAGCTTACGGCGCGGGTTCGATTCCCGTCGTCGGCTCCATTTTCCCGCCGTAGGTTTCATACCTTAACCGGCGGGTTTCTTAGTTTTCCTCCTGCTCTGCCGCATGCACGAGCGCGGCATAGGCGCCCTCGCGAGCCAGCAGTTGCGTATGCGTTCCACTCTCGGCCACGCGGCCTTCGTCGAGGACCACAATCTGGTCGGCATCACGAACGGTGGACAGGCGGTGGGCAATCACCAGGCGGGTGGTGTTCGATGAGAGCACCGCATCTTGGATAGCGCGCTCAGTCTCGTTATCCAACGCCGAAGTGGCCTCGTCCAAGATCAGGATGCGCGGGTTACGCAGCAAAGTGCGCGCCAAGGTAAGCCGCTGCTGCTCACCACCGGAGAAGCGGTAACCACGGGAACCGACGACGGTATCGAGGGCATCGGGAAGCGCGCGCACCACCTCGGCCACATTCGCCAGCTCCAACACGTGCCACAGTTCCTCGTCGGTGGCCTCGGGCTTGGCGAAGTGCAGGTTCTCCCGGATGGTCGCATGCAACAGGTAGGTCTCCTGTGAGACCACGCCGATGAGATTCGCGCGCTCGGTAGCGGATAGCTCGCGCAGGTCGACGTCGCCAATGCGCACCGTTCCGCTCGTCGGGTCCGCGAGGCGGGCTACCAGAGAGGCCACCGTGGACTTGCCCGAGCCCGTATGCCCCACCAAAGCGAGGGTGGTGCCGGCGGGGATGTGGAGGGAGACGTCGGCAAGCGCATCTGCGTGCGCATCCGGGTAGCGGTAGTACACATGCTCAAGCGAGATCGAGGTATCAGCGGGCATGCGCGGCTTGGTGGGCTCCTCCAGCTCCGGCTCCAGGTCCAGATACTCGAAGATGCGGCTAAACAGCGCCATCGAGGCCACCCACTGCGCACCCACGTTGAGCAGGCCGGTAATCGGGCGGAAAACCTGCGTTTGCAGCGTGGAGAAAGCAATCAGCGTGCCGATGGTGATGTGTTCACCGGTAAAAGGCAGGCCCGCCACAAGATAAACCAGCGCTGGGATGATGCCGAAGATAATCTGCATCGTGGCCATGCGCCAGCGACCGGCCAGCTGCGACTCCAGCTCCAGACGAATGAGCGAAGAGGAAACCTCGGAGAAGCTCGAGTAAACGCGCTCCTGCGCGCCCAACGTTTTGGCCAGGCGCATACCAGATACGGACAAATTCTCGGTGATGGTCTGTTGCATCTCCGCCTGTGCCTGCTGGTTCTTCTCCATGATGCGGCGGCGCATGAGCGCGGTTTGGCGGGTCAGCCACACGGCTGGCGGGAGCACCACGAGGGAGAGTAAGGACAGCGTGGGCGAGAGCGCCACCATCGCGATGATAGTGGCGATAGTCATGGTGAGGTTGGTGGCCACGGAGGTCGCCGTCGTGGTCACCACGCCTCGCATGCCGGCGATGTCGTTAGTAAGACGCGATTGCACTTCGCCGCCGCGGTTGCGGGTAAAGAACTGAAGGAATTGACGCTGGAGATTCCCAAAGACCTTAACGCGCAGCTCATGCATGATGTTTTGACCAACCTTGGAGGACAACCACGATTGGGTTACTCCGATAAACTGCGAGAGGATGGTCAAGCCAATCATGGAGAGCACGAGCCAGACGAGCAGGGGAACGTTTTGCTGCGGGATGGCCACATCCACGGTTTCGCGGACAAGGAATGGCTGTACAACAGTCAGCCCAGAGGTAACGATGATGAGTGCGATAACGAGCGCCAGCGTGGCCCGGTGGGGCCGGAACAGTTGGATGACGCGAGAAAAGCGCACGGGGTGTGCGCTGAGTTGATCGACGTCGTCGGGATTCTTGGTGGCGGTAAACATCGGTGGATGCATAGTGACGCCCCCCTTCCGAATTAATGTAGTTACTTCACAATGTAGTAAACCACAGGAAGAGTGATAGTATTCCCGGTGTGACTACGCAGACATCAAAAGACGAGGATTTGGGCGAGCTCATCACCCGCCTGAGCCACTTGATCCGCCGCCGCGGCCGCCAGCTCCCCCTGGCCCCGCATCAAAACCGCGCGCTGCGCATCATCGCACGCGAGAGCCTGCGCCCCGGCAAGCTGGCGGAGATTCTGCAAGTTACCCCACGCGCCGCAACGGAGGTCATTGACGCCCTCCAGGCCGAGGACCTAGTGCACGTGGAGCCCGACCCCGCCGACCGCCGCGCCAAGCTGGTCAGCCTCAGCCACGCCGGCCACGAGTACATCGCCGCCACCAGGGCCGCCCGCGCGGAGATCGCTCAGGAGATTTTCGCACCGCTTTCCGACGCCGAGCGCAGCACCCTCACGCGACTGCTGCGCGAAGTGTTCGCGGCGCAAGAAACGCCACGACAGCAATAGTGATTTCCGCCAAGAGCAAACGCTGGGGGCTTCCCGGGGCCTCAGCGCACATTAGTCATACGGGAAATCCTCCAAGATTTCGCCCGCATCCCTCCGTGTGTGTTCAGAGGATGTAGTCGAACTTGTGATTAGGGAATTCGGCGTCGAAGTTCTTCGAAAGCTTGGCCATACCGTCACAGACATAGACCAAAATGGCCTCACATCGACGCCCGCCGAATGGTGGCTAATTCCCTTCGTCGGCGTCACGAATGGTGGATAGTCGGTGCGCAATGACCAGGCGGGTAGCATCCGAGCCGAGCACTGCGTCCTGGATGGCGCGCGCGGTTTCGTTGTCAAGGGCCGAAGTGGCCTCATCCAGGATGAGCACCCGCGGGCGGCGCAGCAGGGTGCGAGCCAGCGAGAGGCGCTGCTGGTCACCGCCAGAAAAGCGGTAGCTGCGCGAGCCCACCACGGTATCCAGGCCTTCCGGCAGCGCGGTGATGACCTTGTCCACGTATGCGGGGATGAACATCGCTACGAGAGAATCACCTTCCGCTACGTCATTAGCTCGCTGATAGATCCCCGACGCTGATGATTCACCATCGCAACGAAAGCCGGAAGTGTCCTCGCATACTTGAGGTCTTCACAGCAAAGTGGTGGCCTCGCCTTTTGGGCGGGCCACCACCCTAACCAAACTTCGCAAATAAACCTCTACAGGCTAGATGCGCACTCTTCGAGCAGTAAACGCGGCTGCTACAGCTAAGAAACTGCCAAACAGCACTAACCACCCGAGTCCTTGGCCACCAGTAACCGGAAGGTCACCCTTTCGAATATCAGCCACCTGCATGATGGAGTGGTTGTCTTCCTTCTCATCGATGCGAATGGAGACTTCTGGGTACTGCGCTGCGCCTCCTTCAAGTTCGATCTTGGGCTTACCATCAGCGCCGGGCTTGACATAGAAGACCACCGGACGTGTCAGCAATTGATAGCCCTGAGGAGACTTCGTCTCCACGAGCTTGTATTTCGCTCCCACCTGAAGATCCTCGACGCGTAGATCGGTGCCTTTGAGGACCTTTACTAGCTCCTCTGTTCCGTCCGCATTCACCTTATTGAGACTGAATTCCGCACCTTCGAGCGCTTGTTCCTTGTTGTCGAACCCAACCTTTTCTACGGAAAGATCAAATCTCACCGCTACAGTCTCGTTTGCGATTGTACAGTTCACGATAGCGCGGAAAGGAACGTCCACACCAAAGCCAGGCTTACTGGGATCGTCATTATTGTTTCGGACTTCGGCATCAGAGGAAATCCACGTTCCATTCGCAGCGTCGAACTCGTTCTTTGTGCATACGGCATTCTTCTCGCCCACTGGACGCAGCTTATAGCCGTCCTGCTGGTGCTCAACCACGGTAACCTTCTGGCCCTTGCCGTCCGACTGGTCGAACGAACGACCGTAACTTCCGTCCTCACCGGTCACGTCCGTGACACTGGATTCGCGCCCGCTGCCATCGTCGCCGTCGATGATGTCCTTCTCCCCGTTGTCCACGGAGGTATCGAACGTCCAGTTCTTACCCGGGGTCGGGGTATCACCATCGCCGTATATTAGCTTGGTCACGTTGATTGAGCCAAAGCAATCCTTGAGCACAAGATCGCTAAGTTTATTCACCAGCTGATCAAAGTCACGAACGGTAGTGACAGCGTCCTTGCTGGAAATGTCCTCACCGATAGACTTAGTGTTACGCACGGCCGCGCGCCAAATCTCGGGTTGGTTCGTGATGACATATTGTGTCGCGGTGCTTTCATCCGGGGTATCCCACATCAGTACCTCGCCGTCCGTGACGATATCACGGACAAAGTCCGCCTCACCGTAGTAGCTCGGGTAACCGTAACCGTCCAGCTTCGGCCACTCCTTATCGATTCCTGTCGGCGCTTCCGGCGTATTCGGTGTCTTCTTCTTCTTGACGGTCCCGAGTCCGAAGTAATCGTCCTTGAGGATATGCTCGTTGACCGGTTCGAAACCAACCATGACAGTCTCAATCCTGGTGCCCGATTCCTTCAGTCGATTAGCTTCGTTCACCGCAGCCGACAAGTCACTCTGGTTGATCAGAGTACCGATATCGAAACCGAGGGGATAATCCCGCTTACTTGTAGTGGGCAGACCATCGGAGATGAAATAAACAACGTCAAACTCGCCGGAAGGAACCTGGCTGAGTCCAGCCTCGTAGTTAGTGCCGCCACGGCCGTCACGGTCGAAAGGCTCGGCGATGGCATTGACGGCGTCGCGAAGCTTCTGAACGTCGCCTTCGTTGTTCAGGCTCAGTTTGTCCGTCGACATGCCGGGGATAGATTTGGGTGCCGAGGCGAAGTTATAAATCGCCATCTGGCTGCCGGTCCCCTGCAGCGCGTTGATGACCCCTAGACCAGCGTCTCGGCTAGCAAAGATACCACGGCCTTGTTCCCTAGCAATCGAGTCGGAGGTATCGAATACAAGCGCGATCTTGCCACCGCAGCGTTGAGGCAGGGGCGGGTTCTCGGAAGAAGCGGGCAGCCAGCCCAGTTCTTCGCGCGGTGTCTCTGGCGCATCGACATCAATTTGTTTCGCATCGCGGTCGAACCACTCAGGCCCTTGGTGCCACAAGGTCATCTGGCATCCGTTCGAAGTGGTGTTCAAGGGGATGCGTGCCTCCACGTCGTAAGATACGACACTCGAATCAGCGCGCTGGTGGTCTTTGTTGAGCTTGAAATAGACACTATTCCCGCTCACTGTAAGCGTGTAGTCAACGTCCTTCTTTAACTCAGTCCACCCGGCCTGAGCGGAGCCGAACCGCAACTGCAGGCGAGGATCAGCGGTGTTAATCGCGTTGGTGAGATCAGCGACTCCCTCTACTTTTACCTCGACAATACCGACGTCCTTGCCCCCAAACTTTCGGGTGTTTTGCGTATTATCCCACCAAGTTTTCGAGAAAAGAAGACCATTGTTGGCCTGACAGGCATCGTAACGCCTGTCATTTCCGAGCGGGCGATAGTTCGTCGCCTCCGTTGGGTTGCCTTCCGCTGGCGGCTCCGGGGAAGCTAGCTCAGTTCCCTCCATGGTGGCCGTCATGCTCGACAGCTTCGGGGCTTTGGCCTGACCTGCCCTCCATTGGACCACGATGGGAGTACCAGGCTCTACTTCGACTCCGTCAGGCAAGCTAACGGTCAAAGTGTTTAACGTTGACGAAATCGACGATACTGGATAAGACTTCCCGTTGATCGTCAGCTTTCGATCTCCGGCGTCAGTGTTTTTAGCGAACTTCTCCGTGGTATTTATAGTCAGCCGCTTCATCAACATCGTCTCGGTTGCCACCAAATGAACCGAGAAAACGTTGCTGTATTCGGTCTTCACGCTGCTGATCGTCACCGGGGCTTGAACCGTAGTTTGAGCCTCGGCTGTTGGAGTTGACAGCACAGAACCGCTGTTCTCTACGACCAACGGGACGGCGCCAAGAACTAGCATAAGCGTAAAGGCTGCCGCTGCGCTCTTACGGGCCACGCTGCGCAACTTCTTCATCGTTTCCATTCTCTTCATCGTTGTTCACCTTTGTTATTCCTGCGCATTACGTATCCTCCGAGGAGCAATAGCAGTGCCCCCACCGCAACGATTCCTAGGACCGAGGCACCGGTCTGCGCCAACCGGCCAGATGACGGGTGCCCTGGCTTGTCGGTGGAAGGGTTGGGCACCGGACTCGTGGTGGTGCCGGGTGTGCTCGAGGTTGAGGTGATTGGTCGATCCCGGGTTGGCGTCGGAGTGGGAGTTGGCCGCGGATCGGGAATATCGGTGGGTGGCGGGACGTCGCCGCCACCGTCCTCAGTCTTGGCTTTCACGCTGAGCTCGTGAAGCCAGCTGCCATCCTCATTAGTCGCAGGGAGGATGATGAGCATCGGGCGAATATTTTCGTGTTTTTCGCCCGCGCGCGCAGGCGGCTTAACCTCTATCAAGTAGACCCCGGCGGGGAGGCCGTCGAAGCGAACCTTACCCTGTTCGTCGCTGACACGGGAGAGCGTCGGGTCGGTGAAACCACGGTCCCGTGCCTTGTCCACGGTCAGGCGGAGAGCACTGTCGTAGCCGTCGCGGGTCCGGATATCGATGCCTGCGACCCGCTTAAGGGTGAAGGTATAACCGCTCAGAGAACCCGGAGGAAGCTCCCCCGGGCGAAGCTCATCGAAGGGGTTGCCCTTCGGCAGCGTGATAGTCAGACTGCTGGGTTCGTCCCCGATCGTCGTCGGATCTACGTGGACGGAGGCACCCGCATAACCCGAAATAACCTTGGCCTCTGCCACCACCGGCGTAGAAACCGCTAGGATTCCTCCGAGACACAGGGCGGCCGCTGCGCGGGAGAATTTTTGTGTGCTGAACATGTGCAATCTATTCCTTAACCGAGGATGACGGGTGGTGGGCCGCTTTGTATTTACGCGTGGTCTTCGCAATCCACAGGACCAGCAGGACGGCGATGAGCAATGCCGCGGCCATCAACGCCCACATCCACCAAAACCAGTGAAGCTTGCTGGGGGCAAAGGCTGCGGCGGCCTCTTCATCGAAGGGAACTCGTTCAGCCGTCACCAGAAGGCGATGCGAGTTAATCCCGTAAGGAGTACAAGTGATCAACGTGATCTGATCCTTGCCGGGCGTAGAACGCAAGCTGCTCGTCTCGTGCGGGAGCACAACCCGAATGTCCGTAACCTCGTACTTCATCTTCTGCCCAGAGACTCCGATATATATCGGGTCTCCCTTCCCCACGTCGGAAAGGTGGTCAAAGAGCGTGGCGTTGGTCAGGCCAGTGTGGGCTGTGAGCACCGCATGAGTGCTGTCTCCTCCGACTGGTAGGTCGGAGCCATAGAGATGCCCGACTCCCTTTTGCAGAACCTCTTCGCTCGTCCCGTGGTAAACAGGCAAGTCGATGTCCGCGCTGGGCACAACGAGGCGCGCCATCACCTCGTGGGTGTCTAGCTCAGCAAGATAGGCCTGGTAGTCAGCGTTATCTTCGGAAATTCTAGCTAACCAAGGGTCCAAAATAGGCCCCATCGTGCGAAACTCGTTGTACGCCTGCGCTGAGACAAGTTTCTGGGTGATTTCCTCCTGATCGGCCGCATCCAATTCCTTGGTATAGGAGTCAGCGACACGCATTTGTTCCCAATTATTCAGTTGTGTAACTACCACTGGGTAGAGCAGCGCAACGATGGCGCACAGCGCCAGGACAACCGTAGGAAGCAGCTTCCTCAGAAGCGACTTCGATGCGCCTTTTGGCCCCGCTGCGGATGTGGTATCTCGCAGAACCATAAATTCCTACCTTGCTGGACGCAGCGCGCCCTATCCGGTGGTTATTGAAAAATAGTGTGGGCCCCGCGCCCCCTCCTGAAGAGGGCGCGGGTGAACAGACTGAGATCTATGTGCTCAGTCAGGCTGAGGTCCTAAGCCTCAGTGTTGGCGCGGCGGGCGGTCCAAGCTGCCAAGCCAGCAATCAAGGCGCCGAGCGCAGCCAAGATTCCGATACCCATACCACCGGTAAGCGGCAGCTTCGGCATCTCGGAACGCTTGTTCTTAATCTCTGCGTTGTACTGAACAGGGGTGGTGGTGCCCAGCTTCTTTTCGTCGGATTCAAGCTTGAAGGAGTGGACCTCGGCGGTAGCGACGTAGCCCCGTGGAGCCTTGGTCTCCAGCAAGCAGTAGGACTTGTCAATCTTCTTAGAGTCGTCCTCGACGTTGGTGACGTGGATGCCGTCGATGATGACGGAACCATTATCGTCGGTGGTCCAGGTGGACTTTTTGCCGATCGTGATCTTGTTCTGTTCCTCGAGCTGTTCCTTCTTGGTTTCAGTACCTTTGCAGCGGTAGAGCTCGAATTCGGCCCCCTTCAGCTTGGTCTCTTTGCCCTCTTCAGTCTTGATCACATTGACCAGACCCCAGTAGGACTTGACCTTATTCGACGTGGTCTCGGTCTCGTTGTCCTGGCCCGGGTAGTGAACAAACTGCTTAGCCTCGTTCTCGGCAATACCATCGGTGCCGGTGAGTACTTTCACCTTGGCGTCGATGGTCAGATTGACGGTGCTTCCCGCTGCGGCCTTCGCTAGCTTATCCAGGCCTGCCTCAGTGAATTTAACCTCGACGGTGCCAGCAGCCTGATCGATGTTGAGGGTGTAGTCAACGTCCTTAACGATGGCGCTATCATCGGACAACTTAACCTCGGCGCGGATGTTCTCGAGGTTCTCGGTGTCCAGCTTGTCGGTGATACGGAAAGATTTGAGCTTCTCATCCTTCGGGATCACCGGGATGCTGCCCTTCACCAGGTACTGAATGTCATCGCCAACATTCTTATCGGCGTCCTTAACTTCCTTGGTGATGCCGGAAGTGGTGTTCTTGGGCTGGACGGTGACGTTGTAGTTCCAGCCGTCACCTGCCGCGTTGGTGTAAGGCAGGGATACGATGAACGGGGTGGAGGGGGCGATCTCCGAGGCCTGGTAGGTCTTTTGGGTAACAGTGTCGGTGACCTTATCGGCGATAGTCTCTTTAAACAGCCAAATGCCTTGCACCAGGCCAGCGCTCTTGTCCAGGACTACCTTGCCATCGTTGCCCGTGGTGCCGGTGACAGTCGTCTGGGTCTCAGTGGCACCCAGATCCTTGTAGTTCGAAGCCGTAAGCTTGCCAAGATCTTCTGGTTTGACTTTGTCGACGTTAAGCAAAGTACCGGTGAAGGTAGCACCCTTCAGGGGATTACCGGTGGCCTTCGGGTCGGCCTCACCAGTGCCGTGATCACCAATGGAGGTCGGATTGAGGCGCTTATCGATGGTCAAGGTGACATCAGCATCGGGATCAATGGTGGGCTTTTGGGTGGACTCTTGTGCGACAGCAAACGGAGCTTGAGCTACACCAATGCCCCCCCCACCGACAGTGCCAGCCCGAGGATGGCCGCAGCACCAGTGGAACGAACGAGTGCAGAATTCTTCATGAGCGAAAAGCCTTTCTTGAAGCTAACACCCGATAGGCAGAGGGCCCCTCACATGCAGGTGTTAAACATAGATCTTAGGGAAACAGATTAGATTCTCCTGAGAATAAATATAACGTTCCCAACCTCCTTACACAATTTAGGTAAGTCCGCATCATGAACAGCCTCCAGAGCAGGGGTAACACCGAGCTATCTGCGATACGCCCGCCCTTACTAGGACATCGGTAGGCTTCACCCAACCTGAGAATCAACGCAGTGGCGGATGGCGTCTCGCCACATATCCCAAGGACTCATGAACAGCGAAGCCCTGACCACCAAGACCACCCCACAGTAAATTCAAAACCGCTGATCTACAGTCGCCAGAATCGTGAGGAATCAGCACGTTTGAGCACCATACAGGCATCGAAGTACCAAAACAGGAGAGCCTATTAGAGGTTTCGCGGGCGCCAAGCTAGCTTCCGGACAATTACTCAAGAGTCACCGGTAGTAGACGCAGCGCGAAGAAGCGCCGCGTAGGCGCCGCCGCGAGCAAGTAGCTCGGTGTGGGTGCCGCACTCGACCACGTGGCCAGCGTCAAGGACGACGATCTGGTCGGCGTCGCGGATGGTGGACAGGCGGTGCGCAATAACCAGGCGGGTAGCATCCGCGCCAAGGACTGCTTCCTGGATGGCGCGCTCGGTTTCGTTGTCGAGGGCCGAGGTGGCCTCATCCAGAATGAGCACCCGCGGGCGGCGCAGCAGGGTGCGAGCCAGCGAGAGGCGCTGCTGCTCACCGCCAGAAAAGCGGTAGCCGCGCGAGCCCACGATTGTATCCAGCCCGTCGGGAAGCGCGTCGATGACCTTGTCCACGCGCGCGGCGTTAAGCGCCGCCCACATCTGTTCTTCGCTCGCACCCGGCTGCGCGAAGAGGAGGTTCTCCCGCACCGTGCCGTGGATCAGGTAGGTCTCCTGGGAAACCACGCCAATGGCCTCCGCCCGCTGCTCCGGCGGAATATCGCGCAGGTCAACTCCGCCTAAGAGCACGGCACCTTCGGTCGGATCGGCAAGGCGCGCCAAAAGTGTGGCTACCGTGGACTTGCCGGAACCGGTATGCCCCACTAGCGCGGTGGTGGTGTGGGCGGGGATGGTGAGAAAGACGTCGGAAAGCGCGTCGATGTCTGTGCCGGGGTAGCGGTAGGAGACGTGCTGGAGGGCGAGGGAGGCGTCGGCAAGCTGGGCGGGCTCGGTGGCTTCTTTGAGCTCGGGCTTCAGGTCTAGATACTCGAAGATACGGCTAAACAGCGCCATGGACGCCACCCACTGCGCGCCCACGTTAAGCAGCCCAGTAATCGGGCGGAAAATCTGGGTCTGCAGAGTGGAAAAGGCGATGAGCGTGCCAATCGTAATCCCCGGGCGCAGGCCAGCAACCAGGTAAATCAGCGCCGGCATAACCCCGAAAATGATCTGGGTCAGCGCCATGCGCCAGCCCCCGGCCAGCTGCGATTCCAGCTCCAGTCGGATCAGGGAGCGGGAGGTTTTCGCAAACGCGTCATAGACCCTCTCCTGCGCGCCCAGCGTGGCCGCCAGACGCATGCCGGATACTGACAGGTTCTCCGAAATGGTCTGTTGCAACGTCGCCTGCGCGCGGCTGTTTTTCTCCATGAGGCTGCAGCGCAGAACGGCAGCGCGGCGCGTGAGCCACACGGCGGGCGGCAGCACCAGCAGGGACAAAAGCGAGAGGGTTGGCGAGAGCGCCACCATCGCCACCAGAGTGGCCACCGTCATGGTGAGGTTGCTGGCCACGGAGGTCGCCGTGGTGGTCACCATACCGCGCATGGCCGCGATGTCATTGGTCAGGCGGGACTGGATTTCCCCACCGCGGTTGTTGGTGAAGAACTGCAACGATTGGCGCTGCAGGTTGGCAAAGACCTGGGTGCGCAGCGCGTGCATGATGGTGTGCCCCACCCGCGCGGATAATAAAGACTGGATAACGCCGATGGCTTGCGACACCACGGTGATGGCCAGCATGCCGCCGACGAGCCACAGCAACAGCGTGGTGTCATGCTGCGGGATGGCCTCATCCACCGTGCGGCGCACGAGGAAAGGCTGCACCACGGTCAGCCCAGACGTCGCCATGATGAGCGCAACCACCAGCAACAGGGTGCCGCGGTGCGCGGCGAACAGGCTGGCCACGCGGCGAAAGGCAACCGGGTGCTGAGCCAGCTGATCGACGTCCGCCGGGTCCTTCACCGCGGTGTGCATCGGCCGAGCCATTGCCTAACCGCAGGAAACGATTGGCTGCGGGTCGTAGACCGTAGTCGTGGTCTCGCGGGATACCTCGCGGCCGGAGAGGTCCTTGATGATGCGGGTATCCGAGGTGGTAAAGCCCGGCGCGCCTGACGACGGCGAGCAATTCTCACCCACCGACATACGGGTTGGCTGGGTGGTGGCCCAGCGACCGTTGTTGACAGACTCCACATTGTAGGTCTTCACGCCCTTGAAGCGAACGGTGATCTTGCCGCCACCGAAGTCGGTCTCAATGCGGACCGGGGTGTTCGTGGTGTTCTTGAACTGCAAGTCGATGGAACCCTCGTACACGGTAGCCTCGCGGCCGGCCGGGTAGCGGGAGATGTAGTAAGAGTGCGGCGTGTGGGCCACGTCCTCGAAGCCGGCGAAGTAAGCGGCATTGTAGAGCGTGGTGGCGAACTGCGAGATGCCGCCGCCGACCGCAGTGCCGGAGTGTCCATTGATGATGATGCCGGACTCCACGTAGCCCTGCGCCGTGCCGCGCGGGCCGGTGTAGCCGTTGAGGGAGAAGGTCTCGCCTGGGTTGACCACAGCGCCGTCGACCTGCGCCGCCACGCGGCGGATATTCTCGCCCGATGCGCCAGAGAAACCGCCGGTGGAAAACTCCGACACGGTGTCGTTGAAGGTGGCCTTTTCCGCCATCTCGGTGGTGTACTCCGCCGGATCCGGCTTGTAGTCCGCATCCCAGGTGCGCTCGTCGCCCTTGACGCGCTTATCGAAGTCCTTCAAGGTCTTCTCCCAGTCGATAATCGAGCCATCGACC
The DNA here is from genome assembly GCF_016728105.1 of Corynebacterium striatum. Lineage (NCBI taxonomy): Bacteria > Bacillati > Actinomycetota > Actinomycetes > Mycobacteriales > Corynebacteriaceae > Corynebacterium > Corynebacterium striatum. Next base: position 1,848,009 of record NZ_CP068158.1, on the reverse strand, counting down.
GATGGAGTCACATTCATCTTGTCGCCGCTGAAGGAAATCTTGGCATTCTGGCCTGGCACCTGCGCGCCATCCATGCGCTCCTCGAAAAGCTGCTGCGCCTTCGGCGTATCCACCTTCAGCTCCAGCTTGCCATCCTTCGCCTCAATGGAGACGAACTGCGCGATTTCGTCCTTGCGCAGCGTGCCCGCGACGTTGTTCTCGCCGTTGATGGTGAGCGGGTTGTCGAGGGCCTTGGCGACGTCGCCAGTGCGCATCGCCTCAATCGCGTCGTCGTTGATAGCGGGCTCCACCTCGACAGGCTCTACCTCAACGCCCGCCGGGTCGAGCCAGTTTTCGGTGATGCCATTTTTCAAATCATCCGGCTCCACCGTCTGGCCCAGCACTGGCTTGGTCACCTTAAGCTGGCCGTTGTTGAGCTCCAGCATGCCATCCTTCGGTGCGAAGGAGAGCTCGTTCTTCACGCGCTCCAGCGCACCATCCAGTGCAGTGTCGTCAATATCAACGGCGACCGGGATTTCCTGTGTGGCCTTTACGAAGCTAAAAAGACGAGTCACCGGGTTATAGGAAGCATCCGGAATGCCGTCCACGGCCTTCTGGTAGTTCAGGGTCAGGCCTGACTCGGCAGGGACTAACTGGGAAGACTTCTCCCCGGAGGTGACGTTGACGGGCTTGGTCTCGACGTCGCCAAGCTCGCGCTCCAATTTCTCTACCGCAGCGGTGCGCTCCATGCTGGAGATGTCCACACCGCCCACGGACGTCGCACGCGGAACCTTGCCCTGATTAGCAATAACGTCCCACGTGTAGGCGATGCCCGCGATCAGGAGAAGGCCGACGATCACGCCGAGGGTGATGCGCCAGCCTTTGCCAGTTTGCTGTCCTACTGCCTTTTTCACGCCTTAAAGACTATCGTTCGAGCTGCAACATTCCTAGTAAGGTCCCGTTTACTCGGCCAGACGCCGGGCAGAAGTTTGCAGTTGCTCCTCGGTCAAGGTGCCGTCATCGAGGGCTGCCACGACGGCGTCGATAGCCGCGTCGAAGCCCCCGTCAGTGGACCACAAGGGCATGTCAGCACCCGCCCCAATCGCAGCGACCACCGCCTGCGGCACGTCCATCGTATCCGCGATAGACGCCATTCCGCCCAGGTCATCGGTGTAAATGGGGCCTTCGAAATGCAGATGCTCGCGCGCGAGCTTATAAGCGGCCGGATTGATAGAAGCCGCCGTTTGGCCATCGCCCAGGCCCGGCACAGCGAGGTGGCTCATCATCAGGCCGGCCCCAGGGGCCGCGGGGACGGCTTTCTCGAAGGGCACGAACTCGTGGGTGTAGAGCTCCTCCAGTGGCGGGGTCACGGCCTCAGCCAGGTGGGTATCCCCCGAGGCGCGCCCGTGGCCTGGGAAGTGTTTGAACACGGCTTCGACGCCGGCCGACTCAAGGCCGCGGGCAAAGGCTGCGCCATACTCACCGGCTTGCGCCGGATCGGTGGAGAAGGAGCGGTCCCCCACCACTTCGAGCCCGCCGCCGTCGACGTCGAGGACCGGGGCGAAATCCACGTTGATGCCGTGTGCCTTGAGCACGCGGCCGATCTCCGCGCCGATCCTCTCCACATCCTCCGGGCTGCCGTCTGCGGCCATCTGCTGCGGGGCCGGGAATTCCCCGAGGACTTCGGAGAAGCGCTGCACGCGGCCGCCTTCAAAATCAATGGAGACCTTGAAGTCGCGGCCCAGCTCCTCTCGCAGGGCCACGATGTTGCGGCCCTCTTCGGTGAGCAGATTCGGGTCCGCCCAGCTGGGGATGAAGATGCCGCCCGCGCCGGCTTCGAGCTTCTCGCGTGCGTCGTCGTAGTTGACGGCCGGCGGCATGAGCAGGGAGGCCGCCAGCTGCCGGCGGTCCGTTGCGGCGGGCGCGGCGCTGGTCTGTGGGGTAGCACTGGCGCTTGACGACGCCGTGTTTTCCGGCGGCGCGACCTCCTCATCCGCGCAAGCCACCAAGGTACTTCCGAGCCCCACCGCGGCGAGTACAGCAGCTGCGCGCACTCGTACCTGCGGACGCGAAAAAGCGGCTGCAGATTCAGCCGCGGGACGGAAGCAATGGGAAAGATGCATGCCCTCCAGTGTGCACGATTGGCCACGCAGCGGCCGTGAAGGGGGTTACTATGGCCCCTATGAGTAACGCAGAGACCATGTTGATTGCTTATGACGGCTCCACTCGCGCTGCCCGCGCCATGGAGCATGCGGCCCGCCTGCTGCGCCCGCGCCGCGTGGAAATCCTCACGGCGTGGGAGCCGGTTGCCCGCCAGGCCGCGCGTGCCGTGAGCCGCACGGGTTTGCACCAGTCCACCGTAGCGCCGGATAACGTCGAGGACGATCCCGCTTACGAGGAGGCGCTGCGCATCTGCAAGCAGGGCATCGAGGTCGCCGAGAGCCTGGGGCTGAGCGGCCGCGCTCACCTGGTGGAGTCGGTGACCACGATTGCTTCCGCCATTGTCGACGCCGCGCAAGAACTCGACGTCGACGTCATCGTCACCGGCACCCGCGCGCTCAGCGGCTTCCGCGGCTGGTGGACCAACTCCACTGCCGAGCACATCGTGCGTAATGCGGGCCTTCCGGTGTTCATCGTTCCGCCCGAGCTTGACGACGACGAGGACGACGAGGAACCCGAGGCCCACAGCTAGTCGCATCCCCGGCGCGATTCGTACAGGAATTGCGCCGTGTAGCTGCTAGTATCTAGGACCATGGCACTCGAGACGGACTCCCTCAACAAGCGCACCCTCGGCCCAGCCGTGGGCAGCACCGTCGTGGGCATCGCCCTCGGCGTCATTACGGTGATTGGCATCGCGCAGTTCTCCAACGCTGACGTGGTCCCGGCAGGCAACGCTGTGTCTACTTCCGACGCCGTCATGGGTGGCCCGGAGTACGGCTCCCGCAACTAATGTGCGTGGCTTTTTCTCCCGCGGCATAGCCCGCCGCCCGCAGCTGCGCTGGCGCCTTGTCGGCCTGCTAGTGCTAGCGCTTATTGTCTTTAGCCAGCCTTTTGGGCTGACCGTCGCCGACACCAAACATGACCTCGCCGCGAACCCACTGGGGTTTCTGCGCGGCGCCCTGCACGCTTACACCGAGGTCTTCACCTTGGGCCAGCTGCAGAACCAGGCCTACGGTTACTTGTTTCCACAGGGCCAGTTTTTTCTCCTCACTGACTTCCTCCCCGACTGGATAGCCCAGCGCCTGTGGTGGTGGCTCGTCCTCGGAGTGGGTTTTTGGGGCTTCCATCGGCTCCTTTTCGCCGCTCTGCCGTCGCTTCGGCAAGCGCCCGGCTGGTGGCCTTTCTTGGCCGCGCTGCTCTACTCGCTCTCCCCGCGCGCGCTAACCACGCTGGGGGCCATCTCCTCGGAGACTTGGCCGGTCATGCTCGCGCCTTGGGTCGTGCTACCTTTCCTGCGCCGCGAGCTGAACTGGCGCGACGCCGCGGCCGCTATCATTCCCGTGGCGCTGATGGGTGCGGTCAATGCCACGGCTACGCTCGCGGCCTGCGTGCCCGCCGCCGTGGTCCTGCTCTATCGCCGCGCTTGGCGCCCCGGGCTGGCCTGGCTCGCCGGCTGCGCCGCGGTATCGGTCTGGTGGATCGTGCCGCTGCTAGTACTCGGCCGCTACGCCCCTCCGTTTACCGAGTTCATCGAGTCCTCTTTTGTCACCACCCGCTGGCTCAACCTGCCGGAGATTCTGCGCGGCACCACCAGCTGGGCGCCCTTCGTCGACACGGAGCGCAGCGCCGGATATGCCCTAGCCGTCGAGCCTTTCTTCGTTCTGGTTACCATCGCGGTGGCGGCCGTGGGCCTGTACGGGCTTAGCCGCCTGCCCCGCGTATGGCCGGTGATGCTGTGCGTGGGCATCGCCATCTTGGGCACCCACGCCGCGTGGTACCTGCATGCTCTCGACGGCCCGCTCGCGGCGCTGCGCAACCTCCACAAGTTCGACCCCCTAGTTCGCATCCCGCTCCTGCTCGGATTCGCCGCGGCCACCGCCCCCCTTCCGCTGCCTGACTCGGGCCGCGCGTGGCTGCGTCCCTCCCGGAAGCAGGCGGTTGCCGTGCTGGTGGCGGCGCTCGCCTGTGCCTCCTTCTCGCCCGCGTGGACCGGCCGCCTCCTGCCCAAGGGCGCCTATTCCGCGGTCCCCGACTACTGGCACGAGGCCGCGGACTTTCTCAACGCCACCGCCCGCGATACCCGCACGCTGCTCTTCCCCGAGTCCTCCTTCGCGCGCCAAGACTGGGGCTGGACCCGCGATGAGCCGGCGCAGGCGCTTCTCGACGTCCCCTGGGCCGTCCGCGACGCCATCCCTCTGGTTCCGCCCGAGGCCATCCGCGGTCTCGATGGCGTCGTCGCCGCGCTTCACAACGATCCCCGCACCGGCACCGCTGCACTCCAACGCCAAGGTATCGGGGCGATCCTGTTGCGCCACGACCTCGCCTCCACCGAGGGGGCCAGTGGCCGCGACGACTCGCAGCTAGCCGCTTGGCGCAACGCCTCCTCTTACGGCGGCCAGGTCCACGCTTTCGGCCCCAATGACGAGGTTGAGGTCATCATCCTGCCGCACCAAGACTCCGCGGGAGCGCTCAGCACCACTGAGCCCGTACGCGTCGCAGGCGGCGGCGAGTCCTTGGCTTTCCTCGATGCGCATTCGGCCAACCGGCCTGCGTATGAGCTGGTGGAGGGCAACGCCGACATCGTCACCGATACCCCTACCCTGAGCGACCGCAACTACGGCACCCTCGACGGACCCATCTCCGCCCCGCTGGGCGCTGAGGATCCCTCGACCGTGAACAACCGCCTGCGCGACTACCCCTCCGCAGGCCCGCTGACCACCGTGGAGTCCCACGGCGGCACGGTCCGCGCCTCCTCGTCTGCCGCCGACGCCGACTCCTTCGGCGGCGCCAATACGGCGCGCTCCATCACCTCCGCAGTAGACGGGGAGAACTCCACCGCCTGGTGGCCAACGCCTGGCGACACCGGCTGGCTCGAGCTCAACAAGGACCCCCAAACGCCCGCCTGGGACGCCCCCGTCATCGATCTCCTGGCCACTGGCCACACCGAGGTCACCGTGCGCTCGGGCAGCGCCAAGGTCAAGGTCAAGCTCAAGCCTTATCGCTCCCGCCAGGTGCGCGTGCCCGGCGGTGCGACGCACTCTATCCGCATCGAACTCAAAGAGCGGGTGGGAATCGCCAACGCACAGGTCATGGGCTCGCCCATAGAGCGCGTGGTCACCGTCCCAGACACCTCACCGGACGTGCGGCAGTTCTTCTTCCAGCAGCTGCTCCAGGACTCCCGCATCCTCATCCGCGACTTCACCGCACCGCGTTCCATGCAGGTCACGCTCGATTCCACAAAGACCGTGCTTATCGACGGCGCGCGCTATAACCCCGGCGACACCCTCACCCTGCGCCCCGGCAAGCACCGCGTCCGCACCACGGGCACGTGGATAAGCCTGCGCGAAAAGGGCTGGAATCCGCCCAGCACCACCCCGGCCACCGGCCGGGACATCACCGCCGCCTCCACCGAGCGCCTCCTCATCACCGGCGACGCCTTCAACGAGGGCCTGCGCGGTCACCTCGATTCCCCCACCGGCAGCATGGACCTGCAGCCCCGGGAGATCAACGCCGGCGGCCAGGCCTACGTCATTCCGGCGGGCGCGAGCGGAAGCTTCCGCCAAAGCTTCGTCGCCGAGCGTGCCTACCAGGTGGCCCTGGGTCTCGGCGGAGCGCTGGCACTGCTCACGGTAGCCGGTTGCCTGCTCGCACTTCGCCGCCGTCCACGCGAGCCCTGGCTGCCCGCCGACAACGCATCCACGCACACCGTGGCGGCGCTATGCGGGCTGGGCACCCTCACCCTGCTGGGGCTGCCCGCCGTACTGGCAGGGGTGGCGGCATGGGCGGTGCTGAGGTGGACGTCGTTAAGCGCGGCTCCTTTGGCGGCCTCCCTCACACTGGCCGCGGGCGCCATGCTTGCCCGCGCCCCCTGGGCAAGCGGCGCCTACGCCGGCGACTCCGTCTTGGTGACCTGCCTGTGCGCCGCGGCCTTGGCCTGCGTGCTGTGGCCGAGCAACAACCGACGCCCCGGCTCCTCCACCACCACATAGCTCACCGCCGACACCAGCAGACTCAGCACCACCGTGGCCACGAGGACCACGCCAAAATGGGCCACCGAGCCGCTAAACATCGGCACCCCCAGCAGCGGGAAGACCACCGCGAGCACCGCAACGTGCCACAGAAACAGCGAATAGGACCAGCGGCCCAGCGCTTGGAAAACCTCGCTCGCCAACACGCTTTTCTCCGCGCGCGGGGCCAGCGCCACCGGCACCAAAACGCACGCACCGAACACTGCACCGACAATGATGCGCCGCGCGAACTCGCCCGGCTCCGGATGCTCCAGCCCCCGCGGGCCAAACCACTCGCGGCTGGCCAGCCACAGGCAACCTGCCGCCAGCAGCCACCACGCCCACCGAATGCGCAGGGCCCGCTCCACCCAGCGCGGAAGGCGCAGGCCCTCCGCCTCTGCAGCGAGCAACCCCACCACGAACCAGGACGCATACGCCGGCGGCCAAATCTGCGAATTGACGTCACCTTTGTCGAAGTCCGCCACGAAGGGCACAAAACCCCAGCCCCAACTCAGCACTGCTGCAGCCAGAAAGGCCGCCATCCGCTGCTGCCGGTTCCACCCCCTCATGAGCCAGGCCAGGGCCGGCAGCACGAGGTAGAACGCGAACTCCACGCACAGCGACCACAGCTGGGTCAGACCCGGCGCGAGGCCATCGACCACGTAGATCTGCGTGCTCGTGAGGTTGCTGAGCACTTGGGTGAGGGTGACGGAGTGGGCGTCGGGAAGCAAAGCGAGCACCAGCACCACGCACACCAGGTAGGCGGGCGCCAGACGCGCCACGCGTGACCAGGCATAATCCTGGGTAGTGTGCAGATGGCGGCGGCGCCACAGCAAAAAAGCGCTCAACGCGAAAAAGACCGCCACGAAGTAATCGAAGCGCTCCACAATCCCCCATCCAGTGCCGGTTTGGAAGGAAACGTGGGTGACCACGATCCCCAAGGCCGCGCATCCGCGCAATCCATCCAGCTCGGGAAGGTGGCAGGGTACAGTCTTTGAGGAAGCCAAAACGGTTTTCTCCTTCCTCCGGCTAAGATTCATAGGGCCATGACGCCACAAGCGAACTGATTGGAACTTTACTGTAATGAAGCGGCTGATTAATTGGAGCTCGCGGATGACGAGGGTGATCGTCGCCGCGACTGTCTTCCTTCTACTTGGATCCGTCCTCCCGCCGCTGTATAAGAATCAGGCCCGTCCGCTGCCGCTCAACCTTAATTTCACGGTCACCACCGAGCCCGCCACCGGGCCCGCGCTGAACATCCTGCGCGCGCTGCACCACGAGAAGCCTGCCGATCCCCACGGCGACCCGGCCTGCGAATCGGAGCAGGCTCCGCTTTATTGTTATATCGAGGACCGGGTGACCACGCTCGAGCGCGTCACCACCACCTCCGCTACTAACGACGACGCCGTGGCCTCCGCAAATTCTTCGCTCAAGGTCGAGGCCGACGGTAAGACCATCGCGGAGTTCAACGAGAGTTCCCTGCTCAACCGCGAATCTGCCTATCCCATCCCAGGATTAAATAGCTCCCAGCAGTTCAACATCACGACGCTGGGCACGGGTGCTTCTTCCATGGACTTCGAGCGCGACGGCATCAGCTACTTCTTCCCTGCCAAGGCAGAACAGCGCAGCTACCCGTACTTCGACCCGATGACGCAGACGGCCGCGCCCATCGACTTCACGGGCACGGAGAAGCGGGAGACCATCCCCACGTACTCCTTCCACCAGGAAATCGACCCGGTTTCAGTGGTGGACTCGCTGAGCTTTGCGCAGCAGGACAACCTAGAGCAGCTGCGCCGCTCGGGCCCTGCGAAGGCGATGTTTAAGCCGGAGTCCCTCGAGCGCTTCGGGCTGAGCCCCACCGAGCATGTCATCCTCGAGCCCTTCTACACCGTCAAGCGCGACGTATGGGTTGAACCCACCACCGGCACCATCCTGGACGTGCACGAGGACATCAAGATCTTCCTCGCCACCGACGCCGACCAAGCCCGCCAGATGGTGGAAGAAAATGACACCGCAGACCGCGCGCTCTTCCAGGCCGACATGTCGTGGTCCGAGGCCACCAAGCAGGAGCGCCTCGATTCGGTACGTACCACGATTGAAAGCGCGAAGATCCTGAGCATCGTGGGGTGGGTCGGCAAGGTTATCGGCGTGGTTTTGCTTGCCTATGCTGCCTCGTTGTACATGCGCCGCCACCGTGACCGCGCATAGCTGGAGCCGCCGCGTCCTTGTCGCGTGGGGTCTCCTGCTCGTCGGCGCAGTGTGCTGGCCTTTCCTGGTGCCGGGCGAGCTGCTGTGGCGTGACATGGCGTTGCTCCACCACCCGGGCCTGACGGCCACGAACTTTGGGCTGGGTACCTTGCCTGCCCGCAACGCACCGCAAGATGGGGTCTTGGCGTTGCTGGGCGGCGATTGGTTCGCGCGTGTTCTGGTGCTGGCCAGCGCCTTGGCCAGTGCGTGGGGGGCGGCAAAGTGGGCGCACACTCCGCTGGCGGCTGCTGCCGCGATGGCGTGTGCGGTGGCCAATCCTTTCGTTCTTGAGCGCCTTCTGCAGGGGCAGTGGTCGCTGGCGGTAGCCGCGTGGCTCGCGCCAGTGCTGGCGTGGGCCTGCCTTAACCGACGCCGCGCCGTCTCCTGGCTCGCGCTCTGGGCCTCCTCGCTGACTCCCACGGGCGGGGTCTTCGGGGTGGTGATTGCGCTGGTCACCGGCCGCTTCCGGATTGCCGCAGGGGGCGTGTTGCTCTGGTTGCCGTGGCTGGTGCCAGCGCTGTCCAACAACTCCGCACCTGGTTCCGCAGCCGCGCAGGTCGCCGCTTTTGCTCCCCGCGCGGAAGGCTTCGTGGGCACCGGGGGCGCACTGCTGGGCTTGGGCGGAATCTGGAGCGCCGACGCCGTGCCTGCCTCCCGCTTCGCGCTCGCGGGCCTAGCCGTCGCGGCCTTGGCGTTCATGGGGTCCCGGCACCTAGAGCATGCTTGTCGGCGCCCCCTTTACCTCCTCGCCGCCCTCGGCCTCGGCCTGGCCTGCGGGACGTGGCTCTTCCCCGGCGCGCTGGGGTGGTTTATCGCGCACGTTCCTGGCGCGGGCCTGCTTCGCGACGCCTCCAAGCTCACCCTTCTCGCCATCCCCCTCTACGTCGCGGGGTTGGGGGCGCTGCCGAATCTGCCTGCCGCGGTAGGGCTCCTCGCCTGCCTCCTGCAAGCCCCCGGCGCCCCGCGCGACCTCGCCGTGCTCGCCCCGCGCTCCGAACAACCCGTGGTGGACCAGCAGCTTGTCGACGCCCTCGACGGCCGCGTCGCCTTCTTCCCCGACCGCCCCTCGCTGGTGAGCCTGCCCGGTGGCGGCGTGGCCGTGGACCCGTATTCCAAGGCGTTAAACAAGCTCGAGTCGGGCGAGCTCATCGTCGATGGCGTGGTAGTGGACCAAGCCCAGCCGGCTTACGTCGCCGCCCACGATGCCTGGCAGCGCCGCGATATGGACGCCCTGGAGGAACTCGGGGTGGGAGCCGTGGTGGTCGATAGCCGCATCGTCGCCGAGACCGCCGCGCCTGCCCCCGCGGTGCCGTGGGCTCTGACCACGCTCTGGCTCCTGCTTGCTAGCGCTGCTTTTCCACTAGCTCGCCAAGCAGCTTCTCGAAAGCCTGGCCAGTCTTCTCCCACGAGTACCTAGCCGCCAGCTGCCGGGCATTCTCGCCCAAACGACGCCGCTCATCTGGGTCTTCCACCAGCTTCTGCACGGCGTGGGCGAACTCGTCCTCGGTATCGACGAGCACGCCGGTCTCCCCGGCGACCACGCTATCGCGCAAGCCAAACGTGTAACCCACCGTGGGAACGCCGTGCTGCGCGGCCTCCATCACTGCCAAACCCCAGCCTTCTTTGCGCGAGGGCATGAGATGGACGTCGGCAAGCGCGAGCAAAGCGTGCTTGTAATCCTCCGTGACCTGGCCGCGGAAGCGCACCCGCTCGGCCACCCCGATGCACGCGGCATACTCGCGCAATTGCGCCTCCCACCAGCCGGAACCGATGACGTCGAGGACCGCGCCCGGCATGCGCGCCACGGTGTCCATGGCATGCTCAATCTGCTTGTGCGGCACCAGCCGCGAGAGCGTGACCAGGTGAATCGCGGTCTCACGCTCCAGCGTCGGCACGTGCGCGGGCAGCGGATCCACACCGTTTTCGATGATGCGCGCGCCCCTGATGCCTAGGTCCTCGAGGTCGTGCTTCGAGGCCCGCGAGACCGTCACGTAGGGGCTATTACGGTAGACCCGCGGCGCCACCTTCGACTCAAGGAACCAGCCCAAGCGCGCCAGCAGGGGGCCTGCAACCGGCCACTGCTCACGGTGGCAATGGTGCGTGAGCAGAACCGTCGGCGCTGGCGAGACCAAGCGCGCGAAGAAGGGAATGCCGTTTTGGGTATCGACGATGACGTCCACGCCCTTCAGTTCCCCCAACCCCAACCGGCCAGCGAGGATAGCCAGCCACGCGCGCGGATACACGCTGAACTTCGCTCCCCCGCGGGAGTAGAGCACGCCCGCCCGGCGCTCCCGCTTGGCGGCGTTCATGTGCCGGGCGGTGCGAAAGACCACCTCGTGGCCCTGCGCCGCCAGGTACTCACCCACTCGCTCGAGGTAGCGCTCCGAGCCACCGCCCTGTGGGTGGGTGGAATCGCGCCAGCACAGTAAAAGAATTTTCATGTCGAGCTACTAGCCTAGTGGGTTATGAAACAAACCCGCGCCATGGCCACGCTTGCGCGTTCGTGGCGGCTGCTGCGCTCCTTCCGCTTCGAACAGACCCGGCCTGACATCTTCTACGGCGGCCTGGCCTCCGACACCGCCCTGCTTGTCGACGCCCTCTGCACCGACCTCGGCCTCTCCCTTTCCGGGGCGCGCGTGCTCGATGTGGGCGGCGGGCCAGGCTACTTCGCGGAGGCCTTCGCTGGGCGCGGGGCGCGCTACTTTGGCATTGAGCCCGATGCGGGCGAGATGTCGGCCGCGGGAATCCAGCTGGCCAACGCGGTGCGCGGCGACGGCACGCAGCTGCCCTTTGCCGACTCCACCTTCGACGTCACCTACTCCTCCAACGTGGCCGAGCATATCCCGCATCCATGGGATATGGGAGAAGAGATGCTGCGCGTGACCCGGCCCGGTGGGCTGGTGATCTTGAGCTATACGGTGTGGCTGGGGCCTTTCGGCGGCCACGAGACGGGCCTGTGGGAGCACTACGTGGGCGGCGCCTTCGCCCGCGATCGCTACACCAGCCGCCACGGGCACCCGCCAAAGAACGTCTTTGGCACCTCGCTTTTCGACGTCTCCGCGCGCCAGGGCCTCGACTGGGCCACCGCGCATGACGCTTTGCTCACCTTTCCGCGCTACCACCCCAGCTGGGCGTGGTGGGTAACGCGCGTGCCTGTGCTGCGCGAATTCTTAACTTCGAACCTCGTCATCGTGCTGCGCGCCTAGAGTTCTCTCGCATGCAAAAGAGCCTCCCCGCTTCACCATGATGGTGGGCGGGAAGGCCCTAAGTTTTGGCTTAGGCGTTCTCGACGCGCGACTTCAGTGCGCGGAACTCATCCCAGACCTCGGACGGAACGCGGCCGCCCAGGAAGTTGAGCCACTCGGCGTTGTCTTCCATATCGCCAGCCCAGTCAGCGGCGTTGACGGCCAGCGCCTCGCGGACATCCTCGATGTCGAAGTCCAGGCCCTCGATGTCGATGTCCTCAGCGCGAGCGGTGTTGCCCACGACAGTCTCGACGGCGTCGACCTTGCCTTCGATGCGGTCCACGATCCACTTCAGGACGCGGGAGTTCTCGCCGAAGCCCGGCCACAGGAAGCGGCCGTCTTCGCCGCGGCGGAACCAGTTAACCAGGAAGATGGACGGCATGCGGTCACCGCCCTTGACGCCCATGTCGATCCAGTGCTGCAGGTAGTCACCAGCGTTGTAGCCGATGAACGGCAGCATCGCCATTGGATCGTGGCGCAGTGCGCCAACCTTGCCCTCGGCAGCTGCAGTCTGGCCAGAAGCCAGAAGGGAGCCGATCATGGTGCCGTGGTTCCAGCTGAATGCCTGGGTGACCAGCGGAACGGTGTCCGCGCGGCGGCCGCCGAACAAGATGGCGTCGATCTTGACACCCTTCCAGTCGTCGAACTCCGGTGCGGCAGTTGGGCACTGAGAAATCGGGACACAGTAGCGGGAGTTCGGGTGAGCAGCCTTTGTGGTGGATTCAGGGGTCCAGTCGTTGCCGTGCCAGTCGATGAGGTGCGCAGGAGCGTCGCCCATCTCCTCCCACCAGACATCGCCGTCGTCGGTCAGCGCGACGTTGGTGAAGATGGTGTTGCCCGGCTCCATGGTCTTCATGGCGATCGGGTTGGAATCGTAGTTGGTGCCTGGCGCCACGCCGAAGAAGCCGTTCTCCGGGTTCACGGCGTAAAGGCCGTCCTCGCGCAGGTGCAGCCACGCGATGTCGTCACCCACAACTTCCGCAGACCAGCCCGGGATGGTCGGGGTGATCATGGCGAGGTTGGTCTTGCCACAAGCAGACGGGAAAGCCGCCGCAACGTGGTAGTTCTTGCCCTCCGGGTTGGTCAGCTTCAGGATGAGCATGTGCTCAGCCATCCAGCCCTCTTCTTTACCCATAACAGAAGCGATGCGCAGCGCGTAGCACTTCTTGGCTAGGATGGCGTTTCCGCCGTAGCCAGAGCCGTAGGACCAGATTTCCTTGGTCTCTGGGAACTGGGTGATGTACTTGGTGTCGTTGCACGGCCAAGTCACATCCTCCTGGCCCGGCTCCAGTGGAGCACCCACGGAGTGCAGTGCGTGGACGAAATCGCCCTCAGCACCAATCTTCTCCAGCGCCTGTGCGCCCATACGGGTCATGATGCGCATGGACAGGACCACGTACGCGGAGTCAGTGAGCTGGACACCCAGCTTCGGGTCAGGATCGTTGATAGGCCCCATGCAAAAAGGAACCACGTACATGGTGCGGCCCTTCATGGAGCCGCGGAATGCCTCGGTCATCTCTGCTTTCATGGCTGCCGGCGGTGCCCAGTTGTTGGTGGGGCCAGCGCCTTCCTCGGTCTCCGTGCAGATGAAGGTGCGGGACTCAACACGTGCGACGTCAGACGGGTTAGAGCGAGCGAGGTAAGAGTTCGGACGCTTTTCCTCGTTCAGCTTGATGAGGGTGCCCTTTTCCACAAGCTCCGCTGTGAGACGTTCTGCCTCTTCCTGGGAGCCGTCGACGAAGACCACTCGCTCCGGCTGGAATAGTTCGACACTTTCGCTAATCCAAGAAATGAGTTTTTCGTTGCTCGTTGGCAGCTCGCCAACGAGGCCTTTAATGGTGGCGGTCATCTAAGAATCTCCTAGTGGTCCGGTTCGTGAGGTTGTATATCGCCAAGGGCCATGCGCTGCACACAGTCAGAGCACACGTCCCCCATGGGTCATTCACCTCAAGATTAACCCCACGTCGGTGTGAATTACCGCTAAACTTTGGCATTCAAAGCCAATGTGGTTATATCCACACCGTTCACCACAACTTAACCAAGCGTACGCCGGTGTGACATTAAGCATATGTGACTTTTGCCCACCCCAATATGGGGCTGAAATGTCGCGAGTACCGCGTTATTTTGTACGGAAGAACTTACCCCCTCGCAGCTCAACCCGGTTATATCCGGTGCGTAATATGCGTACGAATGCCCCCTGGCCTAGCGGCGCGGCACTTTGTTAGTTACCCAGACACAGGGAACAATAATGGGCAATGAATACTGCAGATAATCCTCAAAACTCCCCAGCTGGCGAGATGCCACACGGCCGCCCGCTGCAGACCGACTTCAACGCTGAATTCGGCAACGATCTTGATTACCCACGCCTCGGCAACGTCACCTTCCGCCGCGGCACCCTCACCGACAACCAGAACGCCCTCTTCGAAGAGCACTGGCCGCGCCTGGGCAAGATGCTCGCCGACGAGCGCATCGACCTCGACGAATGGTTCGGCCGCAGCGGCGCCAAAACCATTGTTGAGATTGGCTCCGGCACCGGCACCTCCACCGCCGCGATGGCGCCGAAGGAGCAGGACACCAACATCATCGCCGTTGAGCTCTACAAACCTGGCCTGGCCAAGCTACTGGGCTCCGTTGTGCGCAACGACATCGACAACATCCGCATGATCCGCGGCGACGGCATCGAGGTCATGGTCCGCATGTTCGCACCAGAGTCCCTCGATGGCATCCGCGTCTTCTTCCCGGATCCCTGGCCCAAGGCCCGCCACCACAAGCGGCGCATCATCCAGTCCGGCACGCTCAACCTCTTCGCCTCCCGCCTGAAGAAGGGCGGCGTCCTGCACGTAGCCACCGATCACGCCGGTTACGCCGAGTGGATCACAGAGCTTGTCGACGTCGAGCCCAGCCTCGAGTTCAAGGGCTGGCCCTGGCCCGAATGCCCGCAGCTGACCGACCGCCAGCTCATCACCAAGTTCGAGGGCAAAGGACTCGAAAAAGACCACGTCATCACCGAGTACCTGTGGGAGAAGAAATAATGGCCGGCTCTTATCTGCTTGTTTGGGACGCCCCCAACATGGACATGGGGCTCGGCGCCATTCTGGGCGGCCGCCCCACTGCGGCGCATCGCCCGCGTTTCGACGCCATCGGCCGCTGGCTCGTAGAAATCGCCCTGCAAAACGACGCCCGCCCCGAGGCCGCGGTCTTCACCAACGTCACCCCTGGTGGCGCTGATGTCATCCGCCCCTGGGTCGAGGCCATCCGCAACGTAGGCTTCGCGGTCTTTGCCAAGCCCAAGCTGCACGAGGACGACGACGTCGATCCCGACATGATCGCCTACATCCAGGAAAACCGCGACAACCTCGACAGCGTGATCGTCGCCTCCGCCGACGGCCAAAACTTCCAGTCCCTCCTCGAGGAACTCGCCGCCGAAGGCAAGCCGGTGTGCGTCCTCGGCTTCCACGAGCACGCCTCCTGGGCCGTGACCCACGAAGACATCGAGTTCGTCGACCTCGAGGACATCGAGGGCGTCTTCCGCGAGCCGCTGCCGCGCATCAACCTGGACAATCTGCCCGAAGGCGGCGCCTGGCTGCAGCCATTCCGCCCACTCACCGCCCTGCTCAAACAGCGTTAGGAGAACCATGTTCTATGCTTGGGGCCGTTTTTCCTACGCCCACCGCAAGGTCGTCCCACTCGTCATCGTGGGACTTATCCTGCTGCTCTTCTTCGGCTTCGGCACCCGCCTAGGCGAGCGCATGAGCCAGGAGGGCTGGGAGGACCCGGGTGCGGCGTCGACAAGCGCGGCGAAAATCGAGCAAGAAACGTTCGGCCGTGACAATTCGGGCGACGTCGTCTTGCTCTTTGCTGATCCCGACAAGAACTTCGACGCCGCCAAGGCGCACCTCGCCGAGCTCAAGGCCAACCACCCGCAGGAAATCGAGAGCATCACCAGCTACTTCGATACCAAGAACCCCAACCTGGTCAACCGCGACCACACCACGGCGTTTGCCGCCATCAGCCTCAAGGGCGACGGCGAGCAGACCCTCAAAGACTTCCGCGCCATCGAGGACGACCTCACTGCCACCGACGTCCCCCTCGAAGTAGGCGGCGCCACCGCCGTGGCGGACGCCCTCGACGAAGGCATGGCCAACGACATCTCCCGCGCCGAAAAGGCCGCCCTGCCCCTCGTGGGCTTGCTGCTGCTCTTTGTCTTCGGCTCTGTCGTGGCGGCGTTTATGCCGCTTGTCGTCGGCGGCCTGTCCATCCTCGGTTCCCTGGGCATCCTGTCCGTCCTCGCCGGCTTCCAGCAGGTCAACGTCTTTGCGCAGGCCGTCGTCACGCTCCTCGGCTTGGGATTGGCCATCGACTACGGCCTGTTCATGGTCTCCCGTTTCCGTGAGGAGCTCGACAAAGGCCGCGATGTCCGCGACGCCGTGGCTACCACCACCGCCACCGCGGGCCAGACCGTGGTCTTCTCCGCGGGTATGGTCGCCGTGGCTCTGTCTGGGTTGTTCCTCTTCCCGCAGGCGTTCCTAAAGTCCGTGGCCTACGGCTCCATCTCTGCGGTCGGCCTCGCGGCGCTGCTTTCGGTGACCGTGCTGCCTTCACTGTTTGGCCTGCTGGGCAAGAACATCGACAAGTTTTCCGTGCGCAAGACCTCTCGCCGCGCGCGCCGCATCGAGGACACCTTCTGGTACAAGCTGCCGCACTGGGCCATGCGCCACGCGAAGCTGATGACCGTAGGCATCTGCGCCCTGCTCATCGCGCTCACACTGCCGGTCCTCGGCGTGAAGTTCGGCGGCATCAACGAGACCTACCTGCCGCCCACGCACGAGACCCGCATGGCGCAGGACAAGTTCAACGAGGAGTTCCCCTCCTTCCGCACGGAGCCAGTCAAGCTCGTGGTGACGAATGCGACGAACGCGCAGCTTGTCGACGTCATCATGCAAGTGCGGCAGCTCGACGGCCTCACCAAACCCATGGGCCCGACCACGCCGACTAAGGACGGCACCACCGTCCTGGCCGCAGGTATCGAGGACCGCGACGACTACGCCCGCATCGTGCACGAGCTCGAGCAGATTGAGGCGCCGGAGGGCGTTGAGCTCTACGTCGGTGGCACGCCGGCGATGGAGGTGGAGTCCTTGGACGCGCTCTTCCACAAGCTGCCCTGGATGGCGCTGTACGTGGTGGTAGCGACGTTCCTGCTGATGTCGCTGGTATTCGGCTCGTTTATCTTGCCGCTTAAGGCCATCTTGATGACGCTACTTTCCCTCGGCGCCACGTTGGGCATCCTCACGCTCATGTTTGTCGACGGCTTCGGTTCCGGCGCCCTCAACTTCACCGCAGGTCCGCTGATGAGCCCAATTCTGGTGCTGATTATCGCCATCGTCTTCGGCCTCTCGACGGACTACGAGGTCTTCCTGGTCTCGCGCATGGTCGAGGCCCGGCGCGCGGGGCAGTCCACGGATCATGCCATCGCCAGCGGTACCGCACACACCGGCGGCATCATCACTGCGGCGGCGCTCATCATGATTGTGGTGGCGGGTGCCTTCGGCTTCTCCGACATCGTGATGATGAAGTACATCGCGTTCGGCATGATTTTCGCCTTGGCTTTCGACGCCACCATTGTCCGCATGCTGCTCGTTCCCGCCGTCATGCACTTGCTGCGTGAGGACAACTGGTGGGCCCCGCGCTTCCTCACCCGCCTGACCCACCGCCTGGGCGGCGACTCCCCCGAGCCCGTCGCTGCGCAGCATCCTGCTGTGGCTGCAGCCCCGGCCCCAGCACCCGCGGCCAGCCAGGTACTCGCGGAGGAGGGGGCGTCGGCAAGCACGGCGAACGAAGCCGCCGTACGCGGGGACCGCAGTGCCGATACTGACGAGGAGCTCATCCCCTTCTCCGAGCTGGTCAAGCGCCTCAATTCCACGGATGGTCGATGAAGAAGAACTGGCTGACCTGGATAATCTCCCTGCTGATTCTGGCCGCGCTGGCGTGGTTCTTCCGCGACCAGCTGGACTTCATCTCCGAGGGATTGCGCCGTCTGCGCCACGCCAAACCTTTCCCCGTGGTGCTGGTGGTGTTCTTCGCGCTGCTGTCCATCGCGGGCATGGCGGAAGTGATGAAGCGACTCATCGGCGCCGGCGGCGTCAAGGTCCCATTGTGTGAAACCTACGCCATTACTCTGGCCTCCAACGCGTGGTCCACTACCCTGCCCGCCGGCCCCGCCTTTTCCGCAGTGCTCACTTTTCAGGTGCAGCGCCGCTGGGACGCGTCGGTGGCGCTGTGCAGCTACTTCCTGTTCTTGTCCTCGATTGTTAGCTCGATGTTCCTCGCGCTCATTGGGCTCGGCGGGGTGTTTTTCCTCAATGCCGATATGGCCTTGGGATCGCTTATCACCACGGTTGTCCTCATGCTCGCGGCACTCGGCGGCATCTTCTGGCTGACCTCGCACCCGGTGACCCTTGAGCGCTGGCTGCGCAAGCTACGGCCCGGCCCGAAACGGGACCGCGCGATTCAGGAGGTCCGCAACCTCGGCGAGGTCCACCTTTCACGCGGCCCCTTTGCTGTGGTTGCTGGTGCGTCTCTGGTGCACCGCCTGGCCGATATGGCCGCGCTATGGGCTTCCGTGTGGGCGGTAACCGGGGAGATTCCGTGGCTGCGCGCGGGTGCTGATGACACCACCCTGGCCGGCGTTGCACTGGCCTTCCTCGCCGCGAAGCTGGCTGGCTCCGCGCAGGTCACCCCGGGTGGTCTGGGCACGGTGGAGGCCGCGCTCATCACCCCTCTGGTGGCGACAGGCCTGACCGTGGTGCACGCCACCTCCGCGGCCATCATCTACCGGCTTATTTCTTTTGCGCTCATCACTATCATTGGATGGGTCATCTACTTCGCTCACTACGCCCGCGATGGCTTTTCTTACGCGGCGTTGAACCGGAAGGAATCCTAAATGCGCGTTGCCCCGCTTATCGACATCCTCGCTCTCGCCTTCTTCGCCATCCTCGCCCGCCTGGCGCATGGTGGCCTGAGCTTTAGCTCCTGGGTTGATGCCTTCTGGCCGTGGACCGTGGGCGCGCTCGTGGGCTGGGTCATCATCATGGCCACGAAGCTAAGCGGCCTGTGGAAGGAGGGCGCCGTGGTGTGGCTGAGCGCCGTCATCGGCGGCATGGCTTTGTGGATGCTGGTCAACGGGCGTCTGCCGCACTGGTCCTTCCTCATCGTGGCCACCGTGATGTCCGCGCTATTCTTCTTTGGCTGGCGCGCCATCGCGGCCTTTGCGTCCCGCTCGCGTGCCTAATTGCTCACGGTAATCCGCAACTTACCCATTGCGCGATCCAGAATATCTTCCGGATCTTCTCCACCGCAGGCATGCGCTACGAGGCAACCAAGTCGCTCTGTTGAAGAACTCGCAGTCTCCACCCTTACACCAGGTTCCGCTGTGCAATAGCCAGCAAGAATTCCTGGCTCCGATAGCGCTTCTTCGACCCCACTAACGGCTGTGATAGTTCCGGGAGGGACTTGGATATAGCGAACAGCGCTACTGTGACCATCGCGCCGTTGAGGAAAGACAAATCCATCGTTAAGAGCGTTTTTTCTACCGTGCTGGCGCAAAGCATCTGCAATGAGAGGATCAAAAATGTTTGCACCATGTACAGAACTGACAAGTAGGTGAATGAAGTCGCCGCCTGGGCGCACATGCCCTTCACCTAGAACCACCCCCTGGCCGTCCACCCACCAGCCCTCGACATGAAAGAGCCCCGCGTTCAGTCCCCATGTGTTTAGGGCAGAAATGACAGATGCGGCTATCTCTTCTTCATGATCGGAGAGAAGGACGCTAGGGTAACGGTGGCCGATTTCCACCACGCCCTCAAGCCTCTTATCAGTGATACCGACTACGACAGGTTCGGAGGCGTAGAAGTATCCCTCCGCTGAAAACTCAGTGCCTTGGACGAATGTTTCGACGAAGCCGTCCGACAGTGTTCGGAGCGCCTCCCTCGCACTCTCGAGATCAGTGTGAACACTCACTCCAGCACTACCTGATCCGCTGCGGGGCTTCACGACCCAAGGACCTGGTATATCTCGCGGTTCCTCTGCCGTCGCCGGTTGTTCGAAACCAGCATCGCGCAAGCATTGACGAGCCTCATCCTTCCGCTTCAATCTAGCTACGTCCTCTGGAGCGTTACCAGAATCGTCGAGAAGAGCGGTCTGATATGTGTAGTCTTCGCGGAAGCATACGTAGCCTTCACAGTCACTGTATCCAGTTGATTCCTTCCGAGCGAGCGCCTCGTCGAGGTTCTTCCCGTCTAATTCGATGAGCTCTACGCCTTGGCGAGCAGCGGCATCTCGAAGCATGCCTAGCTGATGATGACCGTGCGGCATCCGAGGGAATGCGCCGACCAAGCCTATTCGTTGCTTATTCAACGACGACCTCCACTTCCCGAAGTCTCGATTCAAAAGCTTCAATCTCTCTCCGAGACGCCGCGACTACTACAACTTCCGCAAGGATTGAACTCAATGTGTCGGCAGGGGGTTGCGTAATCACATCGCCGACATGCACGTGTTGTTGGGATTCTACGACGATAGGAGCAGTAGGAAGCTGACCCATAGATTTAAGTACTCCCTCTTTATCAGTATGTAGCTTGAATGTTGCCGCCACATAGCCATCACGGGGCACTGCAAATGAAGGTCTTTGCCCCGTTGCAATGCGTACCAAATCACGAGCGAAGGATACACCGGTTACCTGCGGTACCAAGTGGGAGGCAATGTAGTCTCCACCTGGTCGAGCAGCAATCTCGACCAACTTAACTGTTGATGTTCTAGCATCAAAGAAGAATTCCATATGGAACGCACAATTATTGATTCCGAGGGCTTTGATTGTCGCTTGTAGAAGCGGCTTCACCGCATCCTGAATGCCCTCTACGGCCGATGGAAAAACCTGCCCAATTTCCAATCGAAACTTAGCTGTAGTCGTTTTATCTGTCACGCCTATGAGATGAACGTCCCCCTCGTACACATATCCCTCAGCGCTGTGTTCACTTCCGGTCAGTAACTCCTCCACTACCATCGGTCCGCCCCATCGGGACACCGCAGCCGAGACTTCGTCCGCCGTATGGCACAGGGAAAACCCTCGAGATCCAGAAGCATCCACTGGCTTAACCACACACGGGACCGTGATTCCTGCACCCTCCATTACCGATTGTGCATTATCCCCCGGCTCAATAAACGAAAAGGAAGGAACCATATGCGGTGCGATACTTTGCACGGCCTTTCGCATCTCAAATTTGTTCCGTGCCTTCAGAGCAGCGGCCTGCGATGGTGCAGGAAGGCCGAGTTTATCGGCAAGCAAGGACACCGTCTCTACATCACGGTCGCTGAAAGTGACAACTCCACGGATGTCGTAGCGGGATGACAATTCATCCACTGTTGCAGTGACAGCATCTTGGTCATTGGTATCGAGCTGCACTGTCTCTACGATGCCGGCAGGTCGAACTTCCTTGTCAGTGAGAAGCACCGCACCATCAGATGCTTCGAACGCTGGTGTCCATTCCGCTGCAGTCCTCCGGTGGTTGAGATAGAGAACTACATCGTTGGCCATCTTGAAACGAACCTGCGATGCGCGGCGAACTGCGTCCGCATGCGTATCAGCTTCCACGAAACCTACTCTGTCCCACGAACATGCTAGTTCGGAGACCCAGGTATTCGGTTCAACTGTGATAACGCCATGTCCCGTTGGATCTTCAATGCTCCGTACCAAACCCCGCGGCGCATGAATGAAGCGAATAGCTGCTGAAGAACTAGGTTGTTGTGGCACTGAAACCGTATATTGGCACATAGCACGTGCCCACTGCTCATAGAGATTTACTCCCCACGCCCGACCAATGAGAAGCATGATTCGGTCGCCTGGTGGGCGGCCTGCGCATTCGATGGGTGTGGTGCCCTTGAATTCGGCATGCAGTAGAGCGGTCTGCACCCCCAATTTCGACACCAAGTCCCGCATGGCCTCCTCCACCCCAGGATTGTGCTGTCCTACTTCGTGTCCTAATTCCACGGCACCGCTAGTCTCTTTGCTCGTAATGTTCAGAAACACCACATCACCATCGACTACGAGGCATTCGGCCGACGTCTCATCTCCCTCTATCAAGCTCTCGCAAATGTAGCGAGTATCCCATGGTCGGCCCGCTTCCTGGCGAGGTTCGCGTGCGGTCGACGTATGAGTCCACGCCGACGAAATTTCTTCTGATGAACGAATGATTGAGACACCAAGTGAGGCTTGACGGTTCGCTGGCTTAATCACACAGGGAGGCTCAAAGATGTCGCTTTCGCTCTTAACCTCAGTCCATTGAACTCCGCCCACACAGCGGCGGAACGCAATTTTATCTCGTAAGGGAGCATCTTCCCCTGCATGCGGCAGGCCGACGGCGCGAGCTGCAGCATTGGCAGCACCTACGGCATACTCCAAGCCCGGCACGATGCCATCGATATGCGTATCCTTTAAAAGCTCACGGATGCATTCAACAGCTGCATCAGAGTTGTTCTGATACTCGCACCACTCCCACCGCGAAAGAACAGATCGAATTCGAGGATCAGCAGATCGCTTTTCGAGTCCCTTCTTTTCATACAGTGAACGCTCCTCCACCACGATGACGCAGAATTCTGTGTCTGCCTCGGCAAGAGCGCAAAGTGCCTCGTGATTATAGCCAAACATCACTAGCGTCAGCGTTCGAGGAGAACTGCCGGAACCATCTGCAAAGCGTTCGTTCAATTTCATATTCATCGCCTTTTTCATTGATCTGTTTGTTGGTTTGTCAGTTTCAGTGTCAATAGCCGCGCTCTCAATGCTTAGCCGAGGATGGACCCTTGTCGCATTGTTTAGCGTCATGTTCTCCACTCATTAAGCGCACAACAAAGCAGCAGACAATAAGCACGGCAGCAGACAACGCGATCCATTGAGGAGCAACGATGACACCAAGCCCAAGACCGATTCCTTCCCCAGTGGCAACCACTAACTGTCGCGCCTGAACCGCTTCTAAAGAACCCGTCATTGGTAACGAAAGAAGCGCTGCATCCACTAGCGGAATAAAAAGAGTCTCCGCGAAAGAAAAAATGATGATCCCAAGAAATGGATTAATTTTCACCGCGACCAGGGCAATTACAAAAACTAAAGGAGAAACCAGCACCAACGTCTGATTCGATAGTCCGCTATCTCGTGCTTTCTTAATCAATCGTGTACCCAGAGGCTGAAGCAGTACCACCGAAAGGGCATTTACCGCAAATACCGCTCCTCGGATGACCGGCGACGTGTAATGCGCACTGACTGCTACCGCTATGGAAGAAAAGAGCTGACTATAAAGCATGTACCCAACCACCACGCCGAGAACAACCCAACGCACAGGTGCCTTGCCTAGGGGCTGAATTACCCTACGAGCAAAGGAACCCCGGACGTCAGCTTTCCGAGGTCTTAGCTTGTATGACAACGTCAACGCCGGTACAACTGCAGCGGCCAAGTAGCACGCAGCGGTATAAAAAAAGATCACATTCGACGCCGATGAGAACAAGACATTGCCGATGACTGGCCCGACCGCTGCCGAGACGTTCACCGCAATATTGATCGATCCAAAAATCTCTAACTTAGTCGTCTCAGATGCTTCAGATTCAACAAGGTAGTGCCGAATACTCGATCCATTCATGTTTATTCCTGCTCCAGCCAAGAGCAAGGCAACGACGAGTATCGCCACATTAGGCTGCAATCCGATAACAAAGAAAGAAACTGACGCGGCAACTAGACCAATCTGCATGGCCGCAGCGAAGGGGAGCAACCGTAGGAGTCTCCCCATCACCAAGGTTGATGCTCTTACCGAAATGCCAAAGGCAGCCATCGCACAACCAGCGATGAACGGAGAAACCTTATCGGGAAGCCAGAGCGCCAGAATCGGCATCACAGCGAAGTAGCCGAGATGCGACAGAAAATAGTCAAACACAAAACTATATCGAGCCAGCCGCGTCACACGTGCGTCAACAACCATTTGCTATCCGATCGCCCAAGGATTCAGGAAAACGACAACTTTCAGCCGAAAACTCAGTCACAGATGATTGTTCCAACAGTGCACTGAGGTATTCCCCCATTCGGCGCGAAGCCGTGACACAATTCATGAGGTCCTCATCGGTATAGCGCTCTCCGGATTGTCGCATTGCTCTAATATCACCGAAACCAAGAAGCTGTTCTCCTCCATGGCTCAGAGAATAGGGGGCTCGAATCGCATGCCTTACGGAGTATCGAATGTGTCCAGTATGGTGAAATTCCAGGTTAGACGAAATATTTGGCAGAGTAGCTGGGTGATACCTCATTGGACACATTTCCGCCGGCGAAGTGTTTCCCCAAGGCTGAAGATGCCACGAGTTGTATCGCATTCGAGACGAAATTGCGTGTAGCTCGTCCTCAGTATGCCGATCCCCGACTAGTACCCAACAGTAATGTGAGTACATGTCAAAGCGGGAAAGCTCTTCAATCGTCCCCTCATCAAGAGCCTTCCTTAGCGCCCCGATCTCCCGAAATCCCCTGGTCATAACAACGTCGCTTCGCGTCTGAAACTTTATCTGTTCAATAGTTTCAGAGGCCAGCTCGACAAAACCTGCGAGCGTGTACTCTCGGTCCTCGCAGAGCTTCGAGGGGTTCGTGTCTCCCTCGGCAGAGTTAGTAATGTCCACTTCCGATACAATCTTGCGACGGGTAACGCCCTCGATCCGTCGACACTTCTCATTTTCTAAACCTTGCGGAAGCCGACGCTTCGTTACACTCCCAAGATCTTGACCGTTGAGAGTTTCGAGCGAATTCGGACCGCCAGCTTTCAAGAGCTCACAGGCCCAGAAAAAATACAGGACTCGTGCAGTAACCGGGCCTAGGACCTCCTCTTCAGTAAAGTCTAAAACATGAGCTGAGCAGTCTTGCTGGCTCGGCAGAGACCTAGGCTCCCTGAAATTCTGAACAGCTTCGCCATTCCAATAGCAACAAACCGGAGGAATTTCCCGGAGCGCTTGATTCACACTTCGAACCCTTCGGGCGAGCTCTCCTCGTTGATGATATTCCTTGATCACAAGCGATACGCGACGACTAATGGAAATCGAACTGCTCTGACAGCTCTCTAATTCACGTTCAACCGCTTGGGACAGGTCAGGGCAAAATACAGTTCGATAACCGATTTCATCCTCACGGAGGCAATCTACCTTCTCCTCAGTTGGGAAAACCTCTAGCTTGATCTTTCCATGCACTAGAAGGGAGATTCGTAGCGCGACCTGATCGTCTTTTTCACCACAAGGGTTCCAATCAGAATCGCGAAGCAATCGTCGTAAGACTTTCTCACGCGGGGAAAGACTGATCAACGCCTCACTTCCGGTCAAACGTCCATCAAACGAAAGCAATTTGTCTATCCAGCGAGAAACCTCGATTCCTTCCCCTACTTGACGTTCCATTGCAGACCAGAGTGAATGAAACTTCGACTCAACGTCCAAACAGTTCGGCTCTGATGCGCCGGCTTGCACGCCTTTTCGGCCTGGAAGCCGGCTAAAATTCGTTTTCACGTTGCTCTACCTTTTTCCAAAGCTCTTCAGGGGTACCGTTGCGCTGACCCTCCAAATCTTCATATATGCAATCCATCGGGCAAGCTTTCACACACTGCGGACAACCTGAGCAGAGTTCGGGGATTATCACAGGTCCATGATCAAGAACCACGATTGCCGCAAAAGCAACTGGGCAACGTCTAACACATTCTTGACAATTTATACATTCGCCCCCGCAATAAAACGCGGAGGGCGTTTCCAGCGCGGATCAGGTTTTCGCTGCTGAATACGAGCTGTCAAGTCTAACGCCATGAGGCATTCTCCCCATCTCTCTAACAACATCTTTGATAGTGATGTACCTTACATCTCGTCGTAGCTAGTGTCCATCATTACACGCGATTTGTTTTATTTATCTTGAACGAAACCATGGATTGAGCTTCTTCGACGGACAGAATAACGCCCGGCAAACTCCGATCCGCCCCGAGTTCGCCTAGCATAAGTCTAGTGCCGTCGTGTACACCAGAAACCACCAACCGAGCGTAAAACGAAGCACCCCTCTACACGGCCAGAAGAGGCCGTGCAGAGGGGTGCGCGCGAACGCTACTTCGAGCTCAGGGACGAACCAGAGATGGTCACGCCGACGCGGTTGAGCAGCATGATAACGAGGTTGATAACGTCGCCGCTAAGGTCAAGAATGCTGGACAGCATTTTTCCTACTCCTTATTTCCGAGGATGTTTTCACTTAAAGATATCGTGCAGCCCACCGCTCGGCGTTACACACTTGCTCAACGACGCCGCTTTAACACCCCGCGCGCCAACAGCCCATAGCTGTTGAACCTAGGGACTTACATCGGGGAGATGGTGTGCTTCTTCGGCAGGTCATGCTGCGTCTTACCAGCTAGCTGACGCAGCGCCTGACGCAGCGCCAAGCGCGACTGATTCGGCTCCACCATCGCATCCAAGTAGCCACGCTCGGCAGCCACGTACGGCGCGGTCATGGTCTCATCGTAGAAGTCCATGAACATCTTCTTGGTCATCGCACGCTGCTCGGGCGTCTCCGCGGCGTCGAGCTGCTTGCCCGCAATCATCACCACAGCCGCCGCTGAACCCATCACGGCAATCTGCGCCGTGGGCCACGCCAGGTTGATGTCACCGGTCAGGTTCTTCGACCCCATCACCGCGTACGCACCGCCATAAGCCTTGCGCACAATCAGCGACACCTTCGGCACAGTCGCCTCCACCACAGCAAACGCGAACTTCGCGCCGCGGTGAATCAGACCAGCCTTTTCCTGCTCCACGCCCGGCAGGTAGCCCGGCGTATCGACCACGAACACCAGCGGGATGTTGTAAGCATCGCAAATACGAATAAAGCGGGCGCCCTTATCCGCAGCATCGGCGTCAATACAGCCCGCCAAGTGCATCGGATTATTCGCCACAAAGCCCACGGCCTTGCCGTCGATACGGCCGAAGGCCGTAATCATGTTGGGGGCGTAGTTCTCTTGGATCTCGATGAGCTCGTCGTCGTCGCCAAGCTGCGTGAGCAGGTCCATCATGTCGTAGCCGGCGTTCGTATCATCCGGCATGAAGGAATCCAGCTCGGTGTCCTGGGCTACCTCTTCATCAGTAGGCGCGTCAAAGACCGGGGACTCGTCGAAGCAGGTCAGCGGCAGGTGATCCAGCAAGTCACGGACCAGGTCAAAGGCCTCATCCTCCGAGGGCACCACGACAGACACGTTGCCGTTGAGCTCCTGCTGGCGCGCCGAACCAAGGTCGTGGGACGTGATTTCCTCGCCCGTCACCTCTTTGATGACGTTCGGGCCAGTCACGTACATCTCTGCCTCGCCGTCGACAGCGATGACGAAGTCAGTTGTAACCGGCGCATACACCGCGCCACCTGCAGACTTACCCATCATGATGGAAATCTGCGGGCTGCGACCACTAAGCGGCAGCTGGCGGCGGGCAATCTCTGAATACATCGCCAGGGAGGTCACGGCGTCTTGAATACGGGCGCCGCCGGAATCCTGGATACCGATAACCGGGCAGCCAATCTTGATGGCCATGTCCATGATCTCGGTGACCTTCTTGCCGAAGATAACGCCCACCGAACCGCCATAGACCGTCTTGTCATGCGCGTAAATGCACACGGGGCGGCCATTGACGCGGCCGTAACCGGTCACAACGCCATCAGAGTAAATCGCGTCTGGGTCACCCGGGGTCTTGGCCAGCAAGCCAGTCTCCACGAAGGAACCCTCGTCCAGCAGCGCGTTGATGCGCTGGCGCGGGGTTGAGCGGCCAGCGTCGTCGCGGCGCTTGCGGGAGCGCTCGCTGCCTGGGTCCTGCGCGCGCTCAAGGCGCTGGCGCAGGTCGTCCAGTTTATGAGCAGTGGTAGTCACTACCGAATCTTCTCCTCGATCCAATCGTTCATGTGCTTGCCCACGATACCGATGGCCGGCTCATCAGGGACCGCAAGATGATCACCCTGCAGTTGCACAATTTCCAGATCTTTAACGATAACTCCCCAGCCGCCATCGGGATCAATCTCCGCATAACGCGGCTCGAGCTCGATGGCGCCATCGTGCATGCGCTCGGAGCGGAACAACAAGACCGGGACGTCGACGTCGGCCCAGCGGCGCATGTCGAGCTTGCCCAGAATCTGATTGTCCACGAAGGAAGCACGCTGGTGCTCCAGCACGCCCGCTGCCAGGCCGTGCTCGGAGGCGTCGGTGGTGGAGAGGAACTCGGCGAGTATCGTCATCAGGGCATCCTCGCCCATGGTCTCGAGCATCTCGTAAGGCGGCTCGAAGTCCAGGCCGTAGGTCTTCTTCGCAAACGCTGCGTAGCGACCCCAGCGGGCTTTGGTCTCTTCGAGGGTGTCTGGTGCTGGGTTGGAAGGCTGGGTGGTATCCAGAAGCGCAATGAACGCCACGTCCACGCTCTCCTCGCCGCGGGCCTTGCGCTGGGCGAGCTGATAAGCCACCTCGTACGCCAGGGCGCCACCGAAGGACCAGCCGCCGAGCACGATCTTACGGCCACGCGAATGCTTGACGACGTCCTCGATATAAGCCTCCGCACGCTCCTCCAGGGAGCCCTCGAGTCTCTCGACGCCGTATACCGCCACGTCTTCCGGCAGGCGGCGGGTCAGCGGCTGATAGACCACGGTGGTGCCGCCGGCTGGGTGGAACATGAACACGGCGGGGCCGTCGGCTTCGCGCAGCACGCGGATGTTGCCCTCGACCTCGGTTTCGAGGCCCTCGCGGACGAGGTCGGCAAGTGGTTCGAGAGTATCGGACTCGAGGACCTGCTGGGCGCTGACCTCAATCCCGGCGCGCTCGGTGAGACGCTCAGCAATGCCTTTGGCCGTCGCCTCGTCGATCTCCGGCAGCGGCGACGTCACGCCCGCTGCGGCCTTGCCGGTGAAGGTGGCCCAGGTGCCGAAGACCATGCGCTCCGAGGCATCACGCGGGGCTACGCCCACGCCTTCAGCCTCGTCGCCTGCAGACTCCGCAGACTCTGCGGCAGCTGGCACGTCAGCCGCTGCGTCGACAGAAGGCTCCGGCAGCTCGGTAGCGCCGCCAGCGACGGCCTCCTCGACCATGGTGATGACGTCGGCGAGGGAGGCGTCGCGAAGCGCCTGCACCTGCATCGGCGGAATCTGGAAGTCATTCTCCACGCGGTTCTTGATGCGCATACCCATCAGGGAATCCAACCCCAAGTCGATGAGCGGCAGCTCGCGCGGCAGGTCAGAGACGTCGTAGCCCATGGACTCCGAGACGATGAGCGAGAGGCGCTGCTCCACGGTCTCCGTCGCTGGGTCCCAGCGCACGGCCTCGATGTCGTTGGCCTCAGTGAACGCAGCCGGAGCCTCAGCCGGCACCGGAATCTCTGCCACGCCCGGGATACCGGAATCGCCCAAGCGCAGCGCCGATGCAAACCCCTCCGCGATAAGCTGCGTCGACGGACCATTCACGAAGTACACCGCAATGGACAGTCCACCCAGCGATTTCGTAACCACCGTGGACACCTCGCCCTGCGGCGGCAGGTCCCCGTGCTCCTCCGAAGCCACAATCTGCGCACCCGGGCTCACTGCCTCAGCAGCGGCCTCCAAGATGGCCAGAGCAGACGGCGCTTGGTCAGCATTCGTGGAGAACGCCACCTTGCCCTCCGGCAGATTCACGCGTGCGCCCGGCAGGCCAGAAATACCCGAAGACGGGCGAGCGTTGGTCCAGAAGCGCTGGCGCTTGAACTGGGTGTGAGGGGCGTCGACAAGCGCGCCCGAGCCAAAGACCGCACTGTAATCAACCGGCGCACCTGCCACGTACAGCTTGGCCAGCAGATCCAGCAAAGACTCCGTGGGGTCGACCTTGCGCTTCAAGCTAAACAGCAACTGCGCATCGGACTTGCCCACCGCAAAAGCCGTGGACATCAGGCCCATTAGCGCAATCGGGTTCGGGGAGATCTCCACAATCTGCGTGTGACCGGAGGCAAACGCCGCTTCCGTGGCGTCCTGCAGCAGCACCGGCTGGCGAGTCATGCGGATCCAGTAGTCCTCGTTATGGACCACCGCACCTGGGCGGTAGATCTCGCCGCGATCAACGGAGCTGTAGAGCGTCGTGTGCAGCGGGCGCGGCTCGATGCCAGCGATATCTGCATAGAGCTCACCCAGAATCGGCTCCACCGCCGAGGTATGTCCTGCGCCCTTCACGTTGAGTGCACGGGCGAACTTGCCCTCTGCGTCGAGCTTTTCCACCAGCGCAAGGACCTCAGGGCGCGGGCCGCCCACTGTGGTCATGCCGGGGCCCGTATAGACGGCGGGCTCGATGTTGCCGTCGAGTGCCTCGATCTCCTCGGCGGTCAGCTCCACTACGGCCATAGCGCCCTGCTGCTCCTCGGTCAGGGAGGATTCGCCCTCGCCCATCAGGCGGGAACGGTGTGCGGCGATGAGCATGGCGTCTTCAGCCGACAGACCACCCGAAGCGTAAGCTGCACCGATTTCGCCCATCGACATGCCGATAACTCCCGCCGGGCGCACGCCGAAGGAAGCCAGTAGGTCCGTCAGCGCAATCTGGATGGCGGTAATCGCGACCTGGGCGGTCTCAGTGTCGTAGGTCTGAGCGTCGTCAGCAACGATGTCCAGGATGGACCAGCCAGACTCGAACTGCACGATGCGATCGAGTTCCTTCAGGCGATCCTTGAACGCAGGAGAAATCTCCAGCACGTCCTTGATCATCTTGCGGTGCTGCGAGCCAAAGCCGGAGTACATGAACACAGGGCCCGGCACGGACGGCGAGTCCGCGGAGGCGATGCCCATGGAGACCTTGCCCTCGGCTACTTGGCGCAAGCGCTTGACGACGTCCTCCTCGTTCGTCCCCGTCACCACCGCACGGGAGCGTCCGTGGTTGCGACGCGCAAGTGTACGCGCAAGGGAGAGGAGGTCAGGGTGTTCCTGCTCGATGAAGTCGGCGAGCTGGCCAGCCGCGGCGGCGCGGCGGGAAGGCAGCAGGCCGGAAATCGGTAGGGAGACTGGAGCATCATCGCCTACGCTTACCTGTGGGGCGGTCTCTGCTGGCAGGCCGCGGTAATCGGTCATGACCACGTGCGCATTGGTGCCACCGAATCCGAAGCCGGAGATGCCCGCGACCTTCTGGCCGGAGTATTCAGGCCACTCGCGTGGGTCCTCGACGACCTCAAGGTGCTCGTTGTCGAAGTCGATGTAGCGGTTCGGCGCGGAGAAGTTAATGCTCGGCGGGATGACGCCGTGGCGCATAGCCTCGATGACCTTGATCATGCCCACGACGCCCGCTGCGGACTCGGAGTGGCCGATGTTGGACTTTGCGGAGCCCAGCAGCATCGGGGCAGCCATGGTGCGGCCAGAACCCAGCACGCGGCCAAGGGCGGTGGCCTCGATTGGGTCGCCGAGGATGGTGCCGGTGCCGTGGGCCTCGACGTAATCGACGAGCTGCGGGTCAACCCCTGCATCGGCGTAGGCGCGCTCGAGGACGTCGACCTGCGCGTCTGGGTTCGGGGCGGTCAGGCCGTTGGAGTGGCCGTCAGAGTTGACCGCGGTGCCCTTGATGACGGCGAGGATGTTGTCGCCGTCGCTCTCGGCGTCGGCAAGGCGCTTGAGCACGAGGACGCCCGCTGCATCAGAACGCACGATGCCGTCAGCGTCGTCCGAGAAAGCGTGGATAGCACTGGTCGGCGAGATAACCCCCAGCTCGCTAAAGCCAGTCGAGGCGTGCGGTGCAGCCAAGATGTTGACGCCGCCGGCGAGAGCGACGTCGGAAGCGCCGGTGCGCAGGTCGTTGACGGCCTGGCTCACGGCCACCAGCGAGGAGGAGCACGCGGTATCGACGTTGATGGACGGGCCGCGCAGGTCCAGGGCATAAGAAATACGGTTGGCCACCACCGCGGAAGAGGTGCCGGTCATGGCATAAGGGTGCGCCTCTGCTGGGTCAGCGACGATGAGCATGCCGTAGTCGTTGTTGGTGGAGCCCATGTAGACGCCAGTGGAGGTGCCGCGCAGCTGGTTGGCAGGCAGGCCTGCGTCCTCGAGTGCTTCCCATGCCAGCTCGAGGAGGATGCGCTGCTGCGGGTCCATGTTAGCAGCCTCTAGCGGAGACAAACCGAAAAACTCAGCATCAAAGCCCGCGATGTCTTCGATGTAGCCGCCGTCGGTGTTTTGGTTAGCGATCTTGTCCGCCACCACCGGCTCCGAGGCGTACTCTGACCAGCGGCCCATCGGCAGCGGGCCGGTTCCCGAACGGCCCTCCACCAGCATGTTCCAAAACTCTTTAATATTCTCGGCACCCGGAAAGCGTCCAGCCTCACCGATGACTGCGATGTCGCCACCGATGATGCCGGTGCTGCGGGGAGCGGCGGAGCTGGAGGCGTCGCTAAGCGGAGCCGCTCCGCCACCGTTGACTAAACGATCCGCCAGCAATGCGATGGTGGGATACTCGTAAGCGACAGTAGGCTCGAGCTTCATACCCAGCAGGTTTTCCAGTTCGCCGGAAAGCACAACTGCATCGCGGGAGGACAGTCCGAAGTTTTCTAAAGGCTTGGTATCCGTGATCTCGTCTGTGGACAAGCCGGTCGTTCGCGCGACCCAGTTGCGCAGCCAGCCCCTTAGTTCTTCAACAGTCATCTAATTTAGCTTTCTTTAATTGGGAAAGTTTTTGCGCAGCACAAATTGGCGCATGCCATATATATCGGTCTATTGTCTCATTTTGTTAACTTCCGTCACGTTAACAACTCACCTGCGCTAGGGAGCTACCCAAGAGACACAAAGTCCCCCTTCTCCCACCGAGCTTGCGCACGCGGGAACAAGGGGGACTTGAAAAAGTTAGACTTCAAGAAGTTAGACTTCGAAGTGCTTTTTCGCCACTCGGCGAGCAATCTTGCCCGAGGAGGTGCGGTTGATTTCGTTCGCACCGAACCAACGGATGATATCCGGAGTCAGACCATGGTGCTTCGAGACGGCGGTACGGACAACTTCAGTTGCAGCTTCGTCACCAGACGGGTCGGCGTTGTCAGCGCGCTCGATGAGCAGCACCAGCTGCTCGGTGTTGTCGCCCTCCACGGAGAAGGCAGCCACAGAGTCAGGGCGCACGTGCTCGGACGCCTCTTGGACGGTGCCCTCGATATCCTGTGGATAGTGGTTGCGACCTGCCACCACAATGAGATCCTTGAGACGGCCGGTGATGTAGAGCTGGCCATCCACGATGGTAGCGAGGTCTCCCGTGGCCATCCAATTGTTGTCATCCGGGGCCCCTTCCACGCGGGAGCCCTCGGCGAGGCGCTCACCCAAAGTGTTGTGGAAAGTGGAGGCGGTCTCATCCTCGCGACCCAAGTAGCCCGCAGCCATGTTTTCGCCATGCAGCCAGATCTCGCCGATCTGGGCGTCGCCAAGCTCTGCCCGTGTCTCCGGGTCCACGATGGTCAGGAACTGGACCGGAACCGTCTGACCATTCGACGCAAAAGCTACAGTGTCCGCAGACTTTTCTGAAATGACCGCCTTGCCAGCAGCCAATTGCTCGCGATCGAAGTGAGAAATCAACGGGCGCTCGCCCACCTGCGGGGTAGACACCATGAGCGACGCCTCTGCCAAGCCATAGGACGGACGCAACACCTCGCGCTTAAGATTGAGAGTGCTGAATACATCCAAGAAGCTCTCCACCGCGGTTTCGGTAACTGGCTCGGAACCGATGATGATTCCATCGACATTGGAGAAATCAAGTTCCTCGCCCGCCTCCGGCGCACCGTAGCGAGCCGCGAGCTCGAGCGCGAAGTTCGGCACCACCGAGTAAGTGGCGGCGAAGTTCTCATCCATCGGCTGTCGGCTGATCTGGCGTACCCAGCGCTTCGGCTGCTGCACGAAGTCACGCGGAGTCATAATCTCGAAGTTGAGGCCCATGATAGTGACAAAGGAAGCAAGGATAATGCCCATGTCGTGGTGCATCGGCAGCCAAGAAACAATTCGCGATGGGTGCTTGAGCTGCACTGCGGCAAAAATCTGCAGAACATTGGTCATGATGGAGCGATTCGTCAGCAACACGCCCGCCGGAGTTCGCGTGGAACCAGAAGTGTATTGCAGGAACGCCGGCTGATCGATAGGTGCGCCCTGCAGGTTCGCAGCAGCGGCCTGGCCAGCCTCCGTCTCCAACGGATTCACCCACGACGCCGCCAAAGAGTCCGGCAGCGAATCAATAGAGATAACGCGCGGGCGCTCCGCAGACGGACGGTCGGCAAAGTACTTGCGCACGGCCGCAGCAGAGACGTTGTTCGTCAACACGATGGATGGATTCGAATCACCGAATACGGCTCGCAGATGATCAGTATGACCTGGCTCGTTCGGGTCATACAAAGGCAGCGGAGTCATACCCGCATACATCGCCCCCATGAAGCCGAAGATGTACTCCGGGGAATTGCCGGCAAGAATTGCCACGCGGTCCCCCATTGCGCCGACTTGTTGCAAGCGCGCAGCCACGACCTTGATGCGAGTGTTGACCTGGGAACGCGTGAAGTCGCGTGGAACGCCGTTTGGATCTTCGGAGTAAACCCACTGGCGTAGAACCGGACGATCCGGAACCCCAGCCTGCTTTTCCATTCCATAGACATGCTCACTGAGTCCTGCCAAGGTCAGGTGCGGCGGAAGAGCTATTTGCCCCTTCTCGTCAAAGAACTGGCCAATCAACGCATTGAGGTCCATCTAATCTCCTTTTGGGTTTAGATTGTTTACTTTTGACATTAAAAATATCAGAGCCAAGGTCTCATACGTTACATCACGCAGATTTTTCTAGGTGTTATCGATAATTTCCCGCGCCCAATCGGTAACCCATTGGTTCGCCGTGGTGCCCGGAATCACGTTCGGGTTCGTGGCATACATCGCGTGCACGCCGTTTGCCTCAATGAGGCCGCGGGCGCGCTCAAGCCCGTTCAGGCCGTCGAGTGGCGCATCGCAAATAGAGTCGTCCGGCGCACAAATCTGGAACGTGCGGTCCGCCAAAGAACCGAAGCCATTTGCACGCGGACCACGCATGGTAGCACCCGGAACGATGCCCTGAATCAGCATGTTGAGCGGCTCCAAAGCAATTTCCGCGCCCACGCCCGCCACGTGCATGCCAGGGTTCTGACCCACGCCGTCCTGCCGGCGACCATCAGCCACCAGAGCAACGCCGGAGACAGCATCCGCCGGAATCGGACCGTTATCGCCACCGATACGGTCAGCGACGTCGCCAGCAATCACCGCTCCCTGCGAGAAGCCTGCAATGATGAACTTGGTAGCCGGGCATGTTTCATGCATCGTGATGAGCTCGCCCTCCATGCGGGAGGTTCCCTCATCGCGGGATTCGTCGTAGCTCATCTCATGCTGGGCGTTGATGTTCTTGAACTGCGCCGTGTACGGCAGCGTCCAGACCTTTACGTCCTCCGGCACATAAGCCTCTTTCAGCGGGTTACTGATGGACAGCATGAAGGAATTGGGATTTGCGGTCGGGTTGATGGGATCATCATCGGCCTTGGATTCCCACGTGCCAGGAGCAGAGATAACTTCTACGCGCGGGCACCAGTCGGGTTGCGCGGGGGCCTCGACTCCCCCGGACTCTGGTGCCGGCTCACCGAGGTTGTTCTTCTCCTGTGCCTGATTGGCGTTGAAGAAATGAACCGCGCCAGCGCCGATGACAGCAAGTACGACGAGTACGGCAACAACCGTAAGTGTTTTACGCATAAAAACTTCTCTATCTTAGTTAGCGCACAGGGTGCCGCGCGCCTGGTCCGTCAGGACAGCGGTGAGCTCTTCGTGCGACAGTGTGGCACGGCCCTGCTCGATGAGCTGACCTGCCACTGCGGGAATGGTCACGACATCGCCTTCGCGGCATGCCGCTTGGCCGGCGCCGATGATCTGGTCTTCGGCACCATCCGTGTTTACTCCCGCTTTCTGGACAGCGGCTATGAATTCCCGCTCAGGACCCTGGCTTTGTTCCGGGGTTGGGATGGCAGAGATTTCACGCGCACCGCTATCTTCCGGGGCGTCGGAAGCCGGCTCGCGGGACGCAGATGCGCTTGACGACGCCTTCTCCGAAGCCGCCGAGCTCGACGCGGCGTCGGAAGTTGGGGCTGCGGAACGCTCGAGCGGGGCTACCTTGGTGTCCGTTGAATCGTCCGTGCTTTCGACCGTGGCGGAACCGCAAGCGCCCAGCGTAAGCGCAGCAGCCATCACGGCTGCACACGCCGCGGGAACCTTGATGCGCATGGTTACTTCTTCTCCGCTTGAACGGTGCCCATGATTTGCCGGATTACACCGTGCTGGAAGTCCTGGGAAAGGCCGCCCGCTGCGATTTCGGTGTAATCGGTGGTTGGCCAGCCGAACTCGCCCTGTTCGAAGCCGCGCTTACCCCACTCGTCCATGATGTCTCCGTAGAGGATGTAGTGCGCCCCGCTGTTTGCGGACCAGTAGATGTTGCCGTGCTCGAATTCCTGGAAGAAGCCGCCCTTGACTGGCTTTTCGCCACCCTTCGGGAAGCCTAGCTTGGAGGCAGGGCCGCCCAGCTCCTTGTACTTGGCGCCGATTGCACCATGGACCACGGAGTTGGACTCGTCTGGGTTACGGGTCAGGACACCATTCTGGAATTCCTGAGCGTAGCCTTCGCCGACCTTGACCACTGCAGCGGTCGGGTACTTGAGGTCGCCGTTTTCGTAGCCGTTTTCGCCCCATGCCTTCACCATGTCGGCAGGAATTGCCCAGGCACCGGTCTCGGCGGTCCAGTAGATGGAGCCGTGCTGGAAGTGAACGAAGCGTCCCTTGCCGTCTGGGGTCTTCTCTTCGCCGGTGGTTGGGAAGCCCAGCCAAGAGGTCGGGCCGCCGATCTCGGAGTAGCGGGCGCCGATGCGGCCAAAGATGGCGTGAGCGCCGGTTTCTGGGTGCCAGTAGGCAGTGCCAGCCTGGAAGTCCTCAGCTTTGCCGCCTGCGACGTCGTATTCGTTGTTAAGGCATTCGCCGATAATTCCGGACTCGGTCACCTTTGCGATGTCGCCGATCGGGGTGCAGTCTGCACCGCGGTCTTCCTTCGGGATGCCGAGGGCGTCAGCGATGGTTGGCCAAGCCTCGTTCATCTCGAACTGCCAGTATTCCCAGCTGTGGACGCCGGATGGGCGGAAGCGTGTCACGACCGGCACCCCTGCACGCTTGGCGTAATCCACGAAGGTCTGGGTGGACATACGGGAAATGACCTCGAGACCGACGCCTGCAGCGTTAGCCGGGCCCTTGGCCACGGAGGAGAGGTTGCCGTAATCGTCCTTGCCGGAGCCGGAGGAAACGTAGACCTTCATGTCCTTGAGGGCTTCGATACCCAGCTTCGGGTCGTGGTCGATCCAGTCCTGCGAGTAGTGCGGGCCCCACATGTTGGTGGAGCTAAATCCGCCTGCATCCATCTGTGCTGCAGCAATTGCTTCTGGCATGCCCCGGGTGGTGGTGTCCAGGTAGCCGGAGAAGGAACCGACGAACTGGAACAGGTGCGGGTTGCGCTCCGCCAAGTTGACGGCTGCCGTACCGCCCATGGAGATACCCGTGATGGCGCGCTTCTGGTTGGAGCGGTATGCCTTATCCAGGATTGGCACGAGTTCCTTGGTCAGGAAGGATTCCCACTTGTAGTTACGGCCATTGTCCGGCTGCTGCCAGTCGGAGTAGAAGGAGGACTCGCCGCCAACAGGCATGATGACGTTAACATTGCGGTCAGCGTACTGGCTCAGGATGTTGGTCTCGATGGTCCAGCCGGACTCATCGTCGCGCGCACGCAGGCCGTCGAGTGCCCAGACCTCCGGGAACTTCTTCTCCGGGTTGGAGTACCAGTCGCGGGCGAGCTGAATCTGAACAATCTGCTCCTTATCCGGCATAGCTGCGGATTTGATGTAGACCTTGAGGTGGCGATTGGAGAGGTACTCCACACGGGAGACAGCAACGCCCTCCGGCAGACCCTCGATGGTCGGGTACTCGGTGTTGAGCGGAGTACGCTGCGGCGGGTTGCTCGGTGCGAAGGAGTCGGAAAGACCGGAGCTTCCCAAGTTCTGGGTCAAGGCTCCGAGAGAAGACTGAGCGGTTGCGTTCGGCAGGAGAGCGAGGCCAACTGCTACAGCGGTTGGCAGAGCTGCGATGGCCAGACCCTTGCGAGCCTTGGTCGGGGAACCTGGAGAGCGCAGGTTAGGGGCAGACGCATTTTTACGCATGGATGAGTCCTTGTAGGTATGTCGAGGGAGCGCCCTAGTAATACGGTTTCCGAAGGTTCCCCTCCTCCGGACGACGCTACTAGGCCACGAAGTGCTGTCTATTGTGCGCTCAAGTTTAAGTTGAACTTGAGACTTTTGGAAGAGGAACACGCCCAAAACCACAAAACCGGCCGTAGGAATTCCTACGGCCGGCTTGTTTAGAGCTTCGCTAGATACTCTCCTTGGCGTTTACCAAGCGTTCATCACGTTGAGAACCTGCGGCTTGGACTGCTCCAGCTGGTAGCCAAACTGTGCCCAGTTGTGCAGACCCTGCATCGGGTAGTTGGTGGTCACGCGCAGACCAGTTGCACGAGCCTTAGCCTCCCACATGCGGGTGGTTGCACGTGAGAACATCTCCAGGACCGCGCCAGAAAGCTGGTGCTGCGGGAGATAACCAGCGTCACCGGCACCCGGAATGCCCGTTGCAGCAGAGATGTACACGTCAGTATTGCGCAGACGATCGGTCTGGTAGAAAGGATCGTTTTCGAAGCGACGCGGGTTAAACAGCGAACCGTACATTGCGTTGATGTTGAATCCGCCGGCGTCGAGAAGCGCGAGGCGCATGAAGGTCTGCGCACCTGGCAAGGTGGTGGTCAGGTAGCCGGAGAAGGACAGTACCTGGCGGAACTGATCCGGGTGCTTACCAGCCAAGGTGATGGCAGCGGTGGCGCCCATGGACAGGCCAGCGATCGAGTTGTTATTGCGGGCAACGCCGAAGTTACGCTCCAAGTAACCCGGCAGCTCAGAGGTCAGGAAGGTTTCCCACTGGTAGTTGGTCGGCGCAACCAAGTCATAGGTAGCCGGGCCGTTCCAGTCAGCGTAGAAAGAACCTGCGCCACCAACCGGCATAACCAGGGTGATGTTGTGAGGCTCGTAGGTACGGGCAGCATTCACATCGTTAACCCAAGCATTGGTACTGTCGGTAGCACGCAAGCCGTCAAGCAGGTACAGGCCAGCGTTGCCGCCGTTTTTCGCAGGCTGGATCTGGACTGGGATGTTGCGGCCCATTGCTGGCGACCAAACGTCACAACGCTGAACCCACCAACCCACGCCGTCCCATTCGCAAGAACCGGTGGCATCGGGACGCAGCCAGTCACGGTTTGCTGCCTCGGCTTCTTGGGTGCCTGTAGCTACGACGAGGCCAAGCGCGACCGCAACGGTCATTACCACTGTGAGTACACGCGCTTTGAGACCCGAACTCAGTGCAGTCATGTCTCTCCTTTTGTACTTCTCAACTTCGAGATCAAGAAAAATTTTTAGTGCTATTCACACTTATCGTCGCCACATGTCTAAACGTTAACGTCACGGAAATATAACGAGGAATCTTTAGCAGCTTAACCCACGCAGCCCGATTTCTCCCACCTTGTACCCCCCGCGCACTACGGTGGCCGATCCATCTATAGGTGGCGACACGCCGAAGTTTGGGAAAACTCTCCGCTATTTCACAAGGTAATCGTCAGGATCCGCCGAAAAAGTCAGAGTCCGCCCATCCGTCAATGCAAACTTGATGTTTTCAAAGAAACGGTGTGCATCAAGCGGGTCTTTATAGGTCGCAAAGAGCTTTTGGAAATCTGACGTTTGCAACGCCTGACGAGCCTTAGCAGTTTCCTTCTTGTCGTACCACTGTGGCAGCGAATCGATATCCACGCCCGTCAAAGCAGCCTGCCAGTACGAAGGCAGGTCCTTGTCATGGCCAATCCGTCCGTTTTCTATGCGTGGCTGGCGGGCGGCGAGGGGCGTCGCCAAGCCAATGTTATCGAGCACGCGCACGTCCAACGGGGCATTCATCGAAGTCATGCCCATGTTGATGAAGTACAAAGTAGGCGGCTCGTCCCGGCCGGGTTCGCGAGCAACGCCTTTCCACGCATACTTGTTCTCCTCGCGTGGAAGCGCATATAGAACAGCG
Organism: Corynebacterium striatum; assembly: GCF_016728105.1. Lineage (NCBI taxonomy): Bacteria > Bacillati > Actinomycetota > Actinomycetes > Mycobacteriales > Corynebacteriaceae > Corynebacterium > Corynebacterium striatum. The sequence continues at coordinate 1,808,161 of NZ_CP068158.1, read as the reverse complement.
AGAGCATCACCTTTTTCAAGATCATCGATGCCCTCTTGGTAGGCCTCCATTTGCCGCATAGGAAGGAAGTCCCTCTCAGAGCGAGGCGGATCGCCTGGTTCCCGCTTGACGGAATAGGTCCAGAAGTCGCGCTCATCGACAATATTGATTTTCCCTTGGTAGGTATTCCAATCCGTGGGGTGCCCGCGCAGGATAATCACCACGGACCAAACTGCGCAAAAGAGTGCCGCACTGATAGACGCTGCGGAGCGCAACGGGAGGACAAACACTGGCAGCAACATCGCAAAAAGCGGTAGCAAGAGCATCCGACCATGCATGAAGTCCCCGCCGACGCGAAAGATGTAGACAAAGTGCAAAACCGCTGCGCCCACCAACAAGTAAGTAATGCTGGCTTGGGAGCGAAGCCGCGTTGGACGCAGGCTAGAGCGATAGGTCCACAGGGCCCAGCCGCCCAACACGAGGAGTGGAATATAGAGGGCATAAGGGAGGGCGAAGTCACCAAGGTAGCGGAAACCATGGCTCCATGCAGCTCCCGACGCCGACTTAGCCACCGCAGTGTGGGGAGTCAAAAGGCCGTAGTAGCCCATGCGGAAAATCTGATATGCGCCCGGCAAGGGCAGCGCGGAGGCCAAGATTCCTAGCCAGGCTTTCCACCCACGGTGGGTAGCGAGCAGCAAAAGTCCCACCAGGCCGCCATAAAGGGCAAGGTCAGGTCGAACAAGCCAGGAAATGCCCGCCCACAGCGCTAGCCAGTACGGCATAGAGTCACTAGCGCACTCTTTTGCATTGTCGACGCCGCGGGACCACTTGACCAACATCCACCACAGCACCGCCAGATAGAAGATGGACAATCCCCATTCGAGACCGGACGTAAAGAAGTCACGCGCGGGCGGTAGCGCTAGATAAACGAGGCTGCCCGCTGGAGCTAGAACGGCAGTGCGGTGGGCCCTGCTCGTAGCCCAAGCGCCGATGAACATCGCGGCGACAGAGAAGAACAAGCCCAAGTAGATGGCGATACCTGACAGATCCGCACCTGTTACCCATCGCACGAGAAGGATGAGGTATTGCCACAGCGTCGAGGTATTGGTTTCTACTCGCTCACCGGCGTTAAAGACTGGGCCATTCCCAGCTTCCAGGTTGCGGACCGTGCGCAGGACTATGAGGCCGTCATCGGAAATCCACCGGCGGGCGAAGCCACCCCAAAACGCAAAAACACCAATAACAAGAGCTGACGCAACGGCGCTATACCGAAGCAGATTCCTGTTATCAGTGTTATTCATGGGGAAAAAGTTTAACATCCCCCTTTAGATTTGACCGTATTCGCGGCGCTCACGGCGTTAAAACACTGGGATAATATAAACCGCCATTGCGATACAAGCCAGCCACAAAAGGGCGAGTACTTGCAAGGCACGATCCTCGAGCGCGATCTCATCAGGTGCGCCGCCATTGCCGCGGTCGACGTCGGCAGCATAGCGCAGCACGGCAATCGTAAATGGAACCATCGAAACCTGGTACCAGACGCCAGCTGGGCCATCAGCGGCGTTGGAAAGCTGGAAGCCCCATAGCGAGTAGGACATGACCAAAGCGGTAGCCGCAAGGGTCCAGACGAAGCGTAGGTAGGTCGGCGTGTAGCCCTCAAGGGACTTGCGGATCTTCGCACCAGTGTGCTCGGCCAAAAGAATCTCCGAGTAACGCTTACCGGAAGCCATGAACAGCGAACCGAATGCCGCAACCAACAGGAACCATTGGGAAAGCACGATGCCCGCTGCCACGCCACCAGCCATGGTGCGCAACATGAAGCCGGAGGAAACCAGCGCGATGTCGATGACCGGCATGTGCTTCCAGCCAAAGCAGTAGCCCAGCTGCAAAGCGATGTACACAGCCATCACGATTGCCAGCTGTGGGCCAGCGGTGGCCAAGAAGGACAAGCCGATGGAACCGACAATGAGCAGCGCTGCCATCGCATACGCCAGGCCCACCGGCAGCACGCCGGCCGCGATGGGACGGAAGCGCTTGGTCGGGTGAGCCCGGTCAGCCTCGACGTCGCGAGCGTCATTGATGAGGTAAATCGAGGACGCGCCCATGCAGAAGACGATGAAGGCAAGGAGGACGTCGAGAAGCACGCGCGAATGGAACAGTGCGTCCGCACCCGCTGCTGCTGGAGCGGCGAGGACGAGGACGTTTTTAACCCACTGCTTTGGGCGCAGCGCCTTGATCATTCCGTCGACGAGGTTCTTCGGCGGCTTACGCTTGCGGCCGGTGTCGATGCCTGAGGTATGCGGTTCAGAGTGGAATACCCGCTGCGAACCGTCTTCGTGGTGTGTCTCGCTCACGCGGTCTTCCTTTCATAGCGGGTTAATGCCTCTGCGGTGACTGCACCGATCGCAGCTCCAACCGCGGTATCCGTTGGGTAATGCACTCCGAGCACCATACGCGAAGCCATCATCACAGGCACACCAAGGAGCGGCAACGGATTGCCGGTTAGGTGTGCGACGCCCACGAGGAACGCGGTTGTCGACGTCGAGTGCGAGGACGGAAACGACAGCTTGGACGGGGTGCCCACGCCGACGCGAACGTAGGGGTAGTCAGGGCGCTTGCGGCGCACGATGCGCTTGATTACAACGCTCGCCGCGTGGGCTGTAAATGCACCCGCGCCTACGTATGCCCACTGGCGACGCCGCGCCTTGTCATCATGGTTGACCGCGTACATCACTGCGGAAGCACCCATCCAGCCGAGGGCGTGCTCGCCAAGGTGGCTCAAGCCGCGGGCGGCAGGTACAACTCCAGGGACGTCGAAAGCTGCGTTCTGGATGCTTTCCAGAACGTGTGATTCAGCTACAGAAAGCTTACTGGGCATCGAATACCTTCCTCCAGGATTCGCGGGAAGTCAGCTCCGGCATCGCGGCGCGATACTGCGACTTCAGATCATCGAAGTTCTCCTCGATCTCCTTGAGCAGGCCGCGGGTCTGCTTGACGAGGTCGGTGGCCAGATCGCGGTCGCGTTTGCGGAAGGCCACGCCGGTACCGCCGGCGGTGGAAACTGTTGCGGAGTCCACGCGGGACAGAGTGAACCAGCGCGCCTCGTCGGGGGTGAGGTTGAGCTGCGGCGCCTCGTGGTGCGCGCGGTCTTCCTTGGTGACAAGGTGCTTCGCGGATTTGAGCAGCCATGGCAGCTTCTTGACCTTGCCGAGGCGGCCGCCGATGTTGCGGGTCGGCACGCCCGGCGCGCCGGTCGGAGCCGGCAGTTGGTCGGCGGATTCGATGATGACGGCATCGGAGTAGTTCTTGCGGATTTCCGCGATGCGCGGCAGGGAGGATTCCAGGATGTCGAAGAGGTGATCCGGGCCGGCGAGGAAGTCCTTCATAGCTTCCAGCTGGATAGCCATGGTGGAGTACTCCATGCACATCGTGTGCTTGAGGGTGGACTTGAAGATGGACTTCGTAATGCCCTTGACGTCGCCGTCGTGGTACATCGCAGCGACGATGAGGCGGTTGCGCAGGTGGAAGTACGCCTGCCAGTCGATGGCGTCGTCCTTGTCCGCCCACGCCATGTGCCAGATTGCGGCCCCCGGCCAGGTGACAGTTGGGAAGCCGTTAGCGGCTGCGCGCAGGGAGTACTCGGTGTCATCCCACTTGATAAACAGTGGTAGCGGCTGGCCGTTGGTCTCAGCTACGACGCGCGGGAAGAGGCACATCCACCAGCCGTTGTATTCGACATCGACGCGGCGATGGAGAGCACGGGAGTCGTACTTGCGTGGGTCGAGGTGCGACTGGGCGTCACCAATAGCGCGCAATGGGTACTTGGCGAAGTCGTGGTCGTAGACCGCGTGCGGGGCCCCGCCCCACATGAAGACGTGTTTGTTGACCTGCTCGCCAGTGGTGCGCAGCTGGGAGCGCTCCTGCAGGTTCAGCATCTGGCCGCCAACGATGATCGGCTTGGCGGCGTATCGCGCGGCCTGCACTGCGCGCAGGATGGAGTCCGGTTCGATGGCGATGTCATCATCCATGTAGAGGATGAACGGGGAATCGGTGTTCTCCAACGCCTCGTACATGATGCGGGAGTAGCCGCCGGAGCCGCCCAGGTTGCCCTGACGGAACTCGCGGAAGCGCGGGCCGAAGTGCTCGACGGCCTGCTCGTAGCCTGGCTCGTCTGCTGGGTGCTGGTTGCCCTGGTCCGGCATGAGAACGTAGTCAATGATGCCGTCGACCACTGGGTCCTCGGCGAGAGCCTGCAGCGCTGCGACGGCGTCGGTTGGGCGGTTGAAGGTAGGAATGCCCACGGCAACGCGCTTTTCCGACGCCGGGATCTCCGTACCGTCCGGCATAATCTGCGGGCCTGGTTCATGTGGAGCGCACCATGCCGCATTAGAAAGGACGGTTTCCTTCTCTGCGGTGATGTCGAACCACAGCCAGCCGCCGTCTTCGAAGTTCTTCAGCGGCAGTTCGAAGTCGTGGTGACCGCTGCCGACCAGGTGGTTGGCCACGGAGATGCGCTGACCATCCTGCTTGGAGCGATAAATGGAGACGTTGGCTTGGCCTTCGAGTTCGAGGGAGAGCACGATGGACTTCAGCTGGGACCAGCGGCGCCAGTAGGAGGCAGGGAAAGCGTTGAAGTAGGTCTCGAAAGAAGCCTCTTCACCCGCTGGAATCGTCACCGCGGTGCGGTTGGTCCAGCTCAGGCGCTCGCGGTTTTGCTCAGACTCGATGAGATAGAGCATCCGGACGTCAAAAGGCTCGCCGCGCTTGGGCAGCAAGATTCGCTGAACAGGTTCGAAAACGCGGGTTTCGCTGCCAGCGGCGCTGGCGGAGGAATTGTTGGCAGTCACGATTACTTCGATTCTCCAAACGGTTTTATGACAATATTCAGTCAAACAGCCTAGTGGTTTGTGGCCGATAACCTCGCTCCCACACGGATTCATGGCTGCAGTGACGCGCATTTAACACAATCTGGCCGTGAGCACGACGATTAATCCGCACCGAAAAGGCCATAAATGCGCTCGCATTCTCCATCTATTAAAAAGCAGAGCCTTCTATCTTTCGATGAAGGTCATCTGCTTTCGCCCTCGGATGAATCAACTCTGCGCGAAGAATCGGAGGCACTCGACCTATCGCTTCTAGTTGGGAGATTAGGCCTCGACAGGGGCCTTATCGCCTACTGGCTCGATGCCCAGCTTGCCCAACATGTAAAGCACGCGGGCGCCGAGGTCATCGATAAGTTCGCGCTCTTCCTCTGGCGTATTGGCCGCAGCGATATCCCAAATCTTGATGTCCTTGCCTGCTTCGTCGCGTGGGATCTCGCGGCCTAGGTACACGATGAAGTCAGGCATGCTGACCATGCGGTTGTTGGGATCAACCTCGGTGTGGAAATGAGCGGCGTCGGCAAGCAAGGCGTCGCCGGCCTGTTCCTTGGTCAATTCAACAACCTTCTCCGCAAGGGCGTGGTTGGTGCCAGCAGAGAAACGGACATGGATGCGGTGCCCGCCGAAGTATTCCTTTACCTCGCGTTCAACCAGAACAGGGATGAATTCTTCGACCGTTGCACCGGCAGTATGGCGCGCGATTGCCGCGTCTACCTCGGCGTCGATTTCCGCGGCAGCGTGAGTGTTGCCGTACAGGTCGTGGAGGTCCTGGCGCAGGGTCGCGAGGCGGTGATCATTGAGATGCGTCATGGCACTCACCCAATTACTTTCTGTTCTCTGTTTGTTAACCTAATGTTAACCTTACGGAGATTTGCCACCGGTTTCAACACCGACTCGCGACACGCGTAAACCGGCAAAGCGCCGGCGTACAGACACAAAAAGCCCGCCGAAGAAGATTCAAAGCTCCTCGTCGGCGGGGATTGAAGCAGGCAAGCTGTTTTAGTGGCCGCGCTCCTGCTCAAGCGCCTTGCCCTCGTTCCAGAACGGAGCCAGCTTGTTGTCGAACATGCTCAGCGCGGAGACGATAGCCATGCACATGTCGACTTTGAAGCCCGATCCCCGCGAAAACCAAACCACTCTTGGGCAACACTCTTTCATTATTAATTAATCGGCCTTAAGCCCCCTTCAGGATAATTAACAGACTAAAAGCTGGGTACTTTAATCGAGTTCATTTAACGTATTGGACAGAGCGATCAGCGATGACCGCTCGCCCTTGTTCCCCATCACTACCCTATGAAAGGAGGCCTCAAGTGACCGCAACACTGACACTCGCCGATGTCGCCCGGCTGACCGGCGTTACGCGCCCCGCGGTCAACGAGTGGATTCAGCGCTTTAACTCAGAATCCATCGCGCCCTTCCCCTCCCCTTGCGGAGAACATGATGGCCACCCCTACTACGCCATCACCGAAATTCAAGATTGGCTGCGAGCAACTAAGCTCGGCCGCCGCGACACAGCCGTTGAAGATGCCCTCTTTTATTCTTCGCTCTACCGAATGCTGCTCCGCAATCCGGCACGCGCGGCGTTGGGCCTTTTGAACTGCAACACGGCTTCCTCCCCTCAGGATTTTTCGCCCTCTGCTGCAGTAATCGACTCTCTTACCGCGGCGTACCAGCGCGCAGCAGACAACATTCCTTCTGATGCCTCTGAAGCTGACATCGCACAAGCAGCAGAGCAGGTAGCCGAGGCAGCTTTCGGGCCCGCGACCGCGCTCGCCCGTCTTGCAGATGACCTCAGTGCTCAGCGCCAGGTAACACTCTCTTCCCGTTTTACTTCCCGCGCTATGCAAGCAGTATCGGAAGCCCTCACGCTAGAAAACCCAACTCCACCTATCATCCCTACTGATGAATACAGCCTAGGTTTCGTCACTGGACTCGCCCGGGAACTCGAAGAAACGCTGGCGCTCAACATCGGATATCGCAAGGACTGCGCACCAGACTCTCTCTATTGGGCCGAACTAGCGTGCCGAAACGTGGAATTCATCGACGCTAGCGAGGAGATCCCGACAAATTCTCTCATCGTCCTCGGCGCTCCTTCCCCTCTCAAAAATGCGACCGAATACTTCGAGCACCTCCAGGACTTGCTCGACAACTTGGACGAACGCGGCGCAATGTTCTGTATTTCCACCGCAGACATGCTTATCGAGGACTCTTTAGCGGAGGTCGTCCGACGGCGTTTCCTCGCACCGACTGAAACCGGCGCGATTGCACCACTGCGTTACAGTGCACGGCTGCCCCGAGGCATTTTTCCGGACCGCGGACAGCAGCAGGGCGCACTATGGATTCTCAAGCGCCCTAATCGCGAGGCCATAGGCAACCCTGCCGATGCTGCTGCCGTTATCGCTGACGTGCCGGACCTTAAGACACCCGGTCTCGTCTCTGACTGGGCAACCATGCTCACCACACCGGATGAAGCACGCAAGCACACCTTTGTCCGCGGTCGTATTCTTCGCGCCGCTGATGCCTGGCGCAGTCGTACTCATTCTCTCGATGACTCGGTCTTTTCTTCTACGTCGACGTCTTCCGCCGCCGATCTCATGCACACCGCGCATCAGGCAGGGTTAGACATCAGTTCAGCAGGGTTGGAGGACGCGCAGCCAAAGATTGGTATGCGCGCTGAATCGGGGGCAACGCGCCTTGAGTACCTACCGTGGAAGGCCGCGACCAACGCTCGCACTGGGGTGCTGCAGAAACTCAGCGGCTCCCGCATTGCCGAACGTGATCTCGCCCCCGAAGCAGTAGCAAAACTGGAACTCATCGGTGAACCCGAAATTCTGGGGAGCATTCCACAGGGCGCACGTTGCATCGATCGTCTCCGGTTGGAGGACATTGCACCGCGCGGCACCCTCACAGAACCAGGGGACGTGGTCTTCATCAAGAGCCCCAGACCACGCGCGCTCATCGATGAGGAAGGCGGCAAGCTAGTCACTGCACCGGCTCAAGCACTACGATGCCGCACTTTCCGTGGACGCAGCCACACGCCCTTGGAACAGGTCTGCATTCCCTACCTCGTAGAGAAGGCTATCAACGAAGCTGTCTCCTCCGAGTTGGGATCGGTGTACTTCCCCGTATTGCCTCGCAAGAATGCGCAGCACCTCTGCTCAGTCGAGCACCAGCTCCGCGCACGACGCCAGCAGCTCTTAGAACAGTTACATAGCCTCGATGAACTTGAGCACGGCCTCGTCATGTCGATAGGTACCGGTGCTGTCACCATCGCTGAATCTCGTGCACAATCCCCACCAGGCTAATAACAGAGTTCAACATTCAAACACACAAACACCGTTATATGTAAGGAGAAAAAATGACTAACTCAGTCAAGGATGAGCAGAACGTAGAGCCTGCCTCCGCCACCACCCTCAAAGAGCTCAAGGACACCTTATGGAAGGCAGCAGACAAGCTGCGCGGCTCCATGGACGCCTCCCAGTACAAGGACATCGTCCTAGGACTGGTGTTCCTCAAATACGTCACTGATGCTTTCGATGCCCGTCGCGCGGAGCTGCGTGCCGAAGGCGAGGAGCGCGGCGATAGCGAAGAGTACATCCAGGAAGACCTGGAGGATATCGACGCTTACCGTGAGAAGAACGTTTTCTGGGTCGACCCCATCGCTCGTTGGACCTTCCTGCGTGACAACTCGAAGGGCAAGTCGGCCGACGCCGGCCAGGAGTACCAGTCCATCGGCAAGCTCATCGATAACGCGATGAAACAGCTCATGCTGGACAATGAGTCACTGTTAGGTACCCTGCCCACGAACTTCGCCTCGGAAAGCGTTGACCAGCGTCGTTTGGGCGAACTCATCGACTTGTTCAGCACCACGCGTTTCACCGCGGAGGGGCCAGAACGCGCACGCGATTTGCTGGGTGAGGTCTACGAGTACTTCCTGGAGAAGTTCGCCCGTGCTGAGGGCAAGCGTGGCGGCGAGTTTTACACTCCCCGCCCTGTCGTACGTACCCTCGTAGAAATCCTGGAGCCGACCCAGGGTCGCGTCTACGACCCGTGCTGTGGTTCAGGCGGCATGTTCGTGCAGGCAGAGAAGTTCCTCGAAACCACGGAGAAAGACCGCACTGCTCTGGCCATCTACGGTCAGGAGCTCAATGAGCGCACCTGGCGCATGGCCAAGATGAACCTGGCCATCCACGCCATTAGCTCTGCTGGCTTGGGTGAGCGCTGGGCCGACACCTTCGCCCGTGACATCCATCCGGACAAGCAGATGGACTACGTCATGGCCAACCCACCGTTCAACATCAAGGATTGGTCGCGAAACGAGGAGGACTCCCGTTGGAAGTACGGCGTCCCGCCCAAGCGCAATGCAAACTTCGCGTGGATGCAGCACATCATTTCCAAGCTCACCTCTCAGGGTGAGGCCGGCGTCGTCATGGCCAACGGCACGATGACGTCGAACTCCTCCGGTGAAGGCGATATCCGCAAGGCTATGGTCGAAGACGACATCGTCTCTTGCGTCATCGCACTTCCTGCACAGCTCTTCCGCGGCACGCAGATTCCGGTCTGCGTCTGGTTCTTCGCCAAAGACAAGAAGGCCGGTTCCAAGGGCACCATCGACCGCACCAACCAGGTGCTTTTCATCGATGCCCGCGAGCTCGGCCACATGATTGACCGCACGGAACGCACCTTCAGCGACGACGACATCCAGAAGATCGCCGACACCTTCCGCCTGTGGCGCGGCCGCACCTCCGCACCGAAGGACGAGGCCTACGAGGACATCGCCGGCTTCTGCAAGTCCGCCTCCCTCGACGACATCCGCAACGCCGACTTCGCCATGACCCCCGGCCGCTACGTCGGCTTCGCCGAGGTCGAAGAAGACGACGAGCCCATCAACGAGAAAATCACCCGACTCACCAACGAGCTCACCGCCGCGCTTGACGACGCCGCCCGCCTAGACAAGGTTGTGCGCGAACAGCTGGGGAGGTTGAAGTAACATGCCCAACCTGAAAGAACTGACTACCAAAATTGGCTCAGGCTCGACACCTCGTGGCGGCAAGAGCGCCTACATCGACTCCGGAATTCCGATTATTCGCTCCCAGAACATAATAGATCTGTCATTCCACGAATCAGGCCTAGCCTTTATCTCTGAAGAACAAGCTCAAGCGATGGAAGGTGTCAGTGTCCACCTCAATGATGTGCTCTTAAATATCACCGGTGACTCAACGGCAAGAGTCGCAATCTGGAACCGTCGACAGCAAGCCCGCGTCAATCAACACGTCGCTATCATCCGAGCAAATCCAGACCAGCTCGACCCTTACTGGCTTATGTACTGGTTGTATTCCCCCGAGGTAAAACAGCACTTATTGATGCTCGCATCATCTGGAGCTTCACGAGCTGCTCTCACGAAAGGAATGCTGGAGCAACTGGAACTGCCCGATTTTTCGGTACGACAACAGCAATCCATATCTGCTCCGCTCCGGGCTCTCGACGACAAAATCACAGCGAATGTTCGCGTACTCGCAACGGCTAACGAGCTCGTCAAAAATCTATACACAGCAATTCCGAAATCTAGCAATCACGCAATTGAGAGCATCGGCGAACTGGTTAAGAAGAATGTCAAACCAGAAGAAATGGATGAATCAAAGGCTCTTATCAATCTCGAGCACTTCGACTCAAAACAAATTTGGATCTCACGCCATACGCAGGTACCCGAAGCTACCTCTGCGAAGTCATCATTCCTGGTAGGCGATGTACTCTTCGGCAAGTTGCGCCCCTACTTCCATAAGGTAGGTGTTGCTCCAATCGGCGGCTATTGTTCCACCGACGTTCTCGTTGTCCGTCCTCGCGAAGACTCTTATCGAGGCTTATTACTGGCAGCAATGAGTGCCGAGGAAACCGTCGCTATTGCGACGCAGAATTCAAACGGTACTCGAATGCCCCGAGCAAAATGGGCTGATATCGCAAGCTGCGCTATCCCTGATCCCGATGACCCGAAGTCGATTGAGCTTGGCAAACTAATGGATGTACTCATTCCAAAGTGCAATGCCCTTATACATGAAAACCACGTCCTCGCCCGAACCCGCGACGAACTCCTTCCCCTCCTCATGAGCGGCCGCATCACGGTCGGTGAAGCGGAGGAGGCTGCGGACGTTGCGGACACGGCGGCGTCGGAAAGCTAAGCAACCCTACCCCTACAACTCCTAAGGAGAAGCTCATGTTGAGCGAAGAATCCCTCGAACTCATCGTTCAGGACCACCTGGCGGAACTGGAGTGGGTGTCTGGGCATGGCCCGGACTTTGCGCCGGGCTCCGGCGAGCGCGACACGTGGAATGACATCGTGCTGCGCGGGCGTCTGCGCAATGCCGTGCGCAACCTCAACCCGGGCGTACCGGAGGAGTACCTCGACCAGGCGATTGGTGAGGTCATCACGCCGAAGTCGCAGTCCGCGATTGCGGAGAACCGACGCATTCACCAGATTCTGGTGGAAGGCTATCGCGGTATCGAGTACATCGACCACGAGGGCAATATCCAGAACCCGACCATCGTCTTCCTGTCCTCACAGCCGCACATGAACGACTATTTGTCGCTCAACCAGGTCACCGTTGCAAACCTTGATGGGGAACGTCGCTTCGATGTGGTCTGCTACGTCAACGGCATGCCGCTGGCATTCATCGAGCTGAAGAAGACGGGCGCGAATACCTCAATCGAAGGCGCCCACAATCAGCTGCAGACGTACGTCAAGGAATTCGGCATGGCCTTCCGCTTTGCCAATATTGTGATTCCTTCGGATGACCTCAGCGCCAAGTACGGCACGCCGTTTACTCCGTGGAACCACTTCGCACCGTGGAACGTGAATGAGGACGGCCGTCCTGTCCCATCCGACAACATGGTTGTGGCCGGCGAGCCGGTCACGCAACTGGACCTGTTGCTTGATGGTCTGTTTAATGTGGAGCGTTTTGGGCAGCTCTACAGCGACTTCACGGCGTTCGATGACACGGCCGAGGGGCTAGTCATGCGCATCGCGAAGCCGCACCAGTACTTCGCGGTGACCAAGGCTGTGGGTTCCACGATCACGGCGGCGCGCGGCGACAAGCGCGCTGGCGTCATCTGGCACACGACGGGTGCCGGCAAGTCCATGGAGATGGAACTCTACACCGCCAAGATTATGCGCCGGTCCGAGATGCTCAGCCCGACCGTCATTGTGCTCAATGACCGTACCGAGCTAGATGAGCAGCTCTTCGAGACCTTCAACCGGTCCACCATCCTGCCGGAGGCACCGCGCAATATCGAGTCGCGTGCTGAGTTGCGTGAGCTGCTGTCGCAGAAAACCTCCGGTGGCATCTACTTCTCTACCCTCCAGAAGTTTGGCTTGAACGGCCAGGGTGAGTTGCGTGAGACCGAGCACCCGTTGCTCTCTGACCGGAGCAACATCGTGGTCATCGTCGACGAGGCACACCGTTCCCACTATGGCTTTGGCGATACCGCCGCTGATGGTTACGCACAGCACCTGCGCAATGCGTTGCCGAATGCCACCATGCTGGCGTTTACCGGTACCCCGCTCAAGGAGTGGGACCGCGATACGCGCAAGGTCTTCGGTGACGACGTGGATGTCTACGACATGAACCGCGCCGTCGAAGATGGTGCCGTGGTGCCCGTCTACTTCGAGCCGCGCCTCATCCCACTCAAGCGCATTGCTGGAATCACGGATGACGATATTGATGACTCTGCCGAGGAAGTGCTCACGGGTCTCGACGAGGTGGAGCGCGACCGGATTCAGCGCTCCGTCGCCGCGTTGGAAATCATTTACGGTTCCGACGACCGCTTGGATGCGCTCGCTGAGGACTTTGTTCGCCACTGGGAAGACCGGCGCGAAAACATGCGGGAATTCATCGGTGCACCGGGCAAAGCGATGATTGTCACCGCCACGCGTTCCATTGCGGCGCGCCTCTACTCCAAGATCGTGGCGCTGCGCCCTGAGTGGCATTCGGATGCCGATGACAAGGGCAAGATCAAGGTGATCTACTCTGCCGCGCCGTCCGACCCGGATGAGCTCAAGGTCCACATGCGCCGCCCGAGCGCGCTCAAGGCAGTGAAGAACCGCATCAAGGACGTCGACGACGAGCTGGAAATCGCCATCGTCCAATCAATGATGCTCACCGGCTTCGACGCACCGCCCCTGCACACGCTCTACATTGACCGTTCACTCAAGAGTGCACTGCTCATGCAGACCCTCGCCCGTGTGAACCGCACGTTCCGAAACAAGCAGGATGGCCTCCTTGTCGCCTATGCTCCGCTGGTGGAGAACCTGGAGAAAGCTCTTGCGGAGTTCACCCTTAACCCTTCCGACGACGGAACCAAGGTCACAGGCCAGGACGTTGAGGAAGCACTAACTCTGGCGAAGGGATTCCTGGCTCGTCTCGACGACATTGTGGGAATCGAATGGAAGAACACCGCTTTCATCGATGACGCCAACCTTCGTCGTGCCCTGCTCGATGTCACTGGTTTCCTTCGCAATCCAAGAACCGAAGGCAACTACGACCCCGAGAAGCCAAATGCGCGTCCCGTCGCGGACGAGTTCAAGCGTCAGGCAGGAAGGCTCGCACGTGCATGGGCGCTTGCGTCCAACAGCCCGGCCGCCGATGAATTCCGTCCGAGCGTGCAGTTCTATTCCGAGGTCAAGAACTGGCTCATCAAGCTCGATGCGGGCGACCGCGTGGCCAATGGCGAGCCGATTAGCGACTCCATCCGCAACGCCCTAGGCAAGTTGGTCGTTGATTCGGCTGAGGCCACCGGTGTCATCGACATCTACCGCCAGGCCGGGATTGAGATTCCGAACTTGCAGGATCTCACCGTCGACCTGTTCAAGGACAAACAATCCCCCTCTGAGGTCTCGTTGCTGATCGATGCGTTGCGCCGCCAGCTCCAGCAGGAAGCCCGCACCGCCACAGGAAACAACGAGCTGCGCTCCAAGCAGTTCTCCGAGCGGATCACCGAGCTGATGAATCGGTACACCAATCAGCAGCTCACGGCCGCTGAAATCATCGCCGAACTCATCCGCCTGTCCAAGGAGATTGTCAAGGAAAGCAAACGCGGTGAACAATTCACCCCGCCACTAGGCAATGACGAGCTCACCTTCTTCGACGCGGTGTCGACAAACGAATCCGCAACCGAGCTCATGGACGACGAAGTTCTTGCTGAAATTGCACGCCAGCTCGTTTCCATGCTGCGTCGCGATGCGAAGACCGACTGGACAGTACGCGATGACGTACGTGCGAAACTACGCCGCTCGGTCCGCAGATTGCTACGCGACTACAAGTATCCACCGGACAAGGCGCCGGAGGCCATCAAGCTTGTCATTGAACAGATGGAGAAATTCGCGCCGAGGTATTCAGAGCTTTCTCGCGATGAAGACTAGCTTCGGTTAATCTTGTCGATCCTCGCTGGCGGGCAATCCCATTCAGCGGGGACCTTCAATCCATATTCTTCCTGCAGAGCCTTCACTGCAGCAGCTGGGTTATCGCGTACAACGGCGGCAGTTTGGATCGAATGCCATTTGAGCCGCACGGTTTTGAGGTGTTCCTGCCACAATGCGTTGTCCACATCGAGGTTGAACTCGAGACGCAAGCTCTCAAGTACGTCTTCCAGAATGGGCCGAAAGCGGTGCCCCCCCATTCGTGAAATGAAAAGAAGAAATCGCGGGCGCCTTCTTAAGGAATTCGCGGACTTTCTTGTTCTTTTTCGTGTTGAGCTTCTCGCTAAACCCCATCAAATGGGTGAACTCATCGCGATGAGCGTGGACATGAAAATGTGCGCTCGGGTTCTTACGGCCCCGATCACGATCGTATTCAACCGGAAAAGTGGAGGCCTCTGCGTGTTTGCGTAAGGATAGATCGCAAAACTTGATTGATCGATAGCAGGAAACGAAAGGCTGTCATCCCAGGTACATTTAAATTCTGGTTTTATCCCGAGGACGACGTAGCCGAAGACGTGAGCGGGACGATACCCGGCCTACCGTTTTCTTCCTCGTCAAGACGCACAGATATGTTCCGGTCAAGGTCAGTAAAGACAAAACTGGGGCTCGTCGACGAAAAGAACGAGAGGGACTGTTCAATTTCCTTGTGAAAAGCCCGCACAACTGGTTCGAGCTTATCGGCCGCTTCCACCGGCAGCCTTAATCAACCAACGAAGCTCAGAGATGCGCTCCCACAAACCCATCTCAGTCGGCGACAGATCATAGTTATAGGCACGCTCTTCAAACTCTTCCGGATCTCCCACGATCTCGGATTCGAGTTCCTTGAGCTCGGCCGCAGCCTCGCTTTTCGTCAAGCGACGGATGATAGGTGCTGACATTGCTTCTCTCCTTCCCGCGGATAGGCTCTCTAACAAATATTGTGCCCTAGATTTTGCACGGGGGTACCGACATGACAGCGGATTCCAGGCGGACTCCGTCGCCAAAAATCGAACATAAGATCGAAAATCCCGCTGCCCATCGGACAGCGAGATACTGCACTGCATTCCCTAGACGTTAACGGGAGCTTCCTCGGAAATCGGCTCGATGCCGAGCTTGCCCAGCACGTAGAGCACGCGAGAGTCTAGGCCGTCTGCGAGTTCGCGGGTTTCCTCGACGGTGGTGGTGGGCTCGATGTCCCAGATCTTGATGTCCTTGCCAGCCTCGTCGCGCTCAAGGTCGCAGCCAAGGTAGACGATGTAATCCGGCATGGCGACGGTGCACACCTCATCGAGGTAGCGGGCCGGGTCCTCGCCCAAGCCACGCTCTCCGAGGACATGCGCCAAGTGGGAATCCGAGAGGTTCTCCGAGTGCGTGGCAGCAGCATCGACGTACAGTGCATCGCGCGCACGCTTCTTGGTGAGCGCGACAGCAGCGGCAGCCAGTGACGGATCCTCGCCAGACGCGAAGCGGACGTGCACGCAGTGCTAACCAAAGTATTCGGAGTGCTCGCGCTCGACCATGACCAGGACGAACTCGTCGAGCGTCTCGCCCTTGAGGTGGCCAGCGATAACCTCATCCGGCTTCGAGTCAATCTCCCCTGCAGAGAAGCTATGGCCGTGGGACTCGTGAAGGTCCTTGCGCAGGGTATCGAGCACATTCTGGATATTCAGCCTGATTATTCACCCACTCACCTTCGTGTCTATTGCGAGAGCACAACTCTGCGTTCTCTATTCGTTAACCTAGAGTTAACCAGAGCAAGAGTAGTGGGCGCGGTCAAATAGTGGGAACCAACCCAGCAATTCGCGTGATGAAAGTTTGAGCTATCGCTGCAGGTAGGTCGCTACCTCCTCAAGCGCCTCGGGCGAACCAACTTCATAATCAAGCAGCGGAAGCTCAGTGACAGGCACGCCAGGCAGCGCCGCGCATAGCGTCGCAAGCGCTGCTTCCTCCACCGCGCGCCGGCCAGGCAGCGCCGCCGGAGATCGGCGGTTAATGAACAACTCTCCCACCGGTATGCGATGCTCGGCGAGCTCCGTGTAAAGCTCAATGGTCTCCATGACCGGCAGGCGCTCGGCCGTGAGCACGATATTGAAGGTCGAGGACCGCAGCGCGTTACGGAGATGCTCGAAGCGCGTGCGGCGGCGATAAAGGATGGAACGCAACTCCGCGTCACGGCGCTGTGACTTGGTCTCGCCACCGAGCGAGCCGACGACGTCCGCGAACTTATCCGCTTTATCGCGGCGCTTGAGGAGACCATCCGTCCACGCGCTCATGAGCTCGGGCAACGCCATGAGACGCGCGGTATGCCCGGACGGAGCGGTATCAAAGATAATGTGATCGTAGGCACCCTCGTGGCCCTCGATAAGGACGGCCATCTGCTCGAGGAGCGCAGCTTCATGCGTGCCCGGGGAGGCTGCGGCAAGCTCCAGATGCTTATCAACTTCCTTATGGAGGCGCTCCGGCATGTGGGCGCGCATGGTCTCCCCCGCCTGCGCGAGGTGAGCGTGGGTCGCCTTCTCCGGGTCCAGCTCCACGAGGTCGAGGTTCTCGCGCACCGTCACAGGTTGCGGACCGATCTCCTGATGCCACAGGTGGCCCAGATTATGGGCAGGATCGGTGGAGACAACGAGGACGCGTTCCTGCTTCGAGCGGCCCAGCGCGTAGGCATTCGACAACGTGGTTTTCCCCACACCACCCTTGCCACCAAAGAACGTTAGCAACAGCTCAACCCCTCAATCGGCGAGCGATCGATGCCCATGCGTGTATGCCATTCATGTAGGTCTTCGTAGATAACCGGGAGCAACTCAATCGTGTAAAAGCTCGCCGGATTCGGGATGCCCAGCGCCTCGGAGAGGACGATGAGACGAAAGAAGTCGTCCTCGTCCCGGCGCGCCCGGGCGAACTCGCGCCGGTACGGCGCGGCGTAGAACTCTTTGAGCAGACTGGTGAGGCTCATAGAGACTTAGGCCACAGGGACGTCGGCAGACTGACGCACCGGGTTCGGCGCGTCCGTATCCTCGTCACCCCACTCGACGGGCGGGGCCTTGCGTGCCGCAGAGACGGCGCCGATAACCTCGACGATGACCCACACCGCAGCAACAACGATGACGACGTCCATAGCGAAGAGCAGCCAGTTCTGGGCAGCCCACAGCGTGCCTAGCTGCTTGACTGCAGCCCACAGAGACATCGCGGTAACGAAGATGAGCGGGATGGCAACCGGCCACGTGGGGCGGCGCAGGTGCGTGAGAATGACCATGATGACGGCGAGCGAAAGACCCGCCATAAGCTGGTTTGTAGTACCGAAAAGCGGCCAGATCGTCATGCCGCCGGAACCGTCCGCGCCCTGCGAGAAGGTGAGGGCGAAAGCGATGCCCACCGCGATGGACGTTGCGCCGAGGGCGCCAATCTTGAAGCCCATGATCTCGCCGATCTCCTGGACGACGAAGCGCTGGAGGCGCACGCCGGAGTCCATTGTCGTCGCCGCAAAGAGGACGGCCATGGTCGCAAGAATGGTTGCGGACAACGAGGTGGAAATACCCAGGCCCTCGTTAATGAGGTTGCCGCCGCCCTCAACGAAGGCGGACACACCGCCGGCGTTCCACTCGGAGTAGATCTGCTCCCAGTCGGCGAGCGTCTTGAAACCGGAGGTCGTGGCGATAATGGTGCCCAGTGCAAGAAGGCCCTCGCCGACGGCACCGAAGTAACCAACAAAGCGAGCGTCGGTCTCCTTATCGAGCTGCTTCGACGACGTGCCGGAGGCAACCATGCCGTGGAAGCCGGAAATTGCGCCGCAGGCGATGGTAACGAAGAGCAGCGGGAAGATACCGGGCGTTTCCGCCGGCAGGTTGTCGCGCAACGCCGGTGCGACGACGTCGGGCGCGGTGAAGAGGAAGGAAGCGTAGAGAATGCCCAGGCCGATGAACAACTGTAGGCCGTTGATGTAGTCGCGCGGCTGAAGCAGCATCCACACCGGCAGCAGCGAGGCGATAAACGCGTAGACGAACAGAACGATGATCCACACGCCGTTCGCCGGGATGCCGAGAACGGTCTCCGGCAGCACGATGGGGAAACGATCACCGATGATCATGAGCGTGTAGAGCGCAACGACGCCCACAACAGAAACGAGCGGCAGCGACCACTTGAGACGGTAGATGGCTTGGCCCACGAGGAGCGCGACGATGATGGCGCCCCACGTCGGGATGACGGAGGTCGGCGTCGAAACCAGCAAATTGGAGATGACCACGCCGAAGGCGGTGTTCACCATGAGCAGGAGGAGGAAGATGACGACCAGGAAGAGGTTGCGGCCACGCGCACCGATGTAGCGCCCGGAGAGCGTACCGATGGACTGGCCGCGGTGGCGCTGGGAAGCCCACAGCGCGCCGAGGTCATGCATACCCGCCATGAAGACGGTGCCGATGGTCACCCACAGGAAGGCCGGTAACCAGCCCCAAATAACGGCGACGGCAGGGCCGATGATGGGCGCCGCACCCGCGACCGAAGTGAAGTGGTGGCCCCAAAGCACGTACTTATTCGTCGGCACGTAGTCGACGCCGTCCTCCATGGTGTGGGCAGGCGTCTTATAGCTATCGGAGAGTCTATAGATTCTTGAACCTAAAAATTTTGAGTACAAGAAGTAGCCAACGGCCATCATCGAAAGACCGATGGCCATAAGGATGAGAGAGTTCATACCAATCCTCCGTGTGCTGCGGTTCACATTAATTGGGAGGATTATGACACATCACGAGATGGGGTGCCATCGCGCGTGAGTGATGGGGGTATTTTCTACCCATCACGCGAACCGATACCGTTGTTTCGGACTGCGCAAAGGCTCGGTGCATACAAGTTCGCCAGCTTCCATCATCTCGTTGAGCACACGATGAATACCGCCCACCGACATGCCCGCCGCCGCGATCTCACGACTCGATCCCGTCACATGTTCCTGCACATAGTCGATCACAGCGCCCCGAGACTTCCCCCGCTCGCAACAGCCCTCTCCGCCCTCGTCGCATCGCGGGAAGACAAGTTCAAAAGCCGTCAGAGAGTCACGCGGTTCTGGCGGCGGCAGTAAATGCCGCTGGAGTTGATCGAGGATTTCGATATAGCCGGTTCCACGATGAAGTGCCCCGCCGTGCGTGTGTTTATCCCCGCAGTTCAGAACGACTAACTGCGCTCGAAACGGCGCATCACTCAACACGTGCACGTGTTGAGTGATATGAGCAGCGTTTAAGGTTGAAGCTTCGCGACCTCAGCAGAGGAGACTTAGTGGCCGCGCTCCTGTTCGAGCACCTTGCCCTCGTTCCAGAACGGAGCCAGCTTGTTGTCAAACATGCTCAGCGCAGAGGCGATCGCCATGTGCATGTCGAGGTACTGGTAGGTGCCCAGGCGGCCGCCAAAGAGAACCTGGTTCTCCTTCGCCTCGGCCGCAGCGCGGCGTCGATAAGCCTCGAGCTTGGTGCGATCCTCTGGAGTGTTGATTGGGTAGTAAGGCTCGTCGCCCGACTCAGCGAAGCGCGAGTACTCCTTCATGATGACGGTCTTATCCTTCGGGTACTTGTCCTGCCGCTCCGGGTGGAAGTGGCGGAACTCGTGGATGCGGGTGTAGTCAACGTCAGCATCGTTGTAGTTCATCACCGGGGTGCCTTGGAAGTCACCGGTCGGCAAGACCTCAAGATCAAAGTCCAGGGTGCGCCAGCCCAGCTCGCCTTCCGCGAAATCGAAGTAACGATCCAGCGGGCCGGTGTAAACAACCGGTGCATCCGGGTTCTCTTCGCGAACTTGTTCGCGAACCTCGAACCAATCGGTGTCCAGCTGGACGTCGATAAGCTCGTGGTCTGCCATGTTCTCCAGCCATGCCGCGTAACCGTCTACTGGCAGGCCCTCGTAGGTGTCATTGAAATAGCGGTTGTTGAAGGTGTAGCGAACCGGCAAGCGGGTGATGTTGCCGGCCGGCAGCTCCTTCGGGTCAGTCTGCCACTGCTTAGCGGTGTAGTCGCGGATGAAAGCCTCGTACAGCGGACGGCCGATCAGTGCGATGGCCTTTTCTTCCAGGTTCTGTGCCTCATCGACATCGAACTCGCCTGCCTGATCCTTGATGAGCTGACGTGCCTCATCCGGCGAGTAGTACTTGCCAAAGAACTGATTGATAAGGCCCAGCCCCATCGGGAACTGGTAAGCGGTGCCATCGTGCATGGCGAACACGCGGTGCTGGTAGTCGGTGAAATCAGTGAACTGATTGACGTAGTTCCACACGCGCTCGTTAGAAGTGTGGAACAGGTGCGCACCGTACTTGTGCACCTCGATGCCGGTCTCTGGCTCGGCCTCGGAGTAGGCGTTTCCGCCTAGGTGGTTACGGCGCTCGACGATGAGCACCTTCTTGCCCAGCTGCGAGGCAGCGCGCTCGGCCACGGTCAAGCCGAAGAATCCAGATCCAACAACGATGAGGTCATAAGAAGTCATGCCACCACCTTATTGCAGATCCCGCCTACTACCGCGGAGGACACCCAGATAACACGCATTAGAAGTCTTCCCAAGAATACACTCTCAACGCGTGTCGCAACAAAACTCACAGCAATAACAGAAGTAACATCTTGCCCAACTGTTAACTTTTGTATGCGGTTTTAGCTGTCGAAACCTCCTGCACTGGTTAACTGCCATTTCCAGCTTTCCCCGCGTAGTGCGCTAAGCGCTCCCGGTGCGTGAGCATCCATCACGTGCAGTCCACACACGCTACGCAAAACCCTAGGGAGAAAACGTGCAATTACGACTACGACGCCGCATTGTTCCCACCAAGTCGAAGTGGTCCACGCCGCTCATCGCCGCAGTCACCTCGATCTCCATGGTCGCGGCCGCTGCCTTCGGCAGCAATCAGGTCCTGCGCACGCAGGAAAACGGCTCCGGCCCAATTGACGTTTCCTCGGCCTCGACCAGCTTTGGCGATGGCGAGACCGTCATTGTCGAAGACGCCGCCATCTCCGCACAGGGCGAGGGCGACGGCCCCCGCGCCGTGAAGCAGTTCCACCGCGACGAGCCTTTCTCTATGTTCGCCGTGACCTGGAAGGGCCCCCGCGACGTGGCAGCATTCGTGCGTGCGAAGCAGGCCGACGGCTCGTGGACGCAGTGGTACGACATGGATTCGTTGAGCTACAACAACGACGACCCCAACGCCGTCAACGGCACCGAGCTGATCTACACCGGAACCACCAACGACGTGCAGGTTTCCATCAGCAATGTGGATCTCGTCTCTGGTTCCAACCTGGATGAGAGCTTCAAGGAGACCGAGGTGGAGCCGGGTGCCGCGGAGTCCCTTCCAACCGAATCTGCTGCACCTTCCGAAGCGGCACCTTCTGAGGCCGCACCTTCCGAGACTTCCGTTCTCGACCAGGCAGCCGAACAAGCCGCAGAGCAGGCCGCCAACCCTCGTCCGGCTCCGCTGCCATACAACGTTGGTGCCATCGCTCCTGTAGCTGACGTCGAGGAGCTCGGTGCCGAAAGCCCCGAGCAACCGGCAGACCAACCGGCAGAGCAGCCGGCCGACGCTGCTAACACCAGCGTCGAGGGCATGGAAGCTGTCTTCATCGACGGCAACGCACAAGCTGGCGAGGCTATCGAGCAGACCGCCGTTACCGACGGCATGCCGAAGGTTGTCTCCCGCGCGGGCTGGGGTGCTGACGAGTCCAAGCGTTGCATGGGCCCGACCTACGACAACGGCGTCAAGGCCATGACCCTGCACCACACCGCGGGCAACAACAACTACACCAAGGCTGACGCGGCTGCACAGATGCGCGGCATCTACCAGTACCACGCCGTGAACCTCGGCTGGTGCGACATCGGATACAACGTCCTCGTGGACAAGTTCGGCACCATCTATGAGGGCCGCTACGGCGGACTCGACAAGGCTGTCCAGGGCGCACATGTCGGTGGTTTCAACTCGAACACCTGGGGTATCTCCATGATTGGTAACTACGATCAGGCTGAACCAACCCAGGCAATTCTCAACTCCGTGGCTGAGATCGCTGGCTGGAAGGCCGCTATCTCCAACATCGACCCTCGCGGTTACGCGGACCTACGCTCCGGCGGTTTCAGCGGCTCCAAGTTTGCCGCGGGACAGATAGCTCACGTTCCAGTCTTCCACGGACACCGCGACCTGCACTATCACACTTGTCCAGGCAACTACACCGTTCAGCACTGGAATGAGATCCGTAATGCGACTTACAAGAAGTACCAGGCTGTAAAGAGCGGCTCTTCCGGTAACGGCTCCTGGGTCACCCCTGGCACCGGCAACGCTGGCGGCAATACTGGCGGCAACACCCCGCCGCCGGCAGCCGGCGTCCAGTCTTCCCTTGGCGGCACACAGATTCCGGTCGCCGTCATCCAGGCCGTCGCAGGCATTGCCGCTGCATTGGTTGCCGTCCTGCTCAGGCGTTCAGGCACAAGCATTGATGGCGGTCAGAAAGTCGTCGGCGGTCTCACCGCCGCTGAGGTTCCGACTGTGGTCAACAAGGTCGTCCAGCTCTCCGGCAACCCAGGTCTCCAGAAGTCTTGGACCGCCATCTTGAATGCCTTCGGACCGGTTCTCGGTTTGGCAGTAGGCGGCCCAGATGTCAACGCTGGCGTTGTCTCGCAGCTCTTCGAAAACGGCGTGGTGCTCTCCTCCAAGGAAACCGGCACCCACGCGCTGGTGGGCAAGGTCGCTAAGACTTGGGCTGAGAACGACAACTCCACCAAGCTCGGACTGCCGACGACTGATGAGATTTCCACCGGCAACGGTCGCGAGATCCGCGTCAACTTCCAGGGCGGCTACATTCAGTACGACCCTGCGACTGAGAAGATTAACGTCTTCACCAACTAAGGCGCCGCAGACAGCATAGAAAGAGCCGTCCTCCTACCTCACCGGAGTTGAGGAGGAGACGGCTCCTTTTGATATCGGTCTAGAACCACTGCTCCAAGACTTTGGCGACGCCGGATTGGTGGTTGGCCACGGTCACTGCATCTGCGGCCTCTTTGACGTAGGGATGCGCATTATCCATCGCCACGCCGTGACCCACCCAGGAGAGCATCTCAATGTCGTTGGGCATATCCCCGAACGCGATGATGTCCTCACGGTCCACACCAAAACGCTCGGCGAGCCACTCCACCCCTTTGCGCTTGGTTACATTCGGCGCTGCAACTTCGAGGATGCCTTCGTTCATCGAGTAGGTGACATGCGCAACCGTCGGGTCAACCCGTGGTGCGATGAGTGAATACAGCTCAGGGGCGGTGTAGTGAGTGTTGCGGACCAACAGTTTTACCGCGGGCTGGGAGGCAAGCTCGTCGATGCTTACGAGGCCGAATCCGTCAAAGAGCGCATTCTCTGAATAGTGGGGCTCCACCACAAAGAGCTCTTCGACTGGGTCCGCCAACGAGGAACCGGTGCGCTCGGCACCAAACCCCACTCCCCCATAAGGCGCCAAGGCTTCTTGGGCCACGGCGATAACCTCACTGATGGCGGCGGGCTGTAATTCATGTGCGCTGAGGATCGTATCGGCGGCGGAATCATAAATCACGGCGCCATTCGACGTCACGCATACAGGGCGCACGGTGAGCTGTTCAAGAACGGGCGCAATCCAGCGGAAAGGCCGCCCAGTCGAAAGCGCAAAGTAGGCACCCGCACTAACTGCGCGGGCGATTGCTTCACGGTTGCGCCGCGTGACACGGTGATTCCTGTCCAACAGAGTTCCATCAATGTCACTGGCGATAAGGCGCGGTGCCGACTGGGGATGGACCATGCCTCATAGTCTACGTGGCCCCACAGCTTAGGACGTGGCTCCACATCTTAAGATGTGGAGCCACGGAAGGTTTTTGTTCTAACTACAGTCAGCAGTTTCAGTACTTAGCTGCGACTACTGGATCGTGTCATCCTCGTCAGAGTCCTCCCAGTCGAGGGAGCGCTTGATGGCGCGCTTCCACTCGCTGTAGAGGCCAGCGCGCTCTTCCTCTTCCATCTGCGGCTTCCAGACCTTGAACTCGCCGGCGCCGGTGTCCAGGATCTTCAGGTCCTCGAAGTAACCGGCCTGCAGGCCAGCCGCGAAGGCCGCACCTGTTGCAGTTGTCTCCACGTTCTTCGGACGGTGGACCTCCACGCCGAGGATGTCGGCCTGGAACTGCATCAGCAGCTCGTTGTGGGTCATGCCGCCATCCACGCGCAGCTCGGTAATCTCCACGCCGGAGTCAGCGACCATGGCATCTGCCACGTCACGGGTCTGGTAGGCAGTCGCCTCCAGGACCGCACGTGCAATGTGGTTGCGATTTGCAAAGCGGGTCAGGCCAACGATGACACCGCGTGCATCCGGACGCCAGTACGGTGCGAACAGACCAGAAAAGGCAGGAACAAAGTAGACGCCGCCGTTGTCTTTCACGGAACGAGCCATGTTCTCAATGGACGCAGCGTTAGGAATCATCTGCAGGTTGTCACGCAGCCACTGAACCAGGGAGCCACCCATGGAGACGGAACCTTCGAGTGCGTAGACCGGCCTCTCACCTTCACGCTGGAAGCAAACCGTGGTCAGCAGGCCATTCTCGGAAAACTTCGGAGTGGTACCGGTATTGAGCAGGAGGAACAGGCCGGTGCCGTAGGTGTTCTTTGCAGAACCTGGGCGGAAGCAGCCCTGGCCGAACATAGCTGCCTGCTGGTCACCGAGGATGGCGTGAATCGGAACGCCCGCCAGCGAACCGCGGGAACGCACGGTGCGGAAGTCGCTCAGAGACGGGCGAATCTCCGGCAGCATGGAGGTAGGAATTCCCATCTCCTTGCACAGTTCCTCGTCCCACTTGAGAGTCTCGATGTCCATCAAGAGGGTACGGGACGCATTAGTGACGTCGGTTGCGTGCAGAGCTGGCTCATCGCCATCGCCCTCAGCACCGCCGGTGAGGTTCCACAGCAGCCAGGTATCGATGGTGCCGAAGAGCAAGTCACCAGCCTCGGCGCGCTCGCGCGCACCCTCGACGTTATCGAGGATCCATTTGACCTTTGGGCCTGCCGGGTAGGAGTTGATGACCAGGCCGGTGCGGCGACGCCACTTGTCCGGGCCCTCTTCCCCCGCCAGCTCCTTGCAGATCTGGGTGGTGCGGGTGTCCTGCCAGACAATGGCGTTGTAGACCGGTTCACCAGTGTTTTTATCCCACACAACGGTGGTCTCGCGCTGGTTGGTGATGCCGAGCGCAACGATTGACTCGACGGCGACGTCGCCGTTGGCCAAAGCCTCGCCGACAGCACGGCGGGTGTTGTCCCAGATTTCCTTCGGGTCGTGTTCAACCCAGCCCTTTTCCGGGAAGATCTGCTCGTGCTCGAACTGGCCGACAGCGACCTGCTCGCCGTCGTGGTTGAAAATGATGCAGCGGGTGGACGTAGTGCCCTGGTCGATTGCTGCTACGAACTTGTTTTCGCTCATGGGTTTACTCCTTGCGTATTTCTAAAGATGCGGTGAGATGCGTATTTAAGCCAAAGCCATGGAAAGGAAACCGATGGCTACTGCAGCGAGCATCGGGGCGACGATTGGTACCCAGGCATAGCCCCAGTTGGCGCTTCCCTTGTCCTTGATGGGAAGGACGAATGCGTACATCAAGCGCGGGCCCAGGTCACGGACCGGGTTGATGGCGTAGCCGGTTGGGGTACCCAGGGAAAGGCCGACCGAAACGACGACGAATGCGACTGCGAAATACTTCAGTGCACCAATCTCACCGCCGGAAGGACCAAAAGCAATGAACATCAACAGTACGCAGGTACCGATGAACTCAGTGACCGCATTCCAGAAATTATTCGGGTGAGCAGGGCCAGTGAAGAAGATGCCACCAGTGGAGGCGTTCGCACCGGTTTCATTGCCAGCTTCGTCGAGGTTATTGGCGTCGAAAAGCTGCTTGAAGGCCGCCCAGGCCAGCAAGGCGCCGAGCATTGCGCCCAAAAGCTGGCCTGCGATGTAGGCAGGAACGAGGTTCCACTCAAGGCCGCCATTGATGGCAACCATCAAGGTCACGGCCGGATTGAGGTGGCCGCCGGATGGGTCCGCCACGCTGGCGCCCACGAAAACTGCCATGCCCCAGCCCAGGGCAATGACAATCCAGTCAGATCCTTTAGCACCGGAGGTGCGCAGGTTGACCAAGGCGCACACGCCGTTACCCAGCAGGAGGAGCAGGGCAGTTCCGATGAACTCCCAGAGGAAAGCATCCATTGCGGTCATGCTTTTAGTCTTTCTCTTGAATGGTCCTTATACCTGCGGCTTACCTGCCGCGCGCACGAGGATGTCGTTTGCTTCTTGATCGGTAAGTGCTGCCTCAGCCTGGAGCTCAGCCTCAGTGTGCTCCTTGAATGCAGCGATTTCTGCTTGCTTGGTAGCCTCATCCCAGCCCAGCAAAGGCGCGATGAAGTCGGCCACCGCATCGGCGGAATCGACGCCGCGATCGGCGTACTCAATGGCGATGCGCAGTCGGCGGGAGAGAACGTCTTCGAGGTGCAGTGCGCCCTCATGGGTGACGGCGTAGCGCACCTCGGCCCACAGGTAGTGCTCCGCATTCGGCAGCGGTTTGAGCAGCTCAGGGTCGTCCTCTGCAGGAGCCAGGACTTCGCCCAGCAGGGAACCGTAGCGGCCGAGCAGGTGCTCGATGACGTCCTGGTGCACTCCGTAGCGCTTAGCCAAGAACGGTACCTGGTTAGCCAGCGCATGGTAGCCCTCGGCACCCAGGATTGGGGTGCGCTCGGTGACGGACTCTGGAACCTCGAAGTCGAGTTCCTTGGTCGCCAAATCCACGGCATCCTTACCGATGACGCGGTAGGTGGTGTACTTGCCGCCTGCAACGGAGACGAGGCCCGGAGCAACCTTGGCCACGGCATGGTTGCGGGACAGCTTGGTGGTGGTGTCGGACTTACCGGTCAAAAGCGGGCGCAGGCCCGAGTAGACGCCGACGATATCGGAGCGGGTGATAGTACGGGTAACGCGCTGGTTGACCTGGTCGAGGATGTAGTCGATGTCAGCCTTGGTCGGTGCTGGATCCGGCAAGGACAGACCCTTCTCCCAGTCGGTGTCGGTGGTACCGATGATCCAGTATTCGCCCCATGGGATGACGAAGAGCACGGACTTCTCGGTGACGAAGCACAGGGCTGCGTCAGCGTCGAGGGCATCCTTCGGCACAACGATGTGCACGCCCTTGGAGGCGTGAACAGTGAACTTGCCCTCCACGCCGGCCATCTCCTGAATCTTGTCATTCCAGACGCCAGTGGCGTTGATGAAGACGCGGCCCTTGATGGTGGCCTCGCGGCCGGTTGCGAGGTCGCGAACGTGCGCACCGATAATGCGGCCGCCACGATCCTTTTCGAAGCCGATGACCTCGGTGCCGGTACGCACGTTGGCGCCGAACTCGGCGGCGGTGCGCAGGACGGTCATGGTGTGGCGGGCGTCGTCGACAAGCGTGTCGTAGTAGCGCACTCCGCCCACGACAGCGTCGTCCTTCAGGCCCGGTGCAACCTTGAGCACGCCCTTGCGGGTCAGGTGCTTCTGCATAGGAACGCTCTTTGCACCGCCCATGAGGTCATACAAAGTAAAGCCACCGAACATCATGACGCGCTCCCAGACTGGGTGGGTGAGCGGGAAGATAAATCTCAGTGGCTTAACCAGGTGCGGCGCGAGGGTCGACATGTTTAGCTCGCGCTCGTGGAGTGACTCGGCTACGAGGCGGAAGTCGAACATGGCCAGGTAGCGCAGGCCGCCGTGGAACATCTTTGAGGAACGCGAGGAGGTACCTGCTGCGAAGTCGCGGGTCTCCACTACTGCCGTCTTCAGGCCACGGGTTGCGGCGTCAACGGCAGCACCCGCACCCACGGAACCGCCGCCGATGATGACAACGTCGTATTCCTCAGTGGAGTAGTTCTCCCAAGCCTTCTCGTAATACTCCGGATTGAAACTTTGATTGCTTAGCGTGGCCATTGCTGACCCCATCTCCTCTCTTGCCCCTGACACCACCTTGCTTAAAGGACGCTACGGTGGCCAATGGAGCGTCATCGTCGCCCAAAGTGGTCCATTCCCCGCCTCGGGCCTTGAAGATCTTTTCTCCTGGGATTCATGTTAAAGGTCACGGCGTGGTCGCGAATGTGAAGCTACTCACCCGTAACTTTCGCGTGGCCAACCAGCAATTTCCACGAGTTTTTATAAAGGAAACAAAGCTCTTTCACCCCAATTAAGGGGGAGTAGTGGACATAGAAGAAGGGGCGTCTGGTCATATCCAGAGCCCCTTGGTTGATGCGGGTGGTACTAACGGCGCGTATTAAGCTTCGCCATTGCTTCGAGCACCTCAGGAATGCCGGCACGATCCGCCGAATACGTCACCGAGGACGCCTCCTTCACCAGCTCAATCGGTGCGGTCTCCAGGGCCACTACCTGCGCATGGTCGAGATAGACCTCGTCGCCATCCTCTCCCGCAAAGACAGTAATGTCCTTAGGCTCAGCGGCAACGGTGTCCAAGATACGTTGCGTTGCATTCCAGCGATTAACCTCAGCTGCTACCACGACGAGACCAGCAGGAGTATCAATGAGGCCGATACCTGGCACCTCTCCGAGCTGCTCCGCCACTTCCTTCAGCTCGCGCTTGATATGACCAGAGACAATGTCATCGCCCTCACGCGACCACTCGACGACCATCTCGGGGATGGATTCGATGGCGGTGACGGTGGCGTCGTCAAGCGCATGCACGGCGATCACTTCGGAGCCGTGCTTGACGACGCCTCCCTGATGCTCAATCCTCCATAGTTCTTGTTGAATCGGGTCAAAGGTCGAGTCAGGATGCTGCGCCGCCTGCGGCGACACCAAGATGAGGATCTCCGACTCGGGATAGATTCCAGCGAATGCATCGTGCAGACGCGTGGTGATGGAGTCGCCGTCATAGTTCATCGCAGACTCATCGGCCACAACGATGCGCGGGATCTGCGTGAAGTTAGCCTTCATGCGATGCGGCAGCCGGGAGACAATAAGGCGCGACTGCGTTGCGGCGCCGAGCAAGCCCTGCTCCACGACAGAACCGGCGAAGACTTCCCTGCTGCTTGTCGCAAGATTAGCCTGGGCTTCTGCAACATCGAGCTTGAGTTGAGCCATGATCTCCGAGACTTTGTCGCGCCCTTCCTCAAGCCCGCGGGTAGCCTCCTCGAGGACCGAGTTTAAGTTCTCCTTGACCCAGTCAAGTGTCTCTGGGGCCGTATGCTTAAGCTCTTCGGGTTCGTCCTTCGAAGGCTTGGCGGTGATAGCAAGACGTTCCCTGAGCAGCTCGGAGGTTGCCTCGGTGATGCGGGTCTTGAGCCCCATCAGATCGTCACGGAGGCGGCGCACACGGTAGCGCTCCGACTCCACGGCCTTGTCCTCGCGCTCGGCCTCCTCCAGGGTGGGCGCTCCTCCACCCATTCGGGCAGGAACCCAGAAAGCGCCCTTGGGCATGGGGCCAAACTCGGCCTCGTAGTCCTTCCACAGGCCCTCGACACCAGCCTGCATGCGGCGACGGATTTCGGCGGTGTCTGCCTCGACGTCGCCAGTCGGGGTAAATGGCTCCAGCGCCCGGATCAATAGCGGGGTATTGCTGCGGCCTAGGTTCTTCTTCTGCCCTTTTGTCCAGATGCGCTGCGAGCCAAAGACCACCATGGGAATGACGGGGACGCCCGCTTCATAGGCGATGCGGGCCGCGCCGCTGCGCATGCTGCGAATCTCAAAACTGCGGGAAATCGTACCTTCGGCGAAAACTCCGACAAGCTCGCCCGCCTTCGCCAGCTCGATCCCGCGGCGGATGGATTCGCCCCCGTCGATGCGATCGACTGGAACGTGACCCATCATGTTCAGCAATGGGCCCACAACTGGGGTTTTGAATACGCCGGCCTTGGCAAGGAAACGTACCAGACGCTTCTTTTGATGCGGAATGAAGCCACCGAATACGAAGTCCATGTAGCCAGTGTGGTTGACCACCAACACTGCGCCGCCTTTGTCAGGAATGTTCTCTTCGCCCCACGTACGGATCTGCAACCCCTGCGCGATGGTGACACCTCGGGCCAGGGTGACAATTCGTTGGTAAAAGAAGTCTTTAATTGCGTTCATCATGGTCCCCTGACGAGTGGCGGATTGGATAGAGCAGTGAAATCAAAGCGCTAAAGGGTCTGGGATACACGGACCCCCGGGCTGCAAGAACCCGGGGGAGAGGCGTACATAATCAATACTTTTTACAGTTCCTTATTTCGGACGCAGAACATCCTTGCCCACGAATGGGCGCAGTGCCTCAGGAACAACAACGGAGCCGTCAGCCTGCTGGTGGTTCTCAAGGATGGCTACAAGCCAACGGGTGGTGGCCAAGGTGCCGTTGAGTGTTGCAGCGTACTGGGTCTTGCCATTCTCATCGCGGTAGCGAGTCTGCAGGCGGCGCGCCTGGAAAGTGGTGCAGTTCGAGGTCGAGGTGAGCTCGCGGTAGCAGCCCTGGGTAGGAACCCATGCCTCGTTGTCGAACTTGCGGGCTGCAGACGAGCCGAGGTCACCACCAGCGATATCGATGGTGCGGTATGGCAGCTCCATCGCAGCGAGCATGTCCTTTTCCATCTTCAGCAGCATCTGGTGCATCTGCTCTGCTTCTTCTGGCTTACAGAAGACGAACATCTCCAGCTTGTCGAACTGGTGGACGCGAAGAATGCCGCGGGTGTCCTTACCGTGGGAACCAGCCTCACGGCGGAAGCAGGAGGACCAACCGGTGTACTTCAGAGGGCCATCGCTGAGGTCCAGGATCTCATCCTTGTGGTAGCCAGCGAGGGCGACCTCGGAGGTACCAACCAGGTACAAATCATCAGCAGGCAGGTAGTAGATCTCATCGGAATGCTGGCCCAAGAAACCGGTGCCAGCCATGATGTCTGGGCGAACCAGAACTGGCGGGATCATCAGCTGGAAACCTGCTTCACGCGCCTTCTGCGCGGCCAGCATGAGCATGCCCAGCTGCAGGAAGGCACCGTCACCGGTGAGGTAGTAGAAGCGAGCGCCACCAACCTTGGCACCACGCTTGACGTCTATAAGTCCAAGGGACTCGCCGAGCTCGAGGTGATCCTTCGGCTCAAAGTCGAATTCTGGGATAGCGCCAACCTCTTCAAGGACGATGAAGTCATCCTCGCCGCCCGCTGGTGCTCCCTCGACCACGTTCGAGATCTGGAACTGGAGATCGTTGACCTTTGCCTCAGCCTCAGCTAGCTCAGCCTCGGCCTTCTTGACCTTTTCCTTCAGCTCATTGGAGCCCTCCAGAAGAGCAGGACGCTCTTCTGGGGAAGCTTGTCCAATTTTCTTGCCAAAAGCCTTCTGCTCGGAACGCAGCTCGTCTGCCGCCAAGATAGCGGAACGGCGAGCTTCGTCGGCAGCCAGGAGCTGATCGACAAGAGCTGGGTCCTCCCCACGGGTGACCTGGGAGGCACGGACAACGTCTGGGTTTTCGCGGAGGAACTTAAGATCAATCACGTTGAAAAGCTTACCGCACTACATGAGCCTTGCAGTGGTAATAACCAGCGAATTATTATGTGAATATGACCGCACAAATCATCACCGACGGACCAGTCCCCAAGCATGCCCAGCTTCGTGACATCCTCACTGAGCTGTGCAACACAACGCTCAAGCCAGGGGACATTCTCCCTGGTGAACGCATTTTGGAGGAGACGTATGGCGTTTCCCGCATCACGGTTCGCCGCGCCATCGGTGATCTTGTGGCCGCTGGTCGCCTACGGCGAGTACGCGGAAAAGGCACTTTCGTGGCCCCTAATCCCCTCGTTTCACGCCTTCACTTGGCCTCTTTTTCCGACGAAATGGGCGCACAGCACGTCCACGCTTCGAGCAAAATCTTGTTAGGCGGGCGGGCATCAGCCCCAGATGAGGTATCCGAGTTCTTCGGCACCGATTCCACTTTGACCCACACTCACCTTCGACGCCTGCGACTGGGCGACGGGGAACCCTATTCCATCGACGACGGTTGGTACAACTCTTCTTTTGTCCCCAACCTTCTAGAAAATGATATTTACAACTCTGTCTACGCCATTTTGGACTCTAATTTCGATCTGCCGATTACCGAGGCAGACCAGACAGTAACTGCTATTGCGGCTGACCCGGAGATCGCCGAGCTTCTCGACGTCGAACCTGGAACCCCCTTGCTGCACATCATCCGCAAGTCCCGCTCAGGCGACCGTCCCGTCGAGTGGTGTTCCTCCGTTTATCGCACCGACCGCTACCATCTCACCACCCGCGTGAGCCGCGCCCTCGAGAACTAGCGACCTTCTTCCACGCAGGCCGCATGGGCAAGCGGCCTCCCAGGATTTCCGAGCTATGCAGCACTAGCGGGTACTATAGGAGGCCTTATGAGTAAAACTTCCCCTTGGCGCTCATCCTTTGCCGTCCGCCTTTTCCTAGTGGCCGCCCTCGCCGCGGCCGCTTTCTTGGGCGCATATGGATTTTGGAGCCCCTCCACCGGCACCACCGCGGGCGAAACCTCAACGGATGAGACCGGGCCGACCTCCGAAATGGAAGTTGCCTCCTTTACCTCTGCCGAGTCTGGAACCTGCCTGACATGGGACATCGACGCCAAGGGCGAGATCTCTAACTTCCAGTCCATCTCCTGCGCTGAACCGCACCGCTTTGAGGTCGCCGCTCGCGAGGATCTCAGCACCTACCCCACCAGCGAGTTTGGTCCTGACGCCAAACGCCCCGACGTCACCCGCCAGAACGCGCTACGCGATGAGCTCTGCGCGTCCAGCACTTTGGGTTACTTACACGGCAAATGGGATCCGGCAGGCAAGTATGACATCGCCTCGGTCTTGCCGCCGTCTAACGCCTGGGACAAGGGCGACCGCACCCTACTGTGCGGCCTACAAACCACTGATGAAACTGGTGTACCGCAGCTGAGCACCGGCAACGTGGAGGCAGTGGACCAAGCTGTCGTGGCCAAGGCCGGCGAGTGCCGCAGCATCGATGACAAGCAGATCATGCGCACCGTTGACTGCGCTCAACCGCACCAGCTTGAGACCGTATCCGTTGTTAACTTGGGCGAGCGCTTCCCTGACGGTTACCCAGCCGGCGAGGAGCTCGACACCTACCTCAACGAGACCTGCACCGCTGCCGCTGAGAAGTACTTGGGCGGGGAAGAAAACCTCTACCAATCCACGCTGCAGCCATTCTGGGGCTCTGTCAGCGAGGCCTCCTGGAACGGTGGCTCCCGCTCAGTGAACTGCTCGCTGATGCACCCTAATAATGGTTCCTTCTCCATTATCACGGGCTCGGCCACGGGTGGCCGCGCTGCGCTGACCATCGATGGTGCCCCACCTGCACAGCAGCCTGAGCGCAACCCGATCCGCAACAACGCTTCGGCAGCGCCGTCCGCTGCACCATCTGCGGCCCCTGGCGCGGCAGCACCAACCCCTGCGGTAGCACCAGGTCAGTAGGTTCACGCCTCGGTCTGCCTCGGTCTACATCGGAAAGCTTATGTACCTGGTCAGTGAAGAACGCTTCGAAGAGATGGTCACGGATGCCCTGGACAAGATCCCAGATGAATTCGTGCACCGCATGCGAAACCTGGCCATCCTCGTGGAGGATTACAACGAGGACAACCCCCACCTGTTGGGCTTATACGTAGGGGTCGCACTCCCTGAACGCACTTTCGACCACACGGGTTTTCTGCCCGATACCATCTTTATCTATCGCGGCGCCCTGCAGCACTGGTGCAACAGCGAAGAAGAGCTCGCGCATGAAGTCGAAGTAACCGTCTTCCACGAGTTGGGACATTACTTCGGCCTTGAAGAGCACGAGCTCCACCACTTGGGCTGGGGTTAGTCAGCCTCCTCCCATCGCCTGTTTAGTACATGGTCGGTGCGACACCGCTGGCTTCATCAATATCGGTGTCGGCCCAGCGCTTGAGCGTCCACTGGCCAAAGGGCCTGCCGCCTGGCTCCATGAGGGTAAATCTGCCGTTGGGCATGTATCCGGTGTACGCGAAGTCGGCGTCGATGCCGGTGGCATGGCGGCTTACCACGCGGATGGCCGCGCCATGGCTGACAATCACGGCGTCGTCATCGTCACCGAGTTCCGCCGCGATCTCCTCAACCACCGGCTGGTAGCGGGCCAGGACGTCGGAATAGGTCTCGCCACCCTCCATACAGGCGGCGGCGTCGCCGTCAATCCAGCCGCGCAACGCCACCATGTAAGAACGGTGCGCTTCTTCGCTGCCGTCCATCTCAAAGTCGCCTGCAAAGATCTCGTGCAGCCCAGCCTTGACCTCAACCGGGACGCGGAACTGGTCGGTAGCCTCCGCAAATGAGGCAGCTGCCAGCATCGCAGTCTGCTGCGCACGGAGTGCCACGGAGCAGTAGAAGCGCACGTTGCGGCCTGCGGTCAGCTCCGCGAGCTCGCGGCCTACCTCAGTGGCTTGGTCACGGCCGCGCTCAGTAAGCTCGGCTCCTGGAGGGCGGGTATCGATGAGACGCTCTACGTTGGAGAACGTCTGGCCATGGCGCACAAGAAAGATTCTTCCGGACATGGCAACTACATTATTTGCCCTGACGCGCCTGCGCTACCCATTCATCCGCGGCCGCCAAGCGATTGAGATCACGCGGCTGTTCACCAATTTCCGCAACAGACGGCCACGAGCCCACAAACATGAGTTCCTCTGCGCGTAGCCACACCGCGCGCAGCGCCTCTGCTACCGGCTGGTCCTCAATGTGCCCAATGAGGTCCACATGGAAGCGGTAGGTACCGAAGGTCTTGCGGGTGGGGCGCGACTCGATGCGGGAAAGATCCACGCCACGGTGAGCGAATTCCTCCAACGCACCGACCAACGAACCAGGTTCATTAGGCAGCGTAAAAATCACCGAGGTCTTGTCGTGCCCCGTGCGCGCAGTCGGCTTGCCAGCAGGCCCAACCAGCACAAACCGGGTGGTAGCGTCTGCAACGTCTGCGACGCCGTCGGCAAGCGTGTCCAAGCCAAAGAGCTCAGCCGCACGCGCGGGCGCGGCCGCTGCGTCAATCTCCCCCTGCGCCACCGCCTGGGCAGCGGCACCGTTGGAGCTAGCCGGCACGAACTTCACGCCTGGCAAGTTCTCCTTCAGCCAACCACACACCTGCTGATAAGCCACGGGGTGGGTGGCGAATGTCGCGACGTCGCCGAGCTGCATTCCTGGACGCACCATGATGCTAAACGCCACTGGGAGGTCCACCTCGCGGTAGACCTGCACGCGCTCGCCTTCCACGAGGGCGTCGAAAGTCGCAGTCACAGCGCCATCGACGGAGTTCTCAATCGCCACACAAGCGAAGTCAGCAACACCTGCGCGCACCGCGGCCAGGGCTTCCGAAGGCGAGCTCACCGGCAAGGGTTCCACCTGTTCAAAGTGCACGCTCAGCTGCTGCAAAGCGGCTTCGGTGAAGGTCCCCGCAGGACCCAAGAAGGCAATCTTCGTGCTGGCTTTTGTGGTGGTGCTCATAGGTGAAACCTTAGCCCACTAGACTGTGCTGCCATGGAGTTCACCCTGGAAAAGCTGCGCGAGTCTGTGTCTTCTCTTTCCGCAGAAGAGCATGGTTTCACCCACCTCGACTTGGACCGCCGCTCGCAGACGCAGGGAAGGCTGAGCGGTTGGATTCTCTCGGCCAAGGATTTGAACGACGTCGTGGGAATGCCCACCACGCTGGGGCATAAGGCGCGCACGTATTTTCCCGACGTCACGGACCCGTTCATCGCGGACTTGGAGGCGCAGGGTGCGCTTTTCATCGGCAAGTCGGCAGCCCCCGAGTTGGGTTTGCGCGTGGACACGGAGCCGGTAGGCCTGCCGCATCCAGACAATCCGTTGTATCCGGGACACACGCCAGGTGGTTCTTCTGGTGGCGCAGCAGTGCAGGTAGCGCGCGGTCTGCTCCGGGCCGCGCACGCTTCCGACGGCGGCGGATCCATCCGCGTTCCTGCAGCCGCGTGCGGTGTGGTGGGATTCAAGCCCGCGGGCGAGGATCTCACGGTGCAGGGCTTCATCACGCGCACGCTTGCCGACGCCGCTTTTCTCCACGGCCTCACTCCCCGCACGCCGCGGGCCCGCATTGGCGTGCTGACGCAGCCGCTCTTTGCTGGCGTGGAAATTGCTCCACACATGCTCCACGCAGTTAAAGAGGCAACGACCGCGCTTGAAGCGCAAGGCTTTGAGACGGTGGCTATCTCTCCATATCCGCAAGCAGCTGAGACCTTCGTGACCTTCCAGCGCCTGTTCATGTGGCGCTTGGCCACCCTTCCTGATGCTGCCGGCTACACCGATTGGGTCAGGCAACGGGGCAAATTGATCAGTAAGGAAAAGCACACGGCCGCGCGCCTACATGCGGCAGCACTGCCTGAGCTTCTGGCACAGTACTGGCAGGTAGACGCGATTTTAAGCCCGATGCTGGCCTACGACCCTCCCCGGCGCGGCACCTTCTTGTCGCTGGATCATCAGGAGAACTTCGACGAGCAGACACGCTGGTCACCGTGGGGCTCGTTGTTTAATGTGGCCAAGCTTCCGGCGGTATCGATTCCTTGGCCGGTACACGATCACCCACCGGTCGGCGTCCAGTTGGGAAGCATCACGCTTGACGACGCCGAGCTTCTCGGCCTAGCGAAGGCTCTCCACCGATGACTAAGGATATGAACACAGCAAAGACGCTTAAGACGCTAAAAGCGCTCCGGAGCGAAATCCTGATAGTCCTCGTCATCACCTTTGGCATTTCCGGTGTTCGTTCTGCACTACGCTTGACCGATGCTCTGCTCAATCCGGCTCCGCTCAACGAGCAGTCGGTGACGATTAACGCGAGCCAATCCACTCTGCCGCTCATCGATATCGGGCTCCAGTTGTGCTCTGCTGCAGTGCTCTTTGCCTGGGGTGCGTTGGCTTTGTACTTGTTGCACGTGCACATGCCGCCGCGCAATATGCTCGGCGGAAGCGGTGCTCAGCCGACCACTCGGGTTCGTGCCTGGGGCAGGGATTGGCTGCAAGGCGCTGGTCTAGCAGCGCTAATTGGACTCCCGGGTTTGGCGTTGTACTACACCGCGCTGCATTTTGGCTGGACCAAGGAGGTAGTGCCCACCTCCTTCGACAATGCCTGGGTGGAGATGCCCGTGCTGCTTGTGAAGTCTGCGGCCAATGCCTTTGCGGAAGAGGTCGTGGTGGTCTACTGGTTCATGACGCGCCTGCGTCAATCGGGATGGGGCCTGCCAGCAACTCTCGCAGCTTCCTCGATCCTGCGCGGTTCTTATCACCTCTACCAGGGCGTATCCGCTGGATTCGGCAACATTGTGATGGGCTTGGTCTACGGCTACTTCTTCCATAAGACCGGAAAAGTTTGGCCGCTTGTCATTGCGCATTTCCTCATCGACGCGGTGGCGTTCGTGGGATACGCTTTCCTCTTCTAAGACCCACATCACTACCCCGAGGTCTGTGAACCATTCCGCGGCGCCACCCGTCTCCTGGTTTATGAGGAGGAGGGCGGTGTGTGCCTTGTGGGGCGGATGTGAATTCGTTGTAAGGTTGAGCGCATGACTGAATCTGGACGAGACCCGCATCGCGAGGCGCGCCGCGCAGGCGATAGCCCTGTCCCCGCCCCTGGAGCAGATTCGAATTCCAGCTCGCCCGCCGACTATGTCCTCGGCGCCGACGGCAAACCCATCAGGGACCGCTACGGCCGCCCGGTGCGGCGTCGCCAAGCGCAGCAGCGCCCACCTCGTGCAGGTTCCTCCAGCGCCTCTGCCGTCGCTTCTTCCCCTTCCGCGTCGCGTGCTACGCCGCGGGCTAACTCGCTCCCAGCACAGCGCGCAGAGGAAACTCGCTTCGACGTCGGCGCCTACATGGAGCGCAACCAGCGCCCTGCTCAGAACACCGGATATCGGAGCACCCCGGCCGCTCCCGCCCCACGCCGCCCCACTCCCGAGGTGCCACGCAGCTATCGTGCGCCCGAATCGGCGCCGAAGCAACGCCCACACCGACGCCGCAAAAAGGCCAACCCCATCAAGCAATCTCTGGGCTGCTTTGGCTGGGCCGTGGCTATCCTACTCGTTTGCACGCTCGTGTTTACCCTGTGGACGGACTCGCGCCTGACCCGCATCGAGGCCATGCCGGCCGAGCAGGTGTCCAAAACCGCCGGAACAAACTGGCTCCTGGTGGGCTCCGATTCCCGTCAAGGCCTCACCGAAGAAGAACAAGCAGAGCTCGGAACCGGTGGTGACGTGGGCGTGGGCCGTACTGACACCATCATGCTGCTGCACATCCCTTCCTCCGGCAAGGCGAAGCTCATCTCGATCCCGCGCGATAGCTACGTTGAGGTCCCTGGCTTTGGCATGGACAAGATCAATGCCGCCTTTACCTACGGCGGACCGCAGCTACTCGTCGAAACCGTGGAGCAATCCACTGGCCTGCGCATCAACCACTATGCGGAAATCGGTATGGGCGGACTTGCCAACGTGGTCGACTCCGTCGGCGGCGTGGACATCTGCGTCAAGGAGCCCATCGACGACCCACTAGCGGGCATCAACCTGCAGGCTGGATGCCAGGAGCTACGCGGACGTGATGCGCTGGGTTACGTGCGTACTCGTGCCACAGCAATGGGCGACCTTGACCGCGTGCAGCGTCAGCGCGAATTCTTCGCGGCGCTGCTCGACAAGATCACCTCACCGGGCACGCTCATTAACCCGTTCCGCACAATATCCCTGGTCAACCACACCGCAACCTCCTTCGTCGTGGGTGAAAAGGATCACGTGTGGCACCTCGCTCGCGTGGCCCTAGCCATGGCCAGCGGCGTGGAAACTGAGACCGTGCCAATTGGCGGATTCCAAGACACCACCGTGGGCAACGTGGTGTTGTGGGATGACGAGGCAGCGCAGCAGCTGTGGGACTCGATGAAGTAAGCTGCGCAACAAAATAAAAGGGGAGAGAAGCCATCTTGGTTTCTCTCCCCTTTGCCGTGTAGCACTAAGGCTCAGGCTAAGTATCTAGAGCTGCCTCTAGCGCAGGGTCACCTGGCGGGACTTGATGTTCTCCAGCTGCTTGCGCTCGTCAGCGGTGAGGTTAGCGTCATTCTTGAGCTCCTCGGCCAGCGCCTTGTCCACGCGGGCAAGTTCAACTTCGTAAGAGTCGTGGGCCACCTCAGGCTTGAGGTCGAAGACCGGCGCGATGAGGCCGTGGGTACGGAAGACACCAGCGAACTTGGTACCCTCGCCCAGGTTCAACTCGCCGCGTGCAGCGACGCGGGCCAGGGCGTTGAGGAAAGCGTTCTCATCATCGTTAGGGCGGACCCAACGGATGTGTGCCTTGCCGCCGCCAGCGTTAGCCCAGAATGCGATGCCCTCAATGTCATTGCCCACCTGGTGGGACTCAATGACGGAATCGTTGGCCATCTGCATGGACTGCGCCACCTGCGGGGTGATCTGCGCGCCCTCAGGCATCCACCAAGCGAAGTCCTGGTAGACGTTGATATCCAGCTCAGCGGATTCCTCAAGCAACTCGCTCAAGGCCGGCTCGGTGCCGTCCGCAGCGGTGGACTCCAGAGTGGAGCCAGGCTTGTTGTTCTTTACCCAGTTAAGCGCATAAGCGAGGTCGCGCCCAGGGTTGTGGGTATGGGACTGGACCTGCAGGCCCACGAATGCCTCGCCACCAAACTCCTCATCACGGATGAGGGCCGCGGATGCACCTGGGAGCACGGTCGAGACGTAAACGTCCTTGTCGAAGCCCTTCAGGGAAAGCTTTGCCGTTGCGGAAGGAACGAATTCCTGCATTGCAACGAGGGACGCCTCAGCGGCGAAACCGCCGAAGGGGCGGGGATCCTTTTCAAGGGCAGCGCGCTCAGCGGCGCGAGCAGCGAGCTTTGCCTGACGGCGGGACATGCCCTCAGGCAGCTGTTCGTTGTTCTTTTTCTTCTTGGCCATGCCCACCAATTTACCTGCTGCCTACAGTTCTATGGCGTGTAGGGCTACTTCTGGTTGATTCGTGGCGAGGATATCGATGCCGTTCGACCACGCCCACTTCATATCGTCGGACCTATCCACGGTCCACAGATAAGTGGGCAGGTCGAACGCCCCAATGTCAGCGGGACGCATTTTTGCACGCAACAGTGACATTCCCAGCCCCGTCGGACGAGACAGAAGGACATCTGGGAAGTGGCGTTCCCAGTCACGCCGCAAGTAGAAACGGTCCACCTGAGGGGCAAGGGACTGCATCCGGCGGATTGCCTTATGGGAGAAGGAAATCATGTGGATGCGGGGGTCGTCGAGAAGCCCGGCGTAACGCAAGCGCAGCACCAGCTGTTCTTCAAGGACATCGCCCTGGCCGGAAGGATGCTTGGTTTCGATGTAGAGATGGTGCGGATTATCGCCCAGCATCTCTAGCAGTTCATCGAGCAGCAGCATGTTCTGCCCATCGCCGATGTCGACGTGGCGCAGCTCGTCCCAGTCCATCTGTGCGATGCGGCCGGGCCTACCTGCGGTGCGATCCAAGGTGGGGTCATGGTTGACCACCACCTTGCCGTCCCGAGACAGGCGGATATCGCACTCGAGGCCGTGAATCGGCAGCTCGAGCGCCTTAGCAAATGCGAGAGGGGATAGCTCCGGATATTTACCGGAGTATCCCCTGTGCGCGACGATTTTCACTATCCGAAAATCTCAGTCTTGATCTTGTTGAGCGTTTCATAGGAAGCGCGGAAGCGCTCCTTTTCGTGTTCATCGAGCGCCAGCTCAACGACCTTGTTGATACCGGAGCGGTCGATCACCGCTGGGGTGCCGATGTAGGCATCCTCAACGCCATACTCGCCCTGCAGGTACGCAGAAACCGGAAGCACAACTGCCTGGTTCTGGATGACTGCACGGGTGATGCGTGCCAGGCCCATGCCGATGCCATAAGAGGTGGAACCCTTGGCGTCGATGATGGTGTAGGCAGCGTCGCGAGTCTCTTCGAAGATCTTCTCGATGCGCTCGTTGTAGCCCGGGTCCTTCTCGGAGCGGTGGGACAAGGACACACCGCCGATGTTGGCCGAAGAGACAACCGGGAGCTCGGAGTCGCCGTGCTCGCCGATGATGTAAGCGTGTACGGAAGTCGGGGCGATGTCATCCATCTCAGAGAGCATGTAGCGGTAACGAGCGGAGTCCAGGATGGTGCCGGAGCCGATGACGCGCTCGTGCGGCAGACCGGAGGCCTTCCACACTGCGTAGGTGAGCAGGTCCACTGGGTTGGAGGCCACGAGGAAGATGCCGTCGAAGCCGTTCTTCATGACGTCACCAACGATGGAGTTCATGATGTTGACGTTCTTGTCCACGAGCTGCAAGCGGGTCTCGCCCGGCTTCTGTGCAGCGCCAGCACAGATGACGACCATGGAGGCGTCAGCGCAGTCTTCGTAGGTGCCCTTGGTGACACGGGTGCGGGATGGCGCCCAGACAACACCGTGGTTGAGGTCCATTACGTTACCGGCGAGCTTCTTCTCGTCGATATCGATGATTGCAAGATGATCGACGGTGCCTTGGTTTACCAATGCGAATGCGTAGGCAATTCCAACGTCGCCTGCGCCGATGAGTACAACTTTGTTTCCAACATGATTTCCCATGGCCCCCATTGTGCCCTCTATTTCCGATTTGTGCCCGTTGTGCGCCCGATCTCACATAGTCGGCAGTCTGATCTCACACACAAATTGTCCGATCGGACATACTCTGCAGGGTGCTTTCCGAGCTGGTTGAATGGTGCCCATGCGCCAACTCGCCCGCAAATTCGTCCGCGCCGCAGCGATTCGCACCTTGTCATCTGCGGTTTTTGGGCTGGAAGTGCTCAGCGATCTTACACCTGGTGTACGCATGACCGGCAGGAGACGTTTGCCACAGAACATGGCGCCCGGCATCTTTGCCGCCGAGATTGCCACCTGGGCGGCGGTCTCGCCCTCGCTCCTTCCGCGCCCGTGGTGGGTCACGGCCGCCAACGTCGCCATCGGCCAAGGCGTAGGCCACCTGGCCGCGACCACGGCCGCGTTCATCACCAAGCGTGGACTACACGCCATTGGCAAACGCCCCCAGGATCGCGTTGGCCCTACCCTGCGCAGCCGTACGCACCTTGCCCTGGGCGCCATCACCCTGGCCGTAGGCGTGCGTTCGCTTCGCAACCAGAGCGCACAGGCAAAGCTGGTCAATAAGTACAACGAGCGCGGCCCTGAATCCGCCTTTCTCGGCATTGCCCTCGGAACAGTTGGTTACGGCACGCTGCTCATCGTCGGGGAAGCCGCACAGATCACTGTCACTCAGCTCTCCCGCGGGGTCCAGCGATGGCTCCCCCGGTGGGTGGCTTGGCCGCTGGCCGGTGCCGCGGTCAGCTACGCCGCTGCTTTCCTCAGCAATCGCATGCTCTGGCGCCGCTTCATCCACGACGCCTCCCTCAAAGCACTGCAGCTCAACAAGCTGGTTTATCCCGGCTCGGTCATGCCGTGGGAGCCGGAGCGAAGTGGCAGCCCATGGTCCCTTGAGCCGTGGACTGCAGTCGGCTCCC
This sequence comes from Corynebacterium striatum, assembly GCF_016728105.1. NCBI lineage: Bacteria > Bacillati > Actinomycetota > Actinomycetes > Mycobacteriales > Corynebacteriaceae > Corynebacterium > Corynebacterium striatum. Next base: position 1,765,329 of record NZ_CP068158.1, on the reverse strand, counting down.
AAGGCCGCGCCTTCCTGGACCGCGGCCCGCGTGCGCACGACATTAAAGAGGTGATGATCTGCAACCGCGCTCACGAGCCCATCCGCATCTTCGTCGGCTTAGTCCAAGGGCGCGGCCCCATCAGCGCCGCTCAGCAGGCATTGGCTGAGTTAGAACGCACCGGCGCTTTTCGCCGGGAGACCATCGTCATCCAGTTGCCCGCTGGCTCCGGCTGGATCAACAACTATTCGGTTTCAGCATACGAGTTCTTAACCCATGGCAACTGCGCCACGGTCACCCTGCAGTACTCCTATCTACCTTCGGTGTTTTGTTACGTCGTTGACCGCCAGGCGCCAGTCGACGCCGCGCGGGAGCTCATCAACGCTGTGCAGTCACGGCTTTCGACGCTGCCCGAAGACGATCGCCCGAAGCTGTATTTCGCCGGCGAATCCCTGGGCTGCTACGGCATCGTGGAAAATTACCGTGACCTAGACGATCTTCTGCAGTCTTGCGACGGCGCGGTATTCACCGGCCCTCCTCGCATGACTACGTTTACGCGGCGGCTGGCCCGCGGGCGTGATCGCGGTTCCTTGGAACGCCTGCCACTTATCGACGCCGGCAAGCACGTGCGTTTTGCCTCCACCCCAGCGCACATGGAACACGATGCCTTCGGCAGCGAATACGAGCGCTGGCACCGTCCCCGCGTGGTCTTTGGCCAGCACGCATCCGATGCCATCGTGTGGTGGGATCGCCACCTTATCTTCATGCGCCCAGACTGGATTCATGAACCGGCACCGAACACGCTGTATGCCGATACATTCAAACGCCTGCCGTGGGCACCTTTCATCACTTTTTGGCAGGTAGCCCTCGATCAGCTCAACTCCCTCAATGTGCCGGGCGGCCACGGCCACAACTACTTTGAGGAAACATTCTGGTACTGGGATTCCGTCCTCGGTTCACAAGCACGCACCCAGCTCACGCCAGAGCTGGCGGAGAGGATGCGCGTGTTCGTGGAACGCGATCAGCTCAACAAGCCCTCAGATTTCCGCACCCAAGTAAGGAAGCGGTTCTAGCCGCACTTGACGCCAGTAGAGTGGTGCGGGCAGTAGCCGTTGGGGTTCTTGTGCAGGTATTGCTGGTGCTCGTCCTCGGCGAGGTAGTAGGCACCGGAGTCCGTCTCTGAGAGGAGCTTGACCTCAGTGGTGGTGTCACCGAAGCCGGCGTCGGCAAGCTTGCCTGCGTAGGAATCCACGATCTCCTGGATCTCCGCACGCTCTTCCTCAGTCTCTGGGTAGAACGCGGAACGGTACTGCGTGCCCACGTCATTGCCCTGCCGAAAACCTTGTGTGGGATCGTGGGCTTCCAAGGCCTTGACCACCAAGTCATGTAGGCTAACCTGCGCGGGATCATAGGTAATCTGCACGGTCTCAGCGTGGTTAGTCAGGCCGCGGCAGACCTCGTAGTACGTAGGGTTCGGGGTGGTGCCACCGGCATAGCCAACGGACGTGGACTCCACACCGGGGGTTTCCCAGAACATTTTCTCCGCGCCCCAGAAACAGCCGATAGCGATCAGGAGGGACTTCTGTCCCTCTTTCCACGGGCCAGTGATCGGAGTGCCGAGCACCGCGTGCGGGCGTGGATCCAGGATCGGCTCCGCACGGCCGGGAAGGGCATCTTCCCTGTTCACAATCTTTGGTTCCGGCTTAAACAACCACGACATGACATCTCCTTGCTCGTTGTCTTGGGGTATTTGGGCGGCAACTTCGCCCACGGGGCAGGCGTTCGCACACCGCCCCATGACGGCCCATATAGGTTTTAACGCGCCCCGAGCGTAATTCGTTCCGGATAAATTGTGGCGGAATTCTTTCAGCGCTCCTATCATTGGGCACCGTACCCAAAGAAAGGAATTAACAATGGCTGTCTACGAACTCCCAGAACTCGACTACGCATACGACGCTCTCGAGCCACACATCTCCGCAGAGATCATGGAGCTGCACCACACCAAGCACCACGCAAACTATGTTGCTGGCGCAAACGCAGCTCTCGAGGCTATCGACGCTGAGATTAAGGGCGAGGGCAATGCAGACCGCCTCCGCGCTCTGTACAAGAACCTTGCTTTCAACCTGGGTGGCCACACCAACCACTCCATCTTCTGGAAGAACCTTGGCCCTAACGGTGGCGGCGAGCCAACCGGCGAGCTGGCTGAGGCTATCAACCGTGACTTCGGTTCCTTCGAGGCTTTCCAGAAGGCCTTCAACGCTGCGGCTCTTGGCCTGCAGGGCTCCGGCTGGGCTGTCCTGGGCTACGACCACATCGCTGGCCGCCTCCTCGTTGAGCAGCTGACCGATCAGCAGGGCAACACCTCCATCAACTTCACCCCGCTGCTCATGCTCGATATGTGGGAGCACGCTTTCTACCTGCAGTACAAGAACGTTAAGGCTGACTACGTCAAGGCTGTCTGGAACGTCTTCAACTGGGATGACGTTGCAGAGCGCTTCACTGCAGCTTCCAAGTAAGCCGCATACGCGTTAGCTTGCATTGGTTAAGACCGCCTCCGGGCGGTCTTTTTCTTGCCCCAGTCAGACGGCTTAAGGGCCAAATGTCCCTTAAGCCGTCAGACTGAGCGCGCCACGATGAAGTCGCGGAACTGCTCCACGGGCGGGGCGTCATCGCCGGGGCGCCACACGAGGCCGAGTTCGCGGAAGGCAGGTGGCTCCAACGGGATGAGGTTGCGGGCTTGGAGATAAGGGTCGTCGAGGGGAAGCAGTGCGGTGCCGAGTCCGGCGTCGACAAGCCCGGCCACAGTGGTCAGCTCCATCGATTCGAACACCAGCCGCGGGGAGAATCCCGCTTTGGTAGCGAGGGCATCGAGAAGCATGCGCGTGCCATAGCCAGGCAACATGCCGATGAATGGCTCATCGCGGAAATCAGCGATGTCCACGCTTTGCCGCCCCGCTGCCCAATGCCCCTCAGGCACGGCGAGACCGAGACGCTGCAGCTCAATCTGGTGCCAGCCGATTTCCGTCACGCTCGATGAGGGTGCCGATTCGCCTGACTGCGCCACCCCTGCCGGACGCGGGCCCACAAGGGCGAGGTCCGACTCGCCGGCAAGCACGCGCTCGACGAGCTCACGCGCGGCTCCTTGGTGTAGCCGTATATCGACGTGCGGGTGCTGGGCGCGATAGGCCTTGACCAGGTCAGGGACCATCCAAGTGCCCAACGAATGCATGAAGTCAAGGCGCACGGTTCCCCGCTCAGGATCCATAAGGCGTGCCACCGCATCGCGCGCGGCGGTCTGCGCGCTGAGCATAGTCCGCGCATATTGAACAAAAGCCACCCCGCGGGAGTTGAGGACCAGCCGCCGCCCTGTGCGGGAGAACAAGCTCGCCCCGAGCTGCTGCTCAATTCGCTGCACACGCCGAGTCAACGCCGATTGGGAGATCCCCAGGTCATCAGCTGCAGCACCCACCAAGCCTTGCTCGGCCACGGCGACTACTCCGCGCACATCCTCGAGATTCATCGCTTGGATTCTTCCTGTAGTTTCTTCCTGCCGAGCAAAATCATGCTCGCTATGCCATGCGTATCACGCCATGCGCATCTGACCATGCATGTTATGCATGGAAATATATGGTTTCACACATTTTACACATGCTTTGGAAGCGAGCATCCTAGATGCATGACCAGAACCCGGCGCGCCACACTCGCGATGCTCTTCGTGGGCCTCGCAATCTTCTCCTGTTTGTACACCACACAGGCCATGCTGCCGACCTTGGTCGACCAGATGGGTCTAAGCTCCACGCAAGCCGCGCTGACGATTTCTGCAGCGACCGGTTCGCTGGCTGTATGCGTGGTCCCCGCCTCGATCCTGTCGGAGCGCTTCGGCCGCGGGCGTCTGCTTATCATCTCCGCCATCGCAGCGACGGTGCTCGGGCTCGTGGTGCCACTAGCCCCGAATGCCGCCACGCTCATCGCGTTGCGCGGCCTCCAAGGTGCAGTGATGGCTGGCGCACCTGCCACGGCAATGGCCTGGCTCTCGGAAGAACTCGACGCCAAGGATCTTGCCCGCGCGATGGGTCTCTATATTGCCGGCACCTCCATTGGGGGCCTTAGCGGGCGTCTTATCCCCACGGGAATTTTGGAATTTAGTTCTTGGCGCTGGGCGCTACTCGGTTCTGCCTGCGTCTCCCTGCTCTTCGCGGCGATCTGCATCATCCTGCTTCCTGCGCAGCGCAACTTCACGCCGAAGTCCATCCGCTTGGGCAATGAACTGCGCGCCATCTTCGCCCATTGGCATAATCGCCAGCTCGCGCCCCTGTTCCTAGTCGCATTTTTGGCGATGGGCACCTTCGTGTCCATGTATAACTTCTTGGGATTTAGGCTCATTGAGCATTTCGGTCTCGCCCCGGCGTTGGCGGGTTCGGTGTTCCTCTTCTACCTCACCGGCACGTGGTCCTCAGCACGCGCGGGCAAGTTGGTGCAGCAGATTGGTCATGGCAAGACGTTGTTCGCCTCGTCGCTACTTTTCACGGTGGGCATCGCGCTATGCGCTGGCCCGCTGCCGGTGGTGTTGGTAGGAATCGTGGCACTGACGGTGGGATTCTTCGCAGCGCACTCCACGGCTTCAGGTTGGGTGGGCCACCTTGCCACGCACGACCGCGCTGAGGCTTCAAGCATGTACGTGTTTTGTTATTACTTCGGCTCTTCCGTGGTGGGCGCGGTGGCAGGGCTGCTTTTCGACGCCCTCCCCTGGGCCGGCTTCGTCGTAGTCTATACGGGGCTCGCGGTGGCACTTACTGTGCTGACTTTGACCTTGAGAAAAAACGAATAAACTCGTGTTTTATGGATAAGTGGTCAGCACGCACGTGGCATCGACGGGCTTCTCGTCCCGTGACTATATGGATGATGGTCTTCATCATCGTGGGTGCGCTCCATACTTTCACCCCTAACGCCCGATGGGTGCTCATTCACCTGTTTACGCTGGGCATCCTGACCAATTCCATCGTGGTGTGGTCGCAACACCTGACTGAGAAGTTCGTCCAAGCACGCCTTCCTGATTCCGCCCGGCCGCGCCAGCTCTACCGCATCTATATGCTCAATGCGGGCATTGTCTTGGTCCTCATCGGCCAGCTCCTCCACAAGGCTTGGGAGCAGCACTGGATTCTGACGCAGGTGGGCGCCACGATTGTTGCCGCAATGGTGGCCTGGCATGGAGTTTCCCTCTTTGGGCAATGGCGTGAGGCAAAGGACAAGCGCTTCCGTCCGGTGATTGCGGCCTATGTAGCCTCGGCATTCTTCTTGGCGGTGGGCGCTACTCTGGGCGCGTTACTTTCGGTTTATCCGGCACATCCACGCCTACTCATCGCGCACGTCACCGCCAACGTTGGCGGTTTCGTTGGGCTGGCAGCCGCAGGTTCGCTGACCATCTTGTTCCCCTCCATCTGGCGCACCAAGGGCGTCAACAAGCGGATGCGCTCGAGCTTCACGCTGCTGGCGGTGGGCGTTGTGGTCACCCTGTTGGGCACGATTGTGAACCACCCTGAAGCCGGACTCATCGTCTATTGCCTGGGCTGGATACTTAGCCTCGAGGGCTGGGTAGGCAATGTCCTCACTGTGGCCAAAGATCCGCGCGGGCGCATCAACTACCCGTCTGTCTCCATACTGGCTGCCGCCTTTTGGTTGGTGGGCGCGCTGACCTATTATACGGTGCAGCACTTCTTTAGTTCTGAGCCGGCTATCCCAACGCTAGCTTTGGTGATTGGCTTCGCCGCGCAGTTGTTGTTCGGTGTGATGAGCTACCTGCTGCCCACCACGATGGGCGGCGGACCCGCTGCTACCCGCGCTGGCCTGCGTGAGCTTAACCGCGCGGGCTTGCTGCGCGCGACTTTCATCAATGGCGGCGTGGCCATCTGGATGGGTACCTCCAGCTCGTGGGCCATGATTCTGGCAGCGCTGCTGTGTCTCGGCTCGCTCGCGGTCTACCCCATCTTCATCGTCCGGGCCGTGAAGGCGCAAAAAGCCGTTCTACAGAAAAAGGCCGAGGGTCCAGCCCCAGAGACCACTGTCCCCTGGGAGCAGGTCGCACTTGGCCTCGTCATCTTGGCCCCGCTTCTGCTCCTCTAAAAGCCCGTACCAGTCTCGGGCTCGTAGTCAGAGTCGTATTCACTGTCGTCGGTGGGCCAGACAGGGCTCACCGTCAAGGTAAAAGGTCTAAGGCCTAGGGGACGGAAATGGCTCCAAGATTGGGCACGCCTGGCGCGCCGGCGCTCATGAACTCGCGGATTGCGCGGGTGGCTTGTACATCGCCTGCGTTGTAGTCAAGGATCTGCTGGCGAACTTTAAGATCACCGGCCAAAGCTTCGCGCCTTGCGTTGACGGATTCCTCGCCGTCGAAGTCCTCCGGCCACTCAAATCCGGCCAGCGGCGCCACCGTCTTCAGCCCCAGGCCATAAGGGCCCGCGAAATTACGCTTGACATGCACAAACATATCGACCCACTCGCCCGAAGAGATGAATTCCTCCACCTCCGCCAGGGCAGGTCTGCCAAAGCGCTTCGCTGACATCCGCATCCAGTGGTTCTCCCCGTGCGCCGAGTAGCAATACGCAGCAAAGGTCTTACCCGCAGCGTGTGCTTCCGCGCGCAGGCCCATGAGCCAGGACCAGAATTCCTCAAAGTTTGCCGCCTCAGCTCTGCCACCGAGCGGCTCCCACGTCACGAATGCGCGATACTCGCCCTGGTACCAAGCACCCCAGAGATAGGCGCCTTGGTCGAGATAGGCCTCCATGTCCACGTCTACTTCCACGTCGGCACGGGGCACTTCGATGCCCACGCTTGGCGACGCCGCCGCGCGCCGCAGCAGCGGCTGCCCTTCCCGCCAGGCCTGGGCCAACTGAGAGGGTTCGCCAAGGTGGGCATCGATAAGCGCCTGCACTGTCTCAATGCCGCGCTCCCGGTATGGGTTCGCACGATCGCCCGGCAAGAACAACGAGATATCATCGCGCTCTACCAACTCAGGCTCGCAAAGCTGCCAGAAACGGCACGTCGCACATTCTTTTACCCGACGCGGCCCCGTCGGCAGAGGCTGCGCTAGCGCACCCTCAACGTTGTAACGGGACGTGTCAGTAAAAAAGGCTTGGGAGCGATCCTGCCCTATCGCGCCGCCCCGGCCAGAGTTCAAGCCCAACTCCTCCAGCGCCAGCGCCGCAAATGCCAGCCGGTAACCATCCACGGCATGGTGGCGAATCTTGTACGGCATCTCAAGCGGCTCGCTCAAACCGATGCGATGAGTCGGCACCGCCAGAGTGCGTGCCCTCTCATTGCGCCGAGCGACGCGGTGATTCGACACGATAACTGGTGTGTACTTTTCGCCCTCTTGCAGGAGAAGATCTACCTCCACCTTCCATTCATCGGTGGCAAAGACGGCATTAGTGATGTGCGTGTAGCCATAAGCCAGCGCCTCCAGCGTGGCCATGGAGCGTTCCCACTCATCCCCTTCAATATCGATGCGTCGGAAACGCCCGGGTGCCTTAACCGGCAAATTCGCCAAGGCTGCGTCGACAGCCGCAGCATGCCGCTCGGCCCTAGCCAGCGAAGCATGCGTGCGCGGAATCTCCGGGTGGGCACGCCGCTGCACGAGCCTATAACGACACCCCACGAGGTCCGCAGCACCAAGCACATCCTTCACAACGGGTGAGCTTAATAGAACAGCAAGGTAAAGTTGAACCCAGACAAAAAGCAAAGGATGAAAATGAGCATTATTAAGAAGATTAAGAAGGCCCGCCGCGAAGCACGCGCGGAGCTCAAAGCAGCTAAAACCCGCGTAAAGGCGGAAGTTAAGGAAGCCTCCAAGGCACAGAAGCGCCAGCAGAAGCTGCTGGCAAAGCAAGAGAAGGCACTCATCAAGTCCGAGGAAAAGGGGTTAAAGAAGCGCCGCAAGCATGAAAAGAAGATGGCACAGCTGGAGCTGGATAAGCTCAAGAATGGCCGTCTAAACAAGAACAATGTCAAGCGCTACGCAGGCGCATTGCGAACCGCTGCGCCGCTGCTCCTGCCGCTCATTTACCGCGGCGTCGTAGCCGCTCAAGGCCAGCTGGAGGCCAACCGTGCCAAAAAGGCAGGCCTGACTACTGACCAGCTCGCTTCCTTCTCCGGCCATGGAGCTTCCCTGAAGGCACGCACCACAGGTATCCGTAACTCCCTTAAGGAATCCAACCTTCCGGCTGGCTTTAAGCGCGACATCAAGGAGCGCCTGACCGAGGTGGAAGCCTCCATCGATAACGCTGAGTTCATGACCGATCAGCAGCGCCGCCGTGTTCACAAGACCATCGAGGGCGAGATCGATAACATCACTGCTGAAGTCCAGAAGCGTTTACAGGACTAAGTTCCGACAAAAGCCCCTTCTAAAGAACGCCTTGTTCGCGGGCTGCTGCTACAGCAGAAGTACGGGAGCGCACCCCCAGCTTGTCGTAAATATGTACCAGGTGCGACTTCACCGTGGCTTCCGAAAGCATAAGGTCCTGTCCAATCTCGCGATTTGACGCGCCCGCGGCCACGAGCTTGAGTACCTCTAGCTCGCGTGGAGTCAACGAGGTACGAGGGGTGCGCACACGCGTCATGAGACGGTCCGCCACAATCGGCGAAAGCGCAGAGTCACCATCCGCGGCCGAGTGCACGGCAGCCAGCAGCTCGTGCGGCGGCGCATCCTTCAGCAGGTATCCCACAGCGCCTGCTTCGATGGCGCCGAGGATATCTGCATCCGTGTCATAGTTTGTTACCACCAGGACCTTTGGTGGAGTGCTCATCGAGGAGCGAATGGCCGCGGTTGCCTCAGCGCCACCCATCACGCGCGTGCCCTCGATTCCTGCGCCAAAACGAAGATCCATCAAGATCACGTCGATACCGCCGGCCTGCGCCGCGGAAACCGCAGCCTCCGCCGTTGCTACCTCGCCGACAACCTCAATGTCCTCTGCGCCTTCGAGCACAGATCGCAGCCCGAGGCGAACGATCTCGTGGTCATCTGCCAGCAAGACCCTAATCACGTGCTCTGCCTCCTAAAGTGGTTGAGAAAATCATCCAAAAGTTTAATTTACAGGGTTATCTAAGGGCATACTAACTGACACCGCGGTACCTGACCCCGGGGTGGACTCAATGATCACTTCGCCGCCGAGCTCCTCCGCGCGTCGGCGCATCGCCGAGAGCCCAATGTGCCCCAACCCCGCCGGTTTGTTCTGTACTGCCGTTACGTCAAAACCGTGCCCGTTATCGACTACGTCCACGCGCACTTCACCCGGCGCGTAAGTTACGGTAATGCGCGCACGTGTTGCCTCCGAATGTTTGACCACGTTGCCCACCGCTCCCTGCGCGATGCGCAAGAGGGCAGCCTCGACCTTCATCGGCAATTTGAGCACGTCGCCCTCAGAGTCGACTTCAACGTCAAGCCCGCTCGTGGCAGCGAAGTTCTCCGCCATGCGCGTGAGCGCCCCTTCCAGGGAGGCCTCAGCAAGCGCTGGCGGCTGGAGTGCTGCAATCATGGCGCGCGCTTCATGCAGGTTATCTGCTGCGGTGCGGCGTGCAAGTTCGATACGCTCTTTGGCGCGCGGCACGTCTTCTGTGTCGAGATCTCGATCCGCTGCGTGCAGCAGCATTTGGATGGAGGACAGGCCTTGGGCGAGAGTATCGTGGATTTCGTGCGCAATGCGCTGGCGTTCAGCAATCATTCCGCTCTCCCTTTCTGACTCTGCCAGCTGAGAGCGGGTCTCAATCAGCTCACGGTTCATCAGGGACAAGGCACGAAACGCATAATAGATCGCCACGGTCACCAGTGCAGAGACCGCTGGGCCCATAACGCCACCGAAGGTCAGACCCCCAGGAATCTGCACCGTAACGGAAATGATCGTCGCGATAACTACGCAGACCACACCCGCATACAAGTCGAGCACGTAAAGGTAGAGGAAGAAAAGGGCGAAGACCAAGTAGATAGCTGCCGGAGCTACGAACATGTCCGCCAGCCACACCACCGTCAGAATGACGAGCCACAGGTACCGCGCCCCACGCGGCCACTGCTCCACGTAGACGGAACCCGCGAAGTAAACCACTGCAAAAGCGGTCAACAACAACAGGTTGATGACTGCCTGCCACAGCGGCAAACGCACGGTGGTAAAAATCGCAACGACAAGCAACGTTGCAGTAAGAATATGGATGCCGTTGCGCAAGGCCTCCGTATCTGGCGAGCGCTGATCTATTGTGGACATCATGCGAAAAAGCCTACTGTCCTCCCTCATGGTCGTCACGCTCGCCCTATCTGCCTGCGATTCCCAAGGCTTATCTTCCCCCGAACTTTCGGCAGCGCCTGACGACGCCTCCCCCACCGCCGCGGCACTACCCAACGACGGTTTGCCCATCGACACCACCGCAGAGGCCAGCGCCGACCAGGATTGCCCTTACCTGGACTCCCAGTGGGTTGCCGATACCAACGGCCAGAGAATGACCCGTGTGGCCGTCGATCAGCGCTTTAAGACGCCCGCTTGCATCTTCTGGTCCTACCCAGAGGACCCACAGGCCACAGTCATCGTTCGCGAAATGCCCTCGGTAGAAGAAGCTCGTGCGGTGGTTGACTGGGCAGCGCCCGTTGACTCCACAGAGCCTGCGGAATTCGATGGCTGGTCCGGCGGACGTGGTGTCTTCGAGGATTCCTACTCGGTCTTCGCGGTGCAAAAGGACAACAAGGCCGTGCTCGTCTGGTCCAACCAGGCGCAGACCTTGAAGGCGGAGCTTATTACCAAGGAAACGATTAAGAACTTGGCACTCTAAGCCCTCAGGAGTTGAAGCGACGTTAGACTGCGACGTCGTTGTACGGCATCATCGTCGAGACCCACGGGAAAACAACTTCCATAAGAAGGAAGAACACTCCAACCGCAATCGCAATCGCGAGTATCACCTTGACCACTGTGGGGCCTGGCAAAAGATTCCAAAGTGCGCGGTACATTTAACTCTCCTCCAGTACGGCCGGGATCTGTCCCTTTACCTTCGGCTCGTGCCCGACTTCCATCGCGTGGACGATCATGCGTTCTGCATTCGAAAACTGCGGGTGGCAAGTGGTTAGGGTGAGCAAGGCCTCTGATGCCTGCTCCACTGGCGTATCCATCCCTGGGATGGGGTTAATTACGGCACCATCATCGGGCAGCGTTATGTGGCGGCCATTGATGCCCTGGTATTCGGGCTTAGCCTGCTGTTCCGGGGTAAAACAATCGGCCTGCACGCCATCGATTGGCATGACGCGATAGGTAATCCATTCTGTTTGGGTCTCAATCACAATGGCGTCGCAGGTCTCAAGATTGCCCAAATCGTTGAAAGGCGCACCTTTACCCACGCGGTGACCCGCCACACCAAAATTTCCTAACTCGCCTGGCATCTGGGTGTCGGCATAATGTCCAGGTCCGCGTAAGAGGTCTTCATCTTCCGTGCCTTCCAAGATGGCAAAGTGGAAATCGGACCCGAAGGTAGGAATATACATACGCGCAAAAGCCTCGCCAAGCTCGGGTTTTAGTTTACCGCGAGGGTTGTGCCACTGGGTATCGAGCTTCTCATTGGCTTTGTCCTGCAACTTCCCGGACTCTAGATTGGTCCAATACGCCTCATAGAAGGAAAAAAGCAGCAAGATCACGCCAGCGGTCAGCATCAACTCACCGATGACGGTGCTCACTCCGGTCTTAGTCATGGAATTACCTTAACCGCTGTACAGTAAGAGTGCCCTATCCATGGATCGCAAAGGACAATCATGCTCGAAGTTTTCATGTACCCCGTTTCCGGCATCTTGAAACTATGGCACCTGCTCTTTGCCTCTTTTCTTGATGAATCCATGGCCTGGCTCGTGGCGATCGTATTCCTCGTTCTTACTGTTCGCAGCTTCATCGCACCACTGAACTGGCTGTCCGTTCGCTCAGGTCGCATCAGTGCTTTGATGCGCCCCGAAGCCAATGCAATTAAAGCTAGGCTTGACGCCGCAACCACGGTAGAGGAGGCAGTCGCAGCCTTACAGGATCAAAAAGAACTACACGAGCGCTATAAGTACAACCCGCTCGTGGGCTGTCTACCTGTTTTCATCATTGTGCCCTTCTTCCTCGGCCTCTACCAAGTTGTGCTGCGTGCCTCGCGCATCGGACAAGTGGACCACGTCGGCCTGCTCACACCTGGCGATGTCACGTCATTTCGCGCTGCGCTACTCAACGGTGTGCCGATTACGGACTTTGCCCGTGAACACCGTGATCTTGTAGTTCCCATCCTGGTGCTGGCCATCGGCTTCACCATTCTTAACATGATCATCACCCAATACCGCAGCTTCCTCACCTTGCAGTTCGATGAGAAAGTGCCACGACGCATGTTCTGGTTCATGTTCTCGATGATCATTTTGATGCCATGGATACTGTGGAGCGCAGCAATGAGCGGACCAATCCCTGTCGCCATCATCTTCTATTGGGCTTGGACCTATCTCTACACACTGGTCCAAACTTTGGTCTACGAATACATCATGTACCGCCGTTACCCGCTTACCGACGCCGTGATACAGCTGCGGCGTGATAGCTTCCGCGCCTGGCGCAACAAGGACACCAAAAAGAATAAGAATCCCGAAGGGCTCAGCAAGGAAGACCTACGTGCAAAGCGCAAGCACCACGCCCAGATCCTGGGTGAGGCGCGCAAGCAAATTAGATTGAATAGTCAGCAGGCGGCTCAGAAAGAAGCTGAATAGCGAGTTCCCGCGCCGTCTTAAGAGGCGATAGTTCGCGGGTCAGCCTAGCACCGGCCATGCCGCCATCTAGGAAAATAAGTAGCTGGCTAGCCTGTGTTGCCGAGGGATAGCCATTCTTCGCAGTCAGCAGTGCCGTCATAGTGGAGTGCATCCAATTGCGGTGCTCCATACAGGCTGCAACGATTCCCCGCTCAGCATCAGTTTCGGGGCGCGGGTATTCGCCCGCTGCGTTGAGAAAGTGCGAGCCGCGGAATTCCATATCGGGCTGTTCTTCGATTGCCTTATCAAAGAACGCAAGCACCTTCTGGTGCGGATCCGTAAGCCCCTCAGTGCGCGCTTCCCAGTCAGCTCGGTACTTCTCATCGAGGGACTCTACGTACGCAATGACGAGTGCGTCTTTTGAGCCGAAGAGGGAGTAAAGGGATGCTTTGGCCACGTCAGCTTCGCGGAGAATGCGGTCGATGCCGATGACACGAATGCCCTCAGTGGTAAAGAGATTGGTCGCGGACTCGAGGAGTCGGCTGCGCGGGCTCGGACGATTCCTGCGCGACTTCTTTTCTGGCATATCCTCTCCTAAAACGACGAAACCGGTTCATCTACACAATATAGACAAACCGGTATGTTTGCGAATTAGATTCGGATCTACTTCGCCGACTTCTTGGTAACGAGACCAACAATCCACAGAAGCAAACAAGCACCCAAGGTGGCGACGACGATCATCATGATCCAGCCATTCGGGGAGCTCGAACCGAAGAAGGACATAATGCCTGCGCCCAAGAGACCGCCAAGTACACCGACAATAAGGTTAGTCAGCAGGCCGTGATCGCGTTTCATGATCTTCTCAGCCAACCAGCCAGCAATAATACCGACGATAATCGAACCAAAGAATCCTAGACCCATACCCATAGCAATCTTCTCCTTTTAGTATCAGTTGTTTCAGCTACAAGTACCATGGTTCCAGCATTTTTGGGAAAAAGAAAGGAGCGATCTGTCTTTCCGCAGGTCGCTCCTAAAATCGTGTCTCAATCGTTAGTAGATTGCCAGCCAATTCGGCTGGTTGCCAGCTATTAAGCAGAGTCTGGGCGCACAACCATCATTGGGCAAGGCGCCGACTGCAGCAGTGCACGGGAGGTAGATCCGAGCAGCATGCCCTTGAAGCCACCACGTCCATGAGAACCAACGACGAGCAGCTGGGCGCCATCGGAGGCGTCGGTAAGCGCACGCACCGGACGGTCGCGGGCGATGAGCTTCTTTACCTGAACGTTCGGGTACTCCTCCTGGAAGGAAGCGATGCGCTCGGTCAGCAGCTCCGCCTGTTCCTTCTCGACTTCTGCCCACTCAGCCTGGGCTGCGGACAGTCCGGCGAGGGAAGCCTGAACCTGCATGTCCATCCAGGTGTGAACCGCAATCAGCTCTGCGCCACGAGCGTCAGCTTCCTTGAAAGCGTACGCGGTGGCCTTCTGGGAAACCTCAGAACCGTCGACACCGACAACAACCGGACCGTACTTGTTCAGCTCGGTGACGTTGTTGTTCTCACGGACAACAACAACCGGGCAGGCAGCGTGGGAAACCACGGAAGCGGAAACAGAACCCATCACCATGCCGGAGAGGCCACCCATGCCGCGGGAACCCATGACAATCATGGTGACGTCCTGGGACATCTCCAGGAGCATATCAATCGGGGAACCCTCTGCGACGGTGTGTCCGATCTTCAGCTCTGGAGCAACCTCGTGCGCAATCGCGCGACCCTCTTCAATCTTCTCGAGGGTTTCAGCCTGCAGATCCTCAAAGAGCTCCTTTGGGGGAACCATGCCTTCTGCATAGAGGAACTGTGGCATCGTGTAGCTGGAGGCAATGCGGAGAGGAATACCACGCTTGAGGGCAGTGTTAGCTGCCCAACGAACAGCGTTCTTGGAGGCTTCCGAACCATCTACGGCAACAACAACAATGTCTTCCTTGGCCATGTTCTTTCCTTTCAGGTGGTTATACCATCAAGTGTAGTACGTATTAACCAATCTCCGCAGTTGTTGCAGCGCCTGCGTTAGCTGGGAAAAGTACGCTGTAAATAAACTCCGCGACCTTGGCAATTACAGCGCCAATGCCGGTGGAGAAGAATTCAATTACCGGTGCAAGAAGAGAGTCAAAATCCATGGAGAACAGACTAGTACATATGCGCAAAGGCTTCAGCCCGTTGCCGATTAAAGATGGGTTGAACCCCACCCGTGCGCGTGTACCGGAAGGCTCTATTTCAGCCTGGGCTTTTCTCGAGCACCTCATTCAGACTCAACGCCACCGGCACCCAGACGACAACGCGGCGGCGCTCCAAGCACGCTTCGACGCAGGCGAAGTGGTCTTGCGCGATCAAACAGTGCTGAAACCAGAGACCCTGCTCACCAAGGACCAGGACGTCTTCTTCTATAGGATCCCTGCACCGGAGGAGCCGGTACCTTACGACATTCCGATCCTGTTTGAAGACAAGCATTTGCTGGTGGTGGACAAGCCACCTTTCATGGCCACGATGCCGCGTGCCAAGCACATCGTGCAGTCCGCGACGGTTCAGATGCGGCGCATCACGGGCATCGATGACCTGTCGCCCGCGCATCGGCTAGACCGGCTCACGTCAGGCATCCTCGTGTTTACAAAGACCAAAGAAATTCGTGGCGCCTACCAAACACTGTTTGCGGAACGACGAGTCCACAAGACTTACGAGGCTATCGCCCCGCTTTCCGACGTCCCCGTCGGCGCCATGTGGGAGTCACGCATTGAGAAAACCCCGGGTGAGATCCAGGGCAGGCTGGTAGCGGGCGAACCAAATGCTTTCACTGAGGTTGCCGGCGTTAACCCCGTGGATAACGAACCCTACGAAGCTATTCACGGTCCGCAGCCGCCTTTGGCTAAGTACACGCTCAAGCCGAAGACCGGAAAGACGCACCAGCTTCGCCTACATATGTGGGAGGCCGGTGTGCCGATCCTTGGCGACCCCGTCTACCCGGTTACCTTCCCCGCCGACGCCGAAGACATGCGCGTACCAATGCATCTCACCGCGACACGCATCGAGTTCATCGATCCTCTGACTGGAAAACCAAGGGAATTCGTTTCGAATTTACCTTTAGTAGCCCATCATTTCCTCCACCCATAAATGTTGTAATTCGTACGTCGATCCCAGCGACAAAATAAGCAGCGGAAATGATGCAAACCGAACACGGCTATTGATACGCCCAAACACAGAAACAAGCAATAAACACCCAGTTGCCCAAGATTAATTTCCCAAAATAACGAGAAAATCAGACCATCACCGGAGACGTTGGCCTCACCTAAAGTCGCAAACAACGACTTCTAGGCGACAAACGCTTGGCCCTAATCGCACGCAGCGGGATAGAGCACGACGCAAATAAGCTCGCCTAGCTCGCCTACCGGACTAAACTTTAACGTCACTGTGTCCATAGGTTAGAGCCCCAGCCAATAAGGTGGCATGCACCTCCACCCGCGATCAACACCCAGGATCAAATCCTGCCCCAATTCCGAGCACACCAACACGAAGGCGCCCCATGCACCAACGCGCTATAGGAATATCAACAAAACAAGCCCCGCCGATCTGAGGCCTAACCTCACGCAGCTCCCAAAGACTCGACCACGACGCTACAACAGAAAGCGGAAACCACTAGTCGAGTTCCCGCTCCCAGGCATTAAAACCTATCGGATCGACAAAATGCCCCGCCCAAGGCTACGGGCGACCTCAATACAAACACTCCAGCATTCCCTAACGACACCAGACTTGAAACGAAACCACGCCGGGTCAAAGGAATGATGTGATTTGAAACAGAAGAGACTGAATACGGAGTTATAGAAACCCGGCCCGATCCACCCCTGGAGCCCAAATAGAGAAAAAGACAACCAGCTAGGCCGACCGATATCAGAGAATAAGACAAGGGAACGGTTAGCCGACCCGCACAACCAATCGCCTTCCTCCGCGCGCAGTACTCGAATCTGCGCCCAATTATCCATGGAAACCACCTTTCCAATTCTGGTTGAATGGGCTACTATTCGACCGCTGCTACTGGGCTACTTTTCAACCGTCATTAACACCTTCTTCAACCCCCCTTCTAAGCGAGTCGTAGGAGAGAAATTTCAAATCTTTCGGTGCATATCGTTCCGAGTGCCGGCACCTGGATCGAACCAGAAGACGTCCAAGAACTGATGCACTGCTCATCGCTAAGGCCGTGGCCAACTATGGCAAAACGATCAAAAGAGGGCTGGTCCCTGACGTTGTAGTCAGGAACGGGCCCTCCAGAAAGACGAAAAGAAGGAGCATTTCCCTTGTGGTGGGTTGTGCTCCTTCTTGTGTATGTAGTTGTTGTTTGTTGTTTTATGTCGGCGGTAACTTACTCTCCCACAACCTCCCGGTTGCAGTACCATCAGCGCGGGCAGGCTTAGCTTCCGGGTTCGGAATGGGTCCGGGCGTTTCCCTGTCGCTATTGACCACCGACAAACTTTCGGGGCAGCAGAACTTTTGTGTTCTGGTGTTCCGGTGTTGTGTCAGATACTGCATAGTGGACGCGAACACGTGTGTGTGTTTCTTTTTGTTTGTGCACGGTAGTGTCGTGTGTGTTTGTTTTGGTCTATTAGTACCAGTAGACTCCACACCTTGCGGTGCTTCCATGTCTGGCCTATCAACCCCATAGTCTTTAGGGGACCTCAAATGAAACCTCATCTTAAAACAGGCTTCCCGCTTAGATGCTTTCAGCGGTTATCCCTTCCGTACGTAGCCAACCAGCGATGCTCCTGGCGGAACAACTGGCACACTAGAGGTACGTCCGTCCCGGTCCTCTCGTACTAGGGACAGCCTTCTTCAAGTTTCAACGCGCGCGGCGGATAGAGACCGAACTGTCTCACGACGTTCTGAACCCAGCTCGCGTGCCGCTTTAATGGGCGAACAGCCCAACCCTTGGGACCTACTCCAGCCCCAGGATGCGACGAGCCGACATCGAGGTGCCAAACCATCCCGTCGATATGGACTCTTGGGGAAGATCAGCCTGTTATCCCCGGGGTACCTTTTATCCGTTGAGCGACACCACATCCACAAGTAGGTGCCGGATCACTAGTCCCGACTTTCGTCCCTGTTCGAGCTGTCACTCTCACAGTCAAGCTCCCTTGTGCACTTACACTCACCACCTGATTGCCAACCAGGCTGAGGGAACCTTTGGGCGCCTCCGTTACATTTTGGGAGGCAACCGCCCCAGTTAAACTACCCACCAGGCACTGTCCCCAACCCAGATCATGGGCCAAGGTTAAGGTATCCAATCCGATCAGAGTGGTATTTCAACAACGACTCCACGCGTGCTGGCGCACACGTCTCATAGTCTCCCACCTATCCTACACAAACCGAACCGAACACCAATACCAAGCTATAGTGAAGGTCCCGGGGTCTTTTCGTCCTGCCGCGCGTAACGAGCATCTTTACTCGTAGTGCAATTTCACCGGGCCTGTGGTTGAGACAGCAGGGAAGTCGTTACGCCATTCGTGCAGGTCGGAACTTACCCGACAAGGAATTTCGCTACCTTAGGATGGTTATAGTTACCACCGCCGTTTACTGGGGCTTAAATTCTCAGCTTCACCAAGCAAAGCTTGATTAACCGGTCCTCTTAACCTTCCAGCACCGGGCAGGCGTCAGTCCATATACATCAACTTAACGTCTTCGCATGGACCTGTGTTTTTGATAAACAGTCGCTTCCCTCTATTCTCTGCGACCCCACAACGCTTCCCACCGCAAAGAGTGTTCACGCCATAGGGTCCCCCTTCTCCCGAAGTTACGGGGGCATTTTGCCGAGTTCCTTAACCACAGTTCACCCGAACGCCTTAGTATTTTCAACCTGACTACCTGTGTCGGTTTGGGGTACGGGCCGAGTATATACATCGCTAGAGGCTTTTCTCGACAGTACGGGATCACCAACTTCACCAATTAAGGCTACGCATCACGTCTGAGCTAACAAGTGCGGATTTACCTACACCATCACCTACACGCTTACACCAACAATCCACTAAGCGGCATGGCTACCCCACTGTGTCACCCCATCGCTTGAACCACACATCAGGCCCCACGGCTTGCCACCATGTTAACCCCAAAGGGTCAACCACAGTAACGCACGGTGGTTAGTATCAGTGCTTTATCAGGGGCGCATATACTCGGGTACCAGAATATCAACTGGTTATCCATCGACTACGCCTGTCGGCCTCGCCTTAGGTCCCGACTCACCCTGGGAAGACGAACTTGACCCAGGAACCCTTAGTCATCCGGCGGGAAGGATTCTCACCTTCCAATTCGTTACTCATGCCTGCATTCTCACTCGCACACACTCCACGCCTCCTCACGGTAACGCTTCAACACGTGCACGACGCTCCCCTACCCAATAACAAAATATTATTGCCGCGGCTTCGGCGGTGTGCTTGAGCCCCACTACATTGTCGGCGCAGAACCACTCGACCAGTGAGCTATTACGCACTCTTTCAAGGATGGCTGCTTCTAAGCCAACCTCCTGGCTGTCTTCGCGATCCCACATCCTTTTCCACTTAGCACACCCTTAGGGGCCTTAACCGGCGATCTGGGCTGTTTCCCTCTCGACTATGAAGCTTATCCCCCACAGTCTCACTGCCGCACAACACATTAATGGCATTCGGAGTTTGGCTGACATTGCTAAGATTGTAGTCCCGCTCAACCAACCAGTAGCTCTACCTCCACCAAGCTAATGCGACGCTGCACCTAAATGCATTTCGGGGAGAACCAGCTATCACGGAGTTTGATTGGCCTTTCACCCCTACCCACAGCTCATCCCCGCAGTTTTCAACCTACGTGGGTTCGCGCCTCCACAGCATCTTACTGCTGCTTCACACTGGCCATGGGTAGATCACCCCGCTTCGGGTCCAGGACATGCCACTAAACACCCCATTAGGATTCGGTTTCCCTACGGCTACCCCACACGGGTTAACCTCGCGACATGCCGCTGACTCGCAGGCTCATTCTTCAAAAGGCACGCCATCACACACAAAAAGTGCTCTGACGGATTGTAAGCACATGGTTTCAGGAACTATTTCACTCCCCTCCCGGGGTACTTTTCACCATTCCCTCACGGTACTATCCACTATCGGTCACACTGAGTATTTAGGCTTACCGGGTGGTCCCGGCAGATTCACAGCAGATTCCACGAGCCCGCTGCTACTCGGGCAACCCAACAACCCACACACCATCATCTTCAGCTACAGGACTATCACCTTCTACGGCAGGCGTTTCCACACCACTTCACCTAACAACAATGCGCGGGCAGGACGTCAGTAGCCATCCTCATCAGGGCCCACAACACCGCACACACAACCCCTACCAGGTATCACATGCACACGGTTTAGCCTCATCCACGTTCGTTCGCCACTACTAGCAGAATCATTATTATTTTCTTCTCCTACGGGTACTGAGATGTTTCACTTCCCCGCGTAACCCCCACAACAGCTATGAATTCACTGAAGGGTAACACCCCATAACAGGTGCCAGGTTTCCCCATTCGGACATCCTCGGATCAACGCTCAATTGACAACTCCCCGAGGCTTAACGCAGCCTTTCACGTCCTTCATCGGCTCAGCATGCCAAGGCATCCACCATGCGCCCTAAATAACGAACACACAACCAACACAACAAACAAACAACATAGGGCACAAACCCCAACGCTGCTGCCCATCGTGCCGGCGTGAACTACACAAAACACAAAGAATATAAGAAATTACACATCCCAAACAACAACACACAAAGCATCATTGCTTGGGGATGCTCGCGTCCACTATACAGTTCTCACACAACACCCCAACCACCAACAACAACCACACATCAAAGAATCCATGACCGTATCAATGACTGGGCAACACCAGGACAATAATGCCCCAGACACCCAACAATGCACCAACATACACACCACCACACAACACACACAGTGCCATGCGGCTGGCCTACCACTTTGAAAATAACCAGACTGTTTAAGGTATGTCTCCACCCGATTAAACAAAATTGCTGGCAGTACAACACGCGTGTACTCAACCAACACACCCACAACTGTGGGCACAAAAATAATGCTCCTTAGAAAGGAGGTGATCCAGCCGCACCTTCCGGTACGGCTACCTTGTTACGACTTCGTCCCAATCGCCGATCCCACCTTCGACAGCTCCCTAACGAGTTTGAGCCACTGGCTTCGGGTGTTACCAACTTTCATGACGTGACGGGCGGTGTGTACAAGGCCCGGGAACGTATTCACCGCAGCGTTGCTGATCTGCGATTACTAGCGACTCCGACTTCATGGGGTCGAGTTGCAGACCCCAATCCGAACTAAGGCCGGCTTTCAGCGATTCGCTCCACCTCACAGTGTCGCTGCGCGTTGTACCGACCATTGTAGCATGTGTGAAGCCCTGGACATAAGGGGCATGATGATTTGACGTCATCCCCACCTTCCTCCGAGTTGACCCCGGCAGTCTCTCATGAGTCCCCAACCAAATGCTGGCAACATAAGACAAGGGTTGCGCTCGTTGCGGGACTTAACCCAACATCTCACGACACGAGCTGACGACAACCATGCACCACCTGTATACAAACCACAAGGGAGGACGTATCTCTACGCCTGTCTTGTATATGTCAAGCCCAGGTAAGGTTCTTCGCGTTGCATCGAATTAATCCACATGCTCCGCCGCTTGTGCGGGCCCCCGTCAATTCCTTTGAGTTTTAGCCTTGCGGCCGTACTCCCCAGGCGGGGCGCTTAATGCGTTAGCTACGGCACAGAAGACGTGGAAGCCCCCTACACCTAGCGCCCACCGTTTACGGCATGGACTACCAGGGTATCTAATCCTGTTCGCTACCCATGCTTTCGCTCCTCAGCGTCAGTTACTGCCCAGAGACCTGCCTTCGCCATCGGTGTTCCTCCTGATATCTGCGCATTTCACCGCTACACCAGGAATTCCAGTCTCCCCTACAGCACTCAAGTCAGCCCGTATCGCCTGCACGCCCGGAGTTAAGCCCCGGAATTTCACAGACGACGCGACAAACCACCTACGAGCTCTTTACGCCCAGTAATTCCGGACAACGCTCGCACCCTACGTATTACCGCGGCTGCTGGCACGTAGTTAGCCGGTGCTTCTTATACAGGTACCGTCACTTACGCTTCGTCCCTGTCGAAAGGAGTTTACAACCCGAAGGCCTTCATCCCCCACGCGGCGTCGCTGCATCAGGCTTCCGCCCATTGTGCAATATTCCCCACTGCTGCCTCCCGTAGGAGTCTGGGCCGTATCTCAGTCCCAATGTGGCCGTACACCCTCTCAGGCCGGCTACCCGTCGACGCCTTGGTAGGCCATTACCCCACCAACAAGCTGATAGGCCGCGAGCTCATCTTGCACCGAAAAAACTTTCCACAACTGACACTAAACAGCTGTCCTATCCGGTATTAGACCCAGTTTCCCAAGCTTATCCCGAAGTGCAAGGCAGATCACCCACGTGTTACTCACCCGTTCGCCACTCGAGTACCCGCAGCAAGCTGCAGGCCTTTCCGTTCGACTTGCATGTGTTAAGCACGCCGCCAGCGTTCGTCCTGAGCCAGGATCAAACTCTCCACAAAAAATTTCAGCACAAAAGCCAAAAAATCAGGCCGTGAAAAGCCCAAACCTAACAAAAAGACAAACCAACCAAAAACCAACACCACTGAATAATCAACAACATTGACTCTTAATAAGGCTGGCAAATCCAAAAATTACTATACAAAGAAAAATCACAACCACCCCCAACCCGACGGGGCAAAATAAAGGGGGCAGTCAAACCACAAAAAATGATTCACGCAATCTCAATGCATACCAAACAAATAAACTTAATTATTTACAATCGCGCCCCAAAAGGCCCGATCCGGCACACACCACACCAACCAAACACCTAGCCTGGTCAGCACAATCACGATCACCACAAAGTAGTAAAAAGTACATTGGCACACTATTGAGTTCTCAGACATCATCACCACACAACAAACAGCCACCACCTAAATGGCAACAGCTCATCATGAGCAAAAAATTTATTTTTGTCAGGGCCTGTTTTCCTCCCGCCACTTCAGCCAGTCACAATGTGACTGTGGGGCGCTGTCGGTCGCGCTGACTCACATAAAGTTACACACCACTTTGAAACTTCACAAATCCGCTGGTGATTGCATCTTTTTAGCCTCTTATGCCTAACCACTTTTTCAGTCCTGAAGCGTATGGATTCACTCGTCGCACGTTAACGGGCAGCAGCACCGCCCACAGCACGTACGTAACGGCCGCCGCGAGCATCATCGGCAACCCGTCGAGCATCTCCTCCATTCGCAACTCGAAGATGGCTACCGTTGCAGCGGCAATCAGCACCGGCATGTAGACGGTCTTCCACGAACACAATTCAACTGAGACAACGAGTGCGGGCACCAGGAAGCCGAATGCTGCAATGAACCAAATAGGCTCACCCACAATCAGCCAGCTAAGCCCAACGCCAAGGAGGCTCGCCGCCGGACTGACCAAGCTTGCGATAATGACGTGTCGCGCCCAAGTACTTTGACTGCCGCCAAGCGTGACGAAGTTGGCCAAAGAATCAAGGTGTTGCACACAGGTCGTCGTCATGGCCAAGATGGCCATTGTCATCAGCATGTTTCCTATATTCGGTCCGTTCTCAGGCCATATGTTGCTGATGAAGGCGTTCGCCACCGCTGCGATACACAGAACCACCCAGCCGATAAGCCAACCGCGAACCAACGGGCGGTAGACCAACTGACCTTCAAGGCTTACTGGGAAGCGCCCAAAGCTATCGTTGCCTGGCGTATCCGTTAGAAGGTCTTCGACCGTCATAGTTTTGGCTTCGGCTTTCCAACGGATCAGCTTCCACGCGAGGATTAGCACCGTAATAGCGATCGCAATCCACCAACGCAGATAGATGGTCAAAATGCCAGCAATCACAGCTGGCAAAAGCGCTGCGATGCGACCGTATCGAGTTTTAGTGGCCGTGTTAAGCCCTAATGGCTGCGCTTTGTTTTCGTGTGGGGCGGCAGCAAAAATACCGGCCCACAGAGCGACGAGCACGAAACTCGCAATAACCGCATTACCGGCGCGTCCCGCCAGGAAGACTCCACAAAGCAAGAAAATCGACAGCAGCAAGTTTCCCCAATTCAGCGTGTTAAAGAAAAGCTTCACTGGGCACCTCCTAGCGCCAACACCGCCTCTTCCAGGGTGACTTCCTGCGCGCGTAGCCCGAATTCTGCCGCCTGATCGAAGACGCACTCGGCGAAGTTGGGGCGGGCGTCGATAAGCACACGCTCTGCGTGGACCGAGGAATGGCGGGCCAATACCGGCAACTGAAGGCGCCCCAGTGCCCTATCTACTTGTTCCGCAGGGCCCGTCACCGCCACGATGCAGTCGACGAGGCTTTCAATGGGGCCAGACAAGGGGGCTTCGCCAAGCAAAAGCACCGTGTCGAGGTAGCCCTCAATCTCATCGAGATGATGGGTGGACACCACAATCGTGCGTTTGCCCTGTTCCTCCCGGAGGACCTCAAGAAAGCGCTGACGCTTATCGACATCGAGGCCCAGGTAGGGCTCATCCAGCAGCATCAACTCGCAGCCGGAAGCTACGGCGAAGATAAAGCCCATCGCGGACTTCTGACCGCGGGACAAGCCGGAGTAGTTCTTCTTCGGGATCGTAAATTGCGCGGCAAGTTCTTCAGCCCGCTCCTGGTTCCAAGTCTTCCACCGCGCCTTACCAATGCGGAAGAGCTTGTCTACGTTCCAGCCATCGAAAAGCGGGTTATCAATGCCCATCAGGATGATGCGATCCATGATCTTCTGGTTGTCAAAGGGACGCTCCCCAAAGACTTTCAACCCCTCCGACTTGAGCTGGCCTGCGATCATGCGCAGCAGCGTCGTCTTGCCCACTCCATTGGGACCCACCAGGCCGTGGGTCAGGTTATCTTCGAGCGCGAAAGACAGCGCCGGAGCATTTTGCATAGCTAGGTTTTCGGCTTTAATCATTTCGACCACTCCGGGATACGTTGGGTATTTGCGTACAGCGGGTAAAAGTAATGAACGGGCAAAACAAGGACGATGCAGACTACGCATACGATCGCGCCGGTAGGCTGCGACATTTCCACGCCCCGAATAAACCCGAGAAGGCTCATTCCTCCTATCACTCCAACGAGGCCCAACCACAAACTCGCATTGCACAACACAAAGAACAGGACATAAAGTCCTACATTCACGAAGAGATCCGCGGGCGCAAGCAGCCCACTTAGTGCAAGCACGCACACCAAACCGAGCAAGCCCGTGCCTAGGTTGTGGCGGCGCCAGGAGCGGCGCGTGCGCCCGAATGCCTGCCACATGTAAAGGGAGTCGCCAAAGATCCAGCTGCTACCAAGGGCGCCAAAGAGGACGGGAATTGCCCAAATAAATGGATCCCGCACTGAAGGGAATACGCCGGGGAGCAACTTCTGCCAAGCGAAGAGCAGGCCGCCAACGATGACGGCAGTGGATAGTATGACTTTCCACCGCGAGCCCTTCGAATCTTTAACGGCGGTGCGCTTGCGCTCACGATCTTTATCACGGATTTGCTTGTATAAATACCAAACGACGAAAAGTGCGACTAGCCCGGTGATTCCCAGCGCTTGCGGCAGTGGGATAACACCAATATTGAACACGGCAATGACTCCGACCACGAGCACCGCGAGGGGAATATTCAAACGAAGGAAATCCGCGCGCCGGTAGCCAAAGGCCTTGAATGCCGGAAAAGGGACCAAGAGTGCAACGGCCAAATTGAGACCCAAGCACGAGTACATAACCTGCGAAACTAGGGGGAAGTCTGTCCAGAACCGCGCCGAGGAAAAAACTACAATCAGTACCACCGCGGCGAGACAGCGCCACCAATAGTCGGTGATGTGGTGCCAAAACAGGCTAAACATGGGTTTAAACATCGAGCCCTCCCATCGCGAGCTTCACTGCGTCTTCCAAGTTGACCGGCTTGCCTTGGGCGACGCCGCGCTCCACGATGACGCGGGTATTGCCACCTACGGTCTCCTTAGCGAGCGCCGCCTCTTCCAGCTCTGCGGGTAGGGACCCGGTAACGGCGACTTCAACGAGGGCGTCGTCAAGCAGGGCGGCATCAAAAGTGCGAACAACGCCGTCGCGCAGCACTAGGTAGCTGTCGACCACTTGCGAAGTTGCGTGCAGATCGTGGGTCGCCAACACCACCGTGCGCGGATGGGCCTCCAGCTCAGCGAGGAGCTCACGATAGAAGGCCTCATGGTTATAGGCATCGAGACCCAGGTAAGGCTCATCCAGCAGAGTTAGCGGCGCACGCGCCGCAAGAGCAATGACAATGGCCAGCATGGAACGCTGGCCGCGGGAAGCCGAGCCATGGCGCGTGCTCAGATCGAGGCTGAAGACCTCGATGAGATGCTCCGCCACCTCCTGCTGCCAGTGGGGGTAGCGCTGGGCTGCAACCTTCACAATCGCGCCAAACTTCCAGGAACGCGGGTAGGCGGTGTCCACGCCAGCGAAAACCACCTGGTCCATCACCTCGGCGTTATCGAAAGGCGCTTGCCCGAATACCTCAATTTTTCCCTTGTAACGCGCCTGTCCGGCCAGCAGCGAAAGCAGAGTGGACTTGCCTGTGCCGTTGCGGCCAACGAGCCCGTAGATGCGGCCTTCCGCTAGCTGAATATTGACGCCGTCCAGGACAGTCTTGCGGGAGAAAGACTTGGAAACCCCCTGCGCGGTTGCAACGGTGTTTGCGGTAATTGCAGCGTTTGCGGTGTTCGCGGTGTGTGCGGTCATGAGTAGAGTCCTCTGCTTTCTGCGACACGGTGGACAAGTTCTTGTAATTGCTCGCGCGTATACCCAAGGCGGACGGCCTCATCGACGAGCGGGGCGACGTATTCGGCGGCGAAGTCATTGCGGCGCCGCTGGCGGATTCTTTTGGTAGCGCCGGCCGCCACGAACATGCCGATGCCGCGGCGTTTTTCTAGAATTCCGAGTTCAGTCAACAAAGCAATCCCCTTTCGCGCCGTGGCGGGGTTGATGTTGTGGAAGGCAGCTAGCTCATTCGTCGAAGGCGCCTGCGCCCCTTCTTCCAGGCCACCTTCCACGATGGAGTCCTCAATTAGCGCGGCGATCTGTCTGAACAACGGCTGCGTTGAGTTATCCATGTACGCCTGCACCTCCTCGCTTACTCGATGGGTCAGTTACTCAACTAACTAACCGAACAAGTACCTCAGATTTTAGATTCGCGCAAGAGCAAAACTTTTCTAGGCCTCCTGACCTGCCAGTTTCCTCGAAGACATCGACGTTTAGTGACTAATGGGGCACACTGGAAACCAAAGCAAATTTAGTTAGAACTATTAGAAACGGAACTTAGGAGCCATGCTTGAACGAACACTTGTCTTCGTTGACACGTCTTACCTGCTTGCGAGCTTTTATAACTCATGGGAAACCGGAGCTCGCGCGCAACTAGAAATAGACCTCCCAGAGGTCGTAAATAATCTCGGTTCCATGGTGGAAAACCAGCTCGGAAACCGCATCCACCGCCAGTACTGGTACGACGGAATCCCTGACACCGGCCCACACCGCTACCAGCGCGCACTGCGCACCTGTGATGGCGTGCAGCTTCGCACCGGCCAGCTCATCGAATGGGGCGAGCGCCGCACCCAAAAGGCAGTCGATACCCGCCTCGTTGCCGACATGATTCTCGCTGCAATGAAGCAGCAGGTCACCGACTTTGTTTTGGTTTCCGGTGACGCCGACATGATCCCGGGCGTACAAGAAGCCGTAAACGCGGGCGTGCGCGTGCACCTCTACGGCTTTGGCTGGGACTCCATGTCCTCCGCACTGCGCCACGCTTGCGACACCACGACCATTCTCGATCCGCGCGAAGATTTCGCCGACGCAATGGAGCTGCAGGTTCTGGAAGGCCCACTGCCGCCGACCATTCGGGAACCGCACAACGGCCACGATGAGCTGCCAGAACTGCCCCAGCACGACGAGTGCGCCGAGCCCTCCGAAGCGGAGGCAGCATTCGCCTCCGCACCAAAGCCGAAGCCAGCCGCATCACCGGGCTCTTCCTCCCCATCTCCCGCCGACCTTGCAGCAGGCACCGCTCCGCAGGCATCCAAGGATGGCGGGGCCGATTCCACTGAAAACGGCTCAGCCGAGATCGCCAAGACTCCCGCCCCCGTTTCCGCAGGTGACACGCAGGGCTCTAACGGCACGTCGACCCCTGAGAAGCCTTCGTCAGGTGCATCCGACGCTGCAGCCGAGTCTGGCTCCCCAAAGCCGGCCGCGCCAAAGCCGTCGATGATGGCGCCTCGTCGCAAGCTGCGCTCAAAGTACGTGCCGCTTCCCGAGGAGGTCTGGACTTCTGCAGGATTCCAGTCACCTTTCGACGTCGGCCAGCAGTATGCGTCCTGGTGGTTCGAGAACGCGGCTAGCGCGGAACAGCGCGACCAGGCCCACCTGCTCTCCGGCGGTGGACTTCCGCCTGAGATCGACCGTCCGCTGCTGCAATTCGCCTGTGAGACTCTGCACGAGTACACGCTGACCGAATCCCAGCGCGTCAACCTGCGCGACGGCTTCCACTCCGGCATCCGCGGTGTCCTCATCACCGTTCGCCGCAACGAAAGCTAGAGCCGCAAGAGTCCACAAGAACGTAGTGAGTCTCAAAGCGGCAAACAAAAAGGAGGTCGGCCCTCATGGGGGGCTTGCCTCCTTATTTCTTTTGACTAGCGCAGCTTAGCTTTACTGCAGCTTACTTCTGCTCGCCGGAGTCGAGCTCCTTCTGCTTTGCCATCTCCGCACGGATCTCGTCCAGGCGGGACGCGGCCTTCAAGTCGTTGCCAGCGGCAGTGATTTCCTGGATGCGGTCGCCGTCCGAGAGCTGATGTAGCTCTTGCGCACCGAGAGCGTCGGTGTAGCGCTTTTCAATCTTGGCGCGCACCGAATCGAGGGTCGGTGTGGAGCCATCCGGCTTAAGCTCGTTCATCGAGTCCATAACCTTGGCGTTCTGCTCTTGCATCGCGGCCTGATCGGCCTGTGCTAGCAGCTCATCCACCTGCGCCAACTGCTCCTTGAGGCGAGCCTCGGACTGCCGCTGTTGAGCCTTTGCCTGCTCAGCCGCCTGCGAGGCAGCCGCGTGCTGGGTCTTGAGATCAGCAAGCTCCTGCTCCACAGCAACAAGTTGGGAAGCCACGACCTCAGCGGCCTGGTTGTACTCAGAAGCGGCCTGCGGGTCCTCCGCTTTATCCGCTAGCTCAAGGGCACGGCGAGTTTGGTTTTGGTAATCCTCCTGGGACTTCAGGAGACGGTTAATCTGCAGCTCGAGCTGGTTCTTGCGTCCAATAATCTCCGCAGCATGCTCTGAAATTTGGCGGTGCTGTTCCTTGGCGCCCTCCACGGCCTGCTGAATTTGGACCTTAGGATCCGCGTTCTCGTCGATCTTCTGGTCGAAAGAGGACATTACGTACTTCCAGCCCTTGCTGAATGGATTCGCCATTGAACTAACTCCTTGATCGCTTAAGTAACGTGGTCCCATGAAAAAGACGCTTTCTAGCGAGTTTAGCGGGACTCACTGGAAAGCGCCGGGGGCGAAAGAAAAAATCTTTAGCCGTTGGTCTGAGCGTTCTGCTCCTCAACCTGGCGGCGAACATCATCCATGTCGAGCCCCTTAACCTGGGTAATAAGATCCTCAAGTGCTGCCGGCGGTAGTGCACCAGCCTCACGGAAGACCATGATTCCGTCGCGGAAAATCATCAGGGTTGGAATGGACTGGATCTGCAGTGCAGCAGCCAGGCCTTGGTTAGCTTCGGTGTCGAGCTTGGCAAACGTTGCATCCGTGTGCTGCTCAGAGGCCTTTTCATAAACAGGGGCAAAACGCTTACAAGGTCCGCACCAATCGGCCCAAGCGTCTACGAGGGTAATGCCCTCACCGCTAACGGTCTGCTCAAAAGTCTCTTCGGTTACGTCGATCGTTGCCATATAAATCTCTCCTCTTTTTCGGGGTCTTTCCTATCAACGGTACATGAGCCTGAGTTATTCCTTGGCAATTCATTGCGTGATACCCCAGGGGGGTATAGGCTCAGGGTGTACTCAAAGAAAGGAAACGAATCATGGCAGTCAAGCACTACACCGTCGAGGGCATGACCTGCGGCCACTGCGAGATGTCCGTCAAGGAAGAGGTCGGCGAGATCACCGGCGTCCACGAGGTCACCGCTGACCACACCACCGGCGCAGTCACCGTTGAGGGCGAAGGCTTCAGCGACGAGCAGGTTGCCGCCGCCGTTAAAGAGGCTGGTTACAACCTCAAGGCATAAGCGCCACAACCATCCAAATCCCCAACTCGCATAAAGAAGCGATCACTTCCCATGACTAACCTCGTCCACCTCGATCTCGGCGTTTCCGGCATGACGTGCACCTCGTGCTCGTCCCGCGTCGAACGCAAGCTCAACAAGGTCGATGGAGTTGAGGCCACCGTGAACTTTGCCACGGAGTCCGCCTCAATTGAATACGACCCTTCCACTTCCACCCCCGACTCCCTCATCGAGGTTGTGCGGGGCGCAGGCTACGACGCCTTCGCAATGACGGAAGAGCAAGAGGCGGATTCCGAAGAGACTGCCAATCCGGTGGACGAGGCCCGCGCGCAGGAGGCCAAGGACCTGCTGCGCCGCACGATTATCTCTGCCGCGATTTCCACGCCGATCATGGTGGTCTCCATGCTGCCGGCCCTCCAGTTCACCAACTGGCAGTGGGCTGCAGCTATTTTGGCCACCATCGTCTACATCTTCGGCGGCGCCCCCTTCCACGAGGCCACCTGGGCGAACCTCAAGCACGGCTCGTTTACCATGGACACGCTCATCACCATGGGCACCACCGCGGCCTACTTCTGGTCGCTCTACGCCATGTTCTTCGGCCACGCCGGCCATCCGGGCATGAAGATGCACATGGAGCTCGTATCCAACAATGCTGAGATGGACCACATCTACCTGGAGTCGGTAGGCATGGTCATCACGTTCTTGCTGCTCGGCCGCTGGTTTGAGGTCAAGGCAAAGGGCCAGTCTTCAGAGGCACTGCGCACGCTTCTGGGGATGGGAGCCAAGGACGCTACGCTGCTTGTCGACGGCGCAGAGAAGCGCGTGCCCATCAAGGACCTCAAGGTAGGCGACGTGTTTGTCGTCCGCCCAGGTGAAAAGATTGCCACGGACGGCGTCGTCAATGCCGGAGCCTCGGCTGTGGATGAATCGATGCTCACCGGAGAATCCGTGCCGGTTGAGGTCAAGGAAGGCGACCATGTCACCGGCGCCACCATCAATTCCTCCGGCCGCCTAGAGGTACGCGCCACCAAGGTGGGTGCGGACACCACCTTGGCTCAGATGGCCAAGCTAGTCACCGAGGCACAGGCGTCAAAGGCCCCCGTGCAGCGCCTCGTGGACAAGATCGCGCAGGTCTTCGTCCCCATCGTCATCGCGATCTCCGTACTCACGCTCATCGCACACCTCATCATCGGTGGCGCCGCCGCCACCGCCCCGGCCTTCGTCGCTGCTGTCGCCGTGCTGATCATTGCTTGCCCGTGTGCAATGGGTTTGGCCACGCCTACTGCGATCCTGGTGGGCACCGGCCGCGGCGCTCAGCTGGGCTTGCTCATCAAGGGCCCGGAGATCCTGGAATCCACCAAGCAGGTGGACACCATCGTCCTGGACAAGACCGGCACCATCACCGAAGGCAAGATGTCGGTTGCTGGCGTGCACGCCGCACAAACCAGTGACCAGGACGCCACTCAGGTTCTCAAGCTCGCCGCGGCGGTAGAAGCGGGATCCGAGCACCCCATCGCCAAGGCCATCGTGCATGCTGCTAGCGACGTAACGCCCGCCTCCGACTTTGTCTCCGTGGCAGGCCGTGGCGTCGAGGGCACGGTCGAGGGGCAGCGCATCCGTGTCGGACGCGTCGAGGGCGAGCTGGGCAGCCTTAGCGAGGCATTCCGCGCTGCCGAAGCAGAGGGCGGAACCCCGGTTGCCGTCTACGCTGCCGACGCCCTCATCGGCATCATCGATGTCCGCGACACCGTCAAGGAATCCTCCGCTGCGGCCGTGGCCCAGCTGAAGGAGCTGGGGCTTGTCCCACACCTGCTGACCGGCGACAACGAAAGCGCCGCGCAGGCCGTGGCGCAGGCCGTGGGCATCGACCCAGAAAACGTCACTGCGGGCGTGCTTCCGGAGGAAAAGGTGGACGTCGTCAAGCAGCTCCAAAGCTCGGGCTGCAACGTTGCCATGGTGGGTGACGGCGTGAATGACGCCGCCGCACTCGCCCAAGCAGATTTGGGCCTGGCCATGGGCGCAGGTACCGACGTGGCCATCGAGGCTTCCGACATAACGCTGATGAACGATGATCTACGCTCTGCTGCCGACGCCATCCGACTCTCGCGCCGTACTCTGCGCATCATCAAGGGCAACCTATTCTGGGCATTCGCCTACAATGTCATACTCATTCCAGTCGCGGCAATCGGGCTACTTAACCCCCTGTTTGCGGGTATTGCGATGGCCTTTAGTTCGGTTTTTGTTGTAAGTAATTCACTGCGACTAAGGACTTTCCAGCCCACCGCATAAAAACGCAGTGCACAGGGGAAATTGGACTTACAATCCCAAAGCATGCCCGATCTCAAAAGTAACACGCTATCTCGAAACGAGCGCCTAGACCGTCTTCCTGTCACCGGCAAGCACAAACGCCTGCTAGTGGGCTCCGGAATCGGTTGGGCGCTCGACGCTATGGACGTCGGCCTCATCTCTTTCATCATGGCCGCACTCGCGGTGCATTGGGGAATCACACCGACTCAATCCTCTTGGCTGGCCTCAATCGGATTCGTCGGCATGGCGCTTGGCGCCACTTTCGGCGGCTTGCTTGCCGATAAGCTCGGCCGTCGCCACGTCTTCGCGCTGACCCTTCTGGTCTATGGTCTGGCCACGGGAGCCTCAGCGCTCTCGACGGGACTAGCTATGCTCTTGGTGCTGCGTTTCATCGTGGGCCTGGGCTTGGGCGCGGAGCTACCCGTTGCATCGACGCTGATTTCGGAATTCTCACCGGTCAAGGTACGCGGCCGCATGGTTGTGCTGCTGGAGGCATTCTGGGCCGTGGGCTGGATCCTGGCAGCGGTCATCGGCACCTTTGTAGTCGGGGTATCGGCAAGCGGCTGGCGTTGGGCGCTGGCACTTGGCATGGTCCCGGCCTTCTATGCCCTCTTCGTGCGCATGAAGCTGCCGGAGTCCGTGCGATTCTTGGAATCCAAGGGCAAGCACGCGGAGGCAGAGGACATCGTGGCCTCCTTCGAAGCTGAGGCCGCAGCCGAGGGCAAGGAACTGCCAGAAAACGCTGCGGCACCCACTTATGCCGAGGAAGATGTCACCTCCGGCAGCATTTGGTCGCGCTCTCTGCGCGGGCGTACCGCGGCGTTGTGGACCATCTGGTTCTGTGTGAACTTAAGCTACTACGGCGCCTTCATCTGGATTCCGTCGCTGCTCGTTGCCGATGGATTTACCCTGGTGAAGTCCTTCAGCTTCACGCTCATCATCACGCTGGCGCAGCTTCCGGGCTACGCGGCAGCGGCCTGGCTGATTGAGACTTGGGGCCGCCGCCCTACGCTGGCCGCTTTCCTCGTGGGCTCCGCGTGCGCCGCCGGCCTATACGGCTTTGCGGACTCCACCGCGCTCATTTTGATTGCTGGTTGCCTGCTTTCCTTCTTTAACCTCGGTGCGTGGGGCGCACTCTACGCAATCGGCCCAGAGCTCTACCCCACCCACCTGCGCGGAGCTGGCACGGGTGCCGCTGCGGGCTTTGGCCGCTTGGCCTCCATCATCGCGCCGCTTATCGTTCCGGTTATCCTGGCTGGTGCGGGCGCACACTGGCTGTTCATCCTCTTTGCCGCTGCGTTCGCAATTGCGGCAGCCGCCGCCTTTGTACTACCGGAGCAACGCGGAAAGGTACTTAAGTAGATGCCCCACAGAATGCGTTCGACGCTAACCCTTGGCGGCTATTGCGCCGTCATTGTTTCGTTGACCACTCTCAAGGCCTTCTTCCAGATTGGCTACCTTTGGAAGCCGGAAAAACAGCGGGCCCGCGATATTCGCTGGATTCCGCTGGATGACTTGTTCTCCGGCAGCTGGTTCAAGCCGCTGTTTGAATACGGCGGCAACTTCGCATTCTTTGTCCCGCTGGGCGTTCTGCTTTTTGTGCAGCTGCGGTCCAAGCGTGCGGCCACGCTCTGGGGTTTGGCTTTCTCGGTGTTGGTGGAAACCATCCAGTATGTCTTCGCGTTGGGGCGCACTGACATTGATGACTTGTTCTTTAACACGCTTGGCGCGTGGTTTGGTGCTTGTCTAGCACAGCGCCTTGGCCGCAGATTCGATGCAGTGTGGCACTGGCTGGCGATCGCTGTGACCGTGATTTTCGTGGT
Source organism: Corynebacterium striatum (assembly GCF_016728105.1). Classification (NCBI taxonomy): domain Bacteria; kingdom Bacillati; phylum Actinomycetota; class Actinomycetes; order Mycobacteriales; family Corynebacteriaceae; genus Corynebacterium; species Corynebacterium striatum. The sequence goes on along the minus strand of NZ_CP068158.1, from coordinate 1,731,101 downwards.
GCTGGTTGCCCTCGGCCCGCGCCTCGGTGATCCCGATAAGGTCAAGGACCTCTCGAAGCCAGATGCAGTGATGCTTGACGACGCCCCGGTGCCTAAGACTTGATTCCAACCTGCTCAAGGATGTTTCGCCGTGCCTGCTGCCACTGGAGGCCAGCGGGATTGGCCCATGAAACCTGACTTGGCTCATTTTGGTGTGTTGTAGTTCATATTGACGTTTCTGCCTGTGGGGTTGGGTATCAGAGTGCGGGTTTTGTCTGACTAAGCGGGTAGCGGTGGGGGTGCCGGTAGGCTGTTGAATATGTCACCGAGTATCCGCCGGGTCCCGACGGCGTCGGGTGCGACCGCTGTTCAAATCATCTGGCGGTACCGCAACCGCAAACCTGAAATCGAACACGTCGGCTCCGCCCATACCGACCACGATCTCGCAGCGCTGATGGTCAAGGCTCAGCGGTTTGTCGATGGCGAGCAAATTTCACTTGACCTCAAAGTGTTGCCTTCTGCGGTTGCTGTGTCTGGAACAGGCACGGTTGATAATCCCGTCACGGTATCCGGTGAACGCGCAGGTCTTCTCCTGGACGCGATTCGCGGGGCCTTCCAACTCCTTGGCCTGGATACGGCAAGCGGCAAGGATGGGGTGTTTTTCAACCTGGTCCAAGCCCGTATTATCTCGCCGGGTTCCAAGTTTGATTCCATTGAAACTCTGGCAGAAGTCGGCGTGGCCTCGGCTTCATACGCGACTATAAAGCGCTACCTTCCGCGGTATGCCGACAAAGACTTCCGCGACCAGATAACCCACGCGCTAGCCACACACGCGGCCATTGGTCCTGGTGTGATGGTTCTCTACGATGTGACAACCTTGTATTTTGAAACTGACGTGCCCGACGAGCTACGCAAACCCGGGTTTAGTAAAGAACGCCGACTCGAACCCCAGATCACTGTCGGGATGCTCACCGACTCCACCGGCTTGCCCTTGGCGATCGGCGCGTTTGAAGGCAATCGTGCTGAAATGCACACCATGTTGCCAATGATCCTGCGTCTTAAAGACGCCTACCACCTTGACGACATCACGATTGTTGCTGATGCTGGCATGTTTTCAGCCGCCAACAAGACCGCGATTATCGATGCCGGGTTGGACTACATTCTGGGCACGAAAGAACGCGAAATCCCAGAACCAATTAAAGCCTGGCTAGATGCAGCGGAAGGGCGCAGCTACACCGACTACGAAGACGGACACATCTGGACCCACCGTCACCACAGCGACAAACGCCGCACCAGCGGCAAACCGCAGGCAGTGACCTATTACCAGTATTCCTACGATAGGGCTCGGCGCACAAGGCGCGGCATCGGCGAACAACTAGATAAAGCCCAGCGTGCTGTTGACGGAAAGATACCCGTCAAGCGGAATCGATACGTCAACCTCAAGGCTGTCGATTTGGGGTAGTTGGTACCGCGAGTCCGCGTAGTTGGTACCGGGGTTCCACGTACCCGGTACTGCAAGGGGGTTTTCTTTCATAGTTGATGTTGGCGGCACCACGATCCGCTGGTGTTGCGTCAACATCTACTTGGAAGGAGCTGGTCCTTGTGGCCAACTTCAAACAGATCATCGCGATGTGCCTCGATGGTGCTAGCTACGCGCAGATCACACACGCATTGGGATGTTCACGACGAGAAGTATCCCGCGCAAAGAAAGTCATCAACGATGAGGCACTAACTCCAGAGCGTTTCCGTCAACTTCCACCGGGATGGTTCGATGATCGATTCAGCGACGGCCGGAGTAAACGGACGATGTCCTACGACCAGCCTGATTTTCACGCTCTTGCACGCAAGCTGAAAAGTACAAAGCATGTGACCAGGCATAAGCTGTGGATGGACTACTTATCGCAGCCGTGTCCGACGGACAAGACAAAGTACCAGTACTCCCAGTTCTGCAGTGGGCTCAATGAGTTTCTGCGTGCCAATGATCTCGTTGAAGTTATCACCCATGAGCCAGGCCAAGAGCTTTACGTTGACTGGGCCGGTGACAAAGTGCCAGTGACGGATCAGGCCAGTGGTGATACCGCATTCAAGGCGTCATTGTTTGTCGCGGTCAGCCCATACTCAGGGCTGATGTACGTCACGGCCGCTGCGAACGAGAAGATGCCGGCGTGGATTGAGTGCCACGTCAAAGCGTTGAACTATCTTGGCAAAGTACCAGCAGTCATCGTGCCAGATAATGCTTCTACGGCGACCTACCGGCCGAGGAAGCATTCAGGCTACCGGATGGTCACTGACCGCTACGCAGCGTTTGCCGACTATTACGGGGTCACGATCGTGCCGACTCGGCCCGGCAGGCCACGCGACAAAGCGGCAGTAGAACGTGCTGTGAAAATCGCCTACACCAAAATACTCGGGTACTTCAGCAACGAGGTCTTCTACAATCTCGATGAGCTTAATGAGGCGATCGCTTGCCGTCTTGCCGATATCAACAGCGCAATGACGCGGCCTGATGGCTCAACACGGCGCATGCGCTTTGATAAAGAAGAGGCACCAATGATGCGGGATCTGCCGCCGACGCCGTTTACGGAAGTGTCTTATAAGCGGCTTAAAGTCGACCGCAATTGGCACATCACCTGTGACTACCAGTACTATTCAGTGCCATTTCAGCTGGTGGGAGAATCGGTAACAGTCAGGCTCACCCCGCAACTAGTAAGCATCTTCAACGGGGAGCAGCTTGTTGCTGAACACACGCGCCTTCACGGATTCAAATACCGGTATTCCACCAACCCTCAGCATGCACCGCGTGGCGACGATGAAGGCCACAAGGCGCTTACCCGTGATGAGCTCTTGGCCTGGGCCTCGTCGTTCGGGGCAGCAACGCACGCAGTCATAGCGATGATCCTCGACCGCAATAGTGCCGCCATCCCCCGCGGACTCATCCAGGCACGCAACGTGCTGGCCAACCTGGGCAAAAAGCACAACAAAGCCACCCTCGAACCGGCATGCCAGCAGGTCTTAGACAAGAAGCTGGCCCCCACGATGGCAGTGATCAAACGCATGCAGACTGACATTGCCCACGCCCAACAACATCCCGGGCCACCAGGGGCAAAACCACAGCCTGTGGCCAAGCACCACCCACGCCCAAGTACCCCGCTTACCGGTGAGGTGGCCGATGCCGTCTTTATCCGGCCTGCTGACCACTACGAAAACTAGAAGCAATAAGGAGTGAAACCATGAGCAGCATCGACGACGAAATTGTGCGGGCGAAAATGCGCAAGCTTCGCGTATCAACCTTCGCTGACATCTTCTACGAGGTTGTCAACGACGAGGCCTATGCGGATGCGCTACCAGAAGACATCTTCCTCGCCGCAGTCGAAGAAGCCTACACACAACGCCAACAACGCAACATTGCCAAGGCCATAACCCAGGCTAAATTCCGATACCCGGATGCAAGCCTGGCTGAAATCACCCAGGCAGAACAACGCGGTATCAACATGCGCCAGCTGAAACGAATCGCAGCAACTAACTGGCGGGAAAACCCGACCAACATTCACATCCTCGCCCCGACGGGAACAGGCAAGACCTACATTGCCTGCGCCATCGGCATCGCCGCGTGCAAGGCTGGATACTCCGTGGCGTACTACCAGCTGGATCAACTTGTAGACATGCTGGCGGTCTTCTCACCGACTGACCAAAACTACCTCGATAAGATGCGGAAACTGATCAACGTCGATGTCCTTATCATCGACGACTTTATGACCATCAGCATCAACCAGCGCGGGCAAGAAGACCTAACCAAGATCATATTCGACCGCGACGGTCGGCTCCCGACACTGATCTCCTCCCAATCAGCTGCCGCCTACTGGGTTGAAACACTGCCAGACAGAGTCGGAGCCGATTCACTCGTAAGCCGCCTCAACAACGGCCACCGAATCCGTATCGGAGACTTCGACATGCGCAAGGCCACCGCCCCAATAGAACCGGACGAATAAAGCAAACAGCCGGGCCGACTCCGTCGGCCCGGCCCCGGTACCAACTACCCGGAACCCGGCAGTACCGGGTCTCCGGAACACCGGTACCCAAAACCCGCATCTGACACTCAAGGCCCCGAATAAGCAGGTCAACCACACCCTAGCCAACAAGCACCTAACCCTGGCCGGGATTAAAGGATACGAGACCTCACGCACAGACTTAAAACCCCAGGAAGTCATCGGTGCCTACCGGCGCCTGTTCACGATCGAGAAATCGTTCCGAATGGCGAAATCAGACCTGAAAGCCCGACCGATTTATCACCGTAAAGAAGACGCCATCCACGCACACCTAACCATTGTGATGGCCGCGATGGCCACAGGCCACGTGTTGGAACAAGCCTCGGGCCTGTCGTTGAAGCGATTAGTGCGAACCCTGAAGAAATACCGGACGTTTACCGTCGAAATCGCAGGCCATACCATCCATGCACAAACCGACCTGCCCGCTGACATCCGCGAACTCACCGAAAAGCTGCCCCAACCGTCTGACTAAATTGAGCCAAGTCAGGTGATCCCGATAAGGTCAAGGACCTCTCGAAGCCAGATGCAGTGATGCTTGACGACGCCCCGGTGCCTAAGACTTGATTCCAACCTGCTCAAGGATGGTTCGCCGTGCCTGCTGCCACTGGAGGCCAGCGGGATTGGCCCATGAAAGGTGCTTAGCGTCGTCGAAGATGATGGCATCGATGTTGAGGCCACGCTGTTTGGCATAGTCGGCGAAGCGGGTGACTTCATCGACGTTGACCATCTCATCGTTTTCTCCGTGCAGCACTAGGACGCGTGCCTTTTTGTTGACGTTGTATGCCGGGGAGGCATCGAAGTAGTGCGCGGGGACTTCCTGCGGTGTACCGCCTAGAAGGGTGCGGACAAATTTGTCGTGCTGCTGGTAGGCGAGCTCCATGTCATAAACGCCAGCGATACCCACGCACTTGTCCACGTGGAAGGCCGGATGGGCACCGGGGGCGTCGGGAGCCAGCTCCGGACGCGAACAGGTCCACGTAGCAAGATTGCCGCCCGCAGAGTAGCCCGCAACCACAACGTTGTTGAGGTCGAGGGGAACATCGCTGTGGTTTGCAAGCTGCGGGATGAAGTCAATTGCCGCAGCGACGTCCTGGTAGGTCATGGGCCAGCCGCCCGGTGCATCTTCACCGTCGATGGATACGCCGCGATACTCCACGTTCCACACCGCGGCACCATGCTCCACGAGGTCATTGACAGGCGGCGCCGCTGACTGGGCAGTGGATTTCTCTTGCCATCCTCCACCATGGAGGAACACAACTAAGGGCAGCTTTTTACCTGGCTGCGGCTTCTTGGGTGTGACCAAGAATCCGTGTTGACGCTCATGCTCATGTGCGTAGACGAGCTTCTTGGCGGAAACTTCCGGCTTCTTAGTTTTCTGGGTAGCCGGCGCCTGCGACGCCGAGTGCTCCATACCGGATTCGCCGGAACCAGCTGAGTTATCAGCACAGGACACACAGAAACCCGCGAGCAGAGTCAGCGCCGCGGCTATAGCAGGAGTGCAACTGCGAAGAACTCCCTTTGACATTAACCGCTCCCTCTTAGCCGTGGGCCATGTTGACGAACTTGGAGTAGTGCAGCTGGTGGGCAACCTGCACCGTATCGATAGGGCCACCACGGTGCTTAGCCAAAATGATGTCAGCCTCACCCGCACGCGGATCGTCGCGGTCCTGGGAGTCAGGGCGGTAGAGCAGCATAACCATGTCAGCGTCCTGCTCCAGCGAGCCAGACTCACGGAGGTCAGCCAGCTGCGGCTTCTTATCGGTACGCGACTCAGGGCCACGGTTAAGCTGCGAAATAGCAATCAGTGGAACCTCAAGCTCCTTAGCCAAGAGTTTGAGTTGACGAGAGAACTCCGAGACCTCTTGCTGACGCGACTCGACCTTCTTACCGGAAGACATCAGCTGCATGTAGTCGAGGACGATGAGGTCGAGGCCATGCTGCTGCTTCAAGCGGCGAGCCTTCGAGCGAATCTCCATCATGGTGAGGTTGGGTGAGTCATCAATGAACAGTGGTGCATCCTGGATGCGGTTCAGGGTCTGGTCGATCTTGGCCCAGTCCTCTGTAGAGACGCGGCCACCGCGCATGTCCGTCAGCTTTACTTCTGCTTCTGCAGAAAGCAGACGCATGACGATCTCTGAGGCTGACATCTCCAAGGAGAAGATGACGGAGGTCTTGCCGTGCTGCAGGGACGCGGAGCGCATGAAGTCCATGGCTAAGGTGGACTTACCCACACCAGGACGCGCTGCCACAATGATCATCTGGCCGGCGCGTAGGCCGTTGGTGAGCTTGTCTAGATCGATAAAACCCGTGGGAACACCGGCCTCGATGCCGTTCTGCTGGAGCATGGCGAGCTCATCAATGGTGGGGTCAATCAGCTTTCCGAGCACCTGATAGTCCTCGGTTGTCTTCTTTTGCGCCACGGCAAAGACCTCTTGCTGGGCACGGTCGAGCACGGACTCAATCTCGGCGTCCTCTGCACCTTCGAAACCCAACTGAACAACACGCGTGCCAGCGTCGACCAGCTTGCGAAGCACCGCTTTCTCGGCGACGATCTCCGCATAGTAACGCGCGTTTGCAGCGGTAGGCACCGTGGCTAGGAGCGTGTGCAGGTACGGCGCTCCGCCCACGCGCTCCAAATTGTTATAGCGGTCGAGGCGTGAGGCTACGATGACGGCGTCGATGTCAGTGCCGGCGGCATAGAGATCAACCATGGCCTGGTAGATAAGCGCGTGTGCCGGGTAGTAGAAGTCATCAGGCTCAAGTTCCTCGATGACCTCCATTACGGTGTTCGGGCTCAGCAGCATTGCGCCGAGGACGCCCTGCTCGGCTTCTCTGTCCGAGGGCGGCTGACGGAATTCTCCGTAGCGCTTGGAAACATCCTGCCGGTTCCGGCGATAGGGACGCTCCTCCTGGGCAGGTACGTCAGGCGCCCCTGGCGGTACGTAGTCTGCGTCATCGAAGCTTGCGTTTGTCATAAAGCAATCCACCCCATGTTCTGCTTCGCCGGCTGGCGTGAAGCACAAATTCGGACACTATCACCGCGCCCCAGCGTGACACATCTGCGAGAAGTTACCGCAAAAATGGGGGGCTCGGCTTCTGGATTTTTAGTCTAATGCAGCCCCCTGACACGCACCCCCTGGGTATAAATCCCACAGTTATCCACAGGGTTCTGTGCAATTCCCAGGTGAGACCGACTTTCGACCCCCAAACACGTGGATATGGCTGTGGATAACTATCGCAGCACTGTGACCTGCACTTATCGTTTCCGCAGGTCAACAGCTATTTCCGGAAGTGTGAAAATGTGCACAATTTCCGTGAAGAATCCCGCTTACCTGCGTGTTATTGAGGCGACCTGCGGGTTAACAAAACGCAAATCGGAAGGGATTCCAACGTTAGTTATCCACAATTATTCAAAGTTATCCACAGTTATCCACAGTCACCCACAGTCGGCATGATGATCGGACACTCAGTGTCGGCGCACTGTCTGGGAGCACACAAAACTTCATCAAACGATTCAGCGGTGCGGCAGAAGCAGCGTCGCTGAAAACGCGCGAAGGGCCTCGGGGGCTGCCACCTCACATGGCAGGCCTCGAAGCCCTAAGCGTTGCTGTTGTCATTGTGTTCCCACTCTTAAGCGGGAACCGTCGTGCGCCTATTAGGCAGCGACGACCGAGAAGTTCACCTTGCCGAGAACGTCAGCATGCAGCTTGAGCTCGACCTGGTAGTTGCCGGTCTTCTTGACCAGGCCCTTAGGCAGAACGACGATGCGCTTGTCCAGCTTCGGGCCGCCAGCGGCCTCAACTGCGGAAACGATGTCGTCTGCAGAAACGGAGCCGAATAGCTTGCCGTTTTCAGAAGTCTTCATTGCAACCTGTACGCCAGAAAGCTGCTCGAGTTGGTTGCGGACCTCACGTGCGTGATCCAGGTCGCGGATTGCGCGAGCTTCCTGGGCGCGCTTGATGCCCTCGATCTGCTTCTCAGCACCACGGGTGGCAACAATAGCCAGGCCGCGCGGAAGCAGGTAGTTACGTCCGTAACCGTTCTTAACCTCTACAATTTCGCCTGGGGCGCCGAGGTTCTCAACGGCAGCGGTGAGGATCAGCTTCATGATCCCTGCCTTTCAATTGAGTTAGTTAATAATTGCGTGGGACAGTTTTAGAACGGTGGCTCAGCGTCTGCACCGCCGAAGCTTCCAGCTTGGGGTGCGGAGTTCCACGGATCGTTTGAAGGAGCTGACTGCTGCGACTGCTGCGGAGCGCTCTGGTTCCCACCAAAGCCGCCCTGGTTGCCGCCGCCAAAGTTGTTGCCGCCCTGATTCTGCTGCTGGCCGCCGCCGTAATTGCCACCGCCGTTACCGCCATTAGCGGACTTGCGGGTGACCTGTGCGGAAGCGTAGCGCAGGGACGGGCCGACTTCGTCAACCTCAATCTCAAAGACAGTGCGGTTTTCGCCATCGCGGTTCTGATAAGAACGCTGGCGCAAACGGCCATTGACGATTACTCGCATGCCCTTGGTCAGGGTTTCCGCAACGTTTTCTGCGGCTTGACGCCACACGTTGCAGGTCAGGAACATGGCCTCGCCATCCTCCCACTGGTTCGTCTGCGAATTGAAACGACGAGGGGTGGAAGCGACGCGGAAGTTTGCTACAGCCGCACCCGCTGGGGTGAAGCGCAGCTCGGGGTCAGCAACAACGTTGCCAACTACCGTGATTGTGGTGTCTCCCTGTGCCATGGTCTATTCTCCTTATCGGTTACGTGGGTTCTCGAAACTCTGAAACCAGTATCCGCTATTTGCTGTCGGTGCGCAGAACCTTGGTACGCAGGATGGTGTCGTTCAGGTTCAGACGGCGGTCGAGTTCGAGAACCGAAGCGGACTCGCACTCCAGGTTAACGACGGCGTAGATGCCCTCTTCCTTCTTGTCGATTGCGTAAGCAAGACGACGCTTGCCCCAAACATCGACGTTTTCAACCTTGCCGCCATCCTTACGGACAACTTCGAGGAACTTGTCTAGGGACGGGGATACGGTGCGCTCATCCTGGTTAGGATCCAGAATAATCATGACTTCGTAGTGACGCACGGACCTCATCACCTCCTATGGTCTAGTAATTGTTTTCGGCCATATCACCTTTACGGACATGGCAGGAGGGTACGTTGCGTCAAGCAACCCCATCACAATAGCGCATTGACCGGCCAAAAAGAAATCCCCAACGGGGAAAGCCGTTGGGGGAGAATCAGTGCTTGCGCTGTGCTTAATCATCAAGAGCCAAGCGCGGAACCGTTTTGACACTAACTACGCATCGTGGTGGCGAAGAAGATGGCACTTCCTGCTGGAATTACGGTGAGAAACAACAAGGCCAGCAGGCCCAAAAGGATGGGCCAGCGCCGATCCTCGCTGCGTTGATATAGGTAGTACGCACCCATCACGCAGCAGAATCCGAGAAAAATAGAAATTATTCCTACGACGGTGATAATCATTAGACAAAGTCTCCAGCAAGAGGATCACGGCCACCATGTGCTGCACGCACCTTGTCCACAGACTTGCCCAGCATTTGGCGGATGATAAGAATTCCGATAATAACGATGAAGGTGTCACGGCCAATCACAAAGAGGTCGAGCAGTTCATGATCGATGCCTTTATTTTCCGTGCCCAACATGTGCCACATGAGGACTGGCCATACCATGGCGTCGACAAGCATCCAGCTCAGCAACAGGCGCCAACGCGGGAGAGCAAGCAAAGCTGGAACAACCAACCAAATGGAATACTGCGGCGACCAAACCTTATTGATGAGCAAGAAGGCCATCACGATCAGGTAAATGAGCTCAGCCACACGCGGCTCGCGGCGAGCGCGCAAACCAAAGATGCCGATAGCTGCGCATCCCAGCAAGAATGCTGGCAGCGTAAAGCTATTGAGGAATTCTGGGGTGAGGCCATTTTCGGCATAGCGGTTGATCAACGCATAAATTGTGGTCCATTCAGCGCCGCGCTCTTCGTTGAGTCGGAAAAACTCACGCCACGCATCCGAGTACTTCAACGCCACTGGAACGTTAACGACTAGCCAAGAGATCACGGTTCCACCGAACATCGCACCGAATGGCGCCCACTTCTTGTTACGCGCCGCGAGGACAAAAAACGCGCCCAAGATAAACAACGGCCACAATTTGAAAGCAGTTCCGAGGCCAATCAAAATACCTGCAAGCCAATTCTTACCGCGGGTCACCGCAAAGAGCGCACCGACCATAAACGCAATGGACGGGATATCCCAGTTTGTAAAGGCATGAATGACAACGAGGGGGCTCGCGGCCATGAGCATCGTATCCCATGCACGGTTTCCAGTGAGCTGGAAAACCATGTAGACCGTACCGATCCAAATGCAGGAAAGCACGAGCGCGGTGACTCCGAAATACCAACCGGCATCCGCTACGCCGAAGAACTCACCAATTGGATACGTGACTCGTGAAGTCCAACCCATCAATCCTTGGAACATACCCGCCAGAACCGGGTATTCCATGTACCTAGTCAGGTCACCTTCTTGCCACGAATACGCATAGGGAAATCCGCCTTGGTCCAAGCCGCGGCCGCCATAGAGCGGGACGATGTCGTTGTAGCAGAAAGACGTGTATTGACGGTTGCCATCCCAGTTCAAGGAAATGACTCCGTCGTCCCCTGTGCGGCTTCCTGCGCAGTTGGCCTTACTCAGAAAGCCCAGCGCGAGGAAAATCCAGGACACACCAATAATCGCGCGCAATGGCGACATCCATTGACCAGGTAAGGTGCGGGCAAAACGGCCACGCGGGCCACCGAAAAACTCGATGATGTCGTGTGCAAAAGGTTCACGATTAAGCGGAATGCGGCCTTCGGCAGAGGCGCCACGCACAGCCGAGTGGGACTTTCCAACCGTCTTCACGGTCTTGAGGGCCTCATCAGTCACGTTCCTCTCCTACGGTCTTAAAAGTTCAGCCAAGTCACCTTGACCATTAATGATGTCCTCCAGCGAAGGAACGTCTGGGGCTGGTGCTCCCGGCTGAGCAGGCGCTTCCGGAGATGTTGCAGGCTGGTGTGGGGAAGGCGCAGGTTGGTCGCCAGGAGCAGGGGATTCTGGGTTTGCAGTCTCCTCTGGAGCATCATCGTTGTTGCCGTAACCGTTGCCGTATTCCGTTGAGGAACCATAAGAGCCCGTGTACCCGCTGCCCCAGTTCCCGCTTCCATAACGGATCGGGTATGCCGTTGGGAAGGATTGGTACTCCGAGTTAACCAAGGAAGTATCCAAGATCTGCTTCCAGATTCGGGTAGGCGCATCAGAGCCATACATGATTCCGCCATAAGAATTGAAGATGGCGGAGGTGTTGTCAGCGGTACCTACCCAAACTGCCGTAGCCAGCTGCGGGGTCGAACCAACCATCCACGCGTCCTTGTTGGTTCCGGTGTTACCCAACTGAGTAGTACCCGTCTTGGACGCAGATGCGCGGCCGCCGGCCAGAGCTCCGTTAGACCAACCCGCAATAGGAAGCATTGCCTTTAGAACATTGTTAGCCACGTTGGCTGAAACTCGACGCTCACCACCGTTATCGTTGAATTCATACAGAACTTCGCCACCGGTAGTTTCGACCTTTTGCACGAAGTGAGGCTGATGCCAAACGCCGCCGTTTGTCAGCGTCGCCATAGCGCTTGCCATGTCGAGTGGGCGAGACTGGTACTGTCCCAGAACAACGCCCTCGAATGGAGCCCCACCATTTTCAGTCAATGTCTTTTCAATGCCAGGCAGAGACTTAGCAATGCCCAACGCATGCGCCATGTCGGCAGTATCCTGAGTGCCGTTTTCTAGATCCGCCTGCAGACGCAGAAACGAGGTATTGAACGAGTTCTTCAATGCCTCCGCAATGGAACAGTTACCGCAGCCGCCACCGTCGTTTGTGACTACCTGAGAACCAGGGAGCTGGTACGGCGCTGAGGAGTAATACGTGTCCAGGCCGATGCCTTGCTGAAGGGCCGCCGCAAGGGCAAAGATCTTAAACGTCGAACCCGTCTGCAGGCCGGCGTTGGCATAATCCCAACCGGTCGACTCGTGGCCGCCGAAGTAGCCGCGCACAGCACCAGAAGCAGGATCAATGGTCACAGCCGCAGCGCGGGCATCCTCCTGCAAAGACTGCAGCTGCCCATCAACAGCCTCGGTGGAAGCATTCTGCACGTTCATGTCAATGGTCGTGGTGATTTTCAGACCGCCCGTAGCGACCTGATCCTCGGTGATGCCAACGCGTTCCAGCTCGGCAATAACCTGGTTTTTAATATGTCCGTAGGCGCCTGGCGCCTCTGTATAAGCGGAATACTCGGCAGGATCACGCGTCTGCGGGAACTGCATCTGCGCACGCTGAGTAGCGTCCAGATCGCCCATCTCAACCAAACCGTCAAGAACATAGTTCCAGCGAGCCTTCGAGCTTTCCTCGTCCACGCGCGGGTCAAGGACAGAAGGAGACTGAATAAGGCCGGCGAGCATTGCGCCTTCCTCAACCGTCAGATCCTTGGCATCTTTATTGAAGTATGCGTTGGAAGCTGCCTGGATTCCGTAGGCGTTACGACCAAAGTAGACCGTGTTGAGGTATGCCTGCAGAATGTCTTCCTTGGACCATTCGTTAGTCATCTTGATGGAATAGATAAGCTCGCGGATCTTACGCACATAGGAATACTCGTCACCAACCAGCGTGTTCTTGACATACTGCTGAGTGATTGTTGAACCACCGCCTGCGGTTGAATCACCAGTCAGCTTGCCCAAGACTGCGCGTCCCAAACCGGTGAAGGAAAATCCGGAGTTGGTCCAAAACTCACGGTCCTCAGCAGAAAGCACAGAATCTTCGACGTAGTCGGGGACTTCATCGAGTTTGACCTGGGTGCGGTTGCCTTCTGGCGGAACCAACTTAGCCAATTGGGTGGTACCGTCCCCAGCCACAATCGTGGAAACCTGATTTGCTTGAAGCTCCTTTGGCTCAGGAACGTTGTATTGGGAGTATGCATAGGCAAAAAGGCCTGCCGGTACAGCTACCAATACCAAGGCAATTATCAGCACAATCCACGGCCAGCGACGTCGTTTGCGCTGCTTCGTGGATTTATAAACGTGACGCCCCGCTTTTTTAGGGGCAGATTCCTTTTCGGTCACTGCTTCGTGTCCTCATCAATCATGAGCGGATTTTCTTAAATAAATGCAGCTTACCGGCCTCAACGGCCGAGCCAAAAACTAACCTTCATCATAGGCTGTTGCCGCACGCAATAGGTGGTTCCAACGGCATGCCGTACAAACTTCGACCCAGTGAACCGTAAATTCGAGACCGTCGGCTGCAAATTCTGCGATTTCTTCCGCATTTCGTGCGCTTCCAGCGCGACGCCCCAACTCTTCGCCATATACCCATGTGGTCAAGCACATCGGCGCTTCACACATCGGGCACCGTTTCGCCATATCGACGCCGTGGTGTTCAGCCGCAGCACGCAGAAGGAAGTCGGCGTCGCAAAGCTCGCTCCTATCTACTCGGCCCGCTCGATACTCCTTGAGATGCTGGGCCCGCTCCCATTCATGAGAAATAATGTGCTTAAAAGAAAGGCTCAAAGCATCTGCCCTCCTTTTCTCTCGCTTCTCTTCCTAACAATTTTGCGGAGATGGCCTTCTTCCACCGACTTCTCAAACACTTTAATGAAAGAGATTGTTCCCTTACGCTCCCCTCAATAAATTTTCAAACCCAAAACCTAATTTTTTAGCCACCTAACTACCGTCGGCTGCAAACGGTCGCTATTATTACTTTTTATGAGTGAACAAGCCGCCGCCTCCCCCTCCAACTATGAGGACGCTCTTAACGTCGCGCGCAACATTCAACCCGCGTTGAACAAGCTAATGCTTATCTTCCAGCGCGCAACCGAAGGTACGTCCCTCACCACCTCACAGGTGTCGATCATGAATCAGTTACGCCTACGGGGACCTTCCCGAGTAAGCACCATTGCACAGGCAGAACTTATTCGAATGCCCACGGCATCTAATGCCCTATACCAATTAGAGCGTAATGGTTTCGTGGAACGACGCCGCGATGAAAAGGATCGCCGTGGCGTCCTGGTGGCTTTGACCCAGCTAGGCGAGTCAGAACTCAACATTGTCTCTCGACAACGCGCCGCAGCCCTGGCTGAGATCCTCCAGTGGCTAGAACCCTCGGATTTAGACAAAGCGCACCAGATGAGCACCTTAATTTCTAAGCTCGCAGACGTTTACCGCCCCACCATGGACTAAACTCTGGCAACCCCAGGGCGTAAATAGACCAATCTTCTTCACCGCGATCGATCCCCCGCCGCAGATTTCATTTTGTACGCTCAAGCGACTAATAATGGCACCAACAACGTCCCAAGATAGATCACCGGACTGATTGGTGCATGGCTAAGAATATCCCTTGTGAGTCGCGGGCTTCCCTCGCTAAAGAGGACCCCAACGACCCTGTTCGACTTCTAGTCTCGTGGAGCCCGTCCTCCACGGGCACGGAGGCGATCGAGTACGCAGCTTGGTTGGCTAGGTCCACCAAGGTTTGCATCAGAGTGATCTCTACTATTTCTGTGCCACGCGCCACAACAGTTTTCACCAAGCACGGCGGCAAGTACAAGAAGTGGTTTAAAAAGGAACAGGCTGAGTGCGAGCAAAGCGTGCTTGCCGCTCTCAAGGCAGCAGGAGTCGATAACTCACAGCTAGATGAGCGTCCTTCCGTCCTCCTCGCTGGACCTTCACGGCCACAACTCCTCACGGAGATGGCCACTGAATTCTGCGCGGACGCAATTTTGTTGGGAGCAAATCAGTCAGCTCCCAAGGGCAAGTTCTTTGCTGGCTCTACTGCAGACGCGCTCTTGCACTTTTCCCCCATTCCTCTCGGCCTCACCCCGCGCGACATCAAGCTTTCCAAGCATGGCGTTACACGCATCAACTTCGCCTTCACCGAGCGTGGCGACTCTGAAGACCCAGCGCTGCTTCATGCAGCCCGATTGGCAAACACATGGAAGTTGCCCCTCCGCATCGTGGCTTTCAATGCGGAGGGACTTATTGATGCCCCTCTGCATGACTCCGTCGACATCGCTTCCAAGCTCACTAAGGGCTGGCACGAACATACATTGGCAATGCTCGACAGAGCGCAAGACATTGTTGACCACCACTACCCCGGCCTGGAAATTTCCACCGATATTGGAACCGGGCATGGGTGGGCAGGAGCAGTTGATTCCTTGAAATGGAAGAAGGGCGACATCATGTGCATGGGTTCCTCCCCAATGGGGCCCATCGAGCGCGTGTTTATCGGCTCAGCCGCTACGGAGCTTCTCCCGCACATTCGGGTACCAGTGATGGTTCGGCCTTCCGACTCGGCACCGATTAAGGACTAGACTCCTGCGTATGAGTGCAACTGACGAGCATCCTGAAAACGATCTGACAACTGATGCGGATTATGCCAACCTGCGGCGCCCCGAGCCAGCAACGTTTGATGAACTCGCTGATGCACCTGATCCTCTTGCCGTTGCAAAAGCCAATCGCCGTTCGACGATTCAGGCAATTTACTTCATGCTGGGCATCCTCGCCGCCTCCGGGCTTTACGCACTGGTCCTAGCCCTTATCACGCGTTCCCAGGGCGGGGCGCTTTGCGACGCTTCCCTCGCCACCTGGCTATGCACCAACGGCCAGCGCCGCTTCTTTGCCTTCACTACCATAATCATCCCGTTCATCGGCATGATTGGCACGGCGCTCATCATGATTCACAAACTCAAGCGCTACTTACGTTGGCGTTCGTGGATGGCCATTTTTTGGGTGATGGCCTGCAACTTCATGTTGTGGTGCATCACCGATATC
This sequence comes from Corynebacterium striatum, assembly GCF_016728105.1. Lineage (NCBI taxonomy): Bacteria > Bacillati > Actinomycetota > Actinomycetes > Mycobacteriales > Corynebacteriaceae > Corynebacterium > Corynebacterium striatum. The sequence goes on along the minus strand of NZ_CP068158.1, from coordinate 1,715,227 downwards.
CAGATCCTGCTCGTCCCTCTCGGATAACCCAGCGCCTTCGGCGCTCCCTCAGCCAAAGCTTTCTCTAGGAGCACCGTTTTCTCATCGAGCTAAGCATTGGTTGCTGCAGCTGTAGCTGCGACCTCCGCGCATTCTGGACGCCCACAGTGCTGGGTTTCAACGTGCTGTACGCAATCGTCGCAAATTAGAACCTGCTGACGGCACGTGTCCTCATTAATGCAATTGTGGAACGTGTTCGTTGCTTTTCCACAGTGCACACAGTGCCCCAGCTGAATAAAGCCAGGATCTTGCAGCCCTTGCCCAAACTCATGGTGCATGCGTTTGTCGAAGACATACATCGAGCCTTCCCACAGGCCGTCATTGCCAAACTTCTCGCCGTAGCGCACGATGCCACCGTCAATTTGGTAGACCTCTTTGAAACCGCGATTCTTCATCAGGGATGAGAGGATCTCGCAGCGGATACCCCCGGTGCAATAGGAGACAACAGGCTTGTCCTTCATCCAGTCATACTTGCCGGACTCGATTTCCTTGATGAAGTCATGGGTGGTCTTGACGTCAGGCACCACGGCATTCTTAAACTTGCCAATCTCCGCTTCCATGGCGTTGCGGCCGTCAAAGAACACGACTTCGTCACCGCGCTCTTCTACCAGCTTGTTAACCTCTTCTGGCTTGAGGTGAACGCCGCCACCGACGACGCCGTTCTCGTCCACCTTGAGCTCACCAGGCGCGCCAAAGGCCACGATTTCGTCACGGACCTTGACCGACAGGCGCGGGAAGTCATCAGCGCCGCCATCGGACCATTTGAATTCCATCTTCTTAAATCCTGGGTATTCGCGGGTCTCACGAACGTAGCGCTTGCAGGCATTCATGTCGCCGCCCACGGTGCCATTGATACCGTGTTCGGAGATGAGAATGCGACCCTTCAGTCCGAGCTTCTCGCACAGATTGCGCTGCCACAACATGACGGCCGTGGGATCAGAAATTGGGGTAAAGCAGTAGTACAGAAGAATTTTGCTAAGGCTCACGCCACTAATTCTATGCTTGAGCTGTTTCTTTTCCTAAATTCTTCCGAAAACTCCGTACTTAGCGCTTTTGGTAAAGCGCCTGCTTGCGGGCGAACACTGGATCGGATGTGACGAGCACCCCAAGATTGCGGAAGATTCCCTCATCCACCGAGCCCAAAATCGTGGTGGTGTGAACATCGCAACCAGCTAGCTTCTTCAGCTGAGCCATGGCCTTACGGGCGTTTTCATCCTTGGCCGCCGATGCAGACAACGCGATGAGAACCTCGTCCGTATGCAACCGCGGGTTACGCGAACCCAGATACTCGGTCTTGAGCTTCTGGATCGGTTCGATGGCCTCTGGACTCAGCAGGTGGATCTCATCGTCAATGCCGGCGAGATGCTTAAGCGCATTGAGAAGCATCGCAGCGGAGCAGCCCAGAAGCGCAGAAGTGCGGCCGGTGATGATGGTGCCGTCGGCAAGCTGCAACGCAGAGGCGGGCTCGTCAGTTTCGGCGGCACGCTTGCGCGCCGGCGCTACTACTGGACGGTCATCAGACTTGATGCCGGCCTTCGCCATGACGACGGCCGCGCGCTCGGACTGCGTGGAATCTAGGCCGAGGCGCGCCTCTTCCACCAAAGCCTTGAAGTAGCGACGAATAATCTCCTGCTTGGAGGCCTCACGGCAGACTTCGTCATCGGTGATGCAGAAGCCGGCCATGTTGACGCCCATGTCCGTCGGGGACTGGTACGGGGTGTTGCCGGTCAGCTTCTCCAGGAGGGTCTTGAGCAGCGGGAAGGCCTCGACATCGCGGTTGTAGTTCACCGTGGACTCGCCGTAGGCACTTAAGTGGAAGTGGTCGATGACGTTTGCGTCATTGAGATCGACCGTGGCTGCCTCATATGCCAGGTTCACTGGGTGATCGAGCGGCAGGTTCCAGATAGGAAAGGTCTCAAACTTGGCGTATCCAGCCTGCACACCGCGCTGATGCTCGTGGTAGACCTGCGATAGGGCGGTCGCCAGCTTGCCTGAGCCTGGCCCCGGCGCAGTGACGACAACCAGGTCACGCGTGGTTTCCGCGTACTCGTTCCGGCCAAGGCCTTCCTCAGAAACGATGAGGTCTGTGTTGGAAGGATAACCCGGGATAACGCGGTGACGTGCAACGTTAAGCCCAAGGCGCTCCAGGCGGTCAATGAAGGCCTCCGCTTGGCTGTTGCCATCCTCCAGCTGGGTCATGACGATGTTGTTTACTAGGAAGCCACGGCCGCGAAAGACGTCTACCAAGCGCAAGACGTCATCTTCGTAGAGGATCCCGAGGTCAGCGCGCGTCTTCTGGCGCTCAATGTCCTTGGCGTTGATGCAGACGAGAATCTCGACATCGTCCTTGATGCGCTCAAGCATCGCAATCTTGTTATCGGGAGTAAAGCCCGGCAGCACGCGGGAGGCGTGCATGTCATCGAAAAGCTTGCCGCCCATCTCCAAGTAGAGCTTACCGCCGATTTCCCCGCGCCGTGCGTGAATGTGCTCCGACTGCATCTCGATGTACTTCTCACGGTCAAAACCAAGCAAACGCGTCATTTAAAGGCCTTCCGCCATAGACAATCCCCGCAACCGGGCTGGATCTTTTGGATTGGATTTTACTCGAAAGGACTGGGTTTACTCATACGCCCTGCCACGGCACCACACCACAAGAAACCGCACTGACGACGCCGCCTAAACATACGAGTAACGCCTGGGCCCTGGAAAGGATGGGCCCAGGCGTTACCTGTCTCTCTAAGGGTGCGGAACAAGCCCCCACCCTCTACAGCCAGGCAGTCCCACCCACCTGGCTATAGTCGCCACGCACCCCTACATGCGCAGCGGTTGGATCTATCACCCACCAGTAGATACATCCATGCGAAGCATATCAACGGCGGTTTCAAAGTCAACGTTTACAAAGCCAATCGGACAAAATCCGATAAAGAAATTCGTTAACTAATCCTAACTTAATAAAGATTTAGCGCCATGTGCTGGCACTTTCTAGTCCAATTAACCCGGAAGAAAAATAAATATGAAACGAGTCACTATATATTTGGGCCGATCTTTATCAGATATGGTTGCGTTATAAGCTAAGCGACAAAATAGATAAATGTTTATTATGTTAACTTTCGTCTATTTAACCTAGACCTTTAAAGCAGAAAATGAACGTTTAAGTCTCGTCTTCGCACTTCAATCCCACATTCCAAACGGGAAAGATGTCCAATTTATCCTCACGTTGTCCCCGCGACACATGCAATAAACTTGTCCGCATGCCCGAAGGCCACATTATTCATCACCTTACACAGCGTCTGAACCTTGATTTCCGGGAGGGGCCGCTGCGCGTCACGAGTCCGCAGGGCCGCTTTGCGGCGGAAGCAGCCATGCTCGATGGGACGCAGCTCGATTTCGCCGAAGCGCGCGGCAAGCACCTCTTTATGCACTTTTCCGCCGATGCGCCAGAGCACATCATCTATATTCACCTCGGGTTGATCGGCAGCTTGCGCTTTGAGCCTTTGGACGATGTCTGGGGCCAGATTCGCCTGCGCATCGAAAGCGATGACCTAGCTGCCAATCTGCGCGGGCCGCAGTGGTGCCGGCTCATCACGGATGCTGAATACGACGTCGCCCTCGCCAAGATTGGGCAGGACCCCATCCGCGAGGATGCATCACCGGCCGACCTTTGGCCGCGGGTGCACAGGTCGAGCCGCAGCATCGGCTCCTTACTGATGGATCAGCATCTCTTTGCCGGAGTCGGCAACATCTACCGCGCCGAGGTTTTATTCCGTCAGAACATCTCCCCCTTTATTGCCGGCAATGAACTGGACCGCCACGAATTCGATGTCATCTGGGAGGACCTGGTAGAACTCATGCGCGCCGGCGTGCCCACCGCCCGCATCGACACGGTCCGCCCGGAGCACACGCCTGAAGCCATGGGCCGCGCGCCACGCAAGGATGACCATGGCGGCGAGGTTTATGTCTACCGCCGCGCCGGCATGCCTTGTTATATCTGCGGCGAGCCCATCGCAGAAAAGAAGCTCGAAGGCAGGAACCTGTTCTGGTGCCCTACCTGCCAGAACGCTCCAGCCTAAACAGGGGGGTATTTTGGACGGCATGCGATATTCCTTTTCCGTCGACGCCGTCCGCGCTGCCGAGGAGCGCCTACTTGCTCAGCAGAGCTATCCAGACCAGCTCATGCAATTGGCCGCCCACGCGGTGGCCGATGCCGCCGCAGTAATGCTCGCCGCGCACCCAGGCCGCGTGATGATTCTGGCAGGCAGCGGGGGCAACGGCGGCGACGGCCTTTTCGCCAGCGCTCTCCTCGCCCAGCAGGGACACGCCGTCACAGCCCTCGTACCTGAGACCTGCCACACAGCCGCCCTTGCGGCTTTCGAGGAAGCCGGCGGCGAGGTTCTAAATAGTGGGTCCACTCCTAATTCCACCGCTTCCCTGCCCGATGACACGAGCTTGCTTATCGACGCCGTGGCGGGCCTCGGTTCCGGACGCGGGCTCAGCGGCCAGGCGCTGGAGGTCTACGAGCAGGCAGCAGGCATTCCGGTGCTAGCAGTCGATATGCCCACTGGCATTAATGCAGACACCGGCGTAGCCGCCCGCAAAGGCGCAGTGCATGCTGACGTCACCGTAACTTTCGGTTGGGCACGCATGGGTCATGTGCTTGCGGCCGAGTGCGGCCAGGTGGTGCTGGCGGATTTAACGCTGCCCGGCGCGACGTCGTTTAGCGCGATGCTCGAATCGCTCGCGCAACCGGCCGGGCACATCGCCAACGAGCCCACCCTGGAATCCGCATATGCGTGGCGCCCCGGCAACATCGAGACAGCCCACGGCATCGCCACGCACCCGCGCCCGGTTGGTTGTACCGGACCAATCGTTGACCCCACCCCAGGGATTTCCTCCGATAAGTATTCCGGCGGAGTGGTCACTATTGCCGCCGGAAGCGACACCTATCCCGGAGCTGGCATCTTGGCAGCCACCGCGGCAGTGCGCACCAACCCGGCCATGGTGCGCTTTATCGGAGACCGCTCCATCACCTCGCTCCTGCCGGAACTCGTGGTTCACCCAGATCTTGACTCAGCGGGTCACGCCCAGGCCATCGTCGTGGGCCCAGGACGCGGTACTGACGCTGCGGCCCAAGCGGAGCTCGCGGAGGTACTCGATGGGTTCATCTCGGCCGTCATCGATGCCGATGCGCTGCGACTCCTTGCCCGTCACCCCGAGTTGCGCGCCCGCCTGGGAAGCCTGCCCGTCACGGTTCTCACCCCTCACCTGGGCGAGTTCACCGAGCTTTACGAGGCGACCTTCAACAAGGGCCTCGACCTGTCATCAGGCAAAGCAGCGCCACTGCAGGAGCTCGCCACGGCACTGGGCTGCATCGTGCTGCTCAAGGGAAGAAATACCCTGGTTACCACACCCGGCCAACCCATTTATGCCTACAATGCAGGCCATTCCTATGCCGCTACCCCTGGTTCAGGCGACGTGCTCGCGGGCATCCTCGGCGCAGTCCTCGCACAGATGCATCTCGATGAGCAGCTGCAGGAGAAGGCTGACTTTGATCTGCAGGAAGCGCTAATCACCGAGGTCCTGCATGCCGGGGCCATCCATGCCCATGCGGCAGCCATCGCGGCGCAAACGCCGGAGGGCTATGCCATCTGCTCGGCTTCGCAGATTGCCGCGGCGATCCCGCGGGCCGTCGCCAAGCTTTTGCGTATGGCTCGCTAAAGCCTATTTGCTACGGCGCGCACGGAGCGACGCAGCAGCCCCTTGGCACCGGCAGCCACCGTGCCGCGGCGCAGCCTACGGGTCTCCCACGGCCACGTCATCGCAGCCCAGGCACCTGCCACGGCGCCGATCTCGGCGAGGATGTACCACGGCCACGGCCCCAGCAGGTTGATGATGGAGGGGCTGCCCGGCGCGTGGTTTAAGAATCCATAGTTGCCATCTGTGCGGGCGTTGACCGCCATGACGCTGGCCATCCACACCGGGGTTACTCCCACCGCAAAGCGGTAGCCCTTCCACGTCGGGCGGTAGCCCAAGCCGAAGGTCAACGCCAACGGAATGGCCAGTGCGGTGATGTGGAAGAACCAGTAGGTGGCAAAGCGCAGCCAGCGCGGATCGAAGTAATAAATAACATCTGGGGTGATAATCGCCTGCGGGTTCAAGATGATGCCCCAGTAATAGGTCAGCGTCAGCGCATGCTCATTGCCCGTAATCAGACCGAGCGCCAACACTGGGCGCAGAACATCGCACAGGTGCAGCGGCAGAGATTCACGGATGTCGAATTGCGAAGGGTCCAGGGAGACGATGGTCCATGCCGTACCGAGCACCAGCATCACCCAGCCAGTCATCTGCCGGTAGAAGGTCTCCTTGGTAGTGCCCCGGATGCGCCGTGCAGCCACGATGAATACACCGCATGCGGCAATGGTCACAGAAAGCATCGTGTAATGCACTCCGGTCCATTGCGCCATGCGGGGATAGGTGGTGGGCGTGACGCGCACTCGCGGATTATTTTTCGGCATAACGGGAAAACAGAATACTCCGTTTGCGCCCACTTGCAGGACTTTAGTTACCGGACGCCAACTTTCCGTCCTTGACGGTGACCACAGTGTCCGCAAAATCCAGCAGGCTGCGGTCATGGGTTACAAACATCGTTGCGGTCTGTTGTTCATCGGTGATGTCACGCAGCAGCTTGGCGACGTCGCGCGAGAGCGCAGAATCCAGCGCCGCCGTCGGCTCATCCGCGAGCAGCACCTCGGGATCAGCCATCAAGGCACGCGCGATATTGATGCGCTGGCGCTGACCGCCAGAAAGCTGGGTGATGCGGCGAGCCTCCATCCCAGGCAGGCCTACATACTCAAGCAACTCCCGCGCCTTTTCACGGCGAGGTTTTCGGCCTGCCATATGGTCCACAATGAGCAGCTGATCCAGGGCATTGAGCGAGCTAACCAAGTTGGATTGTTGGAAGATGATGCCGCGCTCACCGCTTACCCGCACGCGACCACTATCAGGCTCGATTAGCCCAGCAGCCACAGAGAGCAAGGTGGACTTGCCGGAGCCGGATTCGCCGACGACGGCCATGAGCTGGCCCGGCTTGATTTCCAGGCTGACATCGTCCAACGCCACCACGCGATCGCGGCCATCGGGAAAGGTGACCGTCACGTTTTCAATTTCTAGCATTAGCCTTGTCCTCCCAACGCATCCAAAGGGTTGATTTTGCTGATTCGGCGAGTGGCCAGGACCGCGCCCAGCATGCCGAGTACCCACATGCCAGCGGCCGGGGCAGCAATCGTGCGCGCCGAGAGCACAAAAGGCACCGTCGATTGCGCGAGCGCGCCCAGGCCCCAGCCCACTGCGGCACCCACACCAACTCCGAGGGCGAGGATGAGTGCGGATTGTGCCAGGGCGTCGCCAAGCAGGTAGCGCGTCCGCGCCCCCAGCGCACGCAGAATCGAAAGATCGCGGGTGCGCTGCATGGTCCAGATGCTCAAGAAAGCCACCATCACGAGCGCCGAAATTGCATACAGGAAGCCCTGCATGGTCAAAAGTGAGCCGCGCTCCGAGTTGTAGGCGGGCAGGCCGCTTAAGGCCTCGCGCATGCTGACGGACGTGGGAAGCCCGGTGGTAACGCTGTTCGCGTGCAGCAGGGCGGTACCCACGACGTCGGAAGGCGCGTGGCTCAACTGCGTCCAGGTCTGCGTGGAAACCCACAGCACCGGTGAGTGGGAATAGTACAGATCCGGCACGGTGCCGCGAACGGCATAGGCCTCATCCCCAATCACCACGGAATTTCCCTGCGTGATCGCTTGCGATGCCACCACTCCCGTGGCCGGCACCTGCTGCTTGGTACCCGGAATAGGCTCGCCCGCCGGCAGGCCCAGCACGGCCACGCCGCCGAAGCCCTCCACCTTGGTCTGCGCGGTGCCCAAAGGCGCGCTGCCAGGCACCACGTCGTCCGCGTAAATCTCTGACTCCGTAAAAGTTGGCTTCTGCGTGCTAAAGCTCGCCTGCTTATATTCATGCCCCAAGGCCTCCAAAGCCGAGGTGTTTTGTTTGCTCAGGCCCTCCGTGAGCCCAGAGAGCATGACCAAAAGCAAGGTAATGAGCGCGACCACGGTCCCAATCAGCGCAAAGCGCCCGCGGGCTGCGCGCAATTCTCTAAGTGCAAGAAACATAGTTTCAAGCATCGCTACCGCGCGCGGATTAGTAATCGGGCCGCTAGTTGAACTTCGAGTCAACCAACTGGTTGATTCCCCATGTCCCGCCTGAGGGTTAGGGTAAAAGGCTGTGAATGACGTGAAACAGCGCTCCCCGCTGACCTTCCATAAGCGCCTTAGACCCTGGCGCGCCGGGCTACACGTGATGTTCGCGTTTTTGTTGTTATTCGGTCTGCTGCGCGCCGGGCTCGATGAGCGACTCGACGCCCGCGCCCTTGGTCTGGCAGTCGCATTGGCCGTGGTCTACGCACTGCGGCGCGTACTCCCCCGCGCCCTGTGGCTGGTAGGGCTGTGCGTGCTGTGGTGCGGGCTCATGGTGCATGCCCAGGACTTCATGTGGCTAGAATTCCCGCTGGTCTTTGCTTTTCTAAGCTCGCTTCCCCGCTGGCCGGGCATCGCCTGCAGCGGATTGTTATGGGCACTGGCGGCCTTCCTGCCCGCCTGGCAGCATCCGGCGGAATGGACCATCGCGGCGGCCATCGGCCCCTTCATCGGCACGACCTTTGCCATCGGCGCCTTCCATGCCGGGCGCATGGTCCAAGCGGAAGCAGCGCACCATGCGGCGGTAGCCCGGCAGCTGCGCGCCACCCAGGCCGAACTTGCCGCGAGCGAGCACCAAGCAGGCCGCCTGGAAGAGCGCGAACGGCTCTCCCGGGAAATCCACGACACCGTGGCCCAGGGCCTTTCCTCCATCGTTCTGCTCTCGCGCGCGGCTCAAAAAGATCCTTCCCCAGAGACACTGGCGCTGATTGAAAAGGTGGCCAGCGAGAACTTAAGCGAGGCCCGCCGCTTCGTCAGCGAGCTAGCCGCCCCTGCCCCATCGCTGGAGGAGGCCCTCCAGCAGGTGGTGGATTCAGCTGCCGCCCAGGCCGCTGCGCTGGGGAAGGACACCGACATCGAGCTGGTTGTTTCCGGCGAAAGCACCGTTCCCGAGGCCCACCGCCAGGACCTGCTGCGCGCCGCACAGGAAGGGCTCAACAACATGCTCAAGCATTCTGGCGCCCGGCGCGCGGTGGTCACTTTAGGCTGTTTTAAAGGCGAGACCACGCTCGACATCGTCGACGACGGAGAAGGCATGGACCCTGCTTCACCTTCGCAGGATGGCTTCGGGCTACGGGGCCTGCGCCAGCGCGTGGAAAGCCACGGCGGTACGCTCACGGTGGAATCTTCCCCGGGCGAGGGAACCGCCCTTGCTATCCGTATACCGCAAAAAGTAGAGGACCAGGATGCTTAACGTCATGCTCATCGATGATCATCCCGTGGTGCGCGCCGGCCTGCGGGCCATTTTGAACGCTTTCCCCGACATCGATGTGGTGCTAGAAGGCGCGGATGGGGCGGACGTCGCCAAGCTTGCAGCTCCCGATGCTCCACATGTTGACGTGGTCATTTGCGATATCCAGATGCCCGGCACCGATGGCATTGCGGCCACTTCCCAGCTCGCCCAGGCTGGCGGCCCGCCGGTGCTCATCCTCACCACCTATGACACCCAATCCGACATCGTTTCCGCCGTGGAGGCAGGCGCCCTGGGCTATCTCCTAAAGGATGCGCCGGAGCAGGCGCTTCACGACGCCGTCCTGGCCACGGCCGCCGGCAAACGCACCCTGGCACCCGAGGTGGCAGCACTTTTGGCCGAGCGCATCACCCGCCCCGAGGTGGCGCTTTCCGGCCGCGAGCTGGAGATCCTAGAAGCCCTGGCCACGGGCAAATCGAATAAGGAGCTTGCCCAGCGCCTGTTTATCTCGGAAGCTACAGTGAAGACGCACTTGATTCACATCTATCAGAAGCTGGGCGTGGATACCCGCACAGCGGCTGTCACCGTGGCCCGGGAAAGGAAGCTCATTTAAGTGTCCGCGCAGGTTTATGATTGCCTCGTTTTAGGCGGCGGCCAAGCAGGGCTGGCCACGGGCTATTACCTGCGCAGAAAGGGCTTGAACTTCGCCATCTTGGATGCGGAATCGCGCCCCGGTGGTGCGTGGCTGCACACCTGGCCCTCGCTGACTTTGTTTAGCACCACGAGCGCCTCCAACCTACCGGGCTGGCCCATGCCTTTTTATGAGGGTTTCCCACCGGCGAGCCATGTAGTGGATTATCTAACTCGCTACGAGGAGCGCTATGAGCTGCCGGTACGACGCCCCTTCATGGTTGAGTCCGTGGAGCACGATGGCGAGTTCTTCCACGTCTACTCGGACACGGAACGTTTGATGGCCCGCACCGTGGTGGCGGCCACGGGTACCTGGCGTGCGCCCTTCATCCCGTACTACCCCGGTAAGTTTGCGGGGACACAATGGCATTCGGCCATTTATCCCGGCGTCGCGGAGTTCAGCGGCTCCCGCGTGGCAGTGGTGGGCGCGGCCAATTCCGGCGCACAGATCGCGGCAGATCTGCTGCTTGAAGACATTTCCACGACCTGGCTAACGAGGGGCGAGCCGCGCTGGATGCCTGACGACGTCGACGGACGCGTGCTCTTCCGGCGCAACCGCGAGCGTCTCAACGCCATCAATCGCGGCGAGCCTGACCCCGGCGCGGATACGAACCTGGGCGATATCGTCATGGTCCCGCCGGTGCTCAAGGCGCGTGATGAAGGGCTCCTGCGCGCCACCCCGATGCCGGATTCCCTCGACGACATCGACGCGGATCACCTGATTTGGGCCACCGGCTTCCGGCCCGCACTTCGCCCCATTTCTCGCCTCCTGGTAGACCGCCAGCCCACCGTGCCGGGGCTCTTCCTCGTGGGATACGGCACGTGGACTGGCCCGGGCTCAGCCACCATCACGGGTGTTAGCCCCTTTGCCAAGCAGGCGGCTACCGATGTCGCGGAGTTCGTGAAAAACCTCAAGCCTTAGCCTTGGTTAGATAGGAGCGTCTCGATAGCGGGATACATGTCCTCCACTATGTCGTCGATGCTCTTCTCCGTCATCAGCGGAACCTCCACGACGTAGCGAGCAATCGCCGTTCCAATGAGAATAGGACCCAAATACGCGATCTTGCCCAGGAGATTACCTTCACTAATCGTACTTTGGGCGAACTCTGTTTCTAAAAGGGCCGTTACGAAGCTGTCCATGATCGATTCACGGAGGATAGCTGATGCATGTGAAGAGCCAATGCCGCCGCGAACCACAGCACGCAAACGCGGACCCATGTCCTCGCTTTCCCACAGGCGCAGATAGTTCGCGATGAATCCTCGATGGTCAGTAGACGCCCCCAACTGAGCCGGAAGCATTTTTAGGTCCGCGATTACCGCATCGAACAAGCCGTCCTTGTTCTTGAAGTAATGCATGACGAGAGCGGGATCGACGTCGGCTTCTTTGGCGACCGCGCGGATGGTGGTGGCTTCGAAGCCCACCTCGCTAAACCTCATGCAGGCGGCTTCCAGAATTTTCTCGCGCGCTTCTAGGGCGCCTGGACGACGTCCAGCTTTCTTGCGCTCTGCCTTTTTATGCTCAGCCCCTGGCTGAGCACCGTCACCGGATTCTTCGACCTTGCCTTTAGCTGCCATGGCTTCAACCTTACTTCCTCGAACCCTCGAAGAATTCATCACGTGTTGACTTTCAACAACTGTTGAAATATCTTATTCAACAAGCGTTGAAAATCAAGCAAAGGAACGACATGAAAGACTGGACCAAGGCAATCGCCGTTGGATTCTTGGCACCTCTCGCAGTGTGCCTCTTCGTACTTGCCTTCTTGTGGCCCATGGCCACGATGACCCCCAAAGACCTCCCACTCGCAGTAGTTGGAACCCAAGAACAAGTGAGCAAGGTTTCTGAAGCCTTTGAGCAGAAGCAACCCAGACTCTTCGAGATAACACCTGTAGAAGACCGCGCAGCCGCGGTATCCCTCATCGAAGAACACGAGGCTTACGGCGCCATCGTGCTGGGCCAAGAACCAGAGGTCCTCACCGCAAGCGCTGCCGGCGCCGCACAAGGCAACATCGTGAAGAACCTCGCGCAACCAGTAGAGGCAATGGCAAACCAGCAAGCTCAGGCGATGGCTGCCGCGAAGGGCATCCCGGCTGACGCACTCCCTAACGTCACCGTCAAGACCACCGACGTTGTGCCCACCAGCAGCGAAGACCCGCAGGGCCTCGCCATGAATATGGCTATTATCCCCGTTGCCATCGGCGGCATGCTCGGTGCAGCGATTCCTTCCTTCCTCCTGAAGCGAAACTCGCAGCGTCTCCTCGCCCTAGCAATCTTTGCCCCCATTGCCGGACTGCTCACCACCGCAGTAATCGGCGGAGTATTCGGATTACTGCCAGATAGTTTCTGGGCATCGACCGGCGTATTCACACTAGGCATCGCCGCAGTCTCCAGCTTCATCCTAGGCCTAAGGGCGCTGCTTGGCGCCCCCGGCTTTGGTCTCGGCGCACTGACCATCATGCTGGTGGGCAACCCACTGGCCGGTACCATGGCCCCCAAGGAATTCGTGTCCGGCAGCTGGGGATACTTCGGCCAGTTCCTGCCTAACGGCGCCACAGCTACGCTGCTGCGCCTGGTTAACTACTTCCCTGCAGCAAGTATCGCCACCCAGGTATGGACTCTGCTCGCATGGGTAGCCTTCGGACTAGTCCTTCTCGGCAGTGGAATTGTGCGAGAGTCGCGCTCCGCAAAGAAGGCCGCGTAGAAAACTCAGAGCAGAAGATTAAGCAACAAACCCCGTGACTAGCGCGCAGCCCAAAACGGTTAGCGCGGTCGCTGCAATGAATCCCATACGGTGTAGGACTTTGGACTGCAGCTCTTTGCTTATCCGGGCCAAAAAGAATGCGCCCACGGCGGTGCCCAAGGTGTTGAACACAAGGTCATCAACGTCGCTGAAGCCGAGGGCGAAGAGGTACTGGAGGGTTTCGATGCTCAAGCTCAGCGCCAAGCCGGCCAGGATGGTTCCGCCGAGGCCAAAGCGCACGCGGCGCAGATTCTGGCCCATCACGATAAGGCTTGCGCCGAGTGGCATAAACAACAAGAAATTGCCGATGGTGTTGGTCCAAGGCCCGTACCAGATGGTCGGATGATCAAAACCGTTGAACATTTGCAGATCTAAGCTTCGCACCGCATGCGCGGAGGCATTGACCACGCCGGGGATCTCAATGAAGGATTTACCCAACGTCGCCACACCAACAACGAGCAGCACGAGCGCCGTGACTAGAAGTGAGTCACGGCGCAGCGTTTGGTGGCGGCGCGGGGCCGCCGGAATACGGCTGCGCGAATGAGTGGTTTGTTCGGTAACGAGCATGTCCGAGAATCTAACAACAAAAGCTGTACTTTTGCCGTGTACTTCGCTGGCAAAACACTGATTCATAATGGGCGTACCATCGTGGGCATGAGCACACTCAAAGTCACGCGAAACGAAGACGGTTCCATCTCTCACGCTTTCGAGGATGAGCCGATTCTGGCCGAGGGCGACGTACTGGTTAACGTTTCCCATTCTTCGTTGAACTACAAGGATGCAATGGCACTCGACGGTAACAAGGGCGTCATGCGCATCAACCCGCTGGTGCCGGGCATCGACGTCGTGGGCACCGTTGCGGAGTCAAACGATGAACGTCTACCTGAGGGCGCCCTGGTGGCCGCTTTCGGCGACGGCTTGGGAGAATTCCGCCACGGCGGCTACACCACTAAGCAGCGCGTGAATGCCAACGCCACCCTCGTGGTTCCGGAGCGCTTCACCGCTGCCGACGCCGCAGCAATCGGCACCGCGGGCTACACCGCCGCCATCTGCGTCAACCAGCTGCTCACCCACGGCACGCGCGAGGGCCATGTGCTGGTCACTGGCGCCACGGGCGGCGTGGGCTCCATCGCCGTCCAATTGCTCAAGTCCCTGGGCTTCGAGGTCACCGCCGTTACCGGCCGCGTTGATAGCGAAAGCGAGTACTTGCAGGCCCTGGGCGCAGACCACATCATTGATCGCTCCGAGCTCTCGGAGACCGGCCGTCCGCTGCAGAAGGCGCTTTACGACGGCGCGGTAGACACCGCTGGCTCCACCGTCTTGGCCAACGTCTTGGCGCAGGTCAAGTGGGGCGGCGTCGTGGCAGCAACCGGCATGGCCGCTGGTCCTGACCTCCCGGCTTCGGTACTGCCATTCATCCTGCGCGGCATCGTCCTGGCAGGCGGCAACTCCGTCGACGCACCGCTCAAGGTCCGCGAGGACGCCTGGAAGCTGCTGGACGAACACCTTGATCTTGAGATGCTGCATTCTATTTCCAACACCATCGCGCTCGACGATATCGCAGACGCCGCCAAGGAGCTGCTCGCCGGCACCCACCATGGCCGCACGATCGTAGAAATCTAGACAAACTATTTAGCAGCGCTGGGAACAATTAATTTTCCCAGCGCTGTTACTATTTTCCTATGCGTTCCCGTCTCTCTATCTCTGCTGCCGCGCTGGTTGGCACCCTCGCCGCCGGCCTCGTCACGCCCGTTGCCCAGGCTGGCATCACCATCGACCCTAACGCTGTGCCCGGGCGTACTCAGGTCACGCTGCGCTACAGCAATGGCACAGTGGTCTCTACTGCTAATTCCCACGAATCTCGCCCGGCGCTTTCCTTGGTCAAGCTCTACTTGGCCTATTGGGTGCTGCAGCACGGCGCTCCGGCGGATAAAGCCCGCGTGGAGAACATGATTCGTTTCAGCGAGGACGGCACGGCCACAGACTTGGACCGCCGCTACCCGCAGGCAATCCCTGAGGTCATCGGCCAGTTTGGCCTGCATGAGACCCACTACCCAGGATTCTGGGGCAACACCACTACCTCTACTGAGGACCTTGCGCGCTTTACCTCCGCGATTGTGGGCGACCCACTAGCCACGCCAATTATCAATGGTATGCGCACCGCTTCCCCCGTTGCCGCTGACGGCTATAAGCAAGACTTTGGCACCTCACGCGTGCCGGGTGTTGTGGGCACGAAGTTCGGCTGGGACGATAACCGCAACGTCCATGCCACCGCCTCCTTTGGCAATGGCTTTACCATCGCGGCGAATACTTATGGCGCAGCCTCCCAGCTCACCAGCGACATCTTGGGTGCCGTTCGCATCACCGCTGACGGCATCCGCAATTCGGGCCGCCAGCCTTCCCCGCTGGAGCAGCAAATCCTTAACTTCGTGCCGGTGCAGTTCCACGACCCAGCCCGCCAGGCAATCCGCGGTGCCGAAGATTCAGTGGCTAACGCCCAGCTGGGGCTCTAGCTAACCTGTGACATCCGCCGCACGACAAAAGCCCGAGCCTCTCCTAGATTGAGGAGAGCTCGGGCCTTTCGCTTGTGCGCTTTAGACGTGCAGGTCGCGGCCCTGAATGCCCTTTGGCACCATGAGAACGCCGATGAGAGAGATGGCGGAGATGACAATCGCATAGGTAGCGATAGCCATGGAGGTCTTGTATTCAGTGAAGAGCATCTCCGCGATCATCGGGGCGAAAGCACCACCGATGATGGAGCCAAACGCGTAGCCGATTGAAACACCCGAGAGGCGTACCTTCACTGGGAACATCTCCGCGTAGAGCGCGGACTGGGGACCATAGGTGGCACCCAGCATGGTCGCCAGGATGAGAACCGCACCACCGAAGAAGGCAAGATTGCCGGAGTCAACAGCCATCCAGGACGGAATGGACCACGCAGCCAACGCAATGTAGCCCACGATGAAGGTGCGCTTGCGGCCCACCTTGTCCGACAGGTGGCCGAAGTAGAGGGTGCCAGCGAACCAGCCGATGGATGCAACGAGCGCGACTAACAGGGCGTCGGTGCGCTCGTAACCCACTACCTTGGTGCCATAAGAGGTGAAGTAGGCGATGACAAAGTAGCCCACAGCGTTGTTAGCGGCGAAGATGAGCGCGCACTTAATGACGGTGCCAGTATGGCTCTTGAACAGGACCGCCAAGGGGGCAGATTCCTTCTTCTGAAGATCCTGCAGCTCAGCGAATGCTGGAGACTCTTCCACCGCGCGGCGGATGAAGTAGCCCAGAAGAATCAGGACAACGGAGGACAGGAAGGGGATACGCCAGCCCCATGCGAGGAACTGCTCCTGCGACAGGCCTGCGGAGAGAACCAGCATGAAGATGGTGGCCAGGAACATGCCGAGCGGAACGCCCACCTGCGGGAAGGCGCCGAAGAGGCCACGACGGCCACGCGGAGCATGCTCCACGGCGAGCATTGCCGCGCCGCCCCACTCACCACCGGCGGACAGTCCCTGCAGGATGCGGAGCACGACCAACAGAATCGGTGCCGCGATGCCAATCGCCGAGTAGTTCGGCAGGAGACCCATGAGCATCGTGGCCAAGCCCATGCCCACCAGGGTGACGACGAGGACTGGCTTGCGGCCCAAGCGGTCACCCAAGTGACCTGCAATGATCGCACCCAGCGGGCGGAACAGGAACGAAATACCCAAGGAAGCCCAGGAGATGATCTGCGCTAGTGACGCATTCTCATTGGAAACTGGGTCAAAGTACTGCGTGGCGAAGATGAGGCCCGCAGCTTGGGCATAAATAAAGAAGTCAAACCACTCGATGGTGGTTCCGACCATGGAGCCCGCGAGCACGCGCTTGTGCTCGGAGGTGATTCCAGTTTCCGGTTGGTTACGGTCAATAACAGGTGCAGACATAGGGTTTCTTCTCTCTATGGGTGCAGAAGCAGTTGGACGGGGGGATTTACATATCGCGATGGTCGATAATGCGCTTGGCCTTGCCTTCGCCACAGTCAACGTGGTCTACAACGTCAACGCCGACAGTGATACCGATGCGGTTCTTGATTTGCTTCTTCAGCCAATCACCGGATGCCTCGATATCGGACTTCGAGAGGTCGGGAGCGTGCTCGACAAGGAGCATGAGGTGGTCCATGCGGCCCTTCTTGGACAGGACGCACTGGTAGCGCGGACGCAGGTTCTTATCCTCAGTAATGATTTCCTCGAACTGGGATGGGAAGCAGTTCACGCCACGCAGAATGATCATGTCGTCGTTACGAGCCGAGATGCGGTCGATACGGCGCATGGAGCGAGCCGTACCTGGCAGGAGGCGAGTGATGTCATGTGTACGGTAACGGATGATCGGGAATGCCTCCTTGGTCAAGGAAGAAATCACGAGCTCGCCGTATTCTCCATCAGGCACCGGCTGCAGGGTTTCTGGGTCGATGATCTCTGGGTAGAAGTGATCCTCCCAGACGGTCAGACCGTCCTTGGTCTCCACGCATTCTTGCGCAACACCAGGACCCATGACCTCAGAGAGGCCATAAATATCGGTGGCCGTGATGCCGAAGCCTTCCTCGAGCTCGCGACGCATGCCCTCAGTCCAGGGCTCGGCGCCGAAGACGCCAGCTCGGAGAGAGGTTTCGCGCGGGTCGATGCCTTCTTTACGCATGCGGTCCAGCAGGTTGAGCACGTAGGACGGAGTACCCAGAATCGCGTCTGGCTCGAAGTCCTGCATGATCTGAATCTGACGCTCGGTTTGACCGCCAGAGGTCGGGATTGCGGTTGCGCCCAGCTGCTCGACGCCGTAGTGGGCACCAAGTCCGCCGGTGAATAGGCCGTAGCCGAAGGTGATCTGCACCTTGTCGCTAGGGCGGATGCCACCGGCACGCAGGGAACGAGCCACAAGCTCAGCCCAAATCTTCACATCGTTTTGGGTATAGCCCACCACGGTCGGTCGGCCGGTGGTGCCGGATGACGCGTGGATGCGGGAGATTTGGCTCTGGTTTACGGCAAACATTCCGAACGGGTACTCGGAGCGCAGCGTTTCCTTGTCCGTGAATGGGAACTTGGCAAAGTCTGCCAGCTCCTTGAAATCATCTGGGTGGACGCCCATTTCATCAAACGCACGGCGGTAATGAGGCACGTTGTAGTACGCATGGCGCAACTCATTCTTGGCTCGCTGGGTTTGCAAGGCGATGATTTCGTCGCGGGAAGCATACTCGATGCCCATCTGCGGGCCGTGGTGATCAGAAAAGATGTCAAACGTTGCGGTCACGTTGTTGCCTTTCGACTCGGGAGAATTAAGGTCCACACCCGCATTCCCTCGAAAGCACTGCTCGGGATTTTTAGCCTGGATTACGTGAGCCGGTGGTAACCGGCGGATATTGACTTACCGATCGGTCAGGTAAATCATGTGACGTACAATACAAGGCAATCACGTGAGCCACAACACAATTGTGAAAGTTTTTTGATCTAGCCCACAGTCAGGGGACAAACCCCCAGCTCAATCACTTAATTTTTGACAGCAAAAGCTCCCACGCGGAAGTTACCCCCATGCACCTCAACAACGCCGCTGGCAATCACTTGGCCCGCAAGCCACCAAACAGCAGCTCTGCCACCGAATTCGCGACTTCCTCCGCGCCGAGTTTACCCTTTGGGTCGTACCACTCGGCCACCGAGTTAACCATGCCGAAGACCATGCGCGTGAGCACCGCGGCGTCGAGATCCGCGCGTATTTCCCCTGCTTCCTGTGCATCCCGCACCAGCGGCACCACGGAGCGAGTGAGCTTACGACGCCGCTCCAGTGCGCGTTCCTCCACATCCGAATTGCCACGCAGTCGCAGCAACAAGGCAACCGACTTAGGGTCGGTGCACAACACCTCAATCGAACCGCGAATCAGGCTCCACACCCGCTCCCCCGGCCCCAGGTCGGACTCAGCAACCTCCGCCACCACAGCTTCCAGGTTGCTGAGCGCATGCGCGACAGTCAGCTCGAGAATCTCTTCCTTCGAAGAAATGTGATGGTAGAGCGCCGACTTCGTAATCCCCAGCTCTTTGGCCACGTGCCCCATTGATGTCGCGTCATAACCGCGCGAGTTAAACGCGCGCACCGCCGCGTTAATCACATCATCACGGGAATACCCCGGGCGTCCACGCTGGGCGCCAGCATTCACATCAGTCACGCAAACCATTCAAGCAGAAGCCGGAAAAAATGGTTAGACTCTGCAATCACCACACCCCATTGCTTTAGATATCACTGCTCCTCACTCGACCAGGAGGAGCGACAATGCACCAAATCTTGCGCCCAGGAGTGGCGGAATCGCCAGAGTTTTCCCACGTCCGCGCCATGTTTGAAGGAGACAACGCCACCGCCCACATCGGGGCGGAGATCACCAAGTTAGAACTAGGCCATTGCGAAGGCCAGTTCATCGTACGTCCGGAAATGTGCAACGGCCACGGCACCGCCCAGGGCGGGTTTCTCTACACCTTTGCCGACTCGCTTTTCGCCGGCGCATGTAACTCCCCCGGCGAAGTAGCGGTCGCCGCACACAACTCCATTCACTACATCGCGCCCGCTTTTAAAGGCGACGTCGTCAAGGGCGTCGCAATCACCCGGCAGTCCTGGGGCCGCAACGGAATCGTCGACGTCGAGCTCAGCGTAGAAGGCAAACCCATCGCCGAGTTCCGTGGCACCTTCCGCGTCATTCCCGCCAAAAAGTAGACCCACATCACAAGAAATGTTGACGTAAGTCACAGATCTCCCATATACTGACCAACCATTCAGTAAGTAACCACCTGATTCCCACCTTGGATAGAAGGGTTTGCCCCCATGACGACTACTGATTCCACATCTGGATCCTTATCCGACGCCTCGTTGAGCGCAGTCCCCACTGCCTCAACAGCCGAGGAAGAGGCACGTTTCAACGCTCTCATCGCGGAAGACTCCCGCATCGAGCCCACCGACTGGATGCCGGCTGCCTACCGCAAGACGCTCACCCGTCAGGTATCCCAGCACGCGCACTCCGAGATCATCGGTATGCAGCCAGAAGCCAACTGGATCACCCGCGCGCCTTCGCTCAAGCGCAAGGCCATCCTCATGGCCAAGGTGCAGGACGAGGCAGGCCACGGCCTGTACCTCTACTCCGCCGCCGAGACTCTGGGCACCCCGCGTGACGAGCTCGTCCAGCAGTTGCTCGACGGCACCGCCAAGTACTCCTCCATCTTCAACTACCCGGCGCGCACGTGGGCCGACATCGGAGCCATCGGCTGGTTGGTGGATGGCGCTGCCATCTGCAACCAGGTTCCGCTCTGCCGCGCCTCCTACGCTCCGTACGGCCGAGCCATGGTGCGCATCTGTAAGGAAGAGTCCTTCCACCAGCGCCAAGGCTGGGAGATCCTCTACGAGCTGTCCCACGGAACCCCCGAGCAGAAGCAGATGGCCCAGGAGGCCATCAACCGTTTCTACGGCCCGGCACTACAGATGTTCGGCCCGCCGGATGATGACTCCCCCAACTCCAAGCAGTCCATGGAGTGGAAGATCAAGCGTTTCTCCAACGATGAGCTGCGCCAGCGCTTCGTCGACATGATCGTTCCGCAGGCTGAGGCCCTGGGCCTGCACTTCGAGGACCCGGATCTCAAGTGGAACGAGGAGCGCGGCCACTATGACTTCGGCGAGCTCGACTGGTCCGAATTCAAGGCCGTCATCAAGGGCGAGGGTCCCTGCAACGTGCAGAGGATGCAGCGACGTCGCCAAGCGCATGCCGACGGCGCCTGGGTCCGTGAGGCTGCCGCAGCCTACGCCGAGAAGCACCACTCGGCTGATACCTCGCTCATCGCTTAACGCCTAAGCACACTGCCCAACCTGCTTCGAGACCATAAGGAAGGTTCCATGTCCAGCTCTAACTGGCCCATGTGGGAGGTCTTTGTACGTTCCTCCCGCGGCCTCTCTCACGTCCATGCCGGCTCGCTCCACGCACCGGATGCCACAATGGCCCTGCGCAATGCTCGTGACCTCTACACCCGCCGCAACGAAGGCACCTCCGTCTGGGTTGTGCCCAGCGAGGCTATTGCCTCCTCCGACCCTGACTCCAAGGGCGGATTCTTCGAATCCCCGCAGGGCAAGAGCTACCGCCACGCCACCTACTACGACAAGTCAGAAGGAGTGCCGCACCTGTGACTGGATTTGCAGCCGCCGATTCTGCGACCAAGCAATCGCAGGGCAACGGCATCACCGCAGAAGATATCGCCGCCTCCGGCGCAGTCGCCCCCGAGGACACCGCACGCTATGCCCTCATGTTGGGCGATGACGCCCTCATCTTGGCCCAGCGCCTGGGCTGGTGGATTTCGCGCGCACCAGAGATGGAGGAGGACATTGCCCTGGGCAACATCGCCCTCGATCTCATTGGGCATGCCCGCTTCCTGCTGACCTATGCCGGTACCGCCTGGGGCAAGACCGAGGATGACTTGGCTTACTTCCGCAATGAGGAGGAGTTCCGCTCCGCCCGCCTGGTCGAGCAGGAAAACGGCGACTTCGGCTACACCATCGCCCGCCAGCTGCTCTTTTCCTATTACCAGCACGGGCTCTACACCGCCCTGTTGGAGTCCACGGATGAAACCCTGGCAGCTATCGCGGCCAAGGCCATCAAGGAGGTTGAGTACCACGTCGACCACGCCAACCAGTGGATTCTGCGCCTGGGCCTCGGTACCGAGGAATCCCACCGCCGTATCACGGAGGGCTTGATGTACATGTGGCCTTACCTTGACGAGCTCTTCGAGGATCTCCCGCTGCACGAGAAGCTGGCAGCAGAAGGCATCGCTGTTCTGCCTTCGAGCCTGCGCGCGCAGTTCGATGAGCGCATCGCCTATGTCCTCGACAAGGCAGGTCTGGCCATCCCGGACGTCAAGCAGGCTCGCTCCGGGCAGCGCACCGGGCGCTTTTCCGAGCACCGCGGTTTCATCCTCGCGGAGATGCAGTCCTTGGCGCGCCAACACCCCGGCGCGACCTGGTAAAGACAAGGAAAGGACCAAGGTTTCAGCGTGTCCATCACAGATAAGTCCCACCCGCTGCGCCCCACGCAGCCTGACGACGCCCACGTGTGGGACGTCGCTGCCGAGGTACCCGATCCGGAAATCCCCGTCATTTCCATCGCTGACCTTGGGATCCTCCGGGACGCTCGCCTGGAAGACGATACCGCGGTGGTCACGATTACCCCAACCTATTCCGGCTGCCCCGCCATGGAGCACATCACGACGGACATCACCACAGCGCTGACCGACGCCGGCTTTGCCAAGGTGCGTGTCGACCTCGTGCTCCACCCGGCGTGGACCACCGACTGGATGACGGAGACCGGCCGGCAAAACCTCAAGGATTACGGCATTGCGCCTCCCAGCGGTACAACCCGCGCCACGCCGGAAGGTCCTATCCCGCTCACACTCGAACCGCCACCGGCCATCGAATGCCCCCACTGTGGCTCCCGCCGCACACGTAAGCTTGCCCAATTCGGTTCCACGTCCTGCAAGGCTCTCTATAACTGCCAGGACTGTTTGGAGCCCTTCGACTACTTCAAGGTGCACTAATGACCACGACCCCGTCTGCCCCCGCAAAGAAGAAGGCCACGTTCAACACCCTGACCGTGTCCGAGGTGCGCGCCCTGACCGAGGACTCCGTGGAGGTTTCCTTCGCCATTCCTCCGGAGCTCCAGGACGACTATGACTACATCCCCGGCCAGTACGTTGCGCTGCGGGCAACTATCGACGGCCAAGAAGTCCGCCGCTCCTATTCCATCTGCGACGTGCCTCGCGATGGCGTGCTGCGCGTCGCCATCAAGCGCGACCGCGGTGGTGTGTTCTCCACGTGGGCCAACGACACGCTGCAGCCCGGCGACACCATGGACGTGATGAACCCGCAGGGCGCATTCACCTCGAAGACCCACCTGACCGGTCTGAACAATCCTGAGGCTGTCCGCGAGGAGCTGGAGAAGTTAGAGAATCCGCACCTCGTGGCCATCGCCGCGGGATCCGGCATCACGCCGATCATGGCTATCGCCCAGACCGTTCTCCACAGCTCCCCCGACACCACATTCGAGCTCATCTTCGCCAACAAAGGCGGCGGTGACGTCATGTTCGCCGAGGAGATTGGTGACCTCAAGGACAAGTTCCCCACGCGCTTTGCCGTGCACCATGTCCTCTCTCGCGAGCAGCGCGTCAATCCGCTGTTCTCTGGGCGCATCGACGCTGAAAAACTCCAGACCCTGCTGGATAACGTCGTGCGCACGGACAACGTCGACGAATGGTTCCTCTGCGGCCCCTTCGAGCTGGTGCAGCTGGTTCGTGATGAGCTGGCCAGCCGCAACGTGGGCGAAAAGGATGTGCGCTACGAGCTGTTCACCACCGGCAAACCTTCTGGGGATCAGAACCAGGCTGGCCGCCACGTCGAGGTCGATCCGGAAGGCGATAACGTCACCATCAACTTCCAGCTCGATGGCCTTTCCGGCTCGGTTGAGTCTCCGGTTTCTGCCAATGAATCCCTGCTCAACGCGGCCCTGCGCGTGCGTTCCGACGTCCCCTTCGCCTGCGCCGGCGGCGTGTGCGGCACCTGCCGCGCCAAGCTGGTCGAGGGCGACGTCGACATGGCGGAGAACTACGCGCTGGAGGCCGATGAGGTCAAGGCCGGCTACATCCTGACCTGCCAGTCGCGCCCCACCACGCCGAACATCGTCCTCGACTTTGACGCCTAGGAGAAACACCCATGATCGATTTACACCACGACGCCGAAGCCGGAATCGTTGAGCTCGTACTCAACAACCCCAAGGCCATCAATTCTCTCGCGGAGGAAGACCTCGCCGAGCTCTCCCGCTCCCTCGATGAGGCCGCGCAGCTTAAGCCCCGCGCGCTCATCCTGCGCGGTGAGGGCAAGGGTTTCTGCGCCGGCCGCAACATCAAGGGGCTCAATCCGTGCGAAGACGACGCCACCGCCTACCTCGCGGACGTTGTCACTCCCGTGCTCAAGAAGATCGACAACTTTCCTGCCCCCACCTTCGCCGCCGTGCACGGTCCCTGCCTCGGCGTGGGTCTTGGCCTCGCCTTGGCCTGTGACGTCGTCTACGTCGCCGAAGACGCCAAGTTCGGCTCCCCGTTTGCCAACCTGGGCGCCACTCTCGATTCGGGAGGGCACTCCCTCTTCGTCGAACGCCTCGGCACACACCGCGCGATGGACCTCATCATTACCGGCGAGCTCATCTCCGGCGCGGAGGCAGTGCGCGCGGGGCTCTTCTCCCGCGCAGTACCGGCAGAGGAACTGCTGGAGTTCACCCGGGGCATCGCCCAGCGCGCAGCCCACGGCGCCACCCAAGCTTTCCTCACCAGCCGCACCCTGGTCCAGGACATCCGCGATAACGGCACCGGGCTGTGGGCCAGCGTCGATGCTGAGAACATTGCCCAAGGCAAACTCTGCGATACCGAGGATTATTACGAGGGCTTTGCAGCTTTCAATGAGAAGCGTCCGCCGGTCTTCCACGGCCGCTAAAACCTCCAGACCTCCTAGAACACACAACAGCTAAGGAATCACATGACTGCATACCTGGTATCCGGCTTCCGCACCCCCGTGGGCCGCTACGGCGGCGCACTGTCCTCGGTTCGCCCCGATGACCTCATGGCCACCGCTATCAAGAAGACGGTGGAGGAGGCCGGACTCGACCCTTCCGCGGTGGATGAAGTCATCATCGGTAACGCTAACGGCGCCGGCGAGGAAAACCGCAACGTTGCCCGCATGTCCTGGTTGCTCGCCGGGTTCCCGGACACCGTACCGGGCATTACGGTCAACCGCCTGTGTGCTTCGGGCATGTCCTCGATTGCCTTGGCCACCGCCCTCGTGGAGTCCGGCCAGGCAGATATCGTCGTGGCGGGCGGCGTCGAATCCATGTCCCGCGCCCCCTGGGTCATGGAAAAGCCAAACAAGCCTTTTGCCAAGCCAGGACAGGTCTTTGATACCTCCATTGGTTGGCGCTTTGCCAACCCGAAGTTCGCGGAGCAGGAGAAGATGACCTACTCCATGCCGGAAACCGCCGAGGAAGTAGCCAACGTCTTTGGCATTAGCCGTGAGGACGCCGATGCCTTTGCGGTGCGTTCCCAAGAACGCGCACTCGCCGCTATCGAGGCCGGCAAGTTCGCCCGGGAAATCGTGCCGGTGGAGGTCACCGACCGCAAGGGCAACGTGACGGTAGTTGACACCGATGAGGGACCCCGCCCCGGCACCACGATGGAGGTCCTAGCCAAGCTGCGCCCGGTGACCTCCCTGGGTGACGTCACCACAGCGGGTAACGCCTCCTCGCTGAACGACGGCGCCTCCTGCGTCATTGTCGCCTCCGACGAGGCCCTCAAGAAGCACAACCTGACCGCACGTGCCCGCGTTGTCGCCAACTCCGCGCGCGGTGTGCGCCCGGAGATCATGGGCACCGGTCCCATCCCGGCGACCCGCGACGTGCTCGAGCGCGCCGGCTGGGAGCTGGACAGCGTGGATGCCATCGAGCTCAACGAAGCTTTTGCCTCACAGTCCATCGCCTGCATCCGCGAGCTGGGCTTGGATGAGGACAAGGTCAACGCCTGGGGCGGCGCCATCGCGCTGGGCCACCCGCTGGGTTCCTCCGGTTCCCGCATCACCTTGACCCTGCTCAACCGCTTAGAAACGGACGGGCTGAGCCGCGGCATCGCCACCATGTGCGTGGGCGTGGGCCAGGGTACCGCGATTGCGATTGAGAGGGTGTAAATGACGACTGCCATTGAGATTTCAACGCGCGGTGAGAGGGACGACATCGTCGTCGCCAAGCTCAACCGCCCCGAGGTGCGCAACGCCATCGATGAGCAGATGGTGGCGGAGTTCCACGAACTCTGCGCGCAGCTCGAGTCCGATCCCCGCATCCTCATCATCACCGGCTGCACGGTGGATACCCCGAAGGGCCCCCGCGGGATCTTCGCCTCCGGGGCGGACATCGCGCAGCTTCGTGAGCGCCGCCGCGAGGATGCCCTCCGTGGCATCAACTCCGGCATCTTCCACCGCATCGCTTCCCTTCCCGCCCCCGTCATCGCGGCGGTGGATGGCTACGCTCTCGGCGGCGGATTGGAGCTGGCGCTGGCCGCCGACTTCCGGGTTGCCACTCCTTTTGCCAAGTTTGGCCAGCCCGAAGCCGGCCTGGGTATCGCTGCCGCCGCGGGTGCCACGTGGCGCCTCAAGGAGTGCGTGGGCACCCCGCTGGCGAAGGAGATCCTGCTGGCCGGGCGCATCCTCAACGGCGAAGAAGCCCTAGCCAGCCACCTGGTCAGCGAACTGCACGAGCCGGATGCGCTTGTCGACGGCGCCCTAGACCTAGCCGGGCGCATCGCCCAGCAAGACCCGTTGGCCGTGCGCTTGACCAAGCAGCTCATTTCCATGCCTGATGCGGCGCACCCGGCGGTGGACAACATCGCCCAGGCCGTGCTCTTTGAGTCCCCCGCCAAGTTTGAGCGGATGCAGGCCTTCCTGGACCGCAAGAAATAAACCTTCCACTCACAAGGAGAGTTAAATCATGTCCCCAGTACTGCAGGTTCCTGCCAAGGTTGGTGTGCTCGGCGGCGGCCGAATGGGCGCCGGCATTGCTCACGCCTTCCTGGCCTCCGGCGCGTCCGTGACCGTGGTGGATATCAACGAGGATGCCGTGGCGGCCGCCCGCGAGCGCGTGCACAAGGCCATCCGCGGCTCCCTCGACCGCGGGGCGGAGGGCACCTTCGAATCCTGGGATGAGCGTCTCAGCTTTTCCACCGCCGCCTCCGCCTTTGCTGGTTTCGACCTCGTGGTTGAGGCAGTTCCAGAATCGATGGATCTCAAGGTAGCCGCCTTCCGGGATATCGCCGAAGCAGCCCCGCAAGCCGTCGTCGCCACCAATACCTCCTCGCTGTCGGTATCGCAGCTGGCGGAAAGCATCCCCAACGATGTCATCGGCCTACACTTCTTCAACCCGGTTCCGGCCTCCAAGCTGGTGGAAGTGGTTGTTGCCGAGTCCACCCCGGACACGCTCGTGGACGCCGCCAAGGGCTGGGTCGAGGGCCTGGGCAAGACCGCAGTGGTGGTCAAGGACGCCCCCGGCTTCGCCTCCTCCCGCCTCGGCGTGGCCATTGCGCTGGAGGCCATCCGCATGGTGGAGGAAGGCGTAGCCTCACCGCGCGATATCGACAATGCCATGGTGCTGGGCTACAAATTCCCCATCGGCCCGCTGGAGCTGACCGATATCGTCGGGCTGGACGTACGCCTAGGCATCGCCGAATACCTCGAATCCCAGCTGGGTGAGCGCTTTAGCCCGCCGCAGCTCATGCGCGACATGGTCGCCCGCGGGGAGCTGGGCCGCAAGTCCGGCAAAGGCTTCTACGACTATTCCGAGTAACCGTACTCTTCTCTGCCTGGCTCTGGCACCACAAAGCGATAACCCAAGCCGGGCTCTGTGAGTAGAAAACGTGGGTGGGCGGGGTCATCCTCCATCTTGCGCCTCAACTGGGAGGTGTAAATGCGAAGGTAGTGCCCCTGCCCCTCAAAGCCGGGACCCCAGATCTCAGAGAGCAGGTCCTCCTTGCGCACCAAGCCACCGTGGGCGCGAAGTAGCGTAGTGAGCACGCCCCACTCAGTGGGTGTCAGATGCAGCGGCTCGCCACCTTTGGTGATGGAATGGTGCGGAACATCAATCACGATATCCCCGGCGCGAACCACAGCGATCTCAGTGCGCCTCACCGGACTCTGTGGGCTACCATGCCGCAACGCCACTCTCACGCGGGCTAGAAGCTCCTCCATAGAGAAGGGCTTGGTCACGTAGTCGTCCGCGCCGCGGTCGAGAGCTGCGGCGCTAAACAGCGGATCGGAGCGCGCCGTCAGGATGATGACCGGTACCGCAGACCACCCGCGGATTCCTTCCAACACGACGGTGCCATCCATATCCGGCAGCCCCATGTCCAAAATCACAACGTCTGGCTGCTGCTGCGACACCACCTGTAGTCCCTCTGCGCCTGTACGCGCCTGGTGAACCTCGTAGCCACGAGCCTTGAAGTTAATACTCAACGTATTAAGTAGGCGGGGGTCATCGTCCACAATGGCGATGCTGGTTTTCTTCGTCGTCATTTTTGTTCTCCTCCCGCGACGGGAAACCGCAATATAAAGGTTGCGCCCGGGGTGGCAGCCACCTCGATGCTACCGCCCATGGCCTCTACAAAGCCTTGGACAACAGAAAGACCAAGGCCTACTCCGTTGTCGTTGCTGGTATCACCCAAACGCTGAAACGCTTGGAACAGTTCCTTCTGCTTCTCCGGTGGGATGCCCGGGCCTTCATCGACGACCATCAGTTCTACCTGTTCGGTGGTGGTCTGGGCACTCAAAGTAACGTCGCCGGTTGGCGCATAGCGCAAGGAGTTATCGAAGAGATTGGCCAAGACGCGCTCCATGAGCGCCGTATCCGCGCAGCACGTAACTCCACGCACGCTAGGGTCAAGGTGAATGCGCCCAATTTGCTCTCGGGAATGCCCAAAGGCACAGGAAGCGATGGCGCGATTAGCCACTTCGGCCACCTCGACGATGTCTCGGCGGGCGGTTATGGCGCCAGCTGTGAGCCGGGAGTAATCCAGCAGGTTGGTTACCAATCCGGTAAGTTCCTCGATGCTCGCCGCAGTTTCTGCCAAAAGCATGTCCTGGTCTTCGGGAGTGAATTCAATGTCAGCGTTGCGCAACGAGGACACCGCCAACTTGGCCGTCGCCAGCGGGGTACGCAGGTCGTGGCTCACACTAGACAGCAGCGCTCGGCGCAACTCGTCAGCAGCGGCTATCGCATCTGCGCGCGCGGCCTCAGCAGAGAGCTTTTCGCGGCGAACAATGCCTGCGAGATAGCCCGCTACCACGGTGACCAGACCTCGGTCACGAGCAGACAATGCCGGGCCCTCGAGACGCAGCTGAACCGTGCCATCTGCGCTCGCAACAACGGTGTCCACTTCCTGTTCATGGCGAATTTTTTCGGGAATATGAAGGTGTTTCGAGGTGCGTTCGGGGGTAGCTGCGCGCCAGGTGGCAAGAACGTCACCGTTTTCATCCAGCAGCTCTGCTCTACGACAATTAAAAGCCTCCCCCACCTTGCGCATCACGGCATCTTTCGGGGAAGAATCCGCGCGGCGATTCAAGGCGGCGCGGGAAAACACCGTGAGTAGCTCGGCATCGCGCGCAGCAATAGCCGCGTTCGCACGCTCAATCTTGGCGCGGCGCACGAGCATGCCGACGGCCAGCGCAATAGCCACCATGACTACGGCGATCACGGCGTTAGCGGGATCAGCAATATCGAAGGTATGGATCGGCACGGTGAAGAACCAGTTGACCGCTAGGCCGGAAGCCACCGCCACCACTACGGCCGGCCACAGGCCTCCCAGCAAACTGACAAGCAGGATGAGCGCAAAGTAGAACGCGGAACAAGTACCTGTTCCCAAATCCTGACCGTCCGCCTGCACCAACAGCGCAGTGAGCCCCACGAAAGCTAACGCTGAGCTAAGCCACGCGATGGCACGCTGCGGGAAGGGGCGGAAAGGATGCAGCATCCGTGTGAGCGGAAGTGGTTTTTCCGGGGGAAGGTTGACTATGTGGCAGTCAATCGAGCCGGATTCACGCAGCACCGTTTCCGCTACCGTACCGTGCCAGTGCACGCCGAAACGACGCCGCGGCGAGACCCCCACTACGAGCTGGGTGGCGTTGACACTCCGGGCAAAATTAAGCAGGGCTTCTGGGACGCTGTCCCCGGTAACCTGGTGCAGTCGTGCGCCCACATCCTGGGCTAAGGACTGCAGCCGGGCGAGCTGTTGCGCTGATCCCCCCACCGAGGAGGAACGAGAGGTGAAGGAATCACCGAAAACAACGTGGACCACGTGCAATTCCGCCGAGGATTTTGTCGCAATGCGCCGCCCGCGGCGGATAAGAGTCTCAGCATGGGCAACGTTTTGGATGGCCACAACCACCCGCTCACGCGCTTCCCACGTTTCGGTGATTTTCTGATCCGAGCGATAAGTGATGAGTGCCTCATCAACCTGATCCGCTAGCCACAGCAGTGCCAACTCGCGCAGCGCGGTGAGATTTCCCACGCGGAAGTAGTTGTTGAGTGCAGGCTCAATGCGTGCCTCACGGTACACGTGGCCGTCGCTCAGACGGGTGCGCAACAGCTGAGGGGAAACGTCAACAAGCTCGATCTCATCGGCAGCACGTACTACCTCGTCCGGCACTGTTTCCTGCGGCGCGATACCCGTGATCTGCTTGATAACGTCGTTGAGGCTCTCCAGATGCTGGATATTGAGAGTCGACATGACGTCAATTCCGGCGTCCAGAATCTGCTCAATGTCTTCCCACCGCTTCTCGTGAACCTCGCCGCGCGGGTTAGAGTGAGCAAACTCATCGACGAGAACGATCTCCGGGTGCCGCTGGATAACCGCCGTGGTGTCCATTTCACCCGCGGAAATGCCCTCGACAGCGCGCCTCGGTACAATCTCCAGCCCCTCGCACAGGGCCTTGGTGTACGCGCGCCCGTGGTCTTCCACGACCCCAACGACAACGTCGCGGCCTTGGTCGACCAGCGTGTGCGCTTCGCTGAGCATGGCGCAGGTTTTGCCCGCGCCGGGAGCGGCGCCCAACAGAATCTTCAGGGTGCCGCGTTTGACCCGCGTCGGGGGTGTCGTCGGTTCGGTCAACATTGCTTCATCTTATGAGCTGATCTTTATGAGCAGGGGGTAGGCGTGGGCAATGCAATGTTGAGTGTGGTCACATTTACCGTGTCCTCACCCAAGAAACCCAGGCTGGCATGCTCAGTATTGTCTGCAATCAGCTTCTTCACGTCTTCGATACGCATACTCTGTTCCCGGGCCACACGCGGAGCCTGCAGCTCCGCGTACTCAGGGCTGATGCCGGAATCCACGCCGGAACCGGAGCCGGTAACGGCATCGGCAGGCACGTGCTCCACTGATACGCCTTCGCGCTGAGCAATCTCCTCTCGGCGTTCCCGGATGGCCTTCTCTAGCTCCGTGCTTGATGTGCCGTAGTTACTCATACCTTCCGCGCGGGCGAAGAAGTAGGGGCCATTTTCCAAGCCATCCTGAATCTGAGTGGAACCGACCAGGCATTCACCCTGGTAGATAAGGTTTCCCTCGGCAGATTTCGGGGTGATGCGAGATATTCCCCACACCGCGGCCGGATAGATCATGCCCAGCGCGACGACGCATAAGAACACGGCGACGAATCCGGCGATGAGATTACGCAGATAAACACGCATTATTGCTTCCTTTTTCTTTGCAGGTTTTCTTTATAGGCCTGGAAGGAGGGAGACGACATGGTCGATAACCCAGATGCCGATGAAGGGGGTAATAACACCGCCGAGACCCCAGATGCCGAGGTTTCGACGCAACAGTGAGGACGCGGAGGCCGGCTTGTAGGACACACCCTTGAGCGCCAATGGGATGAGCGCGACGATGATGAGCGCGTTGAAGACAACTGCGGACACAATGGCGGACTCAGGGGAATGTAGGTGCATAACGTTGAGGCGCTCCAAGTGCGGCAACTGCGTAGAGAAAAGCGCCGGCAGGATGGCAAAGTACTTCGCCAGGTCATTGGCCAAGGAGAAGGTAGTCAACGCGCCGCGGGTGATAAGCAGCTGCTTGCCAATTCGGACGACATCGATGAGCTTTGTCGGGTCAGAATCCAAGTCCACCATGTTGGCAGCTTCCTTCGCCGCGGAGGTACCAGTGTTCATGGCCACGCCCACGTCCGCCTGGGCCAGCGCCGGGGCGTCGTTAGTACCGTCACCCGTCATGGCCACCATTCGGCCTTGTGCTTGCTCCTCACGGATGCGGGCGAGCTTGTCCTCTGGAGTAGCTTCGGCGATGTAATCATCGACGCCGGCTTCCTTGGCAATGGCTGCTGCGGTCAGCGGGTTGTCACCGGTCACCATGATGGTCTTGATACCCATCTGACGCAGTTCAGCGAAGCGCTCGGCCATGCCGGGCTTGACGACGTCACTCAGTTGCACCACCGCAATAACCGTGCGGCTGCCATCGGATTCTTCCACAGCGACAGGCAGCGGGGTGCCACCGTCTTGTGCAATCTGGGTTACGGAATCCTCGATCTCTTGCGGCCAGGTGCCACCTGCTTCAGTCACCCACTTGCGTACGGCATCGCCAGCGCCTTTGCGCAGCTTGCGGTGAGCCAGGTCGAGACCGGACATCCTCGTCGACGCGCTGAATGGAACGACCTCCGCACTCCGCGCTTCTGTATCTCCTTCGCTGGACAGGGAGTAGTTTTCAGTCAGCCAGGCCACGATGGAGCGACCTTCTGGGGTTTCATCCGCTAGGGAGGAAATGCGAGCAATCGCTGCAGCCTCGCGCTCGTCAACGCCCGAAGCCACAATCAGGCCGGTGGCCTGGCGGTTTCCGTAAGTGATGGTGCCTGTCTTGTCCATGAGGAGCGTGGCGACGTCACCAGCTGCCTCCACCGCACGGCCGGAGGTGGCCAGAACGTTGTGGCGAACGAGGCGGTTCATTCCGGCGATACCGACTGCCGAAAGTAGGGCGGCAATGGTGGTAGGGATTAGGCAGACCAACAGAGCGATAAGGGATAGTGGCGAAAGCTCCGCGCCGGTGAATAGACCCATCGGGGCAAGCGCAGCGACGGCGACGAGGAAGAGGATGGTCAGCGTGGAGAGCAGGATGCTCAGCGCAATCTCGTTCGGAGTCTTGCGGCGTTCCGCGCCCTCCACCAAGGCGATCATGGTGTCAACGAAGGTGGAGCCCGGTTCGGATGTGATTTTGACCTTGATGGAATCAGAGAGCACCACGGTGCCGCCGGTCACGGCACAGCGGTCACCGCCGGCCTCGCGGACCACAGGGGCCGACTCACCAGTAATAGCCGATTCATCTACGGTGGCAGCACCTTCGATGACGTCACCGTCACCCGGGATGGTCTCCCCTGCTTCCACACGCACGATGGCACCCTTGGTCAGCCCGGACGCGGGGACCACTTCAATGCCAGAGTCAGTAATGAGATTGGCGGTGGCATCATCGCGCACAGAGCGCAGACTGTCTGCCTGGGCCTTGCCACGGCCTTCAGCATAAGCCTCGGCGAAGGCGGCAAAGGCAATGGTGAACCACAGCCATACCGTCACAACCCATCCGTAAAAGCTGGGGTTGAGGATGGACCACACAGTGGTCAGTGCGGCGCCGACCCACACGACGAACATCACGGGGTTGCGTGCTTGGGCGAGCGGGGACATTTTGCTCGGCAGCGTTTTCAGCGCCGCAGCCGCGAGGCCGCTGTTCTTCTCCGGTGCGTTGCTATGAGGAGTCTTATCCGGCTCAGCGGTGATGGTGTGGGTTGTCATGATAGTGCCTCCGAAATGGGACCCAGGGTGAGGACGGGGAAGAAGGTGAGTGCTGCGACCAGCAGGATGACGCCGATGGTCAACAGGGAGAAGGTGACGCCGGACGTGGGCAAGCTGCCTGCGGTGGTGGCCTGGCGCTTCTGCCCTGCCAGGCTTCCGGCCAGGTATAGGGCGAAGACGATCGGCAGGAAGCGACCCAACAGCATGGCCAAGCCCAACGTGATCTGCCACCAGGGCTCAGTCACCGTCAGTCCAGCAAAGGCAGAACCGTTGTTATTCGCCGCCGAGGTAAAGGCGTAAAGAACTTCCGACAGGCTGTGGGCATTATCAGCCGTTCCCGGCGCACCGAAGTTGGTCGCTGAAGCTTCCACGAGCTTGCGCTGCGCCACGGAAGCGCCGACACCCACAAGAACCAGAACCGGCATGGTGAGGATGTACAGGCTGACCGCTGAAATTTCCTTGCGGCCAATCTTGTTGCCCATAAACTCCGGTGTGCGGCCCACTAGGAGGCCACCGATGAACACAGCGAGGATAGCCACAACCAACAAGCCATAGAGGCCAGTACCCACGCCGCCCGGCGCGATTTCACCCAGCAGCATGTTGAGGATGAGCAGACCACCGCCCAGTGGGGAATAGCTATCGTGCATAGAATCCACCGCACCAGTCGAGGTACCCGTGGTAGACACGGCGAACAGTGCTGAGGCATCAATGCCTAGTCGCTGTTCGATACCTTCCATGTTGGCGCCTGCCAACTGAGACGCACCGCCGACAAGGGTGTGCTGTGCCCAAGTCACCAGAACAACCATGACGGTCCACAAACCACCAGCCACGCTGAGCAGCGTCCACGCGTGCTTCTGCGACTTAAGCATCACACCATACGTGCGAATCATGCAGAAAGAGATGACAAGCAGAGAGAAGATCTCCACCAGGTTGGTAAAGCCGGTCGGGTTCTCAAACGGGTGCGCAGAGTTGGCACCGAAGATGCCACCGCCGTTGGTACCCAGGAGCTTAATGGCTTCCTGGCTGGCCACGGGAGCACGGGAAATATCTACACCGGACTCCGTAACCAGGTTCGAGCCAAAGGTTTGCATGGTTCCGCCGAGGACGAGCACGGTGGAGATGAATAGCGACAGGGGAAGCAGGATGCGGACGAGGCCGCGGGTGAGGTCCACCCAGAAGTTGCCGATGAGGTGCTGACCATTCTCGGTTGCCAACGTATCGCGGTCATAACCCAAGTGGCCGATGCCGCGGATCAAGGCAACAGCAACACACATGCCCACTGCGGCTGAGGCGAAGTTTTGCACGGTCAGGCCCAACATCTGGGAGGCGTTGGTCAGGGTATCTTCACCCGAGTAGGACTGCCAGTTGGTGTTGGAGGTGAAAGAAGCCGCGGTGTTGAAGGCCATCCACGGCTCCACTGCGTCTTCGCGGGCGTTGCCAAAGCTTGGCAACACTGCTTGGAGCCGCTGCACTGCGTAAAGGACGAGGACGGAGGCCAAGCTGAAGCCCAGCAGCGCACGAGTGTAGTTCTTGGCGTTATGGCCCCGGTTAGGGTCAATACGCAAAATTCTGTACACAAGGCGCTCGACAGCCCAGTCTTTTTCAGAGGTATATGTGCGGGCCATCCAATTGCCCAGCGGCACGTAGGCCGCCGCTAGAAGTGCAAGGAGGGCAAGATACTGCGGCGCCACCGCCGCAATGCTAGCGATCATGCGAAACGCTCCGGGTCAATAAGGGAAATGATGAGATAAGCCACGAGCGCGACAACAATGATGAGCCCGATGACTGCTGTGATGGTGTTCATGTTCTACGCGTCTCCGTCCATAAACTCGTTGATGGAGGAAGGACCGCTGAACGCAAGGACCACGATCACAATGACCAGAATGTCCAACATGTGGGAGAGACCCCCTTGGGTGAAAGCGATACTAGGTGTGCCCGGTGCCCCAAAGCACCAAGCGCCGGTGCATAGTGCACCTGCCGAGCACTGACGTTAGGCCCGTTCCCCCTGGGACCTACCGGTTATTTGCGGCTTCTTTACGCCTCTCTACCCCGATTTTTACGCTTTATTTACACCCGCCTTTACCCCCGCCTACTTAGGGTCAACGAGCGCGTTCGTGATGCGTGCCGTGCACAGCCTCCTCCCCTCCTCATCTGTAATGACGATCTCGTGGGAGCACAGCGTCTTGCCCAGTTTGATGGCGGTGGCCGTCGCCGTAACCAGACCCGAGCGCCCGGAAGCGTGGTGTGTCGCATTGATGTCCACGCCCACGGCGACCTTGCCCAGCGTCGAAGCATGAATCACCGCCGCCCAGCTGCCGACGGCCTCGGCGATGCAGGCCATGGCACCGCCGTGGAGCAGACCGAAGGATTGGGTATTGCCCTCCACCGGCATGGTTGCTACCACCCGTTTAGCCGACTCTTCCAGGATTTCGACACCCATCTTCTTGTCCAGCTCACCCAACTGAATCTTCCAAACCTCTGCGGCCATGCTGCACTCCTTACTTAACCCTAGAAATGTGACGCAGACTATACTAGCCTGTATTTACTGACCAACCGTTCGGAAACTAATGGAAAGGCCAATCTTTTCGCTATGACTGAAGCCCTCGTCCCCAGCTACCTCTCCGGCCAGTGGCTCACCCCGGACAATCCCTCGCGCGTTGCTGACGTGCACGATGCCTCAACTGGGGACGTTGTCGCCCTAGTAAGCGCCGAAGGCCTCGACATCGCCGGCGCCATCGACTACGCCCGTAGCATCGGGCGCGAGGGACTACAAAAGCTCACCTTCCACGAGCGCGCCCTCAAGCTCAAAGAACTCGCGATCTACCTCCAAGATCACCGCGAGGAACTCTACGAACTGGCCAACCAGGCCGGCGCCAACAAGAGCGATAATTTCGTCGATATCGACGGCGGTATTTCCACCATGTTCACCTTCTCCTCGAAGGGCCGCCGCGAGATGCCTAACTCCACCGTCATGCCGGACGGCGAGGCAGAGGTCTTCTCCAAGGACGGCTCCTTCATTGGCCGCCACATCTACACCTCCATCCCTGGCGTTGCGGTGCAGATCAACGCCTTCAACTTCCCCGTCTGGGGCATGCTGGAGAAGTTCGCCCCAGCCTTCATCGCGGGCGTGCCCTCGATTGTTAAGCCCGCCACGCCGACCGGCTACATCTCCGCAGCCTGCGTGCGCCTCATGATTGATTCCGGGATCCTGCCGGAAGGCAGCCTGCACCTCATCTCCGGCTCCGCCCGTGACCTGTTGGATCACCTGGACTACCGCGACCACGTGGCCTTTACTGGCTCTGCCGATACTGCGAATACTCTGCGCGCACACCGCAACGTCATCGAGGGCGGTATCCAGTTCAGCGCGGAGGCTGACTCCCTCAACGCTGCCATTCTGGGTACCGATGTCACCGCGGACTCCCCGGAGTTCGAGGCCTTCGTCAAGGCAGTCTTCGGCGAGATGACCTCGAAGGCGGGTCAGAAGTGTACTGCCATCCGCCGCGCCATCGTCCCGCATGCGCTTGTCGACGCCACCATTGAAGCCCTCAGCGCACGCCTGCGCGACAAGGTCGTCGTGGGCGATCCGCGCGACGCCTCCGCCACCATGGGCCCGCTGGTCTCCGCAGATCAGAAGCAGGACGTCGCGAAGGCCGTCGAGAAGCTCAAGGCCGGCGGCGGCGAGGTAGTCTACGGCGGCGAGGAGGCCGAGGGCGCGTTCTTCAACCCCACTATCCTGCGCTTTGCCAATAACCGCACCCCAGCGGTCCACGACACCGAAGCCTTCGGCCCCGTCGTCTCCTTCCTGGGCTACGACTCCCCCGCCGAGGCCGTTGAGCTCGCCGCCCTGGGCTCTGGTTCGCTGGTTGCCTCCGTTATTACGCATGACCCGCAGCTGGCACGCGAGTACGCACTCGGCATTGCTGCCCACCACGGCCGCCTGCACTTCCTCGACCGCGATGATGCGAAGACGTCTACCGGCCACGGCTCTCCCCTCCCGCACCTCGTCCACGGTGGCCCGGGCCGCGCCGGCGGCGGCGAAGAACTGGGTGGTGTGCGCGGCATCCTGCACTACATGCAGCGCACCGCCATCCAGGGCACGCCTGATCACCTCACCGCCATCACCGGCCAGTGGCACCGCGGTGCGCGCGTGCAGCGCGTGACCCGCGCCGACGTCGTCTCCAGCGCGGGTGTCCACCCGTTCCGCAAGGACCTAGCCACCCTCAAGATCGGCGACCAATTCGCGTCGGACCTGCGCAAGGTCTCCCTCGAGGACATCACCGCGTTTGCACAGTCAACCGGTGATACCTTCTACGCCCACACCGACGAAGAGGCCGCCACCGCGAACCCCTTCTTCCCACGCCGCGTCGCACACGGTTACCTCCTGGTCTCCTGGGCCGCAGGCCTCTTCGTAGAGCCGGCGCCAGGTCCCGTTCTGGCGAACTACGGCTTGGAGAACCTGCGCTTTATCACCCCGGTTACCTACGACGATTCCATCCGCATCGAGCTCACCGCCAAGCGCATCACCCCGCGCGTGACCGACGATTATGGCGAGGTCTGCTGGGATGCCGCCCTCTACAACCAGCACGACGAGCTGGTTGCGTCCTACGACGTCCTGACCCTGGTGGAGAAGGTCGACACCATCTACGCGCAGCAGTAATACGAATAGGCGTTATTGCCGCCGCGATTAAGGAAACTGCGTCACAGGTCACATTTCTGCCGTATGCTTTTGTGCATGAAAGAGAACTCAGTCATTATCGTCGGCACTGGGCTGGCAGGAATGGTCGCAGGTTACGAGGCCTTCAAAGGCGGCAAGCACGTCATCTTCCTCGAGCAGGAAAACCGCAATAACCTGGGCGGACAAGCCTTTTGGTCACTTGGCGGCCTGTTTTACGTCGGCTCCCCTGAGCAAAAGCTCATGCGCGTGAAAGACTCCGAGGAGCTGGCCTGGCGCGACTGGGCCAACTCCGCCGACTACGACGAAGTCACCACCGAAGACTCCCACGACTACTGGCCGCGTAAGTGGGGCCGTGAGTACGTTCGCTTCGCCGCAAATGAAAAGCGCTCTTACCTCAAGAAACTGGGACTTAACGTGCTGCCCACCATTGGCTGGGCAGAGCGCGGTTCGGGCGACGCCTCCGGGCACGGCAATTCAGTCCCCCGCTTCCATCTCACCTGGGGCACCGGCCCTGAGGTAGTCCGTGTCTTCCGCGAACCTCTTGAGAAGGCCGAGAAGGAAGGCAAAGTGGAATTCCACTTCCGCCACCGCGTCGACGAGCTCATCACCGAGGGGCACGGGAGCGCACGGCGCGTCGTCGGCGTGAAGGGTTCGGTCCTGGCGCCCACCGACCAGGTGCGTGGTGAGGCGAGCGGAAGGGAAGTCGTCAAGCAATTTGAGCTCCGTGGCCAGGCCGTGGTGATTGCCACCGGCGGCATCGGCGGAAACCTTGAGAAAGTGCGCACCATGTGGCCCACTGAGCGCTGGGGTAAATGCCCAGAGGAGCTGGTCAGGGGCGTTCCCGCGCATGTCGACGGCCGCGGAATCGACATCGCCAGCAAGGCCGGCGCCAACCTCGTCAACCAGGACCGCATGTGGGCCTACCCCGAGGGCATGAGCAACTGGGATTCCATCTGGCCAGAGCACGGCATCCGCATCATCCCAGGCCCATCCAGCCTGTGGCTCGACGCGGAAGGCAATCGCCTGCCCACCAACCTCTTCCCAGGTTCGGATAACCTCGCCGCACTGTCGCACATCACCAACACCGGGCATGGCTACTCCTGGTTCGTGCTCAACCAGGAAATCGTGGACAAAGAGTTCATCTTCTCCGGCTCCGAGCAGAACCCCGATCTCACAGACAAGGAGTTCAAGAAGCTGGCCGGCAAGCTCGGCTCAGGCACCCATGTGGCCGTCAAAGCTTTCATGGACAACGGCATCGACTGGGTTGTTGAAGATAACCTAGAAGACCTGGTCAAAGGCATGAATTCCATCAGTCCAGAGGGTTCACCCAAGATTTATGTGGACCAACTACGCAAGATCATTGAGGATCGCGACGCGCAGCTCGACAACCCGTTCTCCAAGGACGCTCAGGTCAACTACATCCGCATCGCTCGCGGTTTCTTGGGCGACAAGTTGATTCGCTGCGCGGCCCCGCATCGCTTGCTCGACAAGGGCCCACTCATCGCGGTGCGCCTCAAGGTGCTCACCCGCAAGACGCTGGGCGGCATCGAAACCAACCTCGACGGCGCCTGCCTCAATCCCGACGGATCCGTCCTGACCGGCCTGTATGCCTGCGGCGAGGCGTCCGGCTTCGGCGGCGGTGGCATGCATGGCAAGAACGCGCTCGAGGGCACGTTCCTGGGCGGCTGCATCCATTCTGGCAAGCGCGTAGGCGAGGCTCTCGCGCGCAGCTAAGATGGCCCATCATGGACATCTTTTTGGAAACCGTCGACGAGCTCCACGAGGTCGCGCGCTCCCATGAGGACCCCGCGTTTGACGAGGTCCTCTATCACCGCGATCCTTCAGGCATCTGCATCACGGGCATGGCTTACGAGGATGAGCAGACCTACGTGGTCACCTTCCGCGGCTCGGCCCAGCAGGGCACCATCTACAGGGCCACGCCTTTCATCGGGGTGGTAGAAACTGCAGGTAAGCGCTTCGCCGCGCTTGTCGACGCCCCCTTTTCCCTCCCTGCCGGCAACCCTGCCGGTGGCGAGGCTTTGCAGGGCACGCTGTACCCCGCGCTCCTGGCCACGCACGTTGAATCCGCAGGTCACCACGTTACCGCGGACTTCGAGGCCCCCGACACGGAACGCTTCTACAGCAATTACAAGCCCAGCATGCTCACGCCGCGGGTGCGGGTGACGGGTGAGGTAAAGGACGTCGCGAAGCACGTGCATGAGCTCACCGAAAATGAATTCTGGGTGGGCCACGTGGCCGGGTTTGCGGTGGTCTTCGAGGAGAATCCGCCCGCGCACGCGGCAATCGACGCCGTGGCCGTCTGCGCTACTCCTTTCTGGGACGAGGCCTAGACCTGTTCGCGGCGCGGCTTGTCGACGCCGCGGCGACGCACCGCGATGGTCAGCAAGATAATGCCGCTGAGCAGGAAGGCGAGCGCGCGGAAGATTCCGCTTGTGGCCGCGAGATCGAAGAAGGTCAGCTTGGCCACCGCCACAATGGCAAGCAGCACGCCGACGGCGGTAAAGCGCTGCTCCGCGGCAAGAAGCAGGCGGGCAGCAAGGACCATCCACGCCACTGAAACCAGGGCGTGCGAAGCCAGGTAGGCAGTCTTGAGGCCCGCGTCTCCCGCCACGATGGCGGCTGCCGAGGCGATTGTGCCTACCGCGGCAAGAAGACTGAGCAGGAGTACAAAGAGCAGCAGTGCGGCTGCAACTCCGCGGTGCTCGTAGTGGGGGACACGCTGGCGCAACAGGTAGCCCGCGAGGAGGGCCACGGTGAGGACGATGCCCTCGGCAAGTGGCTCCATGCCAGCGAGGGTAGGCGGATCAAAGAGCACACCGCCGAGAAGCGGGGAGAGCACTATGAGCGATCCCAGGAACCAGGCGGCCAGGACGAAAGCATTGCTCATCGCATGGAGGAGCAGCACGAATGCTGCGAAGAAGAGCCCGCTTAGGACAAACGTCAGGACTACAGCCATGGTCCCTGTGGGGGCTGTGCCGGTCCAGCCCGCCATGGTGTCCAGCATGACCAGGGCATAGACCACGGGGATAGCACCAAGTGCGCAATCCTTGATGACGGAGTTGCCAAGCCAGGCGATACCCACGATGACAGCCAGGGCAGCAACGGCCATCCACTCGGCGAGGATGGTGTCCGCGCGAAGGAGGGCAGTGACCAGCAGGAAGCCCGGGGCGAGCAGCCCCAAGAACGCGAAGCCAAATTCCGCCTTGACGGTGGGGAAATAGACCACTATGGCCACAGCCGCGATGGCGAGCAGGCTGCACGCGATGGCGATCCACAACGAGGGCAGACTGAAGGGGGTGCTACGGGCGGCGACTTCCACCATGACCACGGCAAGCCCGACGCCGGCGATAGCGCGCAGCACCTCGGCCATGCGTTCACTGCGGCACAAGACGCTGTAGACGGCGGTAACCAGCGGGATCAGGACAACGAGCATGGCACCGCCGACGTGCGCGGGTGCCACTGCGCTGGGGTAGGAGAGTGCGGCGATACCTGCGCCTGTGGCCATCCACTCTTGCGTGAATGAGCCCTGACGGAAACGATGGGCATAACTCACAAATCCGCCATAGATGAGCGCCATGAGCACCGCTCCCAGCCAGGCCGGCCACCAGCCCAGCCACGTGACCACCAGGAACGTCGTGGCCAGCGCCGCAAATAGGGAAGTGGCCACCAAGGCGGTCACACCGGCCGGTGCCGCCTTGTCACGGAACCACCATCCGGCCCCGAGCAGCGCACCCGCCACGATGTAAGCCAGAACGACGCGGCCCACCGGCCCCAGGAGGCCCGCCTGAATGGCAAGTCCCACAAGGAAGGCCACGCCCGCCAGCGTGATAAGCGCGCCACCCACGGCCACCGCACCAATGAGCGTCTTCTCGCGGTCGCGCGGCTTCGGCGGCTGAGCTGGGTGCTGCGGCTGAGCCGGGTGCTGCGACGCCGGGGACTGCGACGCTGGGTCCTGCGGCGCTGGGTGCGGATAAGCCGGAGCGCCAGGCTGAGCCTGCGGTGCAGGCGCTTCGTGCTGCGGCGCTAACTCAGGGGCCGGAGGCTGGCTCGGCTGCGCAGCCCCTTCCATTTGCCGACCATATTCGAGGAGGCGGGCGCGGGCATCGCCAAGCGCGCGCTCTGCAATCTCAAGCCGACGCATTGCGTCGAGGAAAAGCTCCCTATTTTCATTCATGTATTAGGCTTACCGTGAAACGCACGTGTCCACCACCGCACGTAGTATTTCGTTATGGCTTCGAAACCATCTACTCCGCAGGACCCACCAGCGCTTGCTGCACAGCAGTGGACCATCAGCCAATGGCGCGAGCGTGCAGCTCGTGGCCTCGGCAAGCAGCACAGATAGGGGAGAGGGCCTGCTCCTAGACGTGGCGCAGGCCCTCGGTTTGTGATGATTTAGCGCTTACTTAACCACCAGGTTGACCATGCGGCCAGGGACGTAGATCTTCTTGACTACGTTCTTGCCCTCGGTCAGCTCGACGATGCGGGCGTCGGCAAGTGCGGCGGAAACCACGGCCTCTTCGTCGGCGTCGGCAGGCACGTTGACGCGCGCCTTGACCTTGCCATTGACCTGGACTGGAATCTCAATCTCGTCATCTACCAGGTACTTCTCCTCGAAGGTGGGGAAGGAGGAGTAGGTGATGGTCTCGGTGTGGCCGAAGCGCTTCCACAGCTCCTCCGCGATGTGTGGAGCAATCGGGGAGACCAACTGCGCAATCGGCTCGACCGCAGCACGCGGAGCGCCTTCGGCGGAGTTGCCGTAGGTGCGCGTCAGGTAGTTGACGTACTCGATGAGCTTAGCCACCACGGTGTTCAGACGCAGGTTCTCGTAATCATCACGCACACCGGCGATGGCGCGGTGCAGGGCCTTGAGATCATCCTCGGTGAGCTCGGCGTCGCTAGTAGCAAGCTCTCCGGTCGTCTCGTCTACAGCCAGACGCCACAGACGCTGCAGGAAGCGCTGGGAACCGACGACGTCCTTGGTTGCCCACGGGCGGGAGGTATCCAGCGGACCCATGGACATCTCATAAACGCGCAGGGTATCGGCACCGTAGTCGCGGCAGATGTCATCCGGAGCCACGGCATTCTTCAGGGACTTGCCCATCTTGCCGTACTCCTGGTTGACCTCTTCACCGTTGTAGTAGAACTTGCCGTCCTTTTCCTCCACCTCGGCAGCCGGGACGTAAACGCCACGGGAATCGGTGTAGGCATAGGCCTGGATGTAGCCCTGGTTGAACAGGCGGCGGTACGGCTCCTTGGAGGAAACGTGGCCGAGGTCGAAGAGGACCTTGTGCCAGAAACGGGCGTAGAGCAGGTGCAACACCGCGTGCTCGACGCCGCCGACGTAGAGGTCCACGCCGCCTGGATCGCCAGCGCCGTGCTCCTCAGGACGAGGGCCGGTCCAGTAACGCTCGTTCTCCAAGCTGCAGAATTCTTCCGAATTCTGCGGGTCGATGTAGCGCAGCTGGTACCAGGAAGAACCTGCCCACTGCGGCATGACGTTGGTATCTCGATAATACGTCTGGGTGCCCTGGCCGAGGTCGAGTTCCACCTCAACCCATTCGCGGGCCTTGGCCAGCGGCGGCTGCGGGGAGGAATCGGAATCGTCTGGGTCGAAGGAGACCGGCTTGTAGTCTTCTACCTCCGGCAGTTCGACCGGCAGCATGGACTCTGGCAGCGGGTGAGCCTGGCCTTCAGCGTCATAGACGATGGGGAAGGGCTCGCCCCAGTAACGCTGGCGCGCAAACAGCCAGTCGCGCAGCTTGTACTGGATCTTTTCGCAGCCGATGCCCTGCTCCTCCAGCCACGGGATGATGGCCGCGATTGCCTCTTCCTTGGACTTGCCGTTCAGGTCGATGGAATCATTAGCGGAGTTAACGGCCTTGCCGGACTCAGTAAACGCCTCCTTGCTGATGTCACCACCAGAGACAACCTCCGTAATTGGCAGGCCAAATTCGGTGGCGAACTCGTAGTCACGCGTATCGTGCGCCGGCACCGCCATGATGGCGCCGGTACCGTAGCCGGTCAGAACATAGTCAGCAATAAAGATCGGAACCTGCTTGCCGTTGACCGGGTTAACAGCATAGGTGCCCAAGAA
Source organism: Corynebacterium striatum (assembly GCF_016728105.1). NCBI lineage: Bacteria > Bacillati > Actinomycetota > Actinomycetes > Mycobacteriales > Corynebacteriaceae > Corynebacterium > Corynebacterium striatum. The sequence goes on along the minus strand of NZ_CP068158.1, from coordinate 1,671,125 downwards.
GACGCCGGTCTTTTCCTTGTTCTCCTGGCGCTCCAGGTCAGACTTTGCGGCGATGGACTCACGGTAGGCCTCCACGGCCTCCTTCGGATCATCGTGACCAAAGGTCCAGCGGCTGTCGACGTCGTCGTCATACGGGACGGGGGAGAGCAGGGCGTCGACAAGCTCGTGCTCTGGAGCCAGCACCACGTACTCAGCGCCGAACAGGGTGTCAGGGCGAGTGGTGAAGACGGTGATCTTGTGGCCCTCAGCGGTGAAGTCCACCTCGGCGCCGCGGGAGCGACCAATCCAATTGCGCTGCATGGACTTGACCTTCTCCGGCCAATCCAGAAGCTCCAGATCGTCCAGCAGGCGATCAGAGTAAGCGGTAATGCGCATCATCCACTGGGACAGGTTCTTGCGGAAGACCGGGAAGTTGCCGCGTTCGGACTTACCCTCTGCCGTGACCTCCTCGTTTGCCAGCACGGTACCCAGGCCAGGGCACCAGTTGACGGTGGAGTTGGACAGGTAGACCAGGCGGAACTCGTCCAGGGCTGCGGCCTGTTCGGCTGCAGTCAGATCGGAGTAGTAACGGCCATCCTTGGTCTTGCGCTTGCCTACCTCGAGCTCCTTTACCAGCTCAGCGATTGGGCGCGCCTTCTGCTGCTCCTCGTCGAACCAGGAGTTGTAAATCTGCAGGAAGATCCACTGAGTCCACTTATAAAACTCTGGGTCCGTCGACGCCACGGAGCGGCGCGGATCGTGACCCAAGCCCAGCAGGCCCAGCTGGCGGCGCATGTTCTCGATGTTGGCCATCGTGGTGGTGCGCGGGTGGGTTCCGGTCTGGATGGCGTACTGCTCGGCCGGCAAGCCAAAGGCGTCATAACCCAGGGTGTGCAGGACGTTCTTGCCCAGCATGCGGTTGTAGCGAGCATAGGTATCGGTAGCGATATAGCCCAGCGGGTGGCCCACGTGCAGGCCCGCACCAGATGGGTACGGGAACATGTCCTGGATGTTGAGCTTTTCCTTCGGAAGGGCGCCCGCGCCCTCCGTGGCTAGGTCGCCGACGGGGTTCGGTGCGTTAAACGTGCCATTGTCTTTCCAGTACTGCTGCCAGGTCGACTCGATCTGGGCCGCAAGCTCCGGGGTATAGCGGTGCGCGGTGGAATCACTCGGGTTAGTCATGGCTCCACAGTCTAGCGCCCTAACAAGCTCCGGAGCACGTCAGGGCGGATAAAACTTCAATTTATTCGGCCGCTCCGCGGTGCGGGCGAAACACATAGCGGTGCGGGCTTCCTCATCATCTGGCTTTGACATCGCCTGCGCCACCTTGACTAATCCCATGGGTTAATGAGTCGAACTCCAGTATTCTCAAAATCCTTGACATTACGGGTGGCGCATACAGCATTATTGGCTCGGCATACCGCTGCTATCTGCGCATCGACAGTAGAAATTGGCTGCCCGGACTGTCTCCGCCTAGAAACGACTTCGGCGTATTCCTGCGCAGCCAGAAAATCAAAGGAAAGAATTGGGTACATACTCAGGACGCGATCTAAGACCTTGCGCAACGTGGCCTTCTTCTTTCCCTCTGGCAAGATAGCCACGCCAGCATAAAGCTCCGAAACAGTCATGGCAGTGACAGATGTGCGGACCTCGATGCTTTTCATCCAACTCAACACTTTGTCATCCGGACGCGGTTTAAGCACCTCAGATACGACATTTGTGTCCAGTACGATCATTTAAAAAGCACCGCCCGCGCTTCGTCATCACGTGGTGGAGTTTCCAATTCAACCGCGGCATCTCTGCTTGCTTCATAAAGAGCAATCCCAATGTTCTTCGGTTGCACAACGTCAATAAGAATTGCGCGCACCTCCGCTTCCATTGAGCGGCCATTCTCCTGCGCACGAGCCACGAGCGCTTCTTTTATCGCGTCGTCAAGGTTTCTTACTACCAATGAGGCCATCGCACTGCCCACCTTCCCGTTGATATCAGTAACGATATCACTTTCGGGCAAACCCCTCTAGACCTTCTTGACCACCGCCGGCTTCAACGTCATGGCACCGAAGCCATCAATCTTGCAGTCGATGTTGTGGTCTTCCTGACCCGTTCCAGCATCAAAGTTCAGACGGATGCCGCGGACCTTAGTGCCGGACTTCAGCGGCTGCTGCGCGCTCTTGACCTTGAGGGTCTTGGTGACGGTGACTGTGTCGCCGTCGGCAAGCGTGTTGCCCACAGAATCAACGATTACCTGGGGCTCAGCGGAGTCGGTGTCCGCACCAGCGGCGGTGGCTTCGAACTCGTGCGCGCACTCCGGGCAGACGATGAGCGGCGGCATCTCGTAGGTGTATTCGGAGGAACATTCAGGGCATGGCGGCAACGTGGCAGCTGCATTTTCAGTCATGAGAGGGATTCTAATCTGTGCTCGCGCTCTGCGCGTTAGCGTGGCCGCAGTAGCCACTACCGCCCTGACCACCGACCTTGTCGTCCCGACACACGCTGCTACTTCTGGCCCGAAGAACATCATCTACATGATCGGTGACGGCATGAGCTACGGCCACATCGCCTCCAACAGTCTCTACGAGACCGGCCAGTCCAAGTACCTAGTTGAAGGCGCGTTCGGTGCCGACACCGCCAAGGAGCTCGAGGGCGAGTCTGTCCAGGCATTCGAGGACTTCAACGCGGCTGTCGACGCCGCCATCGCCTGGGTTGACCAGAACTCCTCCTGGGAGGAAACCCTGCTCATCGTGACCGCTGACCACGAGACCGGCTACCTCTCCGGCGCGGATGAGACTGACGCTTGGAAGCCACAGACCGGCACCAAGGGCACCGCTCCGACCCACGAGTGGTACTCCACCAACCACACCAACCAGGTAGTACCGTTCTTCTTCAAGGGCGCTGGCTCCGAAGATATCCAGGCTAAGGTTTCTGGCACCGACCCAGTCTGCGGCGAGTACATCGACAACACCACCGTGGCCAAGCTGGCCCTGGACGAGTGGTGGTTCAACACCGCTGAAGACGACACCGACAACAAGCCATCTAACGATGGTTCCTCCAACGGCTCCTCTTCTGCAGGCGCCGGTCTGGCTGGCGCCGGCGTGATGGCCCTCATCTTCGGCATCATCACCGCTGCGGCTCAGGCCCTCGGTCTGGTCAAGTTCGACTTCAAGGCTCTGCAAGACCTCATCAAACAGTTCGCCTAATGTGCTAGCCGACGCCCCGCCACTCGGCCGCGGGCAAGCACCAGCCCTCGTCTCCCCACAGACGGAAACACCGTCACTTTCTAGGGGATGACGAGGGCTTTCGCCGTTTTCACCGCTGAAAGGACGCAGTCAGAAGACAGGACGGACAGCCAATTCTAGTGTCGGCACTCACCTCAACGTTTGAACAATCTTCCGAATATCAACTAGGCGTGTCCAGGCCAAAAACTATCGTCACCAGTATGGCTCCTATTCCAGCACATTCACTAAAGGTTTAATTGGTTCTGGGATTTCGCGTTCTTTCGTGCCCAGAATGTAGTCCAACCCGGCATCGATAATCGCGGTCTTGTTGGCGGCTGAAAACATGCCAGCATCAGCAACAATCGTGATGTCGTCAAGGTGGTAGGCGTCTTTAAAACGCAGGATCATTGGCAACATGGTGTGCGTTTCAGCACGATTGCCTTCAAACGCGCCGATCGCCAAGGGCAAGCCGGTGGAGTCGGTGAGCATCCCGACAGTGATCTGGGGTTCGAGTCGGCGTTCTTTACTAAACCCGGGTTTGCGTAGCTCCTCGGGCACGTCAGTTTCAAAATACAAGGTTGTCACATCGTAGAGAACCATCACACCAGGACCAATGGCCGCGTGTGTGGCTAGCGCGTGGGTTATCTGGTCGCGGAAGTCTTTGTCGGCATACCGCGGAAGGTAGCGCTTTATAGTCGCGTATGAAGCCGAGGCCACGCCGACTTCTGCCAGAGTTTCAATGGAATCAAACTTGGAACCCGGCGAGATAATACGGGCTTGGACCAGGTTGAAAAACACCTCGTCCTTGCCGCTTGCCGTATCCAGGCCAAGGAGTTGGAAGGCCCCGCGAATCGCGTCCAGGAGAAGACCTGCGCGTTCACCGGATACCGTGACGGGATTATCAACCGTGCCTGTTCCAGACACAGCAACCGCAGAAGGCAACACTTTGAGGTCAAGTGAAATTTGCTCGCCATCGACAAGCCGCTGAGCCTTGACCATCAGCGCTGCGAGATCGTGGTCGGTATGGGCGGAGCCGACGTGTTCGATTTCAGGTTTGCGGTTGCGGTACCGCCAGATGATTTGAACAGCGGTCGCACCCGACGCCGTCGGGACCCGGCGGATACTCGGTGACATATTCAACAGCCTACCGGCACCCCCACCGCTACCCGCTTAGTCAGACAAAACCCGCACTCTGATACCCAACCCCACAGGCAGAAACGTCAATATGAACTACAACACACCAAAATGAGCCAAGTCAGGTTAGACAGTGTAGTCACCGAACGGACATCTCCCCATTTAGACCCAGCTAGACCGCATTCGGTTCCGAAGCACAGTAGTACCTAGGTAGCCTGTGCCGTCGCTTCAATCCGTTCAAGGCGCTTGCGTAAATCCACGATAACGTCTGTCTTGTTGTGAAAGATGTCGACGACAGAGCCCTCTTCATCAAAAGGCGGCTGGAAGATCTCCTCGTAGGCCACGCCACCGTTGTGAACCAGCACATCTACCAGCATCTTGATAAAGCGTATTTGGGCAGCATTGAAAGACGTATTACTGAGAAGGTCTGCAAACTGTTCCCGGACTGCCGCCTCATCAAGTCCCACCAAGCGGCGGATGAAGGCAGGAATGCTATCTCCGCCCATGCGTTCCCGCAGCTTATCAATGCTTTCTGTGGAGCCCGCGCTTCCCCTGCCGGCCTGTGCCACCACCGCCTCCAACGCAGCAACATCCTCTGCGTTTAGCGTGCGTGCACTGCGCAACTTGATCATCGCCAAGTCGTTGGCGTGTTCCTGCAGCACTTCACGCAGCTGTTGTTCCAGCTGGGAGGGGTAGGAACCGGTGCCGGGCAACTGAGACGGCATCTCATCATCGATCGTGAGCTCACCCATCTCATCCTGGATGTCGAGGGTCACGGCATTGCGCTTTCCCTTGGGGACGAACTGAATGAGCGAACGCATGCCGATGCGGATGGTCTCGAGGTCCTCCACCGTAACGTTGGTCCACCACTCCGGATCCAGCGCGCGCTCGAGGAAGGACCGCCGCTCGGCCACCATGGGGATGGTGGAGCTTACGGCCATGAGGTCATTGGCCATCCTCTCCACTCGTTGGCGCAGTGCCGCAAACTCGGGGCCGTGGTCGAGCAAGCCCACTTGGAGCTTCAGGATCACCAGGTCAAAGCGCTTTGCTGTCTCGGCCTCCTTCATTGTGTTCAGCGGCAGGTGCCCGAGATGGCGGCTCAGCTGCTCAGCCTTCTCTTCACTTAGCTCATCCCACGCAGAGCGTTCGCGGTATCGCAACAAGGTTTCCTTGTCGCTGGGGCGGACCATGATGTGGCCTAGCGGTATAGACGCCGCCGAGCCGTGAAGGGAATCAGCAAGCTCGGCGCGCATCTCTGGGGCCTTAGCGTGCTTATCCAACTGAGCAAGCAACCCCACGCGGGCATCAAAGAGCTTTTCCGACAGCGACCGTGGGCGGCCAGTAGCCGATTCACGGGCTTCACCCTTAAAGAACTCGTCCACGTTGCCGCAGAAGTCGAAGATGAGGAAGTGCGTCTTGTCCATCCCCGGGCCGAAGAGATCCGGGCGCAGTCGCGTCCCTCGGCCCACCATCTGCCAGAACTTGGTGGGGGAGTAGACGGGTTTGAAGAAGACAAGGTTGACCACCTCGGGCACGTCGACGCCGGTGTCGAGCATGTCCACGGAAATCGCGATGTTGACGTCCCCGTCTGGGTCTGCGAATTCGTCCAGCGCTGACTGCGCATACTTCGTGTGAGTGGTGATCACGGAGGCACCCGTGCGCGAATACTCCGGGAACGTCGCGTCAAAGACCTGCTTGATGAGTTCCGCGTGACGTTGGGTTCGGGCGAAGATGATGGTCTTTCCCAATTGATCTCCGCCCACGCGAATCCCGTTCTCCACCACGGTTTTCAGGACCTTGCGTATGGTGTCCTTGTTGAACAGGTAGCGGTTAATCTCCGCCGAAGAAACCTGACCGGGCGGATCCAAGCGCCCGCCGTCCTCGTCAGTACCCCAATCGGACGTGTCCCACGCCAGCTGTTCCTCCGGGGAAAGCTCGTCATAGGACATGCCCCGCCGCAGGAAGAGCGAGTCCTGCCGAGCCGTCTTGAAGGGAACAAGATTTCCGTCTGCCACGGCTTCATCGAGGCTGTACTCGAAGGACGGGGTCTTATCCTCCATCTCAAAGAGTGCATACGTGTCATGGTCAATCTCGCTCTTTGGCGTCGCCGTCAGCCCCACCACGTAGGCATCGAAGTACTCCAAGATGCGCTTGAAGCGGTTGTATACGGAGCGGTGAGCCTCGTCCACGATGATGAGGTCGAAGTCGAACGGCCCGAACTTCGCCGGCGTGTCGCCGTCATCCCCAATCAGGTTCATCATGGTGTTGTAGGTGGTCACATACACGTCACCCACCTGCTCAGGGTTTTTGATGAGATTCACGGGCGTGGACTCCGCGTACATGCTCACAAAGGCTTTGTGTGCCTGATTGACCAAGGCAGTGCGGTCCGCCAGGAACAGCACCTTGCCCACCCAACCGGCCTGGCGCAACAGCTTGGCAGTGGCAACGGCCACACGCGTCTTACCAGTTCCTGTTGCCATGACCAGCAATGCTTGGCGACGCCTCCGCGCCTCCAACGTCTCCGTCACCGCACGGATGGCCTCAAGCTGGTACGTGCGGGCGCCACCACCCGCAATCTCCGTATCAACCGGCGTCTCGCTCAACAGAGCGCGCGTGGTGCGCCGCCCAATCATGCGACGCAATTGCTGCGCGGTGGGGAAGCCCTCGACCTCACGGGCGGGATAGCCCACACCGGATCCAGGAAGGTTAGCGGCATCATCGATCAGATCAATGTGATAGCCGTTGGTGCACAACATGACCGGCCGCGTTCCGTATTCGCGCTCGATGCAGTCCGCGTACAGCTTCACCTGTTGGGAGCCCACGCTCATGGACTCCATGGACTTCTTCGCTTCGATGACGGCCAGCGGTGTGCGGTCATCATCCCACAAAACATAATCTGCGTAACCAAGGCCGGAGGGATTGGGCATGCCGCGCAGCTCGAGCTCTCGAGTGACTGAATCATCACTAAACCCTGCTACTTCGAGCATCGGGTCAATGAGCTGTCGGCGCGTCTCGGCCTCGCTGATTGCCAAAGGCGCAGCCGACGGTGCTGCCACCCCGGCGCGCTCTGCAGCGGCTGCTTGTTGCTCAGCCAACTGTTCCTCGAGGGCCTCAATCTTGGCAGCAAGCTTCTCTTCCACCTGCCGCGCTGCTTCGCGCTCTGCTTCGGCTTCTTCCTGCGCATCAGCCAGATCCGCCTTCGCCCGAAGCTCTGCGCTCCGCCGCTTAAGCTCAAACTGGGCCGCCTCGCGAAGTCGCTTCTCCTCCGCTTCTCGTGCGGCTTCCTGCGCCTCATCAAGCAGCAGCCGGTTTTTCTTGAGCTCCTCATCCTGCTGCGCCAGCTTCTTGAGGTAGGCAGCGGTCTGCGCTTGGGAGCGCCCAGCAACGTGGATGCCAGAGGCATCAGCTGCGCTCTGGCCCAGCAGGTTAGTATCAAAAGCCGCCTGCGGACCCGGCGCGGCCTGAGGGTTGGCCGAGTGATAACGCACCGCCCACGTCATAAGGTCATACAAATGCGCTACCACTGCCCGCGCCTTCTGCGGGGTGGCCGGCGCTTGCTTGCCTTCCATGTCATCGGCGTGCGCGGCGTCATTTCCACTCTTACGCAAGATGGTCATCTTGCGCAGCATGGTCTCGTTCTTCACGCACTGAAGGAAACCACGGTCCCTGGTCATCTCCGCCAAGCTGAGATACCGAGTATCGCCCAAGCTCCGGAATGCCCAGATGTGGTTCACCACCCGCTCCAGCACCTTGCGCGCATAGAAGCAGGAAATCACCGGATCCGCATCCACGAACCGCTCTACCTTCAGACACTCCTCATACGCCGTGGGCCAGACGTAACGCACAAAACCGAAATTGCTGCTGCGGGTAGGTCCGCCTGAAGCGGCACCGCGGGAATCATGGGGTGGAGTAGGAGCATTCATTTTGGTGTTCCGACTTTATTAGGTAAATCTTTAACATCACAGGGTGCTGACAACACGGGCCGACATCACGTCTAGCTTAAAGGTTAATCCCGCCTCATCAATGCCAAAATAACACTTTCACCACACCGGGAAAGCCATCATCGGGCTTCACTTATCGCACTCGCCACAAATGCCTTCGAGCCTCAGACGTGAACCCTGGGAGATTCAATCGCTCGAGACTGCCTAGAAGTTCCTTTAGTTGTACGGGTGGATTACGCAAGGCATGAGCTTGTCGTACGAGGCAATCTAGGACCTCATCTGGATCGAGGTCCAATTGGTTGAGCAAGAATTCATCCGGTGTCTGCACATCAATGCCAAATCGCTGGAGCTCATCCCGCGGAAAGTCTTTGATGTTGAACGTGACAATGACATCCGCCCGACCCTGAATGGCAGCCGCGAGGACATGCGCGTCATCAGGATCTGGCAGGGAAACTACGCTTTCGAGTACTTCCCAGTCGGTGATATTGGCGTCATCAAAGAAGCCTCGCATCACTGCTATTCGCCGCTCGACGGACTCCGGCGAAAGCTCCGGATGAATCCTTTTCACCGCAAGCTGCGTTTCCTCCAGAATGCGGTCGCTCCATAGTGGGCGATAAAGCCCAGCTTCCGCTAACGACAGGAAGGTATCTGCAAGGGATACCGGCACCAGCGTGCACGCATCCAAAAGCGCTGAGAATTTAGCCACGCCGCTCCTTCTTTGCCACTTTCTTGCGGGCATCCTTGAGGATCTTCGCAAGGTCAGCTGCGTCTGCAGAATTTACGTCATAGGCCCCGGCAGCTTGGGCCTCAGACGCTAGCTCTCGCAGCGCTTTACGACGTTCAGTCCGCTGCTCATCCCGGTACTGCAGTAAGTCAACGAGTCGAACTCGCCTATGCCTGCCCCCTGATGGACGTTCGAACGCTATCGACCCGTCCTCGAGCTTCTTCACCAGTGTCGGCCTACTAATACCCAGGAAGTCGGCTGCTTCTTGTGTTGTGAGCAACTGGTCTACAGGCGCAAGAGTAATGGCCTTTCCTTGTCTCATCGCCCGGACAACGTCTGCCAGCACGCTAAATGCTTCTTCGGGCAGATTCACCGTCTGTCCGTCGGGCCCCACAAGCGCAGCAGGTCCCTCCAGCTGGTCCAGGAACCTGCTCACATCGAGCATTGCTTCTAGGTCTTGCGGCGGGAGAGTTGTGTGGGGTTGATTCCGTACGTCAGTCATGAGACCATCATAGAGCAATTCGAAATATTCGAAAGAGCAAACGCGGCTCCTACCTACTCGAAGTAATCCTCATCCACCTCAACCAGCGCTACAGTCCGCTTGACCTGCACGCCCACGCCGTAGCGGATCATCAGTTCCGCCAGCCTGTCCCCGTCGATTAAGACGACGCGTGACGCCACCGCATCCGCGTACTCCTGAGCTCTATCGGAGAATTTCGCCGTGGTCAGGAACACCCCACGGTCTGCCTGCGCGCCCTGCAGTGCCCCCACGAACGCCTGAATATCCGGACGGCCAATGCTCTTGTCCAGTCCATACCGCTTGGCCTGCACGTAAATACGGGACAGCCCCAGTGCATCCTGGTCAATAATCCCGTCGATGCCACCGTCATTGGATAGCTGCGTACGCGTGGCTTTTCCCTGGGTTCCTCCGTATCCCATGGCCATGAGCAGGTCCAGCACTGCTTGTTCAAAGAACGCCGGCTCGTTCTCATGCAGCCTAGTGAGCAGCTCACCAGCCACAAACTCATTGTTGCGAGACACACCGGTTTCCACCTGCTCTACCGGATCCAGCTCGCTCTCGGATTCTGGAAGGGCGCTTGGCTTATCGACACCCACCTCGTCCCCAGCCTTACTTCCCCGATTCCGGCCCCGCCACGTTAGTGCCGCTTCCGTGCCCGCAATCTCTCCCAACAGCTGTTTCTCCGTCATCCCTTCCGGATAACGTGCCAACAGATCACGACCAAAGTCTGTAATTTGAAAGCGTGCCCGCGCAGGCGAGGTAATGGCATTCGCCTTCTTAAGGAACGTCAACGCCCATCCAACACGGTTTTCAAAGCGCGACTGCCCGGAAACTATGGTCTCAAGCCGCTCTTCGTCAGTAATGCCCGCATAAGACGCAGTTATCTCGATGAGCTCCCGACGTCGAAGCTCAGCTCCATTCGCATTAAGGGCTTCCAGCACCGAGATCATGTAGGCTTCCCATCTTTCGATAGCCATTAGAGTTCTCCTTGGAATGCGCGGGTGGATAAGGACTGTCGGAGCTCCTCAAGAGAGGACCGCTGAATTTCGACTCTTTCTTGTTCTGACTTCAATAACTCAATTTGAAGCGATAAGGCTCTTACTTCATCTCGCGTCAGACTTGGGATCGGTGTTCGAGAAAGTTGTGACTTATTTATCGAAGCAATACCAGTTGTTTGTTTCGCTGACCTCAAGAAATGTTTCTTAGGCCTCGAACTACCAAGTATCGCAGCCAGCACTTCAGGCGTCATTACAGTCGAGTCTTTCAGAATGCGGACTCGAAAAATGTGGTTTTGATGGATGCAAATCGGGATCTCGTTATTCCACACCGTTCCTCTACCGAGCTTGTCGGGATCCCCACCTTCTGTCAGAACAATGTCGCCCGATTGCAACTGGTATCGCGATATCTCGTCATTTGTCGCGTTGATTTCCTTAATCGGATGTAGCTGAAGGAATCCATCCTTAACATTGGAAACCGAAAGGTACGGCACTATCGAGGTTGCACTCTCTTTCGAAACCTTTCTACCCTTTGTAATTCCAGATTGAATCTCGGAGATGCTACCGAGCTCAACTTCTTGATCCCCCCTTTCCTTTAGAAACTCTTCAACGACAACTCGCTTTAGAGCTTCAAGGCCTTCAACTTTCTTAATCTGCATTGAGACTAGCCGGCCGGCCTCGTCCAAAATCGCCGCGATGCGGCGCTGCTCGTTGAGGGGAGGGAGAGGGATTAGCGCCTCTGCAAGTTTCTTGGCAGAAAGGTGTTTCACCGTTACGAAGGCCGTCTTTTCCCAAATATCGCGCAATGGAAATTGCAGCGCATGAAACAAGTAACTATCTGTAATGCGCTGTTCATCTGCCGATACTCTACAAACCCGTTGGTTAAGAAGCGCTGGCGCAGATTTCCATCTCGCATAATTAAAGTCGCCATCCATGCCAACCAGAATCTCCCCTGGTTGGATGAGGTATTTCTTGTCCCATACTCCCGAATAGTAGGTGCTTGTTGAACCTGAAACCACGTCCCGAATCCGGATGATTGGCATTTCTCCTTCGGCACCAAAGTCTTTGGAGGAAAAGGCGAACCCATTCAAGATTTCCACGACATCCCCCAACCGCACCATCGGCCAGTCATGCCTTGCAGTGCTTGCCATGTTATTTCCCCTCGCTGAGCATGACCTTGAGGTTGGCAAGGCCTTGGGTGATGTCGCGGTCGAGTTCTTCGATCTCGGCAATGATGTCCATAGGGTCGCGGGTTTCTTGTGCTTCGAGGACGATCTCCTTGTAGCGGTTCATGGAGAGGTCGTAGTCGGCTTGGGCGATTACCTCTTTGGGCACGGTGAAGGAGTAGTCCGTGCGGGCGCGCTCACGCTCGTCGGTGGTGCGGGAGTGCCAGCGGGCAACCACGTCCGGAAGGTTGTTGAGCTTCAGCTGCTCGTCGGTGAGAGTGACGGGAGTGGGGTCTTCGGCAAGCGCGGGATCGCTAAGGTCCTGGATGTGGGAGGTAGGGGAGGGGCCGAGCAAGGGGCGCTCGAGAAGCGGAGTGCGCTTGTCATCCAGGGAGTAACCATCCGCGGTGACGTCATAGAACCACACCTCATCGGTACCGCCGGAATCCGTGCGGGTAAAGCACAGGACAGCGGTGGACACCCCCGAGTAGGGCTTGAACACGCCGGAGGGAAGCTTGATGACAGCATCTAGACGCTGATCCTCAACCAAGGTTTTGCGAAGGGCTTTGTGCGCCTTGGTGGAGCCGAAGAGGACGCCTTCAGGGACAATCACCGCGGCGCGACCACCCGGCTTGAGTAGTTGCAGGAAGCGGTGGACAAAGAGGATCTCCGTCTTCTTGGCCGTCGTCACCGACTTGAGTTTGGGATCGATGGCGTCCTTATCCAGGCTACCAGCAAAAGGCGGGTTAGCCAGGACGAGGTCGAAGTCCTCAAACGTCGTGGGTAGCTTCTGCAGGGAGTCGTGGTGGGAGATGTTGGGATCTTCAAAACCATGCATGAACATGTTCATCGCCGCGATGCGCACCATGGTCTTGTCAAAGTCGAAGCCCGTCAGGCCCTCATCGGTAAACGTGGTGCGCGTTTCCTTGTTAAATAGGTCCTCGCGGTGATGAAGGGCAATCCAATCATTGGCGGCCACCAGGAAGCCTGCGGTGCCGCAGGCTGGGTCGCACAACCAGTCACGATGGATACAAGACCCCAGTGCGGAGCGGTTCCATCAGATAGCGTAATTACCGGCTATGACCAGCATTTTTACGCCGGATAAGCAGATCGAGAACTGGGTTGCCATACTGGCGAGAGGGCTCCCTCGCAAGGTTCAGGTTCGCCTCTGAACCGGAGTGAACCAGTCAGGCATTCGCGCGCAGCAATTGCTGAGGGGCTGATCGCCACAACAGAAACAACCAGCGTAGACGTCGCGCTGTTCCCTTCTCGGATGAGCTCGGAAGAAAGGAACAGCGCGAAGAAGTGCTAACGATCAGAGTGCCCTGTTTACAACAGTCCCATCTAACAGATACCCGTCGCGGCCTTGAGTGCGTCCCGGAATTCGGTCATACGGTTATCCTGGTTGTAGAACGGCAGCCCGATAATGCGGTAATCGGTGTTGTCGACATAGACGGTGTGCGGGATCGCGTTCTGCTCGATGGCGAGTAAGAAGTCCTCCTTCCACCTGTCAGTTTCGAGCAGGTGCGTGCCCTTCGGCTCCACGTAGACCTGTTGCTGTTTGTAGGGCTGCCCCTTCTTGCGCAAGAAGAGGAGGAAGTCGGGCTCGAATCGCTCGCCGGTCTCGAACGAGTAGATGGCCAGCGGCGCGAGCCTTTCGTTACGCACCAGATAGACCTCGTCGTAGCGCTGCTTGAGGTCGTCGACAACGCTCGAGAAGTACTTAACGAAGAGCTTCTCTTCGCTAGTGCCATAGTTGTCGTTGTAGACATACCATTCAGCGCTCTCGAGATTGACGCGACGACTGGTGTCAGGATCGCTAATCTGGCTGGTGCCGATCCCACCTTCGACCGGATTCGCGATCTGTAGGCGCTTGTTGCGTAGCACCTCGTTCAATCGTTTGGCTTCGAACTGGTGCGTGCCTCGGTAGGTGACCTTGATACCTGCCAGGTAGCTGGCGACAGCTAGGAACACCTTGTCCAGGCCCGCCCGCAGATCGGTCGCATTGAGGTCTTCAGTATCGCTTTGGAAGGTGATCTCAGTGTTGCCTAGGTAGTCGCTAGACGTGATGAACTCGCGGGCCGAGTTCAGATGAGGGAAATAATGCTTAAGCACCTCGAAACGCAGTGCGTCGTAACTCGCCAACGACCCCAAAGTCACGTTCAACGGTATCTCGCTGATCTTTCGGCGGATCGTATGAGTTTTCGTACTCTTGGATGCCTCCCTTTGCCCGCTGTCGGTTTCGAAGAGGCTTACGAGCCGGGAAGGTGCGTGTCGGACGTCGAGCTGATAGAACGCGGACTTCACCCGGTTATCCAACTGGGTGACCTCCTCGCGGGAGACTTCCTCGCGGTGGTTACTGAACACCATCGCTTCGTGGTAGAAGTCTGTCTGCTTGAACGCCGGTTTGAGTTCGTAGGTAACTTCGGTGACTTCGTCGGGAAGCAAGCCTGTTTCACGTAACGCCAGGCGAAGCTCGGTGATGTACTTCGAGTCTTGCTTGGAGTGGTAGAGCAGGGTTTCAAGGAGCCGGTTCGGGCTATCAAGATCCTGATCGTACTTCCGGACAAACTTGTCTTCTTGATCGCGTTCGACGGACTCATTCTCGAGCATAAACGGGAAGTAGCGGGCTCCGCGTCCGATCAGTTGCGCTTCCTTGATCGTGTACGCGCCGGGTTTTCCTGCTTTGCCTCCCTGCCGTGTTTCGTAGAGACGCACGATGTCGTAGAGGTTGAGAACGTCCCAGCCTTCGTTGAGCATGTCGACTGTGAAGATGATTCGATACGGGTTGGAGTGATCTTCGAGCGAGTTCACTGCCAGTTGCTTCTCCGTTGAGTTGTCTGTGGAGCCGTTCATGATGATGGCGTTCTCTTCGCCGAACCCCTGCTGGATACTCGATCGCAGGGAGCGCAAGCTCGGGTCCTTCGCTTGGAAGTAGCTGATCACCTCTTTCATCAGACCGTCGGTGGCCATCTCGAGGATCTCGTTCTCGGTGAGTCGTTGGAGTCGCTGGAAGAACTCGTTGTAGAACGCTTTAGAGTCATCGATCCTTTGCGATTTCAATAGCACCACGGGCTTCGAGAAGACGCCGCCGTCGGCAAGCAGCGCGCGACGATACTCCGACAAGACAAGAGCTTGAAGAGTTCTACCCCATGGGTCGAGGACAGACTGGAAGTTCTGGAAGTCCTTGGTGAACCCGGACTCGCGGAACCGTGCCAGGGGGTAGTCGAAGACGATCTTGTCTTTGTACTTCTGCAGGATGTTACGGTCACGCAGATCGACAGTCGCAGTGAACTCCAACAACACATTGTCCCGGTTGCCCAGGAAGGCTGAGCTGACCGTGTACTCCCACGAGCGGTCCTCCTCGTCTTCAGCCTTCGTTGCCCTCTTGGTGCGCGTATTCACGTGGTGCGACTCATCCGAAATCATCACCACGGGTGCATCCTCGAAGTCATCGGTTGTGAGCGCATCTTCCTTCGGGTCGAGGAAATCCAGATGCAGCTTTTGGGTCGTCGAGAAGCAGAGGTTGATTGCGTTCGGGTCGGCCGCAGCAAAGTTGCCGACCTCGTTGATGGGAACCCGCATGCCGTCGATCTCGATTGACTCCGCGAAGAGATACTTCGCTGAAGCCGAGTCCAAGAAGTTGGCTTTGGTCTTCTCGATGATGTTCGTTTGGTTCACGAAGAACAGGAAATTACGGTAGCCGAGCGAGTAGTAATGCAGGATAAGGCCAGCCATCATCACGGTCTTACCTGAACCCGTCGCCATGTGATAGAGGAGATGGGTCTGGCGGTTCTTCGACAGCTTGTCATTGCTCAAATACTCGAGCGTATTTGAGAACGCATGCTCCTGGTATTCACGCAACTCGATGTGAGGGGCGAGATTCTGCTCGATGTGTGTAGGTAGCTCGTGTCGCGCCCCGAAGTCATAAAAGAGATCGAGTTGCTGGAACAGGAACATGTCTTGGGTATTGGGGACGCTCATTATTCGCCCTTCTGGTAGAAGGACTTCGTGAACTCGACATCAGCCTTCTCCAAGCCGAGGTCGGCGTCCTCGACTTCCGAAGCGTTGACGTACAGCCGGTTCTTGTCAACCAGCTCAGCCACGGTCATTTTCTGGTCGTCGAAAGACAGCTCCGCAAAGTTGGACGCGGAAGCTGCTATCTCGTCGGGCAGAACAGATGGTCGCAACAGGCCCCGCTCAGTTGCTTGATCGAGTACCGCCTGAACCTCATCGGTGGTTGTCGCGTCTTGCAGTTCGCTCATCAGCTGCTCGCCCTGCTCGGCAAGCTCGAAGTAGACAAACGAGCCACCGCCCTTCCATTCCTGGGCTTGCGATACGCCACCTTGCTCTCCCTCAATGACTTTCTGCAACCGCGGGATCGTCACTGACGAGATGTAATCCATCTGCTCAACTCCGATGTAACGACGTCCCATTTTGTGCGCCACTGCGGCAGTAGTGCCGGAACCAAGGAAGAAGTCAAGCACCAAGTCCCCCGGCTTTGTAGCCAAATCCAACAATTTTGCGATCAACGCCTCAGGTTTTGGATTACTGAATACACCTCTACCGAGCAGATCATTTAAGTCCGTAGTTCCTACGGCGTTACGGTAGATTGATTCATCAAAAAACGCCTTATCGTTCTGAAGGACGGTCTGATCCTTGGAGGGGTCGAGGTAGATCTTTCGTCGAATCTTCCCTCCATCGAAGATAAGGTAACGATCTTTGTCCTCGAGGAATTTTTCCCTCTTCCACATCCATCGCCCATCACGTCCATTAACCTGGTCAGGCAATATAGTTTGAACAGAGTCGCCCCGACGCTCTAGGGACAGCACCCCGGCTGCATCTGCATAAATCGGATAGTAAAGGTTGGGCCTATTTTCACGATAGGCGTCGGACCCTGTCGCTTGCAGTGATCCTAGCGAGTACGAGCCATACTCATCCTTGTGAGGGTATGACTTAGTGCCCTTGTTGATCTTCGTGAACTGCACCTGCAGTTTTTCTTTCCCGTAGATGAGAATGAAGTCGTAAGGCCTGCGGAGCACATAATTGGCTCGGTTAGCCGCTGCGCCAGCTCCGGTCTTACGCGGTGCAGAAGCAATGAAGTTTTCCCGACCAAAAACTTGATCCATAAGAACTTTAAGATATGCCTGCTCATTGTCATCGCAATGCACATAGATAACACCATCTTGACACAACAGCTTTCTCGCAAATCCAAGACGGTTGCGCATAAACGTCAACCAGGATGAGTGATTGAAGCTGTCGTTGTAGTTGAAGCTGTCACCGCCCGTGTTATAAGGAGGGTCGATGTAGATACATTTGACCTGGCCTTCATACCGTTCTAGTAGCGAGCTCAGGGCGAGCAGGTTGTTGCCTTTGATAAGGAGGTTTTCGTTCTCATCGAACTCTGTTAGGCGCTCCTTGCCTTCTGCTGTGTATCGAGTCGCATTACAGAAAGCTTTCGGTGCGAGGAGTCTGGTCACTTCGTCAGGCGCGAGTGTCTCGTTGTAAAAGATCTCGTCACGGTGCTCGTCCTCTTTGTCTTGGCCGCCTTCAAGCACGCAGTCCTTGTAGGGCCACACCAGAGTAACCTCGCTCGAGGCTGAGATGAGGACGTGGTCATTGGCTGAGAGGCCGATTTTGTTTCGGTAGGCCGTGTAGCTGTCAGGTAGGAACTCCTTAGAGCTGACCACCCACATGAATTTCTCTTGGTCGAAAATGGTGATGCCATCGACGTTTTCGAAGAAATGCTCTTTAAGAAGAGGGGATGCCACTAGGCTGTGGATTAGCTTGGCATCTAGCAGCGAAACGGCGTCGCGAACTCGTGGTTTGAGTAGTTGGCCGTCCTGTGAAACGAAGCGCTCATCGCTCTTGAGCACAGCTTCGAGTTCTTGTAGGAACTTCATTGTTCCACCTCTTTCTTGATGGTTTTGGACGTGGTTCGCCGCTGGTTGTTTCGTGTTGAGGGAAAAGATTGGTTTGCGCGAGACATCGCAGTGAATGCCTCGTTGTATCTGGACCGGCGATCGAAGCGACTATTATTCGATTCTGAGATGGCCACGCAATTTGCCAGCAGGCTTTCTCGGCGGTATGCAACATGTTGGCTCATGTGTCTTCTTCTCCTTTCTCTTTGTCATCGGGCAAAACCTCGACGATGTCTGCCATTTGGCAGTCCAGCGCTCCGCATATTCGTGCGAGCACTTGTGTTGTCACTGTCTCGTCGCGTCCCATCTTGGCGATAGTGGCGCTTGAGAGGCCGGTTGCTTTGCGGAGGTCTTGTTTTGTCATGTCTTTGTCGATCAGGGTTTTCCAGAGAGGTTTGTAACTGACCGCTGGTGTCGTCATTCGGAATCTTCCTCTTCTGCAACGTCTATGACGTCTTTCAGGTAGCCGTAACGGCCGTTTTCGGTGTTTTTGGTGAACTCAATGAGATTTCCCATAAGGGAGCGGTCAACCCCGGGAACTTTGTCGGTATTCTCCAGGATGATGATTTGCTGGTGTGCAGCCTCTTGCGTCAGATAGGTGAAGAGTCCCTCGCGCATGGATTCTGCCGCTTCTGCACGTCCTTGGTCAAAACCTTTAAGTGGAGAGTCGATGACCAGGACTCCTGGGTAGTGCGGTGAGCGCCGTTCCCGTAGATACTTGTGGAAGGCCAGCATGAGTACCGTGTTGAAATAGGCTGAATATCCCTTGCCTTGCTCATCTTTTTTCGGGTAACCGGCAACCTCGATGTCCACGGTTTCTTTGTCGAAGGAGACCCTGTCTGCTCCCACAAAGTGCGCAGTCCGCAGAATGTCGGTCATGATCTTGCGCATGCTGTAGAAGAAGTTCGGTTCGAACAGGTCGAGTGGTTTGAACTTCTCAGTCGCCTCTGCGGGAGTTTCCATCTCATCCAGGTCCGCTTCCAAGCGATTGCGCTGCTCCAACAGCTGCTCGTGAAGCACTTGAGCCTCCTGGGCCGCTTTCAAGTTAGAGAGTGTTTGCTCGAGCTGAAACCGAGCTGGCTCAATTTGCTGCGTGAGCTGATCATGAAGAGATGCACGCTGTTGCTGCAGGTTAGCTCGTCGGTTTCGGAGCTCGCCAAGCACCTGGTGAAGCTGTTCTTGGTTTCTATGCGCACCTTGGGCCAGCTGCGCGATACGCTCATGGGCTTGACTGAGGGCCGTGGTGTCAACATGGTCATCGATATCGGCGTTGTAGTGATTTCCACAGAATGCGCAGGTGTGTTCGTCGGATTCCGCGACATGTAGCGCAGCTGCCTTCAGCTGGAACTCGAGTCGATCCAGATCAGCCTGGTACTGAGTGACCAACTTGCCTCGCTGGGCGGCGAGAACTTCCAGTTCAGGTAGTTGCTGATCTACTTCGTTGAGTTGCTGCGTGACCAGGGCATCCTTGGCCAATACCCGTTCGCGCGCTGACATGATCTCGTTGAGGTCGGAACGCAGTTTGGCCGCAAAGGCATCGAGCGTATGCCCCTGCTGTGCAGCCTGCTCAAGTATCTGTTGGGCTTGTTGAATGCGTGTTTCAAGCTGATCGAGTTTGCTGTAGATGAAGCGTTCGACTGCGCGCCTACGGGCACTGCGTTGGGCGGAGGTCTCGTGATCCTCGAATTCGTCTAGATTCGCATCTTGGATAAGTACCAGCAATGTGCTCAGGGCCGCCGTTTTGGAGAACACAGAGAGGTTCCGAGGCATCAGCATCGACGGTTCTTCACGGTCAATCTGGCGTTCGTTCACCAAGATGATGTGGTCTAGTGAATCCCATGTCAGTGGCTGCTTCTGGAATGCCTCGTTCTTGATGACTTGGCGTGACGGGTCGATTCCGAGCAGTGTCATCATGACGTTGTTTATCGGACGCTTAGATTTCCGGCTCAGGTGGTAGGTCGCACTCTCGATTCGAGGGTCAGTGGACTCAACCTCGATCGGCTTGCCACGTTCAGAGTCCCGGTGGAATGTGACTTCACCCTCTGGTGTCACGATCGTGACGTGCGCACGTGTGTACCCGGTCTTCCGGGTAAACGGCAGGCTCTCATTATCGCCGAACACCCAACCGATGGTTTTGAAGATCCTTGTTTTGCCAGTGTTGGAAGGCCCGATGACGGTGTTCAGCCCTGGCTGGAAATCGACCGTTGAGGCTGTACCGTCGTCTCGGGTGCCTGCGACTTGTTTGATCCAGAACTTGGGAGTCATTGCGCTGCCCCTTGTGTCGTGCGCTGGACAAGCACACCGATGAGTTGTTGTTCGACGAGCGTCTTGACTGCGGTCCTGTACTCGTCAGCAAAACTCCCATCGAGCAGAGTTTGCTGATCGGTCGCCGACTCGGCGGCAGTGAACGATGTTGCCTGTTTGTTCGATAGTGCGTACCCCGACCGGACGAGACGTTTGAGCCCTGCTTCGACCCTTGCGCGGCGTGCGTCGTACTCAGCGAGTGCGAACTCGTTGTCGCCGTGGATGTTCCGGTCTCCGTACCCAAAGAACTGCATGTACGTAGCAACCAGATCGATCGCCGTGATCTCATCGAGGCTCGCTGGTCGGTCGATGATGGGCAACGCCATGAGTAAACGCGCCGATGTCTCTGAGGAGCTGTTAAACAAGCCTGCGCACATTACTCATCCACCCACATCATGCGGCCCTCGTTGGTTAAGACGTGGCACATGCCCTTGCGATGTCTGTTTTGTATCAACGTCGGAAATTGGGTGATCGCTGACGCTGTCAACTGTGTTCGAGTAGAAGCGGTGAGTGTGGCTCGCATGCGCTTCAGCCCATTTGGATGATCATCGCGGCATGTGTCAATCACCCCGTCGTAAAGATCGTCCTTAAGTTGGTCAAAGACGTCCTGGTCTTCCAGAACGTCGCGAAGGTTACGACTGAGCCCTTGCGCATCCCAGAAGTAACCGCGCTGCTCTTGGTATTCACGTGCATGGCACTCGGGAAGGTCAGTGTCTTGGGCATAGTCGGCTTGATCGAAGCTGCCGAAGGCAAGGCAAAGCTGACGGATATAACGGCCTTCAATGTCTGCGTCAGGTGCTTCTGGCGGCTTCGGGGTATCCGGCCAACGAACCTGGCTCCGGCCGAGCTTGAGTTTCTGCCCCTCGATTCGCCCTTTCGACAGCTCGATGCCCTCGAAAATCTCAATGATCGGAGCCACGGGGATGTTGTCGGCCAGAATGTCTTTACCCTTGCTGTTGGCATCCAAGATGGCTTGCAGCCACCGGGTCAATGCCGCAGGCAACTCCTCTAAAGCCGCAACTGTGATACCAAACTCTGCGAGGGCACGCTGGAAGTCTTCCAGTGCGTCAATACTGAGCTGTCTCAAAAGGCCTTCGAAAGCCGACTGATCTAGATGGGCGGCAAAGCTACGCGCTTTCCAGGCGGGCAGACGCCGCTTGCCATTGAAGATCTTATTTAGATCAGTCTCGTTGACACCTTTCCAGACCCCCACCTGAATCGCGGTCGTGCCGATTGGGCGTTGAGACTCACTTTTGGATTCGAACTCTTCCAGCTCGTAGGTGTCCAAGATGATGTCGAAAAAGTCCTTAACGAACCCCTGCTTGGTCTTTGCCATGCCCGGCAGGTGACGATAAAGCAGCTGAAGATAAGGCCCCAGAGCGTACGTATCCTTGGGCTTCTCTGCCATCGCACACCTCCTGCCTGCGGATCTTGTCACCACCTTGCCTCATCTCGCCTCATCTCGCCTCGGGCGAAAAAGGCCCTTCTCTCTAGCGTGGAAACCAGTGAGCGAGGGCTAGATCCGGACGGACGGAGCAACAAACTCATCCTACCGCTTCTACTCGCGATCGTGGTCAGAAAGTTCACGTTCGTGAGCACCTCTTGCTCATCTGGGCGCAGTAACTGCCGCGTCCAAGGCGGACCAGAGGAAGGAGGACAGCGATGAGTAAGACACGCAACACCAAGCAGACGTCGCGAGCCGTCGCCAGCCAGGCATCGGCCGCACTTCGCGACGGGCGCAGCAGCGCTCGGACCAAGTCGGTCGCAGCATCTGCGCTTGCGCAGGCACGCCCGAAGCGGCGGAAGTAGTCGCATCTGGTCCGCAGCGTAGCTAACTGAGGACCTCACTTTTCAACCATTCATTTCAGGAGACAACTCGTCGGGCCCGGCGGGTACCTACCTGGACTGTCAGCTCCCCGCTGGCTGCCAGGTAGGTGCCCGCCTTCTTTGTGCCCGATGAACTCCTGAAACAACAAACCGACGCAGCTCTGTCTCCGCAATCCACCCAGTTGGTGGAGAAACGGAGACCACGGTGTCCCACCGTCCTCACAAATCACACCATGCCCCTTACTCCGTCCGGACCAAGAAGGTCAGCGGCAAGGTCTACACCCAGATCTACGTGCCTTCGTCCATCTCGAAGGACGGCATCCAGAACTATGCGTGGATCGAGCTCGTCGACCCACCCGTTGGCGACGAAGAACTTGGCCTGAGTGCCGATGAGGTTCTCTCCTTGCTCTACGACCCGACGTACGTGCCGGAGTGGAAAGTCGCATATCTGCACACTGCCTACCGCAGTTTTCGTGCCGCTGAGAACGCTCGAAACCGTGGCGACCTCTCCTATAGCGACTGGGAAGTCGAGGTCCACGACGGACCCCAGTACTTGAACGTCTTGGTTCATGAAGACCAGGTCGACAGTGAGCTGGTTGTCGATTGGCTGCTGTCTCAGGTCAGCGTCAAGCAGGCCGAACATATCCGCCTGCACGTGTTTGAGGGTCTTTCCTTCGTGCAGATCGCGCGTGAGGAGCTGCCCGGTGCAGGCGAAGCCGAGGTGGCCAAGCGAGCGAACAGCATCGGGCGCTCGGTCAAGCGGGCCTTGAAGAAGCTTCAGGAATTCATCGAGCAGGAATGTCCGGATCTGGCTCCCGTCGGGGGCGTATGAGTGCCCGGCCCGCATGAAGGCCAGCACAAACCGACGCTCATCTGATTCAGAAGGAGGAAACGATGTCCAAGCATCGTCTCAAGGTCACGTTGACTGACCAGCCCGAACCTGACGCTGCGGTCTCTACCCGCAAGGTCAGTATCCGAAGCAGGATCGCCCGCAAGCTGCTCGGCAACCCACAGCAGCTTACCGTTCTCGTGCCGGGCAACCAGGTCCGCTCAGTAGAAATCATCCGCCCAGACGACGACCTCCTGGCGCTGGCCCGTGCCGTCGGCGTTACCCGGAGCGGTGGTGATGCCGCGTGAACGTCACCGAAGCGAACCGCTACGTCCCGGCGCTGAAACGGATCGCGGAGGGGGTCACGATGCTGGCCTCTGCGATCGAAGATGCCGCGTGGGAATCGTTCGAGGATCACCCGTGTATGTCGGGGGCTCGCCCGATCGCCGCAGCCCAGCTTGCCCAGCCTGCGCTGGAAGCTGCAGTCGAAGAGTACGAAGCGGCCCACCAGCCGCCAGCCCCGGCACCGGCTCCGGAGGTTGTGCCGGTGTCGTTGGAGCAGGTCCGCACGGTGTTGGCGCGCCTGTCACAGGCGGGCCATACCGCGCAGGTGCGTGAGCTCATCCAGGCAGCTGGCGCAAACAAGCTCTCCGAGGTTGACCCGTCCAAGTTCGGGCGGCTGCTGGAGCAAGCGGAAGCGATTGCTGATGCCTGACCAGCACGCACTGCTCAGCGCCTCGGGAGCGCACCGCTGGTTGGCCTGCCCGCCGTCGGCAACGCTGGAGGCCGGGCTGCCGGAGTCCTCCTCGCAGGCTGCCGAGCAGGGAACCGCCGCGCATGCGCTTGCGGAGTGGAAGCTGCGCCGCGCCCTGCATGACGCGCCGACCACGAAGCCTGTCTCGAGCTGGCATGACGAGCAGATGGATGCCCTGACGGATGACTACGTGGCCTTCGTCCAGGAGCGGGTGCGTGATGTGCGGCAGGCGTGTGCTGATCCGCAAGTGCTCATCGAGCAGCGCCTGGACTTCTCCCACGTGGTGCCGGGTGGGTTCGGCACTGGCGACTGCGTGATCATCGCTGAGCCCACGCTTCAGATCATCGATTTGAAGTACGGCCAGGGTGTCATGGTCGAGGCCGAGCACAACCCGCAGCTCATGTTGTATGCGCTCGGAGCGTTGAATGCGTTCGGGTCGCTTTACGACATCACCGAGGTGGCGGTGACGATCTTCCAGCCCAGGCGCTCGAACGTCTCGACGTGGACGATCCCGGTGTTTGAGCTGGAGGCGTGGGCGGAACAGGTGGTGAAGCCTCGTGCCGCGCTGGCTGCCAGCGGTGATGGCGAGTTCGCTCCCGGTGAGTGGTGCCGGTTCTGCAAACTCTCACCTACCTGCCGGACGCGTGCTGAGGCGAACCTTGCGCTTGCCAAACATGAGTTCGCACCCCCTGCCGAGCTCACCGATGCCGAGATCGCACAGGTGCTGGCCCAGCTTCCGGATCTGAAGGCCTGGGCTGCCGATGTGGAAGCGTACGCGCTGTCGCTGGCGGTGAACCAGGGCAAGAACTGGCTCGGGTTCAAGCTCGTCGAAGGCCGCTCGATCCGCAAATACTCCGACGAGTCCGCTGTCGCTCAGACGGCTGAGGCAGCCGGTGTCGATGTGTGGGATCGCAAGCTCAAGACGATCACCGCGCTGGAGAGGCAACTGGGCAAGAAGCGGTTTTCCGATCTCCTCGGGGGCCTCGTGGTCAAACCCGCCGGTAAGCCCACGCTCGTGCCCGAATCCGACAAGAGACCCGCACTGGAAATCCAGTCAGCAACAGATGAATTCACTGCAATCAAGTAACGAACAAGAAAGAAGGTAAGACAAGATGTCTGCAACCACGAATCCGACCCGTGTGGTCACCGGCGAGGTTCGCCTGTCCTACGCCAACATTTTCGAGGCGAAGTCCATCCAGGGCGGCAAGCCCAAGTACTCCGTGTCGCTGATCATCCCGAAGTCCGACACCGAGACCCTGGCCAAGATCGAACGCGCCATCGACGCGGCGATCGATGCCGGGACGGCCAAGTTCGGTGGCAAACGACCGAACAAGGCCGCCTTGAAGCTCCCGCTGCGTGACGGCGACATCGAGCGCGACGACGAAGCATATGCGAACTCCATGTTCGTCAACGCCAACTCGACCACCCCACCCCAGGTCGTGGATGCTTCTCTGCAGCCGATCCTTGACGCCAACGAGGTCTACTCGGGCTGCTACGCACGGGTGAGCATTTCGTTTTACGCGTTCAACACGAACGGCAACCGGGGTATCGCCTGCGGGCTGGGCAACATCCAGAAGCTGCGTGATGGCGAACCGCTCGGCGGCAACCGGATCAGCGCCGAGGCCGACTTCGGTGGCTTCGCAGCAGCCTCGGACGACTTCCTGAACTAGAAGAGCGGAGAAGCATCATGAACGAGTGTTATTCAGCAGCGCTGTCAGCAAACACCACCACAGTCGTGGAACTGATCGTTGGCGCTGTCCTCGGTCTCATCGTCATAAAGGTCGCCTCTGTGATTGCCGAACGGTGGACGATCCACCGCGATCGCAAGCGCATCGACAAGCTCATGGCTGACACCGAGGCTGAGCTCGAAAAGTATCACGCTGACCACGACCGCTAACCCCTCACCCGTGCTGGGAGGACACCACGCCCGCTTCAGGGTTGCGGTGTCCTCCCAGCACCCATTGTTTTCTAGGAGCTGTCGCGCATGCGTGAACTCTTCATTGACATCGAGACCTTCTCGCCGGTGAACCTGGCGAAATCCGGGGTGTACCCCTACGCCGACCACGACGACTTCGAGCTCCTGCTGTTCGGCTACTCGATCGACGGCGGCCCGGTCAAGGTCGCCGATCTCGCCAACGGAGACCAACTGCCCGATAAGGTGCTGGCCGCACTCGTCAACCCGCACGTAGTGAAGTGGGCATTCAACGCGGCCTTCGAGCGCATCTGCCTTTCAAGCTGGCTCGCCAGACAACATCCAGAGCTCATGGCGGGCCGCAGGTTTCTCGATCCTTCCCAGTGGCACTGCACCATGGTCTGGAGCGCGTACCTCGGCCTGCCGATGAGCCTGGAGCAGGTCGCCACCGCCCTTGACCTTCCGGTACGAAAAGACGGTGCAGGTAAGAAACTCATCCGTCAGTTCTGTACCCCGGCCAAGCCCAGCGTGTTCAACCAAGGCGGGATGCGCAATCCACCCGCATCCGACCCGGACGGGTGGGAGCAGTTCATCTCCTACAACCGGCGCGACGTCGAGGTGGAGTTGGCCATCCACGACCGGCTCGCCGGTTTCCCGATGCCCGAAGCCGAGTGGGACACCTACGCCCTGGACCAGAACGTCAACGACACCGGCATCCGGCTCGACCGGGTGCTCGTGGACAACGCTGTGGCGTGCGACCGGCAGCACCGCGCCGCCACACTGACCCGCGCCCAGGAACTCACTGGACTGGAGAACCCGAACTCGCCGATCCAGCTCAAGGAGTGGCTTGCCGATCACGGCACGCCCCTGCAGTCACTGACGAAAGACGAAGTCGCCGCCGCGCTCGACACCGCTACCGGCCAGGTGCGTGAGGTCCTCCTGCTGCGCGGTGAGCTTGCGAAGTCGTCGGTGAAGAAGTACGAGGCCATGCAGCACGTGGCAGGTCGTGATGGGCGCGGACGGGGGTTCCTCCAGTTCTACGGGGCAAGGCGCACCGGGCGTTTCGCTGGCCGCCTCGTCCAAGTCCAAAACCTGCCCCGCAACTACCTACCAGACCTCAGTGAGGCCAGAAGCCTCGTGAGGACCGGAAACTATGATGCGGTCGAGCTGCTCTACGACTCCGTGCCCGACACGCTTAGCCAGCTGATCCGCACGGCGTTCATCCCCGCCGACGGTCACAGGTTCGTGGTGGCCGACTTCTCCGCGATCGAGGCGCGGGTCATCGCGTGGCTTGCAGGCGAGGCCACCACGCTTGAGGCCTTCCGTGACGGGAAGGATTTGTACTGCGAGACCGCGAGCCGCATGTTCGGTGTCCCCGTCGACAAGCACGGAGCCAACGCCGAGCTGCGTCAGAAGGGCAAGATCGCAGTGCTCGCCTGTGGCTATCAAGGCGGCGTCGGTGCCCTGAAAGCCATGGGGGCGCTGCGGATGGGGCTCGCCGAGTCCGAGCTCCAGCCGCTGGTCGACGCGTGGCGGGCAGCCAACCCGAACGTCGTGCAGCTGTGGGCCGACATCAACGCCGCCGCCATCGAGGCCATCTCTACCCGCCTGCCGACAAGTGTTGGTGCGCTGACCTTCACCGTGGAATCCGGGATCATGTTCATTCGCCTGCCCTCCGGACGCCGCCTGGCCTACGTCAAACCCAAGCTGGGTGAGAACAGGTTCGGTGGCACTGCCATCACGCACGAGGGCATCACGACGGGTCGAAAGTGGGGCCAGTTGGAAACCTACGGTGGGAAACTCACCGAGAACATCGTCCAAGCCGTCGCCCGAGACCTGCTCACTTTCGGCATGCACCAGGTCGATCGCGCTGGGCACAGGATCGTCATGCACGTCCACGACGAGATCGTGGTGGAGACCGCCACGGCCACCGTGGACGAGATCTGCAAACTGATGGCCATTACGCCTGACTGGGCAGCGGGGTTGCCGCTAGCGGCAGACGGGTACGTGTGTGATTTCTACATGAAGGACTGATATTGCTGGGCGGAATCGAGGCGACGATGGACATAGGAGAACAAGCTGAAGGCATCGAGGAAGTCATGTTTACCTTCCTCACTACCTAGTCGGGTTTTGTGAGCGCGGGGATTGCGATAGTGCCCGTGGATCCCTATAAGCAGGTTCTTAAAACCCTTGTGCTCTGATTTTTCCGACTCCGTGGAAAAGTTATTAATCACGAGCTTAGGGGCAGAATTGTTTGTTCCCAAAGCTGCGTCGAACAACTCCTGACCATCGTCGGTCAAGCTAGTAAGGATACGGATGCGGTCAGGGATCGACTTGGCTGCCTCGGATATCGCGTGGAACAGAGACTCCGCGATCAGTTCTTGGCTGCAATACTCCATTAGGCGTTCGTGGGTACCGCGCCGCTGAAGTTCCTCCACGAGAGAGCTGGTAAGACGCTCGATATCATCGAATGTGCGTGCCGCCTCAGCGAGTTGGGTCAACTCGCCAGCATCGTCGATATGCCATCCTTCGGTCGCCAGCACCTTGTTGAGCAAGCGGCGCAAATCATTCCAACGCTGACGATCGGTGGTATGCCGTGCCGGGCTCATCGCAGTCGTTATGAACTCACGAGTGAGTTGACCTGCTTGCGCTGCGGACATTCCTTCCGTAAGCGCGCCAAACAGTCCTTCTCGCTTACTCCCGGCAACACGCGGTGGCGCACCAATGTCGAGGAGAAGCTCGTCGATTTGGCTTCCGCTTAGGCCCGGCAAATCGGTACTTGCCAGGACATTCGCAATACTGCGGATAGTCGAGCGTTGGGAGAAAGAATCGGACTGCATCACCGCTCCAGCTTCTCATGTGAGCGAGTGGCCTGAGTATTTCAGCAAGACCCGGGTGTCCGGATTCTTGCGCGCTCAGGGGCGTATGCGTGAGAGCCCGACGCGGCCGCACCCGTGGCTTGCTGGAATTCACGTCAATCCTGGCTCTTAGAAGGAGCCAGACATGGCTACGAGAGATCTTCAGGTATTCACCAACGATGCCTTTGGAATGATCCGAACTGTCGAGCATGAGGACAAGGTGTATTTCTGTGGCCGCGATGTGGCCACCGCCTTGGGGTACAAGGATCCAGTTAACGCCATCAAGCAGCATGGACGTGGGGTGGCGTTTCACCACCCCATCACGGATGCGCTCGGTCGCACTCAAGAAGCCCGGTTCATCACCGAAGGTGACCTGTACCGGCTCATCTTCTCCTCCAAGCTCCCCGCAGCCCAGGACTTCGAAGCCTGGGTTGTCGACGAGGTCCTTCCCACCATCCGCCGCCATGGCGTCTACGCTATCGACGAACTGTTGGACAACGACGAGTTCCTCGAGCACGCCATCGTCCAGCTTCGCTCCGAGCGGGCCAAGCGGCTGGCAGCCGAGCAGGCCCTGCTTGAGGCCGCCCCGAAGGTCTCCTACTACGATGTCGTGCTCCAGTCGGACTCGCTACTGACCATCACCGAGATCGCCAAGGACTATGGCTTGTCGGCGAAGAAGCTGAACTTGCTGCTGCACGACGCCGGGGTGCAGTTCAGGCAGTCCGGCCGCTGGTTCCTCTACGCCCCCTTTGCCGAGCAGGGCTACACGCAGTCCAAGACCCACGAGTACGACGAGGGTAAGACCCGCACGCACATGTACTGGACCCAGAAGGGTCGCTTGTTCGTCTATGACCTGTTGAAGAACCGGTTCGGCCTGCTGCCGGTCATCGAGCAGGACGGCGGTGCGGCATGACGACGACTGCTG
The DNA here is from genome assembly GCF_016728105.1 of Corynebacterium striatum. Lineage (NCBI taxonomy): Bacteria > Bacillati > Actinomycetota > Actinomycetes > Mycobacteriales > Corynebacteriaceae > Corynebacterium > Corynebacterium striatum. The sequence continues at coordinate 1,642,121 of NZ_CP068158.1, read as the reverse complement.
TCAACATCGACCTGGGTTTCTCGCCCCACAACACGGAGGGCTACCCAGATCCCACCGCGTACAAGGCGCTGAAGAGTCTCCAGCGCGCCGAGTACGGATACCGGCCTTTGGTCTACATCTGCTCCCCGTACGCCGGTGACGTCGAGAACAACGTGGAGCTGGCTCGCGCGTTGTGTGCTCACGCGGTGGCACGTCGCAAGATTCCGCTCGCACCACACCTGTTGTTTCCGCAATTCATGGACGACACCGACGCGAGTGAGCGTGAGTTGGCGATGTTTTTCAACCGGATTCTTCTGAGCAAGTGTGAGGCGATCTGGGTCTACACGGCCCGTGTCTCGGCAGGGATGCGCGCCGAGATCGAATGGGCTCACCACCTCGAACTGCCGATCACCTATTTCGACGCTGACTTTGAGGAGGTCACTCTATGAAGGCGATGACGATGTTCACCGCCACCGTCGCGGGCCAGCAGAACAACGCCCACTACCCGAACCCGCACACCGTGACCACGGCAGCCGACCTGGAGGCGGTCGCCAGGCTGGATCATGTGGTTGCCGAATACCTAGGCAGCAGACGCTCGGCAGCCAGTTTCGTGACCTCCAACTGCCTGGTATTGGACGTCGACAACGCCCACAGCGACGATGAGGCCACATGGGTCACCCCAGAAACCCTCGCCGAGCAGCTGCCAGACGTAGCGTTCATGACCGCCACCTCCCGCAACCACCAGCGGGCGAAAGGAGCCCAGTCGGCCAGACCCCGCTTCCACATCTACTTCCCAATTAACCCCGTGGCTGACGCTGAGGCCTATGCGGGGCTGAAGAAACAGCTTGCTTCCAGGTTTGAGTTTTTCGACCCTAACGCGATCGATGCTGGCCGGTTCATCTATGGCCACGATGATCCGAGTGTCACCGTGGTCGAGGGTGAGCGCACCATCGACGCGTGGCTTGCCGACGCGGTGGATGAGGACGTGTTCGCCCAGTGGGATGACGCAACCCAGACCATTGAGGAAGGCTCGCGTAATGCGACGTTGTCGAGGTTTGCTGGCAGGCTGTTGATTCGCCTCGGCACGACCGATGAGGCGCGCGCCTTGTTTGACCGCAAGGCCGCTCGCTGCAACCCGCCGCTGCCCGAGGCGGAGGTGGAGTCGATCTGGAGGTCGGCCACCCGGTTCGCCAAGACGGTCGAGAACCAGCCCGGGTATGTGCCACCAGAGGATTTTGAGGCGAGCCTGGATTCGGTACGACCCGCCGATTACAGCGACGTCGGCCAAGCCCACGCACTTGCCAAGGCCTATCCGGACTCGCTGCGCTACTCGGAGGCCACCGACTGGCTCGTCTATTACGACGGTGTCTGGTACGAATCCGCTCCCGCAGCCCAGGCCGTTGCCCAGGAGCTCACCGAACGCCAACTGGCCGAGGCCCACGAGCTGCTCGAAGACGCCAAAGACCAGCTCGCCGCCACGGGGGCTGCCATGTTGCTGGCGTCGATGTCGAAGGCGAAAGCCCAGGCCCTGTTCAACGCCGCCCAACAGGAGGCGTTCGCCGCCTTCGAGGACGCGAAAACCTATGCGGCCTACGCACTCAAACGCCGCGAATCACGCGGGATCACCAACTGCCTGAAAGAAGCCCGCCCCATGCTGCTGACCACCCCTGAGCAGCTCGATGCAGACCCGTATCTGCTCAACACCCCATCAGGTACTTACGATCTGCGCCACGGAGCCGCATCGCGCCGCGACCATGATCCGGCGGATCTGGTGACCAAGCAGACCAGCCTCGACCCGGGCACCGACGGCGCGCACCTGTGGCAGGAAGCCCTCGAGGTGTTCTTCCAAGGCGATGCCGAGCTCATCGCCTACGTGCAGCGCATCGTCGGCCTTGCTGCGATCGGGCAGGTGTTCGTCGAAGCCCTCGTCATCGCTTACGGGGATGGTCGCAACGGCAAATCGACGTTCTGGAACACCATCGCCAGAGTCTTGGGCACGTATGCAGGCAACATGAGTGCTGATGTGCTCACGATCGGTGGGATGCGCAACGTCAAGCCTGAGCTGGCTGAGGCCAAAGGCAAACGCCTCATCATCTCTGCCGAATCCGAAGAGGGCGTGCGCATGTCCACCTCGGTGGTCAAGCAGCTGGCCTCCACCGATCAGATTTACGCGGAGAAGAAGTACAAGGCACCGTTTGCTTTCACCCCCTCGCACACCTTGATTCTCTACACGAACCATCTGCCCAGGGTGGGTGCGATGGATGCGGGCATCTGGCGCAGGCTCATCGTCATCCCCTTCGAGGCGAAGATCGAAGGCGCATCCGACATCAAGAACTATGCCGACTACCTTTACACGCAGGCAGGCGGGGCGATCCTGGCCTGGATTATGGAGGGCGCGCGCCTCATCCACGCCGAGGACTACCACCTGAAGGCTCCGGCCCGCGTGGTGGAGGCATCAGCGGCGTATCGGGACGAGAACAACTGGTTCGCTCAGTTCCTTGATGCCAACTGCGATCTTGACCCTGGGCTGTCGGAACGGGCCGGGGATTTGTATCAGGCCTATCGGGCGTGGGCGATGTCGACCTCCGGGTGGGCGCGTCCCATGGTCGATTTCAACGCCACCGTCGAACACCACGGCTTCACACGTAAAAGGACGATGCACGGCATGTTCGTCCACGGTTTGGCCTTGAAGAACGAGTTCGACAACTAAGCCAGACGGGCCTTATGACGACCTATGACGACCCATATGTGAGTTTGCTATAGGGCAGAAAAATAGCCCTTAGGAAAAGTCCATATCGCATCGTCATAGGTCGTCATGGGCCTCTCACGAGAGGACATGAACCATGAACGAGCACGCAATCGAACAACACTTGAAGCAAGCCGTTGAGGCGATTGGTGGCCTGTGCTGGAAATTCACCAGCCCCGGCACCGCTGGGGTTCCAGACCGCATCTGCATTCATCGCGGACGCGTCATCTTCGTCGAGCTCAAAGCACCCGGACGCCTCCCACGTCCCATCCAACGCCGTCGCATCCAGCAGCTGAAGGATCACGGCATGGACGTGGTCGTCGTTGACAGCATCGACGCAGTCCAGGAGGTGGCTGATGCGCTACGAGCCGCATGACTACCAACGACTGGCCACCGCCTTCGTTGAAGATCACCCGCAGGCCGCGATCCTGCTCGGGATGGGTCTGGGCAAGACGGTGATCACCTTGACGGCCATCTGGAATCTGCTGCTGGACTCCTTCCAGGCCCGCCGCGTCCTCATCGTCGCGCCCCTGCGGGTCGCCCGCGACACCTGGCCCGCCGAGGCCACCAAGTGGGACCACCTGGCAGGGCTCACCATTGCCGTCGCCGTCGGGTCGAAAACCCAGCGGGTGGATGCGCTTGCCGCCGAGGCGATGGTGACGGTCATCAACCGCGAGAACGTGCCCTGGCTGGTGCGCCACCTCGGCAAAGCCTGGCCGTTCGACATGGTCGTCATCGACGAGCTGAGCTCGTTTAAGAACCACCGGGCGCAACGGTTCAAAGCACTCGCCTCCGTGCGGCCACGTCTCACCCGGATCGTGGGACTGACCGGCACGCCCGCAGCTAATGGGCTGATGGACTTGTGGGCGCAGTTCCGTCTGCTGGATGAGGGCCAGCGCCTCGGCAGGTTCATCACCCACTACCGCAACCGCTGGTTCGTACCCGATCGGCGAAACGGCCAGCAGATCTTCACCTACAAGCCCGCACCCGGTGCCGAGGACGAGATCTACGAGGCGATCAGCGACATCACCTTGTCGATGCGCACCACCGACTACCTGCGCCTGCCTGAGCTGACGGTCACCACGACGCTCGTCGACCTCGAACCGAAGGAGCGCAAAGCCTACGAGCGGTTGCGAGATGAGATGGTGCTCGACCTCGACGGGCAGGTCATCGATGCCGCGAACGCCGCAGCCCTGTCAGGCAAGCTCCTGCAGCTGGCCTCGGGCGCGATCTACACCGACGGCGGTGACACCGTGGTGGTGCATGACCGCAAGCTCGACGCGCTCGAAGACCTCGTGGAGGCGGCCAACGGCCAGCCGCTGCTCGTGGCGTACTGGTTCAAACACGACCGTGAGCGCATCACCGAACGGTTCCCTGGGGCCCGCGAGCTGACAACCAGTACCGATATCGAAGCGTGGAACGCCCGCGAGATTCCGCTGGCGCTCATCCACCCGGCCTCAGCCGGGCACGGGCTCAACCTCCAGCAAGGCGGCAACCTCCTGGTCTGGTTCTCCCTGACCTGGTCCTTGGAGCTCTACCAACAGACCAACGCGAGGCTCTACCGCCAGGGACAAGACCAGCCGGTGACGATCACCCACCTGGCCGCAGGCCACACCCTCGATGAGGCGGTTCTGGCCGCGCTGGACAACAAAGACATGACACAGGCTGCGTTGATCAATGCGGTCGCCGACACTCTGGGAAAGCAGGCACACTCATGAACGACCACCCCATCTGGGACTACTTCGACTACCGCAAAGCCGCTATCGGCGTCCTCCAGGACTACGCAACCCAAGCTGTCATTCTCCAGCAAGGCGACGGGTACGCCGACGAGCTCAAAGCCTCACTGACCTCAATCGGCTCACCCCGATTCGACGGCCTGCCACGGGGCAACAACCCGCACGCCGGTGAAGCGCGAGTCTGCTCGATCCTCGACAACCTCGACGCGCTCAAAGCCCGCAACCAAAAGGCGCAGGCCTACATGGATTGGTTCAACCCGGCCTGGGAAAGCCTCAGCGACGATGACCGGCTGGTCCTCGAGGTCTTCTTCCTCGACGACCTCTCCGCCGAGGACGCCGCCGTCAAAGTCGCCGAACACTTCTACGTCGAACGCAAGACTGCCTTCGCCAAGAAGCAGCGCGCCCTTGCCCGCTTCGCGCGTCTCTTGTTCGGCAGAGACTGAAGCATTGGCGCGCATGAGTGTCGCAAAGAGGGGATGACTTTCAGGGTGTGCCTGTCGCATGCTGTAAGTGGTTGAAAAGTAGGTCCCGACCCCCAGACGAATCATCACGGTTCGTCTGGGGGTCGTTGCCATGAACGACAAGGGTGGTGAGACGGATGCCTTTCAAACCCAAGCGCCCGTGCTCCCAGCCCGGCTGCCCCGAGCTGACCGAGACGCGGTTCTGCCCCGAGCACGCCCGCGCCGAGGACACCCGCTACCGGACCTACCAGCGCGACCCGAAGATCAACCGACGCTACGACCACCGGTGGCGAAAGATCCGCGCGGCCTACGTCGAAGCCCACCCGTTGTGCGAGGACTGCCTGGCCCGTGGACGGTACACGCCCGTGGCTGAGGTCCACCACGTGATCCCGCTCGACCACGGCGGCACCCACGACGAGTCGAACCTGCGCAGTCTGTGCAAGCCGTGCCACTCGCGCCAGTCCGCGCTCGATGGCGACCGGTGGCGGCAAGCCCCTCGGGTCTACAGCTACTAAAAGCGCTGTGTGCCCGCCTCTCGCGGCCTACCTGATGACCCTCACCTGTGCCGACCTCGAGGCCGCTGGCCCGGCACGAGGCGACGTGGCGCGTTCGCCGAGGGGGTGGGGGCGAGCGGATCTCCACAACTGGCGCGCTCCTCAGCGGGCGGGGCCAACCGCGCACAAAATCCACGAATCAAACCGGGTATTGACCCGCCGTCTTGAGCTGGTGCGTTTTACGGTGTCTGGTTTGGGGCTTTCGGGCTTGCCTTGTTGGCTTTCTGGTGGGTGCGCAGTTTCTTGATGGCCCAGTCGTAGTGGCTGGGTGCTGCTGAGACCAGGTAGGAGCCCAACGAGGTGGTTCCTGTCCACGGGAAGTACTTTTTAGTGAACAGCTCCTCATCGGTGAAGCTTTCGATGAGCTCGATGATCTGGGAATGGCTCGAGCCCAGCATGTCCTGTATGTCGCCCAGTGACGTGTCTTGGTAGTGCTCCCAGATTTCCATGTTTAGGGATGGCGTGGTCCGCCACGTGTGAGGTGCGGGCAGGAATGGCCGGGCAGTCCCGTTTTGATTGGCGTCAACGAAGTCGAACAGCATTTTTTGCCACGCATAGAGATGGGCAAGGACATCGCGCAGATTCTTGTCCCTGCCCCAGTGGGGTTCAGGACGGTCGAAGTCAGCGCCGAAAAACAAGCCGACGCTTTCTATCTCTGGCCGCATGGAGTCAATCAATGATTGCAGCACGTCCCATTGGGAGGTGGTTGCTGTCAGCAGTTCCGTTTTCGTTTTCGCTCGGGCCATACCCAATTAGAACACAGGACGGCGAGGAAGCACTAGGGCGTGTTGCTAAATGGTGTTCCGGGGTGCGTGGGTGATGCTGGAGTCATGTCGAGAGGTGTCATCACCGACGAGGTCTGGGAGCTGATCGGGGACGTGTTCCCTGCGGTGAACACGAGGGGCCGCCCGCCGGTGGGCCGGCGCACGGTGGTTGAGGCGACCGCGTGGCGGTTCCGGACGGGGTCAGCATGGAGGGACCTGCCCGAGCGTTTCGGGAACTGGAACACGATCTACAAGAACTTCCGCCGATGGGCGACCGAGGGTGTCTGGGAGGACCTGCTCACCCATGTCCAGCGGCGGGCCTCGCTCGCGGGCGAGGTCGACTGGGTCGTGTCGGTGGATTCATCGATCGCGCGTGTGCATCAGCACGGTGCGACCCTGCCCCGGGGCACAGGGGGCTCCATCGAACTACAAGAGATCCGGGCCGGAGCCGTGTGACCACGCGATCGGCCGGTCACGAGGTGGTTTGACGACGAAGATCCACCTGGTCTGCGATGGGTGAGCTCGCCCGCTGGCGTTCGTGCTGACCGGTGGACAGGTCGCGGACACGAGCGTGTTCACCTGCGTGCTCGACGAGATCCGCGTCCCCGGGCGAGGCCAGGCGCGCACGAGGCCGGACCGGGTGCTCGCGGACAAGGGGTACCCGTCGAAGAAGAACCGTGCCTGGCTGCGCGAGCGCGGTATCAAGGCCACGATCCCCGAGCGCGCTGACCAGATCGAGAAGCGTCAAAAGAGGCCGGGCCGACCGATCGACTTCGGCAACGAGCAGCGGGAACGCTACAAAGGGCGCAACGTCATCGAACGATGCTTCAACGCAGTGAAGCAGTGGCGAGGGCTCGCTTCCCGGTTCGACAAGACCGCCCGCTCCTACGCGGCCGGAATCTACCTCTCCGCCACCCTCCAATGGATTTAGCAACACGCCCTAGAGGAGGTTTACGTCGTGGCCAAAGACGGCACCAACCGAGGCGGACGCAGAGTCCGTGCCGGGGCGAAACCCGAGGCGCTGAACGACAAGCTCGCCTCAGGTCGACCTGCCACCAGGCTCACCACACCGGCCGAGCTCGATGTGTTCGACCTGGACGGCACCGACATCGGCGATGGTGCGCTGCTCGCAGGCGAGACGATGCCTGAACCTAGCGAATACCTGTCGGCCGAGCAGCGCGACGGCCAACCGCTCGGTGCGGACCTGGTCTACCGGGAGACCTGGAACTGGCTGGATGAACGCGGCTGCACCGAGTTCGTCTCCAAACGCTTAATTGAGCAGTACGCGCAGGCGTTCGCCCGATACATCCAGTGCGAGCAGGCAATCTCCAAGTTCGGTCTGCTCGGCAAACACCCCACCACGGGCGCTGCGATCGCCAGCCCGTTCGTGGCCATGTCGCAGTCGTTCGGCAAGCAGGCCAACGTGTACTGGTACGAGATCTTCGACATCGTGCGTGCCACCTGCACCACCGACTACTCCGGCACCACGCCAGGCGATGAGGTCATGGAGCAGCTGCTCAAAGCCTCCTCCTAAGGCCCCTCATCCCGCTTGTTTCGTTTCTGGCCTGCCCGGCACCCGGGCGGGCTTTCTTGTTGTTCGCATTTGTGAAAGGAGCCCTCGCGTGTCTGTAGTGCGAAGTGCTGAATCTGTGTGTATCGGCCACCCCGACAAGCTGTGCGACCTGATCGCAGATCACATCCTCGATGACATCCTTACCCGCGACCCGGCGGCACGCGTGGCCGTTGAGGTCATGGCGAGTGGCAGGCGCATCATCGTCACCGGCGAGATCACCACCACCATCCGGCCGCAGCTGCGCGCCTGCGCGCGGGAGGCGCTGCGCCGGGCCGGGTACAACCCGAACCGGTTTGTCATCTACGTGTGGGTGCGCCGCCAATCCGCCGACATCGGCGCAGGTGTTACAACCTCCATCGAGGCGCGTGCAGGTGATGAGTCGGCGTATGCGAGCCTGGGGGCGGGTGACCAGGGCACCGTCTACGGGTACGCCACGAGCGAGACGCCCCAGCGCCTGCCGCTGCCGCTCGTGCTCGCCCACGAGATCTGCCGCCGCCTCGATACAGCCCGCACCGACGGCACGATCCGTGGGATCGGCCCCGACGGCAAATCCCAAGTCAGTGTGGTCTACGACGAGCTGGGCACTCCGGTCGGCATCGACACCGTGATCGTCTCAATCCAGCACAATGCAGACAAAGACCCCGAGGCGCTTGAACGGGAGGTGCGCACGCTGGTCGTCGCCCCGGCCATCGAGGCGCACCTGCCCGGTGCCACGGCTGAGCGCGTGTTGGTCAACCCGTCCGGTCGGTTTGTCACCGGTGGGCCCACCGCTGACACCGGGCTGACCGGACGCAAGCTCATGGTCGACACCTACGGTGGGCTCGGCCCGCACGGCGGTGGCGCGTTCTCGGGTAAGGACCCCTCCAAGGTCGACCGAACGGGCGCGTACATGGCGCGGCTCATCGCGAAAACCGTGGTGGATGCGCGCCTGGCCGAAGAATGCCACGTCGCTATCTCCTATGCGATCGGTAAGGCTGACCCGGTCGCGTTCCGCATCGACACCTTCGGCACCGGTCAGCACCCGGATTGGCTGCTCACCGACGCCGCCCAGGCGGTCTTCCCGCTGCGACCGGCCGCGATGATCGAACACCTGCACCTGCGTTCTCCGATCTACGCGAAGCTTGCCACCTATGGGCACATGGGCCATGGTCTGAGCGAGTGGGAATGGACGCTGCCGTTTACCGACAAGCTCAGAGAAGAGGTGATCCGCCGTGCTCATCAAGCAGCTACCCATCAGTGAGCTCAAGCCCGCCGACTACAACCCGCGTAAGGACCTGAAGCCCGGGGATGCGGACTACGAGAAACTCAAGCGGTCGCTGACTGAGTTCGGTTATGTCGAGCCGGTGATCTACAACCACACCACCGGCCACGTCGTCGGTGGCCACCAGCGCCTGAAAGTACTGGCGGATCTTGGCCACACGAGCATCGACTGCGTGGTTGTCGAATTGGACGAGACCCGCGAGAAGGCCCTGAACGTCGCACTGAACAAGATCAGCGGCGACTGGGACGAGTCCAAGCTGGCCCTGCTCATCGCGGACCTTGACGCGGCCGACTTTGATGCTGAGCTCACCGGCTTCGACGATGACGAAATCGCCCAGCTCATCGGCAGCCTTGACGAGGACGAGGTAGACGACGACGGGTTTGATCTCACCGCCGCTCTCGAGGCCGCCTCCTTCGTCCAGCGCGGGGACATCTGGACCATCGGCAGGCACCGGCTGGTCTGCGGGGATGCCACCGACGCAGACGATGTCGCGATGCTCATGGACGGCAAGAGCGCGAACCTGGTGCTTACCGACCCGCCCTACAACGTCGCCTTCGAGTCCTCCGACGGGCTCACGATCAAAAACGACGCGATGAAGGCCGACTCCTTCTACGAGTTCCTGCTCACCGCGTTCACCAACATGGCGGGCGTTCTCGACAAGGGTGGGTCTGCTTATGTGTTCCACGCCGACACCGAAGGGCTGAACTTCCGCAAAGCGTTCATCGATGCCGGGTTCAAGCTCTCCGGCTGCTGCATCTGGGTCAAAGACTCCCTCGTGCTGGGACGCTCGCCGTACCAGTGGCAGCACGAACCGGTCCTCTACGGGTGGAAGCAGGGAGCCAAGCACAAGTGGTTCGCTGACCGGAAACAGACCACGATCTGGAACTTCGCCAAGCCGCGAAAGAACTCCGACCACCCGACGAGCAAGCCGCTGGACCTGCTGGCCTATCCGATCCGCAACTCCACCCAGGCCAACGCGATCATCCTCGACACCTTCGCTGGCAGCGGTTCGACCCTGATGGCCGCCGAGCAGACCGACCGCATCGCCTACCTCATGGAGTTGGACGAGAAGTACGCCTCGGTGATCCTGCGCCGCTACGCCGAGGCGACCGGGGATGCGGCCGGGATCACCTGCCAGCGCGACGGCACCCAGTACGCCTACCTGGATCTGGTCAAACAGGTCGACCGCGACCGCGAATAAAACCCCGCAATATGCAGGGAAAACAGGGGCGTGAAACTGAGCCGTTGATGAGGGCAAAAACGACTGGATAAGCGGAAAAACGTATGGCTGTATGTACATGACCAAGCACCCCTAGACCTGGGGGAACCGAGCGAAAAGGACTGGTCATGAGTGAATTACACATCGAAATCAGCGAGCTCATCGCAGCCGGAGTCAACGTCTACGACCCCGAGGAAACCCTGCGGGTTGCCACAGCACGCGGCTACCAGCTGGTGGTGCGCGTGATCGAGCACGACCCGAAGCGTTTCCTCACCATGGTGGCCGCCTGGTTCGAGCAGGAGGTCGTGGCATGAGCATCCTCGCCTTCACCCCGCACAAAACGGGCAGGAAAAAGCTCGCCCAGCTTCTCGCCGATCACCTTGGCACCGAGGCCACCTATCTGGGCACGCCCTCGTTTGCCTACCAGATCGCAGACGCCACGCTGGATCGGGACTGGACCCTCTACCTGCCAGATGGCATCGAGGCGCAGGCCGTGCTCGAGGCCGCCCACAAGGCGGGCTTTGAAACCGCCGACCCGGGCGAGGTGGCGTTGACGGTCACGATGCCCACCACCGGGTGGAGTGAGCGCACTCGCGCCAACCTCGAAGCGCTCCTGGCAGCCAAAGGGCCACTGATCGCCAAGGCCCTGGGCATCCCGGCCACACCCATCGAGTTCAACGATGACGAGACCGTCTCGTTCCCGTGGTGTGAGTCGATTACGCCGGAGACGGCACGCGAGGCGGTGATCCCGCTTGTGGCCAGGCTCTGCCAGCGCGCCCAGGAGGCAACCCGGATCCGCTCCACGCCGCCAGCACCGGGCAATGACAAGTACACGATGCGCTGCTTCCTGCTTTCCCTGGGCTTCATCGGCCCCGAATACAAGCAGGCACGCCGCATCCTGCTGGCAGGCCTGGAAGGGGACGCCGCCTGGCGCACCCCGACGAGCAGGAAGGAGGATTGACCATGACTCCTGGCCAGCGGGTGCGCCTGATCGCCACCAGCGACCCGTACACGACGCTGCGCCCCGGTGTGCTTGGCACCGTGGCGTTCGTCGACGACCTCGGCACCGTCCACGTCGACTGGGACACCGGATCGAACCTGGGGCTCATCCCGGGCGAGGACTCCTGGGAAACCCTACCCACTGAAAAGCCCGAAAAATAGCGGCTCATCAGGGCAAATAGTGACTGGATATGCGGCACAACGTATGGCTGTATGTACATACCGAAAGCACACCACCTCAGGGAAGGACACAGCCATGAACCCCCAGCCACAGATGAGCATCGAAGAGGACACCACCCAGCACCTGGTCAAGGACGCGAACCGGCTCGGCTACACCATCGTCACCATCGACACCACAGACGACCTCGCGATCGAGATCCGCCCCGCAGCCCGCCTGCCGTACACCCCGCCCTTGTACCGGGATTGGCAGACCGGCCAGTGGACGATCCAAACCACCTCATACGGCTCCCTCGACCCGGAAGAGATCGAGAAGGTCACCGACGGCTACCGACGCGCCATTGCCATGGTCAGCGAACTGGCACCCCTGAACGCCCGCGACCTGGTGAACTACAGCATCACCCGCAACGCCTGACCTTTTGGCACCCGCAAACCCTGCCACGAGCGGGGTTTCCTCTCGTCACAAGCCTTGTTTCTCCACGGTTTTCTTAAGTGCTGTAGATCCCAAAAAATAGTGCCTGATCTGGGCAAATACGACTGGATAAGCGCCCGCACCTATGGCTGTATGTACATGACAAAAGAACAGCCCCTCAGGAAAGGACAACAGCCATGAACACCACCGAGAAGCTCACCACCGAAGCCCTGCAGATGCGCGTCGACTCCTACGGGGCGATCCTCGCACACGGCGACTACACGCTGGCCACCTTCGCGACCTGGACCAAGAAAGACGGCTACGGCAACAGCGCCCAGGTCTACCGCCTCACCGAAGCTCCGATCGACGGCTTCGGCCCGAACGCACGCGGCCGCAGCGAATGCGCCCTGGAGCTCATCGCCGAGGCCGACCACCTTTTCGCAGACGCCGGGCACGCCATCGCCTGGGCCCTGACCCAGATCTAACCCACACCCCACCAAGGCCAAGGAGGACACCCGATGGACGCCACCAGAGAGCTGGTCACCAACCACCTGGAGATCCCCGCCGACGCCGCCCCGCACGGTGAGATCCAGGCCGCCGCCGAGATCCCCTTCAGCGTCCTCGACGAGCTCGCCGAGGAGGTCGGGGCCGAGAAGATCCCGGTCCACACGCTCAGCCGCATCGGCTGGCACTACACCAAAGCCGACCAGATCATCGCCCTGGCCGGGCAGCGCGGCCTGTCCGATTGGCGATACGGCGGCTTCGACACCGACCAGGTGGTCGCCGACTTCCGCGCCACCTACTGCTAACCCCTCGCGCCGCCCTGACCACGCAGACGGGCCGGGCCCTGCACGAACTGTTTCGCCCCACACGGTTGGGGCTTTTCTTATGCCCCGAGGAAGGAGCTGCCGCCACGATGACGAGCACGTATCAACCAACCCGGTTCATGGCAGACGGCTCCACCTACAACCAACGCAAAGCCGACTTCGCCGTGGCGTTCATTCAGGCGCTGCGCCACACCAAAGGCCGCTGGGCAGGAAAACCCTTCACACTGCTGGGTTGGCAAGAACAGATCGTGCGCGACCTGTTCGGCACCATCAAGCCCGACGGCTACCGCCAGTTCACCACCGCCTATGTGGAAATCCCCAAGAAGCAGGGCAAGTCCGAGCTGGCCGCCGCGATCGCGCTGCTGCTGACCTGCGGGGACGGGGAGCAAGCCGCCGAGGTCTACGGGTGCGCGGCCGACCGGCAGCAAGCCAGCATCGTCTTCGAGGTCGCCGCCGACATGATCCGCCAATCACCAGCCCTATCGAAGCGGGTGAAAATCCTCAGCAGTCAGAAGCGGATCATCTACAAGCCGACCAACAGCTTCTACCAGGTGCTCTCGGCTGAGGCGTACTCCAAGCACGGGTTCAACATCTCCGGTGTCGTATTCGACGAGCTGCACACCCAACCCAACCGGGCCCTGTTCGACGTGATGACCAAGGGCTCGGGTGATGCGCGCACCCAGCCGCTGTACTTCCTCATCACCACCGCAGGCACCGACACCCACAGCATCTGCTACGAGCAGCACCAAAAAGCACGCGACATTCTGGCGGGCAAGAAACACGACCCCACCTTCTACCCGGTGATCTACGGCGCAGACCTGGATGATGACTGGACGGATGAAAAGGTCTGGCACAAGGCCAACCCCTCGCTTGGGGTCACGGTGCCGGTGGATAAGGTACGCGCCGCGTGCAACTCGGCGCGCCAAAACCCCGCCGAGGAGAACTCGTTTCGCCAGCTGCGGCTTAACCAGTGGGTGAAACAGTCCGTGCGGTGGATGCCCATGCACATCTGGGACGCCTGCGCGGACCCGGTAGACCTAGACGAGCTGGAGGGCAGGCCCTGCTACGGCGGGCTGGACTTGGCCTCCACGACGGATATCACCGCGTTCGTGCTCGTCTTCCCGCCCTACGGGGATGACGAGCAGTACCGGATCGCCCCGTGGTTCTGGATACCGGAGGACAACCTTTCGCTGAGGGTGGCGCGTGATCACGTGCCCTACGACCTGTGGCACGCCCAAGGCTTTCTGGAGACCACGGAGGGCAACGTGGTCCACTACGCCCACATCGAGCACCTCATCGAGCAGCTCGGCGAGAGGTTCGATATCCGCGAGATCGCCTTCGACCGGTGGGGCGCAGTCCAGATGAGCCAAAACCTCGACGATGCCGGTTTCACCGTCGTGCCGTTCGGGCAGGGCTTCAAAGACATGAGCCCACCGAGCAAGGAGCTGATGAAGCTCGCACTTGAAGGACGCTTGGCTCACGGAGGGCACCCGGTGCTGGCCTGGATGGTCGACAACATTCATGTGCGCCAAGACCCGGCGGGAAACATCAAACCCGACAAGCAGAAGTCCACCGAGAAGATCGACGGGGTCGTCGCCACCATCATGGCGCTTGACCGCGCGATTCGAGGCGGCAGTAGCGATACTGGCACGTCGGTGTACGACTCGCGCGGGCTGCTCGTCCTCTAGTTTCGACAACGCAAAGGAGGCCCCTGTGGGACTTTTCGACTGGCTACGCGGCACCAATACCCGGCAGGTGTCGAACCACCAGCTGTCTTCGAGCTACAGTTTCCTATTCGGTCCCACCAGCTCCGGGCGCACAGTCACAGAACGCTCAGCGATGCAGATGACCGCCGTTTATTCGTGCGTGCGGATCCTGGCGGAGGCGATCGCGGGCCTGCCCCTGCACGTCTACCGCACCGAGAAAGACGGGTCGAAGGTCAAAGCCACCGACCACACGCTCTACCGGCTGCTGCACGATGAGCCCAACCCGGAGATGACCAGCTTCGTCTTCCGCGAGACCCTCATGACGCATCTGCTGCTGTGGGGCAACGCCTACGCACAGGTCATCCGCAACGGCCTCGACGAGGTCATTGGCCTGTATCCGCTGATGCCCAACCGGATGAGTGTGGGGCGCGACGATGCGGGCAGGCTCTACTACGAGTACCAGACCACCAGCGACGAACCCGCCGGTGAGTGGTCTCGCATCCGGCTGTCGCCTGCTGACGTGCTGCACATCCCAGGGCTCGGGTTTGACGGGCTGGTGGGTTACTCGCCGATTGCGATGGCGAAAAACGCGATCGGCATGGCCATGGCCACCGAGGACTACGGGGCGTCGTTCTTCGCCAACGGGGCCGCCCCTGGCGGGGTGTTGGAGCATCCGGGCACGATCAAAGACCCGTCTCGGGTGCGCGAGTCCTGGCAGCAAACCTTTGGTGGGGCCCGCAACGCCAACAAGGTCGCGGTGCTCGAAGAGGGCATGAAGTACACGCCCATCTCCGTCTCCCCGGAGCAGGCGCAGTTCTTGGAGACACGCAAGTTCCAGATCAACGAGATCGCCCGGATCTTCCGCATCCCACCGCACATGGTGGGCGACCTCGAAAAATCGAGCTTCTCCAATATTGAGCAGCAGTCCTTGGAGTTCGTGAAATACACCCTCGACCCGTGGGTCATCCGCTGGGAACAAGCCCTGACCAAGACGCTGCTTAGCCCGCGTGAGAAGCCGAGCGTATTCGTGAAGTTCAACCTCGAGGGCCTGCTGCGCGGCGACTACGTCTCGCGCATGAACGGCTACGCCGTGGCCAGGCAGAACGGGTGGATGAGCGCCAACGACATCCGCGCCCTCGAAAACCTCGACCGCATCGCTGCCGCTGATGGCGGCGACTTGTACCTGGTCAACGGCAACATGCTGCCGCTATCCATGGCCGGGGCCTACGCCACCACCGGGCAGGCACAGCAGGAAACACCGCCTGCGGATGAGCAGCCGGTGGAACAACGAGTTGAAAGGAGGAGCCGGTGAGACGGTTCTGGAACTGGGAGCCACCCGCTCCCGACACATCTGACCCGGCGGGTAGCGATACCAGCCGGGTTTTGCGTATCAACGGGGTGATCGCTGAGGAGTCATGGTTTGACGACGACATCACCCCGGCCCTGTTCGCCTCCGAGCTGGCTGCAGGTTCCGGTGATGTGACGGTGTGGATCAACAGCCCCGGCGGAGACGTCGTCGCGGCAGCCCAGATCTACAACATGCTCATCGACTACCCAGGCCACGTCCGCGTCCATATTGACGGGATCGCGGCCAGCGCCGCCAGCGTGATCGCCATGGCAGGTGAGGTCGTGGCGATGAGCCCGGTCTCGATGCTCATGATCCACAACCCGGCCACCCTCGCCGTCGGTGACGCCGACGAGCTGGGCCGGGCCATCGACATGCTCGCAGCGGTCAAAGAATCCATCATCAACGCCTACGAGCTGAAAACCGGGATGAGCCGCGCCAAGCTCGCACGCCTCATGGATCAAGAGACCTGGATGGACGCGCGTGCCGCCATCAGCATGGGCTTTGCCGACGACTACCTCACCGGCAGCCGCACCCCACCCGACCCAGACGACGAGGACGGCGAGGAGCCGGACAAGCAGAAACCGTGGCCGCCGACGTCACGAAACCCCGCCCCGCTGGGCGATGCCGCCAGCGGGGTGTGTTTTGCCCGCAAGCCCGCCGAACAGCGTCTCGTCGCACACCTGACCGACACGCCACCTGACACCCAACCGCCAGACCCAGCGCCCGTACGTCCTGCGGGCCGTCGGGTGGTGGACCTGTACGCCGCCCTGATCAACCACCCCCACTAACCAGCAAGGAGAACCATCCAATGTCCACGATGACGATTTCTGACCTGCGTACCCGCCGCGCCGACACCTGGGAGAAGGCCAAGGCCTTCCTCGACGAGCGCCGCGACACCACCACCGGCTGCCTGTCCGCCGAGGACGACCAGACCTACGCCCGCATGGAAGCCGATATCGACAAGCTCACCAACGAGATCGCCCGCGCCGAACGTGCCCAGCGCCTAGACGCTGATCTGGCCCGAGCCACGAATGCGCCGCTGACCTCGATGCCCGGCCAGACCGGCGAGGAGACCGAATCCAAGACCGGCCGCGCCACCGCATCCTATAAGCGGGCGTTTTGGGATGCGATGCGCCTGAACGCCTCGCCGATGGAGGTGCGCAACGCCCTGTCGGAGGGGGTTGATTCCGAGGGCGGCTACCTGGTGCCCGACGAATTCGAGCACACCCTCGTGCAGTCCCTGGCCGACCAGAACATCATGCGCGGCCTTGCCAACGTCATCCAGACCACCAGCGGGGATCGTAAGATCCCGGTCGTGTCCACCCACGGCAGTGCTGGGTGGCTCGATGAGGGCAAGCCCTACACCGAATCCGACGAGACCTTCTCCCAGATCACGCTCTCGGCGTTCAAGCTCGGCACGTTCCTCAAGATCAGCGAGGAACTGCTCGGCGATTCGGTCTTCGACGTCGAGGCCTACCTCGCCGCCGAGTTCGCCCGCCGCATCGGTGCCGCCGAAGAGGAAGCGTTCCTGGTCGGTGACGGCAAGGGCAAGCCGACCGGCATCTTCGACGCCACCGGTGGCGGTATCTCGGATGTGACCACCGCGAAGGCCGCCGACATCACCGCCGATGAGCTCATCGACCTGCACTACAGCCTGCGCGCCCCCTATCGGGCCCGGGCGGTGTGGCTGATGAACGACGCCACCGTGAAAACCGTGCGCAAGCTCAAGGACAACCAGGGCCAGTACCTGTGGCAGCCAGCACTCACCGCTGGTGCCCCGGACATGATCCTGGGCAAACCGGTGCACACCTCCACGTTCGCACCCGAGATCAAGGCGGGCGCGAAGACCGTGGCGTTCGGTGACCTGTCCTACTACTGGATCGCTGACCGGCAGGGACGCTCGTTCAAGCGCCTGAACGAACTGTTCGCCACCTCCGGCCAGGTCGGTTTCCTCGCCTCCCAGCGCCTGGACGGCAAGCTCGTCCTGCCCGAGGCCGTCAAGATCCTCACCCAGAAGGCCGGAGCCTAAAACCCCCACGCAACGAATAGGAGGTGGCAGCCATGAACCACCAGCTCATCGACCAGGTCAAAGCCAACCTCATCCTCGCCCACGACGAGGACGACGAGCTCATCGCCAACCTGGTGGCAGCTGCCACCTCCTATGCTTGCAGCTTCCAGCACTTGCCTGAGGACTACTACGAGGCCCACGAGATGCCCGGTTCGACCCGGCAGGCGATCGTGATGCTCGCCAGTCACTTCTACGAGTCGCGTGACGGGTCTACGGCCGGGTTCTGGTCCGACAAACCCGATGCCGCCAAGGCCATGTGGGGCGCGGTGAACACGCTGCTGCGCCTTGAGCGCGAATGGAAGGTCTAACCCATGGCAGGCATTGGCAGTATGCGAGAAACCATCGACCTCATCACCCCCGTGGCCCGAAGGGACGCTGCGGGTTTTACCGCTAGCGCCGAGCAGGTGGTCGCCTCGGTGCGCGCCTACCGCCAGATGAGGCACGCCAGCTCAGCGTGGGTTAACCGTGCGGCTTACACGCAGGCCACCGTCTTGTTCCGCATCCGCACCATCCCCGGGCTCACCGTCTCGGAGGTCATGCACATCGCCGCTGCCGATGGCCGCTTTGTCATCGACACCGTCGAGGCCATCGGCGGCTACATCGAGATCCTTGCCCACCGTCTGCACCCGGAAGGAGCCCATCATGGCGCGCGTCCAGATCCGACTGCCCAATAAGTACATTGACGCACTCGAGGCCACCTCACGCCTGCTGGACTCTACAGCCGACGAAGTGCTGACAGCTGGCGCGAACGTGGTCGAACCACGTATGAGAGCCAACCTCGCATCCGCGATCGGGCGGGCGACCACGATGCCGTCCCGCTCAACCGGCCAGCTCCTCGGGGCACTGGGGGTTACGAGCGTGAAGGTCAACTCACGAGGCGATCACAACGTCAAGGTCGGTTTCGCCGAGAACCGCCGCGACGGCAGGTCGAATGCGCTGATTGCCAACGTGTTAGAGCACGGCAGGAGCAACCAGCCCGCACGCCCGTTTCTGGCACCGACACGCTCGCAGACCCGGCGGGGCGCGGTGGAGGCGATGAAAACGGTGCTTAAAGCCAGGCTCGACGGGATCCAACCATGAACACCCCGCTTTTGGAAACCCTCACCACGGTCGCTGACCGGCTTGATCTGCCGATCGCGGTGAGCTTGTTTAGCGCCTCGCCCGCACCAGTGACCTATCTGGTTGCCACCCCGATCGGCGACACGCTGGAGGTGTTCGCCGACAACACCCCGAGCGTCGAAGTCGAAGAAGTCCGCCTCGGCCTGTTCACAACTGGCAACTACCTGCCCTGGCGCGACCGGATCACCCACGCACTCGTCGAAGCGGGGCTTGTGGTGACCGCCAGGCGCTACATCGGCTTCGAGGACGATACGGGCTACCACCACTACAGCTTCGATATCAGCTGCCACCACCCGTTTTAACGAAAGGACGAATCACCCATGGCCACGATTGGTCTTGACAAGCTCTACTACGCCACGATTACCGAAAACCCCACCACCGGCGAGGAAACCTACGCCAGCCCGAAGCCACTGGCCAAAGCGATCTCAGCGGAACTGTCCGTCGAGGTCGCCGAGGCGATCTTGTATGCCGACGATGGGCCCAGCGAGATCGTCAAGGAGTTCAAATCCGGCACGCTCACCCTCGGCGTGGACGACCTGGGAGCAGAAGCCGCAGCGGCACTGACCGGTGCCACCCTGGATGCCAACGGGGTGCTCATCTCGTCCTCGGAAGACGGCGGCACACCGGTAGCGATCGGGTTCCGTGCCGCCCGCTCCAACGGCACCTTCCAGTACTTTTGGCTCTACCGCGTCAAGTTCGCCCTGCCAAACACCACCCTTGCCACCAAGGCCGACTCGATCACGTTCTCCACCCCGAGCATCGAGGGCACGATCCTGCGCCGCAACAAGCCAGACGCGAAGGGCCGCCACCCGTGGAAAGCCGAAGCCACCGAAGGCGACCCCAAGGTCAAGGCCGAGATCATCACCGGCTGGTACCAGTCCGTCTACGAGCCCGCCGCCACCAGCCCCGGCAAGTAAAGGAGCACCCCCATGACTGACACAACATCGCGTGACACTGCCTCGCGCAGTGCGAGAGTGACGATTGGTGGGAGCGGGTACGAGCTGGTGCTCACCACCAAGGCCACCCGGCTGATCGCCGAGCGCTACGGCGGGCTGGACAAGCTCGGAGCCGCGTTGGAGACCTCCGAGGACCTCGGCCAGACACTGACCGAGGTGATCTGGCTGATCACGCTGCTGGCCAACCAGTCAGTGCAGATCCACAACCTCACCCACCGCGACAACCCGCGCCCTCAGTTGACGGAGGACGAGGTGGAGCTGCTGACGGTTCCTGCCGATATCGCCGACTACCGGGGTGCGATCGCTGAGGCACTGCAGCGAGGCACCCGCCGCGACATCCTCACCGAGCCAGCCCCAAAAGTGAGCCCGGCAGCGGACGGATAGTCGAATCCGACCGGGCAGTGTTCACCCGCCTGACCTACATCGGTTTAGCCCACCTCGGCCTGAGACAAGACGAGGTGGGCCTGATGGTCTTTGGTGAGCTCCTTGACCTGGTGGACTGCTGGCGGATCGAGACAGGACGAGCGAAACCAGCACGGGTGTGGTTCATCGACGACATCATCCCAGCCGGGATTTAGCCAGCTGAGCGATCAGTTCCCACGGTAGGTGTGAGCGGACAAATGCGCTGCGGGAGCGTCTGGGAATAGTCAACGCTTCGTCGGCCACACGCTGGACCAGGTCGGTATCTGCTCCGAGCGCCTCAGCGATCCAGACCAGCCCTTCGGGGTGTTGAAGCCGGTTATAGGTCGTTTTCGCTGACACATTCGGTTCTTGCCGCGTGAATGCTCCGCTGCCGGTGGTCGCTTGCGATGCGAACCATCTCGACATGTGTTCACGCTGCGAGGACCACCAGCGCCCATTCTTTTGTGGATCGGCTTGTTCCATCGCATCTGAAATCGGCAGATGCGCATCCAGCTTTGCGAGCAGTTTCGCGAACCGGCGCACTTCAATATCGGTGTCACTCACGTTGTGTTCCCTCGCAGCGCGGACGACTCCCACGGCCTAATTCTACTTCGAGGAGGTGACCTTCACCGTGGCTGATAGCTCGTTTGGTCTCAAGATCGGTCTGGAAGGTGAACGCGAGTTCAAGCGGGCCATCACCGACATCAACCGTGAGATGCGGGTGCTGGGCTCGGAGATGAAACTGGTGGCCTCCCAGTTCGACAAGAACGACAAGTCCACCCAGGCACTGGCCTCCCGCAACCAGGTGCTGACCAAAGAGATCGAGACCCAAAAGGCCAAGATCGAAACACTCAAGGCCGCGCTGGAGAACTCGGCCGCGTCGTTCGGGGAGAACGATTCGCGCACGAAAAACTGGCAGATCCAGCTCAACAACGCCGGTGCCGAGCTCAACGAGCTGGAAAAAGAGCTCAAGGCCAACAATGATGCGCTCGGCGAGTTCGGTGACGAGGCCGACGGTGCAGGCGATGATGCGAAAGACGCTGCCAAGGATGCCGGGCATTTGGAGGACGCGGTCGATGATCTCGGCGACGAGATGGACGACACCGGGGATAAGACCCGGATCTTCGGGGACGTGCTCAAAGCGAACCTGGCCGCCGAGGCGATCGTCGCTGGTGTCAAGGGCATCGGCAAGGCGATCACGAGTATCGGCCGGGGTATGGCCGATGCGTTGAAGGACGGGGTGGAGTACAACGCCCGCATGGAGCAGTACACCACCAGCTTCACCACGATGCTCGGCGATCAGGCAAAAGCCCAACAGCTGGTCAACGACCTGAAAACCCAGGCCGCGAAGACCCCGTTCGGCATGGAGGATTTGGCGAAGAACACCCAAACCCTGATGGCGTTCGGTATCAGCGCCGACGAAGCTACCCGCAGACTAGGCCAGCTCGGTGATATCTCCCAAGGTGACGCGCAGAAGATGGAGTCACTGACGTTGGCGTTCGCCCAGATGTCCTCGACAGGCAAGCTGACTGGCCAGGACCTCAACCAGATGATCAACGCCGGGTTCAACCCGCTGGAGGAGATCTCCCGCAAGACGGGCAAGTCCATCGGCGAGCTGAAAGAGGAGATGGCCAAGGGCGCGATCAGCGCGGACATGGTCGCTGACGCGTTCGCTTCGGCAACCGAGGAAGGCGGCCGTTTCCACGGGGCGATGGAAGCCCAGTCGAAAACCTTCACCGGACAGCTCTCTACCATGCGCGACGGCATCGACAACCTCAAGGGCCTGCTCGCCCAAGGTTTGACCGACGCGCTGGCTGGCACGGTCATGCCGATGGTCAACGGGTGGATCGATGAGCTCACGGCAGCCTTCGAGCAGGGCGGAGCCCCGGCATTGATCGACAAGCTCGGCGAGATCCTGCAAGAAGCACTCGCGTTCATCGCCGAGCAGCTGCCGATGGTCGTCGAGACCGGCATGTCGATCCTGACCGCCCTGCTGGAAGGCATCATCGAGGTGTTGCCGTCGGTGGCCGAGACAGCGGTGATGCTCATCGTCGCACTAGTCGAGGCGATCATCGAGGCGCTGCCGTCACTGTTGGAAGCAGCCCTGCAGATCATCGCCACCTTGGTCACCGGTATCGGTGAGGCACTCCCGGAGCTCATCCCGGCGGCCGTGGAGATGATTGTCGCCCTGGTCCAAGGGCTGGTCGATGCGCTGCCAATGATCCTGGATGCCGCGTTGCAGCTCATTTTGGGGCTCGCCCAGGGCCTGCTGGAGGCGATCCCGGTGCTCATTGAGGCGCTGCCGCAGATCATCACCTCGATCGTGGAGTTCCTCATCGGGGCGATCCCGCAGATCATCGAAACCGGTATCGCGTTGTTGACCTCCTTGGTCGACGCGCTCCCGGAGATCATCACCGCGATCGTGACGGTGCTGCCACAAATCATCACCGGCATCATCACCATGCTGCTGTCGGCCCTGCCGCAGCTCATCGAGGCTGGCGTCAAACTACTCACCGCCTTGATTGGGGCGCTGCCGCAGATCATCAGCACGATCGTGGCCGCGCTGCCGCAGATTATCGCAGCGATCGTCTCGGCGATCGGTGGGGCGATCCCGCAACTGGTCATGGCGGGTGTCGAGCTGTTGACCGCGTTGATTACGAACCTGCCGCAGATCATCTCGACCATCGTGGCGGCGATCCCGCAGATCATCACCGGGATCGTGGGCGCGGTCGGTCAAGGGGTCGGCCAGATGGCCTCTGCTGGCGCGGACCTCGTGCGGGGCTTGTGGAACGGCATCCAGTCGCTGGCAGGCTGGCTCTGGGACAGGGTTACAAGCTGGTGTTCTGACATCTGGGACGGCATCACCGGCTTCTTCGGCATCAACTCCCCATCAAAGGAAATGGCGTGGGTCGGTGACATGCTCACCCGAGGCCTGGCCGGAGGTATCGAAGACACCGGAAACCGCGCAGTCGCAGCCGCCGAGGACGTCGCCGCCGACACCCTGGAGGCCATGAGCGAGCTCACCAGCGGTATCGACGTGCCGATCACCACCAGCCTGGAGCCGGTCGATCTGACCCCAACCCACCTGCAACCACCGCTTGCAACCACCAGCCACAGCGCTGTCGGCCAGGAGGCAGGGCGCGCAGGAGAGGTTGCGGGCATCGTCGACCAGACCGCCCGGGCACTGCTGGGGGCCATGGACATCAAGGTCGTGCTCAACGACGGCACGCTGGTCGGCAAACTCGCCCCCGGCATCAACCGCCAGCTGGCACGTATCAACTCCCACCACACGGTGCTCGCCACAGGAGGAGGCGTTTGATGCACGGTTTCACACTCGACAAGACAGTGCCCTCAACGTCGCTGGGCCTGAGGCTCACCGCCCCGGTCGACCTACCTGTCGCCGAGCGGGTCACAGACGATATTGAGGTGGCAGGCAGGTCCGGGACGCTGACCCGCCTCGGCGGCTGGCACGACACGTCGATCACGTTGCCGCTCGCGATCACAGGCAGCCTGGCCGCCTACCACAAAGCCGCACTGGCGCTGACCCGGGCGGCGACCATTCACCTGTCCCACCAGCCCGAGGCGTTCCACAAGATCAAACACGCCTCCATTAGCCCACTGCGCACGGACATGTCCTCGTGGGGATTCTTCGAGGCGCACCTGGTGTGCGAGCCGTTTAGCTACCTCGACTCTGGGCTGACCACCCACACGCTCACCGCCTCCGGGCAGATCACCAACCCGGGACTGGTGGATGCGGCACCGATCATCACGATCAAGGGCACCGGGGCGTTGACGCTGACGATCAACGGGGCCGCCTATCGCGTTCAGTCACCGGCAGGGCAGATCACCCTGGACTCGGCCCGGCTTGTCGCACACGTGGCAGGCCGGGTGCAAACCGACGCGGTCACCGGCACGTTCCCGATCCTTACTCCAGGGGTCAACCGGGTCACTTTGGGTAGTGGCATCTCCAAAGTCGAGATCACCGGGAACTGGCGAAACCCCTAACCCGGCCCATCTCTTTGCTCCCAGTGCGCCCGTAGCCGTTTCTTTGGCTGCGGGTGCACGTCTGCGAAAGGAACACCACCGATGCTCACCGTGCATGCCCCGACTGCCACCACGTTCACCGCCACCGGCGAGGGTGTCCTCGACCCTGAACTGATCGACGCCCGGGTCGTTGAGGAACTCGGCGGAGCCTACCAGCTGACCGTCACCTATCCAGCCGATGGGCCGCTGGCCTCAAAGCTGGTAGTCGAGGCGATCATCGCAGCCCCTGTTCCCGGCACCACCATCCGGCAAGGGTTTCGTATCCACGAGGTCACAACCAGCCTGGACGGGCTGTTGGAGGTCACCGCCTTCCATCTGTTCTACGACCTGGCAGGCAACTTCATCGCCGACACCTTCGTGGTCAACAAAACCCCCAAGGCAGCCCTCGACCAGCTCCTTAGGTCTGCGACCACGCCGCACCGGTTCACCGCGACCAGCTCCGATACGGCCACCAGGGCCTCTGCGCGCGTGGTGCGGATGAACCTTGCCGTCGCGATCATGGACCAGGGGTCGGATAACACGTTCGCCTCCCGGTGGGCCGGAGAGCTCACGCGCGATAACCGGCACATCCACCACACCGCCACACGCGGCGCGGATCGTGGGGTCGTGATCCGGGATCGCAAGAACCTCACCGGCTACACCTCGACCATCGATCTGACGAGCGTGGTCACCCGGATCGTGCCGGTCGGGTTTGATGGGATCACCCTGCCCGAGCTCTACGTCGACTCGCCACACCTGAATGCCTACGCGATCCCGCATATCAAGGTGATGCGCTACCCGGACATCAAAGCGATCGCCGACGCAGATAACCCCCGCGAGGACGAAGTACCTCTGCCGCAGGCACACGCCCTGCTGCGTCAAGCCGCCAAGGCCGAGTACGCCACCAACCACGTCGATACGCCTGCTGCGAGCTACACCGTCTCGTTCGTCGACCTTGCTTCGACGACCGAGTACGCCGACTTCGCCGAGCTGGAGACCGTCCTGCTGGGAGACACGGTGACGGTACAGCACGCCGACCTGGGCGTGTCCTTGTCCGCGCGGGTCGTCGGCTACGAATACGACCCGCTCCGACAGACATATATTTCGGTGGAGTTGGGGTCGGTTGCAGGGAAGTTCACCTCGATCACCCGCCAGATCACCACCGCGCAGACGGCCGCCCAGATGGCTGCTGATCTTGCTGGCGTGGCGCTGGCATCAGCGGACGGGAAATCCACCAACCATTACGGGCCGAAACAGCCCGCTGCCGCCCGCCTCGGGGACACGTGGTTTAGGGACAATGGCGAGAGCATCGAGATCTGGATCTACCAGGTCACCGACACCGGCGAGCCCGGCTGGGTTGCCCTTGCCACCGATCTCAACCATGCTCAGGTCAGCGCTGAGCTTGCCGAGGCCCGCGCTGAGGTCGAGGCTGCGAAAACCGCTGCTGACGATGCCCAAGCCGCCGCTGCCGCTGTCGCTGCTCGCCTCACCGAAGCCGAAGCCGAGATCGGTCAGGCACGCGAGGCAGCCAGCCAGGCCGAAGCCACAGCACGACAGGCTGAGGCGGTAGCCGGTGAGGCCGGTGCGAAGGTAGCTGGGCTTGAGAGCTCAGTCTCCCAAGCGCGACACCGTGCCGATACGGCCTACGAGACGGCAAGGCAGGTTCAAACCAGTAATGAGGCCCGGTTCACTGAGCTGACGAACGCGGATAACAGCCTCGCCTCGTCACTTTCAATGATGGCCAGCGACCTGAACCTGCGTGTGCGCTCGGGCGAGATCATCTCCCAGATCAACATCTCACCCGAAACCATCTTGATCGCCGGTGAGCGCATACACATCACCGGCCGAACCAGTATCGATAACGCCACGATCACTACCGCGATGATCGCCAACGCGGCGATTACCGATGCGAAGATCGCCAACCTGTCGGCTGCCAAGATCACCACCGGCACGCTCGCGGCTGCCAGGATTGCGGCAGGCTCGATCACCAGTGACAAGCTCACGATCGCTGATGGGTTCATCAAGACGGCGATGATAGCTAACGCGGCGATCACGGACGCAAAGATCGGTTCGTTGTCGGCCTCGAAGATCACCACCGGCACCCTGTCTGCGGGGAGGATCGCGGCCGGATCGATCACCAGTGACAAACTCACCATCGCTAACGGCTTCATCAAAACCGCGATGATTGCTGAGGCCGCAATCACCTCCGCAAAGATCGCGGCGTTGGATGCCGGGAAAATCACCACCGGGACCTTGAACGCTGCCCGGATTCGCGCCAAGTCGATCACGGCGGACAAGCTCGCGACTAACGCGATCCAAGTAGGACTGGCGGGCTGGACGAGTTCGATCCGGATTACGCCAACACAAATCTCGTGGTACTCCGGATCCTCGTTGGAGGGGACGATCACGTCGTCCGGTCTGCGGTTTTGGTACGGGACGCGTTACATCGGTGAAATGGCCCGCCGGGCGAAAAAGGATGCCACCGATATCCAAGGCATCGTCAACCAGTTGGCCTACCGGGGGGACTACGTCGCTTGGACGTATCAGACGACCTCCACCGGCGACTATTTCACGTGTCTGACGTTGGATCCGAAGGGCAAGTTCTATGGGCGGGCAGGGATCCACCTGGGCGCTGACCTGCGGATCAACGGGAACAAGGTCTACACCTCTGACACCCGCTACGTCATGTTTCAAGACGTAGCCTTCAGCGGGAAAGGCACCTACGCCACTTTGTCGGGTTCCAGCGGGCTGGCACGGATCGGCTTCCACACCTACGACCTGCTTATCACCACGAACGGCACGTTCTACAACATGTCGCGGGCCTTCGACCGGCTCAAAGACCTGATGACAAGGGTCAACGAAATCATCCGCCGCCTGAACTACGGCTG
Source organism: Corynebacterium striatum (assembly GCF_016728105.1). Lineage (NCBI taxonomy): Bacteria > Bacillati > Actinomycetota > Actinomycetes > Mycobacteriales > Corynebacteriaceae > Corynebacterium > Corynebacterium striatum. The sequence goes on along the minus strand of NZ_CP068158.1, from coordinate 1,614,903 downwards.
GATCGTCTCCATCTCCGGCTCCGGGTCGAACATCACCTGGACCAACTACAACAACACCGGCTTGTCGGCCATGTCCACCAGCCTCGTCTAGAAAGAACCTTTACGCATGCGTGTACTGATCGCTAACCGTCACCTCGGACCCATCCACGATCTTCTCGAAACGATGTCTCTCAAGCCTGCTCAATCGCGGGCGCGCTCCAAACTGCTCGAGTTGGTCAAGAACGCGCAGTTGCGGTTCGGCCAGGACGAATATGACCTCGTCACCACCCACGCCATCCTCGACGAGGAGGGCAAGCCCGTCATCAGCGAAGACGGCACCTTTCAACTCGCCGGTGGCACCGACCTCGCCGAATTCCTGACACTGCGCGAGCAGCTGTTGGACTCAGTGGCTGAGGTGGATGGCCCCACTTACGCCACCCACCTCACCGATATCGCACAGCTGCTAGCCGACTACGACGAGCCCTTAGCCGGTGAGCAGGCGGAGGCATACAACGTTCTGTTCGACGCTGTAGAAGCAGCCCAACATGACGCAGTGAGGACGGCGGAGGTCGGTGACACCGATGAGTGAGAAAACCTCAGCCGAAGCAGTTGATGGTGAGGAAGTGGTGATTCACCCGATCGAACCAGCCCAGCCCGACCCGGTGCCTGTCCCACCAGCCGAAAACAGCCCCGAACACGTCGAGGAAGTCGGTCCGTCGACCGGCAGCCTCGACCTAACCGACACAGTTTTGGACGTCCTCACTAGCCCCAACCTGTAAACCACATCTGGCTTACACGGAAAGCCCGTACCCCGACCACCTGGGTGCGGGCCTTTGTCGTGTGCCCACAAACGGGAAGGAACCCACTTTCTATGTCGCTCAAAGCTATCTGGGCCACGATCCAAACCGGCCTGGCCGGGGTCGGGGCCGTCATCGGCGCGTTCCTCGGAGGCCTCGACGGCCTGGTGTACGCGCTCATCGCCTTCGTCGTATTCGACTACATCACCGGCGTGCTCGCCGCGATCGCCGAACGCCGCGTCTCCTCAGCCATCGGGTTTCGAGGCATCTCCCGCAAGATCCTCATCTTCACCCTGATCGGACTTGCCCACCTGCTCGACGTGCACGTCATCGGAACATCCGGAGCGCTACGCACCGCCACCGTCGTGTTCTACCTGTCCAACGAAGGCATCTCCCTTATCGAAAACGCCACCCGCCTCGGGCTGCCCGTGCCTGATCACATTCGCCGCGCCCTGGACCTGATCACCCGTGACGTGACAGGCAAACCCGACCTCGAACACCACCCCAACCAAACCACCCCAGCAGAAAAGGAGAACCCCTGATGAAGAACTGGGCCACCCTCGAAGCCGACGAAAACCGGCTGATGAACAAGCACTACACCAAAGGCCGCAACGGGCGGAAAATCAACAAGGTCATCATCCACCACAACGCAGGCAACCTCACCATCAAGTCCATCTGGGACGTGTGGCAGACCCGCCAAGCATCCGCCCACTACCAGGTCGACTCCAACGGGCGGATCGGCCAGCTCGTCTGGGATCGCGACACCGCCTGGCATGCAGGCAACTGGGAAGCCAACACCACCTCCATCGGTATCGAACACGCCGACATCTCCTCCAAGCCCTGGCGTATCTCCGAGGCCTGCCTTGACAACGGTGCCCACCTCGTCGCGGCCATCTGCCACTACTACAAGCTCGGACGACCCGTCTGGGGAAAGAACGTGTTCGGCCACAAGCATTTCTCTTCCACCGAATGCCCGGCCTCGCTGGCAGGAAGCCAGCATGCGGCCTACATGGCACGCGCCCAGTACTGGTACGACCGCATGAGCGGCACCAAGCCCGCCCCCACAGCACCGGCAAAGCCAACACCGCCCGCACCCAAGCCCTCCGCCAACATCGACGCTCTGGCTGATGCGGTGATCCGAGGCGAGTACGGCAACGGGGACGAGCGCAAGCGCCGACTGGGAGCCAACTACGCTGCGGTGCAGAAACGCGTCAACGAGAAGCTCACCGGAGGAAACCCCACCAAGCCCTCCGTCAACATCGATGCCCTGGCTGATGCGGTGATCCGAGGAGACTATGGCAACGGCGAGGAACGCAAGCGCCGCCTCGGCGGCAACTACGCCGCTGTGCAGAAACGCGTCAACGAGAAGCTCGGCATCAGCTAACCCACGCGAAATCAACCCTTGGCCCCGTCATCACCTTCATCGAGGTGGTGGCGGGGCCTTTTCTGCGTTTGCGGAGCTGGTGTTTACCGCAGGTCGTCGAACGGGTCGATGACGGACTGCACTCCACAGCTCGGGCAGATGAACGCGATCCTGATGCCTTGACCTTCGCCTGCAGCAAACGGGTCAGGGACACAATCTGAGCCGCATTCTGAACAGGTTCGGTACGACTGGTCGTCGAGAAACACCGGGAGTTCAAAGTCGTCGCCAGTCATCTTCACCCGCCCTTGCTCTGTCGCGGTTCACACGTCGATCGGCCCGCATTGTGAATTGAGCAAAGAATTGCTGCCTTATCTGAATAGAGGCGCAGATCCCAGCCACGGGTGCGAACGCGGCAGGGAGCTTTGTTTCTGTTGTCCGGTTTCGTCTGGCGTGACCGGCGTATGGGCGACCACCTTTCGCCTCGTTGCCAGGAGGGCCTGCTCATGGCTCTGAACCAGACTGATCGCCATCACATCCAGATGATGCGCGCTGCGGGGGTTGCCTACTCTCGTATTGCCGCGCACCTGGATCTGAACGCCAACAGTGTCAAGACCTATTGTCTGCGACACGGCATCACCGTCGATCCTGCCGTTGAGCAGGTCACGGATCCAGTTGGAGTGTGGTGTTTGCACTGCTGCAAGCCAATCGAGCTCCGGCAAGGATCGAAGTTCTGTTCCACTGCCTGTCGACGAGCCTGGTGGGCCGCCCATCGCAGGGTGGTCACCGAAGAACTGGTCTGCGCGAACTGCCACCGACAGGTCACTGTTGCTCGCACTGGCCAGGTGAAACGCAAGTACTGCTGCCACCCGTGCTACGTCCAGCACCGCTTCAATACCCGTGGCGGTAAACGATGAACATGGCAGCCGAGCTGACGGCTCATCACCAGCTCACGCAGGTCAAGAAGCTTCTCGAACGCGGCATCCTCACCCCACGCGAAGCCATCACCGTGTGCCAGCGCCTCGACACCCCAGATGCGCCGCTAGCCGCCCTACAAAGAGCCAGTTTCGTTGACTATCTCGAGGGTTTGAGTGATGTATGGATACAACCTGAAACCCTGTCTGACTAGGAGAAATACCTTGAAGAGAATGGAGCAAATCACCCCGCCACCGATCAGCACTTCTCCGCTTGTGAAAGTGGCAGCGTATGCCCGCATCAGCATGGAAACCGAACGCACACCGCTGAGTTTGTCCACCCAAGTTTCCTACTACCAGCAACTCATTCACGACACTCCTGGCTGGACGTTCGCCGGAGTGTTCGCCGATTCTGGAATCTCTGGAACCACCATAAATCGCCCCCAGTTCCAAGAACTGCTGGCCCTTGCCCGGAAAGGAGCGATCGACCTGATCCTCACCAAGTCGATCTCGCGATTCGCTCGCAACACCGTCGACCTGCTCGAAACCGTTCGCGAGCTGAAAGACCTCGGGGTGGAGGTGCGATTCGAAAAAGAGAACATCTCCTCAACCAGCGCTGACGGAGAACTCATGCTCACCCTGCTGGCGTCTTTCGCGCAGGCAGAATCAGAGCAAATCAGCCAAAACGTGAAGTGGCGCATTTGGAAAGGCTTCGAAGAAGGCAAAGCGAACGGCTTCCACTTGTACGGTTACACCGACTCCGCTGACGGCACCGACGTGCAGATCATCGAAGAAGAAGCAGCCGTGGTGCGTTGGATCTTCGCCCAGTACATGAAGAAGACCTCGTGCGAAAAGATGGCCGCGCAGCTCATCGCTGACGGTAGGGTTCCGCACCTGGCTGATAACAAGATGCCCGGCGAATGGGTCCGTCACATCCTGAAGAACCCGCACTACACCGGCGACCTCTTGTTAGGGCGATGGTCCACTCCGGAGGGCAGGCCTGGACGAGCAGTGCGCAACACCGGCCAGTTGCCGCAATACCTGGTGGAAAACGCGATCCCCGCGATCATCGACCGCGACACCTTCACCGCTGTACAAACCGAGATCGCTCGACGTCGCGAGCTCGGTGCCCGGGCGAATTGGTCCATAGAAACTGTGGCGTTGACGTCGAAGATCAAATGCGTGTCCTGCAACTGCTCGTTTGTGCGCAACGTACGCAATCCGAAAACCCAGAACTCGATCTCCACCGAGCACTGGATCTGCACCGAACGCAAGAAAGGCCGCAAAACCGGATGCGGCACCTGCGAGATCTCTGACACGGCACTCAAAGGCTTCATCGCGCGAGTCCTGGGTATCGATACCTTCGACCAAGAGGTGTTCAACGAGCGTATCGACCACATCGAAGTGCAGGGAAAAGACCATTACACGTTTCATTACACCGATGGCACCAGCAGCTCGCACACGTGGCGACCAAACCTGAAGAAGAGCTCGTGGACCCCAGCAAGAAAAGCCGCCTGGGGTGAACTCTTGCGTGCCCGCTGGGCAGAAGCCAAAAGGCTCGGGTTGAACAACCCACGGCAAGCACCAACACCACCAGAAGCATTGGCGAAGTACCGGGCCGTGGCCAAGGCAGAGGCTGAGCGCCTGCGCGCCGAGCGAGGCGAACGCTAAATGGCCCGCACCGTCACAGCAATCCCCGCCACCCGAGCTCTCCACACTGGTGCTCCACTTGGACAGACAACCCTGCGCAGGGTCGCCGGGTATGCCCGCGTGTCCACCGACCACGACGATCAGGTGACGTCCTACGAAGCCCAGGTCGACTACTACACCCGCTACATTAGCGATCACGCGGGCTGGCAGTTCGTGAAGGTCTATACCGATGAAGGCATCACAGGCACCTCAACCAAACACCGCGCTGGATTCCAGCAGATGGTCACCGACGCGCTCGACGGCAAGATCGACCTGATCATCACCAAGAGTGTGTCCCGGTTCGCCCGCAACACCGTCGACTCGCTCACCACCGTTCGAGCCCTCAAAGACAAAGGCGTGGAGGTCTTCTTCGAGAAAGAAGGCATCTGGACCTTCGACGCCAAAGGCGAGCTCCTCATCACCATCATGAGCTCGCTGGCGCAAGAAGAAGCCCGCTCCATCTCCGAAAACGTCACCTGGGGACACCGCAAACGCTTCGCCGACGGCAAGGTCACCGTCCCATACTCCCGCTTCCTCGGATACGACAAAGGCGAAGACGGCAGCCTCGTCATCAACCCCGAGCAAGCCAAACTCGTGCGCCGGATCTACAACATGTACTTAGGTGGCATGTCCATCGGAACGATCGCCCGCACCCTCACCGACGAACCAGAGACCTTCACCGCCGCAGGCAACAAGACCTGGTATTACCGATCCATACGAGCGATTCTCACCAACGAGAAATACAAGGGTGACGCTCTCCTGCAGAAGTCGTACGTCGCTGACTACCTGACGAAACGTCAAGTCATCAACCAAGGCGAAGTACCCCAGTACTACGTCACCGCCAGCCATGAGGCGATCATCAGCCCGGCAGTGTGGGACTTCGTCCAAGCCGAAATAGCTAAAGGGGCTAGAGATCAGCGAACCCAGCATCGCACCCGGCCCTTCTCATCGACCTTGGAGTGCAGCCAGTGCGGGCACTTCTTCGGCTCGAAAACCTGGCACGCGGGCAGTAAGTACGAAAAGGTCATCTGGCGGTGCGGCCACAAATACGCAGGCCAGGAAAAATGCGCCACCGGGCACATCAGCGATCAACGACTCAAGGACATGATCCTTAAGGCCATTCGCCTTCGATTCGGCTCATCGACCGACACAGGTGTCAACCAAGCCGTTCTCGACGCCCTCGACACGAGTGACCTGGAGGTTGAGGCCGCCGGGCTTCTCGCTCAGATCAACGAGGTGGCCAAAAAGCTCCAATCGATGATCGCCCACAACGCACGAGTCGCTCAAGACCAGCAAACCTACGAGAAGGCGTTCAACGCTAGCCACGAACAGCACCAGGCGCTGTTAGCTGATCACGCTGCCGTGGTCGCCGAGATCCAGAACAAAAACAACCGACTGGCCGCCTACCACTATTACATGCAGGAGACCGCCAACCTTGATCTTGAACGCTTGGTCTTCAGCCCATACCTCTGCGTAGCTTTGCTCGATAAAGGCACCGTCGACGTCGACGGCAACGTCACCTTTCAATTTCGCGACGGCAGCACCCAAGTAGTCGCCATCAAGCAGTAACCCAGTATCCACATCTAAGCGCCTGCCAGAACCTGGTGGGCGCTCGCGTAGTCTTGGAGTGGTGGATTGCTTACAATTGAAAATTCTTCAGCAAGTTGAGAACTACGTGACGCCGTTCCAGGTGGTCGAGGGATTCGATGACCGCTGGTGGCACGACAGGGCTGGACGAGTCGGCGACGACACCCTGGGTGGCAAAGAGTACATCCAGTTTCTTGCCGATAGTGTGGAAGTCGGGCGCGCTGAGGTGACAGATTGGCCGCTCTCCGATAGCTATATCGGAGTTGACTCGACGGTGCCAACCAAAGAGATCTGGTTCTTTGAGATCCGCCATGACCTTCGCCGACAGCACTATGGGGCTGAGCTTGCAAGGCATCTGATCAGCCACTACGCAGGTTACCCCTTGATCGCTTTCTCCGAAGGCGCTGACGAGTTTTGGGCAGGAATTGGCTGGCACTATTACCCGCGTAAAGACGGGGATCCCCATTACCGCAAGCTCTTCGTTTCCCGGAAGATCGGCCATGACCCTCGCTCGCTGGAAGTGAACCAGTCAAGCGGCTAAATCGTAGTTGGCGCGCGTTTGTATCCGTTGTGACATGAAAGTTTCGATGATGCGCTGCTGTGGTGTGGGCTCCATGAGCGCGACGATGAGCTCGATGATGTGGCTGGGCGTGCGGAACTGGCCGTTCGTACCCGAGGTTGACAGCTTGTCCAGCATGTACTCATACAAGTCGCCCTTCATGTCCTTGTTCGAGAAGTGCAGCTGGTCAATGAGCTCCATGACGCGTGAGAGCGTCGCTTCAGATTCGATCTCGAATGAGGCGTTGGCCATGTGTTCCTGGAAGCCCGTCCCGCCCATCTCCTTGATGAAGGGGAAGACCTTAGTGATGATGGTGGCTTTGCGGCGGGCAATGTCACGGTCTTCGATGAGGTTGCGCCACCGCAGATCCTGTTGGCTGGCATCAAAGATGTCTTCCGTCGCGGTGGGATCCCCCAGCGCCCGGCGCTTATCAATCTGGACCTGGCGCTCGTCGAGGTCCTTGATAAAGAGCAGGTAGGTGAACTGCTCAATGACGGAAACAGGGTTGGAAATGCCGCCGGACCAGAAGGTGTCCCAAATGCGGTCGACGTTGTTTTTGAGGGCGCCGGTAATCATGTACTTCAGGGTAGCTGTTGCAGCCATTGAGACAGCTATACGGGAAGGCTCAGCCCGCGTAGCGCAAAAAGATGTTCCTTCTCTCATTCCGTTGATGGATACCCCAGTGGGGTATAGGCTTGAGTCAACATAATCGGACCTATTCGGAAGACTTATGAAACGCCTCATTTCTCTTGCGGCTGTGTGCGCCGCAGCCATCACCTTGTCCGCCTGCTCCACGGAGAGCCCCGGCCCGAGCGAAGCCTCGAAGAGCGCCGCTTCCAGCACCGACATCCAACAGGTGCCTGCCGAGGAGATCCTCGCCGAGTTCGATCTCGAAGGGTTGGATGGCCCGGAGATCATCGACAAGCTGGACCACATGCCCAAGGAGGAGCGCCCTAGCGATCTGCACGCCTCCGTGCTGCCGAACGAGCTAGTCCTCACTGCCGAGCAGGGCCAAGCATCCCTGCCCTTGCCGGAGGACAAGTTCTACGTCTCCATCGCGCCGTACATGACCCAGACCCATGACTGCTTCAACCACTCCCTGACCACCTGCACTGGTGAGCTCAGCAAGGAAGACATCCACGTCACCATCACGGATGACGAAGGAAACGAGCTGGTCAACGAAGACACGACGACCTTTGACAACGGCTTCATTGGCTACTGGCTGCCCGCCGACAAAAAGGGCACCATCACCGTCGAGAAGGACGGCAAGACCGGTGAGGTTCCCCTAGACACCACCGAGGAGGGCGCAACCTGCATCACCACCCTGCAGATGACCTAATCCGCTCATTCATTCACCACGGTGAATCCCACCTCCTGGGGTTCACCGTTTGTCGTTTTATGGTGTCCATGCAGTGCTTGCCGACGTCAACAGTGTTCTGGGCAAGTCCCCATACGGCCACTCCCTGAAGAACATCTCCGAGCAGGCTATTTCCCACGGCAAGTCCGCTGGTGCCGTCAGCTCTGTTCCGTTTAGCCACGCCACCCCGTCGGCGCCGGCTTCCTGGGCGCTGGCATCGCTGCCGCCATCCTCGGCGCTATCGCTACCTACCTGCAGTCCATGGGCATCGTGAAGGTTGACTTCGCCGCTCTGCAGAGGATGTTCCGCTAAGCACTCAGCGCTTCACACTAGAGGATGCGCTGAGCATTCAGCCCCAAGCAAGCCCTTCGCTTTTAAAGCGGAGGGCCTTTGCCGTTCACGCACTTCGCGTCTTCTCCCTCTACTGGGAGGACTCCTCTAGGCAGTCATACAGAAAGTCCATCAAAGCTGTGGCATCGTCGGCCCGGAAAAGTTCATCAAGTGCAAGGTTGAACTCCAGCTGCCTCGCGTGGGGGATATTCAATGCGCTGTATCCATGACTCAGTAAGAGACCGGACGCCACAAGCCGTGCGGTTCGCTTGTTTCCATCGAAGTAAAACTGGCTACGCGTGGCAGAGCAGAAATAGGCCAACGCTTGCTCGACTGGGTTTTCAAGCCCTTGGAGGGACACCAGCAAATCGGCATGGGCTTCACCCAATTCATCAGCAGGGTCGAAAGGGATGAACCCGCCATCCATGAGCCGCACTCCACCGCCGTCTCCCTCTGCGTCGCCTTCACCACGGAAAAGTCCGGCATCGAGCAACGTGCGGACTTCTGGGAGGGTAAACGTGTTTCCTTCCAGCGCGGCAGCGTTCCACACCAAGTCAGGAAGTTGCTTGGTGAGTCGGAATAACGCGCGCTCGGTTCCCAACTCCACAATGTGAGGTCGCTCGTGGTGCTCCCAGCTCACTCGGCTCGTCGCTCTTCTCATCACCTATGCCCCTCCGATGTAGTTTTCTGCGCACACATCAATGGCCAGCTGATGCAGTGATACGTAGTGTATTCCTGCTTCATTAGTTGCGCCGGTGAGCTCTTCACCAGCGACAGGCACGAGGGTGATTCCTCCGGATACTGGCTCAGCACTGGCACGAATCCGCGTGGGTAATGAAGGCACGATGTCTGCTGGATTTGTGCACCAAATCAATGTTGATCGAGGTTCTCCTTCACCAGCGATATGCCCCGAGACTTGTTGAGCTGCAAAGGCACCCGACATCGCCCATGGTTGCCCGCTCGCATCAACCGCTGAGGCAAGCGTTATGGGATTCGCTGGTAAAAAATGGAGAGCGTCCTTGCGGCCGTAGGGGTTAGACGCCCACGCGGCCCGTTCTATGAGAGCCTGGCAGCTACCGCCGCAGGCCGGGGTGTCACCCCACTGCACAAAGCGGTCAATCCAGGCTTTAACGTCTGGCTCCTCACTTGCGAGATCCCCAAGAAGCACTCTGGCGGCTGTCGCGGCCGCGGCATCACTCATGCGGTGTACCTGTACGGAAACCTCGTATCCGAGCACGCGCATTACCTTGGCCAACCCGGTCAAACTCGGTTGAGCTGTCCCACGCATCCACAGGTTGAGCGTATTTCGTGAGACCCCCGAACGCCGCGACACTTCGCTCAGGCTCAGCGGGCTCTTCTTGAGGAGTTGTACTGGGTCCATGGCCCTACTATAGCTAGCTGTCCTATCAATAGGACACCTGTCCTATGGATAGGACAGTCAGGCCGCCTACCAGCGACATGGCAACACCACCCCGCCGTGTCCTATGATGAAGCAAATGAGCGCGGAGATTTATTCACTTCCCACAACGCCGTTGGTCACCACTGACCTCACCGAACAGGGTCCCCGGATTTCACTGCGCCGGGGGAGCAACATTCTCATGCTGGAGCTGCCGGCTACCTATCCTGAGGCAGATCTGTCTGATCCTCGGTGGGTGGTCAAGTCTCACTTCATCGATCGCCCCCATTCGGTGCGCGAATTAGCCACCGAAGAACCGCTGGAAGTCGGCATCCCTGGGCCTTTTACCCGCATCGAGGTAACCCTGCGCGATGGCGATGAGGACCTCATCGAGACCGTCACCTTCACCGGCATCACCGATGAGGCGCCGTTCATCGTCTATGACCGCACCACCCTCATCGCGCCGCAGGGCACGCTGGAGGCCGCTCAGCCGCTCGGCATCTGGGCCGGCTGGGAAGTGGGCCCGCTGCCGGATCAGGTCAGGGTGCCGCAGAGGGAGCCGGTGGACGTCGCCAAGCACGGCGATTTTGAGTGGGACTTTGACGTCGCCATCCTGCCCAACGCCCGGGGCCTCGACAACGAGCCGGTGTTCACCAAGTCGCCGCGCGTGCACCTCATTGCGGAAGGGGAGTGGCGCATCGATCTCACTTACGCGCCTCTCGGCGGCGAGCAGGAGGAGATTTCGGAGCAGACCTTCGACGCAGGCATCGCCGAGCCTTTCCCGGGTGACCTCTACGAAGACCCGTGGGTGGGCCGCCACAAGGTGTCGCTGTGGCACGACGAGCAGCTTGTCGACGTCCGCTTCATCTCCCTCGCCGAGGGCCTCCACATGCGTGCGACCAACGACGGCCCGCGCGGCATGGATTTCCGCATCATCGATGCCCTCGGTGCGCACTCAGCCTTCAGCTACACGTTGGCCTCCCCGCCAAAGAAGCCCATCGCACTGGAAAAAGGCCTGCGCACCTTCGAGGACACCGAGGTCTCGCGCCGCGAGGTCGTGGCCAGTGAGGCCGGCTATGAGCTGGAATTCGATGTCTGGCCCGAGGCTTTGTTCAGCCGCGTCAAGCGCATCGGCCTAGAGCCCACCGAGCACTCCGATAAGCCAGTAATTTTCGCTGGTCAGCTCGATCAGGACGATATGTTTACCGTCCACTCGCCGCGCCCGTTGCCGCTGGCGAAGTTCGTCACCATCGACGGTCGGCAGAAGATCAAGGAGCTGGCGCGCACCTCGAGGACCACGCAGGCGGTCACCAGCCTCGCCGTCCCCAACGCCGCGCTGGCCAACGCCGTGCGCAAACAGCCAACGGCAGAGCTCTTCCTCATGTGGTCCACACTGTCCTACGAAAATTACCTGGACTCCCTCCCGGCGGGGGAGCGCGAGGCTCACCAGGCCCGCAGCTTGGAGCGGCGCATCGTCGAGTACGAAGCTTCCGCATCCACCAGCCTGATCTATGCAGCGCTGGCCACCGTCCGAAAGTCCCCATTCGTCAGCCGCGGCCTGCTTAATGGCGATGAAATCATCATTGAACAGAACGCAGAACCGCAGGCAGATTTAGTGGGCTGGGCCTGGCCATTGGCCGAGCCCACCGTAGCGCCCACCCAACTCACGCCCACCGAAGAGGGGTTTGAGCTGCCCGCCGACCTTGCTGAGCAGGGCTCGCTGCTTGTCGACGTCCGCGAGCTCCGCGCCTCCTCCAACCTCGCCGCCCCTGCACGCCCCTCCAGCGCCTCCATTGTGATCACGCCAGAAGGCTCACCGGCGGCACTCGCATCGAAGGACTGGACCCCGGAGCAGCTCTGGGACACCTTCCGCGCGCTCCACGTGCTCTCCCAGCGCAGCCCCAACCCCAAACTGCAAGCGATGTTCGACAGCACCATCGACCGCCTGCGCGCCCAACCGGAGGCCGCGGTCCACGCTCTAGCGCGCACCGGCGTCAGCGTGAACCAACAAGCCCGCTCGCTTGCGCGCACGCGCTTGTTCCACTCCCCGCTGGAGGCCGCCGCCGAGTCCGGCGTCGATAGCTACCTGGATCTCCTCCTCGATCCTTCAGCCAGCGAGAACCCCGAGCTCACCGCCGTGCGCGAGTCCGGCGCAGATGGTCTGACCCGCCCGATGCTGCTCAATGCCGCGACCATTCACAGCCCCACACCGCCCGTCGACGATCTGATGGGGGAGGCCGGCCGCGTCGCCGCGCTGCGTGAGTGCTTTGCCAACAACGGCGCCCTCGATGCGCTGGGCACCATCGAGCACCTGCGCAAGGACGCCACGGCACTGGCCTCGCTGGTGCAAAACGCGGGCGTTGACATGTCCGTTAGCCACACCCTCATCGCGTTGGGCGCCTTTGCCAGCGGAAACACCGCCGACGAGCTCAATGCCGCTGCGTGGATGCCCTATATTTCCTATGCCTTCGCCCTGGCCTCCCGCGCTGCGGCGAACGACATCATCATGGAAAGCCCGCTGCTCAAGGAAGACATGCCCATGCTTGCCGACGTCCTCCCGCTTGCCCCCCGCCTCTTCTTCTACGACCTCGTTACGGCCGAAGCTCTCTTCCGCGATCGCGACATGTGAGCGCGTGAGGTGTGCCACAATAGGTGAGCATGAAGGTTATCTCCACGAACGTCGCTGTCCGCCGCCCCGAGCCGCATGGGCGACACGAGTACACGGGCATCGATAAGCAGCCACGCCCCTTCCTGGACCTGGAGATACCTGGGCCCAACTACGGTGACGGCTCCGGCGTGGTGGGGGATTCCATCGGTGACCACGCCCACCACGGCGGTGCCGAGAAGGCCGTCTATGCTTATGCCCGCGAGGAGCTCGACTACTGGGAGGGCACGCTCAACCGCGTGCTGCGTGGTGGCTACTTCGGGGAGAACCTCACCACCGAGGGGATCTCCTGGCCGAATATGCTGATCAACCAGCAGATTCAGGTGGGGGAGTGCGTGCTCGAAGTGTCTATCCCGCGCACACCCTGCGCCACCTTCTCCGGTTGGATGGACGAGCCCGGCTGGCTCAAGTCCTTCACTGAGCGTGGCGATTGCGGTTCCTACCTGCGCATCATCGAGCCTGGCCGCATCACTTCTGGCGATGAGATTACGCTCATCGGCCGCCCCGACCATGACATCACCATGGGCATGGCCTTTGCCGCCAAGATGGGGGACAAGGAGCTAGCCCGGCGCGTCGTCGACGCCGGCTGCCTTGCCCCAGTCCACCACGACCAGCTGGTTAAGCGCCTGCAGCCCCGCGGTTAGCTAGCCATTCATAGGTTGTCGCTTGTGAACCGCGCGTGCCATCCATACGCACGAATCGTGCCTTCACCAGTGACTTCAGCGCATATCGGACCTGCGCTCGAGTAAGGTTTGTGGCTGTTTCTATTTCGCCGATAGACAGCGGTTGTGCCGCCGTACGCAGCGCCTCCGCTACGCGCGGGGCGTTAACACCCAGGCGTTCCAAGGTCACTGGTGCATCCACTCGTCGTTCCGGGCCGGTGCCTGATTCCTCCTTGCGTAGTGGCTCCCAGATACGGGCCTCTCCACGAGAGTCCGGCCGCCACATCTTCACCGTAAATTGCACGCCAGAATCTATCAGGTCAGGCTCCGGTAGTCCTTGCTCTCGCGCGGCATCCAGCATGAGCTGCACGCCGCCGCCTTCGCCCTCAATAACAAAAGAGCCATCGTCTGCTTTGAGATATCGGCACAGTCTATAGAGCCGCTGGTTAATCTCCTGGCGCGCCAGATCTCTCGACTTGAGCTGTTCAACCGTCAGATCCCGTAGGCCTCCTGGACTGGAGATAACCATCTTGTCCGGTAATAGGCGGACATCAATCGATTTACCCGCACCCAACGTATTTGGCCCAAGATCACGGTGCACCAATGCATTAGCCACGGCCTCTCGAATGGCCGGAAGGGGAAGTTCAGGAACTTCCACCATTGATCCGTCCTCTCGATATCGCCGTACGGCGGCTAAACGTTGCCTTACCCATCCCATTACCGAGTTCAACAGCACCGGAACGGGCCCCTCAAAGGTCTCCAACCCCAGCACTCGCCCGTGCTTCGAACCATTTGGTAGCCTTTGCGCCACCGTTACTGCTAAGGAGGGAAAATGCCCTTGGGGATAGAAACCCAGCGCATACAGGCCAGCAAGCGTCAGCTCTCCAGTCGCGGTCGTCACCGCTAGCGCCCGTAAGACGTCCTCATCTTGAGTAAGTCCCGATAGTCGCCGATTCTTTTTCCGCGCCTGAACCAAGAAATCTTGCACCACGTCGCTATCTAGGTCTGCAAGGCTCGTGCCTTCCACAATCGTCGTGTCATAGGACACTGCCTCTTCGGCATGCAGCTTTGCCACGTCCATCATGCGCAGCTCCGAGGCACTCATACGGTAGTCCCCATCAGCCATTCGAAGATACGCTTCTCCCCTGTAGATAGCAGGCTTATCAATAATCGGAAGACCCGTAACCTCCGCAATCACGACATGCGTGCCATCTATTGCCACACTGTCGGTATGCACTGTGACTGGAGGGGTGATGGCATGACGCGCCTGCGAGGCCAGAGCAGCCTCCATCTCCGAAGGATTCTCAATGCCAGTGACAATGAATCCTTCCTTCTCATTGACACCGAGAATGATAAGGCCGCCACTCGGCATGTTTGCGAACGCGCACAATGTCTGCGGTAGAGAGTCCGGAATGCCCCCTTGAGCGGTTTTGACCTCGACTGTTGTTGAATCACCGCCGCGCAACTCAAGCTCAGCCAATAGCTCTCTCAGCTGATTCTCGGACCAATTGTTCACGATGAATACCCGCCCTCAATGTTAACAATGACGGCTCAATGCTAACTTCATTCCTCTTCAATGACAAGAGTTCTCATTGATCTTCCCATTGAGGTGTCATTGACATTCTTATTGAGGCCAAATTATGGCCCTGAAACCCCGTATGTTTAAGCTTTATCTAGCGCATAAACCGCAATGAGTGGTTGGATAAGAGTTATCCAACCACTCATTTGCTGTCTGACGAATGGATAGCCTCTACAAGCCTCACTACGTTACCGAGAGCTGGATCCCCGAATCAGGCTCCGGCACTCCCCGGCGCGATAAGGCCGGAGGCCCTTTTTAGGTCTATGTCCCTGACCATCTTGTAAGTAAGGCATGGAGTTTTCCCCAGAGCTCACCAGCCGGGCAGCACGTATCGAGCGAGAGATCTTGGAACTCAACCGTCATGCTGCTTCTGGCCAGTTGGAGTCTGTGGCCCGCTTACTCATGCGTTCTGAGGCGATTTCTTCCTCACGCATTGAAGGTATTGCGCCCAACGTCGACAAGGTTGTCCTCGCGGAACTCGCCCAAAAGGAGGAAGTCCGCGGCTTTAAGGAAAGCGCGGAAGAGGTTGCGCGTAACCTCACCGTTCTGTGTTCCATTGAGAAAAGCTTTGCCACCGAACCGACAATCTCTGTCGAGCTTCTCGAAAAGCTTCGAAGAGAGTGGATGGGGGAGAAGGGCTCTATTTCCACTGGACTTCGCACTATTCAAAACTGGATTGGTGGAAGTAACCACACACCCATTGGGGCCGAGTTCATCCCAGCGCCCCCAGGCCTAGTCCATGACCTCGTGGACGACTTATGTCTTTACCTCGATGGCGCTTCGCACGGTGCTCTCATCCAGGCCACAATTGCTCATGCTCAGTTTGAAACGATTCATCCCTTTGCAGACGGCAACGGGCACGTTGGCCCTGCTCTCATTCATGGAATTCTTCTGCGCCGCGGGCTTACGAAGTACACCATTCTGCCGGTAAGCCTCCTCCTCGGTACGCGGTCCAAATCGAAAGCTACCTGCCTTTTCGCACCATCGAGCGTTGTAAAATCCTCACCATGGAGCGCACGTATAAGTGGGAGCATGTCGAGACTCCCCTCATCCGGAACGAGGCCGCAGTTCATTTTTTAGGAGCCGGTTTGACCGCTTCCGGAGTGCAATACGGCGATGGATACGAGGCCACGTGGGAGCTGCACGCCGCGGAGAACTGGGTGACCGAACGTGTGTCGGTGAACGTTGAAGGCGACGGATGGGGGCGAAGCCTCGAGCTGTTTAGGTCCGAACAAGGCGTGTGGTCGGCGGAAACCAATGAAGAGGGCGCCCAGCCTGAAGATCTGCCCTCCCCCGGTATCGTCCAGTCAGCCGACCTGAAAGCCGCACTCGATTGCGATCTCGGCCTGTGCCCTCTCACCAACACAATGCCTATTCGTCGCTTGACGCTGCTTGAGACTCAGGTTCCGAAAACGCAGCTGATCATGGCTTGGATTGATATGCCGTCCCTCCAGGTGATCGCATCAGACCAGTGCTACAGCTCCGTCGATGCTGAAACTGTCCGATACAAAAGCGGAACACGGGGAGTCGACGTCGAGTTGGAGGTCGACGGTGACGGAGTGGTCGTACACTACCCTGATCTCGCACGGCGGGTCTGATCCGGAAACAACTCTAACTAAGCTGGGCGGTATGAACGACCTGACCATCGCGCCTGGCCCAGGGATCCCCGGGGGTCTGGTCATCGTCGCCGCCGACCTGACGGAGCGGTTCGCGAAGTCGTCGGGACCAGGCGGCCAAGGCGTCAATACTACGGACAGCAAAGTGCAGCTTTCCGTCGATATCGCTACGTGCTCATCGCTTTCCGACGCCCAGCGTCGCCGCGTCCTTCACAACCTCGAGCACCGCCTAGACGGCACCGTCTTTACCGTTACCGCATCGACCCAGCGATTGCAGGTACGCAACCGCGCCGAGGCACGAGGTCGCATGGCCACCCTCTTGCGCGAGGCGCTCGCTCCGCCTCCTCCTCCGCGGCGCAGGACCAAGCCGACGCAGAGCTCGGTGCGACGCCGTCTCGAAGCGAAAAAGCGGCGCTCGGAACTCAAGTCCACGCGACGGCGGCCCCAAATTCCCTAGTTCGAACCATCCGCGTGCATATCCTCACGCAGACGGACCTGGGTCGGGTAACCGCTACGCTGAGACAGCTTGGACCGGTTGAATCCGCTTGATTTCCGAGAGGATCTTGTCTTCCGCCACGTCCAAGTCATATTGAGCCTGTAACCCGAGCCAGAACTGGGGGCTCATCTCGAAAAACTTCGCTGGACGAAGGGCCGTGTCAGCGGTTACAGCGCGCTTACCGTGAACAATTTCGTTGATCCGGCGGGGCAGAACGCCGATGGAGACGGCGAGCTTGTGCTGGGTGAGCCCCATTCCTTTGAGAAAGTCCTCCATGAGGATCTCACCGGGGTGAACCGGAGGGAGCTTGTCAGTGGTAGTCAACGATCTCAACCTCCTCTGTCCCCGCGGCGGACCACCGAAAACAGATCCGCCACTGGTCGTTGATGCGAATACTATGTTGACCCCTGCGATCGCCTTTGAGCGCCTCAAGCCGGTTTCCCGGGGGAATCCGTAACTCATCAAGAGTCTGCGCGTACCCAAGCTGGCGCAGCTTCCACATACGCTCAGTGTCCTTGTCAGCGAACGACTGGATCCGGCTTGACCCTATCCCCCATAACGCGAAGCGTCAATAACGCTATACGTTAAATTTGAACTCCACGGTATGTAGTTGCAAAGTTACTTTCTCGTTAGCCTGCAACAATCAGAAAACTGTAATTACGTCAGCACACAGAGAACATATGGGCGCATGGAAACACGTAAAGGTTTTGCGGGATGGCGTGGACGTCAACGTGAAGATTCTGGAGAACCTCGCCGCCCACGTCGCTCCCGCGTTGGGTGGCAGCCGAACCACAAAGGATCAGTCATCTGCTATCCCATCGACTAATTCCTGCAGGTCGCAGGACCTTCGCGTAATCGTCAGTTCAGTGCATTTTGAATAGTTCAGCACACGTTGTATTGTTCAGTACATGCTGACTATTACTTCACGCCTCGACGTCATGAACCGGCTCGGCCGGGCCATGGCTGATCCGACGCGTTCCCGAATCCTGATGACCCTACTCGACGGTCCGGGCTACCCGGCCGAGATTTCGCAAAGCTTGGATCTGACGCGCTCGAACGTCTCGAACCACCTGTCCTGCCTACGCGATTGCGGCATCGTCGTCGCTGAGCCGGAGGGCCGTAAGACCCGCTACGAAATTGCCGATCCGCACCTCGCGGCGGCGCTCGAAGCGCTGGTCAACGCGACGCTGGCCGTCGACGAGAATGCCCCCTGCATCGACACTGAGTGCTCGGTGCCCGGCTGCGGCGAGAAAGGAACGGACGCATGAGTTCAGCATGTGGATGCGAACACGAACCCGCCACGGAAATCGAAGATCTCGATCGGCCATGGTGGAAGGACCCCGAGTTGCTACTGCCGATCTTCTCCGGCATAGCCCTCGTCATAGGCCTGGCGCTGGACTGGTCTGGGCTAGAGACACCCGCGACAGTACTGTTCTGGGTCGGCCTGCTGCTAGGGGCGTATACGTTCGCGCCCGGCGCTATCCGGAACCTTGTCACGAAGCGCAAGCTCGGCATTGGCTTGCTTATGACGATCAGCGCTGTCGGCGCGGTGATCCTTGGTTTCGTCGGAGAGGCCGCGGCGCTGGCGTTCCTGTACTCGATCGCCGAGGCGCTTGAAGACAAGGCGATGGACCGGGCCCAAGGCGGACTGCGGGCACTGTTGAAGCTGGTACCGCAAACCGCGACCGTGCTGCGCGACGGTACGACGGCCGAGGTCGCTGCGAAGGACCTTGAGGTTGGCGAGCTGATGCTCGTACGCCCCGGGGAGCGGATCGCCACGGACGGCATCATTCGGTCCGGACGCTCCAGCCTTGACACCTCAGCGATCACCGGAGAATCCATTCCGGAGGAGGTTGCGCCCGGCGACGAGGTACCCGCGGGAGCGATCAACTCCGCCGGTGTGCTGGAGGTCGAGACGACCGCAGCTGGAACGGACAACTCGCTGACCACACTCGTCGACCTCGTCGAGAAGGCGCAGGCGGAGAAGGGTGACCGCGCCCGGATCGCCGACCGGATTGCCCGACCCCTCGTGCCCGGGGTGATGATCCTTGCGGTGCTGGTCGGTGTGATTGGCTCGCTGCTGAGCGACCCCGAGACGTGGATCACCCGTGCCCTGGTGGTCCTGGTCGCAGCGTCGCCGTGCGCGCTGGCAATCTCCGTGCCGCTGACGGTCGTGGCCGCGATCGGCGCGGCCAGCCAGTTCGGAGTAGTCATCAAGTCCGGCGCGGCGTTCGAGCGACTCGGCGGCATCCGTCACCTAGCGGTAGACAAAACCGGAACCCTTACCCGCAACCAGCCCGAGGTTACCGGAGTGGTCCCGGCAGACGGATTCGATCGGGCGCAGGTGCTTTCCTTCGCGGCGGCGGTTGAGCAGCAATCGACGCACCCCCTCGCCGCGGCGATCGTGGCAGCGGAGCCCGAAGCGCCCACCGCCTTGGATATCAGCGAGGAAGCCGGTCATGGCATCGGCGGCACCGTCGAAGGCCGACGGGTGCTGGTCGGCAGCCCCCGATGGATCGACGCCGGGCCACTGAAGGCGGACGTTGAGCGTATGGAGTCCGAAGGCCAGACCTGCGTCCTAGTCACCGTCGATGACGCTCTCGCCGGGGCGATCGGGGTGCGCGACGAGTTGCGGCCCGAGGTGCCCGATGCCGTGCAATCCCTGCACGACAACGACGTGGAAGTGAGCATGCTCACCGGCGATAACACTCGCACCGCCCGGGCGCTGGCTGAAATCGCTGGAATCGACGACGTGCGCGCCGAGCTGCGACCGGAGGACAAGGCAAGCATCGTCGCCGAACTCTCCTCCAAGACGCCGACGGCGATGATCGGCGACGGCATCAACGACGCGCCGGCACTGGCGGGCGCAACGGTGGGCATTGCGATGGGAGCAACCGGCTCTGACGCCGCGATCGAGTCCGCTGACGTCGCCTTCACCGGCCACGACCTCCGGCTGATCCCGCAGGCGCTGCAGCACGCCCGCCGAGGCAGCAGGATCATCAACCAAAACATCGTGCTGTCTCTGGCCATCATCATCGTGTTGATGCCACTGGCGATCAGCGGTGTACTGGGCCTGGCCGCCGTCGTGTTGGTACACGAAGTCGCCGAAGTCATCGTGATCTTGAACGGCCTGCGGGCTGCACGAGCGAAACGCTGAGGCTGTGACCGGCAAGTCTTATAAGGGTTGAACCACGCGCCGAGCGCACACACACGTTGGACCAGGCGAGTCATTCGAGTTCACCGCCTGGTCCTTCTCGATGCGTGCAGGCACGGGAACTGTGGGTGAACCTAATAGTTCAACGGCCTGATACCGCTTGCAGATTCTTCACACGAGGTAGCGGAATGGACCGAGGCCGAACGAAAACCGGAGTTAGAGACAGCGCTCTTCAACCTACCCCCAATAACGCGAAACGTCATTAACGCCTCGCGTTACACGTTGAACTTGAACTCGACCACTTCGATATCAGTCGCCAAGAAGTCTTCCGGTGGTGCATGCGCTACAACACCCGCAGACAGCACTCCTGGTGCAACTTTCTAGCCCCCAATGACTTCGAAGCACTCACATCAGCTACGCTGACCCAAGCAGCATAGCTAACCCCCGACGTGTCTACTTTCCGGGGGTCAGGCCCGTGCTCGACAACCCCAGCGGACTCAACGCCCACGCCAGCGTCGCGGACCATGCGGCCGGGTACCGGAAGGTGGCCAAGGCCGCGGGCATCGCGATTTAATCCCGCGCAGAGCCGGAGACTGTGACCTGGCGATCATTGATGCGCAAGGTGCTGTCAGCGGCAGCAATAACTGCGGCATCGTGCGTGGCGGCCAGAACGAGTGCGCCCCCGTCCGCAGCTCGCCGCAGGAGCGCGATAACTTGGTCGCGGTTAGTGGGGTCGAGGGAGGCGGTCGGCTCGTCAGCGAACACATAAGCCGCGCCGCGGAGCAGGGCTCGGGCGATCGCCAGCCGCTGCTGCTCGCCTCCGCTGAGAATAGCTGCCGGCCCGTCGAAGGGGACATCAAGACCGACTTCGCCGAGGGAGTGCAGCAATTCTTCTTTGGAGTATTGCTTCCTGGATAGCCCGAGGGTGAGGTTATCTTCGCAGCTTAGTTCGGGAATGATTCCGTGGTCTTGGTGGATTATCGCTGCGCGTTCTCGCCAGAATCTCCGCCTCCGCTTCATCCTCCACGCGGAGGCATTCTCACCGTCTATCCGGAGGAGGCCGTCCGCCGGCGGCAGGAGCCCGGCCAAGGTGTTGAGCAGCAAAGTCTTTCCGGAACCGCTGGCTCCACAGATGGCGACAAAGCCTGGCCCGGGTAGGGAAAACGTTGCATTTTCCACGAGGGACTTCTTCACCATCCGCGTGCTGCGCCCCACAGAAAAAGTCGACTCCGCGGCGAGACAGAGATGAGAGGTGGAAATCTCCGGCGGCAGAGTGGGGGACTGATCGGGGCTAGCCAATGACATTGTGACTCCTAGGGGAGGCGGACATGTGCTGAGAAATACTGAGACGGACAAAACCGAGGTAGACGATTAAGACAAGGCAGCTTAGCGCGGCGAAGGTGTAGAGGAACGGGTTGGGAAGCAGTAGCGGAGCCAGGACGGACAATATGACGACAACTGTCAGGCTGACCAGTTGGCTTTTGAATAGTCGCCACATCGTTTTGTCCGGTGATTGCCCAGCGCTGTGGAGGAGTACCAGGAGGCGACGGTGAACTCGGAGCTGGATGCGCGCCTGGACTATCAAGGCCGCAAGCGTGGCGAGCAAAGCTCCGAGGGCGCTCAGGATACTCAGCCAGAACAGCGCCGTGCTGGCTACTAGTTCGGCCAGACCGCGATCGGCGGCGCGTACCGGGTAGACGTAGCCTTCGAGGCCGGCAGCGGTAAGTTCTGGACCCAGTTCCGAGAAATCCGCGAAGAGCAAATTTTTACTCGAAGCTGTGGAGCTTAGGAAGTCTGCGTCGAAGCCGGATAGATCGTCCGTTTCAAGCACGTAAAAACAATCGCCGGGAACCAGTTCCCCCGACATTGTTCCACTAATGAATCCGACCGCATGATCGGCACTGACCGGACCAATTTGCGCAGATTTAAGGAGCAGGTCGCCGGATTCCTGAGCCCACAGATCCACGGAAGCTGCGAAATGCTCTTGGGCTGCGGAATAGTCGACCGAGTGGTTGTCGTCTCCGGGACGGAACTGATAATCCTGCAGATCGTGCCATTGGCGGTTGGCAAGTGCCACGGGGCAGGAGTCCGGCACACCGGTAGCTTCTTTCGGCAAAGTATGGCTGAGGACAGCCCCGTGCTCCCGTTCCCAGCTGAGCGCGAAGTCGCGGAAGTTCTGCTGCACACTGGGCGGCAAGAGCTCGCCTTCTTCCACGCGGCCAGCAGGGCCGTCGAAGTTGGCTGAAAAATGCAAGGCTCCAAACTCCGCGAGAGATTTCCAGGTCTGTTGGGCCTCGGATTCCTGCTGGTAGGAGCGGAGCGCAGCCGCTGAGCTAAGACCCGCTGCTACAAAGGTCACGCAGGTAAAGACCGAAATTACTTTCAGCGCTTTTCCCGCCGCCTTCTCTGCGGGGGCACGCTGCCCCAGCAGCGCTACTGCGCGGCGCAACAATGGGGCGGTGACGGCTACGGCCAAACCGGTGGTAGCCAGGGCCAAGCCTATCCCGGCGGCGTAGAACCTGAGGAACAGGAGGGCAAAAGAATAGCTCCCTTGGCGGGCGAGGAATGTACTCGCAAGGCCAATGAGAACTAGGTGCGGGAGGATGACAAAGGTCCATTGCCGCCAATTGCCTTTTTGACTGCGGTGCCCGCCATTTATTGTGCGCAGCGCTGCCAATCTAAGACCGGAAACCCGAAGAACAAATACCAGGGCAAAAAGGGAAACGACAAATAGAAACAGGATCGCCACCAACGCGGGCAGGCGGAATACGACCGATTGGATGAGGTGAAGGAACTGCGTCTTTTCGCTTAGCCTGAGCCCGTCATTCCTGGCCGATTCGTAGAAGTGGTTCGCATTGCCACCCGTTGCTTTGGGAACCAAGACGTAGTCACCGTGGTAATCCAGCGACCCAAGCTCACTGGCCGCTTGGCTCAAGGCATCCGGCCGGTTGAGCCGGGGAATGCGTTCCGGTGCTGGATAATTTTGCTCCAGCGGGATGAAAACCTCGTGGGAAGTCCCGCTTGCGTCATCGGTGCCAGTCAGCCGGTAGATGAAGTAGCCGTTCTGCTCGGCCAATGAAACCAGTGAGTTACGGATTACCGTCGGTGCGTAGTCTGACTCAAGTTCCTCCGCGAGTGAAGTCTTAGGCTCGACGTAGTCAAGACTAAAGGTTGATTCGACCCCTAAGGACAAGGGCTTGGTGGAGTCAACCAGGGCTGTCAGCAGCCACCCAGTAGTCGCGATGACTGCAGCAAGAAGTAGGCTCAAAAGCCCAAGTACTAGGGGTCGAATGCGCATGAGTTCTAGCAGAAGCCGTAGTAGTAGCTGTCCTTAGTGCCCGGCAAATTCGTTGCCCAAAGCTCGGCGATCGACTTCTGGCCGCCGCGGGTGTTGATGCTTCGTTGCGTTCTGTCGTTGACGGTCACAGTCGAAGTATGGCACCGATTCACGGTGAAATAAGAACGCGCCTTAGCGTCCCAGAATCCGTACTCCCAGGTACCGCCACCTGCAGGGTAGCGAACTTTCCGGCCGACAGATGCCCAGTAGGTTGTGATGGCTGGTGCTGCCTCGCCGAGTAGCTCGGCCATCACACCGGAAGCAAAGCCTCCCTTGGCGCCGTGGTCTTGGAATTCTTCTGCGGAAGCAACGGCTGAGTTAGATACGGAAACGCTCAGAGCAGAGGCAATCAGCAGCGCTGCAAACTGCCGAGTGCGCTTTTTGGGGGTCATAACAGTCTCCTTTGAGAGAGGAAATGAGGCGGGATTGCCTCAAAAGGGAGACTATCCTAAGTGAATACAAATGGGAATAGAACCAGTTTTCTAATTATATTGGTACTTTTCACAGGCCTTAGGCTCGGGAGGGCGTTGGTTGTCCTTGGTCCGCTATGTCTTGGATTCACCCCGTACGGAGTGGGGTTGCCCGCAACACGCCCTTTCGTCCTTGCTCTCTTCTGACGTCATCCTCGCCAACGTCAGCTGCGCGAAACTCCTGCCTAGTTTCGCACGCCGCAAGCGCACGGTGTCGTGCGCTTGCTTAGGCCGCCCCTAAGGCGCAGCACATGCGCGCGATTGTTGATGTGCCACACACTGCAACCTAGTTCCACACGATCTGCACCGATTCAGGGTTGAAGGTCTTGGTGCCGCGCACGCCACGGCGCAGGCGCACCTGGCACAGGGTGTTGATGACTCGACGCTGCACGGCAAGCTCTGCGTTGTCGAAGGCGTCCACGGGCGAGGCGTAGCCGGTTGTGTCGAGCAGCGCCGATGCGCCAGCAAGGCGGGCACGGCGCGTTTCGAGTTTCTCGATCTGCGGCTCATAACGGTTTCGCGCGCGCTTGAGGTCACGGGCCTCGATAAGCTCCTCGTCGTAGTCAGCCTGGACGCGGGCGAGCTTTGCGCGAAGCTCAGCGAGTTCGTCGTCGATGGCGTCGACCTCGTCGTCATCCGCAGTTGGCAACAGGTCTGCTAGGTCGTCACGGCCAAGGCGGGCGCGGATCACGGCGAGCACAAAATCATCGACGCTGTGAGTGCGCACTAAGCCACAGGCCGCGCAGCGGTAGCGGTCGGCATGCGTGTGCACGGGGTTGCCGCACTCGTCGCAGACATACAGGCCCGAGCCAAGATGGCGGCGAGTGTTCCGGCGCTCCTTGTTTGTCAGCCGGTCGGGATCATCGAGCACGTTTTGCACACGCCACCACAGATCGGGTGTGACGATCGGCTCCCACTGCCCTTTCACCGGCTCGCCGGCATCGGGGTCGCGGACGATATGCGTGACACGGCGGTATTTGTTCTTCACGCCTTTGCGCTTGGCCTTCTTATACGTGGAGTAGCCGGCATACACGGGGTTGCGCAGGATCGAGTGCAACGACGTGTAGGCCCAGGGCTGCGCGTCGGGAACCGACTTTTCTTCCTGGCCAGCAGCGCGACGGCGTGCGTTGCGCTCTGTGACCACGGTGTGCATATGGCGCGGCGTGGTCGGAATGTCCGGCAAGCCCGGTTGATCGACCCCAGATAAGGCGCGTGCGATATCGCGCATGGAGTTGCCCCCTCTCGACAGCGCGGAACATACCGAGCACGGCGGCGGCTTCGGATGGGATGATCTCGCCGGTGGAGGTGTAGCCGATCGGGCGCACACCGCCGGAGTACCAGCGGCCCTGCTCGGCGCGCTGCTGTTGCGCACGGGATTGGCGCATGCTTTTGCGTTCGATCTCGCCGCGCGCCACGGCTGCTTTGATACGCGCGTACATTCTGCCGCCGTCGGTGGCAAGGTCAGCATCACCGTTCGCGGTGACGAGTTTCAGCCCCTGCTCTTCCGCCCTGTCGATCCACTCTTCGAGCTGCGCGGGCTGTCGTGTGAGGCGGTCGAGGTCCCAGCAAATGATCGCGTCGATCTCGCCGCGCTCAAAGGACGCCACCATCGCGTCGTAGTCGGGACGGTCCACGTCCTTCTTCGACGCGGAGATCGATTGATCGACGTAGGTATGCACGACGTCCCAGCCGCGTTGCTCGGCGAGGGCTTCGCAGTCCTGACGCTGCCGGTCGATGGCGAGGCCGTCCATGGCAGCATCTAACGAGATACGGAGGTAAATAGCAGCACGTGTAGTCATACGCTATTCATAGCGCATTTAGGTTACATTGAAACGAAACTCCACGCAGACGACATCCTCAGCCTGCTCGACCTCGCAGACCGCTAGCTCGCCAGCAGCCGCTTTGACACGAAGCTCCCACCGCCTACCGGGCGCGCAGTTCCACGGGCACAGCCTTAAAGTTTGCGGATACGCTCTGCATCAGCCACGAGGTTTTGCGTGAGCTTCTCCGCTTCAAGGCCACTCAAGTCGCAGCTGTCGAAGCGGGCCAGCCAATCAGCACGAATGGCGGGGGAGTCGAACCAGGTTGCGCGCTCGGCTTCAATATCCTCGATACCGCTCAAGGTGCGGCCGTCGCGGGTGCGGATCTCGAGGTCGTCGACAAGCGGGGCAATCGCTTGAAGCCCTGGGACGATGGCCTTAAAGCCCGACGTATGGGAAACCTCATTGGTCCAGCGCGGGTAGCGGCTCACGCGCTGCGCCTCCAGGTAGCGCTGGACGACACCGAGCCTGGAGACCTCCTGCGCCACCGCCAAGCCCACGACCCTCACGCGGAAACCCGCGGAGCGAAACTTGGCTATCTCACCCGCGATGAATTCCGGGTTGGACAGCGTGTTCTCAATGATGAGGGAGTGGCCGTGCTGCCGGCCATCCTCGATCAGCGAGGACATCCAATAGGGGACCGGACCGTTGGTGAGCACGTCCATGCGCAGGGGGTCGCGCTCCATGATCTCGTCGAGGGCGGGGTGCAGCTTCCGAACCTCATCGGAATCAAGGACCGCGTGACCATTCTTTACAGATTCAATAGCCGTTGATTTGCCTGACGCTGGCTGCCCCGCCACATAAATGAGCTCTGGAACAGCCGGACCATGAGCATTCGACCGACCAAAATAGCTAGTTTGCAGAGTCTTTAGCCGCTGCTCCATGACCTGCGGATCAACGGGGAAGTCAGCGGCGGAAAGCATAGGCTATGCCGCTTTGTGCTCGGAGGAGAGGGCTTCAAGCCGCTGCGCAAAGAGAGCCGCAGCGGCGCGGATGGCTTCAATAGCGGTTGAATCAACACCACTGACTATGTCCTCTACCAGCCAATTCTGACGAATCCACCATTGTGATTCAACATCGTTGCCTGCTTCAGCGGCCCGAGTGAGGTAGGCAGCTTTCAGCGAGGACGCAACCTCCTTCATTGCGTCGAAGGCTGCGTACTCGATCTCCGGGACTTTGGCGGTGCTCATGGCGCTAAGAATAGCAGCGCCAGGCCGGTTTTAGCCGTTGATGATCTGCGGGTAAGCCAAGCCCTTGAGGCCCTCGGTACCGAACTCCACGCCATAGCCGGAGGACTTAATACCGCCGAAAGGCACGCGCGGATCCACCGCACCGTGGCTGTTGATCCACGTGGTGCCAGCCTCCAGCTGCGCAGCAACGTCCAGTGCACGCTCACGGTTGGAGGACCACACGGAAGAGCCCAAGCCCACGTCAAGCTTGTTGGCCTGCTCGATGGCCCAATCCAGGTCTGTGTACTTCACAATCGGCAGTGCCGGGCCGAACTGCTCCTCGACGACCAGCGCGTTATCCGGGTCGATGTCCGCCACCAGGGTGGTGGGGTAGAAGTAGCCCGGCGCGTCATAGTCCGGGTCACCGCCCAGCAGCACGCGGGCGCCGGAGTCCTTGGCGGCGTTGACGAGCTTGTCCACGATGTCGAACTGCTGCTTGTTCTGCAGCGGGCCGAGCACGTTTTCTTCTTCCAAGCCCACACCCATCGGCGAGGCCTTGGCTACCTCGACTAGGGCTTCGCAGACGGCGTCGTACAGCGATTCCGGCACGTACAGGCGCTTCATTGCCGCGCAGGTTTGTCCAGTGTTGATGAACGCGCCCCAGAAAAGGTCGCCGGCGATGGCGGCTGGGTCGGCGTCGTCAAGCACGATGCCCGCATCGTTACCGCCGAGCTCGAGGGTGAGGCGCTGCAGGTTCGCCGCAGAGGACTCGACGATCTTCTTGCCGGTCGCAGTGGAGCCGGTGAACATGATCTTGTCGATGTCGGCGTGAGTGGTCAGCGCTGCGCCTACCGCGCCGTCGCCGGTGACAACCTGCAGGACGCCTTCCGGAAGCACGGAATTAAAGACCTTGATGAGCGCCAGGACGGACAGCGGGGTGTACTCGGAAGGCTTAACCACCACGGCATTACCCATGCGTAGGGCCGGGGCAATCTGCCAAATGGTGATCATCATCGGCCAGTTCCACGGGCCAATCGCACCGACGACGCCGAGCGGACGGTAATGCACGGTCGCGGTGATGTCCTCATCGACAGCGGTGTAATCAGGAGACTCGAAGGACGCCGTCGCGCGCAGCCACGCGGAGCACGCACCAACCTCGAAGCGAGCATTCGGGCCGTTCAGCGGCTTGCCCTGCTCGCGGGAGAGCAGCTCCACCAGCGGCTCCGCGGCAGCCTCAATGGCGTCCGCAGCCTTGAGCAAGAGGTCACAGCGCTCAGAGTCGCTGAGCTTTGCAAAGGACTTCTGCGCCTGAACCGCACGCTCAACCGCCGCATTGAGCTCCTCAACACTGCCTTCAGGTGCGACACCCACAACCTCTTCGGTGGCCGGGTTGATAATTTCGCGGCCCTCATCAACGGTGATGGCTGCGAGAAGATCTTCATAGGTGGCGAACTGCGACATTTATTCTCCTTAGTCGAGGTGTGCAATGTTTCGCCCATTGTTACCCACAACACATAATTACAGTTGACTCTCAGCGCACAAAGCTTGTTCAAAAGTGTGCTTGAGGTCACTGTATAGTATTTATATGCCCAACTCTTCCTCGCACTATGACCTCGCGGCCTGGCGCGCGGCGTCTTCGGAAACCTTCGGCAAGCTTGAGGTTCACGCACCCGAGGCGAGCACCTTTTGGGCCCAGCTCACCAGCACCAGAGTGGGGGAGGTCTCTCTCTTTGACATGCACACCGCGCCCCATTCGGTAAAAAGGGAAAGCGCAGCGCTTGGCGACGCCCCCTTTTGCAAGCTCAGCCTCCAGCTTTCCGGCCGCTCCACCATGGCGCAAGATGGCCGAACCTGCGAGCTTCATCCCGGTGACTTAGCACTGTATGTCACTCAACGGCCTTATGTTCTTGAATATCCCGTCGAGCAGCACACTCTTATCGTTCACTTTCCACAGAGCCTACTTAGCCTCACACCGGCTCAGATTCAGCAGCTAACTGCGAGCCCAGTTTCACGTGATCATGGCTTGGGCAAGGTGGCAGTGCCGCTTTTCGAGCAGCTGGCCAACAATCTCGACGTGCTGGAGGGGCCGCATGCCTCCGCGCTCGTTCGTTCCGCGTTAAACATGTTGGTCACAGTGTTCTCTTCTGAAATCGACACCGCCTCTGACTCGAAGAATTTGTTATTCAACCAGGCCACCTCATATATCGAGCAGCATTTAGGTGATGCAGATCTTTCCCCAAGCGCCATCGCAACGGCGCTTTTCGTATCTGTGCGCCATCTCCATTCCCGCTTCGCCGCCCAAGGCCTTTCAGTAGGCTCCTATATCCGCAGCCGCCGACTAGAGAAAGTACGGGAGGAGCTAACAAACCCTTTAAATGCCAAGGAATCCATTGGCACCATCGCCGCGCGCTACGGCCTGCACGATCCTTCGCACTTATCACGGGTATTCAAAGCTGAATTCGGACTTTCTCCGAGTTCCTTTCGCAGCCAAGCACTAGCTCCAAAACCGCGAGCCTGAGTGCATTCCACGCCGGCTGTGGCCATTTGTGCTTTCCTTATGTCTTTCTCTTCTCGTTCCCTCATCAGCGTTCTCACCTGCGCAACCCTGCTTGATGGCTGCGGCGATGATTCTTCTTCGAGCACGAAGCCTGTGTTCAAGGCACCTTCCTCCACGGCACAGCAGTCCAGCGTCCAAACCGCTACTCAAGCTGATGCGGCCAGCCCCTCGCCGGAAACGACAACACGCGAGGAATCTTCGAGTCCAGAGGAAACTACTTCTTCAGTAGCGCTCGTATCGCCGGAGGTGCCGGCTGATGTTCGCGCAAAGATTTGGAATGGCGGCGCCGTTCCAAAACTTGGTTTCACCAAGGCGGGCTTGCTGAGCGAAGGAAAGTTTGTGGACAGCTCAATCGGCCCAGGCGGCCCCAGCGCTAAGCTGGTGGGCTTTAACGAGGGCCTCGCGCCACTACCCGAGACCACCGTGGATAACTTCCGCGCCTTCCAGGGCGACATTGACGGCGATGGAGAGGTTGAAGTTCTTGCAACCATCATGTCCACCGGTGGCGGCACTGGCTGTTCCTACGAGACGGTGGTCTTCAATTAGGCTGCGGCGCAAGCCCCTGGATCAAACGCCCAGTTACGCGCCTGCATAAGGATTGCGCACACCGATGTACTGCAGCGAGGTGTACTCCTCGATGCCCTCGGCGCCGCCCTCGCGGCCCATGCCGGACTGCTTGACGCCACCGAATGGGGCAGCGACGTTAGAGATGACACCGGCGTTAAAGCCCATGAGACCAAACTCTAGGCCATCGCCCACGCGCCACATACGGTCGGAGTTTTCCGTGAACACATAGGAGGCAAGGCCATACTCGGTGTCGTTGGCCAGCTCGATGGCCTCTGCTTCATCGCTGAAGGTAAGGATCGGCGCAACCGGTCCGAAGATCTCCTCCTGCGCCACGCGTGATTCACGTGAAACATTGGTCAGGACGGTCGGCTCGTAGAAGTAGCCAGCACCCTCACCACGGCTGCCGCCGACGAGGACTTTGGCACCCTTGGCCACAGCGTCTTCGACGAGCGCGGCGACGTTGTCCTGAGCCTTCTTCTCAATGAGCGGCCCACAGGTAACGCCCTCATCCATACCGTTGCCCACCTTGAGCTCAGAGATCTTGGCTGCAAACTTCTGTGCGAACTCGTCGGCCACGGACTCGTGCACGATAAAGCGATTAGCTGCGGTGCAGGCCTCACCAATGTTGCGCATCTTCGCGCCCATCGCACCCTCTACAGCTTGATCCAAGTCTGCGTCCTCGAAGACGATGAACGGCGCGTTGCCGCCGAGCTCCATGGAGGTGCGCAGAACGTTGTCCGCAGCAGCCTTCAACAAGGTCTTACCCACCGGAGTAGAGCCAGTGAAAGACACCTTGCGGAGGCGCGAGTCAGCCATGACCGGCTCAGAAATGGCGGAAGCGGACTTGCCCGCCACGACGTTCAGAACGCCCTCCAGAAGACCCGCGTCAATCATGGTCTGGGCGAAGTACTGAGCGGTCAGCGGAGTCAGCTTCGCTGGCTTGAGCACCATGGTGCAGCCCGCAGCAACCGCCGGCGCAACCTTGCGGGTAGCCATGGCGAGTGGGAAGTTCCACGGGGTGATAAGCAGGCACGGGCCCACCGGCTTACGGCGGGTCACCATCTGAAGGGTGCCCTCCGGTGCGGGCAAGCTGCGGCCATAGTCACGCACGGCTTCCTCAGAGAACCAGCGCAGATACTCCGCACCGTAAGTGACCTCACCGTAGGCCTCAGCCAGAGGCTTGCCCATTTCCAAGGTCATCAACGCAGCGAATTCATCTTTGCGCTCGGTAACAAGCTCGAAGGCACGACGCAGAATGTTAGAACGCTCGCGCGGGGTTGTGCGCGCCCACTCGTCCTGGACGGCACAGGCGGCATCCAGCGCGGCCACGGCATCCTCCGAGTTAGCCGAAGCCAATGTGGCTAGTACCTCACCCGTGGCGGGATTCTCCACGTCGAAGGTCTCACCTGACGCAGCATCGCGCCACTGCCCGTTAATCAGCAGGCTGGTCGGAACCTTGGCCAACAGTTGCTCAACATTGATAGTCATAAAAGTTGCTAACCTTTCTTCGAGAATTTATCCGCCAGCGTACGCGCCGCACCGGACAGCAGCTGGACATCAGCTCCTACCAGCGCAAACGACGCACCTGCGTCGAGATAACGCTGCGCCTGCTCCAGATTGAAAGCGTTGACGCCCACCGGCTTGTCTGCGGCACGGACCGCATCGAAAGTACGCTGCACTGCGTCCAGCACGTCTGGGTGGGTCTGCTGACCCAGCAGCCCCATTGAGGCCGCCAGATCCGAAGGGCCAACAAATACTTGGTCAACACCATCGACGGCCGCGATCTCCGCCGCGTTCTCCACAGCGGTGAAGGACTCAATCTGCACGGTCAGGCTGACGGTCTCAGCGGCCTTCTGCAAATACCCCTCCACACCATTCCAGCGGGAAGAACGAGCCAAAGCACTGCCGACGCCGCGCACACCGTGCGGTGGGTAATACATTGCCGCTACAGCCTTCTCGGCCTCGGCGACAGTATCGACCATCGGCACCATCAGATTCTGGGCACCAACATCTAGGTATTGCTTGATAAGTGCGGTGTCATTAACCGGAACACGCACCATGCGGGTTGGCCCATACGCATCCGTGGCCCGAAGCAATTCTGCGATGGTCTCCAAGCTATAAGGGGAGTGCTCGCCATCAATGAGCAGCCAATCGAAACCGGCGGAAGCAACAATTTCCGCCGCCACCTGGGAGCCGGAGCAGATCCAGGCGCCGATCAAGGGGGCGTCGTCAAGCGCGCGCGTGAAGGTTGGCGGAAGTTCTACTGGAATCGGCATGTGATCGCTCCCAACTTTCCATAATCGGCGTGGACGGTATCGCCCGGCTCCACCCACATCGGCTTGGTGAAGGAGCCGGCGAGGATGATGTCACCCTTCTTCAAAGTGTCGCCGTGGGCATGCAGCTTGTTCGCCAGCCAGGCGACGCCCATCGCCGGATGGTTGAGCACCGCCGCGGCGACGCCGGTGTCTTCGATGGATTCATTGCGATAGAGGAGTGCGGAGACCCAACGGAGGTCAACGTCTTCGGGACGGACTGGGTTGCCGCCATAAACCATCGCACCGAGCGCCGCGTTGTCAGAGATGGTGTCCACGATGGTGCGACCCTTCATCTCGATGCGGGAGGAGAGGATCTCCAAGGCTGGCACCACGTAATCGGTCGCGCGAAGCACGTCAAAGATGCTGCAGTTAGGCCCCGCCAGGTCCTCCTTGAGAACGAAGGCGAGCTCCACCTCGATGCGCACGTTCGAGAACTGCGCATGCTCGATAACGGAACCGTTCTCATAAACTTGGTCCGCGAAAATTGCCCCGTAGTCCGGTTCAGTAATGCCGGTCGCCTCCTGCATTACCTTGGAAGTCAGGCCAATCTTGCGGCCAACGAGGCGCCGCCCACCGGCGATGCCGCGCTTTACCCATTCACCCTGGATGGCATAAGAATCCTCCACACCCATGTCCGGGAAACGAGTGCTCAGCAGAGGAATCATCGTGCGGTCGCGCTCGGCCTGCGCCAGCTCATCCGCGATGGCTATATGTTGCTTGCTATCTAACATTGTCGAATTCCTTAGTTCGTTGTTTCACGTGAAACATGCAGAAAAGCTGGACCGCATTTCTGGGTTTTAATCAACCTTGAAATCACAGTCCAGCATCCATGAGAGCTTTAGAGCTGGTTGCCGAGCTTGAACTCGCCCTGCTTCCACTCCGGCATCTCCTCGGAATCTTCCTTGCGGGTGTAGGAGAAGCCATCCGCGCCGATGGTCTGCGCCATCTCGGACTCATCGGTGCGCTCGACCAGCGGAACCGGATTGCCATCGAGATCGAGGACGGTGGAGCCGTCGCGGTACCAAGAAGGAACAACCGGGGTACCCCACCAGTCGCGACGCTGATTGTCGTGGACGTCCCAGGTGACAACCGGGTTGTCTGGGTCGCCGGTGTAGTAGTCCTGGGTGTAGATCTCCACGCGGTGACCATCCGGGTCGCGCAAGTAGAGGTAGTAGGCATTGGAAACACCGTGACGGCCTGGGCCGCGCTCGATAGCGTCAGACTCACGGAGAGCGCCAAGCTTGTCGCAGATGGCGATGATGTTGTGCTTCTCGTGGGTCGCGAACGCGATGTGGTGCATGCGCGGGCCGTCACCACCGGTCATTGCGGTGTCGTGGACGGTCGGCTTACGGCGCATCCATGCGGCATAAACGGTGCCCTCTTCATCACGGATATCCTCAGTGACGCGGAAGCCAAGATCCTCCATGTAATCCACGGCCTTCGGAACATCCGGGGTGATCTGATTGAAATGATCCAAGCGAACCAACGCGCCCGGGATATGAGCGTCATAGCTCCACGCCAGACGCTCACGGTGCTCTACCTCGTAGAAGAACTCGTATGGGAAGCCCAGCGGATCCTGCACACGCACAGAGTCGCCGATACCCTTGACAAAGCCGTCCTTGTTGCGACGAACCTCGCAGCCGCGGGCCTTGTAAAACTCCTCGGCGCGGTCAAGATCCTCTGGGGTGCGGACACGGTAGGAGAAAGCAGCTACTGCAGCGACCGGCCCCTTGCGCAAGACGAGGTTGTGGTGGATGAACTCCTCGTAGGTGCGCAGGTAGATTGCGTTGTCATCTTCCTCGGTCACGACGAGGCCTAAGGTATCCACGTAGAACTTGCGGGAGGCCTCGAGGTCGGTGACGACGATCTCCATGTAAGCGCAGCGCAGAATGTCTGGTGCCTGAACGGTGGTCATGATGTGCTCCTTTAAAGAAATGAGAGAGATGGATTAGTCCTGCTTGCCGAAGACCGGGTTGTGGACTTTGTCGAGGTTGATGTGGACTGCCTGCTGGTCGGTGTAGAAGTCGATGGAACGGTAGCCACCCTCATGGCCCAGGCCGGAGGCCTTAACTCCTCCAAATGGGGTACGTAGGTCGCGCACGTTGTTGGAGTTCAGCCAAACCATGCCAGCCTCGACGTTCTGTGCGAAGTTGTGCGCACGCTTAAGGTCGGAGGTCCACACGTAAGCAGCCAGGCCGTACTTGGTGTTGTTGGCCAGCTCGAGCGCTTCCTCGTCGGTGTCGAACGGGGTGATGGCAACGACCGGGCCGAAGATTTCTTCCTGGAAGATGCGGGCGGAAGGATCGACGTCCACGAAGACGGTCGGCTGCACGAAGTTGCCCTCTGGGAAGCCCTCTGGGCGTTCGCCGCCGGCTGCCAGCTTGGCTTCCTGCTTGCCGATCTCGATGTAGGAGGTGACCTTCTCGTAGTGCTCTGGGTGAACCAGGGCGCCAACCTCGGTCTTCGGGTCAGAAGGCAGGCCCACCTTCACACGCTTGGCGACGGCGGTGTAGCGCTCAACGAACTCATCGTAAATGTCGCGCTGAACCAGGATGCGGGAGCCGGCGGTGCAACGCTCGCCGTTCAGAGAGAAGACGCCGAAGATGCAGGCGTCGATAGCGGTGTCCAGGTCAGCGTCGGAGAAGACGATGGCTGGGGACTTGCCGCCGAGCTCCATGGACAGGCCCTTGAGGTGCGGTGCAGCGTTGCCGAAGATGATCTGGCCGGTGCGGGACTCACCGGTAAAGGAGATGAGCGGGACGTCTGGGTGCTTGACCAGTGGGTCGCCCGCGTAGCCCTCTTCACCGAAGCCGTTGACTAGGTTGAAGACGCCCTTCGGGAGGCCAGCTTCCTCGAAGATTCCAGCCCACAGCTGCGCAGACAGCGGGGTGAACTCAGCCGGCTTCAGAACAACGGAGTTGCCAGTTGCAATTGCCGGAGCGAGCTTCCAAGACTCGAGCATGAACGGAGTGTTCCACGGGGTGATAAGACCTGCGACGCCGATTGGCTTGCGGTTGACGTAGTTGATCTGGCGGCCTGGAACCTTGTAGGCGTCGTCAGCCTGCGCAACGATGAGGTCAGCGAAGAAGCGGAAGTTCTCCGCCGCGCGCTTTGCCTGGCCGTTAGCCTGGGTAATCGGCAGACCGGAGTCGAAGGACTCCCATGCAGCGAGCTTGTCAGCGCGGGTCTCAACAATGTCAGCAATCTTGTTGAGCACGCGTGCGCGCTCACGTGGCAGGGTCTTGGACCACTCGCCGCGCTCAAAGGCAGCCTTGGCGGCAGCAACCGCTTTGTCGATGTCAGCTGGCTTACCGGAAGCAGCCTTAATGTAGTTCTGGTTGGTTACCGGATCGAGTACGTCGAACTCGTCGCCATCAATAGAGGCAACGAACTCACCATCGATGTAGTGGAGGATCTTCTCTGGAAGGTCGGCTGGCTTGGCGGCGTCATTATTGATGCTCATTGCGGCATTCTCCTTAAACTGCGGTGTCTGTAATTTCTGCTTTTGCATTGCTGTCTGCCGGGCTTTCTGCCTGGCTATTTTTCTCGCGGTATCGGCGGGAAGTCTGCAAGCGATGTTCGCGCGCAACCTTTTCCACATAAGCTTCTTCCGCGCCGATCTCGATGAGAGCGAGCAGCTTTTCGTGTTCTGCCACCGATTCCAGGGCCCGCTCCGGTACGTAGCGGAAGGTGGAGACTCGGTGGTATTCAAGTTGGTCCCATTGCTCATAAACCAAGTTCACGAGCCTTTCGTTGGGGCACTTGGCGAAAAGCACACTATGAAATTCTTTGTTGAGCTTCGTGAACTCGTCTGGGTCGTGATGCACATCGAGTTCACGCATCTTCTGATTGATTGCTCGCGCCTTAGCAAAATCCTCAGCGGTGAGAAACGCTGCCGATTGGGCGGTGGCCCGTGCCTCCAGAGTGGCCACGATATCCATCGACTCGTAATAGGCCTCGCGGTTGTGCGTGGTAACCCTGGCGCCAACATTGCGTTCGTAGGTGACTAGGCCCTCGGCTTCGAGTTGCCGGATGGCTTCGCGCACTGGAACGACGCTGACGTTGAGTTCTTCTGCAATTGTTGAGAGCACCAACCGATGCCCCGGCTCATACTCACGAGTGCGAATCTGGCGGCTTATCCAGTTATAGGCTTGCTGAGACTTACTCTCAGACGCGGATTGTTCAGATTTCTGGGTCTGATCCTTTGCTGAAGTCACTGACCACCACCATTCTTGAACTCAAGATAAGCCTCTTTATTGGCCCCCGTTGGCGGGAACATTCCGTCGAGGCTGGCGCCTGCCTTTACCTGCTCAGCAACCCACTCGTCCTCATGCTCCTTGGCCAAAGCAGCGTCTGCTACCTCTTCGGCCAGGTCACGCGGAATGACGATGACACCGTCGTCATCACCAACGATGATGTCGCCCGGAACCACGGTGGCGTTTCCGCAAGAGACAGCGATGTCGCTATCCCACGGAACGTGCTTACGGCCGAGTACGCAAGGATGCGCACCCTGAGTGAAGACAGGGAGCCCGATTTCGCGAACCGCTTCATAGTCTCGAACGCCGCCGTCGGTCACCACACCGGCTGCGCCGCGGGTCTTAGCACGAAGCGCGAGGATGTCCCCCAAGGTGCCGGAACCCGGCTCCTGGCGAGCTTCGATGACGATGACTTCACCCTCCTTGACGGTGTCGAAGACCTTCTTCTGCTCGTTTAGGCCACCGCCGTGGGACTTAAAGAGGTCCTCGCGCCCAGCTACGAAGCGCAGGGTGCGAGCCACGCCAACCATCTTGGTTCCCTTGGTCTGTGGGTAAACGCCTTCGATGACGCACTGATTGATGCCACGGCCTCGCAGCTGTGCGGAAAGACCGGCGGTCGGCGCTTCCTCGAGTTTCTCCTTCAGCTCTGCGGAGAGCTCAGAGGAGGGAAGTGGTGGCAGGCCTGCAGACTCGCGGTCACCGTATGCGTCCTCGCGCTGCTTGGCATCGACCTTCGGTAGGTTACCTAGCGTCGGGTCGAAGTTAGCTGGGATTTCCACGACGGTGCTCTTCAAACGTCCAGAGGTGACACCGCCCGGCACGTCAACCTCGACCTCGACAACGTCGCCTGGCTCGATGACGGTGGAGCCGGCCGGCGTACCAGTCAAAATGATATCTCCAGGCTCCAGAGTCATGTGCTGGGAAAGATCTGCCACAAACTGGGCGAGAGGGAAAATGAGGTCCGCATCAGAGGAGGTGCCTTCCTGCACAACTTCGCCATTGACCCAAGTGCGCAGACGCAGGCCCTTGGGGTCGATCGTCTGGGCGTCGATAAGCTTCGGCCCAATCGGGGTGTAACCATCGCGGGACTTGGAGCGAGTGTTGGAGCCCTTGTCCTGCGCGCGATAGTCGTAGATGCCCAGGTCATTGGAGGCAGTCACATACGCAACGTAATCCCAAGCCTCCGCGAGAGAGACGTTGCGGGCCGCTTTTCCGATGATGAGCGCAATCTCGCCCTCGAAAGCAAGCAGCTCAGTGCCCGCGGGGCGCTCGACGACGCCGCCGGACTCGGCAAGCGTGCTCGTCGCCTTGAGGAAGTAGCTCGGGGTCTTAGGCCAGCGGCCTCGTTGTGCGGCACGAGACTCGAAAGCCACATGCACAGCAATCATCTTGCCCGGTTTCTCAGGCAGAAATTGGGGTACAGCCATGAAAAATCCTTCTTTTCTCTCAAATGCTTGCCCAAATCGTATATTATCCCTACAATCGCCGCAAGTGGTTTAATTCACAAAGCTTGGAACGTATATGGCAAGCCACATATTGAAAGGAAAAACATGTCGCACGCAACCGCCGCCCCGACAATCACGACGAGCGAACGTCGCCGTGTTGTCGCTGCGACCACCATCGGTACCGCCATCGAGTGGTACGACTACTTCCTCTACGCCGCAGTTGCCGGCCTCGTATTTAACAAGCTCATGTTCGGCCCGCTGGAGGGTGGTCTCGCCACCATCATCTCCTTCCTGACCGTTGGCTTGTCATTCCTGTTCCGCCCGGTCGGCGCATTTCTGGCTGGACACTTCGCTGACCGCCTCGGCCGCCGCGTTGTCCTCATGGCTACCCTCTTTGCAATGGGTGGCGCCACCACACTCATCGGCGTGCTGCCCACCTACGACTCAGCGGGTGTTTGGGCCCCAATCCTGCTTATCTTCCTGCGCATCATCCAGGGTATTTCCGCTGGTGGCGAGTGGGGTTCCGCCGTGCTGATGGCTGTAGAGCACGCCCCAGTTAACAAGCGCGGCCTCTACGGCGCCGGCCCACAGGTCGGCGTCCCCGCAGGTCTGCTGCTTTCCTCCGGCGTGCTGTCCATCATGAATAGCATTGCGCCTGGCGACGCCTTCATGCAGTGGGGTTGGCGCGTACCGTTCCTGCTCTCCTTCGTTCTGGTCATCGTTGGCTACCTCATTCGCATGGGCGTCGAGGAGTCCCCAGTCTTCGAGGAGATCGCGGAGCGCCAGGAAGAAGAGTCTGCACACCCATTCACAGTGCTGTTCAAGAAATTCTTCCCGCTGGTTCTTACCGCAGCGCTTATCTTCGCTGGCAACGGAACCGTGGGTTACATGACCACCGGTGGCTACATCCAGAAGTACGCCTCTGACCCTGAAGGCCCAGTGGCACTGGCACGCGGTGACGTCCTCAACGCCGTTACACTTTCCGCATTCACTTGGGCAATCTTCACCCTGTTTGCCGGCTATATCTCCGACTTGATTGGCCGGCGCAACACCTACCTCATCGGCTTCGCCCTGCAGGCAATTGGTGCCGCCGCCCTCTTCCCGCTGGTCAACACCGGCGATCTGAAGATGCTGTACGTCGCCCTCATTTCCCTATCCTTGGGCCTTGGCCTTACCTACGGTGCACAGTCCGCTATGTACGCCGAGCTCTTCCCAGCTTCCATCCGCGCAACCGGCGTTTCCATCACCTACGCTATCGGCTCGGTTCTGGGTGGCGCCTTCGCCCCGATGATTGCCGCCTCCCTGGTGGAAGCCACCGGCACGACCTTCGCAGTGTCCGGATACCTCGTCACCGCCTCCATCGTTGGCCTGGTATGCATGTTTATCCTGCGTGAACGCAAGGGTATTCCACTCGGCCCAGAGCACGAAGCAGAGCAAGCCCGTGGCCTCTTCATCTTCACCAAGTAGCCGCAACCGGTAGCCACCTAGCAGCCACTCACAGACTTAGTCGCCAGTTTCTCCTACCCGGCAAAGTGGGAGAAACTGGCGGGATTTTTGCACCCCTCAAAGCGCACACGCACAAACCCAGAAAACTCTTAAGAGTGATTGTGCAATTTCGTGCCATCATATATGATTCGGCACATAGGACTTGGATCACACATATATGACTCATTGAAGTGGGTCACCATCAGTCCCACCAAAACCTCACACACCGCGGGGGTTCCTCCCACCCCCTCCTCATCTCGGTTAGTAAGGAGACCACAGTGCAGTTCCACCACAACGGTTATGTTTCCCAAGACCCACGCGTCCTTGAACCAGCAGGATACGGCGTAGATCGTCCATCTGAGCTCCCAGACACCATGGACGTCCTCATCGTCGGCTCCGGCCCGGCAGGCATGATCGCAGCTGCACAGTTGGCGATGTTCCCCAACGTCAACACCCGCATTATCGAACGTCGTCCACACCGCCTCATCTTGGGCCAGGCAGACGGCATCCAGTCCCGCTCCGTGGAGACCTTCCAGGCATTCGGCTTTGCTAAGGAAATCACCGAAGAGGCTTACGAAATCACCGAGATGTCCTTCTGGAATCCGGATCCCGAAAACCACGAGCACATCAAGCGCGGTGCTCGCCCAATCGATGATGAGTTTGGCATCTCCGAGTTTCCGCACCTCATCGTGAACCAGGCACGCGTCCTCGACTACTTCGCCCGCTTCGCACACCGTGCCCCGGCGCGCATCAAGCCGGACTACGGCTGGAAGTTCATCGAGCTTGAGGTCGGGGAGGGGGAGTACCCCGTCGCCGCCCACTTGGAGGATGAGAACGGCAACCCACGTACTGTCCACGCCAAATACGTCATCGGCTGTGACGGCGCAAAGTCCCGCGTCCGCAAGTCCATCAGCCGCTCCCTGAAGGGTGACCAGGCCAATCACGCATGGGGCGTTATGGACGTGGTCGTCGACACCGACTTCCCTGACTGGCGCACCAAGTGTGCAATCCACTCCAAGGCTGGCTCCATTCTTCACATCCCGCGTGAGGGCGGCTACCTCTGCCGCGTCTACGTCGACCTCGGCGTTGTTCCAGAGGGCGACAACGGCAAGGTTCGCGAGACCCCAATCGAGAAGATCATTGAGAAGGCCAACGAAATCTACTCGCCGTACTTCATCGACGTGAAGATGGTGGCGTGGCACTCCGTTTACGAGGTGGGACACCGCTTGGTCGACGATTTCGACGACAACAATGACACCCCACGCGTCTTCCTCACCGGCGACGCTTGCCACACCCACTCCGCCAAGGCTGGCCAGGGCATGAACGTCTCCATGCAGGACGGCTTTAACATTGGCTGGAAGCTCGGCCACGTCCTCGACGGCCGCGCGCCAAAGGAGCTGCTGTGCACCTACCACGGTGAGCGCCAGCCGGCCGCCCAGAACCTCATCAACTTCGACCGCGAGTGGTCCACGCTTATGGCCACCCCAACCGAAGAGCTCGATGATCCGGAGGCAGTAGAGAAGTACTACGTTGCTGCCGAAGAGTTCGCTGCCGGCATGATGACGCAGTACGAAGAGAACATCATCGTCGGTGACACCCAGCACCAGGATCTGGCTACTGGCTTCCCCGTGGGCAAGCGTTTCAAGTCCTTCGAGGTGCTCCGCCGCTGCGATGCCTTCAAGCTTCACCTCGGCCACCAGCACTTCGCCGACGGACGCTACCGCATCTACGCTTTTGCCGACGCCCCGAAGGCCGGCGCGGAATCCAAGCTCACCGCCTGGGCCGAGCAGATGCAAGAGATTATCGCTAAGTTCAACCCGGAAGGCGCTGATGAGAACACCTACTTTGATATCAAGGCCATCTACCAGCAGACCAACCACCACGACTACGAGATTCTCGACGCTCCGCGTCTGTTCCGCCCCTTGAACGGCAAATTCAACATCCCAAACTGGGAGAACGTCTTCAACGCGCTTTCCCCAGAGGAGGACATCTTCGAGGCCCGCGGTATCTCCCGCGAGGGTGCGGTCGTCATCGTCCGCCCGGACCAGTACGTGGGCGCAGTTCTGCCGCTTGACGACGCCGCCGGTGTCGAGGCGTACTTCGACAAGGCACTGTTGCCAACCAAGTAAGCAACGGCTCTAAATAACAGCCACAAACAAGGCCCCGCGTAGTGTTTCACGTGAAACACAGCGCGGGGCTTAAGTTTGAAGACAATATGAGTGCGTAGCCAAGAGCTCTTCCAAGCGTTCCTCGAGCGGCTGGCGGTTTAGCTCCGCAACCCTATCGCGAAGATCGGAAGCATCGAGTTCCTCAAGAACGTGAGTTAGAACCTCTTGGGAAGATTCTTCTTGATGCTCCAGCGCGCGATAGAAAGCGGCACTCAATATGATTTGTTCCATCACCGCTATGGACTTGCCCGGAGAATATTCCGGAGCATCCGGCTCAAAGTCCCAGACCTGGACCCAGTGGAGGCCGAAGAACTTGAGAGAATTACCTTCCACGACTTCGCGGGCGTAGGTGCGGGGAAGGACAGCGCTATGGCGGGCCGGATCGAAGATGCCGAAGACTGGCTCGCCATCGTTCTCGCCAACCACGAGCCAATCGCTGCCGTGGTATTCCACCAGCGATTGGCCGAGCACGAGTTCAACCTCATCGACGCTGAGCTTCGGAGCGACCTCACGGGCGAAAGCGTCGACATATGGCGCTTGCCATGTCTTGTGCTGCTTCAGCTTCTCATCGTCGCCGTGAACTTCCATGAAACGCCTGAAGGTCTCCGCCGCTTCCTCACGGCGCTTGGTTAGTTGTTCCGAGTACTGTTCCTGAAGTGGTGCGAGTTTGGTTTCAAGCGTGTCCATGGTCACAATCATACATAGGAGCACTCATTTTGCCTGTGCATAAAATGTGCGCGAAACCACACACATAGCACACACTCATGCTATGGTGTGTTTCATGCAACTTCTGACCAACACATCCCAGAACTGGTGGTGGCGCGCGTAACTGCGGGCCAGTTCACTCGAAACCAGAAGATTTAGGCTCGCGCTATGCGGGCCTTTCGTGGTTTTATAGCCACCACGGCGCACGCGGCGCGAATCTAAAGCTTCAAAACTCAAGAAGCCATAGACAACATTTAGCCGCGAAAGGGCACCACTAATGCCACCAACCCCTACCGCCGGAACGGTCTTCCACACCGCCTCCCAAGCGATACCTTATGAGCAGGATGCGTCGCTGCTTTTCCACCGGCTCGCGCAGTCGAAGGATAGCCTCCTCCTTGAGGCCGCCGACATCGAGTCCAAGAAGAACCTCAACTGCATCGCCGTTCTCCAGGCCGCGCTGAAAGTCACCTGCCGGGGCCAGCGCGTCACAGCCACGCCACTAACTGAAGTCGGCGAGACAATGATGGCGCGACTCAAAGATCAGCTCGGCGAGCACTTTGATGGCGAAGATTTTGTATTTAGTCTTTCCTCCAAGAGCGACGAGCGCGAGCGCCTCCGCGATGTATCGACGGCCGCTGTTCTCCGAGCCCTTCAATTAGACGCTGGTTACTCCACTCCGG
Source organism: Corynebacterium striatum (assembly GCF_016728105.1). Lineage (NCBI taxonomy): Bacteria > Bacillati > Actinomycetota > Actinomycetes > Mycobacteriales > Corynebacteriaceae > Corynebacterium > Corynebacterium striatum. The sequence goes on along the minus strand of NZ_CP068158.1, from coordinate 1,571,789 downwards.
ATGGAGCACTTCCATTCGTCGGCGGCGGCTTTGCTTATGACTATCTCGAGAGCTTCGAGAAACTGCCCGCCGTAGGGGAGGGGCCGAACGATTATCCGGATTATGAGTTCGTCGTCGCGCAGACGCTACTGACCATCGACCACGCCACGGAGACCGCCGCGTTGCATGCGGTCGATCTGAGCGAGGAAGCGGCGTCGTCAAGCTTGGCAGAGCTCGCATCCATCGAGGCACAAGAACTGGAGCCCACTCCAAGCCGCTATCGACTCATCGCGAAAGCTTCGATGCCCGACTCCGAGTTCCGCGCCATTGTGTCACAGTTACAAAATAACGTGACTGCGGGGGACATCTACCAGGTGGTGCCCGCGCGCGCATTTTCGCTCGATTGCCCCGATGCATTCGCCGCCTACCGTCAGCTCCGCGAGACCAACCCCTCGCCGTACATGTTCTACGTGCGCGGTGCGGACTACGAACTCTTCGGTGCCTCCCCGGAGTCGAACCTGAAGTTTAATGCCTCCACCCGCGAGGTACAGCTTTATCCCATCGCCGGTACGCGCCCGCGCGGGCTCAACCCAGACGGCAGCATCAACCATGAGCTCGACATCCGCAACGAACTCGAGATGCGTACCAACAACAAGGAAGTCGCCGAGCACACCATGCTTGTGGACCTCGCCCGCAACGACCTTGCCCGCGTGGCCGTACCGCAGACCCGCAAGGTCGCGGAGCTACTCCAGGTGGACCGTTACTCGCGCGTCATGCACTTGGTTTCGCGTGTAACCGCCACTCTTCACGAAGACTACGACGCCCTCGACGCATACCGCGCCTGCATGAACATGGGAACACTCACCGGCGCACCGAAGCTACGGGCAATGGAACTCGTACGCGAGACCGAGGGAACCCGGCGCGGTTCCTACGGCGGGGCAGTGGGTTACCTCAAGGGCGACGGCTCTATGGATAACTGCATCGTCATCCGCTCCGCCTACGTGAAGAACGGCCAAGCCGTGGTCCAGGCAGGTGCCGGCGTAGTCCGTGATTCCGTCCCCCAAGCTGAAGCAGATGAAACCTTGCACAAGGCCTACGCAGTCCTGCACGCCATCGCTCTGGCGCACAACGCCCAATTGGAGGTTGTCCGATGACCCATTCTCCGCACGTAGTGCTCATTGATAACCACGACTCCTTTGTCTACAACCTCGTGGACGCACTCGCTGGCTACAAGACCACCATCTTCCGCAACACCGTCTCCGTCGAGGAGATTCTGGCCGCAATGCCGGACATCATCTGCCTGTCCCCAGGCCCCGGCCACCCGCGCGATGCCGGTTGCATGATGGAGCTCATCGACCACGCTCTCGGCAAGATCCCGCTTTTCGGCATCTGCCTCGGCTTTCAGGCGCTGCTGGATCACCACGGCGGAACCGTCGAGCCTTGCGGCCCGGTACACGGCAAGTCGGTGGCGATGACGCTAACCGAAGAAGGCGCCCAGCACCCGATCTTCACCGGCCTTACCGTGGACTCCGAGCCAGACAACCCGAACTATGTGGGCACGCAGGTTCCAGTGGCCCGCTACCACTCCTTGGGTTGCACGCAGATTCCCGCCGGAATGCGGGCCTTGGCGACCACGGAGACGCAGATCGGTGACGTAGTGATGGCGGCCGAGACTAACGATGGAATGGCATTCGGCGTGCAGTTCCACCCGGAGTCCGTGTTGAGCCCGAAGGGTCCAATCATGTTGGAACGTTGCATCGAGAATTTATCGCTGAAATCAATTAAAGGAGAGACCAAGTAAATGGAAAATAAGAATGCACTCAAGGCCCTCCAGGGTTACCTGGATATCACCGAACCCACGGTGGAGCAGGCCATCGAGGTCTTCACCCCGTTAACCATCGGCGAATATGACGACATCCACGTCGCAGCGCTTCTCACCCATATCCGCACCCGTGGCGAGACCTTCGCCGACGTCGCCGGCGCAGCCCATGCCTTTCTCACCGCTGGCCGCCCCTTCCCGGTGACGGGGGAGGGCCTCATGGACACCGCCGGAACGGGCGGCGACGGCGCGAATACCATCAACATCACCACGGCGGCGTCGCTAGTCGCTGCGTCCGACGGCGTGAAGATGATCAAGCACGGCAACCGTTCAGTCTCCTCCAAATCGGGTTCCGCGGACGTACTCGAAGCCATGAACATTCCGCTCGACCTCAATCCACAGCGCGCCGTGAAGCAATTCGAGGCCTCGAACTTCACCTTCTTATTCGCACCCGCCTACAACCCTGCGGTGGCCCACGTGCAACCAGTGCGCAAGGCGCTAGGCATCCCCACCATCTTTAACACCCTCGGCCCACTGCTTTCTCCGGGCCGCCCGGAATTCCAGATCATGGGCATCGCGAATCCGACGCAGGGCCAACTCATCGCTGAGGTATTCAAGGAGCTCGGCCGCACCCGCGCGCTCGTGGTCCATGGCGCGGGCACCGACGAGATTGCTGTCCACGGAACCACTCACGTGTGGGAACTCAACGACGGTGAGATTAAGGAATATGACATCACCCCGGAGGAGCTCGGTATCGCACGTCACGAGCTCGCGGAGCTCGAGGGCGGCAATGGCGCCGAGAACGCCGCGCTCATCCGCAAGGTCTTCGCAGGGGAGGGCAGTCCTGCGCATTACGACGCCATCGTGGCCACCGCGGGCGCCATGTTCTACCTCTGCGGCAAGGCCGAGTCCATCGCCGCAGGCGTGACGCACGCCAAGGAAGTCATCGACTCCGGCCAGGTGGCGCAATGGCTGCGTACCCACGAGGAGGCCAACTATGGCTAGTCTGCCAACGGTGCTGGAAGGGATCGTCGCCAAGCGCCGCACACACATCCCTGACATTCGTGAGCGCATCGCACACGTCGACCTTCAGGCGCTGCCCAAATCGGAGCGTTCGCTTTACGACGCCCTCAAGGGCACCAACCGCTTCATCATGGAGTGTAAGTCCTCCTCGCCTTCGCTCGGTCTTATCCGCGAGCACTACGAGCCGGGCAACATTGCGCGCATCTATTCGCGTTATGCCTCTGCCATCTCGGTGCTCTGCGAGCCGGACAGGTTCGGCGGCGACTATGACCACTTGCAGACCGTCGCAATGTCGACGCACCTACCGGTTCTGTGCAAGGACTTCATCATCGATCCGATTCAGGTCTACGCGGCGCGCTACTACGGTGCCGATGCCATCCTGTTGATGATGTCGATCGTCGATGATGAGACCTACGCCGAACTCAAGGCCCTGGCCGATTCGCTTGGCCTGGATGTCCTCACCGAGGCGATCACCAAGGAAGAGGTCGACCGCGCGGTTGCCTTTGGCGTAGATATCATCGGTATTAACAACCGCAATCTGCACGATCTCAGCATCGACCTGACGCGCTCAGGGCAGCTCGCCGAGTACATTCCGGAGGGCAAGATCGTGGTCTCCGAATCTGGCATCCGCGACAACCAGACGGTGCGTCGCATCGGCGGCCACGCCAACGCCTTCCTTGTGGGCTCCCAACTAACAAGTCAGCCCGACATCGATCTCGCCGCCCGCCGCTTGGTCTACGGCGACAATAAAGTCTGCGGACTAACGTCGTGGACCGCTGCTCAAGCAGCACGTGCCGCCGGCGCCGTGTACGGCGGGCTCATTTTCGAGGAAGCCTCTCCGCGTAATGTTTCACGTGAAACTGCGCAAAATATCATCGCCCATGAGCCGGACCTGCTCTACGTTGCCGTCTCCCGCCGCACCTCCAACTTTGAAGAACTCGCTCTCGACGGCATCCACGCCATCCAGCTCCACGCGCCATACCAGGGGAGCGTTGAGACCGAGCGTGCTCTCATCGAAGAGGCCAGCAAGCATTCCAACCACGTCTGGCGTGCCATCGATATGACGGCACCTCACGCCCCAGAGTTGGTTGCAGCGCTTGCCGACGTCGCGGATCTCTTGGTCCTCGACACCGGTTCCGGCGGTACGGGGGAGACCTTCGACTGGTCAACAGTCCCCGCTGGGATTCCCGCCCTGTTGGCGGGAGGTTTGAATCTCACCAACCTCGAGCAGGCCCTCGCCGTAGGTACGATCGGATTAGATCTGAATTCTGGTCTCGAGACACCACGCGGTAAGGATTCTGGCCTCATCGCCAGGGCGTTCAGCACCATCCGGAACTACCACAACCAGTACTAATATCCACCTCCCAACCTAAGAGGAAACACCATGACTGATACACAAGAAACCAGGGAAACCCTGCTCCCGGCCTACTTCGGTGAATTCGGCGGACAGTTCGTTCCGGAATCCCTAATTCCAGCGCTTGATCAGCTCGAAAAGGCATTCGTGGACGCGCAAAACGATCCTGAATTCCGCAAGGAGCTCGCGGGCTACCTGAAGGATTACCTCGGACGTCCCACCCCACTGACCGAGGCAACCAAGCTGGGAGGTAAGGCACGCATCTTCCTCAAGCGCGAAGACCTCGTCCACGGCGGCGCACACAAGACCAACCAAGTTATCGGTCAGGCTTTGCTGGCCAAGCGCATGGGCAAGACCCGCATTATTGCGGAAACCGGCGCGGGCCAGCACGGCACCGCCACCGCCCTCGCGTGTGCGCTACTTGACCTTGATTGTGTCATTTACATGGGCGCGAAGGACGTAGAGCGCCAGCAGCCCAATGTCTATCGAATGGAGCTGATGGGCGCCAAGGTTGTACCCGTTGACTCCGGCTCCGGCACCCTCAAGGACGCTGTGAACGAAGCACTGCGTGACTGGACCGCTACCTTCCATGAGTCTCACTACCTCCTCGGTACCGCAGCGGGCCCCCACCCGTTCCCGACCATCGTGCGCGAGTTCCACAAGGTCATCTCCGAAGAGGCCAAGGCGCAGATGATCGAGCGGACTGGCAAGCTGCCAGACCTCGTCGTCGCCTGCGTGGGCGGCGGCTCTAACGCCATCGGCATGTTCGCTGATTTCATTGAAGACGAGGGAGTCGAGCTTGTCGGCGCGGAGCCCGGTGGCGAAGGCCTCGATTCCGGTAAGCATGGCGCCACCATCAACAACGGCACGGTCGGCATTCTCCACGGCGCGCGTTCCTACCTCATGCGCAATTCTGATGGCCAAATCGAGGAGTCCTACTCCATCTCCGCAGGCCTGGATTACCCGGGCGTCGGCCCGCAGCACGCCCACCTGTCGAAGACCGGCCGTGCCAAGTACGTCGGCATCACCGACGCCGAGGCTCTCGAGGCCTTCCAGCTGCTGAGCAAGAAAGAGGGAATCATCCCCGCCCTCGAGTCTTCTCACGCCCTGGCCTATGCGCTCAAGCGCAAGGACGAGGACATCACCATCCTCGTCTCCCTTTCCGGCCGCGGTGACAAGGACATCGACCACGTCCGCCACACTCTCGAAGAACACCCTGAACTACGCCTCCAGGAGGAGAACTAATGAGCCGCTACGACAACCTTTTTGAATCCCTGTCCGGCGAGGGCGCATTCGTTCCCTTCATCATGCTCGGAGATCCCTCCCCGGAGGTTGCCCTGGAGATCGTCCGCGCGGCTGTGGCCGGCGGCGCCGACGCCCTCGAGTTGGGCGTTCCCTTCTCCGATCCGGTAGCTGACGGCCCCACGATCCAGGCCTCCCACATCCGCGCTCTGGAGAACGGCGCTACTGTCGACGCCGCGATTGAACAGATCAAGACGATCCGCGCCGAGTTCCCTGAGCTGCCCATCGGCATGCTCATCTACGGCAACGTTCCTTTCACCCTCGGCATCGAGAACTTCTACCAGGAGTTCCACGATGCGGGCGCGGACAGCATTCTGCTTCCCGACGTTCCCGTGCGCGAGGGCGCCCCATTCATCGCCGCTGCAGCCAAGGCCAACATCGAGCCCATCTTCATCGCCCCGGCACAGGCAAGCGAGAAGACCCTCGCGGGCGTTGCCAAGAATTCCAAGGGCTACATTTACGCCATCTCCCGTGACGGCGTCACCGGTACCGAAAAGGCCTCCGAAACCCGCGGCCTAGACGAGGTGGTGGCTAACGTGAAGCGCTTCGGCGGCGCGCCAATCCTTCTGGGATTCGGCATCTCCACGCCGCAGCACGTCGCTGACGCAATCGCCGCTGGCGCTTCCGGTGCCATCACCGGCTCCGCAATTACGAAGATCATCGAGAAGCATGTTTCACGTGAAACCGGCACCGACATCGATGTCGAAGCGCTGAAGAAGGAAATCACCGACTTCGTTGCATCAATGAAGGCGGCTACCAAGAAGTAGAAAACCCTCCCCAGGTAGGAAGAAGTGGTCATATCCCAGCGGCATGCTTGGGGCATGACCACTTTTTCATCGTTCTTCTACTACCCCAAAAGGGCATAAAAAATGACCCGGTAAGACCGGGTCATCGGGAGCAAAGAGTCTAGCTCAGTTCTTGGCGAGCAGGTTCAGCATCAGCCTCAGCCTCAAGCCCGTCAATCTTCTCGCGAGCAAAGCGGTCCACAATCATGGCGATAGCACCATCACCGGTGACATTAGCAGCGGTTCCCACTGAGTCGATTGCAATGTAGGCGGCGATCATGAGAGCAACGAGAGATTCATCGAAGCCCATGTTCGCCTGCAGTAGGCCAACTGCCACCATTACAGCACCACCTGGAACACCCGGTGCAGCAATCATCATGATGCCCAGCAAGAAAATGAAGCTCATCGCCTTGCCGAAAGAAACATCCATATCGGTCATCGTGACGATGGCGAAGGCATAAAGCGTCAGCTTCATCATCGATCCGGACAGGTGGATGGTGGCACACAGAGGGATGACAAAGCCCGCAACTGGCTTAGAAATACCATTCTTTAATGAGGACTCAAGTGTCACCGGAATGGTTGCCGCGGAGGATGACGTACCCAGTGCAGTGAAGTACGCAGGAGCCATATTCTTCAAAGCGGTAAACGGATTCTTGCCTGAGATGATGCCAGCAAGGATGTACTGGAAGACTAGGTAAACGATGGTCATAACGACGGCAAGGATCAGCACCTTTGCAAATGCAACCAAGACGTCGCCCAGGTTTCCATTCATACCCAGCGACAGGAACATACCGAAGATGTAGATAGGCAACCACGGAATGACGAAGCCCCAAATCACCTTGACTACAACGTTCTCAAATTCCTTAGTTATTGCGTAGAGATTGTCAGACTTTACCGAAGTCATGGCTACGCCAACGCAGAAGGAAAGCAACAACGCCGACATGACCTCAAATGGCGCCGGCATCTCGACGGTGAAGTAGGGAGCGAGTGCGCCTTCCTCAATATCGGAGACATTAGTGTTGATGGACTGACCCGCCAAAAGGGTGGGGTAGAGGGCAATCGAGAGACCGTATGCAATCAGACCGGAAATGATAGTAGAGCCATAGGCAATTCCGGCTGTGATGCCAAGCCACTTACCGGCACCGCGGCCAAGGCCAGCGATAGCAGGAGCGACGAGAGCGAAGATCAAAACTGGGATGAAGAAACCCAGGAAGTTACTGAACAATCCGTTAAAGGTGGCAAAAAGACGGCCGGCCCACTCCGGGAAGAAAGAGCTGGCAATGATACCTAGGATGATCGCAACGATGATCTTGAAGAGCAAAGAGTTAGTAATACTCTTGAGGTTCATATCGTTTTCTTTTCATTGTCGTGCGCTGAGTGTGACCACAAATTTCTATTGGTCGACACGCTCAGAATATTACCAAAGTCCGTGAATAAATTACATATAACTGATGGATTATTTTGGCAGGCTACCCTCGATTTTCTTCTGACTAATTCAGGGTTAAACTAAGGGGCATGCTCGCGATCGCAATCATCTTCTTTATCCTTGCCGCTATCCTCCTCGTTGTCGGTGGGCTGGCCACCGCACGAAAACTTCCGGGCAATAGCGTTGTAGGACTTCGCCTGGTGGAAATCCGCAAATCCAAAGAGGCTTGGGATAATGCACACGCGATCGCCGGCCCGTTCTGGGCACTCGCAGGAGTCTCCCTTGTTTTCGGTGGAATCGTAGCAATCTCCGCCTCTGGTTGGATGTGGACGATCCCGGCGTTGACTTTCGTCATCGCGGTGCTTGCCCTTTCCATCGGTTCCAACATGGGCTCCCGCGCGGCATTCCTGTGGGACGAGGCCCACAAGGAAGAAGAGGGTTGCGGCGATAGCTGTAATTGCGGCGACGGTGGTTGTGGTTCGGAGGCACCCGAGGTTGATCTCGGCGCACTCCGCAAGGCCGCTGAAAAGTCAGACCACGCCTAAAAACAGTTTCAGCCCTCGATTTCGGGGCTATCTTTATACCCAATTTTAAAGACACAGTGACTAAAACGGCAGGGCCCGCTACAGGTTAAAAACTACGTCAGTGGTGACGATATTCTGCCGTTAATCAAATTCTGAAAATCTGAAGCTGGGTAAAGTCTGGGAAGATTGCACCAAGCCGCTTGGAAACGGCGCGGAAGCGTGCCGCACGCAGAACTCGCGCGCACAATGGATGACATGAAAGAAATGAACATCAAAAGCCTCGCCGTCGCGGCAGTAGCGGTATCCGCGATCGCCGTAGGCGCCATCATCAACAACGTAGGCACCAGCGGCGCCGACAAACAAGATTCTGCATTAGCCATTTACGATGATCTCGGAAACGAGGTTGGGTCTTACGATCTCGGGGGAGCAAACGCAGACTCTGTTCCCACTTGGGACCTAGAAGTCTAAAGAGTGAGATAGCTTAGAGAGTGAGATAGTCTAGAAACATGAATACGTGCTCTCGTCGTATGTTCCTCCTCGGCACCGCAACAACATTCGCCGGCGCCTACCTTGCTGCGTGTGGCAAGGAGCCAAGCGCAGAGATTGCCGCCACTGAGATCCCAGTGGGATCGGCGATCATGGTGGACAAAGTGATCTTTGCCCAGCCAACAGAAGGGGAGTTTAAGGCATACTCCCAAACCTGCCCTCACCAGGGAAGCTTGATTACCAAGATTGATGGCATGACCGCCACCTGCACTTCCCACTTCACGTCTTATGACCTTGCTGACGGTTCGGTCATCGACGGCCCGGGCACCAAGCCACTGACCGAGTACGGCGTCGAGTCGGACGGCACCACCGTCAAGAACGTCTCTGCTTAAGCCACAACAGCGCTTTAAATTAACACTATTGAATTACGGCGCTGACCATCTAGAGCTTTTGGCCCCGGAAGCATGAGAGTGTTTCACGTGAATCCATTGTTTCACGTGAAACATCATAATTACTTTGCACGGCTATAGGAGGGGAGGGGCTCCAATGGCTCACCCAGTTCCTCAGCCGCGTGGCGTGCCCAGTAGGCGTCCTTCAATGCGGCACGCCCAATCTCGATGACATCAGCACGATCATCTGAAAGAATCTGCTCCGCGTGCTGCGCCTCGGTAATGAGACCCACCGTTGATACTGGAAGCCCCGACTCTCGAACGCGCGTGGCGTACTCCACCTGATACTCGTGACCCACGGGGATCTCGGCGTGCTCGTTGCCGCCAGTAGAAACATCGACGAAGTCAACGTCATGTTCCCGCAAGAGCCTGGCAAATTCGATGGTTTGCTCCACGTCCCAGGCAAGACGGCCAGTAACCCAATCAGTTGCCGAAACGCGCATGATCAACGGCATCCCCTGAGGGATAACAGCACGAACCGCATCAACCACCTCAAGAGGGAAGCGGACGCGGTTTTCAAAGCTGCCACCGTAGGAGTCGATACGCTGATTGCTCAACGGACTCAAGAAGTTGTGTAGCAGGTAGCCATGGGCACCGTGCAGTTCAATGGTGTCGAAACCGGCCTCAACGGCACGCTTCGCCGCAGCGGCAAAATGCTCGACGGTTGCAGCGATTTCCTGCGCGCTCATCTCGCGCGGGGCAGTGTAACCCGGGTAGCTAATCGCGGAAGGGCCTATCGTTTCCCAGCCGCCCTCCTCTAGCGGGACCGAGCCGCGGGCATAGCCAGGCAGCATCGGATGAGTCGATGCCTTGCGGCCGGCGTGGCCAAGCTGGATGCCGATCGGCGCGTTAAGGCTGTGGGAAAACTCGACAATCTCTTTCCACTTGTCGCGCTGTTCATCATTCCAGATTCCGGCGCAATTAGGGGAGATCCTGCCTTCGGGGGATACAGCGGTAGCTTCGACAATGATGAGGCCAAAACCGCCGGCCGCACGGGAGCCGTAATGAACTAAACGCCAATCCTGCGGAAGACCCTCTACCGCCTGGTACTGACACATCGGCGGTAACCACGCACGGTTGGGGAACTCGAAGTCACGCAGGATAAGCGGTGAAAATAGTTTAGTCATGGGCCTATGCTACCGATATGCTTTGAGGATGACTTCGCGCCTAAAGAGGATAGATCCGCTTATTCTCCTCATCATTTCCGCAGTGGTCGTGGCGATCATCTTTCCGGCACGCGGCCACTTTGCTGAGGTCTTTGACTCGCTGACCAACGTGGTCATCGCGTTGCTGTTCTACCTCTACGGCGCGCGCCTGTCCACGCAAGAAGCCCTCAACGGTCTGAAGAACTGGCGCCTACACCTGACTATCTTGGCGTTTACCTTCGTCCTGTACCCGATCCTCGGCTTGGCTTTGCGCCCACTAACGCTGTTCATTTCCCACGACATGTACCTCGGCATCTTGTACCTCACCTTGGTGCCGTCCACCGTCCAGTCCTCCGTGGCATTTACGTCAGTGGCCAAGGGAAACATCGCCGGCGCAATCGTGTCAGCGTCGGCATCGAACCTAGTGGGCGTCATCATGACGCCACTGTTGGTCATGGCTCTGATGGGCGCCGGAAATGGCATCTCTATCGACAGCTCAGTCTTCGTCGAAATCAGCCTCCTGTTGCTTGCACCATTCATCCTCGGCCAGCTGACCCGTAAGTGGGTCAAGGACTTCGCAGCAAGCAAAGGCACGAAGATTGTCGACCGCGGCTCCATCACAATGGTGGTCTACGCCGCGTTCTCCAAGGGAGTAGTCGATGGCATCTGGGGCTCGATCAGCATCTGGGAGATTGTGTTCTTAGTCGTCCTATCGATCTTGATGGTCGCCTTTATGCTCTGGCTTACCAGGATCCTGGGCTCCAAGCTTGGCTTCCCCCGCGCAGACGTCATTGCCATCGAATTCTGTGGTTCTAAGAAGTCCCTCGCTACAGGACTACCGATGGCCTCGGTCATCTTCGCCTCCGGCAGCACCTCGCTGGGCCTGCTGATTCTGCCACTCATGATCTACCACCAGGTTCAGCTCATGATCTGCTCCTGGCTCGCGGCCCGGTATGCTGGGCAGTCATGAGCACTCTGATGTACGTCCGCACCACCATGGAAGTTCCCGGCGTAGGTTCCGCCATCCACATCGCGGAGATGGAAGAGGTTGACGTTAATACCTGCACCATGCTGCGCATGATTGCGCTGGCGCCAAACGACGCCGTCGCAGGCGCAGCCACTCCTTCCAAAGCCGTGGGAAACGCAGACATTCCCCAGCGCCAGGTACCACATCCCAACACCTACAACGACTTCCCCGACATCACGGCAGAGCACATTTCCGCTGACGACTTCGCGGCGCTGTGGCGCGAAGCAGTGGCTCTTTACGGAGAACTTTAGAATACGAAGTTAACCAGCACCATGTAGGCAGCGGTGCCGCCAAAGATGGAGAGGGCCGAGTCCTTCCTCCACCAGTGCAGCCCGGCAGTAATCGCCACGCCAATCAGAGCGGCGAGGATTCCGCCGGGCGCTTCTTTTTGCCCAAAGACCGTATAGACCACGAGCACTGTCATAACGCCGACAGGCATCGTCATGCCAAGCAGGCCAATAAACTGACTGCCCTTGAGCGCCTTGATGAAGGAATAGGGAAGCTGCCTAAGCAACACGGTAACGATGCAGACCGGGATGAGGACTGCAGCAACCATGGAGAGGGTTACACCGGCTGGCATTAGCGCTCACCCTTTCGCAGCACCATCGCAGAATCCAGACGCGGCGAGAAGTAGCGCAGGAGGAGCAAGCAGAAATAAGCCACCAACGCCACCATGAGAACCTGGCCAGGAAAGAGCACCGTGGCGAGAATGCCGCAGACTGCAGCAGAAAAAGGCAGCGAGTAGTCCTTATTGTTGTGAAAAGAATCCATGGTCAAAACTACGAAGAGCGCCACGAGAGCGAACTCGAGTCCTTTTACGTTTGGCGGGATAATCTGCCCTGCCAGCGCACCTACGATGCCGCTGAGCACCCACAATAACTGACAAAAGACCTGGATGGTGAGAATGTGGACACCGGACAATCGCTCGTCACGCGGCTTGGCGGAAACGATGGCATAAGACTCGTCCGTGAGGGCATATGTGGAATAGGCGCGGCCCAAGAGGCTCTTAATATTGTCCCGCGGGAACGTGAGGCCATAAAAGATGTGGCGGAAGTTCACCATGAAAGCGGTGACCAACGAGGTAATCGCACTCGTTCCACCAGTGACCATGCTGATTGCGAGAAACTCCATCGAACCGGCGTAAATCACCACCGAAAAAATGGGTGCCCACCACCATGCGAAGCCGGTTTGGACAATCAAAATTCCGAAGGCGAGGCCGAGTGGGACAAGACCCACGGCCACCGCCCATGTATCTTTCAGGCCCTTTAGTATCTCCTCGCGCATGAGGAAATACTAGAACACTAGTTATCGTCGATGTTCGCAGGGTAAGTGGAGTACAAAGGCAGCGGCATCGGTTGACGCTTCATCACGTCGCCCCACAGATCCGCCGCGCCAGGTGTCAGGACGTCTTGAGCAAGTGCGGGAGCCACGTACCAATCGCCCCGCTCAATCTCTTCTGCGAGTTGGCCAGGGCCCCACTCGGCGTACCCGGCGAAAAGCCGCGCGCCGGTGACGAGTTCAGCGATGTCCTCGGGTTCTGAGCGCAGATCGACATGAACAAGGCGCGGGGCCAGCTTGTTGAGCTGCGGGTGCTCCTCAATGCGAACGCCCTGTTTGGTCATTCCGAGAGCCACGACGGACTGCTGATTCAGCGGCCCACCGATGTACAAGGCCTGGGGCTTGGCCACGACCGGCAGCCACTCGGGCAGCACGTTAAAGACGGCCACCTCCGAGCGCTTGGTCAGGTCCACGCCAAAGGTCATCATGTCATTGTGCTCAATGACAAGGATGACGGAGCGAGCAAACTCAGGGGAAAGCGTTCCCGGCGCGGCGACGAGCAGCTGACCCGGTCCTGGTTCGTTGCGCTCTAGGGCGTTGAAAAGTCTGTCGGCATACATGTTCTACCTAGACTCCCACCACTCGCGCAGCTTCGCAATAGCAACGTCACGCTCGAGGGGTCCTTCCTCCAAGCGCAGCTCCTTGAGGTAGGACCACGCTTGACCCACCTCGGGCCCTGGGTTGAGCCCGAGGATCTCCATGATCTCGTTACCGTCGAGGTCAGGACGTACGCGGGCGAGGTCCTCCTTGGCGGCGATCTCAGCGATGCGCTCCTCAAGATGGTCGTAGGTGCGCTGCAGGCGCCGTGCCTTCTTGGCGTTACGGGTGGTGCAATCCGCGCGCACGATCTTGTGGAGGCGGGGGAGCAGGTCACCAGCATCGGTGACGTAGCGGCGCACAGCGGAGTCGGTCCACTGACCTTCGCCGAAGCCATGGAAGCGCATATGCAGGTACACCAGCTGCCCGATGGCCTCGATGGTGGCCTTGGGGTACTTCAGCTTCCGCAGGCGCTTGCGCACCAACTTCGCACCAACGACTTCGTGGTGGTGGAAGGTCACCTTGCCGTCGGTGGTGTCACGCGTGTCAGGCTTACCGACATCGTGAAGCAGCGCCGCCCAGCGCAGGATCAGGTCGGGCTCCTCCTCCTGATCGATGGCCTGGCGCAAGACCGTGAGCGAGTGCGCGTAGACATCTTTGTGCTGCGCGTGCTCGTCGGGAGCCATGCGCAGGGCAGGAATCTCGGGGAAAATATGATCCAGAATTCCCGTATCAACCAGCAGTTCAATGCCGGTTTCCGGGGTCTTGCCCAACATGAGTTTGTCGAGCTCCACCTGCACGCGCTCGACGGTGATCCTGCGGATTTCACCCGCCATTTCAGTCATCGCGGTCTTGACGCGCTCGGCCACGTCAAACTCCAGCTGGGAGGCAAAGCGCGCTGCGCGCAGCATGCGTAGCGGATCGTCGTGGAAGGAGATCTCCGGCTTATCCGGGGTATCGAGGATCTTGTTCTTGAGATCCGTCAACCCTCCCATGGGGTCATGGAATTCGTAACCATCCTCTTTGAGCTCGATGGCCATGGCATTGACCTTAAAGTCACGACGCACGAGGTCGCCCTCCAGGGAATCACCGAAGACAACCTCCGGATTGCGGGAATCCCCGTCGTAGGAGTCGGAGCGGAACGTGGTGATCTCGATCTGCTGTCCCTTATATACAGCCGAGACGGTACCGAAGTCGATGCCTGTGTCCCAGACAGTCTCGGCCCATCCATCGAGGATTTCCTGGACCACCTCGGGGCGAGCGTCGGTGGTGAAATCTAGATCGTGGCCCAAGCGCGACAACAACGCATCACGCACGGAACCGCCGACGAGGTAAAGCCGGTTTCCGCGAGCTCGTAATTGCTCTGCGAGGCCACTGAGCGAGGCAAGAGTCGTTTCAACGCCGTTTAGCTGAGTGTCCTGAAAATTCACGGGTGTTAGTCTACTACGATTAGCAAGGATGACTAAGCACGAACAAGGCTCCCGCAGGCGGCGTCGCGGCCGCCGCCCGGAAAGGCGCCCGCAGCGCAACTCCATCACGCGCATGACAACGCGTGATGAGACCTCCGCGGGTGGACTTGTCGTGTCTGGGCTCGCTGAGGCAGTCGACGGAGACAACGTCGATCTTTCGCGCATTTACGTAGCCCTGATCGGCCGCCTCGACCGGCGCGGCCGCCTGCTGTGGTCGATGCCCAAAGGCCACGTGGAAAACGGCGAGGATAAACACGTCACCGCCGAGCGTGAGGTCTGGGAGGAGACCGGCATTCACGGCAAGGTCTTTGCGGACCTGGGCATGATCGATTACTGGTTCGTCTCTGATGGGGTGCGTATCCACAAGACGGTGCACCATCACCTGCTGCGCTTTGTCGACGGCATCCTTAACGACGAGGATCCAGAAGTCACCGAGGTTTCGTGGGTTCCTGTCTCGGAGCTCATCGAGCACCTCGCATACGCCGACGAACGCAAGCTGGCGCGCATCGCTCATGACCTCTTGCCGGACTTGGCACGAAAGGAAGCCGCCGCAGGAAAGGCGACTCCGCGGTGAAGCGGCTTTCAGCGCTGATACTCGCAGGCCTATTAGCAGCCCCGGTTCCTGCGCAAGCGCAAACCAGACTTCCGGGCACCCTCGACTTCGATCTGCTTTCTGAAGCCACCGAAGACGGGGTCATGGAAGCGACCTTCCGCATTCACAATCCCACCGAGAACAAGGTGGAGGATCTCCAGATCAACAGCCGCCGCAACGATGCGGTGTCAACCACCGAGCAGGCTCAGGAAGAGCTGGCGGCGGGCGCCTACCCGTATTATGGGGCGTCGCAAAGCATAGGCTCAATCGATCCTGGTGAGACCAAGGAAGTAACTTTCAAGGTCCCGCTCTCGCTGGGGCAGGAACCCACGCTGGCCATGACGGAGCCGGGAAACTACCCGCTCCAGTTCACCCTGACGGGAATGCAGGAGGGCCAAGCCAACAGCTTCGCCGACGAGCGGATGATCTTTGAATTCAACGCCGAGAAAGCACCAAGCGCTGAAACAGAAGATGCCGCGGATCTGCCCGAAGAACCGAACGCACTGACAGTGATTTACCCGATCACCTCGGAGATCAACATCGTGCCTGGAGAAACCGGGGGAGAGTCGCTCATCTTGAGCGATGATCACCTGGCGGAGGAGCTGCGCGAAGGCGGCCGCCTTGATAAGCTGCTGGATTCCTACCTCGATCACGATCTCAAAGGCGCAGGCTGCGTCGCACTGGATCCCGCGTTAGTGGATACCGTAAACCGCATGGCCGAAGGCTACACGGTCAATGACACGCGTCCCTCCATCGCCGAGCGCCCCAAGCGCTTACGTGACTCCTGGTTCAATGACGACGCTTCGCAGCGCGGCAAGCCGGGTACTGGAGCAGCCGATGCCAAGGCTTGGATCGAGCGCCTTCAAAACCTGCAGTGCCACATGCCGCTGCCGTGGGCAAACACGGACATTAATGCCGTAGCTCATGTTAATAATGACTTCCTCACCTACGAGGCGCTCAATCGCACTTACGAAGACATCGTGGGCAAACCCACGTCCACATTGCTGCTTCCCAGTTCAGGGTACGTAAACCACAAGTTTAAGCGGCCGGCGCTCGTAGCAAATAACACCGGTTGGGTGGGTCAGGCCGCCACTTTCGACGCCTCTCTTGGCTCCCTGCTAAACCCCGGCGCAGGTTACACGAACCCCTTCCTGCGCTATGATTTCGCGCAAGACTCGCCGGCCTCGCAGGCCTTGACCAGCGCGGCGTCGGTTAGCGTGGCGGCATCCGAGGGTGACGTGGTGGCAAAGCTGCCGAACTATCTGAGCCCGGAAACAGGGGAGCAGGTCCTCGACACAGCAACGAAGCTGTTGGACGCCGGAAAGGTGCGCCCCCGTGCGGTGACGGATCTGCCACTTGAAGAGACCGACCGCCCATTGGGCACGCCCTATGAGGACGAGTCTGCTTTCAGTGACGCCGACATCGTGCGCGTGGAACAGCAGGCGCGCTACACGGACGAGTTGACCAACATCATGGTCAACGATCCGGCTATTGCGATGACGCGCTACGACTTCACGCTCCCACTACGCCGCGACCTCCTTGTGGCGCTGTCGGGTGACTTCAACGACCGCCTGAGCAAGCAATCTGAGGTGTTGCGCACGTTGCGCTCCTCAGTGTCGCTGATCCCACCTGGCAACGTTTACACGCGCGTCTCGGAGTCATCGCCGCTGCTCATCGTGGCAGAAAACGGGCTTCCGCTGCCTGTCGACGCCTCGCTCATCTACGAATCTGAAACAGCAACGCTTAACACTCCGTCGCGCGTGCGCATACCGGCAAAGGGTTCCATTACGGTATCCATGACCGCAAACATGCCTAACGTCGACCGAACTAACATCAGCTTGTGGTTGGCCACGCCGTCCAAACAGGCCATCTCCGAGCCGGTAAATATCGCAGTTCAGACCCGTGCCGGTATCGTAAGCGTGTACGGAGTCGGCGCCATCGCCGCTCTAACTCTCATTTTGGCCCTGCTATTCCGGCTGGGGCGAAGAAAAAAGAAAAGTTCCTAAAGAGATAGTTAGTTCCTTTTATGACTAATGAAAATGGCTCCCGTCGTCGCATTGTGACGCCCACGCCGCCGGCACCTGTGCCGGAAAAGAGGGTTGCACCGATGCCAGTGGCGGAAGACAAATCCGCGTTGAAAGGCGAACATGTAGAGACTGCTACTTCCGACGGCGCGGTTGTTCGCGCCACCGGATCCATGGCGATTGCCACGCTGATCTCCCGCATCACAGGCTTCCTGCGCAACGTTCTCATCGGTTCGTCGCTCGGTCCCGCGATTTCTTCCGCGTTCACCACAGCGAACCAACTTCCCAACCTCATCACTGAGATTGTCCTCGGAGCTGTCCTAACTTCCTTGGTCGTCCCAGTCCTGGTGCGTGCCGAGAAGGAAGACGCGGATAGGGGAGAGAACTTTGTACGTCGCCTCTTTACCTTGGCGTTCACTTTGCTGGGTATTGTCACGGTGGCCTCATGCATTTTTGCGCCCCAACTGACAACCATTATGTTGACAGATGACGGCGAGGTTAATGCCACCCAGGCAACGTCCTTCGCATATCTACTTCTCCCGCAGATCTTCTTCTACGGCCTCTTTGCGCTTTTCCAAGCGGTACTCAATACCAAGAATGTTTTTGGACCTGGTGCTTGGGCACCGGTGGTCAACAACATCATCTCCATCGCGGTGCTGGTGGCATATCAAGTGGTACCAGGGTCCTTGCACCCAGAGGCACCATCTCCGGTTTCTGACCCTCACGTTCTCTTGCTGGCACTAGGTACCACTTTAGGTGTCATTGTCCAATGCCTGATCTTGTTCCCATACTTAAAGAAGGCAGGCATCAACCTCAAACCGCTGTGGGGTTTGGACGATCGCCTCAAGCAGTTCGGCGGCATGGCCATGGCGATCGTGGCTTACGTTGCCGTATCCCAGCTGGGCTACATCATCACCTCGCGTATTGCATCGCAGGCAGATGAAGGTGCTCCCTTTACTTACCAGCAGGCATGGCTGTTGCTGCAGGTTCCATATGGCGTTATTGGCGTCACGTTGCTCACCGCAATCATGCCACGCCTGTCCCGCAATGCAGCGGACGGTGACGTCAAGGCAGTCGTACGCGATCTCACCTTAGGCACCAAGCTGACCTTCATCGCGCTGATTCCAATCGTCATCTTTATGACCGGATTCGGCATTCCGATTGCCCGCGGCCTCTTCCAGTACGGTGCCTTTGACGCAGATGCCGCTGAGCTGCTGGGCCTAACCCTCAGCTTCTCGGCATTTACACTTATTCCTTATGCGTTGGTGCTACTGCACCTACGCGTGTTCTATGCCCGTGAAGAAGCCTGGACACCGACCTTCATCATTGCCGGAATTACCTTCACCAAGGTTGTTCTATCCATGCTCGCACCACACGTGGCGGATTCCCCAGAGCGCGTTGTTATTCTTCTGGGTACGGCAAACGGCTTTGGTTTCATTGCCGGTGCGGTTATCGGCGGCTTCCTCCTCAAGCGCAAGCTGGGCAGCCTCGGTGGAAAGGAAGTCCTGGGCACCACCTTGTGGGCCACGTTGTCTTCCGTAGCTGGCCTCGTTGTGGCCTTTGTCCTCAACATGGTCATCAATCTCGTTCTACCGGACTCCCTACCGCCTTTCGTCGAGCTCATCCGCTTGATGGTGGTAGGACTTACCTTCGTTATTGCAACTGGCCTGGTGCTCTCACGCTCCGGCTTGCCAGAGGTTATCAACCTGGGCCGCCAGCTGCAGCGCATTCCGGGAATGAACCGTCTTATCAAGATCGACGACGCCGAAGCCATCGAGGTCGAGGAGCCGGAGATCCAGGAAATCCAACCGATCTTCAACCAGGATGCGTTCAACTCCTCGCCAGTCCCACCGCCTATGTCGGCCGGCATTGTCCGCGGCCCGCGCCTGGTACCAGGTGCTCCAGTATCCGACGGACGCTTCCGCCTCCTTGCCGACTACGGTTCGGTCCCCGGCGCTCGCTTCTGGAAGGCCCGCGAACAAGCCACCGGCCGCGTCGTTTCCCTGACCTTCGTAGACACAACGGGCGAGGCTCCGATGGCTCCGGCAACCCCAGCAGTGGCAGCACGTCGTTCTGCCGACATTTCTCGCAACACCCGCAAACTCGCCGAGCTTGGATTGGAAGCGGTGGCATCCAACATCCAGATTCTGTCCTACCGCCAGGGTTGCCTTGTGGTGGCCGACTGGATTGAGGGCACGCCGCTTAAGACGGTTGCGGAAGAAGGCGACCTCGATCCGCGTGCAGTAGCACGTGCGCTCGCTCCGCTGGTCGACGCCGCAACTACAGCGCACGAGCACGATCTTGTACTGGGTATCGATAACCGCAACCGCATCCGTATCGCTACGGACGGCGTCGCCAAGCTGGCGTTCCCTGCCGTACTCGAGCGCAATAGTGTGGAAACGGACGTCGATGGAATCAACTCCACCATTACGTTGCTGACCGAATCTACGGCATCTACGCCACAGGAACTACGCGACGTTGCACATTCTGAGCAGTCGCTCGAGGAGCGCGCAAAGGTCTTGCATGCATATGCAAACGAGACTGAGCAGACTCTGGAAGTGCATGAAGAAAAGGTCGAAGCTCCTGAAGCCACTCCAGGCTTCGGTGGCCGCGGCTACTCGGGATCGGGCGCGATCATCTTGGGTGTCTTTGCCACCATCTTTGTTGTGGGTATGGCTGCACTGACCGCGTGGATCATGTCTTTGGTGGGGGAGGAGTCACCCGTAACCAAGCCGACGCAGACCGTGACCAGCTTCCCGAACACCCCGCCGGTGCTACTCAAGGAAAAGTCAGCGTTCACTGTTCCGGATAACAAGGAACAGAAGGCACTCGTCGACGGCAAGGGTTCCGCGCGAGTAGACATCGCCGAGGGCGCACTCGTTACCTTGGAGAAGCCGACTCAGCTGCACGTGCTGCAGGTCAGCCAGTACGGTTCCACGGGCACTAAGTTCACCGTCTATGGCGTGAACACTGATAAGTTTGATCCGGAGGACCCCGAGGGCACCGAGCTGGCTAAGGGCAAACTCAGCGCCAGCAAGCAGGACATCGAGCTGAAGAAGGTGCAGAAGGGCTTCGACGGAGTCCTCATCATGTTCGACGGCAAGGTCGCAGTCTCCGAACTACAAACCGTGGGCTTGTCCTAATTTTCTTCATCTCCTTATAGCGCCATCATGCCAGCTCAGGCATGGTGGCGTTCCCTTTTGGGAATAGCAATATTACTTCAAGCGTTGACTAATTTAGTGGCGCGAGTAAGCTATATGTTGTTACATCAACAAACGACAGTTTCGACCGCGCGGTTTCAAGAAATCGTTTCCGGAACTCGCCGTCACAGACAAAGCAGAATTTTTAGGAGAACATCATGATTGCAGGTACCTACGTACTCGACCCAGCACACACCACCATCGGCTTCGTTGCTCGCCACGCAATGGTTACCAAGACCCGCGGCAAGTTCGAGGACTTCGAGGGCACCATCACCGTTGCAGAGAACATCGCTGATTCCAAGGCTGACGTCACCATCAAGTCCGCTTCCATCAACACCGGCAACGATGACCGCGACGGCCACGTTAAGGGCGACGACTTCTTCGCAGTAGAGAAGTACCCGGAGCTGACCTTCACCGCTACCTCCTTCAACGTTGACGAGGCTGGCAACGGCACCGTTACCGGCGACCTCACCATCAAGGGCGTTACCAAGCCGGTCACCCTGGACGTTGAGACCGAGGGCCTCGCTGAGGATCCGTTCGGCAACACCCGCTTCGGCTTCGAGGCAACCACCAAGATCAACCGTCTTGATTACGGCATCGACTTCAACGCACCGCTGAAGACCGGCGGCGTCCTGGTCTCCGAGGAGATCAAGATCGAGCTCGAGGTCTCTGCAATCAAGCAGTAATTCACACAGCACACTGCTGCTAACGCGCAACGCCCCAGGAAAACCTGGGGCGTTTTTCGTATGCAGCCAGGTGCTAGCCACTGCCACAGCCAGGTTCTAAAATGACCGTCATGTCTAACTCGAACTCTTCTCACCAGGCTGGCAGCCTCACGCATGCTGAAGCCATCGCCCGCACCCAGGCGATCGATCTCAGCTCCTACCATCTCCACCTCGATGTTTCGGGAGCACAAGACAACCTGACCTTCCCTGTAACCTCCCGAATCACCTTTAGCACCCAGGAGCCCGAGCTCTTCGTGGACTACCTCGGCGAGCAGGTTACGAAGGTCGCTGTGCAGGGCGAGGACGTAGAGGTCGACTTCCACGACAATCGCATATACCTCCACGAGCTACCGGAGGGAGAAGAGATCACCGTGGAGATCCAAGGTGTCTCTGCGTTCTCCCGCACCGGCCAAGGCATGCACCGCATGGTGGACAACGCGGACGGCAATACCTACCTGTACTCCCACTTGGAGCCATCCGACGCCCGACGCATCTTCCCGTGCTTTGACCAGCCGGATCTCAAGGCGGTCTTCTACACCACCATCACCGCGCCAGAGGGTTGGCAGGTGCTCTCCAATCAGCCGGAGGTGCGTCGCCAAGCAGCGGAAAACGCAACTGCCGCGAACGCCGTAACCGTGGAGTTCAACGAGACCCCACTGCTGTCCACCTACCTAACCTCCTTTGCCGCCGGTCCCTACATTGTTAAGACGCGCACCTGGCGCGACATCGAGCTCCGCGCCTTCGCGCGCGCCTCGATGGAGGGCTACCTCGATGACGAGATCCTGGAAATCACCGCTCAGGGCATGGATTTCTTCGACGAGGCCTACAAGTTCCCGTACCCGTGGGGCAAGTATGACTCCATCTTCGTTCCCGAGTACAACCTCGGCGCCATGGAGAACCCAGGCCTCGTGACCTTCACCGAGACCTATCTTTTCCGCTCCCGTGCTACCCGTGCGCAGCGCGCGGGCCGCACGAACACCATCCTTCACGAGATGTCCCACATGTGGTTCGGCGATCTCGTCACCCCGCAGTGGTGGGATGACCTATGGCTCAAGGAATCCTTCGCCGAGTTCATGGGCGCAGATTCTTCCGTCGAGGCCACCGCATACACCGAGGCATGGACCAACTTCGCAGGTCAGCGCAAGAACTGGGCGTACCTGCAGG
This sequence comes from Corynebacterium striatum, assembly GCF_016728105.1. NCBI lineage: Bacteria > Bacillati > Actinomycetota > Actinomycetes > Mycobacteriales > Corynebacteriaceae > Corynebacterium > Corynebacterium striatum. The sequence goes on along the minus strand of NZ_CP068158.1, from coordinate 1,549,421 downwards.
ATCAGCTGCCCACCACGCACCCCATCAAGGCAGACATCCCTGACGTTGACGCCGCCCGCCAGAACTTCGACGGCATCACCTACGCCAAGGGCGCTTCGGTGCTCAAGCAGCTGGTGCATTACGTGGGCCGCGAGAACTTCTACGCCGGCACCCGCGACTACTTCCGTAACCATGCTTTTGCGGCCGCGACCTTCGACGATCTGCTCAGCGCCCTCAAACAACACACCGACCGCGACCTGGATGCCTGGTCCACCGCATGGCTCAAGACCTGGGGCCCGGACACCCTGACACCGGAGCTGCACGTTGAGGGTGACAAGATCACCGAGCTAGCGATCCTCGCCGAGGCAGAAGACCGCACGCGTCCGCACCGCTTGAACGCTGCGCTTTTCGACGCCTCCCTGCACAAGTACGCAGTCCTCGACATCGATGTCGCTGGCCCGCGCACGATTGTCGACGAGGCTTCCGGCCTGCAGGCACCGGCGCTGTTGCTGCTTAACGACGGCGACCACACCTACGCCAAGGTGCGCTTCGACGAGACCTCCTTGCAGACCATCCAGGACAAGCTCTCTGATATTGATGACGAGCTCTCCCGCGCGGTCATCTGGACTTCCCTGTGGAACCTCACCCGCGATGGCGAGTGGCCGGCCCAAAACTACGTCGACACCGTGCTTAAGCACGCCGTAGGGGAGGCTCCCTCCCTGCTCACCACTGCTTTGTCCAACGCCCAATTCGCGGTCAACCACTACCTTCCGGAGTCCCCGGATTATGCCACCCAGATCTGGGAGCTGCTGCAGCAAGCGGAGAAGGGCACGGATACGCACTTGCTGCTGACCCGCGCCGCTATCAATGCGCTGGGTAGTACCCCGGAGCCGGGCAACGACCGTTTGCGCGCAGTGCTTGACGACGCCACCGATCCCGACATCCGCTGGGCGGTGCTGCGTGCGCTCGCGGCACGCGAAGCGGTCTCCCAGGAAGAACTCGACGCCGAGAAGGAGCGCGACAACACTTTGACCGGTGCAGCTGCTTACCTGGGCGTTTCCCGCTCCTTCCCGGGCTGCAAGCGCGAGGTCTTCGACATGGTCCGCGAGCCGGGTGCCTACTCCAACGCAGAGGTGGATTCCTTGCTCGCCGCATTCAATGCGCCGCGTTCGAAGCACCTCACCGAGCCATTTGCGGAGGAGTTCTTCCAGGTACTCGACAAGATCTGGCAGGAGCATCCGATCGAGATCGCCAATCGCCTGGTCCGCGGCCTTTACCCGGAGCTCGAGATGGCCGATGCCGCCACCGACGAATTCCTGCGCGAGGAGCGTCCACGTGCGCTGCGCCGCGTGCTGCTCGAGTGCCAGGATCACCTGCGCCGCACCTTGCGCGTGAAAAATGGTCAATAGAGTAGACACTCTTCGCTAGCGTCCGGTAGAACCCCTCGGATAAAACAGGTTTAAGTACTTGTTGATCCGGGGGGAATCTACATGGCTGATCGCAGTGATCACGAACTTGTTGACGCATTCATAGCGGGGGATAACAAAGCCTTTTCGCTCATCGTGGAAAGACACCGTGCCAGGCTGACCATGGTGGCACGACGCTATACGCACAACGACACCGATGCGCAGGATGTACTCCAAGAAGCACTCTTGCGCGCAAGCTGCAACCTGCACAAATACCGCCGGGAATCCGCGTTATCTACATGGCTACACCGTTTGGTGATGAATTCGGGATATGACTTCCTCAACCACAGAGCCAACCGCGAAAATGCTTCGCTGGACGTGGACTTTGTCGAAGATGACAGAAATCATCTCTTGGCTCACAACCCCAACGAGAACCTCGAGGACACACTGGCCGTCCGGGAGGCCATGGAGCTTCTCCACAAAGACCACCGCGAGGCCCTGTATTGGACCGACGTCGAGGGCTACGCCATCGCCGAAGTAGCTGCTTTCCAGGGAGTCGCTCCCGGCACCATTAAGTCCCGCCGCGCACGGGCGCGGCGAGCGCTTCGAGAAGCAATGCTGCAGGGAGCAAATACTTAAAAAGGAATAACGCTCCCTGACCTCTCGTTGAATGAGAGGTCACGTTTAAGCATCAACCCCGTTTCTGATACCCGTTATTTAACGTAGCGCGGGTAGGATCTGTGGGGTTGATCCAGCAGTACATTGCAAGGGAGTTATTTAAATGACCGTCCACGATGTCGCCATCGTAGGCTCCGGCCCTGCCGGTTACACCGCTGCGCTTTATGCCGCGCGCGCTGAGCTCAAGCCGATCGTATTCGAGGGTTTCGAGTACGGCGGCGAGCTCATGAACACCACCGAGGTGGAGAACTACCCAGGCTTCCAGAAGGGCATCATGGGCCCAGAGCTCATGGAGGAAATGCGCTCCCAGGCAATCCGCTTCGGCGCTGACCTGCGCATGGAGGTTGTTGACTCGGTCGAGCTCGAAGGCGAGATCAAGAAGCTGCACGTAGGCGACGAGGTCTTTGAGGCCCGCGCCGTCATCCTCGCCACCGGCGCCGCTCCACGCTACCTGGGCATTCCAGGCGAGGCAGAGCTTTCCGGCCGTGGCGTTTCCGCCTGCGCTACCTGCGACGGCTTCTTCTTCAAGGGCCACAACATCGCCGTTGTGGGCGGCGGCGACTCCGCAATGGAGGAAGCAACCTTCCTCACCAAGTTCGCCGAGACCGTCACCATCATCCATCGCTCTGAGAACTTCCGCGCTTCCAAGATCATGCTGGAGCGTGCAAAGGCCAATCCACAGATCAAGTGGGCTACGAATAAGACAGTGGAGCGTGTGATCGAGGGCGAAGGCGAGGTCGCCGGGCTCGAGATCAAGGACGCAATCACGGGTGAGGTTTCGACGCTGGACGTAACCGCCATGTTCGTTGCCATTGGCCACGATCCGCGCTCCGCCTTCCTTGAAGGCCAAGTCGCGCTCAACGAAGGCGGCTACGTCGTTGTTGATCAGCCTTCCACCAAGACCAACCTTCCGGGTGTCTTTGCCTGCGGTGACTTGGTCGATGACCACTACCAGCAGGCTATTACCGCAGCAGGCTCCGGCTGCCGCGCAGCCATCGATGCTGAACATTTCCTCGCAGAAAGCCGTTAAACATTCATGAGCAACGTAAAAAACGTAACCACCGACTCCTTCCGTACCGAAGTAATCGAGTCCTCCGCCTCCAAGCCTGTCGTCGTTGACTTCTGGGCTGAATGGTGTGGCCCTTGCAAGAAGCTTTCCCCAATCCTCGATGATGTCGCGGGCGAGCTTGGTGACGACGTCAAAGTCGTCAAGGTCAACGTCGATGAAGAGCGCACTCTTGGCGCCATGTTCCAGATCATGTCAATCCCTTCCGTGCTGATTTTCCGCAACGGTGAGAAGGTCGACGAATTTGTTGGACTTCGTTCGAAGTCTGACATCGTGGCGCAGATTCAAAAGCAGCTCTAGCTGGTAGCCTTATTCACATGCGTCTCAGGACGCACAGTATTAACACGAGAAAGGGGTAGGTGTGAATCGCGTCCTTCACATTGGCGACCAAAGTGTCCGAGTCGCTGAGGCACGTGCAACCCTCGCCCGCCTCGGCCTCATGAAGGATTACCAGGGAACTCTGTCCGACTGGAAACAGCAAAAGTACTCCGAGTCAGACAAAATCTTTGACGCCGAACTATCCGAGGTCATCAAGGCCTTCCAGCAGTCCCGCGGCATAGTGCCCAGCGGCGTCATTGATGATCTCACCCTTCGTGAGCTGCGCCAAGCGTCTTATACCCTTGGTGCACGCGTACTGGCGTACGAGCCGGGCAACGTTCAGGTTGGTGACGATGTCGCGCAACTCCAACAGCAGCTCCAGGAGCTTGGCTTTTATCAACAGCGTGTGGACGGCCACTTCGGCCCAGACACTCACGCGGCGCTGGCTGAATACCAATTGAACTACGGGCTGCAAAATGATGGTGTCTGCGGCCCCACGACCATCAATGCGTTGAGCCTGTTGGGGCGCCGCATCACGGGCGGTTCTGCACACAACATTCAGGAGCGCGAGCGAGTTCGCAACGCTGGCCCAAAGTTGGCCGGCAAGCGAGTGGTCATCGATCCTGCGCTCGGCGGTGCGGACAAAGGCCAACGCGTTAAAGGGCGCTTTGGTGAAATCAGCGAGGAAGACCTCTTGTGGGATCTTGCCGAGCGCGTCGCCGGCCGTATGATTGCCGCGGGCATGGAGACCATCATCTCCCGCCCTCGCACGGATAACCCCACCACTAAGGACCGCGCTGAGCTGGCCAACGCTTTCGGCGCTGATCTTGTCATTTCTTTGGCTTGCGACAGCTACCAAAATGACAAAGCTAACGGTGTTGCAACCTTCTACTTTGGATCAGAGCAGGGCAACTCCTCACTGATCGGTGAGACCCTCTCCGGCTTCATCCAGCGTGAGATTGTCGCACGTACGCCGTTGCAGAACTGCTGGAACCACGGCCGCACATGGGATCTGTTGCGTCTTACTCAGATGCCGGTTGTGCAGGTTGTCATGGGCTACCTCACCAACCCAGGTGACGTGGCTATCTTGACCAACCCACACATGCGAGATGACATCGCGGAGGCAATCGTCGTTTCCGTTAAACGTCTTTACCTGCTGGATGAGGACACCGCAGTAACCGGCACCTACAAGTTCGACGAACTACTGCGCGCCGAGAAGGCCTAAGCCTCCTTTGGCCAACGTGGGCCAAGGGCTTAGGCCAAGGCCCTAGCCAGCATATCTTCCACTGCCGCATCCGAAAGCAGATCGAATGCTGGTGGGAGATCAAGGCGCAGACGAGGCGTAATTGGGTGGTCTTGCACCACCATGAAACCCGCTGATTCGAGTGTTTCCACTGGAAGCAACCCGATGAAGGCGGGTTTTTCGCGTAGGAGGAACTCCGCTTCCTTGGCGTCGCGGTAGCCAAAAGCCTCGACAGCGCTGAAATCGCGCGAGGTAAGGTTCATCACCGCGGCGTCGAGAAGCACTGCTTCTAAACCCCGCGCCGCACGGTGCGATTTCACAAACAACGAGGACAAAATAGCCGCATCTTCAGATACCGGTGAGGAAGGAAGTTTCGCGGCACCTGGTGCGTACTCGGAAGGGCAAAAGAACACCGTGGCTTCATCGCCAACGGTAAGTCCACAGTCGCCGTGGCTGAGCAGCATCGCCGAGATCCAAGCCTCCTTCTCAAAGGCCGGATCAACGACGGCAGTTTTGAGCTCCCAGAAAACAGATCGAGCCGCCAAGGGGTTGATGGTCACCCCTTCCTTGACGGACTCGACCAGCATTACTTGCCCTCGATGAGCGCGAGGATGCGCTCAAAGTCTTCCTGATCTCCGAACTCCACGACCATCTTGCCCTTACGCTTACCCATGGTCACGGTGACCTTGGTGTCAAAGCGATCGGAAAGACGCTCAGCAGAGTCGGTGAAGTATTGCGGCTGGGCAGCAGCAGGCTTCCTTTCCTGCTGTGGCTTCTCGCCCTTCTTGTAGAGGGTTACAGCCTCCTCAGTAGCGCGCACGGAGAGGCCCTCTGCGATGACGCGGTTAGCCACGATCTCCATGGCCTCGGTGTCCGGAAGACCAAGAATTGCACGGGCGTGGCCGCCCGACAAGGTGCCGGCCGCAACGCGCTTTTGGACGTTGACCGGAAGCTTGAGCAGGCGAATCATGTTGGTCACCTGCGGGCGGGAACGGCCAATGCGATCAGCCAGCTCGTTCTGGGTGACACCGAACTCTTCCAGCAACTGTTGGTAGGCATGCGCCTCTTCCAGCGGGTTCAGCTGAACGCGGTGGATGTTCTCCAGCAACGCATCACGCAGGAGGTCGTCATCCTTGGTGTCGCGGACAATCGCCGGGATGGTTGCAAGCCCTGCCTTGGAGGATGCACGCCAACGGCGCTCACCCATGATGAGCTCGAAGCCGCCCTCATCAGCCGGGCGCACAACGACCGGCTGCAGGAGACCAAACTCCTTAATGGAGTGAACAAGCTCTGCGAGGCCCTCTTCGTCAAAGACGGTACGTGGCTGCTTAGGGTTCGGAATGATGTCACCGACCGCAATCTCACGGTAGGTGGCTCCGATGACGGAAGGCTTGGCCTGACGCTTTTTGGAGTTGGACTGCTGGATAGTCGGAGCACCCTTCACGCGGCGCTTATCACCAGCTGGACCGCCGGTAGCAGCACCAAGGATGATGTCAGCAGCGTCGTTGCCCAGGCGCGGCTTACGGGAGGGTGCATCAGGGCCGGAAGGAATAAGAGCTGCCAGACCTTTACCGAGTCCACCTTGCTTATGTTCTGCCATGCTTTATTATCCTTCCAATTCCGCGTAAATCTCTGGGCTAACACCAATGGCGCCAGTGGTGGGGTGTGGGCGATAATCACCGCGGGAATTCAGTTCCCGGGCCGCCGCCGAATAAGCTCGCGCACCGGTGGAGGTTGGGTCATATTGAATAACAGTCTTGCCATAACCTGGTGCCTCGGACACACGCACCGAACGCGGAATTACATTACCAAGAACTACGGCACCGAACTGTTCGCGCACTTCACTAGCCACTTGCTCGGCCAACTTCGTGCGGGCGTCATACATGGTGAGCAATACCGCGGAGATGTGTAGCTCCTCGTTGAGGTGCTCACGAATCATGGAGATGTTACCCAACAGCTGCCCCACCCCCTCCAGGGCGTAGTACTCACACTGAATAGGAATGATGACCTCTTCGGCACACGTCATTGCGTTGATGGTGAGCAAGCCGAGGGAAGGCGGGCAGTCGATGAAAACGTATTCGAAGCCATGCTCCTCAAGGAAGCCGTTGTGCAGCGCGTCATAAAGACGGAACTCACGACGCACCAAGGAGACCATTTCGATCTCAGCACCCGCCAAGTCAATCGTGGCTGGGATGCAGAAAAGATTAGGGCTGCCGGGGGAGGGCTGCATAGCCTGTTCCGCGGTGCGGTCCCCGAGAAGTACCTCATAGCTAGAGTCAGTGCCCGAGGTATGAGCAGCACCCACGGCAGTGGAGGCATTGCCCTGCGGGTCCAGGTCGATCACCAACACTTTCTTGCCGGCTTCAGCAAGTGCCGCGGCAAGATTGACAGCCGACGTGGTCTTGCCGACGCCGCCCTTCTGATTCGCGATGGTGATAAGACGTGGATTAGTCATGCCGTCTACTCTAGTTCACGCGAGGGACACGGATGATAGTCGTGCCCTTAATGGTTGTGACCTCGGCTTTTCCGCCGCCCGCGCGTTTGATGTCAGCGGCGTCACGCTCCAGCTCCTCATGAACCGAGGAACCCTTGAGTGCAATCATCTCGCCGCCAATCTTCACCAACGGCAGAGACCACTTGGCGAGCTTGCCCAGCGGAGCGACTGCGCGGGAGGTAACGATGTCAGCACCCTTCACAGCCTTCTTCACAGGGCCTTCCTCGGCGCGGCCACGGATAACGGTGACGTTGTCGAGGCCGAGCATCTCCTTGACCTCTAGGAGGTAATTAGAGCGCTTGAGGAGTGGCTCAATCAAAGTGATGTCGAGATCTGGGCGGGCGATAGCCAGTGGGATGCCAGGCAGGCCTGCGCCACTTCCGACGTCGATGACGCGGGCGCCTTCCGGCATCACTTCGCCGATCACGGCGCAATTCAGGATGTGGCGATCCCATAGGCGAGGCACTTCGCGGGGGCCCATAAAACCACGAATGGACCCGTCTGTAGCGAGTGAATCGTGGTAAGTCTGCGCGAGGTGCAGACGGGAGCCAAATACTTCAGACGGGTCCAATTCGGACACTTAAAACTCCTGTGTGAGGTTGTGTTTAGTTGTTGTTGCTGTTCTTGCGCTGCTTCTTGGTGCGGTTGTCCTTCTTGCGAACGCCCGGCTTAGGAGCAGAGGTGCGCTTAAGCTCAGCCTTAGCAGCCAGCTCGCGCTCTTCTTCCTCGTCCATCTTCTTGTACACGATGCGAGTCTGGAAGAAGGTCCAGACGGTATTGGCCAACATGTAGAACAGCAAACCAATAGGCCAAATAGCACCGGAGAAGACCAGCATGCCTGGCATGACCCAGAGCATCATCTTGTTCATGATGGCCATCTGCTGCTGCATCATCTCCGCGTTCTGCCCCTGCGGGGCGGCAGTCTTACCGGAAGCACGGCGTGCCTCCTGGCGGTTGAGCGACATACGGGCATTGAAGTGGGTCAAAACCGCAATGATGACAATCAACGGAACGATGATGACCGCTGCCTGCGACATCGTGATGCCCTGCTGATCCAGAATCGGCGAGTTCACGCGCAAGTTAGCAATCAGCGGAACGCCAAAGATCTTGGCGTCCAGGAACTGCTGCACCAATTCCGGCTTGAAGATGTAGTTCGCAGTGTTCGCGTTGGCGTCGACGCTCATCGGCTCGCCTGCTGGGTGTCCAATGCCACCTGCGACCTGAACCGTACGGTCGAAGGAGCGCAGAACGTGGAACAGACCAATGAACATTGGGATCTGAGCTAAGACTGGCAGGCAGCCTGCCATCGGGCGAACGCCAGATTCCTTGTAGATGCGCTGCATCTCTTGCGCAGCCTTGGTTTGGTCATTCGCGTACTTGGTACGCAGCTCCTGGATTTGCGGCTGGATTTCCTGCATCTTGCGGGACGAGCGCAGCTGGGTAATGGTTGGCTTGACCATCACAGCCTTCAGTGTCCACGTCAGCAAGACAATGGATAGAATCCACGTGATGCCCTGGGCGGGATCCATCACGAAGCTCAACAGCCAGTGCCAGAACCAGAGGACGGCCGAGATTGGCCAGTAGATGAAATTAAGCAAGGATTTTCCTCAGTTGTTGTTCGTGCCGGGTACAGGATCAAATCCTCCCGGATGCCAAGGGCCGCATTTGCAGACCCTAGCGATGGCCATGCCGGTGCCTTTGAAAGCTCCGTGAACGGAGAGTGCTTCAAGGGCATAGGCACTGCATGTCGGTTCAAAACGACAGGTGGAAACCATCTTAAGGGGTGACAGATACTTTTGGTAGAAGCGCACCGCCTTCACCATCGGTTTTGCCGCCCCATGCGCGTGCGGTATTTCCTCACCGGAGGAATTTAGATATCCCATTTGCGCAGTGCCTTACGGATATCTTTTGCGAGTTGCTCACTAGAGGCCGCTGCGCTAGCAGGAAGCGCCCGGATGACAATGTCGGCGGTGGGAGGGAGGGCGTCGAAAAGCGACATGCACACATGCCGAAGCCGCCGGGAGGTGCGGTGGCGAACCACTGCGTTCCCGACGGCTTTCGAGACCACAAGTCCGAATCGCGGGCCAGAGGCTGCGATGTCGTGACTTAAGTCTTGGCTTTTGTTGTTACGGTAGTGCACAACAACAGTGCGTGTACCCGCCCGGCGCCCGCCCTTAATCGTCCTGCGGAATTCCGCGGGTGAGGTGAGCTTATGCTGGGCTGGAAGCACGATTATGCCGACAGCTTTGCGCGGCCCTTCTTACGGCGAGCTGCGACGATTGCGCGACCTGCACGGGTGCTCATGCGGGTGCGGAAGCCGTGCTTACGAGCACGACGACGGTTGTTGGGCTGGAAGGTACGCTTACCCTTTGCCACGATTATCTCCTTGAAGTTGTGCGCAGGGCTCCGGGAAGTAAATTCCTGAGCCCCACTGATGAATGGTTGCGTGAGTGGTTAGTAACCCTCGGATGGGTTCACCCTCACGCGCAACATCGGTTTGTTGCGATAGACCATGACAGATTACGTGACGAATGCACCCTGAAACAAATCGACACCCGGGTGTACCCAAAATTACAAAGATGTTTTTATCTGCAGCTAAACGGCTACTTTGCGGGGACAGAGCACATACGGCGGCTTGCATTTTAAGTTCACGCCGTGCAAGCGCCGAAAAGCGTTAGACAGTCCCGCTAACTCGGCGGTAAAACTAAAGAATCGAATTCCACAGCCACCCACAGGCTGTGAATAACTCTAAATGTGTACTTTAGACTTTTTGCATTTTAGCAGCTAAAGACCCTAAAGTACCCTATAGCGAGTTATCCACAGCTATCCGATAGGCTGTGGATAAACAATTCATCCACACTTGTGGATAACTCTGTGGAGATCGAGGTCGTACCGCAAATCCCAATGTGGATACTTCCGTGAAATTCACTGTTATTTTCTCCGTCCAAACTAGGGTCCCACACTAGGGTCCACACAAGGTAGGCGCTTTGTCTGATCAACAAGCGGTGCTTAACGCCAGCTGGCGAGCAGTAGTCGAAGACCTGCTCGCTCAATCTGAGAAACCCAACTCAGATGTACCGAACTTTAACCACACGCAGCGGCTGTACCTGCAGCTCGCGCGACCCATCATGATGATGGATGGTTATGCGTTGCTGGCAGCACACAACGAAACGGCCAAATCCGTCATCGAGAATGACTTAGGTCCGCACATCTCGCGCGCCCTCGCACGCCATTTGGGTCGCCCATGTTCACTCGCTGTAACTCTGGCGAACCCGGAGGATGACGCAGCGCTTAACGACACCGCCAGCACTCAAAGCCAGCCTCAAAACCAGGCGCCGTTTCAGTCATCTGCTTCGACGCAGCACTACGGGCAGCACTCTGTGCCGCAACCTAACCAGCAGCAGGTTCAGCGTCCCATCCAGCAGGAAGCCAACCAAACACAGCCACCAGCCTGGCAAACCAGTCACGCTCCGGCCAGCTTGGATGAGCTTGCCAATCACTACAACCAGCAACAACACTCCAATGCCCGCATTCCGCGCGAGGCACCGGCTCATGATCCCAATAGGGAAGAGTCGCTGAACCCGAAGCACACTTTCGAAAATTTCGTTATTGGTTCTTCAAACCGCTTCGCCAATGGCGCGGCCGTGGCCGTGGCTGAGAACCCTGCGCGTGCCTATAACCCGTTGTTCATTTGGGGCGGTTCTGGCCTGGGTAAGACTCACCTTTTGCACGCTGCCGGAAATTACGCGCAGCTGCTGCATCCGGGCCTGCGCGTGAAGTACGTATCCTCTGAGGAATTTACGAACGACTACATCAACTCCCTGCGAGATGACCGCCAAGAGTCATTCAAGCGCCGCTACCGCAACCTCGACATCTTGATGGTTGATGACATTCAGTTCTTGGAAGGCAAGGAGTCCACGCAAGAGGAGTTCTTCCATACCTTTAATGCGTTGCACCAGGCCAACAAACAAATCATCTTGTCCTCCGACCGTCCGCCAAAGCAGCTGACCACCCTGGAGGATCGCCTGCGTACCCGCTTCGAGGGCGGCCTCATCACGGACATCCAACCGCCAGATCTCGAAACGCGCATTGCGATTTTGATGAAGAAGGCTGCCGCGGATGGCACGGAAGTCGATCGCTCGGTGCTCGAACTGATTGCTTCGCGCTTTGAATCTTCGATTCGTGAGTTGGAAGGCGCGCTCATTCGCGTCTCTGCTTATTCCTCCTTGGTCAACGAGCCGATCAGCTTGGAGATGGCAGAAATTGCTCTGCATGATCTCGCTCCGGACTCCGCGGGTCGCGAAATTACAGCAACCGCCATCATGGAGGTCACCGCAGAGTACTTCAATATCGACGTCGAGACCCTGCGCGGTGCTGGAAAGAAGCGCGCCGTCGCGCACGCGCGTCAGCTCGCCATGTACCTGTGCCGCGAGCTCACTGAATTGTCATTGCCCAAGATCGGTGATCAATTCGGAGGCAAGGACCACACCACTGTTATCTATGCAGACCGCAAGATCCGTAAGGAGATGACAGAAAATCGCAATACCTATGACGAGATCCAGGCGCTGACCCAACGCATCAAGAATCACAGCCACTCTTAGTTCTGTAATCGGTGTTCTGTATTCGGTGTTGAGTATTCACCGCCAGCTTCTGTTTAAAACCGCCCGCCACCTGCCTAGGTGGCGGGTTATTTTTTATCCACAGCGTTATTCACAGTTGTGTAATTTCATTATTGTAATTCGTAGATCTTGCTCACAAATTTCTTTTCCACAGCGCATTCCCGCTGATCAGGAGCCTGTGATCAGCGCTGTGATCAAATTCCACAATTCTGGGGATAGGTTGTGGATAAAACCGACACCCGCCCAGTTACTCACAATTTTTGTCATTTGATCACACAGATCCCACAACTCAGATCACAACGCTGATCAGTGCAAAGAGCTTGTCATTTACAGGGTTATCCACAGATCTCACAACGGTTATTACTACTACTAATTAAATTCTCTGATCTATGAAGTAAAAAGAGGATGTGTGTAATTCGACGCTCCGCTGGGCCCAAGGCCCGGAGCAAAGAGTGAATTACAAAAGTCTGTCGTGTCGGAGCTATGCGGTAAGTTGGAAACAGCTTTTGTGACTTACAAAAACACCGCGTTAGAACGCCTCACCACAACAACCCAGCAAGGAGCTCGTCGAGACCATGGACCAATCTGTGTCATTTCGTGTTGCCAAGGATGATCTGGCCAACGCAGTTGCTTGGGTAGCCCGCAGCCTGCCCTCCAAGGTGACGCAGCCAGTGCTTCGCGCAATGCTGATCACCGCGGATGACAATGGTTTGGAATTCACGGGCTTTGATTACGAGGTTTCCACCCGCGTCCGCATCGCTGCCATGGTCGATGAGCCAGGCCGCATCGCCGTTGCAGGAAAACTCCTCGCGGACATCGTTGCCTCTCTTCCGAACAAGGAGGTGGAGATGACTCAGCAGGACTCCAAGGTTCTGCTGACCTGTGGTTCTTCACGTTTCGAGCTGCCTGTCATTCCGCTTGATGATTACCCGCAGCTGCCAGTCTTGCCCGAGGTCACCGGCACGGTGAACCCACAGCTCTTCGTTGAGGCCATCAGCCAGGTTGCCTCTGCAGCAGGCAAGGATGACACCCTGCCTATGCTCACCGGTGTGCACATGGAAATCCACGGCTCTCACGTAGAAATGACAGCCACTGACCGTTTCCGCCTGGCCATGCGCACCTTCGAATGGGAGCCCACCTCACCTGACGTCGAGGCCAAGCTCTTGGTCCCTGCAAAGACCTTGCAAGACACCGGCCGCTCCCTGGATACGCACCTCAACATCCCGGTTGAGATCGCGGTGGGTACCGGTGAGAACATCGGCGCTGAAGGCCTGTTCGGTCTGCACGCAGACAACCGTGAAACCACCACTCGCATGCTCGATGCAGACTTCCCCAACGTCTCCCCGCTGCTGCCAAAGACGCACACCGCTATGGCAAGCATCGAGGTTGCGCCGCTGCAGGAAGCCATCCGCCGTGTGTCCCTGCTGACTGACCGCAACGCGCAGATCCGCATGGAGTTCTCAGAAGGCCAGGTCACCCTGGCTGCTGGTGCAGATTCCGGTAAGGCCGATGAGACCCTGCCATGCGCTTTCACCGGCCGCGATGAATTCGTCATCGCCTTCAACCCGAGTTACCTGAAGGACGGCTTGGCCGTCGTTCATACCGACCGTGTTGTCTTCGGATTCACCGAGCCTTCCCGCCCAGCCATCATGATCCCAGAGCCGGAAGAGATGCCTTTGGCAGATGAAGATGGAGTCTTTCCAACCCCGGAGACTAACTTCACCTACCTTCTCATGCCGGTTCGCTTGCCAGGTTAATGTTCATCCGCGAACTCGACGTCCGGGATTTTCGCTCGTGGCCTGAGCTCAGCATTGAGCTCGGCCCGGGAATCACGTTGTTCGTCGGACGCAACGGCTACGGCAAGACCAACATCGTCGAGGCCATTGGATACGTAGCTCATTTGTCCTCGCACCGCGTCAGCCATGACGCGCCGTTGGTGCGACAAAGTGCAGTAAATGCACGCATTTCGACGACGGCCGTAAACCAGGGCCGAGAGCTGACTGCCCATCTGCTCATCAAGCCGCATGCAGCCAACCAAGCGCAGATCAACCGCACGCGGCTCAAGAGTCCGCGTGAGTTACTCGGCGTGGTTAAGAGCGTGTTGTTCTCCCCGGAGGATCTTGCGCTCGTGCGCGGCGAGCCCGCTGAGCGCCGCACCTATTTGGACAACATCATTGCGTCGCGCACCCCGCGTTTAGCAGGCGTAAAGGCCGATTATGACAAGGTCTTGAAGCAGCGCAATGCGCTGCTGAAGTCGGCGTCGTCAAGCTTGCGTCGTGGGTACGGGGACAGCGATGGTGCCTCGGCCTTAGCCACCTTGGACGTGTGGGATGCGCAGCTGGCACGTCTCGGTGCGCAGGTCATCGAGGCACGTTTGGCGCTTGTCGACGCCCTGTCGGAACTCATTCCTTCCGCCTACGCAGGTCTGGCGCCGGAGTCGCGGCCGGCTCATATCGAGTACAAGTCCACCATCGATGTTTCTGATCGGGAAGTTCTGGAAGCCGTGATGCTGACAGAACTTGCTGCTAAGAGGCAGCGTGAGATCGAACGCGGAGTTTCCTTGGTGGGGCCGCATCGCGACGATCTGGTGTTGAACCTTGGTACGCAACCCGCCAAGGGCTTTTCCAGCCACGGCGAGACGTGGTCATACGCCATTTCTTTGCGCTTGGCCGAGTTCAATTTGTTGCGCCAAGATGGAACCGACCCGATTCTCATCCTTGATGATGTCTTCGCTGAGCTGGACGCCAAGCGCAGGGAAAAGCTCGTGCATCTTGCTGCAGAGGCCGAGCAAGTGTTAATTACCGCTGCCGTTGATGAAGATCTGCCGGGCAACCTGGAACCCATCGTGCGCTACGAGGTCACGGTGACAGACACCGAGGATGGCAGAATTTCTGAAATTTCAAAAGTTGATGACCAAGTGAGTGGCGATGACTGATCCCGTCAAGGACTTCTTTGATCGTGTGCGCGCGAATTCCAAGAACGCGCCAAAGCTCAACAGACCTGCGCCAAAGATGAACGTCGAGGCTCCCAAGGAGCAACGGAAATATCAGGTGGGAAGGCCCACTGGACCCGATGGCCGGCGCCTGCGCCGCAGCCTCGACGTCCCTAGTCTCGGGGCCGCATTGAGCAAGGAAATCTCCCGCCGTGGCTGGGAGAGTGATCTTGCCGATGGATGGGTCATGGGCAACTGGACCAATTTGGTGGGGGAGCGGATCGCCGCCCACACAAAGCCCGAGCGCATCAAGGATAAAGTGGTTTATATTTCCTGTGATGCTTCCGTTTGGGCCACCGAACTGCGATATCTGCAGCGCCAGATCCTTAAGAAAATTGCGGAGCGCTTAGGTCCCGATGTCATCGTTGAGCTGCGGATTCAGGGGCCAAAGCAGCATCGAAACTACCAAGGCCGGCAGTGGGTAAAGCCCCAAGGATCGCAAGATACTTACGGATAGGCTATAAAACTCGGATCGAAAAATCGGGCTAAATTCCGCCCTCTGACTGGTGTGGAGTGCTCTTCAGTAGGGGGACACCGTGTAGAATGGCTAAAGTCTTAGATTTTGCTATAGCCAAAAGGAGTACACGTTTCCGTGGCTGAAGAACACGCATATGATGCCGGTTCAATTACCATCCTGGAAGGCCTCGAGGCCGTCCGCAAGCGCCCGGGTATGTACATCGGTTCTACCGGTGTGCGCGGTCTACACCACCTCATTTGGGAGGTTGTAGATAACTCGGTGGACGAGGCAATGGCTGGCTATGCCACCAAGGTCGTCGTCAAGCTGCTCGCTGACGGTGGCGTCGAGGTCATCGATGATGGCCGTGGCATTCCTGTTGAGATGCACGCTACCGGTGCTCCAACCGTCCAGGTTGTTATGACCCAGCTGCATGCCGGCGGTAAGTTCGACTCTGATTCCTATGCCGTTTCCGGTGGTCTGCACGGTGTCGGTATCTCCGTCGTGAATGCACTGTCGACCCGCGTCGAAGCAGAGATCAAGCGCGATGGAAAGCACTGGTACCAGAACTTCTCTAACGCTATTCCTGATGAACTGGTCGAGGGCGGAAACGCGCGCGGAACGGGTACCACCATCCGTTTCTGGGCTGATCCAGAGATCTTCGAGACCACCGAGTATGACTACCAGACCATTGCTCGCCGTCTCCAAGAGATGGCCTTCCTGAACAAGGGTCTGACCATCGAGCTCATCGACGAGCGCGTGACCAAGGAGCAGCTCGAGCTCGAGGCAATCGCCGATGCTGAGTCTGGTGAGACCGCTCTCGAAGCTGAGTCCTTCGATGACATTGACGTTGACGCTGAAGCTGATGGTCCGAGCGAGGAAAAGCCGGCAAAGAAGCTGCAGAAGAAGGTTGTCTACCACTACCCAGACGGCCTGATCGACTACGTAAAGCACCTCAACAAGACCAAGACCTCCATTCACCCGACCATCGTGGCTTTCGATGTCAAGGGAGAGGATCACGAGGTTGAGGTGGCGTTGCAGTGGAACCAGGGCTACAAAGAGTCTGTTCATACCTTTGCGAACACCATTAATACCCATGAGGGCGGCACTCACGAAGAGGGCTTCCGCGCTGCGTTGACCTCCTTGATGAACCGTTACGCCAAGGAACACAAGCTCATCAAGGAAAAGGATGGCAACCTCTCCGGCGATGACTGCCGTGAGGGTCTCTCCGCAGTCATCTCGGTCAAGGTCGGTGACCCACAGTTCGAGGGCCAGACTAAGACCAAGCTTGGTAACTCTGAGATCAAGGGCTTTGTCCAGCGTGCCGTAAACGAGCACGTCAACGATTGGTTCGATGCTAACCCGGCTGAGGCAAAGGCCATCATCAACAAGGCTGTTTCCTCCGCGCACGCACGTGTTGCAGCGCGTAAGGCCCGTGAGATGGTGCGTCGCAAGTCTGCAACGGACCTGGGTGGTCTGCCCGGTAAGCTCGCTGACTGCCGTTCCAAGGACCCGAAGATTTCGGAGCTTTACATCGTGGAGGGTGACTCCGCAGGTGGTTCCGCAAAGGCAGGCCGTGATTCGATGTTCCAGGCAATTTTGCCGCTGCGCGGCAAGATCCTGAACGTGGAGAAGGCCCGCATGGACAAGGTTCTGAAGAACGCCGAGGTCCAGGCAATCATTACTGCTCTGGGTACCGGTATCCACGAAGAGTTCGACATTGAGAAGCTGCGCTACAACAAGATCGTGCTGATGGCCGATGCCGACGTTGACGGCCAGCACATCGCAACCCTGCTGCTGACACTGCTCTTCCGCTTCATGCCGCAGCTGGTTGAGGATGGCCACGTCTACTTGGCTAATCCGCCGCTGTACAAGCTCAAGTGGGCAAAGGGCCAGCCGGGCTATGCCTTCTCCGACGCCGAGCGCGACAAGCTGCTCGCCGAGGGCCTGGAGAACAACCGCAAGATCAACAAGGATGACGGCATCCAGCGTTACAAGGGTCTGGGCGAGATGAATGCGTCCGAGCTGTGGGAGACCACGCTCGACCCGTCCACCCGTATCCTGCGCCGTGTCGACCTTGAAGACGCGCAGCGTGCTGACGAGCTCTTCTCCATCCTCATGGGTGACGATGTCTCGGCTCGCCGTTCCTTCATTACTCGCCGCGCGAAGGACGTTCGCTTCTTGGACGTTTAATTTTAGGTGTTCGGACCTGCACGCAGACCGATAAAGCTAAAGGCCTTGTAGAAACATGATCTACAAGGCCTTTAGCTTGTTTTAGCGGTTAATACGTCTTACAGTTCCACGTCGATTCCGGGAAGCGTGACGCTCTCGGAAAGGTCAGCATGGCCCGGCTCAACGTTGAAGATGGAGCTAGACGGTGCCGATTGGGCGTCGATAAGCACCTGCTCAATTACCTCTGCCGGGATGGATTCCGGCAGGTAGGCACGGGCAGAGTGGCGGCTGCGGATGAATTCAGAATAGTTATTGCTTGAAGTCATGCGGGCCAGACTACACCCCTTTAATGCATGTGCTTTTGTAGGATGCGGCCGAACTCAGGGACGTGAGGCTCAACGATCTTGGAGACCTTGTTGCGCAGAGAGTTGTAGGCCTTAGCCAGGGCCGCGTTGTTGATCTGATCGGCGTTGCGGTCTGCCACGTTCATCAAGGAATCCGTGACCCGCTTGTCATTGCCGCCGAGGTAGGAGCCAAAATCATCCTGTGCGGAAGACTGGAATTCCTGCCAGTAAGACTCCAGCTCACCGAGCAGATCTGGGAGCATGCGGTTGATGCCCTTGGAAACGATGTCGGAGTCGACCTTCTTTGCCGCGGAAACCGCGCCCTTGATGGCCATGCCGGTGATACCGGACTGCTCAGCGACGACCTTGTCCACCAAAGAGACGAGTTCTGCCACCACAGCAGTGCGGATGGGGGTTTCCAGGAGCTGGGAAAGACTAGACATGCGCCTAATCCTACTGAAGCTGCAAGGTTTCGGAGGTGGCGCGTTTGAGAGAAGCTGGGCAGTAATAAGTCAGCGTAAAGAAAGCCTGTCTTCTATTTCCATGTAGACGCGCGCGCAGACAGTGGCAAAGGCGTCGTTGTGCGCGTTTAAAGCGGGGTAGGCCACGAGCAGGTCGCGCATGGCCCGGGCGGCCTGGACCCTGTTTCCGTGGATTGCGATTCCCTCCATTTTCGCCGTGCTTAACGACGCCGCGGCCACCAATGCCCCAAAGTTCGTCACCGTCACCTTGTGCTGGGCGCAGAACTCGCGGGCGACGAGAAGGAGCTGCTCAGGCGTCATGGGCGGGCCCTTCGGATTTCGGCTTCCAACTCGGCACGACCGGGGAGGAGGTGGCGTGCAGTGTCTTGCACGGCGGCGTCGGAAAGCGTGCGTGCTGCAGCCGCAACTACCGCGCGCACCACCGCCTCGTGCTTGGAGGTGCCTTGGGCGGAGGCGAGGAGCGTGAGCGCGTGGTCTTGTTCGGGTGTTAAACGAAGGGTCATGGCCATGCCTAAACGGTATCACTGTGGTATCACCAGAGCGGCGTAAGAGGCGCTGGAAGGCCTCAGAGGGTAGAATTTGCGGTTATGAGTGACCAAAATGGCGATCTTTTTGATCGTATTCAACCGATTGATATCAACGAGGAGATGGAGTCGAGCTACATCGACTACGCCATGTCCGTCATCGTCGGCCGTGCGCTTCCGGAGGTTCGCGATGGCCTCAAGCCCGTGCACCGCCGCATCCTTTATGCGATGTTTGACTCGGGTTACCGCCCAGAGCGCGGCTACGTAAAGTCCGCCCGCCCGGTTTCTGACACCATGGGTCAGTTCCACCCGCACGGTGACTCCGCAATTTATGACACGTTGGTGCGTTTGGCGCAGTCCTGGAACATGCGCTACCCGCTGGTTGACGGCCAGGGTAACTTCGGTTCCCGCGGCAACGACGGCCCAGCGGCAATGCGTTACACCGAGTGCCGCATGACCCCGCTGGCCATGGAAATGGTCCGTGACATTCGCGAAAACACCGTCGACTTCTCCCCGAACTACGACGGCAAGACCCAGGAACCTGACATCCTGCCGTCCCGCGTTCCGAACCTGCTGATGAACGGCTCCGGCGGCATCGCCGTTGGTATGGCCACTAACATCCCGCCGCATAACCTGAACGAGCTGGCTGAGGCTATCTACTGGCTGCTGGATAACCCAGAAGCCTCCGATGAGGAAGCACTTGCAGCCTGCATGGAGCGCGTGAAGGGCCCAGACTTCCCAACCGCAGGTCTCATCGTCGGCGACCAGGGCATCAAGGATGCCTACACCACTGGCCGCGGTTCCATCCGTATGCGCGGCGTGACCTCCATCGAGGAGTCCGGCAACCGCCAGACCATTGTCATCACCGAGCTGCCGTACCAGGTCAACCCGGACAACATGATCTCCAACATCGCAGAGTCCGTGGCTAACGGCAAGATCGCCGGCATCGCCAAGATCGAGGACGAGTCTTCCGACCGCGTCGGCATGCGCATCGTGGTCACCCTGAAGCGCGATGCCGTCGCTCGCGTCGTGCTCAACAACCTCTACAAGCACTCCCAGCTGCAGACCTCCTTCGGCGCCAACATGCTCTCCATCGTCGATGGCGTGCCGCGCACCCTGCGTCTGGATCAGATGCTGCGCTACTACGTTGCGCACCAGATCGAGGTCATCGTTCGCCGTACCCAGTACCGTCTGGATGAGGCCGAAAAGCGCGCCCACATCCTGCGTGGTTTGGTCAAGGCCCTCGATATGCTCGACGAGGTCATCGCGCTTATCCGCCGTTCCCCAACGGTCGACGAAGCGCGAGAAGGGTTAAAAACCCTTCTCGCGGTAGATGATGTACAGGCAGACGCCATCCTGGCGATGCAGCTGCGCCGTCTGGCAGCCCTGGAGCGTCAGAAGATCATTGACGAGTTGGCTGAGATCGAAGAGATCATTGCTGACCTCAAGGATATCCTCGCCCGCGAGGAACGCCAGCGTCAGATCGTCCACGACGAGCTCGCTGAGATCGTCGAAAAGTACGGCGATGAGCGCCGTACCCAGATCGTGGCCGCTTCTGGCGACGTCACTGACGAGGATCTTATCGCCCGCGAGAACGTGGTCGTCACGATCACCTCTACTGGCTACGCAAAGCGCACCAAGGTTGATGCCTACAAGGCGCAGAAGCGCGGCGGGAAGGGCGTGCGCGGTGCGGAGCTCAAGCAGGACGACATCGTCAAGAACTTCTTTGTCTGCTCCACGCACGACTGGATCCTCTTCTTTACCAACTTCGGCCGTGTTTACCGCCTCAAGGCTTATGAGCTGCCGGAGGCAGGCCGCACCGCACGTGGCCAGCACGTGGCTAACCTGCTGGAGTTCCAGCCGGAGGAGAAGATCGCACAGGTCATTCAGATTCAGTCCTACGAGGACGCTCCTTACCTCGTCCTGGCCACCAAGCAGGGCCGCGTCAAGAAGTCCCGCCTCACCGACTATGAGTCCGCTCGTTCTGCTGGCCTCATCGCTATCAACCTCAACGAGGGCGATGCGCTCATCGGTGCTTCCCTCGTCGACGAAGGCGATGACATCCTGCTGACCTCTGAGCAGGGCCAGGCCATCCGCTTCACGGCTGACGACGACCAGCTGCGCCCGATGGGCCGTGCAACAGCCGGTGTGAAGGGTATGCGCTTCCGCGGCGATGACCAGCTGCTGTCGATGTCCGTGGTCCACGACGGCGGGTACCTGCTCGTGGCCACCTCCGGCGGCTATGGCAAGCGTACGGCGATTGAGGAATACACCCCGCAGGGCCGTGGCGGCCTGGGCGTGATGACCTTCAAGTACACCCCGAAGCGCGGCAAGCTCATCGGTGCGATTGCAGTGGACGAGGAAGACGAGATCTTCGCAATCACCTCTGTTGGCGGTGTTATCCGTACTGAGGTTAACCAGATCCGTCCTTCTTCCCGTGCGACCATGGGCGTTCGCCTGGTCAACCTTTCCAACGACGTCGAATTGCTTGCAATCGACCGCAACGTTGAGGACCATGGTGAGGAAGACGCTCAGGCTGTGGCCAAGGGCGAGAAGTCCGTGGAGGATGTTCAGCAGGAGCACCTGAAGATTGCGGATTCGAAGAACACTAATGATGAGGGCAACGAGGAGTAATCCATGGCAAGACGAGACGTAACCCTTACGCGAATCTCCCCAATGTCGGCGTTTCGCGTGGGCTTGGCGATGTCCCTCGTCGGCCTCGTCGCATGGATCCTCGCGGTATGCATCTTGTACTTCGCCTTGGACCAGGCGGGAATCTGGGATTCCCTCAATAGCCTGGTTGGCGGCGTGGGTGGCGCTTTCGAGGTCACTTTTGGTGTGGTCTTGTCCATCTCGGCGTTGATCGGTGCCATCGTGGCCGTGTTCGGCACGTTGATGGCTCCGCTACTGGCGTTCATCTACAACTCCATCGTGGACGTCTTCGGTGGTTTCAAACTGGGTATCCAAGAGAGCGTCGACTAAGACGAAAAGCATTTAACCGGCACCTGATTTTAAGTGTCGGTTTTCTGCTTTTATTAGCCCTCTGACCATACGATTTGTGTTATCTCGCAAAGAGTATGTAAAGTTACAACTCGTTCCGCACAAGGGCCTATAGCTCAGTCGGTTAGAGCGCATCGCTGATAACGATGAGGTCGCAAGTTCGATTCTTGCTAGGCCCACCACGGAACAATGGGGCATTAGCTCAATTGGTAGAGCATCTGCTTTGCAAGCAGAAGGTCAGGAGTTCGATTCTCCTATGCTCCACAGCCCGGAACCCGGCACCGTAATGGTGTCGGGTTTCTTTGTTGTTTGGGGGCGTGCACCGTTCCCGGCACTCATCGACAGGATGAAGAGCAGGGGGGGCGGGTGCCCCCAATGGCGAACTTAGCTAATTGCTATTCGTCTAGAGAATCGAATAATTGAGCAGGTTAGGACAAAATTTCAGCGAACCGTAAAGCTTGTTAAGTTGCCATTTACGAATGTCTCCTAACCTGTTGATTCGGTGCCAGATTTCCGCGATTCTGTGAAGAGTTGTCCATCCAGAAATTGCGAGAAACGGAGATCCAGTGGACCTCTACGAGTATCAGGCCAGGGACCTTTTCGAAAAGCATGGCGTACCCACCCTGCGAGGCATCGTCGCTACCTCGGCCGTCCAGGCCGAAGAAGCAGCCGCCAAGCTCGGCACGCCCATTGTTGTGGTCAAAGCCCAAGTCAAGACTGGCGGCCGCGGCAAGGCTGGCGGTGTGAAGCTGGCTAAGAGCCCAGCTGAGGCGGCAGAAAAGGCCGAGGAAATCCTCGGCCTCAAGATCAAAGACCACACCGTGCGCAAGGTCATGGTGGCCGAGGGCGCCGACATCGCCGAGGAATACTACTTCTCGATCCTCTTGGACCGTACCAAGCGCCGCTACCTAGCGATGCTCTCCAAGGAAGGTGGCGTGGAGATCGAAAAGCTCGCCGCGGAGCGTCCTGAAGCGCTCATTCGCCGCAGCTTCTCTCCCCTCGATGGTATGACAGACACTCTCGCCCGCGACATGGCCTATGAAGCAGGCTTTGTGGAGGAGGACGTCGCCAAGCTTGTGCCCGTCTTTAAGCAGCTCTACAAGGTCTACACTGCGGAAGACGCCACCCTGGTGGAGGTTAACCCGCTGGTGAAGACCGC
The DNA here is from genome assembly GCF_016728105.1 of Corynebacterium striatum. Lineage (NCBI taxonomy): Bacteria > Bacillati > Actinomycetota > Actinomycetes > Mycobacteriales > Corynebacteriaceae > Corynebacterium > Corynebacterium striatum. The sequence goes on along the minus strand of NZ_CP068158.1, from coordinate 1,526,491 downwards.
ACAGGGTGACATCATCGCCCTCGATGGCAAGGTGACGCTCGATGGCAACGCGGAGTTCCGCCACAGCGAGCATGCCGCCCTGCACGATCACGGTGCCACGGATCCGCTGGAGCTCAAGGCGCAGCAGATGGGCCTGAATTACGTAAAGCTGGATGGCTCGGTGGGCATCATCGGCAACGGCGCGGGCCTGGTGATGTCCACGCTCGACGTCGTGGCATATGCGGGCGAGGATCTGCCTAATCAACCCAAGCCCGCGAACTTCCTTGACATCGGCGGTGGTGCCAACGCAGAAGTCATGGCTAACGGCCTCGAAGTGATCCTCGGGGATCCCCAGGTCAAGTCCGTATTTGTCAACGTCTTCGGCGGAATCACCGCCTGCGACGAGGTGGCCAAGGGCATCGTGCAGGCCTACAAGATTCTGGCCTCCGATGGAATCGAGCCGAAACCGCTCGTCGTACGTCTCGACGGCAACAACGCAGAGCTTGGACGCAGCATTCTCGACGACGCGCACCTGCCCAAGCTGGAGCAGGTTTCCACCATGGACGCAGCGGCTCGCAAGGCCGCGGAGCTGGCTGAATAGGAGTAACAATGTCTGTTTTTCTCAACAAGGATTCCCGCATCATCGTCCAAGGTATGACCGGCGCCGAGGGCATGAAGCACACACGCCGCATGCTCGCCTCCGGATCAAACATCGTGGGCGGCGTCAACCCCAAGAAGGCCGGTGAGCGCGTCGACATCGAGGGCCAGCAGATTCCAGTCTTCGGCTCCGTGCGCGAGGCTATGCAGGCAACCGACGCCAACGTCACCGTCATCTTCGTCCCCGCCAAGTTCACCAAGGACGCGGCTGAGGAAGCCATCCGCGCGGGCATCGAGCTGGTCGTCATCATCACCGAGGGAGTTCCAGTCAAGGACACCGCGGAGCTCTTCGCGCTTGCGCGCGAGTCGAAGACCCGCATCATTGGCCCCAACTGTCCAGGTCTTTATAGCCCTGGCCAGTCCAACGCAGGCATCATCCCAGCGGAGACTGCTCCGAACCCGGGCAAGATTGGTTTAGTGTCCAAGTCTGGCACGCTGACCTATCAGATGATGTATGAGCTCTCCGACATTGGATTTAGCACCTGCGTGGGCATTGGCGGTGACCCAATCATCGGAACTACCCACATCACGGCCATCGAGGCCTTTGAGAAGGACCCCGAGACCGAGGCCATCATCATGATCGGCGAGATCGGCGGCGACGCCGAAGAATATGCCGCACGCTATATCAAGGAGCACGTGACCAAGCCGGTGGTGGCCTACATTGCTGGTTTTACCGCGCCGGAGGGCAAAACCATGGGGCACGCAGGAGCGATTGTCTCTGGAGGATCCGGAACCGCAGAGGGCAAGAAGGCTGCGCTTGAGGAGGCCGGCGTGAAGGTCGGCAAGACTCCGAGTCAGGCGGCGCAGCTTCTCCGGGAAGCGCTGAAATCTGCCTAGCAGATGCTTAACCTCTAAACCTTCGTTGCTAGAATAAATTTCATGACCGAGAAGGACAAGAAGTGGCTCGATGAGGAGGAACTCTCTTCCTTTGTATCCCTCATGGGAGTCACCATCCGCTTAACCAGCATTCTGGATGCCCAGCTGCGTGACGACGCCGACTTGAGCTTCTTCGAGTACACCGTTCTGTCTCGTCTTTCCGAGTCGGAGAATCGTGAGATGCGCATGCGCGACCTTGCGTACACGGCGAACGGCTCGCTCTCTCGGCTTAGCCAGGTGGTCACGCGTTTGGAGAAGCAAGGTTGGGTTACGCGCCGTCCAGATCTGAATGATGGCCGCACCACGCTGGCGCAGCTTACCGACGCCGGCTGGGATAAGGTTGTCGCCACCGCGCCTGGGCACGCCGCCCAGGCGCGTCGTTCCGTGATGGACAACCTCACTCGCACGCAGGTGCGCCAGCTCAACCAGATCAACGATCGCATCCTCGCGGCCATCGAGAGCGATGAACGCTACGGCGGGCGTTACTAGGCCTCATTAGCTCGGCGGCAGGCCTCTGCGCGCCGAGACGGTCTTGTCGAAAGGAATCCAAAAGCGCAAAGGTGCTTGTTTATTCTTACTGATGCCAATTCGCGGCCCGCAGACCCACTCCGGCTCTTGCTCACGCTCGGTGAGTTGAATTGGTGTGCCGTTATCTTCCAGCGTGAATCCCAGTGCTTTTCCGAGGTTCCCCGGCCCACGGGCGAGGTTATGGAAGTCGGTGGTGCCGCGGCGTCGGAAAGCGAGCTCGGTACCTTCGATGACCTCGCCGCCGCGTAGTAGACATCCTTGGCCCGTGCCCTCCGGGGCGCACACGATGTTGCCGTTGCGGTGGATGCCGTAGGAGGCGTAGACGTAAAGGCGCCCGGGTGGGCCGAACATCGTAGCGTTGCGCGGGGTCTGGCCGTTGTAGGTGTGCGCTGCCTCGTCATCCTCGCCGAGGTAGGCCTCAACCTCGGTGAGGCGGATGCTGACGCCGTTGAAGGTGAGAGTTGCCCCCAAGAGTTGGGGTGCAACGACATCTGCGGGGGCCGAGAAATCAATCATTAGCTCCGAGAGTAGTACTGCTTTCCGGGCTGTGGGTTGGGGATAAGAGTATCGAGGCTGACCGGCTCGAGGCCCTTGGCGCGCAGACCGTCGATGACGCAGCTGGCAGCATTAACCGTGGTGGCGTGGATGTCATGCATGAGGATGATGCTGCCTGGCTGCGCGCCGCTGACGGCAGCGCTGCATACGTGCTCGGAGTTGCGGTCCTTCCAGTCCAGCGTGTCCACAGACCACATGGCCTCGGCTTGGCCGTTGGCTTTGGCCGCGGCGTCGACAGTGCCGTTGGTGGCGCCGTACGGCGGGCGCAGCCAACGAGGGCTCTGGCCGGTTGCCGCCTTGATGGCGCCGGCACCTGCCTTGATTTCCCCGTCGACGTCGCCGGCAGCGAGCTTGTTCAGCTCACGGTGCGTGTTGGTGTGGTTGCCGATGGTATGGCCCTCCGCCTGCATGCGACGCAATAGCTCCGGGTGCGCGGTGGCGTTGGGCGCTAGGACCATGAAGCTGGCGTGGGCATTCTTGGACTTCAGGGTGTCGAGGAGCTGGTTGGTGAGGGGGCTGGGGCCATCGTCATAGGTGATGGCCACGCAGTTGGCGCAGTTGGGGGCGGTTTTCGCTGCGGACTGTGCTGGTTGTGCGGGGTGCTGAGCGGGCTGCGCTGCCGGTGCTGGCCGCGAGGAACCCCACTCCGGCGGAAGGGTGTTGAGGAAGCGGTCGGCTTCTTGCTGGAGGTTAGGCAGCTGAACTGCCGGTAGTTCAACCGTGGGCAGCGGGGGAAGAGCGGCCTGTGCCGTCGCGGGTAGGGCCGCGGCGGTGAGGAAGGCAACGGTGGCAACAGCGAGGCGGCGCATGGTGAAGGACCTTTCTAAGCGAGGAGTGGACAGATCCTTGATTATGGTGGCTACTTCCTATAAAAACCCTAGTGACACGCAACAGAAGTGAAAATTGTTATCTTTTGTGGCTAATGTGACTCGCGTAAAAGCCTATGCCACCTGGATCGAACGGATGTGGTTGCCCAGTCCGCGCCGAGTAAACACGGTCTTGGCGGTGCGAGGGTCGTCGGCCGCGCCCATGGTCAGCAGCAACGGCACGTAATGATCGGCGGTGGAGTGGGCAATGCGCGCGCCCGGTGCTTTGTCCATGTAGGCCATGAGCTTGTCGACGTCGCCCGCGTGAATGGCATGCGCCGCCCACTCATCGAAGGCATCGAGGTGGTGTCCGGCGTAGGCACTGTGGCTGACGAAGAGGGCGGGCATGGGTCCGTCGCTGGGCTGCCAACGGCGGTGCTGGTCAGCTAGGGGAATTGCCCGTTCACGGAGATCGAAGATTGCGCCTGCTGGGCGGGTTACTTTAAAAGTAAAGTAAATTAGGTGTGTTGTGGTGGGGATTTTTTCGCGCGGGCTCGGTGGAGTAGTATTAACCGCACTGGGGCATTAGCTCAATTGGTAGAGCATCTGCTTTGCAAGCAGAAGGTCAGGAGTTCGATTCTCCTATGCTCCACAGCCCGGAACCCGGCACCGTGATGGTGTCGGGTTTCTTTGTTGTTTGGTGCATGCACCGTTCCTGACACGTTTGCTACTTAGACCTAGAAGCGCTTCACCAGCACCACATGGCCCTCCGACTCACCGACCGGCTCGAACCCCATAAATAGGTAGAGCCGGTGCGCACGCTCATTGGCCAGGGCCACCGAGAGCGAGGCGCCGGGAGCGCCTAAGTCGCGGGCGAGGTCCGTGGCGGCGCGAATAAGTAAAGTGCCCATGCCCTGCGAGCGGTAGCGCGGCTCCACAGCAAGGGCGAGCTCCGGAATTCCCTCTTCCACGTGCCCGTAGCCGTGGCGCTGCTCAGTTCCCCAGTTCAGCCACACGCCACCAGCGGGAACGTTGCCCTCCCACGCGATGAAGCCGCCGCGGGAGGGCTCCCATCCGGCGAGGTAGTAGTCGAAGTCGGCGTCGAATTGCGGCGTGAGCTCCTTGTGCTCCTCACCGAAAGTGTCCGTGAGGAAGTTGAGGCGGGCCAAGTAGGTGCGGTCCGCCTCGCTTAAGGGGCGCAGTTCGAAATCAGACATGGTGGCCAGCTTAGTGGCCGTGCTCCCACTGCGCATAAGCCTTGGCATAGCGGCCGCCGAGCGCCATGAGGGAGGCGTGCGTGCCGTCCTCTACGATTTCGCCCTGCTCCATCACGATTATGCGATCCGCCTCGCGGGCCTGGTCTAAGCGGTGAGCCACCACCAACGCAGTGCGCCCGCGGGTTACAGCACGTGCCGCAGACTCCAGCACCGCAGCATGCTCGGAGCCGGCTTCCGACGTCGCCTCATCCATGATGAGCACCGGCGGCTGACGCAAAATCATGCGCGCTAGCGAAATTTGTTGTGAGGCCTCCGCTCCGATTTCCTCGTTACCTGCGCCGATGAACGTATCGAGACCGTCAGGCAGCCAGCGCGAGGACTCGTCCAGGCCGACTTCGTGCAACGCCGCCCACAATTGGGCGTCGGAGGCGCCGGGGAGGGCGAGGAGGAGGTCGTCGCGAAGCGTGCCGGAAAACAGGTGAACCTCCTGGGTGATGAGCGCGACGTGCTCGGTCACCCACGTGTTGGGAACCGTGGCGGTGTCCACCGCATCGAGGTGAATGGTGCCGGTCGTGGGGTACTGCAGGCCCGCCACCAGCGCCGCCAGAGTGGACTTGCCCGCACCCGAGGTGCCCACCAGCGCGGTCGTGGTACCAGCCTCTAAGGTGAGGTCTATGCCGTGCAGAACCTCCGCGCCGCCGGGGTAGGAGTAGGTGACGCCGTCGATGCGTATCGCTGGCGCAGCCGAAAGAGAGTCCTGCTCTTGGTCCGGAACATCACTGCTCAACAGCGCCAACGCAACCGCGCGGCCTAGGGAAGTGACCGCATGCTGGATCTCGCCGGCAAAGAACAAGATGTTGAATACGTGCACCTCAAGGCGCATGACCAGCAGCACCGCAGCCGCCGCCTGGCCCTGCGTGACCCAGTCCCAGGCCACCATCGGCACTGACATGGACAAGGTTCCGAGTAGCAGCACCGCGAAGCTGATGGAGCCCTGGCCGATGATGCGGTTGATGAGCGGGACCTTATCGCCCCAGGCCTGCACCGTATCCCAGGAGTAGCGCTCCATGCGCTGCTCGGCCCAGCCGCCGAGCTTGAATTGGCGCAGGGTGTCCAAGGCGCGGATGGTGTCGAGCAAGACGTTGTTGCGGCGCGCCTCGACGGAGGAGACCTCATTTGCTATCTCCGGGATGTCGCGGATGGTGCCTTTGATGAACGGGTACATGATAAGCACCGCCAACGCGAAGATCAGCAGGTAAGCCGGGTGGATGAGCACCATGCTCAGCGCGGTGAGTGGCAGGATGAACAGGGTGACGGCCAGGCGCTCGCCCATCATGGAGATAGAGGTGACCACGGTGTCGATGTCCTTGGACAAACGCGTAATCACGTTGCCCGTGCCCAGCTCCATCACGCGGGGAACCGGCGCACGCAGCACCGAATCCAGCGCCGCGGTGCGCAGGTCCACGGCTAGGCGCCGCGCCTTGGCATTGATCATGTAGCCTCCGATGGCGCGGCCGGTAACCTCCGCGATAAGCGCTGCGGCAATGATGCCTAGCGCCGCGAGCATCGCTGGGCGGCCCGAGCCGATGACAGGCAGCTCCATTCCTTGGATGATGTCCACCACGCGGCCCAAGACCTGGGAGCCTAAGTTCATCATCACGATGGTGACGGTGAAAACGGCAAAGACCAGCAGCATCTTCGGGCGCGTTGGCGCCGAGGGCAAAGTCTTGAGGAAGCGCCACGATTCGCGCGCTGAAGCCGGCGCAAGTGCATCTGCACGAGACTGACTCACAGCGCCACCACCTTGTCCGCGTTGGCGGCCCACGTCGGGGCGGCGGTTATCACCACGGTCACGCGTCCGCGGCGCAGCTTAGCCACGCGCTCGGCCACGGTGGCCAAGGTCAGGGAGTCGAGACCCGTGGTGGGATTATCGAGCACAAGCACCTCGGGATCCTGCGCGAGCGCACGGGCAAGAGCCACGCGTTGCCGCTGGCCACCGGAAAGGTTCAGGCCGGCCTCGCCGATGGGGGAGTCAGGCAGAGTGCCGTCGTGCCCAAAGCCGCCCAGGCGCGTCACGATGTCGCCGCAGGCGGCGGCCTCCAGCGCAGCGTGCACCTGCTGTGCGGGGAGGGTGCCAAGCGGGTCGATGTTATCGGCCAGGGTGCCCTCCAAAACTGAGATGCGGTGCGGCGGGCAAAGAGCACCGTGGGCGGAAAGGTGGGTGGTCCAGGCGTCGACAAGCGCGCGGCCCTTAGCCGTCTCCGGTATCCACACGTTGAGCCCTGGTTCAAGGTCTACCGGGGTGCCCTGCTTGGCGACGTCCCCTTTGCCCAGGTCCTGCAGCAACTCACCCACGCGTTCCACCGACGCCTGGCCCTTTGCCCAGTTCTCTGTGAGATGGCCGAGCGACAAGCCCAACGCGGTGAGCGCGGGAGGAGCGAGCATCGTAATAGACATCATGCCGCCGGGCTCGATGTTTCCTTCGAAGGTCTGCCAGGCCGTCCACGTGAGAAGGAAGACGGCAAAAAGGGTGGGCACCATTTGGCGCAGCCACGACAACAGGACGCTCAGGCGCAGTTCGCGGAGCATCGAAATAAGGGCGTCGTGGGCAGCCAGAGTGAAGCGTTCTTTGGCCACCTCGTTGGCTCCGAGACCTTTGATGACGCGCGAGCCTTGGGCAAAGTCAGTGGCCAGGGCCAGCGCAGTGTTTTCCTTGGCGCGCCGGGCAGATGCAACGCCCGTCAGGGGCTTTGCGGTGGCCCACGAAGCAATGGCGGTCAGGATCGCGCCCACGATGAGCCCGAGGGAAACCACCCAGGAAATCGGAGCCAGGCTGAAGATGGCACCGATGAGATATCCCGCCATGAAAAGCGGGAAGTTAAGCACCTGCTTGAGTTGGCCGATGTAGTGCGAGTCCTCGTCCATCGTGTTGAGGAGGCGGCCGGGGCTGAGTCCTTTGGTGGAGGCGTCGAGAAGCTTGTGTAAAAGGCCCAAGCGCAAGGTATGCGTGGTGCGAGCTTGGCTAAGATCCGTGAAGGCGTCCGCTGTGGCCTCCGCTAGGTACATGATGTAGAGCAGCAATGCCGTGACCAGTACGGGAACGCCCAGTGTTCGCCAGGAAGGATCGCTGAATGCGTACTGCGTGGCCTGACCAATGACCACGGAGACCAGCGCACCCAACGGTGAGTTGATGGCGGCCGCTATGAGTAGGCCCACCACGCCAACAGGCTGGGCAAACAGCAGCCGCCGAGTGGCAGCACCAGGCTTTGCCCAATTGGTGGTTTCGGTGAGAGAAGTTTCCCCGGTGGGAGGCTGATCTGGTAGATACCAGGACCAGGTTTTCATGCGAGGATAGACAGTCATAGCTGCATATCCTATAAGAAAAGGTCGCCTTCTAATTCACTAGAAAGGCGGCCTTTAAGGGCTCTTAAGCGAGGTGATAATTCGACACGTCGTAACCCGAGAACTCGCGGTCGATGCCACTGTCATCCACGGAGTGGAACGTGGTGCCGTTCTCGATAGCAAAGCGGAGATTGTCTACTCGATGCGAAGGATCGCCGCTGACGGAACCAGCAGGGAAGTAGTAGGTCGCACCGCTCTTGAGCTTGACAATGAGGGACTCGAAGCTCATCAATTCTCCTTGGGATTGTTTCGAAATACCCAAAAATTCAATCAGCTTCGAGTCCGTCGAGCAAAGGATTGAGATCCAGACAACGTTCGCTTTACCCCCTTAAACGGGGTGGATTTACTCCTGCTCGTTGGTCTGCAGGCGGTGCTTGCCCTCGTCATCGCGGTCATCGGTGATGCGGGAGGTATCGGCGTCGGCAGCAGCCTCGGCTTCTTCCTTGTGCTTAGCTAGCTGCTCATCGATGGAGCCCAAGAGCTCTTCGTCGCGCTCGACGACGCCCTCTTCCGCGAGGTCGGAGACCTTGTGGTCGTCCTCGGTGGTGGAGGTGTAGACCAAGGTGGAGCCCTCAGTTGCGGCATCGGCACCGGTGGTGAAGTCCTCGACGCGCGGCGGAACCTCGGAAGCCTCTTCCTTGCGGATCTTGAAGAAGTAGTAGAGGCCGCCACCGATAGCGGAGATCAGGGCGAGGATCAGCGCGAACGGCCAGAACTTGGAGCTCTTCTTCTCCTTGCCGAAGTTGATGTTCTTGAGCTTCTTAGCGCTGCGCTTCTGGGCCTTGTCAGCAGCCTTGCGTGCGGCCTTTGCCTGTTTGCGGGACTGCTTCTTGACGTTCTTCTGTGCTTTCTTCTGGGCCTTCTTTGCGTCCTTGCGCGCTTCATCGAAGCGCTCGGAAGCCTGCTTGCTAACTTCCTGACCCCGGTCCTTGAGCTCCGCGATGCTACGCTCCAAGCGATCGTGAGCTGCCTGGGTGACGGCGCCGGCGCTGCGGCGAGCCTCAGGGAAGGCGTCCTTGCTGCGCTCTTCTACCTCTGCTGCAGCAGCTTCCAGGGCGGTGTAAGCCTCGAGAGCTTTCTCGTCGCGGTAGTCCTTAAACCTCTTCCACAGGTTGGTGGCCAGGCCGACGGAAGCGGAAATTGCGGTGGGGTTCATGCGAACGCTCCTTAAATTAGCTTTATCGTGTGCTTCCCACCAGCGTAGTGGCGGGCGTTAAGGCCCGCCACTATACGTATGAAGGAAAAGCAAAGGGTCACCCCTGCATGATGCGGCGGTGACCCTTGTTGTGCTTGATTATGACTCAGCGGGCGAGAACGTCTCTTTAGCTCTAGTCTGTAGAGCCGGACTTTTGCACGTAACAAGAGCTGATTACTAGACAGCTTGGTATGCAACCTTCTATTTTTATTCGTGCCAATTTTTAAAAAGCCTGCAGGCACGCCACTTTTAAAAGTACTATTTAATAAGTTACTCTTCCCCGAAAAATGGACAGCTTGGTACATTTCATCGCAAGCAAAATCCGTTGACCAGTAAGGGAGGTGAACATGACCCCGCGTCTCTCCGCTTCAGCACCACTAGACCAATTCAGTGAAGTATCTGTTGAGCCGCGCCAAAGAACCGCGCTCTCTTTCGAGGTGATTCCACCGCGCAACGATGCTGATGCGAGCACTACCGCCGAGCTCCTAAAGGTGTTGCAGGGGTACAACCCGGACTACATTGCGGTGACGAGCTCACAGCGCTCCGGATGGCTGGAAGGCACCGCGGCATTCATCGAACAAATCTCACGCACCACGTCCATGCGCCCGCTTGCTCACCTCGCCTGCACGGCTGGCACGCGGGAGGAGCTCATCGGCTGGATCGATGCGCTTGTCGACGCCGGCGTGCGCGGCCTGCTCGCCCTTCGCGGCGACCTGCCCGAAGGCGGCATGCCGGCGCACTATCTGCAGCATGCCGACGAGCTGGTCCGGCTCATCCGCCACCGCGAGGCGGGCCAAGCCGCACGTTTCGCCGCAGGCAGCCTCGCGGTGGGGGTGGCTTGCTATCCCAACGGCCACGCGGAGTCCGCGAACCTCGACGAGGACTTCGACGTTCTGCTTGCCAAACAGCGACTCGGCGCGGACTTTGCCATCACCCAGCTTTTCTTCGACGCCGAAGACTACGCCCGCTTTGCCCAACGCGCCCGGCTGGCCGGCGTGCGTATTCCGCTCATCCCGGGAATCATGCCGATGACCAGCGTGGCCCGGCTCGAGCGAATGGCCAAGCTGTCCGGGTTGCAGGTCCCACCCCGTGTGCGGGCCGCACTCGCGGCAGCATCCACCCCAGATGAAGAACATGAAATCGGAATGGAACTCACCGCCGAGCTGACTCGAAGCGTACTGCGCTCAGGGGCAGACGGCCTCCATATCTATACCCACAACAACCCTCACATCACTCAAGACCTTTTGAATCGAATTGGAGTACACCCATGAACGCACCATTTCCTAAGGCCACCATCGAAGGCTACCCACGCGTCGGCGCGAACCGCGAGCTCAAGCGCGCACTAGAGGCCTACTGGTCCGGCAAGATCGACGCCGAGACCTTTGAGTCGGCAGCGCACTCGCTGCGTCTTGACACTTATGCGCGCCTGCGCGACCTCGGGCTTAACGAGGACTACGCCATCCCAGCAGACGTGGCTTATTACGACCACGTCCTCGAGACCGCGCTGACCGTTGGCGCGGTGCAGGGAGAGACCCTCGATGACGAGTTCCGCCTGGCCCGTGGCAACGCCGACTCCGCGCCTCTCGAAATGACTAAGTGGTTCGACACCAATTACCACTACATCGTCCCGGAAATTGCCGATGACCAGACGTTTAACGCCCGCCCGCAGCGCGTTCTCAAGATCGTGGAAGAAGCTCGCAATGCCGGCCACGCCGTGCGTCCCGTGCTCGTGGGTCCGGTGACCTTGCTGGCTTTGTCCAAGCAGGCAGACGGATCGAGCACGCAGCCGCTTGAGCACCTTGATGCCGTGGTCGATTCCTATATATCTGTCCTCGAGCAGCTCCACGCTGCCGGGGTGGAGTGGGTACAGCTCAACGAGCCCGCTCTGGTCGCGGATCTTGCCGCGGCTGACGACGCCGCCCTTGCCCAGGCACTCCAGAGCGCTTACCGCCGTATCCTCGCCGCGGAAAAGCGCCCGCAGGTTTACCTGACCACGCCTTATGGCTCGGTGCGCAAGGGTCTGGACGCCATCAACGAGCTGCAGCCGGAGGCGGTGCAGGTGGATCTTTCCGTGGGCACCCTCGCGCTGGATCCGAGCTACCTGGAGCGCGTGGCTGGACTGAAATCCCACCTCAGCGCCGGACTGGTTGACGGCCGCAACGTCTGGGCGGCAAATCTGCGTGACTTGCGAGCCAAGCTGGAGACCCTTCCGGGCGCATCGGTAACCACCTCGGTCTCGCTGCAGCACGTTCCGCATACCGTGGAAGCAGAGACTTCGCTTCCCATTGACGTGGCCAACTGGTTCTCCTTCGCCAATGAAAAGGTGCGCGAGGTCGTCGCCCTGAGCTCTGGCCCGCTTGCTGCACCGGAGGCGTATGCCCAGGCAGACCGTGCAGTGCGCACCCGAGCCGAGTCGGCCCGTACCCACAACGAGGCGGTGCAAAACCGCACCGCGCAGTTGCCGGAGGGCGAGGTGCAGCGTCAGCCGCTGTTCGCCGAGCGCAATGAAGCGCAAAAAGCTCTTGGCCTGCCGCTGCTGCCGAGCACGACCATCGGTTCCTTCCCACAAACGCAGGAGATTCGTGCGGCACGTGCGGCTCACCGCAAGGGCACGCTTTCCGACGCCGCCTACGTCGACGCCCTGCGCGACGAGGTCAAGCAGGTCATCGAGCTGCAAGAGCGCCTGGGCCTGGACGTGCTGGTGCACGGCGAGCCAGAGCGCAACGACATGGTGCAGTACTTCGCCGAGCTGCTCGACGGCTTCGTGGTCACCGAAAACGGCTGGGTCCAGTCTTATGGCTCCCGCTGCACCCGCCCGCCAATCGTGGTGGGCGACATCTCCCGCCCGCAGGCGATGACGGTGGAGTGGGCACGCTATGCGCAGTCCCTGTCCGAGAAGCACGTCAAGGGAATGCTCACTGGGCCAGTAACCATCCTCGCGTGGTCCTTCGTGCGCGATGACGTTCACCAGTCCGTCTCCGCGGATCAGCTGGGTGTGGCTCTCGCCGACGAGGTGCGTGATCTCGAAGAGGCTGGCATCGACATCATCCAGATCGACGAGCCCGCCCTGCGCGAACTGCTGCCACTGCGAGAGCAGGATCGCAAGGCCTACTTGGACTGGGCGGTGCGTTCCTTCCGACTCGTTGCTTTGGAGGCGAAACCCACGACGCAGATTCACACGCACCTGTGTTACTCAGAGTTCGGCCAAATCATCGATGCGGTCGCTGGCCTTGACGCCGATGTCACCTCCATCGAGGCGGCGCGCTCCCGCATGGAGCTCCTCGAAGACATCGACGACAAGTTCCACTCCGAGATCGGCCCAGGCATCTATGACATCCACTCGCCGCGCATCCCATCCGTGGCGGAGATGGCAGAGCTCATCCGCGCGGCCCTGCGCAACGTTCCAGTCGAGCGCCTATGGATCAACCCGGACTGCGGCCTGAAGACCCGCGGCTACGACGAGACCGAGGCCTCGTTGCGCAACATGGTCTTGGCCCGCGAAGAGGTGCTCAGCTCACTCGTTCCCGCCTAGAAGCTGAGCTCGTCCAAGCTCGAAATCTCGCCCGAGCCGTCGCGTTGCAGGTACACCGCCTGCAGCCCGGCGGCGCGGGCGCCTTCGACGTCGTTAGCCAGGGAATCGCCCACCATGAGCGTGTGCGCAGGCTCGCTTCTCAGCACGCGGCAACCCTCGTGGTAAGCCGCAGCCTGCGGTTTGGGAATGCCCAAATCCACGGTGGCAATCAGTTGTACTTCCGGAAGATTAAGTCCGCCCGCGCGGAGCTTGCCCTCCTGCATCTCACGGGCACCATTGGTGAGAATCCCAACGTTTAGCCCAGCCGCCAGTGCGCGGCGCAACGCAGGTAGAGCATCCGGAAATGCCTGCCAATTGCGCTGATATGCAGCCAGGTAGCCGTCGTAGTCGGCGAGGGAGGCGGCGTCGTCAAGCGTCTGCCCCAGAAACTCGCGGCAGCGTTCAATGCGTTGCCCCTGGTGCGTGACCTCTCCACGCTCATAAGCACTGAACCATTTGCGCTCGAGGGCGGAGAAACGCGCGTGCTGGCCCTGCGCAACGCCTAGCTCTGCACACCATTCATCCAATCCGGCGTGCATGGCGGAGGTGTGGTCCATGAGGGTGTCGTCGAGGTCGAAGAGCACGGCACGAATCATGGGGATAAGCATAGTGATCGCTTAGGGCGTTATGTCATTTGCGGCGCGCGAGCAAGAAATTCCATACAATGGTCGGCATGACTCAGAAGACCGCAACTGCAACGATGCACACCAATCACGGTGATATCGTTATCGACCTTTTCGGTAACCATGCACCGGTAACTGTGGAGAACTTCGTCGGCCTGGCCAAGGGCGAGAAGGACTACTCCACCCAGAACGCAAAGGGCGAGCAGTCCGGCCCGTTCTACGATGGCGCAATTTTCCACCGCATCATCGACAACTTCATGATCCAGGGTGGCGACCCAACCGGTACCGGCCGTGGCGGCCCTGGCTACCAGTTCCAAGACGAGTTCCACCCGGAGCTGCAGTTCGACCGTCCGTTCCTGCTGGCCATGGCTAATGCCGGCCCAGGCACCAACGGTTCCCAGTTCTTCATCACGGTGGCTCCGACTCCGCACCTGAACAACCACCACACCATCTTCGGTGAGGTCACGGACCCGGCTTCCCAGGATGTCGTTTCCAAGATTGCCAAGGTTGCAACTGACCGCATGGACCGTCCGCGTGAGGACGTCATCATCGAGTCCATCGAGATTGCATAAGAGCTCCTGCGTTGAGCCCACCGCCACTTTTTAGTGGTGGTGGGCTCCTTCCAGTTTTGGGGGAAAGTTGAAGAACTACATCAAACAAGCGCCCGTCACCGCAGCAATCGTCGCGGTGTGCTTTCTGGCTTGGGCAGTGACAGCGATCCAGTCCCGCTCCCTTTCAGGGTCCTACTATGACTCTTCTTTGGCTTATGCGTGGACTCTATGGGGTCCAGAGTTTGCCGCCGCCCCGGCCACGGCCATCACGGCCGGCTTCATGCACATCGACGTCGGGCATCTGACGCTCAACATGTGCCTTCTCGTCTTTATCGGGCGCGAGATCGAGCAGGCACTTGGGCATGCGCTTTATGCGGCGAGCTATGTGGTCTCCGTCTTGGGCGCCTCCGCGGCTGTGCTGTGGATGGACTACGACGGGCCGACTGTGGGGGCGTCGGGCGCGCTTTATGCCTTGCTGGCGATGCTGGTGGGTGTTTACCGCAGCCGAGGAATGGATCTGCGCGCGCCCATCTTCTTGGTGCTCGCAAATGTGGTTTACACGTTCATCATGAGTGGCGTCTCCTTGTGGGGACACCTGGGTGGGCTTTTAATCGGCATTGTGCTGACTCTGTTCCTGTTTTCGCGCCGGAAGGCTGTGCACTGGATTGGAGTTGCTGCAGTGTTCGGGGTTGTCGGCGTGTTGTTGGCCTTGAGAGCTGGGCTTTGGGGATAACTCCGGCGAGTTATTCACCAAAACGCTTGTGCGAAAGAATTCCACAATAGTTATCCACAATGTGGATAACTACATTTTTGTAATTTACCGAACGCATGGCCGGAGTTTTCCCTGATCATGCAGGCAAGAAGACTTACATCCTTGTGATTTAGCCCTTGTGGAAGTGGGTGAAAACAGTTATCCACAGGCTGTGGAAGAAACCTGGGGAATTTGATTTTCACAGAGTTATCCCCAGCCTGTGGATAACTTTCCTCCCATCTTGTTGGCAACTCGGGGAAAGGGGGCAAAAGCGGGTGTGTACGAAAGGACAATTTCGAGTGTTTCTCGGATAGCAATTAGCTGGGAAAAACCTGTAAAGATCCAGCTCAAGGGGCAATTATCCGAAAGTATCTGAGGTATTGATGGATGCGATGGTGGCCGTCTAGCGTCATGTGAGTAGTTCACAGCGCGTGGAGGGAGAGACCGTGCCGCTGTGAACCTCAAACTGCAAAAATAGTGAATAAAAGGAAACGTAGCGATGCGCATTCCCCGCCTCCATCTCAGCTACTACGTAGCAGCCGCCGCGCTGTCTGCGGCAAGCCTCGTTGCCCCTGCTGCGGCGCACGCAGAGATCCCCGCCATGCCACAGGGCTATCCGATTGAGAATCTCTACCAAGAGTGCAGCCCAGCAGAAGCTACTGCAGCGGGTTATCCGGATTGGCATTTTGGTGAAACTGGCCGCCGTTACCTTTCGGATGGCACCATCCAGTTCACCAACACCACCAAGCAGACGGTTCCGTACACCGCCACCATCGAATCCGGCACCAATCACGAGATCGAAGCAAACTCTGCCGCCAAGTGGCCTTCCAACTGGAACACCACCGCAAAGACAGACATCGGTCTGACTCTGTCTAACGGCTGGATCGAGGGGGAAACCATCGGGCCGATCAAGCTTGCGCCTGGCGATTCCTTCCGCGTGGAATACGGCACCGTGGAAAAAGACTTCATTTCCATGTTCGTGGACTGCAAGGATGGCATCTATACCAATATCCCGGGTGCAAATGTCATCCGTGGTACCGCTCCGGCCGAGCGTTATGCCTGGGCAACCGTAATCCACGCCGACGGCACCGTTGATGACCAAGCGCTTGAGATTCCTTCCCGCGCGCCGGGTGCGAACAGCAAGGTTGTTGACGGCGGCTACAATGCCGTCTCCGGCCCAAGCCTGGAGAAGATTGCCGATGAAAAGCAGGACCATGTGGTCAAACCTGCGACCGAACTGCAGCGCCAGAATTGGCCGAGCGAAGGCGAAGAGTGCACCGCTGGCGATATGCAGTGGTACCCGAACACCATTGAGGGCGTAGCTCCTACCTTCCGAAAGCCGGGCTTTTCCCAGGACTTCATGAACTGGACTGAGGCTGACTACACCTATCGTGGCATCACCGACCACCTGGTGGGCGCGCAGTACAACGGCCAGATGAACTGGCTGGGCAATAAAGGCCGCCTGCCGGAGGGCTGGCTCGGCTCCATCGGTGCCGCACAGCGTGCCTACATGCCGGTGGGTACCGCATTGGCGCCACTCGACCTTAAGCCAGGTGAGCGCGCACGCATCGAGTACGGCACCACCATGATGCGCGTGAACTACAGCGAGCTGCACTGTGGCCGCGACGGTAAGTACAGCCTCGTTCACGACTTCAAGCAGGCCTCCGCGCCGGCAGGTTTCTGGGCAGAAGCCACCGTCACCGGCAAGGATGGCTCGACCCGCAAGGTTGACGTCACCCCAGATGAGTGGCGTGACCTACCAGTTGCGACCCAGACCGCTTATTAACACCACGACACTGCCTACCAACCTCACTGTCTTTCTCACTAAAAAGGAGTACATCATGCGCTTTAACCGCACTCTCGCCCTGGCAGCATCCGCAATTGCTGCAACTTCCATCGCCGCTGGACCAGCAATGGCACTGCCTGCCGTCAACCACGGCGCTGCTAACCCGACCACCATCGGTGAAAAGTGCGTCAACCCAGGCGATACCGGCCAGACCGTTGAGATTGTCCGCACCTACTTTGATGGTTCCGCAGGCACCTGGACCGTCTCCAACTACAACGCTGAGCCGCTGCCACTGACTCGTTCCATCAAGGAGACCAAGACCAAGACCTGGAATGTTTCCGCAGGCGTTGACTTCGACATCCTGAAGCTGGTCAACATCAAGTTCAGCGCGGGCTACACCGATTCCCAGACCTACGAAGTAGGAGAGACCGTCGGTCCGTACAACGTTGCTCCAGGCAAGACCGCCGTCATGCGTGCGGGCTGGGTTGTCTCCGACTTTGCAGGTGAGAAGACCGTGTGTGGCCAGGACGGAACCTGGCAGGGTACCGGCGAGACCTTCACCGCATCTCTGCCAGCAGAGCGCCACGTTGAGGTTTCTACTCGCGACAACATGAAGTTCAACTAGGGGAGGCAACTGTGCGCAAGTTTGCACGCATCGCCGCAGCATTGCTGGTGGCAGTAAGCGCGGCCACTCCGGCTGCGCAGGCTGTCGACGGCGCGGCTTCCTACCGCCTGCCGCAGCGCTGGAACGATGACTACAAGCCGGGCACGCACTGTGCAACACCGGGCGCACAGGGCACGTACGTCACTGCGGAGCGCATGTGGTTTAAGCAGACTGATGCAGCCAGCGTGGCTAATCGCAACGACTACACTGTTCCAGTTAGCCACACCGTGACTGATAAGCGTACGCAGACCACGGAGGTCAGCGTTTCGGTGAAGCCAATCGGTGACATTGAAAAGTACATGTCGAACGCGTTTGGCTTTAACTTCGTCCACCAGATCCATTGGAGCCTCGGTCAAAAGATTGGCCCCTACGATTTGGAAGCTAATCAGCAAGGCAAGCTCGTGTGGGGCTTTATGATGCTCGACGCGGATTCGCAGGATGTGCGTTGTTCCGAGGATCAGCAGTGGGTAGAAAAGGGCGCGCCGTACTTTGTCAGCGCACCGTACTCGCGCTATTCGGAGCTACGCATTGACGACGCCCCGGTGTATTAAGCCGTGCTTTAGCCTCAGTGCCTAGCTACCTGCCCCGCCTAAAATCTTGGTTACAAGATTTAGGCGGGTGCTTGCGTTAAAGGTGACGATGAGGCTGGAGACGTGTTTTTTCACCGAAGATTCGGAGATCTCCAGCGCTGCTGCGATCTCGGAATTCGAATTGCCCTGTAGCAGCAGCTTCAGCACGTTGATCTCGCCGTTGCTCAGCGAATGCGATTCGATGGCAGCGGCGACTGGGTCTTTACGAGGAGCATCGCCGATGTATCCCACCAGGCGATGCATCGCTACTGGCGCTACAACGGTGCCACCGTGGATTGCCTCCCGGACAGCATCGATGATAGATTGCGGTCTTTGGTTTTTCAGGATGTAGCCAGCGCCGCCCTCTTGCAGAATCTTGAGCATGGTGTCATCCGAATCAAAGGATGTCACCGCCAAGAAAACTGGCGGGTAGGGCCTTTCCTTGATTTTGCGCAGTAAAGTGATGCCGTCCATCGTGGGCATGTGAATATCTGCCAAAATGATGTCGGCATCAACGTTGTCCAGCATCGAGAGGCATTCTGCGCCATTAGCTGCCTCAGCTACCACTGAGATGTCATCGGTGGTTTCGAAATAAAGTCGCAGTGATGAGCGGACCAGCGGGTCATCATCAACGAGGAAGACTCGAATGGACATCGATGCTTACTGGCGGTACTTTGCGCACCACCAACGCTGCGGGCTGGTGGAGCAACGCAAAGCGTTTGCAAAGTCTTCCGCCATGGAAGTGTAGTAGGTAAATCCGCCGGTGTAGGCGGTCTCGTTGGTGGTCTCAGTTTGAGTAGCAGACTCAGCGGCACTGGAAGAACTGAAGGAAGAAGCAGCGCTAGCAAACGGGGTGCTCATCAAACACAGGACCGCACCGGCTGCGGCTGCAACGGAACGAAAACGCATGTGGATACTCCTATAAGGGCGAGAAATAGAGAGGATGGGCCTTAGCCTACTACAGGCTAAGTTTATCTGCGCACCATGCTGGAAATTGGGATATAAAGCGTACTCACCCAATTCCCGTTCTCAGGTCCGCTGCTGAAGGTTCCGCGTGCTGCCCCGACGCGTTCTTGAATTTCGGAAATGCCCAATCCGGTGGTCATGTGTTGATCGGACTGTGCTTTGGCGATGACAGAGCGAATTTGGATATTGATGCCGCGGTGGTTGCGTTTGAACACGATGGCAATTTGTGAGTCTGCAGCGGTGTATTTGATGAGGTTTGCGCAGAGTTCTGAAAAAACCAAATGTAGGTCATTGGGCAGCGCCATGGTTCGCGCTAGTTTTCCGAGTTTGCCTTCCACGGTGCAATCAAACCCATGGCTGTGGAGGAAGGACTGCATCTCTTCGAGCTCTTCAGCAACGGTTGAACGTGCTTTCTTGAGCAGGGGTTCGTCTTCGTTTTCCATTAGGCGGAGTAGATCGCGGACTTCACCCATGGCCTTGCGTGCGTCGTCGGCGATAGCTGCGGAGTTTTCTTTTAGTTTTGGGTTGGTGCCCATGAGGCCGAGAGTCTCTGAGCGCATGACCACCGAGGTTAATGTGGTGGCCACTGAATCATGCAAGGTGGTCATCAGCGCGTGCCGGTATTCCTGGCTACGCTGTTCAGCCGCTTGCTGGCGCTGATGTGCCTTCTTTAACGCGACACCAACGATGATTCCTGCCACGTTGATGGCGGCGACCAGCAAGAAGCTAAAGAGGTCGAGGGAGGGCAGGACGCCGTGGATGGGATCGATGATGGAGAGTAAAACCAACACCAGCCCAGGTATCACCGCATGCGTCCACGGGCGACGGTAGGAAATTAGCCCAACGATGACTGCGCTCCATGCCACCAATAGGAAGGATCGCCATTCGGTGTGCCAAGCACAAATGGCAAAAAGCGCGCTATAAGCCGCGGCCGCCCACAGCGGGTGGTTCATGCCGAGCGGGGTAAGTGCCACGCCGAGGGCAGCAAGCAACAGCGCACCGGGGGAGAGGAATAGTGGATCGATGGCCACGGTCAGCATCACGGCGATGATGAAGCCGACGCCGGCGAAGCTATAGAACCTCGTAGAGCTCATGGCAGGGTAATGAAGCTTAGCGCCAGCCCATCGTCATAAGCAGGCCGATGATGGCTAGGCCGAAACCGATGCCGTAGTTCCAGACGCCGAGCTCCTGCATGAACGGGATGGACTCGCCAGCCAGGTAGTTAACCACGAGCCATAGCAGGCCGATGACCATCAGGCCCAGCATGATGGCGATGTACCACTTCGGCGTGCCCTCGGAATTGATCTTGACCGGAGTGCGGTTGGCCGCAGAGCTAGAGGACTGCGGAACGCCCGAGCTCTGGGTGATCTTTGACTTTGGCATTGCTAAACCTTCAACTTTTCTTTAGGCATTCTTTTTAACGGTTACTTTAGCAGGCGAAATTCGTCTGCTACTAGCGTGGGAGCAGCGCCGAGGCGTTGAACTCCCAAACGCGGAGCTCCACGGTTGCATTCTTGCGGATGAGGTCGCCCGAGTTAACGGAGGCCCAGCCGACGCGGCCGTTATCCACCAGCGCACCGGTAGGAACAACGGGGCCGGTGCGCACGCTACCCTGCCAGCCGGCAGAGCGCAGCGCGGATTCAGCCTCAGAAGGCGTCTTGTGCAACAGGTCCGGTGCCGTAATGAGCATGCCATTGGAGACCTCAATCGTGACGGTCTCACCCTTCGCCAGTTTCCTGCCTTGGTTGCTCACCGACACCACCCGGTCTTCCGGCTCCTGCGAGTCAACGACGTTCACGTTGACCTTGAAGCCAACGGACTCCAGCATGCTGACAGCGCGTGCTTGTGGCATGCCGGTGACGTCTGGAACCTGAGCTTCTTCCTTGCCCTTAGACACGGTGACCTTAACCTTTGAGCCCTTGGAAAGCCGCGAGCCGCCGGCTGGGTTCTGCGAGACGATCTGACCAGCCGGCGCGTCGTCGTTGGTCTCCTCGATCTTGTCGTTGAGGGAAAGACCGGCGTCGGAAAGCGCCTTGCCTGCCTCTTCCAACGTCATTCCGGAGAGATCCGGGACATCAGTGATCTCGTCGCCCGAGGAAACGGTCAGCGTCACAGAAGAGCCTTTTTGCAGTTCAGAGCCCGGAGCCGGATTGATGCGAATGACCTTGTTGCGGTCAATGTCGGGATTAGCCTCTTCATTGACAGTGACCAAAAGGCCCATCTTCTCAAGTTCTGCCACAACCTCATTGCGCGGACGCTTTTCCACCTTCGGCACCACGACCATGTTGGCGCGCGCCGCAGCGTCTTCGCGTTGCTGTTGTTCGATGCGGCTTTCCTCGCGGGAGGACTGCCAGAAGTCCCAGGCAAAATAGCCCATGATGGCAACCAAAAGACCCGCTAGGAACAAAGCGAGCCATTTCAACCCGTTGCCGCCCTCGTCATCCTCAGAAGGGCGCGTGGATTTTACCGGCGCGCGGTGCTGGCCAACCGACGCATCCGCGACCGGCGCGACCATGGCCGTGGGGTGCTCTTCTACAGTGACGTGCCCGCGGGCAGCTTCGGTGAGCTGGCCATTGCCCATCCGCCTTAGATCCTCGCCCATCTCCCACGCAGACTGGTAGCGATCCGCTGGGTGCTTGGCCATAGCAGTCAAGATGACGGCATCGATGTTGAGACGTTGCGTATCGGTTAGATGCTGCACGTCCACGTACTGGGTCGGTGGAACTGGGTCCTCTTGGACGTGTTGGTAGGCCACCGCGAATGGTGTCTCGCCTTCGAAAGGAGTGCGGCCGGTGACCGCCTCGTACATGACACAGCCCAAGGCATAAACGTCGGAGCGGGCATCGGCAGGTTTGCCACGGGCCTGTTCCGGGGAAAGATACTGGGCAGTGCCGATGACGGCAGAGGTCTGCGTCATGGCTGAGGTGGAGTCATCCAGAGCGCGGGCGATGCCGAAGTCCATCACCTTTACCTGGCCGGTGCCAGTCAGCATGATGTTTGCCGGCTTGATATCGCGGTGGATAATTCCCGCCTCGTGGGAGGCCTGCAATGCGTCGGCGACAGGCGCCAGAATCTGTGCAGCTTCCTGCGAGGGGAGCGGACCATCTTCGCGCACGATATCGCGCAGAGTACGTCCGTTGACCAGCTCCATCACGATATAAGGGATGGTCAGGCCGTTGACGTCCTTCTCGCCGGTGTCAAACACCGACACGATGTTCGGGTGATTGAGTCTGCTGGAGTTTTGCGCCTCGCGGCGGAAGCGCTCACGAAAGTTGACGTCGCGCGCCATCTCAGGGCGCAGCATTTTTACAGCAACCGTGCGTCCCAGAACTGTGTCTTCAGCCTCGTAGACCTCAGACATGCCGCCAGATCCGATGACGTGGCGGAGGTGGTAGCGGTCATTGCCCATGTTCTAGGCACCATCCTGGGGTAGTAGTTTCTCAAAGGGGTTTTCAGGCTGCGAGTTTACTTCGGAATTAGTAGTTGGCTGTTCATTGACCTCCGTCTCCTGCTCTTCTGTGGCGGGAATTTCCTGTTCGGTGGAAGGCTCAACTGGCTGTACGGGCGTTGGAGTCTGTTGCTGTGAGGTTTTCGGCTCCACCGAGTGCGTGGTTGTTACTGTCACTTCTTCCGGAGTATCGTCCGTGGATTCTTCGGGCGTGATGACTTCAGTGGTGACAGGGCCACGGTATTCCGTCACCACGATGGACTCAGGGGTGCGGGATGTTTCTTCAGATTCTCCAGTGCCTTTGAAGAAGTTGGCGGCGAAAAATCCCAGCGCCACGAGCGCCGCAATGGCCGCGGCGATGAGCAGGCCGACGCCAAAGCCGGAGCTCTCCTCGCTTTTTTGCTGGTGTTTGGCCGCTGGGCGTGGGGTGTCTTTGACCGGCGCGTACTCAGGAGTAGCGGTCTTCGGGTTGGCCACGCTGGCCAGCAATTCCGTCGATGCGGACGGGGAAGGCTCAGCAGCGAGCGGCGCGAGCGCAGCAGACTTGGGCTGCGGCGGACGCTGGCCGTTACGCACCGCGGAGATGGCGTTGGTGAACTCGTTGCCATCGGCAAAACGGGTGGTGGGATCTTTACGGAGCGAAATTCCGATGAGCTCACGAGCAGGTGCGCTAATCGACGTCGAGAGCGCCTCCGGCGCCTGGCTGATGTGGGCAAGCGCCACGGAGACCGAGGAGTCGCCGCTAAACGGGCGCTTGCCGGCCAGCATTTCATAACCGACGACGCCGAGGGAGTAGACGTCGGAAGCCGGCGTCACGTCGAGGCCCTGTGCCTGCTCCGGGGAGACGTATTGGGCGGTGCCCACCACCATGCCCGTGCGGGTCAGCGGAACAGCGGCTGCGGCTTTCGCGATGCCGAAGTCGGTGATCTTGACTTGTCCATTTTGGGTGATCATGAGATTGCCGGGCTTGATGTCGCGGTGTACCAGGCCCATTCGGTGAATGACAGAAAGTCCGTGTGCTGCCTGCTGCATGACGTCGAGCGCTAGGGACTCAGGCAAAGCGCCCTCGCGCGCCAGGAGATCCGCCAAAGACTCACCGCGCACGTATTCCAAAGCCATGAAGCAGAACGTGCGGCCGTTGTCCTCTAGCTCACGGTAGTCATAGGTGGCCACGACGTTCTCAGAGGAGATGGACTCGGCTGACTTGGCCTCGTTCTGGAAACGGCTCAAGAACTCATTGTTGTCCGAGAACTCTGGCCGCAGAACCTTGAGGGCAACCTCGCGGTCGCCATGGACGTCGTCAGCGAGCCACACAGTAGACATGCCGCCGTGGCCGATAATCCACTGCAGCTGGTAGTCGTCGCCGATGAGATGCTGGAGATGCTCTCTATTATCCGCATTGCTCATTACTACTGACCTCCATATGCGCGCAGAATTGCGCGCCCGATTGGGGCGGATACTTGTCCACCGGTAGCGCTCTGCCCAAGGTTGCCACCGTCTTTGACCACTACCGCGACAGCGATGTCTCGGTCTGGGTCAAAAGCCACGTACCACACGTGTGGCGCGAGGCCCTCGCCGTGCTCGGCCGTACCGGTCTTCGAGGCAAAAGTGTTGCCGTCATAGCCGTACGTCGAACGCTCCGAGCTGAGCATCAAGTCCTTGATCGTGTTCGCAACGTCTTCCTTTACCGCTTCCTTGGCTTGGCGCGGCTGGGTGGCACGGATTTCGTTCATCTGTGCATCCGTGATGCGGTTGACCAAGTAGGGCTGCATGCGCTTGCCCTTGTTGGCCACGGTTCCGGCCATGATTGCCGCCTGCAAAGCAGACATGGTGACGTCACGCTGGCCGATGGCGGACTGGGCGACCTGCGCGCCGTCGCCAAGCTCGCCCAAGTTACCTGGGGACGTGTCGACGCCCAAGTTGTAGTTCTCGCCTACGCCGAAAGCGTCTGCGTACTTGCGTAGCTCGTCGGCGCCGATGGATTCGGACATCTGCACGAAGGCAGTGTTACAGGACAACGCGAAGGCGGTCTGCAGGGTCACCGTCTGGGACCCGCCGCACATCTGATTACCGTAGTTGGTCAACTCGGTGACTGTGTCAGGCAGGACGATGGAGTTCGCGCCGGTTAGCGAAGAACTCGGGTTGAAACCGTTGTTGAGGCCGGCCGCGGTGGTGATGATCTTGAAAATCGAGCCCGGTGGCAAGGTGTCCTGCGTGGCGTGGTTGAGAAGCGGCGCTCCCGCCTGCTCCTGCAGTGCGGTCCAGGTGTCGTCGGCGTTGTCACCCAGCAGGTCATTTGTGTTGTAGCTCGGTGAGGAAGCCATGGCCAGGATCTTGCCGGTGGAAGGCTGGATCGCCACCGCGGCGCCATTGTAGCCAGGGCCGGTGAGCTGGTCATAAGCAGCCTGCTGAAGGGCAGGATCGATGGTTACCTCGACGTTGGCGCCTACCTTTTCCTTGCCGGAGATGGTGTCGAGCCAGTTCTGGGCAAGCAGCGAATCGTCAGTGCCGTTGAGGATGTCATTCTGGGAAGCCTCCAGCTGAGAAGCACCAAACTGCGTCGATAAGTAGCCTGTGATGTTGGAAAAGGCCGGGGAGTCAGTGGGGTAGGAACGCGAGTAATTGCCCTCGGAGTCCGCAGTGGACTTAGCCAAGACGGTGTCCCCTGCGAAAATCTGGCCGCGCGGGGTGGACTGCATGGCGTAGTAGCCACGCATGTTTCTCGGGTTATGCGCGTACTTGTCGTCTGAAAATGCCTGCACCACAGTGAGGTTGATCAACAGAACTGCGGTCAGAAGGACGGCGAAGAGAGAGACGAGGCGGATCGACTTATTCATCGGGTTGCCTCCTGTACAGCGGGGAACATGGATGTGTCGCTCGGCGCGTTGCTGGTGGTCTCACGCGCCGGGCGGCGAGCTGCATTAGAGATCCGCAGCAGGATTGCCAGGAGCATGTAGTTGGCCATCAGCGAGGAACCGCCGGCGGACATGAATGGGGTGGTCAGGCCGGTCATCGGCAGCATTGCAGAAATGCCGCCAGTGACCACGAAGACCTGCACGGCCAGCGTCAAGGACAGGCCGGATGCCACGAGCTTGCCGTAGGAATCGCGGGACTTCAGTGCGGTGTTGAAGCCGCGGGAGATCAGCATGGCGAACATGATGAGCACGGCTGCCAAGCCTATGAGGCCGAACTCCTCACCGATTCCGGCGAGGATGAAGTCGGAGTGCGCGACCGGCACGATCTCTGGGTGGCCCTGGCCCAAGCCGGTGCCAGAGATGCCGCCCGAGGACATGCCGAACAATGCCTGGGATAACTGGTATCCGCCGTTGTCATAGTTGCCGAGCGGGTCCAGGAAGTTGGAAAAGCGCAGCTGAATCTTCGACGAGATCTGGTAAATGCCGAAGCCGCCAACACCCACGAGGAGCAAGCCAATGAGCAGCCAGCTGACACGGCCCGTGGCCATAAATAGCATGCCCAAGACCGTGGAGAACAGCAGCAGCGCTGGGCCAAAGTCATTGGAGATGCCCATGATGACGATCGCGATGCCCCAAATCACCAGAATCGGTGCGAGGTCGCGTAGACGCGGCAGGGAAAGCCCCAAGAACTTGTAGCCGGCTACCGTGAACAGCGAACGCTTCTGGGTCAGCAGCATGGCGAAGAACAAGATCAGCATGATCTTGGAGAACTCACCCGGCTGGATGGAGAAAGGTCCAAGCCACAGCCAGATACGGGCCTCAACTCCTGGGGGCTGCGGCCATACCAGCGGCAGTGCCAGAAGGACCAGGCCAGCTGCACCCAGGATGTAGGAATAGCGAGTCAGCGAACGGTGATCTCGCAAAACCACCAGCACCAGGACGAATAGGATGAGACCGACGATGGTCCACATCACCTGGCGGGTTGCCAGGCCACCATCATTGGCGAGGTCCAAGCGCGCCAGCATAATGAGGCCCGTGCCGTTGAGCAGCGAGACTATAGGCAGCATCAGCTGATCGGAGTGCGGCGCCAAGAAACACAGCGCTAAGTGCGCGACAGTGAACACGCCGATGAATCCACCGATGAGGTAAAGGACATCCACGGTGAGGATGTTGCCCTGGGAAAGCTCCAGGCTTACGAGGGTGATGGCAAAGACGAGGGTTGCCAGGATCAGCAGCCCGAGCTCCGTGCCACGGGAAAAAACCTTCTTCACTTAACTCACCTCCCGGCAAGTAACTCCTGGTTTCGCGGCTTTGTTTTCCAACTTCTTGTCCGTTTTTCCGCTGGGCGCGGTGATGCAAGGCTTGAGTGCCTTGGAGGACAAGGTCGACAGTTGGGTCTGAACCTCCGCATAGGTACCGGAGGGCAGGTTTCCAACCGCAGCGCGCTCGGAATCTGGAAGGTCGCTCACCTTGAACGCGGAGAAGTCTCCCTCGCAGGGCGCGGAGCCCAGACGCAAAGTATTTGCCTTATCGATGCACGCATTTTGGTACTGGTGTTGCAGCGAGCGGCCGAAGATGGAGAAGTCCACGCCTTGGTGGATCGTTATCACTTCCTCTTCGCCGATGGCTACGTAGAAGTTGTTCGAAATCTCGTTCTTGGTCCAGAATCCGCTGCCGATGACGAGCACAAGCACAGCCACGAGTGCGCCGATGATCTTCCAGCCCACCTTTTTCTTGGGACTGTGAGGCTCCTCGGACTCTTCATCTTCTTCTGCGGCCTGCCGGGACGCAGCAATGCTTGGCGACGCCTCCCGCGGGCGCGTCAGCGCCGCCGCCCGACTCGCAGCGGAGTCGGGGTGAGTAGGTTCTGGGACAACGCCGGCGATCGCGCCGACGGTGACAGGCGAGCTGTCGCCCTTGCCCTCAACCACTTCCGCCAGGACGATAGTCACGTTGTCCGGACCGCCGGAGCGCAGGGCGAGATCGCGGAGGGTTACCGCGGCGTCGTCAAGCGTGCCCTGGCCCAGCGCCAACTCAATGGTGGAGGCTGTGACGGGATCGGACAAGCCGTCGGAGCACAACAGGAGGCGGTCGCCGACCTTGGCGTCCAGCATGAACAAGGTGGGGTCAACCGGGCGGCCGGTATAGGCCTTGAGGATGAGCGACTTCTGCGGGTGTGAAGAGACGTCAGCTGGGTCGAGGCGACCCTCATCCACCAGGGACTGCACATAGGTGTCGTCCTTGGTGATCTGCGTCAACTTGCCCGCGCGCAGGCGGTAACCACGGGAGTCACCGACGTGGCAGACACCAAACTCGGAACCGTTGAACATCATCGCGGTCAGCGTGGTGCCCATGCCCTCGGTCTCTGGGTGCTGCTCGACGTGCGCTGCGATGGACGCGTTTGCATCCTCAGCTGCGGCGCCCAGGAGGGCGAGCATGTCGTTGTCCTCGGGGTCTTGCTCGAGGTGTTCCAAGTGCTCGACCATGAGCTTGGATGCGACCTCGCCTGCGGCGTGGCCTCCCATGCCGTCAGCCAAAAGCAAAAGATGGGGACCGGCGTGCGCGCTGTCCTCATTGTTTTGGCGTACTAGGCCGCGGTCAGTAATCGCGGTGAATTTTAGGCTCAATGTCATGCCATCAACCTCACGGTCGTGCGGCCAAGTTTGATGTCGCTGCCAACGCCAACTCGTTCCGGCTGGTCAATGCGAACGCCACCGACGAAGGTGCCGTTGCGGGATTCAAGGTCTTCAATAAACCATTCGCTGCCGCGGCGGAAAAGCCGGGCGTGATGACCGGAAGAAAAGTCATCACCTGTGACAAAGTCACAGTCTTGGGCGCGGCCCATAGTGCATTCCTCGAGGGTGCCCAACTGCATGTGGGAGCCGCGTAGCGGACCATCCACGATGTTGATCTGCTTAGGAACTTCGCGGCGCCGCGGGGAAGACTTAGTTTGCGCTGAGGGCTGATACACGCCGGCAGCCTTGTTGGCGTCTCGGCGCATCGCATTCAAGGCCACCAGGATGAAAAGCCACAACAGTGCGAGCAGGCCGATGCGCAGAGCTAACAAAACGACCGAATCCATGGTGACCTCCTTTCTCTCGAGCTTGTATTAGTAGTGTTTGTTTGGCTGTGTACCGGTGATACGAACCTCGATGTGGGAATGGCCCATGGTGATGACGTCACCGTCTGCCAGGAGCCAGTTATCGATTGGGGTTTCGTTCACGGTGGTGCCGTTGGTGGACTGTAGGTCTACCAGGATGGCGTCTTGGCCGTTCCAGGTAATTTCAGCATGCTGACGGGACACGCCGGTGTCTGGCAGGCGAAGGTCGGCGTCGTTGCTGCGGCCGATGATGTTGGAACCTTCCTGCACGTGGTACACGCGGGAGGAACCGTCCTGCAGCATGAGGTTGACAGCTGGGCCATGTGGCTGCGGCTGCTCCGGCTGCTGGTTCTGTGCCAAAAAAGCGGTGGTTGCGGCCTCATCTGCATTATTGGGGTTAGTCATATGGTCCTCCTGACCATCGTCTTCGTGGAAGATTGCGTCAAATCCGGTTTCCTCAGTGGGCTCGTGATCGATGAACGAGGACACGCGGAGCTGTCCTGTACGCAATCCCGATTCCTCCGCGATGCGCACGATGACCGGGCCGGCGAAGGACCAGCCGTGGTTCCTGACAAAGCGGGTGAGTTGCTCGGCGAAATCCGCAGGAAGATCTCTGTTTTGAGAGAGGTTCTCCAAATCCTTGGAGGACACGCCTACGGTCATAACGTTGGGGCTGTAGAGATTAGCATCGTCTCCGCGTGCGAGATTGTCCTGCGCTTCTTGCTTGAGGAGCTCTTCAATCTCAGCAGGGACGACCTTGCCTCCGAAGACAAAGGCCATGCCGTTGTCTAAGCCTCGCTGCATGGCGGAATCCAGCTTCGCGAGCCTTTCAAGTAATGCCACGTGCTGTCCTCCTTTTCTATAGCAGCGCTAATTATAGGGTGCTTACCCCTTCTAAACGTAGCCGTACAGGCCAAAGTTCCCAGGTTTATCCGGAACTTTTCCTCAGAAAAGTTTGGCTTTGCCAGCGGATTTGTTATCAATACGCTGCTGCATGCTAATGTTAGTTGGTCGCCAAGACATTTAGGTACCCAGCCCGGGTGGCGGAATTGGCAGACGCGCTGGCTTCAGGTGCCAGTGTCCTTATAGGACGTGCGGGTTCAAGTCCCGCCCCGGGCACAAAGAGCAGTTGAACAAACTGTGACACCGGAGGTAACAAACTCGAAAGGGTTCGTGACCTCCGGTTTCTTTGTTTTTCTGAACTTTTCCGGTCGAGGATTGTAAGTGTGGGGATTTACATCCTAAATCCCGTTTTGTCGCTCGGCACGTCTTTCGATATTTGTTCATGTAAAACAATGGCCGAAGTGGTCCTATTTTGTAGGCGGCATTCCGTCGCAGGCACGTGTAACAATAGGGCGTACCCCAAAAAGACACACCTGATTAAAGACCCACCCCGGCATCGATATAAATCCCCCATGCAGCCAGGGAAAACAACCAAGTGGAACAAAAAGTGCAAGAGGTGTGGGATCGCCCATGCGCCTAGGGGGGCAACCTCTTCCTGAGCAGCGAAAAAGCTGATCAAGACGCCCCAAAAAGTTCAAGTAGGCGAGACATCCCTCGCGGGATGACGCTGAGATACAGCCGAAACTGCACTCTGCACGCTTCCAAGCAAAACCGTCTCCCCGGGCCCATGCCCGGAAATTCAGTAATGCAATCCACGTGCGGTTTTAACGTCTGCTTCCGTCCGGAGCCGACGGCCCCCTCTACGGGGAGACGCTCGCCACCCTAACAGGACCCTGCGCCCCTGTGAACCACCGTTACCCAGTTCGAATTTAAGTTCGACGCTATCGGAGGGTGTCCACCCCAGTAGTTATCCTGCTCGTCCACTCACCACGAAAGGGCAACAAGGATGACCAATTCACCACAAGCTAAAAAATCCTCACCCAACACCAATCATGACCACGAAGGCTTCGTGTTTCGGCTCATTCCCACCCCTCAGCAAGAAGCCCTGTTTGAGGAGATGACACGGGCAGCACACTGGGGGTTCAACGCATTCACCGAAGCCTGGCAGAAGTACGACGAAAACTACCGGGCAAGAAAAGATCAGCTCCTGGCTGCCGGCGTGAACGCCAGCAGCGTGAACAAGCTGATCAAAAAAGAGGCCGAAACCAACCCAGCACTAAAAAACCGCACCGTTTTTCATTTGAGACAGGTGTTTTAACTCCCGAAATCCGGCGTCACCGGGAGGCAGCAAAACTGCTGTGGCAACGAGACCACGGGAAACGATGGTCACCTCAACACCAAGAACGGCTTGATGCTGTCTGGAGTCCCGATACCAAGGGCGCCCGCCCCTTTCTCCATCTCGTCAACCGTCGCTGCCCCGTCAGTGGAATCAAAAACGCAGCCGAGGCCATGAAAAACTACTACGCCAGTAAAACTGGTCGAAGAAAAGGCCGGGCTATGGGAAAACCCCAGCGCAAGACCCACCGATCTCGGAAATCAGTCACCATTCACCCAGACAGCAGAATGGGGCCAAAAGGCTGCCCTCCACCCCGAGGGCAGCCCCAGATCACCGGGTACAAGCATCTATACCTGGCCAATCTTTTCTCGCATGCCTCCAAGCCGGATAAAAAAGACCGGATATTGCGCGTACGCGTCCATGGCTCCACCAGACGGTTGGTCAAAGCTCTGCAGAACCACCCTGACGCCAAAATCAGCAATTTTACGATCTCCCAAAAAGGCGGCTACTGGTACGTCGCTGTGATGGTTAAGTCAGCTCAACGCCAACCATCGCTAACCCGACGGCAAAAACAAGCAGACACCCTGGGCATCGATATCGGCATCCACAACTACCTATCGCTCTCGGATGGCTCCACAGTCATCCAGCTTCCACCACTGCTCCAGCGCAACATCAAACGATCGAAAAACCTACGTAAAAAGCTGGCCCGGAGCCAAAAGGGATCCAACCGCCGTCGAAAGCTCATCGCCACGATCAAACGCGTCGACCACGAGCTGAAGTTGCAGCGCGATGGGTTTGTTCATCAGATCACCGCCGAACTGGCCCGCAACTATGCCCTGATCGGCATCGAAGACCTCAATGTTAAAGGCATGACTCGTTCAGCCAGGGGAACCGTAGACGCACCGGGAACAAACGTGAGGGCGAAATCATCCCTCAACCGCCGAATGCTTGAGGGGATCCCTGGCGAGTTTCGTCGCCAGCTGGAGTACAAAACCAAGCGCACCGGCGCTGCTCTAGAGGTCATCGACCGGTTTTACCCATCCTCCAAAACCTGCTCGAGGTGTGGTTGGAAAAACGAGAATCTTTCCCTGAGTAACCGTCAATTCACATGTCTAGAATGCGGCCTATCACTCGACCGGGACCACAACGCCGCATTGAACATCGCAGCTGAGGCCGAAAGGAAACACCTGAAAGACACTAAGTCACCCAAACCCAGCCACGACTAACCAGACCCAAAACGTAGCGGCAACGGGGCTTCTTCCCCTCTTAAACCCGAGCTGGGACCCCACCCTCGCGGTCGCTACAGCCCCACAAGATGGGGCCAACGAGTCGAGAATCCTATACCAACCCCTGCACGTTCTTGGCTGCGGTGATGTGCTCTGCCCATGGTCTGTCCTGGCAGACCCGGGCAAGGTTTCCGACGCTAACCTACGAGCACAGCCTCATCACCCGCGATAGTTACCCCCATACCTTGGGCGACGGTCTGTCGTCCCGCACTTCGGGAAGTCTGGAGTTAGCGACTATCCACTCCGCCGCAGAGGGATCAATCCAGGTAGACAGCTTCTCTATAGCCTGCTGCGCTCGATCGAGGTTATCGTTTTCGTCCTGCAGGTCCTTTTTGATAATCGGCTCATGATGGGCGCACCGGTTACGCAGGTTGTAGACCACACCAACTTCACTTCTGAACTCGTCAAGGCTGGGAACAAGGACATCAGGCTTGCTTCCGCCAGTGGCAGGTGCCTGTGTGCCGACCAAATCTTTACGAACCAGCGGCCAGAGAGTAGAGGCGTAGGTTTTGGTGAACTGAAGCGTCCTGGGTTTAGTTCCTACCTCAGCTAAGGAAGGATTGAACTATGCCTAGAAAGTATTCCGTCGAGTTCAAGGACAAGGCGGTCCATCAGATCATCGAAATGGTCCGCCTGGAATCTTGCTCACTGCAACGCGCCTACACGGAGGTCGGCGAGCTCCTTGGAGTATCTCACCACACGTTGCGGGCTTGGTACCGTGACAGCGCTTCAGTACGCGATAATTCTGACGCTTCAGGCGGCGAAACAATGGAAGAAGAGCTCAAGCGTCTGCGCCGCGAAAACCGCGAACTGAAACGAGCAAACGGGATTCTTAAGACAGCTTCGGCTTTTTTCGCAGCGGAACTCGACCGACCCACGACCAAATGATCTCCTACATCGACACGTATAAAGATCAGTTTGGGGTCGAGGCCATCTGTCGAGTCCTTAAACAAGCAGATCGTGGATTCATTACTTCACGCGGCTACCGCAAAGCTACCACACGTGTTCCCAGTGCAAGAGCCTTAAGCGATAGCCTGCTCATCCCAGAGATACAGCGTGTGCATGCGGAGAATTTCTCGGTCTACGGTATCCGCAAAATGTGGCACGCGATGAACCGTGAAGGCTTTCATATTGGTCGCGACAAGACTGCACGACTAATGAAACTTGCAGGTGTTTCTGGCCGCAGACGTGGGCGAACCCCTGTGACAACGATTAGCCCGAAGACACCGGATCATCGCCCGGACCTAGTGCGCCGAAACTTCCGTGCGCAGGCACCAGGCAGGCTTTGGGTTGCCGACATTACCTACGTTCGCACCCTGTCAGGATTCGCCTACACCGCGTTTGTCGTGGATGTCTTCAGCCGAAAAATTGTTGGTGTTGCTACACGCTCGACAATGCGCACCGATGCGCTGCCCATGGAGGCATTGGAACATGCGTTAACGACTGCAGGACGAATCCATGGAAACCAACTAATTCACCACAGCGATCGGGGCAGCCAGTACGTGTCACTGAAGTATTCCACCGCGCTAGCTGAGTCAGGAATCCGCCCGAGTGTGGGAACAATCGGCGATTCTTATGACAATGCTCTAGCCGAAACAGTCAACGGTCTCTACAAGGCGGAACTGATTCATGCCCAGGGCCCGTGGACGTCGGTCGGAGAAGTCGAACTGGCCACCTTGCGGTGGGTGCATTGGTGGAACACTAAGCGACTTCACGAAGCATTGGACTACGCCACCCCACAGGAAGTAGAAACCGAGTACTATCTCACCCAGCCCATCAACACAGGGCCGTAAAAGAAGCGGAACTAAACCCAGGACGCTTCAAACAGGTAGGCCCAGAAATCGAAGCTGAGTTCAGCGATAACCCGCCCCGGCGGTGGGGCTTGCTCTCTTCGTGTGCAGGCACGGCGTTCTGCTTTTTTAATGGCTCTCTCGGCCGGTTTTTCGAAGGGGATGGCCGGGTGGGTGTACCACCTGGGTCCGTAGCGCGGAGCGACGGCGGCGTCTACGCAGTTTCGTAGCAGCACCTCGACATGTTGGAGGTCCTCCAGGAAGGCCTTGGTGACGCGCGTGTTCCAGAGGTAGAGGGATTCAGGATCTGGGTGGTGGGCATAGGTGTTCATCCGCGCAGGTGAGAACCACTTGTCAAGATTGATCGTCAGATTTTCGTTGGAATTCATGGGGACAAATGTTACGATTTTCTATGAAAGCCCCGGAGCGATCCCTGCGTTTTAGATGCATATCACCGGGGTTACTGATTTTTTGGGGGAGGCTCGGGCGCATAACGGCAGGCCAATGCGGGTTAAGTAAAGAAAAGTGTGTCTTTTCCGGGCGTGTTGCGGTTATTTGATCCAGCCTTTTTGGATGCCGAGGTTGTGTTGGTAGCTGGTGTCGATGGCGGTGTCGTATTCTGCTGGTGCACCGATGTCATTGGTAGTGGCTGTGGTGTTGTGGGTGATCAGGTCTGTTGCTGTGGAAAGTGCGTCTTGACCCCATCGTTGGTCCCTGGCGATCTTGACCGGATCGTCAGGGACTTCTGTATGTAGATACAGCCACCAATCCATCACTGTGCGTTGATGCGGTAGTGATAGTCCGCGGTGTCTGCGGGCTAGTTCTTTTATGGGGGCGTTGATGCCACCTTCGAGGCTGTTTGTTGTTGCTGCAAGGTTGTCGGGGTCGATGGTTGTTGGTGGGGGTTGCAGGTAGGTAAACAGCAGGTCTCTGCGGTGCAGAGATAGCAATGATTGATAGGCCGCTCGGACGCGTTGGTGGGTGTAGACCTTGGTGTAGGCGCCGGTAGCAGGGTCTTTGATGGTGGTTTTCTCGTTCATCCATTCCCGGTAGGTGTGGTCGAATTCGTGCAGGTGGGCGACCCATGTGGATGCTTGGTCAAGGTCGGTGATGCGAGTGAGTTTCAGGGCTAGGCGGTAGAGGGTTTTGCCGGCATCGGTGCGGGGGTTGCTGGTGGTGTGGCGGCGGACTGTTCGTTGGGCGTGGACGAGGCAGCGTTGGATGCGTGTTGTTGGCCAGCAGTGGTGGATGGCTGATTGGGCACCTTGTCCGCCGTCTGTGACTGCGATTAGTGGTGCGGCAATGGGGCGTAGGAGTTCGGTGTAGGCGGCGGTGGTTTCGTGTCTGGCCCAGGTCCAGTTGATGACGTGGGTTTTACTGGCTGCGATCAGGAGGCATCCGGACTTTAGATAGGTCGCGTCGAGGAAGATTTGGTCATGGATGCGGAATGAGTCGATGGTGGGTGTGGGGATGATCCACCAGCACCATCGGAATCGGTGGTGCATGGTTTGCCTGGTTACGCCATGGTGTGCGGCGAAGGTGGTTAGAGATTGGGTGCCGGTGGCCCATTGGATGAACAAAGCCATGGTGGCGGTATTTTTGTTGTGGGTTTGGGTGTTGCGGGTAAAGGAGTGTCCGCAGTGGGTGCAGCGCCAACGGGTGGTTGATTTGCTGGTGGTGCCGTTTTTCTTTGTGTTGTTGCCGCATAGTGGGCAGCTGGGGCGGTTGGTGGTCATCCTTTAATCCAACCGGTGTGCGGTTAGCACAAATGTGGCCGGAGGTGCGGGATGGTGTGGGTAATAGCTTTCGGGGAGCTATTCTTTGGTGATTTGTGGTGTGTGGTCTGGGGTTATGGTGGCATGCGGACACACTTTTCTTTACTTAACCCTCAAAAGCTGCATATTAGGTTATGCTAAGTTAATTCACGCTTGCTGCACTTGTGCCACCACTTTGGCCAACGCAGCCCATAAACCCGTTATTTCCGCATCATGAGACAAGGAGCGCGTGTTGTCTAGCAACCCGTTTGATGACGAACAGGGCAGCTTCTTCGCCCTTATCAACGACGAGGGACAGTACTCGTTGTGGCCTACGTTCGCCGCCGTGCCAGACGGATGGACCGTGGCTCTGGGAGACCCTTCCCGTGGCGTAGACGGCGGGGTATCGCGGGACGAGGCGATGGAGTTCATCGACCGCGAGTGGACCACCTTGCAACCGGCAGGAAAGTCTCACGCTTAAGTGAGTGCCGTACTTCCCACTGCTTTGCCTGGTGAGTCCGCTGCGGAGATTGGCCGCCTGCTCCGTCGCACCGCAACTCCAGCAATTAGTGCGGTGCTGTTCACTTTCGCCGGTGCCTTGCTCTCTCTGGTGCCCATTTATCTGCTGGCCAGCGTCATCGATGCGGTAGCCGCCGGTGACGGCAAGTCTGGCGTGCTGAAGGTGATTGTGTGGGCTGCCGTGGCGTGTGTTGGTACTGCCGTTGTCGCTGGCCTTGCGGAGGCGCTGACGGGTGTGACGATTGCCCAGGTAGTTGCGAAGTTGCGTGAGCGCGCCGTCGCCGCGGTGCTGAATCTGCCTTCCACCACGGTGGAGTCCCTGGGCCGGGGAGAGGTGCTGGGCCGAGTTGGTGCGGATGTCGCCGCGCTGGTGAGCAGTGCCCGCAAGTCGGTTCCATCGACCCTCAGCGCGCTGGTGATGGTCGTGGTGGCCAGCGCTGGAATAGCGGGGTTGGATTGGCGCCTCGCGTTGGCGGGGCTGTGCGGGATTCCGTTCTATGCGCTGGGGTTGCGATGGTATCTTCCTCGTTCTGCCCCTTTGTATCGACGCCAACGCGAATTAGAAGCCGGTGTCATCGGTTCCTTGCAAGGTTCTATGGAGGGCATTCGTTCGGTTCGTTCGCATCGGCTGGTGGATAGCCGCCAAGGTCTCACCAGGCGCTACGCGCAGGCTTCGCGGGACGAATCAATCGCTGCGTTTCGTGTGTTTTCCGGGCTGGTGGCGCGGGAGAACTTCGCGGAGTTCATGGGGTTGTCAGCCCTGTCTGTCGTAGGCTGGTTGCTCTTCCGCGAAGATGCGGTGACGGTGGGCGAGATCTCGGCAGCGTTGATTCTGTTCCACCGTCAGTTCGTGCCGATCGGCACGATTCTGTTCACCTTTGATGAACTGCAGCGCAGCGGGGCGGCCTTGGGGCGCATCGTGGGACTCATTCGCTCCGCGGGTGCGGATACGCCACAGCCGATTGATGACTACTCCTCGCATCGGCAGAGTCCAGCTGTAGAGGTCAAGGGCCTGAATTATCGGTACGAGGATGGCCCAGAGATCTTGCATGACTTGGCGTTCCACATCCCTGCGGGGTGCACGGTATGCGTGGTCGGCGGATCGGGAGCTGGCAAGTCCACGGTTGCGGAAATTGTCTCTGGAACCCTCGAGATGGCAGAGCCGGGTGTGATCACCGTTGGGGGGTGCGACGTGGTGGGAATGAGTGCGCAAGAAAGAAGCTCGATCTTTTGCGTTGCCTCCCAGGAAAACTACGTCTTCGCGATGAGTTTGCGCGATAATCTCCTGCTGGCAGCCGAAGGTGCCAGCGACGCAGAAATATGGGATGCGCTGCGCCGAACCGGTGCGGAAGATTGGTGCACATCCTTGTCCCATGGCGACAAGCAGGGCTTAGACACAATGCTGGGCGAAGGGGGCCTGCACGTAGATGCGGTGGCGGCACAGCGTCTGGCGCTGGCCAGGGTGGCATTGTCTCGGGCTGGCGTCGTCATTCTTGACGAATCAACGGCCGAAGATGACGGTGACCTCGAGGAAACACAGCAATCACACGAGGCCTTTTCGATGTCCTTGGAGGACGCTGCCCGCGCGGCGATCCGCGGACGGACGGCGATGGTGATTGCGCACCGGCTCAGCCAAGCAACCTCCGCCGATAGCGTGGTGGTGATGGAGCGCGGGCGCGTGGTGGAAACAGGTACGCACGAGGAGCTGGCAGCAAGAAACGGAACATATGCCGATATGTGGACCGCCTGGAATGAGCAGGGGAGGCAGGCGCGTGTCTGACAACAAGGTGGTGACGCTGCGCGGGCTGGTCAGAAAAAATTCTCGCGCGATGGCTCTGAGTGGCTTGTTGCTGAGCATCTACCACGTGGCAGAAGCCATGATTGCGGTGTTACTGGGATGGTTGGCGCACAGTCTTATCGCTAGCGAGAATGTGTGGCACCTGGTGGGTGGAATCGCAGCCTTAGGCGCTACGCTGGCGACGGTGTCTGTGAGCTGGCAGACAGGGTTCCGGATACTGCAGGCTACGTCGGCTCGGAACGTATGTGAATTGCGGGCAGGCATCACCTCGCAGGTGGTGAGCCATGGTGGGCATTCCGACGATGCGGACAGTCTGCCTCGCCAGGAATTGCCCACGGTGGTGGGTGAAGACGTGGTGCAGGCGGTAGACATCATCG
Source organism: Corynebacterium striatum (assembly GCF_016728105.1). Lineage (NCBI taxonomy): Bacteria > Bacillati > Actinomycetota > Actinomycetes > Mycobacteriales > Corynebacteriaceae > Corynebacterium > Corynebacterium striatum. The sequence goes on along the minus strand of NZ_CP068158.1, from coordinate 1,488,629 downwards.
AAGTGGTCCCGGTGGGGATCAGTGCGCTGGTGGGAGCCATTTTCTGCACGATTGTTCTGGCGCTGATTGATCTGCCACTGGGAGTGGTGGTGTTGGTGCTCAGCGCGGTGGTGTTGATAGTCCTGCACCGGCTGTCTCAGATCATTGAACGCCGCGCGGAGCGGCAACAAACTCTGCTCGCGCGAGTGACCGCGCGCATGACCGACATTCTGCAGGGGCTGCCGGTGATCTCGGGAGTGGCTGGCGCGCATCCGGCCTACCGTGGATATGCGCGTAAATCTGAAGAGGCGTGTGCGGATGCTCGGAAGCTCGCGTGGGTCAGCGGAGGTTATGAAGCCGTGGCGATGGGCAGCAATGTGCTGTTGCTGAGTGCGGTGGGCCTGTACGCGGGCTATCGAACCATTTCCGGCGATGTGACGTTGGGGGAGTTGGTCACCGTGGTGGCGCTGTCACAATTTATCGCGGAGCCGATGCGGCAGTGCAGCAGAATGCCGCGCTTCATTGGATTGGCGAGGGCTTCCGTTCGGAGGCTGCAGCGCGTGGCGGAAGCTCAGCGGCTGCGTGAGGGGCAGGGCGTGCCATCTGCTCAGATTGGCACGCCTGCCATTTCCATGCGCGGTGGAGACGGTGAGGCCGAAGGAGACGGCGAGGTCGAGGGATCAGAGCAGGCTTCCGTGGCGTTCGCAGAGGGGCGACTGACGGTGGTGCACTGTTCAGCCGCATGGGCAGATGCTCTGGTGGATGCGTTGGTCGCGGGGGAGTCGATGGAGCTTGGCTCCCTGACTAGGCCACAAACTCAACAACTGTGGATCCGGGGGCGCGATATTTGCGAGATCTCGGTAGACGATGTGCGTTCCGCTGTGCTTGCCGAGCCTCGGAAGCCGGCATTGTTTGGGGACACAGTGGGGCAGGCGGTGCTGCGGAGCTCTGGAGAGGGCAGGGCGGAGGATGCAGTAGACATTCTTAACGCCTTAGGGCTCGATGAACTGGCGCCGGGGGCGGCTCATTCAGCCGGGGTATTGGATCACGAGCTGACCGAAGGTGCGCGCAATCTTTCCGGTGGTCAGCGGCAGCGGCTGGGATTGGCACGAGCGCTACTGGCTGAGCCGGAGATGTTGGTGATGGTTGATCCGGTCTCGTCAGTGGATTCAATGACGGGCATGAAAGTGGCGCGTGCGGTGAGAGATATTCGCCGCGGGCGTACCACGGTGGTCCTGTGTGTGGGGAGGGCCTTCCAGTCGGTAGCCGAGGACGTAGTTGATGTGAAGCCTCTAGCTGGGAGTTTGCGGACGCGGGGTGAGCAATTCCCGCTAGGGGGTTGTTGAGCAATAGAAGATAGGTTAGCCTACCCTTTGCATTGCCTACCCTAAGAAGTTGGTTGGCGCATCCTACAGAGAGGCCATAGTGACCATCATCGATCGTCAAGCTCAGACATCCGCAGAGCGCAGTACCCACGAAAATTCCGTCCGCGACATCGTCGGGATCGGCATCGGCCCCGGAAACCTCGGGCTCGCGGTAGCTATCGAAGAGCAAGCTCCAGAACTCGATGCACTCTTTGTGGAAGCCCGCCCGGAATTCAACTGGCACCCAGGCATGCTCCTCGAAGGATCCAACATGCAGATCAGCTTCCTTAAAGACCTGGTTACGGTGCGCAATCCGCAGAGCCGCTTCAGCTTCATCAACTACTTGCATCACAGCGACCGCTTGATTGATTTCATTAACCGCCAAACCTTCACCCCGGAACGCGTGGAATTCGCCGATTACCTCCGATGGATCGCGGATCACATCACCGTGGACACGCAGTACAACACCACCGTGACGTCCATCGAGACGCTTCCGGAACTGGCCGCAGACGGAGCTCGTTTTGTGGTGCACGTCCGCAGGAAGTTAGGAAGCGGTGAGTCCGAAGGGCAGCGAGCTCAGCAGTCGGAGTCCATTCGCTGCCGCAACGTGGTGGTTGCCCGCGGGCTGGAAGCCAAGATGCCTGCGTGGGCAGAGGACAGCTCCTTGGACACCTCGCGCATCTTCCACAACATCGATTTGCTCCCGCGCACCAAGAAGCTGCTGAACAGTGGGTGGGATATCCGCCGAGCTTTGGTGATCGGCGCGGGCCAGTCCGCAGCCGAGGCCATCCGGTACTTCCACGATTGCCCGCATATCGATACCGTCACGGGCAGCTTGAACAGCTACGGCTTCATCCCCGCCGATGACAGCCCCTTCGCCAATCGGGTGTTCGACCCGGAGGCCGTTGATGACTTCTTCCATGCGCCCGATGCGATCCGCAACGAGCTGTTGATCCGCCACCGGTACACCAATTACGCCTGCGTGGAATCTGAGCTCCTCGATGAGCTCCACGACCGTCAGTATCGGGAAAGCGTCACCGGGCGTCAGCGGCTCGATATTCGCCGGACCACGGAGGTGCTCGGTGCGCGTAATTGTTCCGACGGCAGCGTCGACGTGGACATTCGCCACCGAGTAACCGGAGACGTGGTGACAGAAAACTTTGACGTGGTGGTGTGCGCCACGGGCTTCCGATCTCGCGGTCTTGCGGGGATTCACGCTGATAGTCACGGCAGTGAAGAATTCACCGTCACTAGGGATTACGGCGCCGTGCTCAATGGCGAGCGCGTGCCAGGACTCTTCGTGCAGGGAGCAACTGAGGCCACGCATGGACTCGGTTCCACGTTGCTCTCCAACATCGCGACCCGCTCCGGGGAACTGGTGGAGGCCATCACGGGTCAGCAACGCACGCATCGTGCGCCGGCGGATGAAGATCTCCGCTCCGAGCAACATCGGGATTCTTCGCACCTGATCGCAGGCTGATTTTCCCGAGCCGTGCTCCGCTTGAGGTTGGCTGACACCTAGCCCGACGTCCGCCATCCGCGTCTGATTCCCTGTTTCCCCATCAACCGAAAGGCTCTTTGTGCCCACCCGATCGTCTGCTCACACTCCGTTTTCCTCTGGCGATACGCTTGCTTCTCGAGATGGCGGCGCCGTCATCGGTCATGGCCGCAGTGAACAGGATCGGATCGCCCAGCAGCGCATATGGAATGACACGGATCAGGATCGCGATCGCCCGGACCTGATTAGCCTGCTCCTGCAGCATGCGCAGGAGACCCCGGATGCGCTCGCAGTGGTGGATGACCGGCACAGACTGACCTATGCGCAGCTCGTCGCCCATGCAACTGCTGTAGCGCGAAATTTGCGGGAACACGGTATTGACGCTGGTCAGAGTGTGGGAATCTCCCTGCCGCGCAGCGCGGAGATGGTGGTGGGTATCGTCGCCACGTTGCTCGCCGGTGGCAGTTTTGTCCCGCTAGACCCCTCGTGGCCGCAGGCGCGCCGGGAATCCGTCACCCACGATGCCAGCCTGAGCTTCGTACTCACGCCGGACAACTGCGCGCTCACCGAAGACGCGCTATTCGACCTCGATGCCACCCGCGAGCTGTTCACCCCGCCGTCCACGGACAGCGTTGCGTACGTCATCTTTACCTCTGGCAGCACCGGCCGCCCAAAGGGCGCAATGATCCGCCACGGTGCGATCGTGGAGCGCTTGCTCTGGCAGCGCGATCAGATCCTGTTCTTCGGCCGCGATGATGCCTCCCTGTTCAAGGCACCGCTGGCCTTTGATATCTCCATCAATGAGATCTTCCTGCCGCTGGTTTGCGGGGGCCGCGTGGTGGTGGCCGCGCCGGGCGTGGAGCAAGACCCCCAACGCTTGGCCCGCCTCATCCATCGCGAGGGCGTGACGTTTGCGTATCTGGTTTCGAGTGTTCTCGACGTCATGCTCAAACAGGCCGAAGGCACGAATCTATTAGACAGCTTGCGGCATGTCTGGTGTGGCGGAGAGATGCTCACCCAGGCGCTGTTCCGTCGCTTTCGCCAGCAGCTGGCCATCCCGCTGTACCACGGGTACGGGCCAGCGGAAGCTACCATCGGTGTCTCCCACGTCATCTACCGTGACGACGAGGATCGCCTCAACACGAGCATCGGTGTGGCCAATCCCAACTGTCGGCTCTATGTGCTCGATGAGCACCTGCGGGTGGTTCCAGACCAAGAAATTGGTGAACTCTATGTGGCCGGATTCCTGCTGGCCAAGGGGTATATCAATGCCCCAGGACTCACGGCCAGCCGCTTTGTTGCGGATGTGTTTGCGTCGGACGGAACCCGGATGTACCGCACGGGAGACCTGGTGCGCCGGCACAACGACGGCTCGCTGGAATTCGTGGGGCGGGCCGATAATCAGGTGAAAATCCGTGGCATGCGTCTGGAGTTGGAGGACGTGGAATCTGCGCTGGTGGGACACCCAGATGTGGAGGCGGCGAGCGTGATTGCTCGGGAGGGGCGACTGCTGGGCTACGTGACGGTGACTGCGGGCCTCGTGGGTGCTGCGATCCGTAGTTGGTGTGCCGAGGTACTGCCCGAATACATGGTGCCCGCGATTATCACCGTCATGGATGAGTTGCCGCGGACGGCCAACGGAAAAGTGGATCGGAAGGCACTGCCGGAACCTGATTGGAGCTCGCTCACTGATGCCCCGGCCGATGCTGAACGTGACGGGGAAACCGTTGCTCTGCTCGCGGAGGCAATGGCTGAAGCATTGGGGGTTAGCGCGGTGGGTGCGGAGACGGACTTCTTCGATATCGGTGGCGATAGCCTGCGGGCCATCACCCTGGTCTCGGCTCTGGGACGGCGCGGGGTGGAGGTGAGTGTGGGAGATATTTTCTCTGCGCGCACTCCACAGCAACTGGCTCGGTGCGCCGAAGAGCGCGGAACCTTCGTGCAGGATCCAGACGATGAACCAACCGGTGAGGTGCAGTCGCTGCCGATTCTGCGCTGGTTCGATTCCATTACTGATCACGTGGACGGCTTCATTCAGTCCGTGGAGTTTTCAGTTCCAGAAGATGTGGATGCGCAGCTGGCCGGGCGAATGGTGGCTGACGTGCTGCAGGCGCACCCTGCACTGCGGGCCCGTGTGCAGCGGAATCCCTTGCGGCTGGAACTCCCGGAGGAATCTGCCGAAGAAGCGGTGGCGATCCACCCCACCACGGACATCGCTGCGCTTTCTGAACTGCTGGATCCGGCAGTCGGAGTGGTGGTAGCGGCTGGGCTGGTGCCCGGAAGATTGCGCCTTGTGGTGCATCACCTGGTGGTCGATGGCGTGTCATGGAACATTATCGGCGAGGACCTCGCCGCGGCGTATCGCGGGGAACAGCTCGCGCCGGAGCGGACGTCCCTGCGCCGATGGACGCAGCTGCTGCAACAGGCCGTTGATACTGGCGAATTCGCGGAGGATGCCAATAGTTCCCTGCCCCCATTGCCGAGTGCAGATGAACCTCTGCGGGACCCGCAGGTGCCAGCGCTTGCTGATAGTCCCGAGAAAGCGCCCACAGTCCGTGAGGAGCGCAGCGTGGTACATGAGGCATCAGTGCAGATCACGGACGAATTACTGGGTGCGGTGCCCCACGCTTTCCGCACGGGGGCGAATTCCGTATTGCTTACGGCATTGAGCGTGGCGTTGGCGCGTTGGCGTCGAAACAAACAAACATGGACCCTGGTGGAGATGGAGGGGCACGGCCGCGAAACCCGATTCGTACCCGGGCCACAGGGCAGGGAAGCAGACCTTTCACGCACGGTGGGCTGGTTCACCTGCCTATATCCCATGCTGATCGACCCCACCCGGGCGGCAGTGCAGGAGGCCTCCACAGAGGTCGAGGGCAGCATCGCCCCGCTAGCGCTGGCACTCAACGCAGTGAAAGACCAGCTCGCGGCCATCCCCGGCAACGGCGTTCCTTACCAGGCCCACACCTGGTTGCATCAGTCCGCGAAGACCCCTCCGCAGGCACAGGTGCTGTTCAACTACTTGGGGCGCGTATCCGCAGGAGCACAAGATTTCGCTCCCGCGGGTTCCACCGGCCAACTCGGCGAGCAACGCGACCCGGACCAGCCGTTGGTCCGCGAGCTGGAGTTCAACGCGATCGCCGAAGACACCGGCGAGGGATACGTCCTGCGCACCACGATCTCCTGGGCGCGCGGCAGGATCTCCCCCGAACGGATCGACGAATTGGTCGCGCACTGGGATGTGGCATTGCGCGAGGTGGCAGCGCTTGCCGATCACGGCGTGTTGTCCGTGGGCGACGTTGCCCCCGCACCCGTGAACTCTGCGGACCTGGCACGAATCACTGCGCAGAGCTCCGCGGAGCTGCAGGACGTGCTGCCGCTGACCCCGCTGCAGCACGGCATGTACTTCCACTCGCTATTCGAGGAATCGGCCAGCTCGTATGTGGAGCAACAGGTCTTGCGGGTGGAATGCAGCGAACCGTTTGACCGGGAGCGATTCGCCCGCGCTGCGCGTAATTTGATCCGACGCCACCCCGCACTGAGCACCCGCCCTTGGGAAACTGACGGTGGCGATGTGGTTGCCGTGATTGATCCGGGGATTGCCGAGCATTTGCGGGTGGACTTTCGGGACGTGACGGTGCCTGCCGAGTTGGCTGGGCCTGGATTAGACGGGTGGCTCGTGCAGCGTACGGAAGAGATTGCCGCTGATGACCTCTCGCGGGGAATCTCCTTGCAGCCGCCCGGTGATGCCGCGCCCGAGCCGCTCATGCGATGGACCGTTGTGCTCCCGACCAGTGTCGATGGTGCGGTGTGTGGCCAGGACATCGCCGTGATCCAGACGGTGCATCACCTGATCGCCGACGGATGGTCCGTGCCCATCATGCTGCGGGATCTCCTGGAGATCTACCGGGATGACGATGCCCGAATCCCGCGCTACGACCCGGACGCCGGAATGGCCGGCAGCGTGCGATGGGTGGCGCGCAGAGACGCGGAAGCCGATATGTCCGTCTGGCGCGAGGAAATGCGCGAGGTACGCCCCACGGTGCTGTGCCCTAATCCTTCGAGTTCGCTCGAGCGCCGGGAGTTGCTGGTAGACGATCCGCGGACTGTTGGCTTGTCTGAGCGTGCTCGGGCAGCGGGTGTGGGCCTGCCGGATGTGGTGCACGCGGCGTGGGGGCTGGTCCTTCGCACCTTGGTGGGCTGCGAACCTGGGGCTGACGTGGTGTTTGCCACTTCCGTTTCCGGCCGTGACATTCCCGTTCTTGGCGTGGCCGATGCCGTGGGCATGCAGCTCAACACCATCCCGGTGGTCGCGCCGGGGCAATCTGATCCCACCCTGCCGGTGACCAGCATGCTGCACGCCATGGTCCATCACAACAATCAGGTCCGCGATGTGCAGCACGTCAGCCTGGCTGATATTGCCCGCGACCTGGGAACCAACGCCAGCGAACTGCTGGATACGTTGATGGTGGTGGAGGTGCCGCTATCTCCACAGGACGTGGGCTGCCCCGGCTCGCCACTACAGGTTGCTGACGTGCGCAACAATGGCGCGCCGCACTTTCCCCTGTCCGTCGTGGTCAACCCTTCCGCTGAGCACCCACTGCGCCTGATCTACGATCCGCAGCGAATCACCGAGGTACGTGCCGAAAGGATCGCGCAGATGCTCGCGGTGAGTGTGGATTCTTTGCTGTCTGAATCCGGTGCGGTGGCGACCGTGGGTGAGGTTGCAGAGGCGTTGGGTGCGGTATCTGGTGTGGACACGCTTCCTTCTTTGTGGCGACGCAGCTTCGAGCACTCCCGCGACCGGCCCGCCCTGACCAGCATCGGAGAAGACGGTGCTGCGGAGCATTGGACCTACGAAGAACTAGACGACGCCGCTCAGCGTATACGCGCTGTGCTGGACCGGAAGGTTGCCATCCACACCCCGAGAGTAGCCCTGCTCATGGAGCGCGATGCGTGGCAGGTTGCGGCCATTCTGGCGACCACGATGTCCGCCGGCACCTACGTTCCCGTGGATCCGTTGTCCCCGCAAGCGCGGGTGGAATTGATCCTGGAGGATTGCCAGCCCGATGCCGTGCTGGTGTCTCCCAGCGCGGAAAAAATGGTCTCTGAGCTGGTAGATTGTCCCGTCCTCGTGGTCAGTGAACAGACGATGAGCGGGGAAGCGAAGCCGCCTGCGGGCCGGTCGGCAAGCGTGGCCCGTGCCAATGACATCGCCTACGTGATCTACACCTCCGGCTCCACAGGGCGGCCGAAGGGCGTGGCCGTCACACACGCCAACGTGACCGCGATGCTGGGCAATGCTCGCAGCCACGTGGAGTTTTCGCAGGAGGACGTGTGGTCGATCAGCCACAGCTTCGCCTTTGACTTTTCGGTGTGGGAGATGTGGGCAGCGCTGAGCTCCGGCGGGCGTGCCGTGGTGATGCCGTATGCGCTGATGCGCTCGCCCGAGGATGCCGCAGAGGTGTTGCGTGCCGAAGCCATCACGGTGCTGAGCCAGACCCCAACCGCCTTTGCCGCGTTGGAGCCGCACCTCGGGCAGGACTCTGCGGTGCGCACGGTGATCTTCGGCGGCGAGGCCTTGGAGGCCCGCGCGGAGGCTGCCTACTGCAGTGCTCATCCGAATGTTCGGTTTATCAACATGTATGGCATCACGGAGACGACAGTGCACGTCACAGCACACGAATGCTCCGAGAATGCAGGGGAGGCCCGCAGCCCGATCGGCCGCCCGATGGACGGGTTGCGTACCTATGTTCTGGACGCGCAATTACAGCCGGTGCAGCCTGGAGAGACCGGCATGATGTACGTTGCCGGGCCGCAGGTCACCGCGGGTTATTGGGGGCTTGCTTCTACCACGGCCTCCCGCTTCGTGGCCGATCCTTTCGTTGGCGGCGGCGCGCGGATGTACTGCAGCAATGACATGGCAAAGGTGCTGAACAACGGTCATCTGGATTACGTGGGCCGCGCCGATAGGCAGGTGCAGCTGCGCGGTTATCGCGTGGAGCTGGGGGAGATCGAGAGCGCGCTGGAGAAGGTCAGCGGTGTGCGGGAGGCCACCGTGGTGGTCGTCGATCTGCCCGAAGGCCAGGTGCCGGGTGCGTTGTTGATTACGGATTCTCGTGCCGACGCAAAGGCGATCACCTCCCGAGCTGCCGCAGCGGCCCGAGACGCGCTCCCTGCCTACATGGTTCCGCAGCTATTCGCGGTGAGTACGCAGGTGCCGCAGACCATCAATGGCAAGCGGGATGAGCGCGCGATCCTGGACCTTCTGGGTGAGATTCCTGCTGCTCAGCAGGCTTCGGGCACCTCGGATCTGGTGGAGGCGATCTCGCAGGCAATTGCTGATGCACTTCGCTTGGACCGCGCCGAGGTGGAGCCGGACTCGGACTTCTTCCGCTTAGGTGGAGACAGTATTCTTGCCATCCGCGTTACTCACGCGTTGGCGCGCGCTGATCTCAACGTGACTCCGCGGGACTTCTTCTTGGGCCGCACGCCACGCAAGATTGCCGAGCGGGTCACGCCGCAGGCCACCCAGCAGAAAATCCAGGAAACAAGGCAGAGCCAGGAAGAAGCCCTGCCCAAGGACGGGCACCAGGAGATCTCGGGGGCTTTCCCCATCCCGGCGATGCTGCGCAGGCAGATGGAAAGAGGCATGAGCGACCGCTTTGTGCAGGCGCGCCGCTTGGATCTGGGGCCAGTCGCTGTGGAGGACTTGGAACAGGCCCTGCAGCAGGTAGCGCAGGCACATCCGATGCTTCGTACGCGCGTGGACACCAGTTCTGCGTTCGCGCACTTTGTTGGTGCCGAGGGAGACGGCCCTATGGTTGTGCGGGCTTTGGACGTGGATGCATTGATCGATCACATCGATATTGCTGCTGGTCGTAGCGTGGTGCTCGGGTGTGTGGATGGGTACGTCAAGGCCGTTGCTCATCACGCGGTGATCGATAGCGCCAGTTGGATGATTCTGGAAGACGATCTGCGCGATGCGCTCGCAGGGCGCAGGATTCTCTCCGGGCAGGCGAGCTACAAGGATCTTTGCCTGCAAGAACTGCACGATGCTCACACCGCAGCAGCTCAGGATGCCCTGCACTGGAGTGAACTGGCTACGCTGCCACGGCCCGTCGAGGACTCGAACCAGTGGAGTACGGATCATGTGAGCACGCTCGAAGTGAACATTGACGGACAGACCGCGCAGGTCCTGCAGAGCGTTGCACCCGACGTGATGGGTGTGGACGTTCAGGACCTCGTGGCAGGACTGGTGACCGTCGCGGTGGCTCGAACAATGGGCACGGACGCGCGGAGCTGGGCCGTGGACGTAGAAGGCCACGGACGTCCGGCTGATCATTCCTATGGTCGAACCCTCGGATGGTTTACCACCATCGCGCCGGTGGAAATCCCGTTGGCTGATCCAGCGGATGCAGCACGTGCCGCAGCGGAAATGCGCGCGCTCCACGAGGACGGCACAGCCCCGGACCGCCGCACTTATCAGGCACTGCGATACACACACCCGCAAGGGCAGCGAACCCTGGCCCATGGGGCACAGATCCTGGTCAACTACCTCGGACGGGGAGAGACTGGCGCTGTCCTCCACGCGCCGGGCGATGCCGCCTGCCAGTGGACGGATTACCTGGTGGAGGCCGATGTGTGGTCTAGCGAGCGGGCCGTAAGCATGGAGCTGTCCGTGGTGAATGCGGTGATTTCCGCCGAGCGTTTGCGCAGCGCCATCGGCGAGGTTGCTCGCGAGTTGCAGGAGCACGTCAGCCGCGAGCAATCCTCAGGACGCCGCGCTCCGCTGAGCGTGCTGCAGCGCGGAATCTGGTTCCAGTCACAGGTGGCAGCACCGGGTGCCTACGTTGCACAGACTGCGTTGACGTTTGACCGGAGACTGGATGCCGAGGCCGTGGTGGAAGCCTTCCGGGACACAGTGACCGTGCATCCAGCCATGGGCGCGGAGTTCCACACCGATGCTTCCGGCCAACCCGTGCAGAACTTGCCGTGGAGTGGACAGGGCATTGACCTCCCCGTCGAGACCACCGAAGGGGATCTCGAGGCGATCATGCACGCTGATCGCAGCGCGGGCATCGATCTCGCATCCGTGCCGCTGGCGAAGGCAACCATCGTCACCGGCCGAAGTGACGGACAGCCTGGCGACACGCTGCTTCTTACCTACCACCTGGTTCTGGTCGATGGTTGGTCGCGTGCAGTGATGCTGCAAACCTTCCTCGAGAGGCTGACGTTGAGGTCCGGCCAGGCCCGCACGCAGGGTGCGGGAGAGTTGGTTCCTCGCGGTTGTTCTATTGCTGACGCCCTGCTCGAGTCCGTTGACACTCGCAAAGAGCAGGCAGATAGCGACTATTGGGTACATCGCCTAGAGACGTTGTCTCAGCCCACGCTCGTTGCCCCGCAGGCCGCGGATATCTCTTCAGAGCACGCTGGTAGCGAGTTGCCTCGCCAGGTGTTTGCCGAGGTCAGCGAGCAGCTGACCGGCGCACTGCAGGAAAAGATCCGGGCGCAGGCCGTGACGTTGACCTCCGTGGTCAACGCAGCCGTGGCCGTGGCCTTGGGTGCTGTCACAGGGGATTCGGATGTGGTGTTTGGTCAGTCTGTCAGTGGCCGCGATGCCTTGAGCGACCCCGCCATGTCTGATGTGGTGGGAGTGCTGCTCAACACAGTGCCAGTGCGAGTGACAGCTCGGCCCGGCCAGAGCATAGAAGAACTGGTCCAGGATGTTTATCGCCAGCGCATCGAGGATATGGACCACGATTCCGCGGACCACGGCGCCATCCAGCGGCAGCTGGGGGTAGGCACGCTGTTCGATTCCATGGTGGTGGTGCAGAACTTCCTCGATCCGCAGGCAGCAGCGGAACTTCGGGAACGCCACGGGGTTGTGGAGGAGCGCGCGGAAGATTCCACGCACTTCCCTCTGACCTGGGTATTCACTCCGGGGCCGAAGCTGGGCATCAAGCTGGAATTCCGCCACGACGTGGTGGACGAGTCCCTCGCACATTCCGTGCTCAAGGCCGCGACCGAAGTCCTGACCGCGTTTGTGGACACACCAGAGGTCCCGCTCGCTCAGCTGGCCCAGTTGGCGCCAGCCCGAGCGGAGGATTCTTCCCCGCAAAGCACGACGGAGCAGATGGCTTCCTGGCAGAAGGCCGAAGGCATTGACCGCACCATTGCGGATGAGCTCAAGGACACCGCCCAGCGCTTCCCAGATCGCATCGCGCTAGCGGATGACGCACAGCAGTGGACGTTCGGTGAGCTGATTGCTCGCTGTTCCGACATTGCGGAAAAGATCAAGAATTGCGGCGTGACCAGCGGCGATACTGTCGCCATTGCGGTGGAGCGCTCCGCGCATTCGGTGGTGGCTCTGCTGGGAGCCCTGTGGGCAGGGGTGCGCTACGCGCCGCTTGATCTGACGCACCCCGATGGGCGGCTCCGGGTCCTCGTGGAGGACAGCCAGCCCGCAGCCGCGCTGGTGGACTCGAGTTCTCGGGAGCGCATGGAGCGGATCGGTGCGCTTCCTTGCGTCGACGTCACCACTGCCGATTCCCACGCCACCACCCACACGCCTGCGGCGGTGCCCGGGGACGATGCCTACCTGATGTACACCTCCGGATCGACCGGCAAGCCCAAGGGCGTGGTGATCAAGCATCGCGGGCTGCACAACATGCTGGACAATCACCGGCGCAAGATCTTCGCCCCAGCTGCTGCCGATGGGCGGACGTTGCGGATCGCGCATGCCATCAGCTTCGCCTTCGATATGTCGTGGGAAGAGCTGTTTTGGCTGGTGGAAGGCCACGAGGTGCGGATCTTCTCCGAGGATTTGCGACGCGATGCTGCGGCCATGGTTGAGGCCATTCGCGCGCATCAGGTGGATGTCATCAACGTCACCCCGACCGTTGCCGAGCAGCTGCTCGCGGAGGGGATGCTGGAATCCGGCGCGCATCGCCCGCGGCTGGTGCTCTTGGGCGGCGAGGCTGTCTCGCACGGCGTGTGGGAGACCTTGCGAAAGGCCGATGACGTGCGCGGATACAACCTCTATGGGCCCACCGAGTACACCATCAACGCCCTGGGTGCTGGCACGGATGAGAGCGCCACGCCCGTGATCGGAATGCCGGTGGATCGCACGGCGGCGTTCGTTTTGGACCCGTGGTTGCGCCCCGTTCCTACAGGAGCGCCGGGTGAGCTCTACCTCGCGGGCAGCGGCTTAGCGCAGGAGTATCATGGGCTCGCGGCGCGCACCGCCAGCTCCATGGTCGCCTGCCCGTGGGGCGCCCCGGGTGAGCGGATGTATCGCACGGGAGACATCGTCCGCGTGCGTGCGGATGGCATGTTCGAGTACCTCGGACGCAGCGACGATCAGGTGAAAATTCGTGGTCACCGCGTGGATCCCGGCGACGTCTCGGCCGCCGTGTCCCGCGGCGTTGATCCCCGCATCCTCCACTGCGTGACCGTTCCTGTTCGTATATCCGACGCCACACTCCTGGCCTGTCACCTCGTGGCCCCACAACTGCGCGATGCGGACCAGGGGGAGCGGCAGAGTTTCCTGACTGGCGTGCGTAATGCATTGCGCGAGGAACTGCCCAGCTACATGATCCCGGATCGATGGTCGATCGTGGATGAGTTGCCGGTGACGTCGAATGGAAAGACCGACCTTGCTGCACTGGGTGAGGGAGAAAGGATCACGGAGAAGGGCCGCGAACCGGCGAACGAAACCGAGGAGATCACGGCGGAGCTGTTTGCCGAATCGCTAGATATTGAGCCCGAGGACGTGCCGGTGGATGCTGATTACTTTGACATGGGTGGGCACTCCATGGCGGTCATCAAGCTCTGCGCACTGCTGCGTGGAGAGCTGGGAGTGGAGGTTGGCGTGCGCGAATTCTACGGTCTGCGGACAGTCGAGCGCGTGGCGGAGTTTGTGGAGGCGCGCTCGTAGATTCAGCCCAGCAATTCGGCGAGTGCCGGGATGATCCCGTGGCGCCACATCGCAGGGTCGTGGCCACCGGGCGTGCGGTGATTGGTGGTGGGAAAGCCGCGGCGTGTCAGGGCATCGGCCACTGCATCCACGTGTCGTTGCATGGGCGGCTCTTCTGCACCGCACGTCAGTACGATGCGTGCCAGACCGGAGCCACTGTGAGCCGCAGGATTTTCGAGTGAGGGGCCAGTGAGCTGTGCGGCAATGTCGCCTCCTGCGGGCCCGTCCGAGAGCGTGTCCGCGAGCTCTGCAGAACGGTCAGCGGACCACCAGACGGCAGGGGACTGGGCGATGGCTCCTTTGATTGCAGGCGTGGTTTCGGTGGAAGCCGTAAGAGCTGCGCGCAGGGCGGAGAGACCGCCGAAGCTTTGCCCCACCAGGACTATGTGGCTGCTGTTGATGATCGGCGGAAGCTCGGTGGCCAGTGCGCTGGCGAATGTTTGGGAGGTGTACTCCTCGCTGCGGTCTTTGGCTGCCGGCAGGAAGACGCGGTTGATCTGGGGGATAAGCCCTGCCGTGACTGCCCGGTCCAGTGCGCCCGTGAGGTCATGCAGATGGATCCAGTCATCGCCATCCAAAAACACCACGGTGGTATCCGCACCGCGGTCATCGAGGCGCGCGGTGCAGCGCCTGCCGAATACCTTCCGGTCGATGGACAGGCGTGCGCCGGGCAAGTCCGCGATGACTTCTGGGGAGCGAGGCGGCCAGAGTGTCTGGTCCACAGAATCGCCGCTCAATAGGCTCGCCTGTGGGCCTGCGCCGTGTGCGTTATGTGGATCGGGATATTTCAGCTCGCCGGATTGAAAGCTATAGGTCACTGCTGAGTGCGCCGGGATGCGCACATCGACGGTGGACATCGATTCGGTGAGCTCGACGTTCGAGCGGTAGGGGTCCGGGAAAACGAGGGCTTCCGCATCCGCGGGCACCGAGATTCGGTGAAGGGTGGTCACGTCCGGGGAGTCTGGCATGAAAATTGCGCCACTTTCATCATTGACTACATAGGTAAACCTAAGCTAACATCCCCTGCATGCGAGTTGCTGTTTTCGGCTATCAGTCGTGGGGACACCGGACGTTGTCTGCGGTCATCAATGCTGGTCATGAAGTAGTTTTGGTAGTTACGCACCCTGCCAGCGATCACCCTTATGAGCAAATGTGGGCAGACTCCGTTGAGGAGCTCGCCAGCGAACATGAGCTCCAGGTGTGTGTCACTGAGCGCGTGGGTCAAGACGTCATTGAGGCGTTGCGCGATGCTGCACCAGACATCATCGTGGCCAACAATTGGCGAACCTGGCTTCCTCCCGAGGTTTTCAGCCTGGCCAAGCACGGCGCATTGAATGTCCACGATGGTCTCCTGCCCGAGTACGCCGGATTTTCGCCCATCCTGTGGGCGCTGTTGAACCGGGAAACTCACGTGGGCGTCACTGTGCACGAGATGGATGAAGTGCTGGACGGCGGACCCATCGTTGCCCAGCGCGCGATCCCCGTGGGTCCGCAGGACACCACCACGGATCTCGTGGCCAAGACCATCGACCTCATCGAGCCCCTCGTGGAACGCGCATTGAGTGACGTCGCCCAAGGCACCGCCACTGCGCAACCTCAAGATCCCACCCGCGCTACGTACTTCCACAAGCGCGGCGAGCAGGAATCTCGCATAGATTTCACCCAACCTGCGGAAGATATCGCCTTGCTGGTCAGGGCGCAGTCCGACCCGTACCCCAATGCTTACTTTGAATTCCGAGGCCAGCGCGTCCGCGTGCTTTCCGCGCACGTCTCGCAGGGCCGCTTCGGCGGAACCCCCGGCCGAGTCACCATCCCTCACGAGGGAGGAATCGCGGTGGTCTGTGGATCGCCCCGTGCCAACGTGCCGGCGCCGGCGATTGTTCTGGATCGTGTTCGTCTCGACGACAACTCGGAACTGACCGCCACCGAATTCTTTGGACATAGGGCTGGATATATCCAACCAAAGGTTTGACCTTTCCCTTTTGTGTACGGGCCACGCCTCGCGCGGAAATCCGTCACCAGTAACAACGGAGAAAAATGACACTCAAGAAGATTCTCGTTAGCACCGCTGCTGTGCTGACCTTGGGCGCGGCACTGACCGCTTGCTCGACTGATGACCAGTCCGGAAATTCCGGGGACTCCCAGGCAGTCAACGCCGAGCAGGGCGCATTCCCCACCACCATCGAGCACCGCTACGGCTCCACCGAAATCAAGGAAGCCCCGCAGCGCGTGGTCTCCTTGGGCTACACGGATCAGGACGCACTGCTGGCGCTGGGAGTTACTCCTGTCTCCGTGAAGTACTGGGACGGAATGACCCCGGATGGTCAGGCTGCGGGCAACTGGTCCAATGACAAGATCGAGGGCGACACTCCTCGGATCGACAAGGACACAGAAGTCAACGCGGAAGCCATCGCCAAGGACAATCCAGACCTCATCGTGGCCGTGTACTCGGACATCGATGAAGACACGTACAAGAAGCTGTCTGAGATCGCCCCTGTCGTCGTACAAAAGGGCGAATACGAAGAACTACAGCAACCATGGGACGTGACCACGGAAGAGATCGGGCAGGCCGTGGGCAAGCCTGAAGAGGCAAAGCGCCAGGTGGAGCAGGTCAAGGAGAAGTTCGCAGAGCTCAAGGGCCGCCACCCAGAATGGGCCGAAAAGGAACTCGGCGTGGCCACTGTCTCCGACGAGAGCCTGGCTGTCTTTGCCGAGGGCGATCCGCGTAGCCGCTTCTTCACCGAGCTGGGATTCAAGATCAACCCGGCCTACGCGGGCATCACCAAGGACAAGTTCTACGGTGAGGTCTCCAAGGAAAACGCAGACCAGATCAACTCTGACGTGCTGGTGTGGGATCAACTGTCTTACTCTCCGAAGCAGAGCAAGGCTTCTGTGACCGAGGATCCGATCGTGGGCAAGCTGCCCGCCGTGAAGGACGGACACAGTGTCTACCTGGAAGGCGACCTGGAAAAGGCCTTCGGATGGCAGACCGTGCTGAGCCTGAACTACCTGCTGGACAAGATCGAGCAGCCGTTGGCAGACGCCACGAAGTAGTCTGAATCAACTGCCGAACCGCCCCGCATGAACGTGCTGGGGCGGTTTTGCTGTTGCTGGCTAGGGGACGGGCACTCATGGGGATAACGGATGCACGCTAGGGGCGAGCTGCCTGTATTCCGGTCAGAAACCGGGGTAAGAATAGACCAGTTGTTTTCTAGAAGGGATTCCCTGTGCACTTAAGCGACCTCATGGACGCCACCACCCTGCTCCAGAACTTTGGCGGCTGGGCGCTCGGCGGCATTGCGCTGATTATCTTTATTGAATCCGGCGTGCTCTTCCCGTTCCTCCCCGGCGATTCCATGCTGGTCACCGCGGCAATCTTGCGCGATCAGCTGGGCTTGAACGTTCCGATTCTGGTGGGCGTGGCCATCGTCGCGGCGTTCTTGGGCGACCAGGTAGGTTTCTGGCTCGGCCACCGCTTTGGCCGCAAGTTGTTTAAGCCCGACGCCAAGATCCTCATAACCGAGCACCTCGAACAAGCCGAGGCTTTCTTCCTGAAGTACGGGCCGTTGGCTCTGGTACTGGGGCGCTTCATCCCGATCGTGCGTACCTACATTCCCGTGGCCGCTGGTACCGCGGAGATGCCGTACAAGAAGTTCGTGGGATGGAACGTCACGGGTGCAGTGCTGTGGATTGTCAGCATGGTCGGCATTGGCGTGCTGCTGGGGGATATCCCGGGCATTGCGGATCGCATCGACATGATCGCCATCGTCATCGTGCTGGTGTCTGTGACTCCGGTGGTGATTTCCGCGATGATCAACTGGCGGAAGTCCAAGAAGACTCCCGCCCAGGAGCTGATGGAGGACTAAGCCCTGATCGTCACTTGGGGACGATCAGCGGACCCCCGGTGACAGGATCCTCGATGACTAGCGCGTTGAGGGCAAACGCCTCGAGCAGTAGCTCTGGGGTAATGACCTCGCTGGGACGCCCGGTGGCGAGGACCTGTCCATCCTTCATCACCACGAGATTATCGCTGTAGCGTACAGCCAAGTTGAGATCGTGCAGCACCATCACCACAGTCCGATCCAGCTCTCGGCGTAGACGCTGCACCAGCTCCAAAATCTCTACCGACGTGGCCAGATCCAGGTAGGTGGTGGGCTCGTCCAGGAACAGGATGTCCGTGTTCTGCGCAAGAACCATGGAGATCCACACACGCTGCCGCTGCCCTCCGGACAGAGAATCCAGGGTGCGCTCCGCCAGCCCCATCGAGCCAGTCATTTCCAGCGCCTTGTGCACCTCGGCTTCGTCCGTGGACGACCACTGACGGATCCACGATTGGTGTGGGTGCCGACCGCGCGAGACGAGATCAGCCACGTTGAGTCCCTCCGGGGCGGTAGGGGTTTGTGGCAGCACGCTGATGGTCCGTGCGAGGTCCTTGCGCCTGATGGATGAGATATCGGCGCCGTCTAACAGCACTTCGCCCTCATTCGCCGGAAGGAGACGAGACATGGCTCGCAACAACGTGGATTTGCCGCAGCCATTGGGGCCGATGATTGTGGTGATCTGCCCGCGAGGAAAGTCCACGTCCAAGCCTTCGATGACCGTCCGGTCGCCGTAGCCCACGGCGAGGCCGCGTGCGCTCATGCTGTGCTTCTGAGTCATGTGTCCTTCTTTGTTCGCGGCACTGCTAACTTCCAGGGTGGGATCTTTTCTCATGCCGTGGTTGACCTATTCCGTTGGACCAGCAAATAAATAAGGAACGCACCGCCGATTGCCGAGGTGAGAATGCCCACCGGCAGCTCTACGGGCAGAAGAGTTTGGGTGCTGATATCTGCCAGCAGGAGTAGCGCAGCGCCGGTCAGCGCAGAGGCCAGAAGCGGTGGTGCAGAGCAGTTGCACAAGCGCAGCGCCACCTGTGGGGCCACGAAGGCGACGAACCCGATGGGGCCAGCGGCCGAGACCGCCACTGCTGCCAAAGCCACGGCAGCGGCGAGCAGAAGCACCTGCACACCCTGGACGTTTTGTCCCAAAGCCCGTGCAGTATCCGAGCCCAGCAAGGTGGCTAAAAGTTGGTGACCAATCCAGGCCAGCAGCGGTGTAAACACCAACACAACAATGGCGATGGGCCACATCTTGGACCAGTCCGCAGTGCTCAGGGAGCCAGTAAGCCAGAACTGCGCGGCCGCGGCATCGCGCAACTCCGTGCGGATCATCAGGAAGTTGATATACGAGGTCAACAGAGCAGAGATGATGATGCCGAACAGCACTAGCCGGAAGGAATCAGTCGATCTCCTCCACGCCAGAGCCCACATCACCGTTGCGGTGACAGCCGCACCAAGCACCGCGGCCAAGGGAATGCCGATGCTGCTGAGCCAGCCGAGGAAACCACCAGCGCCACCACCCAGAGTGATGACGGTGACCGCGGCCGCGGACGCGCCCGTAGTGAAGCCCAAGATATCCGGGCTGGCCAGCGCATTGCGAGTCACGGACTGAGTGAGGGCTCCGGATAATCCCAGCGCACAGCCCACCAGAATGGCCGTCAGCGCACGAGGCATGCGCCAATCCAAAACCACCAGACGCTCAATGCGGGTGCCCTGGCCGGTGAACAGCACCTCCAGCACACGAGCCGGGGACACAGGATAGTCACCCAGGCCGATGGAGACCGCCGCTAGCAAGACGATCGCCACGAGCAGCAATAGAGACACCGTCAACGCGCGAGGGCGCCAGACCACAGAAAATGAGCCCACGCGGAATGGCGGGCGCCCAGGGATAGTGGAAGAGGTAGGGCGGGCAAGGAGGGAACTCATTAAATGGCCACCACCCGGCGTCGATAAATAAGGGCGATGAAGAACGGCGCGCCCACGAACGCGAGGATGATGCCTACTTGCAACTCGCCCGGACGAGCGATCAGACGGCCCACCACGTCTGCGAACAGCATCATCACCGCACCCGTCAGGGCAGAGTAAGGGAGGATCCAGCGGTAATCAGGGCCCGTGATGGCGCGCACGAGGTGCGGGACCACCAGGCCGATGAAGGTGATGGGGCCGGCGGCAGCTGTCGCGGCACCGGCCAGCAGTGCGATCAGAGCCATGCCAATCAGGCGGGCGCGCTGGGTGTTGATGCCCAGTCCGGAGGCGATGTCATCGCCCAGATTCAGGAGGTTTAGCTGCGGTGCCGTGATGAACGCCAGCAGGAGGCCCACCAGGATAAACGGCAGCACGCCGTAGAACACGGTGAGATCCCGGCCCGCGATGGAGCCGACGGTCCAGAAGCGCATGCGATCCAGATTGGCATCGTCAGTGAGGATAAAACCGCTGATGATGGCGCTGAGGACCGCGGACAAAGCCGCGCCGCCGAGGACCAGCGTCATTGGATTGGCCTGTCCTCCTCCTATGGACGCCAAACTAAACACCAACGCAGTAGCAGCGATGGCCCCACCGAACGCCCACATGCTGGTAGCCCACACGGACGTCACACCCAGCAAGGAGAAGCTGGCAACCACGGCCAGGGACGCACCGTAGTTGATGCCGAGAATGCCCGTGTCCGCGAGAGGGTTGCGCGTGTGCCCTTGGATCAATGCACCGGAGGCGCCAAGGGCAGCACCGGCGACTAGGCCCAACAGGGTGCGGGGAATGCGGAGCTCGACGATCACGCGCTGATCCACATTCAGCCCCTCCGCGTGGCCGAACGCCGTGCCGAGATCGCGGAACACGGCGGACACTTCTCCAAAAGGGATCTGCCGTGATCCAAACACGATGCTGGCAACGATGCTGGCGAGCAATAGGAGGAAAAGGACGCCGAGGCCGACGAGGCGACGCGGGATTTTACCTGATGGAGCGCTGGCAGAAGCGTCCGCAGTAGCGTCCGCGCGAGACCCCAGGTGTGATTGAGAAGGGGATTGCGCATGCGGGGTAGAGATAGCCATGCATCCCTCCTTGACGCGTGAAAGTCCATGATCTTAACGGGAGCAAGCTTATATGAACAAGGTAAGCCTAATCAAAGTACTACAAGGAGGGATTGTGGAGCTGTGCAGGTGAGTGTGTGAGCCAGCAGGTGCGGCTAGTGAGGTCGGTCGGCCCTGAATGGCGCCGACCCTACACCTCAGCTCTATGCTTCTGAGCAGGGATTTGGACATGTTTTAGCTGGTTGCTAGGCTAGTCAGGTCTTGCCGTAGGTAGGTACCCCCATGTTCTTTTTTTCGACGCTAACGCGTCAAAATCCCGGGAATGCCACATGACCTGCGGAAAGAGTCTCCCGCTACAAGGGAGAAAAACTGTACATCCACTTTGTTACAGGCCCCTCGCCCGAAGCGGCCGCACGGATAAAGGCAGCGAGCACCCCTAACTACTGAGTTAGGCGGAGCGTGAGTAGCCAGCGATCGTGCGGTACACGCGATTCATCAAGGGTGAGCACGGGAACCGTAACGAAAAAGGCAACAGGTCACTTCACATGACCATGACTGATCCGATTGCGGACATGTTGTCACGAGTGCGCAACGCAAACAATGCGTTCCACGACACCGTGTCTATGCCATCCTCCAAGATCAAGGCCAACATCGCCGAAATCTTGAAGCAGGAAGGCTACATCGCCGACTACTCCGTTAACGACGAGACCGTCGGCAAGACCCTGGAGCTTAACCTGAAGTACGGCCCATCTCGCGAGCGTTCCATCGCTGGCGTGCGTCGTGTTTCCAAGCCGGGTCTGCGCGTTTACGCAAAGTCCACTAATCTGCCAAAGGTTCTCGGTGGCCTGGGCGTGGCTATTATCTCCACGTCCCAGGGTCTGCTGACTGACCGTGAGGCCAACAACAAGGGCGTGGGCGGAGAAGTCCTCGCCTACGTCTGGTAAGAGGAGGTTTAACCATGTCTCGTATTGGCAAGGCACCGGTGACCGTCCCCTCTGGCGTCACCGTCACCATCAACGGCCAGAACGTTGAAGTCAAGGGTCCTAAGGGCACCCTGGCTGAAGAGATTCCGGCACCAATCACCGTGGCTCAGGAAGGCGAAGAACTCGTCGTCTCCCGCCCCGATGACCGCCGCAAGAACCGTTCCCTGCACGGCCTGTCCCGCTCCCTGATCAACAACATGGTCGTGGGCGTTACTACTGGCTACACCATCAAGATGGAAATCTTCGGTGTACTCCATAAAACATATGCGCACTCGAGGAACGGAACCTCTGCCTGTCACATTAAGTGAGCCGAAACCAGTTAGGTGTACTGACCGGAGACGTTGGTCAACCGTGAGAACTGCCGCTGGTTCCCGCAGGCCGTGTGAGGACGGTGCTGGTTATAATAGTGCAGCCAGTCCTCCAGCTCGCCCCGACGCTCCGCCTCGGAGGTGTAGCAGCGGGCGTAGGCCCAGCCATCAGCCAGGGTTCGGTGGAATCTCTCGATCTTGCCGTTGGTCTGCGGGCGATACGGCCTGGACTGTTTGTGCCTGATTCCCAGCTCGGCACAGGTGTCTCGCCACAGGTGTGAGCGGTAGGCGCCACCGTTGTCAGACAGGACCCGCTCGACGGTGACGCCGCGGGCGTTGAACCACTCAACAGCCCTAATGAGGACCGCCGTGGCAGTGAGGGCGGTTTCGTCATCGTGGATCTCGGCGTAGGCGACGCGGGAGTGGTCGTCGATGACAGCGTGGACAAAGGCCTTACCCATCAACGGGTCCCGGTACTTGCTCCTGGGCTTGCCCGGGGTCGCGGCGCGGTTCCTCTCGCCTTGTCGTCGGCCGACGTAGCGCCAGCCTCCGCCATCGGGGATGTTGGCCCAGCTTCTTCACGTCGACATGCAGCATCGCGCCAGGATGGTCATGCTCATAGCGGCGAACAGGCTCACCCGTGGCGCGGTCAACATGGGACAGCCGGTTCAGGTGAGCGTCGGTCAGGATTCGATGGACCGTCGACGGCGCGATCCCCAGCCGACATGCCAACTGCACGGGACCTTCCCTCAGTCGGAGCCGCAGCTGGATGCAGCGCTTGGCCGTCTTCGCATCGGTCTTGTTCGGAGAGCGGTGCGGTCGCGAGGAACGGTCCGGCATGGACTGGCCAGCGCGGTAGCGGTCGGCCCAGCGCTTCACGGTCGGCCAGGAGACCTGGAACCGGGCGGCGACCTCGCTGATCGGCCAGCCCTCGTCCACGACGAGGCGGCCGACAATCAGCCGGTGGCGGGGTGTGAGAGCGGCATTGGGGTGCGACATGAAGGCCGGGTTGCCCCCCGTGGGGCGGCTGATGTGTGGTGGGTCAGGCAGTAGTGGAGACGTGGAGCACCTCGTAGGCGGTGACACCTGTTGAACTCTGGTCGGCTTCGTGGGTGCTGAGTTCGACGAGGATGGCGTTCCAGGTGGTGACGTCGACGGCGGTGACGCGGGCCACGGTGGAGTCTGTGGTCGTAGCGAGGAACTCAGCGGTGATGTCGTCGATGCACTGGGACGGTGCAGCGTTGGTTGGCAGGTGCGCGGTCTTGACGGTCAAGCTGCGGGCAGCGGAGTAGTCCGCGGGCCCGTCGACGAGCTGGTGGACGGTCCAGTCCTGGATCGAGTGGCGGCCGAAGTCGCGCACGATGGCCGAGTAGCCGGGCTCGCCCCAACAGAACTGCCGCATCCCATCGATGTCGCGCCAGATATAGAAGGGGGCGTAGGCGTTGCGCGGTGCGCCCTTGGTCTTCTCCTGGGTGAGGTAGGCCTTGAACTGCAGCCCGGGGTAGCCGTCCATGAAGTGCCCGGTCTGGGTGACGCGGTCGCGAATGATCTGCATGCTGTAGTCGGTGGGCAGGGTGATCTGATACTGCATGGCGTACATCAGTGGTTCTCCTTGGTTGCCTGGGCGTAGGTCGTGGGGGTGACGGGTTTGTGCCAATCGATGGTCGACAGGTCGTCGGCGGCTTGCTGGTAGGCGACGTGGGTCATCGGCTGCCCAGGTGCAGCGCCATGCCAGTGCCGCCGGCCGGCGTCGATCCAGATGGATTCCCCCTTGGTCAGGTGCTTGGCCGTCTGTCCTTCGATGTGCACCAGGGCAACGCCGTCCGTGACGTAGAGGCCTTGTCCCTTGGGATGGGTGTGCCAGTGGGTGTGCGCGCCAGCGGTGAACGTGACGGCGTAGACAGCCAGAGGAGACTGGGGCGTGGGTGTCGCCAACGTCGTGGCGTTGACGGTGCCTGTGAAGTGCACAGGCACCGTGCTCATCGTTGACTCCACGCACACAAGAGCACGGTCGCACCCTGAACGGCGGCGTCGAACTCGGCAGGATCCTGCTGCGCACGCGCCAGGACATAGCCGCCCTGAACAGTGGCTACTACCATGGAGGCGAGCCGGTGGGCATCGGTGTGGCGCGGGAACTCACCGTTGACGATCCCCTCGTCGATGACCAACTTGATCGTCTGGACAAGCCAGGCGAGGGTCTCGGAGACCGGCGTGAGCAGCTTAGGCGTCGCGAGCACGTCCGCGTCGTAGGTCATGCGCCCCATGCGGCACCCCATGAGGGAGTCGCGCTGACGTCCCAGGTAGGCGACGAGCCGCTCCGTGGCCGTTCCGTCTCCATGGAGCAGCGCTTCAGCATCCTGCCGCATGGCTGTCGCGCTGGCCTCCAGCGCCGCTACCGCAAGGTCCTGCTTGCCGGAGAAGTGGTGGTACATGCTGCCCTGCCCGGCGTTGGCCCGGCTCAGGATGTCCTTCGGGCTGGTCGCGGCGTAACCCCGCTCCCACAGCAGTTCCTGGGTGGCATCTAAGAGTCGACTTCTTGTGTCCATGACTCGATTGTACATACCAGTAGTTACAGGCTGTCAATCTGATCCCTGCTGTGAGCCGTCTCAATCAACGTCTCCGGTCAGTACAGCTAGGGGGACCGAGTGAACATTCATGTCGCGAACAGCTAGACAATGAGGTTAACTAATCCGACAAGGTTTTGACATATTTTTCCATCGTTGATGACAGAAGGGCGCGTTTCATGAGCGGAAACGAATTTTCCCAAAACTTGCCTGATGATACAGATGCGTTAAAAGCTCTCTTCTACTTATGCGCTGACCAGTTCGGCCAAGACCCAAACAAGCGCAAGCAAGCAAAACAAATACTAAAAGCGATATCCGAAAAAATCATCCACCAAACAGATTTAGAAAAATACCGGGGCAGCTCAGAAATGCTGAACGACCAGAATTTACGCCAAATTGGCCTAGTGATCTCTCAGGCAGCTGCGACAGAACACGTCGCGGGGCAGATCATTGCAGTCTCAAAGTCTGGCCCATTTGATTCGCCAATTGATAAAGCATGGACACGCTCAGGAACTCAACTGCAGGAGAGCCTGAAGCCCCATGTTCCCGAGTCCCTCTTGGATCGGCTGAAAACTGCAATTGATCTCCGCAATGAAGTAGCACATGGCTTCCACAGCGAGATAACGGATACCGAAGCATATGAGTTACTTGGGTCGCCTGTGGATGCCATCCAGTCCGGTGATCGCATTACCGTGAAAAGGGAACCCAAGAAGGACGCCGCCCCTTTTAAGACTCTTACCTGGAGAGGCGATGCCCTTAAGGAACTCCACAAAGAGCTCATCGCTATTGAGGGTGAACTCGAAAAGACCCTGTGGGAGAAGATCAACTCCCTCCTTTAGCGTAGGGTCCACATCCTCTCGGGATGGTTGAAATCTGTTAGCCCAGGGTCAGTTTCACCGCCATTCCAATTATGGATATTTTCCGGCAGTTCGGGAACATTTTCCCCTCTCCACCCGTAATCGTCTTTTAGTTCGAAAGCTGCCACGCCATGTCCTATACGTCAGGCAAAGTAGAGGACAAAGAGGTGTTGTTGCAAAGTTGGGCGGAGAGCAGCGAAGACTCAGTTTCTCATTCCCTGATGGCCGCTGCGTGTGGGCGTTGTTAGGCCCTCTTGAAGACCTGGTTGACGATCACCGCGTCCGGGTTCGGTTGCCCGTAGGCAAACATCGCGCCTTGCCCTTTCCGCAATGAGTGCATCGCCTCCATCCCTTTCAACGTCCGATATGCAGATGTCCGGTTCTTAAACGCGCCTTTCGGCCCGAGGATCCGATTCAGCCGACCATGGTCGCCTTCCAGGATGTTGTTGAGGTATTTCACCTGCCGGTGTTCCATTGTTGGCGGGCAGATTCCCTCTGACTTCAACTCGGCGATTGCCCTGGCTAGGGAGGGTGTTTAATCGGTGTTGATCACTCTGGGATACCCGGCTGACGCATTGGATCTGACGGCCTTGGCCAGGAAACACTTCGCTGCGGCCACGTTCTGCTTCGGAGAGAGGTAAAAAGTTCAGGGTCTGGTCACCGGCGGTGATCGCCCGATAGAGGTAGCACCACCTGCCGCCGACTCGGATATAGGTCTCATCCGCCCGCCAGGAACTGGCCTGCCAGTCAGGTAACGTGTCGGTACCACTGTGTTTGCTTGTCCAGCTCAGGGGCGTATTTCTGGTCCCAGCGGTAGATCGTGGTGTGATCGACTGGCACGCCCCGCTGAAGTCATTATTTCCTCCAGATCGCGGTAGCGCACCCCGTAGCGGCAGTATCACCGCACTACCCACAGAATGATGTCACGGGGGAAATGACGACCGGAGAAGATACCCATGGCTGTGATTATTTCACGTCGCTCTTCTCCTACTGCCCCAACTTTGCAACAGCACCGTTCAGGGTGGGTGGACTATTCGGCGGGTTGGATCTCGCCGAGCAACATGACGACTGGATCCAGCAAAAGCGCTACATGTCACTAGCCAACCTCGAGCAAACCAGAGCGCTCATCGCTGCCAACACCATCGACACAGGCGAAGAACACAGAAAGGACGCCGCCTAATGACCCGAACTCTAGCCCGCGCCCGACCTCACAACTAGACCCCCACAAACCCCAGATTCAGAAAGAACAGAAACACCACTCAAAAGGACTTGACCCTGACTGCAAGGCTCCAGAGCCTACCTCTGTCAAACGAATCAGAACACTTTGTCTTCTCATAAAGTGGAATACTTTGATTTTTACGTTTAGCTTTGTCCGCTCGCCCCATTAAGGTAGATGTCAACAGCAAATAAAAGGCGGAGTTATGGCTGAACACATTGATTCTATCGACGAATTAAAGCGTGCCCTTAGCATCGAGGATCTCCGAAATATGAGCAGCGAAAAAGTCCTTGAACTAGTCAAGTTGATTCAAAACGGCCAGGTAGGCGAAATTGTCCTACCTACCCTCTTTGCTGCTGCGCCAGACACTATGGCGAAAGTGTCTCAAGCAATGGCCGATTCTTTCCAACAGGCCCTATCTAGCAATAAATACAGCTCAGATAGGCTTTATGACAGTTTTGATAAGACGAAAAGCATACTTGCGCAAGTCATTGACGACCCTAATTCATCAGAAGAAAGTCGCCGAGATGCCCTCGATCGGTTAGAACGCGGTCAAGTCCGCGGATGTGGTGTACGAGTTCTTTCGAATCGTCGGTGATCGGTTAGCCGGGATCGGGTCCGGCACGGGCCTGGGCGTGGTTGGTCATTAGGCTGCAATCTCCTTGCCTGCCGGGGTGGTGGTGTCGGCGTCGAGGACATTGGCTGTGATCAACGCTTTGGTTTGCTCTAGGCTTGTCAACGACATGTAGCGTTTCTGTTGAATCCATTCATCATGCTGCTCAGCAAGGACGGCCCCGACTAGGCGAATCACAGCATCACGGTGGGGGAAGATCCCGACAACATCAGTGCGCCGGCGGATCTCGCGATTGAGCCGTTCGGTGGGGTTATTCGACCAGACTTTGGTCCACACTGACTTCGGTGTGTGGGTAAACGCCAACACATCATCAAGATGTTCTTCTAGGTAGTCTGCAACATGTGGAAATTTCGCCTGGCAGAATTCCACCACTTCCCGAGCCTGAGTCCACACCGCCTCAGCATCGGGTTGTTGGAAGATCGTGTGGAACATCGCCGATAATGTCGGCCGCTGGGTCTTCGGCACCATGGACGAGAGGTTCTTAGCGAAGTGGGTGCGGCACCGCTGCCAGGAGGCATGTGGCAGCACATCAGACACCGCTGCTTGAATGCCTAAGTGAGCGTCACTTGTCACCAGGTAGACATCACCTAGACCGCGGGCTTTTAAGTCCCTAAAGAACCCGGTCCATGAAGCGGTGGACTCAGCGGTAGCTACTTGCATGCCTAACAGTTCCCGGTAGCCGTTATTGTTGACACTGGTTGCTAGCAGCACACTCGTTTTGACCACGCGTCCGCCTTCCCGGACTTTCATCGTCAGCGCGTCGCACGAGAGGTAGTGGTACGGGCCGGAATCTAGTTGCCGGGTGCGGAAATCCTCCACCATCGAATCCAAGTCTTTGGCCATTTCACTAACTTGTGACTTCGATAGGTTTGTGATGCCGAGAGTGGCGACCAGGTCGTTCATTCTGCGGGTAGACACGCCTTTTAAATAGCACGTGGCGATCACGGTGGTTAAGGCACGTTCGGTACGGGTTCGTCGTTCTAACAGCCAGTCCGGGAAGAAGGAACCGTGGCGTAGCTTCGGGATAGCCACATCGACGGTGCCGACCCGCGTATCCAGTAGTCGGTGGCGGTAGCCGTTGCGTTGGTTGACGCGGTTGTCGCTGGTGGTGCCGTAGTCAGCGCCGCAGACAGTATCAGCTTGGGCAGATAGAATTTGGTTGATGAAATCGCCGAGCATCTGGCGCATCAGATCGGGTGATGCTTGGGTGAGGAGCTCTTCGAGATACGCGGTCGGGTCGATATGATGGGGGCCAGCGGCCATTATGGGTGTCGTCCTTTCGAGGATAGGTAGTAGTTGATTCGAAAGGTACCCATGATGGTCGCCCTATTTGTCATCGGGGCCCATCACAGGAACTAACTCGTACACCACGCTAACGGACGCAACCCCCACTGGGAACGGTGTCTCGTCTCAACGGCATCTAGGCCTGATGTTTTGCAGTTAAACTAGGATTTTTTAAAGGGGGGCAAGGGGGTAATAGTCCTTGGGAGATTTTGTTAATGTGGCCGGGAAGAAATTTTCAGAAAGGTCTGTTGACCTGCATTTGTGACCTGCACACGCTTGTGAAGTCTCGAGACTTTTAGTTTTACCTTTTAGAAAGTGCTTCCAAGGCCCCGCAGATGATTGCTGGAAGGGAAAGCAAATGCTGTACATGGTTCCGGGTGCGTTGGCCGGAGGGCTAGTTTATGCAATTCTCCTAGTGCTGTTATGTCCATGGGCTTTTTGGACACGGAGTCCAGTAGCTTTTTGGGCTAGGAGTCCAATGACTTTTTGGACGTGGAGTCTCCCTGCTTTTTGGGCAGGGAGTCTTTGGTGTTTTTGGACAGTCTCTAGCTCGTCTTACCGGTTATGGTTTCTTTCGTCTCGACGGGCGCGGACGCGACAGGATTGGTTTGATCTCTGGTGGCCGGCGGTGCCACATTCCTTCGACATGCCCGATGTTGATCTGTCCGCCGGCTGGACGCTCAAGTAGCTTGATGGGCAGTGGGAATGAAAACAGTGCTTCACCATCATGATCAGTGAAGAACTCAGCGGTGTCATCGGTAACGTGGCTGTATATGAGCCGGTTTTTAAACCGGAGTCCTACATAGAATCCATAGCCCAGGATGCGCACCACTCCGCTTTTGTTGATCCACAGTGTGTCGGGGATACCCCAGGCGTTGCTTGACTGGGCGGATAGACCGTCTACGGTGGGACTGATGGTAGGAGATGATTCTTGCTGGATTGGTTCGTTATCGTCATCGATGGTTGTGGGAGAAGCTGCAACTTCTCCCACAACCGGCGCCATCGCCTCTTTAACCCCATTCTCGATACGATGCTCGTGGTGTATCGCGCTTTCTGAGTGTGTATCCCGGTATGACTTCACAATCTTGGCCCACAGCACATCCGGGTCAATGGGTTGTGTTGGGGATTGAGCGTGGGCGAAGTGCTCACGGGCTTGGGCTGGAGTGATGTGCATTTTGCCGACTAGCAGGCCTTGATGGCGGCGCCTGGTGTTGTAAAACTCGCGGTAGTCGTCCAACAGCTGTTTGACGTGCTGAAGTGTTGTAGGTTGGCGTGCATCGAGAAACTTGGTCATGGTTTGATGCGAGCGTTCATCTTTGCCTTGGGTTTGCGGGCCAAAACCTGCAATGGACCAGATACCTTGGGCGGCGAGCCAGCGCTCGGTATCGGACAACCGGCCCCGGTGATAGGTGGCGAAAGCTTCACCGTTATCGGTCAAAAGTTCCTGCGGGCGACCATACGTTTCTATTGCTGCGGCCAAGGTAGTGCGAGCATCGAATCCGTTTTCTTTGGCGGCGAAGGCTTGTGAGCCCAGATCAAACCGGCTGGCATCATCAACCAGCTGGTAGATAGTGATCTGGGTATGTGGAGTGTCAAAGAGTCGGTAGACAAACCCGTCGAGTTGCCACAGCTCATCGACTTTATCGCGTGCCCAGCGTTTAAAGCTTTTACGAGGACGTTTACGGGCATTGGCCTCAGCAACACCAGCTTCGTGGAGCCAAAGCGCAATCGTAGACCGTGCCGGTGGGTGCTCTAAACCAAGGTCATCAATGAGGTAGTAATAGATTGACCACGGGCCATAGTCCCGTCCCTGGGCCTTGAGCACTGATCGAGCTGTGATGACTTTCTGACGAAGGTGATCATCGTAGATTCTGGCTGGGGAATGCGGGGCGGTGGAGTCAGGCAGGATGCCTGCACGGCCGCGTTGTTCAACGCGGCGTTTGATGTTGGCATAGGTTTGGCGAGATACGCCAATATCCTTGCAGAATTGGGTGACGGTTCGTCCGTCTCTTACTGGGTCGAAGTCCGCTATTTTCTTGCGGAGATGGGTTGAAATAGCCATCTTGGTATTCCAACCCACCGACTGTCCAAAAAGTCTTGAGACATCACGACAAGGAAGTCTTTGGACTCCGTGACCAAAAACTATCTGGACTCCCCGTCCAAAAAGCCATTAGACTCCGTGACCAAAAACTCCATAGACATCACACAATTCTCCTAGTGCTCAGCTGGGTCATCAGCGTCATTTCTGCGCGGAGGTATCGGCTCGGTGCGCATGGCCGATTCATTGTTTATTGTCTCATTGCTGTGGGTTGGACCTGACCCCTGTTTGGTAGACACCTGATATCCAGCCCGGTTGGGTTGGGAAGAAAGGTAATCTACCACCATGCCTAGGTATTCCGAACAGTTCAAACGTGATGCTGTGGCCCTCTATGAAAACAATGAGGACCTTTCACTTCACGCGGCTTCAGCAGAGCTTGGAGTCAATCGTTCCTCGCTTTTCTCCTGGCTTCAGCAATACGGCACCGGCAAACGTGCCCGCACGAAGGCCATGCGCGACAACGCCAAGGAGACGACTGATTCCGAGCGAATCCGCCAGCTAGAAAAAGAGAACGCGAAGCTGCGCGAAGAACGCGATATTCTGCGCAAGGCCGCGAAATATTTTGCCGAAGAGACACGCTGGTGATCCGCTTCCAGTTTGTCTATGACCACCGAACCGAGTACTCGGTCAAGCGGATGTGCCATGTGTTAAAGCTCAATCGCTCCTCGTTTTATAAATGGGTCAACACCCACGAAAATCGCAGGTTAAAGATATGTTCCGATGCCCTTATTGGTGCAAGAATCAAGGCCATCTTTGATGATGAGAACGGGCTTTATGGTGCTAAACGCATCGCTGCAAGCCTCAACGACGATACGGACTTCGGCCCGATCAACCATAAGAAGGTTGCGCGCATCATGAAATCCATGGGGCTAAAAGGCTTTAGCAAACGGCGTCGATGCATCACCACCCGGCGCAAGCCTGGTCACCGTGTCATGCCAGATTTAGTAGGCCGTACATTCACCGCTGACGAGCCGAACCGTGTTTATGTAGGCGACATCACCTACCTGCCGTGTAAGGGCGGTAAGAACATGTACCTGGCCACGGTCATTGACACCTATTCACGAAAACTTGCAGGTTATGCACTCGCAGACCACATGCGTGTCTCACTGGTCATCGAGGCTTTGTCCCATGCCAGCACAGTCCGCGGAAGCCTTGACGGGGCTATTTTCCATTCTGATCATGGAAGTGTGTACACCTCACAGGCGTTTAGGGACCACTGCGCCCAACTTGGTGTACGCCAATCCATGGGCGCGGTGGGAACTAGTGCCGATAATGCCCTGGCAGAATCATTTAACGCCACCTTAAAACGTGAAGTGCTACGTGATCGGAAAGTCTTTGATAATCCCATTATCTGCCGGCAGGAAGTCTTTCGATGGTGCATGCGCTACAACACCCGCAGACGGCACTCCTGGTGCAACCTTCTAGCCCCCAATGACTTCGAAGCACTCACATCAGCTACACTGACCCAAGCAGCATAGCTAACCCCCGACGTGTCTACTTTCCGGGGGTCAGGCCCGTTTCATGATCTTTTTGGTTGTGGCCGGAGGCGGAGGCAACTGGGCCACCCGTATGCAGGCGAGTGGTTACATTTTGGCTGGCTGCATCTTGAGTGCCATAGACAGCAAGATTGTTCCAGGGGATGAGGAGTCCGAGTCATGAAAGTCCCGAGCAGTTGGATGAAAAGACCCTTTCCGGTTGCGTGGGCCGATCTAAATGCCGCCCAAGAGATCCCACTGCGCCGCTTGGGCGCAGAATTCCTCCTTGCTTAACGAGCCTGCGCCGGTAGGAATACAGCCGAGCAGTGGCACGCCGGTCACCTTGGGAAGCTCCGCGACATTGAGGCGAGTGGCGAGGTCCGGCTCTTGTGGCAGCATGCCGCCAACCAGCCCTTTGACGTGAATGCCACGGGCGCGGGCAGCTTCCACGGTGAGCTCGGCGGCGTTGAGGCTGCCCAACATCAAGCTGGTGACTATGAAAAGCTCGGCGCCGAGGTCACGGGCGACGTCGGCAAGCGTGAAGCTATCCGCGAGCCGAACCAGCAGGCCGCCCGCGCCCTCCACGAGTACGACGTCTGCATCGATGCTGCGAATCCACGCCAGCACCTCCTCTTTTTCGGCCTGCGCTAATCCCGCGCGCCGGGCAGAAAGGTTCGGCGCTAGAGGCTCCGGATAGTGCTTGAATTGCCGGGATTCCACGCCGGTAAGACGTGTGACCGTGGCGCAATCGCTCGTATCTCCTGTTTGCAGCGGTTTCGCCACCACCACATGCTTGCCCGCCGCCTGGTACTGCGCGGCCAGGGCCGCTGTGGCAATGGTCTTTCCCACATCCGTATTGGTTCCGGTGATGCAATAGATCATGCGACCTCCCCGGCGGCAACGACGGCGCGGCAAATGCGCGCTACTTCCTCATCGGTACAGATATATGGCGGCATCGTGTAGATGAGCCTGCCGAATGGGCGCAGCCATACGCCTTCTTCAAGGGCCGCCGCGGTGGTCGCTTCCATGTCCACGTCATGGTCCATTTCCAGTACACCGATGGCGCCGCGCACGCGGGTGGTGCCGGGGGCGTCGCTAAGCCCTGCGCGTAAACCTTGCTCAATGCGTGCGACGTCCGCGCGCCAGGTGCCTTCCGAAATCATGGCGGTGGACTCGGCCGCCACCGCGCAGGACAGGGGATTGGCCATGAACGTCGGTCCATGCATCAATGCGGGTGGCTGCATCGTCTCCGCCACCTTTTGCGTGGCCAGGGTTGCTGCCAACGAGATAAACCCACCGGTTAGCGCCTTGCCCACGCACATGATGTCGGGCGTGATTCCTGCCGCCTGCGTCATGAAGAGTTCACCTGCGCGACCAAACCCAGTGGCGATTTCATCCGCGATGAGCAAGATTCCGTGCTTATCGCATAGCTCCCGCACGCCTGCGACCAGCTCTAGGTCGTGGAAGCGCATTCCGCCCGCGCCCTGCACACCGGGTTCGATGATGACCGCGGCGACTTCTTCGGTGATAAAGGACTCGAACTTATCCAAGTATTCCGCCCGCTGCTTAGCCGAGGCGCCTTCCGTGGGTGGAGCTGGGGCAAAGATCTGCTCGGCAAGGATGCCCTTCCACATAGAGTGCATGCCGCCTTCCGGATCGCACACGCTCATCGCGGCGAAGGTATCGCCGTGATAGCCCGAGCGCCAGGTCAAAAGCTTGGTGCGGCCGGGCGGCGAGCACTGCAGCGCCATCTTTACCGCCACTTCTACTGCGACGGATCCGGAATCGGAGTAGAAGACCTGCGCGTACTGGTGGTTGGTCAACTCCAGGAGGTTTGCGGTAAGCCGCGCTGCCGGTTCGTGAGTAAGCCCGCCGAACATGACGTGGCTGAACCTATCGATCTGATCCTTCGCCGCCGCCACCAACCGCGGGTGCGAATGGCCGTGGCATGCCGCCCACCAGGAGCTCATGCCGTCGATGACGCGTTGGCCATTTGCGAGTTCTAAATAGGCACCATCGGTGCGCAGTACCTGCAAGGCTGGCGCGCCGGGCGCAGCATAGGGGTGCCAGATGTGGGTGGAGTCGATCGCAGCGACTTGAACACTGTTCAAAAAAGGCATGGAATTATCTCTACCACAGCTATAATCTCATTTCATGACTGTAATTGAACAACGTTCAAGACTGGGTGTAGCTCCCACGCTGCCAGCCATCGCTGGCGTGGAAATGTGGGAGCGATTCAGCTTCTACGGCATGCAAGCCATCCTGGTCTATTACCTCTATGACCACACAGCCGGCCTGGGGCTGGAGCAAAGTGAGGCCACCGCATTGGTAGGTGCTTATGGCGCGATGCTCTACTTATTCACCTTCGCCGGCGGGTGGGTTTCTGATCGCGTTCTGGGCGCTGAACGCACCTTGCTAGCCGGCGCCGCGCTGCTTATCGGCGGCCATCTCTCGCTTTCCCTAATTCCCGGGTTCGTGGGCCTCTTCGCCGGGCTTTTCCCCTTGGCGCTGGGCTCCGGGTTGCTCAAGACCGCAGCGATCACCATTTTAGGCGCGGCATTTCCGACGTCCGCGGGACCGCCTTTCCAAATCTTCTACCTAGGCATCAACATCGGCGCTTTCTTGGGGCCCATGCTGACCGGCTGGCTGGCTGAGACCCGTGGCTTTCACGTGGGCTTCGGCGCCGCGGCGTTGCTAATGGTCGTAGGATGCGTGAACTATTTGGCGTTACGCAGGCGAATGCTCGGCAGTCTCAGCGCTAAATCCCGCGAGTTTATTACCCAGCCTGCAAACCCTGCTGCGCCGCAGACACAGCTCAAGGTACTTATCGCCTCTGTACTGGTTATCGTCGCTGCGGTGTGGGGCTTGAGAAATCCCGATCGTTTGGCTTATGTGCTGCTCATAGCCACGGTCGCAACCGCCCTTGGGCTCTTTGTCACCGTGCTCACCTCGCCACGGGTAAGTGCTGCAGAAAGACAAAAAGTACGAGCTTTCATTCCGCTATTTATTGCGTCAACTACGTATTGGACGCTGCAGTCCCAGGCCTATGGCGTCTTTGCCGTTTATTCAGAGCAGCGCCTAGATCGCACCATCGCTGGCTTTGAAGTGCCCGCTGCTTGGACGCAGTCCCTCAACCCTCTTTTTATCTTGGTATTTACCTTTCCCATCGCCCGCCTTTTAACCAAACACCGCAACCGTAACCACCTCATGGGCGGCGGACTCGCGTTGGCGGGCATGGGAATGCTGGTGTTGGTTCCCTTTACCGGGGCAAGTTCGGTTCCGTTCCTAGCGCTTGTAGGCTGCATCCTGTTTATGAGCTTGGGCGAGCTTTTCATTGGCCCCATCGGAATGGCTGCCACTGCGATCCACGCGCCGGCTGCCTTTGCCACACGCTTTTCCGCGTTGTTCTTTCTTTCCTTGGCTATCGGAACTTCTCTAGCAGGCAGTTTGTCCACCCTCTATTCCTCAGAAACGGAGCTTTATTACCTCATTGTGGTGGGACTAGTGCCGGTGATTGTTGGCGGCGCCATTTACAAAAGCAAGCAGTGACCTATCGTGAAATCATGAGGAAATTCGTTGCTGTTTCGAGTGCTGTAGCTGTAGTCGCGTTGAGCGTTACCGGTTGTTCATCGGAATCCGAAAGCGATTCTCCGAAGCCGGTCTTCCGTGCGACCACCGAACAACAAACCGAGTCCACAGAATAGACCCAGCAGCAAGCAGACCCGCAGCGGGTAGTCACCGAGACGGTAACTGCGGAAAATAAAGAAAATGGAAAGGAAAAGTGCGCGGACGGCGGCTCTGATTTGCAGAAGCGATTCGCCAACGGCGCAAAGGGTGTCCTCAATACGAATGAAGATGATTTCAAGTTCCACTACACGGTCATTGACGGCGCCTATGATCCGTGCGCGGAGATTAGCTACGCTGTACTGAGTGGCGCCTTAGGTGACGAAAACGGTCCTGCCGGAACGGGTGCATCAATCGCAGACGGAATCCTCATTTGGTCCGAGGGCGAATTGGTCGGCGGCCACGGTATCACCGCCAGTTCCGTGGAAGAAGCTTCCATGGTGGGAGACGATGAAATCGAGCTCACCGTGGGCAATCGCGGACGTACTACCGCATAGGGAATTACCGAAACCGCACGCGTGCGCCTAGAGGTTGAAGATGATCAATTGGTCCCAGTTGGCGGAGACATTGAGCAGTACAAGTCCTTCACGGACGGAAATGTGCAGCTGTATCCCTAAAGTTTGTGGCCAACGCGCATTTGAAGCCGGAAAGGCCTATAAACATCACGCAAGCTTGCACAAGTAATGCCTGCCACCAGAAGCCGGTGAGCGCGTATTCTCCTGTCATCCCGTGGTTCATGAGCAAGACGATGAAGAGCGTGAGCGCGGACAGTAATCCCGTCGTGGTTGCTGTCAGCGCGAAGGCTTCACCGATTTGTACCCGGAAAATGCTGTTCCTGGCAGCGCCCGCCAAAGTTAGCGCCCCTGCGTCGTGAGCGATCCGCTTGCGCATTAACAGCGAAGTAGTAAACGCCGCCATCACGCTCGGCGCGATCGTCGGCCCGAGTACCACTACGAACACCTGCCACGGCGACAACGTAACCTCCTCCTCCATGCTCAATACGGCGCGGAAGCCTGAGCCCACGGCGATGATGAGGCCGCCGAATAAGATCCACGGCATGATATGTGGTGCGGTGAAGTTGCTGCGTACGCGCACGTTCGCGCCAGCGATGCCGACAGGTCGGGTCCATTGCATAAGCAGTGGCAACATCCATGGAACCAGGAATGCGAACAAGGGGATAAGGCCCAAACACGCGGACATTGCATCTATCGGATCTTCGATCAAGGTGCAGGCAAATAAGATCCCAGCGCCGAAGACGAAGGCGAGTGCGCATCTAGCGGCCGTCCACCGAGGCATACCTGAACGGTAGATGCGCCGCAATGACAAGAATCCACCGAGTACTGCGGCAAGTACGCACACCGCACTAGCTAGTACAACACCGCCCATCGTCACGGAGATACCGTCCACTTGAAGGTTGTCGCGGTGCAAAGCGTCGAGGGCGAAGTCCGTGAGAAATGTAGCGCAAAAGGCACCAGGAATCGCACCGCACGTAGAGACCGCCGCAATCTGACCCAGCACGAGTACAAAGATGAGCCAATTGGGCATGCCCACCATGCGCCAGCTGCGGTAGATGTGGATGTGCTCGTCGATGATGAGCTTCATCTGCGAGAAAATGACGAGAATATTGGAGCAGATAGCCAGCCCGAGGATGGTTCCGCCCAGAGAAGTTGTGTCATCACCGGTTGCGTTAATGAGCGCTACGGCAAGCGAGAATCCCATTCCGGAGATAAAACACGTCAGCGCCACCGCCAGCCAGGAAGGCCAATTGCTGTGCAGATCCTTAAGCCATACGGACATGGTGTTCCTCCAGCTTGTAGATGCGATCGGCCTTCGCGGCGGCCGCGTGCGAGTGGGTGACCATTACCACCGTGCTGGGTACGCGGACGAGATGATCCATGACCACGTCCGCCGTGTCGTCGTCCAACGCACCGGTGGGCTCGTCGGCGAAGATGAAGGGGGCGTCGGCAAGCAATGCTCGCGCCACCGCGACGCGTTGCTGCTGTCCGCCCGAAAGCTGTGCCGGTAAGCGCTTTTCCAGCCCGCCGATGCCCAAGCTCTCAAAGGTCTGGTGCAGCTTCGCCGGGCTGCATTTACGGCCGGAGAACTTCGCCGTAAGTTCCGCGTTCTGCTGGGCGTTAAGCGATTCCAGGAGGTTATAGTCTTGGAACACGAAAGCGCGGTGCTTGCGCCCCGGTGCATTTACCTTGCCGGTTGTAGGTTTGTCGAGGCCAGAAAGCAGGCCGAGGAGCGTTGACTTGCCGCTTCCGGAAGGGCCCATGATGGCCACGAACTCGCCCGGTTCAATGCGCAGCGAGAGGTGGTCTAGCACCAGATTCTTGCCGTATTTCTTCGTGAGATTTTTCGCGATGAGTGTCATGCTTTCGATTTCACGTTGAAAGGCGCGGTATTCCGATGGGGGAGACTCCCAGAAATTTAGGGGAGCTAGCTCCACTGCGTGTGTCCGAAGTTCGGATTAGGGTTGTACTCTATGTCAACTCTCAAATCCGTAGCGTGGAATCTAGTGCTAGCGCTGCTGTGCATTCCCGCTGCTGTGGTTTCCGTTGTCATGCTGCCCTGGA
Organism: Corynebacterium striatum; assembly: GCF_016728105.1. Classification (NCBI taxonomy): domain Bacteria; kingdom Bacillati; phylum Actinomycetota; class Actinomycetes; order Mycobacteriales; family Corynebacteriaceae; genus Corynebacterium; species Corynebacterium striatum. The sequence continues at coordinate 1,450,287 of NZ_CP068158.1, read as the reverse complement.
TTCCGCTCGTTGCGTCCCTCATGGCCGCCATCACCCGCGGCGGCGCACGGTGGTTGGGAGTGAAGATTCGCTACCGCACCCCACATCGCTGGTTTGATTGGCAGCAGTTCTATCACCTTCTGATTCAGCTTTTGCTCTCGATTTTGAGCATGGCGTTGTGGCTGTTCGTGGGGGTTATGACGGTGGTATTCTTCATCGCTCCTTTCTTCACGGATAGGTTCAACCTCGGTAGCCTCGTCATTGAAAATCGAGCCCTGGCTATCGTGGTGAGTTGGACGTTTGGCTGCCTGTGCTTGCTGGTCCTTATCTTTGGCGCGAAGTTTTTAACCTTTCTTTCCGTGAGCACCACCCGCCTGGCGTTGGAGAGCGATGCGCGAGCCACGCTTATCGACGCCTTCTCCGGCGAGCGCCGCCGCATCGAACGGGAGCTACACGACGGCCCGCAGCAGTACCTCACCGCGCTCAAGCTCAACCTAGCCGCGGCGAAAAGAGGAGACACCGCGGCTCTCGACGCCGCCGACCACAACGCCAGCCTTGCTCTCTCTGCCTTGCGCGACACGGTCCGTGGCATCGCACCGCAGGTCCTCTTCGATAATGGCCTGATTGCGGCTCTCGAAGAACTCCTCGTCCATTCTGGGCTGGAGACCACCCTCGAATGCAAAGGCGAAGAACGCTCCCTTGATGAAACCAGCGCCTTGTTGGCATATCACTGCGTGGCAGAGGGACTAACCAACGCCGTAAAGCACGGTGAGGCCACCGCAGCAACTGTGAAGCTGGACTACCGAGAAGGGATAAAGATTTCCATCACCGATAACGGGCACGGGTTAACCGCGGGCGAGGGAACCGGCATAGCCGGACTGGAAGAGCGCGCCATAGCCTTGGGCGGAAGCGTGGAACTAGAAGGAACAGATCAGGGCGCACGGTTAAGGATGGAACTGCCATGAAAATCTTGCTTGCTGAAGACTCCGCCCTGCTGCGTGCAGCAATCGAACAACTTCTGCGCTCCTTGGACCATGAGGTCACCACGGTCGAAGATGCTGATCAATTGCGTGCTGCGGCAGAAGGATTCGACATCATTGTCACCGACGTCAGGATGCCGCCGCTTTTGCAGGACGACGGCCTGCGAGCAGTCAATGAGATTCGCAAACGTACGCCCGAGCAGCCCGTCGTGGCGTTGAGTCAATACGTTGCCGCCAGCTACCTGGACGGACTCATCGAGCACGGCGGATTCGGCTATCTTCTCAAGGAAAGAATCGCCGATGTGGATGAGTTCATCCATGCACTGGATACGGTCTCTGCAGGTGGCACCGTGGTAGATCCGGAAGTCGTGAGCACTTTGCTCTCCTCCCGGAAGATGGGCGTCGATAAGCTCACGCCCCGAGAACGCGAGGTACTAGCCTTGATGGCACAAGGCGCCAGCAATCGCGAGATCGAAGGCAAGCTCGTGCTCACTGCCGGTGCAGTAAGCAAACACGTGGCGAATGTTTTCATGAAGCTCGGGTTCAGTCCTGAAGACGAAAACCGACGTGTCAAGGCAGTCCTGGCATGGCTGCGCACCAAGCAGGAATGGAGGTTGGAATGAAAAAGATTCTGGCGGCGACTGCAGCAGCAGCGCTTTTGGTTGGCGGCGGCACTGCTTTCGGTGTCGCCACGCTTGTGGCATCTCCGGAGCAAGCAGACTATTCCGTCGAGCGGTCCGCAGACGTCAAGGTCGAGATCATGGATCCCGAAGATGTCTTAAACCCCGATGACGAAGCACGCATGCGTCGTGACGTTGAGCGAATCCACTTCGCGGCTCCGGTCAAGCAGCTGAACTACCTTGTCTTCAAAAAGAACAAGGACGAGGTAGAGGATTCCGTCGAAGAGTATCTACGCGATAATCACCCAGACCTCATTGGAGATGACCAGTTCACCGATGGCCAGCTCTTCGTTGGCGTGGGCCTCGATCCACGTCAAGCTTTCATCTTCGCGGGCAACGATGTGGCGAGGGACCTGTCCCTGGAACTCGATGATGGTCATTTGGAAGACGCAATCGAAGAGATCAAACCGGGCGTGAAGGCAGGAAATATCCCGGCAGGTCTTTTCGCTGGCGCTGACTATGCTGCCGACGCGGACAAGGTCAGCGAGGAGCTTTATTCCGATGCTAAGGCTAACCGCGGTCTCGGTATTGGCTTTAGCGGTTTCGGTGCGGGTGCAGCTGCCGGAGGGATCGTGGCTGCGGTGGGTGCTACGCGGCGTCGGAAAGCGCAGCGTATTGCGACCGCCCGCGAGGATTGGAAATACGTTTCACGGGCTTATGGGGATACCGCACAACGCTTGAATGCCATCGACGTGCGTGCGCACTCTTTGCAATCAGCGCTTGTCGACGCCCGGATGCGCGAGGAATGGGAGCAACTGCGCGACGAGTTCCTCAACCTTGACAGCAAAGTTAGCGCTTTTGCCAGCCTGAACGAGCAGTCCTCGGACGAGGAATTCGAACAAGCGGCGAGTGGAATCGAGGAAGCGAAATCCATCTGTGGCCGCGTAGATACCGCAGAACACAACATCGACCGTCTGTATGCCGTCGAGCATGCTGACATTAACGCGCGCCGCAAGGAACTCTATGAGCTACGCAAGGACCTGATTGAGGCGCGCACGGAATCAACGGGCGGAGTCGCGGAAGAAGCATCCCGGCTGATTGCCGTTTCCGAGGAGATCGATGCGGCCGCGCCTGAATTTATGGATCGTTACCTCGAGCTAGTGGAGCGCGCAGCCACGCTCTTTGGGCAGATCCAAACGCAGTTACAAAAGGAAAACGAAGCGGATGAATTGGCGGCGCGCCCGCGTATTGACGAGCCTTCCTTCTATCCGGGAGTGGGTTATCACGGATTCGTACCTTTTATGGCGATCAGCTCATGGAATAGCGCTTCCGTAGCTTCTTCACCCAATGTGAGCAGCAACTTTAGCTCGGGGTTCTCCGGTGCTGGTGGTGCCTCGAGCTTCTGATTCCGCGGCTGCAGGAGCAAAACACGTGCGTGTGGGCATTCGACTAAGGCGCGGACGATGTCACGTTGCAGAATGCTATCCCGGCCATGAAGGCGATTGGGGATCTTGATGCTTCTGCTCGCGAGATTGCAGAGCAAATCGAGTATGTTCGGTCCGCTACTGGCTCTGACAAGGTCAACCTCGTGGGCCATTCCCAGGGCGGGCTGCACACCAAGACTTTCACGCAGCTCTACGGTTCCCCAGAGGAGGTCTCCCGTGTTGTTGCACTGGGTGGTAACTATCACGGCACTACGCTGAACGGTATGGGACCTGCATTGAGTAATGTTGCCAAGATTATGCCAAAGCTGGCTGCCTTCTTCGGCTCGACGGCCGGCATTCAGCAGCTGCAGGGCTCGGATTTTATTGAGAAAATGAACAAGCTGCCCGATACCGCGCCGGGGGTTAAGTACACCTCGATCTATAGCCCGGCGGATACCACCGTCACGCCGAACGAAACCTCGAAGCTCACTGCGGTACCAGGCGCCGACGTTGAAAACGTCAGCTTGGGCGACGTCTGTGAGGCCCCAGCCGCGCATCCGGATCTGCCGCACGATTCCTGCGCGCTCGACCAGGTTATGTGGGGCCTTAGCCGCTAATGATTCATGGGGCAATCGATGATGCGGGTCGCTGTAAGCATTGGCACTCGCTTGTCGACGTCGTGGCAAACAAGTGCGCCACCTGCCGCGAGTGGTTCGCCTGCTCGCTATGTCATGCGGAGCTAACCGACCACGACTTTGGTCCCATGCCCCGCGATGAGCAGGCCGTCATGTGCGGCGCATGTGGCACGCAGATGGACTATGCCACCTATACTGCCGCATACAAATGCGTCCGCTGCGGGCACACATTCAATACTGGATGTGCGCTGCACGCGGACGAGTACTTTTTCCCCTCCTAGAAGGAAGAAAGCTGCGAAACCTGGGACTTCTGTTTTAAGTAGAGATCCAAATATTCACTGTAATCAAGGAAACACGATGATTCCGTCAACGAGGTTTGTTCGCAGCGGTTCTTGTTCAACCTCGCTCCACCGGCCGCGGAAGATGAAACCCATCGGGGCGAAGGTGAGCACGCCAAAGTCGGAAATGCCGATGAGGATCTTTTCGCCGATGCTTAGCGATGCATCACTGACGGCAGCATAGAGCATTTGGCGACCGCACATTATTGTTGCGCCGAAAACCCACGGCTCGCCCACTGGGCTTTGCGATCATCGCCGGCAAAGCGCTTGATGTAGGGCGCAAAGTGCCAAGCGGTGGCGAACATGCCTGCCACACCCATTGCGCCACGCGAGCCAATCGAGTGCATCCCTCACCGTTGCTGTGTCACCAGCGCCAGCGGGCGTGATGACGAAATTGAACCAGATCCACACCAGGCGTCTTGGTTGTAGCAGCGAGCAAGGGTGGAATTAATGAGCAGTGTGCGAGGCATGGTTGTGACTAGCTCTTTATCTCCTCCTTTAAAGCAGTGGCCTGCTCGTGGGCACGGCGGCGCCGGCTGGCGATGGCTTGTGCGAAAGTCTGCGTCCAGTTCTTCTCCGCGATGGGGCCGGTGGGCTCGGTGGCTTTCCATGTTCCATCTTCGAAGAGCCAGAAGATATCCCCGGTGTATGGGTCCATGATGTAGAACGCTGTGCCATCTGTTTTGATGTTGTGGTGGTGTTGGCACAAGCAAGCAAGATTTGCGGGGGTTGTTGGGCCACCGTCGGCGAAATTGATGCGATGGTCCGTCTGGCATTTATAGGCCGGATGGTTGCAGCCCGGGTAGCGGCAGGTGCCGTCGCGGCCTTCGACGTATTTTCGAATGTTCGCCGGAGTGATGTAGTTCTTGCTCTCGGCGTATGGGTCGAGCTCGTGGACCTCCGAAGGGGAAACGGGAGTACGGGACCAACCGTGGCCTTGGATGAAGGTTGGCGCGCCGGGGATGTCAGTTGCTTGGTAGGTGTGCAGGATAACCTTTGGCTGGGCCTCGCCGAGGATGAGGCGTGTCATGGCCTCGGCGAGTGGAATCTGCTCGGCCTCGGCGAAAGCGCGTACCGCCTGGTCGATGCTCGCGATGGTTTCTGGATCTGCTTCCAGCGTTACGGAGAATGGGTCGGTGCTGTATCGACCACGGCGGCGCGTATCTTGCAGGGCAATCGTGTCATCTTCGGCGCTAATGAGCTCATTGAGTTTGCGCTTGATATTTGCTTGCGTGGGCGGGACTTGGTTCGCACGCTTTGGTGTGAGGTACTTGGTGATGCCTGCGTCGATGCGGGCGAGGGCGCCGGCAAGCGGCTCCCCAAGCTTGTCTAAGGACTCGTTGATGGCGATAAGCCGATCTAAATCCAGGTGGAGATAGCGCTCTTGGAGAGCATGTAGTTCTGGCATGGATTCGAGGCGATCTAAAGCCATGAAAATTTTGGATATGCGCGCCGGGCTAACGCCGGTGGCAGAAAACATTCTCTGCACCGCAAGCTCAATATCGTTATCGAACTCCGGCAGATGTTCGCACCAGAAGCGCAGTTCTGCATGCCGGATTTGCGCGGCGGCTTGGGCTATTTCGTCTTCAGGGTTGGTGTGAGAGTGGTAGGGCACTTTCATAGCAAGAGGTTCCTCACCGTTAAAGTGTTTCGAACGAACTTACGAATCACACTTTAAAACATGCCCCGGACACGGCTTTTCGGCGCCGACTTTTCCCAGGTAGTGCCCTACTTTTCGGAAGAAAGGAACCGCGTTACAAGTGAGTCATAAGCGCGCACTGTAAGCTCCAAATCCTCGAGATAAAGATGCTCGTCGTGGCTGTGTAGCTGGGAGTTGGCGCTCGCCATATCGCGGGCTTCGGCATGCATGGCAAAGCCATAGGCGTTGCCGCCCATACGGCGCGCGAAACGCAGATCGGAACCACCCGTGGCGTGGACTGGAACCACATCTTTATCGGGGAAGAACTCTTTGGAGGTTGCCTCAATCGCGTGCCAGAGCTTCGTATCGGTGGAGGACTGGGTGGCGTCCTCGGTGATGAGGTGCTCGATTTCAACCTCGTCAGCAAGATCTCCTAGTGCCTCGCGCAGGAAGTTATCGAGCTCATCCTGGGTCTGGCCTGGGAAGGGGCGGATATCCATCTCCAGGTAGGCGTGGGAAGGCAGCACGTTGATTGCGCCGCCAGCACGTAGGACGGTCTCGGCGATAGTGGTGTGGCTAAACGCATGAGCGTACGCGGCAAGATCGCCGAACTTCGAGTAATCGCCGGTACCTGCAATTAGTGCCGCTTCTGTTTCTGGATCGAATTTGAAGGTCTTGACGAACCCCTCCCAGATCTCATTCGAAGCAACCGGCAGTTCAGCAGCGGCGATGCGGCGTGCGACCTCGCCGATCTTCAAAATTGCAAAGTCCTTGCCATAGGGCGTGGATCCGTGGCCGGCGTCGCCATGCACGTGCAGGCGGCGCTGGCCAGCGCCCTTCTCGCCAACGTTGAAGCCGAGCGCGCCGGGTAGGTGGCTGCCGCCGGTCTCGGACAGGCAGTTCTTCCACGAAAACGCATCCGGGTGCTGCTCTGACATGAACTTCACGCCGAGCCCGCCGCGGGCTTCTTCGTCGGCCATGCCCACGAATGCCAGGGTGCCGCCTGGGTTGCCCTCCTGGGCAATCTTGCGGGTGACCGCCGCCATGGATGCAGTAATAAAGAGCATGTCCACCGCACCGCGGCCGTAGAGCTTGCCGTCTTCGATGAGGGCGTCGAAAGGCGGCTTGGTCCATTTCGGCTCGTCAACGGGAACCACATCCGTGTGTCCCATGAGGGTAAGCGGCTCCTTTTCTGGATCGCCGGGTACGGTGACCACGATGGAAACGCGGCCCGGGTGGGACTCGTAGCGCGCGATCTCGACGTCAGTTCCCTCGAAGAACTTCTCCAAGGTGTCGGCGTTGCGCACCTCGTTGCCGGAGTCCGGCGTGAGGTCGTTAACGCACGCATTGCGGATGAGTTCTTGCAGGAGAGCGAGGGTGTCGTCGTAAAGCGTCATGCGTTTGAGGGTAGTCGGTGCGATAAAATTGGGTGCTTTTAGCAAAATTTGAACGCTGTTCAAGTACGCTGCTCTCCATGAGCATTATCGATATCGCCCGTGATAAAGCCCTAGGCCAGGGTATTGGTCTCAGCCAAGAAGAATTGCTGGAAGTGCTGCAGGTTCCGGATGAGCAGCTGGAGGAAATCGCAGACATTGCCCACCAGACTCGTCTGAAGTGGTGCGGCCCAGACGTTTCGGTGGAGGGCATCATCTCCATCAAGACCGGCGGCTGCCCTGAGGACTGCCACTTCTGCTCGCAGTCAGGTCTCTTCGAGTCCCCAGTGCGCGCTGCCCGCCTCAACATCCCTGAGCTGGTGGAGGCCGCCAAGAAGACCGCCAAGACTGGTGCGACGGAGTTTTGCATCGTTGCCGCCGTAAAGTCGCCGGATGAGAACTTGCTTTCCCAGGTCGCGGAGGCAATCCCCGCCATCCTGGATGAGGTAGACATCGAGATTTCTTGCTCGCTCGGCACGCTCACGCGCGAGCAGGCGCAGCGCCTGAAGGACATGGGCGCCCAGCGCTACAACCACAACCTGGAGACCTCCCGTTCCTTCTTCCCTAACGTGGTGACTACGCATACCTGGGAAGAGCGCAAGGAGACCCTCGACAACGTGCGCGCGGTGGGCATGGAGGTCTGCTCCGGCGGCATCATCGGTATGGGCGAGTCTCTGGCGGATCGCGCGGAGTTCGCGTACCAGCTCGCGCAGATCGAGCCTTGCGAGGTCCCAATGAACTTCCTCGATCCTCGTCCTGGCACCCCGTTCGCGGATTATCCGCTGGTCCCGCTGGGTGAGGCGCTGCGCGCGGTGGCGGCGTTCCGCTTGGCGATGCCGTCTGTGACCCTGCGCTTTGCAGGTGGCCGCGAGCTTTCGCTTGGCGACGACGGCACGGAGAAGGGCCTGCTCGGCGGCATCAACGCCATCATCGCCGGCAACTACCTGACCACGCTTGGCCGCCAGATCGAGAAGGACGTCGACATGCTGGGCCGCATCGACCTGCCAATTAAGGCCCTCTAGTGGACGAGCTAGCGGCGGCCGTTCTGGCTGGCGAGGAGCCTATTTTCCACCCGAACACGGGCGAGCCTTTCCATGAGGCGCACCTGCACCCGGCGGCAGCGGCGGGATTGGATGTGCCGCGCTACTGCCAGATCTGCGGCCGCCGCATGGTGGCGCAGGTCCGCCCGGACGGTTGGAGCACGAAGTGTTCGCGCCACGGGGAGCTGGACTCGGACTGGCTCTACGAGGAGCACCTGCCCGCGTAAGCTGGCGGACATGGCTTTTCAGGATCCGGGCATTGCACTTGCCCACCGCTCCGCGCTGCGGTCTATCCAGCGGGTGGTGAGCGAGACAACTGAGCCGACCCCGCACGCGGCGGAGCGGGTCGCTGAGCAACTGCGTGCCGGCGGGGTCATGGTCCTCACGGGAGCGGGCGTGTCGACGGATTCCGGCGTCCCGGACTACCGCGGCCCTCAAGGGTCGCTATCGAGGCATACGCCGATGACGTATCAGGAATTTTGCTATGATTCCGCCGCGAGTCACCGCTATTGGGCGCGCTCGTTCGTGGGCTGGCGAGTCATGGATGCGGCGAGGCCGAACCGTACCCACTACGCACTCGTGGAGCTGGAGTGCGCCGGGCTGCTCTCCGGCATCGTGACGCAAAACGTGGACGGCCTGCATAAAGAAGCCGGAACTGAAACGCTTATCCCGCTCCACGGCGATATGGAGCATGTTGTCTGCCTGAACTGCGGGTATGCAGAAGACCGTAGGGCCTTTGATGCCCGGCTGGCTGCCGCGAATCCGGGCTATCTGGAGCGCTGGGTCGTGCGCGCGGATGAAGTTAACCCGGACGGCGACGTCGCGCTCTCGCAGCAGGCGGTGGACGAGTTCGTGATGGCTCCATGTATCCGCTGCGGATCGGAGTTGCTCAAGCCGGACGTCGTCTACTTCGGCGAGCCGGTTCCGGCGGAGCGGCGGGACGCAGCGCGGGATTTGCTGGCGCGGTCGAGTTCGCTGATCGTCGTTGGGTCGTCGCTCGCGGTGATGAGCGGATACCGCTTCATGCTCGACGCGCTCAAACAGGGCAAGGAAGTCTCTGTGATTAACGGCGGCCCCGGACGCGGCGACCCGAAGGCGACGACGCTGTGGCGCGCGCAGGTCGCGCCAGCTTTTGATGAGCTACTGGATCTGCTTGATGTGTAAGGCTGGGGTGCGGCAAGCCTAAAGCTTCTCGAAGTACATGACTGCGGTGTCGGTGTCTTCCTCTGGTGCCGGGGGATCGGTCTGCTTGCCTCGCCACAGGGGGCTGATGCCTGGCATGAACCAGGCGAGCAGGGCAACGAGAACCGCGATGACGATGGCGGCGGGAGTTGCATATTCGGGCGGCACGAACCAGTATCCGGCCGCGCACAAGGCGATGATGATTCCGACCCACAAAGGGACCAGGACGCCGAGGTTGAACCGCCGCGTGGCGCGGTGTTCGGCCCAGTCTTCGCTGGGGAAGCGAGTGCGCGCTTCGGAGCGAATCCGACGCGCGGTCTTGTGCTGTTGCAGCACCGAGGCTATGAGGGTGAAGGCCATGCCGGCGCCTGCAATGAGCATGTCTGCGGTTACGGCTCCATAGGCTGCAATCGCGAGCGCGAGAGACAGCGCAAGGCGCTCGGAGACGCTGAGAGGTAACCCACGCGTGGGGTCTACGTCGGGATACAGATTTTTGAAGGAGCTGGTAGTCGACGATGTCATGACGGAATAAGAGTGTCCTTTGTTGGGGGTTGCTTACCTAACTTAGGTTAGTGTAGCCTATGCAAAACTGCATAGGTATGTGTAGCCTAACTTCTGATTCTTTTTGTTCGTCTCATCATTACTTCATGAGGACTATATCCGTGATTCTCCGTCGAATATTGGGCACTCTTGCTGCCAGTGCTCTCATCGCACTCCCTTCGGTCGCGCTCAACGCTCCTGTCGCCTCGGCTGCCGGCACCTGCTCCTGGAATTGGGGCATTAAGCAGTCCTACCGAAGCTATATCCAAGGCCAAGTCGCCAAAGGCAAGTGGCAAACGGACGGCATCGGTTTTACCGGTTCCGAAACCGGCGCAGACGGTGCTTTTACCTTCACTCCGGGCAAGGCCTCCGTACACGGCGATACCGTCACCGTCCCCTTTGGCGGCGTCATCCACTTCACTGGCCACAACTACGGCGGCGACGATTTGTTGGATATGACGCTGACGGACTGGAAGATTCAGGCCTCCGGCAACCGGGCGGCGATCGTGGTGGATTATGTCTCTTATGAATCTGACATGGTGGATAAGTCCGCACGCGGCCCGCGGATTACCGGAGATAACGTGGTCATCGCGGGGATCGATCTAGCGAAACCCGTCGACGCGTCCGCACGCACGCTCGACCTTTCCGGCGACGTCACGCTCACCGACGAAGGGCACAAACTCTTTATCGCCTATGAGGCGGGACAGTCGATGGACCCCTCGTCAGGGACCGTGGCCACGGACGGCAGCTGCGGCGGGTCTTCTGGCGGTTCAGGCAGCGGTTCGAAGTCCTTGGGGACAATCTCGGGCACGTTTACCGGTCGCAATGCAGAAGCTATGGCGATTTTGAAGGAAACGAACGACACCATGAATGGCCTGACCACCTTCATGGGCAACACGGAGTCCTTCCTAGACCAGCTAAAATCCTTCCGTTCTCGCACGGAAGCCGCCACGGGTACGACCACTAGTACCACGAGTGGTTCAGGCACGTCGGGCGCCAGCACTTCGGGCACCGCGAGCACTTCGGGCACCGCGAACCCTTCGGGTGCTTCGGGTAGTACTTCGGGTACTTCCGGCACTACTGGAACCACAAGAACCGCGCGGTCGCAAGACCCCGGATCCGCGGCTAGTGGAGGGCAGTCAGAAACCTGCGTAGCCACGGGCGTGCAGGCTGCGACCGCCGAGTGGGGCCTCAAGAAGTCCTTCCAGTCGTATATCACCGGCTCCATCGCCAAGGGCGCCTGGACGCTCGACGGCGTAGGGTACGACAACTCGCGTTTCCAGTTCACGGGCAACGGCGGAGATGTGGATACAGCGGCGCGGTCAGGTTCCATCCGCTACGGCGGCTCCATGCATTTTACCGGCCACAACGGGGTCCTCGATCTCACTATCGCGAACCTAGAAGTCCGGTTCAACGGGACGAGCGGTCAACTCATCGCTGACGTGCGTTCCTCCAACATGGAGGGCGAGCGCAAGGACTTTGGACGCACGGTGCTCGGAGACATGTCGTTTAGCCAGCTCGACGTGAGTGACTCTGCCGTCGACGGCGAAGCCACCGTCACGCTGACCGCAGCGGGAAATGATGCGTTCGCGAATTTCTATGAGCCGGGCACGACCCTTGATCCGCTTTCGTTGCATGCGCAACTTGGTGGATCCGGGGACTGCGCCGGAGTGAGTGGAACTACGGCAAACACTGGTGCGGTGACGACTGCCGGCGGTCAGAGTGCTGCGGCGGCAAAGCGGGCGGCATCGGAAAGCTCTGCGGGAAACGGCCTGCAGGCCGCGGACGGCACGAGCACGTCTGGTTATGAAGACGGCAGCAGCAACTTCCAGATCAAGAAAGCCGCAGCCTCGGGCTCCTCGCCGGAGGCGACCACGTGGCTCCTGCTGCTTATCGCAGGCCTCGCCATCGCCGGCGGTTCCATGGGCTCCGTCGTCCTGCGCAACCCGGCGTAGCGCACCCCTTTTTACCCAAGACTTGAGAAAGGATTCGTTTCGCATGAAACGACTTTTGGTGGCGTTGGCGTGTGTCCTCGCCCTCACGGGGTGCGGCGTCCAAGGCGCCTATGAATCCCAAGACGCGCAGCTGCGCGAAGCCCTCCCAGACGCGCAGTCGGCCAAAGACCCGCGCTCGTTTACGGGCGTGTCGAATGTGACAGATTTCGAGGATGTCGTCGCGGTGACGGAGTCGCCTACTCCCGCTCTGCCGGTGGAGCTCACGGATGCTGACGGCTACGACGTCTCCGTTACGGATGTGTCCCGAATCGTGGCATTGGATCTCTACGGTACGTATACGAAAACCCTCGAGGGCCTGGGGCTTACGGACAATATCGTGGGTCGCACGGTGTCGTCGACGGAAAACGCTATCGCCGATCGCCCCGTCGTGACCCAGGGCGGGCACAACATCAACGTGGAGGCCGTGCTCGAGCTCCGGCCCACGCTGTTCATCGTCGATCATTCGATCGGCCCGCGCGACGCCATCGACCAGATTCGCGCCGCAGGAGTGACCACCGTGGTCATGGAGCCGAAACGCACCATTGACTCGGTGGACGAGGACATCAAAAACCTGGCCGCGGTCGTGGGTCTGCCAGACGACGGCGAAACGCTGGCCAACCGCTCCGTCGAAGAAATCGAAAAAGATAAGGCGGCCATCGCAGACATCGTGCCGGAGAAGCCCATGCGCATGGCGTTCCTTTACGCGCGCGGCAACGGCGGCATCTTCTTCATCATGGGAGAAGGCACGGGCGCCAAGGACCTCATTGAGGGTGTGGGCGGCGTAGACCTCGGCACCGAATACCACCTCTCTTACGCCGAACCTGCCAACGCCGAATCTTTGGCAAAGATTAACCCGGAGGTCATCATCATGATGACGGGCGGCCTGGAGTCGACCGGCGGCGTCGAAGGCCTCCTCGAGCGCCCTGGCATTGCACAAACCACCGCGGGCCAAAAGCAGCGGATCGTGACCATCCCAGACGGGCAATCGCTCGCCTTCGGGCCCTTGACCGGACAGACTCTTCTCAAACTCGCGCAGGCAATCTATGACCCAGACAATGCTTAAACCGGCGGCCCCCACGGAGGTCTTCGCGCGACGCTCCCGGCTGCGGCGTGGTGTATTCGTATTGCTCGCGGCGCTGCTTGGTGTCGCCTTCGTCCTGTCGCTCGCGCTGGGGCAGTACTACGTCGCGCTGGGTGACCTGGTGCAGATTATGGTCGCGGGCCCTGACGGTGGCTTGACGGCCAACGTCGTGTGGCAGATCCGCCTGCCGCGCATTCTGCTCGGTTTCTTGGTCGGCGCGTGCCTGGGCGTGGCGGGCACGCTCATGCAGGCCGTGTTCGCCAACCCGCTGGCTGAGCCCTCCATCGTGGGCGTGACCTCCGGTGCCGGTGTGGGCGCGGCCGTGGTAATCGTCTTTAATATCTCCGTCCTGGGTACCTTCACGGTCCCGCTCGCGGCGTTTGCTACGGCGCTGCTGGTTACCGCGCTGATCTATCAGTTGGCGCGCTCACGAGGGCGTGTGGCGGTGGTCAATCTGATCCTGACCGGCATTGCCATCAACGCGGTGTGCAACGCCATCATCTCCTTCATGATGTACCTGGCGCCCACTTCGAACCGCGAGCAGATCATCTTTTGGCAAATGGGTTCGCTCAACGGCTCCCAGTGGAAACACGTGTGGGTGGTCCTCCCCATCGCCCTCGTCGGGATGGCCATCGCGCTGTGTCTTGGCCGCCAGCTCGATGTGCTCGCGCTGGGCGAGCGCGCCGCGGAACACACTGGCGTCGACGTCAAGCGACTGCGCATTATCGCCATCGCTGCCTCGGCTATTCTTACCGCCGGCGCAGTTGCCTTCGCTGGACTTATTGGGTTCGTCGGCCTTATCGTGCCGCACCTGCTGCGCACGATCATGGGCCCAGAAAACAGGGTCTTGCTGCCAGCCTCTGCGGTGGCGGGCGCCGTACTCATTGGCTTTGCCGACGTCGCTGCACGCACGCTCATTCCTTTCGCCGACCTTCCCATCGGTATCTTTACCGCGCTCGTGGGTGGCCCCACCTTCTTCGTGCTGTTGCGCCGGATGATGAAGAAAGGAATGCACTGATGATTAATGTTGCGAATCTTTCCGTTTCGATCGGCGAGCGGAACCTGCTTTCGGATGTCTCCCTTGTCGCCCGCCCAGGGGAGGTCACCGGCCTCATCGGCCCGAATGGTGCGGGCAAGTCCACGCTGCTGGCGGCCATCGCCGGCGATATTGATTACACCGGTTCCGTTTCCCTCGTGGGGCAGGATCCGGCGGTGTCCTCCCCAGGGGCGTTGGCCCGTGCGCGTGCGGTGATGCTGCAGGACGTTACTGTGTCCTTCCAGTTTCTCGTGCGAGATGTAGTGGCCATGGGCCGGCGTCCTTGGGAGGGCACCGCCCGGCAGGCCGAGGACGACGCGATCATCGACGCAGCGCTTGCGGCGGTGGATGCGACGCACTTGGCCGGCCGCGATATTGCCACGCTCTCTGGCGGGGAGCGTGCGCGTGTGGCGTTGGCCCGTGTACTGGCGCAGCAGACCCCGGTGATTCTCCTCGACGAGCCGACTGCGGCGCTGGATATCCGCCACCAAGAACAAGTTTTGGGATTGGTGCGCTCGATTGCGGCGCAGGCTGGAGTGGCGGTGCTCGTGGTACTCCACGATTTGGGTGCCGCTGCGGCCTATTGCGATCACATCGTGTGCTTAGCAGACGGGGCAGTTGCCGCCGCCGGCCCGGTGCGCGAGGTCTACACCGACGAGATTTTGTCGCAGGTCTATCGCTGGCCCATCCAGGTGAGGGAGGCGGACGGCCACATTTCAGTCCATCCGGCGCGGCGTCAGACCGCCGATCCCGAGCAGTCTTTTGTCTATCTACTAAAGGAGTCTTAACTCATGCGTATTGTCTCTTCTTCTCTCGCGCTGGCGCTGACTGCCTCGGCGCTGACCGTTCCGGCAGCGTTTGCTGCTGATGCCCCCACGTGTGCCGCTGGCCAGACCCTGGAGACCCGCGTTGTCTCCGGCACTGTGAATTGGGGCATCAAGCAATCTTTCCGCAGCTACATCACCGGCCCCATCGCGAAGGGTAAGTGGACCACGTCTGGCGCGGTGACGCAGGACGAGGGCAACAAAGGCGGAGCAGACTTCCAGTTCCACTTCGAGGTGGATCCTTCTGCGTCCTCGGTGAGCCTGGGCGAAGACGGCGCCGTCACGAAAGCCGATATTCGAACCAAGGATTCGACGCTGGAGTTTGAGGGCCACCACGGCGCGTTGTACACCAAGATGCTCTCGCCTTATGTCCTCACGGAGGCAGCGCAGGCAAAGGCGGGCACGTCCTACGAGGGCTACTACGTGCCGGGCAAGAGCATGACGGAATACACCCCGCAGGACCGCACGGAAGAAAACAAGAAGTCGGGCAAGGATACCTTCGCTGAGGGTAATGCCGCATGGTCGAAGGACGGCGATACGCTCACGCTGAATGCGACCGACGTGACGTACAAGCCGAAGGCGGGTACCTACTACGATCGCGAGAAGAAGATCCAGCACATCGAGGGTATCGACGTGATCTTCATGGGCTTGTACAACAAGGAGTACAAGCCGGAACTTGATGATGTGAAGGTGACCTTGAAGACCGCGTCCGAGTGTAAGGGTCCTGCCGATGAGGGCACCGAGACCACCCCGGGGGGGCAGACCGAGCCGGGCCGCGACGAGAAGGGCAAGGACCAGACAGAAGACCAAGGAAAGACTCCTGGGAAGGACCCAGAGAAGAAGCCGGAAAAGGGGACAGAAGGCTCTTTTTTTTCCAATGTGTGGAATATCGTGTTGGCGCTGACCGCTCTGGGCGGCATGTTTGCGGTCATCGGTGGTGCCATCGTGCAGTCCGGCGTCCTTGATTCCCTGCTGGCGCGCCTGCGTTAGCGAACCTGCACGGGTTTAATCCGAGTCGGCGTGACCCGCGTTGGCAAGGGCGTGGCTTTGGGCGTCGTGAGGATTGTCCTGGGTGGGGGAGAGCTGTTTGAGCACCGTGCGCACGATGGCGCGCACGCGCTTGTCCATGGGCATATCCATGTGTAAGACGACGGCGCGTTTGTCGACGTCTTGCACATAGACATTGCGCACCGTTCCGTCGGGAGTGTCGCCGGGATCCAAGAAACAGGTTTCCGGCGGCACGACGATGGAGTCTTGCTTGGTGGCCACGCATGTGTAGCTCACACCGGGGGCCAGGTCACCGTTGTGGTTGAGCTCGTTCAGCGTCGCGCTGCCCACGATTTGTTCCATGCCAGCTGGGCCGAAGTAAGCGTCGATGATGGAGCGCATGACGTGTTCTTGGCGGCGGTTGGAAATCAACGAGCTGACGATTCCGCCTTGGGTGGTGCCGTGGTTGGGCGCCGACAGGCAGATGATGTGGCGCACGCGGTCCACCGCATCGTGGTTATGCATCCAGTAGCGGGCGACGATGCCGCCTTGGGAGTGTCCAATGAGCACGACCTGCTCCGCGCCGGTGACGGCTTGGACCGCGTCGATATACGCGCCGACTTGATCGGCGGAGGCGGCGATGGGGCCGGTGGCGCGGGCACCATAGTCCGGTGCGAACACGGCCCAGCCGTCCTCGCGCAGTTCGGAGCCGAGCAGCTGCCATACGCCCTTCGTATCCGTCGTCCCATGGATGAGAATGATGGGCCATGGGTGGTCTTCATCCGGGCGCGCTGCCCAGTCGTCCTCAAAAACGCCGCGTGGCTTCAGGCGTGCGCCGAGCGGTAGCGATGCCAGGCGTGCTGCGGTCTCTGCCTCGTGGTCGTCGCCTGCGGACCCGCGTGGATGGCGAAAGTCGAGGTCGAAGAAGCTGCGGCGCTCGGCACGCAATAGCTCGGCGATTTCGTCGGCCACTTCCTCGCGCAAGGCGTTAGCGGGCGCAGGGGTGGTGATGCCATGGCGCGGAGAGTCTGAAACTTGTTCCGCCGCCGGTGTCTCCGGCAGGCCTTCGGTGGCGTCGTAGCTGACGGAAGGGGGAGTCGGGTCTGAACGCCAAAACCGTCCGAGTCCCTCGGAGATGAGGGCTTCGAGTTCTTTGAGCGGTTCTTTGAACGATTCTGTTGCCATAACTCCCATCCTATTTCGTGCCGCGATACATTTTTTTCGGAATCATTAGTGGTAGCGATGATTTTTCACGGGATCGCGGGAGAAAGTTCTCGTTCCCCCCTTGACCATCCAACTAAAGGTTTATAAACTAAGCCTTGCCTAATCACGGGCGGTTGCTTGCCGGGAAGGTTGCGCTCCACTTCCTTCTCCAGGTGAGTGCCGAAAGATTAGTCATGGGGAGAGGGCCCGTCAGTGCGCAGCTGACGGGCCTTCGTTTATCTCTGGAAGCGGTAGTCGGGGGACGAGCTACCGCGAGGGGTGGGGATTAATTCTCGACGACGGAAACCTTGACGTCGATGTTGCCGCGGGTTGCCTTGGAGTACGGGCAGACCTCGTGTGCCTTGTCGGCCAGCTTCTGTACCTCGTCGTGCGGCAGGTTGGGGATGGTGACCTCGAGCTCAACGGCAAGACCGAAGGAGGTCTCATCCTTTCCGATGGAAACGCGAGCGCCCACGGAGGACTCGCCCAGGTCGGCGCCTTCGCCCTTGGCTAAGAGCTGCAGGGCACCGTGGAAGCAAGCGGCGTAGCCGGCGGCGAAAAGCTGCTCCGGGTTAACGCCGTCGCCCGAGCCGCCCATTTCCTTCGGAGCGGCCAGATCGAAGTCCAGATCAGAATCCTTAACGACGGAGCGGCCGTTGCGGCCAGCACCGGTTGCGAGTGCTTCGGTGGTGTAGAGCGGTTCCATGATGGGGTCCTTACGTTGATTTCCTTGTACGCAATTTAATTGTGCGCAACCCTAGTGCGTTGTACTAGAGACATGTCACACGCGTCTTTGGAACTGGACAACCAACTCTGCTTCGCCCTCTACCGAGCGAGCCATGCCGTCCAGCGGTCTTACCAGGACGTACTTGCGCCAATGAGGCTGACTTATCCCCAGTACGTCACCATGTTAGCGCTCTGGGGCCATGAGGATCCGGTGACGATGAAGGAGCTCTCGGCCGAGCTGGGGCTAGATTCGGGCACCTTGACCCCTCTGCTGCGCCGCATGGAGAAGCAAGGTTTGCTCACGCGCGCTATTGATCCGCAGGACGAGCGCCGTCGCGTTGTGAAGCTGACAGACCAGGGGCGGGCGCTGCGTGACCATGCCGAGGAGGTTCCGCGGCGCCAGATGGAACGTTTCTCCGCCTCTGGACTCGATATCCAGCTGCTGAAGTCGGAGCTCGACCGCTTGTCGGGGGCAATTGCCGCGGATGCCGAGGACGCGGATCGCTAATACACTCGGGGGCTATGACCCAGCTTTCGCCTGTTCCTGACGCGGCCGCAGCGGTCGAGCGTCTCATCGACCTCTACGAATCCTCGTGTGAGCGTGCGCGCGTGTGCCTCGAGAAGGGCGAGTGCGCGGACTACGCGCACGTCGTCTATCCGCAGATCGTCGTCGACGTCAAGGAATGGCGCCCCATCGACCGCTCCGAGCCTTTCGGATACGTGGATGAGTCCGGCCGGTACGTCGCTGTGCTGTCTAAGCCGCACCTCCTGCGCGGATACCTGGAGGAACAGCTCACTCGGCTCACCGAGAATTACCCGTGCGAGATCTTTGTCGGCCCCTCGGACGTGCGCATCCCACCCGAGTACATCAAGGGCGTCGAGATGGTCCCGCAGCAGCGCCCGGCGGAGGTTCCGCGGCCCACGCTCGACGAGGTCCACGACGCCATCATCGATGGCCACTGGGATGTCTTCCACGGCGGCGACAAGCCGCTGTTCCACTTCGGTCCGCAGCGCTTCGACATCGCCTGTGCGCGCATTGAGCACTACACCGGCATCGAGGTCGACTCGCTCCAGAAGTACATTCTCTTCACGAACTACGGCATGCACATGACGGAGTTCATGCGCTTTGGCCTGCGCGCGCTGGGTTCCCGCTATGACTCCCTCGTTCTACCGGATGGGCGCACGGTGCCTGCCGATGCCGCCTGGGGTGTCGAGGTCGCAGACCTCCAAACCCGAGTGCAGATGCCGCGCTACGATCTCACGACGCCGGACGGCGATGGCATCACGATGATCAATATCGGCGTGGGTCCTTCCAACGCGAAGACCATCACGGATTCCCTCGCGGTGCTGCGTCCGGAGGCGTGGATCATGATTGGCCACTGCGCGGGCCTCGACGGCCGCATGCGCATCGGCGACCTCATCCTCGGCAACGCCTATCAGCGCGATGATCACATTCTGGATCGCGCCATTCCCGTCGACGTTCCCATTCCTGCCATCCCGGAGGTCCAGCGCATGCTCGAGGCCGCCGTCGAGGAGGTCTACGGCGCCGACAACGAACTCATGCGCACGGGCACCGTCCTGTCTACTGCGGACCGCAACTGGGAATGGCGCACCCCGCGCGAGCTGTGGGAGTGGCTGCGTGGCTCGACCGCCGTGGCCATCGACATGGAGTCCTGCATGCTCGCGGCGAATGGGTACAGATATCGCATCCCCTACGGCACGCTGCTGTCCGTGTCGGATCTTCCGTTGCACGCGGTGCCCAAGCTGCCAGCGGGCGCGCAAGCTTTCTATTCAAACTCAAAGGAGGCGCACGTCATGTGTGCCGTGCGCGCGATGGAGACCCTCGCAGAGAATCCCGAGCGACTCCGCACTCGCAAGCTGCGTCGCACCATTGGGGAGATTCCGTTTCGTTGAGCGGGGCATGCGACTAAGCTGGATCGAAAATCGTCGTCTCCCAAGGAATAGATTCCATGACCCAGCCCGAGTGGTACTACCCTGATCGCGAAAACCTGACGTGGGAGGTCTTCGGTGAAGCATCCCGGCACCTGTCTCAGGAGATTGTGGATTCCGGCTGGTTCCCTGAGCTCATCGTGGGTGTCGCCCGCGGCGGCCTCATCCCAGCAGGCGCCATCGGCTATGCAATCGGCGTCAAAGAAATGGGTGCAATCAACGTGGAGTTCTATACCGACATCGGGGAGACCCTGCCCGAGCCAGTTCTGCTTAACCCGCAGCTGGATACCGATTCCTTGCAGGGCAAGAAGGTTCTGGTGGTCGATGACGTGGCTGATTCTGGAAAGACTCTCGATCTCGTGGTCAACCTGCTGGCGGAAACGGCCGCCGAGGTGAAGTCAGCCGTTATCTACACCAAGCCCACGACCATCTTTGAGCCGGATTTCTCGTGGAAAAAGACAGATGCATGGATCAATTTTGCGTGGTCGGTTCTGCCTGTTATCACTGCTGACGGTTCCTTTAGGGAAGGGGCCTAGGGGCCGCTAGAGTATGTGCGGTGTCTCAACAACCAGCACCTGCATCTACGCAACCCGCACTTACTTCTGTTCTCGGCAGTTTTAAATACGCATTTTCTTCGCCAGCGTGCTTTCGTATGGAGGTCTTCGGCGGCCTCGCGGTAGCGCTGGCGCTGATTCCTGAGGTTCTCAGTTTTTCCATCTTGGCGGGGCTCGATCCGCGCGTGGGTTTGTTTGCCTCGGTGATCATGGCAATCTCCATCGCGTTTACCGGCGGACGCCCCGCGATGGTTTCTGCGGCGGCGGGCGCGGTGGCCTTGGTTATTGCGCCGTTGTCGTACAGTCACGGCCTTGACTATGTGGTGGCCACCATCATGTTGGCCGGCATCTTGCAGATCATCTTGGCGATGCTGGGCGTCGCCAAGCTCATGCGTTTCATCCCGCGCTCGGTGATGACCGGATTCGTCAACGCTTTGGGCATCATGATGTTTACCGCGCAGCTGCCGCACCTGCGCGACGTCCCGTGGATGGCATACGTGCTGGTGGGCGTGGGTCTGGTGATCATGCTGGTGCTGCCACGTCTGACCACGGTGATCCCTGCGCCTTTGGTGACCATCCTGGTGGTCACGGTGTTGGCTATTGCATTCGGGTGGGAGGTCCCGGACGTGGCCGACCAAGGTGAGCTGCCTACGAGCCTGCCGGGATTGTTTATCCCGAACGTGCCGCTGAATCTGGAGACGCTCGAGCTCATCGCTCCTTACGCGATTGGCGTGGCTCTGGTGGGGCTGATGGAATCGCTGCTGACGGCGAAGCTTGTCGACGACATTACGGACACGCACTCCGATAAGACGCGCGAGTCCTTAGGCCAAGGCGTGGGAAACATCTTGTCCGCTCTGATTGGTGGAATGGGTGTGTGCGCGATGATTGGCCAGACCATGATCAATGTGAAGGGCGCGCAGGCACGCACGCGCTTGTCGACGTTCCTCGCCGGCGTCTTCCTGCTCATCCTTGTCGTGGTCTTGGGGGAGACCGTCGGCCGCATTCCTATGGCGGCGTTGGTAGCGGTGATGATTATTGTCGCTGGTACGACCGTGGATTGGCACTCGATTAACCCGCGCACGCTGCGGCTTATGCCGCTTTCGGAAACAGTGGTCATGTTGGTAACCGTGGTGGGCACCTTGCTCACCCATAACCTGGCAGTGGGCGTGGTCGCTGGCGTGCTGACGGCGTCGGTGGCTTTTGCTCGCCGCGTGGCGCATTTCGTGTCGGTGGACTTGGAAGGAAACACCTACTTCGTGCGCGGGCAGCTTTTCTTCGCGTCCTCGAACGATCTGGTTTATGCCTTCGACTACACGTTGCCGGAAGAGCGCGTGGTTATTGACCTAAGTGGCGCCGAAATTTGGGATGCCTCCACGGTGGCGACGCTGGATTCGGTGCAGGAAAAGTATGCCGACCGCGGGGTCGAGGTGGAATTCCGGGGCTTGGATGGTGCGAGCTTGCAGCGCTTGGAGCGTTTGAGCGGAAAATTAGACTGGTAGTTCTTTTGGTTGATTTTCTCCTCAAATATTGATTTTTAGGCGACCCTAACTTTAAATTGGTTTCAGTAAGTTAGGTAAGCGTTACTTTTCTAAGGAGAATTTATGACCACTGCACTGGATCAACCGTTATCGCTGGCTTTGCGCGAGGCGACTGCGCGTGCCCATGAGGGGGCGGAGGGATCGAGCTTTATGCAGCGGCTCATGGCGGGCGAGCTAGATGCCAAAGCTGTCGCCGATCTGACCGGTCAGCTGTGGTTTGTGTATGAGGCGTTGGAGCGAGCCGTGCGTGCCGTGGCAGAAACGGCAACCGCGAGTGCTGTGGCCGATCCGCGTTTGGAGCGCCGTGATGCTCTCGAAGTCGATCTGACTCGGCAGCTGGGAGGGGATTGGCGTGATAAGGTTCGCATCTTGCCGGCTACTGCGGCTTATGTGGCTCGCCTTGAGCAGTTGGCTGCACCTGAGCATGCGGTTGAGGTTGTGGCGCATCACTACGTGCGCTACCTCGGTGACATTTCCGGCGGCCAGGTTATTGCGGCGCGGTTGGGTGCACTGTATGGGATTGATCCGGATGCGCTTAACTTCTACGACTTCACCGCGATCGGGAAGATTCCGCCTTACCGTAATGGTTACCGGCAGCGTATTGATGAGATGCGATTGGTAGAAGCGGAGCGGGCGGCGCTTATTTCTGAGGCCCAGGCGGCTTTTGCGTTTAACTCGGGCATCTTTGCTGAGTTAGATCGGCTCCACTAAAACAGGTCTTGACTTTAAATTTAGCCTTGCCTAACCTATCTTTGGTATGGCAAGGCTAAGCTTGCATACTTTCATCTACACTCTTTCTGATTCGGAGAACTAAATGAAGCCAATCTCTGTGCTCACCGCCACCACTCTCGTGGCCGGTGCTCTCGCAGTACCTACTGCTACCGCTGCCCAAATTCCTGCCCTCGCTTCCGGTGAGCTCAACTGGCCCATCAAGGAGTCCTTCATTTCCTACGTACAAAAGCCTTTTGCGAAAGGGAAGATTGAGGCCACTGATGGTGCCGTCCTCGCTGGCAAAACTTTCAAGCTTCCAGTGAATGCTTCCGCATCCAAGGTTGACGCAAAGGGTAACGGAACCATCGACACTAATGGCTCGCTGCACTTCCAAGCGCACCCGGGCCTGGGCCCAAATGGCAGCTTTGGTCTCGATATGACGTTCAGCGACATCAAGGTGGTGGTTTCCGGCACTGATGCCACTATCACGGCGGACGTGAAGGCCACCGGCACCAAGGGGCCAAGCAGCAAGGAGGCACTTGAGACCAACCTGGATGACGCAAAAATCTCCACTTTTAAGTTGAGCGAGGCAATTGTTCCGGCAGCAGAGAAGACCTACACCACCAAAGGTGCACAGACGTCCATCACCCAGGTTGGCAGCGACGTGATGCTGGGCATCTACAAGCCGGGACCGCTAGAGGACGGAAACACTGACCTCACTGTCACCTATGCCAAGGCGGCTACTGAGCCAGATTCAAATCCAGATTCGAAGCCAGACGCGGGTTCTTCCGCGGGTGCAATCGGCGGCATTATAGCCGCGATTATTGCGATTCTGGCTGCAGTCGGTGCTGCCTTCTCTGGTGCGATTCCGGGTCTGAAACTGCCGAAGCTGTTCTAGGCAAGGGCGGCGTCGTCAAGCGTGGCTTGGTTGTGTCGCGGTTGCCCTAAGGAGGGAATGCAGTGGTGGATATCCTGAGTAAAGTTAGGATATCCAACCCAAAAAGTAGCTTTGACCGGCATGTTTGCTAAAGCAATCCTTCCTAGCGCGACGGAAATAAATCTGTATTGTTGGTGTTGCACTTAATGAAACGCCCCGGTTTGATAGGAAATTGCACTTACCGGGGGTCTTAGAGAAAGGTTCCTGACATGGACGAGAAGCTGCAAACCCTCCTGAACAACCAGGTAATCAACGAGCACGGCGCTGCTCTGATTTACACCCAGCTGGCATACGAGTTGGACAACCTCTCCTTCCCGGGTATGCGCGACTGGTTCTACGCACAGGCTGCGGAAGAGCGCGAGCATGCGCAGAAGATTGCTCAGCACCTGCTGGACCGCGGCTACCGAGTAGAGCTTTCTGACATCCCAGTTCCTTCCATCAAGGCAGCAACTCCGTTGGATGCTTTCGAGGCTGCCTTTGCTCACGAGCAGAAGGTATCCGAGCAGATCCGTGAGATCGCTCGCGCCGCTGACGCTGCTGGTGACTTGGATTCCCGCTCCCTCATTAACTGGTTCTTGGATGAGCAGATTGGGGAAGAGGCTACTGTTAGCGAGATTATTGACCAGATTAAGCTGGTTGGTAACGATGGCTCTGGCCTGCTGCGCATCGACGCTGGCCTGGCATCCCGCAACTCGTAATATCTATAACGAAGCCGTCAAGATTTAATAAAGTCTCCCATCGAGTAAACGCTCGGTGGGAGACTTTATTTATGACTACCAAGAACAAGATCCTCATCAGTTTTGCACTAGCACTACTGGCGGTGGCTCTAGTCGGTGGTATGGCTATGAACTCGACGTACCTTGCGTTGGGCACATTTCTTTTCACCTTTGCGCTGATGCTCGGTCCAGTAGCAGGGTTCGGGATGCTAGCGGGTGCGCTTGGCGTGTGCCGTCCGGTGACTCGTTCGCTGTATAGCTTGGCTGGGCTTTTACTGCTCGGATCCGTTGCCTCTATCGGTATGCTGCCGTGGAGTCATGCTGAAGTTCCGCTGCCGATGTTCGTTGCCGGTGCCGCGGTGGGAATCCTGGCTGTGCTGACTCAGGCGCGCCGCGTCTAGACTGGGGCGCATGGCTAAGCTTCTTTTCGATATGTACGGCGTGCTCATGCGCATTGCCAGCGCGGAGCAACAAGCCGAGCTCGAGAGGCTGGTAAATCCCGTGGACCCCGCGAGGTTCTGGGAAACTTATCGGGAGTTTCGCCCGGCATACGACGCCGGAATCATGTCCGATTCAATGTATTGGAACCGTATTTCTGCCAGCGTGGAGCTCGGGGAGTTTGACGTTGCGGAAGCTGTGGAACTCGACAATCGCTATTACATGGACTCCGAACCGGAGATGGTTGCTTTAGTGCAGCGGCTCATTGGCGAGGGGCACACGGTGGGCTTGCTCTCTAACATCCCCACTACCTTGGCGGATGCCGTACGCAGTGAACACGATTGGATTGAAGACTGCGCCGCAGTGGTATTTAGTTGCGATATTGGCGTGGCCAAACCGGATGCAGAGGCATACAAAGTTGCCGTCGATGCTCTTGCCGCGACAGCTGAGAAGGTGCACTTCTTTGATGATCGGCAAGACTTTGTCGATGGAGCGGCCGCAGCAGGATTGCAGGCGCACTTGTTCACGAACGCCGACGACGTGCGCGCAATCGTGGACGAGTCTTAAATGGCCGAGGCTTAAAACAGTTCCAGCGGCACGCGCAGAAGCGGGTCCAGCGCAATTGCACGGGTGATGGCGCGAACGATCTCTTTGAGGGAGGGGATGACGCGCAGCTGGGTACTGCGACCGGCCTTTTCGCGCACCGCGGCAGCAAAGAGCTTCGGGGCTGCAGGGTCGTCGAGGAAGGCGCTACCCGCTACAACGACAGTGGCTGGTTTATATTCGTTTACCAGCAATGCGGCGATTTCGCCCAGTTGGCGGGCGCGGTCATCCAGGATTTTGCGTTCAGCCGGGTTGTTTGCGGCAGCTGCGACAGCCTCCGTCAAGGTGCCGGTGCGGCCGAGCTTGCGCAGGACGGCCGCTGTGGTGAGTGATTCCTCTGGGTCGGCGAGCTGGGATGTCGCCGGAAGGGGAATGATTTGGGAGACTTCATCATTGGCAGAAAGTGCCGCACCGATAGAGTCATCCGCGAAGAGAACGAGAACTGGATCGGTGTTACCGAGCTCGGCGGCCTGTGTTTCGGAGCCCAAGATAGCGGGGATTGCGGAGGAGACAACCACGGGAACGCCAAACTGAAAGCGCAGGCGCTCGGCGATGTCGACGTTTTCCCAGCCCAAGTTGCTCGCAGTAATGCGGCCCTCGTTGTCCACGGTGCCAGAGGTGGTGACGCCGACGGAAACCAGCTTGCGATCGAGGCCGGTCATCAGGCGGTTGACGCCCGCCATGATGTGCTCAATGAAGTCTTCTTCGCTCAACTGCGCCACTGGGGTAGGGACGTCGTCTTCGCGGATCGTGCGGCCCATCGTGTCATAAAAGCCGATGTGGGTTTGGGAGGTACCCACCGCAATGCCGGCGAGAATCCAGTTATTCTCGGCGACCTCAAGGGGAACGGTGGGGCGGCCGCGGCCGCGTGAACGAGTCAGGTCATTGCGTTCCTGGACGAGGCCCTTTTGGAGAAGAGCCGCGGTGGCACGGGTGATCGTGGGTTGGGATAGACCAGTCGCTTCGACGAGCTCACTGCGCGTGATGATCGGATTAAGACGCACGAGGTGGAGGCACTTCGCCGCCGGGGTGCGTGGGCGCGTGAACACTGGTCCAGGTTTGAGCATGCGTAAAGTATAGATAGGCTAGACCGCCTTGTCTAATGGGGCACTTGACAGCTAGACAACATGGTCTAAAGGTTGACCAACTTGGGAAGTGCATCCGCGGCCGTTGAATTAATAAAAACCGTAGATAAGCTGGTTAAATCTGTGCTTTGCGGAGAAACTTCGATGATCGGTGTTCCTAACTGGTGTGCTATCCGGGGCAGTCCAGCGGCGGGGTATACTACGCCCGAAGTGCCCACGATTATCAACAGATCGGCAGCGGCCATCCTCTTCTCTGCTTCCTCCCATTCCCGCTGGGGAAGGGCCTCGCCGAACCACACAACGCCCGGCCGCACCAAGTTCCCGCAGAGCGGGCACTCTGGCGGAGTATCCGTATCGACTCCGCCGCGCCAGGGGCGCCCACACATGCAGCACCTGAAGGCAAAGAGGGAACCGTGGAGATGCACGACGTCGTCAGTGCCTGCTCTCTCATGCAGGTCATCAATGTTCTGGGTGGTGACAGTGACCTTTTTATCCCACTGCGCCAACGCAATATGACCTGCGTTGGGCTGCGCCTTTTCCGCCTGATGGCGGCGGTGGGCGTACCAGCGCCACATACGGATTGGGTCCTTGGCCCATGCATCAATGGTTGCCCTGTCCTGTGGGTCTACGTTCTCCCAGATTCCAGAATCGGGATCGCGGTACGTGGCCAGACCTGAATCGGCAGACATGCCAGCGCCCGTGAATATCTCAATGCGGTGTGCGTTCTTTATTAAATCGCGCGCGCGATCCAGAGTATGGCGAAGTGGGGCGCTGGGACTGTCATTCATGAAAGCCACGATAGCTATAGGATGAAATCCATGAAGTCAGTTGCGGTGTATTGCGGATCGGCCACAGGTAACTCTGAAGCTTATGGTGAGGCAGCCCGGCAGCTGGGGGAGGAGCTGGCAGACCGCGGTCTGAACCTGGTTTATGGCGGCGGCAACGTGGGGCTGATGGGCATCGTGGCAGACGCCTGCCTCGCCCACGGCGGAAGCGTAACCGGCGTGATCCCGGAGGAGCTGGTGGATCTGGAGCTCTCGCATCCGGGCCTGACCAGCCTCGAAGTGGTGGAAACCATGGCGGAGCGCAAGACTCGAATGGAGAACCTTGCGGATGCCTACATCTGTCTGCCAGGCGGCGTGGGAACGATGGAGGAGCTTGCTGAGGTTCTCACCATGCAACAGCTCGGCCACGTGACGGGACCTGTGGGACTGGTGGATACTGAGGGATTCTGGCGCCCGTTCGTCGATATGTTTGCCGCAATGTCTAAGGCAGGCTTCGTGCAGCGCCGCTTTGTCGACGCCCTGGTTCTAGCTCCCACTCCCGTGGCTGTGCTGGAGGGATTCGAAGGTTGGGTAAATCCAGGAATTAAGTGGAATAACAAGTAGCTAACAAGGCCACAACGTTTGGCTTTTGAATTGGCCCTAACCTGCAGATTGAGGATAGACTTCACCCTCATGAGTTCAGAGTCAACCCACAAGCGCCAGCCTTCTCTGTTGGACGCCGCCTGCGATAACTTTGTTCATGACCTCGCACAGCTTAGCCCTACTGAGGCAACCGCCTGGGGAATCCCGGGTTATGAGGGTGAACTGCAGGATTTCTCACCTGAGTACTACGCTGCCATCGCGGATCGCACGCGAGACATGGTCGCTGACGTCGATGCGTTGGATGACACAACCGACGAGTCTGATGACGAGGATGACTTCGACGAGGTTGACTACGTAACCGCCGCGGTCCTGCGTGACCGCCTCTGCCTGGACCTTGACCTGCATCACCATGGTGAGGACATCCGTAGCCTCAACAACATCGCTTCACCAGTGCAGACCATCCGTGACACCTTGCTGCTCATGCCCCAGGACACTCCGGAACAGCTGGACGCCATTCGCTCCCGCCTGTCCAAGGTGGGCGGTGCATTGACCGGATATAAAGACTCCCTTAAGGAGGCTGCTTCGCACGGCATGGTTCCGCCGCACCGCCAAATTAACGAGGTCTTTGTGCAGTGTGAACGCCTTGCCGACTCCGATTCGATGCTAGAGAACCTGGGAGTTGAAGGCCCTGAGGTGGAAGCAGCAAAGCATGCGTTTGGTCAGTTCGCTGACTGGCTCTCCAACGACTTGCAGCCGCAGGCTCCTACAGAGGATGCCGTGGGGCGTGACCGCTACGAGCGCTTCTCCAAGCTGTTCGTTGGTGACACCGTCGATCTCGACGAGGCTTATGAATGGGGCCTTGAACGCGTTGCCGAAATCAGCGCTGAGCAAGAGAAGATCGCCCACGAGCTGTACGGTTCTGACTGTAACGTGAAGACCGCGATGCGCAAGCTTAACCAGGAAGAGCGCTACGTTCTTGAGGGCACCGACGCGCTGGTGGAGTGGATGCAGGCCACCGCGGACAAGGTGATCAAGGAACTGGACGGCACTGAGTTCGACATTCCGGAGCAGATCAAGAACATCGAGTGCCGCATCGACCCTGCGGGTACTGGTGGAATCTTCTACACCGCACCGTCGGATGACTTCTCCCGCCCGGGCCGCATGTGGTGGTCCGTTCCGGCCGGTCAGGAGCGCTTCCACACCTGGCAGGAGCTGACCACGGTGCACCATGAGGGCGCGCCGGGCCACCACCTGCAGTTGGGTTCTGCGCTGGTGCAGGAGGATCTCAACCTGTGGCGGCGAGCGGTGACCTGGAACTCCGGACACGGCGAGGGCTGGGCGCTCTATGCTGAGGCGCTCATGGCCGAGCTGGGTTACATGGATGATCCTGGTTTCCGCATGGGGCTTCTCGACGCCCAGCGCTTCCGCGCCGCCCGCGTGGTGGTCGACATCGGATTGCACTTGGGCAAGAAGCTGCCGGATTGCACGAATCCGGGCAAGTGGGACAAGGCGCATGTGAAGACGTTTATGCGTGAGAACACCGCGATGGATGACGCGAACCTGAACTTCGAGGTCAACCGTTACCTGGGCTGGCCAGGCCAAGCGCCTTCCTATGCTCTGGGCGAGCGCCTGTGGCAGCAGACCCGCGAGGAAGCCGTGGCGCAGGGTATGTCCGTGCGTGACTTCCACTCCGAGGCCCTCGCACTGGGCTCGGTTCCGATGTCTATCCTGCGCCACGCAGTACTTAATTAAAGGACCCCAATTCTCATGCCGCCAGAGCAGGTACAGTGCCTGCTCTAGCTTTCGAAACCCTACTACCGCAGGCGTTTGAGCAGGCGCAAGATCTGTGGGAGATATCCCGCGATGACCAAGACGATGATGAGGCGGATGATCTGCACCGCCACGACGGCTGGGCCCGCGCCACCTTCAGCGGAGAGCGCCAGAACGGTTTCGAGTGCGCCTGGCGAGGTGGCGAGGTAGGCCTCGAAGTAGCTAATTCCGAGCCACGCCGTCAGCGGCCACGCGGTCAGCGCGCATACGCCCATGACCACAATGATGAAAAGGATCGTGGCCGGAAGCTGCTTGGCAAAGGACTTCAGTGCGGGGACGGACAAACCGCCGCCGCAGACCCAGCCAATGGACATGAATGCCATGATCTTGAACGCGTACAGCGGTTCCAGCGTGTGGCCCGCCGGCAGGAACTGCGCCACGATGACGGTGATGATGAGCGGGCCAAGCACCGATGAAGCTGGCAGGTGAGCGAGCTTGCCCAATCGCTCGCCCAGAACGGCAATAGCCACCGTGAGCAGCACGATCCACCAGGTGGATTCACCTTGGACGCTCATGTCGACGCCTTGCCCGGCCGGGCTGGTCAGCAGCGACACTATGAAAGGCAGGGAGATGGATACCGCCAGAAGGCGCAGGTATTGCGTCAGTGCGACGTAGCGATAGTCAGCACCGAGCTCACTGGCCAGCGCGGGCATGAGGGACGCGCCACCGGGGAGCATCGACAAGATGCCGGTCTCCCAGGAAATATCCTTGGGCTGCGAGCGGTGCAGCAGCATGCCTCCTGCCATTCCGACTAGGGCCGTGATGAGAGACATCGTGATAGCGGCAGGGACTAAACCGATGATGGTGGAGGCCGCCACCAGGGTGAGGGGCATCGCCGCCATTATGCCGATGAACCCGCGGGCCACGGCGTAGAAGTGCTTGCTCACGACGAGCTCTTCGCCCGTGCTGAGCGCCATGGCACCCGAGACAAGAAGGGCTGCCAAGATCCAGGCGGCGGGGACGTGCAGATAGGTGAAAAGGGCTCCCACTGCGAGGGAGCCCGGAACGATTATCACCCAACGTGCACGAACAGACATGGCATCGAGTTTAATAACATACATGGATCTCGCAGACTTGGGGATTAGTGGCTGGGCAATTTTGACGTCAGGAGCAGCAGTCGCGGGGTGGATTGACGCCGTCATCGGCGGCGGCGGACTCGTGCTGATTCCGCTCATTATGGCCGTAGCGCCGCAGCTCGCACCGGCCACCGCACTGGCTACCAACAAGGTGGCCGCAGTGTCCGGAACGGCGTCGGCTGCCTTTACTCTCGTTCGCAAGGTGCGCCCGCCGGCGGCCGAACTCATTCGCCTGGGTCTAGCGGCAATGGTGTGTTCGGGCCTAGGCGCGGGCGCTGCAGCGATGATCGACAAAGACGTGATGCGTCCGCTCATCATCGTGTTGATGGTCTGCGTTGGTGTCTTCGTGGCTTTCCGCCCCAGCTTCGGTACGAACGAGAGCGAAGGAATCCGCGGCGGCTGGCGTACGTGGGCGGCTCTGGGCGCGGTGGCGTGCATTGCCTTTTACGACGGTATCTTTGGCCCCGGCACCGGCATGTTCCTCATCATGGCGTTCACCGCAATTTTTTCGCAGAACTTCTTGCGCTCTGCCGCCATGTCCAAGGTGGTGAACACCTGCACTAACGTCGGCGCGCTCATCGTGTTCATCCTGGGCGGGCACATCCTGTGGGGTCTCGCCCTAGTTCTAGCTGCAGCCAACGTACTTGGCGCCCAGCTCGGTGCGCGCACCGTCTTAGGCGGCGGCACCAAGCTGATTCGCTACGCCTTGCTCACCCTCGTCGTGGTGATGAGCATTTACCTCTCCGTGCAGCAGTGGGGCTAAATCACATGCGGTTTTTCGTCCGTGCGGTAGCTGGTGCTGTCCACGGGTCTTCAGGCCAGGGATGCTTGGGATAGCGCCCTCGCATGTCGGCGCGAACGCCCTGGTAAGGCCCTGCCCAGAAGCTCGCCAAGTCATCAGTTACGGCTAGTGGGCGGCCCGCTGGGGAAAGCAGGTGGAACTGCACACGCTGCCCGCAATAGACCGGGGACTCCGCCAGCCCAAAGCATTCCTGCAACTTGATGCTCACCGTGGGGCGATCCCCGGACCAGTCGATTTTCGCGTCGCGCCCCGAGGGCACGGGCAGGCGTTCAGGTGCCAGCTCATCCAGGCGCGTGGCTTCCGGCCAGGGGAGAAGGCGCTGGAGTGCTGGATACATGTCGACCTTGGTGGCAGGTTTGCCCGCCGCGACGTCGTGTAGCTCGGGGCCCAGCCACTCGGCGGGCTCTGCATTGTCGACGTCCGGCCAAGGGGCGCCGTAGTGTGCGTGCAGGTGCGCCAAGCGTTCGCGCAGGTTCTGCGCTTTCTCGCTGAAGGAGAACATGGCAAGACCGTGCTCGCGGATGCCGGCAGCAAGAGCTTCCTCGGCCGCAGCGCCCGTGACTTTGACCGGGGTGGAGCTGAGCTCGATTGCCCCGGCGCGCAGGACCTTGCGCCCGCGCACCTTGCCGCCTTCGAGCGTCGCCGTGATCTCCTCGGTAGTACCGATGGCATGGAGCGCAGCTTGCTCATCGATTCGAGCGGCAGCGCGGATGATGGCGGTGCCGGCATTGGACAAGGACACGTCCGCCACGGCCAGCCACGCAGCGCCGTTGTCCTCGAGCGCGCGTGCACGAGTACCGCTGGCCAGGAGGTACTCTGCTTCCTTCGCGGTGGTGGTGCGGCGCGCGACGCGCTCCGGGAAGGCCGCGGCCACGACCGCGCCAGGATCGGCTGAACCTTTGTCGGGCACGAGGCGCGCTAGGCGCTCGACCTCGCGTTTGGGAGGAGTGATGCGCGTGATGTCCCCACGCGGGGAATCGCTGAGCGCGGCGACGGTATGCGCAGCGCCGGCGCCGTACTTGAGCAAGGCGGCGCCAAGGCGCGGGTCGGTGGGCAGAAGAGCGAGCTGCTTGGCGACGTCCCCGGTGGCACCGATCGAGCGCAGCGTTCGGTGGGCGTCGGCAAGCGCGCGGGCTGGTGGGTGATCAAGGAGCGGAAAGTCCTCACCCGCGCCCCAGCACTCCAGGAACAGTGCCGCCTGAGTGAGATCGGCGCTGAGGATCTCCGGAGTGATGTGCGGGGAGAAGTGCTGGTAATCGTCCTGTGAGTAGCAGCGAATCACGGTGCCAGGGGCCTCACGCCCGGCGCGACCGGCGCGCTGATCGGCGCTCGACTTCGAGGTAGAAACCGTGACCAAGCCAGACATGCCGCGCTGGGCATCGCGGCGCGGGGTACGCGAGAGCCCGGCATCGACCACGGTGCGCACGCCCGGGACCGTCAGCGAGGACTCCGCGATGGAGGTGGCCACCACGATGCGGTCGGCGTCGGTGTACAGGGCGGCGTCCTGCTCAGCCGTGGTCTGCTGTCCGTGCAGCGGATACGCGCCGGGCAGTTGCTCGCACACGAGGTTAACCTCGCGTACGCCGGGCACGAAGACCAGCACAGAACCGGAATGGCCCGTGGCTTGGCGGGCAACGTGGGCGTAGAAATCTCGCTCGCCGGCAGCGCGGCCCGTGGCCGGGGAGTAGCGGATGTCGAGCGGGTACGTCACTGCCTCAGTGACGTGAACCGGGGCGTCCATGAGTTCGGAGAAGCGCTGGGCGTCGACGGTGGCGGACATCGCGATGACGCGGAAGTCGTCGCGTAGCTGCGCCAGTTCCAGGCACATGCCAAGGACGAGGTCGGTGTCGCACTGACGTTCATGGACCTCGTCGATGGCTACGGCGGAAACACCGCTGAGCTCGGGGTCGCGCAGCAGTCGGCGCAGCAGCACGCCTGGGGTGACGAACTCGACGTCGCGGCCGTGGCGGGAATCGCCGCGCACGGCGTAACCAATTTGTTGGCCGGACAGGTGCTGCAGCCGGTTCGCGGCAGCGCGCACGGCCACGCGGCGAGGTGCGGTGACCAGGATCTTCCCGCTCGTTCCTTGTTCCGCAGCTTGGTTCGCGAGCGCCGGCGGCACAAGCGTGGTCTTACCGGTGCCCGGCGGCGCCTGGACCACGACGTTGCCGGAAGAAGGCAGCGTGCCGATGGTCTCGGCGACGGGCAGGCCAGCGCCGATGCGTGCGAGATCAAACATTTAGAGCAGCCCGAAGCCCCCTACTGGGCCTTCCAGGTCCTGGCGCTCCAGGTTCTCGCCGTCAAGCTTGCGCACCACGCGGCCCGGGGAGCCGAGTACGAGCGACTTATCCGGAATGTCACGGGTGACCAAGGTGTTTGCGCCGATGACGCAGTCCTCGCCAATGGTCACGCCGGGCATGACCGTGACGTTGGCGCCGAACCAGGTGTTGCGGCCCACGGTGATGGGCTTGGCGATCTCCCAGCCGCCCTCACGCATCTCGTGATCGTTGACCGGATGGCCCACAGTGATAAGGGAGCAGTTTGGCCCAATCATCACGCGATCGGCGAGGGTGACCTTGGCCTGCGCCAAGATGGTGGCATTGAAGTTAATAAAAACGTGTTCGCCCACGATG
This sequence comes from Corynebacterium striatum, assembly GCF_016728105.1. Lineage (NCBI taxonomy): Bacteria > Bacillati > Actinomycetota > Actinomycetes > Mycobacteriales > Corynebacteriaceae > Corynebacterium > Corynebacterium striatum. The sequence continues at coordinate 1,416,386 of NZ_CP068158.1, read as the reverse complement.
AGGTTAGAACCGAATTCCACGTGCGCCGGACCGAACCAGCCGGGAACGTGTGATTCATCGGGCAGCAGCTCGCGCAGGATCTCCTGCGCCTTGTCTGGGTCGGTATTGCCCAAGTCGTTGAACTGCTTGATCAAACGGAACGTCCGCGCGTGCTGAGTGCGCACTTCCTCCGTCTGGCCTGGCAGGTGCCACTGCCCACCAGACATTTTCTCCCAGGTGCCGTATTGCTCTAAGTTCTTGGGGCTGTTCATGGGGCTCAAGTCTAGTCACGAGAATGCATGCGACATGTAGCCTTGGGCCCATGCTTTTCGATGTCTCTCGGCCCGCCACCCGCATTGCCCCTGGGGTAGCGCACGTGCCTGGATGGGTGGACGTCGCTAAGCAACGTGCCCTCGTCGAGGAAACCCGTGAGGTGGCGCGGCGCTACGCTGGCACTCCCATGGCGATGTATCAGCCACAACTAAAATCCGGAAAGATGAGCGTGCACCAGCTGCATCTGGGCAGGTTCTGGCATTACGAAACCTACCGCTACGTGGACAACATTGAGGGGACTCGGGTGCCGCCGATGCTCGTTTCCCTCCAGGAGATAGCGCGCCCAGCGCTGCGCGCGGCGGCCGAGGTCTCCCCGGAGCTGGAACCGTGGGTGGAGACCTTCTATCCGGAGATGGCCTTGGTGAACTATTATCCGCCGGGCTCAGGGATGGGCATGCATGTCGATGACTTTGAGGAGTCCCTTGCGCCGGTCATCTCCTTATCCATCGGGGATGAGGCGCTGTTTCGCATGGGCAATACGGAAAATCGCAATAAGCCGTGGGATGACGTGACGCTCAGCTCCGGGGATTTAATTGTATTCGGCGGCCCGAAGCGACTTGCCTATCACGGAATTGTGCGGGTCAACGACGCAACGCTGCCGGAAGGATGCGGGTTGAAGGAAGGGCGAATCAACATCACCATTCGCCAAATTGACGCCCGTGCTACACTTTAATGTTGACTAATCAACAACTTTTGAGAAGGGGATTCTCCACATGGCAAAGATCGGCATCGTTCTTGGTTCCACCCGCGACGATCGCGCAGGCGAAGCAATCGCTAACTGGGTTGCTGACCTGGCAAAGGGCCGCAATACCGGCGTTGAGTACGAGGTAGTTGACCTCAAGGCTTTCAACGTTCCAATCCTGACCACCTCCGTGGTTCCGATGGCCGCGAACAAGAACTACGACGACGCTAACGTCCAGGCTTGGTCCGACGCCATCGACGCATGCGACGGCTTCATCTTCGTCACCCCGGAGTACAACCACTCCGTACCGGGCCCGTTCAAGAACGCTTTCGACTCCCTCGGCTCCGAGTGGGTTGGCAAGGCAATCGCGTTCGTGGGCTACGGCTTCTCCGGCGGCGTCCGTGCTGTTGAGGCATGGCGCCTGGCAGTGGCTAACTTCTCCATGAAGCAGCTGCGCACCCAGATTGAGGTCTCCCTCATCACCGACATGAACGATGGCGCATTCGCACCGGCTGACTTCAAGAACGGCCTCGTTGACAACCTCTTGGGCGAGATCGAGGATGCCGTTAAGGCTTAAGTTTCCTTGAGGCCTCCACTGTTTTTGTGGCTAGCCCTGCTGGGCGTGCGCAATTGGGTGGTTTAGCATCGGGGGATATGACGGAACAAAAGATTGCTGTTGTAACTGGTGCTTCTTCGGGAATTGGCGCGGCGTCGGCAAGAGCGCTCGCTGCCGATGGCTGGCATGTAGTCATCGGCGCGCGCCGCGTGGAACGCCTCGAAGAGCTTGCTTCAGAAATCGGGGCTGAAGCTTATCCGCTGGACGTAACCAATGATGAGTCCGTCACGGAGTTTGTCTCCCACTTGGACCGCGTGGACCTGTTGGTCAACAACGCGGGCGGCGCCAAGGGCTTGGAGCCACTGGTAGAGACAAAGATCGAAGACTGGCAGTGGATGTATGACGTTAACGTGCTTGGCACGGTGCGCATGATTCAGGCGTTGATGCCCAAGCTGGAGGCCTCCGACTCCGGGCTCATCATCAACATGGGCTCCATTGCTGGCTGGACACCATACCAGGGCGGCTCCGGCTATAACTCCGCCAAGCATGGCGTGCGCGTTATCTCCCGCGTGCTGCGCATTGAGAACCACAATGTCCGCGTCACCGAGCTTGATCCTGGCCGCGTGGCCACTGAGGAGTTCTCGCTCAATCGTTTCAGCGGCGACGCTGAGCGCGCCGCCGCGGTCTACGCCGGCGAGCTTAACCTCGTGGCCGAGGATATCGCGGAGGCCGTGCGCTGGGTGGCATCGCTGCCAGCGCACGTCAACATTGACACGATGACCATTAAGCCGCGCACGCAGAGTTAGTTACTGCAGACCAAACTGGTCCCACGCCGCCGGTGCCAGGTTCTGGTACACGTGCTTGTGCTCCTGATATTCGGCAAGGCCGGTTGGGCCAAGCTCGCGGCCGTTGCCGGACTGCTTGTATCCGCCCCACTCTGCCTGCGGAAGGTAGGGGTGGAAGTCGTTGATCCAGATGGTGCCGTGGCGCATTGCGCGGGCCATGCGCTCAGCCTTGCCGGCATCGCTAGTAAATACGGCGCCTGCCAGGCCGTACTCGGTGTCGTTCGCGGTAGCGATGGCTTCTTCCTCAGTGGTGAAGGTCTCCACCGTTACCACTGGGCCGAAGGCCTCGTCGTGGACGCAGTCCATCTCCTTGGTGGCGCCATCGATGATCGTGGGCAGGTAGTAGACGCCCTTGCCCAGGTCGGTCTCACCAGTGCCGTGCTGGCCAGTGGTGTCCTCGCTGGTAGCAGCGCGGCCGCCAGTCAGAATCTTGGCACCTTGCTCGCGTGCTTTATCCACGTAAGCAGCGACCTTCTCACGGTGCTCCTCAGAGATCAGCGGGCCGGTTTCTGCCTTGGAGTCGGTCGGGCCACCAATCTTGATGTTGTTGGTGCGCTTGACCAGGGCCTCGATGAACTTGTCGTGCAGGGACTCTTCCACGATGATGCGCGAGCCCGCAGAGCAGACCTGCCCCGAGTGGAAGAATGCGCCGTTGAGGGCGTTGTCCACGGCGACGTCGAAGTCGGCATCGGCGAAGATGACGTTCGGGTTCTTGCCGCCGAGCTCCAGTGCGGTGCGCTTGACGGTCTCCGCAGCGTTCTTGGCGATGATCTTGCCGGTGGCCAGGCCGCCGGTGAAGGAGACCATGTCTACCTCAGGGTGCTGGGACAGTGGGTTTCCGCAGTTAGCGCCAGCGCCGGTGATCAGGTTGCCCACGCCGTCGGGAAGCCCCGCCTGCTTCAGGCCAACCATCAGCAGCATTGCGGTGTGCGGGGTGAGCTCAGCTTGCTTGAGCACGAAGGAGTTGCCTGCCGCAAGAGCCGGGGCAACCTTCCAAGAGACCTGTAGGAGCGGGTAGTTCCACGGAGTGATGAGGCCACACACGCCGACTGGTTCCGCATCGATACGGGAACGCAGGTTCTGGTCGCCCGGATCCACCACGCGGCCGGCCTCGTGCGAGGCCAGGGTGCCGAAGTAATCGAAGGCGTTGGAAATATCGTCCATGTCGCCGAGGGACTCCTCGTAACGCTTGCCTGTATCGGCGGACTCAGCGGAAGCAAAAAGCTCCTTGTTCTCACGGATGAAGTCGGCGACCCTCATCAGCAGCTTGCCGCGCTCAATAGCTGGGGTATTACTCCACACACCCGACTCAAAGGCGGCGCGTGCGGCCTCGATGGCGCGGATGGTGTCTGCATCTGAAGCCTCGGAGACCACACCGACCGTGCTGCCGTCGGCTGGGCAGATGATGGTGCGTGTGGCAGCGTCGGCGGCTGCCTCCCACTGGCCATTGATAAACAGAGACTTCGGGCCATCGCCCGTATGGACGCCTTTGAGGTACTCGGTAGTGGTTGGGTCGAACAAAGTGTTCTGAGTGCTCAAGAAAAGCAACCTTTCTAAAGATGAATTTGAGTTCTATAAATGAACGGGGTCCGCCAGCTTAGCTGTCTTCCTGCCATGTGGGCTCGGGTTCAGCACCATCGGAGACGTCAGAGTCGCCCGGCTGGGTCTGCTGCATGTACAGGAACGCTAGGTGGCGTTCATAGAGATCCAGCACGTTGTTGATGAGCTGGTTCTCCGAGTAGCCGTAGACGTCGTAGCCCAGGGAACCGGTGAGGTCGTAGACCTCAAGGCGGTAGTACTCGTCGTCATCGCCTGGGGTGAAGTCAGGGCTTTCAGCGGTGATTGGGAAGAGCTGGTAGCGGAACTTTCGTTCGTGCTCAAGGGTGACCTGCAAGTCCAGCTGCGGCAGCTCGACGTCGGGAAGCTCACTGGTGAGGAGGACTGCGTCGTACCCGCGTGCACGCATCTGCACGGCAACCTTCTCGAGGGCGAAGGTAGCGGTCTCACGCAGGTAGGAATCCATTTCCTGCTTGGTGGGGTAGGAGTTGACGCGGTCTAGACGGCTCTTCCAGCGGTCACCGTTTTCTGGTGCCAGTTCGGTGCGGCCCGAGATTGCGCCATGCAGCGCGGTCTGGCGAGCCTCACGCTGGACGCTTTCCAGGCGCAAGGACTTCCACAGGGAGAACATCACGAGGTAGATGACTACTGCGAAGGGCAGGCCCATGACCACGGTGGCGGATTGGACGGTGGCAATGCCGTCAATCTGCAGCAGGGCCAGTGTCAGAGCACCCACGGTGACGGACCAGAAGATGCGCATCCAGCGCGGGCCATCCTGGCGGCTATCCGTAATCTTCGAGGTGAAGTTCGACATCACCAGCGCACCGGAGTCAGCTGAGGTGATGTAGAGCAGAAGACCGATGAAGGTGGTCAGGAAGATTACGACTCCGGATGCTGGGAACTCCGCAAGCATGTCGTAGAAGCCCTGCTCAGGGGTATTAACGGCGGCTTCCGCAAAGTCGGGGTATTCGCCAGAACGCACCATGTCGAGCGCGGTGTTGCCGAAGAAAGACATCCACATGAGGATGAACAGGAACGGGAAAGTGAGCACGCCGAAGATGAACTGGCGCAGGGTGCGGCCGCGGGAGATGCGGGCCAGGAACAGGCCCACGAAGGTGGCCCAGGCAATCCACCATGCCCAGAAGAACAAGGTCCATGCCTGCATCCATTCGCCGGTGGAGGCTTGGTCGTCAGCAAAAGCGAAAGTCTCCATGGTCCACGAAGGGAACTTTGAGATGTAGTCGCCTACGTTGGTGGTAATCGCGTCGAAGAGGTACGCGGTCTTGCCGAAGACCACGATGTAAATCATGAGCGCGATGGCCAGGTAGACGTTGAGCTCCGAGAGGAAGCGAATGCCCTTGTCCACGCCGGAAACAGCAGACAGCGTGGCGATGACAACGGCGATAATGATGAGTGCTGACTGCAGGCCCAGACCTTGCTCGAATCCGAAGATGAGGTGGAAACCATAGGACAGCTGTACGACGCCGATGCCAAGCGACGCCGTGACACCAAAGACGGTGCCCAGCATCGCGGCGATATCGACGGCGTCACCAACCGGGCCGTGCACACGTTTGCCGATGAGCGGGTAGAGCGCTGAGCGAATAGCCAGCGGCATGTTGAGGCGATAGGCAAAGTAGCCAAAGGCCATGCCCATCAGGGCATATAGTGCCCAGCCGGTAATGCCGTAGTGGAACATCGCCCACACCACGGCCTCTTTGGCGGCCTCCATGGTCTCGCCTTCGCCGACGGGTGGGGCCACGTACATGGTCACCGGCTCAGCCACGGCGAAGAACATGAGGTCCACGCCGATACCTGCGGCGAAGAGCATCGATGCCCACGAGAAGGTGTTGAACTTCGGGCGCGAATGGTCAGGTCCCAAGCGGATATCGCCCACGTTGGAGAACGCAATATAGAGTACAAAGACCACGGCGATGGTGGCCGTCAGGACGTAGAACCAGCCCAAGTTGGTACCGATCCATGCGGTGACGTTGGCCAAGGTGTTTGCTGCGGACTCGCGGCCAAGCCCTGCGTAGAGAGCCATGGCGATGATGAGCGCACTGGAAATGATGAACACTGGCCAGTTGGGCTTTGGCACCGGAACTTCACTAGAGCCGACTTCCGGGCCGGTTTCTGCTTTGAAGCTGCCGACGAGTGCGCGGACCTGATAGTTCGACTTCTTCAGGGGGCGGCGAGGTCTCTTGGTTTCTGTTGTTTTTAACGGTGACGCGGCGGCCTCCGACCCACCTGTCTGGGGGGACCGGCGGGGCGTCGGGGACGCCTCCGGGTCGTGGGGGTCAAAGTTTGCCATTTACTACTCCTCGTTGCAGTCGTTTATGGATGAAAATTCCGACATTAAGACGTGAATAAAATTCAGTCTCACTGGGGCGAAGAGGGGTGTGTGATGTGAATTACTCCCTCGTTTTCTATGCGCGATTTGATTGCATTGTTTCGCCCGTGACTTGAGGGCGGAACAACCCAAATATACCCCATACTGCGCAAACATTCACAAAGACGTGTATAGTGGTTTGGGTGGCCATTTTGGCCCGGCGCATAACATTTCGTTCGTATGCATAAAATTCAAAAAGCTTTACTCCGTAGGAGAGTGTGACCGTATGAATTCGGTCACAAAGTGTCAAGCAAGATCGCTGAAAGACCAAGAAAGCCAGAAAGCACGGAAAAGGAGCGTTGCATGGGAAAGAAGAATCTCAAGAAGGTATCGAAGAAGGTCACCGATGAGGTCTCGGACGTTGTCGTCGTAGGCGGCGGTTCCGCAGGCTCTGTCATCGCCGCTCGCCTAAGTGAGGACCCCGGCACCCGTGTGCTGGTTCTCGAAGCAGGCCGAAACGATTCGTTGTGGGACCTATTCGTCCACATGCCTTCCGCATTCTCATTCCCCATTGGCGCAAAGAACTACGACTGGCAGTACGAGTCCGAGCCGGAGCCAGAGATGAATAACCGCCGCATCTACCACGCGCGCGGCAAGCTGCTCGGCGGCTCCTCTTCCGTCAACGGCATGATCTACCAGCGCGGCAACCCGATGGATTATGAGAAGTGGGCCAAGAACCCCGGCATGGAGAACTGGGACTTTGCCCACTGCCTGCCTTACTTCAACCGCATGGAGAACGCCGCCGCAGCCGAGGATAACGATCCGCGCCGCGGCCATGACGGCCCGCTGTACCTCTCCCGCGGCCCCGCCACCAGCCCGCTGTTCCAGGCTTTGTTTAAGTCCGTCCAGGAAGCCGGCTACAACCTGACCAACGACGTCAACGGTTACCGCCAGGAAGGCTTCGCGCCTTTCGACCGCAACATCAAGCACGGCAAGCGCTGGTCTGCAGCGCGCGCTTACCTGCACCCGAACCTGGACCGCGAGAACCTCGAGGTGCGTACCCGAGCGTTTACCACCAAGGTCCTCTTCGAAGGCCAGAAGGCCATCGGCGTGGAATACGAGTGGAAGGGCGGCGTCCACCGCGTATTCGCTGACAAGATCGTTCTTTCCGCTGGTGCCATCAACACCCCGCAGCTGCTGCAGGTCTCTGGTGTCGGTGACGAGGAGTTGCTGCGCAAGCACGGAATCGACGTCGTCAAGCACCTGCCAGGCGTCGGCGAGAACCTGCAGGATCACCTCGAGGTCTACATCCAGTATGAGACCACCAAGTCCACCGATTCCTCCCAGCCTTACCTGGACAAGTGGCGCTGGCCATTCATGGGCCTGCAGTGGATTCTCACCAAGAAGGGCCCGGTTGCGACCTCCCACTTCGAGGGCGGCGGATTCGTTCGTTCCAACGAGAACGAGGAATACCCGAACCTGATGTTCCACTTCCTGCCGATGGCAGTGCGCTACGACGGCCAGAAGGCCGACGTCAAGCACGGTTTCCAGTGGCACGTTGGCCCGATGTTTTCCGATACCAAGGGCCACGTCCGCATCAAGAGCGCAGACATCCACGAAAAGCCGGAGATCCTCTTCAACTACCTGAAGACCGACCAGGATCGCCGCGAGTGGGTCGAGGCAGTGCGCGTTGCGCGTTCTCTGCTGGACACCGAAGCCATGGCTGAGGTGGGCGCCCGCGAGTTCAGCCCGGGCCCTGACGTGCAGACCGACGAGGAGATCCTCGAATGGGTACGCAACGACGGTGAGACCGCATTGCACCCGTCGTGCACCACCAAGATGGGCTCCAAGGATGACCCAATGGCGGTTGTGGACCCAGAAACCATGCAGGTCTGGGGCATTGAGGGCCTCTACATCGCCGATGCCGGCGTCTTCCCGTCCGTGACCAACGGCAACATCTACTCGCCGACAATGATGGTGGGCGAGAAGGCCGCCGATCTGATTGCTGGAAAGAAGCCTTTGGCACCGCTGAACGACGTAACGTGGTACAAGGCTGGCGAGGATATGCCGCTGTACGCTGAGGGCGAGGCAGTGCGCGATCACAAGCAGGCCATTAAGGGTGCCTACTAGAAGAGCCAAGAGAAGGGCCGGATGACTTTAGCCGCGTTGCCCCGCGGTCCACGCGTGCCGGAATCATGTGTGCGCTGGGCATCTGCACCGGCATCGTCGTCTGGCTCACCGCCTCCCTGGCAGGGCTATCTGCTCTTATCGCCGCTCGCCCTAGTCTGCTCGGCTTGCTGCAGCTGGTGGGCGGCGGCTTCCTTCTCTGGATGGCCTATGGCTCCATTCGCTCGGGCTTGACGCAACGGCGCGCTGTCCTTAACTCTGCCCGCAGTACTTCACAGGACTCGGCGGAAAATGCGGCAGAAAACGCCGCAGAAAGCGCGACACAAAGCGCGGGAAGCTTCGATGAGGAGCACATCAAGCAGGCGGTGAGCACTGGCAACGTCGAGGACATCACCGCTGGCCGCGCCTACAAGCTGGGCCTGCTCACCAACCTTTCCAACCCGAAGGCGCTCGTCTTCTTCGGTGCCGTCTTTGCCCAGTTCATTCGCCCTGACATGGGGCTTGAATGGACCGTGGTCATCGCCATCCTCCTGACTGTGGTCTCCGTGGCGTGGTTTTCTACCTTCGCGCTCATCGTCCGCGCGGCGGCGCGTTTCCTCACGAAGTATTCGGCTCATCTCGATATCGGCTCGGGCCTCATCTTCGGTGCCTTGGGCTGCGTGATGATTTATGAGGGAATACTCGCACTGGTTAGGTAAACCTAAAACGCGTACAGTGTCCGGCATGAGCAATTCCACCGCACGCGTTTCAACCGATCGCCCGGCACGCTACGGCAAGCAGCTGGCATCGCACTTCTCTGCCAAGATTGACGCCCACTGGGACCCAGAAACCGAAACCGGCCGCTGCGTCTTCGAGCGCGAAAACACCCGCGGCACCCTCGACCTTTCTGTTGAGCCCAACATCCTCCTCCTCAACGTCGAGGCAGACCCAGAAAGCATCGAGTCCGTCGAACACGTTGTGGCCCGCCACCTCGTGGCCTTTGGTAAGAAGGACGACTTGCAGGTCGAGTTCACCCGCGCCGACGGCACACCGGGCTTGCACTTCAGCGTCGCTGATCTTCCCCCGGAACGCAGGTAGTCTAGGGCTCATGATTTTCACCACCACCAACAACGTCGATGGTCACGAAATCACCGAGTACATTCGCGTCATTGCGGGTGAGACGGTGACCGGCATTAACTTCCTCAAGGACTTGGGTGCCTCCTTCCGCAGTTTCACTGGCGGCCGCTCCGCCGGCTATGAGGAAGAGGCAGTCAAGGCCCGCGAGGCAGCGCTTAACGAGCTGTGGAACCGCGGCCAGGAGCTGGGCGCCGACGCCGTCGTGGGCATCAGCTTTGACTACTCGCCTATGGGCCAGGCCAACGACATGCTTATGGTCACCGCCACCGGCACCGCAGTCAAGATTCGCCCGATCTCATAGTGCGCCACCCATTAAAGGCAGCCCTGTGCATTCTTGCCGGGGCTGCCATTACATGTTTTGCCACCGGGTGCTCCACCACGGATGAGCCGGGCAGCGGCCCGCATAGCGTGCCGACGCATATGGTCACGGCGTCGGAAAGCGCGCCCCTGCCTGCCAGCGGATCCACCGAAACCGGCCACTACCGCACCATCGAGCTGCCTACGGGGCGCTCCTTCATGGCGCACGTGCCGGACAACTACGACCCGACCAAACCTGCGCCGGTGGTGATGGTCTTCCACGGCTACAACAGCGATCCGTCCACCATCTTCCAGGACACTGAGCTCTACGAAGCCAACGCCATCACGCTGTTCCCGGCAGGCAAGGCACAGGCTTGGGCGCCCGCTCCTTATGCGCAGACGTCCTTGAACGAGGACCTTGCGTTTGTCGACGCCGCGCTCGCCTGGGCAAACCAGAACTACAACACCGATGGCCGCGTCTTTGCCGCGGGCTTTTCCAACGGCGGCGGTTTCGTGCGCGCCTTGGCCTGCAACCGCTCCCTCGACGGCGCCGCCACGGTCTCCGCGGCGAACTACGAGGGCGTGGACGAGGATTGCCAGGGCGATCCCACTGCCTACCTGGCGGTACACGGCACCGCGGACGTGGTGATCAACTACCGCGGCGGCGAGGCGCACGGCGGCCACTACAAGGGCGCCGAGGATTCCATCGCCAAGGTAGCCGAACACAACCACTGCGATCCCTTCCCTGCGGAGGATAAGCAGGACGACGTCACCCGCTTTACGTGGGGTTCCTGCGCGATGCCCACCGTGAATTACAAAATTAAGGGCGGCACGCACACCTGGAACGGCGGCGTCACCGACCGCAGCGGACTCGTGCCGCACGACTGGGCAACCAACTCCATCCTGGACTTTTTCAAGGTCGAGTATCCCGGCAGGGTGCCTTCTCGGTAAGCTATGCCGCATGCTAGAAGTCTCAATCAAGGGCGATTCCATTAAGCTCGGCCAGTTCATCAAGCTGGCCTCCCTCGTGGCTACCGGCGGTGAAGCCAAAGAGCTCATCGCGCAAGGCGAGGTCCAGGTCAATGGGGAAGTGGTGACCCAGCGCGGCGCCACCCTGCACCCCGGCGACGAGGTGAGCATCGCTGGCACTTCTGCCCGCGTGGCCGCCGCAGATGACGATGATGATGACTACTTTGACGAAGCCACCGCAGACGACGACTTCGATCCCGAGAAGTGGAGGAACATGTAATGCCCGCTTTCGAAGCTGAAGTAGGCATGCCCTACTGGATCGACCTGACCACCTCCGAGCCACGCCAGTCCGTGAACTTCTACGAGCAGGTGCTGGGCTGGGAGATCGAGTCCGCGACCGAATACCGCATCGGCCGTATCCAGGGCCTGCCGATTGCTGGTTTCATTCCGCAGCCTGAGCAGGCCACCATGCCGGATACGTGGGTGACCTACTTCCTCAGCAAGGACATCGACGGCGACTGCGCCCGTGCCGAGCAGCTTGGCGGCCGCGTGTTGGTGCCGGCAACGCAGGTGCAGCTGGGCCACATGGCGCTGCTTGTCGACGTCGCCGGTGGCATGTTCGGCCTCATCCAACCGGCTGGCGCAGACCAATTCATCGCGGGCGGCGAGCCCGGAACCCCGGTGTGGCACGAGCTGACCGCCACTACGAGCTTCGCTGAGGTCCGCGACTTCTACGGCAACCTGTTCAACTGGGAAGTGCGCGGCAACGACTCCTACGCCACCGCGGAAGAAGACGGCGCTCCTTTCGCCGGCTTCTGGAACGCCGAAGGCCAGTTCCCGCCGCAGGTGCCAAGCTTCTGGCAGACCTACCTGGGCGTGCGCGACCTAGAGGCCGCTGCTGCCAAGGCCGTGGAGCTAGGCGGCGAGGTCATCCGCGAGCCGTGGGATTCTCCCTTTGGCCGCCTGTGCCTGTTGGCCGATTCCACCGGCGCCACCGTCACCTTGGCCGAAGTCGAGGACGCTCCCGAGGAGGAGCCGCGCGAGTCGGACGACGTTCTCAACCTCGACTTTTAGATGAAAGACGAGGTAGATGAAGTAGCGGAGGTCGTTCGGCGCATTCCGGCCGGCAACGTCTCTACCTACGGAGAAGTGGGCAAGGTAGTGGGCGTGGGTGCTCGCTACGTCGGCTGGGTCATGAAGAAGGCCGAGTCCGTGCCGTGGTGGCGCGTGGTGCGCGCCGACGGCACCTCGCACGCGCCTGAGCGCTCAATCCCACGCTGGGAAGCCGAAGGAATTACTCATAAAGACGGCCGCGTAAACATGCGCCGCCATGGTTTAGATGCCCGAGACTTGGAAGGGCTGATCGGTTGAGAGCTTGGTTCTTCCTCTTGCTGGCTGTGGTGCCAGCATGCATCACGCTGTAAGTGGTGTCCTCCCGCGCGAACTTGTTGCCGCGATAGACCAGGTAGATGTTCAGTGGGTAGAGCACCAGCCCCACCAGCACGTATTGAACCGGTATCAGCGTGGTGTTTTCCGGCAGGTAGTTCCAGCAAAAGTGCAGGCCAAAGGCTAGCAAAAGGAAACCAAAGATGGAGCCCAGGCGCCACCACACTGTCTTGTTCGCGCTGAACAGCGCCCAGCCTATTCCCCAACCCGCCAGCGCGGTGAACAAGATGTGCAGCGCCGGACCCGCGATGAGGCGCACGCCCCACATCTGAAACATTCCGGTCCAGTCAGAAAGCGGGTGCATCGTGCCGCCGACGACGCTGTACAACACGTTCTCGAGGGTCTCAAAGCCTAAGCCCACTGTGGCGCCCACGACCCAGCCGTGCCACGGCCGGTTGAGCTGCCGGAATGACAAAAGAATGAAGAAGACTCCGGCGGCCTTGGAAATCTCCTCCGGGTAGGCACCCGCCCACGACATCGTGGCGGCCTGCCACCCAAAGGATGACGCCAGCGTCATCAGCGGAGTAGAGGAGAGCAAAACCATGCCCACCGCGGTGCCGCCACCCCACAGGAGCGCCGCCCAGACCCATCCGCGCGCCGGGAACATGGGGCTTAGGCGAAGCAAAAAGAGGACGAGGGCCACGTAGGCGCCGCCGATGAGCACGCTGGGTACCACCAAAGCAGGAGCAATCAGCAGGTAGCTGATTAGGTTAACCATGATGCTCACTATGCCCAGAGACAGTAGTACCCACAGCGAGTTGCGGAAGAGTTTGCTCATGATGCCACTACTCCCGTCTCCGCTTTCACCGGCAGCTCGCGGTGTCCAAAGGCCTGCCAGATAAGTTCCGCGGCGTGGGTGAAATCGCCGCCGGTGAGCACCACGATGTAGTCAAAGTCAGTAAAGTCGCCCTCCCCGTTGCGGGAGAGGACGATTGCGTCGGCGGGGGCGTCGTAAAGCGCGAGTGCGTCGCCCTCCCTGTGGATCTTTGCTGTGGAAACTTCGCCGTAAGCATAGCCGCGGACGGCGCGACGCATCGCCACCTCCTCGTCGACACCGTCGAGGCCCTCAGTGCTGACCACCTGCACGAGCGTCGCACCGCAGTCCCAGGCCTGGTTCGCCATGGTCTCCGAATTAGGCGTGCAACGCAGACCCGGGACCTCAATGGTCCAGTTTTCATCCTCGCTGAAACTTGTTGCCGCAGAATCAAGCACCACCTCCTCGGTCTTCGGCTCGGGCGGGGTCACCGTTGCTGCGATAAGCGTGGGGATGACGAGCATTATCAGCACGAAGCTAACGACCGCGAGAAAATATCCGCGGAGTCGTGCTGGTGGGAACCGATAAGTTGGCATAGTCCACACCTTAACCGGATTGATTCGCCTAGAGTGGCTGGCATGAAAGATCTCTACCAATTTGTCAATGGACCTTGGCTGAACTCCCACGTCATCCCCGACGACCGCGGCGTTGACGGCACCTTCCACAACCTGCGTGACGAGGCGGAAGAACTCGTCCACGAGATTGTTAAAAATGACACGGGGCGCCCAGGCGCACTCTACGCCTCGCATCTTGATACCGAGGGCGTAAATGGTGCAGGCATGGCGCCTATCGACGCCGACCTCGACCGCCTCACCGCAGCCGACCCGCGAGAGCTGGCACAGCACCTGGGTGAGCTGGAGCGCGAAGGTGTCGGTGCGCCCGTGACCTTCTGGGTGGAAAAGGACTCCGGTTCCGAGGAAGCGGTGGCCTACATTATCCAGTCTGGCCTGGGCCTGCCGGACGAGGCTTATTACCGCGAGGAGGCACACGCGGAGACGCTGGCTGCCTACGAGCAGCACGTGGCGCAGATGTTGGGTTTCCTCGACCCGGCCCGCCTCTTTGGTCTAGGCGCGGAGGTGGCTGCAAAGCGCATCGTGGCGCTAGAGACCGAGCTGGCCGCGGGCCATTGGGACGTCGTGTCCACCCGCGATGCCGTGAAGACCTACAACCCAATGGAATTTAGCGAGCTGCCTGCGCTCGTGCGCGCCATCCTCGCAGGCAGCGGCCTGTCCGAGAGCCGCGTGGTCAACATGATGCCTTCCTACCTTGAGCACTTCGAGGAGCTCTTCACCGCAGACCGCATGGCGGACTGGCAGCTGTGGGGCACCTGGCACATCCTGCTGTCCCGCGCGCCTTACCTGCCGGAAGAAGTGGGCAAGAAGAACTTCGAGTTCTACGGCACTCGCCTTTCAGGTGCTACCACTCAGCGTGACCGCTGGAAGCGCGCCGTGGGCCTGGCGGAGTCCCTGGTGGGCCAGGAGATTGGCAAGGTCTTTGTGGACCAGCACTTCCCGCCAGCCTCCAAGGCGGAGATGGACACCTTGGTGGACTACCTCACGGCCGCTTACCGCGAGCGCATCTCGCAGCTGGAGTGGATGACTCCCGCTACCCGCGAGCGTGCCTTGGAGAAGCTCTCCCAGTTCAAGGCCAAGATTGGTTACCCAGACAAGTGGCGTGACTACTCCGATCTGAGCTTCAGCTCTGAGGGCAAGGACCTCGTGGCCAACGTCCGCGCGGGCAACGCGTGGGCGCACGACTTCGAGCTGCGCAAGATTGGCAAGCCAGCGGACCGCGACGAGTGGTTCTCCACCCCGCAGACGGTCAACGCTTTCTATAACCCGGTGGTCAACGACATCACCTTCCCGGCCGCCATCCTGCGCCCGCCTTTCTTTGTCCCTTCCGCTGAGGGCGGCGACGTATCCGAGAACTTCGGCGCAATCGGCGCAGTCATCGGCCACGAGATTGGCCACGGCTTCGATGACCAGGGCTCGCAGTACGACGGCCAGGGCAACCTCAACTCCTGGTGGACCGACGAGGACCGCGCCGCATTTGAGCAGCTCACCGCAAAGCTGGTGGGTCAGTTCGACGGCCGTATCCCGTCCGTGTTGGAAGGCGTTGAGGGCGTGGCAGGCGTCAACGGCAACTTCACCCTGGGTGAGAACATCGGTGACCTGGGTGGACTGGGCATCGCCGTGGTGGCTTACAAGAATTACTGCGCGGACCACGGCCTCGACATCAACGGTCAGGTTGCGTCCTTCGAGGTGGAGGACGCGGAGCCTGCGCTTTACGACGCCGAGTACTCCGGGCTCCAGCGCCTCTTCCTGTCCTGGGCGCGCGTGTGGCGCACGGCCATCCGCCCAGAGATGGCCACGCAGTATTTGGCCATCGACCCACACTCCCCAGCAGAGTTCCGCTGCAACCTCATTGCAGCGAACATTGCGGAGTTCTACGAGGCTTTTGACGTAGACACGGATTCGCCGTTTTACCTGGTCCCGGAAGACCGCGTCACAATCTGGTGATGCGTGCCCATTCTTGGATGACTACCTTCGTCATGGCCGCCATGGTAGCGGTAACCTCGGTCTCATGACTGACAAGCAGGAGAACCCGGAAACCCAAGCCGACCAAGCAGGTCAATCGGACCAAGTTTGGGAGATTGGTGGCCAAGACCGTCAGCTGAGCGAGGAAGAGCAGCTCGACCAGCTCTATTCCTACATGCAGGTCCACTACCCGTTGCCGGACTTCCGCCCGCCGTGGGCTGGTGGCGGTTCGCCGGATGCGGATCGCTACTGCGCACTGCTGCCGGATCGCATCACGCAGGCTTCCATGATGGTCTTGGGCACCGCAGTGGACCACTCGCTGCCTGGCACCAAGTTCACCGACGGCATCACTCAGCGTGACACTGAGGTCGGCGCCATCTTCGAGCCCACTGCGCCGAATGGCAAGTGGGCAGTCTCCCTCCACTCCGGCGGCTGGTGGCGCGGTGACGGCAACGCGCTGGAGATGCAGTGGCGCCCCGAAGTCGCCGCCGCAGCGCAGTTGTCGGGCACCACCATCATCGACGTGGACTACCCGCTCGCGCCTGAACACACCGTGGCTGACATGGTGGAATCCGTCAACAAGGCCATCGCTTATGCCCGCGAACAAGGTGCGGCTTCCGTGACCGTGTGGGGCTACTCCTCGGGCGGCTCCTTGGCTGCACTCGCGCCCGCCGATGCACTGCTGCTCACGTTCCCCGACTTCGCTGCGCTTTCCAATCTCCCCGATGAGATCCGCGCCGGCTACGAGCTGCCCACCGAGTATCCGCGCACACTCGTCCAGACTGCGGTGCAAGACGAAATCGCCGAGCGAGTCACCATCCCTGGCGCTGAGACCGCCGACTACGTCTCGACCCACCGCATCTCCACCCCAGCAGTGGCCCGCCAGCGAATCATGGACACCGCGGACTTCCTGCGCTCCGTCTAAGCTGCCTGGTTTTAGCGTTTAGCGGTTTGGTCCCATTGGTTGGATCCCCTTGGGGGTAAAGCTACCCAATGGGGCATCCCGCATGGCTTCGTTACTCGTAAAGGGACCATTAGAGGGGGACCCAACCAGGGAAACCAAACTGAATTGAGGTCAGCCTGACCACTGCCGGCAAAAGTTCCCGCGATTCGAAAGGATCACAAGAAAAACTTTATCGGGAACTATTGCTAATAATGTCGCGACTATTCACCCATGAGTATTTCCAATCATGGCGCAATGTCGCGCTTACACAAGACAGCCGGTGTCCTCATAGCGCCGTTCCTCATCGTTGCGGCGCTGAGCGGGTTCTTCTACGCCTTGGCCCCCAGCATCGAGTCGGTGGTGTACAAGAAGGAGATCGTGGCGTCAGGAAGCGCTGAAGCACACAGCCTCGACGAGCAGATCGCAGCAGCCCAGAAGGTGCATCCAGACCTACAAGTCAGCAAGGTCCAAGCTTTTGAAGAGGGTAAAACCACCCGCGTGCTCTTCGCGGATGACGCACTGAAATCATCCAGCTACGCCCACGCAGTGTTCGTGGACCCCGCCACGCTCGAAATCAAGGGGGACCTCGTGCAGTATGGCTCCTCCCGCGCGTTGCCGTTGCGCAGCTGGCTCTCCGAGGGGCACCGCCGCCTCTGGCTTGGCGACGCCGGCCGCATCTACTCCGAGCTCGCCGCCTCATGGCTGGGCGCACTGGCGATCATGGGCATCTACCTGTGGTTCAAGCGGCGTCGGAAAGCGGGCAAGATGCTCACCCTGCACTCCAAGATCGGCGCGTGGCTGCTGCCCGGCTTCGTGTTCCTCACCATCACTGGCCTAACCTGGTCCTTGGTTGCTGGTGAAAACATCTCTACCCTGCGCGAGAAGATGGACTGGATGCAGCCCAAGCCCGCAGCAACCGCCGCCGCGGACCCGCATGCCGAGCATCATCACCATATGGACATGACGGGGGACATGAACGTGATGGGCGCCGCAGATGCGTTGGCGGCCGCGCGTTCGGCAGGGTTGACCGGAATTCTCGACATGACGCCGCCTTCCGCGGAGAAGCCGGCGTGGACCGTCACTGAGGCACGCCAAGATTACAAGCTGAGCTACGATGCCATCGCTGTCGACCCGCACACTGGCGAAGTGGTGGACCGCGTGGACTTTAAGGACTGGCCGCTCATGGCCAAGGCGGTCCCATGGCTCATTCAGCTGCACATGGGCACCTTGTTCGGAATCTACAACCAGGTTGCGCTCGCGCTTCTCGCGCTGGGCCTGTTGGCGGTCAGCGTCATGGGCCTGTGGATGTGGTTTAGTCGCCCGAAGCGCGCGCTCCAGCACCTGAAGCTCTCTCCAGCGTTGGTCGTGGGCGCGGTGCTGTATTCCATCATCGCTCCGCTCTTTGGCGCATCCCTGGTGCTGTTCTTCCTCGTGGATTGGGCAGTGCAGCGCGCTAAGAAGGCGAAACAGGCCAAGCCACGCGAAACCCAAGAAGGGGAAAGCATCAAGCAACCTGTCTAGAACGATTGCCATAAGGAAAGGAGAGGGAGGACCACCTGGTCCTCCCTCTCTCGTACTCGCTGGGTGCTAATACCCGCTGGGTACTATTACGCGCTGGGTGCTATTACGCACTGGGTGCTTTCGCACCCAGCCTTATTTCTTCTCAGAGCCCTCCGGGCGAATCTTCATCTCGGATTGCTTCCACAGGCCGGAGCGAGAAATCACCTCATGGTCGATCTGCGCCTCGACAGGTGCCTCGCCCTTAGAGTTGGTGCGCAGCTCGTACTTTTCGATTGCGCCCCAGTCTCGAGCCCAATCATTGTTGAGGTAGCTCGGAATCTCGTAGGAGTAGTTGACTGCCTCAGCCGTGGCCATCGCGCCACCGCCCGAGAAGGACTGGAAGTCAGTCAAGGACGTCTGCGCCGCAGCATCCGGCAGGATGCGGTATTCCGGAATCTCCGTCACGCCCGCATAGTGGTCGAACGTGCGCTGGCACGGGAACTGAAGGGCAACGGACCAGTCCAGCAACGCCGGCGTCTCAGAAGAGAACTGTGAGTTGATGGTGGCCAGCTCCGGCACACGCGGTGGCGTGAATGCCAACCAGTCGTCCTCATCAGTGGAGTCGTCCTTAGCCACCAAGCGAACGACGTTAGCGTCTTCCGGCAGGTCAGCCAGCGGGATGCGCAAGTTGCGCCACTTCGGGGTTGCACCGACGTCGGAAAGCTCAGCCTCGCCCGTGTTGGAGACCTTGCCATCCTTGTAAGTGGCGTACTCGAGCTTGAGCTCCATGCCGTCCTGCTCGATGCCGTTGACGTCGTGGTGGTAGATGTTGCCCGCCGCGGACACCGCGAGGATCGGGGTGTTCTCCGTGGCCTTCGGCAGGTTGTACCACTGGGTGGTTACCGTCGCCGTGGAGCGCTGGCTCTCGTCATACGAGCCCAGCACCGGTACCTTGTTGTAGTCCAGGTTGAACGGCAGGTGGCGGGTCGAGCCGTTGACGCCCTTGGTCTCACGGACGCCGCCGGACTGCTCGTTCGCGGACTTCTCGCTGTTTTGCTCCTCCGTCGCGGCGTCGGCAGAGTCAGCATTTTCCGCCTGGTTCGTGGCGGTGTTCGCAATTGCGCCAACCGACGCCGAGTTCAGGTTCTCCGGCTCGATGGACTCAGGGATGTTGTTCGGGGCGAAGCCGATGGAATCCTCGTCTGGGTCCTCCAACGAATCCTTGAACTCGCCCTTGACCGGGGTGAGGAAGGCGTCGTTGGTGTTGGTCTCGACCAAGGTGGCGTCGGCAAGAGAGCACACGTTGCCCTTCAAGGACGCGAGGTTGCCCTTGCCCACTGAGTAAGCATCTCCCTGTGAGGCATAAGCCTTGGCGAAGGATGCGCACGAAAAGGCCACAATGAGCGCGCAGGCCAGCGCCAGCGGTGCAGACATGATGCCGGCCCAGCGCGATACCTTCGCTGCGGCTTGGGCGGTGAACTCCTCGACGCGGCCTTCTTCCTCGGCCTTGCTCTTGCGGTAGCTGTGGATCATGGCTTGGACCACGCCGACGGCAAGGACCACCAAGCCAATAAACAGCAGCACAGTGTTGGCCTCAATGGCCTTGTACTGCACAGTACGGTCCCACCACGGGATGCCGAAGGAGGAGACGTACCACCATGCATTCCAGCCAGCCATGGAGATGGCGAGCAAGAAGATGACGGAGGCCAGCGCAAAGGTACGCGCACGCGGGGAGCGCATCGCGATCTGCGAGAGAACCACCGAGCCCAGCGCAGCGATGACGCCTGCAACGCCCGCGTAGATGCCGAAGTGGTGCGTCCACTTGGTCGGCGTGAACATCAGGAAGAAGGTGCTCAAAGCCACGATGAGCAGCAGGCGCTGGGTAGGGCCTACCTCGGCGCCGACCACGCGGCGGTTCTTGATGAAGGCGTAGATGATGAGCGCTAAGCAGAAGATCATGGTGAACATCGCGAAGCGGCGGGTCATCGAGCCGTCCACTGACTGCTGGAAGAGCGTGGTGTAGCGGACGTACTCCGAGTACCACGGCAGCGATGGGCCCACCTCAGAGCGCACGCGCGTGGACTCCATGACGGATGCCAAGGTCTGGTCGCCGAATGCCGCGACCATGATGGCCGTGCCGGAAGCGAGGAAAGGCGCAATCATGGCGAGCCAGCCCACGTGCGGGGCGCGCTCGGCCATGAAGGCGAAGAGCTTCGGCAAGGAGATCAAGAAGACACCGACGGCGAACAGGCCCGTGGGGCCCGCGCCCAGGGTCAAGGTTGCGGCGATGGTGCCCACGGCTGCTGGCAGTAGGCGGCGGGTGGCAATAGAGCGCTCGAAGGAAGCCCAGGTAACCATCATGCCCAGTGCCACGATGGGCTCCGGGCGGGTGCCGTTGTTGTACGGCAGCCAGAAGGCCAGGAACATAAACGCCGCGGTCCAGTGCGCCACGCGGCGGCCGTTAACTAGGTCGCCGAAGCGCGGCAGAATCTCGCGCGAGAGAATGAACCAGACGATGAATGCGGAGGTGAGCGCAGGCAGACGCACGAACATTGACGTGCTGGAAATCTCCGACAAGAAGGCCACGAGGTCGTAATAAGGGGAGCCGAAAGGGGCCTCAGGTACGCCGTACCAGCGGTAGTAGTTAGCCATGTAAGAGGCGTGGCCCGAGACACGACCCATGGTCAGGATGAAGCCGTCGTCAGAGGTGTTTGAGCCAAAGATGTGCCAGAAGGCGAGGATGGCGGCGACGACGCCGTCGAGCGGACGGATCTGCTTCCAGGTTTCCGGCATGAAGGAGAGCTTGCGGCCATCCAGGCGGTCAATTCGCCACAAACAGAACAGGCTCACGATGGTCATCGCGATGCCCAGCCACATGGCGATCTGCTTGATTAGCGAAGGCGAGGAAGTAAAGCGCGAGTTGATGTCCACGTGGATGTTGAGGCCATCGGCCACCAACGCGGAAGCATCGCTCTCTTCGAGCTCGGTATAGACGCCGGTGACCTGCGGGCGAACATCGTCCTCAGTAGTCTTTTTGTGCTTACCCACGGAGACGGTGGTGCCGTCACCAGAGGCGTCGATCTTGAGGACGGCGTCGTCAGGCAGCGCCGCAACTTCCTTCGGGCTCAGGGCAAGTAGGACCTCGTCGAGGGAAACCACGGAAAGACCCTGATCACCCACGCGCACGAACATGCCGCGGTTCGAGGCCTTGGTGGACTCAGGCGGCACGGTTCCGTAGAGCAGATCCTGGCCCTCGCGCAGCTTGTCGACGGCGCTGAGCGGGATGTCCGCTTTAATATCCTCCGGAGCCACGGAGATGAGTGGCGCGTTGATTGACTGCAGCGAGTTGTTCTGCGGCCAGTCGAAGGAAGACTGGGTCTGATTGACCGGCAGCAGCGGAGTAGCCACAAAACAGATAAAGCCAATCAGGCCGGCGATGATAGCGGTTAGCCGGAGCGAACGCGGGGCGTCCGCAAAGGCTAAGCGGGATTTTTCGATATTGGTGAGGCTAACTGACACGGCGATCAGTTTACGGCACGCCTCCTATTTAATGAGAACGCACCGCCACCACAAACGGGCCAACCTGCTCGGTGTCCCAGCCCTTTTTGAATACGTCAGGGTTAAAGAAGACCGCGCGGTAACGCACATTCGGCTGGTTCGGATAGATGTCTTCAGCCAGGTGGATCTTGTAGCCGTCGCCTGGTTCCTCGATGCTGCCGCGGAAGATGACAACATCTGGCCCACGCCAGCGCGCGGAGTCGAGAGACTTGATGAATTGCTGCGGGGTCTGGTTCCAAGAGTCGCGGCCCCAGGCTTCAATCTGCTCATTACGCGAGCTGAATTCACCAAGCGGGTTGGCGTAGTTGCTGGTGAAGGCATTAAAACCGAGGTAAGGATTGTAGGCCATGAAGAGCTTCTCATCGGTCATCACCACGGTCTGGTTCGGTACGTAGCCATGAGAGTCGATGTATTCGCGGATCTTGATGTAGTTCATCGAAGAGTCGCTTGCGAAGCGGTCGGCGCGCTCGCCGTTACCGTCGGTGTCGGTGTAGGCATGATCCAGCGCCGACTCGTTTTTCTCTGGGATCTGCTGGGCGTAGTAGACGCCGCCTAGCGCAACGATGATGGCGAAGGCCGCGGTGATGCGCTTGTTCGTGCTATCGCTGAAGCGCGCCGGGTAAATGTTGGGGATTCCCATGCGGCGGATTTCGGCCAAGCCAAGAATACCTGCGGTGGCAAAGAGGATGACGATGATGCTCTCTAGGCGGAAGCCCAGCAGGGTAGTACCGACAAGCGTAACGACCATGGACAAGACGACCCAGAGGTATGCGCCTATGGTGGCGATGCCCAGCGCGCGAATGGCGGAGTCTTCCAGACGCATCGTCATGTACACCAAGCCAATCAGGCACAGCAGGCCAATGATGCTCAAGGAGAGGAATGGCACCGGGATCTGGGTGCCTTCTTCCGGCAGGTAATGCTGGGCGGTGGATTCCAGAGGTGCCTTAGAGGTCATCGCGGCTATGAGGTATGGGCCCCATGCAATGGCTGCGATGGCCATAGAGCCCACACCGATGACCACCAGATGCAGGATAGGGCGCAGCTGGCGGTCATAAATGGCGGTGACCACGGCGATGAGGGAAACAATGGTCAGTGCGACCGCACCAGTGAACAACGTGTAGAAACATGCGGAGACGCCCAGGTAAAGCATGATCCCCACCGTGGAGAACCAAGAACCCTTGAACGCGTGGGAAGAAAGAACAGCGACGGCTGGAACGCCCATGGCGATGACGGCGGAATAAGGCTCTTCAGCGTTGACCGTGAGAGTGATCGCTGTGGTGGCCAAAGCGATTGCGGTTGCCACTGGCAAGGAACCAACAAGACGCTGCCAGATCGGAACTAGGATGCAGCCGCATACCGCGAGGGAGACTAGCGCCCACGGTTGGAAGACCTCCCAACCAGGCATGTTGAGCAGGTTGGCCAGGCGGCCACCCAGCCAGAACCAGCCCATTGGGTAAAAGGTGGGAAGCCCCTCGTAGTTCATGTCGGCGTAGCCCATTTGGTCCGTAGAACGCGTGAGGAATTGGGTACGGAAGACCTGGTCTACTTGGACGCCGTCGAGCCACAGCTTGGAGGCAGAAAGCGGCAGGCCGATTGCAGAAAGAACAAGCAGAGCAGGGGAGATATAGCAGGCTGCGTGGGTTAGCCATACGCGCCAGGTGGGGCGGGAGACCTTTTCCTGGTAGGTGTCATAAATCCACCACACGCAGAGGAAGCCCACGACGCCGAGGGTGAGCACGGTACCCACTGTGCTGAGCGCGCGGGTGACCATGGAGGTGCTGAATGCTGGCAAGGAGATGGTCTTGAAAGCATAAAAACCAATAAGTGCGACGACTGCCCCTCCAAGGGCAGACGCCGCTGTGCCCAGCAGCGTCGACTTTCTAGAAAGTTCGTCGACGTTGTAGTCCGTAGTACGGGCAATGTCGGTGCGCACGGGTTGCATTGTTGCTGGGCTAGTCATGCACACTAGTTTCCCATACTCGAGGGAATTGCAGGAATTTAGAAAGGCAGCTTTCGGAAGATGGCCTGCGGGATGAACTTGAACGCCAAAGAAACGTACTCGAACAGCGGGTGGACGTAGATCGACTGGGTGCCGTTGAGGATCGCCTTGACGGTGGCCTTAGCTACATCCGGGACGTCGACAGTCAGCGGAGCCTCGCCGGCTGCAGCGGACATCTTGGTGCGAACCTGGCCCGGACGGACCACGAGCACCTTGGCGCCGGAGCCGCGCAGGGCCTCACCGAGGTTGATGAAGAAGCCGTCCACGCCAGCCTTCGAGGCACCGTAGACAAAGTTGGAGCGGCGTACGCGCATACCGGCCACGGAGGACAGTGCCACGATGGTGCCGTGGCCCTGCTCCTTGAACTTCTGGCCCAGAAGGACGCCCAAGGACACTGGTGCGGTGAAGTTGGTCTGTGCGGAAGCCACGGCCTTGGCCTGGTTCTGCCAGAGTTCTTCCTGGTCACCAAGGGTACCGAAGGCGATGATGGCGACGTCGACGTCGCCGCGCTCCCATGCCTGCTTGACGACGTCCGGGTGGGAATCGAAGTCAGTCGCGTCAAAGTTGATGACCTCAACGTCAGCGCCGCGGGAGGTCAACGTGGCCTTTGCGTCGTCGATGCGCGGGGAATCAGCGCGTGCCGCGAGGGTGACCTTGGCTGGGCCACGGTCGAGGAATTCCTCGACGATGCCGAGGCCGATCTCGGAAGTGCCGCCAAGAAGAAGGATATGTTGTGCTTGGCCTACTGCATTAAGCATGTGGGTTGTTCCTTAATTTTTCTGCTGGTCTTGAACGAAGGTTGGGAAACTCTTAGTGGAGCTCAAGACGGCGGGACATATCGGATGCGAAGACGCCGGTTGGGTCAATCTCGTTGCGGGTGGCAAGCCAGCCCTCCATGCCTGGGTACATCTTGTGGAAGTTCTCCGCAGAGGTGCGAGACTCCTTGGCCAGGTAGAGGCGGCCGCCGAATTCCATGACGCGCTTGTCCAGATCATCGAGGAAAGCACCGAGCCCCGGCTTGATTGGGAAGTCCACGCAGACGTTCCAACCCGGCATTGGGTAGGACAGCGGAGCCTTGTTGCCCGGGCCGAAGAGCTTGAACACGTTGAGCGCGGAGTAGTGGCCGGAGCGCTGCATGTCGCGGATGATTTCCTTGAAAGGCTCAACTGCCTCGGTCGGAACCACGAACTGGTACTGCAGGAAGCCGTTGGAGCCGTAGCCACGGTTCCACTCGCCGATGAGATCCAGCGGCTGGTAGAACTGCGTCAGGTTCTTGATCTTGTTACGAGCCGGCGCGCCCATGAGGTAGTAAGCCTCGCCGATCGCCATCAGGGAGAGCTTGTTCATGGTGAAGTTCGGGAAGATGTCCGGAACGGTCATCAGCTGCGGCGCGTTGAACTTCAGCGGATCCTTGGCCAGCTTCGGTGCGAGCTCCTCGAGCTGTGCCAGGGTAGCCAGGGAACCACGGGAGATGGTGGAACGGCCCAGCTTTGGCTCAGGGGAGATGACGTCGAACCAAGCAGAGGAGTAGGTGTAGTTGTGCTCCGATCCATCGGAGTGGAACGCAACTGTTTCCTCAAGGTTCTCAGTGCGGTCAGTGTCCGCGATGAAGTAGGCAGTCTCCGTCTTGGTCATGCGGATCTTGGCACGCAGGATGATGCCGGTCAGGCCCATGCCGCCCACGGTGGCCCAGAAGAGGTCTCCGTCTGGATCATCCTTGGAACCGCTAGGTTCCAAGTGGAGGACGCGGCCGTCAGCCACGAGCAGCTCCATGGAAACTACGTGGTTGCCAAAGGAACCAGCGGAGTGGTGGTTCTTGCCGTGGATGTCAGGGCCGATTGCGCCGCCGATGGTGACCTGGCGGGTGCCCGGCAGGACCGGAACCCACAAGCCATACGGCAGGGCCGCCTTCATCAACTGGTCAAGGGTGACGCCGCCGTCGACGTCAACGATTGCGGACTCCGGGTCGATGGAGTGGATCTTGTTGAGCGGCTGCATGTCGATGACCAGACCGCCACTGTTTTGGGCGGGGTCACCGTAGGAACGGCCCATGCCGCGGGCGATGACGCCACGGCGGAGGTGCGATGGCTTGTCGGAGTTGTCTTCAGCAACCTGCGCGACGGCCTTCTTGATGACCTCGACGTCCTCGGTTGACAGTACGTGGGCAGTCGTCGGTGCGGTGCGGCCCCAGCCGTGCAGGGACTTTTCGGTGGTATGTAGTTCCATCTCTTACTCTTTACTCGACGTGATATGTCGTACCCAGCCTACCCACCTATCTAGACACGTGACGTTTGTGGCGTTAGTGATATTTGGAACATACTCAGACACAAAACATGTCCGAATATGTGGGTTTTGGCCGTTTAACGTCGCTATTCGGTGTGGAGTTGGCTGCAATGGCGCGGCGTCATGAAAATCCCACAGCTGCCAATGCCATTGGCCACTAGCGTTCGTTAATACAGATCCATGATGTCGCGGATTTCTTCAGGTAACTGCTCTTGTGAGGTGATTTCTGGTCCCTCGTATCCGCGCAGAATTTCATAAACCCGGCGGCGTGAGGTGGAGTCCAAGATGGGGAGCTCTTCCGCCATCAGGCGAGTCATGAATCCATCGAGCGGAAGATTCGTGTGTTCCGTGGCGAGGAAGTGTCCGTTGCGCTTGTCATCTTCTTGGCGTTCATCCTGCGCCGCGCGCTGGGCGGGAGTCAGATGCTCTTTCTTCGATGAGTACATGCGTTTTAGCATAGTTCCGCATAAAGTTATGCCCATGAATCAGCCACATTCGCAGCATGAATCTAACGTCCAAGCTGACACCCGCGTTGACAACTACGCACTTGATGACACTCTCGCCGGCCGCATCACGCAGTCCGCAGCAGCAGGTCTGATGCTCTCTTTCCCGGATTGGATTAAGAACAAAACGGCCCTTAGCATCACCTACGTGTTCTCCTTCATCGGCTTCGGAGCCCTCGTCGCCATCACGAATGCCCAGCGCGAGGATGAAGAACCACAAGCCGAGCAAAACGATTCTGACCTCAAGCAGTGGGCTGTCTTCGCTGCGGTCATCCTTCTTTTTGTGCTGGGCGGTTTTATTAACGTCAAGGTTTCCCAGGCAGTGGTCAAGCGCCTGCGCAAGCGAGGTCTTTCCAAACCATGGACTGCATGGGGCGCAATTGCTGCTGCTTTCGTATTCCTCGTGAGTGAGCTCGAAGCTCGCGATATCGAAAAGCTCGCTGCGTAGCCTCGCAAGTTTTGCGTATGGTGGGGCCCATGAGCCTCAAGGTCACAGATTTGAGTCAAGCACGCGCCAAGCGTGAAGACTCTCTAGTGACCCTCAAGCGTGAGCCTCTCACCGTCATCTGCCAAGTCTCTAACGTACGGGCAGAAGCAGAAGCACACCGACAGATCGGTTTCTCAGACGCTTTTACTTTCGCGGAGCTCCACCGTGTCCTAGAAGTCAGCTTCGGGCTTCCCGATGAGGATTCACCGTGGCACTTTTATGAGCATCGCGACGCCCGTGGCCGTCGCATTGACCCTGAGCATCAGGTCTCTGAATTCCTCTGGAAAGAGGGAGACCAGGTTGACTACGTGTGGGGCCTGTGGGACTTTAGCCTGGTGGTCGCGGCGATCTACCCACGTGATACTGGCACCCCGGAGGCCCTATGCGTGGGCGGTTCTGGCTCCTTCCTGGTGCCTTTTGATCTCACCGCAATTAATGCTGAGCTAACAGGGCAGGAAACCATCGATGAGGTCCTCAATATCGTGGTTCCGCCAGTGCGCGCGATCATTGAGAGAACTAAACTCTTCGACTTCGTACCCCTGCTCCAAGCCCTTGATCTAGAGCGCCCCGAAAGTACTGACAATGCCGATACTTCCCGCGCCGGTTTGGACTCCTTGCCCCGCGAGGTCACCTCAGAAGGACAGGATGCTTTCTGGTCGATGACGCTTGGTCTTTCCTGCATGGGCGGGCGCGAGCTCACCAATTCTGTGGCCGAGGCAACCATGGAAGCTCTTGGATGGGTAGCGGATGATGGGGCGAGCCTAAGCGGGGAAGAAATCCGCGAATTATGTGCTGCTTCTTTGAAGGAACTGGCTGCCATGGGCGCTTACGGTGCCGACGCTTTGGCGCCTGTGGATCGGCTCGACATTTACCGTGCACTGCTGCGCAGGTAGGCTATTTAGCCGTGATTGATAAAAATCCTAATGCCCATAGTCGGGGCAACATTGACGGCAACATTGACGGCAACGTTGAGGGAAACGTCGGGGGAGACGTTGACACTAACGTCGCCGATGTTGAGGTCCGACGCTCCTCGTTGCAGACGCAGCTTTTTCGCTTTGTCTCCGTGGGCGTGTTCACCGCGGCTATTGATTATGGCCTGACTTTGTTGCTGACCTCGCTGGGTCTGCACAGGTCCGCGGCTAAGGCCATAGGTTGGGTCTTTGGTACCATCGCGGCCTACATCGCGAATGCCCGCTGGACGTTCGGCGCACAGGTCTCCGGCCGCACCGCCGGCGCTGTCGCGGCGCTGTACGCCTCCACCTTCGCTGTGCAGAACTTCCTCTATTGGGTACTCAACGCACCGCTTATCTCCATGGGATTTGAGGGCGCTGTTAAGGACACCATTGCGTTCGTCATCGCGCAGGGCGTGGCCACCGTGACCAACTTTGCCATCCAGCGCATCTTCATTTTTAAGGGTGATTGATGAGTAACGCGGCGCAGCGGCTCTCGCACTCAAATTCCCTGCAAGCCCAAGGCTTCAAGTTCGCAATCACGGGCGTGATTGCAGCGGTGATTGATGCTGGTCTGACATGGATTTTCCAGATTGGCTTGGACTTGCTTGGCGACGTCGCCGCTCGCACCGTCGGCTTCATCTTCGGCACCTTGACGGCGTATTTGTTAAATCGCCGTTGGACTTTTGATGCGAAGGCCTCGAAGCGGCGCTTGGCCGCAGTGGTGGCCACTTATGCACTGACCTATGCGGTCAACATCATTCTCTACCGCTGGGCGTTCCCCTTCTTTGACCACGACCTTGAGTGGCCCTCCTCCTGGGCCTTGGTCGTGGCCTTTGTGATCGCGCAGGGTACTGCCACGCTGATTAATTTCTTTGTGCAGCGTTGGGTCATCTTCCGCAGCACGCGGAAGTCCTTTGTGGTGGACAATTAAGCCCAGCAGAGCGCTTAAGGGCGGTGGAAGTCTTCTTTGCGGCCCTTGTTGTGCAGGTTGAGCCACTCGAGGAAGCCCTTGGGATCGCGCCTTTGCACGAGGAAGAACCAGCCAAAACGTGCAAACTCCTGGGGGAGAAGTTTGCGCATGCCGCGCTGCCACAGCAGGTAGCCGCGGTTGCGGTAGGTGAAGTAGCGCTTGAACTCACCGGCCGGGTACTGGGTATGCATCTTGCCGCCCAGGATCGGCTTGAACTCGTCGGAGCCATCTGGGTGCAGGTAGCTGGTAGTCAGCGCGGTGCCGAACTGGAGACCGGAGTTTAAGAGGCGGCGGTGGTACTCCACCTCGTCGCCGCGGATGAAGAGACGGTAGTCGGGGACGCCGATGATTTGCATGGCCTCAGCGGAGATGAGTGCGCCGTTGAAGAGGGAGGCGATGCCGGGCAGGAAGTCGCCCTCGAGCTCGCTCATGTAGCGGCGCCACACGAGTCCCTGGCGCAGTGGGAATGCCAGGCGTGCGGGCTCGTTGATGTTGCATACGGCAGGGGAGACCTCGTGGAGGGAGTTGGTTTCAGCGACGCGGTAGAGCTCGGCGAGGACGTTGTTGTCTGCTGGGCGCCCGTCATCGTCGGCGCACCATACAGCGTCTGCACCGAGGGAAAGAGCGGTGAGGAAGCCGAGGGCGAAGCCGCCTGCACCGCCCAGGTTGGTCTGGGAGGGGATATATACGCCGCGCTCCCCGGCGATGGACTCAACGAGGTCCTTGACGGCGTCTTCGGCACCATTATCCACAACGATGATCCACTGCACAGGGTGGGTTTGGTGTGCTACCTGCTCCAACGAGGCGCGCAGCAGTTCAACGCGCTGGTGGGTGACAATTACGGCGGCCGTGGAACCGGCAGTGCTCAAGGTGGCAGTCATGCGTTCCATTCTGCCACCCTTGCGGAGGCGTATAGGCTTTGGACATGGAGTTAGAAAAGATGTGGCCGCCTTTTGCGGTGCGCATTCACGCCAGCGATGGCAAGCAGAGCATTTCGATGCGTGTCATGCGCGATACAGACATTGCTGCAATTAATGGGGTCACTCCGGAGGAGATCTATGGGGCCGAAATCCCGCAGCACGCGTTCGGCTGGCTCTTCGACGGCGATCCTTATGCCTCAGCGCGCATGCGGTGGGAGCACCGAGCAAGGATGTCTCCCGCGGAATGGTCTCTCGATTTTGTAGTGTGCATGGACCAGGAAATCATCGGCGTGGTTGACATGCGCGGTAGTGAGTTTGCAGTTCACAAGGAGGTGTCCACGGGTTCCTGGATTTATCATCGCCACCAGGGCAAAGGCTTAGGCACGCTGGTGCGTCATGCAGTAGCGGGATTTTGCTTTGGTGAACTGGGCGCACAGACCCTGAGTACTGGGTGGGTGCAGGGCAATCATGCCTCTGAGAGGGTGTCGATGAAGTTGGGCTATGAGCTTTACGACGCCGGCCTAGCCGCCACCTTGCCCTGTGGCCCAGAAAAGATCGAGCTGCCCATCCGGCGCGCACGCCTTGCGCGGGATAGGTACAACAATGCCGGCTACACCGTCACGGTGGACGGAATAACCGGCGCATTGAGGAAGCTGCTCGGGGCGTCGCCAAGCGCGGCTTAGGCCTTGCCCGTGCCTTCTTCCTTTTCGAAGCGTTGGCGTAGTTCCTTGACGTATTCGCCTACCTCGGGGCCTTCGTATTCGCCGACTACTTCAGAGACCTCGCCGGCAGAGCGGATGGTGCCGTGGTCAATCCACAATGCCGTGTTGCACAGCTGCGCCAGGAAGTCGTTGGAGTGCGAAGCAAAGACCAGGATGCCGGAGCGCTTGACCAGCTCCTGGAGGCGCACACGAGCCTTGGCCATGAAGGCGGCGTCGACAGCGCCGATGCCCTCATCGAGCAGCAGGATTTCCGGCTCGATGGAGGTAACCACGCCGAGCGCCAAGCGTACGCGCATACCGGTGGAGTAGGTGCGCAGCGGCATGGCGAGGTAGTCACCCAGTTCAGAGAACTCGGCGATCTCATCCATCTTGTTTTTCATCTGCTTGATGGTCTGGCCCAAGAACAGGCCGCGGATGATGATGTTGTCGTAGCCGGAGACCTCCGGGTCCATGCCTACGCCTAAGTCGAAGACAGGGGCCACGCGTCCGCGGACGTCGGCGGAGCCGCGGGTGGGCTCGTAGATGCCCGAGAGCAGACGCAGCAGCGTGGACTTGCCTGCGCCATTGTGGCCCACGAGACCTACGCGGTCACCTTCCCGCAGGTGCAGGTTGATGTCCTTGAGGGCCTCAACCACCACCGTGTTGTCGCTGTTCTTGCCAATCGCACCGCCAGCTGAGGAAAGTACAGCCTTCTTTAAGGAGCGGGACTTGGCATCAAAGATGGGAAAGTCCACGCAAGCGTTATAAGTATCGATAGAAACCATTGTTGAAGATCCTTTCGTGCAGCTTGCGCTACACCCAGTAGCTCACGCGGAAGCGCCACTGGCGCATGGCCAAGCCGGCAACGAAGATGCCCACAAGCGTGCAGGCAATGACAATGAGCCAGTGATAGCCGGCGACAGGTTCACCGATCATAGGAGCACGGACGATCTCCATGTAGTGATACAGCGGGTTAATCTCCGCAATGCGTGCACGGCTGGCTACAGCACCGCCCTGATCCTTCAAGGTGTTGGTCATCCACACAATCGGCGTGACGTAGAACAACAGCTGCGTCAGTGCCTCAAGCAGCGGTGCGACGTCGCGGAAGCGCGTTGCCACGATGCCGAAGAACATGGCCACCCACACGCCGTTGACCAGCAACAGTGCCAGCGCCGGGATGAACAGGAAGAACTCCCAACCCAAGTGGCGGGGGAAGATGATGATGAGCAGCAGCCAAATGATTAGGTTGTGGCCCAAGAAGAGCGTCTGCCGCCACACCAGGCGATAGACGTGGACTGACAACGGAGCCGGCAGCTGTTTAATCAGTCCCTCATTATCAATGAAGACGGTTGAGCCCTCCTTGATGGCACCCGAGATGAAGTTCCACATAATAAGTCCCACGGTGACGTGGGGGAGGAACTCCGCGACGGGGATCTGGAACAGCATTGAGTACAAAAGGCCCAAAGCAGCAGCCATCACACCAGTGGCGATGGTGATCCAGAAGGGGCCGAGAACGGAGCGGCGGTAGTGTTGCTTGATGTCCTGAATACCCAGCATGAACCACAGTTCGCGCTGCTTGGCGCCTTGAATAAGGTCGGCAAAAGCAGTCCGCAGGGTCATGGACTGGGACGCCGGCACCTCGCTTGACTCCGGGGTGGAGGTCATGCGGGCGATGTCGGCGCGCAATTGATTGTTGTCTTGCACGTCAAAACACCCTAGCGTGCATCCAGGCTAAACGGGTATCTACACGCCGCTTGTACTGGGAAAATGCTTGAGACCAGCGGTTATCCTGTTTTAGGAATCCGGACGGAAACACGTATAGAGTAGGGTGTCGATCGCCCCACAGCGGCCCCGAAAATCGTTGCGTTTGGGAACCAATGAAAGGCACGGAGGAAGGTTATATACATGCCATTAGGCTTGCCATCGAGGTATGACGTTGCCAGCGTGCGAGGTCTTTACACTGGCCTATCGGACGGATGGACCTACCTCAACGCAAACGCTGCGCCCCAGATTTCTGAGCGAGTGGCCGCAGGCGTTGCTCGTTCCTTCCGCATGTCGGCGGCGGTGGCCCCGCAGGAAGATTCCACTGGTGCGCACTCCGCGAACCGCACGCCGGGGCAGCTTGAGGGCGCGCGTAATTACGGCGCGGCCCGCATGGCGATCGCGGATCTCGTGGGCTCGAAGGCTGGCCGCGTTGTCTTAGGCCCTTCGCTGTCGGCGCTGTACCAGACGCTGGCGCGTAGCCTGCGCCCCATGCTGCGGCACAATTCTTCTGTCGTTTTATCCAAGCTCGATCCGCCTGCGCTCTACACCGCGCTGGCGGAAGTTGATGCGGACGTGCGTTGGGCACAGCCGGACCTCGGCACAGGTGAGCTTCCGGCGTTCCAGTATGCCGAGCTTGTCGACGGCTCCACCCGTCTCGTTTCCTTCTCCGCCGCCCATGAGTTGTTGGGCACTGTGACACCTACTGCTGAGATCCTCGAAGCGATCCGCTCGCGCTCGCGTGCATGGACGCTTGTCGATGTCTCCGCGCTCGCCCCCTATCGACCTCTCGAGTTCGACGAGCTTGGGGCAGACATCCTTGGTATCGATATAGGCCTGCTCGGCGGCCCGCAGATCGCGGCCTTGGTATTCCGCGATGAAGCGATGTTCCGCAGGATTGAATCGTATAGTCCGGCCAAGACTTCACACACTGCTGAAAAACTTGAGACTCCCGTGTCCACTGGCCTGGCCGGCGGCGTTGGGCCCTTGGTGGATCACCTTGCTGCGCTGGCGGGTGGCGAAGCCGGCTCCCGCCGCGTGCGCGTGCATAAGTCGATGGACGCGTTGAGTGATTACTTAAGCGAGCTCACCGCGGATCTATATACGTACCTAGGCACCTTGCCTGCCGTGCACATCCTAGGCGTGACGGGCGAGGCGGCAGCGGGTGCTTCAGATGATAGGCTGCCGCGCCTGACCTTCGCCGTGCAGGGCGTTCCCGCGGAGACTGTGCACCGTCGCCTCATTGACAACGGCTTGGTAACCACGCTGGCTTCCCACACTCCGCTGCTGACTGAAATGGGTGCCGACGAAATTGGCGGTGCCGTGACCGTGGCACTGGGCCCGTTCAACACGCATCATGACGTCGAGCAGCTCACTCGAGTGGTGGCTTCGCTGGCTTAGTGCTGCGGCACCGTCTTGCGGATGTGGGGCCGGTCTACACCTCGAGGACCAATTTGCCCGTGACCTCGCCGGAGTTGAGCGCGCGGTGGGCAGCGGCGGCGTCGGCAAGCGCAAAAGTGCCGTGGAGATGATGTTTGACCGTGCCGTCCTCGAGCCAGGGCCAGACGTGCTTGACGGTGTCCGCGACGATGGCGGCCTTGTCCTCAAGTGAGCGCGAACGCAGAGTGGTGCCTTGGAGGGTGAGGCGCTTGGCCAGAAGGATACCCATGTTGAGCTCCTCTTTTGTACCACCCTGGAGGCCGATGGTGACCAAGTGACCGTCGGTGGCTAGTGCCTTGAGGTTCTGCTTGAGGTACTTCGCGCCGATGATGTCGAGAATAACGTCACACTGGTTCTTGAGCTCCTCGGCGAAGTCCTGCTCCTTGTAATTGATGAGGACGTCCGCGCCATAGCTCTTGCAGGTATCGAGCTTCTCCTGTGAGCCCGCAGTAACGGCGACCGTGGCGCCCAGAGCCTTAGCCACCTGGATTGCGAACAGGCCGATGCCGCCCGCGCCGCCGTGGATGAGGATGGTCTGGCCTTCGCGCAGCCCTGCCTCCATGGCAAGGTTGGACCACACGGTGCACGCGACCTCGATGACGGATGCGGTGTCGGTGAGTGAGAAGCCTTTGGGAATCGGAAGGATCTGGCCGACGGGAACCGCAACGTACTCGGCGTAACCGCCGCCCGCGAGAAGTGCTCCAATCTGGGTGCCTTCGGTCCACTCGGTGCCGTTGGCATCGACGATTTCACCGGCGACCTCAAGGCCGATCGTCTCCGATGCGCCAGGTGGCGGCGGGTAGTGGCCGCGGGCCTGCAGCAGGTCTGCTCGGTTAACGCCGGCAGCGTGGACTTTGACGAGCACCTCCCCGGGATGGAGCAGTGGCTTTTCGACGACGCCTAGCTCCAGCGCGCCCGGATCCTCAGGATTGGTTTGCACGATAGCTTTCATGTTCACCGAGCTTAACGAAAAGTAGACCGTGCTTGGGTGGAGAACTGGGTGGGGGAATGTGAACTCGCTTGGTGGGTTTAGTAGGCTAAGTGAGTCGCAAGACAAGGAGACGTGGCAGAGCGGCCGAATGCACTGGTCTTGAAAACCAGCGTGGGTCAAACCACCGCGGGTTCAAATCCCGCCGTCTCCGCCGTGTGAAGTCTCGAGACATCGTTCCTGTGGATGGTGTCTCGAGACTTTTTCGCGCTTCGCATCGCCACGCGTGGTTTCATGTACCGATATATGTAAATAGCGGCCAGAAACCTGGTGATTTAGACACGCTAAATACACACAGAGGTACATACGCCGTGGACTGTCTTCGGTTTCCTTAATGTGGGCTGCCTACGCGGTATTCTGCTCGAGCCAGGCATTGATGCCGCCGCGCAGGGAGTAGACCTCTCTAAAGCCGCGCTCGCGCAGGGCCGCGACTGCCTGGGCGGAACGGATGCCGCCGGCGCAGTAGATGACGGCAGGCTCGTAATGGCCGAGCTGCGGGTTCTCACCCGCCAGGATGCGGTCCAAAAGGAAGTGCTCGGAGCCGGGAATGGAATGCTCAGCGCGCTCTTTAGCGGTGCGCACATCGATGATGCGGTAACCGGAAGGGATCTCTCGGACCTCGGGGGCGTCGGCAGGCTGCGAAGGCGCCGCGCCGCCGGATACGACGGGGATGTACTCCCACGTGCCGGAAAGCGCATCGTAGTAGCCGATCTTGCCCATGAGCAGGGAACCCGTGCCCGTGAGATGCTTGAGCGCCTCCAAGGCCATGGCAGAACCCACTGTGCCCACGACTGGGCCCAGCACGCCGGCTTGGGAGCACGACGGCACAGAGCCAGGGGCAGGTGCCGTGGGAAAGACGTCCTCGTAGACCGGACCGTGCCCAGACCAGAAGACGGAAAGCTGTGCATCGAATCCCAAAATCGAGGCCCAGACGTGCGGGATGCCCAGCTCGTGGCAGGCCCACGAGCACAGGTAGCGGGCCTCAAAGTTGTCGGTGCCGTCAAGGAGGATGTCGGCCTCAGCTAGTTGTTTCAGGGCCGTCGCCGATTCCAGGCGCGGGTGCTGAATGACCCGCACATCAGGGTTAAGCGCGTGGAGGGTCTCCGCCGCGGAGACGGTCTTCGGGCCACCAATGTCGTCCATACCGTGGATGACTTGGCGCTGCAGGTTGGAAAGGGAGACCACGTCGTCGTCGAAAAGCAGGATGCGTCCCACGCCCGCACCCGCGAGGTAGAGCAGGGCAGGCGAGCCAAGCCCGCCGGCACCAATCACCGCAACGGTGGAACGGGCCAGCTTGGCCTGGCCTTCTTCACCCCACAGTGCTTCCTGGCGCGCGTAACGAATGCTCATTCCAGCCCCACCCAATTGCTAAAACCGTCCGCGTGGCGCTGTTCCTTCCAGATGGGAACCTCCGCTTTCACGCGGTCGGCGCATTCCGAAGCAGCAGCGAATGCGTCGTGGCGGTGTGCCGCGGCGGCGATGACCACGAAGGCGGCGTCGCCAACGTGCAGGTCACCCGTGCGATGCGCACACCACAAACGGGCCTTGGGGTGCGCGGCGATGACCTCATCTGCCACGCGCGCGATCTCCGCATCGGCCGAAGGATGTGCCGTATACGTAAGCAGCTCCACGCCGCCGCGGCCGCCGTCGTGATTGCGCACGATTCCCTCGAAAGTAACCACCGCACCCATCGCGGCGGTGGCCACCTCTGGGTATTCGATCGGTTCCGCGGTCATGAAAGCCCCGAGAATCTTTCCGGTATCGGCGCTGACATACGAAGGATCAGTGCTCATGCTTTCCTTCCAACTGGTCGATGATGTGCGGCAACAAGGGCTTCAACACCTTGCAGCCATCCTTCACGCCGCCCGTTGAGCCAGGCAAAGCCATGGCAAAGGTACGGGCGTTGACGCCAGCGACTGTACGCGAGAGCGCAGCAGTGGGCACGCTTGCCGACGCCGCGTAAAACGCGTGCGCAATCCCTGGCAGCTCCTTGGTTAGGTGCGCGGAGACGGCCTCGACAGTGGCGTCGTCAGGCGAAATGCCCGTGCCGCCGGAAGTAAGAATCACCGAGGGGCCCTCCGCGAAGACCGTGTTCAAGGCTTCGTCGATCTCCGCATCGGGGACGATGAGTGCGTTGGGCGTATCGAAACCCATGCGGCGCAGGAATTCCACCGCGATGGGGCCGGAACGGTCCTCGTAGATGCCCGCGGCTGCGCGGGTGGAGGCCACAATTACTACTGCGCGGCGGGCCATTAGAACGGGATCACCTCAACGACATCGCCCGGCTGCAGCTGTGCGCCGGCCGGGATGCGGATGAGGGCGTTGGCGCTCATGGCCTGGGACAACAGGTGCGACCCGGTGCCACTGAAGAGCTCCGCGGTGGCGATGCCATTCTCGTAGTCCACGATGCCGCGGCGGAACTGATCGCGGCCCTCCAAGCCGGTGACAGGAACGGTGACCTGCGCGGTGTGTGCCGCGCGGGAGCGACCCAACGCCGGGCCGAGGTAGACGCGGAAGCTGACCAACGTGGACACGGGGTTGCCGGGCAGGCAAATGACGGGGACGTCGCCAAGCTTGGCCAATCCCTGCGGGCCGCCAGGCTGCTGAGCCACGTGACCGAACCAGCCATCCTCCTCGAAGACCTGGCGCACCACCTCGAACTTGCCGTGGGACACACCGCCAGAGGTGACGATGGCATCGGGCTGGTAGACGCGAACCACGCCTTCGAGATCGGAGCGCAGGATGCCTGGGTCGTCGTTGGTGCGGACAAAGGCCACAACCTCAATGCCGTACTCGCGGCACAACGCGGCGATCATCGGGGCGTTTGCGTCCGGGATGCTGGCCGCGCCCTGGCCGCCGATTTCCGCGCCGCCGGTGCACACGACGATGCGGGCAGGCGCGTAGACCTCGACCTCGGTGATGCCCTGGGAGGCCAGCGTGCCGATGGCGGCCGGGGTCAGGCGGGTGCCTTCCTCGACGAGGACCTTGCCCGCGGCGATGTCGGAACCTGCAAGGCGAATGAACTGGCCCTCAGGGGCTGCGGGGATGGTCACGGTTTCGCCCTCGCGCGGGAACTGCGGCGGCTCGCACTGCTCGACGGGCACGATGGTGACGGTTCCCTCGGGTACCTTCGCGCCGGTCATGATGGGTGTTGCGATGCCATCGCGGGCGGAACCTGGCACAGCACCGGCTGCCACGGTGGCGCCGACGGTGAAGGTGCCGCCGGTGGTGGAGGTAATGGCGTAGCCATCCATCTGCGAGTTGTCGAAGCGCGGCATGTCATAAGCTGCGGTGATGGTGCGGGCGAGGATGAGACCGTCAACTTCCAGCAGGGAGCGGGTCACCACCGTCGGTGCAGGTAGTGCTCCACGGATAGCTGCTAGGTGTTCTTCGTAACTGCGCATGCTGGCGTGCCTCTCCTTATGTGTCTGGTTAACCTCTCCAATTTTAACGGCACTTTTAATGCAAAAACTGGCATAGTGGCAGACATGGTTGAAATTCACTATTTCGCTGCCGCACGCGCTGCGGCCGGCGTGAGCCATGAGCTTGTCGACGCCCCCGCGACTCTCGGCGAGCTCCTCAACGAACTGACCACCACGCATACCGGGACCACCGAAGCTGGAATGAGCCTGGGCGAGGTCCTCGAGCGCTGTACCTTCCTGGTCGATGGCAAAAACGCCGAGCGCGCCGCCACCCTAGAGGGCGCGACGCGCGTCGATGTGTTGCCGCCGTTTGCTGGCGGCTAGAGCTTAAAGGCCTGCTTCGTTTTAGAAGGCAGCCTCCCAGGCCTTCAGCAGAACCTCGGTCTCCTCGGCGGTGGTGATGGAGATGCGGATGCCCTCCGGGAACGCGCGCACGAGGACACCCTGCTCTGCGAGCTTGGCCGCGACCTCCTGCGGGGTGCCCAGCTGCTCGATGTTTGAAGCAGGGAACCAGATGTGGTTCGCCTCAGAAGCTGGGACGCCGAACTCGGCGAAGCGCTCGGTGAGGCGGTCGCGCTGGCGCACTGCCTCGTCGGTGCGCTCCTGCAGCGAATCCTGCGCTGCCAGGGAGTACACGGCACCAGCCTGAGCCACGGCGTTCACGGAGAACGGGATGGCTACCTTGTTGAGGGCCTCGATGATCTCCTGGGAGCCGAAGGCGTAGCCCACGCGCACACCTGCCAGGCCATAAGCCTTGGAGAACGTGCGCAGGCCGACGACGTTGGCGTGCGTCTTGATGTATTCGGTGGCCAGCGGCACGGAGTCGTTGCGGTTGTACTCGATGTAGGCCTCGTCGAGGGCCACGATGATGTCTTCCGGCACTGCGGCGAGGAAC
Source organism: Corynebacterium striatum (assembly GCF_016728105.1). Taxonomy (NCBI): domain Bacteria; kingdom Bacillati; phylum Actinomycetota; class Actinomycetes; order Mycobacteriales; family Corynebacteriaceae; genus Corynebacterium; species Corynebacterium striatum. The sequence goes on along the minus strand of NZ_CP068158.1, from coordinate 1,377,479 downwards.
TCGTCGAATTCCTTCTTGGTGATGATGGAACCTGTGGGGTTGTTTGGGTTGCACACGAAGATGACCTTGGTCTTGTCCGTGACTGCCTGTGCCATGGCGGGCAGGTCCACGCGGTGCTCAGCGTTGAGCGGAACCGCCACCGGAGTAGCGCCCACTACCTGCGCAAAGATCGGGTAGGCCTCGAAGGAACGCCATGGGAAGACCACCTCATCGCCAGGCAGGCACGTAATCTGCACCAGCTGCTGGCAGATAGCCGAGGAGCCGGTGCCCACAGCAACCTGCTCCAAGGTCACGCCGAGGTGCTCAGCAAGGGCGCTGCGCAGCTCGATGGCGCCCATGTCTGGGTAACGGTTGGCGTCGGCAGCTGCGGCTTCCATGGCCTTGAGGGCCTCGGGGAGTGGCGGTTGAGTGGCTTCGTTGGAGGAGAGCTTTAGTGCGATTTCGTTGCGTGCGCCCGGAACATAGACGGGCAGCGAAGAAAGGTCTGGGCGAATCATGGGTACTACCTTAAGCGTTGCGCGGGCCGCGGGGGCCGAAATCGAAGTCTGCGGTTAGCGGGCCGAAAGCCTGCAGGCCCTTCGGCGCATCGAATGGATCGAGGTGCACCTCGAGGAATGCCCCGCGTTCTGGGTGAGCGGCGATGTCTTCCAGAGCGTCCTTGAGTTCCCCCTCGGTCTTGGCGGAGTAGGACTCCATGGTGGTGTCCGCCTTGAAGACCTTCGGCAGTTCGTTGTAGTTCCAGTTCTGGATCTCGTTGTACTCCTGCTCCATGCCGAGGATGAAGCGCTCGATGGTGTAGCCATCGTTGTTGACCAGAACGATGATGGGCTTGAGCTCCTGGCGCAGGATGGTGGACAGCTCTTGGGCGGTCAGCTGGAAGGAACCGTCACCGATGAAGAGCACGTGGCGGCGCTCTGGGTTGGCCAGCTGGGAGCCGAGTACTGCCGGTAGGGTAAAGCCGATGGAGCCCCAGATGGTGGAGTTGATGTACTGCACGCCTTCAGGCATGCGTTGCGGGCCCAGGCCAATGTTGGAGGTGCCCGCTTCAGCGATAACAACGTCGTCTTCCTGGATGAATCCCAGCATCTGCTGCCAGATGCGAGCCTGCGTCAGGGCGGCGTCGGCTTCCACCTCGAAGGCCTCCGGAACGAACTTCTCGCCGCCGGTCGGCTTCTTGGCAGGGATGCGCTCGAGCAGGACGTCGAGAAGCTCCAGCGTGTTAATTCCTACGAAGTACTCGCCGTCAGCGTTGAGGTGCTGATCGCCGAAGTTGAACACGTGCGCGTTGTCGAGATCGTGGGTGAAGGAACCGGAGTTGACCTCGATGAAGCGAGGGTTGGTGGTGACTAGGAAGTCGGAGTTCTCGATGCGATCCTGCACGCCCGGGGCAGAAGCCGCGCCGTTGTAGGTGCCGATGAACAGCGGGTCGCGCTCGGAGAGGATGGCCTTGCCGGAGGAAAGCTGCGAGTAGGGCAGCTGGGCCTTGTCGATGATGGCGCGGAACTTGTCGGCGAAGCCGTGGCGGTTAGTGTCCTGATCGATGAGGATGATCGGGTCCTTAGCAGCAGCGAGGCGCTCCAGCACGCGATCGGCCGCAGCCTCGAGGCGCTCCTTGTCGGAGGAAGCCAGCTCGGTGGAGAAAGGCGTATCCGGGACCTCGATGGTCAAGTGGGTGATGTCGGAAGGGATCTGAATGTGCACTGGGCGCTTCTCACGCAGGCAGGTGTGCAGGGCCCGGTCGAATTCCTCGACCACGTTCATCGGGGAAACGCGGGTGGCTACCTCGGTAAACGGTGCGATGGCATCGAGCATGTTGGCAAAGTCGCCGTCGGCAAGCGTGTGGTGCAGGTTCCAGCGGAACTCGGTGGCGTACTGCGGCGGAGCGCCGGCGATGGAAACGAGTGGGACGTGCTCAGCGCGGGCGCCGGCGATGCCGTTTAGCGCGGAGAGCTCGCCCACGCCGTAGGTGGTGAGCAGACAGCCGACGCCGCGCTGGCGGGCGTAACCATCAGCGGCGTAGGCCGCATTGAGCTCGTTGCAGGCGCCAACGAAGCGGATGCCCTCGGCCTCGTCGATCTGCTCGAGGAAGCTCAAGTTGAAGTCGCCGGGAACTCCGATGATCTCGGAGATGCCGATGGCCTTGAGGCGGTCGAGGATAAATTCGCCGACGGTGGTCTGCATTGCGAGCCCTTTCTTTTGTTAGCGATAAAACGTGCTTTTCCGATTATCGTAGGTCACATTTTTGTTGTCATTAGTCAACATAGAGAAATATCTTTGACATATGTCGAAACCGACGGTGCCGAACCTGGCACGGATTCAAGAGCTAGCCGATGACATCGCGCGGCAGTTGCAATGCTCGGTGGAGGTAACCACTCCCTCTATCAACGTGATTGCGGCAAGCGCGCAGTTGGGCGCCGTGGATAGTCACCGCGTGGCTTCGATTCTGGAGCGCACCCCGCCGCCGGAGCCGATCCCGTGGATGCTCAGTTATGGCATTCAGGAATCTTCTGCCCCGGTGCGCCTGCCGGCGAATGCGGAATATGACATGCTCCCGCGCGTGGTTATTCCGTTGCGCCACGGCCCTGAACTGGTAGGGCACGTGTGGATCATTGATGAGCACGCGCTTTCCGACGCCGCTCTTGCCACCGTTTCTCCGCAACTGAGCACGCTGACCAAGTTGGTAGACGAGCGCGATGCTTATCTGGCCACTCGTGCGCAGCAGCTTGGTGATTTAGCCCGTGACATCGTTGCGGGTGATGAAAGTGCGCTGGCCATAGCCCGCGAGCGCGACCTTTTGCCGCGTGATGGGGAAGTGCTCATTCATCGTATCGACGTAGACGGTGACTTGGTCCAGCTGTCGATGGAGCTCGCCCGTCCGCTGCGGCGGCGTCCGTTTCTAGCCCTGGACTTGCACGATTCGCTCATCATCGTGGAATCCCCGCGCGACGAGCAAGACACGAAAACGTTGATTGAGGAGGTTGCTTCCGCGGCCCTTACGGCGGGAACGCAGATTGGTGCGCGGGGCAGTGCGCCCACTGCGCGTCGGGCTCGTTTCATGGCCGACGTTGCGCGGCTGACCGGGCAACCTGCGATGGACTGGGCTGTGGCTGGCGCCTGGCGCGCGCTGTTGGGATGGGATCTGAGTCCGGCTACCGTGCGCGCGCTGAGCCCCGATGCCGCGCTGCTTTTAGACGCCAAGCGCAATAGCTACTGGGAAAGTCTGCTTTGCTATTTCGAGCATTCTCGCAACGTCAATGACACAGCCGCCGCGCTCTATATTCACCGTGCTACTTTGCATTATCGCCTAGACCGCGTCCGTGAGATTCTGGGCTCGGCTGCCCTCGAAGATGGCTGGCGCTGTGCCGCTTTGTATATGGCATTGAAGCTGCATGCGGCGCTTAATCGTCGTTATAACTTAAGCAGTTAGACGGTAGTGAGGGGGCTGTTTGGCACGCGTGGAGGGGCTCGGGTAAAGTAAGCGAAGATTCATCGCGAATCGCTGGAGACGTGCCAGAGCGGCCGAATGGGGCTCCCTGCTAAGGAGTTGACTTGCTTGCGCAGGTCCGGAGGTTCAAATCCTCTCGTCTCCGCCACTTGAGAAGTCTCGAGACATCGTTTACGCGCTGTCTCGAGACTTTTTGCTTAAGTCCCCATTGTGGGGCTGTGCGGTTATTGCCGCCGCTGAGCCTGGAGCTCGATAACGCTGATTCTTTGTCGTTGTTGCTCTCTGCATGGGAATCGGATAGGGGAAGGTAGTCAACCAGGCGGGTTAGCGCGTGCGGCGATACGGCTGTGCCACCGTTTCTTAGAGGCGTCCTTGTGCTGCACCGTGGTTGCCGCTAGGTGGTGAGGTCTAGACGGTGAGGAGTAGATGGTGAGGTCACCCAACAATAATCACAGCGCTTAACACGAACCGCAGTGGTTACGGGGTGACCTCACCATTTGTGGCCGCAGTAAAAGGCGAACCCCGCCCCACCAGTGATGAGCTGGCAGGACGGGGTGCGGCTTCGGAAGAGCGGGCTCGAGTACTTACATCGCCGGGGAGAGGCCCGCGTCGTCCTGGCCGCTGATGCGGTAGAGGTGCTCGTTGACGAACTCGCCCACGCCCCAGCGCTCGAGCTCGCGGCCGTAGCCGGAGCGGTTAATGCCGCCGAACGGGAGGCCGGCAGCGGTGACGGAAGCCTCGTTGACGAAGGTCATGCCGTCGTTAAGCTGCTGCGCCACCTCGAAGGCTTTGTCGAGGTCGGAACCCCACACGGAGCTGGAGAGGCCATAGTCAGAGTTGTTGGCAATTGCGATGGCCTCGTCGATGTCCTTTGCCTTGTAGATGACTGCGACTGGGCCGAAGATCTCGTTGCAGGCGATCTCGGCGGAAGGATCGACGTCGCTAAGCAGCGTTGGCTCCATGTAGGCGCCGTCGCGGTCTACCTTCTTGCCACCCACACGGACGGTGGCGGTGCCATCGGCAACAGCCTTGTCGAGGCGCTCGATGATTTCGTCGCGGGCACCGATGGAGGACAGTGGGCCGATGTCGGCATTCTCGTCGTCGTATGGGCCGACCTTGAGGTTGCCGATCTTCTCCACAAGGTAGTCGAGGGTGCGATCGTAGAAATCTTCCAACACAATCAGGCGCTTTGGGGCGTTGCAGGCCTGGCCGGTGTTGTACATGCGGATTGGTACGAACTGATCGAGGGTCCACTCGAGCTTCTTGTCATCGATGATGATGAATGGGTCGTTGCCGCCGAGCTCCAGCACGGACTTCTTGTAGTTCTCACCCGCGGTCTTTGCCACCGCAGCGCCGGCTGCTTCAGAGCCGGTGAGGGAAACGCCCTTGATGCGCTTGTCCGCCACGAAGGCATCCATCTGGGAGCCGGAAGCGTAGATGTTGATGAAAGCGTCCTTCGGCAGACCCGCCTCTTCCAGGAGATCCTGGCAGGCCTGGGAAGACAGCGGGCAGATGGAAGCGTGCTTGAGCACGATGGTGTTACCCAGCAAAAGGTTCGGCGCCGCGAAGCGGGCAACCTGGTAGTACGGGAAGTTCCATGGCATAACGCCCAGCAGCGGGCCGAGCGGCTCCTTTCGAACAACAGTCTTTTGCGCGCCCTGGGCCGCCAAGTACTCGGGCGCGAGCAGCTCGTGGGCGTGCTCGGCGTACCAGCGGTAGATGTCAGCGACGATTTGAATCTCGCCCTTTGCCCAGCGTGTGAGCTTACCCATCTCACGGCCGATGTGCTCGGCTAGCTTGTCTGCGTTTTCTTCATAGAGTTCCGCAGTGCGGAAGAGGATGGCTGCACGCTCCTCGATTGAGGTGCGGGACCAGCTCTTGAAGGCTTCCGTGGAGCGGTCCAGGATCGCGTCACGGTTAGAGTCATTGATGCGGTCGAAGGTCTCCTCGGAGACGCCGGTGTTTGGGTTCTCAAGTGCAAAAGTACTCATGTCCCCTGTGTACCCGCGGCGTGCCGAGCCTTCAAGAAAAATTATTCATTTATAAAAGTGGTGAATCGCCCGAACAGGTCTACTATCCCTATTTGTGAAACGTAGTTCTTCGCAGAACCGAAGCCGCATCTTTGGACCTGCACGCGTGACAGCTTTGGGCTTTTTACTGCTTATCTTGCTCGGCACGTTCCTTCTTATGCTGCCGATTTCCACGGCCGGCCCGCAGTGGACTCCGCCGCTGCATGCGCTGTTCACGGCGACGTCGGCGGTGTCCCTGACTGGGCTTATCGTTCAAGACACCGGCACATACTGGACCTCCTTTGGGCAGGTTGTCATCATCACGCTGATTCAACTTGGTGGCTTGGGAATCATGTCCCTGGCCTCCTTGTCCGGCATGCTGCTGACGGGGCGTATCAGCCTGAAGGCGCGGCGCTCCACGGCAGCGGAGGGCCGCCCCGTTGACGGAGGTATTCGTCGCACGCTGCGTTTTACGTTTTTGGCCACCTTCGTGTGTGAGGCCGTGGTTGCCATCGTCGTTGGAATGAGGCTTCACCTAGAGCACGGAGTGTCAGGCCCACGTGCGGTGTGGGAGGGTATCTTCCATGCGATCTCGGCCTTCAACAACGCTGGCTTCAGTACCTATTCGGACAACATGATCGGGTTCAGTACCGATGCCTGGATCCTTTTGCCCTTGGCCTTCGCCCTGATAACCGGTGGCTTGGGCTACCCGATGTTGGCGGAAATCGCACGCCGCATCCGCGGCCGGGTGCGGTTGTCAGTGCGGGGTGACGCCCCGCGTGTGCACCACATGTCTATCACTGCCCGAATGACATTCGTGGCCACGGCCATGTTGCTCCTCGGCGGTATGGCGTTCTTCCTCGTTGCTGAGTGGAACGGCGTGCTCAAAGACATGAGCCTGGGAACCAAGCTACTCAACGGCTTCTTCATGAGCGCCTCACCGCGTACTGCGGGCTTCAACGCCATCGACTACGCGGACGCGCACACCATTACGCTCATGTTTTCCGATATCTTGATGTTCATCGGCGGCGGCTCCGCGGGTACCGCGGGCGGCGTGAAGGTGACCACCGCCTGCGTGCTCGCTGCGGGAATGGCGGCAGAGTTTCTGGGCCGCGAGGACACCACCATCGGCAAGAGACGGCTGCCGCACGCAGTGACCCGCCAAGCGCTAGCGCTGACCATCGCGGGCGTGGGCGTCGTCATGTTCGGCGTGGCCAGCTTGGTGGTGCTCAACCCGCAGTTCTCCACGGACCAAATCACATTCGAGGTGCTCTCGGCGTTCGCAACCGTGGGTCTTTCCACCGGAATCACGGCCAACCTCACCGCGCCCTCGCAGATTATTCTGTGTTGCATCATGTACTTGGGACGCGTCGGCCCCACCACGCTGGTGGCCTCCCTGGCCGCCCGCACCATCACTCGTCACTACCGCTACCCAGTAGAAAGGCCGTTCATTGGCTAACATTTTTGACGCTTTGCGTCGCGAAAAGCAGTCCATCGACATTCCTGCTGTGGTGGTCATCGGCTTGGGACGCTTTGGTTTCTCCCTCGCCTGTGAGCTCATGGATCACGGCGTGGAGGTCCTGGGAATCGATACCTCAGAAAAGTTCGTACGCGACTACTCGCCGATTCTCACCGAGGTTGTCCAAGCTGACACAACCGACGCCGAGGTTCTCCGCCAGCTGGGTGTAGCCGAGGTCGAGCGCGTGGTCTTGGCCATCGGCTCCCACTTGGAGGATTCCATTCTGACAGCCTCCAACCTGGTTGAGCTGGGCATCAAGGACATCTGGGCCAAAGCAGACTCCGACGCCCACGCGCGCATCCTGCAGCAGCTCGGCGTGCATCACGTCATCCGCCCTGAGCGCGATACCGGACGCCGTATCGCCCACCTGCTGGGCGGCAAGTTCGAGGACTTTGCGGAGATCGCCAACGGCTACGGCGTCACTAAGCTCACGGCCCCCTCCGACGTGGTACGAACCCCGCTCGACCCGCAAGCCATCTGGAAGAAGCACCACGTCCAGCTGGTGTCCGTGCGCCGCGATCAGGGTGCCTGGATGCCGATTGAGAAAGGCTTAGAACTCTCGCCCACGGACCTCATCGTCATCGCCGGAAGCCCCGCAGCCTTAGAGAAGTTCTCCGAGGCTAAGTAGCTTCCAGCCGGTTAATCGCCCGCCTGGCGGTATTCCCGCCATCCAAAAGGTATTCGTACCAGTAATAGGGCCCCTAATTAAACGTCAAAGTCTGTGCCCCACGTAGTCAGTTGCGTCCTAGCGAGTAACCGTTCAGCGATTAAGCTTGTCGGGGCCATCGGAAGGCCGACTAAACGAAGGAAGTCAATGGAAGCTGAAGCACTCCACACAGCTGCCGATCACGCCGCACTCGCGCTTGCCGACGCCGAATCCTATCGCTTCGTCGAGGGCTGGCACGCATGGCGGGTGGGTGGCAAGTGGTTCATGTTGGCCAGCGAATACAAAGGCCAGCGCGTGCTCATTCTTAAGGCGCCGCCGGAGGACGTCGCCGCGCTGCAGGAGGGCTACGCCGACATCGGTCCGGCCTATCACATGAACAAAAAGCACTGGTACACGGTATTTCCTGGCCCTTCCATTACGGAGCAGCTCATCACTGAGCTCGTGCAGGAGTCCTACATGGCAGTGGTCAAAGGCATGCCCAAGGCACAGCGCCCGGCTGGGTGGCAGGAGGCTGTGAAATAACGATGTCCGCACCAGATAAGCGTTTCCCGCGCTCCGTTTACTCGCGCGGCAGCGAACCTGATCCGCGCTTCAGCATGGCCAACGAACGCACCTTCCTGGCCTGGATTCGCACCGCCTTGGCGTTCATCGCGGGTGGCGTGGCGCTGCAGGCTTTCGAATTGCCTATTCACGGGACGCTGACCACCGTCATTTCCGTGCTCATGCTGCTCACCGCCATGGTGTTGCCGGGTGTGGCGTGGGCGCACTGGAGGGCGTCGGAAAGCGCAATGCGTCAAGAAAAGCCCCTGCCCGCGAACCTTGCCATGCCGGTGCTCGTGGGGCTCGTCATCATGGTGGGCGCGCTCATCCTCGCAGGTCAGTTGATGTCTTAGATGTACGACGTCGGATTGCAGCCCGAGCGCACGCGCCTGTCCTGGCAGCGCACGCTGTTGGCTTTCGCGTTGGTGGCGTTGGTGGTGCTGCGCAGTGAAATTCCCTGGTCAAACGCGGAACTGGCGGCCTACGTGGGCGGTGGCCTGGTGTGCGCATGGTTGGGTTGGCGGGTACATCGACGCGCCGCGCTTTACGACGCCGCCCTCGCCTCCCGCACTCCACTTCCCGGCGCCGCGGCTCTCGCTGGCCTTGCCTTGGCCGTGTCTTTGCTCGCGCTCTTGGCCATTGTAGGACTCGGTGGGGGTAGCACCATTTCCTTGCAAAGCTGAACTGTTGCAACGTTGTCTAGTGGACCCGAGGGGGTAGGCTAGTCGATTTTTCATAAACAGTGGGGGTAAATAAAAACGATTTCCTAGTTTTGCGTTGGTCCAAGTTGTATGGTTTTCGCGAACGTGGGTATTTATTTTCCGCTGCGAAACGCCCCGTTGCACACCCCAAGCCGAGGATAAACCAGGGAGAACTGTATGACAACACCGCATACACACGAATCGACAGCACATGTAGAAGGTGAAGACGACCGCGGCGTAAAGCAGAGCGAATGGCGCCGCATGGTGATTGGCCTTTTCCTTGGCGTAGCCCTGGCTGCGCTGGTGTGGTTCCTCTTCCCATCCAATGCAGTGGAGACTGTTCTGCAGTCTTCCGGCGCTGACCCAGAAGAGGAGTACTCTTACGGGGCCATTCGCGCGGTTGCGGCCGTGACCATCCTGATGGGTGTGTGGTGGATGACCGAGGCGATTCCGCTTGCAGCGACCGCTCTGCTCCCGCTCGTTATTTTCCCGCTGGCTGGTGTGGGCACGATTAAAGAGGTCGGTGCGCCTTATGCATCGGCGACCATCTTTCTTTTTATGGGCGGCTTCCTCATCGCGCTGGCTCTGCAGCGCTGGAACCTGCACCGCCGTATGGCGCTGGCCGTGGTGAAGGTTGTGGGCACCTCGCCCAAGCGCCTGATTTTGGGCTTCATGCTGGCCACGGGCTTTTTGTCCATGTGGGTCTCTAATACCGCTACCGCAGTGGTCATGCTGCCGATTGGTACCTCCGTGCTGGCGCTGACTGCTGAGACGGTTGGTGGCATGAAGAACCAGAAGAAGTTCGCAACGGCCCTGATGCTGGGTATTGCTTACTCGGCTTCCATCGGCTCGCTTGGCACGCTCATTGGTACCCCGCCGAACGCCCTGCTGGCTGGCTATATGAAGGAATCTCATGACATCGTGCTGGGCTTCGGCAAGTGGATGATTGTCGGTATGCCGCTGGCTATCATCTTCCTGTTTGTCGCCTGGTTCATGCTGATCACTATCTTCAAGCCGGAGATGGATCGTATTCCTGGTGGTAAGGAGCTCATCGACAAGGAAATCGCGGCTCTCGGTCCGTGGACCATGCCCCAGATTCTCACCGGGATCATCTTCTTGGGTGCTGCGATCTCTTGGGTTGCCGTCCCGTTCCTAGTGGGCGAGGACTCCAACTACGACGACGCCATCGTCGGCATCGCGGCCGGCCTGCTGCTATTTGCTATCCCTGCCGACGCTAAGACCGGCGTGCGCTTGCTGGATTGGAAGACTGCCAACGAGATGCCATGGGACGTGCTGCTTCTCTTCGGCGGTGGCCTGTCCTTGTCGGCGATGTTTAACAACTCCGGTCTCTCCCTGTGGATTGGTGAGATGGCCAAGGGCCTGGGCGGCTTGCCGACCATCCTGCTCATCGCGGCGGTCGCCCTGCTCGTCCTCTTCCTGACGGAGATCACCTCCAACACCGCAACGGCGGCTACCTTCTTGCCGATTATGGGCGGTGTGGCCGTGGGTATTGGCCTGACTACCAACGGGGAAATCAACATCCTGTTGCTGACCATCCCGGTTGCTCTCGCGGCTACCTGCGCGTTCATGCTCCCGGTTGCGACCCCGCCGAACGCGATTGCGTACGGCTCTGGCTACGTCAAGATTGGCGACATGATCAAGGGTGGCGTTGGCCTCAACCTCATTGGCTGTGTGCTCATTACGCTGACGGTCTACCTGCTGGCCGTGCCGGTCTTCGGCTTGGTGCTGTAAACACTGTCTGCTGCGTGCGGGCAAGGCACCTATCCGGTGCCGAACGCCAGGCTAACAATGCGTAAAAACGTATTGTGGCCTGGCGATTTGCTGCTTCTGGGCAACAGCACTATAGTTAATCAACGTTGCAGAGAGCGCTTAACGCTCAACGCCAACGGACTGCGCCCGTAGCTCAACGGATAGAGCATCTGACTACGGATCAGAAGGTTGGGGGTTCGAATCCCTCCGGGCGCACAAAATTTAACCCTAGCTTGCTAAACAGGCTAGGGGTTTCTTCGTTTCACGGTGTGCCTATATTTCTAGGGTCACTTACCGGCTACTTAGCCCTCGGCTTTCACCCGTGGATGTCACCTAGGATCTGCGTAGTTGCCAACGAGAGCGCTCGTGGAGGCCAAGTGAAGGGCTTTGTTGTCAGTTATGCAGATCCGAGCCGCAGCCAAAGCCCTAGCCGCCGCGAAAGCCACAGACAGCCCGCTTACTGCGGCTCCTGCTGAGAAAAGTCGATGTCTCTCACCCAGTCCGGCTCGGGCGGCGGCTCCAGAGCTCCCTCCCACGGCGCCGGACCCAACGCGCGGTGCCAGCTGCGCACTCCGCGGTAGTAGCGCCTCTCCCAGGCGGGCTGATTAGCAGTACAAATCTGCTCCACGATGTAGTTCAGATGGTATTTCACGCAATGGCCGGTATAGCGCAACGTGCGCCAGCCCCGCAGGACGGCCTCGTTGTTCTTCCAGTGGTCCCTAATCCACGGCGTGAGCGCCGAGTGGAATTGCAGATCGTTTATCTCAATCGCAATCTTGTAGTCCGGCAAGACAATGTCCCACCGATACGCCCCAATGAGATAGTTGCTCTCCACCTTCAGCCCGCGCGCCTTCAAAGCGCGGATGACTAGTATCTCCGCAGAAGAGTCGGTAAACAGTGCAGCTTGCGTAAGTACCTTCTGCGCGTGCGCCGACAGTCGGCGAAACTCCGCTCGGTCCCGCTCGATGGCCTCCCTGCCTTCCTTCGTCGAGTAGAGGGCCTCGCACAGCTCCACCGCCAGGGCGGCGTCGAGCCGCTCGATGGCGAGAAGCGGATTGGCCACCCGGATGCCATCGATCATCCGATAGGCGTTTTGCTTAGTGCGGCGCAGTGAGTAGAAAGGCGACGTCGGCAAGCGTGCAGGTCCGCGCAGCTCCAGCGGAGTCGTCAGCTCATGGCCTAAATAGAGCTGTGCCGCGGTGCGGCCGGCGGCGATCACAGTCGCTTTGTATTCTTGGACCGCTTGCAGAACCTCCAGCGGCGTCGGAGCTCCCCACACGTAGATACCGCGCGCAATTTTGGTGATGTCCCCACGCCGCAGACGCGTGACAAGTTGGGACCTACTTAGCCCCCGAACAAGTAGTGCAGTCATCGTTTCCCCCGTTGATGCTGCGCTCAGCTTAACAAGAGGTGGGGTAACCGGCTACCGGGGAAAGCTGCATATTTGCCAACGAAAGCCGCGACACCCCCAAAACTGTAGGCTTCGTTGTCAGTTAGGCCGATCGCACATGCTTTCCGACGCCCCCGTACCCTAGATTCCATGAACCAGAAGCTTGCATCCTGTCTCATCGCCGGCGCCATTCTCGGTGCGGTTCTCTGGCTGGCGTCGGGGATGCTATGGCTTTTGCCCGTCGGAATTGCGCTCGGCCTCTTAGGCCTGCCGATTCTCGCGCTGAGCCGAGACGAGTCACAGTCCCGGAAGCAGCGCGATGACACCTTCCGGGACTAAAAGCGCAGCCTAGAAAATCTCGATGCGCCCGCCCAAGGACTCCGACTGGCGCAGCTGCGCCACCCAGTTCGGGCCGCCCGGGTGTAGGCGCAGTACCGGTCGGGAGGAAATCTTCACCGGCGAGACAGACTCCTTGCGGGCACCCGAGCGCGCCTCAATACGAGTACGGGCGCGGAAGCCGGTCTCAGCCAAGTCTGCGATGGAAGGCTGCTCCGCAGCGAGCGAGTCGCGCGCGGCCTGGAGGAGCTGGAGGGCTTCGTCGAGGGCGTCGACAAGCGCGGGCGCGTTCGTCTCACACATCTGACGCACGAGCTCAGGCGTGGTGCCCGCCACACGCGTGCCGTCCTTGAAGGAGCCCGCGGCCAAGGACTGCGCGAGGATACCGCCATTGTCGCCCACCACGGCGAGGGTCTCAGCCAGCACGTGCGGCAGGTGAGAAATGCGGGCCACGGCCGCATCGTGGTTGGCCACGCGCACCGGAACGGCCTCTGCGTGAACCATCTGTGTCATGCGCACAACGTCGGAGAAGGTCTCAATCCACTTCTTAGGGATGCGCTCGCCACGGGCTTCGCACTCCGCCGCGTAGTCATAAGTAATTGCCCACGCCGAGCGCTTGAACAGGCCAATTTGGGAGTGGTCCCAGCCGGAGTTCTGGGTACCGGCCATCGGGTGTCCGCCCACGTAACGGCTTTCCATACCACGCTTCAGGAAGAGTTCGCGGACCTCCGTCTTGACCGAAACCACGTCGGTAATGCCGCAGCTCGGCGCATGCTCTTCGATCTGATTCAGCACCGAGTCCACCGCATTCATGGGGGTAGCGATGACGATAAGGGCGTCGTCAGCCTCGGCGCGTGCGAGGATCGCAGGCATGTCATCGGTGACGTCATAGCCCGCTTTGATGGCACTGCGGGCACCGGAAGTCGAGTGATTATAGCCATACACTGCGTGTTTGCTTGCCACGAGGTCGCGCAGCAGGGAACCACCAATGAGGCCGAGGCCGATGATGCATACGGGTCGTTGAACGTCTTGAGAACTCACGGTGACAATTCTGGCACAACACGACTAATCTCACGAGGTATGAGCGATGACAACATCTCCTTCGCAGTAACCGTTGCCCGCAATGAGGGGCAATGGGTGGTTCGGGAGTTCGATGACGACTTCGAGGACATCAACACCTCCATAAACGCAGTGCGCGCGCTGCGCTCCGAGGGCGCGGCCTTTGCGCTGCTGTGTGTGGACGATGATTACTTTGTCGTTGTGCGCCCGGTGCCGGGAGATGTGCGCATGCTGATCTCTGACGCCACATATGCCGACGAGGATGATTTCGCCGCCGACTTCCTGGAGCTGCGCGACCTTGACTTCCCCGAAATCGATGACGACGACGAGGATCCAGATCCTTATGGCGACGGTGACTTCGATATTTTTGCTGATCTTGGGCTCAGTGAAGATCAGTTGGGCTACATCATCGACAATGACGAAGATTGGCCCTCCGACATGCTCCTGCGCATCGCGGGCGATTTAGGCTTCGGCGACGAGCTCGAAGAGATCATTGCTTAAATCCCAAGGCTTGGCCCGCGCCGAGGCGCGCATGCGCCGCGCGCTCGAGGTGGCACGCCAGACACCCGCGGGAGACATCCCGGTAGGCGCTGTGCTTTACGACGCCGCCGGTAACGAGCTTTCCACCGGCGTCAACCGCCGGGAGCAGCGCGGCGATCCCACCGCGCATGCGGAAGTGGAGGCGATTCGCGCGGCCGTCGCCAAGCATGGCAATGGCTGGCGCCTAGAAGGCTGCGAAATTGTGGTCACCCTCGAACCGTGCGCGATGTGTGCCGGGGCCATCCAGGGTGCCCGCGTGGCTTCCGTGGTCTTTGGTGCTTTCGAACCGAAGACGGGCGCGTGCGGCTCGCTTGTCGATGTCCTGCGTGCCCCCGGTTCCCTGCACGTGCCCGAAGTGCGCGCCGGGGTGTGCGAGGAAGAATGTGCCGGACTGCTGACCGGCTTCTTCGGCGAGCTGCGCTGAATCTGTGTAGGGTGGGGTCATCGCAAAACAAAGGAGGCTCATCATGGGTGATTTTGAAAACAAGAAGGACGACCTAGTAGGCAAGGCCAAGGAAGCTGCGGGAAACGCAACCGACAACGAGGATCTTGCTAACGAGGGCAAGGCAGACCAGGTTATTTCCCAGGCTAAGGACAAAGTCTCTGACGCTGTCGAGGGCGTAAAGGACAAGGCCAACGAGGTTATTGGCGGCCTGAAGGACAAGTAAATCCGGCGGGATTTTGTGCCGCGCGCTTCAACACGTAACCTAGACCACGGTGGCGTGTCCGAGCGGCCGAAGGTGTTCGCCTCGAAAGCGAATGTTGGGTAACCCCCAACCGCGGGTTCAAATCCCGCCGCCACCGCCATAGCGAAAGCCGTGGGGCAAGTAATTGCTCCACGGCTTTTCGTGTTTTAGCTGCCAGCGGCTGGCCGCTAGACTGGGCGAAGTTAATCAACGAGACAGAAGGTAACTCCTGTGGCAAAACTCTTGTACCGTCTTGGGCGCTGGTCCTTCCTCAACAGGTGGAAAGTGATCATCGCATGGCTTGTGATCTTTGTGGCCGCCGTGGGCGCCACGATTGCCTTGATGAAGCCCATGACTACGGAGTACTCCATCAAGGGCACGCCGGCGATTGACGCTACCCACCGCGCCGCCGAGCTCTTCCCGGAAAGCGGCAACCTGGCCAGCGCGCCTTCTGTGAACCTGGTCTTCCAAGCCCCCGAGGGGCAGAAGCTTTCTGACCCGCAAAACAAGGAAGCGATCCAGCAGGTGGTCGATCAGATCACCAACGAGCTCGGCATCAAGGACCAGCAACGCTGGGGCAACCCGCTCGACGTATCGCCGGCTCTGCAGCAGCAGGTTATCGATCAATTCACCTCGATGGGCCTGCCGGAAGAGACCGCCCGCAAGGATGCGGAAAACCTCGCGATGGTCAACGAGGATGAGACTATCGCCTACACCACCTTCGACTTCGATGCGGAAAGCTCCTACACCGTTGAGCAAGAAGACAAGGACGTCGTCACCGCGGCGATGGAGCTGGGCCGCGAGAAGGGGCTAACGGTCGAGGCCGGTGGCGCGGGCTTTGGCGATGAGATTAAGGTCAACTCCACCTCGGAGATCATCGGCTTGGGCGTGGCCTTCCTCGTCCTCATCTTCACCTTCGGTTCTTTGGTCTCGGCAGGCATGCCGCTCATCTCGGCCGTCGTGGGCGTGGGTCTCGGCGCGCTCGGCGTCATGATTGCCACGCACTGGATTGAGCTCAATAACTTGACCCCGGTCCTGGCCATCATGATTGGCCTGGCCGTGGGCATCGACTATGCGCTGTTTATCATGTCGCGCTACCGCCAGGAGCGCTCGCGGATGGATGGGCCCGAAGCCGCCGGCATGGCGGTGGGCACGGCAGGTTCCTCCGTGGTCTTCGCCGGTGCCACGGTTTTCGTGGCGCTCTTCGCCCTCATCGTGGCCAAGATTGGCTTCCTCACGGCCATGGGCTTGGCCGCCGCGGGCACCGTGTTCATGGCGGTGCTCGTCGCGTTGACCCTGGTGCCGGCGCTGCTTGGCCTGGCTGGCGATAAAGCCTTTGCTGGTCGAATCCCCGGCATCGCCGGCAACCCGAACAAGAAGGGCAAGCACCGTAAGGGCGCCACCATGGGCAACCGCTGGGTGCGCGCGGTACAGAAGGCCCCGGGCCTGGTCATGGCCGTGGTCGTGTTGGGTCTTGGCGCGCTGAGCGCCCCGGTGCTGAACATGGAGCTCGCGCTGCCGGCAGATACCAGCTCAAATCCGGATACCACCCAGCGCAAGTCCGCGGACCTGCTGGCGGAAGGCTTCGGCGCAGGCGTCAATGGTCCATTCCTGGTCATCGTCAACGGTGAGGAAGCCAACCCAGACGCGCCGGCTCTCCAGCCGCTGATTCAGGGTCAAGAAGGCGAAGACCAACAAAAGAAGGCAACTTTCGCCTCCTTCATGTACGCGACCCAGCAGCTTAACCAGGTAGGCGGCGTGAAGCACGCACAGATCGTTGGCCTCAACTCTGATCAGACCGCGGCACAGATCATGGTTACACCGACCACCGGCCCGACGGATCCCACGACCGTCGGCACGGCGTCGGCACTGCGTGCGGAAAATGAGCGCTTGGGCGAGGTCACTGGCGCAGAAATCGGCATGACTGGCCTGACCGCCGTGCAGCTAGATATCACCGAGCGCCTTGAGGCCGCCATGCTGCCTTATCTGGCCATCGTGGTGGGCCTGGCCATCCTGCTGCTCTTCCTAGTCTTCCGCTCGGTCTTGGTCCCTGTGGTGGCTGGCTTGGGCTTCCTGCTCTCAGTGGGCGCGGCCTTCGGCCTTACGGTTCTGGTGTGGCAGGACGGCCTCTTTGGCCTAGTCCCGGCGCCTGGTCCGCTAATTTCCTTCATGCCTATCTTCTTGATCGGCGTGACCTTCGGCCTGGCCATGGACTATCAGGTCTTCCTGGTTACCCGCATGCGCGAGCATATCTCGCGCCACCCGCAGGGCAGTGGCACCAAGTACAACGCCGTGGACGAGGCCACCATCGCGGGCTTTACCGAAGGCGCGCGCGTGGTCACGGCCGCAGCCATCATCATGATTTCGGTCTTCGTGGCGTTTATTAACCAGCCGCTGCCGTTCATTCAGATCTTCGGTTTCGCCCTTGCCGCAGGCGTGCTTTTCGACGCCTTCTTCGTGCGCATGTCCCTCGTCCCCGCCACGATGTTCCTGCTGGGTCGCGCCACCTGGTGGCTGCCGAAGTGGATGGACAAGGTCATGCCTTCCCTCGACATCGAAGGCACAGCTCTGGAAGAAGAGTGGGAGCGTGAGCATGGCGGCGCATCTGCTGATACGACGCAGCACGTAAACTAGCCCTTATGATCGAGCAACAGCCGCCTTTTCCTGCACCCAAGCTAGAGACTGACCTGAGCTTCGACGTGCGCACGCACCTCGACCAGGCCGGTCCTGGCAAGCATGGTCGCAGCGGCACCATTCACACCCCGCACGGGGATATTCAGACCCCGGCCTTTATTCCCGTGGCCACTAAGGCCACGGTCAAGACCCTGACTCCGGAGCAGATCCGGCAGACGGGCGCGCAGGCTATCTTGTCCAACGCTTATCACCTTTATCTGCAGCCGGGCCACGACATCGTGGATGAGGCTGGCGGCGTCGCGGCCTTTGAAAACTGGCATGGGCCCACCTACACCGATTCCGGTGGATTCCAGGTGATGTCGCTTGGCGTGGGTTTCAAGAAGGTCCTGGCCATGGACACCTCGAACCTCACCGAGAAGGACATCCGCGCGGCCAAGAAGGAGCGCATGGCGCAGGTCGACGAAGACGGCGTGGACTTCAAGTCCGTCATTGACGGCTCGAAGCACCGCTTTACCCCAGAGGTTTCCATGCAGATTCAGCATGGTTTGGGTGCCGACATTATGTTCGCCTTCGACGAGCTGACCACTTTGGTGGATACCCGTACCTACCAGGAGGAATCCGTCGCGCGCACCCATCGCTGGGCACAGCGTTGCTTGGACGAACACCACCGCCTGACCGAGGAGCGTGGCCCGCAAAAGCCACGCCAATCCCTGTGGGGCGTGGTGCAGGGCGCGCAATATGAGGATTTGCGCCGCCAAGCCACCCGCGGTTTGGTGGAGCTTTCCCAGGCTGCCGAGGCAAACGGCAAGCGCGGTTTCGGCGGCTTTGGCATCGGCGGCGCGCTGGAGAAGGAGAACCTGGGCACCATCGTGGGCTGGGTCTGCGACGAGCTTCCTGAGGATAAACCGCGCCACCTGCTGGGCATTTCCGAGCCTGATGACCTATTCACCGCGATTGAGGCCGGCGCCGATACCTTCGATTGCGTCGCGCCTACCCGCCTGGGGCGTCGCGGTGGCGTGTACACGCTCGATGGCCGCTTGAACTTGAAGGGTGCGCGCTTCAAGCGCGATTTTGCAGGAATCGACGAGGAGTTTGGCGGCTACGTCTCGGAGAACTACTCCCGTGCGTACATCCACCACCTGCTCAAGGCCAACGAATTCCTGGCCGGCACGCTGTGCACCATGCACAATCTGACCTTCATGATCCGCCTGGTGGACAACATCCGCGCCTCCATCGACGGCGGCTACTACGAGGCCTACCGCGACGAGTTCATGGGCCGCTACTACGCCGGCAAGTAAGCTACCTCCCTGCGCCCTCCGCTTTTTTCCGCAAATGCGCCCTCCGCCTCTTTTCCGCAAATACCCAGGGCTGGAACTGCAGACCTCCTGTTCGGCTTTTCTCGCGCTTGCCGACGCCGCCCTTTTCACCAGGAAGCTGCAGTTCCAGCCCTGGGTTTCTAGGGCTGGGGATTTGTGGTTTAGCTGCTGGGAACGTAGTCTTCGCGGGATTTAACCCACTTGATGACGACGGTGGTTATTGGCAACATGACCACCTCGATGAGGGTTTTCCACACGAAGCCGACCACTACGTAATTGAGAAAGCCGCTGAATGTAGAAATGCCGATGACTGGTGCGGCGATGATGCAGAACAACACAGTATCGCCGAACTCGCCCACGACGGTTGAGGCCACCAAACGGCCGATGAGCCCGCGTTCACCGGACTTTGCCTTCATACGGGTCAGCGTGAAGGAGTTGAGCAGCTGGCCCACCAAGTAGCCTGCCAAGGAAGCGGCGAGGATTTGCGGTACAAGGCCCAAGGTAGCGGCGAAGGCCTCTTGGCCCTCATAGAAATCCGCCGCTGGCAGCCAAATCGCGATATAGAAGCACACCGCGGCCAGAATCGCCATGACGAATCCGATGTAGACCGCCCGCCGCGTGGACTTGAAGCCATAGCATTCGGACAGGACGTCGCCTGCGATATAAGCCAGTGGGAATAAGAAGAAGGCGCCGTCGGTGATGAGCGGACCGAGCTGGACGCCCTTTGTGGCGTTGATGTTGGAGATGAGGAACGTAACGACGAACACCGTAACCAGCCACGGGTACAGAGTGGACTGTACCGGGATGAATCGGATGCTCTCGCCACTGGAAGTGGTTGCGGTTGCCGATTTTTCTGTCATGGGCAGTTATCTTGCCATGTCGTCTTATGGTCTAAGAAACCAGAAAATGCTCCCACATGTTGGGGGGAGGTTGGGGAATGATCCTCAAGGTAGATCCAGCGAAAGATTTGCAGTTAAACCTAGCTTTATCAATCTAGCGATGAGGTAGCAGAGGGCAAATCCCAAGGAAGGGGCGAAATGAGGCCTCAAATATGGCATTCTTTTGCTTGCTACACTTGTGCCTATTTTGTTCCCTTTGGTTTCCCTGGCTGCGCTCTTGGTCGGGGGAGCGCTATTTGAGAAAAGGTCATTAATTATGACATTTGGTTCGCCTGGTTCGTCGCCCCAGTTTGGCGGTCCGTACCCCGGAGCGGGCAGCGGGTCCAATACCGGACCCAACAACGCCGGCTCGGGTTTCGGATTCCCGAGTTCCCCTAACTTCGGTTCGCCGAATCAAGCAGGAGGCACCGCGCCGTCGTTTGGCGCAGCTGGCCCCGCACAAGGCAGCCAGGGCTTTGGCGCACCGGGCGGACAGCCCAGCGCCCCGCGCAGTTCGCGCCCAGCCACTCCGGCCGCGCCGACCAAGGGCCCGTGGCCTTTGCTCATCGCCGCTGGTGTGGCCGCCATTTTGTCTGCAATCGTAGTGATTGCCGCGCCGTTGGTTTCCACTGCGACCCAAGGCCTCTTCTTTGGACTGGCAATTACCGGTTGGGTGCTTGCAGGCATCGTCGCCTTCGTGCTCCTTGGCCTGTACACCCTGCAAAACACCAGGCGCCAAGCAGAGAGCTTCTACATTGAGGACACGCGCCAGACGCTGGTCTACCGCCTAGTCATGATCGGCGGCTTCGTACTCGTTGTTGCCTCTGCGGTGGAGATCGCCTTCTACGTAGGAAAGGTGATGGGCGCCTAATGCGAAAACTAAATCGTCTCCTCGCTCTCAGCAGCACCGCATTGTTGTGCGGTTTCGCAGGTTCCTTGGGAGCTTCCGCGCAAGAAGCACCAGCGCCTGAGCAAGCACCAGCGCCCGAAGCGGCCCCGCCAGCAGAACAAGCACCACAAGAACAAGCCCCACCAGAACAAGCTCCGCAGGCCTCCGAAAGCAGCCTCTCCGAAGCCTCGCAGAAGAACCTCGCGGACTTCAGCTCGTGTATCGCGGATAAGAAATCCGCGGACCTGTTGTTCGTGCTCGACCAGTCGCAGTCCCTCATCGGTTACCAAGGCGAACCCGCCACCGATGGCTCCCACTTCCGTGTTGATGCCACCAAGGACATCGTCAATCAGCTGGCCAACCTGGGCAAGGACGCCGGCGCGGATATCAACGTCAAGCTTGCCGGATTCGGCTCCGGCTATTACTCCGAGGCCGGCGAGTACGGCGGCTGGACCAATGTTTCCGGAAACGCCGGTGCCCTGGACAAGGAGATTGATGCTTTCCGTAACAAGGAGCGCACCTCCGATCTGGAAACCGACTACGGACTGGCCTACTCGGGCGCGCTCAAGGAATTCGGCGATCATGATGGCAGCGATTGCCGGGCCATCGTCTTCTTTACCGACGGCGCCTACGTAGGCGTTGAGACCGGCAAGGACAACGCAGCAGCCCGCAACATTTTGTGCACCCCGGATTCCACGGTTTCCGCCTTCCGCCAGTCCAATATCCGCCTCTTCAACGTCGGCCTCGTACCGGAGCGCGATGCGAAGGAGCAGACGGATCTTCTCACCGATCTGGCTGAAGGCGAGGGCTGTGGCCAGGGCGAACCGAACGGTGCTTTCTTCAACGGCGGTGAGGATCCCGCCGCATTGTTCGCGGCCTTCCGTAATCTCATTCCTACCTCCGGTGGCTTGAACAAGGAAGGTACTTTCACCGAGCAATTCGATTTCTTCCTGGATAACTCGGTCGACCCGGTCCGCTTGTCCGCGGTTCCGAAGACCAGCGTGGAAGAAGGCAAAATCATCCCGACCCTCACCGGCCCTGATGGGCAAACGGTAGAGCTGAAGCCAGATACCAAGAAGGTCGCCGGCGCCGACGTGGAGATCACCACCAATGACCGCCTGCCGGGCATGGTCGACGTCGCGATGAAGAAGGGTGGCGAAGGCTGGGCCGGCAAGTGGACCTTTGGCTACAAGCTGGAGGGCGGCGCCGAGGGCGAGTACCAGGCATCCATGGTGATGATTCCGGGGCTGAACCTCAACCTGCAGCGCGAAAACGGTGAGAAGCTAAGCGGCGGCATCAACTCCGACCAAGTTATTAAGGCACAGCTTGTCGACGGCGGCGGTCAGCCGCGCAAGCTCGAAGGCCAAGGCACGCTGCGCGCGGAGTTCGTCCCCGAAGAGGGCGAGACAGTAACGCTGCTCGAAAACGCCCCGATCGTGGACGGCAACGCAGTGGATATCCCGTTGGATAAGGTCGAAAACGTTGCCGCGGGCAAGCTGGTGACCAGCGTGGACATCACCACGAAGGGCGTCGATAATCAGCCGGGCTCCAAGCTCAACCCCATCAAGAGTGAAACCCCGCTGACGATTACCCCGGTCAACATGCCTTCCGTCGGCTCGGCACAGGTGGTGTCGATGACGGAAAAGGAAGTCACGATCGATGTTCCGGTAGCTGGTCCGGGTAAGGTGTGGCTGGCGGAGCAGAGCTTCGGCGCTGATGAGGTCACGCTGCCGAAGGGCGTGGATGCGCTGAAGGTAACCTCGCAGTACGATTCCGCGGATAACGCGCTTGAGCTGGCCAAGGGCGAAGAGGCGACGCTGCCTGTGACCCTTTCTGCCGAAAATATGGAAGACGGCGCATTGGCGCTCAAGCCAACGCTGAGCTTGCAGTCTGCGGAAGATAACCAGGAAGCGCAGCTGCCTTTGCAGCTCAAGGGTTCGATGACCACGCCTTTGAGCAAGAGCGCTTTCGGCCTGGCATTCGTGCTGGCGGTCCTTTTGGGCCTTCTGATTCCGCTGGCAGTTCTTTACTTCATGAAGTGGTTCTCGGGCCGCATCCCTGAATCCCCGCGCATGTTCGCGAAGACGATTCCGGTCAAGAAGGACGGCACGAGCCTCATCCACACGGATACCGGCAAGCCGTTTGTGGTTTCCAAGGACGAGTTCCAGGGCGCAGTGCCTGTCGACGCCGCGCCGCGCCGGGCAAACCTGGGCCTGTACGAGGCAAAGGTAAAGATGGGCCTTAGCCCATTTACCGCGGCACACGTGGAAATTGAAAAGGACGGCTCCATCTCCGGCAAGGGCAAGCAGTCCGGTGGCCGCGCCATCTTGCCGCTGGCAGTTCAGAACAACTGGTTCTTCGTGGGCAACGCGAATGACAAGGACCGCGGCGAGATCGTCTTGACCATCGACACGATGGCACATGCCGAAAAGTACGGCGAGCTTTCCGAGGAGATTAACCGCTCCGCACCGGTGCTCTTCGAGCAGGTGCAGTTCCCAGCGCCGAAGGAGCCGAAGGCGCCAAAGGGCCCGAAGGGAGAGCAAGGCGCACAAGGTGTACAGGCACGGCAGAACGCGCCGGGTGCTAACGCTCCAGTGCAGCAGTTCCCGGGGCAGCAGGGCCAGTCGCAGCAGCAGCCGGGCCAGCCAGGCGGCTTCGGCCAGCAGGGCGGCTTTGGTCAGCCAGGCCAGCAGGGCGGCTTTGGTCATCCAGGTGGCCAAAGTGGCTTCGGTCAACCAGGTCCGCAGGGAGGCTTTGGCCAACCGGGTAACCAAGGCGGCCAGCCGGGCGGCTTCGGCCATCCAGGTGGCCAAAGTGGCTTCGGTCAACCAGGTCCGCAGGGAGGCTTTGGCCATCCAGGTCCGCAGGGAGGCTTTGGCCAGCCGGGCAACGGACCAAGCGGCAATAATGGTGGATGGCCGCAGGGGCCTTCCTTCGGAAACAACTAGTCCGAACCAGAACGCAAGCAGAACGCACAAGTTGAACACTTAAAGAGACATCCCGAAAGGTTTTAAGAGCAGATGAAGAAGTTCCTCGTAGTTGGCTGCGGTGGCTCCGGCGCCAAGACCTTGGCTTTTATCATGGACCAGCTCAAGGCGGAGCTGCGCACCATCGATCCAGACATTACCGAGCTGCCCAAGGCGTGGCAGTTTGTGAACATCGATGTGCCCCTCGAAGAGGAGGCTGGCCCGCAGAAGCTGCCGAACGTTACCCAGAGCGGTGGCCAGTACGTCGGCATCGGTTCACGACAGCGTTACAACCAGTTCGACGCGGGTATCTCTGAAACGCTGGGCCGCTCCGGCAAGCTGGGCGAGATCGCCACGTGGGCTTCGCGTACGCCGCAATCGAATGACACGAAGCTTGCCGACGGCGCCGGCCAGTACCGCGCCATCGGCCGTATCCTGACCCTGCGCCACCTGAGGGACATCCGCAACGCATTGAACGCGGCGGTGTCTGAGATGTTTACCCAGGAAGCTATCCAGGAGCTCAACGAGCTCAATTACAAGCAGTCGAAGAAGCGCACCGATACTGGTTCCTCCGCGCCGGTTGTGCTGGTTGTTTCCTCCATGGCAGGCGGCGCAGGCGCTTCGATGTTCCTGGATGTCTGCCGCGTTCTGACCACCATCAAGAATCTCGATCCCACCAGCACGCTGGTCTTCATGTACACCCCGGAGATCTTCTCCGACAACAAGGCAGAGGACATGGCCGGTGCGTGGCCGAATTCCCTGGCCATGTTCGGCGAGGTTGTGGCTTCCCAGATGGGCAACTCCACCGCGCATGACCGCGCCATCTTCGAGGCCTTCGACATGGGCACCCCGCCGGACGGTCCGACATTCGGCCGTATTTTCCCAATCGGTTCCAAGATGGGCACAACCGGCTCCCGCTTCGGCGATGGCTCCGCGATGTCCGTCTACCGTGGCCTGGGCCGCGCGCTGGCCGGCTTGATGACCTCGACCCGTGCCTCTGACAACCTGGTTTCCTACGCACTGACCAACACCCCATCCGGTGACGGCGGCCGCCGTTTCTTCGGTTGGGACCGTGATCAGTCCCAGGGCGGTACGCCGTGGGCACGCTTGCCTTGGGGCTCTCTGGGGTACGCACAGATTTCCATGGGCCGTGACCGCTTCGCTGAGTATTCCGCACAGCGCCTGGCCCGTAGTTCTTTCGACCGTTTGCTCAACGGCCACCTTGACAAGGCCAATCCGGAAGCTGGCGAGATACAAATTGCTAAGCGCCTCGATGAGCGTCTACCTGCTCGCTTCCAGGAGATGACTCTGGACCCTAACTGGGCAACGGGCGCTCCGATTGATATCAACACTACCTGGAACTGGCTGATGGCCAATTTCAATATGATGGCCCAGCCCGCCGCGGAAAACGCAGTGCGCAACCTGCGTAACTTCATTCCTATCGGCGAGGGCCGCAAGGTAGACGAGTGGCGTGGCGAGCTCATCCAGAACCTGAACGACCCACAAAACCAGCAGTACATCTCTGGTCTGCTCCAGCAGTCCGCGTATGACACCGCGTACCGCTATGCAAACTTCTTCTCTGACAGGGTTCTTGAGACCGTTGAAAGCGAACTTGCTGCAGTCGGTGTTCCTTACGTCCGCGAGGTTTTGGACCGACTCAGCGACGCCCTCACTAGCGGCGACCGTCTGATGCCGCAGCTGAACGAGTTGTCTAATCGCTTCCTCAGCATCGGCACCAACGTTCTGGCTTTGCCGCAAGGCTCCGAGCCGATTCTGAGTCCGCTGACCGGCAAGGGCCAAATGACGGACCCAGCCCCCATCGTTAATGGCCTGTTGGGCCTTTATCACAAGCAGTTCTACGACTACTTCCTCATGGCGATGGCGCACTACCTGAAAGATGTTCTGCAGGACTACGCGGATGAGAATCTCTTCCACCTCAAGCGCGAGCTGAAGGATGCCCACGAGGTCTTGGAGAAGGCTGCACAGTCGCGTCCGGAGACCAACAAGCTGGCTGACGTTCGCACCAACGAGGTCAACGCATGGCCGGAGGAGGTAGACGAGGTCGTTGAGTCCCGCTTTAAGGGCGCCGAGAACGAGATCATGTTGACTGACGTCAACGCGTTTATCACCGATTACCAGGACCAGATGTTGCGCACCATTCAGGGCCAGCACGCCACTTCCCACGTTCAGCACTATGACCAGGCTTACCCGTTTGCGGTCCGCGCGGTTATTCGCGGTGAGTGGGATTCCCTGGATGCCAACAAGGCTCCGAATAACACCTTGGCACCGCAAAAGCGCACTAACGATGAGTACAGCAACCGCGCCGGCTGGGTTTCCAAGTACCTGTCCCGTCACCCACAGACTGGCGAGGTTCGTGAGTTGCAGCGTGCCCAGTACCGTGCACGTATCCGCCCGGCGGACCTGCTGGGACGTGCTCGCGATTGGATCAACCGCCGCGACTACGAGTTCCACAAGTTCAACTCAGTGGATCTGCGCAGCTACCTGACGCTTACCCCAGATATCAACGAGGTTGAGCATAGCCAGCGCATCGATCGCTTCGTCAGTGCCTTCCAGATGGCGCTGAGCTACGCCCGCCCGTTGGCTGCCGTGTCCAGCGACATGGTCCAGCGCATCCACGGCAAGGACGTCCAGTACACCTACTCTTTCTCGGACATTCCGTTCGAAGCGCTGGGGAACGAAGAGACTGGCATTGTCCCACGCCTGAGCAGCATCCTGAGCACGTCTTCCATCGATGAGCCATCCCAGGTAGCGCTGCGCAACTCGCTCAACATGTCTGAGCAGGTCCAGCACATCGAAATCTTTGGTTCCTACCCGAACTACTCGCCGATCGTATTTTCTTCCATGTTCGGCTACATCGCCGAGGACATCGACAAGCAAGAAAACTTCGATGGCTCTTATTGGTCGGAGCGCCGCACACGCCCGCTAGCTGCCGCTCTGCCGATCACCGAGACGGAGCGCCAGGCCATGGTGGCAGGATGGATCATCGGCCGCATCACCGGCCTCATCTACATCTCCGATCAGGACACCGACAAGGCCGCGGCGCACATCTTCGATGACACCCCAGGTGGCGTCAATGCTTGGGTTCCTTTCCCGAACCCGATGCTGATTTCCCCGCGCCGTATGGTCAAGAAGTCCGACTGGATGTCTTCTGTGCTTGAGTCCATCTTCATCGCCTACGCGAAGGTACAAAAGAATGGCGCATACGGCTTTGCCTCTTCCATGTACCCGTACCAGTTGCTGCGCGGGCTTTACGACGACGGCCAGGACTTTGCGCACTCCGGTGCTTCGACGCACCCACTGGTCCACCGTCTGGCTAAGTTCCTGCGCGATGGCAAGGTGCCGGGCCGCCGCGACGCCGTCGGCCTCGGCATCCAGGATCGTTATGAATCCTTCGTTGCGAAGCTCGATAAGTTCGTCCGCGGCGCCGATCACTTCATTCCGGGTGGAATGAATTCTCTGCCGGGCCAAGGCATGGATGACAAACCATTTGCAAACATTCGCCGCCGCGATATCGCCTCCGCTACGCCGTACTACCGCGACCTTGCACCGGACGTCGTCGTCATGGCGCAGCGTATCCGCGATTTGCTGGGCCAGGCAAAGACTGTCGCTGAAACGCCCGATACTTTTGAGGCTCCCGCGAGCCGGGATTCTTCCAGCCAGACCCCGCGCTTTGAGCCTGAATTCAACCTCACCGACTTGGATGACACCTTCTAATGACTAACGTACTGTTCTTTGGACACGGCGCCACGGCCGATGAGATTCGTTCCCGCCTTTTCGACCTGCGTGCAGTGGGCTTGCTGGATAACTTCATGTGGGTGGACTACACCCACCCCACGTCAGCTGCAGTAGTGCGCTCTTTCGATGCGGAGGGCACGCCACGCATTTCCACGCTTGACGACGCCCTGCATCGCCACGAAGGAGACATCCTTCTGGTGGTTCTCGATTCGATGGATGAGGCGCAACCCCTGCAACCAGAGGCGTTGTCGCAGTGGGCTGCCGCGGTAGATTCCCGCATCGTGCAGGCATCCAACCAGCGAGTGCGCCTCCTGCTTTCGGCGTTGCCATTGCGCAACGTTCACATCGAGCCCTTGCAGGTGTGGGAGAACCTGGTGCTCTCCCCGGAAGAGGGCGGCACTCCTTCGTCGACGCGTATTCGCCCGATTCCGCGTACTGAGGATGGCTTTGAACTGGCCCAGTTTGCTGCGCCTGCTGTGGCATCTATCTTCGGCCTCTGGCGCGGAATGCCGCAGGCTGCGGTGTTTGATCCAGACACCGGCCGCCTCATGGAGACGGGCAACCGCGAGAACTTCCGTTTGGTGCGTGCATTTCACCGCACCATCGACGCCAGCGCGGTTGAGAACGCGGTCAAGGATCGCGTGTTCAATCCGAACCGCCCCTTACCGCGCCCGCAGCTGCGCAACAACAGCCATGCCGAGCGCGTCACTGATCCAGCGAGGCTGACTCAGTACTACTCCGACACGCTTTTCGCGATGCACGGGAGTTCGCTGCTGTCCCCTGAAATCCCGTTGGAGTCGCCTAAGACGCAGAAGGTCAGCGCATGGGCTGCCCTGCGCGATAACCTGCGCCTGTACTGGGCCACGGTCATCGGCAAGCCGCAGGATTGGGTCAACAGCCACCGTGGCACGGTCAACAGTGCCACCGCGGGCTTCCTTCAGAACCTACTCTATGGCCAGAATTCCAACATGGAAGTCGTTCTGGATGGCCACTCTGGTAAGGGCAATGCTGTGTCTATTCAGCAGATGCAGCAGAAGAACCAGCGCACCCTGGCTGAGGCGCAGAAGGTGCAATTCGACATCGGCCAGGTGCCGCAGCTGTCTGGTATGTGGGAGGCCTACCACGACTTCGCCCTTGGTTTGGTTGATGGTCAGTGGAAAGAAGACGCCACCTTCACCCCGCAGAAGGGCAGCCAACAGGAAGTCCTGATCGTGCAGTATGGGCAGCAGTCCGTGCCAGACATGAGCAACTCCTTCCTTGGTTTCCATCCGCTGATGCACCGCACCGTGGGCTACAACAACGAGTCCGAGGCTAAGGTGGCCCCATTCGACCCGATTGCGGCTGAGAAGTTCGCAGCAGACCTGGACTGGACCAGCCAGGTCACGCAGAACACGGAAGTTAACCGCAAGAAACAGGAATTCGCTGCGTGGCGCAATCAGAACCAAAACAGCTTCGCCTGGAAGGTCGGTACTGGCTTGGCACAGCGTCTTGGTGTCGCTCGCCAGCGCGTTGATTTCTACGAAACGGAAGCACGCAGGCTGCGCGAGGAAGAAAAAGGCTTTGCTGTGCGCGACTTCAACGATGAAAATCGACGACTCACGAACAAGCTGCGTGCGTCGTGGGGCATCCTGACTCTTGTTCTGGTCGTGCTGTTCTACATGTGCTTGGCCAATTACAACCCAGACGTGAAGATCTGGGATGGCATGCTCACTCTCGATTGGCGGTGGACCACCTTTGGCGTGATCCTTTCGATCATCCTCTTCCTTTTGTTGACGTGGCTGATGTTCACCAAAGCACAGCGCGAAATCTACGATTACGTGCAAAGGCAAAAGCTCAACCGCCAGAACCAGGAGATTGCCGCGCGCAACATCGTGTCAGCAGCTGCAGACGTCGACCGCATCCTCAACGCTTACAGCCAGTTCCTCAGCTGGTCCGCAATCCTTGGACGTGCCATCTACGCACCGTTCGGGCTTAAGTCCACCACGAGTGATCACCTGCGTACCCCAGAGTCTGGCTTGCCGGATAACGCGCGAATCGGCCAAGCGCAGGTCTCGGAAGATGAAACCAACCGCATGGCTGAGGAGATTCGCTCCCAGGTTTATTTACGTGACTGGGCGCACAAGTCCCTGCGTTCGCTCGTCGATTACATGAACTCTGTCTTTGAGCGCAATCAAGTAGGCCAAGGCTCGGTACAGCTCAGCGCTATGTGGGGCATGCGCGGCGAAAACTCTAACACCCAGCTCGACCTCATCTCACGCCACCTAGATCACCCACTCATGGCTTCCCGTGATGAGAAGCCGCAGGTCTGGCACAACGTGATTACGAATCCGCGGATGGCTGGCAGGCTGCAGCACTACCTGTCTTCGGTGACCTTCTTGGATGAGAATCGTCGTCAGACGCAGTCCACAGAGCAGTTCCTGGCGGGTATGAGCCAAGAGAAGGGGGCAATGCAGGCCTTCAGCAACGAGGCCCTGACCACCCTGGGTGCTTCGGCAGGCTACACCGAGATTGACCCTGACTACACGCGCACTATTGAGGTGGACAGCAATACGGAGCTGACCAGCCAGCTCTCCCGTTCTCTCACTGTGGTCCAGTTCGGCCGCATCACGGATTTCAAGTACCTGGTGCCGAAGGAAGAGCGGCTGGAGGAAGCGGTGCCATCAGCGTTCTTCGAGGATGCGCTGAGCGATCTCGATGACACTGATCACATCGATTCTTTCAATAATGCTTCTCAGGTTCAGCCTGGATACAGCTTTGGAAATGAGACCAGCAATACCGCAAATCCTTTTGGTTTCGGTCAATCGCAGCAGCCACCATCGCTCGATGATCTGGACGATACGTTCTAGGAGCGAAGAAAGATGACGCAATCCCAGCCAGCAAAGATCACGGATATTCCGCTCTCACAGCTGATGCCTTTGCACGCGATGCGCAGCGTTACTGCCGACGACGTACGTAACGCACTGTCGCCTGAGTTTGCTCAGTTCGCTGAGCAAATCGCAGCAGTCTTTAGCGGTGAGAGCGTGGAGCATCCAGAGCTTTTTGCGCGCAACCTCAACCCGGAGCCACAGGCCGAGGTTACCGGAAACTTTATCCAGTCCGAGACTTCGGAGATTAAAGATATGAGCCCCCACAACGAATCACCTCAGCCACAGAAGCCCAAAAAAGTGTTTGACTGGGCAGCAGAGTTGGCAAAACTGGAAGCGGCAAAGGATTCTCGCACCCAAGTTAACGAGGATGATTACACCAATCTCCCTGCATCTGCATTTAAAGTGCCCTATAAAGGCCGCCAGGCTGCGGGCTGGGTTGCCCCAGAGATGCACTACGAGATTGAGATTCCCGCTGCACAGCCCCAGTCGGACATACCGGAGGAAGAAGCGTACGGCTACGAACCGTCGGTGGAGGAGAGCTCCGATGCGCGCCACCCCGTGCGTATCTGGTGGGAGCCGCTGGAGTGCCAGCCAGGAGAAATGGTTCTCTATCGAGTGGTAGCTGATGACAAAGAGATGATCGAGTCGCCAGAGGCGGGCGAGACTCTCATGATCACTGAGGGCTTCGCATACCGTGACCATAACCCAGGCGAGTCGGGCCTGCGCCACTATTCGGTGTGGGCGTACAAGGGCAAAGACCTTGGGGAGATCATCAGTGCGCAACCGGTGTTCATGGGCGAGACCGCGGTGATCTACCCGCCGGTCAACGTCAAGGTCACCACCATCAAAGGCGCGATTCAGGTCTCTTGGGATTTGCTCGATGGCCATGAGGGCGCCGTCGTGTATGCGTGCAAAGACAACGAGCGTGACAAGCTTTCCCCACGCTTTGAGCAGGACATTGAGGCCAGTGGACGCAAGGCTACGATCCGCGTCCAGGAAGCCGGCCAGACCATGGTCGTGTCTTTGCTGGGGCAGGCGCAGTTCCGCAGCAACACGTTGACGAGCGTTAATGAAGCCGCGGTCCAGCACCGTGTGAAGCTGGCCAGTGAGCTCGAGAAGATGACCATTACTCGGTGCGAGCGTGTCACGGTCGAAGGTCATGACAATATCGACATCGATTGGCGCTCGCCAAAGACCGGCGAGGTCAAGATCTATCTCACGCCGCATGCGCCGCTGCCGGAGCTGCGTACCAAGGCCATCGATAAGTCCTACGTGGAGAACGCGTTTGCTGACGCCGTGACTGAGACGCGCGGCGTTGCTCAACCGGATTCGCCGCAAAACACCACGGTGGCGTGGCCCCCGGATTGGTACGAGGTGTACATCACCCCGGTGAACTTCAACGAAGCTGATGCTTGGGTGGGCGAGTCAAAGGTTCTGCAGCGCGTCCTGCCCATCGCGGAGAATGAGGTCCGCCTCATCGAGCGTGTGGACAGCCAGCTCATCTCCTTCAACTGGCCACTGGGCGCAACCATGGTGGAAGTTACCACCAACAGCGGCACGAGCACGGTGCGTGAGGAAGACTACGAGCTGCAGGGCGGCATCCGCTTGAACCTGGAGCGCCACAGTGACCGCGTGCGTCTGCGTCCTTACGCGATGTACGCAGGCGAGCGTACCGAGGCTGAGGAGCGCATTCTGGAATACGCGGGACTGCGGACAGTCACGTATGACATCCTGTATGACTTCCCGACTCGCCAAGTTGGTGTTTACCTCTCGAGCTTGGACAGCGGCGACAAGCGCCCATTTTCTTGCCAGGTTGTCTACAACCCAGAGCGCCTTCCGCTTTACGCTGAGGATGGTTACCCGCTGAAAA
The DNA here is from genome assembly GCF_016728105.1 of Corynebacterium striatum. NCBI lineage: Bacteria > Bacillati > Actinomycetota > Actinomycetes > Mycobacteriales > Corynebacteriaceae > Corynebacterium > Corynebacterium striatum. The sequence goes on along the minus strand of NZ_CP068158.1, from coordinate 1,345,641 downwards.
TCTCCGGCACCAATACGGCGACGTACACAAGCCAGGGACTGGGACAAAGCACGTTCCAGAACCCCGACTTTGTTGTGGAGCTCGATGAGCGCACGCTGCGCGGTGGCTACCTGCGCTTGTTCGCGGTTGATGGTTTCAATTCGATGGACAGCGGATTCGACTCCTTTGGGATGGGAAGCAACGACGTGTTTAATTCCTTCAACCAGAGTGGATTCGACTCGTCGGAGTTCAATTCTGAATTCAAGGAGAATGACAAGGCCGTCGTGGTGGAGCGCAACGTGGCTAACCGCTTGTTCTTCCCGGCGAGTGCTTTTAACCAGCAACCGGTTGATTTCGACGACTATCAGAAGGGGCAGCAGTAATGGGCGGCGCATTTAGCTACGCGTCCTTTTCCCGCGGAAACGGCCGTGCCGGTGGTTGGGGAGTGGGCTCCAAGGTTGGCGGTATCTCGTCAGAAGAGCTCCAGGAGCTCATCACTTATGTCCCGACCACGCTGAACACTGGAACTCGCATCCCTGACTTTCCGTCCGCGCAGGAGCGTGCAGAGCTGGTGCACCGTACCGCTGTATTCACGCTGACTGAGGAAGGCGAGAAGTGGGTCACCATGGTCTCCGTTCCGGCGGGAATCGATGCCACGGGACGCGGTGGAAATGTGTTCACGTACACCTGCGTGACGGACGGCGGAATTCCGCCGGCGCCAGCCCAGGTACTGTTCTCCCCAGACGTGCCCACTCCTTTCTCCATCTTCGAGGTGGACAAGGTACAAATCCCGGAGAAGATCGTGCGCAAGGGCCCGCTGGCTATTGATGCACTTATCGACGACTTTCTGGCTGGCGAATTCCAAAAACCTGCCACTCTTCCGGCGCCATTTAAGTCCGTGACCCCCAATCCGGACACCGGCTACAACGCACGTTTGGTCAGTGCCATGGCGCAGGTGCTTTCTTCCAAGAAGAAGTCACTAGTGGTACTCGTTGCACCAGAAAATCAGGCGGCATTGTGGATTGCCGCAACCGCCCGCGAGGTCGGCGAGCAAGGCTTCGGGTACTCCACGTTTGAAAAGCCAGCGGGTATCGCTGAGCTGCCGCTGGGCGCTTCGACCATGGTCGTCGTCCCGGAAAGGGAAAAGCTACGCCTGATGGAGATGGTTAAAGCCGGTGCTATCCCAGGTAACCCGGTCGTCTTTGTTCTGGGCGCGTCCCTGCCCGATATCAGCGCCTATGATGACTCTGCCGTGCAGCCGCAACAAAGCACGGTGGCGGAGCAGTCGCGCCCTTTTGGCGAGCCACAAGCTCCGGCCGCTGAAGCTTCACCATTCCTGTCAGAGGCTCCGCGGTCACCGCAGCCGACCGGATTTGCAGAGCAGCAGCCACTCGGTTCCTATAACGCAACGAACCACAATCCTTTTGCTGACGTCTCTGCTGCTCCTACGCCGGTCAATCCGGCGCCAGAGACCCCTAAGACCCCAGAGTCCACAGTTCCAGTGAACCCGGCGCCGGTGCACCCACCGGTGGAACACCGGGCGTCGCCAAGCGCACCTCCGCGTGCCAATGCATGGGTGCCGCCGCTGACTCAGGAAGAAATCAAGCACCTATATAACTACGATCCGGCGTGGTGGCTGGAGTACCTGAATGCCAACCGTGGCCGTGCTATTCACCTCGCGATTCTGGATCGCTCCTGTTACCCAGAGGGTTACTACACCCTCGCCTTGGCTGCGGCAATTGCCTCCTGGGTCCAGCTGTTCGAATCGCCTTATAAGCTCCTCGTTCGCGAAATATTGCGAGGTCTCGACGACGACACAATCGCGCAAGCGCGTGCTCTCGTGGTTGAGCGGTTTACCGGGGTCATCAAATTAGACCGGTGCAGAATGGGTATCGGTTCCCAAAGCGATCTGGGTCGCTTCATCAAGGAAATTGCTGAAGAGATTGCTCGCAACGTCCAAAGCCAACGGAAGGTAGAAGACTATGGCTAAATACACTTTGAAGGATGGAGATTCCCGCTCCATTTCTATGAATGACAGCATTCGTGTCGAAGCCTTCGAGATTGGTGCAGGTGGCGCGAGGATTGAGCTGGAGATCATTGGTGAAGGTGCGGATTTTAGTCGCATCGACAAGATGTACTACATCATCCACAACATCACGGAACGCGCAACGATTCAGGTGAAGCCGTCTGAGGCAGCAACCTACGGCCAGCGCACCGAAATCCGCTTGAGCATTTCCAATGGCGAGGACACCGTTAGCTTTCCGCGTGTGCTTATCGATGGTGCTGAGGACAGCTCGGAACGCCTGGCTGAGCTCACCGCTGAAGGTGGACGCCTCCGCCTCGATGCCTTCGGCTCTTCTGAAGGCGTGGGTATTACCGACTCCGCGCGTGAGGTTCGTTCCAAGATGCGCCGTGCCGCGGTGAACGACGCCGAGCTGAAGAACGCCACGGCAATCATCGACAGTTCCTCGTCCATGCAGGTCAACGTCAACAATGAGGCGCTCGATCTGGTGGCTAAGTACATCAATGCCCTCGCTGATTCCTTCAGTGGCTTCATCGCAACCGATGGTCGTGAGCGCACTGACCAGCACGTGGTGAGCGAATTGCGCAACTTCATCCGTGGCGTCATCGAAGCCGGTGCTGACCGCGTGGGTCAACGCCGTTGGCGCAGCGAGGATCTCTCTGCGAATTCCTCACTGTTTATCTACGTCACTGATAGTCCAACGGCGCAGATACTGAAAGGCGATATTCCTTCGGTGGTTATCGTCGTCAGCCCGATCGCTAAGCAAGAGGTCGAACTTGCCAAGGTAACTGCAGGGGACCACGCGGTGGCCTTCGTTGTTATTGACGCCGAGGCCGTTGAAAAGCAGGGGAGCGAGTTCAACCAGGACCTGGCACGCCTGTCAGATCAGGTCGCCGAGATGCTCAAGGAGGAGTACTAATGGCTAGCTTGGCAGCATGTCCGTGGACGTTCCGTCCACTGGAAGAAGGCGCTACCGTCAGCCCGTATAACAACCGTGAGTTGTTGCCCAACTGGACCGAATCCGTGACCCATTGCGTGGCCATGGCAGGTGCTCGTAACTCCGGAAAGTCTCTGTATACCGCCGTTATGGTCAAGCAGCTCAAGCAGCTGGCGCATAAGCACAACCACTCCGTATTCGCAGCGGATCAGTCCACGGAGCAGCGCTTCCAGGAAAAGTACGAGCAGCCGCTCTTCCAGGAAATGAAGAGCATGGACCCAACTCCGAGCGCGGTGGCTACGGACGCGTATCAGCGTGACCCGCTTATCTTCGATCTTGGCCAGTGGCCAGATCCTGAAGGCACGATGCGCACGAATTACCTTGTGTTCCGCGATGTCGCAGGTGAGGACTTGGAGAACTTGCCGGAGCGTGAGGATGACCGTGAGGCGCTGTCCTTCTTCAAATACGCGGACCTCGTGATTTTCCTCTTCGACCCGCTCCGCGAGCGAGAGATCCGTGACTACCTGCACGGTTTGGTTCCTGACTTCGGCGAGCTGGGTGCGGAACCAACCCGCGTGCTGGAGAACCTCATCACCCTCATGGGCGAGGACTCCCCACCACCGCTGGCGGTGACGATTTCTAAGTTCGACACGATCCAGAAGCTCGAGCAGAACCCGAATACGCAGTGGGCCAAAATCATGGGCAACACTGGTGCCGCGTTCCGTCGTGACACCGGTTGGAACTTCTACTTCGATGATGCCACCATCTTGAGCTACGAAGTTGACTCGCTGCTGCGCTTCCTTAAGGCCAACGACCTCATCAATATGGTCAACAACATCAGCCAGAATGGACGCCAGTACTTTGCGGTCTCTGCATTGGGCGAGGCGCCAACTGGCCGGCAGCTGGCGCGTAGCGGCATCGCGCCGTTCCGCGTTCTTGATCCTCTACGTTGGATGCTCAGCAGCCGCGGTGTGTTTAAGGATGATGTGCAGTGACTTTCGGCAGCCCGCGGGGCAATCAACAGTTCGGTTATCCGCCACAAGGAGGGCAGAGTAACCAGGGGTTTGGGGCGCCGGCTGCGCCCTTCAGCGACTACCGCTTTGGGCAGGTAGCCGAGCAGGAGCAGGTAAAGCGCAAGGCCGCAGACATGAGCGCGTGGCGCGCGCCGTGGACGCTGCAGATTACCGCGCTCATCGTCCTCGGCATCTCCTCCTACATTGTGTACTACGTCTTCGAGCTCGTGGCTTCGGAGCGGGTGTCGGAATCCCTGAATCGCATCGAGCGACTGGCTACTGAGCTGGGTGTTGTGCTTTCCATCGTCGTGGTTGCGTTGTGCGCTCTGAGCGTTTACGTGTTGCATGCGCAGCATAAAGCGCGCATTTGGCTTTCTGCGGTCCTAGCGCTGGTGGTGCTCATGATTGTGTTACCGCACGTATGGCCTATTTCCTTGGCCGCAATCGTGGCCATTGTGCTGCTGTGGCTGCCAAGCAATAAGGAATGGTTTGGCTTCACGAGCTAGATGCTTGTAAGCGAACAGCACGTGCGCAGTTTGGCATGAGGAGATGACTCGCCGCTAGGCCTTCTTGGCCAGGGATGCCATGGCGTCGTCATTTCCGGCGGCGGAGAAGAGGTTGTAGGCAAAGTGGTAGCGCTGGCGTGCACTATCCGCGTCGTTGGCGAGGGCATAACGATCTCCCAAGAGCTCGGCGACCTCGCCGAGACCATTGAAGTCGGCGGGGGTTTGGGCTAGCTCCACTGGGTGCCGCTCGAGGAAGTCCATCAGGATCTGTGTGGATTTGTACAGGTTGTTTGCCTCAGTGCGCAGCGTCTCAGAAAACAGCACGGTCCACTTAGCGGCTACGGAAAGCCCCGTGTGCTTGAGAGCACTGACGTAGCGGGAGGCGAGGATATCGTGCGCTTCACTAAGGTCAGACTGCATGAGACCAAGAACTACTTGCTTGAGTAGCATCTCCAGCTCGCGTTCTTCGTTGCCGTCACGGGCGTGTTCTTGGGCGGCATCGGCGTAGAACTGGGCGCGGATTATTCCGGAGGGGTCCGTGATATTGCGGGCTGCATCTTCGTAGAAGCGCGCCAACATGGCGATGGGGAGTTCGAGGTATTCCCGCCGCTTGTGGTTGCGGCGCAGGATCTTGTAAGACTCCTCAGCGACGACTTCGCGGGCTTCATCCGAAGTGGAAGCCCACAACGCGCCAACTGCGGATTCGAGGAGAATAGTCAGTGCCTCTTTTAGCTCCGTGTTTGCGCTGGAATCGAGGCTTGTGGTGGGGGCTGTGACCTGCAAGGGGCCAGCAAAGGCAGAATTTAGGACCGCATGGTTGATAGCGACGAACTCGGACGCGTGTGACTGGGCATCGCCAGATTTGGCAGCGTCGAGTCGTGTGCGCAGGCCAGCCAAAATTTGTGCGAGGCTCTGCGCCCCAGCCTCATCAGAGTCTGTCGTTTCCCCCGGGGTAGCAACTGGGTGGATGTTAGTTTCAGGCGCTGCTGCCGCCTGAGCGGCGGCTGTTTCCTCGGCTTCTCTTTCAGCTTGCTCGGTGGCCTTGCGTTTCTCGAGTTCGTTGAGCTCGGTGAGAATGGAGCTGTTGCCTGCAAATGCGGCCTTTTCCCCGAAGGCGCGGGCGTTCTCAAACTCCTCGAGTTTCATGAACTCATCGGCCAAGAGGGCGTAGCCGCGGCTTGCTAGATCAGGCTTACCCGTTAGGATGCCGATGCCAGCGATGAGTAGGCCATTGGTTGAGTCAATCGGCTCGGAATCATCGAGTAGGGAGGCGACAAGCAAGCTATGCGCTTCTAGGAGATCGGCGGCAGGCTGTGCGTCTTCAACTGCGCCGGTGAAGCGACCATCCACAATAACTCGGTCGATACCTGCTGTTATCTCTTCAAACTCGGAAGCGGGGAAGCCATCTTCGGGAGAGAACAATTTTGCCGAATCCAACAGTGCTGCTGCGCGCTCGGCATCGAGGAGAGGGAATGTCACGTCGGTAGGCATGGGACAGATTTTAGTGCAGGAGGAGACAAATTTCGCTCGTACACTAGAGTCCATGAAAACCGACACCCCCGCGGGGCGCTACGCCCCGAGCCCCTCTGGGGATCTCCATTTTGGAAACCTGCGCACCGCCCTGTTGGCTTGGCTGTTTGCCCGTTCTACAGGCAGGCGCTTTGTGGTCCGAGTCGAGGACGTTGACACCCAACGCTCATCGGAGGAGTCGGCGCAGCGCCAGCTGGAAGATCTACAGGCTCTTGGCATCGATTGGGATGGCGAAGTCATCCGCCAACAGGATCGCTATGCCGCCTATGCCGAGGCTCTGCGCCAGCTTCCGCACTACGAGTGCTTCTGCTCCCGCAAGGACATTCAGGAAGCCTCGCGCGCCCCGCACGCCATCCCCGGGCAATACCCTGGAACCTGCCGCAATCTCACGCGCGCAGAGAAAGAAGCTAAGCGCGCTGAGCTCGCGGCCGCAGGGCGCGTGCCTTCCTTGCGGCTTGCCGCAGAGGTCTCCGAGTTCACCATCCATGACGCATTGCATGGGGATTACACCGGAGACGTGGATGACTTCATCCTGCGCCGCGGCGGGCTGGTGGCCGACGTTGCTAACCCAGATACGGACTGGGCTTATAACCTGGCGGTAGTGGTCGATGACATTTATCAAGGCGTCGATCAAGTCGTGCGCGGTGATGACTTGTTGAGCTCTGCACCGCGGCAGGCGTACTTGGCCTCCTTGCTGGGTCAACCGGCACCCGAGTTCGTCCACGTTCCGCTCGTTTTGAACGAGGAAGGCAAGCGCCTTTCAAAGAGGGATGGGGCGGTGACGTTGCGGCAGCTGCTCGAAGAGCAGAGCCCAAGCGACGTCGTGGCGCACATGGCCGAATCCCTAGGCTATGAGACACGCAGTGCGGCAGAGCTCCTGGACCAGTTCGATCCCAGCTCAGTGGGGACTGAGCCCTATATCTGGATCAACTCTTCGATTCATTAATAAAGCGCGGACTATTGTTAAAGAAGTAACTAAATTATACGGTCGTGTTCGGAGTGATTTGAGTGGAAGTGCTACTGGTCCTAATCGGTTTGATGTTGTTGACCGTGATCGTTGTAGCAGTAGGTGACAAACTCGGTCTGCCGTGGCCAGCGCTCCTTTCTATCCTTGCCGCGTTATCGATGTTCATCCCGCGGCTGCCTGACTTCACGATTCCCACTGACCTGATTCTTCCGGTGTTCCTGCCGCCGCTGCTGTGGGCGCTGGCAAGGAGGACCTCCTGGGGAGTTATCCGGGAACAGTGGATGACAATTCTTAGCCTGTCCGTCCTTCTCGTGGTGGCAACCACCATGGCAGTAGGCATGACCGCATATGCTTTCCTGCCGGGCATCTCTCTTGCTGGAGCGATCCTCATCGGCGCCGCCATTGCCCCGCCCGACCCAGTTGCAGTGGAGGCAGTCGCCGAGCCCGCAGGCATTCCGCGCCGTATCATTTCCACGCTGCAGACTGAAGGCCTCTTTAATGACGCGGCGTCGATTGTCGCTTTCCACCTCGCGCTCGTGGCAGTCACCGATGGCTCGAACATGTCCTGGGCAGACGCGGTCACGAGCTTCCTCTATTCCGCAGTCGTCGCAGCAATCCTGGGCTGGGGAAGCGGCCGCCTTGCCTCCATCTTCATTGCCAGAGTGCACGAGGTCGTGGCCCGCAATGCGCTGACCTGGGTGATTCCCTTCGCTGTCTATGTTGTTGCGGAAGAACTCCATGCTTCAGGCGTCATTGCTGTGGTGATTGCCGCAGTTGAGCTGCACTCGCGCGCGCCCATCCAGGCCGAGGATAGGCTCTCCGGCCAGTCCTTCTGGGAGACCATCGAGCTGCTCTTTACCGGCGTGGCCTTCGGCCTCATCGGCATGACGGTAAACACTGCGGTACACGAGGCAGGCGCCAACCTGGGCCACTCCGTCATCGTCGGCATCTTGCTCTCCTTGGTTGCCTTCGTTGTACGCCTGCTGTGGATGTGGGTCTTCTACCTGATTAACAAGAAGCGGGGCAAACCCCGCCTTGCCCCGCTGCGCCTGCAGGAGGTCCTCCTCATGACCTGGTCCGGCATGCGCGGGCTGGTCACGCTGGCCTTGGTCTTGTCCATTCCTAGCGATGCCATCGCCTACAGCGATGAGCTTTCCGTCATCGCGCTGACCGTGCTCGTGATGACCATGGTGATTCCAGGTCTGCTGCTGCCATGGCTCATGAAGCGGTTGGATCTCACCACGTACTCGCAGGCGGCGTCGGACAAGATGCGCACCGAAATCACCAGCCGTGCGCGCAGGGCCGGAATCCAGTCCTTGCGGAAGAAGTACCAGGAATTGGATCCTGAGATCGCAGCAAATATCTCGCAGTGGTTCGAGGAACGCCTTGGTGAAGACGAAGACGGCGATGACGCTAGTACGCGTATGCAGAAGGCCATTCAGGCCCGCGACGTCGCCATTGCGGCGCGCCGGGTAGCACTGGCTGGTGCGCAGCAGGAGCTGCTGCGCCTGCGTCGCGACCGCAACTTTAACCCCATGATCGTGGATGAGGTGCTCGAAGAAGTCGATCGTATGACCCTCGGAACCAAGACTCACTAGGCTGGGCAGCCGGAACCACATCGCCTCGTACAGGAGCAACACACATGAACGCATTTGAGTATGCCCAGCTAGAAGACAGCATGGACTACTTGTACGACTTTTTTGATCAAGACTTGGAATCCCGCGTACGCACTGAACGTGAGTACCTGCCGGAGTCCCTGCAGGAGCTGCTCGGGGACCATACGGTGTTGGACTACATTTGGCTGTGGATTAAAGAGCCCGGCCCCAACGGTTTCAAGCAGTATCTGCGCGACGGTGAATACTCTGAGGCCGAAGTCGAAGAGGCATTTTTGTGGACTCGTAACGAGTGGGGCTACAACACCCCACCTCATATTGAATGGTTAAAGGCCGATGGCTACGAGCCACCGGCCTTCTAACGAGCGCTTTTAAGAAGCTTCTTAGTTCGTGGGCTGAAAGTCCACGGCCACGATCTGATTGTCCGGCTTGGAGCCGTCAGTAGGGAATGCCAGCGCGATTGCCTTGGCAAAGTACTCGGCGCGCTTCTCGTTGCCTTCGGTGGAGTAGTGTACGTCGTCGCCCGGCAGGAACCACTCAGTGTGCACGTCAGAGGCCCAGTCATAAACCACCAGGTTGGGGTAGCGGTCGCGTGCGCGCAGCAGGGCCTCGTTGAAAGGCGCCATGTTGGCGTTGGCGTAAGCACCGGAATCCAGGTTGGTCTTGGCAGTCGGCCACATCACGGGGGCGTCGCCAAGCACCTGCATGATCTGGTCCACGCGCCAGTCTTCCTCGCCGGAACCGCCCACGGCACGGTTGGCGGCGTCGTTCACGCCAGCGCCGATGACCCAACAGGATTCCGCGCCGTAGCCCTGGCCCAGCAGCTGGTTGACGGAGTCGAGGATGGTTTGATTCCCCTCGAGGGCCTCAACGGTGGAGCGGGCGCCGGTGACGTCTGCGACGACTTCTTGAGCGCCGACGTTTTGGTAGGTTACCTGGGCATTGAGCGAAGGATCGGAGATGTAGTCGTCGGAGAACATGCCGATTGACGTCGAGTCACCTACGTGAATGGCGGTGGTGCAGCGCGTCTTGCCTGCTTGGGAAGGATCCGGGGCTGCGAAGCTAGGATCCGCGCTTGACGACGCCGCCTCTTCCGGCGCCGCCGCAGCGGGCGCCTTGTTAGCAGGGCCGTTACCGCCGACCTTCAGGCCCATCTGCTGCGAACCAGCTGGCTGCTCCTTACCTAGGGTGTCGTTCCATGCGGCCGGAATGCCCATAGCGACCACTGCCGCCAGCACCGTGGCTGGCACGGCTAGGGCAAGGCGGGGCGTGCCCAGAGCCTTGCGCTCAGCCCACCAGTTTTTGACGGGAGCAAACACACCGTTGCGGCGAATCGGGTCCTCCACCAGGGACCAGGAAATTGCCGCCAGCGCGATGGCTACGACGGTGACCAGGATGGGGTGCGCCACCGACCATTCCGGGATGAACACGATAGCGGGCAGGTGCCAGAGGTAGATGCCGTAGGAGCGCTCACCGATCCAGCGCAGCGGCGCGAGGCCAAAGAACTTGGAAAAGAGTGTGCGCTGATCCAAGGCCGCGGTGATCACGGCCACGGAGGCAACAGATAGCGCAAGCAGGCCCCAGTTGTAGAGGTGCGGGGAGTAGTCGGTCAGCCACCAGTAGAGGAAGCCGATACCCACCGCGCCCAGCAGCGCGCACGGAATGGTCAGGGCGCGCGGCGGGATGCGATAGCCTTTGTCCTTGGTTAGCGCGATGGCCAGTGCGGCGCCGAAGAGGATACCGCCGGCACGAGTATCGGTGCCTTCGTAGACGCGGGTGGCGTCAGTGCCGGTGTTGAATAGGAAAGCCATCCAGCCGAAAGAGACCGCGGCGAGGACGAGTGTGGCCGCAACCAGCGGTTTGCGCTTGCCGCGCGTGAGCTTGAGCAGCACGAACAGTACCAGCGGCCAGAAGAGGTAGAACTGTTCCTCCACGGACAGGGACCACATGTGGTCGAGCGGCGCGTGGCCGGTGAAGCGGTCGAAGTAGGACTGTCCTTCCAGGATGACATGCCAGTTGTTGACGTAAAACAGCGCGCTAAGTGCGTGCCCGCCGGTCTCGCTGAGTTTCGCGCGATCGAAGAAGATAGTCAGTAGCAGCACCACAGCCAGCATGAGCACAACCGCAGGGACCAGGCGGCGGAAGCGGCGCAACCAGAAGGTTGGCAGGCCCAGGCCCTTGCCGCGCAGGTGGCTGCGCATGAGGTTGGCGGTAATCAGGTAGCCAGAAAGCGTGAAGAACATGCCGACGCCCAAGTAACCGCCGGGCAGCCAAGCAGGATTCAAGTGATAAGCCAGAACACCGAGTACGGCGACAGTGCGCAGCCCGTCAATAGCGGGGACATATGACGTGTGTGAATCGACCGGTCTTGGCATCCGGAATTCTCCTCTGAGGGAACAAAGTTAAGGGTGGGGTGGATTGTGAGACCTCATTACTTTAAACCTCTGTCTGGACATTTTGGTGTTTTGGGCGGAATACTCCCCGCCGCATGGAGGGGCGCAGCGTGTTCGGTACGCCGAGCACTAGGGCATCGTGGGTATTGCGCCGGTATGTGCGGCATTTCACAAAAATTGATGAGAGTGACGAGTCGAGGGTGCAAGCTTACGGGATTTTCGTTGCGCCCCGCTGCAAGCTTGCACGCCGGAAGTGATAGTCTACACTCCGTTTATGGCTAGGAGCTTGGTAAATGGGAATGATGCTTGACGGGGAAGTCCGAGCGGCGGGAGCCGGTAGAAACTTAGGAAAATCGAACAAAATCACTCCCGCGTAAATAATTTTTGAAGTAAATTTCATCCGCGCCTTGAAATATAAAGCCGCTGGTTAACCCGATTGTCTAAAGCTGAGTAGTGTGTTCTTAGTGCGTTACGCTTGGCAGATTTTTACTCGAGACATTGCCCGTCTCGGTCGCACTAAAAAGGCATGGATCATCCTCATCGGCGTGGTCATCACACCTGCCCTCTACTCGTGGGTGAACATTGCAGCTTTTTGGGACCCGTACGGAGCAACCGAAAACATCAAGGTCGCCGTTGTCAATGAGGACAAGGGCGGATTTTCTGACGTCACGGGCCGTATCGACGTAGGAAAACAAGTAGTAGAACAGCTCCACGAGAACCACCAGCTGGGCTGGCAGTTCCTCGACGCAGAAGCTGCAGAGAGATCGCTCGAACGCGGCGATACCTACGCCACCATCACCATCCCCTCCGACTTCAGCTCGGAGCTGCTGGGCGCGCTTAACGGGCAATACACCCAGCCGGCCCTGGAGTATCGTGTAAACGAAAAAGCCAGCGCGATCGCCCCAAAGATCACCGATACCGCTGCATCGAGCCTGGATAAGCAAATCACCTCTGCGTTCAAGGAGCAGGTAGCCGAGGCTGCGGCCTCCAACGTGCGCGACGAGGGAAATAAATTCCAGAACAAGATTCAGCAGTCTCGCCAGCGCTCTGAGGGCGCCTTCGATAAGGCCGCTAACAATATTGAATCGGCACGCAGCGATCTGCAGCGAGTAGGCGATAAGCTCGGCACCGCCCAGTCCTCGATGTCGGGCGCCAAGCAGACGCTAAGCGACGTCGAGCAGGCAATGACGGATGCGCAGGCTGCGCTGGGGGACGTCCAGGGCATTATCTCCGATGCTCAAGGTAACGTCACCGGCTACACTGACTCGCTAACCTCAGCCTTTGTGGAGGGCGCGACTGGCCTGGCGGAAGGTACGTCCCGTGCTCAGGAATCGGTCGCCGACATCACCGCACGGCTGGACCAAGCTAATTCGCGCTTCAACTCTGCAACCCAGCAGACTAACGACGCCATCTCTGCTGGCGACAAGTCCATCAAGCAACTGCGCGGCATTGTAAACTCGCCCGCGATTTCCCCTTCGGTAGCGGGCCCACTGAACGACGCCATCTCCACCCTGGAAGATGGCAACGCCGCGAACAAGCAGCTGTTGGGCAACCTGCAGGCGCTCAGCAATGACAGCAATGAAACGGCCAAGTCCATCAAGTCCACCGCGGACGCGGTCAACCAGGCCGCGCAGGACACAAAGCAGACCTCGCAGGCGTTGTCGGATGCTGTGGACAAGTCCGTTCCCGAGCTTAACCGCGCAATGAGCAACTTGAGCTCCAAGGTGGGTGGATTCTCGGCCACGCTGGAGACCCAGAAAGCAACGATGAAGGAAGCGCAACGCTTGGTCGACGGCGTCGCCAAGCAGCTCGGCGCCACCCAGGAAGCGGTGAGGTCCTTTGACTCCGACCTGGCTTCCCTTGAGAAAGGCGTGGAGGGCGCGCGCGATGACGTGCGAGCCATCACCGCGACCTCACGAACCAAGGAACTGCAGACCATTACCGGCCTGAACTCCGAGGAAATCGGCAACTTCTTTGCCGATCCAGTCGAGGTCAAGAGTGAGCCCGTCTACCCGGTGGGCTCCTATGGTTCCGCGATGGCCGCGCTGTTTACCAACCTCTCCCTGTGGATTGGCGCCTTCGTGCTCATGGTCATCATCCGCGTGGAGGTGGACCTCGAGGGCTTCAAGCGCCTGACCGTGGGACAGGCCTACCTCGGCCGCTTCATGCTGATGGCCTTGCTGGTTCTGGTGCAGGCCGTCATCGTAACCGTGGGCGACCTCGCCATCGGCGTGCAGACCGTCAGCCCGGTGGGCTTCGTGGTCACCGGCATGCTGATCTCTTTGGCCTATCTCAGCATCATCTATGCGCTATCGACGGCGCTGGGCCACGTGGGCCGCGGTCTCGCCGTGGTGCTCGTCATTGTGCAGATCCCTGGTGCCTCCGGCTTGTACCCGATTGAGCTGATGCCAACCTTCTTCCGTGCGATTTATCCGCTTTTGCCGTTCTCCTACGGCATCGACGCAATGCGTGAGACCATCGGTGGCTTCTATGGGCTGCACTACTGGAAGTTCATGGCGGTGCTCGCGCTCATGTTCGTGACCTCCTTCATCCTGGGTCTTATCGGCCGTCGCAGCTTCGCGCACTTCAACCTGCTGTTTAACCGCGAGTTGGCCAAGACGGATCTCATCGCGGCGGAAAACGTGCAGATTGTCGGTGATGGCTACCGCTTCGCCGACGTCATCAAGGCGTTGCAGGGCAAGGAAGAGTTCGCGGCCGACTTGGAAAAACGCCAACACGACTATCTGCACTGGATTCGCATTGCCGCCGTGGTGGGCTTTGTGGGCATGGTGGTGCTGGGAATCATTGCCGCGTTGGTTCCTTCGCAGAAGCCGTTCCTGCTGGGCATTTGGACGCTGTGGTGCCTGGTGATTCTGGCCATCGCGGTCACGCTTGAGTACCTGCGGCAGAGCCTGGCTCAGTCCGCGGAGCTCGTGGACCTGGACGAGGAAGAGCTGCAGCATTCTGTCGCCGCACGTGGCGAGGGCGTGCATTCGGCAACGTCTGCCGCTTCCGTTTCTGTTGAGGAGGAGGAGTAATGAAAAAGATTGGTGAAATCTTCCTCGACGATCTCCGTCGCGCAACCAAGAACGTGATGGCTGCCGTCATCCTCTTTGGCCTCGTGGTCATTCCGTTGCTGTTTACTTGGTTCAATGTGCTGGCCAGCTGGGATCCCTTCTCCAACACCGGTCAGCTCAAGGTCGCTGTAGCCAGCGAGGATACCGGCTACAAGAGCGATATCTTCCCCGTTCCGTTGAACGTGGGCGATCAGGTGCTCTCGCAGCTGCGCGCCAACGACAAGCTGGACTGGATCATTACTGATCCGGAGAATGCACTAGACGGAACTAAGTCCGGCGAATACTACGCCGCCATCGTTTTGCCGGAGCACTTTAGCTCGGACATGATGACCTTCTACGCGGAAGGCGCCAAGCCGACTGAGATCTCGCTGTACACCAACGAGAAGAAGAACGCGCTGGCGCCGAAGATCACCAACCAGGGTGCGGAGGGTGTTTCCTCCCAAATTGCGGAGTCCTTTACGCACACGCTTGGCGACGTCTCCCTCGGCCTCATTTCCTCCCTCGACGACTACCTCAACCAAGGCGATACGCAAGCGGCCCTCAAACGTATCGAGACTCGCGCCGACGGCATTGAGGCGCAGCTGCACACCGGTGCGCGCACGGCGCGCTCTATGGCCAGCCTCGTGGACTCTTCGGTGCCACTGGTGGAAAGCGCGCAGCGCATTGCGAATGCCCCGCGTCCTTCGCTTGATGCGCCGAGCGGCGAGCTGAACCTTTCGACCGAATCACTCGACGCCGCACTCTCGCAGACCGCGGACAGCTACGACGTCGTCCGCCAGCGTATCGATGCCCTTTATGATTCCGCCTCCACCTCGCGAGCCTCGATGCAAGCAACGCTCAACACCTTGGCGGGGCAGGTTCAGGGCCAGATTGACGCCTACAAGGGGCTGCGCGACCGTATCAACACCGACGTTAAGCCGGTGCTGCCTGCGGAGGCCGCCCAGCTGACCAGCAACTTGGATGAGGCGATTGCCGCACAGGAAGCGGTGCATTCTCGCCTAGTCGCCGCAGCCAACGCGCCGGGCATCGAGAAACCGGACTTCTCTGCCATCGACCGTGCCAAGGAGGCAATTGAGAGAAGCCGCAACTCCCAACTGCGCACCTCGGTGGGGCAGTTGCAGTCCTCCTTACAGCGAGTTGGTCAAGACATTGGTACGCAGGGATCCGGCATCAGCCTCGATACCGAGACTCTGACTGGCGCGCGCGATGCCCTTACTACGTTGGCCTCGGAGCTCGACAGTGATGGCGAGCGCTTCGGTGAGCTCAAAGACGAGCTGGGCAATGCCCGCAAGACAGGCGACTTCTCCAAGCTGGCCAAACTGGTGGGCTCCAACCCGGACGCGTTAGCCGGTTTCATCGCCTCGCCGGTTGCGGTTGACCGTCAACCGGTCTACCCAGTCGCAGCATTCGGCGCTGGTATGGCGCCGCTGTACACCACTCTGGCGCTGTGGGTGGGGGCGCTGCTGACGGCGGTCACTTTGCGCACGGATGTCACTGATAAGTCATATTCTGTGGTGCAGCGCTTCTTTGGCCGCTTTGGAATCTTCGCGATGATCGGCTTCCTGCAGTCCACGCTGCTCTCCCTGGGCCTTATCTTCTTCGTGCAGCTAGAACCCGCACACCCGTTCTTGCTGTGGCTTGCAGCCTGGGTTTCTTCGACCGTGTTCATGATGATCATCTATACGTTCGTGGTTTCCTTCGCCAACGCGGGCAAGGCGCTCGGCGTGCTCTTGCTCGTCATCCAGGTCTCTAGTGCGGGTGGCGCCTACCCGCTGCAGCTCCTGCCGGAGTGGTTCCAAAACATTAGCCCGTGGTTGCCGGCGACGTACACGATTCGCGCCTTCCGCGCCGCTATTGCTGGCGTCTACCACGCGGATTACTGGCTCTCGCTGCTGGTCTTGCTCCTCTTTATTATCCCAATGCTCTTCCTTGGCATCGTGCTGCACAAACCGCTCAACGCCTACACCACTAACCTCAATGCAGAGTTGGCAAAGACCAAGCTGATGTAGCCCCGCATTAGAATCGCCGGCATGGCATCTACACCCCGCTCAGTTACCTATCGTTACGTCGACTCGCCTGTGGGCGAACTCCTCGTGGCGGCGACTGAGTGGGGTGTGGTCTATCTGGCCTTCGCATGCGAAGACTCTGCGAAAGTGCTGGCACGTCTTAATGGCAAGATCGGCCCGGTGTCCAAGGGCACCAGCCCAGGACTGACTCTTGCCGTAACGCAGCTCGCCGAGTACTTCGCAGGCGCGCGCCGCACCTTCAGTGTGCCCATCGATGAGTCGCTCACCTCGGGCTTCCGTCAGCGCGTGCAAAGACTCCTGTCGGACATTCCGTACGGCGCAACCTCCACTTATGCCCAGCTTGCCGATGCTGCCGCAAACCCCAAGGCCGTCCGCGCCGTGGGCAGCGCCTGCGCGCGTAACCCCGTGCCGATCATCGTGCCGTGCCACCGCGTATTGCGCAGCGATGGCAGCCTCGGTGGCTACCGTGGCGGCGTGGCCGCAAAGGAGTTGCTGCTGCGCTTGGAAAACGGTGCGCTGGAGTTCTGACCTTCGCCTTGTCAGCGCTGCAGCTCCTGGCTGCTGAAAACGAAACATGGTCCCAGCTCCGAAGAGCTGGGACCTGTGGCGGAGGATAGGGGATTTGAACCCCTGAGGGATGTGACTCCCGCACGCGTTCCAGGCGTGTGACATAGGCCGCTAGTCGAATCCTCCGTTGGAAAACATTATCAGCCTTGTCTGGAGTGGCAAAATCCGCAGGTCAATAGGGGAAAGATGGCCCTCAAATTGCGTGGGCCGCTCGCGAGCCACGCGGGCCGAGTGCAAACCATTCGGGCTGAGCGTGAATCCCGCGGCCTGAGTGCAATCCGTGCGAGCCCAGCGTCCAAATGGTGAGGTCGACCCTTTACGGATGGGGGTGCTGTTAACTGCTGGGGCTGTTGAGTGGCGAACTCACCATCTGTACCTCACCATTTGGCCCTTCCACGCCGCCGGACTCAAGAAAACGTAAATGGTCCCAACTCCGAAGAGCTGGGACCTGTGGCGGAGGATAGGGGATTTGAACCCCTGAGGGATGTGACTCCCGCACGCGTTCCAGGCGTGTGACATAGGCCGCTAGTCGAATCCTCCGTTGGAAGACTCTACACGAGCAGGCCCAAAGGAAAAATTCATAGACCGCACGCCGGGTGGGCCGGCCTGCGTCCGGCACTAGTGGAGTAGCCGTAACAGTGGCCATAGTGGTGGGAGGAGCGGGGCCGCAGCGACGGAAAGAATAACGGTTTGCCGCGAGCGTGGCTAGCACGCTAGGCTTATCGGCAGGATTCCGCGTGGCGTCCATCCTCTGAACTCCCCCAGGGCAGGAATGCAGCAAGGGTCAGGAGGCTCTGACGGGTGCGCGGGGTCCCTTTTAAGTTTTCTGGGTGATAGGCATTACAAAAGCTGCGCGCAAGCGTTAGTATTGGTTGCCATATATTCGCAACTACCCGCAACTAACCCGGAAGGTAGACAGGAATGTCGCTGCTCAATCTCGAAAAGTCCGAACTCGATGACCTCGCAACACAGGTCCGTAAGGACTACGAGGAGCTCAAGGCCAAGGGCCTGAAGCTCGATCTGACCCGTGGCAAGCCAGCCAAGACCCAGCTGAGCCTGTCCAACGACCTTCTTGAGTTGCCGGGCGCCGGCAACTACACCGACGCAGCGGGCAATGACCTGCGCAACTACGGAAACCTCGAGGGCATCAAAGAGCTTCGCGAGCTGTGGGGCAAGCTGACCAACACCAACCCAGACCTGCTGCTGGCCGGTGACTCTTCCTCCCTGAACATCATGTTCGACCTCATCTCATGGGCCTTCGCCTTCGGCACCAACGACTCCGAGCGCCCGTGGTCGCAGGAAGAAAACATCAAGTGGATCTGCCCGGTTCCGGGCTACGACCGCCACTTCGCAATCACCGAGCACTTTGGCTTTGAGCTCATCTCCGTGCCGATGCTAGAAGACGGCCCTGACGTCAACGCCATCAAGGAACTGGTCAAGGACCCACAGGTCAAGGGCCTGTGGACCGTCCCGATGTTTGGTAACCCAACCGGCGTCACCATCTCCGCAGAGGTAGCCAAGGAGCTGGCCTCCATGGAGACCGCCGCTGCTGACTTCCGCATCGTGTGGGATAACGCTTACGCCGTTCATACCCTCACCGACGAATTCCTAGAGATCCTGCCGATTCTCGACATTGCCGCAGAGGCCGGCAACCCGAACCGCTTCTGGGCCATGTCATCGACCTCCAAAATCACCTTCGCCGGCGCAGGCGTCGCCTTCTTCGCCTCCTCCCGCGAGAACCTCGACTGGTACCTCTCCCACGCCAAGATCCGCGGTATCGGCCCGAACAAGATCAACCAGCTGGCACACCACCAGTTCTTCGGCTCTGCAGAGGGCGTTCGCGCGGTCATGCGCCGCCACGCAGCGCTGCTGGCGTCGAAGTTCAACGCGGTCCTGCGCATCCTTGAGTCCCGCCTCGGCGAGTACGAGATTGCCAAGTGGACCGAGCCAAAGGGCGGCTACTTCATCTCCCTCGACGTCATTGACGGCACCGCTACCCGCGTCTGGGAGCTAGCCAAGGACGCCGGCATCGTCCTCACCAAGGCCGGTTCCGCGTTCCCGTACGGCGAGGACCCGAATGACCGCAATATCCGCCTCGCTCCGTCCCTGCCTCCGCAGGAAGAGGTTGAGGCTGCGATGGACGGCGTCGCTACCTGCGTCCTGCTCGCCGCTCTGGAGAAGCTGGGGGCTTAGGCCATCAATTCCGACGAGACTGCTTATTGGCTTGACCAGGCCATCCCCGCCCAGCTGGAGTTTAAGAACGTCGAGGGGCGCAGGCTCGGTTTAGCTGCGCTTGACGACGCCCAGTCCCTCGCCGTCACCACCACCTTCGGCGACGTCGACACCGGGCTTAAGCATGCGGAGCAGGGGGTCGACGTGCGCTGCGAGCTGTTGACCGTAGCGCGCGCCACCCAGCCGGAGGTGGCTGCGGCAGTCGTCGCGGCCGCGGACAAACTCACCAAGGCCAAGGGCCTTTTGCCCGCGCAGCCAGGCGTGATGCTGCCGGAGGTCCTCGCCGAAGATTCGCTGAGCGTGCACCATGGCCTGCTCATCGCTCCTTATCTGTGGGGCGGGCAGGTCCCGCAGCTGCCCGAAGAAGGTCGCTTGACGCTGGTGTGCCAACTGCTCATGCTTACCGACTCGGAGTATGCGTACGCGGTGGAAGAAGGCGTCGCCAAGCTGCAGGAAGCAGTCGCCGAGCAAGGCGTGGACATCCTGGATTGGAAGCGCGCCGGTTAGCTTGTTCCGCCCGCAGCGGGGGAGAGTGTCCGCGGCAGAATGTAGACTGACTAACCGTGGCTCTATACCGGAAATATCGTCCAGCAACTTTCGCGGAAGTGGTCGGCCAAGAGCAGGTCACCACGCCTTTATCCGCTGCCCTCGACGCAGGGCGAATCAACCATGCTTACCTCTTTTCCGGTCCGCGCGGTTGCGGTAAAACCTCTTCTGCGCGCATCATGGCCCGTTCGCTCAACTGCGAGCAGGGGCCGACGTCCACGCCGTGCGGAGTGTGCGATTCTTGTGTGTCCCTGGCCCCGGGCGGCCCGGGCAATCTCGATGTGACGGAGCTCGACGCGGCGTCACACAACGGTGTTGAGGACATGCGTGAGCTGCGCGACCGCGCCTACTACGCGCCGGCGGAGTCGCGGTATCGCATCTTCATCATCGACGAGGCCCACATGATTTCCGCCTCGGGTGCGAATGCTCTGCTCAAGGTGGTTGAAGAGCCACCAGAGCACGTCATCTTCATCTTCGCCACCACGGAGCCGGAGAAGATCATCGGCACCATCCGTTCGCGTACCCACCACTACCCGTTCCGCCTGCTGACCCCGCCCGCGATGAAGGGCTTGCTGGAGCGCACCGTGGCTGCTGAGGGCGTGCACGTGGATGACACTGTGTACCCCATGGTCATTCAGGCCGGCGGTGGTTCCCCGCGTGACACGCTGTCCATTTTGGACCAGCTGCTCGCGGGTGCGGGTCCTGACGGGCTTACTTACGACGTCGCCCGTCCCCTCCTGGGCGTGACCGATCTCGGTCTTCTAGACAACACGATTGAGGCGCTGGCTAACCAGGACAAGGCGGGTTTGTTCACGCTTGTCGACGATGTCATCGAAGCCGGCCACGAACCTCGCCGTTTTGCCGTTGATCTGCTCGATCGTCTGCGCGACTTGATGATCCTGCAGGCCGTTCCGGGTGCTTTGGAAGCCGGGTTGGTCTCCGCTCCAACCGATCGCGGCGAGATCCTCCTTGCCCAAGCACAGCGTTTCACCGGACCGCAGCTGGCCTACCTGGCTGAGACCGTAAACAGCCGTATCTCTTCGTTGCGAGGAGCGACTTCGCCGCGCCTCCTTCTGGAGATTCTCTGCGCTCACTTACTCGTGGGCTCGGCTCCGGCAGCAGTCGCGGCTGGCCAGCCGGTTGCGCTGCCCACGGGCATGCCTGTTGGCTCACCGCAAGGTGCCTCCGCTGGAACGCCTGCTGTCAGCCACGCAAATACCGCAGCTTCCAACCAACCTGCACCCGCTACTGCCCAAGCCCAAGACCCAGCAGCCGCAGCTGCCGCCATTATCGCTGCCCGTCGCAACCGCCAGGCTCAGCAGCAGGCGCAGCAACAACAGCAGCAGGCCCAGACGCCGCAGGCTCAGCCGCAGCAGTCCGAGCAACAGTCAGTCGAGCGCGCCAAACAGGCGCCTCAGCAGCGAACCGAGACTCAACCTGCACAGGAGTCTGCTCCGGAGCCAGCCAAGGAACCGGCACAGCAGTCTGTTCAGGAGCCAGCGCAGGAACATGCAGTTGATGTCGCGGAGCAAGTGCGTTCGCAGTGGTCGAACCTTCGCGCGGCCGTGGGGCGTCGCAACAAGGTTGCAGAGATCATGCTCGCTGAGGCGCGCGTGCTTGGCTTCCGTGATGACACATTGATTCTGGGACACACCACGGGTGCCCTTGCGGAGCGAATCAATTCGCCGTCCAACAACGATGCGATCGTGGCAGTTCTTAAGGAAGAGCTGCACCGTGACATCAAGGTCAACTGCATTATTGGTACCAACCCGAAGGCAGCAGGCTTTAGCGAAAGCACTCCGCGGCAGCAGCCAACGTGGAACCCAAACCAGCAACAGCGCGAGTCTGCTGAGCCAGAACAGGAGTCTGAGAGGCCTAGTCCGCAGGCTGAACCCGAGCAGCAATCGGAGCAGTCTGCCAGCGCATCTCAGCCAGTGCAGCCGGAACGGCCACAGCCTGCGGCTCCGGAGACTGGAGGAGCTGAGGTGGCAAGCGCTGCCGATAACGCTTCTCCGAACGCTTCTGCGTTTGCATCTGATGATCCGTGGGGAGCACCGCGACCTATCGGCACGCAGAACAACGAGCCTGCTCGCGAAGAGAGCCCCGGGCCAGTGACACCGGCTGCGGCATCGGAGGCTGCGGCGGCGGCCACAGCGGCGGCAAGCGCGCATCAACCTGCACCGCAAGCTACTCCGCCTGCGCAGCTGCAGGCCCCGCGTCAGCAAGCGGCGAAGCCGGCACAACAGTCATCCCAGCAGGGTGGTGACTGGCGTTCGCGAATCGCGCAGGCCTCCCAGGTGGCACAGAAGCGTGACGAGGAATTCAACAAAGTTCCGCATTTCGGCAACGGTGTACCGCTGCCGCCCGAACCAGCGCCGGAAGACGATTTTGAGGCACCACCAGAGGAGTACTATCCAGCTGACCCGCAGCCCAGTCAACCGGGGTTGGGGCAGCAGAACCAGGAGATGGGGGCGTCGGCAAGCACTGCGCAACCACCGCAACAGACCTACTCACGCGATGACGAAGAGCGCGAGATGATGGAGGAAGCTCAAAACGCCGGTGAGATGGATCATCGCAGTTCAACTGAGGTGGCGATGGAGCTGCTTGCCAAGGAACTCGGAGCACGGCGCTTGTAGGCGTGCATCTGTACACTTGGCGGGTAGCAAAAACTTAGAGAACTTACTTTTGAAAGGACTTTCCATGACTGACCCAATGTCCCAGGCAAATGACATGAACGATCTGCTCGCACAGGCTGCCCGCGTGCAGGCTGAGCTGCAGAAGGCACAGGAAGAAATCCTCGCCGCGCAGGTTGAGGGAACCGCTGGCAATGGCCTGGTTAAGGTCGTTATGACTGGTGGTGCTGAGCTCGTTGACCTCCAGATCGATAAGTCCGTTGTGGACCCTGAGGACGTTGACACCCTCCAGGACCTCGTTATCGGCGCTTTCAAGGAAGCACACGCTGCGGCTGGTCGTCTCGCACAGGAGAAGATTGGCCCGCTGTCCCAGGGCATGGGCCAGGGTCAGCAGGGCTTTGACGGCTTGTCTTTCTAGGATGTCTTCGGCGGCAATCAGTAGTCGCACGTTAAACTAAAAGGTCGTTGTCCCGGTTCGGGGCGGCGGCCTTTTGTCGTTAATTATTAGGGAGAATCGTGTTCGAAGGACCTCTGCAGGATCTCATCGACGAGTTTTCACGCCTGCCTGGCGTGGGCCCAAAGTCGGCGCAGCGTATCGCTTTTCACGTGCTGCACATGGATCCAGAGGACGTCGATCGCTTGCAAAACGCCCTCGGTGCGGTGCGCGACGGCGTGACCTTCTGCCGCATTTGCTGCAATATCTCCCGCGAAGAGGTGTGCCGCATCTGCGTGAATTCGCAACGCGACGCCTCGACCATATGCGTGGTTGAGGAGCCTAAAGACATCCAGGTCATCGAGCGAACTGGCGAGTACAACGGCCGCTATCACGTGCTGGGCGGTGCTTTGGACCCCCTGGCCAACGTCGGCCCGAAGGACCTTAATATTTCTGCGTTGTTGCAGCGCATCGGCGGCGTGCTGCCGGACCGAGAGCTAGCGGATTCCACTCCGGACGCGCCGTTGTACGACACGACGCCGGAGATCAAAGAGGTTATCCTCGCCACGGACCCGAATACCGAGGGCGAGGCCACCGCGGCATACCTAGTCCGCTTGCTGCGAGACTTCCCTGACCTAAAGATCACCCGCCTCGCATCCGGCATGCCGCTGGGTGGCGACCTTGAGTTCGTGGATGAACTGACGCTGTCCCGCGCGCTGTCGGGTCGTTTGACGGTGTAGCTGTCTTAGCAGCCGCCCTAATTGCCGAATTGTGGCGCTAAGTTGCGCGAAAATGGCGACGATTTGGCATTTAGGGCGGCTAAGGCAAGCCGCGAGCGTCAGCTGAGCGCCCGCAGTTGCGTGACTAGAGCTGCGAGCGCGGCGGCTTCGAAGCGTTGAAGCGCTCTGTGCGCAGCTGGGACACGGCTGGGATGTCGAGGGGCTCGAGATCCGCCAAAGCGATGCCCTGGGCCTTGGCCAGCAGCAGGTCAGCGAGCTGCGGGTTGCGGGCTAGTGCTGGTCCGTGCATGTAAGTAGCGATGACGCTGCCCTGAACGGCGCCTTCGGCTGTGCGCTGCTCGGAGGCATCGGCAAGGTCCGCGGTAGCGGCAGTGTCGGCATTACCCTGTCCGCGGGTGAGCTTGCCCAGCGGCTGCGCAGCCGGGCCCAGGATGGTCGCGCCCATGTGGTTCTCAAAACCGGTGAGAGGCTCGGTGAGTTCCGCAGTGATGCCAGCGCGGGTGGGCTCAGAGGAGACCTCGCCGATGGCGCGTTCGGCCATGGAAGCGGTGGTGGCGTCGATAAGCCCCACGCCGTCGATAATGCGGCCGGAGGCGCGGAAGGACTCACCGAGAACCTGTAGGCCTGCGCAAATGGCGATGATTGGGCGGCCTGCGTTGGCCGCACGCGTGAGGCCACCGTCTGCGATGAGGTGCTCAGCAGCGAGAATCTGTGCCACGTCCTCGCCGCCACCAAGGGTGTAGACGTCGAGGGAATCCGGCACTGGCTCGCCCAGCTTGATCGGGATGATGTCCGCCTCGAGGCCGCGCATGCGGGCGCGCTGACGCAGGACTAGAGCATTGCCATCGTCGCCGTAGGTGCCCAAAACATCCGGCAGGATGAGGCCGATCTGCAGCTTAGTCATTGGTGGTCTCCTTTGCTTCGCGCTCAAGCGCCTTCTTTAAGTCGCGGAAAGCGGTGTAGTTAGCCAGAACCTCGATGCGACCCGGAGGGCAGGCCTTGATGGCTTCCAGCGGATCGCGGATGAGCTCGTGCGAGATATCGGCATAAACCAAGCGCACAGCCAGATCGGTGCCGCGCTCGCCGGAAGCTTTGACTGCCAGCTTCGCAAAGTCCTCGAACTTCACGTCCCACAGCCAGGACATGTCGATGCCGTCAGCGACGTGGCCATTGGTGGCGATGACGAGGCCTTCGGCGGTGCGGTCCACCATGGACAGCGCCTCTTGCCAGCCGGCCGGGTTCTTAGCCAAAAGCAGGCGAATCTTCTGGTTACCAAGGGTGATGGTGGAGTAGCGGCCGGCGACGTCGGCAACGGACTCGGTGGCGGAAAGCGCCTTGTCGAGGTCCACGCCGAATCCCTCCACGGCAGCAGCGATGGCCTGGGCGGCGTTGCCGCGATTGGCGCGGCCAGGCAGGGCGAGGTTCAATGCACGCTCACCTTGCGGAGTGTGGAGTCCAGCTTGGTCCACGGACCAGGTGGGAGCGGGGCGGCGGAATTCGCGGCCGTCGGCAAGCGGCTTGACGGCACGCCAATCCTCACCGTCGCGAATGATGTGGCCGCCGGTACGTGGGCAGGTCACGGACTCGCCGAGCCAGCCGGCACCAGCGGAAACCCAGATGACGTTCTTGGCGTCGTATGCCACGGAGGTCATGAGGACGTCGTCGCAGTTAGCGATGATGAGCATGTCCGGGTGCGCCTCAACCGCGCCGCGCAGGGCGCGTTCAATCTTGTTAATCTCGCCCACGCGGTCCAGCTGGTCGCGGGAGAGATTCAGCAGCACCAAAGCCTGCGGGTTGAGCTTGTCCGCCACATGCGGAACGTGCAGCTCGTCGACCTCGAGGACGAGGCGGCTGGCGTTTTTACCGGCCAGCAATGCAGAGATGATTCCGGCATCCATGTTGTCGCCACCGTCGTTGGTGGCCACGGTGTGCTCAGCACGCACGGCGGCGGCGAGCATGCGGGTAGTGGTGGACTTGCCGTTGGTGCCAGTAACCAGGACTGCGGGGCGGTCGCCACCGAGGTGGGCCATGATCTGTGGGTCAATAGCGCCGGCAACGAGGCCACCAATCATTCCGCCTGCTCCGCGGCCGGTGGCGCGGGAGGCGGTGGTGGCCAGCTTGGCGGCGGTAGTGGCGGCGTTGGTACGCAGAGACTGCAACGTGCCAGAAAGGTTAAAACTCATGCCCTTAGGGTAGTCGCGTCAGCGCACCGGACGGGACTCGCGCGCCTAGTTTTGTCCGGAGTTTTGATTCTTTGCAGAGTTATTCCCCGCAGAGTTGTTCCCTCCGCGGCGTCCGCGTCCGCCTCGTCCGCCGCGGCGGCGACGTCGCTTGTTGCCATTTCCAGAGCCGGACTTGTTCTGCGGTTTGTTCTGTGGGTTGTGTTGCGTGCTGTGCGCAGCATCCTGCTTGTTCTCAGCAACTTGTGCATTGGGATTGGCTGGCTTGCCTGTTGCGGAGGAAGACTTGCGGCGGGAGCGGCGTCGGTTAGCGTTGCTCGAACGGCGATTGTTGCTGTTCGGAACGTGTGCGTGTCGGCTCGACTGCTCCTTCTTTGGCTCCGGCTCCTGGGCCTCCTCGATGCGTTCGAGTGCGGCGAGGAAGGCCGTGTCAGACATCAGGGGGATGTCCTTGCGGTGCGCGTGCATCGGTTTGCCCACCAGGTCAGTGGTCACGTTGCAAACCACCAAGGAAGTCTCACGGGTCAGCTTTTCCGAGTAGTTGAGCTCCTCACGGCCAAGCGCAGAAATGATGGTGTCCGGATCTTCCAAGATTTCCGGGGCGACCACGATCTCCATGCCACGGCGCAGCTCCTTGCCCGGCTGGTACTTGCCCGGGTTATGGTGCTGCCGCGGAGCTTCCGCGGCGTCGACGCGCACGTGTGAGCGCTGCAGCCCAAAGCGGTCCGCGCGCAGTTCGTCAGGTGCGTACGTACTCAGCGTCTTGCCTGCTTGGAGGCGGTAGAGGCGGTACAGCAGGTGCGTAGCCTCACGGGAGGTCTCCGCCTCGCTGCGCTGCGCGCGCTGCGTAGTTGCGGTGGGTGGCGGTACATCGAGTCCGCTGCGCTTGGCGACGGCCGCCAGCCTAATGTCGTTCTCCCATACCCCCTGTCGGCGCGCGGTGGCGAGAGTATCCACGATGGTGACCGGGGTGGGAACGTGTCCGACCTTTTGACGGCGACGGCGTCCCTTGTTGCGATTGCGATTGCGCGAGCGATTCTGGCGGGCCGCTGCCATCATGGCGCGGCGGGCCTCGGACACGATGAAGCCCCAAGTGAAGGGGGTGTCGTGGACGATGAGCGTGCGGCCGTCGATAAGCCGGTCCAAGGGCTTGAGAAGGCGGGAGAAGGCTTGGCCTCTAGCGACCTCTTCGGGAGTCAGGCCATGAAGGTGGCGCGGACCGGGGTCTATGTCAGGGTTGACAACAGCATGGAATTCCTGGCCGACTTCGCCTTGCGCGTTGAAGGTTAGGGCGTCGATTGCAACGAGCCGAGCCGTGGAGGGGTGAATGCCTGTGGTCTGGACGGTGAGCGCGACGAAAGGATGCGCGGCCACGGCCTCGGCTTGCGCGATTTCTTGCGCGCTGGGCTCGCGGTGGTTGTGCGCTGGCTCTTGCTCAGTGGAAGCAGGGGTGCTGGCCGCGGAGTTTTGCGTCTGCGGCCCAGGCTTAGGCGGTTGTGCTTGCGGCTTGGGGCCGGGTTTCGGAGCGGAAGCCCGGCCGGGAGTGCGCGGGTGGCCAGTGGCCAGCGCAGCCGGAGAAGGCGCGGGGGCTGAATCAGGGCCGGGGGTCATGCTCATTCTTATCAGTGTAGTACCCAGACCGCGCGAAACCGCTCAACGGGCGAGCGTATGACTCAGGGGCGGATGATGATAGTTATTACCGTCGTTGTAACCTGCCTAGTCGGTGTGGCCGGGCTTGAGGGCTGCGTAGGTTCTGGCTGCTTGGTCGACGGTGGCGTGGTTTGTTGCGTGGTCGACGGGACGATCTCGGACGTAGGTGGCTGCGGAGTGCTTGGTTCGCGGCTCGTAGTAGGGGCGTCGGTGGTGGACGGATGGTCGACTGCGCGCTCCTTGGTATACACAGTGCTTGGGGGTGCGGTTGTAACCTCAACCGAAGGTGCCGGGCCGGTGGTCTCTGACTTGCGGGGCGCAGTAGTACGAGGTGCAGGTAGAACTACAGCAGTTTCAGTGACCTGCGGTACGTCTTCGTTTGCAGGCTCAGGCGTCGGTTCAATCGCCTTCGCCTGGATGCGCGTAGCTACGTTTCGGTGCCCATTTTTGTTGGAAGCGGAGTCAGAGTCCTCTTCAATAGTGCGGAATCCGCCTCGGCTTTCGGTGCCAGGAGCTGTAGCAACGGATGAGCTGGAATGGGACTTATTGCCCAAAGTATTGCGGGACGGTGTGACTTCGTCTTGGAAGGAGGAATCGTCGAAGGATTCTCCCTGTAATGCAGCTGTTTCCTCGTGTTCCTGCTTGTCTACAGAGAACATGGAAGCTGCAAAGTTTGCCCCGCCACCAACAATGACCGCGGTACTTGCAGCCGCCACCAGCTTTAAACCAATGTTGCTGCCCATGAGAGCCGTAGAAGCAGTTTTGGAAGTCATTAGGGCTGCAACTTGATTGTTGGTGGACCCGAAGAAGTGGATGTTTGCGTGCTCTGCTGCCTCTGCACGTGCAGCTGTAACAGCAGAAAGGCCCATTGACGCTGCGGTGAGGGTGCCAGCTACGACTGCGCGATTAGCTTTATCCTCAGCATCGGCATAAACAACCAAGCTCGGCTTGGATTCCTCCATGCAGTAGTAGGCGTGAGCGACTGCAAGGAGGCCGTTTTGCTGATACTCTAGCACCGTGTTTGCAAGGCGACGGGCATCTTCGCGGTCCAGAGAGGCAATTTGTACTCCGTCGACGAGAACAGCTACAGCGCGGCGGCCAAGGAAACGGCGGGCATGGAGCGTGACGAGGAAGTGCTCGGCTCCCTCGGGGAGCACGTCCATT
This sequence comes from Corynebacterium striatum, assembly GCF_016728105.1. Lineage (NCBI taxonomy): Bacteria > Bacillati > Actinomycetota > Actinomycetes > Mycobacteriales > Corynebacteriaceae > Corynebacterium > Corynebacterium striatum. The sequence continues at coordinate 1,317,431 of NZ_CP068158.1, read as the reverse complement.
TTTGGTTGGAAATTAGTGATGGTTGCAGGGGTTGAACCCGGCAGCAAGGCCCATCGCTCAGCTGGGGGGTTATTTGCAGGCACGCATAGGCCCGGGGCTGGGAGCTGAACGTCAAAGGAAGGCCACTGTTCGCCGTCCATTTCGACCATCGCGATGCGAGCGGTGACGTGTGGATGCAGGCCAGCATCAATGATCCAGTCCAGCTCGGTATAAGCGCTGACGTCGCTCTTTTCGAGGTGGCCGATCGTGGTGTCCTGATAGCGGACCCTGAAGCCTTCTTTGGAGGAACCGCTCAAATTGACCTTGATTTCTGGTTGATCGGTGCCCGTTTTTTCCATAAGGTCCACCAAGAAGTCAGGGTTTACTTCTTGGATGGGAATGTTATTGACATTGCCAAAACCATGGTCAGGGACCATGTAGTTGGTCGACTTCATCAATATTCGCCTTCTTATAGGGGGTACCGGCTGAGCCAAAAAGTCGGGGTTTAATAAAACTAAGTATTCAAATACTGCAATCACCGGCAAGCATTGGGGTGGAGTTGCCGGTGACAGCTTCACTATTCACTAAAATGCACGCAAACGTTAGTGATCTGTAGAAATCTTACTTCGAAAATGAATAGTTTTCAAACGTATAAGCTGGCCTTTAGCTGGGACTATTGACGCTTTGCGAGTGGGGGAAGCATATTACGCCTAACGAATAATGTTTAGTGGGCAGCCATATATACAGTTGACAAAATTAATGCAACGACAGTCAAAATAATAAGAATGAGCCAGAGTTTAGGACTGCCCGGCTTGGGTGATGCATCACCTTTTGTGCTGGGGAGTCGATCGATGCGGGAAAGGTCTGTATCGGTGATGGCTTTAAAACTGGCCGTCTCGAAAGTCTCGGCGGCAACGCTAGTGGTGGCGGTACGTTCTGCTAAAAGACGTTCCTGGCCCGTTCCCTCCCGCGATTCTTGGGAGACGGCGTTAGAGGCGTAAATGTTAAGCACGCGCCCGTTTTGGCGGGGGTAGTGGTAAGCATGCGCTAGTGTGGTCAGCCCATCTGCGGCATTTTCTGTGATGATCGCAGAAAGGTATGCGGGGGCGTCGTCTAGCGTTGCGATGAATTGCGGCCCTAAGTATGCGCTGATGCTGTGGGGATCGGATTCGGCGGTTCGCAGGGTGACAAGAAGGTGGATGCGGCCGTAGTGCGGAATATCCACGTCGTCTGGAATGTCGTGAACGCTTATAGCGGGGGCATAATCCAGTATTGCCCACGGGGAACTCGGCGGGTTATTGGCGGGCAAACATAGGCCTGGCCGTGGTAGAAGGATGGCGGGCTGGGTGCCGTGGAGAAAAGTGACGGCGGGGGTTAGGCCGGCGTCGAAAAGCAGCTCAATTTCTGGATACTCTGCAGCATCGCGGGCAGCGATCGAGCCCAGCTTCTCTTCGCCGGACATGACATCCCACCCGCCGTTAGTCAGACGCGTGAGGGAAACGAGTTGCTTCTCAGGATCGGAGGGCGCGGTAGCGGCATCCCAAACGGGAAGCGACTGAACTGCGCCTAGGCCAAGGTGCGGGATGGGATACAGGGGAGAAGTCATGTTTCGACTTCTACCACCTAAACCGTATCCGCGGGGCTTTGGCCTAGGCGCGCAGTCGGGGAGGGGTGTGCAGATGCGGCTAGTTCAGTGCGCGGTTGACCGCAGAGTTGATGGCGAAGATCGAGGCTCGAGTGGTTGAGCCTGCGATGCCCGCGCCCCACACTTGGGTGCCGTTGACATCGGCAGCAATGTAACAAGCTGCTTCAGCGTCGTCACCAGCGGTACGGGACTGCTGGGAATACTCGATGACCTCGAAGTCGATGCCGAGGTGTTCCAGAGCGTTGGCGTAGGCCGCAATCGGGCCGTTGCCGTGGCCGGAGATGACATGTTCGGAGCCGTTGTACTCGACGGTTGCCGTGACCTTTGCCTCCGAGTCGTCGTTAGGCGAGTTATCGATCAGGAAGGTCTTGTGCGCCAGCGGTGCTTCGCGGTCCAGGAACTCGGTGGCGAAGATGTCCCACATGTTCTTGGAGTTGACCTCGCCGCCTTCGGTATCGGTAACCTCCTGTACCACAGCGGAGAACTCCGCCTGCATGGCGCGCGGCATGTTGATGCCGTGATCCGTCTTCATGATGTAGGCAACGCCGCCCTTGCCCGACTGCGAGTTCACGCGAATAACAGCCTGGTAGTCGCGGCCGACGTCCTTCGGGTCGATGGGCAGGTAAGGAACCTCCCAGACGGTCTCGCGCAGCTCGTCCCAGGAGACCTCGGTGTTGTTGGCGCCAGGGCGAACCTCGTTGGCCAGTGCATCCAGACCCTTGTTGATGGCGTCCTGGTGGGAACCGGAGAAAGCGGTGAAGACCAGCTCGCCGCCATAGGGGTGGCGCTCAGGAACGCGCAGCTGGTTGCAGTATTCCACGGTCTCGCGGATGGCGGGCAGGTCGGTGAAATCGATCTGCGGATCGACGCCCTGCGTCAGCATATTCAGGCCCAAGGTGATGAGGTCCACGTTGCCGGTACGCTCGCCGTTACCGAACAGGCAGCCTTCGATGCGGTCGGCGCCCGCCAGGTAGCCCAGCTCGGCTGCGGCGATGCCCTCGCCACGGTCGTTGTGCGGGTGCAGGGACAGGATGATGGAGTCGCGCTTGGCAAAGTTGCGGTGCATCCACTCGATGGAGTCGGCGTAGACGTTCGGGGTGATCATTTCCACTGTGGAAGGCAGGTTGATGATCATCGGGTGCTCCGGGGTGGCCTCCATGATGTCTACGACGGCGTCGCATACCTCGACGGCGAAGTCCAGCTCAGTGCCGGTGAAGGACTCAGGAGAGTACTCCCAGCGCCAGTTGGTGTCTGGGTAGTCCTTGGCGATCTCCTTGATGAGCGCGGCGGCATCGGTAGCCAGCTTCTTGATGGCCGGGCGGTCCTTGCGGAAGACCACGCGGCGCTGCAGCTTGGAGGTGGAGTTGTAAAAGTGAACGATGACGTTCTTGGCGCCTTCGCAAGCCTCAAAGGTGCGGCGAATCAGGTGCTCGCGGGCCTGAACCAGAACCTGGATGGTGACGTCTTCAGGGATCTTGTTCTGTTCGATGATTTCACGCACGAAGTTGAAGTCCGTCTGAGATGCGGAAGGAAAACCTACCTCGATTTCCTTGTATCCCATCTTGACCAGCAGGTCGAACATGCGGTGTTTGCGCTGCGGGCTCATTGGAGCGATCAGCGCCTGGTTGCCGTCGCGCAGGTCCACAGCGCACCACTGTGGGGCGGAGATGATCTTCTTGTCAGGCCAGGTGCGGTCCGGCAGCTGGATATCCTCGACCTCTTCGGCGAAGCTCAGGTAGCGGTTAACCGGCATCGAGGAGCCGCGCTGCTTGTTCCATGCGGGCTGGTTCTCGCCGAATGGGCCGTTAGGAGTGGTGATCTCGCGAGGTGCAGAAATGAAGGAATCGTTGGGAGACATGTTTTATAAGGTCCTTGAAGGTTTTGAAAGGTTTGTGGAAGCTGTGTCTCACGGCCAGCTGTGGCAATGGCGGCTGAATGCGCATCACTGAACACCGCGACGGGACGCTGGCCGCAAGATTATCAAGGCCTAATTCCCGCCGCGGCAAATAAGGAGGAGGATCAGCCGCGTAGTCATGTGGATCACACTAACGTGCTTCCCATTCCGTGGCAAGTGTTCCCATGGGGTGAGACAAATGAGGGTGTGGCTTGGGGGAGGAGAATGCGAAATCTGGAAGATTCGTCCAGCCTAATGCGGCATATTGCCGGCGGCGGGCGCTTAACCTATAGCATTATCCATTGTGGAGAACGCGAGCAAAACAGGTCTCGGTGAGGAAGCGGAAAGCAATGCGCTTGGCGACGTCGTCAAGCACGAGCGTCAGCGCGATTGGATCGCGGCCCTGGGCGTGGGCGTCCTAGGAAACATCCTGCGCATTGCTGTGCTCGCTATGTTTGCCAAGGCCAACGATGATAATTTGTGGGGCCTGCTCAATAAATGGGACGCCGTATATTACACAGAAATTGCACGCGCCGGCTACTTCAACGCCGATATTGCGACCGAGGGCAACGTTTATGAAACGACGATGGCCTTCTTTCCGGGTTTTCCTTTACTCATTAAGCTCGTCAGTTTCCTGGGATTTTCGGAACCCATCGCCGCTATCCTCCTGAATTTTGTGTTTACCGTGGTTATGGCCTCAGGTGTTATGGCAATCGCGCAGCGCATGGGTGCGGACTTCAAGGCACGCGTGGCCGCAGCAATCGCGGTGACCTCAGCGCCGATGTCCATCGTCTTCGCGATGCCGTACACGGAGGCGCTGTTTGGCGCGTTGACAATGTGGGCGCTCGTTGCGCTCATTGACCGGAAATGGCTGCTCGCGGGTCTTTTTGTCTTTGCGCTTTCTGCCGTTCGTCTGACCTCGGTGGACGTGATCTTGGTCTTCGGCGTGATTGTGCTGTTGTGGGGTGCACGGGAATGGAAGGCGTGGGTGGCGCTGGTGGCCTCGGCGTTGCCGCTGCTGGGTTATCTCACGATGGCCAACCACTACCTAGCTTCCGCCGGTGGATATTTTGGAATTCAGAAAGAACACTGGAATTCACAGTTCGACTTCGGCGTGGCCACCTTTAAATGGGTTAAATCCACGCTGATGACCGCGGATCACGCAGGATTTCTGCTATCTACCTCGGTCATCGTTGGCGCTCCCATTCTGTTGGTGCTTGCCTGGCGCAAGCTTCCGCTGCCGGTGTGGCTCTTTTCGGCAGCGCTCATAGCTAACGTGCTGCTCTCGGACGGAATCATGCACTCGCGCCCACGCCTTCTGCTTCCGGCTGCCGTGCTCTTTATTCCGTGGACAATCGAAATGAGTAAGTGGGCAAGCTCCCGTCAGATGGCTTTTGTAATGGGCGCAGTGGTGCTTGGTGGCGCCTGGTTCTCGGCGCACATGCTGGCTGTTTTTGACTGGGCGATTTAGCAGTTTTGAAGGGGCGATTTATAACGCGCTGGCCGGGCCGAGCTAATTATCGGCCTGCACTTGGGCACGTCCCACTGGCCGCCGAGAGAGGACGATCGTTGCTAGAATCATGACGGCCAAGGCGGCGGCCATCACGGACCAGCCCGTGATGGAATCTACTTGGAATTCCTCGCCGAGCACTACATAACCCAAGCTGAAGGCGATGATGGGCTCCATGATGGTCATGGCAGGAAGCGACTGCGCGAGCGGGCCGGCATGGAAAGAATACTGTTGTAATACCGTGCCTGTTCCAGCCAGAAAGACGAGGCCGTATAGCTGCCACGATTGCGCGAGCTGCCACAGCCCATCGTTGGTGAAAATGTCCACCACGGACTTGGACAAGAGTGCGACGTAGCCATAGAGCGCGCCGCAGGCTGTTCCCAGGGCGAGCGCACGCCGGGCACGGTAGCGCCAGGCGAACAGACCTAAAAGGGCCAAACCAGCGGCACCACACACAAGCGGCGGCCACCATTCATTGAGGGAGGGACGGGGATTGCCGGCAGTGGGACGGCCGTAGACCACCAAGACGCCCACAGCGATTGTCAGCGCCGCGCACCAGAAGGTCTCGTGAAATGACAGCGCACGCTTGGAGTACCAGGCGGAAAGGGGGAGCGTGAACATGAGGGAAAGCACCAAAATGGGCTGGACCACCAGCAGGGTTCCGAATCCTAAAGCGATGATTTGCAGGCAATAGGCCACCACTGCTGCTAGGGTGCCGACCCACCATAAGGGGTTGCCCATGGCTGTGCGCATGACGGAACTTGACGCTTCGAGAGCGATCCGGTGGCGGATGACGGTTCCCCACGCCACGGTGAGGGCCGAGGCGAGGGCGAACAAGACCGCCAAGAGATTGCTTAACACCCCACCACCGTACTCAAGGCGCCGTGAATATAACGAATGATTCAGGCGTGTGCAGTGATTTCCGTATTTGCGGGCAGCTGCGGGGTTGCTGCGTTATGGTGGCGGAGCGGCGCTAAAAATACGGCGCAATGCATGATTGGTGAATAAAAACACTTTGATCCCCTTCACATATTGTGAAAGAAAGTACCTCGCCGGGGTAGCATGGACAACTGACTAATGCACGACAGGTATAGCAGGGCTTATCGGCCCTGTGGCTATAGCCTGTCGCGGGAAACGCACAGTGAAAGGTGGATATCCCAACGTGGCCCTGATCGTTCAAAAATACGGAGGCTCATCCCTCGAAACCGCGGAGCGCATCCGTGCTGTCGCCGAGCGCATTGTGGCTACCAAGAAGGCGGGCAACGACGTGGTTGTTGTCTGCTCCGCCATGGGGGACACCACCGATGAGCTGCTGGATCTGGCAGCCCAAGTAAACCCAGTGCCGCCGCAGCGCGAGATGGACATGCTCCTGACTGCGGGTGAGCGCATTTCCAACGCTTTGGTGGCCATGGCCGTAGAGTCCTTTGGCGCGGAGGCCCAGTCCTTTACAGGCTCCCAAGCCGGCGTGCTTACCACTGAGCGCCACGGCAACGCGCGCATCGTGGACGTCACGCCGGGCCGCATTACTGAGGCTCTGGAACAGGGCAAGATTTGTATCGTCGCTGGTTTCCAGGGCGTTAATAAGGAAAGCCGCGACGTTACCACCTTGGGTCGCGGCGGCTCCGACACCACCGCCGTGGCCCTCGCGGCGGCGCTGCAAGCCGATGTCTGTGAGATCTACTCTGACGTCGATGGTGTTTATACCGCGGACCCACGCATTGTGCCGGATGCGCAGAAGCTGGAGAAGCTCTCCTTCGAAGAGATGTTGGAGATGGCGGCCGTCGGCTCCAAGATTCTTGTCCTGCGCAGCGTGGAATACGCCCGCGCATTCAACGTACCCCTGCGAGTTCGCTCGTCTTATTCAAACGACCCCGGCACCTTGATCGCCGGTTCAATGGAGGATATCCCTGTGGAAGAAGCAGTACTCACTGGCATCGCGACCGATAACTCTGAAGCCAAGGTTACCGTCTTGGGCATCCCGGACCGCCCGGGTGAGGCAGCGAAGGTGTTCCGCGCCATCGCCGAGGCCGAGATCAACATCGACATGGTCCTGCAGAATGTCTCTTCCCTGGAGTCCGGCACCACCGACATCACCTTCACCTGCCCGCGTGCCGATGGCCCGCGCGCGATGGAGATCTTGACCAAGCTCAAGAACGAGGGTCACTGGGCAAACGTGCTTTACGACGACCAAGTGGGCAAGGTTTCCTTAGTCGGTGCAGGCATGAAGTCTCACCCGGGTGTTACCGCAGACTTCACCGAAGCGCTGCGTGACGCCGACGTCAACATGGAGCTTATCTCCACATCCGAGATCCGCATCTCCGTGCTCGTCCGCGAGACTGACCTCAATAAGGCGGCTGTGGCATTGCACGAGAAGTTCCAGCTGGGGGGCGAAGAAGAAGCTACCGTCTACGCTGGTACGGGCCGCTAAAAACATTTCAGGGAAAGAAGGAAATTTTCATGACCACCATTGCAGTCGTAGGAGCTACCGGCCAGGTAGGACGCGTAATGCGCTCCATCCTTGAAGAGCGAAACTTCCCTGCGGATAAGGTGCGCTTCTTTGCGTCACCGCGCTCTGCTGGCCAGGAGCTGGAGTTCCGTGGTGAAAAGATCGTGGTTGAAGATCTCTCCCAGGTCACTGAGGCCTCCATTGCTGACGTAGACATTGCTCTGTTTTCCGCCGGTGGCGCTACCTCGCGCGATTGGTCCCCGGTCTTCGCCGCTGCTGGTGCAACTGTAGTGGATAACTCTTCTGCATTCCGCAAGGATCCTGAGGTCCCGCTCATCGTGTCTGAGGTAAACCCGGAGGAGGCAAAGAATCCGCCGAAGGGCATCATTGCTAACCCGAACTGCACCACCATGGCCGCAATGCCGGTTCTTAAAGTCTTGCACGATGCTGCTGGCCTGAACCGTTTGCACGTGTCTTCTTATCAGGCAGTTTCTGGCTCTGGCTTGGCTGGCGTTGAGGCCTTGGCCAAGCAGGCTGCCGAGATTGGAGATCGCAACGTAGAGCTCGTCCATGATGGCTCTGTTCTGGAGGTCTCTGAGGATGAGCTTGGCCCATATGTTGCTCCGATTGCCTTCAACGCGCTGCCTTTTGCTGGCAACTTGGTTGATGATGGCTCTGAGGAAACCGATGAGGAACAGAAGCTGCGCAACGAGTCGCGCAAGATCCTGGGTATTCCTGAGCTCAAGGTTGCTGGCACCTGCGTGCGCATCCCGGTATTTACCGGCCACACCCTGACCATCCATGCGGAGTTCGACAAGGCAATCACCCCGGACGAGGCACGCCGCCTGCTTGCCGACGCCCCCGGTGTCAAGGTCGTCGACGTTCCAACCCCGCTTGCTGCTGCAGGCATCGATGAGTCCCTGGTGGGCCGCATCCGACAGGATCAGTCCGTGGATGACAACAAGGGCCTCGTGCTGGTTGTCTCCGGCGATAATCTTCGCAAGGGCGCGGCTTTGAACACGATTCAGATTGCTGAGTTGTTGGTCTAGCGCGCGGACCTAATACAAAGCCATAAAACACAGAAAGGAGCTTGTACATCCAATAAACGGATGTACAAGCTCCTTTTTAGTTATTTACTTCGGATTCTTACTTTGGGACTTCCGGCTTGGTGTGCTCGACGAAGACCACGGAAGGATCAGGATCTTCACGGTCGTATTCGAGCTCTTCATCTGCCTCGAGCTCCTCGTGGATTTCTTCTTCGACGGCATCGACAAACTCCGCAGTTTCCATGTTGGAGGCCGTGGCCAAGGTGCGCAGTTCCTTTTCATTCTTCTTGGTAAAGTGCTCACGCGGATCAAGGCGGCGCTGGACCAGCGTACGAGCACGCGTGCGGCGGTCTGATTCCTTTACCATCTTGCCGCGGTTTTTAACCCAGCCAAAGAGCATGGTGGCAATGACCACCAAGCCGCCGTAGCCGAGAATTGGATAAATCAGTCCGACGAGCTCCTTGAAATCAGCGAAGGACAGCGCAAAGCCAATGAGGCAGGTAATGAGGTAAACGGGGTAAAAGCGCTTCTCATGGCCGCGCGTCAGGCGTTTAGCCAGCGCGTAGAACATGCCCACTGCGGTGTTGAAAACCATGCCGTAAATGACAAAGGTCATTGCGTAACCCAGAGCGGGGTGGATGGTGTTAATCAACGCTAGGACAGGCATTGCCTGGCCATTTACCTGCGGTGCGGCAAAGAATAGGGCGCAGACCAGCAACGCCAGCATGAACAGGAAAATAGCGCCACCAATAACACCGCCTAGGCCGACGGTTTTGTTGTCTAGGAAGTTTCCACCAATCACAATGGCCATCGAAACGGTGCAAATAGCGGTTAGGCCGGTGTAATTAAGGGCGGCGATCCACGGATTAGCAATTGCGGGATCTACGTTGTGGATGGCGTAGTTGTTTGCTTCTTCCAAGGTCGTCTGGTTCGTTACCAAGCTGTAGATAGTGACGAAGCCGATGAAGACGATGATAAAAGGCGTGATAAGGCCTAAGACAGCGGTGACTTTATCGACGTCGAGAAGCCCCGTGATGAGCACCAACACCAGCATGATCAAGGCGCCCACCCACGTTGCCAGGGAAGGGAATTGTTGGGCGAGGTTGGCGCCGCCGCCGGCGAACATGACAAAGCCCACCGCAAAAAGCGTGATAATGGTGGCCCAGTCAAGGATTTTCGAGGTGATCGGCCCGGTGATTTGGGAGTAGACGGCGGTATGCTCCGAAGCCTGGAAATAGGATCCAAGCTGTAGGAAGGCGATGCCAGCAACGATCATGAGGGCGGCGGACAGCGCCATCCCCCACAATCCAAGCGTGCCGAAGGAAACAAAATATTGCATGGCTTCCTGGCCGGAGGCAAAACCAGCGCCGACCATAACGCCAATGAAGGCCATAGAGATGGCCACTGCGCGTTTAAACATAAGGTGTGGGGGAGTCTCGCTATCTCACACGCGCCGGGAGGGTAAGTCCGCGCTCATCATTTTGCAGGCGTGCAGTTTGTGTGCGAGGCGTTTGCTGCCATGGTGGCGCAATACCGGTTCGACGTTCGATTTATCACGTGTGCGTTGTACAACATTAGGCGTATGAGCTGGGTTAGGCCAACTCATACGCCTTGGAAAGGTCTGCTTAAGCAGGAAGAGGAGAGAGCTTTGTATTAGTCTCGTGGAACTTCCGGCTTGGTGTGCTCGACGAAGACCACGGAAGGATCAGGATCTTCACGGTCGTATTCGAGCTCTTCATCTGCCTCGAGCTCCTCGTGGATTTCTTCGGCGATGGCGTCCTCAAACTCGTCGGTCTTCATATTGGAAGCGGCCGCGAGCTTTGCGAGCTCCTTCTGATTCTTCTTGGTGAATCGTTGACGCGGGTCTAGCTTGCGCTGGACCAAGATGTGCGCACGATGACGGCGCTTGCTCTCCGACGTGATTTTGTCACGATTGGTGATCCATTTGAACACCATCACAGCGATCATGAGCAATCCCAAGTAACCCAGGACTGGGTAGACATTGCTGACCAGGGACTGGAAACCAATGAAAGACAAAATAAAGCCGATTACACAGGAAGCGGCATAAACAGGGTAGAAGAGCTTTGGCTTCTTGCGGGTTAGTCGCTTGCCCAGCGCATAGAACATTCCGACCGCGGTGTTGAATACCATGCCGTAAATAACGAACGTCATGATGTAACCGAGCGACGGATTAAGAGTGTTGATGAGTGCAAGCACCGGTAGATCCTGACCATTGACCTGCGGCGCCACCATGAACAAGGAGACAACCAAAAGGGTGAGCAGGATGAGGTAGATGATGCCGCCAATAAAGCCGCCAATTCCTACTGCGCGGTTATCAAGGATGTTGCCGCCAATGACGATGGACATGGACACAGCACACATAACGTTCAGGCCGGTGTAGTTCAGTGCAGCAAGCCACCAGTGAGAAAGGCTGGTGTCGACGTTGTTGACGGCAAAGTCATTGAGCTGTGCGAAGTCAACGTCAGCAGTCGCGATGGTGTAGCCGGTGGCCAACACAATGAAAAAGATGACGAACGGCGTGATGGTACCGATGACGGTAGTGACTCGGTCGACGTCAAGTAAGCCCACGAGAAGAACCAGCACCAACATGATGGTCGCGCCGATCCACAGCTTGACCTCGGGGAACTGCTGACTGATGGTTGAGCCGCCACCAGCAAACATAACGAAGCCGATGGAGAAAAGGGTCGCAATGGTGGACCAGTCGAGAATCTTGGATGTAATCGGTCCCGAGATTTTGTCATACACTGCGGTGTGCTCTGAGGCCTGGAAATAGGAGCCCAACTGCAAAATGGCGATACCCGTGATGAGCATCAAACCTGCGGCTAAGGCGACGCCCCAGAATCCTTGGTTTCCAAAGGCTACGAAGTACTGCATCGCTTCCTGGCCGGATGCAAAGCCTGCGCCAACAATGACGCCAATAAACGCCATGGAGATAGCCAATGCACGTTTCAGCATGAGGAGATTTCTCGCATTCCCACACGCGCCGAGCAAAAGAAATGCGCGCGTCTTATCGCGCGCTGGGTCGGGTCGACTGTCGATTTGTCACGTGTGTCTTTAACCAGGTTACTTTCGTTTGCCTGGGAACTGCCAGCCAAATAGTGGTTATTTCGTGAAAAATTATGAAATCCGTTCAGTATTCAGTCCCAAAAGCGCAGGCTTTATGGCCATATCGCGGTGCTGATAACTAGTAGATAACGATTTCCTTGTACTTGGGAATCCTGTGAAGCTCCAGCGGTGGTTAAGTAACAAGCGCCGTTGTGTGTGCAGCCCTTCTCGTAGGTGGTAGGCAGCGGCCACCGTCTACGTGTGTTCACCTTGTGACCGCAGGCTATTAGTCTGTGGAAGGATCGGTTCCTTCAATAAGGTCCTTGCGAGCGCGAGCCACGCGCGAGCGAATCGTGCCGACGCGCACGCCGGCGATCTTGGCTGCTTCTTCGTAGGTGTAGCCCAAGACCTGGGTGAGGATGAGGGCTTCGCGGCGGTCGGCAGGGAGGGCGTCGATAAGCGCACGTGCGTCGATCCAATCGCTCCACGTGCCTGAATTCTCGATTGCTGGGGCCTGGGCCGCCGCGTCCTCATACTCCGTGGCGGACTTGCGCGGGCGAGCCATGTCGTGCCGGATGTTGTCCACCCAGACCCGCCGTGCCAGGGATAGGAGCCAGGTGCGTGCCGACGAACGCGCAGCAAAGCGGGGGAGGGCACCAATGACCCGCAAATAGGTCTCTTGTGTGAGGTCATCGGCGATTTCCGGGCCGCCTAGGTGGGCGAGTAGCCGCCACACGTCGTCCTGCGTGGATTTGATGAACTCCGTTAGCGCCGCGCGGTCGCCACGACCAGCCCTGAGGGCAAGGTCGGTGACGCGTGCGTCGTCATGTTCGGAGTGGTGTTTCACCACCATGAACTTACCAGTATGACAGTTGATTCAGACTTTGCTGTCAATACTTATCAATTTGGAAATTTCTGTTGCAGCAACCTATTAAGCGGGGTAGACTATTACTTGTCCGTGATTGATAATCGACCCCAATTATCAACTATTTTCTTTTAGGAGGCTTTCCATGACTAACTCCGAAGCTGACAAGGTGCTCAACAAGGGTCAGCGCCCAGCGGGCGGCCCAAACACCACCAGCCCCTCCGGTCAGCCGATTGCGACCGAGAACACCAGCATTACTGCCGGCCAGAATGGCCCTGTTGTTCTCAATGACATCCATCTGATCGAAAAGCTCGCCCACTTCAACCGCGAGCGCGTGCCAGAGCGCACGCCGCATGCTAAGGGGCATGGTGCCTTCGGTGAGTTGCATATCACCAACGATGTTTCCAAGTACACCAAGGCAAAGCTCTTCCAGCCTGGCACCGTCACCCCGATGATGGGCCGTTTCTCCACCGTTGCTGGTGAGCAGGGCTCCCCGGATACCTGGCGCGATGTGCATGGCTTTGCCCTGCGCTTCTACACCGAGGATGGCAACTACGACATCGTGGGCAACAACACCCCAGTCTTCTTCCTGCGTGACGGTATGAAGTTCCCGGACTTTATTCACTCCCAGAAGCGCCTTGGTGTCAACGGCCTGCGCGATGCGGACATGCAGTGGGACTTCTGGACCCGCAACCCAGAGTCCACCCACCAGGTCACCTACTTGATGGGTGACCGTGGTACCCCGAAGACCACCCGCCACCAGAACGGTTACGGTTCCCACACCTTCCAGTGGGTCAACGAGGAAGGCGACGCTTTCTGGGTTAAATACCACTTCAAGACCCGCCAGGGCGTGCAAAACTTCACCGACGCGGAGGCAGGTGAGATGGCCGGCAAGAACGCCGACTACCACCGCGAGGATCTCTACAACGCCATCGAAGAAGGCGACTACCCAATCTGGGACGTTAAGGTGCAGATCATGCCGCTCGCTGAGGCAGCTGAATACCGCTTCAATCCGTTTGACCTCACCAAGGTTTGGTCCAAGAAGGATTACCCGCTGGTTGACGTTGGATACTTCGTGCTCAACCGCAACCCGCGTAACTTCTTCGCCCAAATCGAGCAGGTTGCTCTGGATCCATCCAACCTCGTTCCCGGCATCGGCCTTTCGCCGGACAAGATGCTGCAGGCTCGCGTCTTTGCTTACGCTGACCAGCAGCGCTACCGCATCGGGCCGAACTACAAGCAGCTGCCTGTAAACCAGCCGCTCAACGCAGACAAGGTCAACACTTACGAGCATGAGGGCAACATGCAGTTCCTCTTCAACGCTCCTGAGGATCCTGTCTATTCCCCGAACCGCCACGCAAAGGGCGGCGGCTACCTGGATGGCGACGTCAACGACCGCTCGGTGCAGGAGACCGTCACCGCTCCGGACCTCTACGTGAACCCGGACCCAGCTGGCTTGGACCTTGTCCGTGCGCCGTACGTGCACCACGCTGAAGACTCCGATACGGTTCAGGCAACTGACCTGTATGAGAACGTCTACAACGATGACGAGAAGGAGCGCCTGGCGGACAACATCACCAATGCAATGGCTGGTGTTTCCCCAGAGACTGAGGAGCGCGTCTACGCCTACTGGGGCGCCGTTTCCCCACGCCTAGAAAAGCGCGTTCGTGAGCTCTTCGCTGAGAAGAACTAGCATGTAATACAACCTCCTAATCACAGGCCTGAGCGTGCACTGCCATAGTGTCGCTCAGGCCTCGTGATTTCATGCCTTCGACGTCATAGCAGGGGCCCTGCATGCCGCTACTAGTGGTCTCGCTAGTGGCGGTTTCTTTTGCGGCCGTGTTGGATTCGGCGGCAGCGAACTGCAGCTCACCTTCTGCAGTGTCTTTGGGGGAGCAAGCGGTGAGAGGAAGAAGTACGGCTAGTGGGAGAATCAGTGGGCTGAAGTTTTGGGAATTCTGTATCTTTGCCCGGCTTAAAACGGCGCGCCTGCGTTGTTTGCCGTGGTGGTGGCGATATTTTGAAAGGATGAACTCGCGTCTCGCTGAATCGACTTCCCGCCCCTCCCGCACGCGGGGAATCCTGTTGTGCATTCTCCTCATTCTGCCGTTACTGGCGGGCGCGGCTATTGCTGGCGTCACGGGTTGGGATCCGGCCCGTGCCTGGTCGAGTGAGGGCACGGGTGCGCCCTCTGCCGCTAACGCTGATTCCGCAGCGCTTGGCGACGCCGCCCGCGCCGCCAGCGAAGCCCAAGCCCAAGCCGGCTTTCTTAAGTCCGGTACTGGCCAGCTCGCGACAGGAACTGGCAAGCTGAAGGAGGGGGCGGACGGACTTGGAGGGGGCGTCGACAAGCTGAGCTCCGGCTCGCAGGAGCTTTACGACGGCTTGGTTCAATTGCAATCCGGCACGGCACAGCTCGGCAACGGCGCGACGGAAGTGGCAAACGGTGTGGGTGCTGCGGTGGACCAGATTGTGGGGCTAAAGGTGGTGCAAGGCCAGCTGTTACAGGCCATCGATGGCACCGTTAAGGATCTAGAAGGCAATAACTCCGCAGAGGCGCGCAATATCAAGTCGCAGCTGGCTGACCTGCGTGTCCAAGTAAACAACTTCCAGCTGGATCAGAATCTAACGGACCAGCTGACCAGGCTGAAGGAGGGCTCGCGTGAGATTTCCAACCAGTTGGCTGTAAACGGCTATGGCTACCACGACGGTGTATACAAGGCTGTCGAAGGTGCAAAGCAGCTCAACGATGGTACGAAGCAGCTCGATGCCAAGGTCGATGAGGCGCTGAGCGGCGTAAAGCAGCTTGATGATGGCGCGAAAAAGGTCGACGGGATGGCAAAGCAGAACCAGTCGAAAGTACAAGAGGTGCAGCGCGCGCTGCCTGCGCCGACGGGCGGAGTCCAAGACGTGCGGCTGCTAAGCCCCGTGGTGGCCATGTTGATTGCGGTAGTGCTGACGCTGGGTGGCGCTTGTCTGGGGGCTTTTGTGGTGTGCTCGGGTCGCAGTCCGTGGTTGCCGTTGTTCGGTGGAGTAGTGGTGTTGGCAGTTTTAGCGGAGATAATGTTCTTCCTGCTGGCTACGGGTCCGACTGGTGAGGCCGCGCTGTGGGTTGGCCTAGCCGCAGTGGTGACGAGCCTTGCGTCGGCGGGGCTGACGACGGCCCTGCTGCGCTACTTTGGCAAGGTGGGCGCGGGCCTGGCAGTTGTGCTTGGTCTGGTACAGATTGCTGCGGTGGGCTGGTTCTGGAAGTCCGCTGTGGCGGCAGCTGTGGTGGGAGGAGCCTGGAAGGTTGTTATGGGCCTGCTTCCGCTGCATTGGACTACCTCGGCTCTGACCGTGGCGGGTAACGGTGGCGACCACATGCTGCTGTGGACGGCGTTGGGGGTACTTGGTGTAGTTTCGGCATTCTCATTAGGTGTTATGAAGCGCCCAACTGAAAGTTCTGAAATCTAAAAGTCCCAGGTGGCGAACCCTTTTGGTCTATGAAAATGTAGTCCAAATAGGTATTGGTTCAGAGATTTCTGTGAATGTCTTGGTTTGGTTAACGTTCCATGATGAATCAGTGCTAGGGTAAAATTGCTCACAATGCCTACTTAGGGGGTAGGCAAACGGTTTCTCCAATCCGTTGTGAGTGATAGGGAATAGGGGCGACGCGGCTGCTGTAGGGGCGCCGCGTCGTTTCCCGTTTTATTGCTTTCTGGGGGCTTTTCGTTCGCTGGGATGCGGTTGCGTCCACTCGGATCTGTGGCCTATCTGCGTAGTTGACAACGAGGGTGTCATTTCTTGCCTACGGGCGTGCTTCGTTGTCAGTTATGCAGATCCGGGAGTCCAAGCCCGCAGTCCAAGCCCGCAGTCCAAGCGCAAAAGAAAAAGCCCGACTAGAAACCTAGCCAGGCTGATGGTCGGGATAACAGGATTTGAACCTGCGACCTCTTCGTCCCGAACGAAGCGCGCTACCAAGCTGCGCCATATCCCGGAAAACCGCTTTAATCGGTACCCGAATACTTTAACGCAGCCTGAGCGTCAACCACAAAACGCCAGTTGAACGCCACCTAGCGTTCGGTGATACGCAGCAGGGTTGCCGAGGGGCGGCAGAATATCCGCACTGGCGCAAACTTCGAGGTGCCCAGGCCATTCGAGACGTGCATTTTCATTCTGCCGAAGTCGTGGAGGCCCTGGACGCGGGCACGGTCAATGCCGCAGTTAGTGACCAGTGCGCGGGAGCCCGGCAGACAGATCTGCCCGCCATGCGTATGGCCAGACAGCGAAAGCTGGTAGCCATCAGCCTCAAACTTCTCTAGCACGCGCGGCTCCGGAGCATGCAGCAGCGCCAATGCCAGGTCAGCGTCCTCGTTCGGTGCGCCGGCAATCTCGGAGTAATCATCCAGGTCATGGTGCGGATCATCAACACCCGCCACCGCCAGCTTTACATCGCCGACCTTGAACTCCACGCGGGCCTGGTTGGCGTCGTGCCAGCCGTGCTCAATAAACGCCGCACGCATGCCCTTCCAAGGCAAGTCAACATAGGAGGGCTCGCGTTTCTTTCCAAACAAGTACTTAAACGGGTTGACCGGGCGCGGTGCCCAGTAATCGTTAGTACCAAAGACAAACAAGCCCGGGCGGCTCAGCAGCGGGCCGAGCGCACGGAGAGTATCCGGTACGCCACTTTGGTCGGAGAGATTGTCGCCTGTGTTCACCACCAGGTCTGGGTCCAAGGAATCAAGGCCTGAGACCCATTCAATCTTCTTTTCTTGCCCCGGAATCATGTGCAGATCCGAGATGTGCAGGATGCGGAATTCTTCTTTCCCACGCAGCGTCCCCTTTGGGAGTAGCGGGAGCGTGTATTCCTTCAGCTCAAACTTGGTCAGTTCGGTGTAACCCCACGCCAGGGTGCCTAGGCCGGCGGCAGCAATGCCACCGATAATCGGGAGTATCTTCACCCCACACAGCCTACCTGGCGTAGATTGAAGAATATGAGCCAGCTTAAAGAAACCATTCGTGCAGATCTGAAGACCGCCATGAAGGCCCGTGAGAAGGAGCGCACCAGCGCCATCCGTTCGCTCCTCGCCGCCATTCAGGCCGAGGAAACCAACGGTTCCCGCCACGAGCTCACCGACGAGGACGTACTTAAGGTAATCGCCCGCGAGATCAAGAAGCGTCGCGAGTCCGCCGAGGTTTATGCAGAAAATGGTCGCCAGGAGCTGGCGGACGCCGAGCTTGTCGACGTCCCCTTCTTCGAGGCGTACCAGCCGGAGCAGCTTGACGACGCCGCCCTAGACGCCCTCGTCAGCGAGGCCATCGCCGAGGTCGAGGCAGACTCCGGCGAGGCTGCCACCATCAAGCAGATGGGCAACGTCATGAAGGTTGTCACCGCCAAGGCTGCTGGCCGCGCCGACGGCAAGCGCCTATCCAGCGCAGTCAAGGCCAAGCTCGCCTAAGACGCAAAAAGAAATCCCGCCGTCTTCCTGCACTAAGCAGAGGAGACGGCGGGATTTTCAATGCGCGTGTGCCTAGAGGCCGAAGAGGTCGCGCACGCTGTCGGCAATGGCGTCGATGTCCTCCTGGCGAATGAGCGGCGGGGGATTGCCTTGCCGCTGGTTACCGAAAGGATCCGGGGCATGCTGATCGCCACTGGTTTGATCGGTCTCCGCGCCTCGGCCACCACCGTTAGAGGAAGGCGGTGGTGCGGAAGAAGTGCCGTCGGAAAGCTGCAGCGTGATTTCCGAGCCCTTCTTTAGCCCGTCTGGACCCGTGATGGCGCGGACCACGCGGCGGTAGGGAACCCCGTTGCCCTGGACCTGCGAAACCTTGACTTGGTAGCCCTCGGATTCGAGCTTGGAGCGAGCCTCGCTCTCAGACTTGCCGCGGAGGCCATCGAGGAGGGAGTTGACTTTGCCGTCGTCATAGGCCTTGTCGTAATCGGGGACCGTGCCTGAGGCCGCGGCTGCGACGGATGAAGCCATGGAATAGAAGGTGCGGGCAGGCTCGAGGCCGCCGAAGAGGTCGCCATAACCGCACTGGCGGACTGGGCTGGTGCACAGTGAAGTCGTGGTGGTTCCGTCATTGTAGATGTAGGGAGCCGCAGCGATTCCGGAGTTGAATCCCAAGAATGCGGAGGACTGGTTGGACTCGGTGGTTCCCGTCTTGGCGGCTGCCTGGCCACTAAAGCCCATCATCTTGGCGGAAGCAGAAGCCGTGCCCTTGATGGTGTCCGCAGTCATGTTGTTGGCCAATGCGTTAGCGATGTTCTTGTTCAGCGCGCGCTCACAATTCGGCACCTTGAGGTAGACCTCATTGCCGTCTTTGTCCGTGATCTGCTTGATGGGGTTGGGCTCGCACCACATGCCTTCTGAGGCCAACGTAGCGCCCACGTTGGAAAGCTCAAGCGGATTCACTGCGGTAGGGCCGAGGGTGTAGGAGCCAAGGTTGGATTCCTTGATGTGCTGAGCGATCGACGTCTCTTCGTCGTAGCTGCCCTTTTCGTCGTAAGAGCGCAGACCGAGCTTAACCGACATATCCACCACGTGCTCCACGCCCACCTGTTCGATGAGCTTGATGAAGGTGGTATTCGGTGAATAAGCCAGCGCATCTTGCATCGTCATGGTTGCGGCATAGTTGCCTGCGTTCTCAACGCAGTAGCGATTAGCCGGGCAGCCTGCCGCGCCGCCGGAGCCGAGTCCCTCTGCTTCATAGCGAGTGGGGACGTCGAGCTGGTTCTTGATGCCGTAGCCAGATTCCAACGCGGCTGCCGCGGTGAAGACCTTGAAGACCGAGCCGGCACCGTTGCCCACCAATGAGTGGGTCTGCGGGAGCATGGTCTCGTAGTTGTCGAGGTCCAAACCGTACTTGCGAGAAGAGACCATAGCGAGCACTTCGCGAGTGGACGTGCTGGGCTTGACTACGTTCATGACCTCAGCGACACCCGGGGTCTTAGGGTCTGTCTGGGATCGCACTGCGTTGAGCGCCTGGTCTTGGACATCAGGATCGAGAGTGGTCTTGATGGTGTATCCACCGCGTGTGAGCTGCTCGCGGGAAATTCCCTTGCTCTCTAGATATTCGATGACGTAGTCGCAGAAGAAGCCGCGGTCTTCTGCGCTGATGCAGCCGTTGGGGAGGAGGGAAGGGCTATCGAGCACGCCCAAGTCCTGCTTGCTGTACTCATCAGCTTCGGCCTGTTCGAGAGCGCCATTATCCACCATCGACTGGAGGACCACGTTGCGGCGGTTAATGACCTCCTGCTCGTTGGTATAAGGGTTCAGATACTCGGAAGACTGGACCATTCCGGCTAGCATCGCCGCTTGGGGCACCGTGAGCTCAGAGGCATGGATGCCAAAGTATGTGCGTGCCGCGGCTTCTACACCGTAGGAGTGGTTGCCAAAGGGGACGAGGTTTAGATAGTTGGTGAGGATCTCGTCCTTGTCCAACTCCGCATCGAGGTCGGTCGCCATGCGCATCTCGCGCAGCTTACGGGGAATGGACTGCTCGGTTGCCGCGGCGCGCTCTTCATCGGTCTTGGCGTTAACCAGTAAGAGATAGTTCTTGACGTACTGCTGGTTAAGCGTGGATGCGCCTTGGGAGACTCCGCCTGCTGCTAGGTTGCTCCACAGCGCGCGAAAGTTGCCCTGGAAGTCCACGCCTTCGTGCTCGTAGAAGCGACGATCCTCGATAGCCACGATGGCCTTCTTCATGGGATCGGAAATCTTGTCGGGGCTCACCGGGTGACGGCGCTGCTCGAAAAGATAGGCAAGGCTGTTGCCTTTGGTATCCAGAATGGTGGTTACGCCTGGGGCGTCACCAGCAGTGAGATCCTGTAAGTCGGACTGCATGGTGTCGTTGGTACGGGCAACCGCCACGCCAGAAAGCCCCGCAAAGGGGGCAATCACTACGGCGATGAGAACTCCCGCGAGGACCGTGGAGAGGGCAATTTTTGCCAAGGATTTGATGACAGTCACGTTGAACACCCTACGTGGTGAAACTGTGAGCGGGGAATAGCAGACTCCCCCCTAAAGTGTGACGTGTTAGACAAGTGCTAACGCGTGTGAATACACTTACCGTTGTTACATAATATTCCGCCTGATGAAACATCATACAACGAGCGATATGTCGCGCGTATGGTATTTCGTCAAAATTGTTCGCAAGATTAGCGGGATAGGTAGTAGAGGAAGGAGCTACCCAGCCATGACCGTAAGCCTGAAGGTGACGGGTCCAGCCAAGTCGGTAAGTGCAACCGAGCGTGGTGAATGGGTAACTCAAGCTAAGTGCCGCAACGGTGACCCAGACGCACTCTTCGTGCGTGGCGCCGAGCAGCGTAAGGCCGCGGTCATTTGTCGCCATTGTCCAGTGCTTAATGAATGCCGCGCAGATGCACTAGACAACCGTGTTGAATTCGGAGTGTGGGGCGGTCTGACGGAGCGTCAGCGCCGTGCACTCCTGCGCAAGAATCCGCACATTACCAGCTGGGCGCACTACTTGGCTGAGGGCGGCGAACTCATCGGAATCTAGGGAAACCTAGAGCGTTATTTACGCGTCATTTTGGCTGTTAAACCGTACGTTCGCGACGTGGTGCGCTCACTGATTACTCATAGCGTCGGGTCGGCATGGGTGGGTATTAACCCAACTAACGGAAAAGCCCAGTTCATATGGATTATTGACCCTGTCTACGCTGACCGTAACGGTAAATCTGTGCAGATGAAGTTGCTGGCGGCGACTACGCGTGTGCTGGGTGAGCTTTTAGACCATGACCCGCACTTTTCCCATCGCTTTAGCCGCCACCCGTTCTATACCGGCAAGGCTCCTACCGCTTATCGTTGGTATAGGCAGCACAACCGGGTGATGCGTCTTGGAGATTTGATAAAGCAGGTGAGGGATATGGCAGGACACGACCAGTTCGACCCCACTCCACGCCAGCAATTCAGCTCTGGCCATGAACTCATTAACGCGGTTAAGACCCGCCGTGAGGAAGCCCAGGCGTTTAAAGCGCTTGCCCAGGATGTAGACGCAGAAATTGCCGGTGGACTCGACCAGTACGACCCGGAACTTATCGACGGTGTGCGTGTGCTCTGGATTACCCAAGGCACCGCAGCACGCGACGAAACCGCCTTTAGGCATGCGCTTAAGACTGGACACCGTCTGCGCCAGCAAGGCCAACGCCTGACAGACGCAGCAATTATCGACGCCTATGAGCACGCCTACAACGTCGCACACACCCACGGCGGTGCAGGCCGCGACAATGAGATGCCGCCGATGCGCGACCGTCAAACTATGGCTAGGCGCGTGCGCGGGTATGTCACCCAGTCCAAGAGTGAGACCTACAGCGGTTCTAGCGCGCCAGGTAAAGCCACCAGCAGCGAACGCAAAGCACTAGCCACCATGGGACGCAGAGGCGGCAAGAAAGCAGCAGAACGCTGGAAAACAGACCCTGATGGTAAATATGCGCAAGCTGAGCGCAAGAAACTAACCGAAGCAAACGCAGTCAGGACTATCTCAGGCAAGGCGTCGAAGGCTCAGATTGCTGCCTGGTTTTACTCCGCATATGCACAAACGAAGGCATGGCCGTTGGTCAAAGAAGCCGCAAGCGAGTTTAACGTGTCCGAAAAAACTGTGCGTAGAGCTGTGAAAGACGCAGGGATTGTTTTACCGCGAGGGCGCACTAAAAAACTGGACAGGCCGTAAGCAATATACGGTTCCCCTGTCGTTAGGCAGTTAGATAAAAACTCACTTGAAGAAAACCTTGGAGAAGATAGGGGATCTGGTTCTCTGGTCGCTAATAATTTGCTACTGCTGTGTGCTTGATAGAGAAGAGAGACTAAATGAGCTCTTTTCTGGGGAGGAATCATTGTGCGGATTTTTCGGGTTGCTCACATCTGGGAAAAGGGTAGCTGCGTGTTTCAGGCCCGTGTTTGATTTGGCTTTTTCCTGGTCTGTGAAACTCGAATTGCTTTGCATCGTTTCTTTAATCCAGGGGATCCTTGAGACAATGTTGGTGTGCCACATGGGGCGGCCTTTCCCATCATTGCATTCTGGGTTGAATCCGCCGGCGGTGTGCACCGCGTAGAGGATGTTGTCTTTGTAGATGGGGGCTCCTGAGTCTCCGCCACAGGAACGTGAAGTAGTTGAGGATGTTCCTTTGAAAAGGTCGGTGTATGTAACGTTCCCGAAATTCAGGGAGTTAACTTTTTCAGAAATGACTGTCAACGCTGAAGAGGCATAATCATGGGGTTGCGCGTACCCGGTAAGTACGGCTTGATCTCCAATGGTTAACGGCTCATTAGCGAAAGTGAAGGCATCTGCGTGGATTCCTTCGCCTACTTTGATTAGGGCAACATCATCGTTTGATGATTTGGTATAGATAGCAGCGATACCTGCTACTTCACCATCTGATTGACGGAGAAAACCGTCCATAAACGGTGCGTTAGATACGCAGTGATGTGCCGTGAGCCAGAAGCTATCTCCTAGATAGCTTGCGGTGCAGTCGCGTCGAATGCGGGGTTCTTGTGGATTATCCAGGCTTGGGATTGCTGACCATAAAGCAGCAATCCGGTTATCGTTTACCGGTACTGTGCTACTTGCTTGTAGAGAAGCGAAATCACCATTGGCGTCCTGGGCTACAGCAGGAGAAGCACCCAGTGCGGTAAATGCGCAGGTGAGGATTATAAGACTGGTTTTAGCTATTTTCATGGTTACCCGACGAGATTAGAAAGGAGAACTTTTTCGCTTAACCAGCGTAGCCTGCCACCAAGCTATAAGCTGACCTAGTAGAACAACTCCTTGTTTCACTCTCATCTAAGGACCGCCAATGAAAGCTCTCTCACGCAAACTACTTGCTTTCGTCTCAGCAAGCTTATTAATCAGTACCACTCCCGGTACTGCAGTCGCGCAATCATCTTTTTCTGATTCATTATCGTCATCAGTGTCACAGGATACTTTTCCTGCTGATCCTAGTGAAAATACCGTAGAGGCAATCGACAATAAGGAAACGTCAGATGAATACCCCACTCCAGTACTGCCAGAGTGGGCTAAGGGGGCCTCGTCTGAAATTGTAGAAACTGAACTTTCACCGGAAGAAGTCTCCGAGTGGACTCCGACGAAATCTCCTAAATCTACTGTACGCCCTGGAGAAATGCGTAGCGATAGGGAAGAAATACCGGGTGATTTCACCAAAGAAGAGGCGGATCTTGCAGAAACAAAAGAAGCACAGCTGCAAGAAGAAGATAATCCGACCCTAAATTCTGCCCCAGGTTGCAAAGTTTACTGGCCTTCTCCTTTTGAAGTATGCGGTGCAATCCGGGAACTTTATGATTCCATTGGCGGACCGAAAAGCTTTCTGACGTTTCCTAAAAGCAACGAACTAACTAATCCTGACGGTATTGGTAAAAGGTCCGAATTCGTCAACGGGTTTATCTATTGGCATCCAAAGACAGGCGCTCATACTGTTAGCATTCCTGCAACCGTCGTGTGGGCAAAGCATGGTTGGGAACGCGGACACTTCGGGTACCCAATGACTAATGATATCGCTCTCGGAGAGGGTTGGTATAAGCAGAAATACCAAGGTGTGAAGCGTCCTGGGTTTAGTTCCTACCTCAGCTAAGGAAGGATTGAACTATGCCTAGAAAGTATTCCGTCGAGTTCAAGGACAAGGCGGTCCATCAGATCATCGAAATGGTCCGCCTGGAATCTTGCTCACTGCAACGCGCCTACACGGAGGTCGGCGAGCTCCTTGGAGTATCTCACCACACGTTGCGGGCTTGGTACCGTGACAGCGCTTCAGTACGCGATAATTCTGACGCTTCAGGCGGCGAAACAATGGAAGAAGAGCTCAAGCGTCTGCGCCGCGAAAACCGCGAACTGAAACGAGCAAACGGGATTCTTAAGACAGCTTCGGCTTTTTTCGCAGCGGAACTCGACCGACCCACGACCAAATGATCTCCTACATCGACACGTATAAAGATCAGTTTGGGGTCGAGGCCATCTGTCGAGTCCTTAAACAAGCAGATCGTGGATTCATTACTTCACGCGGCTACCGCAAAGCTACCACACGTGTTCCCAGTGCAAGAGCCTTAAGCGATAGCCTGCTCATCCCAGAGATACAGCGTGTGCATGCGGAGAATTTCTCGGTCTACGGTATCCGCAAAATGTGGCACGCGATGAACCGTGAAGGCTTTCATATTGGTCGCGACAAGACTGCACGACTAATGAAACTTGCAGGTGTTTCTGGCCGCAGACGTGGGCGAACCCCTGTGACAACGATTAGCCCGAAGACACCGGATCATCGCCCGGACCTAGTGCGCCGAAACTTCCGTGCGCAGGCACCAGGCAGGCTTTGGGTTGCCGACATTACCTACGTTCGCACCCTGTCAGGATTCGCCTACACCGCGTTTGTCGTGGATGTCTTCAGCCGAAAAATTGTTGGTGTTGCTACACGCTCGACAATGCGCACCGATGCGCTGCCCATGGAGGCATTGGAACATGCGTTAACGACTGCAGGACGAATCCATGGAAACCAACTAATTCACCACAGCGATCGGGGCAGCCAGTACGTGTCACTGAAGTATTCCACCGCGCTAGCTGAGTCAGGAATCCGCCCGAGTGTGGGAACAATCGGCGATTCTTATGACAATGCTCTAGCCGAAACAGTCAACGGTCTCTACAAGGCGGAACTGATTCATGCCCAGGGCCCGTGGACGTCGGTCGGAGAAGTCGAACTGGCCACCTTGCGGTGGGTGCATTGGTGGAACACTAAGCGACTTCACGAAGCATTGGACTACGCCACCCCACAGGAAGTAGAAACCGAGTACTATCTCACCCAGCCCATCAACACAGGGCCGTAAAAGAAGCGGAACTAAACCCAGGACGCTTCAGTGGCTACATCTACACACGAAACTCCATTCCTGCAGTACAAGCAGGAATTCAGGGGCGAATATATGACAAATGGCAGGGCATGGGAGCCCAAAAGAGTACCTTAGGTTTCCCTATCAGCAGCGAAGAAAAAACACCTGACGGGATCGGGCGATACAACCTTTTCCAAAAAGGAATTATGGTTTGGCACCCCAAATTCGGCGCTCACGCTATAACAGGCGATGTGCTACTCCAATGGGTGTATTCAGGCGCTATTGATGGAGATGTCGGCTACCCTATTGGTGACCCCGGAGAAAGTGACAGTGACGGTTGGAAGGAACAAAAGTTTGAAAAAGGCAGCATCCACGGTAGCCAACTAGACAAATTCTTTCCTGACTTTATGCCTGGGGCAGGACTCGAACAAGATGCACCTACCCTACAAGGCAGTGGAATCGCTGGAGGCAATGATTATACCGATCAGGTGATGATGGCTACGCATGACCGATGTGGGGTTCCTGTTGTGCTACGACGGGGATGGTATGAACCTGATGCCAAAACACGTCCATATGGCCCTTGGGGTTACGACAAGATTCGGCACAAACATGGAATTTGGAACCTTTACTCGATTAGGCAATACATTCAAGGTCTGTGCGAAGCCAGGATGGAAAACGCGGACCGCATTTATGAAGCTCCTATTTATGAAGCTGTCCGCACTAATGATGGAAAAAAGGTTGGATCTGGAAGATCATTTGAACTTCGGGGAATAGTAGAAACTACTATTCACATTGAAGGTGCGCAAGAGACCCGTGGGTTGAAGACACTTTTCCCGCTGCGTGGTTCCAATGGTGGTAGTGACGTAGCTCCTCGGTGGTTTAACTTGGAACACAATATCGACTAAAAGACGAAGGGGCTAGTCTGTCTGACTAGTTGTGTGATGTCTAGTGACTTCTTGGACTCGGAGTCCATTGACTTTTTGGACTTGGAGTCCAGTTAGTTTTTTGACGCGGAGTCTAGGAAGTTTATGGACAGGATGTCTAATGACTTTTTGGACTCTGGTTTCTTGACAATGTGGGGATGGCAATTCCGATTACTCTCCGCAAGAAGATAGCGGATTTCGATCCCATCCGTGAGGGCATCACGGTCCAGCAGTTCTGCAAGAACATCGGCGTATCGAAGCAGACGTATTACAACATCAAAGCACGTATCGCCGAGCGCGGGCGGGCTGGCATCGTGCCGGATAGCACGGCACCGCTGAACCCGCGACGGGTCTACGATGACAAGATTCGACAACAGGTCCTGCAAGCTCGCGGTGCGTTACAAGCCCGCGGCCAAGACTGCGGCCTATGGTCAATCTTCTACTTCTTCCTCGATGAACTCGGCTACGAACAACCACCGTCACGAGCTTTAATCGCACAATGGTTGCACGAGGCTGGCGTCGCTGACATCAATGCACGTAAACGACCGCGTAAGTCCTACAGGCACTTTGCCAGGGGCGAAGTCAATGAACTGTGGCAGATCGATGCGTTTGTCTACAGACTCTTCGATGCGCCTCACACGCAAGTGACTATCTACCAAGTTATCGACGATGCCAGCCGCTTCGACGTCGGCTCCCGAGCTTTTGGAACTCCAGAAAACGGCACCGATGCCCGCATCACGCTGCGTGGAGCCATTGATGCTTATGGACTTCCCCAAGAAGTCCTCTCTGACAACGGTGATGCCTTTGCTACCTACCATCGCGGCCGGCTGTCGCAAACCGAACGCTGGCTCGCCAGTCTGGGGGTTCAATCAAGTGCGGGTTTTGCTCCCACGACGCAAGGCAAAGACGAGCGATCGCACCAAACCATGACCAGGTTTTTGGATGCTCGTACCCCCACGACACTGGCGCAGGTCCAACAGTTGATTGTCGACTACCGCGACTTCTACAACACACGCCGTCGCCACCAAGGACTTCTTAGGGGCAAGATGCACATCACCCCAGCCCAAGCCTGGGAGATTATCTCGCATGCCCAGCCACCGACGCAGCCGATTGACCCAGATGTTTTATGGACGAAAATCGCGAAGCAATATCACCGGATTCACCCCGACAACCAAGCAGATGCCTTAGCAGCCGACACGGTGGTCGCGACAGATAATGCCCTGGCTGAAGTTGCAGCTTCAGACAAGGCACCAGGTAACGACACAAAGGCGATCCAGCAAGATACACCCCATGCCGATTCCTCAACCGTACTGCCAAGCTCTACCGGTGTAAATGCACTCTGGCCTATCCCGGACAAGCTGTGGATCAACAAAAGCGGGGTGGTCCGCGTCATGGGACACGGCCTCTACGTCGGGCTGCGCTTTAAAAATCGAGCCATCTACAGCAGCGTAGCCGGTGACTATGCGGAATTTTTTACTGATCACGACGGTGAGAAACTGTTTTCATTTCCGCTACCGATCCAACTGAATCAGCGTCCACCCGGCGGTCAAATCAACATAAACCACGTTGTCGGCATGTGGCACCGACAACCCCCAGAGCTAAAGCCCAACCTCTCTGGGCCACGGCCAAGCCGCCGGAAGAAGCCAAGCTAGCACCAGTACAAAAACTCCGTGGACTCCCCGCCCAAAAAGCGAGGAGACCCCGAGTCCACAAAGTAGCTGGACTCCAAGTCCAAAAACCTCATGGACATAACACTGTCTGACTAGTTGTGAGTGGCTAGGGGTAGATAAATATCTGCCCCTTCGCTTTTCATTTTTTTTAGTTCCGTAAAATGCTTCGGATCGTAGTCTCTCTCGCCACCAATCCATTCAATCTTATCGTCGGAACCGTAATCTAAATACGGGGCAACAGCATTTCCTGCCAACTGATCTCCCCACCCCGTAACAGCGGTTCTCCCCTCTGATGAGTAGCTTTCACCCGATTCAAGAGTGTGTCGTGGAATCAGCGCAAATTCCATGCCAACATATGCAAGTCCTTGCGCGGATTTAACTGAAAATACGCAATATGCGTACTTGGACGTTTTCCAGGTAGCTCGTACTTCGACATCATCGGGAGACACACAATTTTCTGAGGGAAAATACCTCTTTAGTAAATGGCGTATCTCCTGGTAAAAAATTTCTGAACTCCACGTTTCCGCCATAATTCACACTCCGTATTTCACTAGGCTGCATAACTTTGGTTAAATTGCATGAGTCTTCACTATGGCTAAAACGGTACACCTGGGGTTGCCCGCAAATCGTGGACACGTAGTGGAGCTACCTAGTGGTTAGGCAGCTATTTCTTTTCTGCTGTTGATTGCGTCGGCGTGGTTCTCGAAGTCGACAGGGCTGACCATCCCGAGTGCAGAGTGCCGGCGCCGACGGTTGTAGACGACTTCAATCCAGTAGGCAACGGCTTTGCGTGCGGCATCACGGGTAGGCCATCGCTGCCGGTCATAGAATTCAGTCTTTAGCGTCGACCAGAACGACTCGGCCATCGCGTTATCGAAGCACACGCCAGTGCGCCCCACAGACTGAGCGATGCCCAGGTTGCGGCAGACCTCCCAGAGCTTCTCACTGGTGAATTGTGTTCCGCGGTCAGCGTGAAACACCAGCCCATCAGGAACGTCACCGCGCAGTGTATGCGCCATCCGCAGGGCCCGTTCAACCGGGTGTGTGTCTTGAACGCTATCCATTGCCCAGCCCAGTACCCTGCGGGAATGACCATCGCGGACCGCGCACAAGTACAACCATCCCTCGCTGGTACGTAGGTAGGTAATATCTGACATCCACACTCGGTTGAGCTCACCAGTATCAAACATGCGCTTGACCAGGTCAGGAAGAGTTGACTTACGCTTGGCTTGAATTGTAGTCACCGGAACAAAGGCACGCGGTGAAATCCCTTCAATGCCCATCATGCGCATCCGCTTCGCCACAGTCTTACGGTTAAGTGAAATGCGGTAGCGCTCGGCGAGCTCTGCGGTGATCCGCGGAGCACCATAAACCTCATCAGAGTCTTTCCAAATCTGATGAATCTTACGGTCAACATCATCGTAAAATGCTGCCCGATCATCCTTTCCGGATAGTCGTTTCTGCTGCGCATGGGCCCATTTGTAGTATCCAGACCGAGACACTTTTAATAGCCGTGCCATGCGCTTGATGCTGTAGTTCGCCTTCTCCTGCCGCATCAATTCGAACTTTTCTGCTCGCGTTGCCTCAAAGCGAAGAAGGCTGTCGCTTTTGACAAAAACTCGTTATCCATCTTGGCTTCTGCCAACTCACGGCGCAGACGAGCATTCTCAGCACGAAGATCAGACTCACTCATCCCATCTGAGGATCCTCGGCGTTCACGCTCGAGTTTGACCCACCGGCCCAAAAGCCCGGCGGAAACACCGATTTCCTTAGCCACATGAGGAATCGGTCGCTCTGACTCGATTACCAGGTTTGCGGCTTCACGCCGGTACTCCGGCGTGTATTTCTTGCGCTGTTGACTCACAGTGAACATCCTCTCTTACGGACACAAGATCCGTACAAATAGGGTGTCCACTAAACGAGGGTAACCTCACACCCCACTTTTACAATAAGGTACATGTTTGAATTTCGCGTATATTCGCCGACTTTAAAGACAACGTTCTTCTACGGTAGGGAGCCAAGCTTTGAGCAGGCCTGGGACAAGGCCGTGGTCTACATTTTGAATGATGCCCGTTGGAAAGACCAAAGCAATATCATTGATGCCATAGCTGCAACGGAGACAAAGTCAGAACATGCCACAAATGGGTGGATAGACGTCAGCCTTGGCCGGAATATGCAAAATGTTGTTTACGAGCAACACGAAGTTGCGGTCATGATTGATAAAACTGCACGTGTCATGAACAATTTAGGACACTGAGTTAAGTCGGTTAGGGTACACCACGTTACGAGATAATCTTCCAACTCTTGCTCAAGCAGTCAGTCCGGTAGAAGTGATAACTCACGTCCCCTCTACCAACCGCAGTCCCGGACGCGACCGTGGGGCACTTGCTAGTGCCCTCAATTCTGCTCTCGGTCATATATCCGAAATCGTCTCACACCAGCGGCTTTAGAATCTTCAGGTGATAACACCGGCGCGTCCCACACAATAAGCCCAGATCGTTTTTCAGTGATAGATCCTGCTGCAGTCGCCGGTCGGCACGTGCTGCTAGTGGAGGACACTTGGGTCAGCGGAGCCAGTGCGCAATCAGAAGCGGTATCTCTGCACCGAGCAGGCGATCACCATGTCACTGTCATGTGTATCGCCAGGATGCTGAAAGCCAAGTGGGAAGACGGGACTTACTTGGCATCTCAATACGCCACCTTGCTGCCTCCACAGCAAGACACTACAGTTTTCAATCCTTAAACAAGGAGATATGAACATACTTTTAGACGGCGCTGTTGCAAAGTTGGGCCAGGGCACGATGTTTACCTACGGGCACCCGAACCCAGACGCGGTGATCGTCAGCCGGATATTCGAGACAGCTTAAGCACCCCGGAGCAAGGACAACTAATGTCTTGAGGGTAGGCTTTTCGACCCTGGCCCAACTTTGCAACAGCACCGCGTAGGTAAAATAACGGGTTAAGTGACAATTTTCGATTATGTGACCTTGGATGACTGTGTCGTTTTGAGGAGTCGTCTGCACGGATTTCAGAAGTCCTCTGCACTATCGCCATCCACTCCGGAGAGGCCGCGGGCGTTCGTCCACTTCATCTGGAACGCGACTCGACAGAGCGCATTCAATCGGATGGTCTCTTTCTCCCTGCGAAGGATGGGGGCACTTTAGGGTGCCAGGGTGTTGACCAGATCGAGGAATTCCTCAGCGTAGGCAATTTGCTTGCGTAGCTTTTCGTAGCGGGTGCGCGTCTCCTCACGAATGTCGGCAAGGGTGGCCTTGGCATTACTCCGTGCCTGCTGTGCGGGATCACTGTCCTGCCCGCCATCTGAACTATGAAGAATCTCCGCAGCTTCCAGGAATTCTCGCATCTGATCCAGAGTAAACCCCAGCGGTTTCATCCGTCGCACCAGCAAAACACGACGTACATCAGCCTCACTATAAAGCCTGAACCCACCAGGGCTACGCCCCGATGGGGTAATCAGGCCGACGTTGTCATAATAACGCAAGGTGGGAATCGACAACCCAGTCTGGTCAACGACCTCGCCGATCTTGAAATTACTGTTTTGCATTGCCTGTTCTCCTTCACGGTGATGTTGCCCACGGGTTCCTGTGCCTGGGTTGGCGGTTGAGTAAAACTCCCGCTACCATGACCACCATCACCAAACCTAAAGTTACTAGAGGGTTGGATTCCTTTCGGGCGTTCGCCCAGTTACCTATCCCCTCAAAGATTGGACATCTATGACTGAAACTAGCACGGCGGCCCCCCGCCCCCTCCTGAGTCCAGACGGCGCTGATGCCCCTACCGGGATCATCGCATCCTTCCGTTACGCATTTTCTTCCCCCGCCCGTATCCGTATAGAGATTCTGGCCGGACTGGCGGTATCCCTGGCGCTGATCCCTGAGGCCATTGCCTTTTCCATCCTTGCCGGTGTTGACCCAGCCATGGGTCTGTTTTCCTCGGTAGTCATGGCCATTGCGATCGCCTTTACCGGTGGCCGCCCGGCAATGATAACCGGCGCCACCGGGGCTATTGCCCTAGTCATTGCTCCTGTGGCGCGTGGTTACGGGATAGATTATTTCATCGCCACCGTCTTGTTGGGCGGTGTCCTACAAATCGTGCTCGGAGCCCTCGGTGTGGCGAAACTTCAGCGTTTTATCCCCCGATCGGTGATGCTGGGTTTCGTCAATGCACTGGGCATTATGATTTTCACCGCCCAACTCGAACACCTCATTGATGTGCCTTGGATGGTCTACCCACTCGTCGGCTTGGGTGTGGTGATCATGATTTTCTTCCCCAAGCTCACCAGTGTGATCCCCGCCCCGCTGGTCACGATTATCGTGCTCACCGGTTTGGTCATTGCCGCCGGTTTGACTGTCCCGACGGTCTCGGACATGGGCAAGATGCCGGAGACCTTACCGTCCCTGTTTATTCCGAACGTGCCGTGGACGTTGGAGACCCTGCAGATCATCGCGCCTTATGCCCTGGCCATGGCCGTGGTCGGTCTCATGGAATCGTTGATGACCGCCAAGCTCGTCGATGACATCACCGACACTCATTCCGATAAAACTCGCGAATCCTGGGGACAGGGGGTGGCTAATATTGCCTCCGGTTTCTTCGGCGGCATGGGCGGCTGTGCGATGATCGGTCAAACCATGATCAACGTCCGCGAATCCGGGGCACGTACCCGCCTATCCACCCTGTTAGCCGGTGTGTTCCTGCTGGTCCTGGTCCTGGCACTGGGCGACATCGTTGGCATGATCCCGATGGCTGCGCTGGTGGCAATCATGATCATGGTCTCGGTCGGCACCATCGACTGGCACTCGGTGCATCCACGCACCCTTAAACTCATGCCGGTCTCTGAGACCATTGTTATGGCCGTGACGATTATTGCGACCCTAGCCACCAGCAACCTGGCCATTGGTGTGGTGCTGGGTGTGGTCACCGCGATGATCATGTTCGCCCGTCGGGTGGCACATATCGTTTCCATTGAAAAGGTCTCCGATATCGACGGCGACGGCGATGGCGAGATTGATACTCGTACCTACCGGGTGCATGGCCAGTTGTTTTGGGCATCAAGCAATGACCTGGTTTATCGCTTTGATTACACCGATTCTGCCCGTCATATCACTATTGATCTCACTGAGGCGGAGATCTGGGATGCCTCCACGGTCGCGACCTTTGACGCGATTACGCAGAAGTTCCAGGACAGAGGCAAAACCGTGTCCATTATCGGGCTCGACGGCCCCAGTCAGGACCGGCTGAACCGACTGTCTGGCCGGCTTGACACCGGCCACTAACATCCCCCGACTCGAGCACATCGACTTGGCGCCCCAACTTATAACCGGGGCGCCAGTTTATTGGTGCTGTTGCACAGTTGGGGCAGTAGGAAGAGTGACGTGAAATAGTCACACAGCCATGGGTATCTTCTCCGGTCGTCATTTCCCCCGTGACATCATTCTGTGGGCAGTAGGTGGTACTGCCGCTACGGGGTGAGCTACCGCGATCTGGAGGAAATGATGACTTCAGCGGGGCGTGCCGGTCGATCACACCACGATCTACCGCTGGGTCCAGAAATACGCCCCTGAGCTGGACAAGCAAACACGGTGGTACCGGCAGGTACCTGACTGCCAGGCCAGTTCCTGGCGGGTCGATGAGACCTATATCCGGGTCGGCGGCAGGTGGTGCTACCTCTATCGGGCGATCACCGCCGGTGGCCAGACCGGTATAGGATAGTCGCTTTATAGGTCCATGCTGATTCGCGCTCTGGGGTACACTCTAAGCGAACAGTTTAAGAATTACATCCATCGTGTTTAACTCGCTGTTCGCTAGGGTGGGTTTATAAGTAATGAAACAGAACCGTCACTACCTCTAGACATTCCCGAACAGCCAGAGGTGGTTGCGGGCCAAAAAATTGGTTACGCGCGTGTTAGTTCCAAAGACCAGAATCTCGACCGACAGTTGGCGGCGTTGAAGAAGGAAAAAGTCTTCCGCGTCTTCACCGACACGGTGAGTGGTTCGTCCACCCAGCGCCCCGGCTTAGATGGGGCGCTTAATTATCTTCGTGCCGGCGATCAACTCATTGTGGTGAGTATGGATAGGCTTGCCCGCTCGCTTATCGACCTGCACCGCCTGGTCGATGAACTCACCGAACGCGGAGTATCCGTCAAGTTCCTCAAAGAAGGACAGACCTATTCATTAGATTCCAGTCCGGTGGCCAAGCTCATGCTTGGCCTACTCGGGTCGGTGGCGGAGTTTGAGCGTTCGATTATTCGTGAGCGCCAGGCCGAAGGTATCGCGAAAGCCAAGGCGCGCGGCGTTTATAAGGGGCGTGCGAAAGTCCTCAATGAGGAACAAGTAGCGCAGGCGCGCGGGTGGGTGAGCGCTGGTATTCCGAAAGCGGAGGTTGCCCGCCGACTCGGGATTGGGCGCACCACACTGTATAAGTACCTCAACCAGTAAGGCCTGACGTAACCCGGTCTCTGTGGAGCTGTGGGATCGCCCCTAACCAGAGCACGGGATTAGCGGCGTGTGACGGTGGGCTTGCAAGGTAGTCCCCAGTTCAATTGACGAAGGAACATAATCAAGAAAACCGTCTACCCGTGGTTGACTTGTTTAGTCTCCCGTCGGTAGACTACTGTTATGAAGCGAAACGCCGTCATCAAGAAATTGAAAGCGGAAGCCAGGCGGCGCGGTCTTGAATTTGAGGAAATCGCCTTATCGCGCCATGACGCTTATCGGGTAGGCAACACAACCCGAACCTTAGGTAGGCACCGTGAGATTGACGATGTGACAGTCAAGAAGTTTTTCGACCAATACGCCCAAGAATTAGGGAAAGGCTGGTGGAGGTAATGACCACGACATACACAGTAACCGCAGAACGCGGAACCAGCGGAGTATGGGTACTCGAATGCGCCGAACTTGGGGCAGTGTCCCAAACTAAGCGGCTGGCTAATGCTGCCGACGAGATGCGCGAAGCACTGGCCTTTCAGG
Organism: Corynebacterium striatum; assembly: GCF_016728105.1. Taxonomy (NCBI): domain Bacteria; kingdom Bacillati; phylum Actinomycetota; class Actinomycetes; order Mycobacteriales; family Corynebacteriaceae; genus Corynebacterium; species Corynebacterium striatum. Next base: position 1,282,570 of record NZ_CP068158.1, on the reverse strand, counting down.
CAGGCCTAGACCCAGACGAACTCAACATTGTTGTTGATGTTGTTCTCCCACCGGGCCTTGCGGAAATGAAAGCTCGCGCCGAAAAAGAACGCGAAGAAGCGGCACGACTGACCGCTGCGGCACAGGCAAGCACTCATGACCTCGCTGTTGCAATGAGAAACGCTGGAATGACCGTGCGAGATATGGGAACAGTCCTCGGAGTGTCTTACCAGCGCGCCCAAAAGCTCGCAGCATCCTAAACACTGAAAGTGAAAGTCGCCCGGCACGCGCATGATGGACACGTGTACTGGGCGATTTTTATCGGCCGGTGGACTCGTGTGCGTTAGCCGCGCGTGACGGTGGGCTTGCAAGGTAGTCCCCAGCCGGTGGTGTCAGGAAGTTTGTGTGTGGCTCTGATCTAGAAGGAGTTTCACCGATAATGACTACGGTGTCACCGAAGAAAAGCCATGACCCGGCGAGGGGCAACGAGATCAGCGAGAAGCTGATGAAAACCCTGCGCACGCCAGCTAATCACTTCAACTTGAACTAAGGGGCGACGAGACATATCCCTAAAACTGCGGATTGTCAGATGCGGGTTTTGGGTACCGGTGTTCCGGAGACCCGGTACTGCCGGGTTCCGGGTAGTTGGTACCGGGGCCGGGCCGACGGAGTCGGCCCGGCTGTTTGCTTTATTCGTCCGGTTCTATTGGGGCGGTGGCCTTGCGCATGTCGAAGTCTCCGATACGGATTCGGTGGTCGTTGTTGAGGCGGCTTACGAGTGAATCGGCTCCGACTCTGGGCCTGACCCCCGGAAAGTAGACACGTCGGGGGTTAGCTATGCTGCTTGGGTCAGTGTAGCTGATGTGAGTGCTTCGAAGTCATTGGGGGCTAGAAGGTTGCACCAGGAGTGTCGTCTGCGGGTGTTGTAGCGCATGCACCACCGGAAGACTTCCTGGCGGCAGGCGATCGGATTGTCAAAGACTTTCCTATCACGCAAGACTTCCCGCTTGAGCGTGGCATTAAAGGACTCTGCCAGGGCATTATCAGCACTTGTACCCACCGCTCCCATGGATTGGCGTACACCAAGCCGGGCGCAGTGGTCCCTAAATGCTTGTGAGGTGTACACACTTCCATGATCAGAATGGAAAATAGCCCCGTCAAGGCTTCCGCGGACTGTGCTGGCATGGGACAAAGCCTCGATGACCAGTGAGACACGCATGTGGTCTGCGAGTGCATAACCTGCAAGTTTTCGTGAATAGGTGTCAATGACTGTGGCAAGGTACATGTTCTTGCCGCCCTTACACGGCAGGTAGGTGATGTCGCCTACATAGACCTGGTTCGGCTTATCAGCGGTGAATTTGCGGCCTACTAGATCTGGCATGACGTGGTGGCCAGGCTTGCGCCGGGTGGTGATGCATCGACGTTGTTTGGTAAAGCCTTTTAGCCCCATGGATTTCATGATGCGTGCGACCTTCTTGTGATTGATCGGAGGAAAGTCCGTATCGTCGTTGAGGCTTGCAACGATGCGTTTAGCACCATAAAGCCCGTGCTCATCATCAAAGATGGCCTTGATTCTTGCACCAATAAGGGCATCGGAACACATCTTTAACCTGCGATTTTCGCGGGTGTTGAGCCATTTGTAGAACGAGGAGCGATTGAGCTTTAACACGTGGCACATCCGCTTGACCGAATACTCGGTTCGGTGGTCATAGACAAACTGGAAGCGGATCACCAGCGTGTCTCTTTAAGCAAAATATTTCGCGGCCTTGCGCAGGATATCGCGTTCTTCGCGCAGCTTCGAGACTTCTTTTTCGAGCTGGCGGATCCGTTCGGAATCATTCGCCGCTTGGGCTTTATCATGCACAGCTTTAATGCGCGCACGCTTTCCAGTGCCGTACTTCTTGACCCAAGAATGAAGCGAGGCACGGTTGATACCGAGCTCTGTTGATGCTGCGTTCAGCGAGAGGTCCTCATTGTTTTCATAGAGGGCCACAGCATCACGTTTGAACTGTTCGGAGTACCTGGACATGGTGGTAGATTACCTTTCTTCCCAACCCAACCGGGCTGGATATCAGGTGTCCACCAAAAAGGGGTCAGGTCCGACCCACGACCAAATGATCTCCTACATCGACGCGTACAAAGATCAGTTTGGGGCCCGGGCCCATCTGCAGGGTTCTAAAACAGGCAGCTCGTGGATTCATCACCTCTCGTGGCTACCGCAAGGCGACCATTCGTGTTCCCAGCGCAAGGGCCTTAAGCGATAGCCTGCTTATCCCAGAGGTACAGCGTGTGCATGCGGAGAATTTCTCGGTCTACGGCATCCGCAAAATGTGGCACGCGATGAACCGTGAAGGCTTTCATATCGGCCGCGACAAGACTGCACGCCTGATGAAGCTAGCAGGTGTTTCCGGCCGCCGACGTGGGCGAACCCCGGTAACAACAATTAACCCGAAGACACCGGATCATCGCCCAGACCTTGTCCGCCGAAACTTCCGTGCGCAGGCACCAGGCAGGTTGTGGGTTGCCGACATTACCTACGTTCGTACCCTGTCAGGATTCGCCTATACCGCGTTTGTCGTGGATGTATTTAGCCGAAAAATTGTTGGTGTTGCTACACGCTCGACGATGTGTACCGATGCGCTGCCCATTAAGGCTTTGGAGCATGCGTTAACGACTGCAGGGCGAATTCATGGAAACCAGTTAATTCACCATAGTGATCGGGGCAGCCGGTATGTGTCACTGAAGTATTCCACTGCGCTAGCCGAATCCGGAATCCGTCCGAGTGTGGGAACAGTCGGCGATTCTTATGACAATGCTCTAGCCGAAACAGTCAATGGTCTCTACAAGGCTGAACTGATTCATGCCCGGGGCCCGTGGACGTCGGTCGGAGAAGTCGAATTGGCCACCTTGCGGTGGGTGCATTGGTGGAACACCAAGCGGCTTCATGAAGCTTTGGACTACGCTACCCCACAGGAAGTAGAAACCGAGTACTATCTCACCGAGCCCATCAACACGGGGCCGTAAAAGAAGCGGAACTAAACCCAGGACGCTTCAGTCATGAGTTTACAGACTCATGCGCAGAACGCGCATATTAAAACACCGACCCGTGTCGAGCGCGACCGTGGTGGACTGGATAACGCCCCAGCATCTGCCAGTGACCGCGACCTTTTACGCGATCATCTAGGCCGCGAGGTACTCCACGGTTCAGTCACACGAGACTTTAAAAAGGCCTATCGACGCAACGCTGACGGTACGAACTCGCCGCGTATGTATCGCTTCGAGACTGATGCTTTAGGACGGTGCGAGTACGCCATGCTCACCACCAAGCAGTACGCTGCCGTCCTGGCCGTAGACGTTGATCAAGTAGGTACCGCAGGCGGTGACCCCGCAGACCTTAACCCGGTAGTATGTGGTCTATGACTAAATGGGAATACGCTACCGCGCCAGTACTAACTCACGCGACCAAGCAGATTCTGGATTCCTGGGGTGAAGACGGCTGGGAGCTTGTCACCATCACTCCTGGTATGAATCCAGAGAACGTTGTGGCTTACTTCAAGCGTGAGGTGGAACAGTAATGAGTCATCTTTCGCGACTCGCCAAACTTGGATACTCTCTCCCGGAGGTTGCGAAGCCACTTGCGTCCTATGTTCCGGCTATTCGCGTAGGCGACCAAGTATGGACTTCCGGGCAACTGCCCGTTGTTGAGGGCGTTCTGCCAGCCACGGGCAAAGTGGGTGCGGACGTCTCGATCGAAGACGCACAGGGCTATGCACGCACTGCCGCGCTGAATGCTCTCGCAGCGATCGACTCTCTTAGTGGACTCGATAACGTCTCCCGCGTAGTTAAGGTCGTGGGTTTCGTTTCTTCTGCACCTGACTTTGTTGAGCAGGCTGAAGTTATTAATGGTGCTTCCGATTTCATCAGGGAGGTTTTCGGCGAGGCTGGCACGCACGCACGTTCTGCAGTGGGCGTGGCTGTACTTCCGAAGGATTCCCCCGTTGAGGTGGAAGTTATCGTGGAACTTTCTAAGTGATCGGATAGGCTTAATACTCATGGAGCATCCTGCATATAGCCAATTGCGTCCCGTGACCCCGTCCGTAGGCGTTGTCTTGTGCGACAACCCTAGCTACACGGCGCTCGAGGGAACTAATACGTGGATCGTTCGTGCTAACGAAGATTCAAAGGCAATCGTCGTTGACCCAGGTCCGGAGGACGAAGGTCACCTCAACGTCGTCACCGCGAAGGCGGGTGAAGTGGCGTTGATTCTTGTTACTCACCGTCATGACGACCATGCGTCTGGAGCGCAGCGTTTGCGCCAGCTTACCGGCGCGCCAATTCGAGCTTTTGACCCGAACTACTGCAATGGGGCAGAAGCGCTTGTCGACGGCGAAATTATCACCGTTGACGGCATCACCCCGCAGTTGGAGGTTGTCCACACCCCAGGCCACACCGCTGATTCGACCTCGTTCTTTGTTTGGTCTGGTGTGGCTAAGGATTCCCAGCTCGAGGGTATCCTCACCGGCGATACCATCGCTGGCCGTCACACGGTCCTGCTGTCTGAGACGGATGGTGACTTGGCGGAGTACCTTAAGACTTTGGACATGCTGGAAGAGCGCGGCAAGGACATCACTTTGATGCCGGGTCACGGCCCTGATTTGGACGATGTTTCGCAGGTCGCACGCAAGTACATTGACCGCCGCCACCACCGCCTTGAGCAGATTAAGGAAGTCCACGCACGCTTGGGCGAGGACGTTGACCTGAAGACTCTGGTGGATGAGATGTATGACGACGTTGACCCAGTTCTGCGCCATGCCGCAGAGCAGTCCACCCGTACTGCGCTGAAGTATCTGGCTGACCAGAAATAGGAATTAAGAGTAAAGCTCCTGGGAATCGGAAGTGATTCCCAGGAGCTTTATTTATGGATTTAGGCTTTAGCGAGCGCGCTTTGCCAGGTGCTCAGTGTCCACGATGAGGACGGACTTGCCCTCGAGGCGAATCCAGCCACGGTGTGCGAAGGTGGCGAGCGCCTTGTTTACGGTCTCACGGGAAGCGCCAACGAGCTGGGCGATTTCTTCTTGGGTGAGGTCATGGTTCACGCGGAGGGCGCCGCCCTCCTGAACACCGAAGCGGTTAGCCAGCTGCAGCAAAGTCTTGGCAACGCGGCCCGGAACGTCGGTGAAGATGAGGTCCGCGAGGTTAGCGTTGGTGCGGCGCAGGCGGCGGGCCAGAACGCGCAGGAGCTGCTGTGCAATAGCAGGGTGATCAGAGACCCACTGCTTGAGCATCTCGGAGTTCATGGTTGCGGCCTGGACCTCGGTCACACAGACCGCGGAGGAGGTACGAGGACCCGGATCGAAGATGGACAGCTCGCCGAACATGTCAGACGGGCCCATCACAGTCAGGAGGTTCTCGCGGCCGTCCGGCGCGTGGCGGGCAAGCTTAATCTTGCCCGAAGTGATGATGTAGAGACGATCACCTGGCTCGCCCTCCTCAAAGATGGTGGTTCCACGAGGGAAACGCACGGTTTCCATCTGCTCAATGAGGTTCTGTACTGCGACGGGATCAACGCCTTGGAAAATACCAGCCCGAGAAAGAATGTCCTGTACGCCTTCCACGTTTTGCTCCTTGAAGTTGGCGGGGTAGTGGTGAAGAAATGCCCGGAGTCTTTCCGAGCATCTGACGCGTGTGTATCGAAAAACCAGAAGTTTTCTAGCGAGACAGGCGCGCGCCCCTATGCAACGAATCTCATCCTACAGTGTAATTTGTCACTTTATGTAACCCTGTGAAAAATTGTCACACTTCTATGGAGGTCAGAAAAGGGTGCGGGGAAATTTATCAGTCCCCGAAGACCTTTGACTCCAGCTTCTCCATGAGGATCGCAAACAGTGCGAGGGCTAGGGGCACAACGACGATCAATGAAAGCATAATCAGTATCCTACTAAGCTCAAGAGAATGTCTGACTCATCGCCTGTTAGTCGTGCTTCGCGCATCAATGAGCTGCTTGCTCAAGAATACCCGGATGCTGAGTGCGAGCTCGACTTCACCAACCCGCTTGAGCTTCTCGTGGCCACGGTGTTGTCAGCGCAATGCACTGATGCGCGCGTCAATCAGGTAACTCCCGAGCTCTTTGCCAAGTACCCGGATGCGGCACACTATGCCGCGGCGTCGCGAAGCGACTTGGAGGCAATTCTCCGGCCGTTGGGATTTCAGCGCGCTAAAGCTGGGCATCTTATTGGCATCGGGGAGAAACTCATGGCCGATTATGGAGGTGAGGTTCCGCAGGACATCAAGGAGCTCACGGAGCTGCCTGGCGTGGGACGCAAGACGGCACTTGTAGTGCGCGGTAACGCCTTTGGGCTCCCAGGCTTGACGGTGGATACTCATTTCGGCCGACTTATGCAGCGGATGGGGCTAAGCCAGAGCAAGACTCCGCTCAAGATTGAAAAAGACATCGCTGAACTCCTGCCGGAACAGGAATGGACGATGTTTTCCCATCGCATCATCTTCCATGGGCGCCGCGTGTGCCATTCGCGCAAGCCGGAGTGCGAAGTATGCGTGGTGCGGAAGTTGTGCCCAACCGGAGTTTTAGCAGCTCAAGGCGTAAGGAAGACCGATGTCCGAGGCGGGAAGTAGGCTGAACGGCATGAATAAGCTCACCTCGTACATCGTCGGTTCAGTCATCGCGGCCATCGTCGTCGCCGTGCTGGCTTTCGTTGGTGCGCGCAACCTGCTTGGCAGTGGCGGGCAGGAGCCTGAACGCGGCGTCGATGCCGCGGCGAGTGCGTCTGCACAGGCGGGGGAGGGAGACGTCGTCAAGCGCCCAGCGTGTCCGGAGGGCGCAGTAGCGGGCGTGGACCTCGAATGTTTGGGCGCGCAGGCACAAAGTGCTGCCAAGGACGTGCAAGTGGTCAATGTCTGGGCCTGGTGGTGTGAGTCGTGCCGTGCGGAACTGCCGTACTTGCAGGAAGTAGCCACGGCGCATCCCGACTGGGACGTGGTGGGAGTCCACGCGGATGGCAACGCTGCGAATGGCGCCGCTTTCCTCCAGGACATTGGCATTGACCTGCCGAGTTACCAAGATGCTTCCAATAAATTTGCTGGTCAGCTTGGGCTCCCAGGGGTTATTCCCATTACGCTCGTTGTGTACAAGGGCGAGGTGAAGAAGCAGTACATAAAGCCCTTCGAGTCCACCGCAGACATTGAGAAAGCAGTGGAGGAGGCCCTGGCATGAGTAGGCTGAAACCAGACTTGGCGCCGCAGTGGCTACGCCCTGCCATGGGTGTGGATGCAGCGGCGGTGCAGGAGCGCATAGGTAACCGTCACGCTACGAAGTTCGTGAAGGACCTGCCGCCGGTGCGCAAGGAGGCTGCGGTGTTGGTGCTGTTTAAGGGCACGTCCTTCGACGATGGCGAGGTGTTGCTGACGCACCGTTCGCCGTCGCTGCGCTCGCATTCCGGACAAATCGCTTTCCCAGGTGGGCGCCGCGATCCCGAGGACGCCACGCTTGTCGACGTTGCCTTGCGCGAAGCGTGGGAGGAAACCGGCCTGGATAGCTCCACGGTCACGCCGCTGGAGCAATGGAACCAGTTGCAGATTCGAGCCACCGGTAACCCGGTAAGCCCCGTTACCGCCTTTTGGCACGCTCCTGGAAAGGTGTGGGCGGCGAGCCCCGATGAAACCGACGACGTATTCACCTTTCCGCTGCGCGAACTGGCGGAACCCACTAATCGCTTGATGGTGGGCTTTGGCCCGTGGAAGGGGCCGGCATTTCGCGCCAACGACTATTTGATCTGGGGTTTTACTGGGGGGATTCTCTCAGCCATCTTGGAGCACGCTGGCTGGGAGAGCGAATGGGATAACAATTCGGTGCATGATCTGCACGGCGCACTCAAGCGCTCGCGAAATAATGAGAAGATGACCTAGCTAAAATGGCCTTCGCGTTTGTGCTCTAAGTGGGCCGCGCGTTTACCGAAGAAAGAACCTTGCCCCGTGACCCTGACCCTCGTATTAGACATCCTCATCGTGGTGGCAGTTTTGCTTGCCCTCTGGGCGGGCTGGCGCCAGGGCGCGATTTCTGCTGTCTTGTCATTTATTGGCATCGTAGCCGGCGTTGTGTTGGGTACCGTGTTAGCGCAATTCGCCATACGGCTGACAGACCAGGCTGCCTTGCGTTTTCTGCTCGCCATCGGTGTGCTCATCATGATGGTGGGCATTGGTCAGCTAATCGGTGCGAGTATCGGTACCCGTTTGCGCGATAGGATGCGCACCCGCAAGAAACAGCGGGTGGATTCTTTCATCGGCGCGGGATTTCAGGCCGTTGCCGCGGTCTTCGTTATTTGGCTGATCTCCTTGCCTTTGGCTTCGAACGTGGGCGGCGCGCCAGGCCGTGCCTTGCGGGAATCACATATTTTGAGCGTGCTCAATGGGGCTGCACCAACGCAATTGGCGTCGTTGCCCAATGGCGTTGCGGCCGTACTCAACGAGTCAGGACTGCCGCCGCTGGTTTCGCCGTGGCAGAATTCCGGCACAGCCGTCGAGGTGGCGGCCCCAGCACAGGACGTTAATGACCCTGCTCTGGTGGAACGCCTGCGACCTTCGGTCATTCACGTGCTTGGCGACGCCGAGGTCTGCTCCCGCCGCCTCATGGGTTCCGGCTTCGTAGCAGCCGATGACTACGTGATCACTAACGCGCACGTAGTTGCCGGTACCGAGAAGGTCCATCTGGATACGGTCCTTGGCCTGCGCCAAGCAGAGGTGGTCTATTACAACCCCAACGTGGATATCGCCGTCTTGCACAGCGACAATCTGGGCATCAGCCCTCTCGATTGGGCGCCGACTCCAGCTGATACTGGTGACGACACTATGGTCATGGGCTTCCCGCACTCCGGCCCCTTCGCGGCAAGGATGGCACGCGTGCGCGAACGCATCACCATTGCGGGACCTGATATTTATTCCAAGGGCCGCGTGGAGCGCGATGCTTACACGGTCCGCGGCAGCATCCGCCAGGGCAACTCGGGCGGGCCGCTGGTCAATACCGATGGCCAAGTCCTCGGCGTTGTGTTTGGTGCTTCCGTCGAAGACTCGGAGACCGGCTACGCACTGACCGCTGACGAGGTAAACAAGCACATCGGTGACATCACCCAGCTGAGCCGGCCCGTAGATACCGGCAACTGTGTGGCTGGCTAGCAGCCCTAAGCCCAATCTGCGCCATAGAGAAAAGCCCTGCTTATCGCATTCCTGAGGAGGAAGAATAAGCAGGGCCTTTGTGATGCTTTGCGGTGTGCTGTGGAACACCCCCCGGATCATTTTCAAGCAGGGCGAATAAGAGCCATACCGAAGCCAGCGACTAGTTCCTCCAGTCCCGAAGGGAATGAGGGAACGGAGTAAACATAACCCGCTCCGATTAGAGGACTACGTAATGAATCCTCGGAGCCCTCCGGTGGAACTACTTAGAACGTAATGGGTATGAGCCATGCGGGCGTAGTAGGTACTCGGCGCGATCTTAATGCCAGCTTCTTTCAAGCTCCGGCAGATCGGCTCGACGCCGAAGGTATCTTTATGCCCGGTGATGTAGTCGATTACCACTGGTAGGGGCGGTCGAGCTCCGCCGCGAAAAAGCCGATGCCGACTTCAAAATAGCGTTAGCTCGTCGTAGCGCCCGGATTTCTTTCTCCAACTGTGCCAACCGCTGGGCAACCGAGGTTGGTGTTCCCGGCTTCTCACCGGCATCGACTTTGGCTTGGTCGACTCACCCGCGCAGGGTCTCCTTGTTGATCCCGAGCTGCTCGGCGACGCGGGCAAGAGCCCCGGTCGCAGTGGAAGGATCAGACTGAGCCTCTAGCACCAAGCGCATGGCACGCTGGCGGAGCTCATCCGGGTACTTCTTCTTAGCTGGCATAGGAAACATCCTTCCGTTACTTCCTACCCTCCATCAAACCCGGGCAAGCTCAGGACAATGGACAACTGGATTTCCTGCCACGTCAAAGTCTTGAACTACCTCGGCAAACGCCCTGGCATCATCGTGCCCGATAACGCACCAACAGCCAGCTATAGGCCGGTGAAGAACAACCCCGGCCGACGCATCCAAGAACGCTACGCGGACTTCGCCGACTATTACGACATCCTGCTTGTTCCTGCCCGGCCTGGAAAACCTCGGGATAAGGCCGCTGTAGAACGTGCCGTCCAACTCGTCTATACGCGCATCCTCGGCTACTTCGACGGCCCAACCCGTTTTCTTGCTTTTCTTCAACCCCTCGAAGGGGTGGTAACTTTTGTATCCTGTTTCCTTCTTTTCCTTGGTGATCGAACAAGTTCCTCTAACCTCTACAGTGCATAGCAAATCAGCTATGCTCCAGATAAGAAGGAGAAATGATGCCTGGATTCGCACTTCGCACTGAGTCTACTGAGTCCGCCCGGAACCTAAACCTGCACGCCACCACCGCTCCGGCAGAATGCTGTGGCTGCCCTTCGGAAGGCCGCTGTGCGGCTTACTGTCGAGACAACTACAACTCTGCCGGCGGTTACTGCGAGGGATTCCTCGATCTGCGCTGCGTCTGCGTGTAAAAGAAAGACTGAATAGTGTGTCGCCGATATCGGCGACACATTATTTATTTTAGGAGCACGGAACACATGCTAGAAGTTAGCGACATCAGCAGGAGCATTTCAGGGAAATCTATCCTAGATAAGGTTAACCTTTCCGTGGGCCAGGGCGAATTAATTGCTATCACTGGACCTTCTGGAAGTGGCAAGACTACCCTGCTTAGATGCATCATAGGAATCGACCAACCAGACTCTGGAACGATCTCACTCTCAGGAAAGGACTTCTCAAAGTATCCTGAGCAAAAACGCCGAGACTTTCGTCTCAAGAATATTGGCGTGGTAGATCAAGAGAACCATCTAATAGAGGATTTGACCTGCCGCGATAATATCCGGCTAATTGCTGAGATGTCCAGAGGGGGGAGAAAGCAGAGTTTCATTACAGCGAGGGAAATTCTCACACGATTAAACATGAGATCGTATGAAGACCGTCACCCGAGCTCTCTCTCAGGAGGCGAACGTCAGCGCATCAGTATTGGGTGTGCGCTCGCTAACCGTCCCTCACTAATTGCTGCGGATGAACCAACTTCCAGCCTCGACGATGAAGCTGCCAGGACTGTGATGGATCTATTTCTAGAGCTAGCTCAGCAGTTCCAGATTCCGGTGGTAGTGGTTACTCACGATGCCCGAGTAACCAGAAATGCCTCCGCCGTCTACGAGATCGGTGGTTCTCGTGTATCTCGGTGACTTAGCGAAGCGGAATACAAGCGAAGTTTTCGTCGTAGGTTTCTTTAACCTGGCGCTGCTAGTGATCTTTCTTCTTCCGCTCATGGGAGTAATGATGCTCGTTAATGCAGATGAACGTACCCACTGGCAATCTCCGGATGATACCGCTAACCAGCAGAACTTGTCGACATGGTCAATCGCTTCCGGCGATGGGGTTCTGGAACTGACATCCGTTACTACTGCTCGACTCAGCAAAATTCCTTTTCAGGATCAGACGCAGCCTTTCGACTGCGCCACAGGAGCAGGAGACAACGCGCCTATCAGGTTCATTCACTACATGGAAGCTCTGGACTGTACTTCCTCACTCAAAGATTCAGCGGTCACGGACTCCCGAACGGTAAGCATTGTTATGCCCACAGATGAATCGATGGAAAGCAGTGACACTGTGACCAAGGATTCAGCACCCGCGGTAGATCAGACCGTCATGTACATAGTTCTAGTCTATCTTATTGTTGTTGTGATTCCCTGCTTGGTGTGTTTTTGGAATGTTTCCAAGATTTTCGACCCTAAGTGGGCAGAAACTGCTCGCATTCTTACCCTTCGAGGAGCGAGAAAAGGGACTGCGGCCATCCTGTTGTCGGCTGCGCCTCTGGCCGGCCTCCTCATCAGCGTTGTATTTTCAGCCGTCCCCCTGTATCTCGTATCTCGTATTCTCGAAAGAGTTATCTGGGAAGGCCGTGGGTTCCTCCCCGAAGATGCTCTCGCGGGTCTAATAGGAGCGTTTAGCTGTGGTGTTCTCATCACCCTCATGGTCGGGGTGGCGACGTATCTGAGGAGGATGAAGCTCTTTGCGGAAACTGTATAAATGGCGATTAGTCGCCTTTCCGGCTGGCATAGTTCTAGCATTCGTGATGGTCATCTTCTCCGAGATATTTTCCCTACCAATCTTGGTCCCTCTAGCTTTCCTCCCTATCATTGCTGGATTAGTGTATCTTGCACCTTTTCTCGCTATCAGTGCCGGCTGGTGTTATGAAAAGCTCTTCGGCGGAGGGATCCAGGGAACTCTAATCTCGTCCTCCCTTCGCTACCGTTCCACTTCCATAGGTTTGAGTGTGGTGCTCTTATTCTGCATTTGCGCCGTATCCACTGTGACAGTTGGTTTAGCAAACGCCGGACTAGGGCAAGTAAGTTCGGGGACGAGTTACTGGAAGCCGGGAATTCACTGGGGAGCTCTTCGCAATGACGCCAATATTAAAGATGCCTACGAAGAATTTGCTGCACCGGGAATAATAGGAACTTTTGGCCAAGGCCGGATTATGAGAGAGAACCAACGCTCAGTAAACGCGTTCGTTATGCCCTGCTATGAATATGCAGAGCTGGCCACTGACGACCCTAAATGCCCAGCCAATGACTCCGAATCATTGCTGATCCCAGAGGGAACGGATTCAGCAGCCTTATCCTCTCAATTTGTTATCCCAGCCACGGATACCGAGCTACAACTGCCGCCATTACAAATCCAAGAAGTTCCTGGACTCACGGAAATTCTCATTTCAACGTCCAATAAAGAAATCAACAGTGCAGGCAGATATCTATACGCGGATCTGGAACAACTCCCTCCTGACGTTGTCTTGTCTGCAGTCACACAAACCCAGACCGGATTGACATCGCAGGAAAGAATCGACAATGTCAACTCTGCAATGTCATCCGGGTACCGTGAAGCGGCATCTGCGTTGACACTCAGTATTCTGCTCTTCGGTCTAGCTGCAGTGAGCGGAATCGCTATTGCAGCGACCCGAGACCGGGCTAAGCTAATTAAGGTTCTCACTCTACGTGGAGTTCAACATGCAGTGGCCAAGAAGCTGATCCGCATCGAAACTATCAGTCTTACGCTTCCCTTCGTGCTATTTGGTTGTATCGGTGGCACTGCTCTAGCCGCTGCAGTCGCGCAAGTATCAAGCCTAAATCCATGGGATGCTTTCACTCCCCATGCACTAGGGATATTGGCGGCTTACATCATTGCAGTACCCATCATCACCGAAATTCAGCTTCGCAGAACGGATGGCGCATATGATTAACCCCGCATGGTTAGTCCAGCTGGTGGGGCTTCGCACTACCGACAAGGTCACTCACCCTGAGCTAAGTGACCTGGAAATGATTTCAGCGTTAGTGGAAGAGGGTATCTCCCATATTGAAGACTCAACCCCGCGCCGGAGGGTGATCAACAAGCGATCCATCGACGCCTGGGCAGCAGAACGGAAATCCCTGTTCTTGGTGTCCTCTAACCCAGGTGGCGTCTCGACAGGTTTCAGTCCCGCCAATCGGTCTGTGAACCATCGCGGAATCAGAATAGAGGAATGGCTTAACTCAACAGCTTTTTCCCTCGCAGATTTTCCGATGAATTATCGGGAAGACGGTTCCATCTTAGCAATCAGTCGTTTGGCCAGGGAAGACGAGCATCGTCTCATTTCATTTCTTGGAGTTCGGGGTCTCTTGTCTATCAGTACGCAAGATCATTACAAGCCATCCGTGCTAGAGCTTCTTCAAAGAAGAACGCTCGGAACAAAAAGAAATTCGGGACAAACAAGCGAAGCTAATAGTTCTAGAGACGATACCCCGCTCGGAGGTCGTACGTCGTTCCGGATGCCGACCTTCTGGACTGATTCGGCTCTCAAATTATGTCAAGAAGAAGCGTTACGCTCCACTGCTATTTGGACCAGCGCTCTCAAAGAACTTCCTAAAATGGCGAGCGCCGTCGTGTGGGAAAAAATGAATCCCCGCTTGACCATCCTTCAGAAAGTGGCGTGGGGAATGGGGCACGTCCTCGATTTCGCGGTCACCGATGAACACTTCCTGAAATCAGTTATTGGCACGCCTGATTATTCTCGGATGAGATATGACAGTTTTCGAAACATTGTAACGAAAGTTCCGGTCGGATTCTCGGGCCATGCGCTCAATGGCGTAACTGGTTCTGCGACACGGAGCCAAGAAGAGCATCATTTCGTCATGTCCAACTCTCCGCGCATCTTCTCCGAACTACGCGGCGGATATCTCATTTCCGAAGGCATCATTGATGAAGATCTGCTGGGGGAAACCTTTAAAAACCCCCGAAATGTAGCACAGGAGAGCTTTTTTATTTTTCGGAGTCTGGAGTTGGAGTTGTGGCTAAAAAAGCGAGCGTAGCAAAAAACGAGGAGAATTTTTTCCTTTTTAGCCTCTCCCAGTGGGAAATCTATGAAATTCCCCATGAAGTTTACTTAGAGGTAAAAGCAATGGAGTCCCCCCTTACGCGCGAACAAAACATCAGTCACTGGGTTTCGCCTGAGGTGAGAGAGGAAATCGAACGGTGGATCCAATGACGGCGTTGACTAGCATGCCTTCTGTCATACTGACCGCAGGCATAGTAATTCTTGCGATCTCAGCGATAAAGAAGCTCTGGGCAAATATAACAATTCGGACGGGACGAACTAAGTTAGCCGGGTTAGAAATCGCTGACTGGTTAGTAATCCTGACAGAGTTCATTGTCATAGGGATTGGGGTATGGATTCCGTTTCCCTACTCAAACTTGCTGATAGGGCTCTATTTCCTAGCATTGTTGACGGTTGCTTCTCTACTCCGTGGGACACAGTGTAATTGTTTCGGAATATCCGAAAATAGTATCGACACATTACATCTCTCGCTACTAGCCATTATTTCGTCTACAAACCTAGTATCGATATTGGTGACAGATCCTTCACATTCAACCGGTTCGGTCTTGCTAGGACTGCTGGCAGGCGGTTTCATTCTAACCATGTGGCAGCGTAAGCGAACATCTAGACCACCTAAATTTAAGCATTCTTTACCCGATGGCCGGGAAATAGATTTCGAAGGAGTCTCCGAAATCACCATTCTCACACAGCAGGGATGCAACTCCTGCCGTGTGTTGAAGAGCATTATCAAGGATCGAGACTTCTTCGTCCCACTCGTCTTTGAGGATGAAAAACACAGTGACTTGGCTCGCGCTCACCGGATTGCCAGTTTTCCCACTGCGTTGGTCTATTTCCATGAGAACTCCGCGCCCCCTCAAAGTCGACAGCTGAATGGCATTACCGAGATCATCGGGTTCCTTGCGAAGGGGCAAAGGTAAATGGGACAGAGAAAAGCGGGAGAACAACATTTCGGCCAGCCTGTTTCTTGGACTTTCGGCTTAGGAAAGCCAGCGCTGACTTGGGCGATATTTAGTTGGGGAGTGTCTTTCCTCCAAGGTCTCTTAATGGTACTTCCAGCTAAAGGCTTGGAGCTGGCTTTAGGCGGGTACGCCCAAGGAAACCTGGACACCGAGGACATCATCTTGTTCATCGCATTCACTGTCGCCGGACCTGCCTCACTGTTCATCGGACAGCTCGTCACGTTGAAAGCAAACATCGTTCATTTAAGCTCCATGTTCTCCACTGCCCTAGAAGTACTGTCCTCACGAGGAGCGGCGCGACCTGATCCAGATAAACTTCAATCCCGGTTAATGAACGATGGAGGCGCCCTTATTGACACATGGCGGAGCTTGCCAAACACCATCCTGTCATCGATCGCGGCATTCACGGGCGCATTTGTTGTCCTTGACAATATGACAGTCGACGCTATGGTCATCATCAGCACGACATCCTTATGCGCAATCCTCAGCTCCAAATGGTTGGCCGGAAAATCCTCTCTAGCTTGGCGGGAGAACATGGACTGCCTTGCCCATTTCTCAAAAACAATGCGTCAACGTTTTGTCCCTGATTTCGCAGATGTTGTAGAAGCTGCTGCCACCGAGCCGTGGGCGAATCAGCGAACACGGGACAGCGGCAACAGTTATTTTCGAACTTCAGTCCGTCAATCTTGCTATTCCAGTATCGCGACGTTCGTCCCCTCTCTGATCAACCATCTTTCACCCGCTTTCATCCTTCTCTGGTACCTCTACTTCGACCAACAGGATGATGTTGCATCAACAGTGGCTATAATGACCTTTGCTTCTCTAGTCGCTCGCCCACTATCGAGCCTAGGAGACTGTTTCGAAATCGTGAAGAGAGGAACCCTAGCACGAGAGACGCTTGGTTCGCTGTTCCGTAGAAGAGATTTTCAACCGGTGCGTGACTGCCACGAAATGCTTGAATCCCCAAACAGCCTAGTCAGACTAACCGGGCCGTCTGGTAGCGGAAAAAGTACGTATCTAAAGTCTGCCATCCTCGACCTAGATAGAAAATTTTCTGGTCAAGTAGGATACTGCCCCCAATCCAATGTCTTCCTAGATGGCACGATCGCAGAGAACGTGGCAATGGGGCGGGATATATCTCCCGCAGAAGTCGACAAGTTTCTAGATGCCCTTGGCATCACCTCAGAACTTCGGGATCGAGGTGGTTCACAGGCGCTCATTGACGGAAATGGCGCCGATATATCCGGGGGCCAAGCTCGCAGAATATCTCTGGCTCGGGCAATCATTGGGAAGCCCCTGGTTATAGCGCTAGACGAACCGTTAAATGGTCTCGACGAAGACAATGTGAAATGTGCCAAGCAACTGCTCTCCGACCTTTCATTAAAAAAGTCCTTCGTAGAGGTCAGTCACCAAGGTGGCGTAATCGACCGACCCGATCAAACCATAGAATTCAGAGGGGATTAATGCTACCTTTTTTTAGGGTTCTTTCTTATTCTTTTTTTGCCGAGACAAATAGCTGGGTGAGTGACAGGTTTATCAATGACTTTATGGAGATAGCTTCCAGCCTTGATAGCGAAAAACGTCTAACCACCTCTGCGCTGTTATGCACTAGCTCCCACCTTCCAGACCCGTACGGACCGTGGGGATGGAACGGGAAACTCGTTTCCTTGCGACAAAACAAACATGCCGCCATACCCAGTTTCATAGAACTTGACGCTAGAACATCAACAATAAATAATGTTTTGTCTCAAGTGTCCCGCAGCATGCTTGTAGATATCGTTGACCATAGAACTAACGATCTGCTCTTGAGCGGTTATTGCGTAGCAGATACAACAAGAGATAATGATATTGAAGTTGTCACAATGGACGATATGTCTAAAAAGTTGCTGGAAAAAAGATGATTGAATTATTTATAATTTCATTTGCGGGTTTCACTTCTGAAAATGACCCTGATATTAAATTTATCGATACTGAAAAAGATGGCCACGATGAGATCATGGTCAGACCATGTATCATTAGCCTTCCGAATTCCTCGCTCTCCTCAGCCTCCGTGGCAACAAAGTGCGCTAACGCCATTATGGAGAGGCTTATTGAAATACAGGAGCCTAAGCCAGCGGGAGCCACAATTTCCGTCAACATGATAGGGGTTAGCGAAAGCTGCGGTGTAATCAGGTTCATGCTGAACAACACCCTCGATACCCCGATCAACGCTGTGGTGGTATCAGCTTGTTTCGATCGTGCCCGAACACCATTTGGTAGCCCGTTTTCTATTACCCCTTCGCCAAGTTTAGAAACCTCACTGAATCCCACTCCCCCCTGGTTCGACTGGAGGGGGGTCACGGTCGATAACCGCCACCACTTACTTGTTTGTCATGGAACACAAGATCTCAATCCTTCGACCCCGTTCTTGGACGCGTGGGGGTTTTTCTTACGAACCATGTCAGAGCGAGGAGATGTGGCTCTAATTCAAGTAGGGGGGACATCCCATGGTTACGCATGCTTATCGACAAATGGCGTTCATCATCGGATGGTAACTTGGTTAAAAGAAAGAGATAGATCATGAAAGAAGGCCTGCGAGTTGACCCTTATTCTTTTAGATTCCCTTCACCTATAAGTAAACGGCAAAAACGTTTTACTCGGAATCTACTTACAGAAATCGAGGGGAGCCACTTTGATGAGGCACTAGCTCAATACGTTATTACTAAGTTTTCTGAACAGGATATCGAGTGCCGAATCATTATCGCACGCCGGAGCTATCCAGATCAGAGCGAATCAGAGTGGACTGAATGGGTTGAAGTGAATGGGGTTTGCGCAAACTCTAGCCCTACCGTGCTGGAGTATTACACCCCCGTGTTTGAAGTGTCCCTAGAAGCTTAGCTGACGCGCCGTTATGCTGATTGCGAGCGCTGACAAATTTCGGGAAACAAATGTCTAGAAAGCCAGTATTATTGATAAGCACGTGGGCTAAGCTAACGCAATCACCTTCCCCTCTGCCCTAGTGGACTGGGCTCATCCGAATCCTGGCAGTGGCAGCAAATTTTTTCCTTCATCCTGACAGTTTCGCCAATCCCTGGGCGATTCCGGCAGCGGCTTTGAATCTCGTATCCCTCATGGCAGCGCCCCGTTTCCCGCTTCCTACCTGGGCTGGTTATCTCGTACTGTTCCTTCTTTTATCGATGCAGCCGGGTATCCGAGTTATAGCCTTTACCTTCTTCACTCCCGTGACTACTGCAATTGTCGCTTACCGTGGCCACACTACGGCGGCGACAATTGGGATTATCCTGCTGTGGTGAAGTGCCCCAGGTTTTGTTCCGTTTGAGTAGATGGGAAAATCTGGAACATGCCGAGAAAATTTGATCAGGATGCGAAGGACCGTGTGGTCCGTCTCGTGGAAGACCGCATCCTGGCGGAGAACATTTCCATGCAAGTAGCCTGCAAGATCGTGGCACCCAAACTGGGCGTTTCGTGGCACACGGCGAGGCAATGGACGCAGGCTGCTCGTCGCGAAGGACGTGTTGTGGAATCAATGCCTGAGGACCTTGCTGCAGAAAACGCACGGTTGCGTCGAGAAAATCAAGAGCTGCGAGACACCAACGAGTTGTTAAAAGCCGCCTCAGCTTTTTTCGCATCCGAACTCGACCCAAAACGTCGGAAATGATCCGATTCATCGATGAGCATCGGAATCGTTTCTCTGTCGAGTTCATCTGTAAGACGTTGAAGAATAACCGCGCTGGTGGGTTCATCACCTCACGTGGTTATCGCCAGTCCAAGGCCCGTGGGTTAAGTGCTCGTCGCCTTCGCGATGCTGTGCTGGTTGAACGTATTAGTTCTATTCATCGGGATAATTACGGTGTCTACGGTGTGCGGAAAATGTGGCGCGTGCTGCAACGCCAGGGCATTGACATTGGCCGCGAGCACACAGCCCGGCTGATGCGCAGCGCTGGCCTGTCTGGCAAGGGCAAAGGTGGGGCACCAATCACAACGCGCAAACCCAAAGACCCGGATCTTCGCCCTGACTTGGTCAATCGTGATTTTAAGGCCCCTGGCCCTAATCGGCTGTGGGTAGCGGACATTACCTACGTGCGCACCAGGAAAGGCTTTGTGTACACCGCGTTCGTGACCGATGTATTCTCCCGGAGGATCGTCGGATGGGCGCTGTCGGATTCGATGCGCACCGAAGGGCCTGACCCCCGGAAAGTAGACACGTCGGGGGGTTAGCTATGCTGCTTGGGTCAGTGTAGCTGATGTGAGTGCTTCGAAGTCATTGGGGGCTAGAAGGTTGCACCAGGAGTGTCGTCTGCGGGTGTTGTAGCGCATGCACCACCGGAAGACTTCCTGGCGGCAGGCGATCGGATTGTCAAAGACTTTCCTATCACGCAAGACTTCACGCTTTAAGGCGGCATTAAAGGACTCTGCCAGGGCATTATCAGCACTTGTACCCACCGCTCCCATGGATTGGCGTACACCAAGCCGGGCGCAGTGGTCCCTAAACGCCTGTGAGGTGTACACACTTCCATGATCAGAATGGAAAATAGCCCCGTCAAGGCTTCCGCGAACCTTGTCGATTTGGGGTAGTTGGTACCGCGAGTCCGCGTAGTTGGTACCGGGGTTCCACGTACCCGGTACTGCAAGGGGGTTTTCTTTCATAGTTGATGTTGGCGGCACCACGATCCGCTGGTGTTGCGTCAACATCTACTTGGAAGGAGCTGGTCCTTGTGGCCAACTTCAAACAGATCATCGCGATGTGCCTTGATGGTGCTAGCTACGCGCAGATCACACACGCATTGGGATGTTCACGACGAGAAGTATCCCGCGCAAAGCAAGTCATCAACGATGAGGCACTAACTCCAGAGCGTTTCCGTCAGCTTCCACCGGGATGGTTCGATGATCGATTCAGCGACGGCCGGAGTAAGCGGACGATGTCCTACGACCAGCCTGATTTTCACGCTCTTGCACGCAAGCTGAAAAGTACAAAGCATGTGACCAGGCATAAGCTGTGGATGGACTACTTATCGCAGCCGTGTCCGACGGACAAGACAAAGTACCAGTACTCCCAGTTCTGCAGTGGGCTCAATGAGTTTCTGCGTGCCAATGATCTCGTTGAAGTTATCACCCATGAGCCAGGCCAAGAGCTTTACGTTGACTGGGCCGGTGACAAAGTGCCAGTGACGGATCAGGCCAGTGGTGATACCGCATTCAAGGCGTCATTGTTCGTCGCGGTCAGCCCATACGGTCAAGTCCGCGGATGTGGTGTATGAGTTCTTTCGAATCGTCGGTGATCGGTTAGCCGGGATCGGGTCCGGCACGGGCCTGGGCGTGGTTGGTCATTAGGCTGCAATCTCCTTGCCTGCCGGGGTGGTGGTGTCGGTGTCGAGGACATTGGCTGTGATCAACGCTTTGGTTTGCTCTAGGCTTGTCAACGACATGTAGCGTTTCTGTTGAATCCATTCATCATGCTGCTCAGCAAGGACGGCCCCGACTAGGCGAATCACAGCATCACGGTGGGGGAAGATCCCGACAACATCAGTGCGCCGGCGGATCTCGCGATTGAGCCGTTCGGTGGGGTTATTCGACCAGACTTTGGTCCACACTGACTTCGGTGTGTGGGTAAACGCCAATAAGGAGTGAAACCATGAGCAGCATCGACGACGAAATTGTGCGGGCGAAAATGCGCAAGCTTCGCGTATCAACCTTCGCTGACATCTTCTACGAGGTTGTCAACGACGAGGCCTATGCGGATGCGCTACCAGAAGACATCTTCCTCGCCGCAGTCGAAGAAGCCTACACACAACGCCAACAACGCAACATTGCCAAGGCTATAACCCAGGCTAAAGTCCGATACCCGGATGCAAGCCTGGCTGAAATCACCCAGGCAGAACAACGCGGTATCAACATGCGCCAGCTGAAACGAATCGCAGCAACTAACTGGCGGGAAAACCCGACCAATATTCACATCCTCGCCCCGACGGGAACAGGCAAGACCTACATTGCCTGCGCCATCGGTATCGCCGCGTGCAAGGCTGGATACTCCGTGGCGTACTACCGGCTGGATCAACTTGTAGACATGCTGGCGGTCTTCTCACCGACTGACCAAAACTACCTCGATAAGATGCGGAAACTGATCAACGTCGATGTCCTTATCATCGACGACTTTATGACCATCAGCATCAACCAGCGCGGGCAAGAAGACCTAACCAAGATCATATTCGACCGCGACGGTCGGCTCCCGACACTGATCTCCTCCCAATCAGCTGCCGCCTATTGGGTTGAAACACTGCCAGACAGAGTCGGAGCCGATTCACTCGTAAGCCGCCTCAACAACGGCCACCGAATCCGTATCGGAGACTTCGACATGCGCAAGGCCACCGCCCCAATAGAACCGGACGAATAAAGCAAACAGCCGGGCCGACTCCGTCGGCCCGGCCCCGGTACCAACTACCCGGAACCCGGCAGTACCGGGTCTCCGGAACACCGGTACCCAAAACC
Organism: Corynebacterium striatum; assembly: GCF_016728105.1. Classification (NCBI taxonomy): domain Bacteria; kingdom Bacillati; phylum Actinomycetota; class Actinomycetes; order Mycobacteriales; family Corynebacteriaceae; genus Corynebacterium; species Corynebacterium striatum. The sequence continues at coordinate 1,260,678 of NZ_CP068158.1, read as the reverse complement.
CGCATCTGACAAACCTTGCTGGCATGGGACAAAGCCTCGATAACCAGCGATACCCGCATGTGATCGGCGAGCGCATGACCGACAAGTTTGCGAGAGTAGACGTCGATGACTGTGGCAAGGTACATGTTCTTGCCGCCCTTACACGGCAGGTAGGTGATGTCGCCTACATAGACCTGGTTCGGCTTATCAGCGGTGAATTTGCGGCCTACTAAATCTGGCATGACACGGTGTCCAGGCTTGCGCCTGGTGGTGATACATCGACGTTGTTTGCTAAAGCCTTTTAGCCCCATGGATTTCATGATGCGTGCGACCTTCTTGTGATTGATCGGAGGAAAGTCCTTATCGTCGTTGAGGCTTGCAGCGATGCGTTTAGCACCATAAAGCCCGTGCTCATCATCAAAAGCGGTCTTGATTCTTGCACCAATAAGGGCATCGGAACACATCTTTAACCTGCGCTTTTCACGGGTTTGGACCCATTTATAGAACGAGGAACGATTCAGCTTTAACACATCGCACATCCGCTTGACCGAGTACTCGGTTCGGTAGTCATAGACAAACTGGAAGCGGATCACCAGCGTGTCTCTTCGGCAAAATATTTAGCAGCTTTACGTAGAATATCGCGTTCTTCACGAAGCTTCGAGACTTCTTTTTCTAGCTGACGGATTCGCTCGGAATCAGTCGCCGCTTGGGCTTTATCATGCACGGCTTTAATGCGGGCACGTTTGCCGGTGCCGTACTGCTGAAGCCAGGAGAAAAGCGAGGAACGATTGACTCCAAGCTCTGCTGAAGCCGCGTGAAGTGAAAGGTCCTCATTGTTTTCGTAGAGGGCCACAGCATCACGTTTGAACTGTTCGGAGTACCTAGGCATGGTGGTAGATTACCTTTCTTCCCAACCCAACCGGGCTGGATATCAGGTGTCTACCAAACAGGGGTCAGGTCCCCCGTTCTCATCATCGAAGATGCTCTTGATTCTTGCACCAATAAGAGCATCCGAACACGTCTTTAACCTACGCTTTTCACGGGTGTTGAGCCATTTGTAGAACGAGGAGCGATTGAGCTTTAACACGTTGCACATCCGCTTGACCGAGTACTCGGTTCGGTGGTCATAGACAAACTGGAAGCGGATCACCAGCGTGTCTCTTCGGCAAAATATTTCGCGGCCTTGCGCAGGATATCGCGTTCTTCGCGCAGCTTCGTGTTTTCTTTTTCCAGCTGGCGGATCCGCTCGGAATCAGTCGCCGCTTGGGCTTTATCATGCACGGCTTTAATGCGGGCACGTTTGCCGGTGCCGTACTGCTGAAGCCAGGAAAAAGCGAGGAACGATTGACTCCAAGCTCTGCTGAAGCCGCGTGAAGTGAAAGGTCCTCATTGTTTTCGTAGAGGGCCACAGCATCACGTTTGAACTGTTCGGAGTACCTAGGCATGGTGGTAGATTACCTTTCTTCCCAACCCAACCGGGCTGGATATCAGGTGTCTACCAAACAGGGGTCACGTCCGCGATCTACTGCGTATCCTCAACAACGATTCCCCTCCGCGTTCGAGTGATTCGGAACCATCTGTGGCCAACCAGCTTTACCAAATAGCCAACTTCCTAAAAACACATGGCTTTACGGTAGAAACGGCAGGCGCAAGCCCCTCCCTCCTCTTTAGCGCCGATAGCCTGGTTATCCTCCGGGAGATACCGACTGAAACAGCCACCAATATCATCAAATACGCCGAGCCGAGATCTACAGTAAACCTCACTATAGAGGACCATGGAGGCCATGTAACCATTAGTTTTGTAAATGCTGTCAGTAGCAGCACTCAGAACTTACGTCTGGCCACCGGGCTGAGCCTTCCGACTATTTCACGGCTAGCCGAAAATCTCGGAGGGTCCATTCGTACGGTCTCGAGTTCCGTCCAATGGGAGACCAAGATGCGGAAACCGCAGTAGAAGCTTTACAGCCCATTACGTTCTAAGTAGTTCCACCGGAGGGCTCCGAGGATTCATTACGTAGTCCTCTAATCGGGGCGGGTTATGTTTACTCCGTTCCCTCATTCCCTTCGGGACTGGAGGAACTAGTCGCTGGCTTCGGTATGGCTCTTATTCTCCCTGTTAAGAAAATGATCCGGGGGGGGTGATGCCGCCGAAGGCAGTGACATACTCCAACTGCTAATAGGAACCTGATGCACGCCACTAGTTGGTGTGAGATCTCAAAGTAATGTGGATGCCAGCACGAAGTATGTCAGACAGAGTCAAGCACCGCGGACACCCCTGAAAATTCCACCCGCGGACTTGACTAACTAGATAGGAACACCCCCCCCAATGAGGTGGGCACTTTCGTCTACAATCCTCAATGAAAAATGCTTGATTAAATAGCGAGTACGAGACAATAAGATGTCTGAGATGGCCCCTAGATATAGAAGAGGACAGGAAATGTCACCTTTCCGATACCTTCAACTTATTGCCCCCCTCACAGCGGCGACGCTCCTAACTTTGACAGTCGCCCCTTCCGCAACGGCTGAACCGACCTTCCCGATATCGCAGATTCCCCAAGTTCAAGAGCCGCACACGGAAAGTCACGTTATTACAACACTCGGCAGTATTACCGATATCTTTTCTTGCAAACATCATCCAGCCCTTCCGTGGTGCAACCAAGTTGCCAACAATGAGCGAGCATGACATGGAAAAACGGGTCCTTATTGTCGATGATGACCCGCTGGTCCTGCACTCGTTTCGACAATATTTCGCTACCACTGAGGACATCCGTGTTGTAGCGGAAGCACACAATGGAATCGAGGCACTCACTGCGATCGACAGTGTCAACGTCGATATCGTTCTAGCTGACATCCACATGCCGGAGATGGACGGGGTAACGTTACTGCAGGAAGTCCAACGTCGACTGAGTCCTCCTGTATTCGTAGCCATCACCGCGCTTGACAGCGACGAAACCATGCTCAAGGTGTTGGCAGGTGGCGGTGCCGGCTACATCATTAAAAGCTCACGGCCACAGGCAATTATCACTGCGGTCCGAGAGGCGATGACCGGTGGCACAACAGTTTCCCCGCAGGCCTTAAACAGACTCATTAAGTACATACCGGGGAAAGTTCTCACACCAGCATTTCCCCAAACGAACCTTTCCCCAGTGTACGAAAGGCTTACCAAAGCAGAGACACACGTCCTACAATATATATGCCAAGGGCTATCCAATGCTGAAATAGCTTCTGCGATGAAGTATTCCGAAGCGACAGTAAAAAAGCACGTCTCACATCTCATCGCATGTTTCGGCGTAACCTCAAGACTCAGTCTCGCAATCACGGTGATCCAATCAGGATTGGGAAAATCACTGTAAAATGGCTCTTCCGGTTTTAGAGTGCATTGATTAGTTCGCCGGGGGTTCGGGCGTGGCACAAGATATTGAGGTCCTTGACACAGCCCAACCACTACTCCCGCCTTGCTGCACTCGTTGGGCTGCCGTTTCGGCGTAGTTGGCAGGGGCAATCCGCGTAGTTGGTCGGGGTTTTCCGGATAGGTGGTAGGGGGCTAAGTAGCAAAAAAGGGGATGTGGACGAAATCTTGGAGGATTTCCCGTATGACTAATGTGCGATACACGGATGCCCAGCGGTTGAAGACATTAGAGGTATTCGATAGAACACAATCTGCTACCAAGACTGAAGTGCCCCAGGTTTTGTTCCGTTTGAGTAGATGGAAAAATCTGGAATATGCCAAGAAAATTTAACCAGGATGCGAAGGACCGCGTGGTCCGTCTCGTTGAGGACCGCATCTTGGCGGAAAATATGTCGATGCAAGCCGCGTGCCAGGCAGTAGCCCCAAAGCTGGGGGTTTCATGGCACACAGCTCGTCAATGGACCCAGCAGGCCCGCCGTTCGGGAAACATCCCAGAACCTGTGCCTGAAGACTTGGCCGCGGAAAACGCGAGGCTACGCCGTGAAAATCAAGAGTTACGCGACACTAATGAGCTGCTGAAGGCGGCCTCAGCTTTTTTCGCGTCAGAACTCGACCCAAAACGTTAAGAAATGATCCGGTTCATTGATAAATACCGGAATCGTTTCTCTGTCGAGTTCATCTGTAAGACGTTGAAGAATAACCGCGCTGGTGGGTTCATCACCTCACGTGGTTATCGCCAGTCCAAGGCCCGTGGGTTAAGTGCTCGTCGCCTTCGCGATGCTGTGCTGGTTGAACGTATTAGTTCTATTCATCGGGATAATTACGGTGTCTACGGTGTGCGGAAGATGTGGCATGCTCTTCACCGTGACGGAATTGATATCGGTCGTGAACAAACTGCCCGTTTAATGCGCTTGGCCGGTGTTTCTGGCAAAGGCAAAGGCGGGTCACCAATCACAACCCGTAAGCCTAACGTGCCTGATCTGCGCCCAGACTTGGTCGAGCGTGAATTCAAAGCCCAGGGTCCGAACAAGTTGTGGGTGGCTGACATTTACGTATGTGCGCACGAAAAAAGGCTTTGTGTATGCCGCGTTTGTCACCGACGTTTATTCCCGGCGGATCGTTGGGTGGGCGTTATCAGACTCCATGCGCACTTCAAGCGTTGCCGCTGCAAGCTCTCAATCAGGCGATCGTGTGTGCTGAGGAAACAACAGGTCTCATTCACCATTCGGATCATGGCTCGCAGTACGTCAGCGTTGTCTACAACGAGCGCCTTGCCCAGCACGGGATTGCCGCTTCTACTGGGACAGTTGGCGACTCCTATGACAATGCTCTGGCTGAAAACGTTAACGGCTCCTACACCAACGAGCTGATCCATGCTCGCAGATGGAATGACGTTGTCGAGGTAGAAATCGCGACGTTCGAGTGGGTGTCATGGTGGAACGAGACGAGGCTTCACCAAAGCTTGGGATACCGAACCCCAGTCGAAGTGGAAACCGAATTTTGGAAGCAGAACCCGCCGCAAGTAAAAATAGAAATCAAGGCAAATGCCTAGGAACAAAACTCGGGGCACTTCACCCCCCCGGATCATTTTCAGACAGGGCGAATAAGAGCCATACCGAAGCCAGCGACTAGTTCCTCCAGTCCCGAAGGGAATGAGGGAACGGAGTAAACATAACCCGCCCCGATTAGAGGACTACGTAATGAATCCTCGGAGCCCTCCGGTGGAACTTCTTATAACGAAATGGGGGGAGGTGTTACTCCTTGGCTAATCCGAGGTTGGAGCCAGTGCCGATCTCGAGGTGCATGCCCGGAACCGAGTTGATGAGGTTGCGGGTGTATTCCTCTTGTGGGTCGTTGAATATGGAATCGGAGGTGCCTGCCTCCATGACTTGGCCCTTCTTCATAACCACAATGTCATCGGCCGTCTGGCGGACAACTGCCAGATCGTGCGTGATGAAGAGGTAAGACAGCTTTAGCTCAGACTGCAGCTCGGCCAGCAGCTGGATGATCTGGTTCTGCACCAGAACGTCCAGTGCGGAGACTGCCTCGTCGAGGACGATGACCTCTGGGCGCAGCGCCAAGGCGCGGGCGATGGCGATACGCTGGCGCTGACCGCCGGAGAGCTCGTTCGGGTAGCGGCGCATCGCAGAACGCGGCATGGCCACCATGTCGAGCAGCTCAGCCACGCGGGCCTCACGCTCCTTACGGCTTCCCACCTTGTGCAGAGCCAGCGGCTCTTCGATGCACTTGAAGATGGAGTACATCGGGTCCAGGGAGCCATACGGGTTCTGGAAGACGACCTGCATCTTGCGGCGCAGGTTGAACAGTTCTTTCTTGGAGAGCTTGGAAGTGTCTTTGCCTTCGAACTCGATGGTGCCGGAGGTCGGCTCCAGCAGGCCCAGGACCATGTTGGCCACGGTGGACTTACCCGAACCGGACTCGCCCACGAGCGCCATGGTGGTGCCGCGGCGGATGTCGAAGGAGACATCGTCAACTGCCTTAAGCAGCTTCTTCTCGCCGCGCTGACCACGAATATCAAATTCCTTGGTCAGGTTGCGTACGGAGATGACGGTTTCTTCCTCAATGTTGGCAGCGTGGCTTGCAGTGCCGGTCTTGAGCTCCTCGGTCTCGATTCCGGCTTCTTGGGCCGCACGGATGCGGGAGGAAGCGAGGGAAGGAGCCGCGGTGACCAGACGGCGGGTGTAGGGGTGCTCAGGGTCGCGCAGGATGTCTCGCGAGGGGCCAGATTCCACGATGCGGCCGCGGTGCATAACGATGAGGTGCTCAGCACGCTCTGCCGCGAGGCCCAAGTCGTGGGTGATGAACAGAACCGCGTTGCCGAGGGACTCGGTGAGGTGCTCGAGGTGGTCCAGGATGGTCTTCTGCACGGTCACGTCGAGTGCCGAGGTCGGCTCGTCGGCGATAAGAAGCTTCGGGCGAGCGGCCAGGCCGATACCGATGAGCGCGCGCTGGCGCATACCACCGGAGAACTCGTGCGGGTACTGCTTGGCGCGACGCTCGGCGTCGGGAAGCCCAGCTTCCTCAAGGATCTCCACCACGCGCTTCTCGCGCTCGGAACCCTCAACCACGTTGTTGGCCTTGAGGGATTCCTCAACCTGGGTGCCAATACGCCACACCGGGTTCAGGTTGGACATTGGATCCTGCGGGACCAAGCCGATCTTGTTGCCGCGGAGGGCTTCGAACTGCTTGTTGTTGTAGTGGGTGATGTCCTCGCCCTCGAAGAGGATCTGACCCTTGGTGACCTTGCCGGTGCCCGGTAGAAGGCCCAGGATGGACATAGCGGTGGTGGACTTACCGGAGCCGGACTCGCCCACGATTGCCACGGACTGGCCTGGGTAGATGCTCAGGTTGACACCACGAACTGCCTCGACGGTACCGGTGGAGGTCTCGAAGGAGATGTGGACGTCCTTCATTTCAAGTAGCGGCTTATTCATTAGCGATTCCTTGCCTTCGGGTCGAGGGCGTCGCGAACGACGTCACCCATCATGATGAAGCTCAGAACGGTCAGGCCCAGGGCGCCTGCCGGGTAGAACAGGACGGCCGGGTTAACACGCAGGGAAGCCTGTGCGTCAGAGATGTCTCCGCCCCAGGAGACGAACGTGGACGGCAGACCGATGCCCAGGAAGGACAGGGTTGCCTCGGCGACGATGTAGGTACCCAGCGCCACGGTGGCGTAGGAAATAATCGGCGCTGCAGCGTTCGGCAGGATGTGGCTGAAGAGGATGTGGATGTTCGACGCGCCGATAGAGCGCGCGGACTGCACGTATTCCTCGTTCTTGATGGAGACCACGGCGCCACGCGTAATACGGGCGATGGAGACCCAGCCGAACAGACCAAGGACCAAGACCACCGTGATGATGGTGCGGTGCTCCTTGAACATCTGCATAACAACGATTGCCGCCAGAACCAGCGGAATAGCGAAGAAGATATCGGTGATGCGGGAGAGAACGGAGTCAATCCATCCACCGAAGAAGCCGGCTACGGCGCCCACTAGGGCGCCGATGATGACCACGAGAATCGTGGTCAGCACGCCCACGGTGACAGAGGCACGTGCGCCATAGATGACGCGAGCGTAGATGTCGCAACCTTGGCGGTTAAATCCGAAGGGGTGACCGGACTCGGCAGGAGCGAGCGACTTAGACAGCTCGCACATGCGTGGATCGGTGTTGGTGAACAGACCTGGGAACAGCGCCAGCAGGACTGCGATAACGATCATGGTGGCCGCAACCCAGAACAGCGGGCGGCGGCGCAGGTAGCGCCATGCCTCTCCCCATTGGGAAGAAGGAGCAGACTCGTCCTTGACGGCGTCGACAGCGCCGAGACCGGTTTCGTCGACCTCGTTGACGTAGTGCTCTTGGCCAGGGTACTGAGTAGTCTTTTCGAAATTAGGCATAACGGATCCTCGGGTCGAGTACTGCGTAGAGGAGGTCAACCAGCAGGTTGGCGATGATGTAGATGATCACCAAGACCGTGGTGAAGGAAACGATGGTGGTCGGCTCACCACGCAGGATGGCCTGGTACATGGTTCCGCCAACGCCGTTGATGCCGAAGATGCCCTCGGTAACGATGGCACCGGTCATCAGGGAGCCGATGTCGGCACCGATGAAGGTAGCCACTGGAATCAGGGAGTTGCGCAGGACGTGGCGGCGGGTGACGGCACCACTGGAAAGGCCCTTTGCGCGGGCGGTACGCACGTAGTCTGCGCGGAGGTTCTCAGCAACAGACTGGCGGGTCAGGCGGATGACATATGCCAAGGAGAGCGCACCCAGCACCATTGCTGGCATGAGGAGCGACTCAAAGCTGGCCTTCGCGCCCACCGTCACCGGAAGGAGCTGCCATTTAATACCCACGAGGTACTGGAAGACAAAGCCGATGACGAAGGAAGGCACTGCGATGACGAGCAGGGAAGCGACCAGGACGGTGGAATCGAAGATTCCTCCGCGGCGCATACCGGCGATGACGCCGAACAGGATGCCGAAGACTGTTTCAAAGACAATGGCCATGAGAGTGAGCTTCACCGTAACTGGGAAAGCATTGGCCATAACTTCGGTGACGGGGATTCCGGAGAAGGTGGTTCCGAAGTCCAGCATGAAAATGCCCTTGATGTAGAGCAGGTACTGGACAATAAATGGCTTGTCGAGGTTGTATTCGGCCTCGATCCTAGCGCGAGCTGCCTCGGTGAGACCGCGGTCGCCGCCCAGGGCTTCGACCGGATCACCGGGCATCAAGAAGACAAGTGCGTAGATGAGGAGGGTAGCTCCGAAGAACACCGGAATCATCTGGAGCACTCGTCGCCCGATATAGCGCAACATAGTGTTGTCCTTTACTAGTTGTGAGCATGCGCTTGCCGACGCCGCGCGACCGAGAAGGTCGCGACCCTGGGGAAGGGTTGTGGCAGAGGCTGCTACGCGTGTCTTGAGAGTTTGCCTGTCGTGGCTACAGGGAATCCTAGTTTGTGATCTCGCTCAATGAGTAATCTCTGAATCTGTGCGCATCACAGAAAAGTGTGGTTTCTAGTGGTTGGCAGGTTGGTATATTTTAGCCGCTGGTAGCCGCGTAAATGTGGAATATGCAGGCATTTTCAATTTATTCATGGGGGTAAAAATAGGGGCACCCCCATCTGTCCTTGAAACGACAGATGGGGGTGCCCTTTGCCCTATGTGGTGAGCAGGCTCACCCTATATTGGGCGATGCTGCTGCGGAAAGGCTAGGCCTTAGAAATCTCCCAGAACGGGATAGTGCCGTTCCAGCTGACCGCGACGTTGTTGACGGACTCGGACCAACCGATCGTGGTGTTCGGGTACCACAGCGGGACGGCGGGCAGATCCTCGAAAAGGATCTGCTGGATTTGCTCGTTAACCTTTACGGCCTCTTCGGGGGAGCTGGACGCTGCCTTGTCGATGAGGGAGTCGAGCTCTGGGTTGGAGTAGTCGGCATCGTTGTTGCCGGCGCCGGTGCCGTACAGGGGGCCGATAAAGGCGCTGGTGGCCGGGTAGTCGGCGGACCAGCTGGATCGGGTTGCGCCCTTAGCGGTGCGGTTCTTAACTTCGTCACGGAAGGACTTGAAGTCAGGGTACGGATTACCCACGGACTCGATGCCCAGAGCGTTCTTGATGGAGTTTGCCACGGCGTCGACCCAAGCCTTGTTGTTGCCGTCAGCGTTGTAGGAAATCGGCAGCGTCCCTTCGAACTTGCTGATCTTGTCCGCCTTGTCCCACAGCTCCTTCGCCTTGGCGGGATCGTAGTTGAGCACGTCGGAGCCCTTGATGGAGTCGTTGTAGTTCGGGATCGCCGGCGAGGTGAAGTCCTTGGCTGCGGTTGCGGTGCCCTTGTAGATGACCTCGGTGATCTCGTCGCGGTTGATGGCGTGGGAGATGGCCTGGCGGCGCAGCTTGCCCTCTTCACCAGAGAAGTGGTCGAGGTTTTCGTTAAGGGTCAAAGCAACCTGGCGGGCGGAGGCGTCGGAAGTGGAACGGCCGGCGAGCTCCTGCTCGTAAGTGGAGAATGCGGAGTCTGGGATGGCATCCAATACGTCGAGGTTGCCGGAGAGCAGGTCAGCGTAGGCGGCGTCGCCTTGGGCGTAGAAGGTGAACTTCACGCCTTCGTTCTGAGCTGTGCGCTCGCCGGTGTACTCCGGGTTCTTGACCACTGTGGCGTCAACGTTGTGGTTCCAGGAATCCAGCATGTATGGGCCGTTGCCGATTGGGTTTTCGCCATAACCATCGATGTCGGCGAAGGCGGACTCGTGCATCGGGAAGTAGGCGTCGTAGCCCAGGCGGCTGACGAAGTCGGCGTCGGGTGCGGCCAGCTCGATGGTGAAGGTGGAGTCATCGATGACCTTCAGTCCCTCCATGGACTTAGCGCCCTCTTTGTAGCCCTTGATCATTTCGAAGAAGTACGCGTTGTTGAAGTTCTTCTCAACGGCGTAGTTCCACGTATCGACGAAGTCCTTCGAAGTGACCGGCGAGCCATCGGAGAACTTGGTGTCCTTGAGCTTGACTGTGAAGACAGTGTTGTCCTTGTTTGGCTCGATGGACTCGGCGACGTCCATGTGGGTCTCGCCGGCGTTGTCGTAGTAGACCAAGCCGGCATAGATCAGCTTGGTTAGGCGTCCGCCACCATTTTCGTTGGTGTTTGCCGGGATTAGCGGGTTCTGCGGCTCCGCTCCGTTGGCCAAGACGATTCCGTCAGAGGAACCGCCGTTGTCGGAGGAGCCGCAAGCAGCCAGGGAAACCGAGGCCGTGGCTACGGCTAGGAAAGCGAGAGTCTTCTTGAGATTCATGCAGTTGTACCTTTCACGCGGTGCGTAGGGAAACATCGCATTTAGACTAGAAGCACTGCATAGAAGATCCAAAAATTAGCGGGATGAAAGTTATTCTTGCTTCCGAGCATGCAACGGCGGAAAACCGTGCATATTTTATGAATAAGACTCAGGAAATGGCGAAGCTAAGGGGGCGTCGCCAAGCGAACAAAAAGCTCCGTCTCCCAGACAGGAGACGGAGCTTTGCGTTGCGCGAGTCTAAAGCTTAACGCAGAACTTAGTTCTTGGTGATCTCGTAGTAGACCGGGACGCCCTTCCAGTTGAAGGAAGCGTTGCTTACAGCCTCGGAGAAGCCACCAGTGGCGTTCGGGTACCACAGCGGGATGGCTGGGAGATCTTCGAACAGCAGCGACTGAGCCTCGTTGTACTTCTTAGCGGCCTCTTCCTGGGAGGAGGACTTTGCAGCCTCAACGAGCAGCTTGTCGAACTCTTCGTTGGCGTAGTCACCGTCGTTCGAGGAACCGCCGGTCTGGTACAGCGGAGCAAGGAAGTTGCCCAGGGATGGGTAGTCTGCCTGCCAACCGGTACGGAAAGCGGTCTTGATGGTGCGGTTGGTTACCTCGTCACGCAGGGACTTGAAGTCTGGGTAAGGAGCGCCAACGGCCTCGATGCCCAGGGTGTTCTTGATGGAGTTGGACACTGCATCAACCCAGCTCTTGTGGCCACCGTCAGAGTTGTAGGCAATCTCGAAGGACGGGGAAGCCCACTTGTTGATCTTGTCAGCCTCAGCCCACAGCTTCTTAGCCTTCTCTGGGTCGTACTTCACGACTTCGTTGCCCTTGATGTCCTCGGAGTAACCCGGGAGAACTGGGGAGGTGAAGTCCTTGGCAGGAGTGCGAGTGCCCTTGAAGATGGTCTCGGTGATCTCCTCGCGGTTGATTGCGTAGGAGATGGCCTGGCGGCGCAGCTTGCCCTCTTCACCGGAGAAGTGCTCGAGGTTCTCGCCGATGGTGAAGGACTGGAAGCCAGCGTAAGGCTGGTTGACTGCACGGTCGCCGAGGTCAGCCTCGTAGACGTCGAAAGCGGAGTCCGGAATGGAGTCTAGGAGATCCAGGTTGCCGGAGAGTAGATCAGCGTAAGTGGCGTCGTTGTCGGTGTAGAAGACGAACTTCACGCCGTCGTTGGCAACCTTCTGGCCACCCTTGTATTCCTCGTTAGGAACGACGGTTGCGTCCTGGTTGTGGTTCCACTCGGAGAGCTTGTATGGGCCGTTGCCGATTGGGTTCTGGCCGAAGGCGTCCATGTCCTCGAAAGCAGACTCGTGCAGCGGGTAGAACGCGGAGTAGCCGAGCTGAGCCGGGAAGTCCTGCTCTGGGTTGGTCAGGGTAACGGTGAAAGTCAGATCGTCGACGACCTTGAGGCCCTCGAGCTCCTTGACGCCTTCCTTGTAGCCCTTGATGTTGCCGAAGAAGGATGCGTTGAGCTGGTCGTTTGCTACGGCGTAGTTCCAAGCGTCAACGAAGTTCTTTGCGGTAACCGGGGAGCCGTCGGAGAAGTTGGTCTCCTTGAGCTTGATGGTGAACTCGGTGTTGTCATCGTTGGGCTCGATGGACTCGGCGATTTCGTTTTGAGTCTTGCCCTCGGAGTCGTAGTACACGAGGCCGGAGTAGATGGAGTCAACGATGCGGCCACCGCCGGTCTCATTGGTGTTTGCAGGAATCAGCGGGTTTTGTGGCTCGCTGCCCCAAGCGGTGATTAGGTTGTCGCCGCTAGCGGATCCACCTGCGGCGCTGTCGTTGCTGTCGCTGCCACATGCCGCGAGGGTAAGGGCTACGGAAGCTGCCGATACGACAGCAAGCGTCTTTTTGATCGTCATAAGGGGGAGAGACCTCCGAATTGCGTAGAGCATTGGATGAACATTTGCGAACCTTTTAGGTTTGAAATGAAGTTACCTTGTGTTCACGCACACATTCAAGAGTTTGTAATTTATAAACATGTGATAAAAACTATAAGTCGCTAGTTAGTATCCCGTGAACTGGGATTTTAGGCTTAATAATAAAGAAAAAGCCACCCCCTGTGTGGGGTGGCGCTCGGGATAGATTAACTGTTACTTATTTCGCACATTCCCAATCATGCGAGTTGAGCCATTCGCTGACCATCGTTGCGAAGGCTGCGGGCGACTCAATGTGGGGCAGGTTCTTGGTCTGAGCGATGGTGGCGTTCCGGAACGCGCTTGCCGTGCGTTTCTCGGCGCGACGCAGGAGTGGGCGCCACAGTTGTTGCTTGGGATGCAGGTACAAAACCGGCGCTTCGACCTTCGAGTCGATCCAGCTTAACGGTGGCACGGCGGTGCGCATGCGGTGGTTCCACAGGATCCCTCGGCGGACGTTTCCTATCTGCGAGGCTTGAATGCGCAGCTTGGCGACGTCGCCCCGGCGCTCAGCTGGGAACTTTGAATCCGTGTTGAGGGCCAGCTCCTTTTCATAAGTGGAGGGACGCATTAAGGGGTTATGCCGGCGGATGGGCCCTGCTAGGCGGCATAGGCCTGCGCGCAGTAGCAGCCACCCGAAGTCCCATGGGCGGGCGGCCATGGCGCGGCGCAGATCGACGGGGTGGGACGCGGAAACAGAGACTAGTCCCAAGGTACGTTCGGGGCGTTCGCAGGCCACGGCCCATGCAATGGCACCACCGGAATCTGCACCGACTAGGTATGCGGAATCGTGGCCCAATGCCTGGATGGCGCCCGTGATGTCACCGACCATCGCGCGAATGTCCTGGCCTACCTCCACTGGGGGCTTGTCCGACATTCCGAAACCGCGCATATCGAGGGCAGCGACGTGGAAGCCTTGCTCAGCAATGGGGGCGATGACGTCCTTGAAATCGAACCACCCGCCGAAGGAACCATGCAGGAGGAGGACGAGCGGATCGCTCGGTGACCCAGCGGTCGCTGCATGCAGCCTGATGCCACGGGTGTGCACAAACTCGTGCGTGAAGGGGCCTTCGAGCTCAACTACTGAAGGGGGCAACGGCGCAGGAGTCTGGGCCATGGGAACGGTTTCCTTTCTTTCCTTGCCTTATAAAAGCTAAACCCGCCCGAGCTAGAGAGCTCGGGCGGAGATAAGGCCTCGGGCGGAGACAAGCGAAGTTGGAAAGTGCTGCTAAATGGTTTTAGGTGTACAGGCCGCGTTCAACGGACTTGGTTGCCTTGCCTGGGACTAACTTCTTGAGTTCCTTGGTGGACTGGATGGTCTTCTCAGGTGCCTTAACCTTCTTGATGTTCTTGAAGCCGATAAAGCCCACGATGGCTGCGAGAACCAGCATGATGAGGAAGACGATCAGGAACGCTGCCCAGCGATCGAGCCAGAGGTCGAGCAGCTCCGCAAGAAAGAAGAAAAAGAAGAAAGAGCTGTACAGCGCGATGGTGCCAGCGACGCCGAACATGCCGGCACCGATGCCGCCCTTCTTGGCGGATTGAGCAAGCTCGGTCTTGGCGAGCTCAACCTCGGAGCGGACGAGCTGAGACATCTGCTCGGTAGCGTTGGAGACCAGCTGTCCCACGGATACCTCACCGGGCCTCGAGGTATCTGCATCGCTGAGCGGGATAGTATTGACCTTCGGTGCAAATTGGTCCGATCCGTCAGTGAATAGTCCGTCGTTGCTCACGGTTAGTAACTCCTAGCGTTTGTCTAAATCTGTAGTGGCCATAGTAGTGAAACCTGACAACTGCGTGTGTGAGGAATCGCAGAGGCCGCACAGGTCTATCCTAGAGGATATGGCAGAAAATGACCCGTTGGCCCCGCTCTTTGCATTGCCTGGGGTGGAAAATGCGGCTGCGCAAGCGGTTCAGAAAATTTCTCGCGCACATCGCCGCCCGGCGGGTTTACGGAAATTCGATGTTATTTCCGCAGAGTCCGCGATGCGCGGCGCACGGGCCGCGGTGTTCGTCGAAGGCCTAAATATCTCCCCGAATTTGCAGCCCGAAGATGCGGTCGACGGGCCCCTTGCAAACGCTATTAGTGCCTACTCGGTGCTGGCGCCCGAGGTGCAATCGACTACTGTGCGCACCTTTGCGCGCTCGCCGCTCCAAGTTCTCGCGCGACTCGACGTTGCGGCGGGCGGAACAGGCATTCCGGCGGCGTCGGGCGCCGCGCGTGTCCAAGCCTTGGCGCGTCTCATCAGCAGTGGTAGCGGAATGGCTTTTGACCGGTTGCTCCCAGTGGTGTTGCATGCGGAGCTCGCTGCCTACGGCGTCTTCGGATCGCGCAGTCACCTCATCGGCATGGTTGCAGCCCGCATCGCGGCGATACACAGTGGCTTCGACCCGCGTGGCTTTGCGGTCCCCGAAACCTACTACAACCGCCACCGCGATGAGCATTGGGAAGCCATCAGCGCTTATCCGGAGCAGCCTGGCAAAACTTTGGAGTTTCTGCTTAAGGCATGGGCTGCGGGCGGGGAAGAAGCGGACGGCATCGCGCGGTCGGCCTAGGCGCTGTTCTTGGGTTCCCAGAAGGCCGAGGGGCGTTGTGACAGCCACAGGCCAGCCGCCACAACTGCTGCGATTCCGGCCACCACCGCGGAACCGATGCCTACTTCCTTCGCACCGGGCATCGTAAAGAGGGGGACCGGGTCCTTGAAAGTGCGGATGTCCCAGCCTTGTTCCAAGGCGTGCTTTTTCATGTGTCGGTCAGGATTGACCGCAACGGGGTGGCCCACCATTGCGAGCATCGGGATGTCTGTCGCCGAATCGGAGTATGCATAGGACTCACCGAGATCGACGCCCAGTTCCTCCGCGATGTCACTTATTGATTGCGCCTTGGCAGGCCCTTTGCAATAGAAGAGGATTTCCCCGGTAAAGCGGCCGTCGCTTTCTTCTAGCTCGGTGGCTGCCACGCGCGTGATGCCGAGCTCCTTGGCGATGGGGCGCACCAGCGCTGATGCGGAAGCTGAGATGATGACCACCTCGTGGCCCGCCGATTGATGGAACGTGATGAGCTCGCGGGCCTCGGCATAAATGGCCGGGGTGACCACGTTGTGCATCGTCTCAGCCACGATGTTGTGGACCTCATCCACCGACCAACCTGCGACCATTGCTGCTAACTGGTCGCGGGTGGCGTCCATCTGTTCGCTGGATTGGCCTGCAAACATGTAGCCCGCTTTTGCAATCGACATTTGCAGGGCTTCCGACGGCGTGATGAGTCCGTTGTGCATGAACTCCTTGCCGAAGGCGAATGCGGAGGAAGTGGCGATAATGGTTTTATCCAGATCGAAGAAAGCAGCCACGCGGGAATCACCGCTGGGCACGGAGGAATCGGCAGCGGTGGAGGCGGCTTCCGTGCCGATAGCTTCAGCACGGTGGGGATCGGGAATCATACTGTGACCAATGTTAAGGGTGTTACGCGGTGGCGGCAAGGTTGGCGGAACTTTGTGATTTCTCTCGTGCGGCATTTGGTCTGGGGCCTTGGGTGCCTTGCGCCGTGGTTGCTGTTGTCAATGGCCCGCTTCCATGCCATAATGAGCGGTGCAAGGCCCCGATATACTGTGCGGCCTGCCCCGGCTCACCCCCCCCGATGCCGGGTTACCGATGACCCGCGCACACCCCCCCCGAGGCGCGGGTCATCATCTATTTCCGCCCTGTTTGTGCACGCGAAGGTCAAGGCAAAGGAAAGCACAAAACGGCTGTTTTCCACACATATTTGCTGACACGTCACGCTGCATCGCTACAACGCGTTTCCAATAGGTGCGTTATCCACAGCGAGAAAATTGCCTCTAGAAACAGCGGCTATGTCACCCGCAGGCTTAAGGCATGAGTTCACAAGACGTCACCATCGCCATCGCCGTGGGAGATTCCGCGTTGCGCGCCGAGGTTCTTGCAGCAGCCGCTGCTACCAGCGTGCACGTCACCACGGTGGAAGACCCACGCGACTTTCCGCGGCACCTGCCCAAGGCCAGCGTTGTCATCGCAGACAAGCTCACCGCGGCTCTCGTGGCCAAACACAGCGTTGCCCCGGTTTTCTTCGTTGTGGCCGACCCCGGCCCCATTGACTACGAGGCCGCGATGAAATGCCGCAGCGCCGAAGCCTTCATCGTGCCTGCTGAGTCGAAGCAGCTCTTGAGTGCGCTTGCGGATCAGGTGAGCCCACGTGAGCAAAGCGGCGGATCTTTCGCGCTCGCAGTGGTTGGCGCAGCCGGGGGAGTGGGCACATCTACCTTTGCCTATGCGCTCGCGGTGGAGGCGGGAGCAGGGCTGCTCGTCGACGCCGCTCCTTACTCCGGTGGGCTCGATCTTCTCGCTGGCATCGAGGAGGAACCAGGGGCAAGGTGGCCGGATCTTGCAGCGGGAAGTGGCGCCGTAAACGCCACGGACCTGCATCGGGCGGTGCCGCGGCACGGAAACCTGGGGGTGCTGGCGGCGTCGCGAAGCGCACATGCGCAGGTAGCGACCCTTAAGCCAGCGCGGCGCGAGGCCATTTTCCAAGCAGCTGCGTTGCACCCACAAGGTGCTGTCTTTGATGCCGCGCCGGGCGATATTCCGCAAGTCTGTGAACACGTGATCATCGTCTGTGCTGCCGAGGTGCGCTCCGCCGCGGCGTGTGCACAGCTGGTTGGGGAGCTGCGTGCGCAGCAGATGGCGTGCAGTGTTGTGGTTCGGCATCGGCAGTGGTCGGGGCTTGAGCCAGAGGATATTGCGAACATCGTGCACTGCGACCCGATTGCGGAGATTCCCACTGTGCGCGGGTTGACCAAGGCCGTGGAGACAGGCGGTTTGCGCAGCATACCGCGCCCGTTGCGCGCAGCTGCCCAGCGAGTGATCGACGAGGTGCTTTCATGAGTAACACCAGCCTCCTGGATAAGCTGCGCGGAATTGTGGCTGCCGAGCCGGAGCTCGTGGCCGACACCACGGCACTGGCCCGGCGTATCCGGGCAGAGGCAGGCGTCATCAGTGATGGTGATGTTCTCGACCTTTTGCGCCGCCTGCGCCATGACTCGCTTGGGCTCGGGGTGCTGGAACCGATTCTGGCGCAGCCGGGGCTGAGCGACGTCGTGGTCAACGGTCCACGCAGTTGCTTCATCGACCGCGGCAACGGCTTGGAGCCGGTGCCCGTCAGCTTTGCCAGCGACGCCGAGGTACGCCAGCTTGCCACCCGCCTTGCGGCGGTGGCGGGTGTGCGCCTCGATGACGCGCAGCCTTTCGCCGATGGAAGGCTCGCGCGGCCCGATGGCACAGCCCTGCGCCTGCACGCGCTGCTTGCCCCGCCTTCTGCGGGCGGCACCTGCATTAGCTTGCGCGTGCTCCGCCAAGCACAAACGAGCCTTGACCAACTGGTGGCAAGCGGCAGCATCGCAGCAGAGGTCGAGCCCCTGCTGCGGGCGATTGTGGAACGCCACGCTTCCTTCCTGGTCATTGGCGGAACGGGAGCGGGCAAGACTACCTTGCTCTCAGCGATGCTGGGTACGGTGCCAGACTCTGAGCGCATCCTCGTTATTGAGGACACCGCGGAGCTTGCGCCTTTGCATCCGCACGTGGTGACGCTGGTGGCGCGGCGCGCTAACGCGGAAGGCCGCGGTGAAATCACGATGGCGCGGCTCCTGCAGCAATCGCTGCGCATGCGCCCCGACCGCATCGTGGTGGGAGAAATTCGCGGAGCGGAAGTTGTGGACTTGCTTGCCGCGCTCAACACCGGCCACGACGGCGGTGCTGGGACCCTGCACGCGAACTCGGTTTGGGAGGTACCAGCGCGCATGGAGGCCCTCGCCGGGCTCGGCGGCTTGGACCGCGACGCACTGCACTCGCAGCTGGCGGCGGCGGTACACGTGGTGCTTGCGATGGAACGGCGGCCAGAGGGCCGGTGCCTGGCGCACATCGGGCTGCTCGAGGGAAACCCCGTGGTGCCCGAGCTTATCTGGAGCATCGATACCGGCAAGGGGCCCGGTTACAGGGAGTTCGCTGAGCGTCTGGGGGTTGCGCCATGACCTGCTTACTCCTAGCGGGAGCGGCCCTTGTGATGCAGCCTCCGGCAGCTCGCCGGCTGCAACCAGGCAACGCGCGGACTCGCCCTGCCGGGCTACTTGTGGTTCCGGTGGTCTTCTGCGGGGTGCTCGGCTGCTACGTATTCGGGCGTGTCAGCGTCGCAATGGCCGTGTTGTTCGTTGTGGTCTGTGCGGTCTGGTACATCCGCGACGTCAATCAAGGCCGCCAAGCCCGGCGCGGTCGGGAACATCTGGCTACCTTCCTCGGCACGGTTGCCGCGGATCTCAGGGCGGGTGCCACCACGGCGGGTGCGTTGCAACGCGGTGTGAACTCGGTCCCTGCAGAATGCCCCGCGGCAGTGCGGCTGCCGCTTCAAACTGCGGCTGGATTGGCTGCTCACGGTGGGCATATTCACGCCCCGCTCGTGGAGGCCGCGGACCCGGCGGTAGTGCGCCTTGGCCACGTCATACGCATGTCGACGGCGCACGGGGTCGCGCTCGCAGAACTTATCGAGCAGGCCCAGGCCCAGCTCGATGCCGCGCGCCGCCACGCCAAATCCACGGAGTCTTCGCTGCAGGGCCCGCAGGCCACCGCGCTTATCCTGGCCTGTTTGCCGTTGGCCGGCATCGCGATGGGAGGGGCGATGGGAGCGGATTCATTATCGTTCCTGTTAGGCGGGGGATTAGGGGGCCTGCTTCTCGACGTCGGTGTGGCCCTTGCCTGTGCAGGCTTTGCCTGGTCGCGCTACATCCTGCGGAGGGCTGCGGCATGATGACCTTGCTTTGTCTGGCCCTAGCGCTTCTTATTCCCACGGCCCCGCCGCTGCGTCGTCTCGTGCGGCCAAAGACGCCACGCGATGGTCCGCGGCAGCAGCCAGCGCCTCTTGATGTTGCGGCTGACCTCGAGCTCTTCGCGGTGTGCGTGGAGGCGGGCCTGTCGGTGCGCGATGCGTTGGCTGGGGTGGCGTCGACAAGCGCCTGCCCCGCGTGGCAGGAAGCTGCCGCGCTGCTGGGGGTTGGTGCGCCGATGTCTTCGGCCATCGCGGTCCTGCGTGAACAACCGCAGTTGGCGGATCTGGCGGGTCTGCTTGATCTCTCGGGTGAATCCGGCGCCGCGATTGCCGCGGGCTGTCACCGCCTGGTGGAGACGCTGCGCGCGGAGGCCGCCGCGAATGCTGTGGCACGCGCTGAGCGCGCCGGGGTATTCATCGCGGTTCCGCTAGCCGTGTGCTTTCTGCCAGCGTTCATCGTCTTGGGGCTCGTGCCCGTGATTATCAGCCTGGGGACCCAGCTGCTTTAGCAACCTATCCACTAATACGAATCTCACACATCAACTACAGAAACCAGCACTACAAAGGAGAAAAATATGAAAGTTCTAGCTACTCGCATGAAAGCCGTCTTAGGCAACGACGAGGGTATGTCGACGATCGAATACGCCATGGGCTCACTCGCTGCTGCGGCGCTGGCTGCGGTACTTTATGCAGTCATCAATGGCGGACAGGTTCCCGACGCCATCGAATCCATCATCACCGACGCGCTCTCCAATACTCCGCGCTAGGCTATGCAACTCATCCGCATCCTGCGTAATGACACGGGCTCGGTCACCATCGAGGCGGCTCTGGGGTTAAGTTCGCTGGTCATCGTGGCCGCGGGCGCAGTCGCCGGGGTGGCAACGATGGCGGCACACCTCGCGGCTGTCGACGCCGCTGGGGCAGCCGCCCGTGCACATGCCATCGGGGAGCCCTTCTCGAGTGACGGGGCAAGCGTCGACGTTGCTGAGCATGGCGGGCTCGTGACCGCACAAGCCACGGTGCCGGCCCCGCTCGGGTCGATGAAGGCGCGTGCTGTGTTCCCTGCTGAGATCGGGTCCACGCGATGAACCGCTGGCATAACTCCGATGCTGGCTATGCCACCGTGGCCAATGCGGGCATCATCGTGGCCATCGTGTCCCTCTTGCTCGGCGTCACCGCCGTAGCGGGGCGGGTGGCTGCGCGCCACGAAGCGCAGGTTGCGGCGGACATGGCTGCCGTGGCGGCTGCTTGGGACCACGCCCGGGGCAGGGACGCGTGCGCCCAGGCGCGGGAGACGGCCGCGCACAACGAATCGACGCTGCGGGAGTGCCGAGTGGTCGAACGCGACGTCATCGTCACCGTTGCCGTACGGCGGGTGGAGGCGGTGGCGCGGGCCGGGCCTGTCTAAGCGTCGGCAGGCATGGGCCCTGATTGCGTCATCGTCACCAGCGCGCCCAACAGCTTGATGGCGCCTGCCTTGTCCAGCGGGTTGTTGCCGTTGCCGCACTTCGGTGACTGCACGCAGGACGGGCAGCCCGACTCGCACGGGCAGGAGACCACCGTCTCGTAGGTGGTGGCTATCCACTCGGGGAAGCGGCGGAAGCCCTCGTCGGCAAAGCCGGCGCCGCCGGGGTGACCGTCGTACACAAACACCGTGGGCAAGCCCGTGTCCGCATGCTGCGCGGTAGAGACGCCGCCGATATCCCACCGGTCACATGTTGCAATCAGCGGCAGCAGACCGATGGCGGCGTGCTCCGCCGCGTGCAAGGTGCCAGGCGTATCCGCTGCGGTGACGCCCATCGCTGCAAGTGCCAGCGGATCGATGGTGTACGCCACCGCGCGGGTATGCAGGCGCTGTTGCGGCATCTCCAGGGCAATGTCATCGCCCACCGTGCCATCAGGCAAACGCACCTGATAACCCGTCACTTGGTCGATGACCTCTACCTCGACGTTGGCTACCCACAGCCCCGGCGCGTAGTTCACCAGTTCGTCGGCCTCGCGCACGATTCGAATATCCGTGGTCGAGCGCGGGGTCGTGGTGTACTCCGGGGTGTCCGGCTTAGCCAGCGCCAGGTAGTCGGCGAAGTGCAGCTCCTCGATGACGTAGCTCTCGCCCTGGTGCAGATACACCGCGCCGGGATGGACCTGGCTGGCGGCGCGTGCGGCGTCGATTGTGCCGAGCAAACGCCCGTCAGAAGCATCCACGATCATGACCTCTTCGCCCGAACCACCGCGCAGCGACACCGCCGCGTGGGCAGTCTCCGGCGTGAGCTCCTCCCCAGCCGGAATCGGCGCGGCGAACCATCCGCGGTCGCGGCGGCGCAGCAGCCCCCGCTCCGCCAGAGCATGCACCACGTCGTGCGCCCCGAGCTGCTCGATTTCCGCATCCTGGAGCGGCTTCTCGACGGCCGCGCAGTAGACGTGCCCGAACAGGATATAGGGATTCGCCGGGTTGAACACGCTCGTCTCAACTGGCTTGCCCAGCAGCGCGTCAGGGTGGTGCACCAGGTAGGTATCCATCGGCTCGTCGCGTGCCACCAACACCACCACGGAGCCTTGCCCGCGCCTGCCCGCGCGGCCTGCTTGCTGCCAAAAACTTGCCACCGTGCCCGGAAACCCCGCGGTGATGACGGCATCCAATCCGCCCACATCGATACCTAGCTCCAGCGCCGAAGTCGTCGCCACGCCCAACAGCTCACCGGAATCGAGGGCCTTTTCCAACTTGCGCCTGTCTTCTGCCAGGTAGCCCGCGCGATACGCAGCGATGCGGCGGGCGAAATCCGGCCGACCCAACGCGCCCGAAAGGTCTTCCGCCGTGCGTAGCGCCACTACCTCCGCGGCGCGCCGGGAACGCACGAAAGTCAAGGTGCGCGCGCCCTCTGCCACGAAGGTCGCCATCATTCCGGCAGCTTCCGTGGTTGCGGCGCGGCGAACCGGGGCACCGTTTTCGCCTTCAGCGCCCTCGATGAAGCCCGGCTCCCACAACGCCACCGTTCGCGCGCCCGTCGGCGCACCGTCCTCGGTCACCTCGCGGGTTTTACGCCCCGTCAAACGCTGCGTATGGATGGCCGGGTCCTTCATTGTGGCGGAGGCAGAAATGGCCACCGGGCGCGCTC
This sequence comes from Corynebacterium striatum, assembly GCF_016728105.1. Lineage (NCBI taxonomy): Bacteria > Bacillati > Actinomycetota > Actinomycetes > Mycobacteriales > Corynebacteriaceae > Corynebacterium > Corynebacterium striatum. Next base: position 1,238,133 of record NZ_CP068158.1, on the reverse strand, counting down.
CGTAGTGATCACACAGCCTTAATAGGCGGCGCAACACCAGCGCCACGTTCGCGCCAAAGACCCCGCGGTAGGAGTGGCACTCGTCGATCACAATGAAGCGCAGATGCCGCAGGAAGCGTGCCCAGCGCTGGTGTGAGGCCAGCATCGACATATGAATCATGTCTGGGTTGGAGAAAATGAACCGCGCGTCATCCCTGATTCCGGCGCGCGCCTCGGTGGGAGTATCGCCGTCGTAAGGCGCGGCAACCATCCCGCGCAGCTCCTCGACCTCTCTGCTCATCTGCAAAACGGAGTGCAGCTGGTCCGAGCCCAGTGCCTTTGTGGGGGTGAGATACAACGCGCACGCAGTAGGGTCACTTGCCAACGCAGTGAGGATGGGAAGCAGGTATCCCAAGGACTTGCCCGAAGACGTGCCTGTGGCCACCACGACGTCGTTTCCCTGCCAGGCGTGCTCGGCTACCGCGACCTGATGGGAGTAGAGCTTGTGCACGTCACGGCCCTCAAGGAAGGTGCGCAGCCCAGGGAGAACCCATTCGGGCCACGGCGCATAGCTGGCCGGTTTCGCCGGCAGGGTGGTGGTGAAAGTGCATGTGGATTCGTCGTAGCGTCGCTGCAGGAGCTCGACGAGTTCTTCACCAAGAGGGTTGGTCACGCTACCCCCTTTCCCGAAAATCTTTTGCGTCAAACTATCGCCCACTGAACAAACGTGCCACACTGGGAGGCAGGCCGATGAATTCTTGGCTCAGTGTTTTTCTTTTTGTTAGTGCTGGCGAAGATTTGTTTTCCACAATCCAATTTTTCGTCCACACCGAGTGGACACTCACATAGAAGGTTTAACACCATGGCACAAGGTACCGTCAAGTTCTTCAACGCAGAAAAGGGCTACGGCTTTATCGAGATGGAAGATGGCTCCGGCGACATCTTCGTTCACTACTCCGAGATTCAGGGCAACGGCTTCCGTACCCTCGAAGAGAACCAGAAGGTCTCTTTCGAGGTAGCTGAGGGGCAGAAGGGCCTGCAGGCACAGAACGTGACTGCTCTCTAAAACTTTAATTCGCGCAACCCCTTAGGAATGATTTTCCTAGGGGGTTTCTGCGTATCCGCGGTGGGTATCCCACCATTCCAGCAGAGCGTTTTGAACCTTCTGTAGGCCAAAGCCGATGATGATTGCGGCGATAATACTGACCACCATCGCGAGCGCCGGCGAATCGGAGAAGGCCATACCTCCCACATAGCCAATGGCTAGCGCTTGGGCAGCCCAGATGGAGACGCCTATGGTGTCGAAGAAGAAAAACAGCGGCCACGGATAGCGCATCGAACCCAACAGAATGGTCATGAATAGTCGCGCTGAGGGAATGAAGCGGGCAATGATGATTGCGGCGCCACCGCCGCGGCGCATGTTGCGCTTGACCCACGCTAGGCCCTCGTAGGCTTTGGAGCCCTTTTGAACGCGGTTGACCAAGGCCATTAAGCGGGTTCCCAGAAGGAAACAGAGATTATCGCCCAGAATGGCTGCCACCAATGCGACGAAGAACATAGTGGGGACGTGCGGGTACCCCTGCGACGCGGACCAAGCACCCACCATATTGAGTGGGATTTCAGAGGGGAGGACGGGGAAGAAACAGTCTAGGAAGATTAGGCTTCCCACCAGCGGGTATACCCATTGGGTGAGCATGACCATTTCGATCCATGCGGTGACGGATGCAACCATCATTCCTCCCCATCGGGCGTGCTGTTCGTGTTAGTGTGCCTTTTATTGTGCCCTGTGCTGAGGCGCTGTCAGGAAACGTGGCCCCCAAAGCTACAGCTGGCTGTAAAGCGACCAGTATAACCGCGCTTAAACAAGGCAGCGCAGCTGCCCTAATAAGTACAGAGAAAAAGAACTGTGTACGCTATTGCTCAATTGCCTTTTATTGTGCGCGATCCTGAAGCGCTAAAAAGGGTTTGAAACAGCGACATGATATCGCGTCATCGAAAGGGATGAAGTCGAGTGGCAGAAGCAGCCGGGAAAACCCTGGTCATCGTCGAGTCAGCGACCAAGGCTAAGAAGATCCAGCCCTACCTAGGCGACAAATACATTGTTGAAGCCTCCGTGGGGCACATCCGCGATCTTCCACGCGGCGCTGCTGACGTCCCTGCGAAGTACAAGAAGGAATCCTGGGCCCGCCTCGGCGTGAACCCTGAGGACAACTTCACCCCGCTGTACGTCATCAGCCAGGAGAAAAAGAAGAAGGTCGCAGACCTCAAGGCCAAGCTGAAGCAGTGCGATCAGCTCTACCTCGCAACAGACCCGGACCGCGAGGGCGAAGCCATCGCTTGGCACCTGCTCGAGGTTCTCAAGCCCAAGGTCCCTGTGCGCCGAATGGTCTTCAACGAGATCACCAAGTCCGCCATCTTGGAGGCGGCAGAAAACACCCGTGAGCTCGACGAGAACCTCATCGATGCCCAGGAAACCCGCCGCATCCTTGACCGCCTCTACGGCTACGAGGTGTCCCCGGTTCTGTGGAAGAAGGTCATGCCGCGCCTGTCCGCCGGCCGCGTGCAGTCCGTTGCTACCCGCGTCATCGTCGAGCGCGAGCGTGAGCGCATGGCGTTCATCTCTGCTGAGTATTGGGACCTGACCGCTTCCCTGCAGACGCAGGGCAATGCTAAGGAGGAGTTCGACGCCCGCCTGACCGCCATCGACGGCAAGCGCGTTGCCTTGGGTCGTGACTTCGACGATAGGGGCCAGCTCAAGGGTGATGAGGTGGTCGTCGTCAAGCAGGCGCAGGCGCACGCGCTTGCCGACGCCCTCCAGGGCGCCACCTTCGACGTTTCCAGCGTCGAGCACAAGCCATATACCCGCAAGCCTTATGCGCCGTTCATGACTTCGACGCTGCAGCAGGAGGCAGGCCGTCGCCTGCACTACACCTCCGAGCGCACCATGCGTATCGCGCAGCGTCTCTACGAAAACGGTCACATCACCTATATGCGTACCGACTCGACCTCGCTGTCCAAGCAGGGGCTCAACGCCGCGCGTGGGGCCGCAAGCTCCATTTTTGGTTCGGAGTACGTCTCTGAGGCGCCGCGCATCTACGACCGCAAGGTGAAAAACTCCCAGGAGGCCCACGAGGCTATCCGCCCAGCCGGCGAGAAGTTCGCCACCCCGGGCGAGCTCTCCGGCAGGCTCGACGCGGAGGAGTTCAAGCTCTACGAGCTCATCTGGAAGCGCACCGTGGCTTCCCAGATGGCTGACGCCAAGGGCACCTCCATGAAGGTCACCGTGGCGTCCACCGCCACCACCTCCGAGGGCGCTCAGGACGTGGAGTTCTCTGCCACCGGCCGCACCATCACCTTCCCGGGCTTCCTCAAGGCTTACGAAGATGTGGCTGCCAAGAATTCCGACGGCGAGTCCCGCCTGCCGCACCTGGACGAGGGCGATGACCTCGCCGCCACCAAGGTGACAGCAGACGGCCACTCCACCAACCCGCCGGCTCGCTACACCGAGGCCAGCTTGGTTAAGAAGATGGAAGACCTAGGCATCGGCCGCCCGTCGACGTACGCCTCCATCATCAAGACCATCCAGGACCGCGGCTACGTGCTTTCCCGCGGCAACGCCCTGGTTCCGTCCTGGGTTGCCTTCGCGGTCATCGGCCTGATGGAAAACAACTTCACCGAGCTGGTGGACTACGACTTCACCTCCTCCATGGAGGACGAGCTCGATGCCATTGCCGCCGGCACCGAGAACGGAACCGACTGGCTCAATGGCTTCTACTTCGGCAACGCCGCAGCCAAGGACCAGAAGGCGGACTCGATTGCCCGCCACGGCGGTCTGAAGTCGCTCATCGACATCAACCTCGAGGCCATCGACGCCCGCCAGGTCAACTCGCTGAAGCTTTACACCGACTCGGAAGGCCGCGACGTCTTCGTGCGCGTGGGCCGCTATGGCCCGTACATCGAGCGCGTCGTGGGCACCAACGAGGACGGCACGCCTGAGTACCAGCGCGCCAACCTTTCTGAGACCACCACCCCGGATGAGCTCAACGAGGAGTTCGCAGAGAAGCTCTTCGCCACCCCGCAGGGCGGCCGCGAGCTGGGTGAGAACCCTGCTAACGGGCGCATGGTCGTGGCCAAGGAAGGCCGCTTCGGCCCGTATGTCACCGAGCAGGTGCGCGAGGATGAGCGCGAGAAGGCTGAGGCCGAGGCCCTCGAGGTGGTCAAGCAGGAGCGCGAGGCTGAGGATAAGCAGCGCGCCGAGGAAGGCAAGCGCGCCAAGAACTGGGAGACCAAGACTGCGGAAAAGCAGAAGGAAAAGCGCATCGCCGAGTACATCGACGAAAAGCTCAAGCCTGGCACCGCTTCGCTGTTTAGCTCCATGGAGCCTTCTTCGGTCACCCTGGAGCAGGCCCTGCAGCTGCTTTCCCTGCCGCGTGAGGTGGGCGTGGATCCTTCCGATAACGAGGTCATCACCGCACAGAACGGCCGCTATGGCCCGTACCTGAAGAAGGGCAGTGATTCCCGCTCGCTGGCTAACGAAGAGCAGATCTTCTCCATCACCTTGGACGAGGCGCGCCGCATCTACGCGGAGCCGAAGCGCCGTGGCCGCGCCGCCGCGCAGCCGCCGCTGAAGCAGCTGGGTGACAATGACGTCTCCGGCAAGCCGATGTCCGTCAAGGATGGCCGCTTTGGCCCGTACGTCACCGATGGCACCACGAATGCTTCGCTGCGCCGCGGCGACGATCCCGCAACGCTTACCGACGCCCGTGCCAACGAGCTGTTGTCCGAGCGCCGTGCCAAGGAAGCCGCGGATGGTGGTAAGAAGAAGACCACCAAGAAGGCTGGTAAGAAGTCGACCAAAAAATCGACTAAGAAATCCACGAAGAAGGCAACCAAGAAATCCACGAAGAAGTCGACGGCGAAGAAGCCTTCGCCAGGCACTAAGAACGTGGTCAAGGCAGGCAGCCGCAAGTAGCGATGGACTTCCTGCAACGCACTGAACAGGGCGCCGCCGCGCTGTGGCGGGCGGTATATCCCGCAATCACCGATCCCGCCGGCCACCCCGCGCGCCTAGGGTTTCTAGCCGCCGGGGAGGCCAGCGCTTGGGCACGCATCTTCGGGTTTGAGCCCCGGCTTCTCGACGCCGCGGTAATAGCTACTCTCTGCACCCAAACGGCGAACCCGGTGCTGCGCGGTGGCCTTGCTGCCGGTTCGGTGGGCCAGTACTGCAAGCGCGGCGAACCGAATGCTCTGGGCATTGCCGCCATTGCCTTGCATCACGGGGCTTATCTGTATCTTTTGCGCGCGCAGCGCAACGACAAGCTGGGCTGGGGCCTGCGCATCGGCGCGTGGGCTGGCGGCCTTGCCATTTCTAAGGGCCGCTACCGCGCGGCCACCGCAGTGGCTGGTGCGGCTGTTGCCGCCACTTCGGCGCTCGCAGGGGATCCAGCCTTGCGTGCAGACGCCACGAAGGGAGCGAGCCACGGCGCCAACCTCATCCTCTTTTCAGAGGGGCTTACCCTTGCACGCACCCTGCCCGTCAACCCGCTGCGCGATAGCCGCCTGCTGGGCGCCGCCGAGGCCGCTAGCCGCGTGCTTGGACATTTCCTTCTGGTTGATGCACTGGAGCGCCACTGACGGGTGATTCAATGCCACTAGGCGGCTGCCTTTTTAGTTCTGGCCGCATCGTCTTGCCATAAGAAATTCGGCGATGCAGCCACTCGAACGGGCCCGGCTTGCCAAAGTATTCGAGAAGGCAGGCCAGCAGCAGAGTGAGCAGCCAGTTGCCCACCGCCAACAAGGCCAAGCCGGAGGCATAGAACTGGGAGCCGATGTTCAAGGTGAACGGGAAAATCACCGCGAAGAAGATGATCGACTGCATGATGTAGCCGCTCATCGAGCGCTTACCCAGCGCACTAAATGGCCACAGCCACCAAGGCAGTGTCTGCACCTTCTCTAGCACCAGCGCGAGCATCGCCAGGATGCCCGGGCCGGTAATCACGCCGACGAAGGTGTTGAGCTGAAAGAAGGCCCCCTCGACTTCCGCGGGGAGCACGCCGATAGTAGCAAGGCCCCACGGCAGGCCCACGCCCAAGATGATCACTGCTGTAATGCCTGCCCAGATGCGCAGCTCGGTGCGGTGAGACGCGACGTCGGCAAGCGTGCCCTGGCGCGCCCACGTAAAGCCCACCAACATGATGGGTCCGTACATGAGCATGAACGGCACGGCGCTAACAGCCTGCCCCAACAGCATCAATAATCCATCCAGCACCAACTTCCCATAGGATTGGGGAAGCTCGGAAAAGAGGACGTAATTCATGCCTGATTCCGGAACCAAAAGCGTAAACACAAACGCACCGATTCCAAGGACCGTAATGATGGTCAGCAGGGTATAAGCGATCTTCTTGAGAGTTTTATCGTGCAGGGAAATAAACATGCTGATGACCAAAGCACAGCAGCCGTAGAAAAACATGATGTCGCCATAGAAGATAAACACCAGGTGGATAATGCCGAAAACGGCCAGGAAGCCGTAGCGCTTGATGATGACCATGCGCGCCTGGCCGAGCGGGAAGCCGCGGCGCCAAAGGCTCAGGGTGATAAGCCCGATACCGAAGCCCAGGAGCGTGGAGAACATCGGCAAACCGCGGTTATGCGCGAACATCGCGGTAAAGAGCACAGTTGCTTTATCCCACACGTTGCCAGAATCGATGCCGCCGAAATACTGGCCGTCTGGATGGGTGGTGGTAATCCACCCAGTGCAGACGTTGGCTAGGGCGATGCCGAGAAGAGCCATGCCACGAGCTACGTCGGGCACGATCATGCGAGGTCGAGACTGAGACACTGCGGAAGTCATGGGCCGCATGTTACAGAACTTATGAAATTAGTTCTCGGTTACTGTGCCGCGGTTGCTCCGCTATTGTTCCGCACGCTCAGCAAGCGTGGAACGGATAGGGCGTGCCAGTCGCGTCATGCGGCGTCGTCCGCGCAGCTCAATGGACTTCATCATGGTCCAACGTGCCTGCTCGGCCTCGTTGGCGCCGCGCAGCGTGGCGGAGTTGGTTAGCACCTGGCCCGGGGTGTCCTTGGCTAGCTCGGTCAAGCGGGCCGCCTCGTTTACTGCATCGCCAATGACGGTGTATTCAAAGCGATCCGCGCCGCCGATGTGGCCGGCCACCACGTGACCCGCCGCGACGCCGATGCCTGCCTGCAGCTCCAAGCCACGCAGCTCCTGGCGCAGCTCGCGCGCCGCCTGCAGCGCCATGGAGTTAGCGTCGTAGACGTTAAGCGGAGCGCCGAATACGGCCAGCGCGGCATCGCCCTGGAACTTGTTGATGATGCCCTTGTTGCGGTGCACCACTTCGACTACGTGCTCGAAGAACTTGTTGAGCTCTTCGACGACCTCCTCTGGGGTGTGGTTGACCGCGAAGGTGGTGGAGCCGATGACGTCGATGAAAAGAACGGCTACCTTGCGGTCCTCGCCGCCCAACTCGGGGCGTTCCTCCAGTGCGCGCTGGGCGACCTCGATGCCGACGTAGCGGCCGAAGATATCGCGCACGCGTTGACGCTCGCGCAGGCCGCGCATCATTTCATTAAAGCCTGCCTGCAACACGCCCAACTCGGAACCGTCATAAATATCGACCTGCACATCATTTTCGCCGCGGCGCACGCGGTTGATTGCATCCTGTAGCTCGACGATGGGGTCAACGACGCTCATCATCGCGAAGACGGTGCCAGTAAAACCCGTTCCCAGGGCGGTCAGCGCTAGGGCGATGACCGCGGGCATGATGTCGTTGGCGTTATCCGTGAACATGCCGGTGCGCTGGCCCACGAGCACCAGTGCGATTCCGACGAGCGGAATGCCGGAGGTCATTACCCAGGTATAGATGAGGCGGTACTTAATCGGCGGCTCCAGAGTGGAGTCCTCGAAGCGGCGGGCCACTGCCTGCGCCGCCACGGGGCGCACGAGGCGTTCTGCCTGCAAGTAGGTAAGCAACACCACCAACAGGCCGGCCAAGGTCGTGGAAACTCCCACGACTAGGCCCAGACTGCCGGAGGATTGGGTGGCGATGATGATGGCCAAGACGATGCCAATGATCCACACCAGGCCGGCCACTGCGGCTTGGTAGATGGGGATGCGCAGCACCAGGTTGCGCACCATGTTTGGATCGTGGGCTTCGGGATTGCGCTGCCAGTCCAGCACCGGCCGGAAGAGTAACAGGGTTACCGAAATGCCGATGAGCACGGCGAAGGAAACATAGAGGACGCCGATTAACGCTAAGTGCGGGACGTCGGAAGTAAAGTCCTTAATCTCCGGCATCGGCAGGAAGAAGACCACGAAGGTCATGATCGCCACGGCGCCTAAGATGTTGGATCCCAGAACGAGCGTGGCGTACATAGGCCATTGGGTGCCCATGAGCCAGCGGGCGCCACGCAGTAGTCTGTTCATGATTTATTACTTTAGTTATCCCAGTAGGCTAGGGCGAGTGAATACCGGAAGCGTTGCGCAACGATTGGCAGATACCCCAGCAGTGGCCCAGACCATCTTGGCCGCAGCTCGGGCCGCCCGAGGTGAGGGGGATCTGCGGGCGATGAGTCATTCTTGGCTGCTTACGGGTCCTCCCGGGGCGGGCCGCTCTTTGGCGGCGCTGTGCTTTGCGGCGGCGTTGATGTGCACGAGCAAAGACGAAAACGGGGACCCCGGTTGCGGGCAGTGCGCGGCCTGCCGGGCGGTATTGGAACAACAAAAACACACCGACCTAGTTTTCGTCGATCCTAAGGAACAATTCATCACTGTCGGCGAGGCCCGCGATGTCATCGGCCGTGCGGCGAGCCTGCCCAGCGTGGCGCCGTGGCGCGTGGTTATCTTCAACAAAGCCGACCGCCTGCGCAACGAGGCCGCCAACGCTTTGCTGAAAACAGTGGAGGAGCCGCCGGAGCGCACCGTCATCGTCATGGTGGCTCCTTCCGAGGACCCACAAGATTTCTCCCAGACCCTGCGCTCGCGGTGCCGCCACCTATATATTCCTTCGCCCAGCGTGGAAGGCGTGGTCAAACAGCTCGTCGCCGAGGGCGCCAGCGAACACGATGCTCGCCTGGCCGCCGTCACGAGCCTGCAGCACGTGGGCCGTGCCCGCCACCTGGTACAGGATGCGGCCGCACAAAAGCGTCGCGCCATGGCCATCAACCTGGCCGAAGACGTCTTCCACGGCTCCCAGGCCTTCCAATCCGTTACCGCTCTGCTGAAGTTCATTGAGAAGGACGCCAAGGATTCTCACGCTGAATCCGAAGAAGCGGAGCGCTCCAAAATTGAGCAGTCCTTCGGCATCGGCGCCAAGGGTAAGGGAGCAAGCAAGGCGCAGCGCGACGCCCGCAGTGCCCTGAAAGAACTGGAGGAGCTCCATAAGAAGCGCGCTAAACGCCGCATCGCCGACGGCCTCGATATTGTCCTTGTGGATCTTGCCGGTATCTACCGCGATGCGCTCATGCTCAAAGTTGGCGCTGAGGTGGACATGACCCACCCGGACTTCGCCGGCCTGGCGGGCGAACTTGCCCAACGCGTGAGCGAGGATGGGCTGCTTGCCGCTCAGTCCGCCATCCGTACCTGCCGCGAGCAGCTGCCGCAGAACGTCACCCCGCAGGTGGCTTTCGACGGCATGGTGGGCCGCCTGCGCCTGGCCTGTGGCGCGCGCTAACCAGCACGTGTGCTGCGTGCACACTACAGGTGATAGCCCGATTTCTTTATCAGCCCAGGCCTAGGCTAAACTCTCAGGCGGTGCATATACACACTGCATCGTGCCGCCTTAGCTCAGTCGGTAGAGCATCTCACTCGTAATGAGAAGGTCGCGAGTTCGATTCTCGCAGGCGGCTCCACTTAGACGTCGGATTTGATAAGTACCCTTTTGCGTTAGCGAGTATCGCTTAGGGGGGTGTGAAAAATCGCTTGCGTTAGCGGGTTTGGGTTTTGCGTTAGCGGGTATCTTGTTTGCCCTAGTAAAATGCGTATTCAGGGTTTAACGCGCTAACGAAGCGTTAAACCTAAGGCCGTTTCACGAGGAGGTGTGTGGTGAGATCGTATGCGTCCGGCGATGAACTAGCCGCAGAGATTACTAAGCGTGGCGAACTTTTTATCGGCGAGTTCGTAGGCGTTCCTGGCGATGGTTGGGACCGGCTGGTTGACGGTGTTGACCGCACGCCCCGGCAGATGATCGCCTACCAGCTTGGCTGGATGGAATTACTGCTCGGCTGGGAACGTGACGAACAAGCCGGTCTTGACGTGGTGACTCCGGCACCTGGTTTTAAGTGGAATCAACTGGGCGGATTGTATGAATCGTTCTACCAACGCTGGGAGCAGGTATCTACTGAGGATTTGATCGACAGGTTCAAGATCCTGCTTGGTGAGATAGTCAAAATGGTGGGCGGTCTAACCGAATCAGAATTGTTTAGTTCGGGTCAGCGTGCGTGGGCTTCTTCCACCCCGTCGGCGTGGCCGGTGTGGAAATGGGTGCATATCAACACCGTCGCGCCATTTACGACGTTTCGCACCAAAATCAGGAAGTGGAAGAAACTGGCAGCCTGCTAGCAATAGGCACGGTGATTTCAGTGCCGATTCTGAAGACGAACTGGATCTCGTTGGCTCCGATAACGGCATGGTCGATAAGCGCTGTCCACTGGGATGGTTGAAAATGCTGGATGGGCTTGTCGGCCAACTGGGTGTAGGCGGTTTTGATCGCAGTGGCCTTGGCACTCTTGGCAGCAATCTCGGCCTCGATGGCTTGTTTGCGGCCCAGGGTTTTCTGGTATCGCGCTTCTAGCTGGGTGTAGCGGGCGAGGTATTGGTCCTGGTCTTGCGCTACCCGCTGATTTTCTGCAACCAATGATTCAATCTCGCTGGCAAGAGCGCGGATTTTCTCGTCTAGGCGCTTGGACTCCGCTTCGAGCTGGTCTGTATTAAACATGGCGTCGATGACCTGTGGTAGGTGGCTTTGTCCGCGATATTGTTCAGCCAGCTGGTTTAGCGCGGCGAGGAACGCGGTCTGGATTTGCTCATCACGCAAGGTAGCGGTCTGGCAGGGACGGGGATGGGACCTGACCCCTGTTTGGTAGACACCTGATATCCAGCCCGGTTGGGTTGGGAAGAAAGGTAATCTACCACCATGCCTAGGTATTCCGAACAGTTCAAACGTGATGCTGTGGCCCTCTATGAAAACAATGAGGACCTTTCACTTCACGCGGCTTCAGCAGAGCTTGGAGTCAATCGTTCCTCGCTTTTCTCCTGGCTTCAGCAATACGGCACCGGCAAACGTGCCCGCACGAAGGCCATGCGCGACAACGCCAAGGAGACGACTGATTCCGAGCGAATCCGCCAGCTAGAAAAAGAGAACGCGAAGCTGCGCGAAGAACGCGATATTCTGCGCAAGGCCGCGAAATATTTTGCCGAAGAGACACGCTGGTGATCCGCTTCCAGTTTGTCTATGACCACCGAACCGAGTACTCGGTCAAGCGGATGTGCCATGTGTTAAAGCTCAATCGCTCCTCGTTTTATAAATGGGTCAACACCCACGAAAATCGCAGGTTAAAGATATGTTCCGATGCCCTTATTGGTGCAAGAATCAAGGCCATCTTTGATGATGAGAACGGGCTTTATGGTGCTAAACGCATCGCTGCAAGCCTCAACGACGATACGGACTTCGGCCCGATCAACCATAAGAAGGTTGCGCGCATCATGAAATCCATGGGGCTAAAAGGCTTTAGCAAACGGCGTCGATGCATCACCACCCGGCGCAAGCCTGGTCACCGTGTCATGCCAGATTTAGTAGGCCGTACATTCACCGCTGACGAGCCGAACCGTGTTTATGTAGGCGACATCACCTACCTGCCGTGTAAGGGCGGTAAGAACATGTACCTGGCCACGGTCATTGACACCTATTCACGAAAACTTGCAGGTTATGCACTCGCAGACCACATGCGTGTCTCACTGGTCATCGAGGCTTTGTCCCATGCCAGCACAGTCCGCGGAAGCCTTGACGGGGCTATTTTCCATTCTGATCATGGAAGTGTGTACACCTCACAGGCGTTTAGGGACCACTGCGCCCAACTTGGTGTACGCCAATCCATGGGCGCGGTGGGAACTAGTGCCGATAATGCCCTGGCAGAATCATTTAACGCCACCTTAAAACGTGAAGTGCTACGTGATCGGAAAGTCTTTGATAATCCCATTATCTGCCGGCAGGAAGTCTTTCGATGGTGCATGCGCTACAACACCCGCAGACGGCACTCCTGGTGCAACCTTCTAGCCCCCAATGACTTCGAAGCACTCACATCAGCTACACTGACCCAAGCAGCATAGCTAACCCCCGACGTGTCTACTTTCCGGGGGTCAGGCCCATGGTCGTATTTTTGGTTGCACCGCCAGATCGTGTGCTTGTATTTAGTGTTGGATGCCCAGGTTTTGCGTCCGTACCAGGATCCGCAATCTGCGCATTTGAGTCGGCTGGCAAATAGGCCGATTTTGGAGCTGTTGGTTGCGTGGCGGGTGGCCAACTCGTATTGAACCTGATCCCAGACGGGCGCATCAATAATCGGCTCGTGGTTTCCGGTGACGTAGTATTGCGGGACTTCGCCCTCGTTTACTTCGATTCGTTTGGTTAGGAAGTCAGCGGTGAACGTTTTCTGGAGCAGGGCGTCGCCTTTATATTTCTCATTGGTCAAGATGGAGCGCACGGTTGAGGTGGACCAGTTGGTTTTACCTCGCGGAGTCAAAATACCGCGACGCTGTAGCTCGGCACGGATTTCGGTGATCGATGAGCCGTCTAGAAACAGCTGGTAGATCAAGCGCACGGTCGGGGCTTGAGTCTCATCAATAGCGAGGTTACCGTCAGCGCCTTTCTTATATCCCAGTAGCGAGGAGTAGGGCACCATGACTTTCCCATCAGCGAAGCGTCTGCGATGTCCCCAGGTGACGTTCTCAGATATGGAGCGAGATTCTTCCTGGGCAAGACTACTCATGATGGTGATGAGTAGTTCGCCTTTAGAATCAAGGGTCCAGATGCTTTCTTTCTCGAAATACACCTCCACACCGGCTTCTTTTAGCTGTCGGACGGTGGTCAGGGAGTCGACGGTGTTACGAGCAAACCGCGAGACACTCTTGGTGAGGATCAGATCAATTTTCCCGGCTAACGCGTCGGCGATCATGGCTTGGAAGCCCTCACGGTGTTTGGTAGAAGTACCGCTAATGCCTTCGTCGGCATACATGCCAGCAAACACCCAATCAGCACGCGATTGGATGTGGACGGTGTAGTAATCGATTTGGGCTTGATAGCTGGTGGCTTGTTCTTCCATATCGGTGGACACCCTTGCGTAGGCTGCCACCCGGCGTTTGGAGCTAAAACCTGAAAGCGCGCTGTCGTGGATGCGTGTCTTGGTTGCTGGTATCGCGGTAACCGTAGCCACTGTTATTCTCCTTCCAGCTGGGCCAGCGCAATGACTGTCTGGCGCTGATCGTCATGGGTGAAGATTAACTTGTCTTTCATGACCGTGAAGCGTCCTGGGTTTAGTTCCTACCTCAGCTAAGGAAGGATTGAACTATGCCTAGAAAGTATTCCGTCGAGTTCAAGGACAAGGCGGTCCATCAGATCATCGAAATGGTCCGCCTGGAATCTTGCTCACTCCAACGCGCCTACACGGAGGTCGGCGAGCTCCTTGGAGTATCTCACCACACGTTGCGGGCTTGGTACCGTGACAGCGCTTCAGTACGCGATAATTCTGACGCTTCAGGCGGCGAAACAATGGAAGAAGAGCTTGGGGCGTCTGCGCCGCGAAAACCGCGAACTGAAACGAGCAAACGGGATTCTTAAGACAGCTTCGGCTTTTTTCGCAGCGGAACTCGACCGACCCACGACCAAATGATCTCCTACATCGACACGTATAAAGATCAGTTTGGGGTCGAGGCCATCTGTCGAGTCCTTAAACAAGCAGATCGTGGATTCATTACTTCACGCGGCTACCGCAAAGCTACCACACGTGTTCCCAGCGCAAGAGCCTTAAGCGATAACCTGCTCATCCCAGAAATACAGCGTGTTCACGCGGAGAATTTCTCGGTCTACGGAATCCGCAAAATGTGGCACGCGATGAACCGTGAAGGCTTTCATATCGGCCGCGACAAGACTGCACGCCTGATGAAGCTAGCAGGTGTTTCCGGCCGCCGACGTGGGCGAACCCCGGTAACAACAATTAACCCGAAGACACCGGATCATCGCCCAGACCTTGTCCGCCGAAACTTCCGTGCGCAGGCACCAGGCAGGCTTTGGGTTGCCGACATTACCTACGTTCGCACCCTGTCAGCATTCGCCTACACCGCGTTTGTCGTGGATGTCTTCAGCCGAAAAATTGTTGGTGTTGCTACACGCTCGACAATGCGCACCGATGCGCTGCCCATGGAAGCTTTGGAGCATGCGTTAACGACTGCAGGACGAATCCATGGAAACCAACTAATTCACCACAGCGATCGGGGCAGCCAGTACGTGTCACTGAAGTATTCCACCGCGCTAGCTGAGTCAGGAATCCGCCCGAGTGTGGGAACAATCGGCGATTCTTATGACAATGCTCTAGCCGAAACAGTCAACGGTCTCTACAAGGCGGAACTGATTCATGCCCAGGGCCCGTGGACGTCGGTCGGAGAAGTCGAACTGGCCACCTTGCGGTGGGTGCATTGGTGGAACACTAAGCGACTTCACGAAGCATTGGACTACGCCACCCCACAGGAAGTAGAAACCGAGTACTATCTCACCCAGCCCATCAACACAGGGCCGTAAAAGAAGCGGAACTAAACCCAGGACGCTTCAGTCTGGCAACGCGTAGTCGCCTACAACCAGGCACACAACCCACAAGCAGTATCCGAAAAGCTCAACGGCCCCGCGGAAGCGGCAACTTCACACGAGGCCAACACCGATGACATGGCAGCTTTGCAAGGCATACCTCCCACCGATACCCCAACACTAACGGCATCGACGACACAATCAACAAACCACTGGGGCATCCCAGACCAACTCTGTGTGAACAAAGATGGCGTTGTACGCGTGTGCGGCTTCGGTCTCTACATCGGTCTGAGGTTTAAAAACCGCAGGCTCTACTCCACAGTCACAGCCGATAACGTTGCGGAGTTCTACACAGCCCATGACGGTGAATTCCTCTTCAGCGTGCCACTGCCGATCACGTTGAGTCACAGGCCGCCAGGTGGCCAGATCAACATCAACCTCGTTGAAGGAATGAAACATCGCCAACCACCCCGGATGAACCCGAAACTATCCAAACCCCGGCCCAAACGCAGGCAACAACCATAAACCGCTAGAAGTGTCCACAAACACCATGGATTCCGTGTCCAAGAAGACACCGGACTCCATGTCCAAAAACCCTATGGACATAACAGATTTATCGGAGAATGGTGGATTCATCACGATAAAATCAAACTTCTGAAGCTGCCCGTAGCCATCCTTGTACTGCGGGCTAGATAGAGTCGAATTAGTCTTAATGTCTCCAGTGTTTTGCTGGTGGAGAACTAAGTTCATCTTCGCTAGACCTGCCGTGGATTTATCTTTCTCCTGACCGAAGATAGTCACCACAGACTCGCCGTACTCGTTAACCGGAGCTTCGTCGGCAGCGCGGATTAACAGGGAACCACTGCCACACGCAGGATCGTACAGCGTCCAAGACCGCTTTGAGTTTCCGTCAATGCGGCTGATACCTAGCAGGCGGGCCATGGTGCGAGAAACCTCGGACGGGGTATAAAACTGGCCCTTACTCTTGCCGGATTCTTGGGCGAACTTCATCATGAAATACTCGTAGGCATCCCCGATGATGTCATCGCCGCTAGCGCGGTTCGATTTGAAATCGATGGCAGGGTTTTCGAAGATTCGGATCAGCCCGGAGACCTTGTCGATGAGTTCCTTGCCGCGCCCTAGCTCGTCCTCATTGTTGAACGACACCTCGGGTAGTGAGCCCTGAAGGCGGTTTTCTTCTAAGAACGAGGAGAGGATTTTATCGACGCGCTCACCAACGTCTTTCTTGCCTTTGGCTTTGGACAGGTCATCAAAAGACGCTCCCTCGCTGATGGTGAAGTCGCCGAAGCGTTGCCCCTTGTAGCGGTCGGATACGTACTTGAAAAACAGCAAGGTGAGCACATAGTCCTTGTAGCGTGCAGGCTCCACACCTCCACGAAGCTTATTAGCTGCTTCCCACAGCAACGAGTAAAGCTCTGTCTTTTTCACTGCCATCCAAAATCCCTCGTAGAAAACAATTTAGTAATCAGTGATGTCTATGCCGGCCTTCATCAACCGCTCATACCGGTCAATCGATATCAACACCGCCATGGGCCTGCCATTCTTCAACACGAAAGCCGCCTCATCTTCCTCGGACAGCTTCGTGATGATCTTCGATGACTGACCACGCAGAAAATCCGACATATTATAAAAATCCATCGTCGTCTTCTCAGGTTCCGCTTCCATTCACGCCTCCCTCACCTAACTGAGCAGGTAGTTAAGTTAGCGACCCTAAAAGTCATTACCATCTTCACTATTCTACGCTAACAAAGAGGACCGTGGAAAGAACAACGCCCCCCTTAGTCGATACCCGCTAACGGAAAACGCAAACCACACCCCCTGAACACCAGCACTCACCTTGAGTGCGGTTAGAGAACCACCTCACAACAGCAAGAAACCGCGCCCTGTAGCGAATGAAATTACTTCAGAATCACGAAACCCCTGCTCAACAAGAGTTCTTGCTCTCACGCCGCACTTATCAAATCCGACGTCTTAGTCTCCATTAAGCCCCAGCTAGAACAGTGTTTCAGCTGGGGTATTTTCCTATCATCACTGACTTCCGGATCGTCCGTGCTATTACCGAGCGTAGGCAGGGAACAGGCTGAGAACGCCGAAGAGATGACTCGGGGCAGAAGTTAGAATGGTTCCTGTGGATAAGGGACAGGAAGAGATTATTGAGCGGCTCCTAGAAAAGAGCAAGGAAGCTTTTGCTCTTGCAGTGGAGCTGTACAACAGGCCAACGTTGAAATACCACGTGGAGACCTGTTCAATTTTTCTCTGCAACGCATGGGAACTAATGCTCAAGGCGTACCTGATCCGAGAGCGGGGAATCGAGTCGATCTATTACTCGGACGAATCTGGAAAGACAATTGCTCTAGCAGACTGTCTCAAGAAGATTTTTACGAATGATAAAGATCCCCTGCGCATCAACATGGCGGAAATCATTCGCTTCCGCAATGTCAATACTCACTTCATCACTGATGAGTATGAGATTTTCATCGGACCGTTCCTGCAAAAGTCTGTCATGAATTATGCAGATAAGCTCCTCGATCTTCATGGTGAATCCGTTAGTGATTTAATACCGGAGAATCACTTGACGTTGGCCGTGCGCCGCGGTGCAATTGACCCTGACGTGATTCGGACGAAGTACGAGCCTCATGTCGCAGAGAAGCTTCTTAAGATGAGGCAGCTAGCCGCCGACGCGGCAGGAACCGGAGAAGGAGGTGCTGCTGCCGTCATCTACGAGACAAACCTGCGCATCGTCAAGAAGGCGAAGGATGCCGACCTTAACGTCTATGTCGACAAAGACGCGGAAGCCGGCGTCACCATCGTTAAAGACATCCGAGATGCTGCTTCCTATTACCCTTACACAGTTGGTAATGCAGTAAAAGAGGTGCGAAACCGGTTAAGGAAGTCGAAAACCACTATTTACTTCCGAGGCGAGGAAAAGTTATTCAACCGGTGGCACTTCAATCTCTTCAATAAGGTATTCCAATTTAGAGAGGATGCCAGGTACGCACACGATCGCAGCACCGCTGGAGAACCCAATTCATCCTGGACATACTCTCAGCGAGCAATCGAGTTTATCGTTGCACAACTCGAAAAAGAGCCAGGGACGTGTATTGATGCTTTGCAGGCCAAGGCGAAAGCAAAGTAAAAACGCCAACCCTCGGAGCAAAGGAATTCTCAGGCCGAAGCCCTACTCCCATTCGGGAACCCAGCTTTATCCTTCTTGGGTTGGCGCTGTACCCGCAAGAATAGTTGGGCGTGAGGCTTTCTACAACACAATTTTTCCCGGTGTGCTCAAAATGGCCTCAAAGCACTAGATAAACACAGCACAAGAATTTCGGGAAGCACCCTCAGTAGTCCAAGCGTCACTAGCCAGCGTCTGTGGCCAAGTGCAGCTTGTTTCTGCTTGCGCCGGTAATAGACTTGGCGGCGCACATGAGCGACGACATCGCCTTCCTCATCGATGATGTCCACGTCGAACCAATGCAAATACTTCTCACCGTTGGCCGTCTTTTCTTCGATGAGCGCGTAAGTCTCCTCGGGGATACGCATATCGGCGGTGACCGTGCCGCGGCCGGGTTTCAGGTACTTAATCTCACCAGCGGCATCCCAGATGCGGTACTCCTTGCCCAGTCGATGCATGGACGCAAGCATGAAGAACGGGTCCGTCATGGCGGAGAGCGTGCCACCGAAGGCAACACCCATGGCGTTCTTGGTCAGCATGTTTGGCCTGTGGCTGACAACGACGCGAGTGCCGTCATCAGCAAATTCTTGGATCTTGATGCCAGCGCCCAAGAAGGGCGGCCAGAATCCCATGAAGCGCTTGAGCTGGCGTGCAGAAAAGCGGGCCATGAGGAAAGCTCCGTATGAGTTGTGGGGGACAGGTGGGCTAAATGGCGCCAACTCTACCGTTACGGGATAGGGGATAGTTTCGGTCCGTAGCGTGCCGTTTGCCATGGTGACATTTGGCTATATCTCCAGATAACTGGCGAAGTAGATGTCGATTTGGGGTAGTTGGTACCGCGAGTCCGCGCAGTTGGTACCGGTGTTCCGTGTATCCGGTACTACAAGGGGTTTTCTTTCATAGTTGATGTTGGCGACACCACAATCCGCTGGTGTTGCGTCAACTTCTACTTGGAAGGAGCTGGTCCTTGTGGTCAACTTCAAGCAGATCATTGCGATGTGCCTTGATGGTGCTAGCTAGGCGCAGATCACACACGCATTGGGGTGTTCACGACGGGAAGTATCCCGTGCAAAGAAAGTCATCTCTGATGAGGGTTTGACTTCAGAGATTTTCCGTCAGCTCCCGCCGGGGTGGTTTGATGATCGATTCAGTGATGGCCGGAGTAAGAGGTCTTTGTCCTATGACCTGCTGTATCTCGGCGGGGCATGTCGGCGTCAACGTCTAGGGGTATTGAGCAGAGTGATATTTAGCCCGCTGCGTTCGGCTTGGTCGATGTGGATTTGGTCAGGAAACCAGGATGAGGCCGCCGATCCAGCTAAGGAAACGGACGGGGCCTATCGGTGCCAAATGGTGCCAAATGGTGTCAAATGGTGCTAAATGGTGCCAAATGGTGCTACCCTAGTGTTATTGCCACCTGTTACGACAGGATCGGAAGAAGACCCTGGGATCCCAGCCGGACGACTGGACTCAGGGTCTTCGCCTGCCTCTAGAGGGAATCCGGGGTGGGACGGTTGAGGACCACTTTCTCGTGCAGCTTCTCCCAGTACTGCTCTTCCCCTAGATGGACGGAGTTCAGTGCTCCCAGAACGGCATCTGGAATCCAGAGCAGGGGATCATCGCCACCGCGTACGTGTCGCAGTCGGATACCAGCACTTTGTCCTTGGCCCTGCAGGGCAACTATATGGGCGACGTCTCGCCTGTTTTGTGCTTCTTGCCGGCTTTCCAAAGTGACGTTGTGGACGTGCATCTCGGAGAGCTCGAAGTACATCTGCTCCAAGCATTTCCTGCGGTGCCTCTCCGTCTTCTTGCTCACTTCACTCTGGTGGGTGATGATCGCTTGCATGGAGTCGATCTCAGAAAGGGTGTCCACGATTTTTCGGCGTCGGCTATTACGTTCGTCGGTCCAGTGAAGTTTGACCTGGCCAGGAAGTCGTAGTGGACGCAGCTCCTCGCGTATTTTTTCCAAGTCTTGAGTGTCGATGATGGCTGCACACACCATGTACTCCTGCCGGTCTGGGGGTCTAAGGGCGGAGGACTCATCGATGTAGGCGACTAGCTGTGATTCCACCCTGAAATTGTAGCCCGTCCGGGCCGACGCACCCCTCGGCCCGGTACCAACTACCCGGAACACGGCAGTACCGAGTCCCCAGAACACCGGTACCAAAAACTCGCATCTGACAGTAGATTTACTACAGAATTGAATGCTATTTGTTGTCGTAGTCTTGGTCACCGGAGGCACCGTACATGGTGGTCTTCAGAATTGGCCCCAGAGTGAGGATAGAGGTGCCAAACCCTGATACGACAAGGGCCGCAGCTGGGCCGATGGCACTTACAACAGGTGCCCCGATGATGTATCCAATAAGCATTGCGGAGCTGTTAATTGAACCCATCGTAGAAAGGGCTTTGGGTTTCACTTCATCAGGTACGGATCCGACAACGATTATGCGTAGTGCGGCCACCTGAGCAGCATTGCAGACTCCGCCCAGGAGGAAACATGGGATGCAGAGCCACAATGAGGGAAATAGTCCAGGTAAAGCTATGAAACACCCCATAGCGAATCCTGCCCCGGCCAGGACTTTCCCAGCGTTCTGTGAGTGAAGGCGAGCTGAAAGCCGTGCGCCAAAGATGCGGCCCACGATAAATGCTTGGGCAATGATGGCATATAACGTACCGCTGACGTGGAGGGTCTGTGTCGCATAGAAGACAAGCGAAACGTTGAAAACCGAGGTGCAGATAATTGCTCCCCAAATGCTGGTTAACGCGGACCGAGCGCTTCTATTCTTCAGCAAAAGGGAAGGTGCTTCGAGGACCTTCTGGAGAAAACTCGGTGAAGAATCTTTGGTTTCTGAATGAAGCAGTGTTTTCGGGGGCGAGGATTTATAAAGGAAATAAAAAGCAAGTAGCGAGACTCCAACGGCGCAAGCTTCAACGAAGAGCGCTGTCTGCAGGTTTCTTTGGTCCAGTAGTAATCCACCTAGAGGTGGTCCAAGGAATCCACTGCCCAGTCGGGCTGTGTCCAAGAGGGAGAAGGCTTTCGCCTGCTGTCCTTCGCCGACCTGAGAGTCAGCGATGGTGAAAATGGATGGAATTGACAGTCCGCTTAAGCATGCGGTGACGAGATTTCCGACAATGAGGATCAATGGCTCTGGATAGGCTGCCATTGATAACAGGCCCAGAAGATCTAAGAAGAGTGCAGCAAGCGCAATGTGATAGCTGTTGAATTTGTTGAAGAGTGGGGCCAGAAAGGGGACTGCAAAAACTTGAGCGCAAGTACCCGAGATGAAGATGCTTGCCACCAACAGTTCGCCTTTGTTGAGTTCGGCGAAGTGGAGTGAAATCGAGAGGCTGGTCATTGACCCGCACACTGACAATAAAAAATATGTGGCGGTCAAGGTGTAGATAGATGAAAGTCCTTCGTCACCACTGTTTCTAGGGGGATGCATTTAGGCTGCAACTGTTTCGTTGCCCTGGCCGCTGAACGGACCTGAACCTCCTACTGTGACTACTTCGGAAAGCGTTTCGGAGGTAAGCATTATTTCTCCCATATGTGATGACGATTACATACAACAAGGTAATGATGTGAGTCTCTCATTTCAAGGGCGTAGCGGAGGCAGCTCTTGCACTGTGTACAGGAAAAAGTAGTGCTAGCGCTAGTGACCTTCGCTCTCGTGCGAAACACAATACAGAGCATGAAAAAGCTTGTGGTTGGCATGATTGCCGTGGTGGCCGTGATTGTGGTGGCGTTTGTAGGGTTTGTGGGATTCATGCAGTGGGTGGACGCAGACAGCGTGACCGGTGATGACGGCGTGGCTGCCGGATATAGCGCTGAGACAGGTGGCCCGCTGGAAGCGTCGTTTGCGGGCGAGGGCCGCACGAGGTCGACGTGCGGCGTGATGGCGACGTGACCATCGCGGCACCGACAGGCGCGGGACCGTTTCCGGCGGCGGTCATGGCTAATGGCACGAACACGCCGCTGAGCAGCTACCTGCCCGTGGCGGAGCACCTGGCTAGTTGGGGCTTCGTGGTTGTCGGCGATGAGACTCCCCACACAGGTACAGGAGAGAATGTCGTGCACTTGATTGAGCGCTTGCCGGAACTGGATTCTCGTGCGGACCGATCACGAGTCGGTATTTTTGGCCACTCACAGGGTGGTGCGGGTGCCATCAACGCTGCGGCCCACACGGAGGTAGCAGCTGTGTATGCGGCGAGCCCGGCCTCCCACAAAGTGGCACAGTCCAATGACTGGGACTACAACACGGCTGACGTAGAGGAACCGCTATTCCTGATGACGAGCGATGGCCGTTCGGACCGCTGGCTTGTTAGTCCGTGGTCAGACTTGCAGGAGAACTTTGAATCAGCTGGTGGTCCGGCAATCATTGCCCGCCGCCTGGGCGCGGACCACAAGGACGTTCTAGAGTTCGGGGACAGTTACGCCACCGCGTGGTTCCGCTACATTCTTGCTGATGATCCTGATGCGAGAGATGTGTTCGTTGGCACCTCACCAGCGGGCGCCGGTGAGCTAGCGAGCAACGCGCTTTGGGACCGAGTGGTCACCCGCGGCTGGTAGCTCGCCGGGCCTTTCGACATTCCGCGCGGTGCACCTAACGCGCTAAAAGCCATCTGCGCTCACACACCCCCTTCGGAGGAAGTGTGGTTCACAAAAATTGGTAGCCCTGATAAATCTCAAGTGAATTGTCAACCGGGCTGCGCCACGTCAGCCCGTACAAGCGGGACCGAATGAACCATGCAGACAAAGGAGAAAGGCCACGTCGAGGGCCTCTATATTGATGAAAACTTCGAGCTGCGCGCTGGGGCCGTCACGTTCGGGGAGAGTATTGAGGGCATAGTGCTTGGCGACGTCCCCCAAGCCGAGGCTGCCTGGCGCGCCGGGGACTCGGATGCGTTGCTGTGGGTGCCCGGCTTCGTGGACCTACACAACCACGGCGGCAACGGCGGGGGATTCCCCAACGGCGACTACGAGCAGTGCCTAGCCGCCGCCCGCTTCCACCGCGCGCACGGCACAACGACACTGCTGGCCAGCTTGGTCTCCGGCACGCAAGAAGAACTCTGCGCCCGGGCGGAGCTTTTAGCCCAGCTGGCTGAAGAAGGCGAGATCGCCGGAATCCACATGGAGGGCCCCTTCATCGCTGCGGCCAAATGCGGCGCACAGGACCCATCGCGCATCGTGCCCGGTGACCCGGACTTCTTCCGCGCGGTCATCGCCGCGGCCCGCGGCCACCTGCGTTCGATTACCTTCGCGCCGGAAACGGAGAACGTCGACAAGCTGCTCGACGTCTGCGCGGAGCATGGCATCATCGCCAGCCTGGGCCACACCGAGGCCGATTATGACACCACGCTGAGCGTTATCGCCAAGGCTAAGGAGCTCGGCCTGACCGTGACTGGAACGCACCTCTTTAATGGCATGCCTTCTATTCACCACCGCGCGCCGGGCCCGGTAGCGGCTTTGCTCACCGCAGCGAAGGCGGGGGATGTGTCCGTCGAGCTCATCGCAGATGGTGTGCATCTTGTTGACGGCGCCGTGGACATGGCTCACAGTCACCGCGCCTTCGCCATCACTGATGCCATGGCGGCGGCCGGCATGGCCGACGGTGACTATGAGCTGGGTTCGCTGCCTGTCACCGTGAGCGGGGGAGTCGCGCGCGTGCCCAGCGGTGCTATCGCGGGCGGCACCTCTACATTGTCCCAGCAATTCGCCAGCTTCGCCGAGCGCCATGGTCTGGGCGAGGCGGTGCGTTTTACCTCCACCACGGCAGCCGACGTGTTGGGGGAGACGAATCTAGGCCGCATCGCGGTTGGCGCGCGCGCCAACCTGGTTGGCCTTAACTCTCACTACCAACCGGTGCGCGTCATCGTCGACGGCGCGGACATCCCACTCTCTTAAACACACAGGAAGGCATCTCATGGAAATCCTCATCCGCTCCACGCCGGCCGAAGTGGCCGTGGAGGCCGCTGACATCTTCGCGCACTACGCCAACGCCGGCGCCACCTTGGGCCTGGCCACAGGATCGACCCCGGTAGCGATGTACAAGGAGCTCATTACGCGCCATGAGCGCGGCGAGGTGAGCTTTGCCCGCAGCCGCGCATTCCTGCTTGATGAATACATCGGGCTGGAGCGTACCCACGAGCAGTCCTACTATTCCACCATCCGCCGCGAATTCACCAGCCACGTGGATTTCGATGATGACCTGGTAAAAAGCCCCGCTGGTGACTCCGATGACCCCGCCACCGCCGCGGCCACCTATGACAAGGCCATCCGTGATGCCGGCGGCGTGGACATCCAGCTGCTGGGCATCGGGGCCAACGGGCACGTCGGCTTCAACGAGCCGTCGAGCTCCCTGCAATCACGCACCCGCATCAAGACGCTGCACCCGCAAACCGTGCAGGACAATGCCCGCTTCTTTGACAACGAAGACGAGGTCCCGCGCCACGTGCTGACCCAAGGATTGGGCACCATCAGTGAGGCCCGCCACCTGCTCTTGTTGGCCACTGGCAGCAACAAGGCCAGCGCGGTCCACGCCATGGTGGAAGGCCCGCTCTCCGCGCACTGCCCCGCGTCGATCCTGCAGTGGCACCAGCGCGCCACGGTGATCCTCGATGAAGCCGCCGCCTCCCAGCTGGAGGACCGCGAGTACTACGTTTTCGCGGACAAGCACCGTCCGCACCGCCCACTCTTTTCCTAAAAACTCCATCTAATTCCTTACTAGTGTGAAAGGACTCCTCGCATGAAAATCGATGTCATGGGGCCGCTGCAGCGGCTCGGAAAAGCCCTCATGGGCGCTGTGGCGGTGCTGCCCGTCGCGGCGATCCTCAGTGGCGTTGGATACTGGATTTCCAGCGCGGCTGGCCCGGATAACCTCGCCGCCCAGCTGCTGATCAGCTCCGGCGATGCGGTCCTGGCCAACCTGGGCTGGATCTTCGCCATCGCCATTGCCTTCGGCCTGGCCAAGGATTCCAACGGTGCCGCGGCACTCTCTGGCTTCCTGGCCTTCGCCACGTTTATGAAACTGCTCGGCCCCGAGGCCGTGGCCGGCTACCGCGGCATCGAAGACCCCACCGCGCTGACCGGCGATGAGGCTCTGGAATGGGCCTCGGAAGGCTGGAACGCCGTGGGCGGTGGTAACGTCCTCTTCGGCATCCTCGCCGGCGTCATGGCGGCCTGGGTATATAACCGCTTCCACGGCACCAAGCTGCCGGACTTCCTGGCCTTCTTCTCAGGTCGGCGCCTCGTGCCGATTCTTACCGCCGTCATCGCCATAGTGATTTCCGGCATCCTCTACTTCGTGTGGCCGTTCATCTACAACGCGCTCTTTAACTTCGGTACCTCCATCCAGGGCCTGGGCGCGGCGGGCGCCGGCATCTACGGTGTGGCCAACCGTCTGCTCATCCCGACCGGCCTGCACCACGCGCTGAACTCCGTCTTCTGGTTCGATGTCATCGGCATCAATGACATCGGCAACTTCCAGGCCGGCCAGAAGACCATCGAGGCAGCCGCGGCCGCCACCTCCGCCGCCGATTGCCCGGGCATCTGGGCCAACGGCCAGTGCACGGTCGAGGGCGTCGTCGGCCGCTACCAGGCGGGCTTCTTCCCGGTCATGATGTTCGGCCTGCCGGGCGCGGCACTTGCCATGTACCTGCGAGCGGATAAGAGCAAGCGCAAGGTCGTTGGTTCCCTGATGGCCGCAGGTGCTTTGGCCTCCTTCTTCACCGGCGTGACCGAGCCGCTAGAGTTCTCCTTCATGTTCGTCGCCCCGCTGCTCTACGTGGTGCACGCGTTGCTTATGGGCCTGTCCGTCTTCATCGCTTCCACTATGGAGTGGACCGCCGGCTTCGGTTTCTCGGCCGGTTTCGTGGACATGTTGCTCTCCTCGCAGAACCCGCTGGCCAACAAGTGGTACATGCTGCTGGTCATGGGTGTGGGCTTCTTCGCCCTGTACTTCGTCATCTTCTACTTCCTTATCGGCTGGCTCAACCTCAAGACCCCGGGCCGCGGTGAGGACGATGCGGTAGCAGACCCCATGGAGGATTCCGCTACCGGCGATGACAAGACTGCTCGTGATGCCGCGCGCATCATCGAGGGCCTCGGCGGCAAGGACAACATTGACTCACTGGACTACTGCACCACGCGCCTGCGCGTGGGCGTGAAGGAGCGCGGGCTTGTCGACGACTCCGTGATCAAACGCGCCGCCGTCTCCGGCGTCATCCACCCCTCGGAGAAGAGCGTCCAGGTCATCGTAGGCCCGGCCGTGCAATTCATGTATGACGAGGTCAGCCACCAGCTGCGCCACGGTTCTCCGGTCCTCGCCACGGCGGGTGCTGCGAGCGCCGCAGGCGCTGGAGCCAGCGCCGCTTCCGCTCAGAGCACCAGCGGTGATGCCGTTGACGTGGACGTGCGTGCCCCGTTCGCCGGTGACGTCGTCGCGCTCTCCCAGGTCCCGGATGCGTCCTTTGCACAGGGCATGGTGGGCGAAGGCTTCGCTGTGATGCCCGATGCCGTCGATGCCTTCGACGTCTGCGCCCCGGTCGACGGCACCATCACCATGGTCTTCAAGACGCGCCACGCCTTCGGCATGAAGACCGCGGATGGGCTGGACCTGCTCATTCACATCGGCATCGACACGGTGGAGCTCAAGGGCGAAGGTTTCACGGCCCTGGCCAAGAAGGGCGATACAGTCACCGCCGGCACACCGATCATCGCGGTGGAGGCGCAGAAGCTGCGCGAGCGCGGCGTCAACCTCATCACCCCGGTGGTGTGCCCGACGGCCAAGCAGGTCGCCGGAGTCGACATCGCTCGCGAGGGCCATGCCCTGCCAGGCGAAGTCGCAGCAACCGTCAAGCGCAGCAGCTAGCCGGCTGGATTAAATCCCAGACACAAAAACTGCCCGAGTTGCCAAAAACAACGTTGTTCCCTGCGGTTAGGAGCGAAGGTTTTGGCAACTCGGGCAGTTTTGGCTCGGAGGGTTCTACGTCTTGAGAGGAATAGGCGTGGGTTAGTCGGTGCCGTGCAGCAGGCGCGGCACCACCTTGCCCGTGGCATTGCGCGGGAGTTTGTCCAGGAAGTGGACATCGCGCGGCACGGAGTGGTCCGCCAGGTTCTCGCGGACCCAGGCACGGATGGCGTCGGCAGTCACGGCGTTGCCTAGGGCGTCCCGCGTGGTCACCGCCCACACGGCGATGCGCTGGAAGGTGGTTTCATCCTCCACGCCACCGGCATGCACCTCCGCGATGCCCGGCATGGCCTCGAGCACCTCCGTCACCGACTGCGGGTGCACGTTCTCGCCGCCGACGATGATCATGTCATCGGCGCGGCCCACCACATGCAGGTAGCCCTCGGGGTCGATATAGCCCAAGTCCCCGATGGAAATGAGGCCATCGACCTTGTGGAGTGGGATCTTCGGATTGGTATAGCCAATGAGCGCGGTGGAATTGGTCAGGTAGATCTCGCCGACCTCGCCGCGCGGAACCTCATTGCCCTCCTCATCGAGGATGCGCAGCTTAGTGCCGGAGGCAATCTTGCCGCCGATGGTCGGGTCTTTAGCCACCTCTTCCATGCTGGCCGTCGACGCCAGCGCCAGCTCCGTGGAGCCATAGACGTTGCAGAGAATCGGGCCGAAGCGCTCGTGGGTTTCCTTCACGATCTCCGGGGTCAGCGCATGCCCGGCGGAGGCAATGAACTTCAGCGAAGAGGTGTCATACGCCGAATCCGGGTCAACCTCAACCATCTGGCGGAAGAAGACGGGGGAGGAAAGCAGACCATCGAGCTGGTAGCGCTGGATGTCATCGAGCGCGGCCGCCGGGTCGAAGACGCGACGGGTCACGATGGTATTGCGCAGTCCCAGCGCGATATTGAGGCAGGCCCAGCCCCACGTGTGGAAGATGGATGCGGTCATCTGCACCTTCTGGTTGGCACGCCAGGGGATGTTTTCCACGATGGATGCCAGCACGACCGGCAGCGTCGGCTCCGGGCGCATGATGCCCTTGGGGATGCCGGTGGTGCCAGAAGACATCAGCACGATGTGCCCGTGCTTCGGATACTTTGGCAAGCGGATGTCGCGCACTGCTTCGGCGTGCTTGACGATGCCGTCTAGCGTCGGCAGCCCGAAATGTTCCGCGCCCGAGTCGTGCCCGATAATAACGGCGATCCTCTCGTGATAGGCGGGATCGAGGCGGTCGATGAATTCGTCGTCGATGACGAGCACGTTGATGTTGTTTTCCTCGATGCAGCCTGCGAGCTGCTCTGGGGAAGAACCGACGTTGAGCAGGAAGATATGCGCGCCCGCGTATCCCTTGGCACCTAATGGGGTGATGATGCCGCGGCCGTTGCGGGCCATCACGCCGAGGCGGATTTCTGGCAGATCGAGGCTGCGTAGGTGCTTGGCCAGGGTCTGTGCGTTGTCGCGCAGTTGGCGGTAGGTAAGGGTGCCGTCGTCGTCGATTAGCGCGAGGCGCTCTGGGCAGGTGATATAGCCCTGCTCGAGCTCGCGGGCAGTGGTAAAGCGGTAGCGGCTTAAGATGGGGCCGGCCTTGAGTAGCGGGGTAATGCCATCACGGTGGGTGATGATGCCGGACTTAAAAAGCTGCGGGATAAAGCGGCTCAGGGCAGCGGTGTGGAAGGTTAAATCAGAGAAATTAAAAGGCATGTTGAGTAAAAGTCCTACGTCAATAAGAGAAAGCTAGCGCGACAGTTAGGCTACCGGCTTGTTAATCGTGTGGGCTGCACAGGCTGTTGCACGGCTCGGAAGATTGTTACTAATGTTACAGAAGTTGCCCCTGTGGACTATAGTATATTTTTGTCATAGAACATATATTGATTCTGAACGGACCGTCCAGGTTGGGCTAAAATGATGGGCAGCAAAATTTGAGAGGAAATCCATGAACCTGAAAAAGAAGGTAATGGCAGCTTTTGCTGCGACCTGCATCGCGGTAGGCCTGGGCACGGCACCTCAAGCGGTGGCAGCCGATGTAAATCTGGTGGCTTTTGGTGATTCCGTGTTGGCCGACCCAGACGCGGGTGCTTATCTCACCGCGCGCCTGAGCTCCCAGAGTGCTGGCGGCGTGAATTGTCCGCAGTCTAATAACTATGCCCGCCGCACTGGCGCGAAGCTGGGCCTGCCGGTCGCGGACTTTTCTTGCTCCGGCGCTGTTTCCTTCTCGCGCGGCCCGCAGATGTTCGCCCAGGTTGATCGCGCGATCCAGACCGGCGCGTTGAGCCCAAATACCCGCCGCGTTCTCTACACCACGGGCTTTAATGACACGTATAACAACCCAGGCATGAGCGAGGGCGAGCTGCGCCGCCGCTTCGTGGATGCGAACGCTCCGCTCATCGGCCGCATCCGTGCTGCGGCGCCAAATGCACGCATTCAGATCGTCGGGTATCCCACTATCGGCTCTGCTGGTAGCTACTGCCTGCTGCACGTGGGTCCAGCACCGCTCGATCACACCTTCTTGCCGAATGTGCAGGCTTGGGAGAATGCTTCCCAATGGATGCAGGTGGACTTGGCCGCTCGTACCGGGACCGAGTTCCTCGATTTGAAGCCGAGCACCCGCGATAAAGGCATGTGTGCCACCGCAGATCGCCGCATGTGGGCTGGCCTGGTTGACTTCACTGCTGGCGACGGCAACCTGCCGCTTCACGTAAATGCGCGCGGCCACGAGCATGCGGCAAACGTTATTGCTGGCTCTTAATTTCTAATTTTCGGCGTGCGCTGGGGTAACCCGCGCACGCTTTCGCATATCTGCTGAAATGGATTTTCATTAGTTCGGCCTTGCTGGAAATTTGTGTACGCTGGGGCCGCATGAGCAACAACACTGTTAAAGCCGTAATTGCCCGCTCCAAGGGAGCACCGGTCGAGACCGTCAACATCGTGATCCCTGAGCCAGGCGCAAACGACGTCATCGTCAAGGTGCAGGCCTGCGGAGTCTGCCACACGGACCTGGCTTATCGCGACGGCGATATCGAGGACGCCTTCCCATTTCTGCTTGGCCATGAGGCCGCGGGCGTCGTCGAGCGCGTAGGCTCCGCCGTTACCCACGTTGCCGAGGGCGACTTCGTCATTCTTAACTGGCGCGCAGTCTGTGGCGAGTGCCGCGCCTGCAAGAAGGGCGAGCCAAAGTACTGCTTTAATACCCACAACGCCTCCGCCAAGATGTACCTGGCCGAAGATGATAAGGACGCAGGCGCCGAGCTGACCCCGGCCCTGGGCATCGGCTCCTTCGCGGAGAAGACCCTCGTTCACGAAGGTCAGTGCACCAAGGTGGATCCGGAGGAGGATCCGGCGGCGGCGGGACTTTTGGGCTGTGGCATCATGGCTGGCTTGGGTGCGGCCGTCAACACCGCGGAAATCCAGCTCGGCGAGTCCGTGTCCGTCTTTGGTTGCGGCGGCGTCGGCACCGCAGCCATCGCCGGCGCGAAGCTGGCGGGCGCGGCCAAGATCATCGCCGTCGACATCGACGAGGCAAAGCTCGAGACCGCGCGTGAATTCGGCGCCACCGATGTCGTCAACTCCAAGGACATGAGTGAGGATGAGGTCATCGAGGCCGTACGCCAGCTAACCGGCGGCTTCGGCACCGACGTTTCCATCGACGCCGTGGGCATCCAGCCGACTTGGCGCCAGGCCTTCTACTCCCGCGACCATGCCGGCCGCATGGTGATGGTGGGCGTGCCTAACCTCACCGACCACGTCGATATCCCAGCCATCGACCTCTACGGCCGCGGCGGTTCCATCAAGCCGGCGTGGTACGGCGACTGTTTGCCAGAGCGCGACTTCCCTGCATATGTGGCATTGCACCGCAACGGCCAGTTCCCGCTGGATAAGTTCGTATCCGAGCGCATCTCCTTGGACGAGGTCGAAGATTCCTTCGCCACCATGAAGTCCGGCAAGGTGCTGCGCTCCGTCGTTGAATTCGCATAGATTAGGAGAACTAAAGCTAATGCAGATCGACAAGGCCGTAACCAAAGGCAAGTTCCGCCTAGACGGCGGAGAGTGGGACGTGGACAATAACGTCTACGTCGTAGGCGATGCTTCGGGTGTGTACGTCGTGGACCCTTCCCACGACTTGGATGCGGTGGCCGAGCTCGTGGGCGATCGCCCGGTCAAGGGCATCCTGCTCACCCACGCGCACAACGATCACTGCGACTTGGCGCCGGCGGCCGCCGAGCGCTTTGGCGCCGAGGTCTACCTCCACCCAGATGACCAGATGCTGTGGGAAGAATCCAACGGCGGCGCCGCGTTCCACCCGCTGGAGGATAACCAGCAGTTCCAGGTCAGCGGCGAAGACATCACCGTCTTTCATACGCCGGGCCACTCGCCGGGCTGCGTGGTGCTTCACCTGCCGAGCGAGGGCGTGCTGCTTTCCGGCGATACGCTCTTCAACGGCGGCCCTGGTGCCACCGGCCGCAAGTACTCCGACTTTGACGTCATCATCGAATCCCTGCGCAATGTGGTCTTCAACCTGCCCGCCGAGACCCGCGTGCTGCCGGGCCACGGCGATGAGACCACCGTGGGCGCAGAGGCCGCGCGCATCGACGAATACGTCGCCCGCGGCTACTAAACCCGGCTGACTATTAAAACCGCCTGATTAATCCTCGCGCGCCGAGGCCAGCAGGTAGGAGCCGTAGCCGGACTTCATGAGCGGCTCTGCCAGCGCGGCCAAGGCCGGACGGGAGATGAAACCTTCCCGGTAGGCCGCCACCTCCGGCGAGCCGATGACGGTGCCGGTGCGCTTTTGCATCACCTCGACGTAGGCGGAGGCCTCGCTCATCGAGTCCACCGTTCCGGTATCGAGCCACACGTCGCCGCGCTGCATGCGCTGCACCCGTAGCTTGCCGCGGCGCAGGTACTCCTCGTTGACGGCGGTGATTTCCAGCTCGCCGCGGGCGCTCGGGCGGATGCCCTTGGCAATGTCGATTACTGAGTTATCGTAGAAATACAAACCAACCACGGCATGATTGGACTTGGGTTGGGCTGGTTTTTCTTCGATGGACAGCGCGTTGCCTGCCGCGTCGAATTCCACCACGCCATAGCGCTGCGGATCGGAGACCTCGTAGGCGAAGATGATTCCGCCTTCTGGGTCGCGGCACTGGCCCAAGGCGGTGGCAAAGCCGTGGCCTTCGAAGATGTTATCGCCCAACACCAAGGCTACGGAGTCATCGCCGATGAAATCCTCCGCAATGAGGAAGGCCTGCGCCAGGCCCTCTGGACGTGGCTGCACCGCGTAGGAAAGCATGAGGCCTAGTTGGGAGCCGTCGCCAAGCAGGCGCTCAAAAGACGCCGAATCCTCGGGGGTAGTGATGATGAGGATCTCCCGAATGCCCGCCTGAATCAGGGTGCTGAGCGGGTAATAGACCATGGGTTTGTCATAGATCGGCATGAGCTGCTTCGAGATGCCCTTGGTGATGGGGTAGAGGCGTGAGCCTGAACCGCCCGCGAGGATGATGCCTTTCATGCTTGAAAGCCTAATCCAAAGGATAAAGCGCAAGGTAGAGCGCTAGCGCGGCGCGCCAATTCATCGGGCTAAAGCCGGTGGCTTCAATCTTGGAAAGATCCAGCGTAGATTCGCTGGGCCGGCGGGCAGGCTCGACGCCGTACTCCGCGGTGCTGACCGAGTGGACCTCGGCGGGGTCGTGCCCCATGCCGATGAACGTGGCCATGGCGAGTTCATCGCGGCCCACGGTATCGCCCCCGGAGGAGAGGTTGTAGATGCCATAAGGCGCCTGGGTTTCCAGCAGGTGCGCGATGCCCTTGGCCAGGTCCTCTGCAAAGGTAGGCCGGCCGCGCTGGTCATTGATGACCTTCGGCTCGATGCCCTTATTTGCCAGCTGAGCCATGGTTTTGATGAAGTTGTTGCCCTCGCCAAAGACCCACGAGGTGCGCACCACATAGTGCTTAGGTGCCACGCTTGCCGACGCCTCACCCGCCGCCTTCGACGCCCCATACAGGCTCAGCGGGCTAGGGCTTTCTTCCTCGGTGTGTAATTCGGTTTCGCCGTCGAAGATGTAGTCGCTGGAGACGTGCACAAGCGTCAAGTTGTTATCGGCGGCGATGCGCGCCAGCTTGGCAGGTGCCAGCGCGTTGACTTCCCAGGCGCGGGCGCGGTCGCTTTCTGCGCCGTTGACGTCGTTGTAGGCGGCGCAGTTGATGATGGAGCTGTAGCGGCGCCAAGGACGCTGCGGCGGATTGGTGATGTCGAATTCCTCGCGCGTGCAGAACTCCGCGTTCGGTAGCACCTTGCGCAGCGCGCGGCCCAGCTGGCCGTTGGTGCCGGTGACCAGCACCTTGCGCGGCGCCATGGGCGTGACGTCCGCTAGCTGCGGGTGCGCGCGGTCTTTGTCGGAGATTTCGGTGGGATCGAGCGGCCAGTCCACCATGTCGAGGTTGACGAAGGTGTACTCCGCGTCAGGTGACCAATGATCGTTGACCAAGTAGGAATACGCGGTTTCCTCAAGTGCCTGGAAGCCGTTGGCCACGCCCCACGGGACGAAGACGGCGGTATCGGGGCTTACTTCATGGGTGACCAGCTCACCGTAGGTTTCGGAGCCTTCGCGCAGATCGCACCACGCACCGAAGACCTTGCCGTGGGCCACGCTTACCAGTTTGTCCCAGGGCTCGGCATGCAGACCGCGGGTCACGCCCGCCGCGGCGTTGAAAGAGACGTTGTTTTGCACCGGCTGGAAATCGGGCAGCCCGGCCTCAACCATCTTTGCGCGCTGCCAGTTCTCCTTGAACCAGCCGCGATTGTCTCCGTGGACGTCAAGCTCGATGAACAGTAGGCCCTCGATGGCCGTCTTGGTTACCTGCACGTGTGCTCGTTTCTTCCTGTCTAGGTTTCGTTTAATGGGGTTGCGCTGCCGGTTTAGTGGCCGTGTTGGGCGTAATGCTTCTCGACGTCGCCTTTATCCGGGCGCCACCACTTCTCATTGTCGCGGTACCACTGGATGGTCTGTGCCAGCCCTTCGCGGAAGTCAGTGTAGTGCGGCTGCCAGCCCAGCTCGCGGCGCAGCTTGGAAGCGTCCATGGCGTAGCGCTGATCGTGGCCGGGGCGGTCAGCTACGTGCTCGTAGAGCGCGCCGCCTGCAGCATTGGTCGCGCCCATGATCTCGCAGATGAGCTCGATGACCTCTTTGTTGTTGATGTCTTTCTGGTCAGCGCCGATGTTGTAGGTCTCGCCGATTTCGCCGCGATCGAGGATGGCGAGGACCGCGCTGTTGTGATCGTCGACGTGAATCCAGTCACGGACCTGCTCACCCGTTCCGTATAGCTTGGCCGGCTGGCCGTCTAACAGGTTGGTGATTTGGCGCGGGATGAACTTTTCTACGTGCTGGAAAGGGCCGTAGTTGTTGGAGCAATTCGAGATGGTTGCCCGCAACCCAAAGCTGCGCGCCCAGGCGCGGACCAGGTGATCGGAGCTGGCTTTCGACGCGGAGTACGGCGAGGAAGGCACATAAGGGGTGGTTTCGGTGAACTTGGTAGCGGCACCGATTTCGAGGTCACCGAAGACCTCGTCGGTAGAGACGTGGTGGAAACGCACATCGTGCTTGCGGCAGGCTTCCAATAAGGTGAAAGTACCTACGACGTTGGTCTGGATGAACGGGGAGGGATCCTGCAGCGAATTATCGTTGTGGGACTCTGCTGCGAAGTGCACCACGATGTCGCTTTGCACCACCAGCTCATCCACCAGCGCGGCATCGGCGATATCGCCGACAACCAAGCGGCACTCTACGCCCTCGAGGTTCGCCCGGTTACCCGCGTAGGTGAGTTTGTCCAGCACCGTGATGGAGACTTCTGGGCGCGTGGCAGCGACCAAGCGGACGAAGTTGGCGCCGATGAATCCGGCGCCGCCAGTAACTAGCATTCTGCGCATGGATAACAATTTTAGGCTACCTTCCTTCGCTATTTTCACCTCGCGATAAAACGCAAGCGCAATCCGCCCGCAGGGCACAAGTATCCTGCGATTAGGCGCTGAGTTTGTGGGCCGGGGCTTTATGTGCAGTTGGGCTGTCGTTGAAATGGATCCTTTCCGACCCCGCCGGACGATAACCAACTCTTCGAGTTATTGGGTCTCGCTCTGCATGCCCCATGTTGCGGAAACCGTCACGTCGGTCATTGTTATCCGCATGATGTCTTCTGCAGAGGAGCGTCAAGTTCTTGAGATCCGTTGCTCCACCTGCTGCCCACGCATGGAGGTGGTGGACATCGCATTCGACCCAAGGGCGGTCACAGCCGGGATGGGTGCATACCAACTCCGAGGCCGCCAAGGCTATCTTTTGATAAAGGCTTGCGCTGCGCTTGCAGCGGCCCAATTCCAGCGGGAATTTCTTATCATCAACCACACAGATGAAATCGTGTGATGCCGCTCCAATACGTAGCAGGTCCAGCGGGGAGAGCTCCACGCCAGTGTTGGTGGCGAACCGGGTGGAAGAATCCATCTCTTCCAACTCGTTCAGCGTGGTGGTGATAAGCAAGGAACCCACACCACCAGTGCCGTGCTGATGTGATTCGAGATAGCTGTGGACGATGGCAGAAAGCTGGTCTGCCATTCTTTGGGAGTATGTGCGGGAATCTTCCTCTGCCGGAAGATTTGGCCCTCCCTGATGGCGAGCTGGGGCAAATGCGGCTTTTAGCATTGCTGCCGTGGCGGCATCGACGTATCCACTGATGAAGACGCCACCATCAGCATCTGGCTGGGAGATGCGCAAGCGACGCTTTTTAATAACTGCGTCTGCATCGGAGACTGATTTGTTTGCTGCACGAATGGCCTCGCGCAGCCAGGCTCGGAGCGCAGTATGTGACATCTCCCGAGACTTCTCCAAAGCGCGCTGGCTAAGCTCTTGCCGGCCAGGGAGCGCGCCCTCCGTGAGGTGCTCAAGTTCCTGTTCGATGAGTGCGATAGTGCGCGCGTGTGCGGCTTCTTCTTCAAGCATTTGCCGGCGGCGCTTTTCTGCGGCTTCCCGCTCCCGACGGGCGCGTTCCGGGGTGGCGTCCTCACGCTTTTGTTCTACCGTTTCGCTATCACTGCCCGTCGCGCTTGTATGGGCAGAAGCTGGCGCATCTGCGGCCGCTTCCTCTGAAAGCGGGGCAAAGAGCGATTGCCCGGTCTTTATGCGCGCCTGTGCCTCCGGATAGGTCAGGCCCAAACGTGCGGTGAGATAATCTTCCGGCTTGCTGGAGCCGACTGTACGGCCAGCGTCATCTCGGGCAGCAAGGAAGGCAAAGGCGGCATCGATGGTGGTCTTCTTTCCCATTGCATTCTCGAGGTGCTCGAAAGCAGGGTGCAGACGGCCGAAGTATAGGTCCGCGGGTTCTTTCATAAGCTCCCGCAGGTCTGTTAGCGATGTGGCAATTTCGTTGACTGTGGAAATAATCGCTTCGTGTTTGTCTTGCATGGCACCCCATCCCCCTCGGTGTTTCGATTACATGTTCTATTTTATCCACATACAACGACCTGTCAAGGGTAAATTGGAAAATAAGTTCGAAATTTTGGGGGGTGGTGCTTAAGCCGGGAAGTGCGGCAATTTTTCTTGTTCCAGCCACTGCTCCAG
Source organism: Corynebacterium striatum (assembly GCF_016728105.1). Classification (NCBI taxonomy): domain Bacteria; kingdom Bacillati; phylum Actinomycetota; class Actinomycetes; order Mycobacteriales; family Corynebacteriaceae; genus Corynebacterium; species Corynebacterium striatum. Next base: position 1,201,595 of record NZ_CP068158.1, on the reverse strand, counting down.
CAGGTCATCGAGCGCGGCCGTATCTTCCGCGCGCTCGCGCAGCTTCGAAAGCAGGTCTTCCGGCGTAACCACGCCGTGGCGGCCTTCTGCCAGGTAGGAGCGAACGGCGTCGAAAAAGGCGGCGTCGCCAAGCAGCACGCGTACTGCATGTACCGTGAGCGCGCCGCGTTTGTACACGCGATCATCGAACATGTCTTGAGTGCCCGGATCTGCCAGCAACACATCCTGCGCCTTGCGAGCGAGCACGTTGTAGTGCGAACGCGCAGATTCATGCACCGCCCGGCCATGCGCGTGCTCCATCCACAACCACTCGCAGTAGCAGGCAAAACCCTCGTTGAGCCAAATATCCTTCCACTCGCTAAGGCCCACCGCATTGCCAAACCACTGGTGGGAAAGCTCGTGAGCGATGAGACGCTCGAAGGTAGGCGAGACATGGTTGGAGCCGAAAATCGAAAGGCCCTGGGCTTCCAGCGGGATTTCCAGCTCGTCCTCGGTGATGACAACCTGATATTCGTCAAACGGATAGGCGCCGAAGCAGGAAGAGAAGAAGTCCAACATCTCCTGCTGCTGGGCAAAGACCTCTTGGACAGGCGTTTTGAGCGCCGGCGGAACCCAGGCGCGCACCGAGTCGCCAAGCCTGACCTCGCTAAACTCGCCTATCTGAACCGTAACCAGGTAAGTAGCCGTGGGGTGTTCGGTGCGGTAATGCCAGCGCGTCATCGAACCGCTGGCGGATCTGCGGGAAACCAGCTTTCCATTCGAAATCACGCGGAACGGATTATCTGCGGTGATCTTGATGTCAAAGGTGGTCTTCTCGCTCGGGGTATCGTCGCATGGGAACCAGCTCGGGGCGCCGTTGGGCTGGCTAGCTACTAGAGCGCCGGATTCGGTTTCCTCCCAGCCGAGTTCGCCCCACGGGGTGCGGATGGGGCGTGGGGAGCCGCCGTAGCGGATGTGTAGCTCAAACTCGGTTCCATCTGCGATGGTATCCGCGAAAATCAGGCGCAGCTTGCCCACGGACTGGCGGAATTTCGCCACCCGCGGTGCGCCCTTGGCGGTGATGCGGCGGGCTACCATGGCGCCGCCGAGATCGAGCGTGAGCTTGTCGACGTCCTCTAGCACCCGGATATGCAGCACCGCTTCACCTTGCAAAAGGTTGGGCTCAACGCGGTAGGTAAGGTCCAGGTCATAATGGGTGACCTCATAACCTAAGTTGAACGCGACACCTGTGTAGCTATCGCGCTGTTCAGATAGTTGACCGGCGGTGGGTGCGACGTGCGAAAGGGCGGTGGAAAGCAGCTTCATAATGCTGCGATCCTACCGCCCTTTAAGGATGAAACCCTATTCGCGTTGAGGCCTTATAGGCCTATACGCCGAGAGCCGATGCAAATACGGGCCAGGACTTCTCGATGTCCTCGCGCCAGCCCGGCCAAGAGTGGGTGCCGGTATTGCGGAAGTTGAAGGTAGCCGGGATGTTCTGCTGGTCCAGCTTGGCCTTCAGGTTGTGGGTGCAGCTGTTAACCGCAGCCTCGATGATGCCGCCCTCGACCTGGAGCTGTGCGGATCCGACGAATGCGGCGGCCGGGTTCATGCCCTGTGCGGTGTAGTAAGAAGGCATATCGGTCTTGCCAGCCAGGCCGGAGGCAGACGAGACGTACAGAGCGGTGTCCTTCAGCTTGTGGGAATTCAGAAGGGCGTCATTGTGGCGGTTGTAGTCGCTGCCCATTGGGCCCCACATTTGCTCCGGCTGGCCGCCGCCACGGTTGACGGTCAGGCGCAGGAACTCATAAGGGAGCTGGGAGGAGGTTGCGGCACAGCCCGCGTAGGAGCCGGCTGCGTCGTAGAAGCCTGGATTGTGCTCTGCGAACAGCAGGGAAGAAGTAGCGGACATCGACATACCAGCCACTGCACGCTTGTCGGAAGCGCTGAGGCGCTGCTCGATTGGTCCTGGCAGCTCCTTGGTCAGGAAGGTCTCCCACTTCTGCGGGCCCTGCAGGTATTTACCGTTTGGCTCCTGCTCCCAGTCAGTGAAGTAGGAGAAAGCACCAGCCTGCGGAACGACGACATTGACGTTCTTCTCGTGGTAGAAGTCAACCGCGTCGGACAAGCTCAGCCAGTCAGAATCCTGCTCTGCAGATCCAGCGCCGTTGAGCAGGTAGATGGTTGGGCGGTTAGCGGCATTAGCCTTGATGACAGCCAGCGGGATATCGCGATCCATGGAAGGCGAATGGGCCAGCAGCTTCTCGACGCGGCCGTCATCCTTGTACTTCTTGTACCACTTGGTGCCTGCCACATCGGCAGGAACGGCGCTCGGGTCGATCTCAGTGATGGTGGACAGCGCGGTGTCACCTGCAATGGTTGCTGGTGCAACGGTAGCAGCACCAGCAGATGGTACAACGAGTGCGCCAGCAGCGATTGCGGCTGCGGCGATAATAGAGCTAATACGCTTCATTAACTTCTTTCCCAACGTGTCGAGAGTTTTAAGGAGAGCTTACTGTGCTGGCGCTGCTGGGTCTACCGGCAGGGAGTCAGCGGGGGCAGGCTGCTCAACATTAGGGATATCGGCGTCGTCAAGCTTTTCGTTAGCAAGTACTTCATCAGCATTGTTTGCCTCGGCGACGTGAGCCTCCGATTCTGGGGCGTTGAATGCCGTGCCGAAGACCTTCCAGGAAGCGTTGATGTCTTCCAACCAGCCCGGCCAGGAGTGGGTGCCGGTGTTGCGGAAGTTGAATGTAGCCGGCACGTCTTCGTGGTTGAGTTTTGCCTGCAAGTCATGGGTACAAGCGCTCATTGCGGCTTCGATGGCACCACCTTCAAACACGAGGGTGGAAGAAGACTTGGTCGAACCTAAATCGGTTGCGCCCGCGAGGCCGGAGCCGGCGGACACGTAGATGTCGGTGTCACCCAGGTTGTTCTTGGTCGCGTTGATGAGACCGTCGTTATAACGGTTGTACTCGCCACCCATTTCGCCCCACATCTGCTCTGGGGTAGCGCCGCCGCGGCCCAGGGTTAGCTGGAGGTAGAAGTGCGGCAGCGGCCTCGAGGTAGCGGCGCAGCCGGCGTAGGAGCCGACTGCGTCGTAGAAGCGTGGGTTGTGTTCAGCCAGCAGCAGTGAAGAGGTGGCGGACATGGACATGCCAGCGATGCCGCGCTGCCCGTTGCCGTTGATGTGATCCTCCAGCGGGCCAGGCAGCTCCTTGGTTAGGAAGGTCTCCCACTTCTGTGGGCCCTTAAGCCCGTACTTGCCGTCCGGTTCCTCGAGCCAATCGGTGTAGTAGCTGAATGCGCCGGCCTGCGGGATGACGACGTTGACATTGCGGTCTCCGTAGAAGTCATCGATGTCTTGAGTGCCCGGCTTTTCCGGATCTAGGTCGCGGCCAGCGGTGCTGACGATCCAATCCATGCCTTGGTCAGCGCCGCCTGCGCCGTTGAGCATGTATAGCGTCGGGCGTTGCGAATCGAATTTGCCGTCAGGGGTGATGACGGCGAGCGGGATTTCGCGGCCATCCATGGCAGGGGAAGAGGCCTGCATGGTGACGATTTTGGCGCGGTAGTCCGGGTACTTGTAAACGTAGCCGTACCACTTCAACTCGTCTGGCAACTTCGCCAGATCTAGGTCGAAGCTCAGCTCCTTGTACTTCGCGGCATCGAGAGTGCCGTCCGCTGCGGCTGCGCGGTAGGTTTCGATGCTTTCTCGGTATTCGTCTTCGGAGACCAAAAGGCCCTGAATGGAGGGATCTGCGTTAAGGACTTTCCAGGCGGAATCCTCGGTGATGGTGGAAGGGGTGGCGTCGCCTGCCACAGGGGCAGCAGGCACTTCAGATGCGGTGGCCGGAATGGTCGTACACCCCAAAATCAGCGCTGCAGAGGCAGCGACTTTGACCAATGAGTGGAGAGTCTTCATTTAGGTTTGCTTCCTTAGAGGGAGTCGGTAATGCGTGAGAGGGTACGCGCATTTTCGTTGACTATATTCCCTTGTGCCCTCGCCAAAGGCAAGAGGCAGGAAAGAGGGAGACAACGAGGGGGCTACAGTCAAACTATCAAGTAGCAAAAGTGAATGCTGGTGAACATGTGGCTTTTGTGTCATAATTTCGGCTGGAATTAGCGCACTGCGTAACGTATGTGCCTAAGATGCCGTTATAAAGAGTGCAATTTGCTCGCAGGAAACCATCCCCACCAGCAGGTTTCTTTCCGCCTCCCTGCATTTGTGCAGCAACAACAGAAAGTAAGACTTCATGAACGCTTTTGATTCCTTCATTGTCGCCATCAACAACGTCCTCGGCGCTTGGGTACACGCTGGCTCTTCCATGTCCTCCGAGGCTGCGCTGGGCATGGGTCTGTTCTAAGACACTGCTTCGGCTGAACCAATCTCCCTTTCCTACCTTGCTTTTAAGGCAGGAAAGGGAGATTTTTTAATTCCTGCGAGGGCTGCGTTTTCGCCTTAAGAAGTTAAAAGGCACTCAATCTTGGGGGAGAGTGAGACAGCGCGGATAATCTTCCGTATTCTTGTACGCGTGACTCAAGAACATTATGACGTTGTAGTACTCGGCGCGGGCCCAGGCGGCTACGTGTCCGCCATCCGCGCAGCCCAGCTCGGTAAGAAGGTTGCTGTCATTGAGAAGCAGTACTGGGGAGGCGTCTGCCTCAACGTTGGCTGCATCCCGTCCAAGGCGTTGTTGAAGAACGCCGAGGTTGCACACACCTTCAACCATGAGGCTAAGGCTTTCGGCATCTCTGGTGATGTCTCCTTCGACTTCGGTGTTGCTCACAAGCGCTCCCGCAAGGTCTCTGAGGGCATCGTCAAAGGTGTCCACTACCTGATGAAGAAGAACAAGATCACCGAGATCAACGGCCTTGGCTCCTTCAAGGACGCAAAGACCATTGAAATCACAGAGGGTGATGACAAGGGTAAGACCGTCACCTTCGACAACTGCATCATCGCAACCGGCTCCGTCGTTCGGTCCCTCCCGGGCGTCGAAATCGGCGGCAACATCGTTTCCTTTGAGGAGCAGATCCTGAAGGACGAGGCTCCGAAGTCCATGGTCATCGTGGGTGCCGGCGCAATCGGCATGGAGTTCGCATACGTCCTGGCTAACTACGGCGTGGACGTCACCATCGTCGAGTTCATGGACCGCGTTCTGCCGAACGAGGACAAGGACGTCTCCAAGGAGATTGCTAAGCAGTACAAGAAGCTTGGTGTGAAGCTGCTGACCGGCTTCAAGACCACCTCCATCAAGGACAACGGTGACAACGTCACCGTTGAGGTCGAGTCCAAGGACGGCTCCAAGACCGACACCCTGACCGTTGACCGCTGCATGGTCTCCATCGGTTTCGCACCTCGCGTGGAGGGCTTCGGCTTGGAGAACACCGGTGTTGAGCTCACCGAGCGCGGTGCAATCGCGATCGACGACTACATGCGCACCAACGTTCCGGGCATCTACGCTATTGGCGACGTCACCGCGAAGCTGCAGCTCGCACACGTGGCTGAGGCACAGGGCGTTGTTGCCGCTGAGGTCATCGCGGGCGCTGAGACCCAGCTGCTGGGTGACTACATGAACATGCCACGTGCTACCTTCTGCAACCCGCAGGTTGCTTCCTTCGGCTACACCGAGGAGCAGGCACGGGAGAAGTTTGCTGACCGCGAGATCAAGGTCGCTACCTTCCCGTTCTCCGCAAACGGTAAGGCTGCTGGTCTCAACGAGACCGCCGGCTTCGTCAAGCTCATCGCTGATGGCGAGTACGGCGAACTCATCGGTGGCCACATGGTTGGTTCCAACGTCTCCGAGCTCCTGCCGGAGCTCACGCTGGCACAGCGTTTCGACCTCACCGCAGAGGAAATCGGACGCAACATCCACACCCACCCGACGCTTTCTGAGGCCATGAAGGAAGCTGCCGAGGGCATCGGCGGCCACATGATTAACCTCTAAGCGCTTTTTGCGTTAAGGCCCCCGCGAGGGGGCCTTTTCTGCATCTTCTGGCAAATACCCAGCCCTGGAAACACAGACCTGCTGGTGGCGATCCCGCGAGAACAAACGGGATGCTTGTACGACCACGAGGTCTTGTCTTTCAGGGCTGGGTATTTGCGTTCCGGCAGCGAAGCGCGGCGCCGCAAGCCCGGGATGTCGCGTGCTTAGTAGGGGGCTACGGAAGAGCGGTGGGCGTCGATATTTAGCGTCTCGTTGATAGCAGGGAAAGCGCGCTGTGCGCAGTTCGCACGCGGGCAGGTTCGGCAGCCATTGCCAATTGGTGTTGCTGCAGAGAGGTCGCCTAAATCAAGCCCCTCGGCGTACACCGTGCGGTCTGCGTGGCGAGCTTCGCATCCTAAGCCAATAGCGAAGAGCTTATTCGTATCGCCATAGCGGCCCTGGTGATGCTGCACCGAACGAGAGATCCACAAGTAATTACGGCCATCGGGCATTTGGGCCACTTGGCGGGAGATTACGCCGGGTTTAGAGAAGGTCTCGTAAATATTCCACAACGGGCAGGTGCCGCCAGAGTTGGAAAAGTGAACGCCCGTGGCTGATTGGCGCTTGGACATGTTTCCTGCACGGTCAACGCGCACAAAAGTAAAAGGAATGCCTCGCTTGTTTGGGCGCTGGAGGGTTGAAAGACGAGACGCAACCGTCTCGTAGCCCACGCCGAAGACCTGGCACAAGTACTCAAGGTCGTATCCAGATTGCTCGGCCTCTGCGTGAATAGTCGTGTATGGCAGGATGGTGGCCGCTGCGAAGTAGCTGGCGATGCCGCGCTTAGCCAAGTTACGTGAGGCCTCTGAGGTGAAGGGCTCTTCGTCGACGAGGGCGTCGATAAGCGAGCCGGCTTCTAGGAACCCTAGCTCCGCCGCCATACGGAATGCGCGCTGGCCTTCAGTAAGGCGGCTGGCGAGACGGAACGTTCCCTCTTCGGAATCAAAGCGGTGCAGCGTTCCGTCCATTTGGGGTGTGGTGAGGATCTCCACCCCGTGCTTTTCGGTGAGGCGCACGGCTAGGGCGGCCTCTGTGTCACGGATGCGGAACTGGGAAACGTTGAGCTTGGAGGCAAGGGCCTCGGCGTGTAGATCAAGCTCGTCAAGATAGTTCTGGCGAGCGTAGAAGAAGTCGCGGACTTCGTCGTGCGGCATGGATAAGGCTTGGGTGCCAGCAGTGCGCCGGCTATCGGTAGCCAGTGAGAGCTTGTCGCGCACATTGCGATAGCGACGGTGGATGTCCACGAGGGTTCGTGCCACCGTGGGGTGGTTATAGACCAATTCAGAGAGCTCCTGGAGCTCAACGGGGGAGGGGCAGAGCTCCTTGTCTTGAATTACGTCTTGGATTTCCGCGAGGAGGCGTGAATCGTCGTCGCGTGAGAAGAACGTGGCGTCGACACCGAAGACTTCCGTTATTCGGAGTAAGACAGGTACCGTTAATGGGCGAACATCGTGTTCGATTTGATTCACGTAGCTGGCCGAAAGGCCTAGCGTAGCTGCTAGGGAAGCTTGGCTAAGGTCCCTTTCGCGCCGCAGTTGGCGAAGGCGCGAACCCACGTATGTCTTGCTCATGTGAGAAAGGTTACCGGCGCAGGCCCGGTCGTAACAGGATTTTTGCAAAGTTTGTGTGAAGCTTCTTAACGACCCTGCGACTGGGGGTATTTTGCGTGGGGTGTGGGTGGTGTGACTCCTGCGAAAGTTTGACACCTAAAGGGGTAACCCTGTCACTTGAATCGTCGCCTGTGATCAACCTCATAAATTGCTGGGAATTTCGCAACGTCCGTATTGCGTAAAGGGCAGCATGCAAGGTAAACGGCTTTTCGAAAGTTAGTTTTTAGGCGATCCTTACCTAAAGAAATTTCTACGGAATGCTTAGTGGCACTTTGGCGGGCTAAAGAAGGCCCAAATTGACTAGTTGCCAGCGAACAAGGCTGCGTAAGGTAAAAGCGACTATGGAGGTGTCATGTCTGTAAAAAATCCTGACCGTGAAGCTCTCGCTCACGGCCGTATCACTAATGAAGCAATTCGTACCAAGCCTTCCGTTCCCACCTGGGCACTGAAGCTCACCATGGCCGTTACGGGCCTGTTCTTTGCGCTCTTCGTTGTTGGCCACATGGCCGGCAACCTGAAGCTTTACTTGCCGGCTCACGACGGCGATGAGGCGCTGGACATCTACGGCGAATTCCTGCGTGGACTCGGCGAGCCGCTGATTCCGCATGGCCACATGCTGTGGATTATCCGCATCGTCCTTCTCGCCTGCGTTATCGCTCACATCTATGGCGCATTTGCCCTGACAGCCCGTTCTAAGCAGTCCCGCGGTAAGTTCAAGCGCACCAACCTCATGGGTGGCCTGGATTCCTTTGCCACCAAGACCATGCTGGTCACCGGTGCCGTCCTGCTGCTGTTCATCATCTTCCACCTGCTGGATCTGACGATGGGTGTGCAGCCGATTGCCCCTGAGGCATTCGTCCACGGTGAGGTTAAGGCAAACATGATTGCCACCTTCAGCCGCTGGCCTGTCACCATCTTCTACGTGCTGGCAATGTGCTGCCTGTTCCTGCACCTGACCCACGGCATCCGTCTGGCTGCTTCTGACCTGGGTATCACCGGTGCAAAGTGGCGTCAGGTCTTCGTGATCCTAGCCTATGTCATTCCGGCAGTCGTTTGCATCGCAAACATCGTTATGCCGCTGTCCATCGCCCTGGGTTGGGTCAGCTAAAGGAGCTTTTGAGTATGTCTAACACTGAACTCAAGCGCGAGCACCCAACGTTCTCGCACCCGACGTCGATTGTTCCTGGCGTCACCGCTGGCCGAATTCTGGAGTCCCACGAGCCACACGGCGTCCCAATGAAGGACATGTGGAGCTACCAGAAAGACCACATGGAGCTGGTCTCCCCGCTGAACCGCCGCAAGTTCGAGATCGTCGTTGTTGGTACCGGTCTGGCGGCCGGTTCTGCAGCTGCCGCCCTCGGCGAGCTGGGCTACAACGTCAAGGTCTTCACCTACCATGACTCCCCACGTCGTGCGCACTCCATTGCTGCACAGGGTGGTGTTAACTCTTCCCGTCATAAGAAGGTTGACAACGACTCCGCTTACCGCCACACCAAGGACACCGTGAAGGGCGGCGACTACCGTTGCCGCGAGTCCGACTGCTGGCGCCTAGCTTACGAGTCCGTCCGTGTTATCGACCACATGAACGCCATTGGTGCGCCGTTCGCCCGTGAGTACGGCGGCACCCTGGCTACCCGCTCCTTCGGTGGTGTGCAGGTCTCTCGTACCTACTACACCCGTGGTCAAACAGGTCAGCAGCTGCAGCTGTCCACCACCTCGGCGCTGTACCGCCAGATCGGTCTGGGCAACGTGGAGCTCTTTGCTCACCACGACATGCAGGACATCATCACCTACAACGACAATGGTGTGAAGCGCGCAGGTGGCATCGTCACCCGTAACCTCATCACCGGCGAGCTGAAGGCCTTCACCGGCCACGCAGTTATCCTCGGTACCGGCGGTTACGGCAACGTCTACCACATGTCTACGCTGGCCAAGAACTCCAACGCTGGTGCCATGATGCGTGCCTACGAGCAGGGCGCATACCTTGCTTCCCCGGCATTCATCCAGTTCCACCCGACGGGTCTTCCGGTCAACTCCGAGTGGCAGTCCAAGACCATTCTGATGTCTGAGTCCCTGCGTAACGACGGCCGCATCTGGTCCCCGATCAAGGAAGGCGACGACCGCCCCGCCAACGACATTCCGGAAGAGGAGCGCGACTACTTCCTGGAGCGTCGCTACCCGGCCTTCGGCAACCTGGTTCCGCGTGACGTTGCTTCCCGTGCGATCTCTCAGCAGATCAACAAGGGCCTCGGCGTCGGACCGCTGCACAACTCCGTTTACCTGGACTTCCGTGACGCTATCCAGCGCCTCGGCAAGGACAAGATCCGTGAGCGTTACTCCAACCTCATCGAGATGTATGAAGAGGCAATCGGCGAATCCGCATACGAGACCCCGATGCGTATCGCACCGACCTGCCACTTCACCATGGGTGGCCTGTGGACCGACTTCAACGAGATGACCGCTATCGACGGCCTGTTCGCCGCCGGTGAGTGCTCTTGGACCTACCACGGTGCGAACCGCCTGGGCGCTAACTCCCTGCTGTCCGCATCCGTCGACGGCTGGTTCACCCTGCCGTTCACCATCCCGAACTACTTGGCTCACCACCTCGGTGAGGCCAAGCTGGCTGAGGATTCCGCAGAGGCAGCACAGGCTGTTGAGCGCGCGCAGTCCCGCATCGACCGCCTCATGAGCGTTCGCGGCGAGAACCCGCACGGCCCGGCTTACTACCACCGCCAGCTTGGCGAGATTCTGTACTGGGGCTGCGGCGTTTCCCGTAACGTCGAGGACCTTAAAGTTGCTATCGACAAGGTCCGCGCTCTGCGTGAGGAGTTCTGGGCAAACGTCCGCATCACCGGCAATGCAAATGACATGAACCAGGTTCTCGAGTACGGTCTGCGCGTTGCTGACTACATCGACCTGGGCGAGCTCATGTGTGTTGACGCTCTGGACCGCGATGAGTCCTGTGGTGCGCACTTCCGCGACGACCACCTCTCTGAGGATGGCGAGGCTGAGCGTGATGATGAGAACTGGTGCTTCGTTTCCGCCTGGGAGCCGGGTGCAAACGCTGGCGAGTTTATCCGCCACGCAGAGCCTCTGTACTTTGATTCGATCCCGCTGATGACAAGGAACTACAAGTAATGAAACTGACACTTGAGATCTGGCGTCAAGCCGGACCGACGCAAGAAGGCAAGTTCGAGACCATTCAGGTCGCTGACGCCGCCGAGCAGATGTCCATCCTGGAGCTGCTGGACCACGTCAATGATGGTCTGATCGAGGCTGGCAACGAGCCTTTCGCATTTGCCTCTGACTGCCGTGAGGGCATCTGTGGTACCTGTGGCCTGCTGGTTAACGGCCGTCCGCACGGCCCTGGCCAGAACACCCCGGCCTGCCAGCAGCGCCTGTTCCAGTTCAAGGATGGCGACACCATCAAGCTGGAGCCATTCCGTTCCGCTGCATACCCCGTCATCAAGGACATGATCGTGGACCGCGCCAAGCTGGACCACGTCATGGAGCAGGGTGGCTACGTATCCATGGACGCCGGTACCGCACCGGACGCAGATACTCTGCACCTCAACCACGAGACCGCTGAGTACTCCCTCGACCACGCTGCCTGCATCGGCTGTGGTGCCTGCGTGGCATCTTGCCCGAACGGTGCAGCACACCTGTTCACGGGCGCCAAGCTGGTTCACCTCTCCCTCATGCCGCTGGGCAAGGAAGAGCGTGGCCGCCGCGCCCGCAACATGGTCGACGACCTTGAGCAGAGCTTCGGTCACTGCTCCCTTTACGGTGAGTGCGCTGACGTCTGCCCGGCAGGCGTCCCACTGACCGCCGTGTCCGCGGTTACCCGCGAACGTGCACGTGCTGCTTTCCGCGGCAAGGACGACTAAGATATAGTCATTCACAGGAATAACAGGAACGAGAGAAAGTTTCAGCCATGAGCGACAACACCCATGCAGTTGCTGATCACGCAAGTGAGACCTACCCGGAGTTCTCCGGCAAGATCCAGGACTCTTACATTGAGGGATACGACCCAGTATCCTTCGGCGCACCGCACTCTTCTTTGCTGCGAACCTCCACCTGGGTCGGCATGGGCCTGATCCTTTCTCTACTGCCGGCAGCCGGCACCCTGATTTGGGGCCTCGGCGTTGGTGCCTTCCAGTACGGCGTGGGCCAGGAGAGCTCCCAGATTTCCATCATCGTCGGTGCTGCCTTGCTCGTCGTCATTGCTGTCGCTTGCGTTGGTCTCATCCACTACGGTCGTCGTTACTACCGTCAGTATCGTTCTGAGACCGGTCGTATCAACTAGTTTCTGTGCATCGGACGCCCCCGCAGCCCTCGTGGCGCGGGGGCTTCGTTAGTCTCTAGGGACATAACAGGGTTAGTCTTTAGGTTCGACCAAGGAGTACCAATGACCATCGCCGTCCCAGGCCCCAACCCAGCCGACGTCGCCGAGCGCCGCCGCACCCTGCGCAAGTACCAGTGGGGCGTCACCGGCCTGCTCATCCTCGCCGCAGTCATCTTCTTCGCGTGCTCCTGGTGGCAGCACCACAACCCCGACGCCCCGACGTGGGTGGGCTATGTGCGCGCGGGCGCCGAGGCTGGCATGGTCGGCGGCCTCGCGGACTGGTTCGCGGTTACCGCCATCTTCCGCCACCCCATGGGCATCCCGATCCCGCACACCGCGCTGATCCCCAGGAAGAAGGACCAGGTAGGCGAGGCACTGAGCACCTTCGTAGAGGAACAGTTCCTCACCCCGGATGCGCTCTCGGCGAAGATCTCGGAGAACAACATCCCCGAGAAGGCCGGCGCCTGGCTGGCCCAGCCGCGCAACGCGGAGCTCGCCGCGCACAAGGCCGCAGACATGGCCTCCCGCGCCGTCAACAGCTTTGACCACGCCGAGGCCGAGGAACTCATCCGCACCCAGATCCTCGACCGCATGATGGAGCCCGAATGGGGTCCGCCGGTCGGGCGTTTGCTCGAGGGCTACATCGCCGATGGCAAAGCAGAGCCGCTTGTCGACGACCTCATCGACTGGGCCCATGGCAAAGTACTGACCATGGAGGATGCCGTCATCGAGCTCGTCGATGAAAAGATGCCCGCCTGGCTGCCTCGTTTTGCCCGCGGCATGGCAGGCGACAAGGTCTATGTGGCCATCGTCGAGTGGGCCTCCGAGGTCAAGTACGACAAGAACCACGATGTGCGCCAAGCTATCCGCCGCAACCTCACTCTGTTCGCGCAGAAGCTCCAAGACGATCCCGAGATGGTCGCTCGTGTCGAAGGCATCAAGCAAGAGATGATGAGCTCCGAGCAGATCCAAGCCATGCCGGGGGCGGCGTGGGAGGCCTTTAGGAGCGGCGTCGCCAAGCAGGCTGCGGATCCCGAGTCCTTCTTGCGCACGAAGATCGCCACCGAAGCCCAGCGTTTCGGCACGCGCGTGCAAACGGACCCGAAGTTTTTGCAGCAGGCCAATGACATCGTGGACAAGGCCGCGCGCTGGGCCGCCGAGAACTTCGCCGGCGACATCATCAGCATCATCCCGGAGACCATCAAGCGCTGGGACGCCACGGAAGCCTCCGAAAACATTGAGCTTTTGGTAGGAAAAGACCTGCAATTCATCCGCCTCAATGGCACGGTTGTGGGAACACTGGCAGGATTGGTTATCTATACCGTCAACCATCTAGTTTTTGGAGCCTAAGGGCCTTAGAAGGAGAACTCCATGGATAACTCATTTCTCGACTCACTGAAAACCGCCGGTGCCTCCAGCGCTGAGGTGGCAAAGAACTTTGGCAACCGGTTCAAGGAGGAGCGCCAGCAGCAGGCGCAGCAGGCGAAGGCCGAGCGCGTCGCCCGCGCAGCCGACGAGCCAAGCTCCGCAGAGGGGGAGAAGCCCTTCATCGATAAGTTGACCGAAACCGTCCGCGAACTGGGCGAGACCGTCGTTAGCGCCGCAACTGAGACCTTCGAATCCGAGTCCTTCGCGCGCGCCCGTCAGGACGTCACCGCCGCCTTTGAAGAAGGCCGCGAGGGCGTGGCCGAGGCTATCTCCAATGCGAAGGAAAAGCGCGCCACCCCAAAGAAGGCCGCCGAGACTGCGCCGCAGGCTCCGCTGGATGAAAACATCGTCGAAGGTGAGGTCGTCGACGACGACAATTCCAACCCCTTCGGTTCCGCCAGCTAGACTGTTCTAACGTATGAACACTGCATATTATATTCTCGCAAACATGGAGCACTGGATCTTCATGGCCGTTTCAATCTTCGCGATCGTGGGCGCCGTCGTGGCCGCCACGACCCGCGAAGACGCATTCCGTGCCGGAGACCGCCAGGGCAAGTGGACGTGGGTGGGCCTGCTGGTGGGCTCCGCAGTGGCGATGAACCTGCACTTGCCGTTCATCGAGTGGATCGGCGCCGTGGTCACCGGCGTGTACTGGTTTGATGTCCGCCCCCAGCTCAAGGCCATCATCAACGGCGACTACAGCTATTAAAAATGCGCAACCTGCTTGAAGCAACAATCGCAGATGTACGCGAAGCGGCGCAGAATGACAGCGCCCTCCTCGTCTCGCCCACGCACGTGCTCGCCGCTGCACAGGCGCCGCACGTAGCCACCGTGGCGGGCTATCCCACCGGCCGCCACCACAGCCTCATCAAGGCCTCCGAGGCGCGCCTTGCGGTGCAATCCGGTGCGGCGGAGGTTTGGGTTGCAGTTGATGCATTGCTTGGCGACGCCACCGCCCTCCTCACCGATCTCATCACCGTGCGCGAGGCCTGCCCTCAGCCAGTCGCATTGGGGCTCATCGTCCCATCTAGCGAGCATGCGGCCGCCGCGGCACGCGCGGCAGCCCAGGCGGGCTTTGACAAGCTTATCTATGCCACGCAGGAACACCTCGCTGAAGCCGAAACCCAGATAGCACGAGAGCCGGCAGGTGTACTGCCGGCTCTCGTGTGGACTACCGCTTAGGCCGCGGATTCGCTATCCCTGCGCAGGGGCGCTCTGGCCGCCCGCGGTCACAGCGCCCAGCTTGCTCATCGGAACGTCCTTGCCCACGATGGTCATTTCCAGCTCGCCGTCTGCCACGTCAACTGCTTCGACGCTAAGCCCCTCGCCAATGAACTGGTCCTTCATGCCCTCCTGCAAGGCGGAGGAGATGGCCCCGGTAGCCTCCTGCGGCAACTCAAAGCCGAGCAGGGAAGCGTTCTTTGCCTTGATGGACAGGCCGCCGTCGCGTGCGACAGGCTCCAGCGCCAGGTTAGCCAAGCCATTAGCGAACTCGACGTTGAGGACGTTATCAGCGTCGTTAGCCGTGATGTCAGAGACCGCTAGGTTCGCTATCTGATCGCTACCTGACTTCTCCGCGATGGCCTTCTGGAAGGTGGCCAGCAGGAAATCGTCCGGAACCTTGGTCGAAGCACGCAACGAGCCGGCTACCGGGTCATCAGAGAGCGTCATGTCCTCGATGTGGATATCGGTGGCCGGCTGGCCCTTGATCTCGGTGCCCTCGATCTTCAGCGTGGACGGCGTGGTCATGTTCATCTCAGAAAGCTTGCCGCCCAGCATGCCAATCAACAGCGGGGTAGCGCCGAAGCTAACGTCCGGCTCCTCCTGAGTCTCAACGCCTTCGTCCTTGGCTGCCTGCACGAATTGGTCTTTCATCTGGTTTCTTATGAACCAGCGCATGCCGAATTCCGCCACCAACACGAGAATGAGGAATGTGACGAGCACCCCGATGAGAATTTTCCATGCTAGTGAAGTCTTCTTTTTAGCCATGCCTACTAGTGTTACTCATGTGGCGGCAGATGGCCAATGCGGGTGGGGCCTTCACAGCTTCGGCGCAACGACTTCCCAGTCAACGCTCAAAACATTGTCGCGAAGTCGGCGCCGGATCGGGTGGAGGGGAAGCCCGGCGTCGATAAGCGATTGGTGCGCCATGCGCCATCGCACGCGTGGTCCATGCGGCGCCCAGCCCGCCGAGTACTCCCAGGCGCGGTCAGCCTCCTTGAGAAGGTCGTGGATGGGCTCGCCTGGCACATTGCGGTGGATGAGCGCCTTGGGCAGGCGCTCGGCCAAATCCGAAGGCTTCTCCACAGCAAACGGGTCCCACGAGAGCGTCAGAGACTGCGGCCCGTCCGCGTTTAACAGAATCCAGGTAGAAAGCCGACCCAGCTCATCGCAGGTGCCCTCGATGAAGAATCCGCCCGGGGCCAAGCGCGAGGTAACCTCGTGCCAGGCTTCCGGAACCTGGGCGACGTCGTACTGGCGCAACACGTTGAACGCGCGAACGAGCTGCGGACGATAGCCCGCCAGTTCGAATCCACCCAGCTCGAACGTCACGCCGTCGCGCGGCGGTAGCACGCGCTCCGGCGCAATCTCCAGGCCGGTCACCTGCACGCGCGGATTCACCCGGCGCAGCCAGCCCGCCCACTCCACGGTGGTGAAATGGGACGCGCCATAGCCGACGTCGAGAGCCAGCGGCTCCTCCACGGACCGCAGCAAAGTCGTGATGGCGGGGTGCGCCGCGACCCACCTGTCGCAGCGACGAAGCCTGTTTTGATTGGTGGTGCCGCGGGTAATAACGCCGAAAGGCCGACCCGCACTCGCGCTTGCGCGCAGGTTATGTGCGTGATCGGCCATTTCTGTTAAAAGTAGCGTTTAGAGGTTGTCAGCGATCCACTGCTCGGTCAGCTTGCCCTCGTTATTGAAGAGCTCACCTAGGGCATCGGCAACCTTCGGCTCGATGGCAGCGCCCATCATCGGGATCTTCACGGAGATTTCGTTGACGTAGGACAGGGTGGTGGTATCACCCTCGCCGGTCAGGGCGATGTCGCCGCCGAAGTCAACAGGGGTGCCCTTGACGTCAGCGGTGTACTTGACGTCGGCAGCGTTGCCGTTGAGGTCACCGATGGTGACGACGCGCTTGACCTTGAGGTCCTGGGAAACCATGGCGCGGACAGCTTCAGGCAGCAAGGTGGTTGGCAGCACCTCGAAGAGGATGGCTACGTTGTTGGTGAAGTCGTGAACCTGGCCCGGATCCGGAGAAAGGTTAGCAACAATGTGCTCCCAGTAACCCTGCGTGAGCAACGCCTGGTGTACCTTTTCGATGGGCTGATTGATCGTTACGGTGTTTTCGCTACGGGTTGACATGCTTTACAGACTACCTTGGTAGACGTGCTTGACGAATTTATGACCCAGAAGCTGCAAGAGATCACGGGCGTGACGGTGGAACATGAGACCACTTTCAAGGACCTGACCACCCTGCGCATTGGCGGCTCGCCGCGGGCCACGGTGCACTGCGAGACCGCGGAGGCTGCAGTGGCGGCGCTGCGCGTGCTCGAGGAAGTCCCGTACCTCGTTGTCGGGGGCGGCTCAAACCTCGTGGTCGCAGAGGGCGAGCTTGAGCAGGTTGTGGTGCGCCTCGACTTCGACGATATCGACGTCTCCGTGGCCAGCGGTTTGGTCCGCGCGGATGCAGGCGCTACTTGGGACGACGTCGTTTCGATGACCGTGGAATGCGGCCTGGGCGGCATCGAGTGCCTGTCCGGCATTCCGGGCGACGCCGGTGCCGTTCCGGTCCAGAACGTGGGCGCGTATGGCGCCGAGATCTCCGACGTCCTCACGCAGGTCTACCTCTTCGATCGCGCGACCGGCGAGGCCTCCTGGGTGCCCGCCGCGGCGCTGGAGCTGGCGTATCGCTACTCCAACCTGAAGTTCACCGGCCGCGGCGTGGTGCTGGCCATCGAGCTGCAGCTGACCACCGATGGCCTGTCCAAGCCGTTGCGCTTTGGCCAGCTCACGCAGACCCCAGGCGAGCGCCGGCCCGTGGCTGAGGTCCGCGAGCAGGTCCTTTCGCTGCGTCGGTCCAAGGGCATGGTGCTTGACGACGCCGACCACGACACCTGGTCCGCCGGCTCCTTCTTCACCAACCCCATCGTGGACTCTGCGGTTGCCGATAGAATCCAGGAGATCGTGCGCACTGAACGCGGCGCCGAGGACGCAGACCGCATGCCGCGCCACGCAGTCCACGCAGGCTCGGACGGCGAGGAAATAAAGCTCTCGGCCGCCTGGCTCATCGAGCGCGCCGGGTTCGCAAAGGGCTATCCAGGTGCTGGTCCGGCTACCTTGTCCACGAAGCATACCCTCGCGCTGACCAACCGCGGGACCGCGACGGCTGCCGATGTGGTGGCGTTGGCGCGCGAGATTCGCGCGGGCGTCGCCAAGCGCTTCGGCGTGGAGCTCGTGCCGGAGCCGGTCTGGATTGGGGTATCCATCTAGAACGTACCGCTGTGTGTAAATAGGCCTCCCAATTGCGCGAATTGACGGGCCTATTTACATTGAGAGGTATCCGCATGCTTGGGGGAGCACGCACACTTGGGGGAAGTAGAGGATGCTGCAACCAATTCGGGGGAAACACTCGCGCACTATCGATCGCCTCGTGGCGAAGGGCAAAGCCGTGCGCATCACGCCGGGCCTGACGTTGCCGCGCCAACCCACCCCGCGCGAACTCGCGGGGATTCTGAACGAGCGCTATCCCGGCACCGTTCTGGATGGAGGCTCGGCCATGGCCGCTTATGCCGAGCGCAAGCTGGAGTTTCCGCTGCAGCTCATGGCGGCACGTCACGCTCGTACCTGTGAGTATTTCACCACGCGGCGCGCCACACCCAAGGGCCCATATATGGTCAACGGCCTAAACGCATGCAATCCGCTGCAAGCGCTGGAGATTGTGGAAGAAGACAAAGCCATCGAGTTCTTGGAGCGTTTCTGCAACGGCAAGGATGGCCACCAAAGGTTGGCCTTTTTTAGGGAGGATTTCCAGCGCTTTCCCGCGCGCACGCGGCGGATTATGCAGCGTAGCGTCATCGGCAGTGATAGCAAATACGAGCGTCTTCTCACCCAAGCCCTTGCCGATGCCTGCCTCACCGTGACCAACAACCAACGCATCGGCCCTTATTACTGGGACATCGTGCTGGCAAAGGAGAAGGTCGCGATCGAGATCGACGGCTACGAGTATCACAAAGGTGAGCGCATCCAGCGTTTTGAGCTGGACCGCCAGAAGCTCAACGACGCGGTGCAGCGCGGGTGGAAGCCCCTGCATTTCACGGCAGGCATGATTGAGCATCATCTGCAGGTGGCCGTCGACCAGGTTATCGCCGTGGCCTGCGGGGGAGGGCAGTTTCTGCCGCCAGCGTGGAAGTGGCATTACTATTTCCGCTACGAGAACGCGCCGTGGTGAACGCTGTGCCCGCGGCACCGTACTTCTGTGTGTATTTAGCGCAGGAAATCGGGCCGGTTTAAGGGGGCTATTTACACAGGGAGGTACACGCACACGAGGGAAGCAGCTACGGTGGTGTCCATGATCGCGCTTGGCTGTACCTCAATGACTCCGCACTCCTATTCCAATTCCCCGCGTCGCGCCGAGATGGTCGATGTCCTGCGTGGCGCGGCGGAGGCAGGCGTAGAGCTTTTCGACACCTCTGAAATCCAGGGGCCCTTCACGGGCGAAGAAATGCTTGGCGACGCCCTGGGCAACCGCGCCCGCGTCCTCACCAAGTTCGGATGGGAAATTGAGGGAGGAAAGCCCACCGGCGCTTTGAACTCGCGCCCGGAGGTTATTCGCGCGAGCGCCCATGGTTCGTTACGCCGGCTAAAACGGGAGCGCTTGGACGTGTATATGCAGCATCGCGTGGACCAAGACGTGCCCATTGAGGAAGTAGCGGGCACAGTGAAAGAACTTATCGATGCAGGTGACGTGGCCGCTTTCGGGCTGTGCGAGGCAAGCCCGGAGACCATTCGTCGCGCGCACAAGGTCTGCCCGGTGAAGTATCTGGAGTATGAATACTCCATCTTTAGCCGCGACGTAGAAGAAGAAATCATCCCGCTAGCCCGCGAGTTGGGCGCGGAGTTTTTGGCCTATTCACCGCTGGCGAAGGGGCTTTTGGCAGGCCGCAGCGAGCCAGATGATGATTCTTCCTCGCCGCGTTTGCACTCTGCGAACTTCGCGGCCAACAAGCAGCTGGCGCAGGAGGTGGCGGCAGCAGTGCCCGGCCGCAACATCTCCGAGATAGCGCTGGGCTGGTTGCTGTCCAAGGACGTGGTGCCGATTGCCGGTTCGACGAACCTCGCACGGATCAAAGAAAACCTCGCAGTCACTGCGCTGAGCGCGCAGGAGTGCGAGGCCATTGACGAGGTACTAAGCCGAAAGCCCGTGCAGGGCGCGCGGTTGACGCAACTGCACGAAGGCTTCGTGGATAAGAGCCGTAGATAAGACCCGCGGATAAAGGTTAAGCCATAACCTCGAGCCACTCGTCCTTGTGCGCGAGGTACTCGCGGGCAGCGGCCTGTGCACCCTCAAGACAGTGGCTGGCGCCCCAGCCGCACTGGCGCTCGTTGGCGGCCGGAACCTCGGTGGCGTTGAGGATGTCGTTGAGACCGTTCTCGAGGGCATGCAGCAACTCGTCTTGCTCCATGTTGTACGTAATGGCGTAGAAGCCGGTCTGGCAGCCCATCGGTGCGAAGCCGATGAGCTTATCCGTGTAGTCGCGCATAAAGTTGGCCATCATGTGCTCAATGGAGTGCACCGTAGGCATTTCTAGGTGCTCCTCGTTGGGCTGGCAAAAACGCAGGTCATACTTGATGATCTCCACGTCGTCGCTGAGGCGCTCGCGCTTGGCCACGCGTACGTACGGGGCCTTGACTAGGCGGTGGTCGAGTTCAAAGGATTCCACGTTGCTCTTTGTCATGGGATCGAGTCTATCGTTCGACTTCCGCGAAGCCCGATTTAAAGTCCCAGTGCCGGGGCGATGGCCTGCGACCACGCCTTCGGCAGTTGATGCTCGAAGAACTCATAAGAGTGCGAGCCGTAGTTCTCGCGTGCGTAGGTGATGTCCACGCCGGCGGCGCGGGCCTTGGCCACGAACTGGTCGGTCATGGGGCGCGCAATGGTCTCGGCGAGCATCTCCTGGAAGTCATCAAGGTCGTACGGGTCCTTCGTCATAGGCGTGCCATTGCCGGTGGTCACCCAGACCTTGATGCCGCGCAGGCGCTCCGGGTGAGCGGACGGATCGTTGTCGTCCCACGCCGGGTCATCCGGCCAGCCGAAGGCGTTGACGAGGTCTCCGCCCAGGCGCGCGGTCATGACCGTGTTAAACGCGCGGCCGATGACGGAGGACGGCGCCGGGTACGGCGAGAAACCCAGAGCGGCGGAGAATTTACCGTTCGACTTTGCCGCGATGTTGAGCGCCGCCGAGCCCGACATGGACAAGCCCGCGATGGCGGAGCGTCCGTCGCCGTGGAACTCATGCTCCATGACGTAGGGAAGCTCCTGCGAGTAGTACGTCACCCACTTGTTCATGCCGAATTCCTTGTCCGTGCGGCGCCAGTCCGCGAACTGGGAGCCCCGGCCACCGACGGCGGAGACAACGTTGACCGGCTTGTCCGCGAAGAAGTCCTCATAGTTGGTCTGGGTGTACCAAGTGGAGCCGAACTCGCCGCCCTCGGAGCCCTGCATGAGGTAGACCGTCGGGCGCGGTCCGTCAACAGAAGGCTTCAAGTAGTAATTCGTGATGACGCGGTCCATCGACGGCGAGTAGATGTCGATTTGGTAGACGTTCTTTTCGATGTGTCGGGTCTCGACCAAGCGCGCGCCCGAGCCATCCGTGGTCGGGACATTTGTACCGTCCACCTTGGGCAGCACCGTTGAGGAGCCTTGCGGGAATTGCGAAGGCTCAAATCCCGGGGCGAGTCCAGACAGGACTTCCGAAGGCGCGAAGTTCGAGGACTGCGCGAGCGCCGGGGCGGCGGTCGACGCAGCAAGGAGCACAGTAGCGCAGGCTGCAGCCGCGCGGGAGAAAGTAAGAGGCATGGCAACGAATGTAGCCGGTGGCGGGGTTCTTTCCTAATGGCAGCACAGCAACAGTACCAAAGTTAACTTTAAATTCCATCCAGAATTGGAATAAAACTAAAGTTAACTTTAAATTGTTGTCGCCATTGGTGAAAATCTGAACTAAACTTTAAGTCATGACTCGCGCACATGAACTTCGCACCCGCAAGGACTACCTGCAGACATTGGTGGATTGGGACGCGGATCCGGCTACTAACGGTATGGTGAGAGTAATAAGTGGTGTGCGACGTTCGGGAAAGTCGTCTCTACTGGAGCTTTATAAGCAACACGTTGGTTCTGAAAAGGTCGTTTCTGTCAACTTTGAGGATTTTTCCACTCTGGGGCTTCGTGAAGCCCAGCGGTTTCACGAGGAAATGACGGCACGAATTGCAGCAACGGGGGCGACGCATCTTCATGTGGATGAGGTTCAGGAGCTCGACGATTGGTCACAGGTTATTAACTCGCTGCGGCTTCACGAGAATCTCACCATCACGGTGACGGGTTCGAATGCTTCCATGTTCGTGGGCGAGGGACTTACATACCTAGCTGGGCGTTATATACAGCTGGAGATGTTTCCTCTTTCGCTTCATGAGTACTCCTCTTTCGCTCCGGAAGCTCCTTCTCAGCCTTCGGCTCGTTACGCGGAATGGATGCGCGGTACGTTGCCAGCCGCGGCGCAAGTAGGATCTCCGAAAATCCGACGGGAGATCAACAACGCCATTTTCGACTCTATTTTCGCGCGCGACATTGCACTGCGAGGTGCAATTAAAGATCCTGACATCTTCATGAGGGTCGCGAGATTCGTATTCGATAATGTGGGCTCGCAGCTGTCGGCACACAAGATTGCCAATTACCTGACATCTGCGGGCGCAAAAACGACGCAACCAACGGTGGAGCGGTACCTCGGTCTTTTGGTCGATGCGCACATGCTCTATCGCTGTGACCGCTTTGATGTCCGTGGGAAAGCACATCTCAAAGGCGGTGCCAAGTATTATTTTGTCGACCCAGGACTGCGTGACGTGTTACTTGGAGCGAACTCGTCGAATGCCGGGCACGATCTGGAAAATATGGTCTATCTCGAGCTGCTTCGGCGGGGGTTCTCGGTTGCAGTTGGAAATGCGCCGCAGGGAGAAGTCGACTTCGTGGTGACGCGGGATAAGGAACGCTATTATGTGCAGGTCGCGCTCACGGCCTTGGATGATAAGACGCTGCATCGGGAGCTGTCTTCCTTCCGTGGCCTGCCCGCTGGCAGCCATTGCATTCTCCTCACATTCGATGCAATGCCTCTGAACACTGGAGAGGTAGTACATCTCCATGCCGCTGATTTCCTCGACGGCGCCCCGTTGCGTTAGGCCAGCAGGTCCCTAATCGCCGCTGCATCGAGCGCTGCCCCGCCGGTCGCGGAACCGGTGGGCTCGAGGAAGGCGCTGGACAGCGCGCGCTTGGTGTCCTGGAGGGCGACGACCTTGTCCTCGATGGTGTTCGCGGAGACCAGCCGATAGACCGTGACGGGCTGCGTCTGGCCAATGCGGTGGGCGCGGTCGATGGCCTGGGCCTCCGCTGCCGGATTCCACCATGGGTCAGCGACGATGACGTAGTCCGCCTGCGTGAGGTTGAGGCCCACGCCGCCGGCCTTCAAGCTAATGAGGAAGACCTGCGTGTTACCTTCCGTGAACGCGCGGATCGCGGCGTCGCGGTCGCGCGTGCCGCCGTCGAGGTAGGAGAAGGAAACTCCCTCGGCCTCGAGGCGGGCACGAATCTCCGCGAGGTAGCTCGTGAACTGACTGAAGATGAGTACGCGGTGTTCCTCGGCTAGGATGTCGCGCAGGAGCCCCGTCATCGCGTCGAGCTTGGAGCTGGGTGCACCGGACTCGGGTTCCACGAGCGTCGGCGAAATCGCGAGCTGGCGCAGACGGGTGAGCGCGGCGAGCACCTCGACGCGGTTGGACTCGGGATCCTCGGTGAGCAGGCGAAGCACGCGCTGGCGCTCGCGGGCGAGGTGCACGTCGTACAGGTTGCGATGCGCGGGCGCGAGCTCCACCGGCACGACCTGCTCTTGGATGGGCGGCAGGTCGAGCGCGACGTCAGCTTTGCGCCGACGCAGCAGGAACGGCTCGACGCGGCGGCGCAGCTCCGCCATGCGCGTCTTGGACAGCTCTGTGTCGTTGCCTGCGATGGGCTTTTCGAAACGTTCACGGAACTGCTGGAAGCTCCCCAACAAACCGGGCGCGGCGAGGGAGAATTGGCTCCATGCGTCTTTGAGCGAGTTCTCAATCGGTGTACCCGTCACCGCGTAGAGCACCGGCGCCTGCAGGTCGCGCACCGCTGCGTAGATCTTGGATGTCGGGTTCTTCACGTTCTGTGCCTCGTCGAGAACCACGCCCGCCACGCCCAATGCCTGGTACTCGGATGCCTCGAGACGCAGAAGCGTATACGAGGTGACGAGCACATCCGCAGACTCCGCCAGAGATGCCAGAGAATCCTGGCGTCGTTTCACCGTCGCTTCCACCACCGTCACCCGCAGTGACGGCGCGAATTTCGCGGCCTCGGCCTTCCAGTTGGAAACTACGGACGTCGGCGCCACGACCAACCAGGGACCGGCGCCAGAATCGAGGATCATCGACAAAATCTGGATGGTCTTGCCCAAGCCCATGTCGTCAGCCAACACGCCGCCGAATCCACGCCGCCGCAGGCTTGCCAGCCAGCGGAAACCGTCTTCCTGGTATGGGCGCAGCGTCGCGTCCAACGCAGCCGGCACGTCGAACGAGGGCAGCTCCGTGTGCGCTGCTGCCACGACCTTGTCGAGCCACGCGCGCTCATCGACCTGGAGCGCGTCGAGCTCGCCCAGCTGCTCCCACCAGTCCACGCGCGTCTTCGGCACGCGGACGGCGTTGCGGCGGGCGTCGGAAAGCCCCTGCGCGTCCTCGAGGAGCTGCGCGAACTTATCGAACTGCGGGGAGTCGAGGTGTGCGTAGTGCCCGTTCACGATGAGGATGCGCGCCTGCGAACGCAGCGCTCGGATGACCTCCGCGAGCGGCACGCCCTGCCCGTCGACACGGACTTCCATCGACAAGTCGAGCCAGTCCTTGTCCTGGCCCTTGAGTCCCGCGTGGAGATCGATGGACTCGGCCGTCTCCAGCCCGAGGAGCTCCCGCGCGCCGGGCGACAACCGTGCATCGACATCCGCGGCTTCCAGCTGCGGCAGCGTCTCATGCAGGAATTCCATGAGTTCTGCGCCGATCATCTCGCGGTCCGTGAGGTTGAAGCCTTCCAGGCCCGCCAGCAGCTCGCTTTCCGATTCCCCGTTGCGCGTCGGGTCCGCTTCCGTCCCCAGCGCGTACGTGCGCCCGTTGGAGTAGGCGAAGCGGAACTCGACGGCCCCGCGCAACAGGTGGGCCGTGGCCGTGACAAACGCCCGCACCACGGGCGGTGCCGGTGGCGTGGGCACAAACGACTCGTCCGGACTGCTCCACCCGGTTGCACGCAGTCGCGGCAGGAACTTCTCTTCGAATTCGGCGCGGCCCTCCGGCGGCACCGTGATGGGGCGGCGGGCTTCCCGTAGGCGCTGCCATTCCGCTGGTGCGCGGTGCCGGAAGCGTCCCAGGTTCAGGTACCCGTCATCATCGAACCATGCCGCACCGCGCGCCTCATATCCCAGAATGAGTGGGGGATGGTCGCCGGACTCTACGATCGCGGCGTCCATGCGCAGCCCCTCATCATTCTCGGTGACGTACACGGTTGGGGTGAGCGGCTCTTCATGGAGGATGACGAGCCCTCCGTCTGCCGTGGTGAGCTCGATGCCGTGCTCCTGGGCTTCGTCGAGAAGCGCAAAGAACTTGGGACTGCGGAGACTCCGCAATGACTGAGGCTGGCTATGAATGTCGTAAGAACCAGCCTCGGAAAGAATTTCAATGAGTCGGTCGCGGTCTCGTTCTGCGACGGGATGACCGGTGCCGTTCTGCAGCTTAGCCAGCGTCATGTCAGAGCTCACCCACCCGCGTCCGTTTTTACGCGGTCGGCCGCCGGTGACGCTGAGGTTGCGCAACACCGCATGATCCCCCACAACGTTAAAGTCGGTCTCGAAGACCACCGCGACTGGCGTGGCGGCCGAGGACTCTGCGGATTCCACAGGCAGGTATTCCTCTAACAATTCCTGCCACGTCGGCTCGCGTCGTACAGGCCGGCGGCGCCGTTCCCACCCCAGTACTTCGCTGAGCACCTCCCGTGTTTCGCGGAAGCTGTCCGTGCGTTCCACAAGGTGGTCAACAAACTCGCCGAACGCGCCCAACGGCTCGCGCTTGCCTATCTCGCGATAGTCAAGGTGGTGCTTGAGCGCCAGCGCCACCGCATGCTTGCACCGCTCGCCATATGGGCACGCGCACCACGAGTTAAAAGCCGTGACCACCCCGTCGGTGCCCAGCGTGTAGTCGACCGTGACGAAGTACTCGTCCCCACGCGACCCGGTGCAATAGCCCGACACCTTGGCGCCCTCGCCTCGGGCAGCCTCGATGGACTCGATGCGCGCGGCATTCTGCGTGGCCAGCGCAACCCCGCGCTGGACGACCCGCGGGTCTACGAAGTTATTGAGTGTCTCGGTCCTCACACCGCACATGCTACGGGAGGGTGCCGACACGAGGTCGCTGACGGCGAAAGCGCTGCTAATTCATGGGGCGAGCGATGTGCCTATCTAACGCTAGAGAGAGCTGCGGGTTGCTCAAAATGCACCACCAGCCCGCGGCATAACTGCTCATCATGCCGGCCGTGCTCCAGCGGTCCCGCGAGCTGCTGGGTACCGAATCCATGCAGCGGATGAGCTGCTCCTCGGCGGGACTCGTGGGATGAATGACCCGATAGCCAGCATTGATATTGATAAACATGGACGCGCCCGCATAGGAGTCGATGACCTCGGTGAGGCTTGTCGAGGACAGTGCAGGCAGCGGTGTAACTTCTTGAGCGGACGCCGTAGTCGGGGCGAGCGCCGCGAGGGCAAGGAATGAGGCAGCGGCGGCCTGGGCGAGCCGTGCCGAGCAAGTGAGAGCAGACATTCTCTCATCATACTGGCGCCCCTGCTGCGGCGTTGTGGGATTCGAAAGAGGACCTTCATCTGCGCGTACGTTACGTGTGCTGCGCCGAATCCGAGCTTCCGTATGCGCCGTCAGCGCTGCCGATGCCCCCTCGCGTGCCGCCGCCCGAATCGCGCCGGGCATCGTGCGTACTCTGATCATGAAGGGACTGGCCGAGGAGCTCGCAGAAAACGCCGGTAAGCCCGCTGAGTGGGGCTGGGAGCAGTTCACCAAGGACATCTCCTTGGGGCGCCTCTCCGAATCCGAGGACGTCGCCAAGATCATCGGATTCCTCGCTGGTCCTGACTCTGACTACATCACCGGCCAGACCATCATCGTCGACGGTGGCATGGTCTTCCACTAAACCGCAGGTCGACTATCCGTGAAATGATCGTTGGAAAACTTAGGTGCGCTGACATGACATGTGCTGTTCGCCAGAGCTTGGTGATGAGGGCGAAAGTAGGGCAGCCGCGTCCGGGGAGGATAGACCTAGCGAAGCGTATGAGACGAGAGGATTAGAGACCGCTCTAGCGCCATAGCCCTGCTCAAATAGTTCCACTGCTTGTTCACGCTGAGCCTGGCTCAACTTGCTGCTGGATGCATAGAAAACTCCCCACAATCTGGTTTCTGATTTTTCAGTCCGGATTATGGGGAGCAGTTCACTTTTGACACCTTTACGGTTAAAGCTGCGGAAAGCCCGCACCGCAGTAGGGGGCGCGGGATCTGGAAATTTCAGGCATATTTTGTTCGCCGAGGGTGTGCTGCGGCTCTGAATTCTTTAGAGCCATTCAGCGCTGGGGAAGCGACCGTCCGTGACAAAATATATGATCCCGATAACAACCCAAATTATCCAAGCGAACAGTAGAGGGGATAATCCGGCAAGAATAGAAAATGCAACAAGCAACCACGATTGGCTTTTGTATGCAAGGACTCCAGCTGCTACACCTATGGGTACGGTAATGATGTAATATGGCATGGTCCCTTCCGGAAAAATGGAAGGAAAAAGATACGGGAACGCAATCGCAGTTGTTGAGAGTAAAGCTGAGAGAAGTTTACTTAACTTTAGGCTCTTGTTGCTTTTGTGCCTGTTCATTTCTTTCTCCTTCCTGGACCGTTGGGGACCCACTATGCTAATGGATTGCACGGGGCGGAATTGGAATATGTAGCAATAGCAAGGGCCATCGCGTTTTCTCCGACTCCATTGAATTTGCCCCGGTTTTACGAATTCCTTGAACCAGCTCCCTGTCGCATGAGCAAGCGAAGTATCCTCGCGAACCATAGCATTTATCATGCTTTTGGCAGAGAGAGTCGAGAGTATTGATTGGGGGCACCCGGACCACTGTGCCCTGGGCCGCACCAGTTTCCATACCCAGGCATGTCGCGCGTTTCAAGGCTATATATCATGACCTCGTTATTGTCGGCTACGCGGTTGAGGTTTTCTCCTGCGACGAGTAAATAATGCGACGCATTTTCTTCTTTGGCTTTTTCGGTGTCGAAATGGCGTTGTCCGTCCGCCCGATATACGAGGTAGTGAGACAGTGTGGCCATCGCAGTATCAAAATCTGTTGACTCTGATACCTCGCTTGCAGGGATTGCTAAAGCTTGATTGCCAACTAAGTTTTTGTCTTGCGTGCTATCAGCTGGGGATGCGGCGGATACTGTTGGGGTGGTCTCCAGGGCAAAACTTCCGGTGGGGGGTAGCGAATATTGTTGCGGCTACAACAAGAACGGGAAAGACTTTTTGGAATGTATTCTTCAACTTCATTTCCTTAATTCTCTTGTCAATCTGGTTTTGTCGAGGAGATTACTGAAGAATTCAAGAGATGGCAATACTCTTACCCAAATTTTCATGAACTTTTGTCTTGTAGTGTGCTGCTTTATCGTTCCAGCAGCCGTTCGATGAGCTGTACCGTGGCGCGATACCACTAAAAACCCAATCGAGAAATGCACCATCATAATCACTTTGTTTTGGGTCATTGCTGTGTCTAGCATCAAACTTATATGGGACCTTGCAAGTTGGAAGGGGGCGGCTTCGCCGTTAGTGAGCAGATGGGTCTTCAACAATTGTCTCTTATCCCCAATAATGTATGCCAGGTTTGTGCAGGCCGCTCATTTGTCAGCGGTCGTGACCCGCGGCGAGGCGCTGCTCGGCACGCTCGCGCCAAGCAGCTGCAGCGTCAGTGCTGCGCTGCTTGGCGACGGCCTCCTCAAACACGCCCGGGTGGGCGTACACGATGAGCGCGCCGACGTGTCCGAAGCCGAGCGAGGTGAGCGCCGCGGCCTTGACCGGACGGCCAGCGGCCCCTAGGTCGAGCGGCGAACGCAGCCACACCAGGTTCTTCGCCTTCGGTGCGATGAGCGGATCAACGCAGTCCAGCGAGACGTTGGCGGGGATGCGCCCGGTGCGGAAGACGTCGATGATACCGCCGGTCTGGAAGAGCGCGGCACCCGCCTTGGAGGGACTCGCCTTGCACGTCGTCGATGCCGCCGGCGACCACGACGTCGGCTTTACCCAGCGCAATCTTGCTGCATAACCCAGATAAAGATCCAGCCCACTCTCGACTAGGTCGAGGCGGGCTGAACGATCAAATGAAGCTCATCACGGCGCACGATACTCCGCCAGACGGACGAACAAATAAGCAGGCAGCGAATGCTGTTGAATGGACGGTGTCAAGTTTTCGTGGCTGGGTGAATTCCCTTGCATCATCAATCGCATGAAGAAATCGCGTACATCGTGTAGGCTCACACGCAGCACTAACAGCCCGAAAGAAGAACAAGAAAGCATAAAGGAGGCGAACCCGCGATGATGACCTATAACAATCAGCCGCTCGGACGCTTCTTTAAGCAACTCTTCTTTAAGCAACTCTTCTAACAGGCTGACTTGACCATTTCCCGGGAAAGCGGCCCTGCTTATCCCGGACGTTGGTGCCAGCCGCGCGACCCGCGCGCAAACCTATAAGTCAGCCGCCAAAGCAGGCCCTTTCTCACGAACTGCGTTACGCAAACGCAGAGAAAGGCTCTTTTATGCGCCTGCACAACTTCGCCTCCATTGTTGAAGACAAGACGGTGGCGCAGGCACAACTCGTCGCTGACCTGCCCTTCGTCTACCCACACGTGGCGCTCATGCCTGATGCCCATTTCGGCAAGGGCTCCTCGGTCGGCACCGTCTTCGGTACGCTGCGTGCCGTCATCCCGGCGGCCGTCGGCGTGGATATCGGTTGCGGCATGATTGCCGTGCGGACCCACCTTACGCACGCGGATATCCAGGACTTCGCTCTCGAGGACCTGCGCACCGCGGTCGAAGACTCCATTCCACTCTCGCCCGGAAACTACAACGGTTGGATCATGGACCCGCGCACCGAGGCCCGCACGCGCGAGCTCGCGCAGCTGGCCCAGGACACCGGCGTGGACCTTAGTCATTCGAAGAACTGGCGCCAGCAGTTGGGCAGCCTGGGCGGTGGCAACCACTTCATCGAGCTGTGTCTCGACGAATCCGACCGCGTCTGGCTGTTCCTGCATTCTGGCTCGCGCGGCGTGGGTAACAAGATTGCACAGAAGCACATCAAGGCCGCGCAGCGCCACTGTGAGAAGCACTGGATCCAGCTTGCGGACAAGGACCTGGCCTACCTCGTCGAGGGCACGGAAGAGTTCGACTCCTACATTGCGGATCTGCACTGGGCACAGCACTTTGCGCTGCTCAATCGCGATGAGATGATGGACCGCTTCCTCGACTGCGTCGCCACTTGGTCCGGCGCGGATCGCGAGAACCTCGAGCTCGAGCGCATCAACTGCCACCACAACTACACCCAGCGCGAGAACCACTACGGTAAGAACGTGTGGCTCACGCGCAAGGGCGCCATCAAGGCGGATGAGGGCGACCGCGGTCTCATCCCCGGCTCGATGGGCACCGCCAGCTACGTCGTGGAAGGCAAGGGCTACGCGCCGGGCCTCAAGTCTGCGCCGCACGGCGCAGGTCGCGTCATGTCGCGCACCCAGGCCAAGGCCCGCTTCACCGAGGCGGACCTTGCCGCACGCATGGAAGGCATCGTCTATCGTCCCGGCGCCGAGTTCGTCGATGAGATTCCGGACGCCTACAAGGACATCGACCGCGTGATGGCCGATGCCACCCAGCTCGTTGAGGTCAAGCACACCCTGCGCCAGATTCTCAACGTTAAGGGCACCTAACCTGCGCCATGATGGGACCGTCACTTTGAGTGACGGTCCCTTTTGCGCTTTCCGATGCCCCCTCCTGCACCGTCGCACCAGCACGACGCTTTGCCTTATGTAAGGAAACGAAGCGCGTGACTACTAATGATTACTGCTTATTTATCGCGAAGGGCTGGAACCGCTCGGCCGGTCGGAGGTGAAAGCCGAGTATTAAACTGCGTCGAGGCGAGTTGGCGTTCAGCATCGTCGACCAACATGAAAACATCGTCAGCGAAGTAACCGAGAAGCCCGCCCACACCGATGACTTTCTTACGCAGAATGCCAGCGTCGGTGAGTGAATCGAGAGCATCTCGGGCCGTGCTTGTCGATGAAATCCCCAGCTCGGACTTCACGATGGGCACCGTGACCAAAGGCATGGCAGGTAGTTTCTTGAGCAGTTGGAACTCTGTCGAATTCGATTTCAATGCGCGCTTGCTTCCTTGCGCAGTGCGGTGGTGATTGACCTTGTCCATCCATTCTGCTTCTAGGGCGGCGACGCTATCCGCAAGTTCAGCTGCTTTGGTGGTGGCGACTTGTGCAGCCTCGACGAAGAAAGAGATCCATGCCAGCACGTCACCCTCGCGGAATTTCGTGAGTCCGTCGACGTAACGGTCACCGAGCGTTGCCAGAACCATACTGACGGGGAGAACCGCAGCATCGGTGAGCCCTCTGCGCTGCAAAAGCGCGTGAATCATGGCTCGCCCCACGCGTCCATTCCCATCCGGGAATGGGTGGATGGTCTCGAACTGTGCATGAACGAGTGCTGCTTGAACGAGCGCGGCGTGGTCTGCCCCGTTGAAGTATTCAATGAGATCGTCGAGGAGTCCTGGGACTTGTACAGGAGGCGGGGGGACAAAAGCCGCATCGATGGGGTGATAGTCAGACCCACCAATCCAGTTTTGAGTAGTACGTACTCCTTGCAAAGGCTTTTCTGCAACGAGCGCTGTCTGCATTGCAACAATGTCATCCAGGACCAGCTCGTCTTTGTAAGCCAAGTCTGCATTGATGGTGTCGAGGATGGCGACATTGCGGGCGACAGCTGTTGCGGATTCTTTGAATCCCCGAATTTCGGCATCTGATTCACGCGCGAGGATCGCCATGGCCACTTTGTCGGAGTTGGGAGCGATTCCTTCGATCCGGGAGGAGGCGACGGCCTCAGATCGGAGCAGGAGTCGCGCAACTCCTTCAAGGGAGTGGGTATTGTCTCTCATCCCGAGATTGTGAATCTCCCGCTCGATGCGAACGATACGTCGCGAGAGCTCGGACGGCAGTTTCAACGACATGCCTGCAAGGGAATCGGGAACGAAAGCGTGATACTTACCTCCCTGTTTGGCGCGTCGAGAAAGACCGCTGCCATCAGCGGGGATCCATTCCAATTCGACTGTCTTTGCCACAGTTGACTCCTCTCATGCGCTTGGGGCATTGGGGATAAGGTTTATCTTGGTAGATTGATATCCTAGTTTACCGGGATAGCCGTTATCCCGGTGGACTGCGAGCGCAATGCGCCAGATAACTCTTATCGTGAGTCACTGCTTTGTTAAAGACGCTTGATACGGTCCTATGCTTCGTATGGTTCTGGATGAGTGGAAAAGATTATCGGAACCAATCGCTCGATTTTGGGGTATTGGTACTAGCAATTCGGCACCAACGTCGCCGAGGATGATGATGCAGCGTCGCCCACAGAAAAGCTGGCTGATACGGAAAGAATCCGTCGGCGAGAGCGCGAAAGCCAGCAGCTTCGTGAAGAGTGCGATATTCTGCGCAAGGCCGCGAAGTATTTTGCTTAAAGAGACGACCTGGTGATCCGCTTCCAGTTCACTTGTGACCATATCCCCGACTACTCGGTCAAGCGGATGTGCACAGTCCTGGGCTTAAATCGGTCTTCGTATTACAAGTGGAAGAACTCGGCTCCGCGGCGCCGTGCGCGCCTTTTAGATGACGCTGTGGTGGCCGCGGAGATCCAGACCATTTTCGACGCTGAAAACGGCGTGTGGGGCGCTCGTCGCATCACCGCCGAACTCAACGACCCCACACGTCGCGACGGTGCTACAACCCCTGCCAAGCGGATCAATCGCAAAAAGGTGGCACGTTTGATGCGGGCCCAGAACCTGTTCGGATTTCAAAAGAAGCGCAGGGTCTAGACCACTGTGCGCGACAAAGGCCGGCGCGTGTTTGCAGACTTGGTCAACCGTGACTTCACAGCCTGCGCTGCAAATCGTGTGCTTGTTGGCGATATTACGTATCTGCCGATCGCAGACGGAACGAACATGTACTTGGCAACAATGATTGATTGTTTTTCCCGCAAACTTGTCGGCTTTGCTATCGCAGATCACGTGCGTTGCGAACTGGTAGAAGAAGCCCTCGAAAACGCTTCCCATCTGCGTGGAGGTCTTGATGGTGCGGTTTTCCACTCGGATCATGGAAGCGTGTATACCTCGTCGCAGTTCCAGGCAACATGCAAGCGCTTGGGCGTTACCCAGTCGATGGGCGCGGTGGGAACCAGCGCGGATAATTCGCTGGCTGAGTCGTTCAACGCGGCTCTGATACGGGAGGTCCTCAAAGATGCGAAGACATTCGCCAATCAACTGATCTGCCGCCGAGACGTCTTCCGGTGGTGCGTGCGCTACAACACGTGCCGTCGGCACACTTGGTGCGGGTATAAAACTCCCGATGAGTTCGAGTCCCAAGCCGCTTAAGGTCTGATAGGCTTACACCTACATTTTGTTCACCCCACGGTGTCTACTTTCCGGGGTCGGGCTCCTTGAAACCGTCGCTCACCAGCCGCCCAGAGTTCTCTTTCTGGAAGTCCTGAATTTTGATTAGGTCTGGGAGCATTACGGTGTTTCAATCATTCCAACTGGACGGGGAGATGAGGTATATGTCGTCGAAAGTTATTTGGCTTAATCGTTCTATGGGGTAATCCTTATTTTAAGAGCATTACAGTGCAGAGTGGAACTATCAGGATTGAACTTCGTCGAGTTGAGATAGCAATGGTATTCCGCGAACCGCTGAGGTTAGCGTCATCATGGTGGCAATGAGCGCGATTGTTGAAATGAGTCCGAGTGTTGTTGGAGCTCCCCAGTGCTCAAATCCAAAGCCAGCGAGAAATGCTCCGAATGGCATGAGAAATATTCCAGGAATGGTAGAAGCTGTGGTTACTGCGCCCATTCGGTAGTCAGGGGTAATGGCGGCAGTAAAAGCCCCAATTGCAGTATTAAAAGACGCTAGGGGTAGACCCGCGATAAACAAAGCAATGATGGTGGCGACCGTATTGCTATGTAGTGTGGTAAGCACAATAAGGCTTATTGTGAAGGTAAGTAAAGCTATAGTGCCAAGTTTTCCTAGTGGTACAACCTCTGCTAGCTTGCTGGCCAAAAAAGAACCTACGATGACACCGGATCCAAAAGATGCTGAAATCAAACCGATAATGAATGCAGATTCTCCTGTAGCGCGGTATGAAAAAATCAGAATGACGTTGCTGATCAAACAGCGTTCTTATCGCCAAATAGAACAACAACTCGGGTGCTCGCACTGTGTAATCGCACGCGCGAACCACACACTGCGAACCTGTGGGTTTAGCACCGTTGAGCAAGTCGCAGCGCTGACAGACAACGAGCTAGACGAGTTGTTCGTTGACAAACGAAGTACCGGGCAAGGTGAATTCGTCCCGATTGACTTCGAAAAAGTCGTCAAAGCCCGCACAGGACGTACAAAGCAGACCCTGCAAGTCTTATGGGCACGCTACACCACCACCCCAGCCGGGCCGGGGCAGCGGCACTACAGCTACGACAGGTTCCGCCAACTTGTCGCAGCACATGTCGACGCGACCGGGCTTTCAGCACGCATCACACACGCACCAGGACACGCCATGCAAGTCGACTGGGCAGGCACCAAGATGCGACTGTTTGACCCAACCGGGAAACCGGGTGCAAAAGTCAGTATCTTTGTCGCCTCTCTTCCATATTCAGGGATGCTGTTTGCCTGAGCGTGTGCTGACCAACGCCAACAGGCCTGGCTTGATGCTCACCGGTGTGCATTCGAATACTTCGGTGGTGTCTGCCAGGTCGTCGTGCCTGATAACGCGTCGACTGCGTCGAACGCAATCAGTACGTCAGATAGAAACCGGAAGGTCAATGACACCTACGAACAGTTCTTGGAGCACTACAACACTGCAGCTCTTCCTGCCCGCCCGCGTCGACCGAAAGATAAAGCGAATGTGGAAGCCGCAGTCAAAATCGTCACACACAAGATCATCCATGCACTCGATGGTCACCAGTGCGTTGATCTTGACGAGCTCAATGGC
This sequence comes from Corynebacterium striatum, assembly GCF_016728105.1. Lineage (NCBI taxonomy): Bacteria > Bacillati > Actinomycetota > Actinomycetes > Mycobacteriales > Corynebacteriaceae > Corynebacterium > Corynebacterium striatum. Next base: position 1,166,579 of record NZ_CP068158.1, on the reverse strand, counting down.
AAGATTGTCAGCCTTGTCGATGTAATTAACGATGTCACGCCGTTTCGGAGTCAGCAATCAAGCCGCCGGGACCTGTTTGAAACCTATGAGCAGCATCTTCTTGCCGATCTGCCGCAAACACCATGGCAGCACACCGAATGGAAACGCGCGAAAGTCGCACCAGATTTCCACATCATTGTTGCCACGGTGCGCTACTCGGTACCGCATCAACTCGTTGGGCGCACCGTCGATGTGCGTATCACCGGCCAGGTACTGACAGTCTTTGATGCAGGTCAAACCGTTGCAACCCACCGGGTTTCACATACACGCGGGGCCTATGTCACTGACTGCGACCACATTCCCTCAGGCATGGATACCACACGCGGGTTGTGGACGAGTGAGTACTTCTACCGCGAAGCCAGCAAAGTTGGGCCGGCAACACGCAAAGTCATCGAAGAGCTCATCGCAGCAAAAGCAATCCCGGCCCAGGCTTACCAGTCGTGTCGGAACGTGTTGTCGATGGGGAAACACGCCAACAAACCCATTTTGGAAGAGGCCTGCCTGCGCCTGACATCCCATGATGGCAGCCGACGTGCCGTGTCCTATACCGCAGTGAAAAACATGATGGCCGCGGTACGCAAAGAGCACACCACCCGACCCCGCGGGTTCGACCAAGCACAACGCACTACTACACCAATCTTGCCTGATTCGGCTGTGATTGAACCTCGCGATACCACTGGGGCACTACTTGGCGGCGCAGACCAGTTCAGCATGGACAACCTTATGAAGAAAGGAACCCGAAACTCATGACAAACTCAACCCCGCCAATGGATCGATTTCTTGATGAATCTGTCCTTGCTGACTTCACAGCGTTGCGTATGACCGCGTTCGGTAAAACAGTGATCGACATTGCTAATGACCCAGCATTCGACACGTGGACGTTTTCACAAAAGGTGCTCTACGCACTAGATAAGGAAGTCGCGGCCAGGCGTGAACGACGCATCAACAAACTTTTGAAAGCATCCCGATCGCCAAACCTTGATGCTTGTCTTGAAAACGTGGTGTGCACACCTGCCAGCAACATCAACCCGGAGCAAATCAGCCGACTCGCTCATGGTCAATGGTGCCATTTGGGACAAAACATTGTCATCCTGGGCAAATCCTCGGTCGGCAAGACCTACCTGGCCCAAGCATTAATCAACGCGGCGTGCCGCAACGATTACTCCGCGAGTTTCTACCGCACGGACATGCTTGCAACACAACTTGCAGTCTTACAGCCCGATGACCCCACCCGGTTGAAGTTCATTGAGCAACTCCACAACGTGGACGTACTTGTCCTGGATGACTTTTTAACCACGCCGATTGATGCTGCCACGGCGCATCAGATATTTAATATCCTCGCCGCGCGCGAACATACCGGCTCGACGATTGTGACCTCCCAGTTCACCCCGAAAGACTGGTATGCGTCGATTCCTGACGCGGTCATTGCAGAGTCGATTCTCAACCGGCTTGTCGTTGGTGCTGAGATCATCACACTGGAAGGACCGAATATGCGCTTAGAAGCCAACGAGTAACCCTCCAACGTCTCCGTGGCACCTGGGTGATCCCTGCGCTACCGGGTACTCACTCAGGTGCTACCGGATACTCACCACGCCGCTACCATTTCAGTCTTCTAAACACCTTTCACTTCACGCGGCTTCAGCAGAGCTTGGAGTCAATCGTTCCTCGCTTTTCTCCTGGCTTCAGCAATACGGCACCGGCAAACGTGCCCGCACGAAGGCCATGCGCGACAACGCCAAGGAGACGACTGATTCCGAGCGAATCCGCCAGCTCGAGAAAGAAGTCTCGAAGCTGCGCGAAGAACGCGATATCCTGCGCAAGGCCGCGAAATATTTTGCCGAAGAGACACGCTGGTGATCCGCTTCCAGTTTGTCTATGACCACCGAACCGAGTACTCGGTTAAGCGGATGTGCCATGTGTTAAAGCTCAATCGCTCCTCGTTCTACAAATGGCTCAAAACCCGCGAAAAACGCAGGTTAAAGACGTGTTCGGATGCTCTTATTGGTGCAAGAATCAAGAGCATCTTCGATGATGAGCACGGGCTTTATGGTGCTAAACGCATCGCTGCAAGCCTCAACGACGATAAGGACTTTCCTCCGATCAATCACAAGAAGGTCGCACGCATCATGAAATCCATGGGGCTAAAAGGCTTTTACTAAACAACGTCGATGTGTCACTACCAGGCGCAAGCCTGGTCATCGAGTCATGCCAGATTTAGTAGGCCGCAATGAAGCGTCCTAGGTTTAGTTCCTACCTCAGCTAACCTGACTTGGCTCAATTTAGTCAGACGGTTGGGGCAGCTTTTCGGTGAGTTCGCGGATGTCAGCGGGCAGGTCGGTTTGTGCATGGAGGGTATGGCCTGCGATTTCGACGGTAAACGTCCGGTATTTCTTCAGGGTTCGCACTAATCGCTTCAACGACAGGCCCGAGGCTTGTTCCAACACGTGGCCTGTGGCCATCGCGGCCATCACAATGGTTAGGTGTGCGTGGATGGAGTCTTCTTTACGGTGATAAATCGGTCGGGCTTTCAGGTCTGATTTCGCCATTCGGAACGATTTCTCGATCGTGAACAGGCGCCGGTAGGCACCGATGACTTCCTGGGGTTTTAAGTCTGTGCGTGAGGTCTCGTATCCTTTAATCCCGGCCAGGGTTAGGTGCTTGTTGGCTAGGGTGTGGTTGACCTGCTTATTCGGGGCCTTGAGGTTGACGTATCGATTCCGCTTGACGGGTATCTTTCCGTCAACAGCACGCTGGGCTTTATCTAGTTGTTCGCCGATGCCGCGCCTTGTGCGCCGAGCCCTATCGTAGGAATACTGGTAATAGGTCACTGCCTGCGGTTTGCCGCTGGTGCGGCGTTTGTCGCTGTGGTGACGGTGGGTCCAGATGTGTCCGTCTTCGTAGTCGGTGTAGCTGCGCCCTTCCGCTGCATCTAGCCAGGCTTTAATTGGTTCTGGGATTTCGCGTTCTTTCGTGCCCAGAATGTAGTCCAACCCGGCATCGATAATCGCGGTCTTGTTGGCGGCTGAAAACATGCCAGCATCAGCAACAATCGTGATGTCGTCAAGGTGGTAGGCGTCTTTAAGACGCAGGATCATTGGCAACATGGTGTGCGTTTCAGCACGATTGCCTTCAAACGCGCCGATCGCCAAGGGCAAGCCGGTGGAGTCGGTGAGCATCCCGACAGTGATCTGGGGTTCGAGTCGGCGTTCTTTACTAAAACCGGGTTTGCGTAGCTCCTCGGGCACGTCAGTTTCAAAATACAAGGTTGTCACATCGTAGAGAACCATCACACCAGGACCAATGGCCGCGTGTGTGGTTAGGGCGTGGGTTATCTGGTCGCGGAAGTCTTTGTCGGCATACCGCGGAAGGTAGCGCTTTATAGTCGCGTATGAAGCCGAGGCCACGCCGACTTCTGCCAGAGTTTCAATGGAATCAAACTTGGAACCCGGCGAGATAATACGGGCTTGGACCAGGTTGAAAAACACCTCGTCCTTGCCGCTTGCCGTATCCAGGCCAAGGAGTTGGAAGGCCCCGCGAATCGCGTCCAGGAGAAGACCTGCGCGTTCACCGGATACCGTGACGGGATTATCAACCGTGCCTGTTCCAGACACAGCAACCGCAGAAGGCAACACTTTGAGGTCAAGTGAAATTTGCTCGCCATCGACAAGCCGCTGAGCCTTGACCATCAGCGCTGCGAGATCGTGGTCGGTATGGGCGGAGCCGACGTGTTCGATTTCAGGTTTGCGGTTGCGGTACCGCCAGATGATTTGAACAGCGGTCGCACCCGACGCCGTCGGGACCCGGCGGATACTCGGTGACATATTCAACAGCCTACCGGCACCCCCACCGCTACCCGCTTAGTCAGACAAAACCCGCACTCTGATACCCAACCCCACAGGCAGAAACGTCAATATGAACTACAACACACCAAAATGAGCCAAGTCAGGTGACCTGAAGATCATGAGTGACACAGTCCGGGGCATCATGGCGTCCGCCACGAAGGCTCTCTTTGAGGCCTCGCTCGAAGACGCCGAGGAAGCCCTCACCGCGGCCGACTCCCTCAAGGAGATCCGTGAGCGCTGCGAACACCGCAGTATGCAACTCCTCGCCCGGAAGAACCCCGTGGCCACCGAGCTGCGCCAAGTGTTCACCTCCATCTACATCGTGGAGGACTTCAGCCGGATGGGGGCGCTGGCCAAGCACGTGGCGAATACGGCGAGGTTGAGGTATCCGGAGGAGGTCGTCGATAAGCAATTGCAATCGACGGTCAGAGAGCTGGCCAAAATGGTGGACACGATGGGCGAGCTCATCCACGACCAGTTGATCAGCCCGGACGCGGACCTGGCCCTGGAGATGAACGAAATCGACGATCATGTCGACGAGCTCCACCGTTACCTCCTGACCACCGTGACCGGCAAAGACTGGGAAGGTTCCAGCCGTGCGGCCGTGGACGCCGCCCTCATCGGCCGGTTCTACGAGCGCTACGCCGACCACTGCGTGAACGCCGGCGCGCGCATCGTCTACCTGGTCACCGGCCTCACCTCCGAGGTGTACGCGCAAAGCCGCGATGAAACACCCACGTCTGAGATGGAAGAAAGGCTGCGCAACCTGGAGCAATACTGGCGCAAATAGCTCACCACGAGCTGACTTCCAGGAACCCCTCCCTCTCTGTTAAGGTTAGCCAAACTTACTACAACTAAAGGAGGATAATTCCTGATGTTCATTTCTTCCCGTCGCTGGGTCCACACGGCCCTCCCCGCAGCAGCAGTTGCTACAAGCCTCACGTTCGCACCACTCGCCATTCCCGCGCAGGCGGTGGACAATGCGGCCACTGTCACTGTCGCCTCCGGCACGACCCCACTCGCAGCCACCGCCGAGCAGACCCTGCAGTGGGAACTGAGCAAGCGTGCACTCCTCTGGGACGCGAAGGCCAGTGGCGAAGGAGTCTCCATCGTCCCCGCCGACGAGTTCGAGCCAGCCAACGGAAGCCTCAAACTCACCAAAGCCACCGGCTGGGTAAACAAGGACACCAAGGACGCCTCGGTCCAGTGGCCGGGCAGCGTGACCTACACCATCAACGGGGCACAGACCATCACCTTCCAAGACTTCGCACTGGAGGTCACCGGGGGCTCCGGTATCATCACCGCCACCGTGAGCTCGACGGACCCCAACCAGCCCGCCAACAACAAGGACGCAAAGCGCGTCACCGTGGCAACGTTTAAAGGCGCCGAAATTGCTATCGACGGCACCACCGCCACCATCACCGCCACCCCCAACTACGAAGGCGTGACCTACGTCCGCGACGAGGACATCTCCTACGACGACGCGTGGCCGACCGAGCTGATCAACAACATCACGGACTCCGTCCGCTCCTGGTTCTATGCTTCCGGCTCGCGCTGGGACGACCAGAAGAAGCCGTCGCCGTTTACCGCGACGCTGACGCTGGGTGAAGATAAGCCCGGTACTGGCTCCGACACTGGGTCCGACACTGGGGCCACCAACGGCGTCAAGGACGCGCGGATCAACGACGCTGGCCACCTCATCCTCACCTTCACCGACGGCACGACGAAGGACCTAGGCAAGGTCACCGGTAAGGACGGCGCCGAAGGAAAGCCGGGCACGGACGGTAAGGACGGCCAGGCTGGCGCGGACGGTAAGGACGGTAATAACGGCAAAGAGGGGCGCGGCATCGCCTCCGTAACCACGAATGCGGCGGGTCAGCTCGTCATCACCCTGACGGACGGTACGATGCTGGACCCGGTGGACATGCCTGCCCCTGCGAAGCAGCCGATGGCGCCGGAGTCGATCGTGGCGATCGTGCTCGGTGTCATCGCGACGCTTCTCGGTGGCATTGCCGCGATCCACACGATCGCGGCCGCCTACCTGTTTAAGGGTTAAAGCGCTTCAATAGCTCTTTCAGCACGGGGGAATGGGCAGCCAAGCCGGCAACTACTGCCAGCAAGGTTGCTGCCATCCCGATCAGCGCAGCACCCCATGCGGGTAGCTGCGCCGAACCCGCGGGAGCAACGGGCGCCGGCTCCTCCTTCGCTGCCGCAGCTTCCACTTGCACCGGGTTGGTGGGCATGGTGAAGCGCAGCGCCTGCGTTGCCGGATCCACCGTGTATTTCTTCACACCGGCGACAGTCCACTCCGTTTTCCCCTCAATCGGGGACTTCAGGGTGATTTCAGTGCCAGGCGCCACGTACTCGCCGTAGTCATGCTCAATTCCGGTCGCGTGGAGTCGCTGACTGATTGGCTTATCGACGTCCCCCACCACAAACCTCGACGACACCCCAAAATCTGTCGTCACATACTTACCGTTCACCCAACGGCTCGCGTTAACGGAAGCCTGGTAGACACCCGCATCACCGTCCTCGAATGTGACAGAGCGGGTATTGGGGTCATTGTTGTCCAGTGTGCGCAGCGTCTTTGCGCTGGTGCAGTGCTCGACGCATTCAACCTGGGCACGCCACGCGGTGCCTGGCACCGACTGGGAGTAGTCCCATTTCACGGTGATGTCGCGTTTGTCGTTGACCTCACCACGGACGCCAAAGGGAGTTTCCACCTTGTCCGACCCAACCGCGGGAACCTTAAAGGTGATGCCGCGGTCGAAGTAGCGCTCGCTGAGCGCGAGACCGTGCGCTGCCATGAACCCGAGGGAATAGGTCTGCCCTGGCTGGAGGGAGTTCGCTTCCACCTTCAGATCCAAGTCGAGTTTGCCGCCATTCTTTTCAAACTCGCCAGCAGGGACCCAACGTGCGATGAGCGCATCACCGTCACCGGTCATGGTGCTGCAGTGCCCAATGCGCCACACGCTCGTGGGTGTGAGTACCACGTACATACCGTTGGAGGCACCTGGGGTGGACTTCGGATGAATGCCGGTGCCCTTGAGCTTGAAGGTCATGTCCTTGGTCACGTCGATTTCATCAGGACCAGTGACATCCAATTCCACGCCGATGTTCGGGTGGCGGGTGTCCCGTTCACCGGCACAGCCAGGAGCATCGGCTGCGTCGATCGTCGGAAGAGCGTGCGCCACATTCACCGTGACAGAGGCGGGGGCGCAGAGCGCAAGCACGGTGGCGCCAATGACAAGGCGGCGCCGAAGGGAAGCGTTCAAAGCAAACCTCTCAATCTATAGTTGGAAGGATAGTTAGGTTCACCTTAGTCAAGTGGGGGTTAAACGACAAAAAGTGTGTCCGGATTCGTCGATTTGTTTGGGTTGATCAGGGGTAATCCGGAAAGTATATGCTCCTGGAGCTTATATCCGCGTCGGGGCGGCGAAATACCGGAGTGGGACAGCAGCGTGTGGTAGGGGCTGGTGTTGGCTTGATCGGGCCCGACCCCCGGAAAGTGGACACGTCGGGGGTTAGCTATGCTGCTTTGGTCAGTGTAGCTGATGTGAGTGCTTCGAAGGTATCGGGGGCTAGAAGGTTGCACCACGAGTGTCGCCTGCGTGTGTTGTAGCGCATGCACCACCGGAAGACTTCCTGGCGGCAGGCGATCGGATTGTCAAAGACTTTCCTATCACGCAAGACTTCCCGCTTTAAGGTGGCGTTAAAAGATTCTGCTAGGGCGTTATCCGCACTCGTTCCTACCGCGCCCATGGATTGGCGCACACCCAACGACGAGCAATAGCTTCTAAAGGTTTGTGAGGTGTACACACTGCCGTGATCGGAATGGAATACAGCCCCGTCAAGACTGCTACGCACACCGCGCGCGTGGGCTAGTGCATCGACGACCAGTGAGACGCGCATGTGGTCTGCGAGCGCATAACCTGCAAGTTTCCGTGAATACGTGTCAATGACTGTGGCCAAATACATGTTCTTGCCACCCTTACAGGGCAGGTAGGTAATGTCGCCGACATAAACGCGGTTTGGCTCGTTGGCTGTGAATGTGCGGCCTACTAAGTCCGGCATGACACGGTGTCCAGGCTTGCGCCTGGTAGTGACGCATCGGCGGCGCTTGGTAAAGCCTTTTAGCCCCATGGATTTCATGATGCGTGCAACCTTCTTGTGATTTATCGGGCCAAAGCTCGTATCGTCGTTGAGGCTTGCAGCGATGCGTTTAGCACCATAAAGCCCGTGCTCATCATCGAAGATGGTTGTAATTCTCGCACCAATAAGGGCATCGGAACACGTCTTTAACCTGCGTTTTTCGCGGGTGTTGACCCATTTGTAGAACGAGGAGCGATTGAGCTTTAACACGTGGCACATCCGCTTGACCGAGTACTCGGTTCGGTGGTCATAGACAAACTGGAAGCGGATCACCAGCGTGTCTCTTTAAGCAAAATATTTCGCGGCCTTGCGCAGGATATCGCGTTCTTCGCGCAGCTTCGAGACTTCTTTTTCGAGCTGGCGGATTCGCTCGGAATCATTCGCCGCTTGGGCTTTATCATGCGCGGCTTTAATGCGGGCACGTTTGCCGGTGCCGTACTTCTTGACCCAAGAATGAAGCGAGGCACGGTTGATACCGAGCTCTGCTGAAGCCGCGTGAAGTGAAAGGTCCTCATTGTTTTCATAGAGGGCCACAGCATCACGTTTGAACTGTTCGGAGTACCTGGACATGGTGGTAGTTTACCTTTCTTCCCAACCCAACCGGGCTGGATATCAGGTGTCCACCAAAAAGGGGTCAGGTCCGTCAGTTTCAAAATACAAGGTTGTCACATCGTAGAGAACCATCACACCAGGACCAATGGCCGCGTGTGTGGTTAGGGCGTGGGTTATCTGGTCGCGGAAGTCTTTGTCGGCATACCGCGGAAGGTAGCGCTTTATAGTCGCGTATGAAGCCGAGGCCACGCCGACTTCTGCCAGAGTTTCAATGGAATCAAACTTGGAACCCGGCGAGATAATACGGGCTTGGACCAGGTTGAAAAACACCTCGTCCTTGCCGCTTGCCGTATCCAGGCCAAGGAGTTGGAAGGCCCCGCGAATCGCGTCCAGGAGAAGACCTGCGCGTTCACCGGATACCGTGACGGGATTATCAACCGTGCCTGTTCCAGACACAGCAACCGCAGAAGGCAACACTTTGAGGTCAAGTGAAATTTGCTCGCCATCGACAAGCCGCTGAGCCTTGACCATCAGCGCTGCGAGATCGTGGTCGGTATGGGCGGAGCCGACGTGTTCGATTTCAGGTTTGCGGTTGCGGTACCGCCAGATGATTTGAACAGCGGTCGCACCCGACGCCGTCGGGACCCGGCGGATACTCGGTGACATATTCAACAGCCTACCGGCACCCCCACCGCTACCCGCTTAGTCAGACAAAACCCGCACTCTGATACCCAACCCCACAGGCAGAAACGTCAATATGAACTACAACACACCAAAATGAGCCAAGTCAGGCCGTGATCGAATGAAGCGTCCTAGGTTTAGTTCCTACCTCAGCTAAGGATGTTATGTCCATGGGCTTTTTGGACACGGAGTCCAGTAGCTTTTTGGGCTAGGAGTCCAATGACTTTTTGGACGTGGAGTCTCCCTGCTTTTTGGGCAGGGAGTCTTTGGTGTTTTTGGACAGTCTCTAGCTCGTCTTACCGGTTATGGTTTCTTTCGTCTCGACGGGCGCGGACGCGACAGGATTGGTTTGATCTCTGGTGGCCGGCGGTGCCACATTCCTTCGACATGCCCGATGTTGATCTGTCCGCCGGCTGGACGCTCAAGTAGCTTGATGGGCAGTGGGAATGAAAACAGTGCTTCACCATCATGATCAGTGAAGAACTCAGCGGTGTCATCGGTAACGTGGCTGTATATGAGCCGGTTTTTAAACCGGAGTCCTACATAGAATCCATAGCCCAGGATGCGCACCACTCCGCTTTTGTTGATCCACAGTGTGTCGGGGATACCCCAGGCGTTGCTTGACTGGGCGGATAGACCGTCTACGGTGGGACTGATGGTAGGAGATGATTCTTGCTGGATTGGTTCGTTATCGTCATCGATGGTTGTGGGAGAAGCTGCAACTTCTCCCACAACCGGCGCCATCGCCTCTTTAACCCCATTCTCGATACGATGCTCGTGGTGTATCGCGCTTTCTGAGTGTGTATCCCGGTATGACTTCACAATCTTGGCCCACAGCACATCCGGGTCAATGGGTTGTGTTGGGGATTGAGCGTGGGCGAAGTGCTCACGGGCTTGGGCTGGAGTGATGTGCATTTTGCCGACTAGCAGGCCTTGATGGCGGCGCCTGGTGTTGTAAAACTCGCGGTAGTCGTCCAACAGCTGTTTGACGTGCTGAAGTGTTGTAGGTTGGCGTGCATCGAGAAACTTGGTCATGGTTTGATGCGAGCGTTCATCTTTGCCTTGGGTTTGCGGGCCAAAACCTGCAATGGACCAGATACCTTGGGCGGCGAGCCAGCGCTCGGTATCGGACAACCGGCCCCGGTGATAGGTGGCGAAAGCTTCACCGTTATCGGTCAAAAGTTCCTGCGGGCGACCATACGTTTCTATTGCTGCGGCCAAGGTAGTGCGAGCATCGAATCCGTTTTCTTTGGCGGCGAAGGCTTGTGAGCCCAGATCAAACCGGCTGGCATCATCAACCAGCTGGTAGATAGTGATCTGGGTATGTGGAGTGTCAAAGAGTCGGTAGACAAACCCGTCGAGTTGCCACAGCTCATCGACTTTATCGCGTGCCCAGCGTTTAAAGCTTTTACGAGGACGTTTACGGGCATTGGCCTCAGCAACACCAGCTTCGTGGAGCCAAAGCGCAATCGTAGACCGTGCCGGTGGGTGCTCTAAACCAAGGTCATCAATGAGGTAGTAATAGATTGACCACGGGCCATAGTCCCGTCCCTGGGCCTTGAGCACTGATCGAGCTGTGATGACTTTCTGACGAAGGTGATCATCGTAGATTCTGGCTGGGGAATGCGGGGCGGTGGAGTCAGGCAGGATGCCTGCACGGCCGCGTTGTTCAACGCGGCGTTTGATGTTGGCATAGGTTTGGCGAGATACGCCAATATCCTTGCAGAATTGGGTGACGGTTCGTCCGTCTCTTACTGGGTCGAAGTCCGCTATTTTCTTGCGGAGATGGGTTGAAATAGCCATCTTGGTATTCCAACCCACCGACTGTCCAAAAAGTCTTGAGACATCACGACAAGGAAGTCTTTGGACTCCGTGACCAAAAACTATCTGGACTCCCCGTCCAAAAAGCCATTAGACTCCGTGACCAAAAACTCCATAGACATCACATACCTCAGCTAAGGAAGGATTGAACTATGCCTAGAAAGTATTCCGTCGAGTTCAAGGAGAAGGCGGTCCATCAGATCATCGAAATGGTCCGCCTGGAGTCTTGCTCACTGCAACGCGCCTACACGGAGGTCGGCGAGCTCCTTGGAGTATCTCACCACACGTTGCGGGCTTGGTACCGTGACAGCGCTTCAGTACGTGATGACTCTGACGCTTCAGGCGGCGAGACAATGGAAGAAGAGCTTGGGGCGTCTGCGCCGTGAAAACCGCGAACTAAAACGCGCAAACGGGATTCTTAAGACAGCTTCGGCTTTTTTCGCAGCGGAACTCGACCGATCCACGACCAAATGATCTCCTACATCGACACGTATAAAGATCAGTTTGGGGCCCGGGCCCATCTGCCGAGTCCTTAAACAAGCAGATCGTGGATTCATTACTTCACGCGGCTACCGCAAGGCGACCACTCGTGTTCCCAGCGCAAGGGCCTTAAGCGATAGCCTGCTCATCCCAGAAATACAGCGTGTTCACGCGGAGAATTTCTCGGTCTACGGAATCCGCAAAATGTGGCACGCGATGAACCGTGAAGGCTTTCATATCGGCCGCGACAAGACTGCACGCCTGATGAAGCTAGCAGGTGTTTCTGGCCGCAGACGTGGGCGAACCCCTGTGACAACGATTAGCCCGAAGGCACCGGATCATCGCCCAGACCTTGTCCGCCGAAACTTCCGTGCGCAGGCACCAGGCAGGCTTTGGGTTGCCGACATTACCTACGTTCGCACCCTGTCAGCATTCGCCTATACCGCGTTTGTCGTGGATGTATTTAGCCGAAAAATTGTTGGTGTTGCTACACGCTCGACGATGCGTACCGATGCGCTGCCCATGGAAGCTTTGGAGCATGCGTTAACGACTGCAGGGCGAATCCATGGAAACCAGTTAATTCACCATAGTGATCGGGGCAGCCAGTACGTGTCACTGAAGTATTCCACCGCGCTAGCCGAATCCGGAATCCGTCCGAGTGTGGGAACAGTCGGCGATTCTTATGACAATGCTCTAGCCGAAACAGTCAATGGTCTCTACAAGGCTGAACTGATTCATGCCCGGGGCCCGTGGACGTCGGTCGGAGAAGTCGAATTGGCCACCTTGCGGTGGGTGCATTGGTGGAACACCAAGCGGCTTCATGAAGCTTTGGACTACGCTACCCCACAGGAAGTAGAAACCGAGTACTATCTCACCGAGCCCATCAACACGGGGCCGTAAAAGAAGCGGAACTAAACCCAGGACGCTTCAAAGTGACTTCAGTGATGTCGGTAATCGGGGGGTTCGCATTCTCGATGAATTGTTAGCGGACATGAGAAACTGACCAGTGGCGGACACCACGGGGGCAGGGCGTGTTCGAATGATTGACTCGTCCTGTTGGAGTATGGTAAGCGAACTTATCCCCTCTGGTTCAGAGCCCTGTTGTGACGTCGATCTAGCGCTGGGATGCTCCTCGAGTTCGAACGACGATGACGTGGTGCATCAGCCGACCGATGGGAGCCGTGTTGTTCGGTGTCGGGCGCACCTGTGGCATGAGGTCCGTGAAGCTTGGCACATGTGATTTCACGGAACGTGCCGACGGCGCGGCCGCGTGCTGTGGTTGCCTTCGATAGGCACGAGGAACCCGGTGTTGGAGTCACCATCGGCGCCGGCGGGGCCACAGACCTGACACCTCAACTTCACCCCTACTTCTTCTAGAAGACAATTGCTGCTGATTAGAGACGGAGTCAGGTCCGACCGCGCTTTTCGCTAGATGAGTCCGGTTAGACTCTTCTATCGAACATCGGATGAAGACCCCTTATTTTCCTACCCCCAATAAAAACCCCCAACCCCCTAAATCCCGTGTCCGCCACTGGTCAGTTATTCATGTCCGCCAACATGAATTGAACCGCGTAGCCTTTGACGAAACTCGTCACTTACGGAATGGTGATGATGCGGATAGATTTAATGAGGGAAACTCAAAAAATCGGCTGGCACGAGTTGTTGAAGTAGAACTTCCAGGACCAGCGAATAGTGAACTGCGTAGTTTTGTTCGTAAGGCAGTTTCGTTAGCTCATTCGATAAAACACGCACCGAACTCATCGCGCCGTGAAGCTGGCATAATCGCTGATTCCGTAATCATGCTTGTCAATATTTTTCGGCGGATGTTTGAAAGCGTGTGATGGAACATTTAATTGAAAAGAGTCGGTGAGCAAACATCGTCGCGACATAGAGCGAAACGATGCTTGGTCAAAAGTAAAGGGCCAGTTCAAGTACGAACTGGCCCTGATTGCTAGAGGCTACGCACTCGGAAACTTACCGTTGCTGCCCAGGCGCGCACCGGCGTCGAGGAGCATGGAGATTTCCGCGGCCTTGTCGGCGTCGACGAGGCCGTAGCCGTCAATCATCACCTTGGCGTCGGCGTGCGGCAGGCGGCGGCCGTCGATGATCTCAAAGAGCGGCGCGCGGCCCAGCATGCCGGCCTCGAAGCGGGCATGACCCGCGGCGAGGCGCTGCTCGGCACGCTCGCGCCAAGCAGCTGCAGCGTCAGTGCCGCGCTGCTTGGCGACGGCCTTCTCAAACACGCCCGGGTGCGCGTACACGATGAGTGCGCCGACGTGTCCGAAGCCGAGCGAGGTGAGCGCCGCGGCTTTCACGCTGCGGCCCGAGGCTGCCAGATCCAGCGGCGAACGCAGCCACACGAGGTTCTTCGCCTTCGGTGCGATGAGCGGATCAACGCAGTCCAGCGAGACGTTGGCGGGGATGCGCCCGGTGCGGAAGACGTCGATGATACCGCCGGTCTGGAACAGCGCCGCGCCGGCTTTGGAGTGGCCGGTGAGCGTCTTTTGCGAGATGACGAACATCGGCTGCTCCGCGTCGCGCCCGATCGCCGGCCACAGCAGGGAGTGCAGCTCAGACTCGTTCGGGTCGTTGGCGTTGGTGGAAGTGTCGTGCTTAGACAGGACCGAGACGTCGTTTGGCGTTAAGCCCAGCCCGCGCAGCGAGCGTGCGAGACGAGAGTTCTCGCGACCACGACCGGCGCCCAGGGCGCCGAGGCCCGGAGCTGGAATGGAGGTGTGGGCGCCGTCGCCGTAGGAAGCGGCGTGGGCGACCACGGCGAGCACCGGAAGGCCCAGCTCTTGCGCGAGACTACCTCGCACAAGCAGGACGGTGCCGCCACCCTCGCCCTCGAGGAAGCCGCCGCGGCGGCGGTCGTTGGCGCGGGAGATGAAGCGCTCGTCGATGCCCTTCGCAGTCATCGCTGCGGTCTGCGCGGTGGCGTTCATGTCGCCAAAGCCCTGCAGCGACTCGACCTGAACGTCGTCGATGCCACCGGCGACCACGACGTCGGCCTTGCCCAGTGCAATCTTGTCGACGCCCTCCTCGATGGACACCGCGGCCGTGGCGCAGGCGCCGATGGGGTGGATCATCGAGCCGTATCCGCCGACCAAGGACTGCATGGTGTGAGCCGCGATGATGTTCGGCAGTGCTTCCTGCAGGATGTCGGATGGGCGCTCCTCGCCGAGGAAGCGGGAGACGAAGACCTTGTGCAGGGACTCCATGCCGCCGATGCCGGTGCCCTGCGTGGTGGCAACCTGGCCTGGGTGGATGGACTGCAGCAGCTCAGCAGGGGAGAAGCCGGCCTGGATGAAGGCGTCGACGGCCGTGACCAGGTTCCAGACCGCCATGCGGTCGAGTGCGTCGAGCATGTGGTCCGGGATGCCCCAGCGGGCGGCGTCGAAGTTGTCTGGCATCTGCGCGGCCACGGTGCGGGTGAGCGTGGCCTTGCGCGGCACCTTTGCGATGGCGCCCTTGCGGCGGGTGACCTCCCATTCGCCGTCAGCCTCGCGGATGCTGGTGAACTCTGGGTCGGCCCCGGCGATGTCGCGGGCGGTGGCCTCGGAATCGACGGTGAAGGTGATGTCGCGGTCCAAGAACACTGTGGTCAGGTCGATGGAGCCGCGGTCAACCAGGTGGTACTTATCGGTGAGCTCGCGGATGCCGGCGCGGGCCACGACCTCGTCGTGGAAACGCTCGTAGATGTCCTCTTCCGCAATCTGTTCGTCAGTCTCACCGATGAACCAGCCCGGCGTGGGCTCCTCGTGCCATGCGATGAGGCCGGTCATCCACGCGAGCTCGATGACACCGGCGGCGGTCAACTCGGCGGAGCCGTCGCGCTGCAGACCGTACTCGGCCTCGAAGCGGGTGCGGCCGGAACCCCAGGAGCTTACCTCGCCGATACCGGCGATGACCACCATGTCGTCGAGATCGGTGGTGATGTCGCCAAGTTCCTCAGCCAGCTGCGGCTGCACCGGGCGCACCGGGGAAGGCAGTGCCTTGATGCGGGCGGTGGTGTCCTTGGCGGCACTTTCTGTAGCGGACTGTGCAGCAGGCTTCTCGACCTCTAGAGAAGTCAGCGAGAATCCTTCGAGACCGCCGGTGAGGTCTGCCTCGATCGGGCGTTCGGTGGCGCGGGCGCGGGACTCGGCGGAAGCTAGGTCTAGCAACTCAGAGGAGATTTCCTCCGGCGACCACACGTGGATGCCGGCCTTCTGCGCGGCTGGAACGAGGACATCGTTGCCGCCCATGAGGTGAGTGCCTGCGACCCAGCCGATCTTGGCTTGCGCAAGGGTGACGCCGGCAGGCCAACCAGCCTCGACGTTCCACTTGGCCAGGATGGCGTCGAGCGCGGCTTTGACTTCGCCATAAGCACCGTCGCCGCCGAAGGTGCCGCGGTTGGGCGAGCCCGGCAGGACCACGTGGCACCGGGTGGGACTCGGGGCCTTAACCGCGAGGTCAGAGAGACCGCCGATGAGGCGCTCGACCGACCACAGCAGCAGGCGAGCCTGGGTCTCCGTGGAGGAGCCGGCGTCTGCAAGCGAGCCGGAAACAGACGGTGCCGCGAATGGGAATGCCAAGGTTGGGGTGAGCGCTGGCTTGAGAATCTTCACCTCGTTGCCCACGGATTCGCGCTGCTCGGAGCCGATCCACTCCACCAGGGAGTCCACGTCGCGGAAACTGGTGAGGTTGGCCGGAACCAACCACAGGGCAGATCCCTGACGGCCGTGCTCGGCGTAGAGGCGGCGGGCGAATTCCTTACGGGACTGGGTCACTCGCGATGCCGTCATGATGACGGTTGCACCGTCTGCGAGGAGGCGCTCGACAAGTGCGGTGGCGATGGAACCAGGAGCGGCACCGGTGACGAGGGCGACGTCACCGGCGTAAGCGCCGTGTGCGGTGGACTCGGCGGCTGCGGCTATCTGCTCGAAGTGGGCATTCTCGACGGCGGTGTTGCCCGAGCGTGCCCACCAACGGGCCTGTTCAGCCACGGTGGCGCCGGCGCCCTGGAAAGCGGCAGGCTGCGCGCGCTCGTCGTCGGCCGCGATCTCGCCAAGTGCTACGCGGGCGAGGCGCTCGCGGGCGGTGGCCCAGGCGTCGTCGAAAAGCACGGCGTGTGCCGCGTCGAAAGAAGGGGTGACGGACTTGAGCCAGCCGGAACCGAGCTCGGCTTCGACGGTCTCGATGACCTCGGTGTCTGGGGCGGTGGCCTCGGCAGGCTCGGCGACGTGGCCGAGCTGGGTGAGGACCTGGCGGGCCACGGTGGCGAGCACGCCGTTCTCACCGGTCACGGTCTCGGCGTAGGCCTCGAGGGCAGCGGAATCCACGACCCCGCCGGAGGCTCCACCTGCGGCAGCGCCCTTGGAGACACTGGCGCCGTGCGCATTGGCGACGCCTTGGACGGCGGCGTCGATAAGCTCGTGCGCCGCGGACTTGCTGGTGGCGCTGGACGGAACCGTGTTCAGGCTGCCGCCGCGGACAGAATCCTCGTCGCGGGAGCCGAGCAGGATTTCAGCCTCGACGTGGGCGACCCAAGACTCGGGCAGGCCCCAGGTGCCGGTGACGTACTCGGCCACCGCGGTGGGCTTGAGGCCCGCAGCGCCGAGCAGCTGGCGCAGGCGTGCGGTGACGGCTTCGCCAAGGACGCTGCCGAAAGGCGCGTAGCCAGGGGCGGCGGCGTTGACCTTTTCGCGCAGCGAGGCGACGTCGGCGTCTGCGGCGCCGTCGATTGCAGGCACGCCGATCTCAGCGGACATGTCCATCAGGAGCTGGTTGCGGCGCGAGGAAACGCCGTTGGTGAGCTCCTCGATGTTTTCGGAGTCGTTGATCTGGTCGATGCGGATCTTGTTCTGGAACGCGAAGAGCACCATGATGGCCTCGGCCGCGCGGAAGGTGAGCTCGGGGGCGGCACCTGCGGAAGGCGCAGCCGGGGCAGGAACTGCGGGAGCGGACTCGGCCGGGGCTGGCGCGGATTCAGCGGCTGGGGTGGCTGGAGCAGCTGGGACCGACGCGGCCTCGACAGCCGGTTCCTCTGTCTCGGGCTCTGGTGCTGCCTGGACGTCCTGGAGCATGACCTGGTCTTGGTCACGCTCGACGTTGAATACGGGCAGGTCGCGGCCTGCCACGGCCAGGGAGCGCTTGGCCAAGTTGGTCAGGGTTGGGGAGGCGGCAAGGCCGACCTCGATTAATTGATCGACCTCGTCGAAGAGCAGTTCCTGGGTCTCAATCCAGCGCACCGGGGAGGCGAACTGCCAGGACAGCAGCTCGATGAGAAGCAGGCGGGCGAGTGCCTGCGGCCCAAGCGAGGAGGCGTCGAGGCCGTCGAGCTTGCCAGAAGGAGCCATCGGGGCCACGGTGTCGACGAATTCTTGGGTCAGCTCGAACGGCACTGCCACGAGGTTCGGCACGTAGCGGCCGACCAGCGCGTCGAGGTCAAGCTCAGCCGGGAGGAGCTCGTCGAGCTTCTCCGCAAACGCGGCCACGCCATCGCGCAGCACGCGGGAGTGGAACGGGACATCGATGCCCGGAACCATCACGGCTGCGCGTTCCTTGACAGCGTTGGCGCGGCGGACCAGCTCGCGCAGGCCGGCCTTGGTGCCAGCCACGGAGTACTGCTGACCGCGGATGTTGTAGTTGACGATTTCTAGGAACTCGCCGGTTTCTTCCGCAATGGAGGCGACGTAGGCGTCCACCTCATCGCCGCTCACGCCGATCATGTTCGGACGCAGCGCGGCCATGGCGTACTCGGAATTCCCCTCCGCGTCGCGTGGAACGAGGCTGCCCATCGCGGAGCCGCGGGAGTAGACGATGTCGATGACCGCTTCAAGATCAAAGATGTTAGCCAGCGATGCCAGAGCAGTGTACTCACCGAGGGAGTGGCCGGCGTACATCGAGTTGGAGCCGATGGCGTTGTTCTCACGCAGGCGCTCGGTCTGTGCGTACGCCACGACTGCCAGGGCGACCTGGGTGAATTGGGTCAGGTGCAAAACACCCTGTGGGTGCACGAAGGTCTGCTCGCCGACGCGCAGGGACGTGGGATTGCCGTCGATGATGTGACGGATGCTAAAGCCCAGTGCTTCGCGGGTGTGCTGGTCGGCGCGGCGCCAGATCTCGCGGGCGGCTGGGGAAGCGTCGCGGTCGCCCTTGCCCATGCCCTCGGTCTGGATGCCCTGGCCTGGGTAGACATAAGCGGTGCGCGGCTGCGCAAGCAGTGCCTGGCCCCGGGAAACGACCTCGCCGCCTATGCGGCACGTGACTTCGAGGGCCACGTGGATACCCTTGCGGCCCACGCGCTCGACGACGATGTCAATGACATCGTGCAACTGAACCATGCCGTACATGGAGTAGGTCCAGCCCACGACCTGGCCGTGCCGCGCGGCCAGGTGTTGCGCAGTGGCCGAGAGCCACATGCCGTGGACCAGCGGTGCCTGGAGGTTCACCAACTGTGCGGCGTTGTAGGAGGTGTGAATGGGGTTGTAGTCACCGGAGACCAGCGCGAATGGGGTCATGTCGTGCGGCGCGGTGACGGTGGCACGATCCACGAAGGAGCGCGGCGTGGACTCGACCTTGGAGGCCGACTTGCCGCCGCCCCACTCAGGCGCAGGCTTCGGCATCGCGGTGCCGGTGGCGCGGCCGCGGATGGCAAAGCGCTGCATTTGGGTTGCGACGATCTCTTCGGTGCTGTGGTCTTTGAGCTCTAGCTCTACGGTGACGATGCGCCCGGAGACGGACTCGTCGATGGCGGTGCACTTGGAGATGACGTCGATGCGGCGGCCGTCGGCGAGAGTCGCAAGCGGAACGCGGACGTCCACGACGTGGTCCAAGTGCACAGCATTGAGCAGGCCCTCGATGACGGGGTAGCCGTCCTCCAAAAGGCCCGAACCTAGCGCGGTGTAGATGGCCGGCCAGCAGGGGCCGACGAGGACGTCCGGGGTGCCCACGGTGGCGTCCTCGCTGGCAGGAAGCGCGGCACCGGTGACTGCGGTGTGCGCCTCCAGCAAGGAGGCCGGCAGGTGGAAGGAGTAGTGGGCCACGCCATAAGGTGCGTCCTCGCTGATTGAACCTTCTTCAATGCGCGGCATCTGCGTGATCTCGTCGCCCTGCTCAGACATGGAACCCACGCCGGCCAGGCCCTCAAGCAGAGTGAAGACGGAGGCCGGGAGGCGCTCCTCCGAGACCACCGGGGAGCCGCCGGTAGCAACGCCCTCGGGAAGGTCGACAGGAACGGTGACCTCGCGGACGTAGAACGGGCGCTGGTCCTCCGGCAGGTGGTCCCAATAAGAATCGGCGGTGATGACGATCTCCCAGTTGCCGTCCGCGTCTTGGCGCAGGCTGTAGGCGTTATCGTCCATCTCATAGGCCGGGTTGGCCATGAGGTGGCCATGCCAGACCAAGGTCGGTGCGGCCTTGATGAAGGCGGCCTCGTCCTGTGCGGCCTGCAGGCGGGAGAAGACCTGCTGCGGGGTCTGGCCCGCGGCCAGCAGGGAGTCCGTGGTGGCCTGTTCGAAGCGGGCAAGCAGCTCGGCTACCGGCTCGTTCTTCTTGGTGATGCCAGCGACGGCCACTGGGCCCGGGATGATGCGCACCTGGTCTGCGGTGTAGCGCTCGTCCTGTGCCTGCCACAGGGTGTCCTTGCCGAACCAGACCTTGAGGTCGCCATCGATGGCAGGCACCCACGGCATCGGCTTGACGTGCTTGTAGTGCAGGGAAATCCACCATGCGGCGTCGCGCGGGGACACGCTTGTCGACGTCGCCTCCGGGTAGGCCGCCAGTAAACGCGCCGCCGCGGCCGGAGCGTCGTGGACCTTGTCGATGGAGTCAAAGAGGGTATCGATCTCGCCGTGGTCAGCGCTGTTGAGTCGCGCCTCGATGCGGTGAAGGAGGTCGAAGAAGCGGTCATCCCACGTGGGGTCCACGAACGGGTGAGCCAGTTCGACGAAGCGCTCGAGCCATTCGGCGTAGGTCATTTTCTCGACGTCGCCGAAGTAAGGCTTCGACGTCTTGTTCAGCGCGGTGATGATTTCTTCGCGGTGGGCGGGGTAGTCCTCGATGCTCAAAGAAGTGATGAGACGGGAGGCAGCCGCAAAGGAGTTGTCCAGGTCGTGGATGTCTGCCAACAAGTGCGACTGGGAGGAGGCCACGCCGTTGGTACCGGCACCGCGGCCGACCCAACCATCATTTTCGGTTGGTGAAATACCGGAGGTTTTCACCAACAGGTCCTTGACGGAGTCGGTGGCCTTAGCCTCCTTGGTGGCCATGGCGACGGTGCCGATGAACACGGCGTCGACAGGCATGGCGTGCAGGTCATAAGCCTGTGCCCACTCGCCGGTGAGGTAGTCCGCCGCGCGCTCCGGGGAGTAGATGCCGCCGCCGACGGCGAGAACGACGTTGCGGTGCGCGCGGACCTCGGCGTAGGTTTCGAGCAGCATGTCATCGAGGTTGACCCACGAGTGGTGACCGCCTGCGTGGCCGTCCTCGACCTGCATGATGATCTGGTCATCCGGGTAAGCGGCAGCGATCTTGAGGACGTCGCGAATCTGCTTCGCAGTGCCCGGCTTGAAGGAGATGTAAGGGAAGCCATCGGCGTGAAGCTGGGCGAGGAGCTCGCCGGCCTCGTCTACCTCCGGGATACCCGCGGAGATGCAGACGCCGTTGAAGGAAGCACCAGCGGCGCGGGCCTTCGGCACGATGCGAGCCTGGCCGAACTGCAGGTTCCACAGATAGCGGTCGAAGAACATGGTGTTGAACTGCGCAGTGCGGCCTGGCTCCAGGTGCTTTTCCATCACGGCGAGGTGAGCACGGAAGACCTCGTCGGAGTACATGCCGCCGCCGGCCATCTCGGTCCAGTGCCCGGCGTTGGCTGCTGCGGCCACGATCTCGCCATCAGCTGAGGTCGGCGTCATGCCACCCAGCATGATGGGGGACAGGCCGGTGAGATCAGAGAAGCGGGTCTGGGTAAACGCGCGGCCGCCCGGCAGCTCGACAACGCGCGGCGCGAATTCGGAGTAGTCCACGGACGTGGGGAGGGAATTTCCGGGGATTGCTAGAGCATCGAGATCCTGCGGGCTGCCCGCAGACACCACGACGATGCCACTGCCTTCGACGACGCGCTTAGTGATGTTGGCCAGCGAGCGATCCAGCACGATGAAGTGACGAGACTTCAGCTTAGCCAGGACCTGCGGCCAGTTGTGCTCGTTGACCAGGATAGATTCTGCCTGCTCGCGAGCGTTTTCAGCGTCGAGGCCACAGGCGGTGGCCAGTTCGACGGTGCGCTCGGCAGCGGGCGCGAGAATGGCGTTGTGGAAAGGAAGAGCCACGGGCAGCTCGGTGTATTGCGGCTCAAGGGGGTCGCCGCCGATGGTGCGCTCTTCGAGGGAATCGTTGAAGGCCTGTACTGCGGAGTCGAGCGCTGTGCGGGTTGCAGCGAGATCCTCCGGGGAGCCGGAGAGCGCAAAATGCTGGCGGGCGTTGACCACGGCGATTACCGTGGTGCCGCGCAGGTTCTCCGTGATGAATTCACGGGAAAGGCCACGGATGGACAACATCTGGGAACGGGTATCGGAACCGCCTACGGCGTTGGCGGCGGTGCCCATCAGCAGGGCGAGGGCTAGGGCTTCCGCAGGCTTGTCGACGGCCATTTCGCCCAAGGTTCCCTGGGAGTGTCCGGCGGTCTCGTCGATGATGACTCCGAGGTTGCGCAGCTGTTCGATGGTGGCGATTTGGCTGAGCACGATGCCGGGGATAGATACGGCCGGGGAGGCATCGAGCGCGGCGGCAGTGGCAGCATCCCCTTCGAGCAGTTGCTCGAGGCGCTCGATGGCGCCTGGGCAGGTCGAGGCGATGGTTCGTGCGGCAGGGCCGGTGATGCGGCGGGCCTCAGCGAGCACCTCCCGCAGGTTCTGTGCGGTGGCGGGGGCCTGCGCGGCATCGCTTAGCGTGGCCTGCCAATTGGAGCCTTGTCCTGCGAAAATGACGGCTGGATTAGGCATGGAATGTAATGGAGTCAAAGACATTTTCCCTCTTAAAGTCTGGTGACGTTTGAAATGCGCTTAGTTAGTGTGAAAAAACTAAAAGCGATTACGCCACCGTAGCCTACTTGGGCGTAGGTATGTGCTTGACGCGTCTTAATGTGAGGTTTTTCTCATGTTTGAGCGGGGTGACGATGGCGTGACGCTGCCGCGCGGCGCGGGGTTGCGCTTGGCGCGGCGGAAGAAGGAGAACACACGCTATGGCGTTGCGGAGGTGTCTTTGCGGCTCATCGCTGACTTAGCGCAAACGATGAGTTTTGGTACGCCAGCTGGTGGGCTAGTCCGAGATAGGTGCCTTGGCATCTGCCGGGCTGGCTGCGGCGTGTGCGTCGGCGTTGGTGTCGGTGGCAGAGTCTCCGTGGTGGTCCGGGCGGCGTTGGTCGGGCTCTTCCAGAAGTGCCATGAGATCAGCCTGTACCTCGCGGCGACGGATCTTGCCCAGTTGATCGGAGGCGAGGTGCTCGAAGTGGTAGAAGGTGCGCGGGACCTTGTAGCGGGTGAGACGCTCACGGCAGAAGTCCTTTAGGGCTTCCGGATCGAGCGCCGCGCCTTCGCGCAGGATGACACAAGCCACGACGTCCTCGGAGCCGTCGTGTCGTGGGCGTCCCACAACCGCGACATTGACCACGTCGGGGTGCTGATTGATGATCGCCTCGACTTCTGCCGGGTAGACGTTGAAGCCGCCGGTGATGATCATTTCCTTGATGCGGGAGACCAAGCGGATGAAGCCTTCCTCGTCCATGACGGCCATGTCGCCAGTGCGGAACCAACCGTTGTGGAAGCTGGCAGCGGTGGCTTCTTCGTTGTGGAGGTAGCCCTGGAAGACCTGCGGGCCGCGGACGAGAAGCTCGCCTTCGACGCCGTCCGGCTGAGTCTCGTCGAGGTTATCTGGATTCGCGATGCGGACCTCAGTGTCTGGGAAGGGGAGTCCGATGTGGCCGGCACGGCGGGCGTCGGTCAGCGGATTGCAGGTGACGACCGGCGAGGCTTCGGTAAGACCGTAGCCTTCAACTAACGTGCCGCCCGTATCAGTCTCCCACTCGGAGACAGTGTGTACGGGCAGGGTGGCAGCGCCCGAGATGGCGTAGCGGATGCCGTTGACCTCGACGCCTTCTTCCTTGGCGGCAGCGAGCACCTTTTCGTAAATAGTGGGTACGGCTGGGAACCAAGTGGGGGTGTGCTTCTTCAAGATGTCCATGATGAGCGGGAGCTGCGGTGAAGGAAGGAGGATGATTTCCGCACCAGCCAGGATTCCTAAGATGATGGACATGGTGAAGCCATAAGAGTGGAACATGGGCAGCACAGCCATGAAGCGCTCGTGGCCGCGGCCGAGGTCTGGGGCCCAGGCATCGACCTGCAAGGCGTTGGCGGCGAGGTTGCCGTGAGAGAGCTGGGCGCCCTTGGGCTTGCCGGTAGTTCCTGAGGTGTAGAGGATGAGAGCGATGTCATCCTTCGATATCTCGGGGAACTGCATGCGGCGGCCGTCGCCACCGATGGCGGTGCTGATAAAGGTGGACCACGGGACGGTGTTTGGAGCGTCGGCGGACAAGGCCTCGCGCTTGGCCTTCAGCGGTGGGAGCGGGAGTTTAAGCGCGAGGCGCTGGAGGGGTGGCATCTCGTCGATCATGTTCACAGAGATGACCGTCTCGAGGTTGGTGACGTCACGCAGCTTTTCGAGCGTGCAGGCGGCTTTGTCCCAGGCGATGGTTACGCGGGCGCCATGGTCTTGGAACAGGGACTCGAGCTCGTGGGCGGTGTACAGCGGGTTGTGTTCCACGACTGTCGCACCGAGGCGGGTAATGGCGTAGAAGGCGATGAGGTGCTGCGGGCAGTTGGGTAGAAGG
The DNA here is from genome assembly GCF_016728105.1 of Corynebacterium striatum. Taxonomy (NCBI): domain Bacteria; kingdom Bacillati; phylum Actinomycetota; class Actinomycetes; order Mycobacteriales; family Corynebacteriaceae; genus Corynebacterium; species Corynebacterium striatum. The sequence continues at coordinate 1,142,144 of NZ_CP068158.1, read as the reverse complement.
ATGGCGACGTTGTCGCCTGGGCGGATGCCGAAGGCCTTGAGACTGGCGGCGGCGGCGCGAACCTGGGCGTCGAGATCCGCGTAGGTCATTGTCTTGCCGAAGAAGTAGGTCGCAGGGTTTGCGGCATTGACCGCGAGGCTGTTGGTGTAGATATCAACCAACGTGGTGTCGCCATAGTCGATGGAATGAGGGGTCCACTCGGCGTAGTGCTGAAGCCAAGCGGCGTTGTCAAAAGCTCCCATGATCATGCCTTTCAGTTTCTGAGGCTAAGTATTAGTTGCAACACAGTGTAGTTGCTAATGTGAGTTAACTAACGTGTTAAGTCTTGAAAAACTTGCTAATATTGGTGAGTTTCTGGGGGGAAGTCACTATAAGGTGCGAATTCGCCTTGTTTTAGCTAGAAAAAGCCCCGTTCGCAAAAGGTGCAAACGGGGAATTAACTGAAATTTTCGCCCAAAAAGCGAATCGACGTTAGTGTGTGGATGCTTTAGTTCTTCGCCTTATTCTTTTCGAGAAGGGCGATGAGGTCTGCCTGGACTTCGCGGCGGCGAATTTTGCCCAGCTGATCGGAGGCGAGGTGCTCGAAGTGGTAGAAGGTGCGCGGCACCTTGTAGCGAGTGAGGTTCTTGCGGGCGAAGTCCTTCATTCCCTCGGGGTCAAGCGCGGCACCGTCGCGCAGAATGACACAGGCGACGACGTCCTCGGAACCGTCCGCGCGCGGCAGGCCAACGACGGCGACGTTTTCCACGTCTGGGTGCGTGGCGATGACTTCTTCAACCTCGCCTGGGTAGACGTTGAAGCCGCCGGTGATGATCATTTCCTTGATGCGGGAGACGATCTTGATAAAGCCGTCTGATTCCATGACAGCCATATCGCCAGTTCGGAACCAGCCGTCGTGGAAAGTGTTCTCCGTAGCTTCGGGGTTTTTGAAGTAGCCCTTGAACACCTGCGGGCCGCGGGCTAGCAACTCGCCAGCCTCGCCGTCGGGCATGGTTTCGTCAAGATTTTCTGGGTTGGCGATGCGGATTTCGGTGTCCGGGAACGGAATGCCGATGTAGCCTGGGCGTCGGTTATTGTTCATCGGGTTACCTGTGAGGACCGGCGAGGTCTCGGTGAGGCCGTAGCCCTCAACCAGCAGACCGCCAGTGAGCGACTCCCACTTCTCCACGGTTTCTGGGGGAAGCGCCGCAGCACCTGACAGGGAGTTGTGGATGCCGGTGATGTCTGCGCCCTTTTCCTCTGCTGTCTCGATGATCTTGGAGTACAAAGTAGGAACACCAGGCAACCAGGTTGGGCGGTGCTTTTTCATGATGTCCATGATGAGCGGGATCTTGGGGGCAGGAGTAAGTACCAACTCGCCGCCTACATACACGCCGAGGGCTGCGAGGAGAGTCAGGCCGTAGATGTGGAACATGGGCAAGGCGGCGAGCATGCGCTCGGGCTTAGCCCCGAAGTTAGGAACCCAGGCCACGCCTTGCTTGACGTTGGCGCACACGTTCGCGTGGGTAATCTCAGCACCCTTTGGTTTACCGGTGGTACCGGAGGTGTACAAGATGATCGCGGTGTCATCGGGTTTTACCGTGGCGTCCTCGAGCTTGTGGCCGTTGCCGCCGATGGCGGTGCCGGTGAGCACGTTCCATGGAACCGTATTCGGGGCAGCGGCAGTGAGCTGATCGCGCTTTTCCGTAATCGGCGGAATTGGGATGCGCAACAGGAGTTGCTGGCGGCGCGGCATTGCTTCGGTCATGTTGACGGAGACGATGGTCTCCAGCGGGGTGGTCTCACGCAGCTGCTCGAAGGTCGGTGTCACCTTGTCCCACACGATGGCTACGCGGGCCGCGTGGTCTTGGAACAGTCCCTCCAGCTCGTGTGCGGTGTAGAGCGGATTGTGCTCGACCACAGTCGCACCTAACTTGAGCACCGCGTAGAACGCCGCGATGTGCTGCGGACAGTTGGGCAGTGCCATGGCCACGCGGTCGCCCGGGCGGATACCGAAGGCCTTGAGGCCGGCGGCAGCGGCACGCACTTGGGCGTCGAGCTCGTGGTAGTTCTGCTGCCTACCAAAGAACCAGGTGGCTGGCCTATTGCCGCGCTTTTCCAAGTTCTCATTGTAGATATCAAGCAGCGTGAGTTCACCGTACTCGAGGGAGTGGTCGGTCCACTCGGCGTAGCTGGCAAGCCAGGCTTTGGACTCGTATGCAGATGGCTGGGTATCCGACATGACGTCACTCCTTTGGGTGGCAAACAGTTTTGTTTCGGACAGTATATCCATTTTGTGAACTAAACCCTTCTGCCTGCCAAATTTTTGTGATGGGGTAGTTGCCGTCTCTCCTTGGCTCACCGTGTTTGTGGGCCGCTAGAATTCACATTTGTACTCATGGTTCTTGCAGGAACCGAGACGGGGAAGCGGTGAGTGTTCCGTGGTTGCTTTACTTTTCACGGCTGCGGGAATTTACGGTCTCGTTGTAGTGGCGGGCGCGGTTGGTGCTGATTCCGTGGGGTTTGTTGTCACGGTAACGCTCATAGGGTTTGGCTTTGCGCTGTTCGTCGGTGGCTCACTGGAGCGCTATCTTCCGGCCTCGGTGTGGCGCCGTTTTTCTCTTTCACGTGCTGCCAGCCGACGTTGGGGCGTGGATTGCTTCAACGCCTTTCTCTGGCGAATCGGTTGGAACAAGCACATAGTAGCAATGCGAAAGCGCGATTTGGGTAGTTACCGCCGACGGCTGGCTGGCAGCGGTAGTCCTCCTAATGATCGGGATAATTGGCCATGTTTACCCGGTCCTATTGCAGATCCGCGTTATGACGCGGTTGAGGGATTAGTCGTTTCAGGCTGTTACTGCTCTTTTTGGTCCCGTGCAAAAGCTCCCTTTCAAATGGTTGTATGTCGAGTAGAAGCTCGTCAGAAAACGGCCAAAAGCTCCTTTTACCCAGTGATGGGGGCTGAGCAAAAGGAGCTTTTGGAAGGGGCCGGGAATTGGGTCAGGAAATCGTCCTGGTCGGGGCCGGGAAGTGCGGCCGAAGGCCCGGCCGGAGGAGGCGGCAGCGGCTACTTGCCGGCCTTCTCCTTTTCCAAGCGCTCGAGCAGGTCGGCCTGGACTTCGCGGCGGCGAATCTTGCCCATCTGGTCCTTGGCCAGTTCCTCGAAGTGGTAGAAGGTACGCGGGACCTTGTAGCGGGTCAGACGCTCGCGGCAGAATTCCTTCAAGCCTTCAGGGTCGAGCGCCACGCCGTCGGCCAGGTCGATGCAGGCCACGACGTCCTCAGAGCCGTCGGAGCGCGGGCGGCCGACCACGGCGACGTCGTCAATGGCAGGGTGCGTACGCAGTACCTCTTCGACCTCACCTGGGTAGACGTTGAAGCCGCCGGTGATGATGATTTCCTTGATGCGGGAGACCAAGCGGATGAAACCATCTTCCTCCATGATGCCCATGTCACCGGTGCGGAACCAGCCGTTGTGGAAGGCGGCTTCGGTGGCCTTCGGGTTGTTGAGGTAGCCCTTGAACACCTGGTGGCCGCGTGCGAGGACCTCGCCCTCGACGCCGTCCGGCTGGGTCTCATCCAGGTTGTCCGGGTTCGCAATGCGCACCTCGGTGTCCGGGAATGGGATTCCCACGTAGCCCGGGCGGCGGTCTGTGCTCATCGGGTTACCCACGATGATGGGGGAGCACTCGGTCAGGCCGTAGCCCTCAACCAGCAAGCCGCCGGTGTATTCTTCCCACTTCTCTACGGTGTCCACCGGCAAGGTCGAGGCGCCGGAGAATGCCGCACGCACGCCCTTGATGTCGATGTTCTGTTCCTCAGCAGACTCGACGATGCGCTCGTAGAGGGTTGGCACACCTGGAACCCACGTCGGAGTGTGCTTCTTCATCAAGTCCATGATGAGCGCAATGTCCGGCTTTGGAATGATGACCAGCTCGCCGCCGATAAGTGGTTGCAGGACCACGTTCATAACCAGGCCATAAGCGTGGAAGAAAGGCAGCGCGCAAAGCATGCGCTCCGGCTTGTCGCCCAGGCCAGGTACCCAGTGCTTGCCCTGCAGAATGACGGCGAAGAAGTTGCCGTGCGAAAGCTGCGCGCCCTTCGGCTGCCCCGTAGTGCCGGAGGTGTACATGATGACGGCAATGGTGTCCTTGGTGATGTCCGCCGGAGGCTCGACGTCGCGCCCGTCGCCGCCGATGGCATTGCCCACCAGGCTGTCCCAGGTGACGGTGTTTTTGGCATGCGCCGATAGCTGCCCGCGCTTGGACTTCAAGAAAGGCAGGTACTTGAGGGCGAGCTTCTGGGCGGTAGGCATCGCATCAATCATGTTGACGGAGATGACCGTCTCCAGATTGGTGGTGCCGCGCAGCTTCTCCAGGGTAGAAGCCGTCTTGTCCCAGGCAATAGCGATGCGGGCGCCGTGATCCTTGAACAGACCTTCCAGCTCGTGCGCAGTGTAGAGCGGGTTGTGGAGGACCGCGATGGCACCCAGCTTCAAGATTGCGTAAAAAGCAACTACGTACTGCGGGCAGTTCGGCGCCACGATGGCCACCTTGTCACCCGGGCGCACGCCGAATGCACGCAGGCCGGCGGCGGCGCGACGGACCTGCTTGTCCATCTCCGCGAAGGTCTGGGTCTTGCCAAAGAAGTAAGTCGCTGGCTTGTCAGGGTTGATTGCCAGGTTGTTGTCGTAAATATCGAGGAGAGTGGTATCTCCGTAGTCAAGGTTATGCGGGGTCCATTCTGGGTAGAACTGGAGCCATTCCTTGGTGTCGAATGCCGACATGGGGTTCAGCACCTTTCGGTTGCGTAAGTTTTAGCATGGGCCAGTATAGCCTCGAATCCGCACGACTAGACTGTTTACCTATGCGCATCGCAATGATTTCACTCCACACCTCGCCCATCGAGCAGCCGGGGTCCGGTGATGCAGGTGGAATGAACGTCTACGTCATCAACATTGCTCGCCAACTTGCCCGGCAGGGCGTCGACGTCGACATTTTCACGCGAGCCACGCGTCCCAGCCAAGGCGAGGTCGTCGAGGTCGAGGAGCACCTGCGCGTCATCAACATCGTTGCGGGGCCTTACGAGGGTCTTGATAAGGAAGACCTCCCCACGCAGCTGGCAGCATTCGCGGGTGGGCTCGTGCAGTTCGTCAAGTGCTTCAATCTTGATTACGACCTCATCCACACGCACTACTGGCTCTCCGGCCAAGTGGGCTGGCTGCTGCGCGATCTCTGGGGCGTCCCGCTCGTCCATACCGCGCACACCCTGGCTGCTGTGAAGAATGCGCACCGCACCGCCGATGACACCCGGGAATCGGAAGCCCGTCGCATCTGCGAGCAGCAGCTGGTGGATAACGCGGATCTCCTCGTGGTGAATACAGAGCAGGAGACTCGCGATCTCGTCGAGCATTACGACGCCGAGCCTTCTCGCATCAAGGTGGTCTCGCCGGGCGCCGACACCGAGCTGTTTACACCTGGCACCGACCGCAACACCGAGCGCTCGCGCCGTGAGTTGGGCATTCCTATCCACACCAAGGTCGTGGCCTTCGTGGGCCGACTGCAGAAGTTCAAGGGCCCGGAGGTTCTCATTCGTGCAACCGCTGAGCTCATTGAGCGCGATCCTTATCGCAATATCCGCGTGCTGTTCTGCGGCGGCCCATCGGGTGCGAACTCGACGCCGGAGTACTACCAGAACCTGGTGCACAAGCTGGGGCTTTCCAAGCACGTGCGCTTTCTTAGTCCGCGTCCGCCGGAGGAGTTGGTCTCTATTTACCGCGCGGCCGACGTTGTGGCGGTGCCCAGCTACAATGAGTCCTTTGGCCTGGTAGCACTGGAGGCTCAGGCCTCGGGCACCCCGGTCATCGCCTCCCGCGTCGGCGGCCTGCCCATCGCCGTGGCGGATGGGGAGACGGGTGAGCTAGTCGATGGTCACTCGCCGGAGGCCTGGGCGGATGCCTTGGAGCACTTGCTTGACGACGACCCGCTGCGCATCAGCATGGGCGAAGCCGCCGTGGGGCATGCGGCGAAGTTCAGCTGGGCCGAGTCGGCCCGCGTACTCAAAGACATCTACGAGGAAGCTCTCGCCATCGAAGTCCCAGACTGCCATGCGCGCCGGGCAATTGGTTACTAAGTAGCGGGACATAAGACTTAGGTTTAAAGGCATGACTTTTTTGCGCACTCTCCGCTTAGGCGATGTGCTGCTTGCGGGCTTGGCCGTGCTACTGGCGCTCTTGTACACCCTGGTACCGGGGCCGCTGCCCATGGGGATTTACATCGCGCAAGCTGTGGTTTCGTGGGCTTTCGTCCCTTTCTTTCTGATTTGGCGCTCGCGTCCTGCTTTGGCTTCGGCAGGCATGATTTTCTGCCTCGCTGTATGGGCAATCACTTGGTTTTGGGCGCTTCCCGTTAACTCTGGATTCTCTCCGTGGTTGGTCGCTGCGCCTTTAGCTGTTTATTCTTCTGCGCGTTTATGTGAAGAACGGTGGATTCCAAAGGTGATTCTCGGCGCAACGTTCGCTGGCACCTTCGCTTCGCCGTTCATGTGGAAGCTGCAACCAGACCTGACCGAGCGATACCGAAGCGGAACGGATTTTCTATTCACGTTCCTGTTCCACTGGCTACTTCTGCTCCTCGTCTATGTAGTTGCGGTGCGTTTGCGGGACAAAGAGCTGGAGCGGCAGGCACGGCAGCGTGAAGCTCAGGAAGAAGAGCGGCTTCTAATTGCTCGTGAGCTGCATGACGTATTAGCTCATTCGTTGACGCTCATTAAGGTGCAAGCAAATGCTGGTTTGGTTGCGTCGGGGACGTCGGAGGAAGCGTTGCGGACAATCCGAACTGAAGCGGACAGGGCGCTTGCTGAGGTTCGTTCAATTGTGTATTCATTGCGGGCGCCGACAACCCGGGAGCCATCTCGCCAGCTATCCGATATTCCCAAGGTCGTGGAAGGTTTTCGTGCTGCAGGTTTGGAAATCAGCGCAGAGCTTCCCGTTTCCTCTGTAGCCTTTCCTGCGCTAACCCAATTGGCTTTGGTCCGGATCATCACGGAGGCACTGACTAACGTGCTTCGCCACCAAGGAACAGGCGCGAAAGTTCATTTGAACCTGTCTGATTCTGCTGCCCTTAGTGTTGAGTCTTGGGGCAGATCACAAGGGGAGACTGCTGGCGCCGGTGTAGGTTTGGTTGGAATCGCCGAAAGAGCTACAGCATTGGGTGGCTGGGTGCGTACCTCCGGAGACGCTCGGCATTTCCTAGTTGAAGCACAATTTCCGCAGAGGACAACATAATGATTCGAGTACTTCTTGCTGATGACCAGCCGCTGCTGCGCAGTGCGTTGGAAACCATTCTTAATGCCGCAGGGGACATTCAGGTCGTTGCCGCGGTTAGTGATGGGCAAGCAGCCGTCGAGGCTGCAGCTGCGCATTCGCTCGATATTGCGATTCTTGATATTCGGATGCCGGGAATGGATGGAATTGCTGCGGCAAACGCGCTTTTGGCGAGGAACGCCTCACTCCGAGTAATCATGCTTACGACGTTCAATGAAGAGGAGCTGGTTCGTTCTGCATTGCTCGCGGGAGTTCATGGTTTCCTCCTCAAGGACTCTGATCCGGAGGTGCTCGTTGGGGCTGTTCGTGCGGTTTATGCAGGAGAAGCCGTCCTAGCAAGCGGAGTGACCGGAACCGTTTTGGAGGGGTATCGCGCAGCGATTGCTGGACGAGCCGAACTATCAGCAGCGCAAAGGCAGGGGCTTGCGTTGGTGACTCGACGCGAGTTGGAAGTGCTGCGGCTGATCACTAGTGGCGCGACTAACCGGGAAATTGCCCAAGAACTCGTCCTCGCTGAGACCACCGTAAAGACGCACGTTTCCTCGCTCATGTCGAAGCTGCAAGCTAGGGACCGCGTGGCTTTGGTGTTGCTAGGCCAAAAAGTCCTACTGCAGTAGGAGAACTTCAGGCCAAGGTTGGTTCTGCTGGGGGATACAGGAAAGAAGCTACGGCGACATACTTCTTTCATGTCCTCATCACTTAGCTTGTCACGTGTCACCAAGTCGTTCGGGAACCAGCGAGTCCTCAACGACGTCTCGCTTTCAGTAACTCCTGGACGAGTACATGCTTTGCTTGGGCGAAACGGCGCGGGAAAGTCCACCCTGATGTCGATTTTGTTGGGACTTTCATCTGCAGATTCTGGAACCATCGGTGAGCTGCCTACGGTCGGTGCGTCCTTGAACGGACCAGCTTTCTACGGCCACCTCAGCGCACGGAATAACCTCCTTGTGCACACAAGATTGCTTGGTCTGCCCGCGGAGGAGGCAGATCGGGCTCTTGCTGTGGTTGGGCTGGTGGACGTCGGCGGCAAGAAAGCCAAGAGTTTTTCCACCGGAATGAAAGCTAGGTTGGCCCTAGGACAAGCGATTCTCGGAGACCCCGAAGTGCTCGTACTTGATGAGCCGCAAAATGGCCTTGACCCGCAAGGAATCAGCGAGCTACGCGAGCTGCTGCGTGACTGGGCTGCGCGAGGCGGCACGGTTCTAGTTAGTTCTCACCAACTGGGGGAAGTACTTCATCTCGCAGATGACATTTCTGTGCTGGCACAAGGTGAAATCGTTTATTCGGGGCCTCTGCGTGATTTGGCTCCGGTAGGAAACTTGGAAGAGGAGTTCTTCCGCCTCACCGCAGGGGGACGCAATGTTTAGGCGTCAACTTTGCGCAGAGCTGCTGCGCGCTCGCGGTACTTCGTTGGTGTGGCTGCCTTTGATAGCCGTGCCTTTGGTCCTTCTGACATATAACCTTTCTCGCCTTGCATCTCCTGCCACCGATGCGACGGGCGTACTCATGTGGCAATCAATGTATGTCACTGGGATGGCGGCTCCACTTGTTGCAATGTTTGCTGCGGCTGCGGAGGCACGGGAGAAGCGTGCTCGGTTTGGCGGGACGCATATGCGTTTGGCGGGGCTTCCGAAGGTGCGAAGGACGCGATTCTTGAATGCCGAAAGGTTGGCCCGCCTCCTCGTTGTCCTCCTCAGCATCGCTGTATTTCATGTAATTAATTTCGGCGGAAGTTGGTTGGCCGTCTATTCGCGCGAGAATAGCTCACGCATTCTCGCTGTCGGTGTGCTGTGCTTTGTCGGCTCGATTGGCATTGCTGGATTGGCAGCAGCAGTAGCACGCCTGACCAACTTGGTAGTGACACTCGTAGTGTTTGTTATCTGGCAACTATTCTTTGCCCTAAATCCCGTCGTGGAAGCCGACAATTGGTGGATTTGCCCGCCAGCGTGGCCGGTGCGAGCTGTACTGCCGATAATGGGCATTCACCGAAACTCCGTTCCACTTGAGCCGGGTGTGCCTTTGGCAGCTGAGAAACCATGGAACGCATTAGCTTTGTGCGTTCTTCTTGCTCTGGTGGGAATGGCAGTAGCGCTCTGGGCACCAGATAGCTGGCACCCACGGCTAGTCCGACGCTCGAAAGTGGCAGCAAATGAACCTGGGGTGGGATGGAAGCCCGCTGTGGTTAAAAGGGATTGCGCACAACGGCCATGGCCATTTTTAGCGCTTTGCTTTGCGGCTACGACACCAGCGCTAGTGGCCTGCATGGTTCTCAGCGCAATGCTGATGGTGTTTACCGCTTTGCTCTACCCGGCCTCTTATGTCCATGGCCTGTTCGTGTTCGGCATTTTGCCCATCGGATCGGGGCTTGCACCCGTGTTGGGATGGGCTGCACTGCGCGATAGTTGGCCGTTGATGTTGCTCGAATATCGAGGGTGCCGAAGCACCTTTATCTACTGGTTAATCAGCGTGGTCGCTGTAATGTCAGCATGCAGCTTGCTTGCTGGGCTCATTGCTGGCGGTGCGCTGGGCGATGAGCTTCGCCGACTCGTGCTCAGCATTGCAGTGGGCACCATTATCGCTTTGGCAAGCTTGTTATTCAATGCCCGATTCGGGAGCACGTTCACGCTTGCTCTGAGCATCGTGTTTGCGATCATTTCGCTTACGTTGGGCGGAGATGTCCTCGCGAATACTCCATTGTGGACTGTAGCCTTTAACGCTTGGCCGGAGACGGTCACGAATATCGGCCGAATGACAGTAGCGATACCCGTGGTGGTGGTAGCGCTCGCATCTCTTTGTTTCTGCTGGCAGAAGAAGGCTCCCATGGTCGGGAGCTCGGATTCTTAACCCGCGAGTGACTTCGTCCAAGAAGTCCACCAGAACTTCGCCCCAGAGCGCCTGCTTGACCAGCATGCCCCAGCCGCGGCCACGGGCGCGGCGGCAGCTTGCAGCATCTCTTCGGTCCACTCGCGTTCGATGGGGCCTTCGGCGGTGGGGACGTCGAGGTCAGCAATTGAGAGGATTTCACCGTTGCCCGCGAGATAACCCACCAGTGCACTGTCCGCCTCGTGGCACACGCGCAGTGCCAGGGAAGGGGAATCGTTAGTTTCCAAGTGGGGTGGGGCTATCTGAATTACGTGCATGGCAGCTTCTGCTCTCGGTGAGTGTTTTCCATTTAATTGTGATTTAGATTTCTTGAGCAATAAAAGCCCATTGTAGGGAGTTTTCGGTTACCTCCGAAGGCTAAAAGTTGCAGCGCGGACTATTAAAAACTGGCATGCTTGTAGGCATGACTAACGGAAAGCTCATTCTTCTTCGACACGGACAATCCCAGTGGAACGAATCCAACCAGTTCACCGGTTGGGTAGATGTTGACCTCACCGCAAAGGGCGAGGCAGAGGCAAAGCGCGGCGGCGAGCTGCTCAAGGAGCAGGGCATCCTGCCAGATGTTCTCTACACCTCCCTCTTGCGCCGTGCTATCCGCACCGCAAACATCGCTCTTAATGCTGCTGACCGCCACTGGATTCCGGTCGTACGCGACTGGCGTCTTAACGAGCGTCACTACGGCGCTCTGCAGGGCCTCAACAAGGCTGAGACCAAGGAGAAGTACGGCGATGAGCAGTTCATGGCATGGCGCCGCTCCTACGGCACCCCGCCACCAGAGCTTGAGGACTCCTCCGAGTACTCCCAGTCCGATGATCCGCGCTACGCAGACCTCGACCAGGTCCCACGCACCGAGTGCCTGAAGGACGTCGTCGAGCGCTTCGTTCCTTACTTCGAGGAAGAGATCCTTCCGCGCGCCAAGAAGGGCGAGGTTGTCCTCATCGCTGCCCACGGTAACTCCCTGCGCGCACTGGTCAAGCACCTCGACAGCATCTCTGACGAGGACATTGCTGGCCTGAACATTCCTACCGGTATTCCGCTGGTCTACGAGATTGCGGAAGACGGCAACGTAGTCAACCCAGGCGGCACCTACTTGGATCTGGAAGCAGCCGCAGCGGGCGCAGCCGCTGTTGCCGCACAGGGTGCCAAGTAAGTACCTTTAAGACTCCATAGAGTTCCCAGGGGGTTTATACTCCCTGGGGATTGTTGCGTTTTAAATATTTAACTTTTTAGTGGACTCGTGGAACTAGTTTTAGCTTTCTTTGCCGGCGTGGTCGTGTGCGGCCTCGCCCTACCGGTGATCACGTGGTTCCGCGGGCGCTGGGAGCGTTACCGCAAGTCCAACGAAGCCGATGCAAACCAGGTCACCACCGTGAGCCAGGTGCTGCACCTCGCAATCCAAGGCGCACCGACCGGCATCACCGTGCTCTCCCGGGCAAAGGAAGTCATTCTTTCTAATCCCTCTGCGCATGAGATGTCGCTGGTCCATGACAGGTCTGTTAATCCTGACATCTGGAAGGTCGCTGAAGAGGTCTTTGAGGACAAGGAAACTCGCTCGCTGGACCTCTCCATCCCCAAGCGCCGCACGGGAAACCGCGTCACGCAGGTGTTGGCGGTGGTCAAACCGCTGACGCTTAACGACGACCGCTTTGTCATCGTGTACGGCACCGACGAATCGGAGTCCGTGCGCATGGAGGCGGCACGTCGCGACTTTGTGGCCAACGTCTCGCATGAGCTCAAGACGCCGGTCGGTGGTATCGCATTGCTGGCGGAGGCTCTGCTCAATGACCCGACTGACGTTGAAACCGTGGAGTACTTCGGTGGCAAACTACAAAATGAAGCCAGCCGCATGGCGGATATGGTCAACGAGCTTATTTCCCTATCTAAGTTGCAAGGCGCAGAGGCGCTGCCGGAGATGGAGCCGCTGAATCTAGATGAACTAGTTGATGAGGCAATCTCTCGCAACCAGCTGGCAGCCGATTCACATCAGATTGAACTTACCCGCGGCAAGCCGGTGGGAGTGCAGGTCAAAGGCGATAAGGCTCTGCTTATCACCGCTATTTCCAACCTCATCTCCAATGCCATCCACTACTCGCCGGATGAGATGCCGGTGTCGGTGACTCTCAAGATCGTCGGTACCGACATCGTGCTCGTACGCGTGACTGACCGCGGAATCGGTATCGCCCCGGAGGACCAAAAGCGAGTCTTCGAGCGCTTCTTCCGCGTGGATAAGGCCCGCTCCCGCCAGACTGGCGGAACGGGCTTAGGTTTGGCCATCGTCAAGCACGTGGTGGCCAACCACGGCGGAAATATTAAGCTGTGGTCGCGGCCGGGCACGGGTTCGACCTTCACGATCGAGCTGCCTATTTATAAAGACGAAACTGCAGCGGATAACGTAGAGAATCAGGATAATGAAGTAGATGGTGCCATCGGCTCAGCTGCGCCTGGGCTTCCTCGTGCCGTCGCTCGCGTAGCCGCACGTCGAAAGGACAAAGCACAATGACCAACATCCTCATCGTTGAAGATGAAGAGTCGCTGGCGGACCCGTTAGCGTTCCTCCTCCGGAAGGAAGGCTTCGACGTAATCCTCGCCTCGGACGGACCCACCGCCCTGGAGCAGTTCGCCAACAACACCGTTGACATTGTGCTTTTGGACCTCATGCTGCCGGGAATGTCCGGCACCGATGTGTGCAAGCAACTGCGTGCCACCTCCTCGGTTCCCGTTATCATGGTGACGGCTCGTGACTCGGAGATCGACAAGGTCGTTGGCCTCGAGCTGGGCGCTGACGACTACGTGACCAAGCCTTATTCTTCCCGCGAACTCATCGCGCGCATTCGCGCTGTCTTGCGCCGCGGCCATGACGTTTCGGCTGAGTCCCAAGAAGAAGGGCTCGAGGAGCAGATTCTGGAAGGCGGCCGCGTGCGTATGGACGTGGAGCGTCACATCGTCATGGTGGACGGCGAGGAAGTATCTATGCCGCTCAAAGAGTTTGATCTGCTGGAGTACCTGCTGCGCAATGCGGGCCGCGTGCTGACCCGCGGGCAGCTCATCGATCGCATTTGGGGTGCCGATTACGTTGGCGACACCAAGACTCTCGACGTCCACGTCAAGCGCCTGCGCTCCAAGATTGAGGCTGAGCCCTCTCGCCCGCAGCACCTAGTTACGGTGCGTGGGCTCGGCTACAAGTTTGAGCTTTAGTAAGCGTCGGCTTTCACGCTTGCTGGGTGGCGGGTGAGTTTTACGCCTGCCGCTGCGGCCTGCGCTCGGGCCGCGCAGTGATCTGCCAAGATGGCGTAGCATTCTTCGCCCATAAGAGCGATGAGCTCGGTCTTTTGAGAGCACCACATCGGCTCTGGTGAGGTGTGGCAGGCTGCATCCGTGGAGCAGTACCAGTCGAAGTCCTCGCCGCCGCCACCCCAGCCGCGGCGGTCATACTCACCAATGGTGGTGCGGAGGATTTCTTGGCCGTCTGGGCGCTCCTCGTATTCCTCGTGGCGGCGCAGCGGCAGCTGCCAGCACACCTCCGGTTTGACCACGGTCAGCTCTTCGCCTTCCGCCATGGCCCACTGATGGAGCGCGCAGCCGGCGCCGGTGGCCCAGCCCGCGCGGTTGGCAAAGATGCACGCGCCATCCACGATGGGGGTCTTGAGCGCGGGTTCTGGTTCGCCGTCATCACCATCGAGCTCGTCCCACACCAGCCATGGTTCTAATTCGGTGGGATCTTCTTCGGCGAGGTATTTATCTACCCCCGCCGGGCGCAGCTGCCAATACTTGGCGGGCATGCGCTCGACGGCGTCGTATAGCTGCTCCCTATCGGTCTCGTCGGCCATGTAGGCGCCATGGACGCAGCACCCGACGTCGGGCTGCTGCTTGTCGATGCCGTGGCAGGCTGAGGTCCCAAATTGGCACGTGTAGTGCGATTCCACCCACGTCAGATCGATGGAGAAGACGTGGAGCGGGTCCGCTGGGTTGGTGAATTCGAACCATTCGCGCGGAAAATCAGGAGCCTCTTCGCGGCCCGCGAGGATGGATGCGGCGGCGGGGGAGGTGGCTGGAAAACCGAGGTAGACCTCTTTAGATTTCGGGCGATTCACACCTACCCACGGTAGACCTACTACTCTAGGAGTGTGCGATTAGGTGTATTAGACGTCGGAAGCAACACTGTTCATCTCGTTGCGGTAGACGCCGCAACGGGCGGACGCCCGAGCCCGATGAGCGATTGGAAGACCCCACTGCGCCTTGTGGAGCAGCTGGACAAGGATGGCAACATCCATGAAAAAGGCTTGAAGAAGCTGATTTCTGCCGTCGGTGAAGCGAATGAGCTGGGAAGGAAGCTGGGCTGTGATGAGTTCATGGCTTTTGCTACCTCGGCGGTTCGCTCTGCCCCGAACTCGGAGCACGTGCTCGACGCGGTGGAGAAGGAAACCGGCGTACGCCTGGAAATCCTCTCTGGTGAGGAAGAAGCGCGCCTGACGTTTCTCGCGGTTCGCCGTTGGTATGGCTGGTCGGCTGGCCGCATCACTAACCTCGATATCGGTGGTGGCTCCCTGGAGCTGTCCACGGGTGCCGATGAACACCCTGACTTGGCCTTTTCCCTTGACTTGGGGGCAGGCCGCTTGACCCACAACTGGTTTGATACCGATCCGCCTGAAAAGGCTAAGGTCAATATGCTCCGTGACTATATCGATGCTGAATTGGTAAGTGCGACTTCGCAGATGCGTGCCATGGGCGAAGCTGGCCTTGCGGTGGGTACCTCGAAAACCTTCCGTACGCTGGCCCGATTGACGGGTGCTGCGCCTTCTTCGGCGGGTCCGTATGTGAAGCGTACGCTGACTGCACCGGGTCTGCGACAGCTCATTTCCTTCATCTCCCGCATGACTGCAGCAGACAGAGCGGACCTTGAAGGAGTAAGTTCTAACCGATCGCATCAAATCGTCGCAGGCGCATTGGTGGCCGAGGCAAGCATGCGCGCCTTGGGCATTGAGAAGCTGGAGATCTGCCCGTGGGCACTCCGTGAAGGCGTGATTCTGCGACGCACCGATAAGGGACTGGAATAGGAATTAGACGTGGCTGATGAAAAACAGTTGACAGTAGCGGAGCTCCTCGCACGTAATGCGAAGGAGCACGCTGGTGCTGAATCTGAGGGCGGCTCGCGCCGTCGTCGCCGCCGCCGTAGCTTGGAAGACGGTGGCGTGTCCGTTGCCGAACTTACCGGCAACCTTGAGAAGGTAACGGCCACCCCGGCCCAGTCGAAGCACTCCAGCGTTTCCATCGACGAGACCGCACCGGTCATTCCTGCACCGAAGCAGGAAGAAGACTCCAAGAAGGCTGAAGCGCCGGAGAGCGACAAGGTCAAGGACGCTAAGACGGAGAGTGCATTCCAGCCTTCCACTGAGGACACTCACGTCATCAAGCGCGTGGACGAGAAGTCCGCGCCTAAGCAGTCCGCTTCGGCCGTTGCTGACAAGAGCGGCGTCGCTAAGAGCGGCGTCGCCAAGGGCGACGCGGTGAAGGGGGACAAGGCTGAGGCCAAGCTTGCGGAGAAGGAATCCGACGCCAAGCTTGACGACGCCCTGACCCCGCCCGCCGATGGCGCAACCGAAGCTAGTGTCTCGGTACAGGTAAGTGAGAAGGAGCTGGACAAGAAGGACCAGACTGACGTTGTCGAGACCGAGGAGGACTTCGAGGAAGAGGACGAGAAGCTCAACCCGTTCTCCGTACTTCTCCTTGCACTCATCGGCATCGTTCTTGGTGCGGTCGTCTTCAAGGGCTTTGAAATCCTGTGGGATAGCTTCTCCCGCACTGTTGTGGCAATCCTCGCCATTGCGGTTACTGCTCTCATGGTGGCGCTCGTACACGTACTGCGCACCAACCGGGACGGCATTTCGATGACGCTGGCTGCATTCGTTGGCCTCGTGCTGACCTTCGGCCCGCTGCTCATCGTGATGTAGCACCACCGCGCTCATCGCCAAGGTTGAGCGGCCACGCTTAACGCACAGCGCGCCCCATCGTTCACTAGAACGGGGGCGCGCTTTTTGTTTGCCAACAGTGGGCTTTGGCCAGACTTCGGGCTTTCTGGCACTGTGGTGTCCATGACAAAGATTGCAGTACTAGGTGGAGGACAAATCGGTGAGGCGCTCGTTTCTGGACTCGTGAATGCGGGCTACGACGGCGCAGACATCGTGGTGACTAATCGTCGCGAGGAGCGTCGCGCCGAGATGGAGAAGACCTATGGCGTGAAGACGGCCAGTGATAACAAGGAAGCCGCCCAGGATGCGGACTTCGTGTTCGGCTGCGTCAAGCCTTATGCCATCGAAG
The DNA here is from genome assembly GCF_016728105.1 of Corynebacterium striatum. Classification (NCBI taxonomy): domain Bacteria; kingdom Bacillati; phylum Actinomycetota; class Actinomycetes; order Mycobacteriales; family Corynebacteriaceae; genus Corynebacterium; species Corynebacterium striatum. The sequence continues at coordinate 1,125,643 of NZ_CP068158.1, read as the reverse complement.
AAGTCTTTGCGGAGGCCGAACTGCCCAAGACCGCCGTCGCTGTGTCACTTGCGGCAGGCGTTCAGCTCGAAAAGCTGGAGACCGCGGCTGGTGAGGGCGTACCGGTGGTGCGTGTTATGCCAAATACCCCGATGCTCGTGGGAAAGGGCATGAGTACGGCAACTAAGGGTACCCACGTGAGCGATGAGCAGTTTGAGGGCGTCGTCAAGCTCTTGGAGGCCGTCGGTGAAGTGGCTGTGGTGGCCGAGAAGGACATCGACGCTGCTGCCGCGCTGGCGGGTTCGGCACCGGCGTACTTCTTCCTCGTGGTGGAGTCTCTGATTGATGCGGGTGTGCAGCTGGGCCTTACACGCGACGTCGCTACCAAGCTCGCCACGCAGACCGCAGCGGGCGCGGGAGCGATGCTCGTGGGCTCAGGCCGCGAACCGCTGGCGTTGCGCGCTGGAGTGACCTCTCCTGGTGGCACTACGGCTGCTGCGATCCGCGAGCTCGAAGAGTCGGGTATTCGCGGTGCTTTCTACCGCGCGGCTGAGGCCTGCGCGCAGCGCGCCAAGGAGCTTGGCTAGAACCCGACTTTTGTGGCCTTAAACGACATCGTTGTTATGCGGGTGTCCCCTTGAGTGGACCAAATTCTTCATAGCGTGATCCTGGTGTGACACCAGTTGTGCGGGGAGTTTGAGGTTAGCTGGGGGACACCTGAGAAAAAATTTGGCTCTTGGGTCGCATTAGTCACAGGTTTCACGCTAGGCTAGTACAAGCACGTGCGTGAATGTCCTGTGGGAGGGGAAGCCTACAGCGCGTCACGGGCTGAAGGGTTAGATTAACTATGGCTAATGAAGATAAGGGAACCTTTTTGACCATCGCCGAGGTCGCAGAGATCATGCGAGTCTCCAAGATGACTGTCTACCGTTTGGTTCACGCAGGCGAGATGCCGGCAGTTCGCGTTGGACGCTCTTTCCGTGTTCACGAGTCTGCTGTTAACGAGTACCTTGAGGCTTCCGTTTACGGAGCTTGAATTTACTCGCGCCTTTGCAGCGCCCACCTCTGTTGACCAGCTTGGTCTGCGGTGGTGGGCGCTGCCTTTTTGGTGCTCAGGTGCACTCTGGGTAAGATAGTGACCATTCGTGCCAGCGGTCCTGCGTCTTCCGCGTTTTTCGAGGAGCATTCCTAGGAGAGTGCGGGGTTGCTGAGAAGTGCACCTTAGCGGCCATTTCCAGGCTGTTGCTGGCAGGTTTAGTACGTACTGATCTCGAAAGTGAGGAAACCTACTATGGGTTCTGTCATCAAGAAGCGCCGTAAGCGCATGTCCAAGAAGAAGCACCGCAAGATGCTGCGCCGTACCCGCGTTCAGCGTCGTAAGCTTGGCAAGTAAACATTAAGGCCCTGGCTCCTTTGGGAGTCAGGGCCTTCTTGCTACTTAGCCCGGGAGTTGACTGATTCCTTACTTGCGCATCAAACGCCAGCTGCCGTAGGAGAAGGCAGCTGTGGCCATGGCAGGCAGGCCGTAGGTGCGTACTGCCTTGCGCACCGAGCGGTAGTCGCGGATGAGCCAGCCGTTGTCCTCAGCCACGTCGCGCAGCTTGGAGTCCGGGTTAATGGCCACGGGGGTCCCCACCATCGAGAGCATGGGAACGTCGTTTACGGAGTCAGAGTAGGCCGTGCAGCGCTCCAAGTCGAGGTTCTCTATCGTGGCCAATGCCGCGACTGCGTGGGTCTTGCCGGGGCCGTGGAGGATATCGCCCACGAGACGGCCGGTGAATTTGCCATCGACAACCTCAGGGACCGTACCCAGAGCGCCAGTGAAGCCAAAGCGCTTTGCCAGAACCTGGGCTAGCTGAACCGGGGTCGCGGTCACCAGCCACACTTGCTGGCCGGCCGCGATGTGCATCTGCGCCAGCTGGTTGGTGCCCGGGTAGGCGCGGCGAGCCAGCGAGGCGTCCACGATTTCCTCGCACAGTGCCACCATGTCTTCCACTGTGCGGCCTTTGACAAACTCCAAGGCCTGAACGCGGCCGGCGGCGATATCGTCGGCGTTCTCACTGCCGGAGACGCGGTATTTCAGCTGTTTCCACGCAATTGGCAGGATCTCCCGCAGCTTGAAGTAACGCTTGCGGTACAAACCAAAGGCAAAGGCCACGAGCGAGGAGCCTTGAATGAGCGTGTTGTCCACGTCGAAGAAGGCGGCCGCGCCGGCGTCCTGCGGGATGTCGGGGTCCGGCTGGGTGATCTTCTTTGCCCCAGCGGATTCGAAAGAGCCCTGCACAGAGTCCACGCCCGAGTGGTAGGACTTAAGGTCCAGCCCGAAGATGCTGTCCACCGCCGCGCTGGCAGCGGCCTCACCTGCTGCCTTTTGCGCCTCATCATCAAGCGGAGCAAAGGCTTGGTTCTCCAAGAAGTTGCGGAGATTGCCGCGGCTGGCTGTCCAGTTTGCAAGGAAGTCGCGCGGAGAATTGGGCATTATGGGTGGGGTAGGGGGCTGGGAGGCCCCAGGGGAACTAGAGGATGCGGACACGCATGCAGCTTTCGACGGTGTGGCAGACTATCGTGTCCATAGTAAACCTTTAGGCCAATGGCGTCTTTTCGAGCGTCTAAGTCAGGAGAAAATAGTTATATGTCGCGCCGCGTCGTCGAGTTGATGGTCCGTACTACCTGCGGTTCCTGCAAGCGAGTCCGGGAACAAATCACTCCGGTCGTGGAGGCTGCTGACGCCGAATTTAATGTGCGCAACGTCGATGAGGATCAAGAGCTGGCCATGGAATATGGCGACCGCGTGCCCGTTGTGGTTATTGACGGCGAGGAGTTCTCTTGCTGGGAAGTCGACAATGACGAGCTGGCCGCGGAGCTCGCTTCTTAATTGATTCAGGCGAATTAGTACTGCCTTAGTTCGGATTTTTCCGAACCAACTAGTAGTCTTTTGGTTGATTTGCATCAATCAAAGGGTTGATCTGAAAGTGGAGGATTGTGCATGAGTGTGCTCGTCGTGGGCATGTCCCACCAGTCGGCACCAGTAGCGCTGCTGGAGAAGCTAAGCATGGATGCCGCGGTGCAAACGACCGCTTGCGGGGAGCTGGTTTCTGCACAATCTCTGTCCGAGGCCATGATTATCTCCACGTGCAATCGCATGGAGGTATACACGGTCACCAACTCCTTCCACACCGGAGTCCAAGACGTCGTGCACGTCCTGACCGAGGTTTCTGGTGTCCCGGAAGATGAGCTGCGCGGTTATCTGTATGTGCGTTATGCCGACGCGGCCGCTGAGCACCTCATGACGGTTACCTCCGGTCTTGACTCCATGGTGATGGGCGAGCAGCAGATTATCGGCCAGGTGCGCACCGCCTACCAGTCTGCGGCTGAGCAGGGAACTGTGGGCCCGCGTATCCACGCCTTGGCTCAGTCCGCGCTGCACACTGGCAAGCGAGTACACACCGAAACCGAGATCGACGAGGCCGGTTCCTCCATGGTGTCTTTCGCCTTCGACCAGGCCACCCAGCGCATGGGCGTAGAGGATCTCCACGGCAAGACCGCGCTCATTCTGGGGGCAGGGGCCATGGCTTCCCTCGCGGCAACGCATGCGGGCCGCTTGGGCGCGGAGCTCATTATCGCTAACCGCACCCGCGAGCGCGCAGAGCGCCTGGCTTCCCATGCCCATGAGGCTGGGGTTCACGCCGAGGTCATCGACTTTGAAGACCGCGCCCGCGTGCTCGGCCGGGTAGACCTTGCCATCTCCGCTACCGGTGCACAGAACTTCACCATTGAGGCAGACGACGTCGCCAAGCATGGCGTCACCGGCCGCACCCTCATGCTCATTGACCTGTCCCTGCCGCGTGACATCGAGGACGCAGCTGCGGAGGCTGAAGGTGTGGATCTGGTCAACATTGAGCGCCTGAGCCGCTCCCTGAGCGCTGCGGATACCGACATCGCTGCTGGTACGAGCCCGCACGCGCAGGCACGCCGCATCGTGAACGAGGAGCTCGAGGCCTACGCTTCCGCACAACGCGTGCGCGACGTGGTGCCCGCGGTTTCTGCTTTGCGACGCCGCGCCGCCGACCTCGTCGAGTGCGAGGTTGCGCGCCTGACCCAGAAGCACCCGGAGCTCGATGATAAGCAGATGGATGACGTCAACCGCGCCTTGAAGCGCGTGGTGGACAAGCTCCTGCACGAGCCGACCGTTCGTGCGAAGCAACTGGCTGCTAACTCCGGTACAGTCAGCCACGAGACGGCCCTGCAGGAACTCTTTGGCCTGCAGATTGAAGGCACAGGTGTGGCGGTCGACGTCGACCAGCTGCCCGACTTGAGTGAAGTCAAAAAGAGCCAAGAGAACAACGCCAAGTAAGAGGAAAAACTTTTTATGTTCAAGATCGGTACTCGCGGTTCCAAGCTGGCCACCACGCAGTCGGGCCACGTGCGCGAATGGCTGAAAGCCAACGGCTTTGAGTCAGAGCTGCACATCGTCACCACCCATGGTGACGTCAACATGGCGCCCGTCGAGCGCATCGGTGTGGGCGTGTTTACGCAGGCCCTGCGCGAGGCGCTTTACGGTGGCGAGTGCGACATCGCGGTCCACTCCTTCAAGGACCTTCCCACCGCGGCCGACGAGCGTTTCCTCCTCGTCGTGCCGGAGCGCCAGGACGTGCGCGAAGCCCTCGTGGCACGCGACGGCCTGACCTTGGCGCAGCTGCCCGAGGGGGCCCGCGTGGGTACCTCGGCGCCGCGCCGTATTAGCCAGCTCAAGGCGATGCGCCCAGACCTCGACATTCAGCCGCTGCGCGGCAACATCGACACCCGTATGGGCAAGGTGACCTCCGGTGAACTCGATGCCGTGGTCTTGGCTTACGCGGGCCTAGTCCGTGCCGATTACCAGGACATGGCCAGCGAGGTCTTTGCCCCGGACACCTTCATGCCGGCCCCAGCGCAGGGCGCGCTGGCCATTGAGGCAGTCAAGGACTCCGCCGCAGCCCGTGCCATCGAGACCTTGATTGACGAGCAGGCTTCCGCCGCCTCCCTCGGCGAGCGCACTGTCCTCTCCCGCCTGGAGGCAGGCTGCACCGCGCCCGTGGCTGCAACCTCCACCATAGAGAACGGTCAGCTGACCGTGCGCGGTGGCGTCTTCGCCCTGGACGGATCGCGTCAGCTTTTGGCTTCCGCAACGGGACCTTTGAGCGATGCAGCCCAGCTGGGCAGCGCTGTCTCCGAGGAGCTTTTCTCCCGCGGTGCAGCCGAGCTGCTGGGCAACTAATTTTTTGTTTAGGCCTTGATAATTTAAGGTGTATCTAGCACACGATCATTGGCCTCCAATGATTTGGCCCCCCTTAAACAGATCCCAGGACTTCTGGCCTGGGATTTTGGCCGTTAATACGCTGTGAAGAACACCGCCCGCTGGTAGCAGGGAAAACGCTGCGCACGATCATGTCCGTGCGGGGCGCCTGAGACCCAAACGTAGAAAAGAACCTTATGAGCAACGCTGTGCCGGACATCCAGTCTGAACTGGGCAAAGTCGTATTTGTGGGCGCCGGCCCAGGCAACCCTGAGCTGTTGACCGTCCGCGCCCGCGAGGTTCTCGAGGCGAACGCCATCGCTATTGTCGACGCCGAGGTTTCCTCCGGAGTGCGCGACGTTGTCGCCCGTGCGGTCCCCGTGCCGCAGGAGCTTCTCGACGCCGCCGAGGCCGAGTACGCACGCATCTGCGCCGAGGCCAAGGAGGCTGGCGCACGCCGCAAGCCGCCGCGTCCTGCCGCGCCTACCGCAGCTGTCTTTTATGCCCCGGAGAGGGAAGACGTCGTCAAGCAAATGCGTGAAGCGCTGGTTGAAGCCGATGGCCTCGATGTCATCCGCCTGGTAAGCGGCAACCCGCTCAACCGCGAGTCCATCAAAGCGGAGATTTCCGCCGTGGCCGCGGCAGGCCTGGAGTTCCAGGTTGTTCCGGGCATGTCCTTGCCTTCCACCGTCCCCTCCTTTGCAGGTCTGGCGCTGGGCGCGACCTACACCGAGGCGGACATTACCGAAGGCGCTGATTGGGACTCCCTGGCAAGTGCGACGCAGCCGCTCGTACTGCAGGCTACTGCTGAGGACCTGCCGCTGATTTCTCGCGAGCTCATCGACCGTGGCATGTCCGCGGACATGGAAGCCTACGTCACCGTGCATGGCACCACCCGCCTGCAGCGCACCCACGAGACCACCTTGGGCACCTTGGGCAAGCTCGACGCCGAGCTGCCGGGCGACCTCGTGGTGACCCTGGGCCGCAGCTTCGACGATCGTTCTAAGTACTCCTGGTGGGAAAATCGCCCGCTGTACGGCTGGCGCGTGCTCGTGCCGCGCACCAAGGAGCAGGCGGCTGCCATGTCCGCGCGTCTGGCTGGCTACGGCGCTATCCCGCAGTCTGTGCCCACCATCTCGGTGGAGCCGCCGCGTAACCCGGCGCAGATGGACCGCGCCATCAAGGGCATCGTGGAAGGCCGCTACAAGTGGATCGTGTTTACCTCTGTCAACGCAGTCTCTGCCGTGTGGGAGAAGATCGCCGATCTGGGCCTGGATGCCCGCGACTTCGCAGGCGTGCACCTGGCAGCGGTGGGCAGCAAGACCGCCGACGCCATCCGCGCCAAGGGCATGGTCCCGGAGCTGTTGCCGAACAAGCGCAAGCAGAACGCCGAGGGTCTGGTTGAGGTCTTCCCCAACTACGTCGAGGACATCGATGCTGTGGGCCGCGTGCTGTTGCCGCGCGCTGACATTGCTGGCGACGCCTTGGTGACCGGCCTAGAGGAGCTAGGCTGGGAGGTCGACGACGTCGTGGCTTACCGCACCGTGCGTGCGGCACCGCCTGCGGCTGAGGTGCGCGACATGATCAAGTCGGGCGGTTTTGACGCCGTGGCGTTTACCTCTGGCTCGACCGTGCGCAACTTGGTGGGTATCGCTGGCAAGCCGCACGCTCGCACCATCATTGCTTGCATCGGACCGTCCACGAAGGCCGCGGCTGAGGAGTTGGGCCTGCGCGTTGATGTGGTTCCGGAGGTCGCTGAGGTGCCTGCGCTTATCGACGCCCTCGCTGAGCACGTCGCCGCACTGCGCGCCGCTGGCAACCTGCCTGCGCCGCGTAAGAAGCGTCGCAAGCGTAAGACGAGCGCCAAGTCTGCATAGACGCTGCGGCTGAGTAGACTAGCGGGGCACAAGAAAAAGCCTTCACGCGTGCTCGCCTGTGACAGGGTGAGCCCAAAGGAGAAGTCATTATGGATCTTATTCGTCGCCCCCGCCGTCTGCGCCAGTCCCCAGCTTTCCGCGAGCTTGTTGCGGAAACTACACTGCGTCCGGCAGATCTGATTCTGCCGATGTTCATCGTTGACGGTATTGACGAGCCCCACGAGATCCCCTCCATGCCGGGGGTTTATCAGCACACCTTCGATTCCTTGAAGCGCGCCGCGCATGAGGCGCTCGATGCGGGCGTCAAGTGCGTGGACCTCTTCGGCGTGCCGCTGGACGAGGATAAGGATGAGACCGGTTCCGTGGCATGGGATCCGCAGGGAATCCTGAACCGCGGCATCGAGGAGCTGCGCCGTGAATTCGGCGATGACCTCATCGTCATGGCGGACACCTGCCTGGACGAGTTCACCTCCCACGGACACTGTGGCGTGGTGGATGACAAGGGCCGCGTCAAGAATGATGAGACGGTGAAGCTCTACCAGGACATGGCTCGCTCCCAAGCCCGCGCTGGCGCGCACATGGTTAGCCCATCTGGAATGATGGATGGCCAGATCGCCGCCATCCGCGAGGCCCTTGACGAGGCCGGCCACGAGGACGTCGCCATCATGGCCTACTCGGCCAAGTACGCCTCTGCGTTCTTTGGCCCGTTCCGCGATGCCGTGGGCTCCTCTCTGGAGGGCGACCGCCGCACCTACCAGCAGGATCCGCGCAACCTCCGCGAGTCCCTGCTGGAGATCGACCTCGACATCGAAGAGGGCGCGGACTTCGTCATGGTCAAGCCGGGCCTGCCTTACCTCGATGTGCTGGCGGCAGCGGTGGAGCGCTCCTGCGTGCCGGTGGCCGTGTACCAGGTCTCTGGCGAGTACGCCATGATTAAGGCGGCTGCGCAGAATGGCTGGATTAACGGTGAGGCCGTTATGCTGGAGTCCTTGACTGCATTCAAGCGTGCAGGTGCGGATCAGATTCTGACCTACTTCGCCACCGACGCAGCGCGACTTCTGAAGTAGTTTCTGAACTAAGTTCAGAAGTGATTTTGGCCCACCAGCTTCAAACAGCGACCGAACCTTCAAAAGGATATCTGTGACATTCCCGGCTCCTCAGTCCCCTCAGCAGACCCCGCAGGCTCCAACTGCTGCCCAGGCCCCGCAAGCCCCACAAGCTCCGCAACCGGAAAAGGAGCGCCCTGAGGCAGTAAGCCTCATGCTCAAGCTGTGGGCCGGCGCCTTGGGCTTTGAGGTCATTCACCAGATACTGAATGTGGTGATGACGCTCCTCAACCGCTCGGTGCTGTTTGCCGAGGCTCGCAAGACTGCTGAGGAAGCCGCGAAGGATTCGGGGCAGGAAATCTCCGACTCCTTGATCAGCATCATCGGTTATGGCTCGGTGGCCTTCTCCAGCCTGATTTCTTTGGTCATCATCGTGGTCCTTGCGGTGATGCTGCACTTGCTGAACAAGAACAAGAAGTCTGCGGGCACGGGACGTCGCCTGTGGTTCGCGTTCTCCTTGTTCTTTGCTTTTCGCACGCTGCTCGTCTTCCTCTCGAGCCCGGCGGGCAACGAGGCGCCGGACTGGCTCATCATGGTCGATGGCACCGTGCAGATCTTGGTCGGCGTGGCCGCAGTAATGGGTCTAATATTCTCCGTGAAGGAAGAAACCCTGGACTACACCGGCGAGCTCGAGGAAATGCGCAAGCTGGAGCAGGAACTAGCGCAAGAACGCCGCGACAAAGAACGCGAGCGCCGAGAACAGGAACGCAAAGAGCTGTTGGAAAAGCAGCAGAAAACTTCAGAACACGATGCCCCGCGCGACTCCAGTCGCTATGACCAGGAGCCACGGCGATGACAAGTATGTTCCCGGGCCAAGGAAACGGCCAACCCAAAGGTGACCCATCCCGGCCGGGGCCGGTTGATTACAACCGTGCAGGACGCAAGAAGAAGGGCGCGGAAGACTCTGCTGCGGCAGCGAACCATGCAAACTGGTGGCCGCGTTCGCTGCGCTTTTCCTACTGGGTTCTCGTCATTGCTGCAGTCATCATGCTGGTCTCTGGCATGGTGGGCCTCTTCGGCGACTCCGGCGCTGAGGAAGTCGCTGCCTCCCCGGAAGTGGCTGAGTACCTTTCCCGCAACCGCAACTTCGTAGCTATTTCCAACATCGTGTGCGCCATCATCATGGCTGTTTGCTCCGCGCAGCTAGCGCACGGTTCCAAGTGGTCGCGCCGCATCATCACCATCGCGATTGCGGTGACGCTGTTCGTCAACGTCGCCGCGATGGCGCTGGGTGTGGGTGGACTCATCCTCATCGTTATTCCAGTGGTTCTGGCGGTGGCTTTGCTCTTGCTTTATCGCCCTGATTCCAACCAGTTCATTCGCGAGCACAACCCGCGCTTCTAGCTTTTGCGTGGGATCGCATGCGCGGGCCCGCTAGCGAAGGTGTGGCTAACTAGATTCGTATCCAACTTTTGATTCATAATGAGGACCATGTCACGACTCAACAACGCCCCGCTTATCGACGCTGCCACTGGCCGCACCCCCTCTCGTCTGCCGGTATGGTTCATGCGCCAAGCTGGACGTTCGCTGCCTGAGTACCGCAAAGTACGCGAGGGCATCGACATGCTCGACTCCTGCTTCATGCCGGAGCTGCTCGCCGAAATCACCCTGCAGCCGGTCCGCCGCCACGACGTCGACGGCGCCATCCTGTTCAGCGATATCGTCGTTCCGCTCAAAGCAGCAGGAGTAGGCGTGAACATCGTTCCCGGCCGCGGCCCAGTCATGGACGCGCCCATCCGCACCCGTCAGGACGTGGAGAACCTGCCCATCCTGGACCAGGACGTTCCCGAGGTCCGCGAAGGCATCCGCATCATCCTGGACGAGCTGAACCCGCAGCAGGCGCTCATTGGTTTCGTTGGTGCGCCTTTCACTCTGGCCAGCTACCTCGTGGAGGGCGGCCCGTCCAAGAACCACGAGAAAACCAAGGCCCTCATGCACGCGGAGCCGGAGACTTGGCACGCGTTGATGGAGCGCCTGACACCCACCATCATCTCCTTCTTGGAGCTGCAGATGGAGGCGGGCATCGACGCGATGCAGCTCTTCGACTCCTGGGCGGGCTACCTCAACGAGCGTGATTACCGCGAGTTCGTGCTGCCGTATTCCACGCGCATCCTCGCGGCTGCTGAGGGCCGCGTGCCACGCATCCACTTTGGTGTGGGAACCGGCGAGCTGCTCGGCGCGATGTCCGAGGCCGGCTCTGAAGTCATGGGCGTGGACTACCGCGTCTCCATGGATGTCGCAGCCAAGCGCGTGAGCGCCCGCACTTTGCAGGGCAACCTGGATCCTGCGCTCTTGTTCGCTGGCGACGACGCCATCCGCGGCGCAGTGCGCACCATCAAGGACGAGGTCGCGGCAGCCCAAGCAGCCGGCGACATCGATACACATATCTGGAACTTGGGCCACGGAGTGCTACCTACCACCGACGCCGACGCTGTCACCCGCGCCGTCGCCATCATCCACGAGGAGGGCTAATGAAGATCGCAATTATTGGTGCAGGCTTGGCGGGCCTTACGGCAGCGTGGGAGATCGCTTCCCGCAACGAGGGCCACGAGATCGACGTCTATGAGGCAGAGGGCCGTATTGGCGGCAAGCTCTACACCGTGCCTTTCAACGACGGCCCCACCGATATGGGCGCTGAGGCCTTCCTTGCCCGCAACGCTGAGGTCGTGGACTTCTTCACCCAGCTGGGCTTGGCGGACTCCTTCGTCTCCCCATCGGGCCTTTCCCCGCTGGTCTACGTGGATTCGAAGCTGCAGTCCCTGCCCTCCGGCGGCATGATGGGCATCCCGTCTTCCTCGGCCACCATTGCACCTTTGGTCTCCGAAGAGACGGCGAAGCGCATCGACAACGAGGAGCCCTTTGAATGGGAAATCGGCGGCGACGTGTCCGTGGGCAAGCTGGTGCGCCAGCAGTTCGGCGACGACGTGGTGGACCACGTGGTCTCCGCTCTATTGGGCGGCGTGTACTCATGCACCGCGGACGACCTGGGGCTGCGCGCCACCATCCCGGCGTTGGCAGCGACCTTGGACAAGCTCGCCGCAGAGGGGCCCGTGACCCTTTCCGCCGCAGTCAAGGCGATGGAGGAGGCCCGACCTCGCACGCCTGGCAAGGGAGCACCGTTCCAAACTTTCCGCGGCGGCTACGCTGAGGTTTACGAGGCACTCGCGGAACAGTCCGGCGCCGATATCCACCTCGATTCCTTCATTTCTGGTGTGACCCGTGAGTCCGAGGGCTTCCGCGTCAAGGGCGCACCGAACGAGGCCGGCCTTTATGACCGTGTGCTGTTTGCCACCCCTGCGCCCACTACCGCGCGTCTTCTGCCGGCTCTTTCTCCTGCGGCTGCTGCCGCGCTGAAGAAGGTGAAGCTGGCCGGCTCCGTAGTTGTGGGCTTCAAGTTCGACTCGGATACTGATCCGGAAGGCAACCGCTTGCCCGATAACACCGGAATCCTGGTGGGCACGGATCAAGAGGGCGTAAACGCTAAAGCGTTTACGCTGTCTTCGAGAAAGTGGCCACACCTAGCTGAGCGCGGCGGTGCCCTGGTCCGCGCTTCCTTCGGCCGTTATGGCGACGACGCACTGCTGCGCGCTGAGGAAGATCAGCTGGTGGATTACGCCTTGGACGACCTCCAGCACATCACTGGTTTCGACGGCCGCGCGGCGGGCGTTTCTGAAATCTTCACCCAGCGCTGGTTCGGTGGCATCCCGCGTTACGACGAGACCCATCTGGCCACGGTTGCCGCGGCGCACGCCGCGCTTGCCGACGTCCCTGGCATAGAAGCCACCGGCGCCTGGTCCGGCGGCGTGGGTGTGCCAGCCGTCATCGCTGATGCCCGCGCGGCTGCGCAGCGTCTGCTCGCGTAGCTAGAGAGCAGGAAACCCCTCGCCCTTCGCCAGCCAGGCCGCCTACGAAAAACCTCCACCGACAAGCTGCTAGAGCAAAATTGGCAAAGCGATGGAACCTATGAGCAGTAGCAGAACGGCGGCCATGAAAACCTTCGCCTGCCAGCGCGCGTAGTTGAAGTCCATGCCGGCGCCGAAGCGCTTGTCCACCATGATGGCTGGGTCGTCAGGGTTGTAATAGAACATGCCCCACTTGTAGAACTTGTCATTATCGGGGGAGTCTTTGCCGTCGTCAGGGAAATTCACGCCCCGCAGGGCATCATCGATGCGCGTTTGTGCGCGCAGGATCATCATGATGAGGGCGATGACCCCGACCAGGCTCATGACGATAACGCCGATGAATCCCACAGGCAGCCAGCCGGCGTAGCGAGGCAATGCGGAGGCAACCTGAATCTGCGACATGGGTAGGCAGATTGCAAAGAGCAAGAAACCTGTTGCCTGGTTTGTAGCGTCCATTACCGCGCGGTTTCGCAGCTGACCCTTGATGGAGCGGTCCGAACGTGAATGGACCGATGAGGTGCAGACGAACCAAAAAATGAGCGCGAATAGTGCGATCATTCCGAGGTTAACGAAGGTCAACCCGAATACAGTGCCGATGCCTTTGTCGCTCCAGGCGTCGGGCTGCATGGAGGCGCCCCAGTGCGTAGGGATGGTCTCGGGAATCGTGTCCCAGCCTTGGGCAACGATTCCCGCGGAAGCTGCGGTCATGAGCAGTGAGCCGAGGACCCAAATCCAGGGAAAGCGGGGCTGGGCGGTGAGGTTGGCCAGCGCGCTGTTGTTCAGCGGCGTGGCAGTTATCTGTGCGGAAATGGCTGTTTCGACATCGTCATACCAGCCGCCCGCGGCTTTGGCCTCGATGATGCGGCGACGCGATTTAACGTAAGCAAAGAGTGCTCCAAAGATGACGATAAGGGAAGGAAGCGCTGCGATTGCTGGCCACTTCCATGTGGCCACTGAAATTAGGGTGGCGGCGATACCAAACGCCCACACGAGGCAGCGGTAGTGCTTAATCGCATCAGTTACTGCAGGCTCAGCGCGTTTGTCGTGGGGTACTGAAACACCAAGGGGCAAGACGGCTATCGCCGGTGCTGCCGCCAGGGCCCACGTCACGGCTAAGATGACCGCGGCCATTGATAATGCGAAAATCATGGTAGTTCCTTCAGGATGGCGTCGAGATGGTCACGGATTTCGGAAACGGTGAAGCCCTGTGCGCGTGCAAGCCAGGCGACGCGGGTGAGGCCCTCGTCGAGTTGCTGGGATTGGGCTGCAGTGCGGGCACCTGGGCGGACCACGGTGCCGGAGCGTCCAGCGGTTTCGGCTAGGCCTTCGGCGACGAGTTTGTCATAAGCCTTCTTGATAGTGGCGGGGTTGATGCCGAAGTCGGCTGCGAGACGGCGAACTGGATCAAGCTTGTCGCCGTCACGGAGCTGCCCGTGAGCGATGGCCGCAACTATCTCGTCGTGGATTTGTTTAAACAGTGGGACGTCAGAGTCCGGGCTAAGGGTGATGAACATGCACCCTCACTTTCTGTGTTGTTCTTACTAATACAACGTTGTATTAGTAAATATAGCACAGATTGTATTAGTGTCAATGATGCAAACTTGGGCTGAAACTAGTTACCTAAAGCTCAACGGTGCCCTCGAGAGTTGCGAGCTCGCCACCGAGAGAGGCGAGCAACGTCGACTTACCTGAGCCGTTAGCTCCCTTTAGGCCGTACATGCGGCTCGGGGCAAACTCGCGGGCAAGATGGCCGAGGGCTGCGGTATGTCCGTAAGTGGCATCGATGTTCAGCATGCGGCAAAGCTATCAATTCTGCTGCTCGCAGGCTTTCAAGACCTTGGTTTTGGTGCCTTGAACTGCTAAAATTGAGCGTCAAACAGCTATCTTGCGGGAGAAAAAGAATGGTTAATCCACAACCCGCTAATGAGTTCATAAACACCGAAATTGATAAACCAAGGGATAACAAGTTGGCCTTGGGAGACGCGGCAATGCGTTTGGCAGGCCATGACGTTAGTGACCCGGAAGTCCGTGACTTGGCCCGCCGCGTAGCCGCTGGCACGGTGTTTGCTGAGGACGCAATAGTCCAAGTTCGCCGGACGGCATTTAAGTAAGCAGGGGAAATTAGTGGGGCCAGAGCTGCCCAAGGCCGTGAACAAGATTTTTCATAGCCAGGACACAGGCGATAACGCGCAGCTGGCGCGGGTGCTGCGCGAAATCGTCGGCAACCGCTAGCTCGTACTAGCCCTTGTTGCGGAATACAAAGATGGAAGAGAAGTCCTGGTCGCCGTGGCCCATGGACTGCTGTTCCTCAAAGCGTTCGATGGCGGCGTGCACTGCTGGCAGCGGCTTAGAAGAGGTAGCCTCCATGAGCTTGGCGTCCTTGCACAGGGCGTCGACAGTGAAGTCGCCCGGAGTGGTGTTGCGCTCACCCGTGATGAACGGGCCCTTCATGTTCTTGATGAATGCCAAGCCGGTGATGTCGAGCATCTCCAGAACGACTTCAGAGTCGAGGCCCTCGGACTCGCCGAGCTGCAGAGCCTCGAGCAGGCCCTCAGCGGTAACAGCGAGCGCCAAGTTGGCAAGCAGCTTGCCAATTGCCGCGGTGGCTGCCGATTCCACACCGATGAGCTTGTCCTTACCAGCCCACGGCTCAACCAGGTCCATGGCCTGTTCGCGACGGTCGTCGTCAGGCGTGCCCACGTAAACGCCTAACTCACCATTTCGCGCCGGGCCGAGGGAGCCCACTACCGGGGCATGGACGTAGGACTCCACCGCCGCGGCGAACTCGCGGGCGGCCTCCGGGGAGACGGTTGTGGTATCAATCCAGGTCACGCCCTCCGGAATGAGGTTGGTGTCGATAACACGCTCTCGGATGTCATCCGGGCCGAACAGCGAAGTGATGATGACCTCAGCATCTTTTACCGCATCCTCCGGGGTGGCGGCGAGAGTAGCGCCTTCGTCGACAAGCGGTTGCGCGCGCTCGGCAGTGCGGTTCCACACGGTGACGTCGTGGTTAGGGATGAGGTGGCGGGCAAGCTCGCTGCCCATGCGGCCGGTTCCAAGGAATGCAATCTTCATGGCTGCCAGTGTGCCATTACCCGGCGCAGGTGTGCCATGATTAGGCGCAGGCGCGCAGCCTGTGCGTTCCGGACGAGGGAGCCGTACCCGGTAGCGCGACAAGACGGCCAGAAGGAAAAGTCATGGCTTGGTTCATTCTGATCGCCTCCGGTGCTTTCGAAGCCGTATGGGCGGCGGCCCTCGACAAATCCGAGGGATTCTCCCGTTTGTGGCCGTCAGTCATTTTTGTCGTCGCGTGTTTCATCTCTATGGGTGGCTTGGCCTGGGCCATGAAAACCATCCCCGTGGGCACCGCCTATGCGGTGTGGGCCGGCTTCGGTGCCGTGGTCACTGTCAGCTATTCAATCCTGGCCGGCCACGAAGCCGCTACCGTGTGGAAGGTCCTTTTCCTCGCAATGATCATCGGCGGCATCGTGGGCCTGAAAGTGGTGCATTAAGCATCGTGGGCCTGAATGTGGTGCATTAAAACGCACCACATCACTAACCGCATTAGCGAAGTTCGCTAATGCGGTTAGTGAGGCAACGGAATGTAGATGTCCTCAGGGCGAGGCAGCGGTGGTGGCTTAGGGATCTGATCGATACCGCCCTGTACCTCGGGCGGTATCGGGATTGCTGTTGGAATCTTTGGCGGCGGTGGGAGAGCCGGCACGGGAAATTCTGGCAGCTTGGGCATTTGCGGAAAGGCAGGTCCCGGCGCAGGCGCTGGACGTGGAGCCGGCCGCGGCGCAGGGGCCGGCGCGCGGACGGTGACAGTGTGAGTTTGAGGCAGGTGCTCCTGGTCTAGTTGGCCTTGGCCGAGTGCATTTTCGGCAGATTGCAGCTCCTGGTTTGGTGCCGCTCCTTCCGGTGCCGTTGCGGTGGAAGCCTCTGGTTCCAAGCGGGTGATGGGTTGCGGAGCCGCGCCGGGATCCCACACAGTGGCGCTTGAGGTGGTTGGTCGAGCCGTCTTGTCCTCTTGCACGGCTACTGGAGTGGTCTCGTGTGTTGCGCAGGAAACGCACAGTGTAGTGCCCAAACCCAATACGCAGATAAGCAAGCGCGAACGCATAATTCTTCCCCCGAAGTTGTGACGTTTGCCAGCGCAACCCCCTGCGCTGAACTTGTGGTGCCGTCAGTGTAACCGCATTGTGGACAGCCCGCACGGCGAGTGTGCGAACGTGCTGCAAGACGCGCAGGAGACTCCAACTTTTGTATAGTGCTAAAACAGTTACAATGTTGGCTATGCCTAATACGAGTCAGCAGCCAGTTTCCCAGTCCACCCAGTGGTTCGAGCGCGCCACCAAGGTCACCCCAGGTGGTGTGAACTCCCCGGTCCGTGCCTTCGGCTCGGTCGGCGGCCAGGCCCGCGTCATCGCCCGCGGCGAAGCTTCCCGACTGTGGGACGTCGACGGCAACGAGTACGTCGACCTGGTTAGCTCCTATGGCCCGATGATCCACGGCAACGCCCACCCGGCAATCGTGGAGGCTGTTCAGAAGGCAGCAGTCGACGGTCTCTCCTTTGGCGCGCCGACCGAGGCGGAAACCCTGCTGGCAGAGCGCATTGTGGAGCGCACCGCAGTAGAGCAGGTCCGCCTGGTCAACTCCGGCACGGAGGCCACCATGTCCGCAGTGCGCCTAGCCCGCGGTTACACCGGCCGCGCCAAGGTGCTGAAGTTCGACGGTTGCTACCACGGCCACGTCGACGCCCTGTTGGCCTCTGCTGGTTCTGGTGTGGCCACCTTCGCCCTTCCTGACTCCCCGGGTGTCACCGGCGCTTCCGCTGCCGACACCATCGTGGTCCCTTACAACGACCTCGCTGCCGTGCGCGAGGCTTTTGCCGCGCACCCAGGCGAAATCGCCTGCATCATCGCTGAGGCAGCGCCCGGCAACATGGGCACCGTCGCCCCGGTAGAAGGCTTTAACGCAGCGCTGAAGGACATCGCGCATGCCGACGGCGCGCTGCTCATCCTCGACGAGGTCATGACTGGTTTCCGCACCTCCCACAAGGGGTGGTTCGGCGTCGACAATGTGGCGGGAGACTTGGTCACTTTCGGCAAGGTTGTATCTGGCGGCCTGCCGGCTGCTGCTTTCGGTGGCCGCGTCGACGTCATGGCTTATCTCGCACCGGCTGGCCCGGTGTACCAGGCGGGCACGCTCTCCGGTAACCCGGTGGCAATGGCTTCTGGCCTGAAGTCCCTCGAGCTGGCAAACGAAGAGCTTTACCCACGTCTGGCTGCTAACGCAGACCGCCTCACCGGCCTTATCTCCGCTGCCCTGGATAAGGAAGGTGTGGCCCACAACATCCAGCGTGCCTCGTCGATGTTCTCCATCCGCTTCGCAGAGGGGCAGGGCAATAACTTTGACGACATGAAGGCTGCCGATACCTGGCGCTTTGCGCCGTTCTTCCACGAGCTTTTGCAGGGCGGCGTCTACGTTCCGCCGTCAGCTTTTGAGACTTGGTTTGTTTCGGACGCCCTGACCGACAATGATTTTGAGGTAATCGAAAAGGCGCTTGCTCCGGCAGCGCAGGCGGCAGCAGCGGCAGTTCGCCCGCAGTAGTGCGCTAGTCTACTTGCGCACTAGCGCAGCAGCTCACGTAAAGAGCGAAAGGAACATTTATGTCGACAACCATCGTCCATCTGGTTCGCCACGGTGAGGTCTACAACCCAGACAAGATCCTCTACGGGCGCATTCCGGGCTACCACCTGTCTTCCCGTGGACACTCCATGGCGGCGCGCACGGCAGAGGCATTCCGCGGCCACGACGTCACCTACCTGGTGGCCTCCCCGCTGCAGCGCACGCAGGAAACCGCCCAGCCGATTTCGAAGGTGACCGGCCTTGACGTGGACGTCGACAAGAGCGTCATTGAGTCCGGCAATCGCTTCGAGGGCCTGCGCACCAAGGGCTGGAACTCCCAGCTGTGGAACCCACAGCGCTGGCCGCTGCTGCGTAACCCGCTGCAGCCTTCTTGGGCCGAGCCCTTCGAAGAGATTGCCGCGCGCATGATGAACGCCGTCGAGCGCGCACGTCAGAAGGCAGAAGGCCACGAGGCCATCATCGTCTCCCACCAGCTGCCCATCGTGATGGTGCAGCGCACCGCACTGGGCAAGCGCCTCGCGCACGCCCCGTGGGATCGCGAATGCGATCTGGCTTCGGTCACCTCCCTGGTGTTCCAGGACGACCAGCTGATCGACATCTTCTATTCTTCACCTGCACAGGCGATTTAAGGCAGAGCTTTGAAAAACACATTCCTCCCCGTGGCGGCAGCTGTACTCGTTGCAGCGACCACTCTTGCGGGCTGCGGTCAAGATGCCGATAACGCGCAGAATGCCGTAGCTACCGGCGGTACTTTCGAGTTCTTTGCCCCAGGCGGTCAGAAGGAAATCACGTACGCGCCGGATCAGCGCAAGCCGCTGAAGTCTTTCACCGGTGAAGATCTCCGCAACGAGGGCAAGACAATTTCCCTGGATGACTTTTCGGATCAGATCGTCGTGCTCAACTCGTGGGGACAGTGGTGCGCGCCGTGCCGCTCCGAGTCCGATGACCTCCAGAACGTCCATGCCGAGCTGACCAAGCGCGGCACTGGAACGGTCTTGGGAATCAACGTGCGCGACTTCAACCCGGAAATCTCGCGTGACTTCCTCGAGGACAACGGCCTTGAGTACCCGTCCATCTATGACCCGCCATTCAAGACCGCGGCGGCTCTCGGTGGTGTGCCCACCTCGGTGGTGCCCACCACCATCGTGCTGGACAAGCAGCATCGCCCAGCCGCAGTTTTCTTGAGGGAAATCACCGATAAGGACGTCCTCGCAGTCGTGGACTCATTGGAGAAGGAATAAATGGAGCACATTCTCGCCGCCGGTGTCGGTGAGGCCTTTGCGGATACCGTCGCAGCCGGCCCGCTTCTGCTGGGAATTCTTGCCGCAGCAGCAGCGGGTTTGGTCAGTTTTGCTAGCCCCTGCGTGGTGCCCTTGGTTCCGGGCTACATCTCTTACCTGGCCAGCGTGGTCGGTGGTGAGGTGAGCTACGACGCGGAGCTGGGGGTGGGCGTCGGAAAGCGCAGGCAATGGGCCGTGGTGGCAGCAGCTTTGCTGTTCATCCTGGGCTTCACGGTGGTCTTTGTGCTCGCTACCGTTTCTGTCTTTGGTGCGATCTCCGCGTTCACGCTGAATTCGGAGATGCTCATGCGCGTCGGTGGCGTGATCACCGTCCTCATGGGCGTGGTGTTCATGGGCGTGGTTCCAGTGCTGCAGAAGGATACCCGCATGGCTCCGCGCCGCTGGACCACGTGGCTCGGCGCACCGCTGCTGGGCGGCGTATTCGCGCTTGGCTGGACCCCGTGCTTGGGCCCTACTCTGGGGGCTATCATCTCCGTTTCCGTCGGCACGCAGGGCATGACCGCGGTGCGCGGCACCCTGCTCATCATTGGTTATTGCTTGGGCCTTGGCTTGCCCTTTCTCCTCGTTGCTTTGGGCTCCGCCCGCGCTATGCGCACCATTTCGTGGATGCGCAAGCACTCTCGTACCATTCAGATCATCGGCGGCATCGCCATGATTCTCGTGGGCCTCGCGCTGGTTACCGGCATGTGGGGTAATTTCATCAACTTCATTCGTCAGTGGACTGTTCAGTGGACTGTCGAGTACGGCGCGACGCTGATCTAGAAGGCATATAAGGCTTAGAAGGCACAGAGAGATATGAAACTTATAGTGAGCTATCTGCGTAAAGCATGGCATTGGCTGACCAGCATGCGAACCGCGCTGGCGCTGTTGTTCCTGTTGGCCCTAGCCGCAATCCCCGGTTCGCTGCTGCCGCAGCGTGACCTTAACGAATCCAACGTCACGGACTTTATCGAGTCCCACGGCAAGGTAGCGGAGATCTACGACAAGCTGCAGCTTTTCGACGTCTTCTCTTCCATCTGGTTCCAGGCCATTTTCATCCTCCTGATGATTTCCCTGGTGGGCTGCATCATCCCGCGTTCCTGGGAGCACTACAAGGCATGGAAGACTCCGCCTACCCGTGCGCCGAAGTACCTGGACAAGATGCCGCTGCATGCAGAAGGCCACTCTGAGCATTCCCCGGAAGAGATCGAAGAGGCCACCCGCAAGCTGCTGAAAAAGTGGCGCGTTTCGGAGACGAGCGCCGAAGATGACCGCGCCGGCCTCAAATCCTTCTCCGCGGAGCGCGGATACGCCCGCGAGCTGTGCAACCTCATCTTCCACGTCGCTCTCGTGGCAATCCTGGTGACCGTGGCCGCGGGCCGCTTGGTCAACTATGAAGGCCAGGTCATTGTGGTGACCGAGTCGGGCTCCCAGGGCAAGGAAGCCAGCCTCGAGCAGTCCACTGAGTTTTGCAATACCTCGACCTCGAACTATGACTCCTTCCGCGCAGGCTCGCTTTTTGACGGCACGGGGCTCCACCCGTTCTGCTTCGTGGCGCATGACTTCACCGCGGATTACCTGGATAACGGCCAAGCCGAGATGTTTACCTCCAACGTGTCCTACGCGGAGGGCGATGACATCTACACGGATCATTCCTCCTGGAAGGACTATGAGCTCAGGGTGAATCACCCGCTGCGCCTTTCCCATAACCGCGTCTACCTGCAGGGCCACGGCTACGCGCCGACCGTGACGGTGGAGTGGCCCAACGGTGAGAAGCGCACCCAGACCATCCAGTTCCGCCCCGATGACATGGTTCGTTTCCTTTCTTCTGGCGTCATGCGTTTCGACCCGCCGGCCGGCATGTACCCGGACTTGTTTGAGCGCCGCCAGAACCAGATCGCCATCCAGGGTCTCTTCGCGCCGACCGCACAGTGGTCCGGTGAGAACGGCCAGTTGCTCACCTCTGCTTACCCGGGCCTGACCGATCCGGCGCTGGCCATTGACATCTACCGCGGCGACGCCGGCCTGGATACCGGTACCGCGCAGTCCATCTTCGATCTGGACTCCTCCCTGGTGCACTCGGGCCAGCTGCAGAAGATTGACCGCGTGAACCTGAGCCAGAACGAGTCCGTGACGTTGGACGACGGCACCAAGGTCACCTTCAACGGTGCCTCCCAGTTTGCGAATTACCAGATTTCTTATGACCCATTCCAGAAGTGGGTCTTGGTCTCGGCCCTTTTGATGCTTGTCTCCTTGGTGGGCTCGCTGGTGATCAAGCGCCGCCGCATCTGGGTGCGCATCAGCCCTGCCGCTGACGGCGGCACCGATATCCAGATGGGTGGATTGGCGCGCACCGACCGTGCTGGTTGGTCCGAGGAGTTCTACGCAGTCCACCGAGCACTGCTGGAGCTGCCGGATCCAGACGAGGTCGAAGAAGACGAGATCTGGGTAGAGGATTAAAGCTATCCGCCAAAAGTTTGAGGTGGATAGCGTACGAGAGTATTGTATGCAGGAACTATTGAGAGCTAAAGCGCAAGGTTTTACATGCTGATTGATCAGAATCTGTCGAATTTCTCCGACATTGCCGTGCAAACGGCCTTCGTCATTTACGCCATCGCGCTATTCATTTCGCTGGTGTACTACGGTCGCATGCAGG
This sequence comes from Corynebacterium striatum, assembly GCF_016728105.1. Taxonomy (NCBI): domain Bacteria; kingdom Bacillati; phylum Actinomycetota; class Actinomycetes; order Mycobacteriales; family Corynebacteriaceae; genus Corynebacterium; species Corynebacterium striatum. The sequence continues at coordinate 1,103,913 of NZ_CP068158.1, read as the reverse complement.
GAGTCATCGATGCCCGCCGCGCCGCAGCCGCCAAGAAGGCGGAGTCCAAGCAGGCAGTGCTTGCGGGCGGCAGCGCTTATGCGCCTGAGGACGACGCCGCGCTTGCCGACGCCACCCCTGCCGACACCTCCGATTCCGTTTTCCACGCTGATGAAGCCCGCGTGCGTGAGGAAAAGGCTGACAAGCTCGGCGGCATGACCCAGATGCTCATCTGGCTCGGCATTGTCTTGCACGTAACCGCGATTGTGCTGCGCGGTCTGGCAACGCACCGCTTCCCATTCGGCAACCTCTACGAGTACGTCTTGATGGTCACGGCCGGTGTCCTGATCGTGGCTAACATCGCGATGCAGCGTAAAGAGTGGCGCACACTGTGGCCATGGATGTTGACCCCGATCTTGGCGCTGATGTTCTACGGCTCCACCAAGTTGTATGCGGAGTCGGCACCGGTGGTTCCGGCGCTGCAGTCGCACTGGTTGCCCATCCACGTGACCGTGGTTTCCCTTGGTGCTTCTATCGGCATCATCTCCGGTATCGCTTCGCTGCTGAGCATGCTGCGCGTGTGGCAGCCGAAGGGCAAGGAGCATGGCTTCTTTGGAACGGTGGCAAAGCCACTGCCTTCGGCTAAGAAGCTGGACCAGCTGGCATACCGTCTGGGCATCGTGACGCTGCCGACCTTGGGCCTGGGTATCGTCCTCGGTGCCATCTGGGCTGAGTCCGCTTGGGGCCGCTTCTGGGGTTGGGACCCGAAGGAGACCGTCTCCTTCGCCACCTGGATTCTTTACGCCGCTTACCTGCACGCTCGCGCGACGCCGTCCTGGCGTAAGTTCTCGCCGTGGATCAACATTGCGGCGACGTCGCTCATGATCTTCAACCTGTTCTTCATTAACATGGTTGTCTCCGGCCTGCACTCCTACGCAGGGCTGAACTAATGCCGGATACTCACAAGCCGCGTAATAAACAGGGCAAACCGGCGGGTGATAACCCGCAGCTGCTCGCCATCGGAGCGGAGTTCGCGGCTCGCCGCCGCGAGTTGGGCATCCTGCAGCAGCAACTGGCCGATGCCGCAGGCGTATCTCGCTCCACTCTGCACACCATCGAGCACGGCGGCACCGGCGTGCGCTGGGAGAAGGTCACCGCGGTGGCCGAGGCCCTCGGTTTAGAGATGAGCTTCCAGCCGCGCACTTAGCGGCGTAGCTTTCCATCACTTTCTTCATGGTCCCATTGCTTAGGTCCCTTTGTGGGGCAATGGGACCATGAAGCGCGTTTTCAGGGTTGCCGTTACTCGTAAAGCTACCCGTAGAGAGGGACCTTTAGAGGGAGACCATTCCGCGCCGGCGGAGAATGCACCCTACTTCTCGTCCGTTTCGTCGCGCGGAGGCTCGTCGCGGTGGCTCTCGCGGCGCTGTTGACGGCGGCGCTCCTCGGCTTCCCGCTCGGCCTGCAACTCGCGGGCGCGGCGTTCCTTGAAGCGCTCTTTCTCGAGGTTCCACAGGAACTCTTCATCGTCGTCTGGGCCCTTGATGGCTGGGCGCTGCTCGACCTGTTCCGGCTTCTTCCAGCTGGAAGGGCCAAACGCCTTCCACACCAAGTAGACGGCAAGGACAACCAAGACAAGTAAAATCAAACGACCCATGCGTTATATCCTACGGAATCGAAAGCGTAGACTTTAGCCACATGACTGATACTTCTTCCGCATCCCACCCAGAGCCGCCGACGCCGGACCCTGAGCTGCGCCGTCGCTCCCGCGCCGCGCTTTGGAGGTACGGCTTGGCCCGCGTGGTGCTTTTTATCCTTCTCACGGTGGTCATCGAGCTCATCGCCATCCTGGCAGGTTTCCCCATTCCCGTACTGCTTGCAGCGCTGCTTGCCCTATTCGTGGCGCTGCCGCTGTCGATGCTCGTGTTTAAGAAATGGCGCGTAGAAGCCACCGAGACCTTGGCTGAGTATTCCGCTCAGCGCAAGGCTCATAAGGCCTGGGTCCAAGCGGAGTTGGCAGGCCGCTAGCTTTCACATCGTGGCATTCAATTACTTCGGAGGAACGGCTTTGTGAGCTTGTTCCATAACGAAGGAAGCGCAGTAAACAGTGCTGTGCCGAGGCCGGCGATGATTAATGCAGCGTTCGGTCCAGCGGCAGATACCGTCGGTGCACCCACAATGTATCCAACCAGCATTGCCGAATTGTTAATCGTCCCCATCGTTACTAACGCTTTGGGCTTAATCTTTGGATCGACGGCGCTGACGACCACTATTCTTAGAGCAGACACTTGGAGTCCATTAAACATTCCAGCCAATGCGAAAAGCGGAATACAGAGAAATAACGCGGGCACAAAGCCTGGGATCGAGATGCAGATCCCCATTCCTATTCCACTTTTGATCAAGGTCGCTAGGGCGTTTGCCTTCGTAAGTCTTGCTGAAAATCTTGCGCCTAAAATCCGTCCCACGACAAAACACTGGGCGACTATTGCATATAAAAACCCGCTGGTATTCAGGGACTGAGTGGCGAAGAACACGAGAGCCACGTTAAAAATCGATGTGAAGATAATCGCGGCCCAGATGCTTGTCAGCGCCTGACGCGAACGTGGATTGTTAAGAAGTATTTTTGGAGCTTCAACAATGCTGTGCAGAGGACTTGGGGCCTCGGCCTTGAGAGTGTGGGGGGAAGTTGATGGAACTAGGGGCCAATCTTGTCTTTGCAATCGCTGCACCACAATAATTGAGCTCCCGACGGCTAGGGCCTCCAATGCAAATACTGTGCGTAGTGGGGCGATGTCTAGGAATCCGCCGCCGAGTACAGGGCCTACGAAGCTGCCACATAGCCGAGCCGTGTCCAAGTAGGAAAAAGCCCGCGCTTGGTCCGAGGCATCTAGGCTTGAATCTGCAATTGCGTAATAGGCTGGAATGGTAATCCCACTCAACGTAGCTACTACGATATTTCCTGCGATGAGAGTGAGCGTTGATGGAAAGCCGCACAAGAAAATGAGAGTAAGGCACTCAAATATTGTTCCAAGCTTTGCCACCGTAAAAGGATTTGCTCGATCAAAGAATGGTGTCAAAAGAGGGGACACAAATACCTGAGCGCAGGCCCCTGTTACTAGAACTGTGGCCACAAGTGCTTCACCGTTTGGCCGAGTGGCGAAGTTGAGTGAGATTGCGATTGAAGTCATCGCTCCGCACAGAGACATAAAAAAGTAGGCAATGACGAGACTAAAGACTTTGCCTTTTGACCCATCATTACCTAGTGGAGTTTTCAACACTCTATTTGGTCCTCACCCAGTGGTCTACGGACATTCTCGAAGGATCGATTCCTATATTTTGCAGTATTGAGTTATGCCGGTTGTCGCGGAAACTGTCTTTCTTTTCTAAGAAAAATTCCAAGTCATACCAAACAACGCCAAAGTGAACACATGCGCTGCCGTCGTTGAATGACTCGCTTAAAACGAATTGCCAATCGTAGGGGGCGCCTGGTCTATTCGGGCCCATTTTTGCAAGTCTTTGGTCAGAAATTTCAAGCTGTCGGAGACACTTTTCCAGACTTACGGCATTGGGCAGTTGGATTGTGACCTTACTCTCGGCCACAGCCTCTCGCCCTCTTACTCGTGATGGGGTAGACCCCCAACCGATTCGATTTTTGGAATCTCATCGAAAATAAACAACTTTCGACCTTTCTATGCGGACAGATAAAACGAATTAAGTGAAGTGTATCACCCCAAACGGTGGTTGTGACTTAAATTTCGTATAATTTTGAATCGGCAACTTTTAACTTCGCTTGGAGGTCTTGCCCTTCGACGTACGTTTTCCCTACGGGGAAGGCTGACAGTAAGAATTTTTAGACGAGAAAAAGAGCAATCGCGCTGACCAGCGCCCATACCAGCATTGCGCGGCCAGTGATCCCGAGCACCGGGATGAGCTGGGGGCCGCGGGCGCCGCGGTTGACGGTGTGGACGGCTTGGAGTGCGAACGGGAAGTACGCCAAGGCAGCCAATGCCAGCCAGGAGTCGAAGGCGATGACGATGGTTAGCAGGACCGGAAGAAGTAGCAGCCACATGAATAGGTTGCGCGACTTTTTATCGCCCAAGCGCACGGCCAAGGTGATCTTGCCGGCCTCAGTGTCGGAGGGGATGTCGCGAATGTTGTTGGCCAAGTTGACTGCGGAGCTCATGCCACCAATGCCTATCGCCAGCGCAAGACCCGTCAGGCTGATGCGGCCAGCCTGCGTGAACTGCGTGCCCAGTACGGCCACCAAACCGAAGAAGATGAAGATGGCGACCTCGCCGAGGCCACGGTAGCCGTAGGGATTCTTGCCTCCGGTATAAAACCATGCGCCGGCAATACAAAGCGCGCCTACCAAGATGAACCACGCGGCGTTCGCTACCAAAGACAACGCAATGCCAGCCACGGCGGCAACTGCGAACGAAGCAAAGGCCGCCCACTTCACGTGCTGCGGCTTCGCCAGCCCACCGCCGGTCAGGCGCTGCGGGCCAGTACGGTCGTCGTCGGTGCCGCGGATGCCATCGGAGTAGTCATTGGCGTAGTTGACACCGATGATGAGCGCCCACGCCACAATGAGTGCGAGAAAAGCACGGCCCCAGTGCGCGCCATTGAGCGCGGCTGCGGCGCCAGTACCAGCGATAACCGGGGCGAAAGCATTTGCCCATGTGTGCGGGCGAGCGCCTTGGAACCAGTCTTGGGCAGTTGCGGGATAGGCAGAAAGTGGCATGTCAGTTATTGTGCCACGCCACCGCGGGCATGTTGTGCACAAGGGACGCACACGGCGGGCATATAAAAGCCACGGGTATGCCAAAAGCGCGTCGTACGTACCCAAGAAAGGACGGCTGTGGGCCACACCCGTGGCAAAAGTTCAATGCGTTGAACTTTCTTAAAAGTTATCATGTGAATCGCTCGCAGGGCAAGGCCTTTACTACGATGAATGTCATGCACTTAAGCGATCTCCCTGAACGCACCCAGGACTACCTCAAAGCCCTGTGGGACCTCTCCGAGCACTCCGGCGGCGCACCCATCGCGCTCAAGGAGCTGGCGGGGCGATTGAACCAAAAGGTGCCCACGGCGTCGGAAGCCGTAAAGCGTCTCGTTGCCCAAGGGCTGGTGGAACACGAGCGCTACGCTGGAGTTTCACTGACCCCCGAGGGCCAGGCACTGTCCATGGGCATGGTCCGCCGCCATCGTCTCCTCGAGACCTTCCTGGTCAAAGAGCTGGGCTACACGTGGGACGAGGTTCACGAGGACGCCGATCTCCTCGAGCATGCATGCTCCGATCGCTTCATCGATCGCCTCGATCAGCACCTGGGCCATCCTCAGCGCGATCCCCACGGCGATCCCATCCCCGACGCGCAGGGCAGCATCGAGGACCTTGGCACGCTCACGCTTGACGACGTCCCCCTTCACACCCCTGTCACCATCGAGCGGGTATGTGACGGGGACACCGAGCTGTTGCGCTACCTCGACAGCCACGGCGTCGGCCTAGGCGTCGAGGTCGTAGTCGATTCCCGCGTTGCGGGCCTGCTTAACCTGCACGCAGGGGACAAGGAGTTCTCCCTTGCGGAAGTCGCGGCCGCCGACGTGACGGTGCGCGCTAACGAAGCCTAATTAGTACTTAAAGAGCCCTGCGACACCACGCCGGTCCACCTTGCCGGGACCGGTCAGCGGCATCTCAGCAATGCGGATAATCTCGCGCGGAATCTGCCACCGAGGCAGGTCATCGAACGCTTCGAGGATGTCGGTACGCGAGGCCCAGCCGGTGTAAGCTGCGGCGATCATCTGGCCAAGGCGTGGATCGGGGATGCCCACCACGCATGCACTGTCGACGCCCGGTACCTGCAACAAGAGCTGTTCCAGCTGTTCTGGGTGCAACTTCAGGCCCCCCGAGTTGATGATGTTGTCCAGACGCCCAGTGACGGTGAGTTGATCGTGGGCGTCGAGCTCCCCGGCGTCGGAAGTGGCGAACCAGCCATCGACGAAGTCGCGCGATTCCACATTGCGGTAGCCCTGCGCAATGGTCGGCCCGCCCAAGAAAATGCGGTTATCCTCCCCGATGCGCACCTCAGTGCCGGGCAGGGGAGTGCCGTTGTAGACGCATCCGCCCGCAGTCTCCGAGGAGCCATAGGTGGTTACCACGGTGATGTCGAGCTTGCGCGCAGATTCTAATAGCTGGGGATGCGGCGCTGCTCCACCCACCAGGATGGAGTTGAAATGGCGTAGCGCTTGGATGCCGTCCAGCGAATCGAGTGCCTTGTGCAGCTGCATCGGCGTGAGCGCGGTGTACATGCGGTCCTCGGTGTGGGCGAGTTCTTCTGCTGCGCGGGCGAACTCGGCGATGTTAAAGCCTTGGGACAGGTCGAGGCACAGTGGCTCCACACCCGCCACCAACGAACGCACGAGCACTTGGATGCCCGCTATGTGGTGGGCGGGCATGGCCAGTAGCCATTGGCCGGGCCCACCCAGGAAAGAATGGGTGGCATCCGCACTCGCCACCAGGTTAAGCGGGCTTAGCTGCGCACCTTTCGGTGTGCCCGTGGAACCCGAGGTGGCCACCACCAAAACAATGTCCTCAGCAATCGATTCGCCCGCGCGCATGTGGTTGCGCAGCAATTCCGCCCGCGTGCGGTCCGCTGCGGGAAGGGGCAAGAGCGTGGTCTGCCCAGCGATGGCCCTCTCGAGCTCATCCAAAATAGCTGCGGGATTGCGGGGATCGACTGGGAGTGGGGCGAGGATATGAGTCACGAATAATCAGGTTACCCGGGCATATCGCTCGTCCCGGGAGGCGGCGCGCCGGGCGTTTAGAGCAAGGCGCGTAGCCCCATGCTGAGCAAATAGAACACACCCGCCAGCACCGCGATGCAGCCGCCCGCCGACAAACTGAGTGCGGCCGCCAGCCAGAGCCCGCCGCATGCCAGCGCAATGCCCGCGATACCGGCACCGAGCATGAGCTGGGTGGGGCGCTTGATCCACGGCTGCAACGCCGCCGCCGGGGCTACCAGCAGCGCCAGGGACAAGATAGTTCCCACCGCGGGAATCACAACCACCATGGTCACGCTGATAAGCGTGAGGGTAAGCAAGTCGTAGCGGCCGGGCTTTCCGCCTTGTGCGCGGAAGAACGTTTGGTCGAAGTAGAAGGAGACCAACGTCCGGCGAAATGCCACCAGCACGCCAAGGCTGACCACCACCAGGGCGCCGACAAACCAGACATCCTGCGCATTGACAGTGGTCAGCGAGCCCACGAGAAAGCTATCCACGTGGATAGGTAGCGGTTGGAACCAGCGCAGCAACAAGATGCCCAGGGAAAACCCCAGGGTGAGCGTCACGCCGGCGGCAGCAGTCGAAGAAATGCCCTCGACGGTACTCAGCCACCGCATAAGCCAGGCCAAAGGCAGGCAGAACAGTGCCGCGCCCACCATCAAACCCGTGGAGAGATCCAAGCTCAGAAGGTTGGCCACCACTACACCGAGCACCGCGCCGGGGAAGATTCCGTGTGACAGGCTCTCAGCGAAAAAGACGCGCTTGCCCATGACCATCAAGGTTCCAACCAAGCCAGATAAACATCCCACAGCGATGGCCTCAAGGAGGGGCAACCGCAGGATCTCTGGATCAAGATGAGATAGTCCCATCAGCTAAATACCCCCTTCAAGCCCGCTAGCGGCACGGTGGCAACCAGCATCAAGCTGACGATTGCCTGCGGCGAAATCTGATGCGTGGTTTGGGACAACATGATGGCAAATCCCACCACCACTGCCAGTGTGGACAAACCCGCAGCCCAGAAGCACATGCTGCGCGGGGATCTAGCGATCAAGCGCGCCGAGAGGCCTGGAATGACAATAAAACCGATAACCAGTAACACACCCACTGCCGAGCTAGCCGCCACCACGATTAGGCCAACCGCGATATTCGCAATGAGCTCATAAGCCGCCACGTTGATGCCCATGGCGCGGGCCGCTGTGGTATCGAAAGCGACGAGAATCTGCATGCGCCAGGTTGTCAGGATGAGCAGTGCCGCAATCACGCAGAGCGTGACGGAGGTTGCCAGCCTGGACTGCGTGACGTCGAGAAGCCGGCCAAACATGAGGGCCTCCAGCTGCCCGGACTTGTCGCCATAGGCCAAACTGATGACCACGCCGATGCCGTACATGAAGGTCAGCACCACGGCCGTTCCGGCTTCCATATCCAGCTTCCGCGCTGACTGGCCCCGCCCAGAACCCAGAGAAGCCAGCACCAGCACCGTCACCGTGGCCACCGCGGCCGCACCCGGCACGATGCCCGGGATGCCGCCCACGATGAGCCCTACCACGATGCCCGGAAAAACCGAGTGCACGAGGGCTTCCACCGTAAATTCCATGCGGCGAAGATTAACGAGGACGCTAATGGCAGCTCCCGCAATCGATAGACACAGCAGGAAGAGAAAGGCATTGCGCAGGTACGGGGCGAAGAGAATCTGCTCTATCACAGTCGCGCGCCTTGCTCCATATAGGTTTCCACTGCTTCCTCGGTTCCCATGGTCTGGACCTTGCCGTCGAGCACAAACGCCGCCCAGTCGCAGGTGTGCTGCGCCAAGATGGGATCGTGAGTGGAGACGAGCAGGGCGATTCCTGCTTCCTTGAGATCCGCAATGATCTGAATCAGGATTCGGCGACTTTCTTGATCAAGCCCGTTGAAGGGTTCGTCGAGAAGCACCAGCTCCGGGGCCGAAACCAACGCGCGCGCGATGAGTACGCGCTGGCGCTGCCCACCCGAGAGCTGGCCAAACCGCGTCTCGGCGAGGTGCTCCATCCCCACTTGTCGCAGGGCATTGAGTACGCGGTCGCGGTAGCTACGCATGCTCGTGCACCTGTGCCACCAGCTCACTGAGGGCAAAAGCCCCATTTCCACGACCTTGTAAGCCGTGACGGGAAAGCTCAGGTCGGAGTCTTGGTACTGCGGGACGTATCCGAGCGAGGCGTCGATGGTGGCCATGCCGCGCAAGGCAGCCAGGCCAGTGATTGCCTTGAGCAGAGTAGACTTGCCCGCACCGTTGGCACCCAGGAGCGCCACGGCCTCGCCCGCGCGGATCTCAAGATCAACGTCGGTGAGGATATCCCGGGCACCATAGCCGCAGGTGGCATTACGCAGAGTGACTAATGGGGAAGACATATAGAGCTACTTGCGCTTGGCAAAGTCGAATGCCTGCAGCGATTCCGGCAACGGTTGCTGCTCGGAGCCCCAGGCGCTGACCAAGGTGTTGATGTTGTGGACGATGGATCCGATGTAGGTCTCGCCCTCACTGCCTGGCACACCTAGCGAGTCGCCGTACAAAGCGTCGTCGGATGTAACCGCCTTGACGCCTGCGGCGCGGGCGATGGCCTCGATGGACTTCGAGTTGTTGGAATTCTCCGCAAAGATGGCCTTGGCGCCGGACTCGCGGACCTTCTTTACCTGCTCATCGATGTGGCTCGAGGTGGCGTCCTGCTGGTGGTTGAAGTCAGACAGTGCGGAGCCGATGAACTTCACGCCGTACTCGTTAGAGAAGTAGCCGAAGGCGTCGTGGGAAGAGAAGAGCACGCGGTCTTGCTCAGGAACTGCGGACATGGAATCGCTGGCCCACTTGTCGAGGTCCTCCAGCTGGTCGGTGTACTTCTTGCCGGCGGCGGTGAAGGCGTCCTTGGCCTGCGGGGAGGCCTGGGACAACGTGTTGACGATGTTGTCGACCTGAATCTTGGCCTGCTTCGGGGAGGTCCACACGTGCGGGTCGTACTTGAATTCTGGGGCCTCGCCGTCCTCCCCCGGGAAAGGCCACGGGCGCGGGTTCACGTGCTCGATGCCCTCGTCGATGGTGTACTTGCCGTTGCCATCGCCCATGCCTTCGCTCTTGACGCCCGAGGTTACGGCCATGACGCCGTGGAAGCCGGAGGAGTCCACGGCTTGGTCGAGGAAGTGCTCGAGGTCGACTCCGTTGACGAACATGTAGTCGGCCTGGGAGAGCGCCTGCATCTGCTGTGGGGTCATCTCGTGCTCGTGGGCGCTGGCGTTAGGGGCGAGCAAACAGGTGAGGTCGAGGGTCACTGGGCCCTCGCCGGAGGTGGTCTCCGCACCCTGGGAGTCGACCTTGTGGAGCTTGACGCCGCCGGCGGCTATCTGGGTGAGGTAGTCGCAGATCTGGGTAGTCGTGGCCACGGCCTTGACGGTGTTGCCGTCCTTCGGCTTTGCAGCGTCGGTGGATTCATTCGAGGCGCTGCAAGCGGCGAGGCTGGCGCCGAGCGCGAGGGCGCAGGTGCCTGCGAGAATGCGCTGTAGGGGGCGGCGTGGGGTGCTGAGATTTGAGCTCATCATGAACTTCCTTTGCATTAGGAGAAGTGAACTCAACAAACACTAGCACCCCCGAACTAGATTGTTCAATACTATGAACTTAGGTAGTCCTATCTCCTCTTTAAGTCGCTGAAATTTAAAAATGCCTCTCACTCCAATGGGTGAAGTGAGAGGCAGGGAGGTGGTGGTCTTACTTAGCTACTTTTGCCTTCTTGCTGAAGAAGAGTTGGTCGAGGGAGTGTATTCCGGGGCCAGCTGCGACGAGCATGAGGCCCGCTGCGGCGATGACGCCGACGAGCTCAATGATGGCTGCAGCTGGCGCTGCGATGGAAGCGGCTGGGACGCCCATGCTCTCGAAGGACTGAGTGGTGCCGTCGATGGTCCATTCGGAGAACTTCTGTCAACCGTGGGCGATGAGGATTACGCCCAGGACGACGCGGGCTGCGAGTATGGCGAATGAGTTGGCAGGTTTCATGCTGGACGCTTTACACATGAAGTGTTTATGTGTCCGCGATTGCCGGTGATGCCTCACTTAAAAGTTTAAGTGTTTTGTGTCATGTTTGCCCTAGATGTACGGGTTTCGCAGCTCATCTTCTTGGTCGAAAGGCCGCTCCCCGCGGTCCTGCGCATTCTTGATGTGCTTGAGCATCCACACTCGCGAGCCGATGACGCCCGCCAGTGCAAGTGTGGCCAAGCCGATGGCGAAAACCCACATCGTGCTAACTCCTGACTAGTAGTAATACGGGAACTGCTCCCAGTTTGGGTCGCGCTTTTCCAGGAACGCCTCCTTGCCCTCGACGGCCTCGTCGGTCATGTAAGCCAAGCGCGTTGCCTCGCCGGCGAAGACCTGCTGGCCCATGAGTCCGTCGTCGGTGAGGTTGAACGCGAACTTCAGCATGCGCTGCGCGGTCGGGGACTTGCCGTTGATTTCGTGACCCATCTGGATGGCGGCGTCCTCAAGATCGGCGTGATCCACAACCTCGTTGACGGCGCCCATCTCGTACATGCGCTGGGCGTCGTAAGTGCGGCCCAGGAAGAAGATTTCGCGGGCGTACTTCTGGCCCACCATCTTGGCCAGGTAGGCCGAGCCATAGCCGGCGTCGAAGGATCCGACGTCGGCGTCGGTCTGCTTGAAACGGGCCTCCTGGCGGGACGCAATGGTCATGTCGCAGACCACGTGCAACGAATGCCCACCGCCAGCCGCCCAGCCGTTGACCACGGCTATGACCACCTTGGGCATGGTGCGGATGAGGCGTTGGACCTCGAGGATGTGTAGGCGTCCACCCTCGACCTTCTCGCGTGCCTCGTCCACGGTGGAGGCATCTGCCTCGGCGTCGTTGTGCTCGTGCGAGGTGGCGTAGCGGTAACCGGAGTGGCCGCGAATTCGCTGGTCGCCGCCAGAGCAAAATGCCCAGCCTCCGTCCTTCTCACTGGGGCCGTTGCCGGTGAGCAACACCGTGCCGACATCAGGAGTGCGACGTGTATGGTCGAGCGCGCGGTAGAGCTCATCCACCGTGTGCGGGCGGAACGCGTTGCGCACCTCCGGGCGGTCAAACGCGATGCGGACGATGCCATCTTCGCGCTTGTCTCCGATTAGCCTGTGGTAGGTGATGTCGGTGAGATCCGAGAAGCCTTCCACTGGGGCCCACAGTTCGGCCTTGAAAGGGTTGTCGGTGCTGTATTTAGAAGTTGCCTTTGCCTGGGAAGTCATAGGTACACAATAACTGCCGCAGCGATTAGCCACGGCGGTTGGTAGAGAGCGGGTTAGCTTTTAGCCGATGAACAAGAAGGAAAAAACCACGTTGAGCACAGCTGCGGCGATCATCGGAACGCAGGTGCGTTTGACCAGGCGGATGGGGTTGACGTTGATTGCACCCGAAACGATCAGAACTGCGGCGTTGACCGGCGAGACCTGACGTATGAGGTTCGAGGTGCCCCAAATGGCAGTAAGCATTTGTGGTGCATTAATCGAGGTCTGGGCGGCCAGGCCAGGAACAACCTCAGAGAAGGCAAAGTAAGGGGCTGTGCCGGAACCTGTCAACGCTGCCATCAGTGCCGTAGCGCCGACGAAGATGAGAACAATAATTACGGCGGCGCCAGTAGAGCCCTCGGCAGCATTGACGAGCATGTCGATGACGCCCATCTGGGTGATGCCTTCGACCAAGACCGCTGCCGCAACCAGCAGGGCAACCACGCCAGCGGCGCCTTCGCCCATGCCCTTGAAAAAGTGCGCGGTGGAATCCATCGACTCTGTGATGGAGCGGATGCGGATTGCCTCAATCAACATGGCGATAAACAGCGAGACCACGGTCACCGGCAGGATATCTGCTTCAAATGGGATGACGCCGGTGCGGTTCAAGATTGCCGAAACAATAATCAGCAACAGTGGCATAAGAGGAAGGACGGCGTAGAAACCGGGCAGTCCCTTTGCTCGCTCAAGTGCTTCACGGGTGGCGCGGTCGGATTCGGACAGAGTATCGGAGCCTGCGGTGGCGTCGTCAGCGTGGGCTTTGCGTGCATCTACTTTGTCGCAATGCTTCTGCCACCACATATGGACAAATGCGGTAATGAGAAGCGCCGGGACGGTAGCGCGGGCAACCGAGCCGTACACAAACTCGGTCACGCTCATGTTTGTCAGATCCGCGCCTTGAATCAGACCTGCCTCAAGGGGCGTCGGGATGATGGTAGACGAGGTCACTACCAGCGCGGCCACCGTCAAAGGCGTGAGACCAGCGGCGATAAGGGCGGGTAGGAGAGTGGCGACGAGCAGCAACGACAACGCAGCGGCGGAGGGAATCACCAGTGAGAGTAGCGAACCGATAAGCAAACCTACCGGGACGAGCCAGTAGCTACCGCGGAAGCGTTTCAAGGGCGAAGACAATACGACAACGGTCTTGGCATCGGCGCCGATGTGCCGCATATAAGACACGAAGCCGAACAAAACCATGATGGCCATGCCGATACCGCTAAAGCGGGATTTGAACAGGGCATCTACGACCAAAAGTTGGTCATAAAAAGCATTGCCTGTGGCTTCGATTTCTACGGTGCGCATATCCGCGCGGTTAGTGAGAGCGGCAATCATGAGGAGGAGGACGCCGACACCGAAGATGGCTGCGGCGGCATGAACCTTTTTGTAAATCAGCCACATCACTGCGGCGATGGCCGCCAAGGCAATAATGAGGTAAAGCATGCGGGTTTGACCTGCCTTTTGCTGGATAAAAGATATGCAGAAATATGCCCTTTACGCAGGGCTTAAAGGCTAACCGCGGTTGTTATAACCTCTGTTCTTACTCTAACAGCTGTTGTGACAGGCAGCGAACTAAGCAGCAGCTAAAACTGGGTCAGGTACGCTACATTCCATGTCCCAGGTTGAAATTGATGATGTCCTCTCCCGCTCCCATGTTGTTGCCCTGCCTTTGGCGGTGAAGTTCCGCGGTATTACCACCCGCGAAGCCTTGCTCATCGAGGGCCCCGCCGGCTGGGGCGAGTTCTCGCCTTTCCTAGAGTACGAAGCTGCGGAGTCGGCACACTGGCTCGCCGCAGGCCTGGAGGCTGCCTACGAAGGTTTCCCCGAACCCGTGCGCGACCTCATCGAGGTCAACGGCACCATCCCCGCCGTACCCGCCGCGCAGGTTCCCGAGGTAATGGAGTGCTACCCGGGCTGCCGCACTTTCAAGATCAAAGTGGCAGAGCCAGGGCAGAGCCTTGCAGACGACGTCGCCCGTGTGCAGGCAGTGCGTGAGTACATCACCGCGCAGGGCCGCATTCCGGTGCTGCGCGTCGACGCCAACGGCGGCTGGAGCGTGGAACAAGCCATTGAGGCGGCCAAGGCCCTAATGCCCCTGGACTACATTGAGCAGCCGTGCGCCACCGCCGAAGAACTCGCGGAGGTTCGCCGCCAATTAATGCGCAACGGCCTCTTCGTGCGCGTCGCCGCCGACGAGTCCATCCGGAAGGTCGAGGATCCCTTCCGGGTCGCGGACCTGCAGGCTGCCGACGTCGCGGTGGTCAAACCTGCGCCTTTGGGCGGAGTGCGTAGGGTGCTGGATGTCGCGAAGCAACTGCGTGCGCGCCACATGGACATCACCGTAGCCTCGGCCCTGGATACATCCGTGGGTATCGGAATGGGGCTGGCGGCTGTCGCAGCGCTGCCGAAGATTCTCGACGACGAAGACATTGACGTCACTCCCGCCGCCGCGGGCCTGGCCACCGGCTCGCTCTTTATAGAGGACGTCACCGAGCCGCGCCCGCTTATCGATGGCCATTTGGAAGCCACTCCGGCGATCCCAGATCCCGCGCGCCTGGCTGACCTCGCAGCCGCGCCCGAGCGCCGCGACTGGTGGTTTGAGCGCGTCCGCGAGTGCTGGCAGCACCTTTAGATTTCGCGCTAGCGGAGGGGCACCTTCTCGCTAGCGGGGCACCCTATCGCTAGCAGCGCACAATTTGCCAAATAGGAGCTGGATTCTTCGAAGATTCCTGGTCATATTTGGCAAAATGCGCACTTTTCACCCCGCAGAGACGCCGTGGGTACGGTGGAACTCATGACTGGATTTATCAGTGTCCGCGATGCCCACCTCCACAACTTAAGGAATGTCGATGTCGACATCCCGCGCGGAAAGGTCGTGGCCGTTACGGGCGTTTCGGGCTCGGGCAAGTCCTCCCTCGCCTTCGGTACGATCCACGGCGAGGGCCAGCGCCGCTACCTCGAATCCGTGGCACCCTTTGCACGCCGCCTCATCGGTTCCGCCGTGGATCCGCAGGTCAGCCAGGTTGTGGGCCTGCCGCCCACTGTTGCCCTAGAGCAGTCCACTTCCGGCGGCGGCGCCCGTTCCACGGTGGGCACCATCTCCGCTATCTCAAATTCGGTGCGCCTTCTTTATTCGCGCGCCGGGGACAACCCAGAGGGCCTTTATTCGGATTCCTTTTCGCCGAACACGCCCGAGGGAATGTGCCCCAATTGCCAGGGCACCGGCATCGTGCACGTAGCCACGGAGCAGTCGATGGTCCCCGATCCCACCCTCAGCATCGAGGATGGCGCCATCGCCGCCTGGCCGGGAGCCTGGGCGGGCAAGAACTTCCACGACATCCTTTTGAATCTGGGCTATGACCTCGACTCGCCCTGGCAGGAGCTGCCGAGAGAGGATCGAGACTGGATTCTCTTTACCGAGGAGCGACCCGTGGTCACCGTCAAGCCGCTCCGCGGCGCCGACCAGATTCAGCGCAACTACGAGGGCACGTGGCGCTCCGTCGCGAGCTACCTGAATAAGACGCTTGCCGAAACCCAGTCCGATACCCTCCGCAAACGCACCCTCCAATTCATGGAGTCACACACCTGCGAGGTCTGCGACGGCCGCCGCCTCAACCCCCACGCGCTGAAGGTGACCTACGCCGGGCTGCCTATCGATGCCTTCAACGAGCTGCCCCTCGACGAACTCCTCGCACTGCTCGACAAACAGCAGCCCGAGGAAAACAGCGCCGAGCATCTGCTGCTCAAACAGATTCTTCCCGCATTGCGGTCCGCACTGGAGCTGGGCCTGGCGCACCTGAGCCTTGGCCGACCCACGGAGACCCTGTCAGCCGGCGAATTACAAAGAATCCGGCTCGCGGCGCAACTGCGCTCCGGCCTGTTTGGTGTCGCGTACGTGCTTGACGAGCCGTCGGCAGGCTTGCACCCCGAGGAACGCGCGGCCGTCATGGATATCTGCCGCAGGTTCGTCGCAGGCGGCAACTCCGTGCTGTTGGTGGAGCATGACATGGACTTGGTGGCCCAGGCAGACTGGCTTGTCGACGTCGGCCCCCTCGCCGGCGAGGGCGGCGGCAAGGTCATCTATTCGGGCCCAGTAGCCGACTATCTCGCCGATACTCCCACCGCCCGCGCGCTGGCTCAGCGGCAGCTCACGCCCCGCAGCACTCGACGCACCCCGAGCACCGAGCTCACCCTGCGCGGGGTGCAGGCCCGCAACCTGCGAGGTCTTGACGTGAGTTTCGGCCTCGGGACCTTCAGTGCCGTCACGGGCGTTTCGGGCTCGGGTAAGTCCACCTTGGTCTCCACCGTGTTGGCCGGCCTGCTTCGGGAATCTGTCACGGCCGTTACCGACGAAGCAACGGAGGAGGAGTCACTAGACAAGCCGTGGAGCGTGGCAGAAGTGGAGAACCTCGATAAGGTCACGCGCCTAGTGCAGATTACGCAGAAGCCCATCGGGCGTACTCCGCGCTCCACCTTGGCCACCTACACCGGCCTGTTCGACCACGTGCGCAAGCTTTTTGCCAACACGCAAAAAGCCAAACAACGGAAGTGGACGGTCTCGCGTTTTTCCTACAACGTCAAGCAGGGGCAATGCCCAACCTGCGGCGGCGCGGGCCAAATCGAGGTGGAGCTCGTCTTTCTCCCGGGTTCTTATACGCTGTGCCCCGATTGCCAGGGCAAGCGCTACAACCCGGAGACCCTCGAGGTGTCATGGGAAGACCGCACCATCGCTGAGGTCCTCGAGCTGACTGTGGACGAGGCTGCCGAGCTTTTCGCAGAGGTAGAAACCTCCTCCGCGGTCACGGCCATCCGCCGCGCACTGGATACGCTTCAAGCGGTGGGTCTTGGCTACCTGCGCCTCGGACAGGGCGCGCCGGAGCTTTCCGGAGGCGAGGCCCAGCGCATTAAGCTCGCGACGGAGCTGCAGCGCTCGCGCAACTCCCACCGCGGCCACACGGTTTACCTCCTCGACGAACCCACCACGGGCCTGCATCCGGCGGACGTGTCGTTGCTTAACGCAGAGTTGCACAAGCTTGTCGACGCCGGACAGACCGTCATCGTGGTCGAGCACGATCTCTCGGTCATCGCGCAGGCAGACACCGTCATCGAGTTAGGCCCCGGGGCAGGCGCCGCGGGCGGAGAAATTGTGGCGATGGACGCGCCGGGTGATGTGGCTAAGCAGGCTACGCCTACTGGTCGGGCCTTGGCGCGAAAGAGTTAACGAGACTTTTCGGGTATCTCCCTGCGAACTCACAGGGAAATAGGGTAGTTCTAGGGACATGGCAAATAACTTTGGCAACAATTCCGGCAACTACTCTGACGATGAGACTCGCCAGATTGGCCGCGTGACGGGCTACGGCTCAGGCTTTGACAACAACGACGCCACTCGCCAGTTCGGTGCGCCGGATGACCGCCCGCGCCAGGTGTTCCCGGGTGCCTCGCAGCCAGCTGCGAGCAGCTATGGCCAGCCCAGCGGCTATAACTCGGGCTACAACCCAGGCCCGGAGCACAACTATGACCCGGTTCCGTCGAGCTACGAGGTGGAGCCGGAGCGCTCCCACAAGAGTGGCGGCAGCGGCCTGACTGGGGTCTTTGCCGCGATTGCAGCAATCGCGGTCATCGCAACTGGCGCGCTGTTTTTCATGTGGCGCAACGCCACCTCGGATGCAGAATCGCAGCCTGAGGCCGTGACCACCACGGCCACTGTTACTGAGGAAAAGCCCACCACTGTGACTGAGACCGTCACCGAGGAAGCGCCGTCGAACCCAATCGAAGAGCTGCCGACCCAGCTGCCGCCGGATATCCAAGACCAGCTCGAACAGGGCGGCCAGGGTCTTGAAGGTCTTCTGGATGAGCTTTTGAATGGAGCCACCGGTAACAACGGCAACGGCAATAGCCGGGGTGCCTAAGGCCTAAACGCCACTAGTACTATGGGGCAGCATGACTGACTCCATGAAGCTGGCCGAGGCGGTGGCCGCTCAACTCGCGCGCCACCTTACTGACGTCATTATCTGTCCTGGTTCCCGCAACGCACCGCTCTCGCTGGCCTTGCTTGCACGCCAGGACATTCGCGTTCATACACGCCTCGACGAGCGCTCTGCCGCTTTTACCGCGCTGGGCATGGCCCGCGTGCAGCGCCGCCACGTGGGCGTGGTGATGACCTCCGGCACCGCCGTTGCCAATGCACTGCCCGCGATGGTCGAGGCCGCGCATTCTCACACGCCGTTGGCCGTAATTAGCGCGGACCGCCCTGCGCGCCTCGTGGGCACCGGCGCCTCCCAGACCATTCAGCAGCAGGGCATTTTCGGCGTCTACGCCGAGACCACCCAGGTCACCGAGGTCGAGGACATCCCGTCGGTGGCTGAGCGTTTCACCAAAGACCACCAGGTTCACATCAACGTGGCGTTTGACATGCCGCTTCTCGACGCCGAACTGCCCGCCACCCCCACCGACTTCACGCAACACAAAGCCCCGCTTCCGCGCCCGCTAAACCACGGCGAGGTAGCCGTGGACTTGAGCAAGAACACCCTCGTCATCGCCGGCGACGAAGCCTGGGAGGTCGAAGGCCTCGAGGACGTTCCCACCATCGCTGAGCCGACCGCGCCCGCACCGTATCACCCGGTGCACCCGGCAGCGGCGCACATCTTCCGCCGCGCCCAGGTCTCCGCCAACGACTACGTGGTCAACACCAAGGTCGAGCAGGTCATCGTGGTCGGACACCCCACGCTGCACCGCAGCGTGCTGGCCCTTATCAACGATCCAGACATCGACCTCATCGTGCTCTCCCGCACCGCCGACTTCACCAACCCACGCGGTGATGCCGCAACCCTGGGAACCACAGTCAAGGTTAGCGGTGAGCCTTCCCGCGAGTGGCTGAAGATCTGCCAGGGTGCAGCGCAGATGGCTTCCGACGCCGTCCGCGAGACCCTCGAAAATCCCGAGCTGGGCTTTACCGGACTGCACGTCGCGGCAGCGGTGGGAGACACGTTGTCTGTCGATGACACCCTGGTCTTGGGCGCTTCCAATCCGGTGCGCGACGCCTCCCTGGTAGGCTTGCCCTTCGACGGCGTGGACACCTACTCGCCCCGCGGCGCCGCCGGCATCGACGGCACGGTCGCACAGGCAATGGGCGTGGCGCTGGCCACCCAGTCCCGCGAGGCAGACGCTTGGCGTGCCCCGCGCGTCGTCGCCTTGCTTGGCGACGTCACCTTCCTCCACGACGCCACCTCCCTCCTCATCCCGCAGGGAGAGGCATGCCCGGAGAACCTCACCATCGTCGTGGCAAACGACGACGGCTGCGGCATCTTCGAGCTGCTCGAGCAGGGTGCGGAGCCCTATCGCGCCTCCTTCGAGAAGGCTTTTGGAACGCCGCATGGGGTGGGCGTCGCCAAGCTGGCGGAAGCCTTTGGCGCAGACTACCGCGAGGCTAATACCGCGCAGGAGCTGCTGGATACCCTGGCTGAGCTGAAGGAGACCTCCGCGGGCGTGACCGTGGTGGAGGCGCACACCACCCGTGAGACGCGCCGCCAGCTGCAGGCTGAGATCACCGCGAAGGTCGGCAAGTAGGTGGGCGCTACACCAGCAAGGCTGCCGATGACCCCCAAAGCGGCGGTGGTCCCGCGATATACGCCAGCCGTGTATCGCCGCCGGCTGCACCAGCTCATCATCGCTTTGTATGTGGCCTCGCTGGTGGGCATGCTTGGAATGATTGTGGGCGCGTTTCTCAACGACCGCTCCATTGAATCAAACCCAGGGCGCGCGCTGGCCACGGTTACTGACGTCGGAATCACGCGTACCTCCGTGGACTTCCAAGACAACAAGGGCATCTATCATTCGCCTCAATCGGGGCTGCTGTATCCCACCGGACTGGGCGAGGGCCAGCAGGTGTGGGTGCTGTACTCCCGCGCGAACCCCGACCTAGTGAAGGTGGAGGGGCGCGAGTGGACGCTTTCACTGATTCCCGCTCTGTCCTCGATGTTTGTGGCTAGCCTCATCGCCGCCGGTGCATGGTGGGCGGTGGGCGTGAGCACCCGTGCAGCTGAGCGCCGGATGCAAATAAACGAGAATGTTAACCAAGATTTTCCGCAGGCTTCACCAGAAACCACAGTGGAATAGGGGATGATGGAACGCATGCGTGTTGCGATCGTGGCTGAGTCTTTTCTTCCAAACGTCAATGGAGTGACAAATTCTGTCTTGCGAGTGTTGGAGCACTTAGCAGACACCGGCCATGAGGCTCTGGTCATTGCTCCAGGTGCCCGTGAAGGCCAGGAAGAAATCGCAGACTACCTTGGGTTTCCCATCGTCCGCGTGCCAACCGTGCGCATTCCTCTCATCGACTCGCTCCCGGTCGGCGTGCCCACCACGGCGGTGGATGAGGCCCTGCGCGAGTTCAAGCCGGACATCATCCACCTGGCCAGCCCCTTCGTGCTGGGTGCGGCAGGAGCTTTCTCGGCGCGGCAGCTGCGCATTCCTTCTGTGGCCCTCTACCAAACCGACGTTGCCGGTTTTGCCACCAAGTACCACGCCTCCGCGTTGGCCTATGCCACATGGGAGTGGCTGCGCACCATTCATAACGCGTGCCAGATGACCTTGGCTCCGTCTTCCCTGACCATCAAGGACTTGGAAGATCACCACATCAAGAACGTGCGCCACTGGGGTCGTGGCGTGGACTCCGAGCGCTTCCACCCGGCGAAGCGCTCCGCAGCGCTGCGCCAGAAGTGGGGAGTGGGGGACAAGTTGGTCGTAGGCTTCGTTGGCCGCCTGGCTGCGGAGAAGGGCGTGCACCGCTTGGCTTCGCTCAACGACAGAAAAGATATCCAGCTGGTCATCGTCGGCGATGGTCCCGAGCGCCCGCTACTCGAGGTGCAGCTGCCCAGCGCAGTTTTCACCGGTGCGCTGGGTGGCGAGGAACTCGCCGCGGCCTATGCTTCCCTCGACGTCTTTGTGCACGCGGGTGAGTTCGAGACTTTCTGCCAGGCCATTCAGGAGGCGCAGGCTTCCGGCGTTCCGACCATCGGCCCGCGCGCGGGCGGCCCAGTCGATCTCATTGAAGAGGGCTACAACGGGCTGCTTCTCGACGTCGCGACCTTTGTCGAGGATCTGCCCAACGCCGTCGATGCGCTGCTGAATCCAGAAATTCACGCGGAGCTGCGCGAAAACGCTCGGCAGTCCATTTCGAATAAAACGTGGAAGGCACTGTGCGAGCAGCTTGTTGGCTACTACGAGGAAGTCTTGGAAGACACCCGCCGCGTGCCGCTAACCATCCTGGGCCAGCGCCCCGAGCTGCCGCGGTGGGCGGCGCGTGCCCTCGGTGCGCGAGTAGCCTAAACTAGCTATTTATGTCAAAGGCAGATCTCGATAAGAAGCCGTTCGACGTTGCGCAGATGTTCGACGCCGTCGGTGCCAAGTACGACATCACCAACACGGTGTTGTCCTTCGGCCAGGATAGGATTTGGCGCAAACGCACTCGTGAGCGCTTGGACCTTAAGCCAGGGGAGAAGGTCCTCGATCTAGCGGCAGGCACTGCGGTGTCCACCGAAGAGCTGTCCAAGTCCGGCGCATGGTGCGTGGCCTGCGACTTCTCTCGTGGAATGCTGGCGGCTGGCGCTGCGCGTGACGTGCCCAAGGTGGCGGGCGACGGCATGAAACTGCCTTTCGCGGACAATACCTTTGACGCGGTGACCATCTCCTATGGTCTGCGCAATATTCACGACTTTGAGCTCGGCCTGCGTGAGATGGCCCGCGTGACCAAGCCGGGCGGCCGCCTGGCAGTGGCGGAATTCTCCAAGCCGATCATCCCGGTCTTTGGCACCGTCTACAAGGAATACCTGACCCGCTTGCTGCCGCCGATTGCCAAGCTGGTTTCCTCCAACCCAGAGGCGTACGTCTACCTCGCTGAGTCGATCCGCGCCTGGCCGGACCAGGAAGAGTTGGCCGCCGCCATCAACCGCAATGGGTGGGAAGGCGCCGGCTGGAAGAATATGACCCTCGGAATCGTGGCCCTGCACTCGGCCACGAAGCCGCTGCACTAGGCCCCAGCAACGCTGGCTCCGGCCCCGCCGAGCTCTCTGCCGAGCACTCACTGAGCCCTCTGCTGAGCTTTCGCCAGGCTCCCCCGCAAAAGGTCCCTTTGGGGTGGTCCCTTTGGCGGTTTTAGGCGCTAAAAATGCCGCCAAATGGTTTCTTTACCCCCTAAACGGACCCGATCAAAGGGACCATTTGGAAAGGAGCGCGGGCCTAGAGCGAGTTCCACAGCGGCGTATCGCGGCGCGCTGCCGAAACCCCACGCCCAGCGAGCTTCCACGCCCGGGCGATGACGTCGCGGTCCTCGTCCGTGACTAGGTTTCCCATGAGTCGCGCCGCGGCAGGCATGAGCATTCGGCCCACCGGACCGCGCAGCGCCACCGGCCCCGCGAAGGGCAGGAACTGCGGATAGGTCAAAAGCCGCGCCGCGGTGCGCGCCAGGACGAAGGCCTCGCCGTAGTGGGCTCGCAAAAGATCCGGCCACGCCAGCGTGAAGTCCTTGGTGCCCAGCAGGGAGACGGCTAGCTGGGCTGTCTCCAAGCCATAATCGATGCCCTCGCCGTTGAGGGGATTGACGCAGGCGGCGGCGTCGCCAATGAGCATCCAGTTGGCGCCGGCCACGTTGGACACCGCGCCACCCATCGGAAGCAGGGCAGAGGCCACCTTCTCGATGTCGCCCAAGCCCCAGTCGGCGCGCTGGCTCTCGGCGTAGTGGGTAAGAAGCTTCTTCGTATTGATGCGGGCCGGGCGCTGTGCGGTAGACAAAGCTCCTAAACCAATGTTGACCTGACCCAATTCCTCGCCAAGCGGGAATATCCAGCCATAGCCTGGCTGCACACTTCCGTCCTGATCCTTGAGCTCTACGTGGGAGTGCATCCACGGCTCGCCCGCAGAGGTGGACGTGGCATAGCTGCGCGCCGCGATTCCGTAGACCTCATCCTGATGCCACTTGCGGCCCAACAACTTGCCAAACGTCGAGCGTACGCCGTCTGCCACGATGACCCACTTTGCGCGCACGGTCTGCTCGCCCACGCGGAAACTCGTCACGCGATTTCCTGCGAGCTCAGGGGCAGTCGCGGGGGTGCCCGTCCATACCGTGGCCCCAGCCGTGCGAGCGGCTTCGAAAAGCAGGTTGTCGAACTCGTGGCGCGGCAGTGCCGTTCCCACAGTCGTGGGGTAGCTGGACGGCCACGGGGCAGTGACGGACCCGCCATAGCCATGGAGCTTCAAACCCTTATTGCGATAAGACGAATTGACGTCCAAGCCCAATAGATCCAGCTGATGCATAGCGCGCGGGGTCAGGCCGTCGCCGCAGGTTTTGTCGCGGGGGAAGGGGGAAGCGTCGATAAGCAAGGCGTCGTAGCCTGCGTTAGTCGCGTGGATAGCGGCCGCGGAACCTGCTGGCCCTGCGCCGATGATGGCCACGTCTACGAGTTTTGCGTTATCGATATGCTCCGACATACGCACTATCATTGCACGGGTTATCCACCTTAAGTGTGTTTAGGGCCGTGGTATGGACTACGGTAAGTAATCGATTATCACTCGCATTTTTGAGTTAAAGGAACGCTGTTAATGTCTCACGGCCAAACTCATGCCACGCATGTGGACTTGGGTGACCCGCAGCTAAGCGAGCGCATTAGTGCTGGAATAGCTGCCGTCGAGGAACTGCTGCACCACGAGATCGATCGTGGGCAGGACTTCGTCAAAGAGAAGGTCAGCCACCTTTCGAGCGCCGGCGGAAAGCGCTTCCGCCCCATGATGGCGCTGCTTGCCTCGGAATTTGGCGCGCGTCCGGGCTCCCCCGAGGTGGTTAAGGCCGCCACGGTGGTGGAGATGGTGCACGTTGCAACCCTCTATCACGACGACGTCATGGATGAAGCCGAGCGTCGCCGCGGCGTGGAATCCGCAAACTTCCGCTGGACTAACTCGGTGGCCATCTTGGCTGGCGACGTCCTGCTCGCCCACGCCTCGCGCTTGATGTCCCAGCTGGACACACATACCGTCGAGCATTTCTCTGAAACCTTCGAGGAACTCGTGACCGGTCAGATGCGTGAGACCATCGGTGCGGGTGAGGCCAACGCCGTGGAACACTACATGGCGGTTATCCGTGAGAAGACTGCGGTTCTCATTGCTTCCGCGGGTTACCTGGGGGCCTATCATGCGGGTGCTACGCCGGAGCAGGCCGCGGCTCTGCGCCAGATTGGCGGCGCCATCGGCATGATCTTCCAGATCGTCGACGATATCATCGACATCTTCTCTGATTCCAAGGAATCGGGAAAGACTCCGGGGACTGACCTGCGCGAGGGCGTCTTTACCCTCCCGGTTCTCTACGCGCTGGAGGAAGAGGGCACCGTGGGTGACGAGCTGCGCGGCCTGCTTACGGGTCCGCTTGGCGACGACGCTTCCGTCGAGCGTGCCATCGAACTGCTGCGTCAGTCTGGTGGCCGTGAGAAGGCTATGAACGACGTCCACGGTTACCTGCGAGTGGTCGAGGAACAGCTCTCCGTCTTGCCGGAATGCGCAGCTAGCGAAGCTTTGCGTCAGCTGGCTGACTACACCGTGCGCCGCGTCGGCTAGCTGCCTTCGCATTAACGCTACGAAAGCCCCCGTGTCCTGCCGATTTGCACGACAACGGGGGCTTCGTAGTAAAGTACCTAATCGCACCTCAAGTGCACGCCAGGTTGCCCGAGCGGCCAAAGGGAGCGGACTGTAAATCCGCCGGCATTGCCTTCAGAAGTTCGAATCTTCTACCTGGCACAGATAAACCCCGTGGTTTCGACCACGGGGTTTCGTGGTTTTGCTAGCGCTGGGCAGATTCCAGGGAGCAGAATCCAGGGACCGCGCCTTCTTCCGTCGCGGCGTCGTCAAGCGTAGTGCTCGTTCAAGGCCTATGGAAAGCGCGAAAAGTGTGCAATCTAAAGCTTTAAAAAGCCCCATTTTTGTGGATTAAGCTGGCGATTTGTGTAACTAGAGTAAATCGGGTTAATCTTTTCAAGGCTTCAACGAGAGCGCAGCGAAGAAAACTTCGTTACTCAAAGAGGCTGTGCCCCCTTAGCTCAGTCGGCAGAGCGTTTCCATGGTAAGGAAAAGGTCGACAGTTCGATTCTGTCAGGGGGCTCCAATCATTTCTGCACCTTGGTGCACATGATTATGGCGGTGTAGCTCAGTGGTAGAGCAAGCGACTCATAATCGCTGTGTCGCGAGTTCAATTCTCGCCATCGCTACCGGGAAAGAAAGGCGCCCGTGATTGCGCGGGTGCTTTTTTACTACCGACTCCGGCCCAAGGGCTGGCGGTTTCTTAAGTAAATCGCCGTTCTGGTAGGGTTGTGCATGCTGTCTTTGGTAGACAAATGCATAGGGGCGTGGCGCAATTGGTAGCGCAACGGTCTCCAAAACCGTAGGTTGCAGGTTCGAGTCCTGTCGCCCCTGCCAAAACTTTTCCAAGGAGGAACCAGCTGTGAGCGATGAACAGCAGCCGATTAAGTCTGGCGCTGCACGCCCCACCGGTAAGCGTCAGCTCTCCGGTGTAGCTACCACCTCTTCCCAGTCGTATGCCGATAAGCGAGTTGTACGCGTAGAGGGCAAAAAAGATGACGCCACCGTTGGCGGCGGCGTGGCCGCTTTCCCGGGTGAAGTCGCATCCGAAATGAAGAAGGTTGTCTGGCCAACCACAAAGGAAATGGTGCAGTACACCCTCATTACCTTCGCCTTCCTCATCGTTCTGACTGCCCTTGTGTGGGGCGTCGACACGCTGACAGGCCTCGGAGTTGAGAAGATCCTCACTCCTTAGTAACCTGCCTAGCAGAAGCTTTTATCCCGCTGATTTCACTCGCAAAGGCGAGGGAAACGGCGGGATACTTTTTGCCCTTGTGTGCTTGCGGGGTGCTGGCGGTCGCGCCGGCATTCCACAGGTAGGCTGGGGCGCAGAAAATTGAGAGCGCCTGCTTGCTTCAAGCTCGCGCGCGACAAGATGGAGTAGAGACCATGAGCGACGAGAACAACGTCGAAACCCCAGAGACCTCCCTCGAAGCTGCTCTTATCGGCAGCGTCCAGGAGCAGGCAGCAGAAGCAGTGGCTGAGTCTGAGACCGCTACCGAAGAGGCATACACAGAGGCTGAGGATCAGTCCGCTCCGGCGGAGGAAGCTGCATCTGCTGAGGCCACCGAGGCCGCTCCTGCCGAGGACGATGACTACCGCCGTCGCCTACGCCAGTTCACCCGCGAGCTGAAGAAGCAGCCGGGCCAGTGGTACATCATCCAGTGCTACTCCGGCTACGAGAACAAGGTGAAGACCAACCTCGACATGCGTGCGCAGACGCTCGAGGTTGAGGACTCCATCTTCGAGGTTGTTGTTCCGGTCGAGCAGATCCTGGAAAACAAGGACGGCAAGAAGAAGATCGTCAAGCGCAAGCTGCTGCCGGGCTACGTCCTGGTCCGCATGGAGCTTAACGACGCCGCCTGGTCCGTCGTCCGCGAAACCCCCGGCGTTACCTCCTTCGTGGGCAACGAGGGCAATGCCACCCCGGTCAAGATCCGCGACGTCGCAAAGTTCCTCATGCCTAACGAGGCTGCACCGGAGGCAAAGTCTTCCGCGGGCGACCAAGACGGCGAGCAGGTCGTCGCAATGCCGGAGAAGGCTGCTGCGAAGGCTTACGCGCACGACTTCGAGGTCGGCGAGGCAGTCACCATCCTGTCTGGCCCGCTCGCATCCGTTTCCGCAACCATCTCCGAGATCGACCCAGAGACTGGCAAGATGCAGGGCCTGGTTTCCATCTTCGGCCGTGAGACTCCGGTAGAGCTTTCCCCGACCGAGATCGAGCGCATCTCCTAAAACCAGTTGCCGCGTAGCCTGGGAAAATGGCATGCTACGCGATTTGGTAGCAGGGCGCACGGTGTTCTAAGATAAAACGCCGTGCGCCTTTTGCGTGACGGACAATTAAACGTTTCTCCCCGGTGGCCCACTGCAGGTGAGCATCCGGACGGGCGCTGTTATTCATCGTGGCAGCGCACCGGTAACACAGGAAAGAGGTAATTCGATGGCTCCGAAGAAGAAGGTTTCTGGCTTCATCAAGCTGCAGATCGAGGCTGGTGCTGCTAACCCGGCTCCGCCGGTTGGTCCGGCACTGGGTGCCCACGGCGTCAACATCATGGAGTTCTGCAAGGCTTACAACGCTGCGACTGAGTCCCAGCGCGGCAACGTTGTGCCTGTTGAGATCACCGTTTACGAGGATCGCTCCTTCGATTTCAAGCTGAAGACCCCGCCTGCTGCAAAGCTGCTGCTTAAGGCTGCTGGCATCAAGAAGGGCTCCGGCGTTCCTCACACCGACAAGGTCGGCTCTGTGACCTGGGAACAGTGCAAGGAGATTGCACAGACCAAGTTCGAGGATCTGAACGCACGCGACATCGACAACGGTGCACGCATCATCGCCGGTACTGCTCGCTCCATGGGCATCACCGTTGATGGCATCCCGGCCAAGTAAACAACTTCATCAAAAAGTGAGCGGCCATCTCGTGTGGTCGCTCGTGGTAGGGCCAGCTACGGCCCGCCAACACCACATCAATCCAAGAAAAGGAATTGCTTAAATGAGCACCAAGTCTAAGGCTTACAAGGCAGCAGCAGAGCTCGTCGACAAGTCCCGTCTGTACACTCCGCTCGAGGCCTCCAAACTGGCCAAGGAGACCTCCTCCAAGAACTTCGACGCTACCGTCGACGTCGTCTTCCGCCTGGGCGTTGACCCACGTAAGGCTGACCAGCTGGTTCGCGGCACCGTTTCCCTGCCTAACGGCACCGGTAAGGACGTTCGCGTCGCAGTTTTCGCTGAGGGCGAAAAGGCTGAGGCCGCTAAGGCTGCAGGCGCTGACATCGTCGGCACTGACGAGCTGATCGCTGCTATCAACGAGGGCAATATCGACTTTGACGTTGCTATCGCTACCCCGGACCAGATGGCTAAGGTTGGCCGCGTTGCTCGCGTCCTCGGCCCGCGTGGTCTGATGCCGAACCCGAAGACCGGCACCGTCACCGCTGACGTTGCAAAGGCTATTTCCGACGTCAAGGGCGGCAAGATCTCCTTCCGCGTTGACAAGGCTTCCAACCTGCACGCAATCCTGGGTAAGGCTTCCTTCGACGCAGAGAAGATCGCTGAGAACTACGGCGCTCTGTACGACGAGATCCTGCGTCTGAAGCCGTCCTCCTCCAAGGGTGTTTACGTCAAGAAGGTAACCATCTCCACCACCTCTGGTCCTGGTATCCCGGTTGACGCTTCTGTTCAGAAGAACTACGCAGAGTAATTCTTGCGTGAATAGCACTCGCCACTGTGCGAGACGCTGACTGCCGAAGGCTCCGACTCTTGGTCGGAGCCTTCTTTATTTTCCCTTATGAGTCCCAGATGCCAGGAAACTCGCAGGAACACTCAGGCGACTTACAGGTTTATTTTATTGTCTAGCAAGTTCCATGCCCCATACTTATGTAGTGCGTTTGAGAGAGGCGCATGAGAGATAGAGAGAACACCCTGAGCTTTGCAGGGCGCGACGGCCTGAGAAACCGTTGCGATAGCCAAAGCGCATAGAGAGACACCGTGGGCCCCGACCAGAAGGTCGGGGCCCACGGTGTTTTCGTGGTTTTGTAAGCCGGTCTGGTGACGAGGTGCGCCAATTAGCCCACTGCCCAGACTAGTCCCGCCCGTTCCAGCGCCCGCCAGGACCAACCAGGACCTAGCATGTCCGTTCGAGGCTTCGCCGGAGCGGGAACCCAAGAATGTATGGTCCTCGTTTTAGACTCGTGAACATGATTACTGGCTCTGTAAAATCTCAAGTAGACACCATCTGGAATGCCTTTTGGCCGGGTGGCGTTTCGAATCCGATTACCGTCATTGAACAGTTCACCTACCTGCTGTTTATGCGCCAACTCGATGACCGTCAGCGCACCGCTGAGAAGGCCGCGAACCTGCTGGGTGGGGAACCCGATCCAAGTCAGATGTTCTATGATGCGGAACATCGCCACCTTCGCTTCAGCGAGATGGCTGCCATTGACTCGCCAGAGGAACGGGCCTGACCCCCGGAAAGTGGACACGTCGGGGGTTAGCTATGCTGCTTTGGTCAGTGTAGCTGATGTGAGTGCTTCGAAGGTATCGGGGGCTACAAGATTGCACCAGGAGTGTCGCCTGCGTGTGTTGTAGCGCATGCACCACCGGAAGACTTCCTGCCGGCAGGCGATCGGATTGTCAAAGACTTTCCTATCACGCAAGACTTCCCGCTTTAAGGTGGCGTTAAATGATTCTGCTAGGGCGTTATCCGCGCTCGTTCCTACCGCGCCCATGGATTGGCGCACACCCAACGACGAGCAATAGCTTCTAAAGGTTTGTGAGGTGTACACACTGCCGTGATCGGAATGGAATACAGCCCCGTCAAGACTGCCACGCACACCGTGCGCGTGGGCTAGTGCATCGACGACCAGTGAGACGCGCATGTGGTCTGCGAGCGCATAACCTGCAAGTTTCCGTGAATACGTGTCAATGACTGTGGCCAAATACATGTTCTTGCCACCCTTACAGGGCAGGTAGGTGATGTCGCCAACATAGACGCGGTTCGGCTCGTTGGCTGTGAATTTACGGCCTACTAAGTCCGGCATGACGCGGTGTCCAGGCTTGCGCCTGGTAGTGACACATCGGCGGCGCTTGGTAAAGCCTTTAAGTCCCATGGCTTTCATGATGCGTGCGACCTTCTTGTGATTTATCGGGCCGAAATCCGTATCACTGTTGAGGCTTGCAGCGATGCGTTTAGCACCATAAAGCCCGTGCTCATCATCAAAGATGCTCTTGATTCTTGCACCAATAAGGGCATCGGAACACGTCTTTAACCTGCGTTTTTCGCGGGTGTTGAGCCATTTATAGAACGAGGAGCGATTGAGCTTTAACACGTGGCACATCCGCTTGACCGAGTACTCGGTTCGGTGGTCATAGACAAACTGGAAGTGGATCACCAGCGTGTCTCTTTAAGCAAAATATTTCGCGGCCTTGCGCAGGATATCGCGTTCTTCGCGCAGCTTCGGGACTTCTTTTTCGAGCTGGCGGATTCGCTCGGAATCAGTCGTCTCCTTGGCGTTGTCGCGCATGGCCTTCGTGCGGGCACGTTTGCCGGTGCCGTACTTCTTGACCCAAGCATGCAGCGAGGCACGGTTGATACCGAGCTCTGTTGATGCTGCGTTCAGCGAGAGGTCCTCATTGTTTTCATAGAGGGCCACAGCATCACGTTTGAACTGTTCGGAGTACCTGGACATGGTGGTAGATTACCTTTCTTCCCAACCCAACCGGGCTGGATATCAGGTGTCCACCAAAAAAGGGGGTCAGGTCCGGGAAAAGTGGGCCGGCTAGCTGAGCCAGCGGCAACGAACCAAGCTTGTGCAGCTATCTGCGTCGAAGATGCGGTGGATGCCGATTTTCTGTTCTACGTATTGCGCAATTCGTATGAGCAATTACGTTCTTTGGGGAGAGGCGGAAACCAAGACAACTTGAATCTTTCGTTGGTTCGCGATTTTCGTATACCCTGGCCAGCTGTTGAGATTCGTCAACGATTTGTTGCGCAGATGAATGAAGCGACTCGCATCCTAACTCTTCTTGAAAAAAGGAATGATGCGCTAGCTCTCTTAGGCAAGGGTCTTGAGCAAAGGTAT
Source organism: Corynebacterium striatum (assembly GCF_016728105.1). Lineage (NCBI taxonomy): Bacteria > Bacillati > Actinomycetota > Actinomycetes > Mycobacteriales > Corynebacteriaceae > Corynebacterium > Corynebacterium striatum. The sequence continues at coordinate 1,073,186 of NZ_CP068158.1, read as the reverse complement.
TTTAGTGCTTCCTAGTGGATCGGTGAAGTGGTGAGTGGTGATGTGTCCTTAAGACAGAATTTTTTGGCGGATCCGCTGTGTGCTGAAGAATGAGGAACTACCGATTAATTTCGGCGGCGATGTTAGGAATATTCTATATTTAAAAAGTATTTCTGAACGCGGGCATCAGATTCGTCTGGAATACTTTGGATTGTTTTGTTTTCGTTCAAGGCTGTCAATCGCGGATTTAGCTGCCCACGACTGAGCCCCGTTGTCTGTACCAGTTCTTTGCGCGTGAGCCCGTGCTCGGCGGCACGTAACGCTGCTAAGATTCTCTCGTCCTTCTCGGCTGCGGACAGGTATGCGCTGCGTTTGGCATGGTCGGCCAAGGAAGTTTCTGCAGTCTGAGCGGTATTGGCGGCTACGGTTTCGGTTGGGGTGTGGTCATCATCGGATGGGGCCCGGTAGGTGGTGCCTCGGCCGGAACCGGTGGCATCGGCAAGCCCGTATTGCACCAGCTGCTGGAGTTCGGCACGGGCATTAACGGAGTCCATGGGGAAGGCGCTTCGATAGATGCTATTGGTGATTTCTTCGCCGTGACGCATAGCGATGAGCGCGTGCTTTTGAGCCACGGAGAGGGCATCGGTGCCGGGGAGTTGCCCAAGCCAACGGAGGTCGGTATCGCTGAGGAGCGACGAAGACGTGAGGATAGCGGTGAACTTCGTAATCTGATCATCGAAGTGCGGGGCGGGAAGGAAAGCGTCCGCAAGGGCGGCCCGAGCTGCAGGAATGCCAGTAGCTTGAGCCTCGATAACGCGGTATCCATTGCTCGTCGTGAGGGAGGCGCACATGGAATAGAGGATCGCGTTACGGGCGCGAGGGGAGGTGTAACCGAGTTGATTTTTGGTGATGCCCCACAATCCGCCAGGACTTTCCACAATGAGCTTGGTGGGCTGCTTGATGAGCTGCGTATACATGCCGTAACTAGCAGCAGAAAGATCGCGGTGAACCAGGGCATTGGCGATGATCTCGCGAATGGCGACCGGAGGGAGCTCAGGTACATCGATCCCGTTGCCATCGCGGAAGGTCACTCCGACGCGTAGCTGCGCAGAGACCCATTCCATTGCCGAGTCAAGGAGGTCCGGTACGGGTCCCGTGAATTCGCGACGATCGGCGAGCCGTTGAGCGGTGTCGAGCTGAGGATTGATGGCGCGAGCTTTGACTACGAGGTTGGGTAGAAACTGCTGCGGCTGCTCGCCGAAGGCGTAGAGTGCAGCAGTCGTGACGAAACCAGTGTCTGGGTCAATAACGTTGGTGCGGATGTGGAGCGTGTGCTCATCGAGGTCGCGTAGTCGGCGAGAGTCGCGCTTCTTCGCGCTGAGGTATTGCTGGAGCAGGTCGTCTACCAAATCATGTTGAACCGTGGCTCCTTCGACTGGTGTGCGATCCGCATGTGGTTGCTGCCGCTCACCGACCAAAAAGAGCTCTTCCTGAGGTGACAAGTAGTAGTCACCGTCGCCGGAACGAATGTAGGCCTTGCCAAACTTACCAACTCGGAAGGGACGATGCTCTGAGGGCTGGGGAGGAACAATGGCAGCAACGACGGGTTTCCCCTCCACGATGGTCGCCTCGACTGCGCCGAGTTGCAGGGGCGGCGTGATTCGCTCGCGGGCCTTTGAAGCAAGGGCGGACTGCGCAGCCTTCGGATCCCAGACTCCGGTGACATCAAATGCGCCGTCATTTTCAGCGACCCCGAGGATGAGCGTGCCGCCATCCGGCATATTGGCGAAGGCACAGAGAGTCTCGTCAATTGATTCAGGCATCTGGTGAGAGGCTTCTTTGGCCTCGACATTCCACGTATTGTTTTGCGTATCGCGGAGGAGCGCAATGAGTTCTGGGATGTCGATGATGCTCATGGGGAGCAGTGTACCCGAGTTCGATCGGAAATCGTACTGAAATATGATTGAAATGTGACTGAAATCTTGTGCTAGAAAATTCAGTACGAATTCAGTACCTTTGTAAATCGAGTTAGATGGTGAAATTGCTTTCGTTGCGCTGGAAAAACACCATGATGGTTGTAACTAAGCAGTATGAGATGCGGGACTAGTAGAGAGGAACTCCAGCGTCATGGCGACGATGAGTGGTGGAACACCCCAATCCAGCAACTTTGGCTTCGTCGGCGTGGTGTGGCCGAACCTGCTTAACGACTGCCGATTGGTGGAACGAAGTGCACTCACTAATCCGTGCGGTTCCCTGTTCCAAGCGCGCTTCGTGCTTGAATCGGTGGTGGGGCACGTGGCTACGGTCCTCGGTATTCCCAACACGGACCGCGTCATCGATGCCATGGTCCATCCGGATTTTGCGAGTCAGTTCCCAGATGATCTGCTGAAAAGATGCATGTCATCCGCAAAGCAGGTAACGCCTCTGCGCATGACTCCAAGCCCGTTCCACCGGAACAAGCGGAACGTATTGTCCGACATCTCTTCGATGTGCTTGTGCGGGTAGCAAAAAGGTTTAGTACGAAGCCCCTGCCGCCCGTCGCTCCTTTTGACGTTGCAATTTTGCGCGCAGCACCCAAGCAGGCGGCACAGTCGCGGCAGCAACTGCTCGCGTTACAGCGAGAACTGGATCGCCTGGCGGCAGAGTCGGATGGCTTCCGGTTGCAGCTCTCTGAAGCAGAAGCTGCTCAGCTGGCGTTAGAAAGAGAGTTAGCCGAGCAGGCGCGTGAGAAGGCCGCTGCGCAAGAGACTGCAGATGATGCGTTACGAGAAGCACGTGAGGCGCGAGAGCGTGTCAAGCACTTGGAAGCTGAGCTGCGCGAACGCTATCTAGAGCAGCAAGAAGCTGTTCGGGCATCTGAGGAAGCTAGCGCGGTTGACCTCCCGCCGCTCGCGCGTAGCGAAGCGGATACCCGTCGTGACATCATCGATCCGATGCTCGCAGATGCTGGTTTCAGTGTGGCGGGCGGGAACCTTACTGTCGAGTACCCGATTGAAGATCTTTACATTGACTACGTTGCGTGGGGCACAGATGGTCAACCCCTGGCTATTATCGAGGCGAAGAAGACGGAACGCAGCATCAACGATGGGCGCGTTCAAGCTGAGGACTATGCCGAGGCGTTGGGTCGCAAATTCGGTCGAGTCCCGCTGGTTTTCTATACGAATGGGCATGACGTGCGTTTCTGGGACCGGGACGCGGAACTGCCCGGTGGTTACTGTTACGAAGCGCGGCAGGTAGAGGAATACCCCACAGCGGCCGCCATGGAGGAGCTCATTCGGCGGCGCGGTAAGCGTCAGCCTCTGGAGACAACGGAGATATCCGACATTGCGGCGCGGCCGTACCAACAGCAAATGCTGCGAGCCGTGAGCGAGCGCTTCGCGGCGGGGCATCGCAGGGCTCTGCTTGTTATGGCCACGGGTACCGGAAAAACGCGTGTATCCATCTCGTTGGTGAAGATGCTTATGGAGGCCGGTTGGGTGCGCAATGTGCTCTTCCTGGCTGACCGCTAGGCGTTGGTACGCCAGGCGCATTCGGCTTTTGTGGAGCATTTGCCGGGCTCCAATCCTGTGAATCTGCTTGCCAACAAAGAGGCGACGGGTCAGGTGTACGTGAGCACCTACAACACCATGATTGACATGGTTGGGCCCACCGAGCGTTTCGGTTCTTTTGACTTCGATCTCATCGTGGTAGACGAGGCACACCGATCGATTTATCAGCGCTACCGGCGTCTCTTCGAATACTTCGATGCCGCGGTTGTGGGCCTTACCGCCACGCCACGTTCAAACGTGGATCACAATACGTACCGCTTTTTCGGGTGTGAGCCAGGTGCGCCGACCGGGTACTACGGCTTGGATAAAGCCATCGAAGATGGCTACCTTGTGGCGCCGAAGTTATTCCGGGGTGACAGCTTGTTCATGCGGCAAGGCGTGAAGTATTCGGAGCTCAGCTCGGAAGAACAGCTTGAATGGGATATGAAGGATTGGGGCTCAGACGAGTCAGGAGATCCTCTGGAGGCGCCAGGTGAGATCACGTCGGCGGAGATGAACCGGGTGCTCTATAACCTCGACACCATCCGACAGGTTCTCGCTCAGGTCATTGAGCGTGGAATCAAGGTTGGCGGAGCTGATCGCCTGGGTAAGACGATTATCTTTGCGCGTACGCAGCGTCACGCGGAGCTTATCGCCGAAGTCTTCAGGACGCTTTTGCCTCCAGCGGCAGGAACGCGCTGTGAAGTCATTACGCATGGAGTCAAGGACGCCGAGGGACTCATCGATCGGTTTAAAGACCCTGCGAGTGGGCTCGATGTCGCGGTGAGCGTGGACATGCTCGATACCGGTATCGATGTACCTGAAGTGCTCAACTTGGTCTTTTTCAAACCCGTCCATTCGCCGGTGAAATTCTGGCAGATGGTGGGGCGCGGCACACGACTATGTCCTGACCTCTTTGGTCCTGGCGCAGATAAGCAGGAGTTCTTCATCTTCGACTATTGCGACAACATCGATCAGTTCGAAGGAACAGAAGATTTCAGCTCAGCTACAGGCTCAAAGCAAACCTCAGTAGTTGAGCGGGGCTTCGCGAAGCGTATTTTGCAGCTTCAGTATCTCGAGGGAGAAGATCGGGCCGCAGTAGTGGAGAGCCTTCTTGCGGACCTCCGTTCGGTTCCGGAAGACAGCGTGCTCGTGCCTCCTGCCTCCAAACCATACTTAGCGAGGTATAAAGTCTCTGGTGCCTGGAATGGCATCCGAGGTGACGCAGCCAGCCTTGCCATTGATCACCTCGCGCATTTGCCCATGGCGCGTGCCGGTGAGGAAGAACAGGCGCGACGCTTCGACTTGTTGTTGTGGACTCTCGAACTTGGCTTGTTCGAACCAGACCCACGTCAAGTACCGAATTTTAAGAAACTGGCGGTGCTCGTTGAGGCCTTGCTCGATAAAACCACTATCCCTGCTGTCGCGCAGCAGGCCCCGCTGCTGGAGGAAATGTCTGCTCCGGATTGGTCAACGAACGCTACCTACGAGGAGCTCGAGCTTGCGCGTCGGGCCTTGCGTGGACTTATCAAGACGATTGACCGTGGTAAGCGAAAAGCAGTCATCACCGACTTCGAGGACGAGCTTGGCGGTCTCACGGCAGTAGAAGTGACCGCGACAGGCGGTACGGAAATCGAGGCTTCTGTCGTGGAGGAACGCCTACGCCAAGCCCTCGAGGCGGAAGCTGCGACCAACCTGTCCTTGCGTAAATTGCGGTCGGGCAAGCCTATTAATACGTACGATGTTGATGAGCTTGAGCGTCTGGTGGCAGAGTGCCACGTTGAAGGCGCTGAACAGCTACGTGAATCTCATGTCGAGGAATCGATCGGACGCTTCTTGCGCGGAATCGTGGGGATGGATGAGCCGACCGTGCGCGCTGAATTTGATGCCATTCTTGCAGATACCACGCTGAATTCTGTGCAGATTCAATTCGTGGATCTGCTGGTGGGTTACATTGCGCGCAATGGTGTTCTTGAGACAGCAGAGCTAACGCGGCCACCGTTTGATGAATATGGCAACGTGGTTGACATTTTCTCGGACAATACGGTGCGCGCCATCGGGCAGGGAATCCGCCAGCTGACGCTGAGCGCGGATGCAGCTTCGTAAGCGACAACAGTCGATGCGCGTCGGCGATACTGTCTTACTGCGTTAGCCACAACGCGGTTCGGGAGTGTCAATCTCGTATGGGATACTCGCAGTATGGCAGCAAAGTCATCGATGTCGTATCCCAAAAGGCTGCATCTGGCCAGCCTGGCCTTGGCAGACGGCGCCTCTCGTGAGGAACTAGGACTTGGCGCTACGTGGCGGATTGTCGACGAAGCGCGCGTTCTGGGGACAGGGGAGGAGGGCTTCATTCGTGCGAGTGCCGCGCTGCTGGAGTTTCGTGCACATCGTCATGCCGGCGTCCACGTGCGGCGCGACGGCGCAGAACCAGACGTGGTGTGGCTGCGCGTGGGCCCGACGCTCTCGCCGTGCCGCATTCTGCATGTGGAGCGCGCCCCGCGACGGACTGTCCTCGTCTATGGGACGCTGCCCGGGCACGTTGAATGTGGCGAAGAGGCGTTCCTCATCGAGCATCGCGCCGATGGCAGCGTCGTAGGCAGGTGCGTCGCGTTTTCCCGCCCCGATCGCTGGTTCGCGCGGCTGGCTCCGCACCTCGCGGCCGCCGCGCAGAACCTCGTTACCCGGCGCTATCTAGCGGGGATGGGGCGCTAGCTCACACGCGAATCCACTCGCGGTCGATGGCGTCGAGCTCCCACGCTTCGGCCTCCGTGCGCACGACGTTGCGCGCCAAGGGGATTTGGTGCGAGGCAGACTCGAGGATGTGCATGAAGTAGCCCGCGGTGTTCGGAATAGCGAGGGTATCTCCCACGGCGATGCCGTCTGGAAAATCCAGGGCACGCCGCAGGATGACTTCGTCTTCGATGCAGTAGGCGCCCACCAGGAACCCGGTGCGGGGCGCGCGCTCGACCTCTCCGGCTGTGGGGACGAGGAAGGGATCGAGGAGGAGGTCATCGGCGGCCGTGCGGCATTGCGTGCGGTTCATCGCGAGGCCGATGAGGGGTAGCCCGTCCGAGCGCTCTTTGAGGAAGGACACCTCTGCGAGAATCATTCCGCACCCATCGAGCAGGCTGCGTCCCGGCTCGAGGTGAAGCGCGATGGAGTGTTCGCGCAGCGCGGTCGCAGCGGTGCCGTAGCCGGAAACCTTGCCCTTGAGCAACTGGGTGAACCACTCGCCGCGCGTGGGCGTTTGCCAGAACGGATACGTGTTGGTGAGCGGATCATTTTTCCACGTAAAGGGTTCGCCCGTTCCCGCGCGCTGGCGTTCGATGCGGTCGCGGTACTGCTCCCATTGTGTCTCGTGGAGGAGATAGCTCATGGGAACGCCTCCGCCGATGTCGATGAAGCTCGCGGGATGACCGGCCGCGCGCAGCGCCTCCACGAGCGTGATGGCCTCGGCGAGAGCGAGACGGCGGTCGGATTCGGCGTACCCGTGGAGATGAACATGGACGCCGACTGCCTCGACGGTGTCAGGCCAGTCGATGCTGCGCCAGACGTCGAGCCGTTCGCCGAAGCGCGTTGGCGGCAATACGGTGGGATCCGGTGCCAAGCGGGGAGCGATGCGCGCTGGGGTACCGAGGGCGGCGATACGTGCCAGCTCGTCGCGGCTATCGCAGGAGATCACCACGCCGGCTTTCACCGCCGTGCGCAACAGCCGCTCATCCTTGATGGCCGCGCTGAGAATGACATCTTTCGGTGGGACGCCAACGGCGAGGACCTGGCGCAGTTCGTTGAGGCTCGCCACATCGACGCCGTGGCCAGCAGCCCGCGCCGCGCCGACGAAGGCGAGCGCTTTGTTGGCCTTGCGCGCAAAGAAAACACGGGTGTCGACGCCGAGTGCTGTCCCCGCGTCGACGAGTTCGGCAGCATTCCGCGCCAAAGGCCGGGGATCAAGAACGTTGACGGGCGAGCCGTGCTTTTCGATAAGTGCCCGAACGGCGTGCGGATCTGCGATAAGTTCCTGCATCCACGGCTCGAGACGGGGCGCGAGCGGCACCGTTCCGTGGACGGCGAGCGGACGCGGCGGCTCCGTGGGCTGACCTGGCTTCTGCGACGACGAGGCTGTCATGGGTGTCCTACTTTCTCCGCCCACTGCGGGATATCTGAATGCACGGTGCGATTGAGCGAGTCATGCCCCGGAAGCTCACGCTCGTTCATGCGCCCGATGGTGACGACTCCAGGCACGTCTTGGAACGGCGCGGGTTGGCCCTGCGGCGCAATCGTGGCGTCGATGAGTACGTCTATGTGCGGGCCATGCCCCTCGAGCCACGCGTCGATGACATCAGGGCGGCCCAGGTAGGTGGTGTCGACAATCCTAGAGTCGATGAGGGAAAGCACCGCGTCAGCCGTCACCGGCGGCGGTCCGAACGCCACACGCTCAAGCGTCCGCGCGAGTTCGACGAAGCCAGGAATCGGACCGGCCTGCGCATGCGTGTCGACGAATTCTTGGAACAATCCCCGAAACGCGGCGCCGACGGCAGCAGCCGGAGTCAGTGCGTGCTCGCCACGCGCCACGGCCAGGGAAGTCCGAAACTCGGCCACGGCATCACCCGTGAAATCCTCGCCAACGAGCACCTCGGCGAGTGATTCTTCTGAGAAATCTCGCAGTGACTGAGCCGCGTTGACGAGAACTTCCCGCACCGCATCCGCGTCCCGTGCCGCGCGGGCCTGCGCATGGAGGGCCGGAGAAAACGTCGGTGCAGGACGCGCAGGATCCGGCTTGACCTCCATGAAGCGGCCGCTGCGGCTTACCGGATAAATCGTCTCCGCAGTGTCTCCGTAGCGTAGGCAGACATCGATGAAGGTGAGGGCCGCACCGCGGACGCCGATCAGGCGCGGCTGCGACGGAACGGTGGCGCCCCAATACAGCCCCGTGACGGGAACCCGGCTGCGCTGGTGCGTGAGCGCACCGGGATGGTCATGCGCATGGCCGGTGCACTGAAGAACATGATCGAAAGTCTCGCCGTCGACCGCGAATCCGGCGTCCGTGCGGTGTACTGAGGCCACGCGGCGAGCGATATGGTGCACGGAGCTGTCCGGAGGAAAGCGTCGCACAGCGTCGTTCCAACAATCGATGAGGTACTCGCCAACCACGGCGCGCGGCGGGAACGGGTCGAGGTCCAGGTCACCGTGGCGAGCGCGCCAGGCGTCCAACGTGTCACGCTGAGTGGTGACGATGGAGGAGGTGACGTTGAGCCGCCAACATCGGGGTTGATCAGGGCGATAGACGGCCCCGGCTCCCGCTGGATAGGGATCAAAGACAGTGATGTCGACGGGCACCGAGGTGTGCTCACTGAGTTCCTCTACGGCCCAGAGGCCACGCGGTCCGCCGCCAATGATGGCGATCTTGAGCGGCGGAGTCATTCGGATCCCCAGTCGTCTACTCCGCGCGCGAGGTCGGCCGCAGAGATGTCGAAGCGTTCGGTGACCCAGGCATCGTTGTAGATGGTGTCGAGGTAAGGCTGGCCGCCGTCATGGAGCACCATCGCCACCGTGGAACCAGAGGGCAGCTCTGCTGCACGCTCGAGCAAAGCGGCCACGACGGCTCCGCTCGAGGCGCCGGCGAGGACGCCCTCACAGCGTGCCAAACGACGTGCGCCGATGATCGCCTCGAGGTCAGGAACACGCGCGATAAGAGAAGGCTCAAAACTTTGGGAAAGTTCCGTGACCACACCAGCGCCGTAGCCGGGAAGGAGGCGGGTACCGCGCGCGCCGCCGTAGAGAACTGATCCTTCCGCGTCGACGCCGATGGTTTCTGTGTCCGCGCCGAGCTCGGTGAGTTTGCGCACGCAGCCGCCGAGCGTGCCGGTCGTGCTCATCGCGACCAGGAGATGGCTGGGCGGCGCACCGAGCTGCTCGATGATCTCGGCCATGGTGCCCTCGGAATGCGCGTGGAATGCAGCCTGATTGGCGTACTGATTGAGATTAAAAGCATCTGGAATCTCCTGCAGGAGCTCCTGCACGCGCGACCGGCGTGCGGTGAGCCAATCACCGTTGTCAGGATCAGGGTGCTCGAGCATGTCCACGCGAGCTCCGTAGGCTTCCATTGTGGCCACCGTGGAGCGATTGACGCGTGGATCGACGACACAGACGAAGTGCATGCCAGCCAGATGCGCCTGGCGTGCCAGGGCCATTCCGAGATTGCCGGAGGAGGACTCGATGAGCGTGGATCCTGCGCGAATTTCGCCGGCGTCGAGAGCTGCTTCGATAAGGGCCTGAGCGGTGCGGTCTTTGGCAGAGCCGCCGAGGTTGAATTGCTCGAGTTTCGCGAAGACGCGGATATCGTCGCGGGGATTGATGCGGTCGAGCCGCATGAGGGGAGTGCTGCCGATGGGCGGTTGCGCTGACGAGTAGACGCGAGAAAAGGTCATATTTCAACGGTACTGGTCATCGTCTCCGCGTGCAGAGATTGTCAGCCTGTTCCTGCGCGAAGAAGAATAAATTGCGACGGTGCCGCCGTCGACGCGACGCCGTGCCCTATGTCGCAACTCGTGTCGAAATACTAACCCAGGGGCAGGATATTGTCGATGCAGTACCAGATTCCCTGCGGATTGGAGATAGGCATTGCGCTGAGTGCGAAAGCTTGGCTGGCAGCGGAGCCCGTGTACGTCGCTGCGATGGGATACTGACCGGGCCTGGGCGGTAGTCCTGTCTAACGGATTTCCTGGTAAGCGTCCAAGGCGGCCTGCCGCGACTCCTTGAGGTCCACGATGGGCGGCGGGCTAAGCGGCGGTGCCCACTGGCGCACGTAGGTGCCGTCGGGGTCGAACTTGCTGGCCTGCAACTGCGGGTTGAAGATGCGGAAGAAGGGCGAGGCGTCGTCACCGCAGCCGGCAACCCATTGCCAGTTGAAGGGGTTGGAGGCGGGATCGGCGTCGACTAGCGTGTCCCAAAACCACTCCTCGCCGTGACGCCAGTGGATGCCGAGGTTCTTCGTCAGGAACGAGCCAACGACCATGCGCACGCGGTTGTGCATGTAGCCGGTCTGCCAGAGCTCGCGCATGCCGGCGTCGACAAGCGGGATGCCCGTTTCGCCCGTGCGCCAGGCTTGTAGCTCCGGCAGGGGATGCGGGCGCGAGTCTTTTCCGGAGGTGTCGATTCCGCCGCCGTCCCAGTACCAATCGAAGTTGCGGAACTTCTCCCGCACAGGCTCTGTTGCGAGGTCGGGGACGTGGTAGAGGCGGTGCCAGGCGAAGTCGCGCCAGAGCAGCTCAGAGTGAAAGCTCGAGGCGTCTGTCGGCAGGGCACTTGCAAATTGCCAGACTTCCCGCGCGGAAACCTCGCCCCAACGCAGGTGGGGTGAAAGTCGAGAGGTTGCGGGGCGAGCGGGGAAGTCGCGGCCTTTGTCGTAGTCAGAGAGATCAAGCGATGCGAGTCTGTCGCGGGCGGCTTTTTCGCCGGGCGTCCAGTATTCCGCCAAAGACGCGGCTCAGCCGGGCGAGGGGAGCTCCTCCCAGGCGATAGCACCGGGGCCGTGGAGGTCTGGGACCCCGAGTGCCGGCTGCATGGTGTCTTGCAGAACGGCACGGGCAGCGCGTGCAAAAGCGCTGTAGACCTTAAAGGGTTTAACGGCGTGTGGCTCTACCAGGCAATGGGCAGCAAACGAGTGGGCCTCAAGGCCTTGAGCGAGGAGGGTGTCTTTGGCGGTGGCGTCGATTGTCGGTAGATGATAGCGCCGGTTCCAGCACACCGCCGAGACCTTGTGGGTGGCGGCGAAGGCAGGAAGGACCGAGCGCGCGTCGCCGTATAGCCTGTACAACGGCACGTTATAGGAAGCAAGGTTAGCTGCTAGACGGGAAAGAGAACGCTCCCTCCACCATGCAGTCGCGCTGCCCAGTGGGCGGCTGCCCGGGTATGCGGGCTCATCTAAGACGCAGGTGATCACCTCGCCGCGGGAAGCCGCCCACGTGAGCGCGGGGTTGTCGTGCAGGCGTAGATCATCGCGAATCCAATACAGAGTGGTCATGGTGGCAAGCTTAAGTGAAGGCTGCGATTTGGTTTTTGAGCAGCGCGGAAGTAAAGTACCCAACGAAGTTTGAACAGACGAGAAGTCTGACCAAGTTTCACCGAAGACCGTCGGTCATCCGGAAACGGATCGAAGGTTCCCAACTCAATGGGGCGGCCCACGCAGGAGACACTTTGCGATTAATCGCGGCATTTTCTTATGCCGCGCGCCCTGTGCTCTTGCACGGGGCATTTTTTATTGAAGATGTCTCGACGGAAATTTACAGAGATGTTTCGAAAGGAGGCGAAGTAGAACATGGCAAACCCGAAGAACACCGCAGATCTCGCGGAGCTCAAGGAGAAGCTCGCTGGCGCTGAGTCCATCGTGCTGACCGAGTACCGCGGCCTGACCGTTTCCCAGCTCCAGGAGCTGCGTAACAACCTCGGCTTTGACGTTGAGTACTCCGTCGCCAAGAACACCCTCTTCAAGATCGCCGCTAACGAGGCTGGCATCGAAGGTCTTGACGACAAGCTGACTGGCCCGACCGCTATTGCGTTCATCAAGGGCGAGGCAGTGGATGCCGCTAAGGTCATCAAGAAGTTCGCTGATGACAACAAGGCATTCGTCGTTAAGGGCGGCTACATGGATGGCAACGCTCTGTCCGCAGAGCAGGTTGCTGCCATTGCCGAGCTGGACAACCGCGAGACCACTCTCGCGAAGCTGGCTGGCGCTATGAAGGGTTCTATGGCAAAGGCTGCGGCCGTATTCAACGCTCCTGCAACCAAGATGGTCCGCACCGCTGCGGCCCTGCAGGACAAGAAGGCTGCCGAAGCTTAAAGTCGCCGCATAAGGCGCACAAATTAAAACACCACAATCTGGGTCAGAAACTGGCCCAAAAGAAAGGATGGCCATCATGGCTAAGCTCACCAAGGACGAGCTCATTGAAGCTTTCAAGGAAATGACCCTCATCGAGCTCTCTGAGTTCGTTAAGGAATTCGAAGAGGTCTTCGACGTTGAGGCTGCTGCTCCGGTTGCAGTTGCAGCTGCAGGCGCACCGGCTGCTGGTGGCGCTGCTGAGGAAGAGAAGACCGAGTTCGACGTCGTTCTGACCGACGCTGGCGCAAAGAAGATCGGCGTCATCAAGGCTGTTCGCGAGATCGTTTCCGGCCTGGGCCTGAAGGAAGCTAAGGAGCTCGTTGAGGGCGCACCTAAGGCTATCCTCGAGGGCGCTTCCAAGGACGACGCTGAGGCTGCAAAGGCTAAGCTCGAAGAGGCTGGCGCTTCCGTCGAGCTCAAGTAATTTAGCTTGCTACGACCCCGTTTCCCTTTTGGGAGGCGGGGTTGTTCCCGTTTTAGGAGGCTTTGCACTTTACCCATCCAGACCCGCGCGCGAATTCCAAAGCAGGCGACCACGGCCTGTAGAATAAGCCACCATGCTGCCCAAATCCCGTATCTTTTCCGTCCTGTTGCTCGGCCTCGGCGTTGCGTTGATCGCCGCCGGACTCGCGGCACCGAGGTTCCTCGACTTCGAACCGCGCCTGCCGCTGGACCTCGAGAAGACCACGTGGACGCTCACCGATGACTCTGCCAAGTCGCAAGTGGTCACCGGAGAGGGGACCAGCGCCTACGAAGGGCCCATGACCTATCAGCTCAACATGGAAATGCAGGACCCTTCAGACGATGAGAAGGTCACTGTCCGCATCGGCGAGTCCGCCATGCGCGGGGACAGCGGCGAGCTCGCAGACTTGAGCATGGCCCGGGTGTGGAGCTACCCCATGGATCGCTTAAGCGGGCAGGCGCTTGACGACGCCACCCTTACGCACACCCTCGGCAGCCCCACGGCGAAGGTCACGGTGGACGGCAACTGGATGAAGTTCCCAGCCTCGACTGAGCAGACGACCTACCCAGTCTTCGACCCGTGCTTGCGCAAGGCGGCCGACGCCGTCTTTGAAGAGGAGATGGACATCGACGGCCGTACTGTATATCGCTTTCACCAAGAAGTAGAGCCAACTAATCTCGCAACTCTGTACCCAGGGCAGACCACGACCATTTTCCGCAACGAGGACGACTCCACTGAGCAGGGCTACCTGTTTCACAAGGCGACACGCGACTTCTACGTGGATCAAGCGACCGGCTTGGTGGTAGGAATGGACGTGGCCATCGATGACTATTGGGGCGACCGCACTGGTGCGGGCCGCGAGACCCAGTTCATGTTCGAGGGCAAGACTTCCGAAGAGGATCGCTCAGCATTCCTAGCGGAGGCCGCAAAGTTCCCGAAGCCGGCAGTCGGTAATGCTGTCCGCTGGGGCAGCTTGGGCCTTGGAGCGCTCTTGGCACTGATCGGTCTGATTGGATCGCTGGGTGCTTTCTCGCGTCGCCGCGGGTAACGACACGCAAAATTCAGCCTTTACATGGTGAGAGTTTTCATATAAGCTATATCGTTGCGCTGGAATCTGGATCTTCAGTGCACATTTAGCCTTTCAAGTAGGTGATGGCAAAACCGACTTGACAAGGTGATTTTGTGCTTTCTGAACCCAGAAATTCCACAGCAGACCGAATGCTAAAATTACCAGCGGTTTTGCACCTCGTCGGCCAGGGCGAGGAGGCAATCCGCGTGAGGTGCTGGAAGGACCCATCTTGGCAGTCTCCCGCCAGACCAAGTCAGTGGCCAATATCCCTGGAGCCCCGAAGCGATACTCGTTCGCCAAAATCAGCGAGCCGATCGCCGTCCCGGGCCTCCTTGATCTACAACTCGATTCCTTCGCATGGCTGATCGGCACGCCTGAGTGGCGTGAACGTGAGCAAGCCGAGCGCGGTCCAGAGGCTCGCGTCACCAGCGGCCTTGAGGACATCCTTGAGGAACTCTCTCCGATTCAGGACTACTCGGGCAATATGTCCCTGTCCCTGTCGGAGCCTCGCTTCGAGCCGGTGAAGAACACCGTCGACGAGTGCAAGGAAAAGGACATTAACTACTCCGCGCCGCTGTACGTGACCGCAGAGTTCATCAACAACGACACCCAGGAGATTAAGTCTCAGACCGTCTTCATCGGCGACTTCCCGATGATGACCGACAAGGGTACGTTCATCGTCAACGGCACCGAGCGTGTTGTCGTTTCCCAGCTGGTTCGCTCCCCGGGCGTCTACTTCGATCAGACCATCGATAAGTCCACCGAGCGTCCGCTGCACTCCGTGAAGGTCATTCCTTCCCGCGGTGCATGGCTGGAATTCGACGTCGACAAGCGCGACACCGTCGGCGTTCGTATCGACCGTAAACGCCGCCAGCCGGTGACCGTTCTGCTCAAGGCCCTTGGTTGGTCCGAGCAGCAGATCAAGGATCGCTTCGGCTTCTCTGAGCTCATGATGTCCACCCTCGAGTCCGACGGCGTTGCAAACACCGACGAGGCTCTGCTGGAGATCTACCGCAAGCAGCGCCCAGGCGAGCAGCCGACCCGCGAGCTCGCTCAGTCCCTGCTGGACAACTCCTTCTTCCGCGCAAAGCGCTACGACCTCGCAAAGGTGGGCCGCTACAAGGTCAACCGCAAGCTGGGTCTGGGCGGCGACCACGACGGTCTCATGACCCTCACCGAAGAAGACATCGCTGTCACCCTCGAGTACCTGGTTCGCCTCCACGTCGGCGAGCGCGAGATGATCGCACCTAACGGTGAGACCATCGCGATCCATACTGACGATATCGACCACTTCGGTAACCGTCGTCTGCGTACCGTGGGCGAGCTCATTCAGAACCAGATCCGCGTTGGTCTGTCCCGTATGGAGCGCGTTGTGCGTGAGCGCATGACCACCCAGGATGCTGAGTCCATCACCCCGACCTCGCTGATTAACGTGCGTCCGGTTTCTGCCGCCATTCGCGAGTTCTTTGGTACCTCGCAGCTGTCCCAGTTCATGGACCACAACAACTCCCTGTCTGGTCTGACCCACAAGCGCCGCCTGTCCGCACTGGGCCCAGGCGGTCTGTCCCGTGAGCGCGCCGGCATTGAGGTCCGAGACGTTCACGCTTCTCACTACGGCCGTATGTGCCCGATTGAGACTCCTGAGGGTCCGAACATTGGTCTGATCGGCTCCCTGGCTTCCTACGCTCGCGTGAACGCCTTTGGCTTCATCGAGACCCCGTACCGCAAGGTTCTTGACGGCAAGGTCACCGACCAGGTCGAGTACCTCACCGCGGATGAGGAAGACAAGTTCGCTATTGCACAGGCTGAGCTCGAGAAAGATGCTGATGGCACCATCATCGGCGAGCGTATCGAGGTCCGTTTGAAGGACGGCGACATCGGAGTTACCGACGCTTCCGGCGTCGATTACGTTGACGTTTCCCCGCGCCAGATGGTTTCCGTGGCAACCGCCATGATTCCGTTCTTGGAGCACGACGATGCTAACCGTGCGCTGATGGGTGCGAACATGCAGCGCCAGGCTGTGCCGCTGGTTCGTTCCGAGGCACCTTTTGTTGGTACCGGTATGGAGCAGCGCGCGGCTTACGACGCCGGCGACCTCATCATCACCCCGAAGGCTGGTGTTGTAGAAAATGTCACCGCAGACCTCATCACCATCATGGATGACGAGGGCCAGCGCGACACCTACATGCTGCGTAAGTTCGAGCGCACCAACCAGGGCACCAACTACAACCAGACCCCGCTTGTTGAGCTTGGTCAGCGCGTCGAGGCCGGCCAGGTTCTGGCTGACGGCCCAGGTACCCACAACGGTGAGATGTCCCTCGGCCGTAACCTGCTGGTTGCGTTTATGCCGTGGGAGGGCCACAACTATGAGGATGCAATCATCCTGAACCAGCGCATCGTGGAAGAGGATATCTTGACCTCCATCCACATCGAGGAACATGAGATCGATGCCCGCGATACCAAGCTGGGCCCCGAGGAAATTACCCGCGAGATCCCGAACGTCTCTGACGATGTTCTGCGCGACCTGGATGAGCGAGGCATCGTTCGCATCGGTGCTGACGTTCGCGCAGGCGACATCCTCGTCGGTAAGGTCACCCCGAAGGGTGAGACCGAACTGACCCCGGAGGAGCGCTTGCTGCGCGCCATCTTCGGTGAGAAGGCTCGCGAGGTTCGCGATACCTCCATGAAGGTTCCTCACGGTGAGAACGGCAAGGTCATCGGCGTTGCGCGCTTCTCTCGCGAAGACGACGACGATCTGGCACCGGGCGTCAACGAGATGATCCGCGTTTACGTCGCTCAAAAGCGCAAGATCCAGGACGGCGACAAGCTCGCTGGCCGCCACGGTAACAAGGGCGTCGTGGGCAAGATCCTGCCTCCAGAGGACATGCCATTTATGGCTGACGGCACCCCAGTTGACGTCATCCTGAACACCCACGGTGTTCCGCGTCGTATGAACATCGGCCAGGTTCTCGAGGTGCACCTCGGCTGGCTGGCACACGCCGGCTGGAAGGTCGACGTTGATGATCCAAAGAACGCTGAGTTGCTCAAGACCCTGCCGGAAGAGCTTTACGACGTCCCGGCTGGTTCCCTGACCGCAACCCCGGTGTTCGACGGTGCTTCCAACGAAGAGATTGGTCGCCTGCTGGCATCCTCTCGCCCGAACCGCGACGGCGACGTCATGGTTGACGAGCACGGTAAGGCACAGCTTTTCGACGGACGCTCTGGTGAGCCATACAAGTACCCGGTTTCCGTCGGCTACATGTACATGCTTAAGCTGCACCACCTGGTTGACGAGAAGATTCACGCTCGCTCCACTGGTCCTTATTCCATGATTACCCAGCAGCCGCTGGGTGGTAAGGCACAGTTTGGTGGCCAGCGCTTCGGTGAGATGGAGGTGTGGGCAATGCAGGCATACGGCGCTGCCTACACCCTGCAGGAGCTCCTGACCATCAAGTCCGACGACGTTGTCGGCCGTGTCAAGGTCTACGAGGCAATCGTGAAGGGCGACAACATCCCGGATCCAGGCATCCCGGAGTCCTTCAAGGTTCTCCTCAAGGAGCTGCAGTCGCTGTGTCTGAACGTGGAGGTCCTCTCCACCGACGGCACCCCGATGGAGCTGTCTGGCTCTGACGATGACGACATGGATAGTCCATCGCTGGGCATTAACCTGTCTCGCGACGAGCGTTCTGACGCTGACATCGCCTAAGACTCAAGAGCCAAGAGACTAAAGCTTTCTGGTCCGCCGTCCGATGGGGCGGCGGGCACACCGCATAAAGATTTTTAAAAGCCATCAACGTTCCCCGCACTATTCGTGGGGATGAAAGGGAGACATTACGTGTTTGACGTAAATCTCTTCGACGAGCTCCGCATCGGTCTGGCCACTGCCGATGACATTCGCCGTTGGTCCAAGGGCGAGGTTAAGAAGCCTGAGACCATCAACTACCGCACCCTGAAGCCGGAAAAGGACGGCCTGTTCTGCGAGCGCATCTTCGGCCCAACCCGTGACTGGGAGTGCGCTTGCGGTAAGTACAAGCGCGTTCGCTACAAGGGCATCATCTGTGAGCGCTGCGGCGTCGAGGTCACCAAGTCCAAGGTTCGCCGTGAGCGCATGGGCCACATCGAGCTGGCTGCTCCGGTAACCCACATCTGGTACTTCAAGGGCGTTCCTTCCCGCCTGGGTTACCTTCTGGACCTTGCTCCGAAGGACCTGGAGCGCATCATCTACTTCGCTGCCAACATCATCACCTCTGTTGATGAAGAGGCTCGCCACAACGACCAGTCCACCCTGGAGGCAGAGATGCTTCTGGAGAAGAAGGACGTTGAGGATGACACCGAGGCAGAGATCGCAGAGCGCGCTGCAAAGCTCGAGCAGGATCTGGCTGAGCTGGAGGCTGCTGGCGCAAAGGCTGACGCACGCCGCAAGGTCCAGAACGCTGCAGACAAGGAGATGCAGCACATCCGCGAGCGCGGCGAGCGCGAGGTCGCACGCCTGGATGAAATCTGGAACACCTTCCTGAAGCTGGCTCCGAAGCAGATGATCATCGACGAGACCATCTACGAAGAACTCGTCGACCGCTACGAGGATTACTTCACCGGCGGCATGGGTGCCGAGGCTATCCAGACCCTCATCCGCAGCTTCGATCTCGAGGCTGAGGCTGAAGAGCTCAAGGAAATCATCAACAATGGCAAGGGCCAGAAGAAGATGCGCGCGCTGAAGCGCCTGAAGGTCGTTGCAGCCTTCCTACGCTCCGGTAACGATCCGGCTGGCATGGTCCTGGATGCAATTCCGGTTATCCCGCCAGAGCTGCGCCCGATGGTTCAGCTGGACGGTGGCCGCTTTGCTACCTCCGACCTGAACGACCTCTACCGCCGCGTTATCAACCGCAACAACCGCCTCAAGCGCATGATCGATCTCGGTGCTCCTGAGATCATCGTGAACAACGAGAAGCGCATGCTGCAGGAGTCTGTTGACGCCCTCTTCGACAACGGCCGTCGCGGCCGTCCGGTCACCGGACCGGGCAACCGCCCGCTGAAGTCCCTGTCTGACTTGCTCAAGGGTAAGCAGGGTCGTTTCCGTCAGAACCTGCTGGGTAAGCGTGTTGACTACTCTGGCCGTTCCGTTATTATCGTCGGTCCGCAGCTGAAGCTCCACGAGTGTGGTTTGCCGAAGCTTATGGCTCTCGAGCTGTTCAAGCCATTCGTCATGAAGCGTCTGGTGGAAAACGACTACGCACAGAACATCAAGTCCGCTAAGCGCATGGTTGAGCGCCAGCGCCCTGAGGTGTGGGACGTTCTGGAAGAGGCTATTTCCGAGCACCCAGTGATGCTGAACCGTGCACCTACCCTGCACCGTCTGGGTATCCAGGCATTCGAGCCGAAGCTCGTTGAGGGTAAGGCAATTCAGCTGCACCCGCTGGCTTGTGAGGCGTTCAACGCTGACTTCGACGGCGACCAGATGGCAGTTCACCTGCCGCTGTCCGCTGAGGCTCAGGCAGAGGCTCGTGTCCTCATGCTTGCTTCCAACAACATTCTTTCCCCGGCATCCGGTAAGCCACTGGCTATGCCGCGTCTGGACATGGTTACCGGTCTTTACTACCTGACCATGGACAAGGCTGAGGGCGAGATCGGCGGCGAGGGTCGCTACACCGAGGCCACCGAGAACGGTCCGGCTACCGGCGTTTACTCCTCCTACGCTGAAGCAATCATGGCTCGCGACCGCGGCGTTCTAGGCCTGCAGGCCCCGATCAAGGTCCGCATCTCCCACCTGCGTCCGCCGGCAGAAGTTGAGGCTGAGCAGTTCCCTGATGGTTGGCAGAAGGGCCAGGCATGGATGGCTGAGACCACCCTTGGCCGCATCATGTTCAACGACTTGCTGCCTTGGAACTACCCGTACCTCGAGGGCGTCATGGTCCGTAAGGGCGGGGCTAAGAACTCCGTACTGCTCGGTGACGTCATTAACGACCTCGCTGCTAAGTACCCGATGATCACCGTTGCCCAGGTTCTGGACAAGATGAAGGATGCTGGTTTCTACTGGGCAACCCGCTCGGGCGTGACCATCACCATGGACGACGTTCTGGTCCTTCCGAACAAGACCGAGGTTCTCGAGTCTTACGAGAAGGAAGCACAGCGCATCGAGCGCAAGTACTGGGAGCAGGGTGCGCTTACCGAGCGTGAGCGTTACGACCGCCTGGTTGAGCTCTGGAAGGACGCTACCGACACCGTTGGTAAGGCAGTCGAGGATCTCTACCCGGATGACAACCCGATTCCGATGATCGTTAAGTCTGGTGCAGCAGGTAACATGCGTCAGATCTGGACCCTGGCCGGCATGAAGGGCATGGTCGTGAACTCCAAGGGTGACTACATCACCCGTCCGATTAAGACCTCCTTCCGTGAGGGTCTGTCGGTCTTGGAGTACTTCAACAACTCGCACGGTTCCCGTAAGGGCCTGGCCGATACCGCACTGCGTACCGCGGACTCCGGCTACCTCACCCGTCGTCTCGTCGACGTGGCACAGGACGTCATCGTCCGCGAAGAGGATTGTGGCACCCGCCAGGGCGTCCGCGTTCCGCTGGGCGAGCTGGTTAACGGCACCCCGGTATTCGATGAGCTGTGGGAAACCTCCGCTTCCGGCCGCGTTGTCGCTTCTGACGTCAAGGCTGAGGACGGCACCGTTGTTGCTGAGGCTGGCAGCGACCTGACCGAGGCGCTCACCGCAGAGATCCTGCGCGCTGGTGTTACCGAGATTAAGGTTCGCTCCGTGCTGACCTGCCAGACCCCAGCCGGCGTTTGTGCGAAGTGCTACGGCAAGTCCATGGCCTCCGGCAAGCTCGTCGATATCGGCGAGGCAGTCGGCATTGTGGCTGCGCAGTCCATTGGTGAGCCGGGTACCCAGCTGACCATGCGTACGTTCCACCAGGGTGGTGTCGGTGGCGATATTACCGGTGGTCTGCCGCGTGTTCAGGAGCTCTTCGAGGCCCGTAACCCGAAGAACCGTGCGCCGATCGCTTCCGTTGACGGCACCGTGTCCCTGTCGGATGAGGGCAACTTCTGGACCCTGACCATCACTCCGGACGACGGTTCGGACAACGTGGTTTACGAGAAGCTGTCGAAGCGTCAGGGTCTGGCACAGGTCCGCCGCCCGATGGAGTCCAACCCGGATGCAATGATCGAGCGCTCCCTCCGTGATGGTGATCACGTCAGCACCGGTGACCGCCTCATGCGCGGTGCGGCTGACCCGCACGACGTGCTTGAGGTCCTCGGCCGCCGTGGCGTGGAGAAGCACCTCATCGACGAGGTTCAGGCTGTTTACCGTGCACAGGGTGTGGCCATCCACGACAAGCACATCGAGATCATCATCCGTCAGATGCTGCGTCGCGGCACCGTCATTGACTCCGGCTCCACCGACTACCTGCCGGGCGTTCTGGTTGACCTCTCCGAGGCCAAGCAGGTTAACGCCGCACAGGTTGCCGAGGGCGGCGAGCCAGCTCAGCTGCGCTCCGAGATCATGGGTATCACCAAGGCATCGCTGGCTACCGAGTCCTGGCTGTCCGCGGCCTCCTTCCAGGAGACCACGCGCGTGCTTACCGACGCCGCTATCAACAAGCGCTCCGATCAGCTCATTGGTCTGAAGGAGAACGTCATCATCGGTAAGCTCATCCCGGCTGGTACCGGTATCTCGCGTTACCGCAACATCTCCGTTAAGCCGACTGAGGCCGCACGCAACGCTGCGTACTCTATCCCGACTTACGGCGATTCCATCTACGGCGACGATGGCTTCGGTGAGTTCACCGGCGCATCCGTCCCGTTGGATGAGGACTTCACCTTCTAGGTAAAAGCGAGGTCAGCAACGTCGTAGTTTCTGACCCAACAAAAAGCGTGTCTGGGCCCCAGACACGCTTTTTCTATGCGAAAACGACGAAGCTAACAGAGGGTGCGTATCTTTCTAAGAATAAACTTAAGCTGTTTTGCCACGTATACGAGCTAGGTGGAAAACCAAGGTGCACTGACTAGGCAGATCCCCCCTCTTTCGGAATGTAGAAACTGTTAGTCATTGATAGTGATAACAGTATTAAATGGTGATAGCGGTTGCGCTACCCAGCGATATTCGATAGCGTTTCAGGTTGGGGACAGTGCGGACTCAGTTAAAACTAAGCTTCCCGTACGTCCAGTTGCAGATTATAGGGTGAGAACCTGTTCTCTGATGTTTCTAAATTTTCATAAGGAAGGCGTTTCATGAATATGAAAAGCTTTAGCGGCGTGACTCGCCGTCGCGGCACTTCCATCGCTGCCGCTGCTCTCTCTGTGGCTCTCGTGGCTCCATTTGTCCATCCAGTTGTGAATCCGGCTGCTACGCCGGTTGCTGTTGCTCAGGACGCAGCACCTGCGCAGGATCGCAGTGTTGATCCGCGAGGCACTTCGGAAGCGACTGCTATTAAAGCGGATGGTACCTGGGGTCAAAAGCGGGGGTACCAGGGTACGGTCTATTTGGATCGCGACTCAGGGCCGGAAGCGCAGAATGAACCTGACGAGGCTATGCCTGGTGTCAAGGTTTTCTTGCAGTACATCAATGGCAAGGGCCAAGTTTCGCCCATCTACTACACCACCTCAGATTCTGAAGGCAAGTTTGTCTTCGACTTGTCTAATCCTCCAAAAGACGGCCTGGGTAACCCTATTGAATTCCAGTTGGCGGGGGATGGAGCGTTTCAAGTCCGCACGTGGGCAGAAAATCCAGACCCGGACAAGTACACCTTGGCGGCCGGCGGCGACATGTACAGCGGTCGCTTCCATGATCGTCTGACTCGTAAATGGGAGAGCTGGGATTTCGCGGCTGGCATTAATCGCATTGTGGGGGCAAAGGTTGTTTTCCAAGAGCGTCCGAACGTAGACAACTGGCTTGCGAAGCCTGAGGCGGACTGGACTGAAGCTCCGACTACCGATAAAAAGTGGCCCGAAGGTGGAAATTATGGCACGGCTCGTGGCAGTGTCTGGTGGGAGAATAATGAGTCCATGGGCTCCCTGGCAAACCAATACTTCAAGGGTTCTTCAGACCGAGCTGCTACCGGTGTCAAAGTCGTCGGATCTTATGTTAACGATGAGGTAGCACGTCAGTTTGACAAGTGGAAGGACGACCACAAGAACTACACTCGTGAACAGTTCCGTGTTGCCCAAGGGGAAATCGTTGAGAAATACCAAGCTGAGCACGGTACAGGCTCCCATATCGCAGAGTCTCGCGTAGCTTACGTAAAAGACGACGGTTCTTTCTACCTTCCATTTGCTGGTTTGTATGGCATTGGCCGCTACAACAAGGGCGGCCGAACCACTGACGAAGAATGGGGCAAGCTCGTCTCCAAAGAAGACGAAGCGCACGGAAACCTAATGCAGTGGAACGGCACCGTAGGCCAGCGTCACCGCCACATCAACACGGAGTATATGTACTTGTATCCGGTAGTCGGTGATAATCGCGACCTATGGATGGGTAATTACCAGGACAACATGTTCCAGCCCCCGCATGGCGGAAACCTCGGTATTGAGCTCGCGTCAGCGAACATTTCTGTCCAGCACTTCGCGTTGCTGACTCCGCGCCCAAATCATGACGTCTTCAACTTCGACAATGCTTCTCACACCGCAGCTCCTGGTGATACCGCCAAGTCGAAGACTGCCGGTCTGGTTCCTAACCAGACGTATGCTATTCAGTGGTTTGCGGACGGTAAGCCAATTGATAAGACGGTTTGCACTGTTCAAGCTGACGAGCTAGGTGCGTTGAAGTCCTGTGACTTCACGGTCCCGAAGAATCTCTCCAAGCCGACTGTGTACTCTTCTCAGGTATTCGCTGCCGATGCTTCGGGCAATCCCACGGGCACGCTGCTTCTGGCGGATTCTTTCCTAGCCGACCCGACCGTCGTTCGTTACGACGACACCACAGGCACAGCCAAGGAAAAAGATCTTGAAGCCAAGCCGTCTTTTGACAACCCGAACACTGACGTTGTCGAAGAAAAGCCGCAAGGTGCAACCTTCGAGTTCGCGGATCCTGCTGTTGCTGAAAAACTGGGCTTGAAGATCGATCCTTCGACAGGCGTAGTTACATGGCCTGCGGGTAAACAGGTTGAAGGTAAAAACGAGGTGCTCGTAAAGGCCACATGGACCCCTGCTGAGGGTGCTCAACCAGTATCGCGTGAGGTTCCTGTGAAGTTTGATCTGAAGGCACCAGGTTCGAAGGATAGTGAATCTTTCGATCCTAAGTACAAGGATGGCTCTGGTAAGCCGGGCGATGATGTGACGGTTCCAGCTCCGACCTTTACTGGCAAGGACGGTAATGCGACCGAGGCTCCGAAGGACACTAAGTTTGCTCCGGGTGCGGATGCTCCGGTTGGTGTAACGGTTGATGAGACCACTGGTAAGATCACTGTTCCGATTCCGAAGGATGCCGAGCCGGGTTCCAAGATCACTGTTCCGGTTGAGGTTACTTATCCGGATAATTCTAAGGAGACCGTTGAGGTAACTGTCACCGTTGAGAAGCCGGATGCTCCTGTTGAGGCGGACAAGGATAAGTTCGATCCTAAGTACAAGGATGGTTCTGGTAAGCCGGGCGATAATGTGACGGTTCCTGCTCCGACCTTTACTGACAAGGAAGGTAAGGAGACCGAGGCACCGAAGGATACTAAGTTCGCTCCGGGTGCAGGCGCTCCGGTTGGTGTAACGGTTGATGAGACCACTGGTAAGATCACTGTTCCGATTCCGAAGGATGCCAAGGCGGGTTCCAAGATCACTGTTCCGGTTGAGGTTACTTATCCGGATAATTCTAAGGAGACCGTTGAGGTAAGTGTCACCGTCGTAGTCGACGTTAATATTGATGCAATCCCGGATACCAAGGTTCAGCGCGGTGAAAAGGTGTCTATTCCGGTCAAGTCGACTGACGGTTCTGAGGTGTCTGTAACTGGTCTTCCTGACTTCCTGAAGTACAACCCGGAGACCAAGGCCATTGAGGGTACTGTTCCTGCGGATGCTGATCTGACCTCTTATGATGTTGAGGTGAAGGCGTCCTTGAACGGTAAGGATGCCACGGATGAATTCAAGCTCACCGTGACTGAGCGCATGATTGCAGATCCGGATACCGATGGTGACGGAATCCCAGATTCTAAGGATCCGGATATCGATGGTGACGGTGTCAATAACTCTGATGAGAAGGCTGCCGGTACTGATCCGTACAATCCGGATACCGATGGTGATGGCACCAATGATGGTGATGAGGACGCTGACGGTGATGGCAAGTCCAACAAGGAGGAGTCTGACCCGGACACGGATGCGACCACCGATACCGACGGTGATGGCATTCCGGATATCATCGATAAGGATGATGAGGATGGCCCGAAGGGTGATAAGGATGATGACGGCATCATCAATGAAGAGGATCCTGATGCAGATGGCGACGGGGTTTCCAATGATGATGAGAAGGCAGCTGGCCTTGATCCGCTGAACCCGGATACCGATGGTGATGGCACCAATGATGGTGATGAGGACACCGATGGTGACGGCAAGAAGAACAAGGATGAGTCCGATGTTCCTGAAGGAAAGGTCACCGATAAAGACGGTGACGGCCTTGGCGATACCGGTGTAACCGACAAGGATCCTGAGGACGGTAACGCTGACATCACAGACGGTCCGTTGACCAACGACACCGACAAGGATGGTATTCTGGATGCGGTTGATCCGGATATCGATGGTGACGGTGTCAATAACTCTGATGAGAAGGCTGCCGGTACTGATCCGTACAATCCGGATACCGATGGTGATGGTACCAATGATGGTGATGAGGACGCTGACGGTGACGGCAAGTCCAACAAGGAGGAGTCTGACCCGTCTGTTGATAAGTCCAAGGACTCTGACGGTGATGGCATTCCGGATATCATCGATAAGGATGACCAGGATGGTCCGAAGGGCGATAAGGACGGCGACGGCATCATCAATGAAGAGGATCCTGATGCAGATGGCGACGGGGTTTCCAATGATGATGAGAAGGCAGCTGGCCTTGATCCGCTGAACCCGGATACCGATGGTGATGGCACCAATGATGGTGATGAGGACACCGACGGTGACGGCAAGTCCAACAAGGACGAGTCCGATGTTCCTGAAGGAAAGGTCACTGATAAAGACGGTGACGGCCTTGGCGATACCGGTGTAACCGACAAGAACAACAATGGCGTTGCTGACCTAGTCGAGAAACCGGATGCTGAGACCCCGGATACCAAGGTTCCAGGAGGTTCCTCCGACATTGATTGGCAGCGCTGCGCACCGGCTGCTGCAGGTATTGGCCTGCCACTGTTGTTGCTGTTGCCTATTGGTTTGGCTTCCCAAATGCATATCCCGGGCCTGTCCCCAATGGTAGAGCAGGTTTCTGCAAGGATTAATGGCATCAATCGCCAATTAGCTCAGAAGAACATCGAGCTTCAGAAGCAGCTGGGAATCTATAACGAACCGCTGGCAAAGCAACTAGGCCAGATCGACCTGATGCTGAAGAAGGCTAGCCCAGAGGCCGGCCGAATCGGCGGCGCAATTGCACTTGCCGCGGCTGGCGCACTCGCTTTGGGTTTGCTAGTTAACGCCTGTGCTCCAGGCGCTGGTTCCTCCGGCTCTTCTAGCTCCTCCAAGTAGTCGTGAGTGCGGGGCTGATTGAAGGCCCGCACTTCCTCGCCACGGGAAGGGCATAGTCTTCCCACCGATTAGAAAACACTATCGACCGTTGGCCCTGACAGTCCGCAAGGATTGCCAGGGCCAACGGCCGATCGTTTTCTATTGTCAGATAGTGGTAAACGAGGGTAACCTCATCGCCGATTATGGATCTGTTTGACCGAACCATCTTGGCTCATACGCTGTCTACATCACCGAACACCAAGTTCACATCAAGATCGTTATCGGATGCCATTGCCCTGTTTAGTCCAGGTGAAGGACTCATTGTGCACACCGACCAAGGCTTCCAGTACCAGCACGCCAGCTGTCGTGACTTGATTACAACCGTTGGTGGCGTGCAGGCAATGTCTTGGAAAGGCAATTGCTATGACAACTCAGTGATGGAGAACTTCTTCGGTCACTTGAAATCTGAGATGTACCACGGTGCTTACTTCAACAGTGTCGAGGAGTTCTGCCAAGCTATTGATGATTACATCCTGTGGTACAACACGACCCGACTACAGGAACAATTCAAGGGCCTGGCCCCGATGCAATATCGGAACCAAGCCCTTGCAACGGCCCAAACCATTTAGAGTTAACTCAGTCCGGAAAGCGGGGCGTAGTTCATTTACATGAGGCTTTTCTACTTTTGCTAGCATTAGTGGGTCCAAGTTGACGAAATTATCTAATTACACAGCGAACACGGGTGCTTTCTCCCTCTTTAGACCGTAACTAAGGAACAACAAACGCAGTAGTTTGCGAGGGAGAAGGCTGAGACCCCACATATGGGAACCGTTGCACCTGATCCGGGTAATACCGGCGCGAGGGAGGAAAATGTCTACTACACCTGCATCTTCGGCACGCACTGCACACACGGCTGGAAAGTCCAACCGCCGCTGGCGCGTCGTCGACATCGTCGTGGCCGCGGTCTTGTCCGTGGCGTGTGGCCTGATTTTCTTGTTCTGGAACACCGCGGGTTATGCCGGCTACCAGGCTCTCGATGCCTTTACCCCTGGCCTGGGCGGTTTGGCCTCTGGCATCTGGTTGCTGGGAGGAGTGCTCGGTGGGCTCATCATCCGCAAGCCGGGAGCGGCGCTCTTCGTGGAGCTGCTCGCTGCCTGCGTCTCCGCAGCTCTTGGTTCCCAGTGGGGCGCGGCAACCTTGCTCTCTGGCTTCGCCCAAGGCATCGGCGTGGAGATTGTCTTCGCCATCTTTGCCTACCGTTCTTTTAACCTGCTTGTTGCCACCATCGCTGGCCTTGCCGCCGGCGTCGGTGCATGGACTTTGGAGCTCTTCACGTCCGGCCACCTAGCCCGCTCCGTTGAATACAACATTATCTACTTGGTCTGCACCGGCCTTTCTGGTGCGATCCTGGCCGGCGTTCTGGGCTACTTCACGGTTAAGGCGCTAGCAGCCACTGGCGCGCTCGACCGGTTTGCTGCCGGCCGCGAGGCTTAAGAAGCGCTTTCAAGAATGGTTTCTGGAACAGGCATCCGCGTAGAAGGCTTCGGCTGGACCCATGCCGGGCGCGCGGAGCCGGCGCTGCGGGATGTTACTTTCCACGTCGAGCCGGGCGAAAAAATTCTGCTGTGCGGCGACTCCGGTTCTGGCAAGTCCACGCTCTTGGCGGCTCTTGCCGGAGTGCTCGGTGGCGATGAAGAAGGCGAGCAGGTAGGAGAGATCCAGCTCTTCGGAGCTGCTACCGCGAGCAATGGTGAGTGGCCTGGCGAAGGCATGCCAGTGGGGCTGGTCCTGCAGGATCCTGATTCCCAGGTAATTTCCTCGCGAGTGGGTGACGACGTTGCTTTCGGCTGCGAGAACCTCGGCCTTGAGCGCTCCGAGATTTGGGGTCGAGTCGATCAGTCTTTATCGGTGGTCGGGCTCGATCTTCCACACGACCATCCCACCGCACGTCTGTCTGGTGGTCAGAAGCAACGCCTCGCTTTGGCGGGAGTGATGGCGATGGGCGCCGGGCTCATCTTGTTGGACGAGCCCACGGCGAACCTTGACCCAGAGGGCGCCGATTCGGTGGTTTGTGCGGTGACCCAGCTGGTGGAGCGCACCGGGGCCACGCTCATCGTGGTTGAGCACCAGCCAGATAGATGGTGTCACCTGCTGCAACGCGGACTACTCATCGAGGACGGGCAGGTTGCATTAGACGCGCCTATCGAGCAGGTCCTAGAAGCCCGCGCCCAGGTGATGCCCACGCTGCCGCAGGCTCGCGTTCCGCAAGACGTATCCAGCCTTGAGCCAGCGATGTGGTCGCAGGATTTGGCTACCCGCTTTGGTCCGCCGCGTACCTTTGAGCTTCCTGCGGGAGCTTCAACCGTGGTGACTGGCCCCAATGGTGCTGGCAAGACTACCTGGCTGGAAACCATGGCGGGACTGCTTCCTTATACCTCGGGTGAGGTGGGCGTCGCCGAGCACGTGCGCCGCGGCCTCAAAGGAGACCCGGCAACGTGGAAGTCGCGCGAGCTCGCGCATCGCATTGGGTACGTGTTTCAGAACCCAGAACATCAATTCGTCGCGCGCAGCGTTGCCGATGAGCTACGCGTGGGACCCCGAGTGATGGGCGAGGAGGTTCCAGAAAAGCGCATCGCGGAACTAGTGGAGCGCCTGCGTTTGGGGCAGCTGCTTGGCGCCAACCCCTTCACACTTTCGGGCGGAGAGAAACGGCGCCTGTCGGTGGCAACAGCACTGGTGAGCGCGCCGGCGGTGCTCTTGCTTGATGAGCCGACGTTCGGTCAAGATCCGCAGACCTTCGCGGAACTGGTGTGGATGCTGCGCGAGTTAAGCGATGAGGGAGTGACCATTGCTTCGGTAACCCACGACCCCCTCTTCATCGCGGCTCTCGGCGACAACCGCGTGGAGGTGCCGCGTGCCTAATATCTTGTCCGACGTAAACCCATTGACGCGGGTTTACCTTATGCTGGCGCTGACCTTGCCGTTGTTTCTCTCGGTGGATTGGGTCTCCGCCGCGGTTTCTTTGGTCATCACCTTCGTATTTGCGCCGCTGTGTGGAGTCAGTTGGGGAAAGCTCATAAGAAGCGGATGGTTCCTGTTTATCCTCGCCGCACTGTCTGGCGTTTCGATGCTGCTGTATGGCGCCGAGGGCGGAGAGGTTTACTTCCGGCTTTGGCTCATCGTGGTTTCGGAGAACTCGGTGACCCTTTCAGTGGCAATGATGCTGCGTGTGCTCGCGGTAGCGCTGCCAATGATTGTCCTCGCGCGCGACATTGATCCCACACGCTTAGGCGACGCCCTGGCGCAAAACCTTCGCCTGCCTTCGCGTTTTGTTATTGGCGCGGTCGCCGGTGTGCGCATGGCGACGCTGTTTCGAGACGACTGGGATTCCATGGCTCGTGCTCGGAGGGCGCGGGGATTGGGGGATCGCGGCAAGGTTAAGCATTTGCTTACGATGTCCTTCGGTCTCTTGGTAGTTGCGCTGCGCCGCGGAGGCAAGCTGGCCACGGCGATGGAGGCCCGCGGCTTTGGACGTACTCCGCTGTACTCGCCGTCACGCACGTGGGCGCGCGAGTCGCGTGTGAGTAGGAAAGATTGGCTCATCATGTTAGCCGGTTCACTTTTGGCAGCGGTGCCGGTGGTAGCGTCGGTAGTTACAGATTCCTGGAGATTCTTCGGTCTATAAGACGAAAGGGCCACGAAGCATGGACTTCGACAGTCAGCTCGACCGCCTCATCGAGGATGTCATCAAGGCTGCCGCGACGCGCAAGAAACCCTTCAAGCCGGTGACGGTGCTCATCGATGGGCCATCGGGTGCAGGCAAGACGTGGGCCTGCGCCGCCCTCGCCGATAGAGCAGGCTGGCGTGTGGTGCACCTGGACGAGTTCTATCCCGGTTGGCACGGGCTTGAACAGGGCTCCCGGATGGTTGCCGAGCAGGTGCTGCGCGAGACCAATCCCGGCTATTGGCGCTGGGATTGGGAGGCCGGTGCGCCGGGTGAGTGGGCGAGCTTGGATGCACGCGACGATCTCATCGTGGAGGGCGTCGGTGCGGTTACTCCGGAAAACATTGCTGCGGCTAAGGAGCGCGGCACCGTGATTACGGTGCGCCTCGACGGCCCGCGCGAAAAGCGCTATGAGCGAGCCATCGAGCGTGATCCGCACTACGCAGAGTGGTTCGAGACCTGGGAGGCGCAGGAGAAGGTTTACTTCTCCGAGCACGCCGCCGACGCCGATTTTACGTGGGTATGGCAGTAGCTTCCGCCCCGCAGTAGACGCCGTGCTTGTCGACGTCGTGCGCCCACTGGCGCACCAGCTTAAGCCCCTGTTGCGCAACGCGTTCTTCCAGTTCGGGAAGCCGTGCCTCGATGCCCGACCCTGGCCACAATGTGGTTCGGGCTTGCAGCGATAGCCGCCCTGTCCGCGCATAATCTGCCAAAAGATAGAAGGACTCCCACATCCGCTGCGCTTGGGCACGGCTGCAGCCGGTGACCTGCGGCAGGTCTTCCGGCAGGGCTTTGACGTCGATGCCTATCCATTCCGGCCGTGTTTCGGGATGGGCCATGAGCTTGTCCAACCGGCCCGGTAGATAGCCGCTCGTGTGGAGGCCAACTTTAAAGCCAGCCGCGTGGGCCTCGGCTATCGCCTGCGGCAGCCCGGGCGCGGAAAGTGGCTCGCCGCCGGAGAAAACCACGCCGTCGAGTAGCCCGCGGCGCGAGCACAGCAAGGAAAGCGCGTCCTGCCAGCTATAGCTTCCCGGCCCAAAGACCTGCAGCTGCGGGTTATGGCAGTAGCTACACCGCAGCGGGCAGCCGTTGAGGAACAACGTCATGGTCAGGTGATCTGGCCAATCTGTTGCCGAGAAGGGGATAAGCCCGCCAATCGGCAGCTGCGTTCTGGAACTTAGCTTCGGCGCTTGCAACGAAGGCGCAGTCTTAAACGCCGGCCGCAAGCCTCTCGTCGAAGTACTCGCGCTCATGGAACTCTCCCTTCTTGCCCGTGTTGAAGCTGGAGACTGGCCGGAAATAGCCCATCACGCGCGTCCACATTTCAGTGCTGGAACCGCAGTCGGGGCAGTGCGGATGCTCGCCGGAGATATAGCCGTGGGAGTTACAGATGGAAAAGGTCGGCGTGATGGTGACATAGGGCAGTCGGAAGTTCTCCAGCGAGCGGCGCACGAGGTTCGCGCACGCCTTACCGGAGGACATTGCTGAGCCCATGTAGAGATGCAGCACGGTGCCGCCGGTGTATTGGGTCTGCAGATCCTCTTGGGCTTGGAGTGCGGCAAAGGGATCGGGAGTGTGCGCGACGGGAAGCTGCGAGGAATTCGTGTAATACGGTTCTTCTTCGCTGCCAGCGTGCAGGATGTCTGGGTAGCGCTTCAGGTCCTCGCGTGCGAAGCGATAGGTAGCGCCCTCGGCAGGCGAGGCTTCAAGGTTATAAAGGTGCCCGGTTCTTTCCTGGGCGTCGACAAGCAGTGCGCGAACCCGCTCCAGCAGACGCAATACCTGAGCGCGGCCGCGCGGATCGGTGAGATCGTAGGTGTCGGCAGTGAAGTTACGGATCATCTCGTTGCAGCCGTTGACGCCGATAGTGGAGAAGTGGTTATCCAAGCTGGGCAGCCAACGCTTGGTATAGGGGAAAAGACCTTTCTCCAAGCACTTGTTAACAAAGGCGCGGCGGCGCTCGAGCGTGTCGACGCCGAGATCTACCAGCTCCGCGACGCGCGTCAACAGCGCCTCCTCGTCGCCGCGGTAGAGGTAGCCCAGGCGTGCGCAGTTGAGCGTGACCACGCCGATGGAGCCGGTCAACTCGGCGGAGCCGAACAAGCCATTGCCGCGCTTTAATAGCTCGCGCAGGTCCAACTGCAGGCGGCAACACATTGAGCGAATCATGCCGGGGTCAAGATCGGAGTTAAGGAAGTTCTGGAAGTAGGGCAGACCGTACTTGGCTGTCATGGTGAACAGAGCCTCGGCGTTCTTGCTATCCCAGTCAAAATCCGGCGTGATATTGTAGGTCGGAATCGGGAAGGTAAATGGCCTGCCGTCGGCATCACCTTGCGACATCACCTCGATGAAAGCACGGTTGATGATGGCCATCTCCGTCTCCAAGTCGCCGTAACAGAAGTCGGCGGGCTCGCCGCCGATGAGCGGGGTTTGATCCCGCAGATCGGTGGGGCAGTGCCAATCGAAGGTGAGATTCGTGAACGGCGTCTGCGTACCCCAGCGCGAAGGCACGTTCAGGTTGAAGATAAATTCCTGCATGTATTGAAGTACTTGGCCGTAGCTGAGGTTATCCAGCCGCACGAAAGGCGCCATATATGTATCGAAGCTAGAAAAGGCCTGCGCGCCCGCCCACTCGTTCTGCAGCGTGCCTAAGAAGTTGACGATCTGACCGCACGCGGAGGAGAAGTGCTTCGGTGGCGCCGAGGAAATCGTGCCGGGAACACCACCGAAGCCTTCCTCGAGGACGCGGCGCAGTGACCAGCCAGCACAATAGCCGCTGAGCATGTCTAGATCGTGGATATGAATATCACCTGCTCGGTGGGCATTACCCGCAGCTTCCGAAAAGACCTCATCCAGCCAGTAATTGGCAGTTACTTTGCCCGCATTGTTAAGAATCAATCCTCCCAACGAGAAATCCTGATTGGCATTGGCGTTTATGCGCCAATCACGCCGGCCCAAGTACTCCTCGATGGAATCTGCGACGTTAATGGTCCGTGAACCCATGTAGTTCTTCCCTTCGTTATGAAAATGGAGCGCTGGTACAGCGAAAAGCTCGCTGCCTTTCCAGCTCTGATGGCATGCCCAGGCGCGCATATAGGGAAAGCAATGGCGACCGCATTCATTTGGGAGAACCTGCAGTAAGCCGAGATGGCAGAAAAGCCACCGCGCGGCGCTGGGCGTCACGGAATAACATAGCTGTAATTTGTGGCGGGGTGGGTCGACGAAATACAAGATATGGGAGGTCTTGGAGTGTGAGACCCTATATGTAGTGTCCTGTTTGGTGAAAGTTCGAAAGGGTATGTGCCTATTTAGTGCCTGTGATTGTTGCCTCTATAGGTGAAACTTAAAGCCCGATTTTGGGTGGAGTGGAAAGTTCCGGGGAATTTGTCACAGCTGCCTCGAGTGAGGGGCGGCGTCGTCAAGCGTCGTGCGATTGACTGCCTGTGGTGATGGGAGGAAAAGCCGGGTAGGCGAAATTTGGACGTTTTGCGTGTCGCTGCTATTGTTCGAAGAGGTTTCGCCTTCATGTAGGGTGAAAAGTCTGATCGATTAATCGGCTTGAATGGCTGATTGATGTTCTGGACATGCGGAAGGGCCCCGGAAAAGAGCCCCTATTTTTGCGTGTTTGGGCAGCATCGGTCAGTTCAGCCGAAGTCATACAGAAAGACTAGATTTATGCCAACTATTCAGCAGCTGGTCCGCAAGGGCCGCCATGATAAGCGCTCCAAGGTTGCAACCGCAGCGCTGAAGGGTTCCCCTCAGCGTCGTGGCGTTTGCACCCGTGTTTACACCACCACCCCGAGGAAGCCGAACTCTGCACTGCGTAAGGTTGCTCGTGTTCGCCTGACCTCCGGCATCGAGGTTTCCGCCTACATCCCAGGTGAGGGCCACAACCTGCAGGAGCACTCCATGGTGCTCGTCCGCGGCGGTCGTGTTAGGGACCTCCCGGGTGTTCGTTACAAGATTATCCGTGGCGCACTGGATACCCAGGGCGTTAAGGACCGCAAGCAGGCTCGTTCCCGCTACGGTGCAAAGAAGGGACAGTAATCAACAATGCGTAAGAATGCTGCTCCGAAGCGTCCTGTAGTTAAGGACCCGGTATACAACTCCGAGCAGGTCACCATGCTCGTGAACAAGATCCTCCTCGATGGCAAGAAGTCCACCGCAGAGCGCATCGTCTACGGTGCTCTCGAGGCTTGCCGTGAGAAGACCGGTACCGACCCAGTCGGCACCCTGGAGAAGGCTCTGGGCAACATCCGCCCGGACCTCGAGGTTCGCTCCCGCCGTGTCGGTGGCGCTACCTACCAGGTTCCAGTTGAGGTCAAGCCGGCTCGTGCTAACACCCTCGCTCTGCGTTGGTTGGTAACCTTCACCCGCCAGCGTCGTGAGAACACCATGATCGATCGTCTCGCTAACGAGATTTTGGATGCTTCCAACGGTCTTGGTGCTTCCGTGAAGCGTCGTGAAGACACTCACAAGATGGCTGAGGCTAACCGCGCCTTCGCGCACTACCGCTGGTAATACCGGCGTATGCCTATGGTCCGAGCAACGTAAAAGTTCGCGCTTAACAGTGCTTCTGTACTTCTTGTACTTAGAGAAGCGCTGGAAACACAAACTAAATAGCGTTGCTCGGACCTTTTTTCTGGGCAATTAGCGGCCTGAAGCTGCTAACGAGTCCAAGACGTGGCAAAATTAAACAAGACCTATCCATGCGGGCGGCATGGACTGGGGTACGTGAAGATGAAGCGTGCGCCCAGGACAAGGCGTCCACGATAAATAAGTTGGGGTAAAACCGTGGCACAACAAGTGCTTAAGGACCTTCACAAGGTCCGTAACATCGGCATCATGGCTCACATCGATGCTGGTAAGACCACTACCACCGAGCGTATTCTTTTCTACACCGGCATCAACCGTAAGGTCGGTGAGACTCACGACGGTGCATCCACCACTGACTGGATGGAGCAGGAGAAGGAGCGCGGTATCACCATTACCTCCGCTGCTGTTACCTGTTTCTGGAACAACAACCAGATCAACATCATCGACACCCCGGGTCACGTTGACTTCACTGTTGAGGTTGAGCGCTCCCTCCGTGTTCTCGACGGCGCAGTTGCTGTCTTCGACGGCAAGGAAGGCGTTGAGCCACAGTCTGAGCAGGTGTGGCGTCAGGCTGCTAAGTACGACGTTCCGCGTATCTGCTTCGTCAACAAGATGGACAAGCTGGGCGCTGACTTCTACTTCACCGTTCAGACCATCATCGACCGCCTCGGCGCAAAGCCACTGGTTCTGCAGCTGCCCATCGGCGCTGAGGACGACTTCGACGGCGTCGTTGACCTGCTGAACATGCGTGCCATCACTTGGCGCGGCAAGGTGGAGACCGGTGCTGAGCCGACCATCGAGGAGATCCCTGCTGACCTGCAGGAGAAGGCTGAAGAGTACCGCGAGAAGCTGCTCGAGGCAGTTGCTGAGTCTGACGAAGAGCTCATGGAGAAGTACTTCGGCGGCGAGGAGCTGACCCTTGACGAGATCAAGGCAGCCATCCGCAAGATGACCATCAACTCCGAGGTCTACCCAGTTCTTTGTGGTACCGCTTACCGCAACAAGGGTGTCCAGCCGCTTCTCGACGCTGTCGTTGACTTCCTCCCGAACCCACTCGATGTGGGCGAGGTTGTCGGCCACGCTGTCGGCAACGAGGACGAGAAGGTTACGCGTAAGCCTTCCGTTGAGTCCCCGTTCTCTGCGCTGTCCTTCAAGATTGCTGCACACCCGTTCTTCGGCCAGCTCAACTTCGTCCGCGTTTACTCTGGTCAGGTTGTGCCGGGCACCGAGGTGCTCAACTCCACTAAGAGTAAAAAGGAGCGCATCGGCAAGCTGTTCCAGATGCACGCAAACAAGGAGAACCCGGTCGAGCAGGCTGACGCAGGTAACATCTATGCTGTTATCGGTCTGAAAGACACCACCACTGGTGACACCCTGTGCGACAAGGACAACCCGATCATCCTCGAGTCCATGGACTTCCCGGATCCGGTTATCAAGGTCTCCATCGAGCCTAAAACCAAGGCTGACCAGGAGAAGCTGGGTACCGCTATCCAGAAGCTCGCTGCTGAGGACCCAACCTTCACCGTCGAGCTCGACGAAGAGACCGGCCAGACCGTTATCGGCGGCATGGGCGAGCTCCACCTCGACGTTCTGGTTGACCGTATGAAGCGCGAGTTCAAGGTCGAAGCAAACATCGGTAACCCACAGGTTGCTTACCGCGAGACCATCCGCAAGACGGTTCAGTCCCTGGACTACACCCACAAGAAGCAGACCGGTGGTTCTGGTCAGTTCGCAAAGGTCATCGTCACCATCGAGCCTTACAACCCGGACCCAGAGACGCTGGAGGAGGGCGAGTCCGCAACCTACAAGTTCGAGAACGCCGTCACCGGTGGCCGCGTCCCGAAGGAGTACATCCCTTCCGTCGACGCTGGTATCCAGGATGCAATGCAGTACGGTTACCTCGCTGGCTTCCCGCTGGTTAACATCAAGGCAACCCTCGAGGATGGCGCTTACCACGACGTCGACTCCTCCGAGATGGCTTTCAAGCTCGCTGGTTCCCAGGTGCTGAAGGAAGCTGTTGCTAAGGCAAAGCCAGTCCTGCTCGAGCCTGTTATGGCCGTTGAGGTTGTTACCCCTGAGGAGTACATGGGCACCGTTAACGGTGACATCAGCTCCCGTCGTGGCCAGGTTTACGCGATGGAAGACCGCTCTGGCGCAAAGGTCGTCAAGGCTAAGGTTCCGCTGTCCGAGATGTTCGGCTACATCGGCGACCTTCGTTCCTCCACCGCAGGCCGCGCAAACTTCAGCATGGTCTTCGATTCCTACGCTGAGGTTCCTTCCTCCGTTGCAACCGCAATCATCGAGGAGCGTACCGGTAACAAGGCTTAAACAAGCTTTGTAACCAACCCCCTCACACCACCCCGTTGGCAAGGGCTGGTAGTCTTCGCCAGTAGACGCCAGCCTCAGGCGGGGTAACCCCGTGTGAGGAACTGGGTGGGGTAGCGGTCGGCTGAACTCGCACCAAAGAGTGTTGGCTGAGCCGGCCGTTACCCTCCCAGGATCCATAATCAGATTCTTGTCGAGGGTCAACGTCCGCACTACATGCGCGGGGTTACCTCCTATTTAGGCAGTTTGAAAAAACTGCGGCATAAATCTAGGATCGTGTAACTGGCACGTAAAGAAAGCGTCATTAGCGCTTCGGGATATTTTCGTTCCAAGTGCCAATGGCATTAACCAACCACGTGGCTGTGAAATTGCAGCCGCCATAGAGTCCAGGAGGACAAACAGTGGCAAAGGAGAAGTTCGAGCGTACGAAGCCGCATGTGAACATCGGCACCATCGGACACGTCGACCACGGCAAGACCACCACCACCGCAGCGATCACCAAGGTTCTGGCTGACCAGTACCCTGATGAGAACACCGCTTTCGCATTCGACATGATCGATAAGGCTCCTGAGGAGAAGGAGCGCGGTATTACCATCAACATTTCCCACGTTGAGTACTCCACCCCGAAGCGCCACTACGCACACGTTGACGCTCCGGGCCACGCTGACTACATCAAGAACATGATTACCGGTGCTGCTCAGATGGACGGCGCTATCTTGGTTGTTGCTGCAACCGATGGCCCGATGCCGCAGACCCGCGAGCACGTTCTTCTGGCTCGCCAGGTTGGCGTTCCTTACATCCTCGTTGCACTGAACAAGTGCGACATGGTTGACGACGAGGAAATTATCGAGCTCGTCGAGATGGAGATCCGCGAACTGCTCGCAGAGCAGGACTACGATGAGGAAGCTCCGATCGTTCACATCTCTGCTCTGAAGGCTCTTGAGGGCGACGAGAAGTGGGTACAGGCTATCGTTGACCTGATGCAGGCTTGCGATGACTCCATCCCGGATCCGGAGCGCGAGCTGGACAAGCCGTTCCTGATGCCAATCGAGGACATCTTCACCATCACCGGCCGCGGTACCGTTGTTACTGGCCGTGTTGAGCGTGGCTCCCTGAACGTCAACGAGGACGTTGAGATCATCGGTATCCAGGACAAGTCCATCTCCACCACCGTTACCGGTATCGAGATGTTCCGCAAGATGATGGACTACACCGAGGCTGGCGACAACTGTGGTCTGCTTCTGCGTGGTACCAAGCGTGAAGAGGTTGAGCGCGGCCAGGTTGTTATCAAGCCGGGCGCTTACACTCCTCACACCCAATTCGAGGGTTCCGTCTACGTCCTGAAGAAGGAAGAGGGCGGCCGCCACACCCCGTTCATGGACAACTACCGTCCGCAGTTCTACTTCCGCACCACCGACGTTACCGGCGTCATCAAGCTGCCTGAGGGCACCGAGATGGTTATGCCTGGCGACAACGTCGAGATGTCCGTCGAGCTGATCCAGCCGGTCGCTATGGACGAGGGCCTGCGCTTCGCTATCCGCGAGGGCTCCCGCACCGTCGGCGCTGGCCGCGTTACCAAGATCATCAAGT
Source organism: Corynebacterium striatum (assembly GCF_016728105.1). Taxonomy (NCBI): domain Bacteria; kingdom Bacillati; phylum Actinomycetota; class Actinomycetes; order Mycobacteriales; family Corynebacteriaceae; genus Corynebacterium; species Corynebacterium striatum. The sequence continues at coordinate 1,034,405 of NZ_CP068158.1, read as the reverse complement.
AAGAGCACTTGCTTGAGCGTTTAAAGTAACGCCTTTTAAGCCACCGCTTTCCCTACTTGGGAAGGCGGTGGCTTTTGTATGTCTACCTGCTGTCTCCGTTAAGCTTTGATCCATGCTTGATCCCACCCGCATTGACCGCACCCTTCGCGCACTTCGCGATGCGTGGGAGGGACAGCCGGAGCTGCCGTTAGGCACGATCTTTGCGATGCTCGCTAATCAGGGCTTGGGCTGGGGCGCCGACGATGAGGAGCTGCGTGCCGCGCTTGAGTCGATGGCTAGGGTTCATCCGCCCACGCTGCCGCTTGACGACGCCCGTGTGACCCGAGGTTTGTGGCTCATCGTCACGGAAAGCAACCGGGTCACTGTCGACGCCGAGCGCTTCATCGTGCGTACGACCTCTAAGGCGGGACCCGGTCAGCCCGTTTCGTGGGAGTATTCTGCAATACGGGCAGTGGGGCCGGGGCGTCCTTTAGCGGTGACTGATGCCGAAGGCTTTGAGCACCGCTACGGCGTGGTGGAGCTGATTACCCAGCTGACCCCAGATAACCGCAGTCTTGAAGGGCTGAAGCGACGCAGCGTTGGTGAACGCGTCTGGATGCTCCGCACGTCCGATGATGTTATTCTCTTGGACCACGGCTTGCACGTTTACACATCGGCCAACCGGGGTGTGGACCGTACCGACTATTCGTGGACAGTGATCGAGCAATGTACTGTGGGCGCGCCGCTGCTCGTGGGCTTGTCTCGTGGCACGACGCATGAGTTTGGGGCGGTCACCGAGATATTCCTCGCTGAATCCGCCCCTGCCGAAAGCTAAGTGCTGAACCGGCCTATTCCTTTAGCGCTCGCACTTTTCCAAAGTGGAGTTTGTACACGGTATCGAGGTCGGCGTCGGGGAACGCTAGGCGGAAGTCCTGCTCGTTGGTCTCGACAGCGTCGACAAGCGCAGACAAAGCGGTATCTGGGTTCGCCTCAACCGTGTACTGGAGCGTCGGACGCGCGCGATCGTAGGCCACCAAGCGGGTGACTTTTTCCACGCCGTCTTCCGCAGCCAAGGTATCAGCGACTGCACCGGCGATTGCCTGCATGTTGGTTGATATCTTGCCTTTGTCGTTCGAGGACTCAGAAGCCACATTGTTAAAGCGGTGGTGGCGCAGGTTAGCAATTACTAGCCATAAGCCGGACACAGCTAGCACCACCGTCGCCGTACCTAGTGCGGCAGCCCACCAGCCTTGCTGAGGAAGGGCTGCCCATTCGTCGTGGTCGACCCACCGCGCAAGGTAGAGCGCGAAGGGAACCTCGAAGTGGATGAGGATGGGCCACAAGCCGAGCACGATGAGAATGGCCGCAATAATGAATAACAACATTCGGTCGAAAGCGGCTAAGCCTTTAGACATGATCGTCGACCTCCGGGAGTTTCTCGGCTGCAACAGTGAGCTGGGGCTGACGGTGGAGTTGCTGCAGCGTCTGCGCGACTGCGTCCTCCACACGGGAGATGAGACCCTCATCCCCAGTATCGCCGTTGACCGTTACATCGACGGTAATCCTCTTCTTGGAGATGACCGCGCGACTGCGCGCAGCTGCGACGCCGGGAACGCGACGGGCTGCTGCGGAAGCAGCGCGTGCTATATCAACGGGCCGTAACCACATGGAGGCTACTTCTGATTCGACCTGGGTGTGGGTGGATTTTCGCGGCTTGAATGCCGCCACGAGTAAAAGCAGGCCAACCAAAATAGCTGCCCCGCCGCTGACTAGCATCCAGGTTTCGATTTTGTCCTGAGACATGACGTCGATGAAGGGTTGCAGCCATGACCTTGCACCCGTGCTCACCGCCCAGGTCTCCCGGCCCAGAAATGCCGAGCCTCCAAGACAGGCGAGCCCGAGTATGACAGTCCACGTGCGGGCTGCTGGCGAGGCGGCAGGCTTTTGGCCAAAGCCGTGCGGGAAGATGCTGCGTTCTTTACTCATGGGCACCTCCTCGGAAGAGCGGTTGGATGGTTATCTCGCGAAGTGGTTCAGGCCGTGGCGCCATGGGCCGCCGGACTGTGGCATTAGGCCGCAGCGTCGGCGACCACGCCGTAGCAGGTTGTGGCGTTCGAACAGGGCGCAGCGGCGCAGGCTGTGGCGTGTCCACCCGGCGTAGTTGGAGCGCTGGGGGAGTCGCGACTGGGCGTAGCTCCGCTGACTTGGGCGAGCGAACTGGAGTGAGCGCAGCCGGCTGCGGCGTCGCAGCGCTCACTACGGAAACGGGCGCCGTGCGCGGTGAAACTGCCCGTACCGGTTGTGGCTCAGGGCGTGAGACGCTGCGGATTTGCACTAGGTGCGTGGTCTCTATCGCTTGGAGCTCGCGCTGCGGCCGCGTGTGTGGCAGGGTCACGCTCGGGGCGCGCCGTGATGCCACTGCTAGCCCTGTTACGCGCTCGCCAGGGACAGCGGCGCCCACGGTGACGTTGACACGTGTGGTGGCGTAGCCGGTGTAGGTTCTGACAGCTTCTTCGATGGCGGCGCGTGCGGCCTCGGCGACAGCTGTTACCGGACTGGGCCAAGTAACGGCGATGTTGGCATCGACAGCCACGACTTCCTTGGTTGGGTCGCTCTGGATGAGCAGCCGTGGAAACGCGCGCCCGGCAAGGCCCGCGAGTTTGGCGTCGATGGCTACGGTGCCGGGCACACTGGCGATGGCAGTGCCAACGATGCGCTCGAGGGACTTAATGGAAAATCTTAAAGAGCCTGAGCTGCGTGCAAGGGAGGAATCATGGGGCATTAGCCTTGCCCTTTATCCTTGCCAACGATTCCATTCCACACCGCGGAGAGATCGATGCGACCATCAAAGTGAGCACCAATGACCCCGCCCAACGCGGCGAGGAGGACTGCCAGAACCGTGGGCCACAGGCCGAGGTGGATGAAAAATGCCAAAACTAGGCCGGCCACGATGCCGAGTGTGGAGTAATTCTTCATGCTTATTCCTTATTAGTATTGAATGCGCTGCTGATAGCGTCAGCTACAACAACATCGACTCGCGAAAGCTCGGAGCATGCCTCGAGCGCTGCCGCGCGAGCACCTTCGGCGACGTCCTTGACGGGCACCTGCTCTGCCACGTCGAACACGATGTGTACCTCCAGATGGCGATCATCGCGGGGATTCGGACGCTTGAGTCCAGCAATGCGCTCGCCCGGATAGAGCAGCGACACCTCACCGAAGGAGCCGGCATGTAGCTTGGCGACGCCCTGCGTCCCCAGCACGGCTCCAACTATGCGGTGCGCAGCGGGGGCGTCGAGCTCAAAGCGCGTCGTGGGGGACTCGACGGAGTCAGACATCAAGGCTTAGTCCTATTCCTGGCCCTGCGGCAGGGAATTGTTTGCGGACTGCTCGGCGGCGAGGTCTTCCTTCGGGAGCTTGACATCATGAACAACAACGTCGACGCGATCGACGCCGAGGCCAGTCATACGCTCAACGGCATTCATGATGTTGCGGCGGATGGCCTCTGCCAGCTCGTGGATGGCTACGCCGTACTCGGCGATGATGGCGACTTCGATGGTGGCAACACCGTTAGCAACCTGCACGCTGACGCCTTGGCGAACGTCCTCGGAGGCGCCAAAGGATTCACGGATCGAACCCATCATGCGGGCGCCGCCGCCACCGAGAGCAGCAACGCCGGACACTTCGCGGGCAGCGATGCCGGCGATCTTGGATACGACGGTGTCGTCAATAGTGGTGATACCGAACTCGGTCTCGAGGTTCTTGTTTACCTTAGGGGTAGCGGCGGCCTCAGGGGAGTTAGCGGTGCTGGACTCGGTAGCGGCCGTAGCTGGGGTGGTCGAATTGTTTTCTGGGGTGTTAGCAGCCATGAGCATTTCCTCTTCTCTTGAAGGCTAAAAGTAACTTACCCATCCGAGCCTATAACTGAATGCGGACATTGTGGGGTGCGGTAGTCGATCTTTTAGAAAACGTGATATTGGGCACGGTTTTGTTAGAAGTTTGGAAAACGCGTGATTACATGCTTAAATACAAGGGTTGCTTTAACATGGCGGCGTCACTGACTTCCGGCTCTAAGTCGAATATCAATGGCAAAGTTGCTGGTAAAGCGAACATGACACCTTTGTTGGTGGGCGTCTTAAGGCGTGCACTGGGAAGGTCATTCAATCGGGCTAGGTCCGCGTTTTAGTAGAGGCATCCCGAGAGAATGGACCGGAGAAGGGGCATGGCAAATAAACAGCGGCAGTATACGAATTGGACATGTACTCGCACGTGTAATGCGTGAAGAACCGTCCTCTTCCTATTGACTTTGACTTCGGGTCTTGTACCCCGTCGAAAGCACTGCGCCCCAAGGTTTATGCCAGGTCGCATCTTTTGGTCGTCATGACAGTCAGACAACTGGCGTTGAGCCCAGGCCCTAGAGTCCGGACAACGTTATAGAGAAATCGAGAAGCAATTTCCCACCGCTTCACGCCCCGGATACGCCGGGAATGTGTAAGTGGGGAAGCGAGGAAGAGGATAAGCGTGGCGGGACAAAAGATCCGCATTCGGCTGAAGGCCTACGACCACGAGGCTATCGACGCTTCTGCAAAGAAGATCGTCGAGACCGTAACCCGTACGGGTGCTCGTGTTGTTGGCCCAGTGCCGCTCCCAACCGAGAAGAACGTATACGCCGTTATTCGTTCTCCGCACAAGTACAAGGACTCTCGCGAGCACTTCGAGATGCGCACTCACAAGCGCCTGATCGACATTCTCGACCCGACCCCGAAGACCGTTGACGCTCTTATGCGCATCGACCTTCCGGCCAGCGTCGACGTAAACATTCAGTAGTGTAAAGCGATCGACGAATAGATATTTGGTGGAGAACTAACAATGAGTGAAAACGAGATCAAGGGCATTCTGGGCAAGAAGCTCGGCATGACCCAGATCTTCGACGAGGACAACCGCGTTGTGCCGGTTACCGTCGTCGAGGCTGGGCCGTGCGTTGTTACCCAGATTCGCACCGCAGAAACCGATGGCTACAACGCCATCCAGATCGCATTTGGCGAGATCGACCCGCGCAAGGCAAACAAGCCTGCCGCAGGTCACTTCAAGAAGGCTGGCGTAACCCCACGTCGCCACGTTGCCGAAATCCGTATGGATGACACCTCTGCTTACGAGGTTGGCCAGGAAGTTACCGCTGACATCTTCGAGGGCATTACCTTCGTCGACGTTACCGGCACCACCAAGGGCCACGGCTACGCAGGCGCAATGAAGCGCCACGGCTTCGCAGGTCAGGGCGCTGCCCACGGTAACCAGGCTGCTCACCGCCGCGTCGGTGGCATCGGCGCCTGCGCTACCCCGGCTCGCGTCTTCAAGGGCACCCGCATGGCTGGCCGCATGGGCCAGGACCGTGTTACCACCCAGAACCTGAAGATTCAGAAGATCGATGCCGAGTCCAACCTGCTGCTCATCAAGGGTGCTATCCCTGGTGCGCGCGGTGGCCTCGTCACCGTTAAGACCGCAGTGAAGGGCGGTGCACACGCATGAGCAACCTCAAGCTAGACGTCCAAACCGCTGAAGGTAAGACCAACGGCTCTGTTGAGCTGCCGGCCGAGATCTTTGACACCGAGGCATCCATTGCTTTGATGCACCAGGTTGTCAACGCTCAGCTCGCTGCTGCTCGTCAGGGCACCCACAAGGCCAAGACCCGCGGCGAGGTCCGCGGCGGTGGCCGTAAGCCTTTCCGTCAGAAGGGCACCGGTCGTGCACGCCAGGGCTCGATCCGCGCACCTCACTACACCGGTGGCGGTATCTCCCACGGCCCAGTGCCGCGCGACTACTCCCAGCGCACCCCTAAGAAGATGATCAAGGCTGCTCTCTTCGGTGCACTGTCTGACCGTGCTCGCAATGAGCGCATCCACGTAATCGAAGAGCTCGTCCCGGGCCAGACCCCGTCCACCAAGGCGGCTAAGGCTTTCATCGAGCGCCTGACCGAGCGCAAGAACGTGCTGCTCGTTGTCGGCCGCGAGGACATCAACGCTCGCCGCAGCGCCAACAACCTGCCTAACGTCCAGATCCTGGATGCAGGCCAGCTGAACACCTACGACGTTCTTTACTCTGACGACGTTGTGTTCTCCGTTGAGGCTCTGCACACCTTCGTCGCTCGCGCTCAGGGTGCGAACGAGGAAGTTAAGGAGGAGAAGTAATGGCTAAGCTCGTTAACCCGCGTGACATTATCATCGCCCCGGTCGTTTCCGAGAAATCCTACGGCCTGATGGAGCAGAACGTTTACACGTTCTACGTCTCCACGGACTCCAACAAGACCCAGATCAAAGATGCCATCGAGCAGATCTTCGGCGTAAAGGTTGACTCCGTGAACACCGTTAACCGTGCAGGTAAGCGTAAGCGCACCCGCACCGGCTTCGGTCAGCGCAAGTCCACCAAGCGTGCGTACGTGACGCTTCGTGAAGGCAGCGACTCCATCGACATCTTCGGCGGCGGCGCTTAAGCGCCACCGGAGAGCCGAAAGGAAAAGGAAGAATTATGGCTATTCGTAAGTACAAGCCGACAACTCCGGGTCGCCGCGCATCCTCCGTGTCCGAGTTCGAGGAGATCACTCGTTCTACCCCGGAGAAGTCCCTGCTGCGCCCGCTGAGCAAGACTGGTGGTCGTAACAACTACGGCCGCATCACCACCCGCCACATTGGCGGTGGCCACAAGCGTCGTTACCGTCTGATCGACTTCCGTCGTACGGACAAGGACGGTATCCCGGCAAAGGTTGCCCACATCGAGTACGACCCGAACCGCACCGCAAACATCGCTCTTCTGCACTACGCAGATGGCGAGAAGCGCTACATCATCGCCCCTAAGGGCCTGAAGCAGGGCACCATCGTTGAGGCCGGCGCTAACGCCGACATCAAGGTTGGTAACAACCTGCCGCTGCGCAATATCCCAACCGGTACTACCATCCACGCTGTGGAGCTCAAGCCGGGCGCAGGTGCTAAGCTTGCCCGCTCCGCTGGTGCTTCCATCCAGCTGCTGGGTAAAGAAGGCAAGTACGCAATCCTGCGTATGCCGTCCTCCGAGATCCGCCGCGTCGACATCCGTTGCCGCGCCACCGTGGGTGAGGTCGGCAACGCTGACCAGATGAACATCCGTTGGGGTAAGGCCGGCCGTATGCGCTGGAAGGGCGTTCGCCCGACCGTCCGTGGTGTCGTCATGAACCCGGTTGACCACCCACACGGTGGTGGTGAGGGTAAGACCTCCGGTGGTCGTCACCCTGTGTCCCCATGGGGCAAGAAGGAGGGTCGCACCCGCAACCCGAACCGTTACTCGAACAACATGATCGTGCGCCGTCGTCGCCCGAACAAGAAGCGCTAAGAGGAGGTAAACAATGCCACGCAGCCTTAAGAAAGGCCCGTTCGTCGATGAGCACCTCCTCAACAAGGTGGATGCTCAGAACGAGGCCGGCACCAAGCAGGTCATCAAGACCTGGTCTCGCCGCTCGACCATTCTGCCTGACTTCATCGGTCACACCTTCGCCGTCCATGACGGTCGTAAGCACGTGCCGGTGTTCGTTGAGGACTCCATGGTCGGCCACAAGCTCGGTGAGTTCGCACCAACCAAGACCTTCAAGGGTCACATCAAGGACGATAAGAAGGGACGTCGATAAGCGATGAGTGAAACCATCACCTCCGCATCCGCAACGGCCCGCTACGTCCGCGTTACTCCGATGAAGGCACGCCGTGTCATCGATCTGGTTCGCGGCAAGTCCGTAGCCGAGGCACTTGCAATCCTGAAGTACGCTCCGCAGGGCGCTGCTAAGCCAGTCGCTAAGGTCGTTGCTTCTGCAGCCGCTAACGCTGAGAACAACTTCGGTCTGGACCCACGCACCCTGGTCATCTCCGAGGCATACGCCAACGAGGGCCCGACCATGCGTCGCTTCCAGCCACGCGCACAGGGCCGTGCATTCATGATTCGTAAGCGCACCAGCCACATCACCGTGGTGGTCGAGAGCCAGAAGGAAGGGGCCAAGTAATGGGCCAGAAAATCCATCCTCACGGCCTACGTTTGGGCATCACTTCCGACTGGAAGACCCACTGGTTCGCCGATAAGGACTACGCGAACTACGTAGCCGAAGACATCAAGATCCGTCAGTTCCTCGAGAAGGGCCTCGACCGCGCCGGCATCGCCGACGTCGTCATCGAGCGCACCCGTGACCGTGTACGCGTCGACATTCACACCGCCCGCCCGGGCATCGTGATCGGCCGCCGCGGTGCTGAGGCAGACCGCATCCGCCGCGAGCTCGAGAAGCTCACCGGCAAGATGGTCGCCCTCAACATCCTCGAGGTCAAGCAGGTCGACGCCAACGCAACTCTGGTTGCTCAGTCCGTCGCCGAGCAGCTGGTTAACCGTGTTGCATTCCGTCGTGCAATGCGCAAGGCTATCCAGTCCGCTATGCGCCAGCCGCAGGTCAAGGGTATTAAGATCCTTTTGTCCGGTCGTCTGGGCGGCGCCGAGATGTCCCGTACCGAGCGCTACCACGAGGGTCGCGTTCCGCTGCACACTCTTCGCGCCGAGATCGACTACGGCACCGCAGAGGCCCACACCACCTTCGGCCGTATTGGCATCAAGGTGTGGATCTACAAGGGTGACGTCGTCGGTGGCGTACGCGAATCCGAACTGAACGCTCCGTCGCAGGGCCGTGGCCGCGGTGACCGTAACGGTCGTCCGCGCCGTGGTGGCCAGCGTCGTCAGCGCGCACAGCAGAAGCAGGAGGGCTAATCCATGCTGATTCCTAAGCGCGTTAAGTACCGCCGCCAGCACCGTCCTACCCGTAGCGGTGTTTCCAAGGGCGGTAACCGCATCAACTTTGGTGATTACGCAATCCAGGCTCTCGAGCCGGCTTACATCACCAACCGTCAGATTGAGGCCGCACGTATTGCCATCAACCGCCACGTTAAGCGTGGTGGCAAGGTGTGGATCAACATCTTCCCGGACCGTCCGTTGACCCAGAAGCCACTCGGCGTTCGTATGGGTTCCGGTAAGGGCCCGGTTGAGAAGTGGGTCGCCAACGTTAAGCCGGGCCGCGTCCTCTTCGAGATGTCCTACCCGAACGAGGCCACTGCTATCGAGGCTCTGCGCCGTGCAGGCCAGAAGCTTCCTTGCAAGGTCCGCATCATCAAGAAGGAGGACCAGTTCTAATGGCAACCGGTACCCCCGCCCACGAGTTCCGTGAGCTCGACAACGCTGAGCTGGAAACCCGCCTTAAGGATGCGAAGGAAGAGCTGTTCAACCTTCGTTTCCAGAAGGCTACCGGCCAGTTGACCAACAACCGCCGCATCGGCACGGTTAAGCGCGACATTGCCCGCATCTACACCGTTCTTCGCGAGCGCGAGCTGGGCCTGTCCGTAGTTCCGGGAGCTGAGGCTTAATCATGAGTGAGGCAAACGTGAACGAAGTAAAGAAGGAGCGCGGTGCGCGCAAGACCCGCATCGGCATCGTAGTTTCCGACAAGATGGACAAGACCATCGTCGTCGAGCTCGAAGACCGCAAGCAGCACGCGCTTTACGGCAAGATCATGCGCTCTAACAAGAAGGTTAAGGCACATGACGAGAACGAGACCGCCGGCATCGGCGACCGCGTTCTGATCGCCGAGACCCGCCCGCTGTCTAAGGACAAGCACTTCCGTCTCGTCGAGATCGTGGAGAAGGCTAAGTAAAACCTAGCTTTTCCAACTCTTAAGCCGGCCAGGCTTTTCTTCCCAAAGGAAGAAGGCTTGGCCGGCTTTTCTTTTGCGCGTATTTGTCGCAAGGCGTTTCTGCTCTATTCGCGTAACGGGAAGCGCGGTAATGCTCTGCTTTTGGTAGACCAAGTCTCGGCATGGATGGGGCGGTGCAGGCGCGCGGTAGCGCTACAGACATGGCGTACATATGTCTTAATATTTAGGGTCTTTTGATGTACGCATCGCGGCTGCGCCCGATTGTGGGGATAGACCCAGAAACCCGCATTCGAACCATCGAAGGGGCTGGGGCCCAAGCGATTGGCCCCGTTCGATGGTTCGAATGCAGGTTGGTTTAACACGCGAAGCATTTGCTGCTTGCCGACGCCACCGGATCGCTGATTTCCACAATCCTCACCGCCCCAAGGCGTTAAGCTAAAAAGCTGTCTCCTATTTCCTTATGTGGTTTGAGGTCTAATCATGCGCCGCTATGTTTCCTTACTCTGTGTTGCTGCCCTAGCGCTTTCTGGCTGCAGTAATTCCGGAAAAGACGACTCCGCTAAAGAAACAGAGAAGATGTTCAATACGATGGTGCCGCAAAGCGCAGCAGAGGCGGGTTCCCAAGAATCCACGGCGTCAGAAGAATCGAAGAAACCAGCGGTGGTCGTTGAAGACGGCATCTTGAAGATGACAGGCAAGGTTGTAAAGAAGAAAGGTCGTGAGACCCTAGGCTCGCATCCTGAATCCGGCATCTCTGAAAGCGAGCTCAATGGCGACTATTGGATCCTCGAATTTGACGCACCGGGGGAGATCACCGGGTACAAGGCAGGTCACAAGGAAACCCGTGTGGTCGATAGCGGCTTCCTTGCATCGCACTACGGCGCGGACGAGGAAAGACGCGAAAAGGCAGAGCCGTGGGTGGGTAAGCATGTGACGGTGTCGATCGCTTCTAACAACGTTGGTTGGCAAAGTGATCCCTCTTTGCCGATCGGCCCGCTTCGTGTGGGCACCGGCTTTGAAATCGAAGCTGCTGAATAGCAAGAACTCCTAATGGCTTTCGGGGAGCCAAAGGCAGTTTCGCCGATTAGTGCTTGACCGGAGTAACGCGGCCAGCCCGCCAATCCATGAAGGCGATGGCGGCGCAGAAGATGTTGAGCACGGCGCTGGTGCCCAGAGTAAAGGTGCCGATCTTGTACATGGTGGTGCCGGCGGCGTCGAAGTTGTTGAAGATAAAAAGCCAGCAGATCCAGCCGATGAGTGCGGTCAACGCAGCGAGGGCGGATAGTCCGCGTAGGCCACGTGCGGGGCGTTCAGATGGGGCGAAGGCTTTGTGCGCGGCGTCGACAAGAATGGCGAGCGCAACGAGGATACTCACGGTGCCGGATAGCCACGTGGGCAGCAGGGCAGAAGTGCCAAGGACTACCGGGAAGATGAAAGATAGCGCCACCAAGACGAATGCCACGGCATGTAAAACGGTGCTACGGCCCTGATATGAAGCAAACATTTAGGCCTCCTTCTTCTGAGCATCTGCTTGCATTGCAAGCACTTCTGCGCGGTGTGGCGGCTGTGCGCCCTTGCGGGAGACAGTAATCGCAGCGGCTGCCGCGGCGAATTCCAAAATCTCTTTCCAGTCGTATTCGCTCAAGTGAGTGAGCGCTTCCGCCGTGAGGTTGCGGCGGGCGATCTCTGTGAGCAGCGCGCCCATGATGGTATCGCCCGCGCCGATGGTGTCGGCGACGTCGACATTGACGGACGGCACATCGAGCCGGGTCGTGCCAGCGCGCAACGTGAGGCCCTCGCCGCCGCGGGTAACCACCACGACGGGAACCTGCTTGAGGGCCTGCTTGCCTAGGAATTCCACTTCTTCCTCAGAAAGCTTCAGCACGGTGACGTGGACGAGTAGCTCGTTGAGGAAGGCCTTGTGCTCATCGTTGGCATAGAACGGGCGGATATTCGGATCGAGCGCCACGATGCTGCCCTGCGCCGCGAATTGCTTGAGCAGTTCTCCATAGCGCGAAGCACCTGGCTCCAACGCGAGGGAAACAGTGCCGAAGTAGGCAATCTCGGCGTCGGAAAGCGTGGGCTCAACCAACCTATCTGCCGTGCCCTCCTTGTAGAAGGTATAGGACGCCGAACCATCATCGCCGATGCTGGTCACTGCCAAAGTGGTGGGCTCTGGACCGCGCTGGACCATAGACGTGTCCACGCCTTCCTGCTCCAGCCTTTTCACCAGCGCGTTACCGAAACCGTCGGTGGAAAGGCGCGACTGGAAGCTGACCTCGCCGCCCAGACGCGCCGCCGCGATGGCCACATTGAAAGGCCCGCCTCCCAGGGCCGGCGTGAGGTCTTGCAAGCTACCTGGGGCGACGGGGACGAGGTCGACGAGTCCTTCGCCACACACATGGATCTTCATGAATTCCATAGTATCGGTGTTATGAATTACCGTCCGAACTTTCACATCGCACCACCCCTCGGCCGCCTCAATGATCCCAATGGCGTGTTCCTCGACGGCGATACACTCCACGTGTATTACCAGCATGACCCTTGTTTTCCGTATGCCAGCAAGCGCACGGGTTGGGGGCATGCTTCCGCGCTGTTGAGCGCCCCTGGGCCCTGGCAGCATCACCCGGATGTGCTGTATCCGGACATGCCTTATGACATGCATGGTTGCTACTCCGGTGGGGCCGTGGTCGACGGCACTGACGTGTGGCTTTACTACACGGGCAACCTCAAACGCGATGGGCGCCGCATTCCCTCGCAGAACAGGGTGCGCGTGCTTGACCCATCAGGACCCGAGGGTGGCATCTACCAGCGCGATGCCGGAAATCCGCTCATCCCTGACGCGGAGGAGGGCTTTACCGGGCACTTCCGCGATCCGCAGATTTCGCGCGACGAACATGGCTGGCGCATGGTCATCGGCGCGCAGCGCACGGACGAGACGGGCACGGTGGTGCTCTATCGCTCCACGGACCTGGAGGTCTGGGAGTTTCAGGGGGAGCTTAATTTTGCGCTTTCCGACGCCCGCCCAGGGCTTAGCCCCGACATCCTCCCGGGCGGGTACATGTGGGAGTGTCCCAACTTGGTGACCCTGACGGATAAGGAAACCGGTAAGGACAAGGACGTTTTGGTTTTCTGTCCGCAGGGCCTGGAGCCCGTGAGTGTGGACGGGCAGACTCACTACGCCTCCTCTGATCAGTGCGGCTATGTTGTTGGTCGCCTGGAAGGAACCACTTTCCACGTTGAACGCGGCTTCAGCGAGTTGGATTATGGTCATGAGTTCTATGCGCCGCAGCTCGTCGGCACCGGTGACGGCGAGGCTGTGATGCTGGGCTGGATCGGCCTGCCTTCCCAGGACGATAAGCCGACGGTCGACGAGGGCTGGGTGCATACGCTTTCCTTGCCGCGCCGAGTGTGGCTGGAGGATGGCTGGCTGCACCAACTCCCGGTATGGAAGTCCATTCCGGAGGCGAGTGGCCGCGAGGGCTTTGGCACGACCACGAGCGTGGTGGCCTCGCGTGGTGGGCAATACAGCCTGGTTGACGCGGCGGGCACCGAGCGTCTGCAATTTACTGCGGGCGATGGGCTGCTGCGTGTAAAAGTCGGCGAAGATGAACGCGTTATCGCTTGCCCGGAGGGGGAACTCGTGGCCATCGCCGATGGCTGCGCGGTAGAGATTTTTGCCGGCGGTGGGCACGTCGCCGCGGCTGCTAGCGTGTTTGGTGAAAACGATGCTCGCTGGAGTGGATGGCGCGAGATATAGAGAGGGAGGCTGAGGGGAAGCGGATTTGGTGACCGTTTGGAACCCAAGAAAAGGTGAATTCTCCCTCATTTATGCCCGAATGGTTGGTTTTCTTTCCGGGTGATGTATTTAATAGAGGTTAAGGACAGTTAGCCCGCATCACTAGGAAAGGGATCCACCTATGGATCACAAAGAAGTCGCCGCGCGGACGCTCAAAGCATTGGGTGGCGAAGACAATATCGTTGGACTTGCGCACTGTGCCACCCGCCTGCGCATGGTTCTCAAAGACACCAAAGAAGTAGACACCAAAGCACTCGAGAGCGACCCCGACCTCAAAGGCATCTTTGAGGCAGGCGGCATGTTCCAGGTGATTGTTGGTCCGGGCGACGTTAACGTCGTCTACAAAGAAATGACCGGCATGATCCGCAAGGACGTCGCCGTTTCCACTGATGAGCTCAAGGACATTGCTGCAAACTCTGGCAACTGGTTCTCACGGGCCATCAAGGTTCTTGCAGACATATTCGTTCCGCTGATTCCGATTCTGGTCGGTGGTGGTCTGCTGATGGCCCTGAATAACGTTCTTTCTGCCGAGGGGCTTTTCGGCGACCAATCTGTTATTCAGATGGTCCCAGCGCTAGAGGACGTTGCCGGTCTTATTAATCTGCTGGCCTCTGCGCCGTTTGCCTTCTTGCCGATTTTGGTCGGCTTTACAGCCACAAAGCGTTTCGGCGGCAACGAGTTCCTCGGTGCCGGCATGGCGATGGCCATGGTCATGCCGGACCTGGTCAACGGCTACAGTGTGGCCGAGACTATCGATGCCGGCGAGATGACCTACTGGAACATTTTCGGCCTCGACGTCGCCCAAGCAGGCTACCAAGGCTCCATCCTGCCGATCCTGGTCATCGCCTGGATCTTGGCAACCATTGAGAAGTTCCTGCACCGTCACCTCAAAGGCACGGTGGACTTCATGCTCACGCCACTTATCACCCTACTGCTGACAGGATTTATTACCTTCGTTGCCATTGGCCCGTTCCTGCGCACCGCGGGTGAGTGGCTGGGTGTTGGCCTTGCCAACCTCTACGACTTCGCCGGTCCGGTGGGTGGCTTCCTCTTCGGTCTGGTGTACTCGCCGATCGTTATCACTGGTCTCCATCAGTCCTTCCCGCCGATCGAGTACATGCTGTGGGATCAGGGCGGATCCTTCATCTTCGCGACGGCCTCCATGGCCAACATCGCACAAGGTGGCGCAGCCCTCGCTGTCTACTTCCTTGCACGCGGTGAGAAGCTCAAGGGCTTGGCCGGTGCTTCCGGTATGTCCGCTTTGTTCGGCATCACCGAGCCTGCGATTTTCGGTGTTAATTTGCGACTGCGTTGGCCGTTCTACATCGGCATGGGTGCCTCGGCAATTGCCTCGACGTTCATCGCACTCTTCGATGTCAAGGCAACCGCGCTGGGTGCTGCCGGCCTCATCGGCTTCGTGTCCATGCGCCCGAATGACATCATGCAGTTCTTCATCTGTGCGATTGTCTCACTCATCTTGGCCTTCGGTGTGGCCTTTGCCTATGGTCGCTACCTCATTTCTAAGAATGGCTCCATCGACCCGGATGAGGTTGGTGCCGTCACAGCGACGAGTAGCGATGTGCCGTCCGCTACTGCAGACCCCAACGCCTACCGTGTGGCTTCGCCGCTGACCGGCAGCGCTGTGGCCCTCTCTGCGGTCTCCGACCCGATGTTTGCTGCGGGCAAGCTGGGCGCTGGCGCTGCCATCGAGCCCACCGAAGGCCGCCTCGTTTCCCCGATTGACGGCAAAGTTACGGTGACTTTCCCTTCGAAGCACGCGTACGCCGTGCGTGGTAAGGATGCTGACGGCAACAACGTTGATATCCTCATGCACATCGGCTTTGACACCGTGAACCTTAAAGGCGAGCACTTTACCTCTCACGTTTCCAAGGGTGATGAAGTCAAGGTAGGCGACCTCCTCTGCGAGTTCAATATTGAGGCCATCAAGGCCGCTGGCTACCCGGTGACAACCCCGGTCGTGGTGTCCAACTCCAAGAAGACGGGCTCAGTCCTGCCGGCCTATCACCCGGGTGAGGACATCGCTTTCGGCGACGCGCTGCTCACCGTTGACCCCAAGGTCACGGAAGAAGCGGCAGCGTCCCCAACCGCTAGCTAGTTAAACACTAACGCCGCATCCCCGCTACTGAACCTAGGGTTCGGAGCGGGGATGAGGCGTATAAGCGGTTGCAGACCATGGGGCAGGAATACCTTGGTGAAGCAGACAGGGGACGTCTTCTGGCACAGAGTACGTATTCTGGCTTGCTACTTAACCCTATGCCGTTGTAATGGCCGTAAAACGATAGCTGCGCCGGCCGGGCACGAGCCCGACCGGCGCAGCCAGTCTCTGTTTAGGTTCCTACGGGGTAGGAGGGTCCTCGCTTAAGCGAAGAACTTGCGGCGTGCAGCGAATGCAGCAGCTGCAACCATGGCAGCTACGGCCAAGCCAGCCAGGCCGCGTGCAACGGTGTTGGAGCCGGTCTCAGCAGCCATACCGCGGGTAGCGCCGGTGGTCTTCGCACCGTCAGCGAGCTTACCGCCCTGGGCGATAACTTCATTCTTGTTAGCGTTCAGCATCTGCTCGGAAGCAGCCTTTTCCTCAGCGGTCGGCTGCTGGTTCTTGCGTGCCTCGTCCTTGACGTAGGTCTTGCCGTCCTGGGACAGGTACCAGGTGATACCACCGATGATCAGTGCAGCGGGCAGCGCCAACCATGCGAGCTTCTTCGCGTCGAAGCCTGGCTTCTGAGGATCGGACGGGGTCTCAGACGGGAAAGCCTTTGCGTAAGCGTCACGCATCTCGGGGGTAACTTCCACGTTGACTAGGGCTGGATCCTTGACGTAAACCGACGGATCCTTCATGCTCTGGTACCAGGTGTTGCCCTTAGAGTCTTCCTTGGTGGCAGGTGCAGGGATACCCTCAGGATCCTTCTGGTCTCCGCTTGCGTCCGGAGTCTCGGAACCCTTCTCTTCATTTACAAGAGCTTCAGCCTGTTTGTCACGGGCCGCCAGAGCCTGTTCCTTGGTCAGCTCAAGTGCTTCCTCGCCGAACTTGGGACGGGACTTGTAGACGTAGCCCTCCTTGAAGTATTCGACGCCGTCCACCGTGATGGTCTCAGGATCGGGGATGCCTTGTGCGTTGGGGTCGCCAGTCATATCCGTAATCGGTGCATCCTCAACGGGTGCCGGGATCTGAGCTTGAGCAACAGCTGCGCCACCAAAGGCGAGTGCGCCGGTCAGGACAGCAGCGGTCAGGGTCTGTGGCAAACGCTTCATGTGTTTCTCCTTCTGAGGGAATTTGGGTACGTGCCGAAAGTTCAGGTCCTTCTGGACAGCAGTCATAATAATCACAGTTTTCACAGCTGTCACGTTAAAAGTATTTATCAACATCTCTTAAGGCCGGGTTTCGGTGCTGTGTAGGAGCTCTTTCAAAACGCGTATTCGCCTTAAAAGCACTAAATTTCCTTGTCACGCGATAGAAAGTCGCAGGTAGAGGGATTAATTTGTTGGTTGGGGTGATGGCTTGAAGTCGAAACCTGACACCAAGAGTGTGGAGGGGGGATAACGGGGGGTGGGGGGTAGGGGGGGCGTCGACAAGCGTCGAGCAGCGTTTTGGTAAGGGCGCTGGCGTGTGGTTGAATGTATAGGTTGCAAAAGCTGGTCGGCCCGTAGCGGTGCGTTTCCGAACCGCCGGACCGAGACCCTTCGGCATAGTCCGTTGCCAAGGCTTGAGCATCGCAAGTTTGTAGACCGCGTGCGGCAAGGACGGAAATCTTGCCGCACATCAATCCAGGTCAGGAGACCCATAGTGATTCAGCAAGAATCGCGTCTGCGTGTCGCCGACAACTCTGGTGCACGTGAAATTCTGTGCATCCGCGTTCTCGGTGGCTCCGTTCGACGTTTCGCTGGCATCGGTGACGTCATCGTCGCCACTGTCAAGGACGCCGTCCCAGGCGGCAACGTAAAGGAAGGCGAGGTCGTTAAGGCTGTCGTCGTCCGTGCAAAGAAGGAGACCCGTCGTCCGGACGGTTCTTACATCGCTTTTGATGAGAACGCAGCTGTTATTCTGAAGGGTGACAACGAGCCACGCGGTACCCGTATCTTCGGCCCGGTTGCTCGCGAGCTTCGTGACAAGAAGTTCATGAAGATCGTTTCTCTCGCACCGGAGGTGATCTAGTCTTATGAAGATTCATAAGGGCGATATGGTGATTGTTATTTCGGGTCCTGACAAGGGCGCGAAGGGCAAGGTCATCGAAGCATACCCGAAGCGCGACAAGGTCCTCGTTGAGGGCGTTAACCGCGTGAAGAAGCACGTTGCTAACTCCGCTACTGAGCGTGGCGCCGAGTCCGGCGGAATCGTTACCCAGGAAGCACCGATCCACGTTTCTAACGTTGCAATCGTTGACTCCGAGGGCAACCCGACCCGCGTGGGCTACCGTTTCGATGAGAACGGCAAGAAGGTCCGCATCGCACGTAGCAACGGGAAGGACATCTAATCATGAGCGAGAACTACACTCCGCGTCTGAAGACCCGCTACCGCGAGGAAATCAAGAAGACCCTAAATGACGAGTTCAACTACGACAACGTCATGCAGATCCCAGGTGTCACCAAGGTCGTCGTCAACATGGGTGTTGGTGAGGCTGCCCGTGACTCCAAGCTGATCAACGGTGCCCTCGAGGACCTCACCGCGATCACCGGCCAGAAGCCGCAGCTGCGTCGCGCAAAGAAGTCCATCGCAAACTTCAAGCTGCGTGAGGGTATGCCAATCGGCGCCCGCGTCACCCTGCGTGGCGACCGCATGTGGGAGTTCCTGGACCGCCTGCTGACCATCGCGCTGCCGCGTATTCGCGACTTCCGCGGTCTGTCTGATCAGCAGTTCGACGGCCACGGCAACTACACCTTCGGCCTCACTGAGCAGACCATGTTCTACGAGATCGACATCGACAAGGTTGACCGCCCGCGTGGTATGGACATCACCGTCGTTACCACCGCTACCAACGATGAAGAAGGCCGCCGCCTCCTCAAGGAGCTCGGCTTCCCGTTCAAGTAAAGCGGTTTAAGCTTTTCGCCCTCACCTTTTGGTGGGGGCGTTTCGCTTTATTTAGGAATCATTTCATCGCCCGCGAATCCGGCATTAAAGATCGCCAAGCGCAATACCTCAAGAAGATTGACCGTTGGAGACATCTAACGGTGCTTCTACCCCGGTAGCGTCTGCAGCAGTTATACCTTCAAACTGCCAGCCCACCACTGCATTACGCACGGAGGCTTCAAGGAGGTTGGGTGGCTGAATGCAGCTGATGGTGAGAAGGCGGCCTGGCATGGGGCCTTCGCCCCAGATTGCAGGGTCTTCGGCGAGGCCTTCTTTTACTGGGTCGTGCATGTCGGTGGCGCTATAGACCAGCCAGTTGTCGCCGGAGTTTGCAGTGCGCAGGTAAAGCTTGTCGCCGAGGGCGACCTTGTGCTTGTTTGCGCCGCCGTCGTAGAGGTTGTTGAAGACAGCGGGAACGCCGGCGCCGGTGTGTCCGGCGATGACGGTGATGTCTGGTGCATTAGTGCCAGGCAGCGAATATGGACGGTCCGCAGCGGTATAAGTGCAGGCCTTCGCCATCGTTTCCGGGTCGATCGCGCCGTTTTTGACGCGGCAGGAGCCATCTTCGAATTCGGCATGGACCTCGATTGCAGGGATGAACATCTCAACAGCGGCGGAGGGCTCAATGACTGGAGCAGCTGCCACAGGGACTTGGTTGCTCTCTAGTCCTTCAGGAGGATCGACCACGCGATGCATCGTGGCGGCAAGGGTTGCACTTGCAAGCGCCGCACTCGCAAGGACACCAACCGTAATACGGAACTTGCCCGAGCTGGACCACAAGTGCAGTACGCGAGTATGGGGCGCCGGCGTGTTCGTTTTTTGTGCGCGGTGGCGGCCACCCTTGCTTCGCGGCTTTGGTCGGGGGTTGTGCTTTTGGCGGTTGGGTAGGGTCTTCGGCGCTGTTGATGTTGATGTCTTCGGCGTCGTTGGGGGAGTGCGCCGCACGTAGGTGGGCTCGCCGTCGGGGTTGCCGTTGCCAGCGCGGCGGGTATCGATGGGTCTGTTATTGATGGGGCGGCGCTGTGTGCTGACTCTGGTACTGCTGCTGGCACTGTCTGCCCGGGGGCGCGTGTGATCTGCGTTGTGAACTGGCAGATCGTGAGGATTACGCGGGGGCATAGGCGGCGGCTCCAGGAGGTGAGGGAGGTGGGTTCTAAAAGTAAGTAAATATTCTAACCAACTCTAATCCTTGGCAGGCGTTGAGCAGTAATAGCCGCAGAATATACCCAGGTGTTGTGGCTGCAAAGTTGTTGGTGTGGATGGGCTGTTCGCTGTAGTGTTATCGCCGTTATATCTCTAGGTAAAGGAAGCTTCGTGTCTCTCAACGAATCTGCTGCAGCAGCAATCAAGAAAAAGGTGACTCTCCTCGACGAGTCATTTGGCCGCTTCGCCGTCCGCGCAATTCTCGCCGGCGTCTACCTCGCAATCGGTACTGCTTTCGCTGCGGTTCTGGGACAGGCCGTGGAAAAGCATGCAGAGGGCCTCGGAGCTCCTGTCTTCGCTCTGTTCTTCGGCCTTGGCCTTTTTGCCATCGTTATCCTGGGCGCCGAACTGGCTACCGGCAGCATGATGTACGTGGTCTATGGCGCCATCAACAAGCAGGTTGGTTGGGGCAAGGGCCTGTGGTTGCTCATCGTGACCACGTTCTTCAACCTCGTCGGTGCGGCTCTTTTCGCAGCGGCAATGGGCATGTCTGCGAAGCTGGGCCATATAGACCCGACCCACCTCATTTCCACCTTGACCATGGGCAAGCTGGAGAAGGACCCTGCAGGCCTGTTGGTTGAGGGTATGCTCGCCAACTTCGTGGTCAACATGGCCATCGTCGGTGCTGTCTTTGCCAAGGACATCGTTTCGAAGTTCTTCGTCATCGTTCCGATCATCGCGTGCTTCGTGGGCCTGAGCCTTGAGCACGTTATCGCAAACTTCTGCCTGATGATGCTGACTTTCTTCTGCTCCACCCCACTGCCTGACGGCTTCACCTTGGGTGCTGTTCTCACCAACTGGTCCCTGGTGTGGATCGGCAACGTCATCGGCGGCGGCTTCCTCATCGGTGGCGTTTACGCCTGGCTCAACAAGGGCCCTGAGGCTTACCGCGACTAATCATCATCTTCTGCGCGCAGGATGCGCATGGCAACGACGAGTTCCGAGGAATACTCCCGGAGCTCGTCAATTAGGTTTTCACCCACAACGCGCAGCTCGGCGTCGTCGACAGGCTCCAGTGCATCGAGGATGAACAGCGCCGCGGTGGTGTCGTCGTGCAGCGCCGTGCGGGTGCACTGGCGCCAATTCCAACGGCGGCAGGTGACGCCGTTCGCATCGAGCCAGACCACCTCGCCCGGCTCGGGATGCTCGGTTACAGGCTCGCCTTTGTCCATAGTGGCGAAGTTCTCAGCACCGGTAGCTCGCACCAGCTGTGGAGATGATACATAGGCGTTCAGGTCTTCGCCGCCGAAGGGGATCTCATAAGTCACGGACAGCGAGTTATAGATGTCCGTGAGGCGGTTGATGCGAGGCAGCCCCTTTTCCGCGCGGCGCATGAGCGCCTCCGCGCTGTTGCGGGTGCGCGATGGCTTCGCGCCGAATCCTTGATAAGCCTCGCGCCATGCGGCGATGTGCGGGAAATCCGTGACGGCGCACTTGCCCAAGCGTGTGCGGGCGACCTCCTCGGCGTTGCGCAAGAGCTGCTCCGAGTGGGCGTCGGAAGGCGCAGGCGTGATGCCATCGACAGCGATGAGCAGCGCGCGGTAGTCGGGGCGTAAGGCCGCGACCTCGGGGCTGATGCTGGCGTCAGCAAGGAACTCGATGAGTTCGCTAGTACTGCGGATCTTGTTGGAAGAGCTGTTGTTCAACGCTTGAGTTCTCCTGACTTAAGTTCACCTGCGTAGATGTTGAAACGATCGCCGCGGGCAAACCCCACCAAAGCCATGCCGGTCTCCCGGGCAGTCTCCACGGCGAGGGAGGATGCCGCGCTAACAGCAACGAGCATTCCGAATCCCGCCATCGCTGCCTTTTGTACAAGCTCGAAGCTGGCGCGGGAGCTCATAACCAAAATAAGGTCGTCTGCGGGCAGGCGATCTTCAAGGAGCAGGTGCCCGATGACCTTATCTGCTGCATTGTGCCTGCCGACGTCCTCCCGCACAATGATGGGCTTGCCGTCTAAGGTGAATGCGCCGGCGGCGTGGATCCCACCGGTCTTGCGGAAGAGCTTTTGCTCGGCGCGCAGCTTCTCGGGCAGCTGCGCAACGACGGCCGGGTCAATCGGGATGTTGGGGAGCGCGTAGCGCGACTTCTTGTTTAAACCCTCGATGGAGCTAGTGCCGCATACGCCGCACGCGGAGTTGCTAAGTGTCAGGCGCAGGTCGGACAAGCTAATGACGTTGTCGTTCGCAAGGTCCACGTCGAGCAGGTTGTAGGTGTTCATCCCGTCGACGGTGGAGCCGGCGCAGTAGCGGGCCTCGGCGACGTCGGAAAGCGTTGCGATGTGCCCCTCCGAATGAAGGAAGCCGTGCGCGAGCTCGATGTCGTGGCCCGGGGTGCGCATGGTGGTGGTTAGCGTCTGCCCGCCGACGCGGATCTCTAACGGTTCCTCTCCAGCCACGGTGTCAGCGCGGGTGTCGACCTGCGTGACCTCGATGCCGCTCTCGCCGCCGAGACGCACCTTGGTTACCGCAAAGTTGGATGTGACGCGACTTGCCATTACTGGATTGCCGCCTTGAGCTTGGCGATGTTGGCGCGAGCCTCCTCCGTGTCCTGGGAGGCCAAACCCACCAAGTATGCGGTCAGAGGTGCTGCCGGACGGGCGCGATTGTGAGCAACATCCTTAGTGAGATCGAGGAGCTCACGGACAAGGGCGGTGGCATCGTGCTTGTCGACGCCGAGAAGCTCCGCGGCCTCCTCCAGCCACTGGTGGGCGGATTGGATTGGGTCCTTTTCTTCAGTCATGACGGCAACTGTAGTCTGCCCGCCGGACACGCAACATGGCGGAGACAACAAGTGGACGCTTTCGGGAAGAAAGCCATGGAACTTGCGCCGGGAGAGAGATTTGGAAAAGGGCAGGTAAGCGAGTAAAGTTGCAGGTCGGACTTGCGCCGAGGCGGCAGTGCGCCAAAATCTTCTTCGGATTTAGGCCCTGTGAGCTGCAGAAAGCGTCAGGCCGAACAAGAATTTAACAACATCAACTTTGTTGTAGGCCCCCCGCCGTTCATGGCGGCCCGTTGTATGTATCAAAGGGTGGCGAGCGCCTTACGGTATTGACCGTGGGGAGCGTGAGTAGCCCGAAATCACACGGAAAACGCTTAGGTGGGCGTGAGCTTAAAGCTCGCGCGTTTCGGAAGAAATGTAGCGGGAACCGCAACGAGAAAGGTACCGGTCACTCACATGACCATGACTGATCCTATCGCCGACATGCTGTCGCGCGTGCGCAATGCAAGCCATGCGCACCACGACACCGTGTCGATGCCGACCTCCAAGATCAAGGCAAGCATCGCCGACATCTTGAAGCAGGAAGGCTACATCGCTGACTACACCGTTGAGGACCGTGAGCTCAAGCTCACCCTCAAGTACAACAACCGTGAGCGCTCCATCGCTGGTCTGCGTCGCGTGTCTAAGCCGGGTCTGCGTGTGTACGCAAAGTCCACCAATCTGCCGAAGGTCCTTGGCGGCCTGGGCGTGGCTATCATCTCCACGTCTCAGGGTCTGCTGACCGACCGTCAGGCTCAGGAGAAGGGCGTAGGCGGAGAAGTTCTCGCCTACGTCTGGTAAGGGAGGATTGACACATGTCTCGTATCGGTCTAGCACCAATCGCCGTACCATCCGGCGTTGAAATCAAGGTAAACGGCCAGGAGGTCGAGGTTAAGGGTTCCAAGGGCACCCAGACCGTCGTTCTGCCAGAGCCAATCACCATCGCAGTCGAGGATTCCGTAATCACGGTTTCCCGTCCAGATGATGACCGCAAGCACCGCGCTCTGCACGGCCTGTCCCGCTCCCTCGTCAACAACGCTGTTGTTGGCGTGACCGAGGGCTACACCATCAAGATGGAAATCTTCGGTGTCGGTTACCGTGTCCAGCAGAAGGGCAAGGACCTCGAGTTCGCTCTGGGTTACTCCCACCCGATCCTCATCGAGGCTCCGGAGGGCATCACCTTCGCTGTGGATGGCGCAACCAAGCTCTCCGTATCTGGTATTGACAAGCAAAAGGTCGGACAGGTCGCCGCTAACATTCGCCGCCTGCGTAAGGACGATCCTTACAAGGGCAAGGGCATTCGTTACGAAGGCGAGCAGGTCCGCCGCAAGGTCGGAAAGACGGGTAAGTAAGCAATGGCTAACACTGAAAACGCAAAGCGCACCCCAATCGGCAAGGACATCTCCTCCCGCCGTCGCGAAGCACGCGCACGCCGTCACTTCCGCATCCGTAAGACCCTGCGCGGCACCCCTGAGGCACCGCGTCTGGTCGTTCACCGCTCCTCCCGCCACATGCACGTCCAGGTCATCGACGACCTGGCTGGCCACACCCTGGTCGCAGCTTCCTCCATGGAAGCTGACGTTCGTGCACTCGAGGGCGACAAGAAGGCAAAGGCCGCCAAGGTTGGCGCCCTGGTCGCTGAGCGCGCCAAGGCTGCTGGCATCGAGACAGTTGTCTTCGACCGTGCTGGCTACAAGTACCACGGTCGCGTTGCCGCTCTCGCAGAGGCAGCTCGTGAAGGTGGTCTGAAGTTCTAATGATCATGGCAAACGGAAACATCAACGGAAGGAACGCCTAATGTCGGACCGTGAAAAGCGTGACGGCGGACGCTCCGCCGAGAACGGTCGTAACAACGACCGCAACAATGGCGGTCGTCGCAACGATCGTCGTAATCAGCAGGACAACGAGCGCGATAAGTACATCGAGCGCGTAGTCACCATCAACCGCGTCTCCAAGACCGTTAAGGGTGGCCGCAACATGTCCTTCACCGCTCTCGTCGTCGTTGGCGATGGCCAGGGCATGGTTGGCGTTGGCTACGGCAAGGCTAAGGAAGTCCCTGCCGCAATTCAGAAGGGTGCAGAAGAGGCTCGCAAGAACTTCTTCCGCGTCCCGATGATCGCCGGCACCATCACCCACCCGGTCGAGGGTCGCGACGCAGCTGGCATCGTCATGATGAAGCCTGCCGCACCTGGTACCGGTGTTATTGCCGGTGGTGCTGCACGTCCGGTGCTGGAGTGCGCTGGTGTGCAGGACATCCTGTCGAAGTCCCTCGGCTCCGACAACGCCCTCAACGTCGTCCGCGCTACCGTGGACGGCCTCAAGCAGCTGGTTCGCCCCGAAGAGGTTGCCGCACGTCGTGGCAAGTCCCTCGAAGAGGTTGCTCCGGCCCAGATGCTGCGTAAGCGCGCAGGTCAGGAGGCATAAACAATGGCTCTGAAGATTACTCAGGTAAAGGGCCTGGTGGGTACCAAGCCGAATCACCGCAAGAACATTGAGGCTCTCGGCCTCAAGAAGATCGGCCAGTCTGTTGTAAAGCAGGACACCCCGATTATCCGCGGCATGGTTCATAAGGTACGCCACCTGGTCACCGTCGAAGAAGTGGCAGGGGAGTAAACCATGGCTGATATCATCAAGCTGCACGACCTGCGCCCATCCGCAGGAGCAAACAAGCCTAAGACCCGCGTCGGCCGCGGTGAGGCATCCAAGGGTAAGACCGCTGGTCGCGGTACCAAGGGCACCAAGGCTCGTAAGCAGGTTTCCGCTGCTTTCGAGGGTGGCCAGATGCCGATCCACATGCGTCTGCCGAAGCTGAAGGGCTTCAAGAACCCGAACCACGTTGAGTACCAAGTAGTCAACGTTGCAGACCTCGCAGAGGCATTCGCAAACGGTGGCGACGTCACCGTTGCGGATCTCGTCTCCGCAGGCCTGGTTCGCAAGAACCAGCCGGTTAAGGTTCTGGGCAACGGCGATATCAACGTCAAGCTGAATGTCACCGCTGACAAGTTCTCCAAGTCCGCTGTTGAGAAGATCGAGGCTGCTGGTGGCTCCGCCACCGCTACCAAGTAATCAACGCGATTCTTGACTAGATAGGTGCCCGTTTCCCCAAGGGGAGACGGGCACCTATATAGTTTTATTACTCAATTCCTACCTGCATTGTGGCTAAGTTAGGTCAGGCTGGTAGGCTTACAGGGTCATAAGTGTTCAACCGTCCTTTAGGGCTTCCCATAGCTCGCAGTGTTTAGCGTGCCAGGGTGGTCTGAACTGGACAGATGAGTTCCACCTCCACGCTGCCACCTATTGCCTTAGGCGTTGGCTGCGTAGGAAGGCCAGGAGGATTTTGTAGTGTCCGCCATTTTGCAGGCTTTTAAGGACGCCGACCTGCGTAAGAAGATCATCTTCACCATCGTGATGATCATTGCTTACCGCATCGGTGCCCAGATTCCATCCCCAGGTGTTGATTACGCGTCCATCGCTGGCCGCCTGCGCACCCTGACTGAGGAGTCCGGCAACCTGTACTCCGTCATCAACCTGTTCTCAGGTGGTGCGCTGTTGCAGCTTTCCATCTTCGCTATCGGCATCATGCCGTACATTACGGCGTCGATCATCGTCCAGCTGCTCACCGTAGTCATTCCACACTTCGAGCAGCTAAAGAAGGAAGGTCAGTCTGGTCAAGCCAAGATGACGCAGTACACGCGTTACCTGACCCTCGCACTGGCGCTGCTGCAGTCCTCCGGCATCGTGGCCCTCGCAGACCGTGAGCAGCTGCTTGGCCAAGGCGTCCCTGTGCTTGCTGAAGACCGTAACTTCTTCACCTTGATTGTCCTGGTTATCACGATGACCGCAGGTGCAATCCTCGTTATGTGGATGGGCGAGCTCATCACTGAGAAGGGCATCGGTAACGGTATGTCCCTGATGATCTTCGCGGGTATTGCAACTCGCCTGCCAACCGATGGCGTCAGCATCATGAAGAACAACGGCGGACTCGTCTTCGCCATGGTTGTCGCTGGCCTGATCGTCCTTGTCGTTGGCATCACCTTCATCGAGCAGGGCCAGCGCCGCATTCCAGTCCAGTACGCAAAGCGCATGGTTGGCCGCCGCCAGTACGGTGGCTCTTCCACCTACCTGCCGCTGAAGGTTAACCAGGCCGGCGTTATCCCGGTCATCTTTGCGTCCTCGCTTATTTACATGCCGGTTCTCATCACGCAGATCGTTAACTCTGGCTCTGCAGTAGTCCCGGATAACTGGTGGCAGCGCAACGTGATTGCGCATCTGCAATCTCCAAGCTCGTGGCAGTACATCGTTCTTTACTTCGTGCTGACCATCTTCTTCTCCTACTTCTACGTATCGGTTCAGTACGACCCTGCTGAGCAGGCCGACAACATGAAGAAGTATGGTGGATTTATCCCGGGCATCCGCCCGGGCCGTCCCACCGCGCAGTACCTCGGTTTCGTTATGAACCGTCTGCTGTTCGTTGGCTCCCTATACCTTGCATTGATCGCTATCCTGCCGAATATCCTTCTGGACCTCGGAGTTGGCCAGTCCACTGCGAATGGCGTCTCCGCATTCGGTGGTACCGCGATCTTGATTATGGTCTCTGTCGCCTTGACCACGGTCAAGCAGATTGAGTCCCAGCTCCTGCAATCCAACTACGAAGGACTTCTCAAGTAATGCGTTACGTACTCCTCGGCCCTCCCGGTGCTGGCAAAGGCACCCAAGCAGCTATCCTGAGCGAAAAGCTCGGCGTCCCGCACATCTCTACCGGCGACCTGTTCCGCGCCAACATCGGCCAGGGCACCCCACTTGGTGTTGAAGCAAAGTCCTACATCGATGCCGGCAAGCTGGTGCCAACTGACGTCACCGCA
This sequence comes from Corynebacterium striatum, assembly GCF_016728105.1. Classification (NCBI taxonomy): domain Bacteria; kingdom Bacillati; phylum Actinomycetota; class Actinomycetes; order Mycobacteriales; family Corynebacteriaceae; genus Corynebacterium; species Corynebacterium striatum. Next base: position 1,007,025 of record NZ_CP068158.1, on the reverse strand, counting down.
CGCATGGTTGAGGATCGTCTGAACCAGGACGACGCTGCCAATGGCTTCCTCCTGGATGGCTTCCCACGCACCGTGGAGCAGGCTGATATCTTGGCTGATCTGCTGGAGAAGAAGGGCCAGAAGCTCGACGGCGTTATCAACTTCGAGGTCTCTGAGGACGTCGTCGTTGAGCGCATGCTTGCTCGCGGACGTGCTGATGACAACGAGGAGACCATCCGTACCCGCCTCGGTGTCTACCGCGACGAGACCTTCCCGCTCATCCAGCACTACGGCGATGACATCATCAACGTTAAGGCTGAGGGCACCGTTGAGGAGATCAACGAGCGCACCCTGAAGGCTATGGGTAAGTAAGACTCATGGGTTTTAGACGCCGCAGCAAAGCAATCCCCGCTCGTACCCCGGGTGAACTCGACGCAATGCAGGCCGCCGGTGAAATCGTCGGCAAAGCATTGCAGGCCGTACGCGATGCTGCGGCGTCTGGCGTATCTACCCTCGAACTTGATGAGGTGGCCGAGCAGACCATCCGCGATGCCGGCGCAACCCCTACGTTCAAAGGGTACGAGGGTTTTCCTGGTTCGATTTGTGCGTCTGTCAACGACGTCATTGTTCACGGGATCCCCGGCAAGGACATCGTTCTTGCTGAAGGTGACTTGGTCTCCATCGACTGCGGTGCCACGCTCGACGGTTGGGTAGGGGACAGCGCCTGGACTTTTGGCGTCGGCAAGCTTTCTCCCGAAGCAGTTGCGCTTAACGACGCCACCGAATGGGTCCTGATGGAAGGACTCAAGGCTATGCTCCCCGGGAATCGTCTAACTGATGTCTCGCACGCCTTGGAGCAAGCCACCTACCGCGCCGAGGATAAGTTCGGTGTGGATCTGTTCATCGTAGATGGATATGGCGGCCACGGTATTGGCCGCACCATGCACGAAGAACCCTACCTCGCTAATGAAGGCAAGGCCGGTCGTGGGCCTTTGATTCAGGAAGGCTCGGTACTAGCGATCGAACCGATGCTCACCCTGGGTACGGAGGATAACGCCGTGCTTGACGACGATTGGACTGTGGTCACCCTTGACGGCAGTCTCGCCGCTCACTGGGAACACACCGTCGCCGCGACCGCCGACGGCCCACGAATCCTTACTCCTCGCTATTAGCCTTAATCCTTCCTATTAACCTGTCCCGCTGCGAGAGCCCGCAGCTGGTAGGCGGAAATCGCCGGGGGAGGAGGCGGCCGCGTCGAGTATGCGGATTCCATGTGAGGGTCTATACTCGTTGCCATGTCTAAACTTCGCCCCCGCAACGTGTCTGCTAAGGCACGTCGTGCCCTAATTGCCCCTATGACCGCCGGCGTCATGACTGTCTCCGTTCTTGCAGGCGCCCCTGCAGCTTCCGCTCAGACCGTTCCTTCCATTGAGTCCATGAGCTCCGATGTGCAGGCACAGATCGATAACTTCGTCGGTCAGTCCCGCGAGCAGGCTTGGAACACCCGTAACCAGATTCTGGATCAGGTCAAGGTCTTAAACCCTGCTGCGGCAGACGCTATTCAGCCGGCTGTTGATGCAGCTGTGAACGCAATCTTCCCTGGACTCATTGACCAGAAGAACGCAGAAGCTCGCGCTGCTCGCGAGGCTCAGGAGCGTGCCCACGCTGAGCAGGTTGCTCGCGAGCATGCTGCGGCTCAGGCTGCTGCCCGTGAGGCCGAGGCGCAGCGCCAGCGCAACGCTTTTGACCGCGGTCCGTGCCCGGCTGATGCACGTGTTTGCGTTGACCTCAAAGGCAAGCGTTCCTGGCTGCAGGATAACGGCAACGTCACCTACGTGGCATCTGCCATCTCCTCCGGCATGGCTGGTGAAGAGACCCCACGCGGCACCTTCTACATCAACCGCAAGGTAAAGGATGAGATCTCCCGCGAGTTTGGCAACGCGCCGATGCCTTACTCCATGTACTTCACCAACAATGGCCACGCTTTCCACGAGGGTTCCCCGGCATACGAGTCCAACGGTTGCATCCACCTGCCGCACCAGGACGCAGTCCGCTTCTGGAACGACGTTCCGGTTGGTTCCAAGGTTTTCATCTACTAAGCCGGAGCAACTAAAGCTTTAAGGCATTTCCTCATTCCCTTCGCGGCAAGAGCCGATGGAAGGAATGGGGATTTTTCATGTTTTGGTGTGTCGCTACGACTCTGCAGGTAGATGAGTTTGGAGATTGCGTCTGTGCAGCGTATGCTTGAGCGCTGGTGTATGTTTACGGATCTTAGGAACCGGGACGTCGCCAAGCAGTAGACACCAAACATGCAGGTGGCACGCACTTGTTGCCGCCTAGAAAAGTAGAGGTTATGGCTAAGGAAGGCGCAATCGAGGTCGAGGGTCGTATTATCGAACCTTTGCCAAACGCAATGTTCCGCGTCGAGCTCGACAACGGACACAAGGTTCTTGCTCACATTTCGGGCAAGATGCGTCAGCACTACATTCGCATTCTCCCAGAGGATCGCGTGGTTGTGGAGCTGTCCCCTTATGACCTAACCCGCGGACGCATCGTCTACCGCTACAAGTAAACACTGTAAGCCTCCTTACCCAACCGGCATAGGCTCGCTATGCCCACTCCACCTCAGGCTGCGATGGCCTGAGCCCGCGCTGGTAAGTAGCCCACAGATCCGGCATCGGCCCGGGCGAAGTGCTGCATGGAGCGGGACGGATAGGGAGAAAACCATCGTAACAACCCGAAAGGACACGCCACATGGCACGTCTAGCTGGTGTTGACCTCCCACGCAACAAGCGTATGGAGGTTGCTCTCACCTACATCTACGGCATCGGTCCAACCCGTGCCAAGGAACTGCTGGAAAAGACTGGCATTTCTCCTGACCTGCGCACCGACAACCTCGACGACGATCAGCTGTCGGCGCTGCGTGACGTAATTGAAGCTACCTGGAAGGTCGAGGGTGACCTCCGCCGTCAGGTTCAGGCTGACATCCGCCGCAAGATTGAGATTGGTTGCTACCAGGGCATCCGCCACCGTCGTGGCCTGCCTGTCCGTGGTCAGCGCACCAAGACCAACGCTCGTACCCGCAAGGGCCCGAAGAAGACGATCGCAGGAAAGAAGAAGTAATTCATGCCTCCAAAGACTCGCTCCGGCGCGCGTCGTACTGGCCGTCGCGTCGTAAAGAAGAATGTGGCCGCAGGCCACGCATACATCAAGTCCACCTTCAACAACACCATCGTGTCTATCACTGACCCGTCCGGTGCTGTTATCTCCTGGGCATCCTCCGGCCACGTCGGCTTCAAGGGATCCCGTAAGTCCACTCCGTTCGCTGCGCAGATGGCTGCTGAGAACGCTGCTCGCAAGGCAATGGAGCACGGCATGAAGAAGGTTGACGTTTTCGTCAAGGGTCCGGGCTCCGGCCGCGAGACCGCCATCCGTTCCCTGCAGGCTGCAGGCCTCGAGGTTTCCTCGATTACGGATGCAACCCCACAGCCGCACAACGGCTGCCGTCCAACCAAGCGCCGCAAGGTTTAAGGGAAAGGAAGAGGTAAGAGAATGGCTCGTTACACTGGCCCCGCTACCCGCGTATCCCGCCGTCTGCGCGTCGACTTGGTCGGCGGCGACATGGCATTCGAGCGCCGCCCGTACCCACCGGGACAGGCTGGCCGCAACCGCATCAAGGAGTCCGAGTACTTGCTGCAGCTTCAGGAGAAGCAGAAGGCAAAGTACACCTACGGTGTCCTTGAGCGTCAGTTCCGTCGTTACTACGCCGAGGCTAACCGCCGCCCGGGCAAGACCGGTGACAACCTGGTCGTTCTGCTCGAGTCCCGCCTCGACAACGTCGTCTACCGCGCTGGTCTGGCTAACACCCGTCGCCAGGCTCGTCAGCTTGTCTCCCACGGTCACTTCACCGTGAACGGCAAGAAGATCAACGTTCCTTCCTTCCAGGTTTCGCAGTACGACATCATCGATGTTCGTGAGCGTTCCCAGAAGATGGAATGGTTCGAAGACGCTCAGGACCGCCTCGTCGATGCCAACGTACCGGCATGGCTGCAGGTCGTTCCTGACACCCTGCGCATCCTCGTGCACCAGCTGCCCGAGCGCGCTCAGATCGACGTTCCGCTGCAGGAGCAGCTCATCGTCGAGCTTTACTCGAAGTAAACTCTGTAACCGAGTGCTGCCCCGGCTGCATTCGGAGAAGAGTGAATCTTCGAAACCTTCATCTTTACCCCTTCTACCGGCGTCATATAGCGGGCGTCGACAAGGAGAATTTCAATGCTCATTTCCCAGCGTCCTCAGCTCACCGAGGAATTCATCGACTCGTCTCGTTCTAAGTTCGTCATCGAACCGCTCGAGCCGGGCTTCGGCTACACCCTCGGTAACTCCCTGCGTCGCACCCTGCTGTCCTCCATCCCGGGTGCAGCAGTAACTTCCATCAAGATCGATGGTGTTCTCCACGAGTTCACTACCATCAACGGTGTGAAGGAAGACGTCTCTGAGATCATCCTCAACGTCAAGGGCTTGGTTCTGTCCTCCGACTCGGACGAGCCGGTTGTTATGTACCTGAGCAAGGAAGGCCCAGGTGTTGTTACCGCGGGCGATATCCAGCCGCCGGCTGGCGTGGAGATCCACAACCCGGATCTGCACATCGCATCCCTGAACGACACTGCCAAGTTGGACATGGAGCTCGTCGTCGAGCGTGGCCGCGGCTACGTCCCAGCAGCACCGACCTCTGGTGAAATCGGACGCATTCCGGTTGACCAGATTTACTCCCCGGTTCTGCAGGTCTCTTACAAGGTCGAGGCAACTCGTGTTGAGCAACGCACCGACTTTGACAAGCTGATCATCGACGTCGAAACCAAGAACTCGATTTCTGCCCGCGACGCCCTGGCTTCCGCCGGCGGCACCTTGGTCGAGCTCTTCGGCCTGGCTCGCGAGCTGAACAATGCTGCTGAAGGCATCGAGATTGGTCCGTCCCCACAGGAGACGGAGTACATCGCGGCTTACAGCATGCCGATCGAGGACCTGAACTTCTCCGTTCGCTCCTACAACTGCCTGAAGCGTCAGGAGATCCACACCGTTGGTGAGCTCGCAGAGTGCACCGAGTCGGACCTGTTGGATATCCGCAACTTCGGTCAGAAGTCGATAAACGAGGTAAAGATCAAGCTGGCTAACCTGGGCCTGGCTCTCAAGGACACCCCTGAGGACTTCGACCCAACCCAGCTCGAAGGTTACGACGCAGAAACCGGTGACTTCAAGGATCCGTCTGCGGACGATTCCGAGTAAAGCACCACACTGAACTGCGGCTGGACTTTCCAGTCCAACCGCGCGCTCACTTTATCCGCACACGAGGAGTACATAATGCCAACCCCTAAGAAGGGTGCCCGTCTCGGCGGCTCCGCTACCCAGCAGGCTCACCTGCTGAGCAACCTGGCTGCTAGCCTGTTCGAGCACGGCGCAATCAAGACCACCGATGCGAAGGCGAAGATGCTTCGTCCTTACGCTGAGAAGATCATCACCAAGGCTAAGTCCGGCACTCTTGCTGACCGCCGCGCAGTGCTGAAGCTCATCCCGCACAAGGATGTTGTTGCGCACCTGTTCGACGAGCTGGGCCCGAAGTTCGAAGGCCGCGAGGGCGGCTACACCCGCACCATCAAGCTGGAGAACCGTACCGGCGATAACGCCCCGATGTCCCAGATCTCTCTCGTTCTCGAGGAGACCGTGACCTCCGAGGCTAACCGCGCTACCCGCGCAGCTGCTTCCAAGCAGGCTGAAGAGGCTAAGGTCGAGGAGACCAAGGCTGAAGAGGCTGAGGAAGCAAAGGCAGAGGCAACCGAGGCAGAGGTCGAGGAGACCGCTGCTGAGGAGACCGAGGAGAAGTAAACTTCTCTCGCCTTAACCAGGCCGCAGTACCACCTTAGGTGGGGCTGCGGCCTTTTGTTATGCTTTCTGGGCCATATAACCCCGACCATAACGTATACTCTATGACCCCGCTGTTTACTGTGCTGTACGTAATCGGCATCGTCTCTGAGGCGATGACCGCTGCGCTGTCCGCTGGCCGGCAAAAGATGGATTTGTTCGGCGTCATCATGTTGGGCGCTGTCACCGCATTGGGCGGCGGCACGATCCGCGACATGGTGCTGGGCGCCTACCCGTTGACGTGGGTGGCGGAACCGCGCTTCCTCTTGGCCGTGGTGGCCGCCGCCGTCGTCACGGTTTACATGTCCTTCCTCATGCACTATTTCCGGCATGTATTCCTGCTTCTCGACGCCCTGGGCCTTGCGGTATTCAGCGTCCTTGGCGCTCAAAAGGCCCTGGAACATGGCCATGGGTTGGTTATCGCTGCCGTGGCTGCGGTGTTGACCGGTGTCTTTGGCGGTATTTTGCGTGACTTGTTGTCCGACCGTATCCCGCTGGTCTTGTCCGCGGAGCTGTACGCCTCCATTTCTGTTCTTGCTGCCTTTTCTTATGCGGGATTGATGGAGCTGGGGCTCAGCGATGAGGTCGCTGGCGTAGTCACGGTATGCCTGGCGCTGGCGCTGCGCGTGGCCGCGATCTACTTCGGATGGTCGCTGCCGGTGTTTGAATACCGGGGAGCCGAACAACCCATGGACCCGCGCCTGCGCTTGTCTGCCCGCATTGTTCGGGACGGCGCCCGCAAAGCCAAGCGCAAAGCCGGCCAGGCCAAGGATAATCTAAAGCACCCCAAGCGGGCTGGCTATGCCGCTTTGAGCAAGCTGGGCGTGAGCAAGAGCGCGAAGGGCCAGCGCGCGTCCCAGGATTGGGAACTCAATCGCGAGTGGAATGCCAACGACTAGGTAGGATCAGCATCCATGACTAACGTTCGCCTTCGCCTAGACCTGGCCTACGACGGCACCGACTTCCACGGGTGGGCCCGCCAGAAGGGGGATTTGCGTACAGTCCAAGGGGTTCTCGAGGACAATCTTTCAATGATCCTGCGCCACGACGTAGAGCTGACTGTTGCGGGGCGTACCGATGCAGGCGTGCATTCCGCGGGGCAGGTAGCGCACTTTGACGTGCCGTCGGAGGCTCTAGATCAGCGATCGATTGATGGGGACCCGGCCAAATTGGTGCGTCGTCTAGCAAAGCTCCTTCCTGAAGACGTTCGTGTGCATGCCTGCACAGCGGCGCCAGAGGGATTCGACGCCCGCTTCTCGGCACTGCAGCGCCACTACGTTTACCGCATAACCACGCACCCACGCGGCGCACTTCCGACCCGCGCGCGGGATACCGCGCAGTGGCCAAAACCGGTGGACATTGACGCAATGCAGGAAGCCGCGACCACCTTGGTGGGTCTCCACGACTTCGCCGCGTTCTGTAAGGCCAAGCCGCACGCCACCACCATCCGGGACCTGCATTCCTTCGAGTGGGTGGACGTCTCCACGCCCACCGAGCCGCAGCTCTATGAAGCACGCGTCTGCGCAGATGCCTTCTGCTGGTCTATGGTGCGTTCCTTAGTGGGCTGTTGCCTGCGCGTGGGCGAGGGGGCACGCGACGTCGACTTCGCCGCAGCGATGCTCGCTGAGAGTCAACGTTCTTCCCAAATACCGCTGGCGCCAGCCAAAGGATTGAGCTTGGTACGTGTGGACTATCCGGCCGATGAGGAGCTCGCGGCGCGCGCGGCGGTGACTCGGGATCGTCGCGCTGCGGATGACGTGCAGTTGGGCTAAAGTAGCGCGCAGACTTACACAAATAAGCGCAGTCGCGTGAAGCGGTGGGGTGCCGCCTTAAAATCCTTAGGGTAGGGGCATCGTTGACGCCATCCGCGGGGTGCGCACTGCGCGTGAATTTCGGGGGAGGTTCGCATGGCTCGTCCCATGCCTACGACAAAAGCACACGTCTCAGGGTATAAGTTTCTGCGCCGACGGGTGGAACACGGCTTGGTTCTGGGCGATATCCGGATGATTCATGATCCGCTCGCCAAGCGGCGCCGCGCGCTCGTCTTCGGCATCATCGCCGTGGCCTTTCTAGGGGTTGGCTCGGGGCTTATGGCGTGGTTGCAACCCAATCCCAATCCGGGGGATGCGCCCATCGTGCGCACGGACCAAGGCCAGCTCTTTGTTCTGGTGAATGAGGCCTACCATCCAGTCGCTAATCTGACGTCCGCACGTTTGATTGTGGGCGAGCCGGCGACGCCGCATGCCATCGGCACGGACTTTCTGGGCGGTGCCCGCCTAGGCGCGCCGCTGGGAATTGCGGATGCGCCGAACTATCTGGCTGATCCCACCTCGCCGCATTCGGCGTGGGCAGCCTGCTATTCGCCGCAGGAAGACGTAGGCGATGAAAACCTCACGACCATCGACGACGATGCGGGGCGCCCAGGAGAGACCATCGTCGTGGCGAATGCGGATGTGCAAGGATTCACAGCGCAGGCCGCAGCCTTGGTGGAGTCCGGTGGCAAGAAGTGGTTGCTCACCGAGGCAGGGCGCGTGGCATTGCCCGCGGACACGAGCACACAAGGCAGGGTGCTGCGCCGCGCATTGGGGCTGCGCGATGACACGTATGCGTGGAAAATCTCGGAGGAGCTTCTCAATGCTTTCGCAGAGTTGCCGCCGCTGTCCTTTCCAGCGGAGCTACCGGAGATCCTGGATACCGGTGACGGCCTGTGGGCGCGCAGTGAGCAGGGAGTAGCAGCGATTACTCCCACCCAGGCGGAGATGCTGGTGGGGATGGGGGCGCAGCGCCTGAACACTGAAGCAACGGAGGTCGCAGCGCTTGGCGACGCCCCATTAGGCTTCAACCTGCCTTCTACCAGGTACGAGTTCCATGGCCCCGATGCGGGCTGGCTGTGCGCCAACGACGAAGGCGGAGGTGCTCTCAGCACACCAGTCGCGGGCAGCGTCGCCGTGGCGGGCGAAAGCGCTGCAGACCGGTTCGTGGGCCTAGAAGCTGGCGGGGTGGGCGTCGACAGTGGTCATGGCTACCATGTGATTTCCGCAACTGGACTTCGGCATGCAGTCTCCCAAGGCACCCTCATGGAGGCTCTCGGGACTACCAGTGACGTGCAGGTTCCTTGGGAAATTTTGCGGCTTCTGCCTGAGGGATCGCCCCTGGAGCGAGATGAGGCGCTGCGCGGCTGAAAGCGGTGCTCGGAAGAGATGCAGGCGGGCCGGACAGGTAGCTAGAATCAGTGCGCATGGGAACAATGCGCGAGGCGGTGCATGAGCGCGTAGAGAATTTTCGTGACCGGCACTCGCGCTCAAAGGAAGCCAAGTACGGCTTCTTGGTCCGTCCACTGACGCTGACCTTGGGATGGACCATCCTGATCGTCGGACTCATCACCATCCCGCTGCCCGGCCAAGGATGGCTCACCACCTTCGTAGGAATCGGGATTCTCTCCTTTGAGGTGCACTGGGCCCGTCACCTTTTGGAGTGGGGTGTTCACCAATACGATCGCTTCTTCGACTGGTTTGGCCGTCAATCCATGCGTACCCGCGCGCTGCTCATCACCTTGTTGATCGTGATTATTTGGCTCGTCTTCGCGCTCATTCTGTGGGGCTCATGGGCAACCGGATACCTGGACTTCCTCAACGGTTTCTTCGCGTGGCTGGGCATCACGCGTCCCGAATTCGGCGCAGCGTAGCGCCTAAGACAACAAGCCCGCCCAATGAGGCCACGAGCGCCATCAACCGCGCGGGCGCAACACTGCGTTCAGCGGCGGCTGGCCGAACAACTACGGACTTTTCTGGTGCAGCTGCATCAGCGCTCGCGTTGGGGCTTTCCCGATCCTGGTGGAAGGTCAGGGCGCTGAGCGGATCGATGAAACCGTTGCCTGGTTCGGCAGCAGCATAGATGCGGGCACGCAGCTTCGCAGGGCTTTCATGCGGATAGCGCTGCGCGAGCAAGGCGACGGTTCCGCTGAGAACCGGTGCGGCAAAGGAGGTGCCGTGGAATGGGGAGGGCTGCCCGTCGACGGTGGTCTTGGCGCGTGCCCACTCGCCGCCAGGGGCTAGCGCCAAGGGCACGTGGCCGTCGGCGCTGAGACGACGATCCTTGTCGTGAACAGGGATGGAATACTCGGCGACGTCGTGGGCGTTTGCCAGTGCGCCCACGGCCAGCACGGTGGCAGCATGCGCAGGATAGACCACGTCTTCTTTGGTGCAGCCGCCCGAGGACGCATTGCCGGAAGCTGCAACAATCACCGCACCGCTATCCTCGGCCCGCTGCAACGCGGCGTCGAGATCCCGCGTGTCCACCCGGTGTGCCTCCTTGCGCGGAACGCAGGAAATTACAGAAATGTTGATGACTTTGGCCCGCTCATCCAGCGCGCTGTTGATCGCAGCGGCAAGGGTCTCCAAGGTCCCGGAGGAACTGAGGTTGTCCTCTGAGCGATGGCGGTAGTGCCCGCTGGTCTGCCGGATGGACACAATCTCCGCACGGGGTGCGATGCCGATGTCATAGCCAGCAATCACGCCTGCGACGGCCGTTCCGTGGATATCGCAATCCCGTAGGGAATCGGGTTCTTCCGGGGTGACGAAGTCGCTGCCGCCGCGTAACGCCCGTAGTTGCGGATGCGGGCTGACACCAGTGTCGATGACGGCCACGGTGATGCCTTCACCGGTGGCAAAGGAATGCAGCCGTGCCCGGTACGCCGCTTGTTCCTGCGAGGAACGCGGTGAACGCTCCGCAGGAATAGGCACTGCGCATGCGACGTCAGGTTCGCGGGCCTGCGCCGGCGCGGGAAGAATCAACGACACCCCAAGAAGCATCAATGTAGCCGCCACCCGAAGTGAGCGGGCGAGAGCGCAGCCTGAGGCAAAAGACTCCTGAGCTTGCATGGCGTTTCCTATCCGAGACCACGGATGAGAAGGAAGATGCCTGCCACGTGTGCGGCTAGCGGTAAGCACGCCGCAATCGCGAGCGTCTCAGCGCGCTCGCACCACGCAATCGTGGTGGGCGCAGCCAGCGCAACCTTGGACGCCCACAGGGGAGTGGACACCATCGCGGCGAGCACACCTACAGCGAGTGCGCTGAGTACCCAGATGCTCCACGGCGGACTGGTGGTGAGAGCGCTCCAGCAGCGGGCAGCATAGATAGCGGCCACAGCCGTGGCAGCCAATGCCAGCCCAGTCAACGCCCACGATGACACCACGCGGGCATGGCGTACCGCGTGCAGCACCGTGGCGCCGGCGAGTGCCACGCACAAGAGCTGGGCGAAGAGGACCGTCACCAGGTTGGTAGAGCTCACCGGCATTACGGCAAGAAACGCCAATGCTGGAAGGCCCGCCACGGCAGCGCCGATGCACACGCCCTCGTAGGCCAGCCCGGCGCGATCTGCGCGCTGATCCACGTCATCCTGCACGGAGTCCGAGACGTCGAGGTCTTGTCCCGCGGTGGGCAATTGCGGGACCTTGAGCCCGACTAGGTGCGTAGTGAAGGAGGGCGCACCGGCCAGCAGTATCACCGTCGCGGCGAGCGCGCATGCAGCGCCTGCTGAGGGAACTACTTCCGGGGCCTGGGCGCCCACGAGGTTGGCGCCCTGCGCGCCGGGGAGTAGGCTGCCTGCGGCGCCGATCGCGCACAACAATGCGGTGGTCAATGTGGCAAGGCTCAAGCGCATCCCGCCTAGCTTGGTGACGTGACAGGCTGCCAGAGCAATAAGCGCCCCGACGCACCCGGCCCAGAGCGCCCAGGGGCGTTCGGCTTCTTGGGGCGAGATAAACACCCAGCCCGCGACGGCTGCCGCAGCGATACACAGGCAGGTCAAGAGAGCCGAACGCGTCCATAACGCCAGTACGAATGCTCCTAGTGCAACGAGCATGGCGGCCGGAAGCAGGCCCAGCGTAGCCGCGACGATGCTGCTTGCGGCAAGCAAACCGGCGCCCGCCCACACGGTTGCGGATTGCGCTGGCAGTCCCGCCGCCGCATTGTGGGCTAGAGCTTCTGCCGCGTCACGCACTACCGGCGCCGGTTTCTCTTCGACCGGCTCGATGATGAGTACCGAGCCTTCACGCAACGGTGTTCTTTCGAGCATGGTGCTAAGCGGGATTGCCTTGCCGCCCGCAGTGCTTGCCTGGAGTGGGACGGTGAAAATGGGGGCGTCGACAAGCTGCATCAGCTCCCCTAAAGACTCCCCAATGCTGGCAGCCAGCGGCAGCGCAACGTCTGCCTCCTTGCGGAATTCAAAAATATGGAATCGCACCGTGACCCGCACTGATTGCGCCTGCGTGGTGCTCAAAACTTCCGTCATGCAGAAATCCTCCCCCGAGAAAAACTGGTGCCTTATGGGCCTTCCCCACAAGGCTTCCCCCTTGCCTAACTCCACACATTGTGGCTTACTAGTGGCATCGTGTCCACCGCAAACGGTTAATCCGATTCACGGTGATGCATGGTGTAGGGCTGGGGTGCCGTGCACTGTGCAACGTAGTGAAAAGCAGTGGGGACGTGGGGAAATCGGAGGGATTTTATGGGGGAATTATGTCCATACCTGGACTCTCACATGCGTTATACAACGGAGTAAACAATTCGCTTGCGCGCGAAAAGATTGTCGAAGTACTAGATTCCGGCCAGCGTGAACCGGCACCACCTTTGCCGCAAGGCAGCGTGGATGCGGAGGCAGTGCCGGAGGCGGTGCGACCGCAACCGGTGCCTTTGATACGTATTCTTATGCCGCTGGTGATGGTTGGCGCGATGCTGGGCATGGTTGCATTGATGGTGTTGGGTGCGGGGCCAGAACGCCGCGTGAGCCCGATTAGCTTGATGTTTCCGCTCATGATGCTGGCGAGCGTCTTCATGATGTTCAATCCACAAGGCGGCGATCAGAATCCCGATGAGACGCGGCGGACCTACCTGCGGCACCTGAAGGCGTTGCGGGAAAAAGTCTTGGAGCTGTCAGCGGCGCAACGCGCGCATGAGGAGCACCGAAATCCGGCGCCCGAACAGGTGGCAGCGTTGGTGGGAAGTTACCGGATGTGGGAGCGCGTCGCCGACGACCCCGATGCGCTTGAAGTGCGCGTGGGCACTGGGCCGATGGCTTTGTGCGTGCCCATCAACGTGCCTGATTCAGGTGCCACGGAAGACCTTGATCCGGTGTGTGCGGTGAGCGTGCGGCACACGGTCAATGCCTTGCGGACGTTGGCGGAGATGCCGGTGGTCATTCAGCTGCAGGCATTTACCTGCCTGGGGCTTTCGGGGGAGCGAGCCGCGGATGTGGCACGCGCGATGTTGCTGCACTTGGCCGTGGCCCATGGCCCGGAGACGGTGGGCATTGAGCTGTACCCGCGGTGCAACACCGAGTGGGAGTGGGTCAAATGGTTGCCGCATACAAGGAGGCCTGAGCAGGCACGGTTTCGCATTGTGCTTGTCGACGCCACCCGCATCCCCGCGCATGCCGATCTACCGGAGGATGATGAGGTCACGAGCTATCTCTGCGTGGGCGTGCAGCGGCATACGCCGCTTGGGCAGCGTGCGGAAGAAGACGGAATCTTTCTCGTAGCAGGCGAGGATTTGCAGGTCGTTACCGCTGCAGGGGATGAGGTACTGGGTGTGCCCGATGACGTCGATGCTGAGACAGCGCTGCTGGTCGCGCGACAGCTGGCACAGTATCGCCGCCCCGACTTGCACGGTGCGGTCCGCTCGCGCAGGCGCAGTAACGACCTCATGGATCTGGTGGGCTGTGGGGACATCGATGATCTGGCCGCCAGTGGAATGTGGGCGGGCAGACATGCTGAGCAACGCCTCAAGGTCCCGATTGGGCTGGACGAGGTGGGGCAACCGGTGTACCTCGACCTCAAGGAATCCGCGCAGGGCGGCATGGGGCCGCATGGCCTGTGCATTGGGGCTACCGGCAGCGGAAAGAGCGAATTGCTGCGAACACTCGTTGCCTCACTTGCTGCGACCCATAGTCCGAAAGAACTCAACCTAGTCCTGGTCGACTTCAAGGGCGGTGCGACCTTCCTGGGCTGCGATACGCTGCCGCATACCTCGGCTGTCATCACCAACCTGGAAGAAGAGTCCACGCTGGTGGAGCGTATGCACGATGCCATTTCTGGTGAGATGAATCGCCGTCAAGAGCTGCTGCGCGCAGCAGGAAACTTTGCCAACGTCGATGCTTTCAACGCCGCTCCGCGCGCGGTAGAGGAGTTTGGCCGCATCCCGGCTCTTGTCATCGTGGTCGATGAATTCTCTGAGCTGTTGGGACAGCATCCCGACTTCGCGGAGCTCTTCGTCGCGGTGGGCAGGCTTGGCCGTTCCCTGCACGTGCACCTGTTGCTGGCTTCGCAACGCCTAGAGGAAGGGCGGTTGCGTGGACTGGATTCTCACTTGTCCTATCGCATTGGTTTGAAGACTTTTTCTGCTGCGGAATCACGGCAGGTTCTCGGCGTCACGGACGCCTATCATCTGCCCGCCCAGCCCGGCGCGGGCTATCTTAAGACGGATGCTGACGCGCCAACGCGCTTCCAAGCCGCCTACGTTTCGGGCCCGGTAGAGCGTCGCGTCGCAGCGCCCGAATCCCGAGGCACAGCGGGCTCCGCGGAACGTATACAGCAGACGCGGCCGCGCGTGACGTTCTTCTCCGGATGGGCGCCGGCACAGGATGAGGACGTTGACGCGCACGCAGTAGCAGCGCAGCACACGGTGGTTGATGAGTCGCAGTCGCTTCTCGACGCCCTCGTTGCAGCCGCCGAGCTGGAGGCGCGGCGTCGCCAGCAGCATGCGCACCGCATTTGGCTGCCGCCGCTGCCACCTGTGGTGGAGCTTTCCGCAGTGGTGGCAACACCTGAAGACCAGGGCAGGAATGCAGGTGCACAGCCCTTCCTAGAGGCGGCGATCGGCATCATCGATAGGCCTTTTTACCAGCGTCAAGACCCGCTCGTGGTGGATCTTGCTGCGGAAGGTGGGCACCTCGCCATTTGTGGCGGCCCGCAATCCGGAAAGTCGATGGCCCTGCGCAGCGTGGTGACGGCATTAGCTGTGGTGAACAAACCGGCGCACGTGCGCTTCTACGTCATTGATCTGGGTGGTGGGCAGTTGACCGCGCTAGCACGGCTGCCGCACGTTGCGGGAGTGGCCAGCCGGGATGAGCCCGAGAAGGTCCGGCGAATTGTGGATGAGGTGGCGGGCCACATTCGCCGCCCCAGTGAACCACATACGTTCCTCGTCATCGATGGATGGCATCACATCGGCACTGCCGGCGCCGAGTACGAAGACCTGGCGGAGCCCGTCACCGCAATCGTGGCCGATGGTGCATCGGCGCGGGTTCACGTGGTGGTCACCACCAACCGGTGGACTAGTATGCGCCCGAATGTCCGCGATCTGATTTCCCAACGTCTTGAACTGCGCCTTGGCGAAGCGATGGATTCGCTCATCGACCGCAAAGCGCAGCAGAAGCTCCCCGCCGCGCCGGGCCGGGGACTCACGGTGGGCGGCGAGAACATGCTCATTGCGGCCACGGCCAATCAAGACCTAGCGCATGTCGCAAGGATTCACGTCGATTCTGAACCGGTGCCTGCACTCAAGATGCTGCCGGACGTGCTGCGTGAGGTCGAAAACGTGGAAGGAATCAGCGGAATCACCTGGGGTATCGGCGGGCCCGACCTGGAACCGCTGGCCTGGGATCCCGCGGCGACGCCACATGTGGTGTGCGTGGGCTCCCAAGGCTCTGGAAAGTCAGCGTTTCTCAGCACTGTGTTGCAAGGAATAGAAAAGCTTCCGCGGGAGGAAGCGCGCATCGTCGTCATCGACCACAGGCGCGCGCACCTGGGGACACTCGAACCTGACATGGTGGCGGCCTACGCGGCCAACACCGCGGCCACACAGCAGACGATCATCGATACAGCGCGCACCCTGGAGGCGCGTCTTCCTGGCGCGGACGTGACGCCCGCTGAGCTCGCCGCGCGTTCCTGGTGGCAGGGCCCGGACATTTACCTGGCAATTGATGACTTGGATTTGGTCAGCGAGATTGCCTTGGCGCCTTTACTTGAACTGCTTCCGCATGCGCGTGATATCGGGCTGCACCTGCTGATTGCTCGCAAATCGGGCGGAATTGGCAGGGCACTTTATAGCCAGTTCCTCTCCGCCGTCCGCGACCTTCAACCCGCAGTATTTCTTCTCGACTCCGATCGTGAGGAAGGCACCATCTTCGGCCTCAAACCCGCGGCCCAACCACCTGGACGCGGTCAGTGGTCCATTCGTGGCGCCCTCGTTGGCGTTGCCCAATCTCTTTACACCGAATCAACCCAGGAGAACTTCTCATGACTTCCACTCTTTCCGGCCAATTCTCTTCCGCAGGGCTCGGCGACACCGACACTCTCATAATCACCATTTTGGATGCAGCCACCATCTACGAGGGCCCAGAAACGGTCTATCGTTATGACCTTCCCGGTACCGGCATCGTGGATGGCTGGGCGCTGTCCCCAGTAGTAGAGCAGTGTTCCAAGATTTGTGGTCCGCAATGGCCAGAGGTAACAGCTGAGGTCATCGTCGACGTTTCCGGCACAGAAATTTCGGTGGAGGCGGCGGCAATTTTGCGTAGGCAACTCGAAGTGGCGGGGGTCTTGGTGGCTTCAGATACCGATGCCGAATACGCCGGGCCTGTATTTACACCCGACATGGAACCCGCAGAAACGCCGACCCAAGAATTCCACGTAAAGAACACTTCAGTCACCGAGCGCCCAAGTGTGGGATATGAACCTGATGATCGTGGGCACCAGGAGCACATGCTTGAAGACGCCGCGACTTCGAAACCTAAAGCAAAGCCCCGCAAGGCAACCAAGCGGCCGAAACTCAAGCCCCTCTCACTGCCCGCCTGGTTTGATCCTTTTTATGCGGGTATTGCCGCAGTCGTATTCACTGTCGCTGGCCTGTCCTGGTGGGCAATGGGGCGCCACGAGGAACAAGCATCAGTAGAGCAACTTTCGCAGACTGTAGCCCAAGCGCCACAACCAAGCGCTGCGCCAAGTAGCGGCCCTGCCGTGGAGGAAGCCAAACCGGGTTTGAACCCAGGGCAGAAGGAACTCGACGTTGAGGGGATGAACGTGGTTCTCCCACAAGGTTTCCACCCCAAGGTTGAAGATGGCGTGGTGACAGTAACTGGTGAGGACCCGGATCTGCGCATTTTGCTTTCCGCTGATCCCCTCTACGCAGTGCCAGTGGACATGCTTTTTAAGGAGCTGCACGCGGAAATCGAAACGGATCCCGCTTTGTCCGAGCCAAGGGAGGAAGCTGGGCGCTTAAACTATCTGGAAGATCCCGGCGATGGTTCCAAGGTGTCGTGGATGACATGGGCCGATGGCGAGCACCAGCTTTCGGTTGGATGCCATACGCGCTACGAGCCGAATGTGGTGCAAAAAGCCGCCTGCCGCATGGCAGCGGAGTCATTGGTGAAGAAGAACTAAAGAGTTTTTCGGTTCCGGGGAACCGATTCTGATTCAGCGCAGTCTAATAAGTATGAGAAAGCCGCACTCGGCTTTTTCGGGGGAAATACACACCACTTTGAGCCCAAGGAAGGGGCAAGAAATGACTCAGCTGTTTAAGACTGAAGCCGATGTAATGGTGGCTACTGCTGGACGCGTGGACTCCACCAATGACGAGGTGCAGGGGGAACTCACTCGTCTGCAGGGCGTCGTGGACTCGGTGCGTTCCAACTGGGATGGCCGTGCGCAGGTCTCATTCGACAATCTCATGCAGCGCTACAACACCTCGGCACAGCAGCTGCGCGAGGCGCTGACCGCAATCTCTGACAACATCCGTGACAACGCTCGCAACTTCGACGATGTAGAAGCCACCAACGCGCAGGCCTTTTCCAACGTCGGCGGAGCAGGCCTTGCCCTCTAAGCCGTTCAAGGCTTAAAACTCACAGCACAACTGGCAATCACAGGAAGACGCAAAGAAGGAAAACATGTCTGCTATCAAGTACGAATTTGGCGCCATCGCGGGTGCTGCTGCCGATATCAACTCCACTTCCGGCCGCATCAACGGTTTGCTCGGGGACCTCAAGTCCACCCTGCAACCAATGGTGGCTACCTGGGAAGGCGAATCGGCCGCGGCTTATAACGAGGCGCAGGCAAAGTGGGACAACGCTGCTGCAGAGCTCAACACTGTTCTGGCCACCATTTCCAAGACCGTCTCGCAGGGCAACGACGCAATGAGTGACGTCAACCGCCGTGCGGCAGCAAGCTGGGGCTAAGGAGGAGTTGCTCATTCGCATCGAGCCGGGCCAATCTTCTTAAACACACCACACCGAGTAGGGAGCAAGGCGAACGCAACTGGTCTCGATGCACGCACCCCGGGCTTTGATATAAGCCCGGGGTGCGTATGTTTTCGCACCCTTAGTGCGAGAGGGGCGTCGCCAAGCAAAGCGTTTTGGGTTTTGAGCAGCTGACGGCTAAAGTTGTAGCCCTATGTGTTTGCATCCTTTTGGGGTGCGCGCTTTCTGCAGGTCTCCACCGGCCGCTGTACGGAAGCGTAAGACATTCATAGCGTTGGCCGGCAGTCCTCAGACAGACTTTCAAGGAGTCATTTTGTCTACTTTCCACCCGAAGAGCGGTGACATCACCCGCAAGTGGTACGTCATCGACGCTACCGATGTGGTGCTGGGCAAGCTTGCTTCCACCGTTGCAGACATGCTGCGCGGTAAGCACAAGCCACAGTTCGCACCGAACGTTGATTGCGGCGACCACATCATCATCCTGAACGCGGACAAGATCCACGTTTCCTCCAACAAGCGCGAGCGCGAAATGCGCTACCGTCACTCCGGTTACCCGGGCGGCCTGAAGTCCATGACTCTTGGTCAGTCCCTGGACACCAACCCGGTTCGCGTTATCGAAGAAGCTGTTAAGGGCATGATGCCGCACAACAAGCTTTCCGACGCCTCCATCAAGAAGCTGCACGTCTTCGTTGGTGAGGAGCACCCTTACGCCGGTCAGAAGCCGGAGACCTTCGAGTTTAAGCAGGTGGCACAGTAATGACCGAGCAGAACATCGCAAACGCTGACAACAACGTAGCCGACGCTGCCGACATCGCTGCAGCAACCGCTGCTACCGAGGAGTTCACCAACACCATCGGTGATTCCATCGCTACCTCCACCGAGGCAGAGGTTGAGACCGCTGCTCCGATTCACGAGGGCCCGATCCAGACCGTTGGTCGCCGTAAGCGCGCCATCGCTCGTGTTCGCCTCGTTGCTGGTTCCGGCGAGATCACCGTGAATGGCCGTTCCTTCGACAACTACTTCCCGAACAAGCTGCACCAGCAGGACATCCTCCTGCCGCTGACCCTGCTTGAGCGCGAAGGCCAGTTCGACATCAAGGTCACCGTTTCTGGCGGCGGCCCAACCGGCCAGGCAGGCGCTCTGCGTCTGGCTATCGCCCGCGCACTCAACGTCTACAACCCGGCTGACCGCCCGGCCCTCAAGAAGGCTGGCCTGCTCACCCGTGACGCACGTGCCGTGGAGCGTAAGAAGGCTGGTCTGCACAAGGCACGTCGTGCCCCGCAGTACTCCAAGCGTTAATTCTTCGCTTACGTACAGCTCGAGCCGTTGCTTCCTTTTCGGAAGTGACGGCTTGTGCCGTTTTCGCACCCGGCAAGGCTTACCTCATGCTGCGTGGTGGTGGGGCCAAAGTGCATAATTGAATCCATGACTCGACTTTTCGGAACCGACGGCGTTCGTGGTCTCGCGAATGAAAAACTCACCCCTATTCTGGCTCTGCGGTTGGGACAAGCGGCGGCGCAGGTGCTCACGGCAAACCGTGAGTCTTATGAGCGCCGCCCACTAGCCATTATTGGTCGCGACCCCCGTGTCTCCGGCGAAATGCTGGATGCCGCCATTGCTTCTGGCCTGGCCTCCCGTGGCATCGACGTCGTGCGGGTGGGAGTTTTGCCCACCCCAGCTATTGCATTCCTGACCGATGATTATGGGGCAGACCTGGGCGTGATGATTTCCGCATCCCACAACCCGATGCCAGACAACGGCATCAAGTTCTTCTCCGCGGGCGGCAAGAAGCTGCCTGACGACGTCGAGGATCGGATCCAGGCCGCCATGGAAACCCTGACCGAGAATGGGCCTACGGGTACCAAGCTCGGCCGCATTATTTCCGAAGCTCCGGACGGTCGTGAGCGCTACCTGAAGCACCTAGCCGAGGTGGTCACCACTGATCTTTCCGGAATCAAGGTAGTTGTTGACACCGCAAACGGTGCCGCCTCGAAGGTTGCGCCGAAGGCATACGCGGATGCCGGTGCTGAGGTCATCGCAATCCACAACAAGCCGAACGCGTTCAACATCAATGAAGACTGCGGTTCTACCCACATCGAGAAGACCCAGGCGGCCGTGGTGGAACATGGCGCTGATCTCGGCTTGGCGCACGACGGTGACGCGGATCGCTGCCTGGCTGTCGACGCCGAGGGAAACGTCGTTGACGGTGACCAAATCATGGCCCTTCTGGCAGTGGGCATGAAGGAAGAAAATGACCTGCGTTTCAACACTCTCGTTGCAACGGTGATGTCCAACCTTGGCTTGAAGCTGGCCATGCAGGAGCAGGGCATTGAGGTTAAGGAAACCGCTGTCGGTGACCGCTACGTGCTGGAAGAGCTCAACCGCGGTGACTACTCGCTGGGCGGCGAGCAATCTGGACACTTGGTTCTGCCTGATGACTGCACCACTGGTGATGGCACCCTGACTGGTTTGTCCATCATGGCTCGCATGGCTAAGTCGGGGAAGTCCCTCAAGGAACTGGCATCAGTGATGACTGTGCTGCCGCAGGTGCTCATTAACGTGCCTGTCTCTGATAAGTCCAGCATCATGTCTTCCGCCGAAGTACTGGAAGCAATTGCTGTAGCAGAAGAAGAGCTCGGTTCCACCGGCCGCGTGTTGTTGCGTCCGTCTGGCACGGAGGAGCTGTTTCGCGTGATGGTTGAGGCCGCTGAGAAGGAGCAGGCCCGCAAGGTTGCTGGAAGGCTCGCAGCTGTAGTCTCCGCAGTCTAATCCGCAGACTGAGCGGTAGCCGGGAGCCACGAATTTCTTGTGGTTCCCGGTTTCTGTAGTTTTGGGGGAACCGTCAGAGGCAAAGCGCAGTCCAATAAGGGCAGGAATTGATCTCGGCTGGCCTAGGAGTGCCTACAGTGACGGATGTATTTTTTGATGAGCAAGATATAGCTCAGCGTATTAACCGCGTCTTGGATGAGACACAAATTCAACGCATCGCCCATCTAGCAGATGCTCCCTCGTTTCCGCCCAGTGCCGCTGGGCGCGACTTTGCGGGACATGGGGCGCGGATTCAGGAGATGTTGGAACGCCTGCATGAGAGAGGCACGTGGCGTTTGGACAATATAGCTTCGCACGCCGAAGCAGTACGGGCGCAAGTACAGGAATTTTCAGAGGCCGATATTGAGCATTCTGGGAATTTGACTCGCGTAACCCCGGACTTGGCGGGAGGGGAGAAATGAGCACGGCTACCAAGTCTTTGTTAGGGGACTATTCGCAGGCGGTGTCGCAGTTTCAAGCGGCAAGCCAAGGCTCATATGGTGGTCCGAGCACTCCGCTTGACCTACTTGGGAGTATGATTGGTTCTGTTGACGGAATCAAGCCTCAAGAGCTGGTGCAGGGCACTATCGCGGCGATGGGCGGTAAACGCCCAGCACGTGGCGGGGGAGGGCTGAAGGGTTTCCTTGTAGGGGTAGTGCTGAGCATTGCCGGCGACGCTTTGCTGGAACACCTCGGCGGTGTGCAGGAGGACTTCGAAAAAGAACGGGACGAGGCGGATGAGCTGACTGATAAAGCACAACAATGCTCTAACGCTATTGAAGAAATCGTCGATGTCTCTGACACAGCTTTGACGGAACTCATTTCTGCAGTTGTGCCATTGCTCAACATCTTGACCATGATCGCGGCAAAGCATCCGCTAGGGCGTTTCATCGTTCCCATTATCTCGACCATTGGCGCTGACCTTATCGAGCGCACGAATGACACAATCGTCAATACATGCCGTGACCGGGACTCCGCAATTGAACAGTGCTACGACAAATTCGAGGAGAGCTGCACAAAGGTTTGTGAACGCCAGCTACCCGAAACCGCACCAGAGCCAGCTCGCAAGTGCCCGCAGCCAGCGGCAGAGACACCTTGTCAGCCCAGTTCACCAGGCGGGGTGCCCCCAACGGCGCCTGCGCAAAAAACTGAACCACTGACAGCAGGGGGCGCTGATCCAGTCGTCGAGAAGCAAGCGTGTGAGACGAAGCCAAGCAACGCGCCCAAGGAGGAGTCGCACCCAGAGCCGAATCCAAAACCCAAACCAGAACCAAAACCTGAACCAAGACCTGAACCAAAACCTGAACCAAGACCTGAAGCAAGCCCAGAACCACGGCCTGAGCCGTGTCCCAAGCCGGAGCCCAAGACTAAGCCAGCACAGGTGCCGTGTCCGGAAGAACCAGAACCAAGACCTGAATCAAAACCAGACCCAGAGCCGTGCCCGCAGCCAGAAGAACAAAAACCTGTGGAGAATGAAGAAACACCCACGGATGACTGCGAGCACGATTGCAATGACGAGGCTCCCGTTGCCGAATGCGTGCCAGAGCAAGCATGCTGTGGTTGCTTGGGTGCGCTCGGGGTTGGAGTAGCCATCATTGGGGTTGGGCTTTTAATAGCGGCGGCAGCAGAATGCCTTGAGAATATGCCGGAACCTGAGGTGCCGGCTCCCGAACCGCCCCCAGCACCAGAGCCGCCAGCACCTGAGCCATGCCCAGAGCCAACTAATGACGGCGTGATTCCACCACCACCGGAGCTAGCGGAAGTAAAGGAACCGCCGCCACCGCCGGAAAAGGTGGCACACATGCAGGCCGCTACGGCGCCTGAACCAGTAGCTGTACCGCAGGAATCTGCTGCTCCAGCGCCAGCTCCGGCCCCTAGCCCGGCGCCTGCTCCGGAACCGGCGCCCACACCGCAACCAGAAGAAAAGACAGTTCACGCACGGAAGGCAGGGCAGTGGTAATGGCACCAGTAAATGATGAGTTTGCAGAGTTTGCGCGGGGGTTTAGGGAGCGCACCGCAGCCCGGCTGCTTGAGTTTGAAAAGGCGATGGCGAAGGCGCAGGATGAGCTCGAGAAGTCAGCTGAGAAAGCTACTGCAAGAGCACACATGGCTAAACAATCGCCGCAGTCGCAGACTGAGCGGCGACATCTGGGGCAAGGTCAGGTGGCCCAAAATCCGGCAGCGCAACGTTATATAGGAACATCCGGCCAGGTTAGTTCCTCTAGCAGGAGGGGCAACAGGCAAGTGAAGTCGGTGTTGCGGAGAGGAAATTAGTGCATCACATTGCCCGGTGCTGGCCACAATGCACAATGCCAGCCCGTGTTTAGCGGACTGGCATTGTGTTAGCTAGGCACCGGCGTGGTGTCTGTGGCATTTCAGTGGCCGTTTAGCTGTCCTTTTAGCCGCGGTGGATGCCTGCCTTTTGGGCTAGCTCTTCACCGAAGTAGCTCGTAACGCCCTTGGCGGTGGCGTCAGCTTCAGCGAAGTCGTCGTACTTAGACTCGCCGGCCAGAGTGGAAAGCAGGAAACCGGTTACTAATGCCCGTGCCGTTTCGGTCGCTCCAGCCTGGAACACGCCCGAGCCGACGGCTAGCTTGACCAAGCGATCCTCAGTGAAACCAGCCTGTGTTCCCTTGGCGAGCTCGCGGTAGGCGACCTTGCCGCCCCAGTTGTTTGCCAGCTCGGCCGGGTTACCGGCGCGGAACAAATCCTCACGCTCAGAGCCCAAGATCAGTGCTGGGGCGGTAATCGAGCGGGCTGCCGCGTAGGAAGAAGGCGCAGTATCCGCTGGATAAATCGCAGCAACGGCGCGAACCTTCGGGTTATCAACCGCAGTCAAGGCAGCGACGCCGCCACCCATGCCATGGCCCACTACGCCAAGCTTGGACGGAGAAACCGCAATCTTGCCGGTTCCCAGCTTTACACCCGCAGCAATTTGCAGCGAAGACTCCAAATCTGCCGCCAAGTTGCGGTGATTTGGCGCTAGGCCGGTTTCCGTATCTGGAGCGACTACAACGATTCCCCAGCTTGCCAAGTGGCGCAGCGTGGCATGGTAGTTCTTGACCTTCTTGGTCCAATCATGGGCGAATGCCACAGCAGGCAGGCCTTTTCCCTCAGCCGGGGTATAAACCTTGCCGTTAATACCGGCGTAAGAAAGGTCGCCGACGAGAACGCGGTGCGGGCCGCGCTTGGACAGAGTTCCTAGATGCTTCTTTAGATTCGCAGACACGCATTCCAGAATAGAGGAAGAACGCCTTTGGGCGGTGGATAAGCGCCGCGAAAGGCTGCGTGGGGCTTGTGCAGCGTTGCGAAAAAAAAGGGGCGTCGTCAAGCGCAAAGCGTGCAAAGAATGCGTGAATCTTGTCATTGGCAAACTTCAACCAATAGAAGCAAACAAAACGGAATGTTTCTAAACGCGCAGGGTAGTCCCAGTCCGAATTGTCTTAAAGGACGGTCTAGCTGGGGCTTTTCTTCTGCTTTTAGGGGGTTTATTACACGCAGATTGAGAAGATAACGGCGCGGTTCTTATGGGGTAAGATTTAAGCCTATGTGTGGAATTGTTGGATATGTAGGTCACTGCGCTGATGACCGTGAATACTACGCCATGGACGTCGTGCTCGAGGGTCTTCGCCGCCTTGAATACCGAGGTTATGACTCCGCTGGTGTCGCGATGTACGCCGATGGTGAAATCGGTTGGCGCAAGAAGGCAGGCAAGGTTGCGGCGCTCGACGCCGAAATCGCAGCTCGTCCGTTGAAGGACTCTGTCTTGGGCATCGGTCATACTCGTTGGGCAACCCACGGTGGCCCGACGGACCTGAACGCTCACCCGCACGTCGTTGATGGTGGCAAGCTGGCAGTCGTGCACAACGGCATCATTGAGAACTTCGCTGAGCTGAAGACTGAGCTGGCTGCTAAGGGCTACAACTTTGTTTCTGAGACGGATACTGAGGTTGCAGCAACGCTTCTGGGAGACATTTTCCACAACGAAGCTGGCCAGGACCTTACCAAGGCAATGCAGCTGACCGGCCAGCGCCTCGAGGGCGCGTTCACTCTGTTGGCTATTCACGCCGAGCAGCCCGACCGCATCGTGGCTGCCCGCCGCGACTCGCCGTTGGTTATCGGTCTGGGCGAGGGCGAGAACTTCTTGGGCTCTGACGTCTCCGGCTTCATTGACTACACCAAGTCCGCAGTGGAGATGGAAAACGACCAGGTTGTCACCATCACCGCTGACGAGGTTGTCATCACCGATTACGCAGGCAACCCGGAACAGGGCAAGCCATTCGAGATCCTGTGGGACGCTGCTGCTGCAGAAAAGGGCGGCTTCAACTCCTTCATGGAGAAGGAAATCCACGACCAGCCAGCTGCCGTGCGTGACACTCTTTTGGGCCGTTTCGACGAGCAGGGCAAGCTGACTTTGGACGAAGTCCGCATCGATGAATCAATTTTGAAGTCCATCGACAAGATCATCGTCATCGCCTGCGGTACTGCGGCTTACGCTGGCCACGTTGCACGCTACGCCATCGAGCACTGGTGCCGTATCCCAACCGAGGTCGAGCTCGCGCACGAGTTCCGCTACCGCGATCCGATTGTGAACGAGAAGACGCTCGTCGTTGCTCTGTCTCAGTCCGGTGAGACCATGGATACCTTGATGGCTGTGCGTCACGCACGCCAGCAAGGTGCCAAGGTGATCGCTATCTGTAACACCCAGGGTTCCTCCATCCCGCGCGAGGCAGATGCTGCGCTCTACACCCACGCTGGTCCGGAAATCGCCGTGGCTTCCACCAAGGCCTTCCTGGCGCAGATCACCGCCACCTACCTGCTCGGTCTCTATCTTGCACAGCTGCGCGGCAACATGTTCGCCGACGAGGTCAACGCTGTTCTGCAGGAACTGCGTGACATGCCGGACAAAGTGCAGAAGGTCATCGACAATGAGAAGCAGGTCTACGACCTTGCCGTCTCGATGCAGGGTTCTGACTCCGTCCTCTTCCTGGGCCGCCACGTTGGCTTCCCAGTAGCGCTCGAGGGCGCGCTCAAGCTCAAGGAGATTGCTTACCTGCACGCTGAGGGCTTTGCCGCAGGCGAGCTCAAGCACGGCCCGATTGCGCTGATCGAGGAGGGCCAGCCGGTCTTCGTCATCGTGCCGTCTCCGCGCGGGCGTGACTCCCTGCACGCCAAGGTCGTCTCCAACATTCAGGAGATCCGCGCCCGCGGTGCCATCACCATCGTTATCGCTGAGGAGGGCGACGAGGCAGTGGAGGCATACGCTAACCACGTCATCCGCATTCCGCAGTCTCCGACGCTGATGCAGCCGTTGCTGGCTACGGTTCCGCTGCAGATCTTTGCTTGTGGCGTGGCCACGGCCAAGGGCTACGACGTCGATCAGCCGCGTAACCTGGCTAAGTCCGTCACTGTCGAGTAGGCGAGTAGCGCTACTTTTAAGGCTGGGATTCCACCGTTGTGCGTGGAATCCCGGCCTTAATTATTGACGGGTCCGCATTTTCAGGAGTCGGAGGCGATTGCGCTTGGGCCCAGTGGCACAATAGACCCATGCTTCGAACCAGAATCGACCTTGATGCCATCGCTCACAATGTCTCTTTGTTGAAGGAGAAGGTGGCGCCCGCGCAGCTCATGTGCGTGGTGAAGGCTGACGCTTATGGGCATGGCGTCAAGGAAGTAGCGCCCGTCATGGCGGCGGCAGGCGCGGATGCTTTTGGCGTCGCCACCCTTGATGAAGCCGTCGAGCTGCGCCGCAGCGGCATCGATCAGCCCATCGCGGCTTGGATTTGGGATTCTACGGACGAGGTAGCGGAAGCACTGGCTTGCCGCATCCACATCGGCGTGCCCTCGCTCACCCACGCGCGCTGCCTAGTGGAGACGGAAGTCGCCGCGAAGGTGTACATCAAGGTGGAGACGGGCCTGCATCGCTCCGGCGTCGACGAGTCTGATTGGGACGAGGTCTTCGCGCTGCTTCGCGATGCCCCGCAAATCGAGGTCTTGGGCCTCATGTCCCACTTTGCTTGTGCCGACGAGCCCGATAATCCTTTCAATGATGAGCAGGAAGCGACTTTCCGCCGCGCAATTGAGCGCGCACGCGCTGCTGGCCTTGAGTGTCCTATCAACCACTTGGCCAATTCCCCGGCTGTGCTGGACCGTCCCTCTGCTTACTTCGAGCTCGTGCGCCCAGGCCTTGCGTGTTACGGGCTTGAGCCTATTCCCGGGCGCGACCATGGGTTGAAGCCTGCGATGACATGGGCGGCGTCGATTGTGAATGTAAAACCCATCGAGGCTGGGGAGGCGACCAGCTATGGCCAAACCTGGCATGCAGAAAAGCGTGGGTTCTTGGCCACGGTTCCGTGTGGTTACGCGGATGGACTGCCGCGCGATTTCCAGGGCAAGTTGCGCGTGGGTATCGGCGGCAAGCTCTACCCGCAGGTGGGTCGCGTGTGCATGGATCAGATTGTGGTGGACCTTGGCGATAACGAGTATGGCGTGCAACAGGGCGATGAAGCCATTATTTTCGGGGTGGGCGGCATGAGCGCAACTGCGCTTGCCGACGCCGCCGGAACCATCAACTACGAAGTGATCTGCCGTCCGACCGGACGTTCCGTTCGGAAATATGAAGGGGGAATTCGGAAATGATCGGTGATTTTTCCCACTCGGGAACCCGCGAAATTGCCACCGCTGACGCAGCCCGCGAGTTCGGAAAAGAGCTCGGTGCAGTGTTGGAAGCTGGAGATTTGGTGATTCTTGACGGTCCTCTGGGCGCGGGAAAAACCACCCTTACGCAGGGAATTGCCGAGGGGATGCAGGTCAAAGGCAGGGTAACCTCACCCACCTTTGTGATCGCCCGTGAACATCGCTCCTTGGTGGGCGGACCGTCCTTGGTGCATGTTGATGCTTACCGGCTATTGGATCATTCGGAAGATCCTCTTGGTGAGCTCGACGCCCTAGACTTAGATACCGAGCTCGAAGACGCTGTAGTCGTTGCCGAATGGGGCGGCGGATTCATGGACCAGCTGTCGGAGGCTTATCTCTTCATCAACATCAACCGCGAACGTGATGATGACACTCGAGTCATCACTTGGAATTGGGTGAACTAAATGCTGACCTTCCTTGCTGAACAACCTCTCCTGACACTTTTTCTCATCATGGCGGTAGGTTTGGCTGTCGGCAAGGTAAGCGCCTGGGGCGTCTCCTTGGGCGCCGCTGCCGCGATGTTCGTGGCTCTGGGTCTTTCCACGGCGAATCCGGACATCGCAATTCCGCCCTTTGTGTATCAGTTCGGCCTGGCGCTCTTCGTGTACGTCATCGGCCTGAACTTTGGCCAGTCTTTCTTCCGCGACTTCCTGTCCCGCGGTTGGAAGTTATCTCTGCTCATCGTCATAATGTTGCTGATCTTGGCAGGCGTCACGATTGGCTTCTTGCATGCATTCGACCTAAATCCGGCTATCGCGGTCGGTACCCTCGCAGGTTCTATCTCCTCGACGCCGGGTATGGCCGCGGCCGTCGAAGCTTTAGGCGGCGATTCCACGCCTGTGGTCGGCTACTCGCTGACTTACCCGGGCTGCGTCATCGGCACCATCATCGTTGCCGCCATCGGGGCGAAGCTGCTGAAGGTTAACCACATCGACGACGCCAAAGCCGAAGGCATGATCGCCGCGCCCCTCGAATGGAAGGGCGTGCGTTTGGGCCGCGACTTTGAGGGAACAATCGACGATCTTTCCGCCATCACTGGCGAACGCATCATCGCAACCCGCCACATCAACAACCCGCACGACCACAACTTGGCCTACCCGGAGCTGCCGCTGCGCAAAGGCATGGAGATTATCGTCAACGGCACTGATGAGGCAATCGACAAGGCCATCGCCGTACTCGGCGAAGAGATCTACGTGAACCTGCACGAGGAAGATGGTCTGGTCTACCGCCGCGTCACCGTCTCCAATCCCGAGGTCGCCGGCCGCACTATTGATGAGCTCAACACCGAGGACAAGGGTTTCATCATCGCCCGCGTGCGCAAAGGCGACTCCGACGTGGTCCCTGCGCCCGAGATGGTGCTTAACTATTCCGACCGTGTCCGCGTCATCACCGCGCCAGGCCGCCTTGACGACGTCCGCCGCTACCTCGGCGACTCTGAGTCCAAGCTCGGCAACGTAGACCTCCTGCCGTTTGCCCTCGGGCTCTTCCTCGGCCTCGCCCTCGGCGCTATTCCAATCCCGCTGCCGGGCGGCACCACTTTGAGCCTTGGCTTCGGCGGTGGCCCCATTGTTATGGGCCTTATCCTCGGCGCTGTCGGACGTTCCGGCCCTATCAACTGGCAACTGCCTTTCCACGCGAAGCAGACTCTGTCCACATTGGGACTCACGCTCTTCCTGGCCGGTGTCGGTACCTCGGCTGGCGGTAGCTTCCGCGCCGCGCTTTCCGATCCTTCCTCCCTCATCTACATCGGCGTCGGCCTAGCGCTGACTCTCATTTCGGCACTCGGCCTGGCTGCGGGCAGCATGCTCCTGTTCAAGCTGAAATTTGACGAGGCCATGGGCGTCGTCGCCGGCATGACCACAAACCCGGCCATCATGGCCTACCTTAACCCGCAAACCGGCACCCAACTCGCGGAAAGGGGATACGCCACGGTCTATCCCACATCGATGATCGGCAAGATTCTGGTCTGCCAGGTGCTCGCGCTGCTGCTGGTCTAGGAGCAAAGACGCACGGTGCGGCGGCTACCGGATGGCTAACCTTCCAGGCGCTTCTTGTAGGATTAGCGGGGTCAACTACCCGTGACGTGCAAGGAGCGCTTTCATTATGACCAAATTCGGTCAATTCATCACCACTTTCCTCATCGGCCTGTTCATCATCGCCTTGGGCGCCATGATTGCACTGTCCAACATGCGTGAGCAGCCGCCAGTGGAGCGCACCCTGGAAAGTGCAATTTCGTCTCTCGACAAAACCAACCTCAGCGTCAGCGCCGTTGTCCCAAGCGAGGTCCTGGGCCACAAGTGGCAGGGCATGACCACTATCTGCGCTGACACCAAGAAGTCCGAAATCAAGGAAATCTACGGCATCAATGCAGAAGATTTGGGCATCACCGAAGACGTGGACAAGAACACCAATTACTTCGTAGCTATTGGCGGCCCAAACAAGTTCTATGCAGAAAAGCTCAACCGCGAGAAGATTGACCTGTGCCCAACGGGCCAGCCGCTGCAGCCTGCTTCGACTCAGAGCATTCTCCCGTTCGTCAAGGAAGGCGAGACCTGGAAGCTGGCCGCCTAATGCGCGTCCTCGCCATTGATACCGCCACCACTGATCTCGTGACCGGCGTGGTGGATACCGAAACCGGTGCAGTCACTGAGCGCATCCTGACTGACACCCGCGCGCACAACGAGCAGCTCATCCCCACGGTTGAGGAGCTGCTGCAGACCACGTCGCTGACTTACCCGGACCTTGACGCCATCGTGGTCGGTTGCGGTCCGGGGCCGTTCACCGGCTTGCGCGTGGGCATGGCCACCGCATCTGCGCTTGGCGACGCCCTTTCCATTCCGGTCCACGGAGTCTGCACACATGATGCCATCGCGGCGTCGGCAGCAGCACAGGGCCGCACCCTCGTGGCCACCGATGCCCGCCGCAAGGAAATCTACTGGGCAACCTATGAGGATGGGCAGCGCGTGGAGGGGCCGGACGTCGTCAAGCCTGCGGAGATTCAGGTCGCCGTGGACGCCGTAATCATCCCGGATAACCTCGTGGCAAAGCTTCCCGAAGAGCTGCAGAACCTGCCGCACACCGCGGCGAACCCACGCCCGGCGGGCCTGGTGGCTGTAGCCAACCTGGATGCCGCTCCGGAGCCGCTGACCCCGCTCTACCTGCGCCGGCCTGACGCGGTTCCGCCGAAGCCGAAGCCACGCTCCGCCGCGCTTCCTGACGTCGCCGGGTTCAACCTGTGAAACTCCGCGAACTCACCGCGGCAGACGCGCCCCGCTGCGCAGAGCTAGAAATCGTGCTCTTTCCGGGCGAAAGCCCGTGGCCAGCGGCGGCGTTCGTGCAGGAAATTGCCCAGCCGCACACGTTTTATCTCGGCGTAGAGGACGAGGAGACCCACACGCTCGTGGGCTATGCCGGAATCGGAATGATGGGGCCCGCGGCAGACCCGGAATTCGAGATTCACACCATCGGCGTCGACCCTGCCGCGCAACGCCGCGGGGTAGGGCGAATGATGATGGACAACATCGTCTACATCGCAGATCTGAAGAACGCGCCGGTCTTCCTTGAAGTTCGCGTGGGCAACGACCCAGCAATTGGTCTGTACGAAGCCTACGGTTTCATCAAAACCGGCATCCGCCGCAATTACTATCAACCTTCTGGCGCAGACGCGCACACCATGTTTCGGCCGCGCTCAAGTGAAAGGACCGCGAAGTGAAAATCCTAGGAATCGAGTCTTCTTGCGACGAGACCGGGGTGGGCATCATCGAGCTTTCCGCAGATGGGCATATGGAAATCCTCGCCGATGCCGTGGCTTCCTCGATGGAACAGCACGCACGTTTCGGTGGCGTGGTGCCCGAGATTGCTTCGCGTGCGCACCTCGAGGCGATGCCGCAGGTGATGCGCGCAGCCTTGGACGAGGCGGGCATTTCTAAGCCGGACGCCGTCGCCGCGACGGTAGGGCCGGGGCTTGCGGGCGCGCTGCTCGTGGGCGCTTCCGCGGCGAAGGCCTATGCTGCGGCGTGGGGCGTGCCTTTCTACGGCGTGAACCACTTGGGCGGTCACGTGGCGGTGGCGAACTTGGAAGGGGAGGAGTTGCCGCATGCGGTGGCCTTGCTGGTCTCCGGCGGGCATACTCAGCTGCTCGAGGTGCAGGCCGTGGGCAAGCCGATGAAGGAGCTGGGCTCCACGCTTGACGACGCCGCCGGCGAGGCCTACGACAAAGTCTCCCGCCTGCTGGGACTGGGCTACCCGGGTGGCCCGGTGATTGACAAGCTGGCGGCGCAGGGAGAGGCCACTATCGACTTCCCGCGCGGTTTGTCGCGTGCGGAGGATCTGCGCGGCGAGCACCGCCATGACTTCTCCTTCTCAGGGCTGAAGACGGCCGTGGCGCGTTACGTGGAAAAGGCGGAGAAGGAAGGCTGCGTGGTCTCCATCGAGGACGTGTGCGCCTCCTTCCAAGAGGCCGTGGCGGACGTGCTGACGGCCAAGGCCATCCGGGCGTGCCAGGACACCGGCGCGAAGGTGTTGCTGCTGGGCGGCGGTGTGGCTGCGAACTCGCGGTTACGTGCGCTTGCAGCCAAGCGCTGCGAGTCGGCGGGCATTGAGTTGCGGGTGCCGCGTTTCAAGCTGTGCACGGACAACGGCGTGATGATTGCGGCTGTGGCGGCGCAGCTGATTCACGAGGGCGCCGAGCCTTCCGGCTTGGCGTGCGGTACGGATACTCAGCTTGAGGTGGAAGTTCCGTTGGTCGAAGCGGCTGCGCGCTAACGTTCACCTAAAGTTTGCCTTCCTCCGGATGCGGGGTGGTGAAACCGGCGGTAATCTGCAGATCCGATACTGCCCACTTGGCTTTAAAAGGAGCTCTCATCCGCCATGACCACCGGTTTTCTTGTCAACCCTGATCTGACCCGCCGCAAGATCGAGTTCGAGCTTGAGCATGCCAACCAGTTCCTCGGTGGTGCTACCGAGGATCGCGTTTCCGTAGTCTTCCAGGACGACGGTTCCACCTACGCAGCACTCTTTAACCCACAGGCCAAGGCGGAGGGCGCGGAACCGAACCCGGTTGCCTCCCTGGCTCGCAATGCAGCCGACACCGGCAACTCTGCATTCCTGCAGGACCCAATCCGTGCGATTTCCGGCCCGGTCATCTTCGTCGAGGCGGATGGCGAGTCCGACAACTTTGATGCCGTCATCGACGCCGTCGAGAACGGCATCCGCGCGGTGCGCAACTACCGTGAGGATTTCCCGGAGGAGTACAACCTGTGGCGCGCAGCGGTAATTAATTCCGACAAGTCGGTCTAAGTTCCGCACTCCGCATTCCGAATCTGCCCCGCTTAGGCGGGGCTTTTCGTATATTCGCTAAGGGCGAACGGCGCGCGTCCGGTGTTTGTTGAGGGCTAGCAGTCGCGAGGGTAGAGTGCTAGGAAGGTTGTTTGACCCACAGTTGTTCACCCGCGACGACGGCTGTGCTGGACATCCACAACCGGCACATACAACTAACTTCCCGCTCCGCCACGAACCGTGGGGCAGGCAAAGATTTCATACGGAGGAATCATCATGGCAAACATCAAGCCGCTGGAGGACAAGGTCCTCGTTCAGATCGTCGAGGCTGAGACCACCACCGCTTCTGGTCTTGTTATCCCAGACTCTGCAAAGGAAAAGCCGCAGGAGGCTACCGTCGTAGCCGTAGGCCCGGGCCGTTGGAATGAGGACGGAGACGAGCGCATCGCCCTTGACGTTAAGGAAGGCGACACCGTCATCTTCTCCAAGTACGGCGGCACTGAGCTGAAGTACGACGGCCAGGAGTACCTCCTGCTGTCCGCACGCGACCTGCTCGCTGTCATCGAAAAGTAACCGAGAAGTAGGCGAAAACCCTATGGCAAAACTCATTGCATTCGACCAGGAAGCGCGCGAGGGCATCCAGCGCGGCGTCGACACGCTTGCCGACGCCGTCAAGGTCACCCTCGGCCCACGCGGCCGCAACGTCGTGCTCTCCAAGGCCTTTGGTGGCCCGACCGTCACCAATGACGGCGTCACCATCGCCCGCGATATCGACGTAGAGGATCCTTTCGAGAACCTCGGCGCGCAGCTGGTGAAGTCCGTGGCCGTCAAGACCAACGACATCGCCGGTGACGGCACCACCACCGCAACCTTGCTCGCTCAGGCACTCATCTTCGAGGGCCTGCGCAACGTTGCCGCTGGTGCCAACCCAATTGAGCTGAACCGCGGTATCGCCGCGGCGGCGGAAAAAACCGTCGAAGAGCTGATGAAGCGCGCAACGCCGGTGAACTCGGCGTCGGAAATCGCGCAGGTGGCAACCGTTTCCTCCCGTGACCCAGAGGTCGGCGAGATGGTCGCCGGCGCTATGGACAAGGTGGGCAAGGACGGCGTTGTAACCGTCGAGGAGTCCCAGTCCATCGAGTCCTCCGTGGACGTTACTGAGGGCATTTCCTTCGACAAGGGCTACCTTTCTCCGTACTTCGCTACGGAGGAGGAGACCTACAACGCAGTGCTTGACGACGCCGCCATCCTTCTCGTGCGCAACAAGATTTCCTCTCTACCGGACTTCCTGCCGCTGCTGGAGAAGATTGCTGAGTCGTCGCGTCCTACCTTGATCATCGCGGAAGATGTGGAAGGCGAGCCGCTGCAGGCGCTCGTTGTTAACTCCATCCGCAAGGTGCTCAAGGTTGCCGCAGTGAAGGCCCCGTACTTCGGCGAGCGCCGCAAGGGCTTCATGGATGACCTGGCTGTTGTCACCGGCGCCACCGTTGTGGACCCGGAGGTAGGCATCAACTTGAACGAGGTTGGCCTCGAGGTGCTGGGCTCTGCGCGCCGCGTGACCGTGTCCAAGGAAGACACCGTCATCGTCGACGGTGCTGGCTCCGCTGAGGCAGTGCAGGAGCGTCGCGAGCAGCTGCGCCGCGAAATCGAGCGCACCGATTCCACCTGGGACCGTGAGAAGCTCGAGGAGCGTCTGGCTAAGCTGTCCGGCGGCGTGGCCGTCATCCGCGTCGGCGCTGCTACCGAGACCGAGGTCAACGAGCGCAAGCTGCGCGTCGAGGATGCCATCAACGCTGCCCGCGCGGCCGTCGATGAGGGCGTCATCGCAGGCGGCGGTTCCGCACTCGTGCAGATCTCCAAGGAACTGGAAAAATTTGCCGAGGAGTTCGAGGGCGAGGCCAAGACCGGTGTGCTCTCCGTATCCCGCGCGCTGACCCGCCCGGCTTACTGGATTGCGCAGAACGCTGGACTGGACGGTTCCGTCATCGTTGACCACGTTTCGGCACTCGAGAACGGCCACGGCTTCAACGCCGCCACCTTGGAGTACGGCAACCTGCTGGAGCAGGGCATCATCGACCCAGTTAAGGTCACCCACTCCGCAGTGGTTAACGCCACCTCTGTTGCCCGCATGGTTCTGACCACCGAGGCATCCGTAGTGGAAAAGCCAGCTGAGGAAGAAGCTCCCGCTGCTTCCCACGGCCATCACCACTAATTTTTAGCCGCGAATCACCCCGGGTCTCCCACGTGGAGGCCCGGGGTTTCGGCTTAGGATGGCTAGGTGCACAACCAAGAATTCATCCGCGTTTCCGGCGCGCGATAATAATCTCAAAGAGATAAGCGTCGACATCACTAAGCAGAAACTCACCGTCTTCACCGGCGTTTCTGGTTCCGGCAAGTCCTCTCTCGTATTCGGAACCATCGCCGCAGAGTCCCAGCGGCTTACTCATTCAACGTTCCCTCCGCAGCTGGCCAGGGTGCCATCGAGGTCAACGGCGTGAAAGAGATACGCCGCTTTGAGCGCACTGGCGGCATCTGCCCCACCTGCGAAGGAACCGGCCGCGCGTCGCAGATTGACCTCACTCAGGTCGTGGACGAGTCGCTGAGCATCAACGACGGTGCCATCCTTTACCCAGGCATCAAGATCGATTCCTGACTATGGAAAGCATATGCAGAATCTGGCCTTTATCCTGCGGATAAGCCGGTGCGTGATTTCACCGACGAACAGAAGCATGCCCTGTACTACTTGAGCGATGTCAAGACCAAAATCATCGGCATCAATATGAGCTACCAAGGCCTCATTGTGCGCTTGCAGTCCTCCGTCCTCTCCAAGGACAAAGACAGCCTGCAGAAACACATGAAGGGGTCGACGTCGACATCCCGCTTGGCGTGCTCAGTGCCATCACCGGCGTTGCGGGCTTGGGCAAGTCTTCGCTGCTGGCGTGTCTGCCGGAGGACGTCGTAAAGCGCACGCTCTTCGTGGACCAAACCCCCCATCAAGGGCTCGCGCCGCTCTAACCCGGCGACGTATACGGGAGCGCTGGACTCCATCCGTAAGGCCTTCGCCAAAGCCAATTCCACCCCGGATAATACGGTGAAGCCCGCGCTGTTTTCCGCCAACTCGGAGGGTGCGTGCCCGAACTGCAATGGCACCGGCGTGATCTACGTGGAGTTCGGCTTCATGGGCTGCGTCGACGTGCCCTGCGAGGTGTGCGAGGGCCGCAGCTTAATACGCTTTCCGGCGGAGAGCGTCAGCGCCTCTAGCTCGCCGCGCGAACTCGTTGCGCAAAAAGAGCCCCTGACCAGCAGATACTTGGCTGAATGCGTGGCTTAGGCGGTGACGGTGGCGCGCGATTGGCGAGTGCGCAGCGCGACAACGCGCTCAGACTCGCTCATGCCGCCCCACACGCCATAAGGCTCAGCGGAACGAAGGGCGTGCTCGCGGCACAGCTCGAGAACTGGGCACGAGTTGCAGATGGCTTTCGCGCGGTTTTCACGCTGGGCGCGAGCCCTTCCGCGTTCCCCGTCTGGGTGATAAAACACGTCCGAATTCTCTCCGCGGCAGGCGCCCTGTAGCTGCCAATCCCAAAAATCCGCATTGGGGCCGGGAAGCGAATGAGGCTGAGACACGTTCAAAACTCCTTTGTGGGGTGGTATCCAAAGCGCTTGAATATGGTGCGCACTTGCATGGATAAGACGATTAAGAAGTCTTGACCGTAGTGGTAAACGGTTGGTTACCGGTTCCTTTCCAGCATATGGACTTGCGAAAACGATCCGAGATTTTATCCCTTTGACCTGTGTGAACCGGCAAGATTAACGGTTTATGAACTTTCGGCGCGCCGGGGAATGAAGCGAAAATATCCACCCAAAAGGGCTAATTTGGTTTAGGTTAGTGGGGAGCTTTACCCTCGCGGTTCGGGCAAATTGGCGTGCATATGCCAAAATTGCAGCCATTGGCCGCGTGTCAGAACGCGGAAACTACCACCAAGGATGAACAGTGAGCGATACCGATAAAGAGCTAGCGGACCTCGTTCCGCTTGCAATTGACGGAAATCTTCGCGCACTCCAAAGCATCATGCGGATCATTCACCCTCAGGTGCTGCGTTACTGCCGTGCTCGCATCGGAGGTGGCCGCCAACCCACGCCCGAGGACGTTACCCAAGAAATTTGCCTCGCCGTAGCCACGTCCATCGGCTCGTACGAGGACAAAGGACGGCCGTTTATGGCTTATGTCTACGGCATCGCATTCAACAAAGTCACGGATGCACACCGGGCAATGGGACGCGATCAGTCTAACCCCACCGAAGAGGTGCCGGAAGGCGCTACCAAAGAGGCAAATCCAGAGGAAACAGCGCTGGTAGCAGACGGTAGTAACAGAGTGCGTGAGTTGCTCGATACATTAAGTGACAAAGCTCGAAGCATTATTATTTTGCGTGTGTTCGTGGGCCTGTCGGCAGAAGAAACCGCAGAGATCGTGGGTTCTACTCCCGGCGCTGTTCGCGTCGCACAACATCGGGCATTGTCGCAATTGCGTAAGGCT
This sequence comes from Corynebacterium striatum, assembly GCF_016728105.1. NCBI lineage: Bacteria > Bacillati > Actinomycetota > Actinomycetes > Mycobacteriales > Corynebacteriaceae > Corynebacterium > Corynebacterium striatum. Next base: position 969,562 of record NZ_CP068158.1, on the reverse strand, counting down.
ATCGGCGGTCCCGCCGCATAGTACAAGCGTGTCTCTATTACATATATCTCATTCAAGGAAGGGGGCATCATGGCAAAGAAGAAAGAGCCTACTCACAGCGTTGCTGAGCAGCTACAGCCCTTGGTCGATGATGACGCATTCCTGACCAGCCTTTCTCAAGGACAGGACCCTTCCGCTGGTGAAGATGAGCTGGCTGCTCTCTTCCTCGAGCTGCGTGAGGACGTCGAGCGGCAAATGCCGCCTGCCCCTATCATCGAGGGCGCCGAGCTGGAGCCGGAGGTAATCTCCTTGGCTGCGGCCCGCAAGCGTCGTCGTTCGCGTCCTCTCGTCAATGGTCTTATTGGTGCTGCGGCGGCCACGTTGGTCATTGCTGGTGCTGGTACGGCCGTGTATAACGCAGGCCCGGCTTCGCCCCTATACGGAGTCAATCAGTCGCTGTTCGGCACTGACGACGCCTCCGTGGTCGAGCTTGCAACTACCCTCGAGGAAATGGAACGTCGCTCCGCTGAGGGAGATTTGAACGGTACCCGCGAACTGCTGGAAGCAGCACGCCGCATTATGGATAACGCTCGCTCCTCCAAGGAAAGCGCAGACGACAAACCAGCTCCTGCCCCCGCCCCGCGTACTACCGTGACCTCGACTGAGACCGTTGAGAAGGATGCTCCGGCAACCAACCCAGGGCCAGCCCCGGTAACGGTGACCGAATATCAGACCTTGACCTCGACAGTCGTTGTGACGAGCTCCGCGCCGCAGAACCCCCTGCAGCCCACCGAGGGCCAGACGGAACCGAGTGAAGATAACGGCGAAGGTACAGATAAAGGCAACGGCAATAACCTAGCGCCGGTGCAAACCCAGCGGTAAGAAAAATCCCTAGCTTCCGAAAAGGAGCTAGGGATTTTTTGGTGGCGTAGCCAAGCGCATTAGCGGCCGTCGAGGCCGTCCATGTAACCCAGGGCGTAGTCCCATGGGACGTAGCGGGTGGGGTCGGGCTCAGCGCCCGGCTCGTGGACCGGGGCGAGCTCGCCGGCCAGGGTGGCGCGCATGTTTGCAGCCATGATGTCCCACTCGTAGAAGTGGTTCTCCTCGCAGTCTTCGCAGAGGAAGAAGATGCCATCGATTCCCCGCGGGCCCAGCACCCGGGCAAATTCTTGGACCAAGGCGAGGTCGTGGATGATAGCCAGACGCTCGTCCTCGGAAAGCGGCATGACCTGCTCGTCCTCCTCCAGGAAGGAAGCCGGGTCGTTGGGATCGTCAGCGAATGGGTCGCGTGGCATATTGGCGAAGAAGTTCACCTTTGCGAGCCTATTAAGTCGCACCCCCTTTAGGCAATTTATTCGCCAGAATTCATTAGGTGCAGGTACTCGGACGCCCGGCTACCATTTCGCGCGCTTAAAGCACTAAGGTTGTGGTTACCGCGAAACCCCTCTTGGCCTTTAAGGAGTGCCCTTAACTCATGAGCGATTACCACGTTCGTACTGGTGGCGACGACCCAAACAAGGTAGCCCTCTACGGCTTGACCTTCGACGACGTTTTGCTTTTGCCGGCAGAATCCAACATCGTTCCGTCCGAGGTGGACACCTCGGCGCAGTTCACCCGAAACATCCGTCTTGGTGTGCCACTGGTTTCCGCTGCTATGGATACCGTTACCGAGGCCCGTATGGCTATCGCCATGGCACGTCAGGGTGGTATTGGCGTCCTGCACCGCAACCTGTCCACTGAGGACCAGGCCACCCAGGTCGAGATCGTTAAGCGCTCCGAGTCCGGCATGGTTACTGACCCAGTTACCGCAACCCCGGACATGACCATCCAGGAAGTAGACGAGCTGTGCGCTCGTTTCCGCATTTCTGGCCTGCCGGTTGTAGACGCTAACGGCACCCTGGTGGGTATTTGCACCAACCGCGACATGCGCTTCGAGCCGGACTTCGGCCGCAAGGTTTCCGAGATTATGACCCCGATGCCGCTGGTCGTGGCTAAGGAAGGCGTGGCCAAGGAAGAGGCGCTCGCGCTGCTGTCCTCCAACAAGGTGGAGAAGCTGCCTATCGTCGATGATGACAACAAGCTCGTCGGCCTCATCACCGTCAAGGACTTCGTAAAGACCGAGCAGTTCCCTAACTCCTCCAAGGATTCCTCCGGACGCCTGCTGGTGGCAGCGGGTATCGGCACGGGTGAGGAATCCTATGCTCGTGCAGGCGCGCTTGTCGACGCCGGCGTTGACGTCCTCGTCGTCGACTCCGCTCACGCGCACAACAACCGCGTGCTGGAGATGGTTTCCCGTGTACAGAAGGACTTCGGCTCCAAGGTCGATGTCGTGGGCGGCAACCTCGCTACCCGCGAGGCGGCGAAGGCCATGATTGAGGCCGGCGCGGACGCTATCAAGGTTGGCATCGGCCCAGGCTCCATCTGCACCACCCGCGTCGTCGCGGGCGTCGGTGCTCCGCAGATCACCGCCATCATGGAAGCTGCGGCAGTGGCTGGTCCAGCTGGCGTGCCGGTCATTGGAGATGGCGGCATGCAGTACTCCGGCGACGTCGCCAAGGCATTGGCCGCTGGTGCCGACACCGTCATGCTGGGCTCCATGTTCGCAGGCACCACCGAGGCACCTGGCGATATCGTCGTGGTCCAGGGCAAGCAGTACAAGCGCTACCGCGGCATGGGCTCCATGGGCGCTATGCAAGGCCGTGGTCTGAGCGGCGAGAAGCGCTCCTACTCCAAGGACCGCTACTTCCAGGCCGACGTTAAGAGCGAGGACAAGCTGGTTCCAGAGGGCGTCGAGGGTCGCGTTCCTTTCCGCGGTGACATCGATGCCATCGTGCACCAGCTCATCGGTGGCCTGCGCGCTTCCATGGGCTACACCGGTTCGGCCACCCTCGAGGAGCTGAAGACCAAGAGCTTCGTCCAGATCACCGCGGCGGGCCTGAAGGAATCTCACCCGCACCACCTGCAGCAGATCATCGAAGCTCCGAACTACCGCTAAACGAATCTTTCGAGGAAAGAGAACATGCGCGATTACGTTGAAATCGGTATCGGCCGTGAGGCACGCCGTACTTACGATCTTGATCAGATCTCTTTGGTCCCTACCCGCCGTACCCGCTCGTCGAAGGACGTCGACACCACCTGGAACATCGACGCTTATACCTTCGACATCCCGTTGGTATCGCACCCCACTGACGCTTTGTCCACGCTGGAGTTCGTCATCGAGATGGGCAAGCAGGGAGGCTTGGGCGTCATCAACGCGGAGGGTCTGTGGGGCCGTCACGCGGACCTAGAGGAAGCCTTGGCGAAGGTCACCGAGAATCCTTTTGACCTTTCCACGCTGCAGGAGCTGCATGCAGCGCCGCTGAATGAGGAGCTGTTGGCAGAGCGCATCGCACAGGTGCGTGACTCCGGCGTGACCGTGGCGGTGCGTGTGTCGCCGCAGCGCGCGCGGGAATTGGCGCCGGTGGTCATCAAGGCCGGCGCGGAGATTCTGTTTATTCAGGGCACGTTGATTTCTGCGGAGCACGTGCAGCAGGGCGGTGAGCCGCTGAACTTGAAGGAGTTCATCGGTTCCATCGATACGCCGGTTATCGCTGGCGGCGTGGCGGATTACACCACTGCGTTGCACCTGATGCGTGCTGGCGCTGCCGGCATCATCGTGGGCTCGGGCGTTAACACCAACGCGGAGACCGTGGGTATTGATGTACCCATGGCCACCACCATCGCTGACGTCGCTGCCGCTCGCCGCGACTACCTCGACGAGACCGGCGGCCGCTACGTGCACGTGCTTGCCGACGGCGACATCTTCACCTCCGCAGACATCGCCAAGGCGATCGCGTGCGGTGCTGATTCTGTGGTCTTGGGTCCGGTTTTGGCCCGCGCTGCAGAGGCAGGCGGAAAGGGCTACTACTGGCCTTCGACCGCAGGGCACCCACGCTTCCCGCGCGGCGTTATCGAGGCTGCGGACATGGACCTCATCGCGGCAGGATACGCGCCGTTGTCGGAGCCGGAGCAGGTTTCGCTCGAGGTCATCTTGCACGGCCCGTCTAATGAGCCGCACGGCCAGCTGAACCTGGTCGGTGGACTCCAGCGTGCGATGGCCAAGTGCGGCTACACGGACTTGAAGTCATTCCAGAAGGTTGGCCTGGCAGTACGCTAACCGACCTTTGCCCGACTGCGGCGGCGTGCCTTCCACGGCACCCGTCGCAGTTTCGGTTTTGTGCCGCGGGCAGGCACCATCGTCTGTAGTACCGAGGCCATGATAACCAGCGCGATGGCCAGCAGCTTCAACGGACTGAGGTTCTGCGACAGCAGCAGCCAGCCGAAGAAAGCGGCAAACACCGGCTCGAGTGCCACGAGGATGGAAAAGACGTTGGGGTTGAGGCTTCGCAGAGCTGTGATTTCCAGGGAGTAGGGGATGAGCGAGGCGAGCAGACCCGTGCCGAAAGCAAGCAGCAGCAGATGGGAATCGGAGACGAGCACCACGGCGCCTTGGCCGCCCATCGGCAGCAGGGCGATGCCGCCGATTGTTAGCGCGACCGCTAGGCCGTCTTGGCCGGAAAACAGGCTTCCTGCTTTCTTCGAGGCCAAGATATAGGCAGCCCAACAAGCACCGGCGACCAGCACGAGCCCGACGCCGACGGGGTCAAGCGGCTCGCCGGTCAGCGAATCCCAGCCCAGCAGGCCGAGGCCGAAGACGGCGAGGGCGACGCAGACGGCGTCGCGAAGCGAACGCGATAAAAACGCCGCCAGCAGCAGCGGGCCGATGAACTCGATGGTCACCGCTGGGCCGATAGGGATGCGCGCGATGGCCGCGTAGAAGAAGCCGTTCATCATGCCCAGCGAGAGACCGAGCGCAGCTGCGGTGAGCCACTGCTCGCGGCCCCAGGTGCGCACCTTTGGCCGGCTGATGAGTAGCAGGACGGCCGCCGCCATCAGCAGGCGCAGGGCAGCGGTGCCCCAGGTGCCGCCGTCGTCGAAAAGCTGCACTGCGAGCGCCGCACCGAGCTGCAGGGAGATGCAGGATCCGATGACGCACAAGATAGCGAGAGGATTTGTCATGCCCATATTGTGCGGCAGAGGCAAACTGTTAGTCTATCTACACTTTTTGACATGTACCTGTAAGGAAAACTGCAATGTTGGATTTGCATCGCCTCCGCGTGCTTTTTGAGCTGCAACGCCTCGGAACCGTAACCGCAGTGGCGGAAGCTTTGCAGTACACCCACTCCGCTATCTCGCAGCAACTCGCGCAGTGGCGATCGTGCCGCGGCTGTTCCTGCCAAATCTCGGCAGCGTCCGCGTGCTGGACCTACCTGGAAATAGCACCCGCACGCTATACACAGCAGTCCGCTCCGGCCGCGAATCCCACCCCGGTCTGGCAGCATTCCGCGCCGCTTTAGCCACGGTAACGCAGCACGCGCTCGTCCGCGCGCCAGAGCCCGAAGTGTAGCGGCCACCGCTTCCCACAACGAACTGGGGTACCCCGTATTTAAAGGCGGTTCAATGGGCTAAACTGTAGCGCGTGACTAACCCAACCACTACTCCGCGTCCAGTCCTCGTTGTGGACTTTGGTGCTCAGTACGCGCAGCTCATCGCACGTCGCGTCCGTGAGGCCAACATCTACTCCGAGGTTGTTCCTAACTCTGCCACCGTGGAAGAAATCAAGGCCAAGAATCCGGTCGCTCTGATTCTTTCCGGCGGTCCGTCTTCTGTCTATGAGGATGGCGCTCCTTCTCTGAAACCCGAGCTGCTTGAGCTGGGCATCCCGGTCTTTGGCATCTGCTACGGCTTCCAGGCTATGACCCAGGCGCTTGGCGGTACCGTGGCGTCGACTGGCTCCCGTGAATACGGCCGCACCGACGTCAACGTTTCCGGCGGCGTCCTGCATCAGGGCCTCGAGGCTACACACAAGGTGTGGATGTCCCACGGCGACTCTGTCTCCAAGGCTCCGGAAGGCTTCGAGGTCACTGCCTCCTCGGCGGGTGCGCCGGTGGCGGCTTTCGAGTGCGTCGCCAAGCGCATGGCGGGCGTGCAGTACCACCCTGAGGTTCTGCACTCTCCGCACGGCCAGGAAGTGCTCACCCGCTTCCTCACCGAGGTTGCAGGCCTCGAGCAGAACTGGACCGCAGACAACATTGCGGAGCAGCTCATCGCTGATATCCAGAAGCAGGTTGGTCCTGAAGGTCGCGCTATTTGCGGTCTGTCCGGCGGTGTGGATTCTGCTGTGGCTGCCGCGCTCGTGCAGCGTGCCATCGGCGACCGTCTGACCTGTGTCTTTGTGGACCACGGTCTGCTGCGCGCGGGTGAGCGTGAGCAGGTGGAGAAGGACTTCGTGGCGTCGACAGGCGCAAAGCTCGTCACCGCAGACGAACGCGAGGCGTTCCTTGCCAAGCTCGCCGGCGTTACCGAGCCGGAGGCCAAGCGCAAGGCAATCGGTGCGGAGTTCATCCGCTCCTTCGAGCGTGCTGTTGCAGGCGTGCTTAACGACGCCCCCGCAGGTTCCTCCGTTGACTTCCTGGTCCAGGGCACGCTGTACCCGGACGTCGTGGAGTCCGGCGGCGGTGACGGTACGGCGAACATCAAGTCCCACCACAACGTGGGCGGCCTGCCTGACGACGTCGAGTTTGAGCTCGTCGAGCCGCTGCGCCTGCTGTTCAAGGACGAGGTGCGCGCCGTGGGCCGCGAGCTGGGCTTGCCCGAGGAAATCGTGGCGCGCCAGCCGTTCCCGGGCCCGGGCCTGGGCATCCGCATTATCGGCGAGGTTACTGAAGAGCGTTTGGAGACCTTGCGCGCGGCAGACCTCATCGCGCGTACCGAGCTGACTGCCGCTGGCCTGGACGGCGAGATCTGGCAGTGCCCGGTGGTACTGCTTGCCGACGTCCGCTCCGTCGGCGTTCAGGGCGACGGCCGCACCTACGGCCACCCAATCGTGCTGCGCCCGGTATCTTCTGAGGATGCCATGACCGCAGACTGGACCCGCCTGCCGTACGATGTGTTGGAGAAGATCTCCACCCGTATCACCAACGAGGTCAAGGACGTTAACCGAGTGGTCTTGGATTGCACCTCCAAGCCGCCAGGAACCATCGAGTGGGAATAATCCCGCCTACCCCGCAGCGCCTCGCCGAACTCCGGCGGGGCGCTGCGCGCGTTTTAGACTGCTGCCATGGCCGAATTCAACGGCTTCGCCCAGGGCGAGTATGGCCTGCCCGGCCCGCTGCGCGACGAGCTCGTCGCTGCCATCCTTGCTGGCGCAAAGACCGCAACGTCCTCTCTCTACGCCGCGTACGGCGACGAGCCTCTGCCGCGCGTGGGCGAGGGCGAGATCCTCCTCGACTCCGCGGGTGCGCCCGTCGCGGTCCTGCGCACCACCGACGTCGAGCTGCGCGCGTTTGGCGACATCGACGCTGACTTCGCCCGCGCCGAGGGCGAGGGCTTTACCGATGTCGCCGCCTGGCGCGCCGCCCATGCGGACTTCTGGGGCGAGCACCCGCTTTCCGATGCCTCCCTCGTCGTCGCCCAGCGCATCGCCCTCGTCGCAGTGCTCGGCCAGCCCATCACCCGTGCTCATCCCGCGGACGCCCCGGCGCTCGCCCGGCTCGAGGACGTGTGCTTCCCGCCCGTGCAGGTCGCCGCGCCCGTGCAGGTCGCCGCGCGTTTGGCCGCATTCCCGGAATGCTTTTGGGTCCTGCGCGAGGACTCCGGCATCGTTGCCGCCGTGAGCGGCTTCGCAACGAACCGCCGCGACCTCACCGACGATATGTACGCCGACGCCGCCGCGCACGAGCCCGACGGCGCGTGGCAGATGATCTTTTCGGTCATCACGGACCCAGTCCGCCGCGGCGAGGGTCTGGCCACCCGCGTCCTCGATCGCGCCATCGCGGATTCCCGCGCACGCGGCCGCGCCGGCCTGGTGCCCACGTGCAAGGACGAGCTCGTCGGGTTCTACGCGCGGCTCGGATTCGTCGACGAAGGCACGAGCGCCTCGACTCACGGCGGCGTGGTCTGGCACCAGATGCGACTGTCTTTTTAGAAAGCGGCATGCCGAATCGCCCCGGCCGCGGCCGGGGTTTCGTTTGTGGGGGTTAGTCCACGGTGCAGAGGTAGCGCTTGCCGTAGGGCGTGACGTACCAATAGTTGCCCTCGGCATCACGGGTATACGAGTCCCCGTCGGCCTTGCGTCCGTTATGGAACCGGCATAACGGTACGAGGTTCGCGACGTTCGTGTCGCCGCCCTTGTTCCGCGGGATGAAGTGGTCACGCTCGCACAACAGAGCCGGGGTCACACATCCTGGGTGAATACACTGCGGATGCAGCGCAAACGCCATGAGTGTTTGCTTCTCGTTGAAGATCGGCGTCGACTTAAAGCAATCCACCGGCTCGCCCCAATTGGTCACCAGGGTGACGTAGCCGACCTCGGCCAGCTTTTCCTGAGCCAATAGGCGCGCCGGGCGCACCGTCCCGTCCGTGGCGCGAATGAGCTTGTCTTCTTTGAGGTATTCCTCGTGCTCGTCGAGACGAATAACTACGTGCGCAGCACGGGCTGGGGCCTGAATTTGCTCCCCGCCAGCGACGAACTGTTTGAACCCGTCGAGCAGGTCGTCGCCAGGCAGCGCGCCGAGCATGTCCATCAGCCACGGGTCTTGGGTGTTAATCACCAAACGGTGCCAGCCGTCTTTGCCATAGGTATGGCGGGCAGACTCCACGCGGGTCTTCGGCTTGGCAAGACTCGCGCCGACCTCATCGAGCTTGGTCTCCGCCGTGCCACACAAGGTCACGCGGGCGGCGTTGGGGTCGTCGCAGCGCGCGGCGAGCACCTCGATGCGGGCGAGCACGCGCAGGGAATGGCCGGCAGCGCGGGCGGCCTTGCGGGCCTCGGCGATGCCTTTGGGCTTAGTGCGCCAGTAGACGGCGGCCAAGGGGTGGATGAACTTGGCGTCGGCGAGTGTTAGGCCGCGGTCGCGGAGTTCAGCCACGGTGAGGCCAGCGGCTTCCTTGAGAGAATCGACGCCGAGAGCAAGAGCATCGAAGATGGAGACGGTCATGCCACGGAGGATAAAGAGGCATCGGAAAGCCTGCAACCGATTGTCCAATGTATTAGTCGAACAGGGGTATTCGAACAGGGGTAGACCTAGAGTTGGGCGATGGAGGCACAGAGCGCGTCGACGTCCTCGTCGCGCGTGGACCAGGACGTGCAGAAACGCACCGCGTGCAGGCCTTCGTGTTCCTCGAAGAACTGGCAGACGTAGTTCTCGGACAGCGCGGCCTCCTGATCAGGCGTGAGGAGTGCGAATTGCTGGTTGGTAGGCGAGTCGAAGAGTATCTGAATGCCGGCGGAGGCGATGCGGGCGGCCTGCTCGTTGGTGTGAGCCATGCTCGACTCGTAGAGGCTGTCGGTGAAGAGGGCCTCGCTTTTGGAACTCCAGAAAACGGCATCGATGCCCGCATCACGCTGCGATCAGAGCCCTACACACAAACAACTTGACACGCTCCTCGGCAGTGGTCTTCTGCTTGAGCTAAGGGGCGACGAGACATATCCCTAAAACTGCGGATAACCCAATTTCGATATGGGAATTCATTGAGCCTATTCCGCCATTTTGCAGCGAAATAGATGCCTACGTTCTCCTTGCAACAGAATTTAAAACCGACGAGAAGTACTGCTCAGTACATGGGGATTTCTGGACCTTGGCCACGGAATTTTTCGGTCAAAAACCCGAATTCGACTTCCCATATATGAAATTTACTCGGTAAGAATGAAGGTTCCTTTTTCTGCCGAGAAACGACATCAGTCTGAGCTGCTTCACGCGTGGTAAATGCAGCCAATATTTCTGGGCTCATTTCCTGGTAGCGCACGGAGGAATGTTGCGCATACCCTTCTCTAAAAACGAGATAGACAAGTTTCGGGAAACGAGACTTGTTTAGTTTTCCTTCCCAGCCTTGAAGGGGAACTTCTTCAGTCCAACAGGTTATACTTGGAGAATCAACATGCTCGGCCATGGCACTTTCCTGCTCTTTGGTTAAAGCGATTCCGACAAATTCTTCGGCATACGTAGCTTCCGTACGCGCAAAGAGCACAAGAACTTTAGCCTGGTTGCTGCTATTTGAAGTTCTACCTATTAAACCTTGCATGCTTCTCCAAACAGTCGCAGTGTAAGTTTTATCGTCGTCTTCGATAGTTCCTGTTGTCGTGCCAATAAGGCTTGTATCCATTAAGCCATGGTAATGAAACTCAACATTTTTCTGTTCGAGTTTGGATTACCCTTGGTTGTAAGAGCGCGTAGGAACACCAGACTATAATGGTGTGTCCCGCCATACCGTCCAATACTGGTACTTAAGTTTACTCTCGTGGTTGATGTAAGTTACTGGACGACTACACCGTGCCGAATTCGGCGGGTTGCGAGATATAGACCATCGCGGGCTCGACGGCGTGCGTCGAGGACGGCGGGATGGGCGGTCTGGTTGTAGTCGTTGCCGAAATGAATCATGCAGCCAAGCTACTCGTAGCGCAGCGCCTCAATCGGGTCGAGTTTTGCCGCCTTGCCGGCGGGGTAGTAGCCGAAGAAAAGCCCGATGGCGAGGGCGAAGAGCAGCGAGACCACAATCGCGCCGAGCGGTGGGAACACGAAGTAGCCCATGAGCGACGAGCCGATCATGCCCGCCACAGAGCCGAGCACCACGCCGATGAGCCCACCGATGAGACACACGATGATGGCCTCCGTCACGAACTGCAGGCGGATGTCACGCCGCCGCGCGCCGAGCGCCTTGCGCACGCCAATCTCGCGGGTGCGCTCCGTGACGGTAATCAGCATGATGTTCATAACGCCGATGCCGCCGACGAGCAGCGAGATCCCGCCGATTGCCGCAATCGCCGCGGACAACGCCGTGAGCAGCTGGTTGAGGCTCGCGAGGTCCTTGCTGAAGTCGGTGACCTCGACGCGGTAGTCCTCGTTGTCGGCGTACATCGAGTCGAAGGCCGCTTGGAGCCGCGCGCCGAGCGCGGCCTTGTCTGTGCCGGCCGCCGCCCGGATGGACACGGAGGAAAAGGCCTCGCCGGCTAAAGGGGCATCGGAAAGCTGGGCAGCGAGGGGGTAGGGCACGAGCGCGTGTTCGGGCCCGCCGCCACCGATGAGCGCGCCGGTGGCGTGGCTGTCGTAGACGCCGATGACGGTGAGCTCCAGATCCGTGCCGTCGAGCGGAGCAAAATTCAGTGTCTGGCCCACCGGGTCGGCGTCGCCGAAGAGCTCGGTGGCGGTCGCGGCAGAGAGCATGGTCACGGCACGGTCGGCCGCGATGTCGTCGTCCGTGAGTGCGCGGCCGGTGCGGACAGTGAACTGCGAGGCCGTCACGTAGTCCGGGTTGGTGGGTTGCACCATCACCGCTGAGCTTTTCGATGCCCCTTCAGGCGTCAGGTCGCCTGGATACGTGTCGTATTCGCCGATGATGACGCCCTCGACGTCGGGCGCCAGTGCCGTGCGAACCTGCTCCAGCTGTTCGGGGGTGAGGAGGGAGTCGGGGTCGTCGACGGAGGACTCGACGTTGTAGTCGGTCTCGCCTTCGTCGGTGCGCTCCTTGACCTGGACCTGGAAGTTATTGGCGCCGACCTTGTCGAGGTCAGAGGTGAACTGGCCCTTGAGCGCGGAGCCGAGGGTGAGGATCGCGATGACGGCGGCAATGCCGATGATGACGCCCAGCAGCGTGAGTAGCGAGCGCATCTTGTTGGTGCGCAGCGAGGTGAGCGCCATGCGCAAAGATTCGGTGAGATTCATTTCAGCACCCCGTCCGTCATGGTCACGGTGCGCGAGCACTCAGCGGCAAGCTCCGGGTTGTGGGTGATAAACACGATGGAGGTGCCGTGCTCGCGGTTGAGCTCGTGGAAGAGGTCCATGACGAGGCGGCCGGTCTGGGAGTCAAGGGCACCGGTGGGCTCGTCGGCGAGGATGACCTCCGGGTTGTTGGCGAGCGCGCGGGCGATGGCGACGCGTTGCTTCTGGCCGCCGGAGAGTTCGTTGGGCAGGTGGCTGGCGCGCTCGGACATGCCGACGAGGTCGAGGAGCTCGGCGGCGCGGCGGGAGCGCTCGCGGCGGGGCACGCCGGCATAGACCATGGGCATCTCCACGTTGGCTAGCGCGGTGATGCGGCCGATGAGGTTGAAGTTCTGGAAGACGAAGCCGAGCTTGTCGGCGCGCAGGCGGGCGAGTGCGTCATCGTTGTAGGTGGAGACGTCTTCGCCGCCGAGGAAATACGTGCCCGCGGTGGGGCGATCGAGCAGCCCTATGATGTTCATGAGCGTAGATTTGCCGGAGCCGGACTGGCCGATGACGGCGACGAATTCGCCAGGTTCCATCGAGAAGTCGCAGCCAGGCAGGACGGTGATTTCGGCGTCGGTGCCCTCGTTAAAGCGCTTGACGATGCCCCGCATGTCGATGAGGCTCATTTCTCTCCGCTCGCTGCGTCGGGCAGGTATGCCTGCTGGCCGACGTCGCCTTCGTGGGCCGCGCCCTGGGTGAGCACGCGGTCGCCGCGGCGGAGGCCAGAGGTGACGGCGGCTTCGAAATCGGTGCGGGTGCCCAATTTCACGTCGCGGCGCTCGATGGTGCCGGAGCCGGAAACGACGAGCACGGCTTTGTCGCCGTCGATGAGCGCGCTGAGCGGAACCGTCAGCGCGTCTTTGTCCTCGTGCGTGACGACCTTGACCTTTGCCGTGGAACCTAGACGCAGGCCCTCGCGGTTGCCGTCCACGCGGACTTCGATGGGGAACTCGGCCTTCCCCGAACCCGCGCCGGTACCGTTCCCCGCCGGCGTGGAGGCCCCGGAGTCGGCGGCCTCGGCGGGCGCGGCGGAGACGGGCGAGATGAAGGACACGGTGCCCGTGTATTCCTTATGCGGCTGGCTGGGGGAGGTGAACGTGACGCGGTCGCCGACCTTGATATCCGCGATGTCGGCTTCCTTGACCGTTGCCTTGACGAGGAGGGACGAGTCATCCGCGATCGCGAGCAGCGGCCCCTCGGCGGGGCGGCCTTGCTGCGCGGTGACGGACGTGATCACTCCATTAAGCGGAGAAAATAGGTGAGAACCGGAGATGTCGAACTCGAGTTTCGCATTGGCTTCCTCGGCGGCGACGCGGGCGCCCGCGGCGGACTTGAGGGCGTGGTCGACGGCCTGGGATTGCGTGGCGATTTGCTGTTGGGCGCCGAGCTCTGCGGCGCGCTGGGCGAGCTGGGCGTCGGAAAGCTGGGCGTAGGCGGCGTTGGCGGCGCGCTGCTTGGATCCCACCTCGCGGTCGACGGCCTCGAGCGCGTGGGCGTAGGACTCCTCGGCGTGGTCAACCCGGTTCTGGGCGTCGCTGACCGCGTCATCCGCCTCGACCGAGGCGAGCAGCGACGTGGCAATGGTGGCGCCATCCGCGGTGCCCTCGCCAGCAGCACCGAGCGTGGCGAGCGCGGCCTGTAGCGATGCGTTATTCGCGGTGCGCAGCCCGGCGCGGGCCGTGTCGACCGCGGCAGCGGCCTCGGCGACCGACGGATCGGAGGCAGCGCGGGAGTCGGCGACGGCCCGCGCGGCGTCGTCGTAGGCGCGCTGCGCGGTATCGACGGAGGCACGCGCGGCGTTTACCTCGCCGTTGAGCCCCTGATCCAGCGCGTCTTGGGAGTGCGCCAGTTCCAGCTGCGCGGCCTCGATCTGGTTGAAGGCCGTGATTTCCTCTGCAGCCTGGGACGCGCGTTGGCTGTGCAACTCGCGCTCGGCGGCGGAGGTGTCGAACGAGGCGAGCTCCTGGTTAGCTTTGACCCGTTGGCCGACTTTCGCGTCGAGCGTGACAATGGGACCCGTTTGCGTCGTGGCGAGCGAGACCTCGCGCGCCGCGGCGATGGTGCCCGTTGCGGGCACGGACTGCGTGATGTCCTTCGCCGCGACGGTCGTGACATCGGCGGCGGTGAGCACCACGCCGTCGGGGCCGAAGGTGAGGTAGTAGGCACCGCCACCGCCCGCAGCGAGGATGGCGAGGGCGGCGGTGGTGAGGGCGATAGTCTTCTTTTTCATTACTCGTGAATAGTAGTAGTGCCAATTCCGTTATCGATAATTAACGTTAGCTTAGCGCCGGGATCGGTGCGCGGAACGCAGTTGCTCTCACCAATGCCGGTGTCGCATTCGAGCGCGATGGGCAGATTGTCCGGCAGGTAGACATCGATGCTGCCCACGCCGTTATCGATGGTGAGCGTGCGGGGCTTATCGAGCGTGAGCTCGCGCAGGTCGATGGTCATGGATCCCACGCCGTTGGAGAAGGTGTCCGGCAGGTCCGCGGCGTCGCGCACGGTATAGGTGACCGAGCCCGCGTGGTTCTTCGTGTTGTCTTCGGACGCGGCCATTGCCCATATAAATGAGATGCCCACGATGACAGCGGCGCTCACGGCGACCGTCGCGATGAGACCCTCGTGGGATTTCTTCTTGGGTGCGGGGGCGGGCGCGGGGTCTGGCAGGTCCCAGGCCTCGGGCACCGTGCCCAGGGGATCCCAGGACGGTGGGGTCGTGCGCCCCGGCGGAAACGGGTAGCCCTCGACGGGGGTGAAGGCGGACATATCGGGCCCCGGGGCGGCGTCGGGGACCGGCGCCGCGAGGAGGCCGGCGGGCGGGATGGGTTGGCGTTGGTGCAGTCCGTACCAGGCTACGGCGGCGAGGATGAAGATGACGACGGTGGAGAGGGTTTGCTTCTCGCCGAATAGTGGGCCGAAGCCGGCCGTGGCGGCGAAGAGAATGATAAGCCCGACGGCGAGGCTGGATTCGGACTTCGGGCCGTCGGCCTTGCCAAAGAGGTCCTGGACGGGTGCGGTGGCCTTGCCGTAGAGCGGCATGCACATCCACGCCAGGGCGTAGAGCGCGATGCCGCCGCCGAGGACGAGCGCGGTAACAACGAAAGCCACGCGGACGAGGACTGGGTCGATTTGGTAGCGCACGCCGATGCCTTCGCAGACACCGGCGATCATGGCATTGCCGCCCTGGTTACTCGGGATGCGGGGCGGGCGCGTGTCCCACATCTGGTTGAGAGTCGCGGTGTTCATACCTATATCGTGACGCACTGCGAGGTAAGCCACCATCGGGGAACTCCCTGATTTTTGAACTTCAGGGTTTACCCCGATCCGCACGGGGCGCAGCCGTGCGAAGATTAAGGGCATGAGTTCTCCCTACGCGTCGCGCGCGACTCAGCCCGCGTTCCCGACCTTGGCACGTCCCCAGGACGGCCGCGTCGTGGCGGGCGTGGGCGCGGGGGTGGCGGCGCACCTGGGCGTTGACGTGTTGTTCGTACGCCTGGCCTTGACCGTGTTGTGCGCCTTGGGCGGCCTCGGCGCGTTCCTCTACGCCGGGGTATGGGTTGCGACCAAGCCTGCTGATACCCCCGCGCCCGCCTCCCGCTTCGACTTCCGGGCTAACTGGTTGCTTGTCTTCATTGCCGTGGCGGCGGTCGTCGGCGCGCTGGCCAGCGGAGCCAACATGCTGCTGCCGTTGGTCATCGTCGGCGCGGGCGCGCTCGTGACATGGCAGGCCTATGACCGCGGGCTCGAGAACATAACGAGCAAGCTGAGCATTGCTGCGGGCAGTGTGCTCGTCTTGTCCGGCGTGGTCATTACCATCGCGCGGTGGGACGGCGGCGCGGACTTCATTCCGGCGTTGGCGGCGGTCGCGCTGACCGTTGTCGGTCTCGGCGCCCTCGTGGTGCCGCTCGTGCTCAAGCTGTGGCGCCAGGTGGCGGATGAGGGTGCGGAGAAAGCGGCATCGGAAGCCCAGGCGATCATGGCGGCGCGCCTGCATGATTCGGTGCTGCAGACCCTGGCGCTCATTCAAAAACGCGCGGAGGATCCGGCGGAGGTCGCGCGGCTCGCGCGATCGCAGGAACGCGAGCTGCGCGCCTGGCTATTCGACGCCCCCTCGGCAGCGCCGGCGACGGTCTTTGGCGCGCTGGCCGCGGCGTGTGGCGAGGTCGAAGACCTGTTCCCAGTGCGGATTGCGCCGGTAACGGTGGGCGAAGATATCGAGCTTACCGAGCCCACGAAGCTCGCGGTGCAGGCCGCGCGGGAGGCGATGGTCAACGCCGGTAAGCACGCGGGCGTCGATACGATGGACGTGTATGCGGAAAACTTAGCCGGCGAGCTGTCCATTTTTGTGCGCGACCGTGGCGCGGGCTTTGACCCGAGCACGGTGGCCGGGGACCGGCACGGAATTCGCGACTCTATCCGCGGGCGCATGGAACACGCCGGCGGCACCGCGCAGGTGACATCGACGCCGGGGCAGGGCACCGAGGTGGAGCTCACGGTAGCTTTGTAGCCATGGTTTCCGTTTTCCTCGTCGATGATCACTCCGTCTTCCGTGCCGGCGTGCGCGCGGAGCTCGCTCAGGCTGCCGATATCGAAGTTGCAGGTGACGCGGGTACCGTCGCCGAGGCGGTGGCGGGGATTGCTGCGTCGCAGCCGGACGTGGTGCTGCTTGACGTGCACATGCCGGACGGTGGCGGGCTGGCGGTGCTGCGCGGGGCGCCAGGGCCGGTGTACTTGGCGCTGAGTGTCTCAGATGCAGCAGAAGATGTCATCGCGCTCATTCGCGCCGGTGCGCGAGGCTACGTGACGAAGAATATCTCGGGTCCGGAACTCGCAGCGGCCGTGCGCCGCGTGCATGAGGGCGACGCGTATTTCTCGCCGCGGCTGGCGGGATTCGTGCTTGACGCGTTCGCGTCCGGCGCGCTGGCCGAGTCGAAGCCCGGAGCGCCGGACGAATCCGTGGACCCGGCAGTCGACGCGCTGACCAGGCGCGAACTCGAGGTGCTGCGGCTGCTTGCGCGCGGTTACACGTATCGCGAAATCGGCGAGCGTCTCTTTATCTCGGTGAAGACGGTGGAGACGCATGCGTCGAATATCTTGCGCAAGACGCAGCAATCCAATCGCCACCAGCTCACGCGCTGGGCGGCGAGCCACGATTTGGACTGAGTCCTAGGCGTAGGCGAGTTTGCGGGTGCCGTCTACGTGGGGGAATACGAAGAAGGCAGCGCCCGCGATGACCAGCCACGTCACGGCCACGCCCCAGACTGGAAGCGAAAACAGCGGGGCCAGCATAACGATGAGCCATAGGAACATCAGGGGGACGAGCTGCCCGATGTTGGGCAGCATGGTCACATTTTTCTTGTCCGCGTAAGCGCGCAGCTCAGCCCTATAAGGATGGAGAAAAACAAGCGCGAACGCGGCAATCAAACAGATAAGGCCTGCGCCGATTGCGATGCCGAAGTGGATATCGCTGACCATGACGGCCACGGCTGCACCGATGAGAAAAGATGCGCCCAGGCGAACCCAGTGTGGGGTGGGGATGGGAGTGCTGAGTTTGCGAATATCGCTGAGATGGGCGTTCATGCCGGTCAACGCTACCATTCGAAAACGTAATTGCGTGTGTCCGGGGCAGGGTTCATAATAGGGAAATGAATCAAACAGGCGTTCGCATAGCAGATATGGTTAACGGTAGCTTGGCGTTGAGCCGCGCGGACCGTATTGCCGCTTTGCGCGCCGAGATGCGGAAGCTGGAAAGCCCTGCTATCGCACCTCAAGTGCAGCCGGAAGTAGAGCTGGTTGAGGCACCTTCTGCACTGGCCAAGCTGCTTCCGGGCGGAGGGTTAGCTCGCCGGCAGGTTGTGAGCTGTGCTGATTGTCCCTCGCTCATCGTGGAGATTGTCTCCCATGTTAGCGCGCAGGGCGGACACGTCGGCATCGTTGGATGGCCGGAACTGTCTCTCGCACAAGTGGCCGATAATGGGGATCTTTCGCGGGTGATTGTGGTACCCGATCCAGGGGCTGATCCCTGGGCCGTGACTGGAGTGTTGGCGGAAGGGCTCGATGTCGTTATTCACCGCGGGGTTGGGGAAGTCACGCCGTCGAAAGCGCGGCCCGTTCTGGCGAAGATCCGTGGCGGGCAGGCGGCAGTGCTGACGGTGGGCGTGCGCCTGCCGGGAACTGCCACGGAAATCGATGCGGAAGTCACCACCTTCCGCGGGCTGGGGCGCGGAAGTGGGCGAATCAACGGCGTCGATATAGCCGTGCGCGTGGAGGCTAAAGGTGTGCGTGCCAAGCAAGGCACGATGACGTGCGGCCAGAGGCGTCGTTTGGAGGCGGTATGAGGGTCGCGGCGTTGTGGTTTCCGGATTGGCCGGTCCAGGCGCTGCGTGTTCTCGACGGTGCAGGAGGGCAGTCAAGATCGCAGCAGGGCACGACTATCGTGGCGCAGCATAAGGTCGTGGTCTGCGATGCGCCCGCACGCCGGGCTGGGGTGCGGCGGGGGATGCGTCTGCGGCAGGCCCAGGCGGTGTTGCCGGAGTTGCGGGTGGAAGAGTTTAACGCGGACCGGGACGGCGCGGTGTTCGCGGAGATCGCTGCAGGTCTCGACGCTGTGGCGTCATCCATTGAGGTCCTGCGCCCGGGGCTAGTCATCGTGGATGCGGCCGCTGCCGGGCGTTTCCATGGTGGCGAGGGCGTGGCGATGCACATGCTTGTCGACGCCGCCTCCCGCGCCGGCCTCGACGCCACCATCGGGGTGGCTGATGAGATTGCTACGGCGCTCATCGCAGCACGGCATCAGGGGCTGGGCACCGTGGTCCCGGTGGGTGGCTCGCGGGAGTTTTTGGCGCAGCAGCCGGTGGCCGTGCTCGCAGCGGAGACGTCGTTGGCCTGCCCTGAGGAGTTGGTGAGTCAGCTGGCGAAGTTGGGCGTGCGCAGCCTAGGTGAGCTCGCGCAGCTGCCGTTGCGGCAGGTCACTACGCGCTTTGGCGAGGCTGGCAGGCGTTGTCATGCGGTGGCCAGTGCGGCCCCGGATAGGCGAGTGGCGCCGGAGCTGGCGCGGCCGGATCTTGCTGTGGAGATGGTCTTCGAGGAGCCGTTGGAGCGCGTGGACGCGGCAGCCTTCGCGGCGAGGCAGTTGGCGGCGCGGTTGCATGGCGTGCTGAAGGAAGCGGGGCAGGTGTGTCTGCGGTTGCGGGTCGTGGCGGAGTTCGTGGGCGGCGAGCGGCTGGAGCGAATCTGGCGCACGCAGGAGGCGTTGAGTGAAAATGCCACGGCAGATCGTGTGCGCTGGCAGCTCGACGGTTGGCTGAGCTCGGCCCGCGCATCTAACGGCGGCGGGGTGTCCAAGCTGGCGCTGGAGCCGGTGGAGGTCGCGGCCCCTGCAAGCGCTGGGCTATGGGGGCACGCAAAAAGCGATGAACAGGCTAAGCGTGTTATTGCACGCGTGCAGTCGCAGTTGGGTGTGGATCGCGTGTTGCAGCCGCGGGAGGCAGGCGGGCGCGGAGTGGCCGAGCGCATCGCGTATGTTCCCTACGGTGAGCAGCGCGATCCCGCGCCGGAGGGCAGTTGGCCGGGGCGGATTCCCTCGCCGCTGCCAGCGAGCCTGGCGCATCCGGCTGCACGCATTCGGCTTATCGACGCCTCCTCCCACGACGTCTACGTCACCGCCGAAGCGCTGCTGAGCTCCGCTCCCGTGGCGCTGGGCTGGGGGCAAAATCGCTATCGGGTGATTGGCTGGGCAGGGCCCTGGCCGGTAGATACGTTGTGGTGGGGAGAGAAAGAACAAAGAATCGCCCGGCTCCAAGTGGTGGGGCAGGGCGATAAAGGGCAGCGCGCGTGGCTGCTGGTGTGGGCGGCCGGCAGGTGGAGCGTAGAAGCCACCTACTGCTGAGCGAGATTAGGTCGCTGCGAGGACATCGATGACCAAGCGGGTCGGGCCGCGCAGCACCTGCACGGAGTACGGGTGGCGCGTGTTCATACCAACGACAAACTGGGAGCGGCCCTCAAACGTGCCTGAGCTGACCACCTGCGTGATGAAACCGCCGGATTCGCTCGTACCCTCCGTAGTTCCGATGTGCGGATCCGGCATGTCCATCTCGAAGGGGTAGACCGTGCCGTCGATGTTGACGTTCAGCGCGGTAGAGCCCTTGTACGTGATGGGGTTACCGGAGCCCTGCTGGGTTGGTTTGTCGTCGTAGTCGATGAACCAGCCGGGGGAGCCGTCGCCAGTGAATTCAAAGACAACGCGCTCGAAGCCGTCGTGCTTGCCCACGCGGACGTCCGTGACAACGAGCTTGGACGGAGCTTGGGGGCGTTCGGTTTTGCGCTCCATGTTGGTCTCTCCGAGCGGGGTGATGCCGGCGGGCGCGGAGGTTTGGTTGACATCGCCGGACAAGGTGGCGGCAAAGGTAGAGGTGGGTGCGGCCGCATTCTCGGAAACGCTAGAGCACGCGGCCAAGGCAACCGCGCCGAGGGTGAGCGCGGCGAGCACAGGCGCGAGTGAGGATGTTTTCGGCATAAAAACAGAGTATTGCCTAACCCGTTCAAATGCATAGCCATTGAGGGAACAGAATGAACATCGTAACCGCATTGTTGTGATTGGTGTGGTGCATGGGACAGGTAAGCTGTTCTTCATGACTTTTTGCTCTGACGTACAAGTTGAGCCCCTCCCCGGCACGGCGAAGAAGGAAAGCGTCTTTGTGCTCTTCGAATGGCCCAACGGATGGTCCCGCGACATCCTTGACGGTGGAACCTTCGGCCCCGAGCTCACCGCGCAGCTCAAAGCCAAGCTCAAAGGCGTCGCCGGGCTGCAGCTCATCCGCAAGCCCGGAAAGGAAGGCCGCGTCATCAACGGCCAGCACCGCTGCTACGTGGTGTGGGCGGAACAGGGCGTATGCAAGGAGTATCTCCTCGATGGACCCGCGGACATCCTGGGGTTGGATTTGGGGGCGCCGCTTGGCGACGTCGCAAAGCATCCGCTCGTGCTCATCTGCACCCATGGACGCCGTGACGTGTGCTGTGCCGTGAAAGGGCGCCCGCTGGCGGCGGAACTGGCCGCCGAATTCCCAGACGTCGTGTGGGAGACTTCGCACACGAAGGGGCACCGGTTTGCGCCGTCGATTCTGCTGATGCCGTGGGGCTATTCCTTTGGGCGTCTCAACATTGAGGCAGCCCGTGAACTGGTGCGCGCTGCGCAGCGCGGCGAGTACTTCTACCCGGGCAACCGCGGCTGCGGTTTGTACGGACCGCGCGGGCAGGTGGCAGAGCTGGCCGTGGCGCGTGGGTTGATCGAGGCAGGGGAGCGCGTGCGTTTTGGACAGCTGCGCGCTGACGACGCCCACGTGCGCCACGCCGACGGCCGTGAGTGGCGGGTGGAATTGCAAGAAAAAGAGGTCTCCGGCGTCGTCTCCTCGTGTGGGGACGAACCGAAGACCTCGAAGGCGTGGCACGCAGTGGGTGTGCACGCGGGGAACGTTAGCGGCGCATAATCTTGGCCGAGAGCCAGTTGCCGAAGAACTGTGCGGCCTGGACCAGCACGATGATGATGAGCGTTGCCACCACGGTGACTTCCCACTCGAAGGCGCGGTAGCCGTAGACGATGGCAAAGTCACCCAAGCCGCCGCCTCCGACGTAGCCGGCCATCGCGGACATGTCGACAATGCCGATGAACAGGAAGGTGTAGCCCAGAACCAGCGGGCCGAGGGCCTCCGGGATGATGACCGAGGTGATGATCTTCCACGGGGAAGCGCCCATCGCGCGGGCTGCTTCAATAACGCCGGGGTCGATGGCGACCAGGTTCTGCTCCACGATGCGGGCCACGGCGAAGGTGGCTGCGATGACCATGACGAAGGTCGCCGGCTCGCGGCCGATGGAACCGCCAAGGACCGCCACGGTTAGCGGCTGCGCGAAGGCCAGCAGGATGATGAACGGAATCGGGCGGACGAAGTTCACCAGGATGTTGATGATGAAGTAGACAACCTTGTTCTGCAGGATGCCACCCGGGCGGGTGGTAAAGAGCAGCACACCCAGCACGAGGCCGAGGAGGCCTGCGACCACCAGGGTCGTTGAGACCATGATGAGGGTGTCTTGGACGGCCTCGACGAGGGTATCGCCCAAGCGATCCCAGTCAGCGGCAGCTTGGTAGGTCACGTTCATCGGGAAATCTCCTCAATCTCGGTGGTCTGTTGCAAGGTGTTGTAGAACTCCTCGATGGCGGCCGGGTTGCCGTTGAGGCGGACCGTCAGCTTGCCGAAGGAGTGCTTCTGCAGCGTCGTAATGCCGCCGTGAACGACCGCAATAGATACGCCTTGTTCGGCCAGGCGAGCAGAAGCGGCGAAGAAGCCGGAGTTCTCGGTCAGATTGATGGTGAACAAGCGGCCCTCATGCGCGAGCAGGTCATCTGCCTCGACGAGGTCCGGGGTATTGCGCAGGGAGGTTGCCACGAACTTGGACGCGACCTCGGTGCGCGGGTTGGAGAAGACCTCGTATACGCTACCGGCCTCGATGATGCGGCCGTTTTCCATCACGGCGACCTTGTCGGCGATGGAGCGGACGACCTCCATCTCGTGGGTAATCACGACGATGGTGATGCCAAGGTCGCGGTTGACCTTACGCAGCAGTTCCAGCACCTCGTGGGTGGTGGTGGGGTCGAGCGCGGAGGTGGCTTCGTCGGCAAGCAGCAGGGACGGGTTGGTAGCCAGCGCACGAGCGATGCCCACGCGCTGCTTCTGACCGCCGGAGAGCTGCTCCGGGTAGTTCGAGCCCTTGTCGCCCAGGCCGACGAACTGCAGGAGCTCCTCGACGCGGCGCTTGCGCTCCTCCTTTGGAACACCTGCCAGACGCAGTGGGTACTCAATGTTGCCCGCAGCGGTACGCGAAGACATCAGGTTGAACTGCTGGAAGATCATGCCGATGTTGCGGCGAATGCCGCGCAGCGTGGGCTCTGGCATGCCCACGATGTCGGTGCCGTCTAGCAGCAGCTGGCCGGAGGTCGGCTTGTCCAGGCCGTTGATCATGCGGACCAACGTGGACTTACCGGCGCCGGAGAAACCGATGATGCCGACGATCTCGCCGGGCTCGACGGTCAGGGAAACGCTGTCAAGCGCCTTTGTTTCGGTCTTCTTGTTCTTGAAAACTTTGGTGATGTTTCGAAACTCAATGCGGGTACCTTGCTTGGCCCCTGATTGCTGTGTCACGTGAGGTGTTTCCTTCAAATCGATGTGACGGTTGACGGCCGAAACCCCGGACACGCTGTGGTGTTCCGGGGAAGGCTGAGATGGCTACTTGGAAGTGGTCTTTTCCAGGCGGTCGAGGATTTCTTTCAGCTCTTCTGCGGACTTCTCAACGGGAACGGAGGTGCCCTTGGAGTCCTCAGCAACTGCGTCCTGGACAGCCTTGGTGTGCCAGATTTCAGCGACCTTCTTGATCTGCTCGTTGTTAGCATCCTCAGTGCGAACGACGAATGCGTTGATGTAAGGCTCAGCTTCTGGGGAGTTCGGGTCATCCTGGAACACGGAGGTGGTCGGGTCGATACCTGCGCGGTCGAGGAAGGAGTTGTTGATGATGGCCGGCTTGCCCTCGCCGTAAGCGGTTGGGGTCTGGGCGGCGTCGACAGGCACAACCTTGACCTTGGACTTAGCCTCGTCGATGTCCGGCAGACCCGGGGTGATGAGGCCTTCCTTCTTCAGTGTGACGAGCTTGGCCTGGACCAGCACGTTGATGGCGCGGCCCTGGTTGGTGGAGTCGTTCGGGATGGCGACTTCCTGGCCCTCGATGCCGTCGAGGGATTTGTGGTCCTTCCAGAACAGAGCCAGCGGAACGATCTCGGTTGCGACGATCGGAACGAGGTCGGTGCCGTTGCCCTTGTTGAACTCAGCAAGGAACTTCAGGTGCTGGAAGTTGTTGGTGTCCAGCTCGCCCTGGTTCAGGGCCTGGTTCGGGGTGTTGTAGTCGGAGAAGTTCTTGACCTCGATCTCGAGACCCTGCTTCTCAGCCTCGTCCTCGAAAGCAGACCATGCCTTCTTGGCGGCGTCGGTAGTGCCGATGACGATTGGGCCGTCAGACTCGCCGGAAGCGGAGTCGGAGGAATCGGAGGAGCAAGCCACGAGGCTGGTGGCTGCGATAACTGCTGCGGAGGAAGCTGCAAGAACGCGACGGATACGCATGATAGGAGGAATCCCTTCGATTGAAATAGATTTGAATGAAAGAAACCTAACAGGGATTGAACCGCTTTGTCTATATTGGATGTAGCGTGCACGTAAATTGACTAGAACATAATTTCGATCATATTGTTTTTCCATGAGGTTCAACGGTGGGGCGGCGCTACCCTGGTCACGGGTGGAAAGGATTCTTTCTGGACGTCCTACGCCCACTCCCGTGCCCGTGGATCATGTGGGTTCCCCTGTGGATTCGCCGGAGCACGGGGCGTCGTCAGTGGCGTTTGCGGAGCTGCATGCCGTGTCGTCCTATAGCTTTTTGGACGGCGCTTCGGAACCAGAGGAGCTGGTGGCGCGGGCGGTGGAGCTGGGCCTGTGTGGCCTTGCGCTGGTGGACAAGGACGGATTCTACGGCCTCATGAAATTCGCTGAGGCCGCAGCCAAAGTGGGGCTACCTGCGGTGTTCGGTGCGGAGCTTTCGCTTCCCGACGCCCCCCTGACCGTCCTTGCTCGCACACCCGAGGGGTACCGCCGGCTTTCACGTTTGATCGCACAGGCCCGTATGGATGCGGGGGTAAAGGATGAAGTGGCGTACCCGCCCTTGGGGGAGATTGCTGAGCGGCTCCAGGATCATTGCCTTTTTCTGGTGGGGTGGGAGTGGCTGGATAAAATCGACCACTTGCTCGAAAGAATAAAAATAGACAGCATAGTCCTCGAATATGCGTGCACTATGACTCCTGAGGACGCGGATCACTATGCTGCGCTCGATCGATACAACGGCCTCCGGGCCATCGCAACCGCTCGTCCCGCAGCGGCCACCCGGCAGCAGGCCAGGCTGGCTGGTGCCAAGCAGGCGTTGGCCAGGCGGCAGTCCCTCGAGCAGGCGGCTCCCGACGCCCACCCCATGGGCGCCGGCTGGCTGCGCTCGGGTGAGCAGATGGCGCAGCTTTTCCCGGACCGGCCGGAGCTTATCGCGGAGACGGTCGCTGTTTTAAACGAATGCAGTTTTACCTGGGACGCGTTGGCGCCCAACCTGCCGGACTTCGAGGTGCCCGACGGGTACACGGAGATGACCTGGCTGGAACACCTGACCTGGGTGCGCGCCGAGGAGCGTTATGCCTCCCGGCCCGCTGACGTGCAGCAGCGGGCATGGAAGCAGATCGCCTATGAGCTAGGGGTTATCGAACAGCTGACATTCCCCGGCTACTTCCTCATCGTGTGCGACCTAGTGGATTTCTGTAAGCGCTCCAACATCCTGTGCCAGGGCCGCGGCTCGGCGGCGAACTCTGCGGTGTGTTTTGCTTTGGGTATTACCAACGCGGAACCGATTTCCGCGGGCCTTCTTTTTGAGCGTTTTCTTTCTCCTGACCGCGACGGTCCGCCGGACATCGATATCGACATCGAGTCCGGTCGCCGCGAGGAGGTTATCCAGTACGTCTACGAAAAGCATGGGCGTGAGCGGGCTGCGCAGGTGGCCAACGTCATCACGTATCGCCGCAAGGGCGCGACTCGCGACGCCGCTCGTGCCCTCGGCTACCCACAGGGCTCCGCGGATTCCTGGTCGAAGGGGCTTTCGGAGCCGCCGGGGGACGTCGTCAAGCTGGCGGAACAATTCCTCGGGCAACCGCGCCATCTGGGCATTCACTCGGGCGGCATGGTGTTGTGCGACCGCCCCATCGCGGATGTGGTGCCGATGGAGTGGGCACGGATGGAAAAGCGTTCGGTGTTGCAGTGGGACAAGGATGATTGCGCGGCGGCCGGGCTGGTGAAGTTCGATCTACTGGGGCTGGGCATGCTCGAGGCGCTGCACCACATGCAGGACTTGGTGGAGGAGACCACTGGGCACAAGGTGAATCTGTGGGAGCTGGACCTGGCGGAAAAAGAGGTCTACGACATGCTGTGCCGCGCCGATGCGGTGGGGGTGTTCCAGGTGGAGTCGCGCGCGCAGTTGTCCACGCTGCCGCGTTTGAAGCCGCGGAAGTTCTTCGACCTGGTGGTGGAGGTTGCGCTCATCCGTCCCGGCCCGATTCAGGGTGGTTCGGTGCATCCTTATCTGCGCCGGCGCGACGGTAAGGAGGCGGTGACCTATGACCACCCAGTGCTGGAGAAGTCCCTGGGCAAGACGCTGGGCATTCCGCTGTTTCAGGAACAGCTGATGCAGATTGCCGTCGACGCCGCGGGCTTTTCCGGCGCGGAGGCCGACGATCTGCGGCGTGCGATGGGCTCGAAGCGCTCGCCTGCGCGGATGGCGGCGATTCGGCAGCGCTTCTACGACGGGCTGGCGCAGACCAATGGGATTGTGGGCGAGACCGCGGACAAGCTGTGGAACAAGATTGTGGCCTTTGCCGCGTACGGTTTCCCGGAGTCGCACTCGCAGTCTTTTGCCTCGTTGGTCTACTTCTCGGCGTGGATGAAGTATCACTATCCGGCGCAGTTTTGCGTGGGCCTGCTGCGGGCGCAGCCGATGGGCTTTTATTCGCCGCAATCGCTCATTCAGGATGCGCGGCGGCACGGAGTGGAAGTTCTTCCGCTGGACGTGAACGCTTCGGGATGTCAGGCGCGTGCGGTGGTCCAAGACGGCGGCGAGGTGGCGATCCGGCTGGGCCTTAACCTCATCAAGGGGTTGGGGGAGAAGGCTGCGCAGCGTATCGAGGATGCATGCGCGCAGGCGCCTTTTGCGGATATTGCGGACCTGGCGCGGCGTGCGGATCTCAGCGTGGAGCACGTGGAGGCATTGGCCTGTGCGGGGGCGTTGGATTGTTTCGGGCTTTCGCGCCGTCAGGCGTTGTGGCAGGCGGGCGTTGCGGCGACGGAGCGTGCCGGCATGTTGCCGGGGCTTTCGGCTATTTCTGCGCCGAGCCTGCCCGGGATGAGCGCGTTTGAGCTGATGGCTTCCGACGTCGCCAGTACTGGCGTTACCCACGACAAACAGCCGATGGAGCTCGTGCGCGCCGCGCTTAACGACGCCCACGTGTGCACCGCCTCCGACCTGCGCCACGTTCCGGATGGAACGCGCGTGCGTATCGCCGGGATTGTGACGCATAGGCAGCGTCCGCAGACTGCCGCTGGCGTCATCTTTTTGGGCTTGGAGGATGAGACCGGCTTGATGAACGTGATGGTCTCGCCGGGGCTGTGGCAGCTCAACAAGACCGTGGCCAGGACGTCTAAAGCGCTGGTTATTCGTGGCATCGTGCAAAATGCCACGGGTGCGGTCAACGTGGTGGCAGACAAGCTGGAGCCGCTTGCCATGGGTGAGTGGCTCTCCCGCGGCTCGCGTGATTTCCGTTAGGCCGCATAAACACTCGTTGTGTGTTTATCGTGGACGGGAATGGAAGAGCGAAGAAACCGCACAGCGCGGCGCATCCTGAAAGGTACTGTCTACCCGCACAACATTCACCCCGCGCTGGATTTTTACCACGCTGGCAGTGGGCCTGCTTTTCTTCCTGCTCTACCTGGCCTTTTCTAAGTACGGGCGGATTCCGTGCCTGCGCTCATTATCGATGGCTTGGCGATTATCGCGACGCTGTTCGGCACCGCGGCGTCGCTTGGCATTGGTGCTTTGCAGATCGGCCGTGGCGTTGAGGTGGGATTTGTCTTTTGACCCGGCGGTTATTCGCTACCACTTTGAGGAGCAAGCGCTTGCCAACGCCGTGGTGCAGGGCGTTCGCGAGCACGGTGACGACTTTGCTCTATCGGTCGAACAAACCGAGCGCAACTCCGAGTACTCCACCGGCGCGGAGTTCGACTCCACCTCGGAGGAAGCCACCGAGTGGTACGTGCGTACCGACGAAGAGGGCGAGCCTATCCCTTATGACTACGAAGCCAGCGAGTACATCTCCAAGCAGGAAGTTGTCGACGGCTGGGAGCAGGATACCTAAAAAAGGGGTTTAGGAATCTGCGAGTTCGGCACGATCGTCGGCGTCCATGCCAAGGGCGATCGTGCCGAGCAGAGTCAGCGATGCCCCGAACATCAATACGCCGGCCAGCATGCCTAGGCAGCGCACGATTTCCGGCCATGGAACGTCTTGTCCAACTAGGTCGAGCAACGGCAGGCAGAGCATCAGCACCATTAAACTGCCGAGGGCGAAGTACGTGTACTTGAAGACGTTGCTGCGCGCGCGATCGATGCGGCTGCGCTGATATTCGTCTGCAAAGGCTGGGTCCATATTGTCTTTTCCGATTAGAACTTGAAGGCGCCCCAGGCAGATGACGAGCCAGGCAAGGCCGCCGGCCCACAAGAACATCGCAATGACGTTGTAGAAGGGGTTGACTGCTATAGCGGCGAGTGCAATGAGCAGTCCGACGAAGCTGGAATAGAAGTACTTGGTGCGGATAGGCATGCTTAATCCTTAGAAATGAGTTCGTCGCGGTTGAATTTGCCTGCCAGAGACCTGGCCACGGTGAATGGAACCCACAGCATTTGCAGCATGATCAGCTTGAAGAACAAGCTGGCCACGAAGATTCCGTCCATGGAGTCGACGAACCGGGTTCCGAGAGCAATAGCGCCGCAGGCCATGAACATGAACATGGAAGAAAACAAGGCGAGCTTAAGTCCATCTTCGCGGGCCTCTACATGAAGTTGCAGCATGTACTCGTCGAGTTCGATAGTGGGTAAGTCGGCGGAGTCGATAGTCTTGCGCAGCTTGGACACGCCGAAGCCGGTTACACAGCTACCCAAGCAGGCCAGCATGAAGGACGTGAAATCGTCCCAGAACTGCAGCGGGATGGATACGACGATGATTGCAAGCCCGACGTCGGCGAGGCGTATGAGGCGGTTGCGCTTTGTGACGCGAGCTTTGGTGGCGGTGGACGTCATGGCCTAGTCCTTTCGGTAGATCTCGGTGGATAGCGGCTGGAATTCGGTGCGCGAGAAGACGGCTTCGACGGGGAGGTCGAATACTTCGCAGATGCTGAACGCGAGGTCGAGGCTGGGAGAGTGATCGCCACGCTCAAGAGCACCGATGCTTTGGGGGTTGACCCCGACGGCGTCGGCAAGCTGGGCGCGCGACATGTCCCTCTCGACCCGGAGCAACCGAACTCGATTGAAAATTGGGGAAGACGGCTTTTTCTTTGGGGACATAAACCAAAGTGTTGTATAAACCCAACACTTTGTCAAGGAGTATGAGGGCTTTGTTAGCATAGGCGGCATGCACTCCGCGCTTTCCCCAGACATGCATCCGGTCTCCCGGAAGCTGACCACAGCTCGCTATATTCACCACCTGAGCTGGTCGGCAGTCTTTGCTATCGCTTTCGCGGTTGCGGGGTACTTCGCCAGCTCATTTTGGTACTGGTTCGCCGGAGCCTGGGTAGTGTGGTTCGTCTACTTGCTCTGGCTCATCCCCGCACAGGTGCGCAACATGGGGTGGAAGGAAACCGACGATGAGCTGGTGATTACCCGCGGCAAACTGTGGTACCGCCTGACCATCGTCCCCTTCGGTCGCATCCAGTTTGTGGACGTTTCCGCCGGACCCATCGAGCGGGCGTTGGGATTGAAGCGCGTGAAGATTCACACGGCGTCGGCAAGCTCAGATGCGCGAATCGCGGGTCTCGTTGCAGAAGACGCGGATGCGTTGCGCGAGCGGCTTGCCGTCAAGGCACGCGAACGGATGAGCGGACTATGAGCGGCCGGCATCGTCTGCGCAAGGACCGCGCGTCCGTGGACGCAGAAGGTTTTCGCCGCGTCCACCGCCTGACCCCGTTGCTGCGCTTTTGGTCGGTTATCTTCGCGTTTCTGGCCATTTTCGTGCTCAACTTCAACTTGGAGATGCTCTCCGACATCGCGGCCTACCTACGTGGCGGGCACTGGAGTGACATCGGCCTTGGAACGCTCGCGGGGCTCGGCGGCTTCATCGTAGTTTGCCTGGGCATTTGGTATGTCTCCGCCATCTGGTGGCGCAAGCTGGGCTATAAGCTCGGCCCTGATGAGGTGGCGTTGCGCCATGGCGTGATTTCCTCGTCCTTCCGCTCTGCTCGCTATGACCGCATTCAGGCCGTGGACGTGGTGGAGACGGTCATCGCGCGCATCTTTGGTCTGGCGGCGGTGCGCGTGGAAACCGCAGGCGGCACTGCGTCGGTCATCGAGATCTCCTTCCTGCGTAAGGCGGAAGCCGAGCAGCTGCGCCAAGAGCTGCTCGCGCACGTGCATCGCCCGGCAGCAGGAAACGCCTCGGCAACCGTGGAACCCGACCCGGCCGGTGACGACCTCATCCCGGAGATTCCCGTGGGCCGTACCCTCGCGGCGGAGGCGCTGCGCCTGCCCACGCTTATCGCCCTCGTAGTCATGACGATCCTCGTCATCTTGCCCTTCTTCCGCGCGGCGGCGCTGCCCATCGTGGTGGGATTTGTGCCGAACATCTGGAATCTCATTGATACGTCGTGGCGCTTTAACTCCCGCTATGACGCGCAGGATGAGGTGCTCAATATTGCATATGGCCTGGCCGATCGCCGCCGGCAGACCATCCGCCGCTCCCGCATCCATGCGGTGCGCGTGACGCAGCCGCTGCTGTGGCGCATGTTTGGCTGGTACGAGGTTCAGGTCTCCGTCGCGGGCTATGGCGCGAAGGCCGGCGGCAAGCAGTCGGGTTCCACGCGAATTCTGCCGGTGGGTACGCGCGACCAGGCACTCGCGCTTTTGGAGCTGGTCTCCGATCTCGACGCCGCGCAGATTGAGGAATTTGCCCGCCCCGAGGGGCACACGCGCCCCACGTACGTTTCACCTGGCAGGGCTTGGTTGGCATCGCCTGTGGACTTGCGTCAGCAGGCGGTCACGCTGGTGGGCACCGAGGTGGCGGTTGTGCATGCCGGGCGCCTGGCGCGCCGGGTGATGGTCGTGGGCACCCCGCACATCCAGGAGCTCACGGTCAAGGCGGGCCCGCTCAACCAGCTTTTGGGCGTGCGCAACATCAACTTCGACTTGGTCCGCGGGCCGGTGGCGATGGCAGGACGCCAGCTAGCGCTTGCCGACGCCGCCGATCTCCTCGAGCGCCTGCGCAAGCGCCAGCTGCCGAGCATGGCGCAGGAGGCTAGGATGCTTTCGCCGGAGCCGGGTGACTCGGCCGACGCAGAGTAAGCAACACTGGGGCGCCGGTCTTGCGCGGGGCGCCGCACAGCGCGGAGGCTGCGCAGGAGCCGCAGGCCGTGGTGGGGCAGGTGCTGAGCGTTTCGGCACTGAGCTCGCCGGTGGCAAGAAGGTGCGATATCACCAGGTTGACCGTGCCGATTTCTAAGCCCGTGGCTTTGGCGACTCCGGCGCGGGTGGTGATTCTTGCCGCGATGGTTGAGCGGACTGCTTCGATGGGGGAGTTCACAGCAACCTCAACAATTGGAAGACCACGACAGCCAAGACCCACGCCGTGGTGAGCTGAACTGCGAAGCCGAAGAGCGTCCAACGCCATCCGATTTCGCGCTTTTGCGCAGCCAGAGTGGCCACGCAGGGGGTATAAGCCAGCAGGAAAAGCATGTAGGCCCACACTGCCGCGTTGGTGTGGCCGCCGGAGGCCGCCGCGAAGTCGGCGCGCACGTGATTGCTGAGCGAGCTTGCGGCCTGTTCCTCGGGGGTGGCGTCGGTGACGTCTTTGACCGTGTAGGTCTGCGACCACGTGGAGATGAGTGCCTCCTTGGCCACGAAACCGGTGACCAGTGGGCCGGCCAGCGACCAAGAGTCGAAGCCCGCCGGCGCGAAGACCGGAGCGATGGTGCGCGAGACCGCGCCATAAGCAGACTCCTGCGGGGCCGGGGTGGTGTAGCCGCCATCGACGGTGGTCGCGGCACCCACCGGGATGGCCATGAGCAACCAGATGACCACGACCGTGGATACGATGATGCCGCCCGCCGTGTGGAGGAAGCCCTTCAGGCGCGTCCACATCACGGATAACGCCAGGCGCACCGTGGGCAGTTGGTAGGTGGGCAGGTCGATGACCAGGGGATCCTGGGGAACCGCACGCCATAGCGTCTTGCGCAGTGCTAAGCCCACCAACACGAGCAGAGCGATGGAGACCACGTACAAGGCAAAGACCACGCTGCCGGCGTGGGCTGG
Organism: Corynebacterium striatum; assembly: GCF_016728105.1. Lineage (NCBI taxonomy): Bacteria > Bacillati > Actinomycetota > Actinomycetes > Mycobacteriales > Corynebacteriaceae > Corynebacterium > Corynebacterium striatum. The sequence goes on along the minus strand of NZ_CP068158.1, from coordinate 937,595 downwards.
GAAGAAAGTCTGCGCCAGCATCACAAAGACCACGAGGCGCGCCGAGCACGACGTGAACGGGATGAGTAAAGAAGTCATGATGCGATGGCGGGTCGAGCCCAGAACACGCGTGGCCGCAATGGCCGGCACGTTACAGCCAAAGCCCACCACGATGGGGATAAACGCCTTGCCTGGAAGGCCAATGGCACGCATGAGGCGGTCGGTGACCACCGCGGCACGCGCCATGTATCCAGAGTCTTCAAGGACGGCGAGGCACAGGAACATCAAGGCCATGAGCGGCGCGAAGGTGAGCACCATGCCGACGCCGCCGATGAGGCCATCGACTATAAGGCCCTCGACCAGCGGATGGTGAAGGCCGACTGCCTTCAGAAGGTGGCGTGCTGCGTCAGAGATGGGTCCTGAGACCAGCGCCTCCAAGCCGTCCTACAGAGGAGCGGCCACCGTGGTGGTTATCTGGAAGACCAGCCACACCACCGCGAGGAAAAGCAACGGGCCGGCTACCGGGTGCAGCGCTACCGCATCTAGGCGCTGCGAACGCGTGACCGGCTGCGACTCGGTGTGCACCGCTGCTTTGGTAGCGGCGTCGAGATCCGCAAAGCGGGCGTCGATGCTGGCGTCCTCGCGCCGGACCTGTGGCTCCTCAGTAAGGGAAACCTGCACCGTCTCACGCAGGCGTTCCAGGCCTTCCCGCCGGCGGCCATCAACGCAGACGACCGGGATTCCCGTGGCCCTCGCGAGCGCATCGGCATCGACCCGCAAGCCCTGGTCTTGTGCTACGTCCAGCTTGGTCAGCGCGATGCTGAGCCGGCAGGGAAGCTCCGCGAGCTGGAAAGCCAAGTTGAGCCCGCGCGCAACCGCAGTCGCGTCGACCACCACGATGACGCGATCGGGGCGCTCGGCAGGGGCGGCGTCGTAAAGCATGGCGCGGGATCAGCGCCTCATCCGGGCTGAGCGGATCCAGCGAGTAGGTGCCGGGGAAGTCAATGAGATCGGCAACCTCGGCCGGGCAACACGAATGCGCAATGTTCCAGGCGCCGCGGCTGACCTCCACCGAGGTACCCGGCCAGTTGCCGGTCTGCACCTTGGCGCCGGTCAGCGCGTTGAAAAGCGTGGACTTGCCGGAGTTGGGAGCGCCCACCATCGCGATGATGGCTGCGCCCGCGGGAGCCAGCGCCCCGCCAGGATTTCCGTGGCAGCTAGGGGAAGTGGAGCTCATTACTAGACCCCGATGGATTGCAACGTCTGCCGGTCGATGGCGTAGCGGCAGGTATCAACAGTTACGATGCGTGTCCCGCCCGCCACGTGCGCGCCCAGAGTCAGGCACGCGCCCGGCCGGATCCCGAGCTCGCACAAGCGGCGCGCCATCGCTGGGTTCTGCACACAGTCGAGGCATTCGGGGCGGAGGGTAACAGTGCTGCCAACAGGCAGGGAGTAAGCCGATGAGTGAGTGGTCGACTCGCCTGAGCTCAAACGCAAAGGCAACATGACAAAGAGTCCTTTCGAATCACTTTTAAAGTTACCCTTGCCGAATATTAGGTTGTCCACACTTTGTGAACTTTATCCCAGTGCGTTTTCCCAGCTGCCGATCTGGCGCAGCTTCTGCTTAAAGGGAGCAATTCCGCTTAACGACGTCGACAAGCAGAGGCACCACAGGGCGCTGCGCCAACTCCATGCCTGCCTGCGCAAAACCGAGCACGTTGTGCGCGGCAGCCTCAATTGCCGTGATGAGATCGGTGAGACTAGACCGCGCCCTTGAAACCCAGTTGGCGCCAGGCCTCGTACACGGCGGTGGAGGCCGCGTTGGACAGGTTCATCGAGCGGCGCGCCGGGACCATGGGGATGCGAACCTGCTCGGTGATGCGTGGGTGATTGACGTGCTCCGGTGGCAGGCCAGTGGGCTCGGTGCCGAAGAGGAGGACGTCGCCTTCTTGGAACTCGACGTCGGTGAACCACTTGTCGGTGTGCGTGGTGAATGCGAAGACGCGCGCACCAGGTAGGGCAGCCATGCAGGCGTCAAAGTCCTTGTGGATCTGCAGATCTGCGAGGTCGTGGTAATCCAGGCCAGCGCGTTTGAGGTGCTTATCGTCGAAGTTGAAACCCAGCGGCTCGATGAGATGCAGGGAGGCACCCGTGACGGCGGCGGTGCGGATGGCGTTGCCGGTGTTGGTGGGAATCACGGGATTATCAAAGACGATGTGCAGCTGGCTCATAGTGCTCAGTCTAGGATGGACTGCATGAGCGCTACCAAACTAGATGGCAATTTGTACCGCGACGAGATCTTCGAGGACCTGAAGGCTCGCGTTTCCGCCCTGCAGGCCAAGGGCATCCAGCCTGGCCTGGCCACCGTGCTGGTCGGTGACGATCCAGGCTCCCACGCTTACGTGAAGATGAAGCACCGCGACTGCGAGAAGCTGGGCATCAACTCCATCCGCAAGGACCTGCCAGGAGATATCACCCAGGAAGAGCTGGAGAAGGTCATCGACGAACTCAACAACGATGACGCCTGCACCGGCTACATCGTGCAGCTGCCGTTGCCGAAGCACCTGGATGAGAACAAGATTTTGGCCAAGATTGATCCGGAGAAGGACGCCGACGGCCTTCACCCAGTCAACTTGGGCAAGCTGGTTCTCAACGAGGAGGCTCCGCTGCCGTGTACTCCGAACGGCTGCATCCATCTCCTGCGTCGCTTCGGAGTGGAGCTCGATGGCGCCAAGGTTGTGGTTATTGGCCGTGGCGTGACCGTGGGTCGCCCGATTGGCCTTATGCTTACCCGCCGCAGCGAGAATGCCACCGTGACCTTGTGCCACACCGGCACCAAGGACTTGGCTGCTGAGACCAAGGCCGCTGACGTCATCATCGCGGCTGCGGGCAATGCTCACATGCTCACCGCGGACATGGTCAAGGAAGGCGCTGCGGTCCTCGACGTGGGAGTCTCCCGCGTGGATGGCAAGCTGGCTGGCGACGTCGCGCCCGACGTGTGGGATAAAGCCGGTTACGTGTCCCCGAACCCAGGCGGCGTCGGCCCGCTGACCCGTGCCTTCCTGGTGTCCAACATCGTGGAGCGCGCAGAAAAGCTGGCGGGCCTGGCTTAAATGGCCTCCGAAAAAGGGGCTGCCCACCGGGCGAAGGATCTCAACCTGGATAACCCCCACGACGTTAAGTTGCGGCCTTCGCGCTTGCCGGCCGGCGTGCAGTGGGTTGCCGTGGGGCTCTTCGTCGCGGGCGTAGCGCTGTCTGCGGTCTTTGCCATTTCTGAACACTGGCGCCGCGCCACCGTGATTCTGGGGGCGTCGCTGTTGTGGCTGTCGCTGGTGCGTCTGACATGCGACTCACGCATCGTCGGCGTTCTCGCTGTGCGCTCGCGGCGTTTCGACGCCGCCTACACAGCCTGCCTGGGAGCGTTGATGACGTTCCTGGCGGTGTCCGTGGATTCGCTGGGTTCTTAGATGTAGTACTCGTCGCCCACATACATCGGACCCAAGTCCAGGCCGTCCGGCGCGGAGAGCGCCAGGAAGTTTCGCAGGATGCGGTCCATCTGGCGCGACTCAGCCAGGAAGGCATCGTGGCCGATGGGGGAGACCACCTTGGCCATGGCCAGTAGATTGCCGATGTTGCGGGAGATGTGTTCCTGCTGGTGGTACGGGTAAAGAATGTCCGTGTCCACGCCCACGACCATGGTGGGCACGGTCGAGGAAGCCAGTGCCTTGTTGAGGCCGCCGCGCCCGCGCCCGACGTCGTGCCGGTTCAGCGCCTCAGTCAGCGTCACGTAGGAGCCGGCGTCGAAACGCTCGGTGAGCTTGTCGCCCTGGTAATCCAAGTAGGAATTCACGGCGAAGCGCTGGTTGGGCTCGCGGTATGGGCCAAGCGGGTTCTCGTCGCGCTGGGCTTGGACTCCGAAGCGCTCGTCGATTTCCTGCTCACCGCGGTAGGTCAGGTGCGCGATGCGGCGGGCCGCCGCGAGGCCCTCGCGCGGGGCCTTGTTGTATTCGTAGTAGTCGCCGCCGTGCCAGAAAGGATCGCGCTCAATCGCAGAGATTTGCGCGGACTGGATGCCGATCTGCCATGCGGAAGCGCGGGCAGACACCGCGATGACACAGGCCGCGGAGAGAAACTCCGGATGCAGCAGGCTCCACTCCAAAGTGCGGGCGCCGCCCATCGAGCCGCCGATGACGGCGTGGACGTGCTCGAACCCCAGCTCCTGCAAGAACTTATGCTCGGCTTCGACGAGATCGCGGATGGACAACGCCGGAAAGCGCGAGCCCCAGGCCTTGCCGTCTGGGTGCGGGGAACACGGGCCAGTGGAGCCCTTGCAGCTGCCGAGCGCGTTGGTGACAATCACGCACCACTGCTGCGTATCCAGCGCCTTGCCTGAGCCGATGAGGTCGCCCCACCAGTCGGCGGCGTTGGAATCACCGGTCAGGGCGTGTTCGATGACCACGATATTGTTTGCGCCATGTGGGTCGCCGGCAAAGGCGCCCCAGCGTCGATAAGCGATGGTGACGTCCGCAATGGAAGCTCCGGCTTCCGTAGCGAAATCACCGATCTTGACGTGGTCCAGCTCGCCCTCAGGGGCGAGCTCCGGAATCGTGGTCACGCGAAGAAACTCCCTTCGTTGTTGCGCAGTTACAGGGCAGCGAAAGCCTGCTCGAGGTCAGCGATGATGTCCTTGACATCCTCGATGCCGACGGACAGGCGCACCGTTGCCTGGGTAATACCAGCGGCGCGCAGGCCCGCCTCGTCAGACTGGGAGTGAGTGGTGGTTGCCGGGTGGACCACCAGCGAGCGAGTGTCGCCGATGTTGGCCAGGTTGGAGTGCAGCTTCAGGGCGTCGATGAACTTCCACGCCACTTCCTTGGCGTCCTTGCCACCGGTCTCGATCTCGAAGGAGAGCACCGAGCCGGTGTAGCTGTAGCCCAGCTTCTCCTTTACGGACTTGTACGGGGAGGAATCCAGACCCGCGTAGTTGACCTTGGCGACCTTGTCGTGGTCCTCCAAGAACTCAGCGACTGCCTGAGCGTTCTCGTTGTGGCGCTGGACGCGCAGCTCGAGAGTCTCCAGGCCGGTCAGGGTCAGCCAGGCGTTGAATGGGGAAGCGGCTGCGCCGGTGTCGCGGATGATGCCAGCGCGGGCACGCAGCGCGAATGCCGGGGCTCCAAGGTCTGCGTACTTCAGGCCGTGGTAGCTCTCGTCCGGCTCGGTGAAGAACGGAAAGACGGACTTGCCGTCGCGCTCGACGGTCCAGTCGAACTTACCGCCGTCGATAAGCACGCCGCCGATAGCGGAGCCGGAGCCGGAGTAGAACTTGGTAGTCGACGCCACGACGATGTCAGCGCCCAGCTCCAGTGGACGAGCAAGCACAGCGGTGGCCATGGTGTTGTCCACGATGAGCGGCACCTGGTTGGAGTGTGCGACCTCGGAGATAGCCGGGATGTCGAGCACGTCGGCGATCGGGTTGCCGAAGGTCTCGCCGTAAAAAGCCTTGGTGTTCGGCTGCACAGCTGCCTGCCAGGACTGCGGATCATCCGGGTTCTCAACCAGGGTGGTCTCGATGCCGAGGCGCTTGAGGGTGTGGGTAAACAGGCTGGAGGTTCCGCCGTACAGGCGCGGGGAGGCGACGATGTGGTCGCCTGCGCCAGCGAGGACCTCGATGGCTGCGGTCTCAGCAGCCTGGCCGGAGGCAAACACTACGGCGGCGACGCCGCCTTCGAGAGCTGCTAGGCGACGCTCGAGCGCGTCAACGGTGGGATTGGTCAGACGCGTGTAGATGGGGCCGGCGTCGCTAAGCGCGAAGCGTGCTGCAGCATGTTCTGCGGAATCGAAGACATAAGAGGTGGTCTGGTAAATCGGGACGTTGCGCGAGTTGGTCGAGCCGTCGAGGTCTTGACCCACGTGCAGGGAACGGGTGGACAGTGCCCAGTTTTCGAAGTTGCTGTTGTCGTACTTGGTAGTCATGGAGGTAAGACTAGACCAAGCGGTACAAAAGCGTATAGGGCTGCCGGAATTTGGCCTTGTTTCCGCTGGCGAAGTAGTGAATAAAAACAGACAAAGCGGTCGGCATGAACCGACCGCTAACCATTAGCGAGGATGGCGCCGAAGAGAAGTAGCGCTGTTGCAATGGAGCTCATGGTGACAGTAACCGTTTTGCGGGGGGGCGAACTGCTCCCCATAATCCGGACTGAGAAATCAGAAACCAGATTGTGGGGAGTATTTCTATGCTTCCACCGATTCGCCAACGGCTAGGCGCCGGTAGCCGCTAACGCCAGCTTTCTGGAGCATGCCGTCGGTGAGCTGCTTGCCGACGTCGCTAAGCACAGCATCATGAATCGGCACCACTGTCCGCGCGCCGATGGACATGGCGTAGTCCGCAGCATCCGCGCCACGCACCCAGGGTGCGGCAATCGGGAGGAAGAGCAGCTCTACGCCCTCGACATGCACCCATTGATCGCCAGGGTGGAGAACACCACCGAAGAAGAAACCCACGTTTTCTGGGCGGGGAATCGCCGGGTGAATCTCTTCGTGCAACCCGCCGACTGCCTGGACTTTTATCCCGAGCACTTCGAAACTCTCGCCCGCGCGGACCGCAGTGCCGTGGCCCACGGCGTCGACAGTCTCTTGCGTGCCCCATACCGGCAGGCCACAGTCGCGCACGGCCTCGACGTCGAGGTGATCCGCATGCGCGTGGGTAACCAACACGGCATCTGCCGAATCCAAGCACGAGGAGTCCGTGAATCCACCGGGGTCGATGACAAAGCGGCCCGCAGGGGCGTCGACTGCGATTGCGGAGTGGCCGAGCATGGTGACTTTCATGGTCCCAGCCTAACCAAACGTGAAGGAATAGAGTTTGACGCCCTCGCTGACTTCGATGTCGAGAACTTCGGTTTGCGGGGCGTTCTCTTTAACGAGGTCGAGCGTTCCGTCTTCCTTCACAGGGAACTCACGCGTGGTGCCGTCTGCGTGGCGCACCGTCACGGTTCCTTTGCCGGAGACCACCAGCTGGACCCACGCCGCGTGGTAGTTCAGGCGCAGGCGCGCATCCTTGCCGGCAGTAATCGGCTGGTCCTCGAGCGTCCACGTTCCGCCGAGGGAGTACTGGCCACGCTCCGGCGTTCCGAGCTCGAAGTCGTGTGTTCCTGGGGCGTAGTTGCGGTTGGCGAAGTAACGCGCACGCGCTGTGCCGAGGTAGGTCTCTGGATTGCGGCCCTCCGTGGAGGCTTGGTCGGCGGATTCCAGCGGCGCGGGGAGTTGGACGTTCGGGTCGCGCTCTTTAAGCAGCTCGCGGATGTGATTTTCAGTTTCGGCGTAATCGCCCTCGCCGTGGTGAGATTCGCGCAGGATTCCCTGTGCGTCAACGAGGTAGTGCGCTGGCCAGTACTGGTTTTCGAATGCACGCCAGGTGGTGAAGTCGTTGTCTTGGGCAACGGGGTAGTGGATTCCCTGTTCCCGCGCCGCGCGCTGGACGTTGGCGGCCTCGCGCTCGAAGGAATATTCCGGGGCGTGGATGCCCACTACTTCGAGCCCAGAGTCCTTGTAGTGGTCGTATATTTTGGTCAGATGCACGTTGTTGCGTTGGCAGTTGATACAGGCATAGGCCCAGAAATCGATGAGCGTCACCTTGCCGTTCGTGCGCGGGTCCACGGGCTCATCCGTGTTGAACCAGCCGGTCAGCCCCTGGAATTCGGGTACTTGCTGTCCCGCCTTGCTTGACGACGCCTCTTTCGCCAACACCTCCTGCCCAAACTCCGGGGAGGGCAGTTTCTGCTGCAGCCACGCCGGCGCACCGACGGCGATGGCACCTGCCATGGCGATGACCACTACGCCCGCGCCGAAACGGAAGCCCCGCTGATGTGATTGGAAGAAGTCCACGCGTTTGCCCACTTCGTTGCCGCCGAGGGCGAATGCCATCAGCGGAATAGCCACGCCGACGGCAAAGGCGAGGCAGAGGATGAGGATGTGGGCGTCGATTGTGCCTGTCGCACCGGCGACGGAAATAGCCGCCAGCACCGGACCCGCACACGGCACAAAGACCACGCCGAGCGCTAAGCCCACCGCGAATCCGCCTTTGTCGCGCGCTTTAGCTTGCAGACCGCCTGCTTTGGGAAGCTTGAGGAACGGCCACTCGAGGATCTCCTGGAATTTGGGGAACATCATGCCCAGGCCCACGAGGACCAGCAGCCCGATGCCCACCTTCCACACTAAGTCGCCGGGCAGGTGCAGCGCGTTGAGCAGTGTTGTGGCAAAGAGCGTCACCGCTGTAAAACTCGTTACCAGCCCGCCGATGACCAGCCATGGTCGCGACCTTCCGCCGTTTCCGCTCACCGCAAGAACCAGCGGCAGGATGGGCAGGATGCATGGTGAGAGACCAGTGACTAGGCCACCGACAAGCCCGATGGACAGGGTTGACAACATGGGAAACCTTTCTGTTGGGGTATACCCATCTGTTCGGAGCGGAACCAGCGGACGGATTGGTGAGAATTTTTCCAATCCACTTTCCGCCCCCGCTCCGAATGACTTTGTGAAGGGGCCAGAAACGCTGGCCCACAGTCAAAAGGAGAAAACTCATGAAGAAGCTCATCGCTACCGCCGCAGCCCTGGCCATCGCCGGAACCGGTCTCGCTGCCTGCAACGACAACAAGGAAAGCAAGGACGAGATGATGACGTCCGAGATGATGGCACCGTCCTCCGGTGCGATGATGTCGGAAGAAATGTCCAAGTAAGTCCAAATGTCCGCGCCAGCGCCTACGGCGGAGGTAAACTCAACGTCCGTGTCCACCATGTCCCCACAACAAATCGCCCGGCTCAACGACCAGCTCGTTGCGACCGCGGCAGGGGACAGGCATGCCTTTTCGCAGCTTTACGACGTCCTCAGTCCTACCGTCTTCAGCGTCTGTCTCCACGTGCTCAATAATCAGGCGCTGGCGGAAGAAGTCGCTCAAGATGTGTTCGTGGAGACGTGGAATAAGGCGGCCAACTTCGACCCAGAGCGTGGGAATGCACGGTCATGGGTTGCGCGGTTGGCGCATGGGCGCGCGGTAGATCGGTTGCGCTCGCACGTGGCGAGCGTGGAGCGCGACGATAGGGACGCGCATCTTGAGGAGCCAACACGCTTTATCGACGTCGAGTCCGAAGCGCTGGAGCACGTGGAATCGCAACGCTTGCGCGCGGCTGTCGACGCCATCGGCGAGCCTCACCGCACCGCAGTCCTGCTGGCTTTCTTCGGTGGATTGAGCCATGCTGAGCTGGCAGAATCAACAGGAGTGCCGCTGGGTACCGCGAAGACGCGCGTGCGCGACGGAATCAAGAAACTCAAAGCCACACTGGGAAAGGAGGAGCGATGAGTAACACCCGCGAATTCGACGACGAGTCCTTCGAGGCGTTCCTCGACGCTCTTCCCGACGTCGAGCCGCCAGAGCATCTCAAGCACTCCGTCTTCGCCGCTATCGATGCCGGCGAGCACACCTCGCCGACTGCGCAGCCCATAGCGGAGGTGGTGGAGTTGCCGCGTCGTCGTACGCGTGGCTTCTTCGCCGCTGCCGCAGCGGCAGTGTTGTTGATGGTGGGTGGAATTGGCGTCGTCCAGCTGCGTCCGCAGGAAGACGCGCGGATTCAAGCCGCGGGCGTGGAACAGATGCACGCCATCATGGCTGCTGATGACCTCCTGACCGGCAACGCGGATGCCTCCGGTGCAACGTTAGACATTGTGTCCTCGAAGGAGATGGGCAAGTCTGGCGCGATGGTCGACGGCCAGCCTGCACTCGCCGACGGCATGGGCGCCCAAGTCTGGGCCGTGGCCTCCAATGGTGAGGTGACGTCGGCGGGCGTCATCGGCCAAGACCCGCACGACGATGTGTGGATGCCCTTCGACGGCGATGCCACCAAGGTCATGATCACTGAGGAACCCATGGGCGGCAGCGCCAAGCCCACGGGCCGGATGCTCGCCGAGGTCCGCCTCAGCTAGCCATACCAGCATTACCCAAACTGGCTCGAGAATCGTTTCATCGCTTATGGTGTGCTGAGGCAGTCGCGCACGATATGCAATGCGGTGGTGAGCTCGACGTCGCTTAGGTGTCCGAATCCCAGCACGATGCCCTTCTCAGCAGTGGCGCCGCCCCAGTAATCGCGAAGCGGCGTCAGCGTCAGCCCGCGGGTGGCGGCTCGGTCTACAACGGATTCGTCGCACAGCAACACTGCATGGAGGCCGCCGTTGATGGGAAGGAGGGTGGCGGGGGCGTCGGAAAGCATGGCGTGGACGAGGTCGCGGCGCCGCTTGTAGGCCCGGCGCATCCGCCCGGTGTGCCGCCGCAGTGCGCCGCTAGCTAGATAGTTCGCCAATGCCGCCTGCGGGATGGAGCCCACGGACTGGCCGAAAACCTCACGGACGTCCTGGACCGCGGGCAACAACCGCTCCGGAACCACGAGGTAGCCGCACGCAATCGACGGCGAAATCACCGAAGAAAACGTTCCCAAAAGCACCGTATGCTCCGGCGCCAGCGCTGTCAGTGCGGGCAGAGGCTGGCCTACGTAGCGCAACTCGGAATCAAAGTCATCTTCGATCAGCAACGCGTTCTCGCGGCGCGCCCACTCCACCAGCGCGCCCCGGCGAGCAGCGGGAAGCGACGCCCCGTAAGGGTATTGGTGGCTCGGCGTGACGATGAGCGCATCCAGCGGGCCGGGCACGGTAACGCCCTCGGCGTCAGTAGGCACCTCCACCAGCTCGTGGCCCAACGCCTCGGGAATACGCCGCAAGCTCGGGTAACCCGGCGACTCCACACCCACGCGTAGGTGGCCGCCGAGCGCGCGCAGCAACAGCGTCAAACCGTCGCGGGCGCCGGCCGTGACAACGATTCGCTGCGGATCCACCCGCAGCCCGCGCATGTGCCGGACGTGGTGGGCGATTTCGTGGGGGAGTGAGGTGGCGTCGGAAAGCGGATGATTGGCCGCTTCACGCCACGCGGCCCGCCATTCGGGGGTAAGGATGCCGTCGGTATCCGGCAGCCCGGGCGTGAGCCTGACTGTCGACGCCGCCGGCGCCGGGCGCTCCACCTTCACCTCCCGCAGCTGTGAATGTGGCAACCGTGGATTGACGACGGTGCCGGATCCCACCTCGGCGGTGAGGTAACCCTCGGCGGTGAGTTGTTCGTAGGCGGTAACCACGCTGCCTCGGGAAACGCCGAGTTTCGCGGCAAGCGCGCGGGTGGAAGGAACCTGTTCACCCGGCAGCAGAATGCCCGCCGTCACCTGGGTGCGCAGGGCTTCCGCGATTTGGACGGGCAGTGCGCGTGTATCAGAGGGGGCAAGCCGTATAGACATGGTCCCAGCATAAGTGGTCTAATTCAACACGCTTGAATTGGCTCTTGTCTTAGACCATTTCTTAGTGTGAGGATGGTCCGCATGACTGAAAATACTTCTTCTAAAAATGAAATGACGCGAGCAACTACTCGCGTAAAGCGCGGACTCGCAGACATGCTTAAAGGTGGCGTCATCATGGACGTCGTGACACCGGAGCAGGCAAAGATTGCCGAGGACGCCGGAGCTGCAGCTGTTATGGCGCTGGAGCGCGTCCCGGCAGACATTCGCGCGCAGGGTGGCGTGGCGCGTATGAGCGACCCAGACCTCATCGAGGGCATTGTCGACGCCGTCTCCATCCCCGTCATGGCCAAGGCCCGTATTGGCCACTTCGTTGAGGCGCAGATTCTCGGCGAGCTGGGCGTGGACTTCATCGACGAGTCCGAGGTTCTTTCGCCGGCGGATTACGTCAACCACATCAACAAGTGGGACTTCGATGTGCCTTTCGTCTGCGGTGCGACCAACTTGGGCGAGGCGCTGCGTCGCATTACTGAGGGTGCTGCGATGATTCGCTCCAAGGGCGAGGCCGGTACTGGCGACGTCTCCGAGGCCGTCAAGCACCTGCGCACCATCAAGGGAGAAATTGCGCGCCTGCAGAACCTGGACCGTGATGAGCTTTACGTTGCGGCCAAGGAGCTGCAGGCACCGTACGACCTGGTAGCCGAGGTGGCAGAGACCGGCAAGCTGCCCGTGGTCCTGTTCGTTGCGGGTGGTGTTGCTACGCCTGCCGACGCCGCCCTGGTCCGCCAGATGGGCGCCGAGGGTGTCTTCGTCGGCTCCGGCATTTTCAAGTCCGGCAACCCGGCTGCGCGTGCGGAGGCTATCGTGAAGGCCGCGACCCTCTACGACCAGCCTGCTGAGCTGGCGAAGATCTCCCGCGGTCTGGGCGAGGCCATGGTGGGCATCAACGTCAAGGACGTGCCGGCACCGCACCGCTTGGCTGAGCGCGGATGGTGATTGGAGTACTGGCGCTGCAGGGCGGCGTCGAGGAGCATGCGGCGATCTTGAGCTCGCTGGGCGCACAGGTGCGTCGGGTGCGGCTGCCGCGTGACCTGGACGGGCTGGACGGAATCGTATTTCCGGGCGGCGAGTCCTCCACGATCGACCGTCTTGCTAGGGCCTTCGACCTTGCTGCGCCGCTTCGCGACGCCGTCCGCTCCGGCCTCCCCGTCCTCGCCACGTGTGCAGGTTTGATTTACTCCGCCCGCGAGCTGGAGAACCCAGCGGCTGGGCAGCAGACGCTGGGGATTCTGGATGTGACCGTGAAACGCAATGCCTTCGGCAACCAGCGCTTCTCCGAGGAACGCACCGTCACCGTCGACGGCGTTTCTGTGGAGGCTAGCTTCATCCGAGCGCCCGTCGTCACGCGCGTGGGCTCGGGTGTTGAGGTCATTGCCACCATCGCGGGTGACGTCATCGTCGGCGTGCGCCAAGGTCACGTCACTGCATTGAGTTTCCACCCGGAAGAAAACGGTGAGACTCGTATCCACGAAACGTGGCTCAACTGCTGTTTAGGAGCTACTAGTACCGGATAGCCGGCGCAGTTGGGCGTCGTAAAGCGCAAGCAAATCCTTCATACGTTGAAACCTCACGGGGGTAAACGAGCGGAAAAGCGCCGACGGGATAGTGACCTGAGATACATTTAAGCGTGTTAATTCTGTGAAACACAGCGAAAGGCGAATCCGGTGACAAATCCGCACATCGACCAAGTCCGAGAAGACATCCGCCTCCTAGGCCGAGTGCTGGGCCGAGTACTCGCGCAGCAAGAGGGCGAGGACGTCTTTGAGCTGGTCGAATCCACCCGCAAGATGGCCTTCAATGTAGCCCACGGCAACGCCAAGCCCGAGGACCTCGTGGCGGTTTTCCGGGACCTGGACATCAATAAAGCCAACCTCGTGGCGCGCGCGTTTAGCTATTTTGCACTTTTGGCAAACCTTGCCGAGGACCTCGCGGACGAGGCAGTGGAGGCGCCGGTGAGCTTGCGCAAGACCTTCGCCAAGCTGAAGGAGGAGGGCGTCGCCCCCGCGGATGCGGCCGCCGTCATCCGCGACGCGCAGGTGGCGCCCGTCCTCACCGCGCACCCCACGGAGACCCGCCGGCGTACGGTCTTCGATACCCAGACCCGCATTAAGCAGCTGCTTATCGACGCCCACCGCGGTGGTGACATGGACGCCATCGAGCGCGAGATGTACCTGCGCATGACGTTGCTGTGGCAGACGGCGCTTATCCGCATTGCCCGGCCGACGCTGGAGGATGAGGTCGACGTCGGGCTGCGCTACTACAAGCTTTCGCTTCTGGAGCAGGTCCCGGCGCTCAACCGCGCGATTCGCCATAGCATGCGGGAGACCTTTGGGCTGCAGCTTCCCGACGCCCCCGTCGTGCGACCCGGCTCCTGGATCGGCGGTGACCACGACGGCAATCCGTACGTCAACGAGCGCACGCTGACCTACGCTACCCGTAAGGCAGCGAAGACGATTTTGCGCTACTACGAGTCGGAGCTCGATGAGTTGGAGCGCGAGCTGTCTTTGTCGGATCGCTATTCCTCGTGTTCTACCGAGCTGCTGTCCTTGGCGGAGATTGCTAACAACGACTGGGAATCGCGCGTGGATGAGCCTTATCGCCGTGCGATTTATGGCATCCGCAATCGCGTGCGTGCAAACCTGCATGCGTTGGGAGAGAAGAAGGCGCCGAAGGGCGACTTCACCCCGTACGCTTCGCCGGAGGAGCTGCAGCGCGACCTCGACGTCATCGATCGCTCGCTGCGCCAGTTCAACGACGACATCATCGCCGATGACCGCCTGGCCCGCATCCGCTCGGCCGTGACTACGTTTGGTTTCCATCTTTATTCACTGGATATGCGTCAGAACTCGAAGTCTTTCGAGCAGGTGCTCACGGAGGTCTTCGCTGCCGCAAGCCTGTGCGATGATTACGCCGCGCTGAGCGAGGCGGAGAAGATGGAGCTGTTGGTCCGCGAGCTGCAGACCGCGCGCCCGCTGCTGTTTCCTGGCGCAGACCAGGACTTCAGCGAAGTCACAGCCAAAGAGCTGGGCATTTTCCGCGCGGCGTCGCAGGCAGTGCGCAAGTTTGGCCCGCAGTCGGTCTCGCACTGCATCATTTCGATGACGGGCTCGGTATCGGACATCCTGGAGCCGATGGTCCTGCTCAAGGAAGTGGGCCTGAGCGAGGTCGACGTCGTTCCGCTCTTTGAAACCATCGATGATCTGAAGGCTGGCGCGCGCATCCTGGAGCGGCTGTGGGCCGTGCCTTTCTACCGCGAGCACCTGCGCGCGCGTGGGGACATTCAGGAGGTCATGCTGGGCTACTCCGATTCCAACAAGGACGGCGGCTACCTGCAGGCGAACTGGGCGCTTTACGACGCCGAACTTTCCCTCGTCGAGCTGTGCACCCAACATGGGATCGAGCTGCGCCTGGCGCACGGCCGTGGCGGCGCGGTTGGCCGCGGTGGTGGTCCGACTTACGACGCCATCCTGGCCCAGCCCAAGGGTGCGGTGTCGGGTTCGGTGCGCATCACCGAGCAGGGCGAAGTCATCTCCGCCAAGTATGGTGCTCCGGAGACGGCGCGTCGCCACCTTGAGGCGTTTGTGTCCGGCGCGTTGGAAGCATCGCTGCTGGATACCGAGCCTATCGCCGATACGGAGCGCGCCTACGCAATCATGCGTGAGCTCGCAGCGTTGTCCGGCGAACGCTACGACGATCTCATCGGCGACCCTGGCTTTATCGAGTACTTCACCCAGTCCACGCCGCTGCACGAAATCGGCGACCTCAACCTCGGCTCGCGCCCGGCGGCCCGCAATCAGACCACTGCGATTTCGGACCTGCGCGCGATTCCGTGGGTGCTGTCCTGGTCGCAGTCGCGTACCAACATCCCGGGCTGGTTCGGCGTGGGCAGCGCAGTGACACAGTGGGTGGAGCAGGCGCCGGCCAGCGAGCAGGCGGCACGCTGGGAGGAGCTGCGCGAGCTGTATCGCACTTGGCCTTTCTTCCGCTCGGTGTTGTCGAATATGGCGCAGGTGATGGCGAAGGCGGAGCTCTCGCTCGCTCGTCTCTACGCGGACCTCGTCGACGACAAAGCCGTTGCCGACCGCATCTACGCCCTCATCGCCGACGAATTCGCCCTCACCCGCGAGGTCTACCTGCACATCACGGGCAATGCAGACCTCACCGCGGAGAACCAGCGCCAAGCGCGATCGCTCAAGCGCCGCTACCCATACCTGCTCCCGCTCAATGCGGTGCAGTTGGAGTTGCTGCGCCGCTACCGCGCCGGCGATGATCAGTTCCTCGTCTCGAAGACCATTCAGGTCACGATGAATGGACTAGCTACTGCGTTGCGTAACGCAGGCTAGTTGAATTTGCTGGTGGGGATGGGCGCGGCGTCGTAAGGCGGCTGCCATGCCACCCTGCCGCCGACGCGGACCATCCGCCCGCGCATGGGCGGGGCAGTGGGGTCATCGTCGTTGACTCCGTTGTGATACGGACATAATGGAACCAGATTTAGGATATTCGTCGGTCCGCCTCGCGCCCAGGCCACCATGTGGTGAATCTGGCATTTCTCAAATGGGACCGGGCAGTCCTTCCACGCACAACATGGGCTCTCCGCCATGAGTGCTAGCCGCTGCTTGTCCGTGGCGAAGCGGCGCGTGCGAAAGACATCCAGTGGTCCGTGCTCGCGGCTGACAGCCACGATGACGCCCTTTTCCAGCAGTGCGCGCTCCACGAGCTGCGAGCCGGTCAGCGTGGCACCGTTGGTCATGCGCACGATGAACTCTTCGCCATCCTTGTCCGTGTTTCCTTTGAGCAGCTGCGCATAGTCGTCGACCTGCAGCACCGCCATGGTCATGACCTCAGTTTTCACGCCTTTGCCGTCGAGGTTTTCCAGAAAGCTCTCGCCGGGACGCTGCTGGTCGATGCCCTGGAATACGTCGGTTAGCTGCATAGAATCCGCCGTCACAGTCAACGTGGCCAAGCCGTTGTCATGCTGGGTCAGCTTCGCGCGCTCGGCGTATTCGCGGGGCTTGCGCCACTCGCGCAGGCGCTTGCGCGCAACCTTTTCCACCAGCTCGGCGCTGGTCTGGCACAGTTCCACGCGCAGGTCCCAGGCCTTGTTATGGTCGCGAACCTTGGCCACGAAAGACTCAATTTGCCGCAGCGTAACCAGCCCATGGCCGCGGCTGCGCGCCGCTGCTACCGCCGTGCGCTGCTTCTTGGTGGAGTGCGTGGGCCCGAAGTAGGAGTGATGGAGGGCGAGGAGCTCGGCGGCGTCGGCAGGCGCGGCTCCTAATGCCAGCAGATCGGATTCAGACATGCCCGCGCACTCGGCCACCAGGTCAATGGCCCGGCCGAGTGCGGCGAAGAAGGACTGTAATCTCATGACCTCAACGCTAAAGCGCTGTCAAGCCCGCTTCAATAGTCAGTTTCCGCGAGAGGCCAAATTTGTGGATAACTCAGGAGCTCGCCGCAAGTTATCCACATTCGCAAGCTAGCTGGCTAGTTAAGAGCCCAACAAACCGCGGCGGCGCAGCAAGGGCTGCACGTCCTTGTCGCGTCCCCGCAGCTCGCGGTAGACCTCGGTGAAATCGCGCGAGGCGCCCTTGGACAGGATGAGTTCGCGGAACTTTTGGCCAGCTGCGCGGGCTTTAGCATCGTCCCCGTCGGCCGAGTCTGCCGCGCCGACTTCCTTGAACCAGGAGAAGCCGTCGGCGTCGAGGACCTCAGCCCACAGGTAGGAGTAGTAGCCCGCGGAGTAACCGCCGGCGAAGATGTGATTGAAGTACGTCGAGCGGTAACGCGGCGCGATGAGCGGGTTGTTCAGCCCGGCCTTGGTCAGCGCGTCCTTTTCAAACTGTTCGATGTCCGCGGCCGTAAGCTGGGCAGCTTCCTCGTGTGAGAGCGAGTGCCACGCCAAGTCCACAATCGACGCAGCCAAGTACTCCACCGTGCCGAATCCCTGACCGAACTCGCCGGCAGCCGTGACTGCTGCGAGCATCTCGTCGGAGATAACCTCGCCGGTATCAACATGGCGCGCGTAACGCTTCACCAGTGCCGGCTCTAATGCCCAGTTCTCGTTGATCTGCGAGGGGAACTCCACCCAATCGCGCGGGACGTTGGTGCCGGCGAAGGTGGGGTAGCGGACGTCGGAAAGCAGCCCGTGCAAAGCGTGGCCGAACTCGTGGAAGACGGTGTGCAGCTCGTCGAGGCTCAGCAGCGGCTGGGAGCCGTCGGCAGGCTTGGTGATGCCCATGACATTGACGATGACCGGCTTGCGCTCCAGTAGACGGGACTGCCCCACGAACTCGCTCATCCAGGCGCCGCCGCGCTTGGTGGGGCGGCCGAAGTAGTCGGTGACGAACAAGCCGATGCCGTTGTCGCGGTCAGCTTCGGGCTCCTGGCCCGCGTCGAAGACTTCCCACACGCGTACGCCCTCGGCGTAGCCCTGCAGGTCCTCGCGCGGGACGACGGTGATGCCGTAGAGGCGCTCGGCGGCGGCAAACACGCCGTCGACAAGCACGCGATCCAGCGGGAAGTACTTGCGCAGCTCCGTCTCATCGAGGGAGAAGTCGCGGGCGCGGACCTTAGATTCCCAATACGGCCAGTCGGCGGCGGTGAAGCCCTGGCCGTTGAGTGTTGCTTCCTCTGCGAGGAGCTTCTGCTCGCCTTCGGCGTTGGCCGCGGCGGCGGGGGCGAGGTCGAAGAGCATGGTGCGGGCGGCGTCGGCAGTCGCAGCGGTTTCTTCGGCGATCACGTAGTCGGCATGGGAGGCAAAGCCCAACAGCTCGGCGCGTTCGGCGCGCAGCTGGACGGCCTCGATGAGACCTGGGATGTTGTTCTCGGAGCCCCTGCTTGCCGACGCCCCATACAACCTCCCCCTCGCATCCTCCCGCGCCAATCGGCTCAGCTCCGACTGCACGGTCGGCAGCTCGAGCGGGATGACGAAGCCCTCGCGGCCCAGCGCCTCAGCATCGGCTTTGGCGGAGGCGATGCGTTCGGCGGGCAACCCCTCGAGTTCCTCCTCGCTGAACTCAACGGCTTTCGCGCGAGTAGAGGCCATGAGGTTGCGGCCGAATTCCTCCGAGAGTGCGGACAGGCGTTGGTTGATGTCGGAGAGGCGGGACTTGCCGGCGGCGTCGAGATCCGCGCCCTTGCGCTTGAAGGTCCGCAGGAGGTGGTCGTGGAGACGGTGGCCTTCGGGGTCGTCGTCAAGCGGCGTTGCCTCCTTGATGCGCGCGTAGAGCTTTTCGTTTTGATACATGCCGTCATAGTGCGCGGCGAGGCGGGGGTAGATATCGGCGGCAATCTCCTCCATCTCATCGGTGACGTCGGTGCCGGAGAGGTTGCCGAAGACGGCCATGACGCGGTCCAAGTCCTGGCCGGAGCGCTCCAATGCTTCGACGGTGTTTTCCCACGTGGGGGCGGCGGAATTATCAGCAATGGCGGCGATTTCGGAGCGATGGCGCTCGAGTGCCTCGTCGAAGGCGGGGCGGAAGTGCTCTACCTTGATGTCTGCGAAGGGAGGAAGCTGGTAGGGCAGTGGCGAAGGGTGGAGTAATGGGTTAGTCATAGATGAACACTGTACCCATTAGCCCCGCTCTATGTGATGGCTTTCACTATCTAGCTCGTGGGAAGCAACTCGGGTTCCTGTGCTCGCGTTGGCGTGGTGGGGCGGTTCATGAGGATGACGTCAAGAACAAGGAACGCGGCCAGAGTGATGCCCAACAGCGGAAGGAAGGCGCCGACGGTGGCGGCAAAGACAGCGCCGAGCGCCGTGGTGGCCCAAGAGAACTGTTTCATCGAGCCCGGCACGAAGCGGGGGCGGCGTTTGAACCACATGTAATAGCCCAAGACCACGAGGGCGGCGATAGCCAGGCCCAGCGCGAACAGCGCGATCTGCAGCGGTAGGCCGAACATGATGCCCATGTGCAGGTAGATGCCCCAGCTGCTGAGCTTGCTAAACAACGGAAGGCTGGAGAAAGGCTGGCGGTCGATGACCTCACCGGTGGAGCCGTCCACGGAAATAGCATCGGAGGTGGTGCGCCATTCGACCCAACGCTCGCTGACCTGCCAGGCGGAGTGGGCGTCCTCCGGCGGGTACAGGCGCAGCGGGCCGGTCAGTCCCTCGGCGCGGCCGGTGGCGAGGACGCGCTCAGCCTCAGCAGCCACGCTGGCGCTTTCCGACGTCCCACTCATGTGGCCGCCATGTCCCTCATGGCCTTCGTGGCCGGTGTGCTCATGCGTTTCTGTACTTGCGCCGGGGAGGGCAGTTTCAATGGGGGTGGCCTTCCAGTGCATACGTTCCACGAGGGAGTTGACGTTGTCGCCGGCCAGGCCCGACCAGGTGATGCCAGTAGCAGACAGTCCAAGCAAGCCGATGAATATCCAGGCACCGATGGTGGAGTGGAGGCGCGTAGCCTTCGAGCGTGCGGAGCGCTTCGGCTGCTGTTGCGTGGATTTCGCGGTTGCCTTGTTCTTGGGGCGGCGGCGAATCCACCACATGTAGAGCCCGCCGCAGGCCATGACCCACAGCCAGGAGGCGGCCAGCTCCGAGTAGAGCTCACCGACCTTGCCCAGGTGGAAGCTTTCGTGTAGGGAGGAAATCCAACGGCGCAGCGGCATCTCACCCAGTCCGGAGTAGGTTGGGTAGTCCCCGATAACTTCAGCGTTGGCGGGGTTGATGAAGACGGTTCGCTGGAGGCTTTCATCAATTCCCGGGTCACTAACCAGCACGCGGGTGGAGTCCGTGGGCGTGGTAGCGGGCCACACCTGGGTCACAGGCATATCTGGGTGCTCGTGTTGCGCGGCCTGGATTTGCTCCTCGAGGCTGAGCGGGTGCTCGACCGCCGGAACGTTCATGACATCGCGATAGGCTACCTTTTCCAAGGTGGGGGCAATGGCATAGAGGCAGCCAGTCAATGCCGCGACGAGGATGAAGGGGCCGACGAACATGCCGCCGTAGAAATGGATGCGTTGAATGAAAGATCGCAGAGCCGTCCGACTCATATGTAGTGCTCTTTTCAGTATGTACAGGTAGGGCCCGTGGCGAGTGCCTAAGGATGAATGCTTCCGAGCGCTCAAGACGGGCGATGGACAGGCGCTGATATCAACTGCACTACTAGTCGGAGGTGATGGCTTCTCGGTTCCCGCGGATTGAAAAACTTTTTAAATAGTTGACGTTTTCGGTGCCGCAGGATGGGGATCTGCTCGATATCAGGCTTAAGAAGCAAGAAACAGTCAAGAAAAGGTTATCGCAGCTCAACGGGTGAAAACGGTATCGAAAGGCGCCGTTTTGAGCCAGTTTGCGGCTTATGAAGCAAGAAAGCGGTTCCTAATTGCTCCAGAATGGAACATAACGCAATGACCGCGGGCCTGCGCTGGGATCGTAAGGGTGGATGAGTCCTTCCTCGACGGTGGCAGCAAGCAGGCGAGTGGCCTGAGCCGCTTGCGAGTCTTTCAGCCCGAAGCGCTGACGGATCGACGAATTGTTAACGGGAAGGTTCTCGAGGAAGCGAAGGCAAGAGTGTTGATAGACGGCTTGGGTCTTTTCTTCCATGGTCATCAGCGCAAAGGGGCGGTAGGCGCTGAGGGAGACGGTGGTACTTCCGTTGGCGCGGACGAGAGCCGGCGGGAAGTGGTCAGCTTCGAGTGAAGAGACGATTTTATCCCAGCCACTTCCGCGTTGTTCGACAAGATGTGCCAAACGTAAAGCTTCACCGAGATGAGTATTGCGTGTGGTGGACGCCGAGTCAATGAACCGTTGGGGGTCGATAAGCGGGGTCCCTGGGTTGGTTACTTCGACCCGATCGCTGAAAATCTCCACGGTCAAGAACCGGCCGCGCTGCTCGAGATCCTGGTGCATGAGCGCATTTGCTAGGACCTCGCGGAAGGCCACCGTTGGTAGCAGTGGAGTTACCACGCGCTTGCCGCTGGAATCAATATGTTCGCCGCCTGGGCGAATGGTGTTGAAGAGCGTGACTATGTGGGTGAAGGAAGACGCATAACCTTCGGTGAATTCCCATTCTCGTTCTACTTCGGTGCGCGAGGTGCCTTTGAAATGCGTGACGCGGGGAGCACGCTCGCGCAGCTCTGGAAAGTCCTGCAGGGAACGTGCGTACATGAGCGCAGACCACGCCGGAATATGCCAGCCTTGCTCGTGTGAGTAGGAGATGGCCTTAGCGGTTCGTAGCGTATCGATCAGGGCATCGCCGGTCGTGCGAGGAAGCTCTGGTCGGTTGAGGAAGAAGGCTTCGGGATCAAGAAGTTCGGTGATTGATTCGAGCTCAAGGTTCTCAGCAACTACAGTGTTTTCGAATTCGAACTGATTGAGCTTCTGCCAGAGCTGACGTTCCTCATTGAGAAAATCCATGAGATTCTTGACATAGCTGCCCTTGCGAAAATAACGTTTTTCATCGAAAGAATACGGGGAAGACAAGGCAGCTGGTATACGCAGAAGTACAACAAGGTGTCCATCAACGGTTACCTCGTCGAATGTCACATCAGGTGCTGGACTAATGACGCGGTTGAGCCAGGGGAGTAGGTCTTCGTTGCCTTTCCCCTTTGCGCGTTGCCAGTCAAACGACGTCCCAACGACAGCGTGGTCATCGTTTACTCCCCATATGAGGTATCCCGCTGGTTCATCGTGCAGGCGTGCCGAATTTCCCAAGGCGCAGGCATACTTTGCAATCTCCGCGCCGGAGGACAGCTTGTTTACCTTGAACTCGATCCACGGTAGCTCAGCCGGAAGCGCTATAAACCGTTTCACGCGGGCTACAAGTTGTTCCTCAGGCGCAGAATTGATGGGAGTCATGAGTAAAAGTATGCGCGAGAAGCAAGAAACAGTCAAGAAAAAGTCTTCGCAGCTCAACGGGTAAAAATAGCGCCCGAATCTGTGGCTTCGGGCCGGTTTGCGGCTAATGAAGCAAGAAAAGACCGCCTCGAACTCCAGGGAGGAGACGAAGCGGTCTTTTGTTAAGCGCCTAGCGCCGAATTACTTCTTCAGGCCATCAATGATTTCGTTGAAGGCAGCAACCGGGCGCATGGTCTGGTTGAGCTTCTCCTCGTTCGGGGCGTAGTAGCCGCCGAGGTCGACGGGGGAGCCCTGGACGTCGAGAAGCGCCTGCTCAATCTCGCCTGCCTTGGCCTCGAGGGCCTCAGCGACCGGCTTGAAGGCCTCGGCCAGCTCGGCGTCGTCAGTCTGTGCAGCCAGCTCCTTGGCCCAGTTGAGGGTCAGGAAGAAGTGGGAGCCGCGGTTGTCGTTCTCGCCCACCTTGCGGGACGGGGACTTGCCCTCATCCAGCAGGGTCTCGGTGGCCTTGTCCAACGCTGCGGCCAGGACACCTGCCTTGGCGTTGCCGTTGGTGTTGTGCTCGTGGCGGAAGGACTCAGCCAGAGCGAGGAACTCACCGAGGGAATCCCAGCGCAGGTGGTTCTCCTTCTGCACCTGCTGGACGTGCTTCGGAGCGGAGCCGCCGGCACCGGTCTCGAACAGGCCGCCGCGCTGCGCAACGCGGGGTAGGTTTTCGAGGGCGCGAGGCGGATCCCCTGGAACCCGCCCAAGAAGCAAGAAAGAGGCAAGAAAACGTTTCTCCGGTTAGGAGAGTTTTTGGAGTGGTTTTCGGGCTGTTTTGGTACCCTTTCCCGGTTACGAAGCAAGAAAGATTTTGAGCGCACGGGCCCAGGGATAAGCGTGCGACTGATCTGCGATAGGAGGCCCGGTTCGGTTTTGGGAAGTAGTCCGTATTGGCGGCCCATTTTGGCCGTGAGCGAGGTTCGGGACTTGAGTTTTCGGGAAGGGCCCAGAAAGTAGATGACGATCAGTAAGACCGTTCGATGATGAAGGGATGTTCCAATGGGTAATTGTGAGGGCAGTAACCCGCGCTAAGGGACGCAACCATGCGTGGGCAGTCGTCGCTGCACCGTGCCTGGGAAGCCTCAAAGCCGGCGAAAATTGATATTCGATAGTGTTGCAAATCACAAAGGTAGGTTTTCCTACTTGTGCAACACAAACCTGAGTTTGATAATTGCCATACGGCGGAAGTCCCTCCGCCGTTGAATACCTATCGAAGGGAGAAACCATGAAGATTCAAAATCGAAACCGCATCACTGGTGCAGTTTTGGCGGGTGTGTTGACCTTTGCCGGCACGGGTGTCGCTGGGGCGACGATTGTCAGCATTGACGGAGGAACCTGGGATTACGGCAGTGATTCTTCCACAGTGTGGTCCCACTACTTTCATAACGGCGTTCGACATGGATCTACAGCTGTGGGGAAGTTTCGGTCAGATAGTGGCTGTGTGAACAAGAACGTCTGGTCACGCGCCACTGCTCCGCGTAAGGGACTTGGCAATGAGTCCTTCTACCGTCATTGCTAGAACATGTCCTTTCTGAGATCAAGCCTATTAGCCGTGGGGATATTCGCCACGGCTATTCTGGCGACTACTGTGGCTTTCCTCGGCGCGAGGCTTTACTCAACGATCGATGGTCACTTGGGTGAGTACGGGGTTCAGGTGGAGTCAGATCGCGTCGCTTCGGAGCGAGTGAGTTTCTATTCCGAGCTGGCCGAGTTTGCGCGAAATAATGACTTCGACATCGCGATTAACTACTCGTCGCTCGCTGTCTCAGGTGGTGAGCAACGAGTCTACTCGTCCTCGCTTCCGCCTGACGGTGGCCGGATGGAACGGCCTCGCTTTGAACGGGGGGAAGTTGACATATTTTATCCGCTGGAAGACTTTCCATACTCTGATCCGAGACAACCTCTCCATATCAAAGGGTCGGCGGCGGACGAGCAGCACTTGCTACGGTGGTTAGATGAGCAGGGGCTTGACGCGGTGCCTCTTACCAGGTATTTCACGGAAATCTTTGCATCTTCGACTATCCCTATTCTGCTGATCTTGTCTGTCCTCCTGTGTCTGGTTCTCAGCGCAGGCCATGTTCTTGCCCGCTCACGTGAGGTTGGTGTTCATCGACTACTAGGGCTCAGCGTCGCAGAAACGACCAGTATTGAAATCAAGCGACAGAGCATCACACTTGTGCTTGCTTACCTCGTGGCCCCACTGCTCGTTGCAGGTCTGCTTTATGCCTACAACGGGTGGGCGGAAGGCTGGGTGTTTTGGAGAATTTATTTCACGATTAGCTTGATTCTGTCTGCATGTTTGCTCATTGGTTACCTGGGTGGCCAGTTTCTGGTTCGCAGGACATCGATACCCCAATCCGTCAAGGGCAAGATCCACGCGCGGCCAATTCTCTACTCCCTGACCGTTGTCCGCGGCGTGTCCCTGGTTGCTGCGCTCAGTGTGGTTGCAACCCTGGTCGGGTTTTCAGCGGAGCTTGAGGCGCGTCATCGCTTGCAGGGGGCGTGGGATGCACACCGTGGGCAGCAAGAGCTGGCGTTGAACGTTAACACAGCCTTCGAAGATTGGTCAGGTAGAGAGGCCGCAGCGCCATTTCGGGCTGCCGACGAGGCAGGAGACATTCTCCTCGTTGACCCGTATTGGATTACATGGCCCGTAGAACTAGAGGCACCAGTTCTATTAGTGAACCAGGAATTCGCGCGACAGGCGGGAGCGTCGATGTTGGATGGCACTGTTGTGACGGTCTGCTCACCGGGAAAGCTGTCTCTGCAGTCGACAAACGTGATCGAGGATACGTTAAAGTTCGAGGCTAGTTATACCAATGAACCAGCACCCGACATAGAGTGGCGGGACGGATGCAGCTTGGGCTCGGTATTCACTTACGATGTTGATTACCGTCCGCAAATAGATAACCCGATTCTCGTCATCCTTCCACGGGGTCTTGCCCCGTTGGGGGACCACAACTTGATGTCGAAGGTATCCCAGCAAGTCCTTCTCACTGCCTCCCCTGATGTGCCTTCGCAAATGTTGAAGGGTGCTACTGGGAATACGCTTGCTTTCTTCAGGCCGCGCGAGGACTCATGGCAGTCGAGTATTCGCGCCGCCGAGCAGAATGTGGCTCTGTGGGGGCTGAATGGCTTTGCGGTAGTCCTGCTTGTGACGGTCTTGGTCGGAGCCACGGTCCTTACTTTTCGAGTTACCTACCGGCGCAAAATCCACGTTGCCTATGTTTGTGGGCGAAGCCCTTGGTGGGTTGCAAAAGAAGCAGTAGCTTTTGAGGTTGTATTTTTCGTAGCGACAATTGGCTGGCTGCTGTATATGGTCCGCGATCATCAGGTTCAAGCTGAGAGCCGCGCGCCCTCAACCTGGAGTATCGGGTTTGAAAATCAATGGTCACCATTGACCATCGTCGCAGTCGTGGGTTTCAGCGCAGTATGGTTTTTGGTTTCTATGGTGCTAATGCTTAGAGCTGCTTCACAGTGGGATGCAAGAGGAGGAGTGGAACCGCAATGACAATTCAGGTAAGCGAAGTATCCTGCGGATTTGGCGAGCGGACGGTTTTGCAAGCTTTCTCGGCCACCTTTAAGGCAGGACAAATCACGGCGCTCACAGGGCCCTCCGGCAGTGGCAAAACAACCTTGCTCAATATGTTAGGCGGACTGACTACGCCGGATTCGGGAACGATCGAGTTCGAAGGGCTCGACATCGCATCTATGAATCCGGGCGCACGTCGCAGATTTCGGCGAGCAAACGTCGGGTACCTGTTTCAAGACTATGGTTTGGTACCCGATCTCTCTGTTATGGAGAATATCAAGATTGCTGTCCCCCGCGTCTCCCGCGAGACGATGGCAGCGGCGCTGACTGAAGTTGGGCTTGGAGGGACTGAAAAGCGAACGGTGAGTGAGCTTTCTGGTGGCGAGCAACAGCGCATTGCTTTGATGAGACTCATTCTCGCGCAGCCGAAGATTGTGTTAGCTGATGAACCGACCGGGGCCCTCGATGAAGCAAACGCGCAACTCGTTCTTAAATATCTACGTCAATTTGCTCAGGGTGGTGCAGTGGTCGTCGTGGCCACCCATTCTGCATATATTGCGAATAGTTCAGATGTGGTGTTTGGGCTCTGATGTGGCGGAAGAATATAGCTGGGAAGCCATGCCTTTTCATTGGGGCGGATTACAACATAACGGAAGCTTTGACAGATTGCTTCGGATGGGCCGAAATGGGGTGCATTAACAGTCTCAAGGATATCAACATTCTGGATTTCGGCGGTGGATCCGTGAAGAGTACGTCCGTTCCGGTACTTGCTGCATGTATGTTTGCTAAGTCAAAGCGGTTAATAGTCAAAGGTGCTGGTACCGATGAGGTCTACTCGAAAACAATTGCAGATATGGTCAGGGCAACAGCTATCGCAGTAACGTCTTCGCATGAAATCGGTACTACACACTGTGATGTATTCGAAGTCGAAAATGACGAGGTGAGTACTTCTCCAGAGAAGAGTGGATCGCCACCAATATTGTACTTTGTTGAGCGCTCCATGCACACCGTACGAACGCTTTTTAGCGCGATCGAAGCAGGGGCTAATGCCTACTTCATCTGTGAACAACCTACCGAGAATTTCAAAACTGATCTTGAAATGAGGCTCACCTACCTCGATCGCGGATTGATGCTTGACCACCAGCTCCCTGTATCCACAGTTCTTCGGGCTCAAAATCTCACGCCTTTCCAAACTCGGGTGATGCAATGCCTGCGCGACGGTGTGTTGTCCGACAGGGACATCGCGGCGGCACTTGGCACTTCCGAAAAGATGGTGGGAAAACTCATCGGGCAATTGTTCGGGATATTCGGATGCAACCGGCGCAGCGCGTTAGCTAAACAATCCATTTATGTTTGAATGTGCATGTTCTGGATCAAGCTTGTGGAAACTTATGCCTTACGTCTATTTGATCTGATGTCGCAAAACGGTGCTTCAATGAAACTATCTGTATCCAAGCCTCGAAAAGGCAGCAGCGGCGGCAGAATTAGTTCAGTTCATCGAGCGTCACCCCCTGTGCCATTAGAATGCGCAGTCGCTCTGTGGCGCGTGGGCATCACCCAGTGAGTTCGGGAAGGGGTAGCTTTTGGGGATGGAGGACGAGACTGGGCTGGGCAAAGGGGATCCCAGCCCGGCCAAACAAAAACCGGCTGGCCCAGGGTATGGCACCCCGGGCCAGCCGGCTAACTAGCATCGACAGCCCAGGCCAACGGCCCAGACAGTCAACCGAGCGCTTACTTCTTCAGGCCATCAATGATTTCGTTGAAGGCAGCAACCGGGCGCATGACAGCGGAGAGCTTGTCCTCGTCCGGTGCGTAGTAGCCGCCCAGGTCAGCAGGGGAACCCTGAACGTCGAGCAGTCCCTTGACGATCTCGTCCTTCTTAGCCTCGAGAGCCTCAGCAACCGGCTTGAAGGTCTCAGCCAGCTCAGCGTCGTCGGTCTGTGCAGCCAGCTCCTTGGCCCAGTTCAGGGTCAGGTGGAAGTGAGAACCACGGTTGTCGTTCTCGCCGACCTTGCGGGACGGGGAGTTGCCCTCGTCGAGGAGGGTCTCGGTGGCCTTGTCGAGGGCGTCGGCAAGCACGCCTGCCTTAGCGTTGCCGTGAGCGTTGAGCTCGTGGCGGAAGGACTCAGCCAGAGCGAGGAACTCACCCAGGGAGTCCCAACGCAGGTGGTTTTCTTCCTCAACCTGCTGCACGTGCTTCGGAGCGGAGCCGCCTGCACCGGTCTCGAAGAGGCCGCCGCCAGCCATCAGCGGAACCACAGACAGCATCTTTGCGGAGGTGCCGAGCTCGAGAATCGGGAAGAGGTCGGTGTTGTAGTCACGCAGCACGTTACCGGTGACGGAGATGGTGTCCTCGCCCTTACGGATGCGCTCGATGGAGATCTTGGTTGCCTCAACCGGGGAAGCGATGGAGATGTCCAAGCCCTCGGTGTCGTGATCCTTCAGGTACTTCTCCACCAGGGTGATGAGGTTGGCGTCGTGACCGCGCTCTGGGTCCAGCCAGAAGATGGTCTTCATACCGGACAGGCGTGCGCGGTTAACAGCCAGCTTGACCCAGTCCTGGATCGGAGCGTCCTTGGTCTGGCATGCGCGCCAGATGTCGCCAGCCTCGACGTCGTGCTCGATGAGGACGTCGCCAGCGGAGTTAGTCACCTGCACGGTGCCGTTCTCCGGAACCTTGAAGGTCTTGTTGTGGGAGCCATACTCCTCAGCTTTCTGAGCCATCAGGCCGACGTTTGGAACGGTACCCATGGTGGACGGATCGAATGCGCCATTAGCCTTGCAGTCCTCGATAACAGCCTGGTAAACGCCAGCGTAGGAGGAATCCGGGATAACAGCGAGGGTGTCCTGTTCCTCGTTGTTCTTGTTCCACATGTGGCCGGAGGTGCGGATCATGGCCGGCATGGAAGCGTCGATGATGACGTCGGAAGGAACGTGCAGGTTGGTGATGCCCTTAGCGGAGTTCACCATAGCCAGGTCCGGGCCGTTTTCCAGGGCGGCGTCGAAAGCAGCCTTGATCTCCTCGCCATTCTCGAGGGACTTCAGGCCCTCGTAGATAGCGCCGAGGCCGTTCTCACCGTTGAGACCAGCTGCGAGCAGCTCCTCTCCGTACTTGTCATAAACATCTGCGAAGAACGCGCGGACCACGTGGCCGAAGATGATTGGGTCGGAGACCTTCATCATGGTGGCCTTCAGGTGAGCAGAGAAGAGAACGCCCTCTTCCTTAGCGCGAGCCACCTGAGCCTTAAGGAACTCGTCGAGAGCCTTGGCGGAGATAAAGGTGCCGTCGATAACCTCGCCCTTGAGAACCTTGAGGCCCTCGAGCAGGACGGTGTCATTGAGCTTGATGGTCAGGGTGTCATCAGCCGGCATGATGACGGACTTCTCGTTGTGGCGGAAGTCGTTATCAGACATGGTGGCAACGTTGGTCTTGGAATCAGCGGTCCAAGCGCCCATCTTGTGCGGGTACTTCTTAGCGAAGTTCTTCACAGCAATCGGTGCGCGGCGGTCGGAGTTGCCCTCGCGCAGAACCGGGTTCACAGCGGAACCGGTAACAACGGCGTACTTCTCCGGAGCGTCCTCGTAATCCGGAATGTCGAAACCGTCAGCCTGCAGCTCGGCGATAGCCTTCTTCAGCTGTACCAGGGAAGCGGAGATGTTCGGAAGCTTGATGATGTTTGCTTCCGGGGTCTTAGCCAGCTCGCCGAGTTGAGCCAGTGCGTCTTCGACCTTCTTCTCACCCAAGCGCTCTGGGAACTGAGCCAGGATACGGCCAGCCAGGGAGATATCGCGGGTCTCAACCTCGATGTCCGCGGTGGAGGCAAAAGCCTCAACGACCGGCTTGAAAGAGTAGGTGGCGAGCAGCGGAGCTTCGTCCGTGCGGGTCCAGATGATCTTAGACATGTTTCTCCTAATAGTTCGAAAATGTTTCAACCTAACAGGATACCTGTCTTGTTACAGCTGTGCGGGCAATTACCCCTCAGAGACCCCACGCTTCCAATAGCCCATGAAGGACACCGCCGAGCGCGGCACGCCTGCCTCCTTGACCAGCATGCGACGCATGCGCTTGACGACGCCGCTTTCGCCCGCTATCCACCAATACGCACCGTCCGCGGCACGGGTGCCGAGCTCTTCGCCTGAAGCAGAAAAGCCTGGGGTCTCCCAGAGAACTTCGCGCTCAGGGGTGGCCTGTTGTGGGGTGTCTGGGACGGGGTCGGCGCCGGTGAGGGAGGAGAGGGCGTCGATAAGCGTGGCGTTGCCATCGTGCGGGAGGAACTCGATGGTGACGCCGGCAGGAGCGGCGAGGGGCTGCGCGTCCTGGAAGTAGGGCACCGCGATGTGCACGCTGCCGCTAAGCCCGTCGGGCCACTCGTCGAGGATGCGGGCGATGGCAGGCAGGGCGGTCTCGTCGCCAAAGACATGGACCTCGCGGGCCTCGCCGGGCTGGAACTCGATGCCGGGGCCGGATTCGTCGTCGGAGTGTGGGGCGATGACGTAGATTTCATCGCCCGGTGCGGCTGTCGACGCCCACATGGATGCCGGGCCCGTTTCACCAGGCGCGGTATGCAGCACGAAGTCGATAGTGAGGATGCCGCGTTCGCGGTCGAGCTCGCGCACGGAGTAGGTGCGAAGTGCGCCACGGGTGGCCGGATCGAGCTGCTGCCAAGCGGCGTACCAGTCCTCCGTGGCGGGAAGCTCCGGCAGGCCGTGGGCGCCGGGGATGATGAGCTTAATGCGCAGGTCACGGATGACGCCGGAGGGCCCCATCTCTGTCAGGCCGGTGAGGCGTACTCGTTGGAAGCTGGGGGAGATGTGCACAGAGTCCAAGACAGTGGCGCGGAATGGCTGGTAGGGCATTACTTTACCTTTCTCTTACCAATGGGCATGACGGCCGGAAGCCCCGAGACTGGGTCTTCGACGATGACGGAGTCCACGCCGAAGACGTCCTTGACCGTTTGCTGCGTCATGACGTCTTGGGGGCTTCCCTGGGCGTAGACGTTGCCGTTTGAGACCGCGATGAGTTCGTCAGAATAGCGGGCGGCCAGGTTGAGGTCGTGAATGACCATGGCGATGGTGGTGCCGTGGGTCTCGTTGAGTTCGACGAGCAGGTCGAGGACCTCGAGCTGGTGTTTGATGTCGAGGTAGGTGGTGGGCTCGTCGAGCAGCAGGATGTCGGTGCGCTGGGCGAGTGCCATGGCGATCCACACGCGCTGGCGCTGGCCGCCGGAGAGTTCGTCGATGGAGCGCTCCGCGAGTTCAGCCACCCCGGTCATCTCCATGGATTCCTGCACGATGTCGTAGTCTTCCTGGCTCCAGCGGCCGAGCAGCCCCTGGTGTGGGGTGCGGCCGCGGCCCACGAGGTCCGCCACCACGATGCCGTCCGGGGCGATGGGAGACTGCGGCAGTAGGCCCAGCGAGGTGGCCAGCTGTTTGGTGGGAATCTCGGAGATGGCTTTGCCGTCGAGGAAAATCTCGCCGCCGGTGGGCTTGAGCAGGCGGGACAGCGAGCGCAGCAAAGTGGACTTGCCGCAGCCGTTGGGGCCCACGATGGAGGTCACCTTGCCGGGTGCGATGTCGACGCTGAGCCCGGTGATGATGTCGCGCTCGCCGTATCCGAGGGAGATGTCCTTCGCGGTGAGCTGAGCAGGTTTGTGCATGACAGTCCTAACGATTCGAGCGAGTGAGCAAGTAAATAAGGAATGGCGCACCGAGCACGCCGGTGATGACGCCGACGGGGTAGCGGGTACCAAAGAAGTATTGACCAGCCATGTCAGCGACGAGCACCAGGATGGCGCCCACCGCACCGGCAGGGGCGATCATGGAGGGGCCAGCCTTAAACAGGCGGGTGGCAATTGGCCCGGCCATGAATGCCACGAAGGCAATCGGGCCCGTCGACGCCGTGGCCACCGCAATGAGGATTACCGCGCCCACGATGGCCGAAACACGCACAACGTTGAGCCGCAGGCCAAGGCCGACGGCGAGGTCGTCGCCAAGCCGCAAAACGTTGAGCTGGTGACCCAAGAAAATCATGACGGGCGCGATGACCAGCACCGTAAGAAGAAGTGGCAGGCCGCGCTCCCAGGACATGGTGTTGAGCGAGCCCGTGATCCAACGTGTGGCCGTAGGCAGGTCGTAGGACGGGGCCTTCGACAGCACGAAGTTGGTCCACGCCTGCAGAATCGCCGACATACCAATGCCGATGAGGATAAGGCGCGTGCCGGTGAAACCAGACTTCAGCGACAGCAGGTAAATCAGCGCGGCGATCGTCAGCGAGCACACCAGCGACACCAAAGACACGGTGGTCTGGGAGACGTTATAAAACACAATCGCCGTGATGCCCGCGGCGGAGGCACCGGAGGAGATACCGATGATATCGGGAGAGGCCAGCTGGTTGCGCAGCATGGTCTGGAAAGTCACGCCGGCGATACCGAAAGCGATGCCCGCGGCGACGGCTACGGTGGCACGCGGCAGGCGCAGGTCGCCGACCGTAAAGGACGCGCCGGGGACGGTCTCACCGAAAACAACACGAATCACCTTGCCCGGACCATAGAAGGTCTCGCCCACCATGAGGCTGGTGGCCCACAAAACCACGATGATGACGGCGAGCACGCTCAGGCGCCAGGCAAAGGAACGCGCGCGGGCGTGGCGTTGCTGTTGCAGCGTCGCGGAGGTGGAGGCCGAGGAGGTTTGATTCGGCATTAGAGATCACGCACCTTGGTTCGGCGGACAATCCAGATGAACAGCGGTGCGCCTAGAAGTGGGGTGAGGATGCCCACGGCGACCTCGCTCGGCTTGGCGACGACGCGCCCCACCGTGTCCGCCGCCACCAACAGGAAGGCGCCGGCCAGGCCGGTCATGGGCAGCAGCAGGCGGTGGTCGGTGCCGAGCACTAGGCGCATGACGTGGGGGACGATGAGGCCTACGAAAGCGATGGGGCCGGCAATCGCGGTGGCAGTACCGCACAGAATGACCGCGCCCACGGCGGAGAGCAAGCGCGTACGCACAACGTTGATGCCGAGGCCGGTAGCGACGTCGTCGCCAAGCGCAAGTGCGTTAAGTCCCGTGGCGCAGGCCAGGACAATGATGAGGCCGATGACGAGGAACGGCACGGCCATACTAATTTGGGACCACTGCGCGCCACCGACGGAGCCGATTTGCCAGAAACGGAACTTGTCCATGACGTCGGTGCGCGGGAGCAGCACGGCGCTGACCATGCTGGAACACGCGGCGGCCGTGGCAGCGCCTGAGAGTGCGAGCTTGAGCGGCGTGGCGCCGCCGCGGCCTAGGGAGCCGACGACGTAGACGAAGGAGGCGGCAGCGAAGGAGCCGATAATCGCCACGATCATCGTGGGCACGGGGCGAGAGAGCCCGAAGAACGCGATGCCCACCACGACGGCCAGCGCGGCGCCGGAGAGGACACCGAAGATGCCAGGGTCGGCGAGCGGGTTGCGGGTCATGGCCTGGAACGTGGTTCCGGACATGGCGAGCGCGGCACCGACGAAGAGCGACAACACGGTGCGTGGGACACGCAAATATGCGGCGGCCTCACTGGCTGTCGCGGTCGAACCGCCGAGGGCCGAGAGGGCGTCGGAAGGGGAAATTGTGCGCACGCCAAACATGACCGAAGCCACCACTGCGAGAGCGGTGGCGGCTAAGAGTCCGATGATGACGGCGATTTTCTTGGCCGCCACGTGATTTAAGCCTGCAGACCGGAGTTCAGCTGCTCGAAGTACTTGTCGATGCCCCACGGAATAGACAGCGGGGACTGGTTCGCCGAAGCGCCCAGCGGGCCGTTCTCGAGGAAGACCACGTTGCCCTTCTGAACTGCCGGGATCTTGCCCTTGAGCGGATCCTTCTGCAGCTCCTCGAGGGTCTTCTTGTCATCGTCGGCGTTTCCGGTGGAGTAGGCCACGATGAGGTCAACGTCGTTGAACTCTTCTGGCTTCTCAGCGGAGACCTCGACCCAGAACTGCTCGGCGTTCTCGGAGTTCTTTTCCACGATGTCCGGGGTGCCCAGGCCATGCTCGGCTAGGAAGCCCATGCGTGGGTCGTCGGTGGTGTAGAAGCCGATCTTGGAAGCATCGGTGGTGCCGCCGAAGGCGGTGAACAGGACCTTCTTGTCCTTGAGAGCCGGGTACTTGTCCAGGGCCTTCTCGGTTTGGGCATCGAGATCCTCGATGAGCTTTTCGCCCTCGTCCTTCTTGCCGATGGCCTCAGCGTTCATCTCAATCATGTCCTCGAGGGAGGTCGTCCACGGGACGTCCGGGTAGGCCACGACCGGGGCAATCTTGGACAGGGTGTCGTAGTCCTCCTGCGTCAGACCGGAGTAGGAAGCGAGGATGACGTCCGGCTGGGTGTCAGCGACCTGCTCGAACGGGATGCCGTCGGTCTCATCAAAGAGGACCGGAGTTTCCGCGCCGAGCTCCTTTAGCTTCTCCTCGGTCCACGGCAAGACGCCGTTGTTGTCATCGTCTCCCCACGTGGTCTTGGACATGCCCACTGGGACAACGCCCAGCGCCAAAGGAACCTCGTGGTTAGCCCAACCCACGGTAGCCACGCGCTCTGGTGCCTTCTCGATGGTGGTCTCGCCGAACGCGTGCTTGATGGTCACCGGGAATGCGGCGGAGTCCGCGGAGTTAGACGACGACGCGGAGTTGTTCTCTCCAGTGGAAGAGCTGTCCGAGGAGCAGGCTGCCAAAGTGAAGATGGTGGCCGCTGCCGCGACGGTGGCGATGATGCGTTGTGCTCGCACTAGGGAACTCCTTTGAAGAGTAGGTATAGCTTTTCTAACTTAGGCAAGACTATATACACAACACCCATGTTGCGTAATTTGGTCTTTGTGATGTTCGACATAAACCCATCATGATGTGGGAAAAGCACATTTGGGTGGCCTTGGCTTACGAAGAATCCCTCCCGCGCGCTAAGGTCTCCGCTCGTGAATTCTGTCTCCTTAAGCTCCCAAAACAATCCCGACCGCGCCGACCAACCGCGCGTGCCCCGCCAAACTGAAATCTCGTCGACCCGCCGCACCCTCGTCACGCTCGCCCTGGCGCTGGGTGCCTTTTCCATCGGCACCACGGAGTTCGTCTCCATGGGTCTGCTGCCGCTCATCGCGGGTGACTTTGGCATTACGGAAGACACCGCCTCGACGCTAATCACCGTCTACGCCATCGGCGTCGTCGTCGGCGCTCCCGTTATCTCAGCCGTGACGGGCAAGCTGCCGCGCCGCCGCCTCATCATCTTGCTCATCGGCTTCCTCCTCGTGGGCAACCTGCTCACCGCCTTGGCACCGAACTACGCCACGCTGCTGGCCGCTCGCTTCATTGCAGGTCTGCCGCACGGCGCGTACTTCTCCGTGGCCAACCTGTCCGCCGCCGCCATGGCGCCGAAGGGCGGTCGCGGTAAGGCAATGGCTGCCATCGGCATGGGCCTGGCCGTGGCCACTGTTATGGGCGTTCCCGCGGCCCAGGCACTCGGCCAGAACCTGGGCTGGCACTCTGCCTACTTCCTCGTGGTCAACCTCGCGCTGGCAACGATGGTCTTGCTATACTTCCTCTTCCCGCACATGACGGAGATGCCGTCCACTGACATCTCCACCGAGCTCGGCGCGCTGAAAAACCTGCAGGTTTGGCTGTCGGTCATCATGGGCATCGTCGGATTCGGCGGCATGTTCGCGGTCTACACCTACATCACATGGACCATGACCGAAGTCGCCGGAATGCCGGATCGCTGGACCTGGGCAGTGCTCATGGTTTATGGCATCGGCATGACCATTGGCAACGGCGTCGGCGGCGCGCTGTCTGACCGCAACACCGAATACTCCATCCTTTTCGCCCTCGTATTCCTCGTGGCGACGTCCCTGGTGTTCTACTTCGGCGCGCACAATCTCTGGCTAGCGACCATCGCGTTCGGCTTCCTCGCCTTCTTCGGCGCGGTCCTCATCCCGTCGCTGCAGCTGCGCCTCATGATCGTTGCTGGCGACGCCCAGACCCTCGCCTCCGCGCTGAACCAGTCCGCGCTCAATATTGCCAACGCCATGGGTGCGGCCCTCGGTGGCCTCGTGGTGGGCGCCGGTTTCAACTACAACGCCACCTCCCTGGTGGGCGTCGTCCTCGCCTCGCTGGGCATCATCGTGTGGATCGTTTCCCAGGTCACCGCCAAGCGTAGCGGCGTGCATGTAAAGATCATCGAGCAGAGCTAACACCCAGCACACGGTGGGGCACGACGGCGGTGGTCTTGTTCCTTTTGCGCGCAAGTAGACTAGCGCGCATGACTTTTACTATTGCGAGCGTCAACGTCAACGGCATCCGCGCCGCCTGCAAGCAGCGCAATGAAAATAACCCGGGAATGAATGTCTGGCTCGAGGAGACCACCGCCGACGTGGTCCTCATGCAAGAAGTTCGCGCGAATCCGAAGGAAACCCAGAAGGCACTCGCGCCCGCTCTTGAGGCCGGCTGGCACTTGGTCCAGGCCGAGTCCGCCGCGAAGGGCCGCGCGGGCGTGGGCATTCTTTCGCGCACGCCGCTGAGCGACGTCTCAGTTGGCTTCGGGTCCTTCTCCGAGTCCGGTCGCTTCATCGCCGCGACTGTCGACGCCGAGGGCGGCCCGGTACGCGTGGCCTCCCTGTACCTGCCGTCTGGCGATACTGATTCCCCGAAGCAGGACGAGAAGTACCTCTTCCTCGACGAGTTCTCGGAGGTCCTCGCCGACTTGGCCGCGACTTATCCGCAGGCCGTTATCGGTGGCGACTGGAACATCTGTCACCGAGCGCAGGATCTCAAGAACAACAAGTCCAATGAGAAGAAGTCCGGCCACCTGCCTGAGGAGCGTGCGTTCATGGACCATGTGTTTGGCTCCTTCCCGGATGAGCTGCCACAGGAGAAGAAGGGCCTTGGGGACTACCTCGGCGTGATCGACTACGCCACGAAGACCGACTGGTCAGCCCGCGTTCCGGGGGAGGACGCCGTGCAGTGGTACGACGTCGCCAGGCGCCTTGCCCCCGATGCCGACGGTCCGTACACCTGGTGGACCTACCGCGGCCAAGCGTTTAATAACGACGCTGGCTGGCGCATCGACTACCAGGCTGCCACCAAGTCAATGCTGGAGCGCGCGGAGAAAACCTGGGTCGAAAAGGCGCCCACGGTGGAACAGCGCTGGTCGGATCACTCGCCTTTGCTGGTGCAGTACCGCTAGACGGTGCTAAGCTGTGTGAGTCTCAAAATCTTAGATTCTTAAAACGGAGAACCTCATGACCCGCGCAATTATTTACTTCGTGCTCGGCGCCGTACTGCTCGGCCTGGGTATCTGGTGGTGGACCATCGTCGGTCCGTCCTTCGCATTCCTGGCTCCGATCATCCTCCAGGGCGTCGGCGGCGCGTTCATGGTCGCTGGTTGGGCAGTTATGCTCGACGTTCACGCGCCGACTTCTCGCAAGCTCTAAGCTTGCATTTGCTGCTAAAGCACTCACCCGTAGGTGAGTGTCTCCCCATTAGGTTCGTCTGAGAGAACAGACGCTGCCTAGTGGGGATTTTTATGAGAAGACGAAGGGACAGAAGGGCATGCGGCCGAAAGACTGTGTAGTCGTATATCACCTTCTGTACCCCCATGAAGCCTGCTATATGACTAAACATATGTTTCCGAGAATGCGTCACTGCCCGCAGTTTCTACGTCTAAACGACAGAAGTCTAATAAATAGAAAAGCGCACTCCCACCAGCGGGAGTGCCTTCATTTACTCGATTCAAAAGCGGAATTTGAGACCTAAGATAAGGACCGCGATTGTGTCACGCATACCCAAATAGGATAAATAACTGATGGTCGTATAGAACTCATTTACGGGGGACTTTGGTTCTGCGCCAAACCGTATTGAAGTGCCCCGGGTTTTGTTCCTAGGCATTTGCCTTGATTTCCATTATTCCTTGACTGGGGTGGTGTTCCCAAAAATCGGTTTCTATTTCAGCCGGCGTGCGGTAGCCCAAGCTCTGGTGAAGCCGTGATTCATTCCACCAATTCACCCACTCGAACGTGGCGATTTCTACGTCGACGACATCGTTCCACGAGCGCCCATGGATCAGTTCGTTCTTGTAGGAGCCGTTGACATTCTCAGCCAAAGCATTGTCGTAGGAATCACCAACAGTGCCGGTAGACGCAGTAATTCCGTGCTCAGCCAGGCGCTCGTTGTAGACAATACTCACATATTGCAAGCCGTGGTCTGAATGGTGAATCAAGCCCGTTGTTTCCTTGGCACACACGATTGCCTGGTTGAGCGCCTGCAGCGGTAAGGCTTCGGTGCGCATCGAATCCGACAGCGCCCATCCGACGATCCTCCGGGAGCACACATCGGTCACGAACGCGGTGTACACAAAGCCTTTCCTGGTGCGCACGTAGGTAATGTCCGCTACCCACAGCCGATTAGGGCCAGGGGCCTTAAAATCACGATTGACCAAGTCAGGGCGAAGATCCGGGTCTTTGGGTTTGCGCGTTGTGATTGGTTCCCCACCTTTGCCCTTGCCAGACAGGCCAGCGCTGCGCATCAGCCGGGCTGTGTGCTCGCGGCCAATGTCAATGCCCTGGCGTTGCAGCACGCGCCACATTTTCCGCACGCCGTAGACGCCGTAATTTTCAGCATGAACGTCGCGAATATGCTCCACGAGGGCAGCGTCGCGAAGAGCGCGGGCACTTAAGCCCCGGGCCTTGGATTGGCGGTATCCACGCGAAGTAAGGAAGCCGCCTTCGCGATGCGTGTTTAACGTCTGGCAGATGAACTCGACTGAGAAACGATTCCGATGCTCATCGATGAATCGGATCATTTCTTAACGTTTTGGGTCGAGTTCGGATGCGAAAAAAGCTGAGGCGGCTTTTAACAACTCGTTGGTGTCTCGCAGCTCTTGATTTTCTCGACGCAACCGTGCGTTTTCTGCAGCAAGGTCCTCAGGCATTGATTCCACCACACGTCCTTCGCGACGAGCAGCCTGCGTCCATTGCCTCGCCGTGTGCCACGAAACGCCCAGTTTGGGTGCCACGATCTTGCAGGCTGCCTGCATGGAAATGTTCTCCGCCAGGATGCGGTCTTCCACGAGACGGACCACACGGTCCTTCGCATCCTGATCAAATTTTCTCGGCATGTTCCAAATTTTCCCATCTACTCAAACGGAACAAAACCTGGGGCACTTCATACGGATTTTTTCCAACGCAGCCATTTCGCTTGTCAGGCGCCCGGCGTTGTTGTTATGGACGTCGACTTCAGCTTGCTTGCTTTCAGAGAGTTTACGGTAGTCGCCTGAATCGTCGAGGACGATAGCGTCACGTTCGATGCCGACGACTCCCAGCTACACACCAACGTCGATGACATTCCTAATTTCCTACCTCAGTGTTGCGGCAGACGACTAAGGTCGTTGTGCTCGTACAGTGGGGACCCGGGAATTGCCTTTGATCCATGTCGCGGCGCGAGGATCAATGAAACTCGCCACCATGTGGATGGCGTTGTCAACGGCGTTGAGATGTGCGACTTCACGGGGGATATTGCGTTGGTGGACGATTGATTCGTGGTGAGAGCACCTGTTTCTCATGTTGTAGACAATGACTACAAGATCTTCGAACTGTTGTCTGCTGGTGGGCTTTTTCTTCAAGGCCTTCTGGACCTGGCCCCCGTTAGGTAGACACCTGATATCCAGCCCGGTTGGGTTGGGAAGAAAGGTAATCTACCATCATGTCCAGGTACTCCGAACAGTTCAGACGCGATGCTGTGGCTCTCTATGAGAACGACTGCTTGGTTGCTGTGGCATTCCGGCCGCATGGCGGACATTCAGCTCGCTGCCCTGATTGGTGAGCCCGAGGCATGGGAGCGCTTTGACATCGCGCTGCCGGATTCAATGGGCTATGGGCAGATCCCGGAGGAGGCGCGGGCGACTATTGCGCCACGCTTTCCGACGCTGCTCTCGACGACATCGTCGACACCAACTGGACTCCGCACGTGAGTAGGGGAGTGCGCTTGGTTTCCATCATCGATGATGCCGTGCAGCACCTTGGCGCAGCCAACCACTTGGCAGGCGTGCCACGAGGGTAGACTAGTCAACCATGACTGAGCAGAACATCTCCCGCGTACTTTCCGGTATTCAACCCACGGCAGATTCCTACCACCTGGGAAACTACTTGGGAGCGCTCAAGCAGTGGATTGATCTGCAGAACGATTATGACGCGTTTTACTTCATCCCGGACCTGCACGCCATCACCGTGGAGCAGAACCCAGAGGAGCTGCGCAACCGTACCGTTGCTGGTGCCGCACAGCTCATCGCACTGGGCATTGACCCTGAGAAGTCCACGCTGTTCGTGCAGTCCCACGTCCCGGCCCACACTGAGTTGACCTGGGTCCTGCAGTGCCTGACCGGCTTTGGTGAGGCCTCCCGCATGACGCAGTTCAAGGACAAGTCCGCTAAACAGGGTACTGACCGCACCACTGTTGGTCTGTTTACTTACCCGATGCTCATGGCGGCGGATATCCTCTTGTACTCCCCGCATTACGTGCCGGTGGGTGAGGACCAGCGTCAGCACTTGGAGCTGACCCGCAACCTCGCGGAGCGTTTCAACAATAAGTACGGCGAGACGTTCCGCGTTCCGGAGCCGTTCATTCCGGAGGACTCGGCCAAGATTTATGACCTGCAGGAGCCGACTGCCAAGATGTCGAAGTCGGGCGCCAACCCGAAGGGCATCATCAACCTGCTCGATGAGCCGAAGACCTCGGCCAAGCGCATCAAGTCCGCTGTGACCGATGACCTTGGTGTGGTGGCTTTCGACCGCGAGACACAGCCGGGCGTGTCCAACCTTTTGGCCATCCAGTCCGCGCTGACGGGTGAGAAGATCGACGACGTTGTGGCCAAGTACGAGGGCAAGGGCTACGGCCACCTGAAGGTGGACACCGCCGATGCTCTGGAGGCCTTCACCGCGCCGCTCAAGGCACGCTATGACGAGCTCATGGCTGACCGCGGTGAGCTGGAGCGACTGCTTGCGCAGGGCGCTGA
Organism: Corynebacterium striatum; assembly: GCF_016728105.1. Lineage (NCBI taxonomy): Bacteria > Bacillati > Actinomycetota > Actinomycetes > Mycobacteriales > Corynebacteriaceae > Corynebacterium > Corynebacterium striatum. The sequence continues at coordinate 896,847 of NZ_CP068158.1, read as the reverse complement.
GCGAGCTTCTGAGGTTGCGGAACCGCTCGTGGAAAAGGTCTACAAGGCGGTTGGTTTCCTCCCCCGCCTGCGTAAGTAATCTGCACGGTGGTGCGTAGTCACGCTAACCTGGGTAGTCCGAACTTATTAGTGACTTATTAGTGAAATTTTGTAAAGGACCGACTGCCCGTGGCTACCTCCACTCAGACAGATCAATCAAAAACGGACGATTACGGCATCGAGCGCGCACACGCCGATGATCCGGGTCCTGTGGACAAGGTGAGAGAGAGATCCCCCTTCGTTGACCACATCATGCGCATGCTGGGGCGCTATGGCGAGCAGGGCGGCAACCAGTTTTCCGCCGGCATTACCTACTTCTCAGTGCTGGCAATCTTCCCACTGTTTATGCTTGCGGTCGCCGGTGCGGCCACGGTTTTGGCCACCCGCCCGGACCTCATGCAGCAAGTGCAGGACCAGATCGCGAACTCCGTGTCCGGCGACTTGGGCGACACCCTCAATGAGCTCCTTGAGACCGCCATCGCCCAGCGCGGCGCTATGTACGGCATCGGTGGTTTGACCACCCTGTGGTCCGGCCTGGGCTGGATGAATAACCTGCGCATCGGCATCTCCGCGATGTGGGATAAGGACCCAAACGAGACCCAGGGCAACTTCTTTACGCAGAAGCTCAGCGACCTGCTGGCCCTCATCGGCCTGCTGGTGGCGCTGCTCATCGCCTTCGGTGTGACCGCTGCGGGTTCCTCTGGACTAACTCAGAAGGTCTTCGAGTGGGTCGGCATTGAGTCCTTCCCTGGGATGGATGCAGTGCTGGTCTTGGCCGGCATCGTGATCGGCTTGGTGGCCAACTTCCTGGTGTTCTGGTGGATGATTGTCTTCCTGCCGCGCACCGACGTGCCGACCAAGTCAGGACTGAAGGGCGCAGCTATCGGCGCGGTGGCCTTCGAGGCCATCAAGCAGCTGTCCACCGTTATCATGTCCTCAGCTTCGGGCAACCCGGCCGGTGCGGTATTCGGTCCAGTCATCGTGCTTATGGTCGTGATGTACCTAATCTGGCGCGTTGTTCTGTACGTCTCCGCGTGGACTGCAACCACCGAGGAATCCATGGAGCTTGCTGAGCCGCCAGTGCCGGAGCCGGCCGTCATCCGCGTGCGCAACGAGGTCAAATCTGGCCCGTCCACCGGTGTGACCTTGGGCGCGGGCGCCGTACTTGGTGCAGCCGCCGCGGGCGTTGCTGCGCTGCTGCGCCGTAAGTAGCATTCCCCGTAGTTCAAATAGTTTCCGATCCCTGACTTAGACTGCTTGCCATGACCCCAGATTCCTTTGCCCCAGACCTGTATGAGCACTTCGACCTTGACCGCCGCAGCACCTCCCGTGAGCTGGGAATTTTATTGGCGGCGAAGGATGCACGTCTGGAGCAGATGGGGTTTGAAATCGGCGATGATCGCCGTCAGGAAGCGCAGATTGCGCACACCATTTTGTCTTCGCCAGAGATTCGTGCGACTTATGATCAGGGACTCGAGGATCAGCTGCGCCCAACGTGGCCGCAGCTGAGCGAGCTAGCGGCTTATGGGGAGTGGCCCTTCAATGTTCAGCACAGCTTCCAGCAGCCCAATCAGCAGCAGTACGGATTCGCACCGACTGCACAGGCCAAGCAGTCACCGTTCGATCCCTTCGCACAGCCCAACCAAGCCTCTGTGCCAGCGCCGCTGGCAAGCCCTTATACCCCGGCAGCCTCCGCGCAGGAGCGCCCTTTGGCCAGCACCCGCGCCATCATGGCTATCGCGGACATCTTCGTCTGCAGCATCATCAGCTCGCCGGTGCTGGCTTTCGCCACCGATACCTCGACTTTTTCTGCCTCGTTTTTGATGGGGCTGTGTGCCATTCTCTATTGCGTAGGCTTCGAGGTGGTTCTCGGCGGAACCCCAGTGAAGAAACTTATGGGCTACGAGGTTCGCGATTCCACCACGGGCGAAAAACTCAGCTGGGTTCAGTCGCTGAAGCGTCAGTGGTGGCGCGCCATCACCATCGTTCCGGGTCTGGGCAGTGTGGTGAGCTTCTTCGCCGCTATCTTCTACGCCACCTCTATCAAGCAGGAAAACGGCCTACTTGGCGCGCATGACAAGCTTGCTAACGCCGAAGTAGTGAAAAAGCAGCGCTAACGATAACTAGCAGGGCCACAATTGCGGCCACGGCCCAGCCAGCCCAGCCTTCGATTCCCTCGAGGGCTGATTTTTTATGGGCAGATGCGCTTGGCGACGTCGTCGGTGCAGGCTCTTTTGTCTTCGTCGCGGTAGAGGTGTTGCTAGTGGGGGCGGCGGCGTCGGAAAGCGTGCCCACTCCCTCGCCTGGCTTTACCTTGTAGGCTTCGTCTAGCAGCATCTGTGCCTGCTGCCAGGCGCGGAAGCCGTGCTCGACGGTGGTGTCGAGGATGACTGCCTGAAGGCGGCGGCCGCCGCGGTCGAGTGCGCCGACGAACGTGTGGTGGGCGTCCTCGGTGTAGCCGGTCTTGCCGCCGATGCCGTCTGGATCGTTGAGGAAGAGGCCGTTATCGTTCCACAGCTCGTAACCGGGCAGCTCGCCCCAGCCGGGGAACTCGACGTGTTCTGTGTCCACGATGCGGGCAAAGGTCTTGTTGCGGAATGCAGCGCGGTAAATGATGGAGATATCTTCCGCGGACGTGGACATGCCTGCGGAGTCGAGGCCAGAGTAGCTGGCGGCGCGGGTGGAGCGGGTGCCGAGCTTCTTCGCGAGGGCGTTGACCTTCTTGGACGCTTCCTCGTCGCCGCCAAGCTGGCCCGCAAGGGCGTGTGCGGCGTCGTTGCCGGATGCCATGAGCAGGCCCTGTAGGAGCTGCTCGACGGTGTATTCGCCGTCCGGGCCGATGCCCACGGCGGAGCCTTCGATGGAGGCGTCCTTCATGGTGGCCTTGACCTTCTTGTCGAGCGGAACCTCGTCGATGACCACGAGCGCCAGCAACGCCTTGATGATTGATGCTGGGCGGTAGCGGCCGTTGGGGTCCTTCATCGCGATGATTTCGCCGGTGTCGATGTCGCTGACCATCCACGCGGAGGCGACGACGTCCTTGTTGACCTCAAAGCCATGGGGCGCGGTGACGCCGCAGCTTTCAGATGACTCCACGGCGGGCAGCGGCGTCGGCGTGGGCTGGCCGGGGGCGAGGCGCTCGGAGGTGGACACCGGTTCGGCGGGCCTGAGTGCGTGGGGGCAGTTATCGGTATTGGGCGCTTCCCTACGGATGGAGGAAGACTCTGCCTCCGCGCTCATTTCTGCGGCGTCGCCCGGCGTGGGCTCGGTGTCCTGAGCCAATGCAAGCGGGGTGCTGGCAACGAGGCAGGCCGAGGCGAGGGCAGTAGCGATGAAGTTTTTCATAACATGACACATCTTAAGCCCGTGCCTAGGATGTTCCTTATGCATGACGCACCATTAATTAGCCCAGAAAACAAAGATTCCGTGCCGGAGCTGGTGGCACAGCTGCCCAAGGTCGAGCTCGACGCGGTCTTTGCGCCGCAGCAGGTACCGGCAGATAGCGCTGCCCTGACCGCAGCGATGACCCAGGCGGTGGAGGAGTTGGCCTCTGCAAACGTGGTGTATGCCGAGATTCGCTTCGACCCGCAGGCCTTCGACTTTGGGGCAGAGACTGCCCTCGAGGCAGCCATCGCGGGCCTGGAGGTACCGGGAATTGATGCCCGGCTCCTGCTCACCAGCGCGCCACAGGCAGCCAGCGCCCGCAAGGGCTCTAGGGTCGTGGGCTTTGTGCTCGAGGGCGAGACCGAGCCACACGTAGTGGCTGATCTGCGCGTGAATTTTGTGCCCTTCGTTGTGGACGTGCGAGACCTCGAGTTCGAGGCCGTGGCCGCGGCGGTGCAAGCAGGTGCCACCCGCTTGGCGCACGCGACGCAGCTTCCCGACGACTTCACCGCCGACCTCGATGGCATCCAGCCGGGCACGGTCTCCGCATGGATTCGTGACCGCCACCTGGCTGCTACCTTCGAGCCTTTGTCCTTCGAGGAGATCAGCGATCACCCGCTGCCCCTTCTGCAGCAGCTCGGTTTTACCTGCGCGGTCACAGCAGGTAGCGCTAGCGAGGGCAACCTCAACGTGGTGTTCTTGGCGCTGAACGAGCACTTTGGCTACGGACTCGAAGAGTTCTTCGACCTCACTGTGAAGGCACTGGAGAACTCCTTCAGCACGGAGGAGGAGCGCCAGCACCTGATCGAGACCGTCATCTTGCCGGCTTATGAGGAGTTCTCTGACCCAGAGATGGCCGGGCCGGATACCGAGGAGTCACTGGCTGAGGAAGCAGAGGAGAACTAAATGCGTGCCTGGCGAACCGGAATCGGCTTTGCCATCGGTTTGGCAGCGGGGTGTGCCTATTACGCGTGGAACCGCCACAAAGTCATGAAGGAGGTTTCGCCGGAGCTGCGCCATCCTGCGCTGTACCTGCCCATGCATCTCCTTCCGGACGGAGGATTCGTGGCAATCAGCAAGCTCATTGCTAACCACGACTACATCCGTGCCGTGGAGCGCGACGTCGACGTCCGCGTAATCCATGGCGAGTTCGAAGGGCAGAAGTTCAGCGCCCGTCTGCTGGCCCCGCGCAACCAAAAGCCGGGCGCGCCAGCGCTGCTGTGGACGCACGGCGGTGGCCACCTCATCGGTAGCCCGGGGTTCTACGATCCGCAGAACTCTCGCATCGCGGACGAGCTGGGGGCGGTGGTGTTGGCTCCGAGCTACCGCAAGTCCACCGCGGCACCTTTCCCGGCCGACCATGACGAGTGCTATGCCGCCCTGCGGTGGCTGCAAGAGCATGCGGAAGAGGTGGGCGTCGACAAGCAGCGCATCGCAGTGGCCGGGGACAGTGCGGGCGGTGGGCTGGCGGCGGGCGTCGTCCAGCGCGCACTCGATGAGGGCCACCCCGTGGTGTTCCAGGGACTCGTGTACCCGATGATTGACCACCGCACCCTGCGCGCACAGTCCGGCAGGGGAGAGTTCATTTGGACGCCGAACTCCAACCGTGGCGCATGGTCGAAGTACCTGGGCGCGGACCATCTGGAGGAGGAGATTGCGCCATATGCTTCGCCGGCGACCCGTGCGGATTTGCGGGGGCTGCCGCCGACGTGGATCGGCGTGGGCTCGTTGGATTTGTTCTATGACGAAGCAAAAGCCCACGCGGACGCCCTGCAGGAAGCGGGCGTGCCGGTGGACGTTCAGGTTTATGAGGGCGCGTACCACGGCTTCGACCACATTCGGCCGAAAGCCCGGGCTTCGCGGGCACTTGTTGACGACCTCATCGCCGCCCTTCGCCGCACCCTGGAGGCTCTTTAGAAGCGGGAGAAGCGCTTGATGAGCATCTCCTCCAGGCCCTTCCATGCCTCGGCGTGGTGGTTATAAGGCTTGGAGGGGATGTAGCCAGCGTGCTCGGTGGAGCCCAGCATATAGCCCAGGTAGTCCTGGAAGCGGGGGTTTTCCAGCATGTAGGAGTTGATGGAGTCGTCGCCAGCCCAGTCTGCGGCGTCGGCACACACCTCGTAGCAGCGGCCCATCTGGTCAGCATCGACGGCCTCCGGGCCCTTCTCGATATCGCGCACGATGCCGTTGAAGGTGTACTGGTTGTCTGGGTGAACGCTGGCCTTCAGCTCGCCGGCGTTAGCTGCTGAGACGAGCTCTTCCCAGGTGGAAACGCGGGCGAGATCGTGGTCGTCATTTTCCATGATCCAGCGCACGAGCGTCTTCAGGGAGTTGAAGGTGTAAATCTCGCCCCACTTGCCCAAGAAGACAGGCTTGCCATCGAGGTAGGTGCGCAGGGTGTACACGGACTTCATGTCCGCGGTGATCTTTACTGGGTCGATGCCAGCAGTGGCCCACGGGGAGTTGTCATAAGGGTCGGCGGCAGCGGACGCAGCCTTGCGCTCTTCCTCGGCCTCCTTGCGGGCCTTTTCGGCAGCCGCGGTGGCGGCGGCGATGCGCTCTTCGGCATCCTTGACCTGCGCGGAATCGAACTCGGAGGAGTCGACGACCTTGACCTGCTTGTCGAGGTCCTCAATGACGCCCTTCCAGTTCGCCAGGACCACGCGGCCCACGCCGGACCACTCGCTCATGCCTTGGTCCCCGGCGTAGTGGCTGGCGCCGCGGGTGACGTTGCGCAGGATGGAGTGAGACGCGAAGAAGATTACGGTGTGCTGCGCGCCGGCGACGTTGGCGAGCGCCTCGGCGATCCCCAGGTTGCGGGCAACAGCGGTGACGTTCTCGTGGCTCGGGCGGCCCGCCAGATGGGAAGGCATGCCGACGAGGTCGAAGTGATCCTTTTTTGCTGGCGTGATGCGATCCTCGCCTTGGGCGCGGAAATCGGCCCACTTGGGGTGGTCGACCAAGTCGTGGTGCTTACCGGACTCTAAGAAGCACAGCATTTCTGCTGCGGAGTTGAAAGCGAGGACGGATTCTTCGTCGCCCAAGAATGCCTGCCACTCGGAGCCATTCTGACGCCACTTTGGTGCCCACAGGGTGTAAAAATCGCCCTCGGTCAAGGAGAGCTGGACTGGAATGATTGCGCGGGTGCTCATGGGTAGACAGTCTAACTTACCCATTTATTAAATCCGCATAAGAGCGTGCTAGCCGGTGGGGCGCCAGAACCCCTTGAATGCCATGCCCATGTTGGTGGTGCGCAATGGGCTGGTTTCCACGGGGCTACCAGCCTCGATCATTTCGCCGCCTCCCTTGTACATGGCCACGTGGCCATCCCACACCACGAGGTCACCGGGCTGTAGCTCGTCGGCGCTGACCTGCCTGCCTACGGTCTGGGACTCGGCGGTGCGCGGGATCTCCACTCCGGCCTGGCGCCACGCCCATTGGGTAAGCCCAGAGCAATCGAAGCCGCCATTGCCCGTGCCGCCCCATACATAGGGAGTACCGAGCTTGCTCATCGCGGCGGCCACCGCGGCCCGCCCCTGTGCCGACCCACTGGACTCATCGCCGCCGATGGCCGTGGAGTGTTTCGCTGAAATTGCGTGGGGCTCTGGAGTCTTAGAAGGCGAAAGCTCGTTCCCGGTTCCTTCTGCGCGTCCTTTTACCGTGGGTTCGATGGCGCGCTGCGCGATGGGTAGCAACGGCCTCGCCACAGCGACCAGTTCTGCCAGCAATTGTTTGACGCGGGCAAAAGCGTTGGCCAAGTGTTCTGTAATGAGACCGTGCAGGCGTGCTCGTGCAGCTGCCTGCACTGCTGGGTTTGGAACCAAGAGCCCAAGCGCCAGGGGTGCGGCTTGGGTGAGCAGCTGCAATCCAATACCGATGAGGTCCTGGCCTGTGGCCTGGATGAGCGTGCGGGCCTTGGCCACCGCGGCGTCGATGGTGTGGCGATCAGCGGCGAGGACACCGGCGGCGTCGAGAAGCTTGCTCGGATCGCCGTGTACGATGTCCGCCAAGGGGCCGATGGTGCTCAGATCCGGCAACTGCGGCAGGCCCACCGCTGGGAGCGCGGGCGGTGCCATCTGGGAAATCTGTTTGACCGCTGCCTCAATCACGAGAGCACACCTCCCAATCCGGCCGCTAGGCCAGAATCAGTAGATTCTGCCTCCTGTGCCATGGCGAAAGACGCGTCAGCAACCATTTCCATGTCAGTACGCAGACTCTCCGTCCGCGCCCCGACGTTGCGCAAGGCTGCGCACAAAGCGGAACCAAAAGCGGAAAGCGTTCCCTCTGGAATCTGGGGCAGTGGTGGAGTGGTGCCCTGGGCAGCGTCATAAAGCTCGCGGGCAAGATGGCGGGTGAACTCAGTATCAATCTTAAAAGTTGTCATGCCTTATTGGACTGGGCAAAAGCGCCCGCGGTTCCCTCACCAACGAGAAAAGTATTGCCCATTGCAGGGGCGGGGGAAACGTTTAGATACCAGAACCGGCAGGGGAGGGGATAGAGTAGGAAACCATGGACATCCACGTAGTAGATCACCCCCTTGCCGCCTCCCGCCTGACCATCATGCGCGATGCTCGCAGCAACAACTCTGCCTTCCGCGCCGCCCTCAAGGACCTGGGCACCATGCTCGTTTATGAAGCAGCCCGTGACCTCGCCGTCGAGCACTTCGACTGCGTCACTCCTGTCGATACTGCACAGGGCACCCGCCTTCTGGACCCGCCCATCATCGTCCCCATCATCCGTGCGGGCCTGGGCATGATCGACCCAGCTCTAGCCATGATTCCGGATGCCCAGGTGGGCTTTATCGGCATGGCCCGCAATGAGGAAACCCACCAGCCGGTTCCTTATCTCGAGGCGCTGCCCGAGGATCTCACCGGCCGCACCGTATTCGTCGTGGACCCGATGCTCGCTACCGGCGGCTCCCTCCTGCACTCCTTGAAGCTGCTGGCCGATCGCGGTGCCACCGACATTACTGCAATCTGCATGGTCTGCGCGCAGGAAGGCGTGGGTGCGCTGGCGAATTCCGGCCTGCCGGTCCGCCTGGTTACCGCGGTTATTGACCCGAGCTTGAACGAAGACGCCTACATCGTCCCAGGTTTGGGCGACGCCGGCGATCGCCTCTACGGACCGCGCAACATCGACCTCTAAAGTGCGCTAGGCTTGCCCCCACGAACGTCTGAATGGGGGGGTCAAGACTCGTGTCCATTTCTTTTGGTGGGTGGTCCGCCTTGGGCCACGATTTCGCATCCCGCTTGCGTGAGACGCGCGAGCGGCGGGGCATGTCGCAAAAGGCGCTCGCGGAGATCTCGGGGGTCTCGCGCAGTCAGATTTCCAATCTGGAGCGCACTGACAAAGCGTTGAATCTGCGGGCCGATCCGCAGCTGTCCACGCTGTTCAAGCTGGCTTATGCACTGGAGGTTCCGCCTTCATTGTTGCTGCCGGGCGGGGTCGGAGATGAGGTCGTTGCAGCGCTTGACGACGTCGCCGCCTTCTCAGCCTCCTATATCGATCGCCGTCGCTTCGCTGCGGCCGATATGGTGCTGGATCGATCACGCGCACGCGCGGTTTCCCACGCGGCTATTAGGTCAGCAAAATGACATGCCGCGCTCCGTACCGCTCTGTATATTACAGCGATGAGCTGCGCGACTACCTGTACCGCTTTGTCTAGTTGTAGACTGCACTGAAAGACAACGACCCCGGTTTCGCATGTTCTGCGGGTGGGTGTGCAGGAGGTACGCAATGATTTCGACATTCGTGAACGCGTGGTTTGATAGCCACCGCGCGGAGGTTATCTCGTGGCGCCGTCATATCCATCGCCACCCGGAGACCTCCAACAACGAGGTGGAGACCACCAACTTCATCGCGCGCACCCTCAAGGAGTACGGGCTGCAGCCGCAGCGCTTCCCCGAGACAGGCCTCATGGTGGACATCGGTCCGGACACGGAACTGGGACGCCTCGCTTTCCGCGCCGACATTGACGCACTGCCGGTCACCGAGGTCACCGGATTGGAGTACACCTCAGAGAACCCCGGCACCATGCATGCCTGCGGCCACGACGTGCACACCACCATCGCCTTGGGGCTTGCCTGTGCAATGGCGGACTACCAGCGCGAACACTCCCTCGAGTTGGGGCTGCGCATCATCTTCCAGCCTGCCGAGGAAGTCTGGGTAGGCGGTGCCACCGACGTTATCGAGTGGGGTGCGCTGGAGGGGGTCAACTCGATCTTTGCCGTGCACGTAGAGCCGAAGCTGCGCGTGGGTCGCATCGGTGTGCGTGCAGGTGCTATTACTTCGGCAACGGACGTCGTGGAGCTGGAGGTCAAGGGGCCAGGGGGCCACACCTCGCGTCCGCACCTGTCCGCCGACGTGGTCTATGCGTTGGGCAAGGTCATCACGGAGTTGCCCGCGTTGCTGTCGCGCCGCGTCGATCCGCGCACGGGCACCGTACTGGTCTTTGGCCAAGTCAACTCGGGCTATGCGCCGAATGCGATGCCGGAGTCCGGAACGCTGACCGGCACGATGCGCACCGCGGACATCGCCATCTGGCGCGACATGCAGAACCTGTTTTCCGAGTTGGTGGACCAAGTTCTGGCACCGGTGGGCGTGGAACACGAGCTGACTTATCACCGCGGCGTTCCGCCCGTGCTTAACGACGACGTCTCTACCGCATTGTTGGCCTCCGCCGCACAGGCCATCGACCCGCAGGCCGTGGTGCAGGCACCTCAGTCCTCGGGTGGCGAGGACTTCTCGTGGTACCTCGAGCATGTTCCGGGTTCCATGGCGCGTTTGGGCTGCTGGTCCGGCGAAGGCGAGCAGCATGACCTGCACATGGGGGACCTCAACGTCGATGAGCGCTGCATCGGTGTAGGCGTGAAGCTTTTCGGCTCCGTAGTGGAGCAATTCGCCAACGTGCAGGAATAGGGGCGCAACTACTACACTGTCAAAAGGATTTACCCCATGTCCTTAACAAACTTTATAAAGGAGCAATAGACAGTGACAAAGGAAGCGCTTGACGCAGTAATCGAGGATGCACCGCGCATCGTTATCATCGGTGGCGGCCCAGCAGGCTACGAAGCTGCGACTGCCGGCGCCAAGTACGGAGCGGACATTACCCTGGTAGAGGAGCAGGGTCCCGGTGGCTCCTCCGTCCTGTTGGACTGCGTTCCTTCCAAGTCCTTCATTGCTGGTGCAAACCTGCGCACCGACTTCCGTCGAGCTGAAGCCATGGGGCTCAACGAGCAGCTCGGCTCTATGCAGCTGAAGCTGCAGGCGCTCAACGAGCGTGTGCAGGCGCTGGCTGCAAACCAGTCTGCTGATGTGCGTGCGGGCTTGGAGAAGATCGGCGTCAACGTTATCGACGGCCGCGCGAGCTTCAGCGAGGACCAGCATGGTGTGCAGGGCGCGGCGCACAAGGTCGACGTCGCCAAGAGCGATGGCTCCACCGAAACCCTCGAGGCAGACCTCGTGCTCGTGGCAACCGGTGCCACCCCGCGTATCCTGCCGGGCGCGCAGCCGGACGGCGAGCGCATTCTGACCTGGCAGCAGGTTTATGACCTGAAGGAAGAGCCGGAGCACCTCATCGTGGTCGGTTCCGGTGTGACCGGTGCTGAGTTCGTGTCCGCTTTCGCGGAGATGGGCGTCAAGGTAACCATGGTGGCTTCCCGCGACCGTATTCTGCCGCATGACGACGCCGATGCTGCCGACGTCCTCGAGACCGTGCTGGCTGAGCGCGGTGTGGAGCTGGAGAAGAATTGCCGCGTGGAATCCGTATCCCGCACTGAGGACGGCAATGTTGTGGTCAAGACGCAGGACGGCCGCGAGATTCATGGCTCGCACGTCATCATGTCCATCGGCTCCATCCCGAATACCAAGGACCTGGGCCTAGAGTACGTGGGCGTGGCTACTCAGAAGTCCGGCCACATCAAGGTCGACCGCGTCTCCCGCACCAACGTTGCTGGCATCTACGCAGCCGGTGACTGCTCTGACCTCTTCCCGCTGGCTTCCGTGGCGGCTATGCAGGGCCGCATCGCGATGTACCACGCGCTCGGTGAGGGTGTGTCCCCGCTGCGCCTGAAGACCGTGGCCACCGCGGTGTTCACCCGCCCGGAGATCGCCGCCGTGGGCTTTACCCAGGCTGAGATTGAAGCTGGCGAGGTTTCCGCGCGCACCATCACGATGCCGCTGAACACCAACCCGCGCGCGAAGATGCGCTCCCTGAACCACGGTTTCGTGAAGCTGTTCTGCCGCGCCACCTCCGGCCGCGTTATCGGCGGCGTCATCGTCGCGCCGACCGCGTCCGAGCTGATTCTGCCGGTCGCCGTTGCCGTGACCAACCAGCTGACCGTAAACCAGCTGGCTGATTCCTTCGCGGTCTACCCGTCGCTGTCGGGCACCATCACCGAGGCAGCACGCCGTCTCGTGGCACACGACGACTTGGAGTAGAACCGAGAAGTTCTTCCTACATGCCCAGCTGGTCTACGGCCTGCTGGGCTTCTTCGTAGGTGAACTTCTCGCCGTAGTCGCTGGTGAGCTGGTCAATCAGCGCGGCGCCGGACATGCCCATGGTGTCCTGGTAGTTGCGCGCGGACTCCGCGGCCTCGGCGTTCCAGTCGGCTTCGACGTTGTCTACAGCGTACTGCGCCTGCTCCGCAGTGAACTTCTCGCCGTAGTCACTGGTGAGCTGGTCGTAGAGCTTGGCCTTAGAAAATGCCATGGTCTTGATGTAGTTCTTCGCGGAACCTAGGGCCTCGGCGTTCCAGTCCGCCTCGACGTTATCGATGGCGTACTGCGCAGCATCGGCCGGGAACTTCTCGCCGTACTCACTGGTCAACTGATCGTAGAGCTTGGCCTGGGAGAAGTTCATGGTCTTGATGTACTGGTTGGCCTTGCGCAGTGCGTTGCGGTGCTCTACGGGAGCGTTGGGGTCGCCCTCGTCGCCGCTCATGTTTGCTAGGGCGTCGGAAAGCTTGGCGAGGTCACCCGAGGTATCGGAATCTTGTGCAACGTTGCTTTCGGGGACAACGCTGGTCGGATTGTCTGCCGCGGTGTCTTCCTTGTCGCCGCCAGCGCCGGTAGCGACACCAATGATGACGAGCACGGCCAAGGCGCCAGCGCCCCACTTGAAGCAGCCGCCCTTCTTCTTTTTCTTCGGTTCCTGTGGCGGTACAGCACCTGCGCCGTAGGTACCGTCAGCGGCGGGGAAACCTGGTTGTTGGCCAGGTTGTTGGCTGGGTTGTTGACCGGGCTGCTGCAGAGGGTTTGCGTATGGATTGTTTGAGTTGGTCATGGAAAACCTCCAGAAAGAAACAGTTGAGGAGGATGCCTCCCCAGCGAGAGAAATGCTGGGGTGCAACCTTGGGAACACAAGCAGTTTCGCAAAGGCGCTGGACACGGCTTCCGTGCGTTTCGAACGTACGCGCTATCTGGTTTGGTAAGCGTTCTCTGGAGTGGCGTTGAGCTCGAGCTTTACCGGGCGGCTGGCTAGTGGGAAAGCGCGCTGGGCGCAGTTTTCGCGCGGGCAGGCGCTACATCCGGGGCCAATCGGCGTGGCTGCCGACGCCGTGAGCGTCAAAGCATCCGCGTACACCAAGCGGTCGGCTTGGGAGATGTCGCAGCCGAGGCCCACCACAAACTCCTTACGCGGGGTACCCCAGGCCTTGGCTTGGCCTTGCACGAAACGTGCAATCCACAGATAGGTGTGGTCATCCGGCATGGAGGCCACCTGGCGGGTGATGCGGTTGGGGGTTTCGAAAGCGCGGTGGACTATCCACAGCGGGCAGGAGCCGCCACCGCGGGCGAAGTGGAACGCGGTGGAGGACTGGCGCTTGGAGATATTGCCCGCGCGGTCAGTGCGGATGAACGAGAAGGGGACGCCCTTGTTGCCGGGGCGCTGCAGGGTGGATAGACGCTGCGCGGTGGTCTCAAAACCGGTGCCGAAGGTGCCGGCGATGATGTCGATGTCGTAGCGGGTTTCCTCGGCTGTCTCCAGGAACTGGCTATAGGGCATCGTCACGGCCGCGGCGAAATATTGAGCCAGACCAAGGGTACCGATGCGCTGGGCGTCGCCAAGCGGCAGCTCCGCCACGAGCTTCTCGCACAGCTCAGTGTGTGCCAACAGGCAATACTGCAAAGCCATCTCAAAGACGAGTTGCGACTCCGTCAGTCCCGCACGCAGGTGCAACTCCCTCGTCTGTGGGCGAAACTCACGCCGGGTGACCGGGCTGGAAAAGCGCACGCTCACACCCAACTCCTCCTGCAACTTCGCCGCCAGGCGCCCGCGCCGCAGGACGCGATCGCCCAACTGCAGCGCCAGATCCTCGGCAGCGACGTCGAGTGCGTGGATGTAGTTGTGTGCATCGTAGAAGAAGTCACGCACCGCCTCGAATGGGCCCTCCTGCTGCTGCGGTGCGGCCGCTGCGGCCTCGAGGAAGCGCGGCATCAGCTCTGGGAAACGCGTGACGAGATCGGAAAGCGTGGCCTCGCCGGCGTCGGGAAATAGCCTGCGCAACTCGGTGATGGTGCGCACGTCCTTGTCCGCGGAGAAGTACGTGGGGTCCACCCCAAAGCGTTGGGACAGCTGCATGAGGACGGTGACGGTGAGCGGGCGCTGATCATTTTCCAGCTGGTTGAGGTAGCTCGTGGACAGCTGCAGCTGCTTGGCCATGGCCACTTGAGTGAGTCCTTGTTGCTTGCGAAGCGCGTGGATTCGTGCCCCCGCGTAGTGCTTGCTCATTGTCCAGTCATCCTCTTTATTGCTCTTGAGCAGCTGTTTCCACATGTTTTGCAAAACGGAAAGATAGCTACAACAGATTTACACATTTTACACATGTGGCGCTCGACACGTTCTGGAAATTAATGTGATTTTGCAAACGCAGCACCGTGAGGCGAGAAACCTCACGTTGAAGTCAAGGCACCTCACGTTGAAATGTCCCAAAGGAGCACCTGTGATCAACCACGAAGTCCGCACTCACAAGTCCGCCGAGAATTTCCCTATCGAAGAGCACCTGGCCTACAAGATCGCCAAGGTCGCCGCCGACCCAGTTGAGGTACCGGAGGAGACCAAGGAGATGATCATCAACCGCATCATCGACAACGCCTCCGTCGCAGTGGCTTCCGTGGCCCGCCGCCCAGTGACCTCCGCACGCGTCATCGCAGAGGGCCACCCACACGCGGCCGACGCCGCACGCACCGGCAAGGGCGCCAAGATTTTCGGCATCGAGGGCGACTACTCCGCTGAGTGGGCTGCGCTGGCCAACGGCACCGCGGTACGCGAGCTCGACTACCACGACACCTTCCTCGCAGCCGAGTACTCCCACCCAGGCGACAATATCCCGCCGATGATTGCCGTGGCACAGCACAAGGGCCTCGATGGCAAGACCCTCCTGCGCGGCATCGCGACCGGCTACGAAATCCAGGTCAACCTCGTTAAGGCCATCTGCCTCCACGAGTGGAAGATTGACCACGTGGCCCACCTCGGCCCATCCGTTGCAGCAGGTATCGGCACCATGCTCGACCTGCCGGTCGAGACCATCTACCAGGCAATCGGCCAGGCTCTGCACACCACCACCGCTACCCGTCAGTCCCGCAAGGGCCTGATTTCCTCCTGGAAGGCCTACGCGCCGGCATTCGCGGGCAAGATGGGCATCGAGGCCGTCGACCGCGCCATGCGCGGTGAGGGTGCACCGGCTCCTATCTGGGAAGGCGAGGACGGCTTCATTGCATGGATGCTCCACTCCCCAGAGCGCACCTACACCGTGCCGCTTCCTGCCGACGGAGAGGAAAAGCGCGCCATCCTGGACACCTACACCAAGGAGCACTCCGCGGAGTACCAGGCACAGGCACCAATCGACTTGGCACGCCGCATGAAGCAGACCATCGCCGATGCGGGCAAGTCCACCAAGGACATCGAGTCCATCGTGCTGCACACCTCGCACCACACCCACTACGTTATCGGCACCGGCGCTAATGACCCACAGAAGATGGACCCAACTGCCTCCCGCGAGACCCTGGACCACTCCATCATGTATATCTTCGCGGTGGCCCTCGAGGACGGCACCTGGCACCACGTTGACTCCTACGCTCCGGAGCGCGCACAGCGCCCAGAGACCGTGGAGCTGTGGCACAAGATCTCCACAGTGGAGGACCCAGAGTGGACCCGCCGCTACCACTCCCTCGACCTCACCGAGAAGGCATTCGGTGGCAAGGCAGTCATCACATTCACCGACGGCACCGTCATCGAGGATGAGGCAGCTGTTGCCGACGCCCACCCGCTTGGCGCCCGCCCATTCGGCCGCGCTGAGTACATCAACAAGTTCAAGACCCTGGCCACCGGCATCGTCTCCGAGGAGGAGCAGGAGCGCTTCCTCGCAGCGGTACAGAACCTGGAAAACTTGACCGACCTGAGCGAGCTCAACGTCGTTGTCACTCCGGAAGCACTCGCTTCCGCACCTAAGACCCCGGAAGGACTGTTCTAAATGGCTGGACTATTCGGTTCCATCAAGACCAACGCACAAAAGCGCGAGGAGTTCCGTGCCGCCCTCGAGGGCCCCGGAATCACCAAGCTGCCGGGCGCATTCAACCCGCTGACCGCGCGCCTGATTCAAGACCTTGGCGGCTTCAACGGCGTCTACGTGTCCGGTGCCGTGCTGGCCAACGACCTGGGCCTGCCGGACATTGGCCTGACCACGCTCACCGAGGTGGCCCAGCGCGCCGGGCACATCGCCCGCGCCACGGATTTGCCGGTGCTTGTCGACGCCGACACAGGTTTCGGTGAGCCCATGTCCGCCGCCCGCACCGTGGCCGCCCTCGAGGATGCCGGCCTGGCTGGCTGCCACCTTGAGGACCAGGTCAACCCGAAGCGTTGTGGTCACCTCGACGGTAAGGAGGTCGTGCCCACCGACCTGATGGTGCGCCGCATCTCCGCTGCGGTCAACGAGCGCCGCGATGAGAACTTCATCATCTGTGCCCGTACCGACGCTGCTGGCATCCACGGCATCGATGACGCCATCGAGCGTGCCAAGGCCTACGCCGATGCAGGTGCGGACCTCATTTTCACAGAGGCTCTCTACTCGCCGGCTGACTTCGAGAAGTTCCGCGCTGCTGTGGACACCCCGCTGCTGGCGAACATGACTGAGTTCGGCAAGACCGAGCTGCTGTCTGCCCAGCAGCTAGAGGACCTGGGCTACAACGCGGTCATCTGGCCGGTGTCCACCCTCCGCGTGGCTATGGGCGCGACCGAGGATTTCCTGCGGGACTTGCAGGAGACCGGCATCCAGACCGACTGGCTTGAGCGCATGCAGCACCGCTCTCGCCTCTACGAGTTGGTTCGCTACAACGAGTACAACGCCTTCGACCAGGCCGTTTTCACCTACTCCAAGGACGCTTACAAGGCCACCTTCGAGTAAACACCTGGTCCGGGCGAGCAAGGCTCGCCCGCTCCGCGGCGTCGTCAAGCGCCGCCCAAGCAAAGAACAATCTTTCCAAGTAAAAGGAGAACATCATGTCCGAGAACACCCCAGAAATCCGCAAGGGCCTTTACGGCGTCGTCGTTGATGAAACCGCAGTCTCCAAGGTGGTCCCAGAGACCAACTCCCTGACCTACCGCGGATACCCAGTCCAGGAGCTGGCCCGCTACTGCTCCTTCGAGGAAGTGGCCTACCTGCTGTGGAACGGCGAGCTGCCGAACCAGGGTGAACTGGTCCGTTTCTCCGCTCGTGAGAAGGCGCTGCGTCACATCGACCGCCACCTCATCGACCTGATTACCTCGATGCCTAAGTCCTGCCACCCGATGGACGTGCTGCGTACCGCCATCTCCTTCATCGGTTCGCAGGACCCGGAAGAGTACACCAAGGACTCCGAGCACATCCGCCGCACCGCTCTCGAGCTGATGGCCAAGATTCCGACCATCATTGCGCTCGACATCCGACGCCGCCGTGGCGAGGGCTACATCGAGCCAGACCGCAAGAAGGGCTTTGCCGAGAACTTCCTGTGGATGGTCTTCGGCGACGAGGAAGGCTCGCCGGCTAACTCCCGCTCCGATATTGAGGCATTCGACAAGTCCCTCATCCTCTACGCTGAGCATTCCTTCAATGCGTCGACCTTCGCGGCTCGCGTGGTCACCTCGACCATGTCGGACACCTACTCCGCAGTGACCGCCGCAATCGGTGCTTTGAAGGGCCCGCTGCACGGTGGCGCAAACGAGGCCGTCATGCACAACTTCTTAGAGGTTGGCGACCCAGCCAAGGCAGAGGAGTGGACCCTCAATAAGCTCAAGAACAAGGAACTGGTGATGGGCTTTGGTCACCGCGTCTACAAGAACGGTGACTCCCGCGTGCCGACCATGGAGGCAGCATTCCGCGAGCTGGCTAAGGACCATGGCCAGGAGCAGTGGGTTGCAATGTACGAGAACATGTCCAAGACCATGTATGAGAACACCTCCATCAAGATCCAGCCGAACCTGGACTTCCCGGCTGGCCCCGCGTACCACATCCTGGGCTTCGACATTGAGTTCTTCACCCCGATCTTCGTGATGGCCCGCATCACCGGTTGGACCGCCCACATCGTGGAGCAAAACGAGAACAACTCCCTGATCCGCCCGCTGTCTGCCTACAACGGCAAGGAGCAGCGCTCCGTTCCGCCGAAGCAGATCTAATGAGCCGCTGTGCTTGACGACGGGCGCTGCACGTAGCGAAGGCATGACATGCCAACGCCACTTGCAGCGCCTAGTGCTATTGCGCCTGCAGCAATAAGAAGTGCCTTCCAATCGATAGCAAAGGTGAGGCCATCTCCCATTGCGTAGACCATTCCGGCAAGCGGGAGGATTCCAGCAATACAGCCAGTAATGATCGCAGTACATGCCAGTGTGGCCGTCGTGAGTACAACGATTCTTAGGTGCCAGGAAGAATCGAGGCCAAGTACTTTGAAGGTGGTCTCGATTGCTTCGGTAGCGCGAGCAAGTTGCCGCGAGAAAACAAAGGTTACGGCTAACGCGCTGAGCAGCGCGGCTGCCAAACTGATGTAGAACGCCCGCGGTGTCGAAGAGGTTTGAACCAGCGGCAGTAGTACGAGCTCGTGGGGGATACGGGCTTGCGCAGCGCTATCAAGAAAGCGCTTTTCTTGGTCTTCCTGGAGACCCGTAAAGACCCATTGTGTCCTACCTGCCGGTGCATCTAGTTTCTGCGCCGTGGATTCGAGGATAATTCCTCCAGCCAGCTTCTCCCAGTGAGGTCCGAAGTCGATACTCACCGCTGGAAGGGTTGTGGGACTGGGATTTCTGCTCGTGCTGATTGAAGCATGGTCATGGTCGATGAATCTGTTATCGCGGACCAATGCTCCGGTCGCAAGGACATCTTTTTCCGAGGCAGTAAGCTCTCGGTCTAAGAGCCGTTCTACGTCATGAACGGATTCGACGCCCAGTACACCAAAAGTCCCCGACATCTCCGTGGGCATTTCCAGCGTGGCTTGGACATAAGAAATACGAACTGGGGCGGGCACACCCAACGCAGTGGCGACGTGCTGAACGGAATCAGCGTTTGTAGCTAGGCCATCATCTGTCTTCTTTAAAACGTGTGCCTGGTTTGGGGCGATTGTTGACGTCAAGCTGTCGTTCTCACTGGCTGTAAAACTGGCTGACATCGAACTACTGAACACCGCGGTTCCCATGCACAGGACCAACAACACCAGACCCGTACCAATGAGTTGACGGTGTTTTTCGGCAAATCTCAGGGCCACGCCTGCTGGAGTGTAGGGCCGGCTGGTTCGCGGACAGCGTGCGAGAAGAAGAGAAAAGACGATGCACATCGCCACGGTTGGCGCTGGCGCCCATGTTTCGAATACGTCGGGCCCCAGCAGTGCTGCAGCGAACGTGAAGAGGACAGCGACAAGGACAATAACGACTGCACCCCAGCGTAAGAATGATGCCGATGGGGTCGGTGTCGGGAAGTCCTTCCAGAACGGATGAGGTTGAGCCGACGGCGCGGTGGCAATAGCACCAATCAGGAGTGCTGCTAGCGAGCTAGCGAGAAGAAGCACTAACCATTTCCATGGAATCAGGACTCCAGGATCAGGCAAACCTCCAAGTCCAGAAATGAAAGGGCGCGCACATTGTGCCAGACCTGCACCCAATACGAGTCCTGCGACGGAGTACATCAAGGCTGAACGAAGCAGGATGAATGCGCTGGACTTCCACAATAGGAAGGGCGAGATTCCTAGCTCGAAAAACCGCTGGCTCAACGGGCGAAGTACCTGGTAGGTAATCCGCCACAGGAAGAAGATCAAAGCGCATGGGATGACAACGGCGAACAGGCCGAAGAAGAAGGAATAGCTATCGGCGAATCCTGAAGGCGGCGTTGCGAGCAAGCTTTCTCGGGTGAGAAGCGATGCCGAGAAGGCGTCGTCAAGCGCTGCACGATCGACGAGGTCTGCATCCCCGATCTGACTCCTAATGAACTCGGTGAGGGCTGCAGGAGTCTTTCCTTCGGAACCGAAAACAATTGGCCGGACCGAAGCGGAGGTCATGGAATAAGCGTCAGCGTCGATGGTGTTCCACGTTCCCGACGCGCCGTACACAGCTTCTTCATGCTTGTGGAAGGAATTCGATGCAACGCCAACGATACGGAGAGGTAGCGTGCCGTTGAATGCAGTTGTGTTCTCTCCAAGACTAAGGTTCACGTCCTCGGTGACTACTACCTCGCCAGGAGCGCTAGGCCAATGGCCCTGAACCAATGCCAACCCAAAATCGGGAGCTTGATCTTCCCAGTGAGACTCCTTGTAGACAAGGGAATTTGAAGGATCGCTATCGACATAGAGATCGTAAGTCTCGAGCTGGGCAGTAAATCCCCGCTCTGGGGAATCAAGTTGTGGCAGCGTCTGCTCAACCACGCCCGCCCGCGTGTACACAGGCACGTCCACGCGCACGGCGTTGTTTCCCAATTCTGACTGCGCCTTCTGCTGCGGGGACAACGTCATGAAGAGATCGGCCGAGACAGCAAATGCGAATAATCCTAAGCACACTGCGATTGCCGCTGCGCCGAAGCGGTACCGTTTCGAAGAATGCACGACTTTCGTAATCAGTTCATTGAGCATGCGGGGCTGCTTTCCCGATCTGGCCGTCGATCAGCGTGTAGGCCGTGCTGCAATAGTCGAGCATGATGGGATCGTGGCTGGTTGCTATCACGGTTGTGCCAGTTGATGCGAGCTTTTTGAAGAGTCGAAAAATGCCATGGGAGTTCTCGGAATCGAGCGCAGCAGACGGCTCATCAGCCAAGAGAATTCGCCGGTTCCCAGACAGTGCTCGGGCGATTCCGACTCTTTGACACTGGCCGCGCGACATCTCTGCGGGAAATCGTTGAGCAAGTTCTGCTAGTCCTACCTGGGCTAATGCCTCGGAAGCCTTGTTGTGTGCCGCCGTTTCATCGACACCCGCTGCGGCAAGCACAAGCATGACATTTTCGAGCGCGGTGAGTTCATTCATTAATAAGTCGTCTTGATGGACGAAACCGATTGTGTTGCGGCGCAAGGCGAGTAGTTCCTTGGGAGCAGCGGTGGATACACAGGTATCGAAGACCGAGATTGAGCCTTCATCGATAGGTAGAAGACCTGCAACCGCGCGCAGGAGAGTGGTTTTGCCGGAGCCGCTCTTTCCTGAAATTCCGAGAAACTCACCTTCATCAACCTCTAGGCTTGTGCCTTTGAGAACATGCGTGCGCTGGGCGCCTTCGCCTAAATACTTGTGGACGTTAGAAATGGTGACTGAATTCATGAGCTCTTTGCAGCAGAGAGGCTCGCGTCAAGGTCGTTGACCGAGGCTTGAGCGGGAACAGAATGGCTGGTGGCGAGACCTCAGCTTAAAGCTGGTATCCGTCTTCATTATGAATCCTTCAGAAGTGAAAGACGAAGTTGGTTTGTTAACTTTATCGAAGAATAGCAACCCTGAAGAATGTATGTCACGAGGTTTATATCTTTGCGGCAGAGGGGTAGGTTCCGCCCGCTTTGATTCTGAAACGATATGGGTTGGGGTGTTTAGAGGTATGCATGGTGAGTTTAGTGAGAAACTGAACAATTTCTGTTGAGCTATATGTCGAATTTCGCCCGCGTTGTCGCCTCGGACACTATCCTTGTCTTCGTATTGTTCCTATCTGAAAGGACCACTCCTAGTGTCTGATACCGCCCACAAGCCCTTCTCCAAGATCTTGGTGGCCAACCGCGGTGAGATTGCCGTGCGTGCTTTCCGCGCGGCCTTTGAGGTTGGTGCCAAGACGGTCGCCATTTACCCCAAGGAAGACCGCAACTCCTTCCACCGCGCGTTCGCTAATGAGGCAGTGCGCATTGGTACCGAAGGCCAGCCGGTCAAGGCTTACTTGGACATCAATGAGGTGATTCGCGCCGCCAAGAAGTCCGGTGCGGATGCCATTTACCCAGGCTATGGCTTCCTCTCTGAGCGTGCGGATCTGGCCCGAGCCTGCCGTGACAACGGCATCAAGTTCATCGGCCCCACGGCTGAGACCCTCGACCTGACCGGCGACAAGGCTGCCGCTGTGGCTGCAGCTGAGGAAGCAGGGCTGCCGACTCTGAAGGACTCGAAGCCCTCGACGGACGTCGACGAGCTGGCGGAATACTCCAAGGACTTCGAGTTCCCCGTCTTCGTAAAGGCAGTTGCCGGCGGTGGCGGCCGCGGTATGCGCTTCATTGAGAACGAAGCAGAACTGAAGACCAAGTGTGCGGAGGCATCCCGCGAGGCGGAGGCCGCCTTCGGTGACGGCCACGTCTACCTTGAGACCGCGGTGATTCGCCCGCAGCACATTGAGGTGCAGATTCTGGCTGACTCCCAGGGCAACGTCATGCACCTGTACGAGCGCGACTGCTCCGTGCAGCGTCGCCACCAGAAGGTCGTCGAGATCGCCCCGGCGCCGACCCTGGACCCGGAGCTGCGTGACCGCATCTGTGCGGACGCCGTAAAGTTCTGTGAGCACATTAACTATGAAGGCGCCGGTACCGTCGAGTTCCTCGTCGATGAGAAGGGCAACCACGTCTTCATCGAGATGAATCCGCGTGTGCAGGTTGAGCACACCGTGACCGAGGAGGTCACGGGGGTGGACATCGTGAAGTCCCAGATGCAGATTGCCGCGGGCCTCTCCCTGGAGGAGCTGGGCCTGAAGCAGGAGGATATCCACATCACCGGCGCAGCGCTGCAGTGCCGTATTACCACCGAGGATCCCTCCAACGGCTTCCGCCCGGATACCGGCACGCTGACCCAGTACCGCTCGCCGGGCGGCGCGGGCGTGCGTCTCGACGGCGCAACGGCCGTCGGCGCGGAGATCTCGCCGAACTTTGACTCCCTGCTGGTGAAGATGACCTGCCGCGGTGTCAACTTTGAACAAGCCGTGGCACGTGCGCAGCGAGCGCTCAATGAGTTCACCGTGGCCGGCGTGGCCACCAACATCGGCTTCCTGCGTGCTCTGCTGCGCGAGCCGGACTTCGTCAACACCCGCGTGGACACCAGCTTCATTCCGGAGCACCCGGATCTGCTCAAAGCTCCGCCGGCCGTGGACGAGTCCGGCCGCATCATCGACTACATCGCTGACGTGACCGTTAATAAGCCGAACGGCGAGCGTCCGACCATCCTGCGCCCCTTCGATAAGCTGCCGGATTTGGACTTTAACTCCGAGTTGCCGCGCGGTTCCCGCGACGACTTGCTGGAGCTGGGCCCGAAGAAGTGGGCAGAAAAGATCCGCAAGCAGGATGCCCTGGCCGTCACCGATACCACCTTCCGTGACGCCCACCAGTCCCTGCTGGCCACCCGCGTGCGCGGTACCGACTTGGTCACCGCTGCTGAGGCTGTCGCGCGCATGACCCCGGAGCTCTTCTCCGTCGAGGCGTGGGGCGGCGCAACGTACGACGTCGCCATGCGCTTCCTCAAGGAGGACCCGTGGGTCCGCCTGGATCTGCTGCGTGAGGCAATGCCGAACCAGAACATCCAGATGCTGCTGCGTGGCCGCAACACCGTGGGCTATTCGCCGTACTCCAACGATGTGTGCACCAGCTTCGTGCAGGAGGCCGCCAAGTCCGGCGTGGATGTCTTCCGCATCTTTGACGCGCTGAACGACGTCACCCAGATGCGCCCGGCTATCGACGCCGTCCTGGAGACCAACACCACCGTGGCCGAGGTTGCCATGGCCTACTCGGGCGACATGTGCTCGCCGGGGGAGAAGCTCTACACGCTGGACTACTACCTGAAGCTGGCTGAGGAAATCGTGAACACCGGTGCACACGTGCTGGCCATTAAGGATATGGCTGGCCTGCTGCGTCCGGAGTCCGCTTCCAAGCTGGTCATGGCGCTGCGCAAGGAATTCGACCTGCCGGTCCACGTCCACACTCACGACACCGCGGGCGGCCAGCTGGCTACCTACTACGCTGCGGCGCTCTCTGGCGCGGACGTCGTCGACGGTGCTTCCGCACCGCTGGCTGGCACCACCTCGCAGCCTTCGCTGTCCGCCATCATCGCGGCGTTCTCCAACTCTTCGCGCGACACCGGCATCGAACTGCAGGCCGTCTCCGATCTCGAGCCTTACTGGGAGGCTGTCCGCCAGCTCTATCGTCCGTTTGAGAAGGGCATTCCTGGCCCGACCGGCCGTGTCTACCGCCACGAGATTCCGGGCGGCCAGCTGTCTAACCTGCGGGCGCAGGCTACCGCGCTTGGCTTGGAGGACCGTTTCGAGGTCATCGAGGACACCTATGCCGCCGTCAATGAGATGCTGGGCCGTCCGACCAAGGTGACCCCGTCCTCCAAGGTTGTTGGTGACTTGGCTCTGCACCTCGTGGGTGCGGGCGTGGACCCAGCCGACTTTGAAGCCAACCCCACCAAGTACGACATCCCGGATTCCGTCATCGCGTTCCTCCGCGGTGAGCTCGGTAACCCTCCGGGTGGCTGGCCACCGCTGCGCGACAAGGTCCTTGAGGGCCGCGCGCCTGGCGACGTCTCCGTCAAGCCAGTACCGGAAGAGGAGAAAGCTCACCTGGTCTCCGACAACTCTGACGAGCGCCGTGCGTCCCTGAACCGACTGCTCTTCCCGAAGCAGTTCGAGGAGTTCAATGAGTTCCGCCGCACCTTTGGCAACACTGAGGCGCTCACGGACACCGTCTTCCTCTACGGCTTGGAAGAGGGCAACGACTACATCGTCCACTACTTCCCGGAGGGCTCTAACGACCGTGCGGATCTCAAGACGATCACGCTTCGTCTCGACGCCCTCGGCGAGCCGGATGAGAAGGGCATGCGCAACGTTGTGCTCAACGTCAATGGCCAGATTCGCCCGATGAAGGTCCGCGACAACAACGTGGAGTCCTCCGTGGCCACCGTGGAGAAGGCCGACCCGTCCAACGACGGCCACGTGGCCGCGCCGTTCGCGGGCGTGGTCAACGCCACCGTGAAGGCTGGCGACGAGGTCAAGGCCGGCGACCAAGTCGCCGTCATCGAGGCCATGAAGATGGAAGCCTCCATCTCCGCAACCAAGGACGGCAAGGTCGAGCGCGTAGCCATCGGCCAGGCCACCAAGGTCGAAGGTGGCGACCTCATCGTGGTCATTAACTAATCGGCTATAAGCTGTCAACAGAAGAGCGCCCCTCCCGCTGACCTTTGAAGCGTCGGCGGGAAGGGCGCTCTATTCTGCGCGGTTGCAACCTAGTGGGCGAAGTACTTGACCATGGTGGGCGCCTCCGAATTACCGGGGACGGTGATGTCTTCGAAGCCTTCGGATTCGTAGAGCTTGCGGGCGCCAGGGTTCTTGGGGTCGACCCACAGTGCAATCGCGGGGGCCTCTTGGGCCGCAGCGAGGTCGCAAATGTTGCGCAGCAGGCGGCGGCCTACGCCTAAGCCACGGTAGCGGTATTCCACCGCGATGAATAGCTCGGGGATTTCCTCTGGGTCAAAACGGGTTGCCCACTGGGATTCGTCGAAAGGCTCTGCTTCCGGGTTACCCAGGTACGCCGCACCTTTGCGCGCACCGGTGTAGTAGCGCAGCCACGCACCGCCCATCGGTACGTTATGACTGGAAACGGCGATGCAGCCGCCGTCGACAAGCGGCGACCATTCGTCGATGTACAGGCCCACGTCTGCCGTGTGGAAGTCAGGGACGGCAGCCTCTTCGTCACCCAAAACATCAGCGAGGAAGAGCAGACGGGACAGGTAGGTCCGGTCTGGCTCCTTGGCCAGCCGGACCCCATAAGCAGAGTCGTTGGCAGTCATTCCACCGACTCTAGTGAGCTATTTGATCTCCAGCAATGGGGTGCCCTTGTTGATCTGGGCGCCCTGCTCCACAGCGAGGCCGGTCACGGTGCCGGACTTGTGGGCCTTGACTGGGTTTTCCATCTTCATGGCCTCGAGGATGAGCACGACGTCGCCTTCTGCGACCTCCTGGCCCTCCTCGACGTTGACCTTGATGACGGTGCCCTGCATTGGTGCCACGACGGCGTCGCCAGACGCAGCGGCCTTGGCGCCGCCACCGCGACGCTTCTTGGACTTCTTGCGCGGAGAACCGCCACCGAAGATGAGGTTGGACGGCAGCGCAATCTCAATGCGGCGGCCAGCGACCTCAACCACGAACTTCTGGGCTGGGTCTGCATCGTCCTCAGCCGGAGCATCTGGGTCGACGTACGCAGGCAGCTCGCCCACCCACTCTTCTTCAATCCACTTGGTGTAGACATCGAAGGACCCGTTCTCAGCGGTAAACGCAGGGTCGCTCACGATGGCCTGGTGGAAAGGAATGACGGTCGGAAGGCCCTCGACGGTGTACTCCGACAGGGCGCGGCGTGCGCGCTGCAGCGCGGTCTCGCGGTCTTGACCCCAGACGATGAGCTTGGCCAGCATGGAGTCGAACTGGCCACCGATGACGGAGCCTTCACGCACGCCGGAATCCACACGCACGCCTGGGCCTGCTGGCTCTGCATACTTGACGACGTTGCCCGGTGCCGGCATGAAGCCAGCCGCAGCGTCCTCGCCGTTGATGCGGAACTCGAATGCGTGGCCGCGCGGGGTTGGGTCCTCGGTGAAGGAAAGCTTGCCACCCTCTGCGATGTTGAACTGCTCGCGCACGAGGTCGAGGCCGGTGGTCTCCTCGGAAACCGGGTGCTCGACCTGCAGACGGGTATTGACCTCAAGGAAGGAGATGAGACCGTCGGAGCCAACGAGGTACTCGACGGTACCTGCGCCGTAGTAGCCTGCCTCGCGGCAAATGCGCTTAGCGGACTCGTGGATGGAAGCGCGCTGCTCGTCGGTGAGGAACGGCGCTGGTGCTTCCTCCACTAACTTCTGGAAGCGGCGCTGCAGGGAGCAGTCGCGGGTGCCCACGACGACGACGTTGCCGTGCTGGTCAGCTAGGACCTGGGCCTCAACGTGGCGAGCCTTGTCGAGGTAGCGCTCGACGAAGCATTCGCCGCGGCCGAATGCTGCGGTGGCCTCACGGGTAGCGGAGTCGAAGAGCTCTGCGACCTCGTCGCGGTTGTAGGCAACCTTCATACCGCGTCCGCCGCCGCCGAAGGCAGCCTTGATAGCGATGGGCAGGCCATGCTCGTCGGCGAAGGCCTCAACCTCGGCGGCATCCTTGACCGGGTCTGGGGTGCCTGGCGCCATTGGGGCGTCGGCGCGCTCGGCGATGTGGCGGGCAGTGACCTTGTCGCCCAAGTCGCGGATGGACTGTGGGGAAGGGCCGATCCAGATGAGGCCTGCGTCGATGACAGCCTGGGCGAAGTCGGCGTTCTCAGACAAGAAGCCGTAGCCCGGGTGAATGGCGTTGGCGCCGGATTTTGCTGCGGCGTCGAGAATCTTGTCAAAGACAAGGTAGGACTCGGCGGAATTTTGGCCGCCGAGGGCGAAAGCCTCGTCTGCCAAAGCTACGAAAGGCGCGTCGGCGTCTGGCTCTGCATACACAGCGACGGAGGCGATGCCAGCGTCGCGCGCGGCGCGGATCACGCGGACTGCAATCTCACCGCGGTTAGCAACTAGCAGCTTGGTGATCTTCTTGGTTTCAACTGCCACGGCAGGAACCCTCCTGATAAAACTCGAATTGGACTGTCCACTATTCTTGCACACAAAAACATGAGAAAACCGTCAGGTTCCGGTTTTGTTTCCAAAAATATTCCCGCACCAGCGTCGATGCGGGAAAATGCGGCGTGTTGAGTGCTTAAGTATGATGCTTCTCGCTATTGATTAACCTTCGATAGGCATGCGGATCATGTTGCCCCATTCGGCCCAGGAGCCGTCGTAGACCTTGGCGTCCTTGAACCCAAGGAGGAAGGTCAAGACAAACCAGGTGTGCGCAGCCTGTGCGCCGACGTGGGAGTAGAGGACGGTCTCGGAAGCGGGTTCCAGCTCGCCGTAGTTTACGTTGAGCTCGGAAAGCGCGCGGAAGCAGCCGTTGGGGTAGACCGCGCGGTCCCACTCTAGGTTCACGGCGCCTGGGATGTGGCCGTGGCGCATGGTGGTGCCGTATGCGGAGTCGCCGTTGGGGGACTCGTGGGTGGCCTCGCCAAAGAACTCCTCCGGCGTGCGGGTGTCTACGAGTTTTGCGGTCGTGCCGCGAACTTGGTCCACAAAGATGCGGTAAGTCTCGTCGTTGCGCTCTACCTCTGGGTAATCAGACTCTGGGAAGTCGGGAACCATAAAAGAGGTGTCGCGCTCTTCGGTAACCCAAGCATCTCGGCCACCGTCGAGGAGACGGACGTCCGGGTGGCCGTAAAGCTCAAATACCCACAGGGCGTAGGCGGCCCACCAGTTGGCTTTGTCGCCGTAGATAACCACAGTGTCATCACGCTTGATTCCTTTGTCGCGCATGAGCTGCGCGAAGCCTTCCGCGCTGACGATGTCGCGGGTAACGGGGTCCAGTAGCTCCGTCTGGAAGTTGATGCGGGAGGCGGTGGGTACGTGGCCGATGTCGTAGAGGAGGGAGTCCTCGTCAACCTCGATTACGCGTAGGCCTTTAATGCCTAGGCGGGCCGATAGCCAGGGTGCAGATACGAGACGCTCTGGGTGTGCATACTCTTGGAACGGAGGATTGGGATCGAACTCGGCCATGGTTCGCCTACCTTTCTATGAAGGGGATTTTGGTTAGGCATGTTTAGTCAAATCAACTTTAACGCGAAAACCTCTAGATTGGTCACCCAGCGTCCCTACTGTGTTGTTGGATACATTTTTGGTCTACTGTGCATAAGTTGAAACTGCTGGTTATAACAAGTGTGCAGGTCAAGCCCTAAAACGATTTCTGAGCGGCGAAAATGACCGGGGTTAAGGCGGGGTTAGCAAGCGAGCGCAGGGGCAAAGACTGCGATATTTTTAAAACGTGGTGCGGTGCAGAACGCTGCATATTCACTCTCTAATTCTCGTTAAATATGGCGGGCCAGAGCAGTAGTGGCCCTGTGTGCCGGACCAATACCCACAAACCCCAAACGAAAGGGAATTGCTGTGCATAAGGCAATCGTCGTCTTCGAGGTCGAGGGCGGATCTGACAAGCAGCTCAACGGTCACCGCAAGGACACCATGCCTATCGTCGACTCCATCAAGGAAGCCGGCTGGCACTCCGAGGTCGTGTTCTTCCGCCCAGAGTGGTCCGAGCGCATCTTCGAGTACGTCTCTGAGAACTTTGACGCTTACATCTCCCGCGTGAACCCAGGCAACATCCCGGGTGGCGAGAAGGGCTATTTCGACCTGTTGACCAAGCTCTCTGAGGCTGGCCTGGTAGGCATGTCCACTCCTTACGAGATGATGGCATATGGCGCAAAGGATGCGCTGGTCAAGCTCAACGACACTGAACTAGTCCCGGCTGACACCGCGGCTTATTACGACGTTGAGTCTTTCCACAACACCTTCCCGACCTCCATCTCCTACGGTGAGCGCGTTCTTAAGCAGAACCGCGGCTCGACCGGTGAGGGCATCTGGCGCGTCCAGATTGAGGACAAGTCCCTTGAAGTAACTCCGGGCACCGTGCTTCCGCTGGACACCAAGCTCAAGTGCACCGAGGCTGTGGACAACCACACCGAGGTTCGCGAGCTCGGCGAGTTCATGGACTTCTGCGACCAGTACATTATCGGTGACAACGGCATGCTCGTCGATATGCGCTTCATGCCGCGCATCGTTGAGGGCGAGATCCGCATTCTTCTCGTTGGTCCGGATCCAGTATTCGTGGTCCACAAGAAGCCAGCTGAAGGCGGCGATAACTTCTCCGCTACCTTGTTCTCCGGTGCGAAGTACACCTACGACAAGCCAGAGGCTTGGCAGAGCTTGGTTGACATGTTCGCAGAGGTTCGCCCTGTCATCGCTGAGAAGCTCGGCGGCGACAACATTCCGCTTATCTGGACTGCTGACTTCATGCTTGCCGACGGCGAGAATGGCGAGGACACCTATGTTCTCGGCGAGATTAACTGCTCCTGCGTTGGCTTCACCTCTGAGCTCGACATGGGCATCCAGGAGAAGGTTGCAGCTGAGGCAATCAAGCGCGTCGAAGCAAAGCACGCTTAAGGTATAGCCATAAATCAGCTTTATCTTCAATAACTCCGTAGTCTCCAACAGGGAGGGTACGGGGTTATTTTTGTACTCATAACAAGGGGAGTGGTCCCCATTGGGCTGCCGATTGGTTTTATCTGTTGTATTTTCAAGTGTGCGTGATTTAAGACGCAGTTAAGTAATCGAAAGGAAAATCTCGCTTATGGCCAATCCAGACCAGTACGGAGAAAAGAACTCCGAGCAGAACCCGCAGCATGCCGCCGAGGACTCATTTGGTTCCTCCTCCTTCGGCAATTCTGACTTTGGTAGCTCCGACTTAGGGCAGTCTGATTTTGGTGGTTCTTCCTTCGGAGCAGCTAGCTCTTTCGATTCTTCCGAAGCTTCCGGCGTGCACCACGCAGAAGGCGAAGAGACCGTAAACTTTGGAGAAAATTCCGTGGCTAACCATGCTTCTGATTCGGACTTTGGTGCTTCGGACTTCCGCGGTTCGGACTTTGGCAGCAACGACTTCGGTAACAATGACTTCGGCCAGTCGGTCCCGCCTGCAGGCAACTTCAAACAGGGCGGCTTTAACCAGCAGTTCCAGAGCCAGCAGCCACAGCAGGGCTTTGGCGGATTCCCGCAGCAGGGGCAGCCGCAGCCAGGTCAGCCAGGCCAGCAGGCTTTTGGCGGCTATCCACAGCAGAACCACGGCGGCTTCAACCAGCCAGCACAGCAGGGCTTTGGCCCGTACCCACAGGGCCTGCAGCAGGCACAGCCGCAGAAGGATAGCTTCTTCAAGTCCCTATTCGACTTCAAGTTCTCCAGCTTCATCACCGTGAAGTTCGCTTCCGTCATCTACATCATCGCGATGATAGTCGGTGTCCTGTGGTGGCTCGGTGGCTTGCTCTTCGCAGTCATGGGCGGCTCCCTCGGCGGCCTCGCTGGCTCGTTGTCCGGCAGCTCCTTCGGTGGCGGCATGGCAGTGATGATGATCTTCGGACACCTCATTTTCGGCACCCTGGGCTTGGTCCTTTACCTTATCCAGGTTCGCCTCGTTCTGGAGTTCTTCGTGGCAAACATCCAGACCACTGAGAACACCAAGAAGCTCGTTGAAAACGCTGAGGCGGACAAGTAAGGCTCTTTTGAGTAACGAACACCAGAGTTCGTTGGTTTTCCACCTTCCCCCGGTTCTTCCTGAATAGGAACGAACCGGGGTTTGCTGTTTGGGCGTGCTTGGCAGCCAAGTTTGTATATCCTGCTTGGGATAACGGTGGTTACCGAATTGGAAAACCGAGGCTCCCATGACTGACTTTGAATCGATAGCCGGCGTCGGCAAGCGCGGGCTCGAGCGCCTGAATGCGGCGTTGCAGGAGCAGGGGATGGACCTTCACGGAGCACCAGCCCCGGAGGACCGCAGCGCGACCTTCACTCGCGGACACACAGGCAAAAACTCCGAGGATATGGCAGGGGCCAAGATTTCTCTTTATGGGCTACCGCACGATGAGGATCTGCTGGAACGACTCGTTAAGCACACCGTGAGCAAGTCCTGTCTGTACATTAACAAGCCAGAAGACGTAGACCTTAAGGTGCTCGAGGAGCTCATTCGGCGCGGCTGGGAATCCGCGCCCGCCGGCTGCTAGAAAGTTACTTTAGTCAAGGAGACGGGCGACGGAGTCTGGGTCGGCGTCGGAAAGCATCTGGCGGAGACGGTCGTACTCGTCCTCCTCACCAATGGCCTGCGCCGCGTGCGCGAGGGCAGCAATGGCGCGCAGGACGCCCTGGTTCGGCTCGTGCTCGAAAGGAACCGGACCCCAGCCCTTCCAGCCGTTGCCGCGCAGGCGGTCAAGGCTGCGGTGGTAGCCCGTGCGGGCATAGGCATAAGCGGTGATGTAGGCAGTAGGCATGGCCTCATCCTCGCGCAAGCGCGTGAGCTCCTGCTCGGCGAGCAAAGCCCACAGCAGCGGGGAGTTGGGGTATTCTACAATGCCAGCCTGCAGGTCAGCGGTGGAATCAGCGCCGGGATCAGCAGGCAGCTTGATGGGGGCGGGTGCGAGCATGTCTTTCATTTCCATGCCCGCTAGACTACCGCGCCCGCCGGACAATGGCAGCGGCCACGTCTTAAGGCTGGGCCCAGAAGTCTGAGACGCAGAGGTCAAAGGAGTACAAGGCACGGCGGACCACCGGCAGCGATAGCCCGATGACCGAGGAAGGATCGCCCTCGATACGGTCAATGAACCAACCGCCGATTGCCTCCAAGGTGAAGGCGCCGGCGCATTCCAAAGGTTCACCAGTCGCGGCATAGGCGGCGATGTCGCGCTCGTTTGCCGCGGCGAAAAAGACGCTGGTGCGCGAGGTTTCAACGTGGCGCTTGTCGCCCTGGATGATGCAGTGTCCGGTGAGCAGCTCTGCACGGCGGCCAGCCTGGGCGCGCCAGCGTTCAATCGTGGCGTCGACAGTGTGTGGCTTGCCTTGGAGTACGCCGTCGAGAAGCAGCATGGAATCGCCCCCGATGACGACGTCCTGCGGGTACTCGGGCGCGATCTTTTCCGCTTTTGCGGTGGCCAATGCTGCGACGATATCGGCAGGAGCTGCGCCGCTTAGCGACGTCTCGATAGCATCCTCATCCACGTGCGCGGGCGCCAAAACGGGCTCAACCCCGGCCCCACGCAGAATGGAAGCGCGGGACGGGGATTGAGAAGCGAGGACGATTCGCATCCTTCAAGCAGCCTTTAGTAGTAACGCACGTTGCGGAAGGCGGACGGGTTGAAGACGTCCTGTGCGCCGTATGCGTCGAAACGCTCGTCGAGGCGGCCCCACAGGTTGCGCTCGCCGGCGTCAGAACCGGCCTGCTTTGCGCGGGCATCAGCACTGAGCTGCGCTAGGACTGCGGTAAGTGCGGCAACCTCATCGTCGGAGGGGTTGCCCTTGAGTACACGAAATGTTGGTGCGGTCATGGATTCTCCTTTTAGAGGGTGATGTTACCGTGCTTCTTCGGGGCCTGGGCGACGATCTTGCGTTCCAGAAGTCGCAGGCCTTCGACGAGGTAGCCGCGGGTTGCGGAGGGTTCGATGACATTATCAACCAAACCGCGCTCGGCAGCGGCATAGGGGTGCAGGATCTGCTCGGCGAGCTCTGTTTCCTGCTCCGGGGTAGCTTCCTCGCCATAGATGGCCAGCGCAGCCTGGGATGCCTGGGTGACGGCGATTTCAGCGGTAGGCCATGCGTAGGCCAAGTCTGCGCCTAAGTCCTTGGAACCCATGAATACATAAGCCGGGCCGATTGCCTTGCGGGTGATAACGGTCAGCTTGCCCACGGTTGCCTCTGCGTAAGCGAAGGAAAGCTTCGAAGCGCGGCGCAACAGGCCGGACTTCTCTTCTTCCGGAGTAGGGACGAAGCCAGGGGAATCGACGAACTCGATGACCGGGGTATTGAAGGCATCGCAGGCGCGGATGAAGCGGGCAGCCTTTTCGGAACCTGCTGAATCCAGTGCACCTGCTAGGGCTAGCGGCTGGTTAGCCACGATGCCGACTGGGCGGCCTTCGATGTATGCAAAGCCGGTGATGATGTTTTCGGCGGCGTCGGCCGCGAGCTCGAAGAAGGTGTCTTCGTCAACGACGGTGTTAATGACGTCGTGCATGTCGTAGGCCTCGGCAGCGGTATCCGGGATGATGGTGTCGAGCTTGTGGTCGCGGTCGCTGACGTTGTCCGCAATGGAGCCAGAGCTAATCTCAGCGGCAACGCGTGGGGCTTCGGCACGGTTGTTGGCCGGCAGGAATGCGAGCACGTCGCGGGCAAGGGCTACGGCCTCGGCGTCGGACTGCGCGACGAGGTGAGCGGTGCCAGCTGCAGCGTGCACGGCGGCGCCGCCGAAGGTCTCTGCTTCCGCGCCAGCGATGTGCGGCGCTGCCTGGTGGAGGGTAGCTCCCTGGGTGATGATGAGGACGTCGGAAAGCGTCGGCGCAAAAGCAGCGATGCCCTCGGTGTTACCTACAACGACACCGATCTGCGGAATGAGGCCGGAGGCCTGGGTTACGCGTGCCATGATGCGGGCGTAGCCAGCCAGAGTGACGATGCCTTCTTGGACGCGCGGACCGGTGGAGTCATACAGGCCGATGATTGGGACACCGGTCTTGAGTGCAAGGTCGTAGACCTTGGTGAGCTTTTCTGCGTACGCCTCGCCGAGGGTGCCGTCGAATACAGTGGGGTCCTGGCTGAAGATGCAAACCTTGCGGCCGTCGACGGTGCCATAGCCGGTGACGACGCCGTCGGTGTACGGACGATCGTGCTCACGGCCGAAGTCGGTGGAGCGGTGGCGGGCGAGGGCATCGGTCTCGACGAAAGAACCCTCGTCGAGCAGCTTCTCGATGCGCTCGCGTGCGCTCAAGTTTCCTGCGGCATGGATTGCCTCGAGGGTCTCGGCGCCCATGGGGATGCGCGACTCGCTGAGGCGGTTGTTGAGATCCTCGATCTTGCCAGCAGTGGTTTTCAGATCAGTCATAGGGACTAATTCTACAACCCGTCTTCTTAGAGCGGGATGTTGCCGTGCTTGCGTGCAGGGCGTGCCACATTCTTGTCGGCGTAGAGGCGCAAGTTCTTGGTGATGGCGCTGCGGGTCTCGGAGGGGAGAATCACGGCGTCGATAAGCCCGCGCTCAGCAGCCTTATATGGGTTGAGCATGTGGTCCTCGTACTCGCGCTCGAAGGACTTTGCCAATTCCTGCACGTCCAGGCCCTTCTCGTGGGCCTGCTTGAGCTCCTTGCGGTAGATAAAGCCCACGGCGCCGGCTGCGCCCATGACGGCAATCTGGGCGGTTGGCCACGCGAGGTTGACGTCTGCACCCAAGCCCTTGGAGCCCATGACGCAGTAGGCGCCGCCGTAGGCCTTGCGCATGGTCACCGTAATCTTCGGGACAGTGGCCTCACCGTAGGCGTAGAGCAGCTTGGCGCCGCGACGCAGAATGCCGTTGTGCTCCTGGGAAGCGCCCGGCAGGAAGCCTGGGACGTCGACAAGCATGACGATCGGAATGTTGAACGCGTCGCAAGTGCGCACGAAGCGTGCGGCCTTCTCAGAAGAGTCGATGTCGAGGCAGCCTGCGTAGACCTGTGGCTGGTTAGCCACGAAGCCAACCGTTTGGCCTTCGATGCGTCCGAATGCGATGACCACGTTCTCGGCGCGCTCAGCCTGGATCTCGAGGTACTCGCCGTCATCGGTGAGCGCTGCGATGACATCCTTTACATCATAAGGCTGGGTAGGGGAGTCAGGGATGATCTCGTCGAGCATGAGGTCGTCAGCGGTTTCCTCGCCGAGCTCTTCGAAAGGCTCAAAAGGAGCGCGCTGACGGTTGTTTGACGGGAGGTATCCCACGAGGTCGTGGACCCAGTCGAGGGCCTCTTCGTCGGAGGATGCGGTGTAGTGCGAGTTGCCGGCCGCGAGCATGTGGACGGACGCGCCACCGAGCTCTTCTTGGGTGATTTCCTCGCCGGTGACGGTCTTGATGACGTCGGGTCCGGTAACGAACATCTTGGACTTCTTGTCCACCATGACCACGAAGTCGGTGAGCGCCGGAGAATAGGCGTTGCCGCCTGCGCAGGCGCCCATGATGACGGAGATCTGTGGGACCACGCCGGAGGCCTTGATGTTTTGGTAGAAGGTCTTGGCGATCCAGTCCAGGGACACGGCACCGTCTTGGATGCGGGCGCCTGCGCCCTCGTAGAGGCCGATGAGCGGGCGCCCGGTGGTGATGGCCAGCTCCATGATCTTGATCATCTTCTCGCCGTAGACCTCACCGAGGGCACCACCGAAGACAGTGCCGTCTTGGGAGAAGATGCAAACCTCGCGGCCGTCGATGGTTCCCCAGCCGGTGACGATTCCGTCGGTCACGGGCTTCTTGGCGGCCATACCGAAGTCGGTGGTGCGGTGTACTGCGAGCATGTCAGTTTCGACGAAGGAGCCTTCGTCGAGGAGGTAGTCCAGGCGGTCGCGTGCGGTGAGGCGGCCTTGATCGCGGACTTTCTGGTGGGCTTTTTCGCCCATGGGCGCAGCAGCTTGCTCGCGCCGGCGCTTTAGCTCAGCAATCTTGCCGGCCGTGGTGGTCGCGTTCATAGAATCAAGATCCGACAAATGTGAGGAAATGGTCATGTTTGGGGAGTTTAGGCAATTTTGCTTGAGTTTTACACCCTGACGGGCCGGTGATTTCCCTCACAAAACTAGTTTGTGCAGGTGAGCGGCTTGCAGAATATGAGGAAACTCTCGTATTTGGCATTTTAACCCTTTGCTGGGCGGGGCGTTTGCCTGGGGTGGTCTCAAATTCTTTAGGGCACTACAAAAAGAAACGTGCCCTTTCTCCCGTGGGGAGTAGGGCACGTTAACGCTCAATGGAAAGGGGGTGCTGTCTTAGGCTGCGAGGCCGAAATCCATCAGGAATAGCTCAACTTCGTACAGCTCCTCCTCGCGAGGGGAGCGGTTATTTACCGCATTGAATGCGGCAACGATATTGCCGGTTGTTGCCGGGGTGGTTCCGCGGTCAACGAGCTCCTCGGTGACGAGCGCTTCCATTGGGGTTGCATCCAATGCGTCAAGGCCTGTGCCGGTGGCACTCTTGAATGTCGTAGTAAACGAGGAAATCAGTCCGTTAATGGTATTCATTGATGCTCACCTTCTTTCAGTCCATGCAATGAATCAACGGCCGCTTAAGGTGGGGATAGAAAATGGTGGCCGAGCTGATGTTTCTAACATGGTACGCTCGGTCCGCTAAGTAATCAACCTGGAGTTACGCGTTTGTTAACTTTTTGTTAACTTAAGGCGTGGAGTGAAGCAGGACCTAGTGCTTGCTGGACAAGCCGGGGAACAGCTCCAATCCGAAGTAGTGGTTGATGGAATCCTTGGCAATCCAGGAGATGGCAACCAGGATGATGACGCCCAGTACGGCGTACACGGTCCATCCCAAGACCTTCATCTGAGCGGAAGCTTCGGTATCGCCTACGATAACGCCCTCGCTGTTGCGAATCGGGTCACCGGTCATGCAACGCATGCCCAGAGCGAAAAGGAGCGGGATACCAGCGCCGAAGGCGAGCGCCAAACCAGCGACGCGAGAAATAGCGACGAGAATTTCCATTGCGGTCATGGCGTTGTCCTACTTTCCTTTAATGGTGGTGGTGTGAGCGGCGCTGTAGGCATCGTTGATCACGCCGTGTGCGGCAGTGGCAGCACCTGGTGCGTTGCCAGTGGTGACACCTGCGGCGACCTTCTCGTGTGCTTGCAAGGAGGAGTCGACGGTCTCTGCGTCAGCGTCCCAATCGTCGTTGACATTGGAAGCGTCAACCGGGTTGCGGCGAGCACGCATCAGGATGACGGCGACCATGGCCAGCAGGATGATGGCGTCGACGATAGCGCCGGTGAGAGTGTTGGTAGCACCACTTACGAGGTGGGCAATCCACCAGGTGACGAAGCCAACCGCCGCGGCACAGGGGAGGGTGATGAGCCATGCAGCAACCATGCGCATTGCGACGCCCCAGCGAACCTGAGCGCCCTTCTTGCCCAGGCCGGTACCGAGGATGGAACCGGTGGAAACGTGGGTGGTGGACAGTGCCATACCGCCAGCGGCGGAGGTGAGAATGATGGCTGCGGAGGAAGCCTCAGCTGCCATGCCCTGTGGGGACTCAATCTCAACGAGGCCCTTGCCCAGGGTACGGATGACGCGCCAGCCGCCGGACAAGGTGCCGGCTGCGATGGCCACAGCACAAGCAACGATGACCCAGGTCGGGATGCGCTGGTCGGAGTTTGCCTCACCGGCTGCAACGAGGGCGAGGAAGATGACACCCATGGTCTTCTGGGCGTCGCCAGCGCCGTGTGCCAGGGAAACCAGGCAGGCGGTGACAATCTGGCCGTGGCGGAAGTGTCCGTTCTTTACGCGCTCCGGAATGGTGTTGGTGACCCAGTAGACCAACGCGGTACCGCAGGCGGAAACCATCGCTGCGATGAAAGGGGAGGCGATAGCCGGGATGATGATCTTGCCGGCGATGGAGGACCAAGCGACGCCGCCGGTTCCCAGCGCTGCGAAAGCGGCTCCGATGAGGCCGCCGAACAGTGCGTGGGAGGAAGAGGACGGCATGCCCAGGAGCCAGGTGAACAGGTTCCAGAAGATGCCGCCGATGAGGCCGGTGAAAACGACCATGAGGAGGGCTTCGCCGTCGGCGCCTACGGAGAGGTCGTAGGAGTCGAGGTTCACGATACCCTTGGCCACGGTTGCGGCCACGTGGACCGACAG
The DNA here is from genome assembly GCF_016728105.1 of Corynebacterium striatum. Taxonomy (NCBI): domain Bacteria; kingdom Bacillati; phylum Actinomycetota; class Actinomycetes; order Mycobacteriales; family Corynebacteriaceae; genus Corynebacterium; species Corynebacterium striatum. Next base: position 858,694 of record NZ_CP068158.1, on the reverse strand, counting down.
GAATGCACCGATGAGGTTGAGAGCTGCGGAGATTGCAACTGCGGTGAAGGGCTTCAGCGCACCGGTGGCGATGGAGGTTGCCATTGCGTTGGCGGTGTCGTGGAAACCGTTGGTGAAGTCAAAGGCGAGGGCAGTGACGACCACGATTGCCAAGATGATCAGTGTCGCTGTCACAGTCGCGACCCCTTTCAAGATTCTGTTGAGGGATTTGAGACGGGTTAAGACTTTGCTTTGAAAATTAAGCAGTGTCGCAACCACAAATCGAGCTACCAAGGGTCTAGCGTAGACCCCTTGCAATTCTCTTCCTAATCTTGGGGTTTAGTCGTGAACTGGGGTTTTGTGTTTTATGTGCGCTAACTAATTCATTAACTCAATTACCTTTAGTGAAGATTTCCGCGGTATACGCCTCGCGTTAACCTGCCGTTAACCAAAGGGGTGGAGTGAGGACTCCACCCCAACTGACCTTTCCTAATTAGGACTCTGGTTAAGCCTCAATAGGCAACCACGCGTAGCCGTATGGGCCTAACTCGACCGGACCCAGATCCACGGATTCCTCAGTGAAGTTGTGCAGGCACAACAAGCTGCCACGCTGGAACGCAAGAATGCCGGCCTCGCCGGTCTCGACAGCCTCGAAGGGCGCGGTGGCCAACTCCGGGAAAGCCTTGCGCTGTGCAATGAGTTCGCGAACGGTGTTGAGCAAGGAGGTTGGGTCATCCTTTTGCTCCGCCACGTTAACCTTCGTACCGCCCACGATGGGGCGCCGCGGGTGCGGGGCAGTGGTGAACCCGGCGCCGTCGCCAGGTTCCCATTGCATAGGGGTGCGCACTGCGTCGCGGTCTGGCAGGGCAGGCGAATCGCCCATGCCAATCTCATCCCCGTAGTAGAGGAAAGGCGAGCCCGGCATGGTCAGCAACAGGGAGTAAAACAGCTCAATCTTGCTGCGGTCATTTCCCAGCAACGGAGCCAAGCGCCTAGCGATGCCCACGTGCGCGCGCATCTCGTCATCCGGCAGGTAATGGTGGTACATCAACTCGCGACGCGACTCGTTCACCATTTCCAGCGTGAGCTCGTCATGGTTGCGCAGGAAGGTGCCCCACTGGCAGCCCTCGGGCAGCTCCGGTATCTCCTCCATGATGTTGTAAATGGGGGTGGCGTCGCCAAGCGCAAGCGCCTCGTACAAACGCGGCATCAGCGGGAAGTTGAACACCATGTGCACGCGGTTGCCCTTGCCGAAGAACTCCATGGTCTCCGCCGGAGGCTGGTTGGCCTCGGCGATCATGACAGCCTCGGGATAGTTCTCGTCAACGAAAGTGCGCAGCTTCTCAATGAACTCGAGGGTTTCGGGCAGCGATTCGCCGCCCGCTCCGTCGCGCTCGTAGAGGTATGGGATTGCGTCCAAGCGGAAGCCGTCCAGGCCCTTGTCCATCCAGAAGCGCACGATGTTGAAGACTTCCTCGTGCACCGCGGGGTTGTCGTAGTTGAGATCCGGCTGGTGCGAGTAGAAGCGGTGGAAGTAGTACTGCTGGCGCACCTCATCCCAGGCCCACGTAGAATCTTCCACGTCGGTGAAGATGATGCGGATTTCGGGATAGCGGTCTGGATCGTCGCCCCACACGTAGTAGTCACCGTATGGGCCTTCGGGATCGCGGCGGGAGGCCTGGAACCACTCGTGCTCGGAGGAAGTGTGGTTGAGCGCGAGGTCAGTCATGAGCCGCATGCCGCGGCTGTGGACCTCAGAGATGAGCTGCTCGAAGTCCTCCATGGTGCCGTAATCGGGATGGATGGAGTAGTAGTCCGCGATGTCGTAGCCGTCATCTTTGAGCGGGGAGGCATAGAAAGGCGAAAGCCAGAGACAATCGACGCCGAGCCACTTTAGATAGTCAAGCTTTTCGATGACGCCTTGGAGCGTGCCCACGCCCTTGCCACCGGCTGCCGCGGGATTCCCGGTGGCGCCGGAGTCTTTGAAAGAGCCAACGAGGGCTTGGTAGAAGATGGCGTTCTGGTACCAACTCATCTGAGGTCCTTTCTTTTGGCGCGCCACAGGAGGTATTCAATACCGCAGAGCACAGCGGCGAGAATCCCCGGCCAGATGGCGGGCTCGGGTTGGAAGAGATTGAGAATTGCTTGCGCGATGGCGAGAAAGGCGAAAAAGCCGACGAATCCTAGGGCAGTGTCCCACAAAAGTGCGTGGCGCATTAGCTGATTTTGAGGTTAAAAGCGGTTCCGTCCGAGAGCTTCACGCTGGTCACGCCCTTCTTGAGAGCGGCAAACCCGGCGTTGAACTCCGTGGCACCGTCGGTACGGGCGGGGGTAAATTCGGCGACCTCAGGATTGCTGACTTCTGCGGTGAGCCCGTTGGATTCGGCGATGACGAGGTTTTCGCCGAGCTTTAGATCGATGGTCTGCCCCGAAAGCTCCGCGGGTCTCAAGATGACGGGGGCGGGTGCGCCGACGGCTTCGCTTCGTTCCACTGCGGTGCTTTTCTCCTCTTGAGATGGTGTGCACGCAGTGCCGGCCAATGCCATGCTTGCAGCCGCTGCGATAACTCCCAGGTGCTTCAGCATTAGGCCTTGACACCTCCGGCGGTCAGGCCGGCCACGATGCGGTGTTGGAAGATGAGAACCATGATGATGAGCGGAATGGTCACGAGTGCACCCGCTGCCATGGTGGCGGCGTACGGGTACTCGAAGGCCGAGGGGCCGGAGAAGCGTGCGATGGCCACGGTTACTGGTTCAGTGGAGTCGTTGGAGAGCTGACGAGCCAACATGAACTCATTCCACGTGGTGATGAATGCGATGATGGCGGTGGTAAACAGCGCCGGGGCAGCGAGCGGCAACAGTACGAGACGGAAGGCCTGGCCGCGCGAGGCGCCGTCGACGCGAGCGGCTTCCTCCAGTTCCCATGGAAGCTGACGGAAGAAGCTCAGTAGCGTGTAGACCGTCAACGGCAGTGCAAAGGAGATGTTCGGGATGATCATGGCGCGGTAGGTGCCGATCCAGTCCAGGTTGCCGAACATCTGGAACAGCGGGGTGACCAATGCGATGGCAGGGAACATCGAAGCCGCCAGGATGATGCCGGTGACGATTCCCTTGCCAGGGAAGTTGTAGCGGGCCAGCGCGTAGGCGGTGAAGACACCCACTGCTACGGCGATGGCGGTGGTGGCCAACGAGATGGCCAGCGAGTTGCCGAGTGCCGCCAAGAAGTTGTTGCCCTTGTCAGTGGCCAGTGCGTCCTGGAAGTTTTCCATGGTGACGTGGGTCGGCCACGGGGTGGTGTCGAAGGTGTGGTCCTTGTGCCGCAGTGCCGTTACGACCATCCAGTAGAAGGGAGCCAAGCCCCAGAACATGATGAAGATGATGCCGGCGTAGTGTCCGAACTTTTTCATTACTGGACCGCCTTCCTATTCGAGCGCCGCTCATTGCCGGAGACATCAGCTCCCAGGAAGCGAACCAGGATGAAGGCAACGAGGAAGATGAGCAAGAAGATGAGAGTCGATAGTGCCGAGGCAGAATTGAAGTTGCCTTGGCGCATATCCTCAACCACCAGCTGGGAGATGGTGGCAGTGGGCGCGTTAGACGACGCCGAGATCATGATGACCGGAAGGTCGTACATGCGCAGTGCGTCGAGGGTACGGAACAAGATAGCCACCATGAGGGCGGGGCGCACCAGTGGCAACGTGATCTTGAAGAAGGTCTGGATGCGGCTCGCGCCGTCGACACGCGCGGCGTCATACACGTCCCGCGGAATCATTTGCAGGCCAGCCAAGATGAGCAGGGCCATGAATGGGGCGGTCTTCCACACGTCCGCGATGATGACGGCAAGACGGGCGTAGAACGGGTCCGTGGTCCAAGAAATATGGGTTCCCAGCAGGGAGTTCACGATGCCATCTGGCGCGAACATGAACTGCCACAACTTAGCCGTCACAGCCGTAGGAATAGCCCACGGCACCAGCACTGCTGCGCGGACAAGGCCGCGGCCCTTGTACTCACCATTCATGATGATGGCCATGAACATACCGAGGATGGTCTCCAACAACACGGTGACCACGGTGAAGAACAGCGTAATCTTTAGCGCCGGCCAGAAGTCCGTGGCGATAACGCCAGGAGGGCACTGCGAGATCTGCCCGGTGCCAGAAACACAACGGTTATTGATCCAGTACAGGTAGTTCTCAAGGCCGGCGAAGCCGCCTTCCTCGAAAATGCCCGTTTTGGGGTTCAAGTGGCGATTTCCCTGGAAAGAAAGCCAGACAGCACGCAGGATGGGGTAGCCGATAACAACGGCTAGCACAATCAGTGCCGGTGCGATAAGGCCCGCGGCATTGAGGTTCTGCTTGCGCTTCATGGCTGTGGGAGTTGTTACTGCCACGCTGGGACGCCTTTCTGCAGTAAGTGATCAGGTTGGCTAAGAGTTTAACGGGTGTGCCGGACATCAAAGACAATGCGGGGCGTGTGTGAGCACACAAGCTCACTCACGCCCCGCATTCTCAGCTCTCTATCTAAAAGAGAACCTAGTTAAAAGGGACTGGTCTTTTAGCCCTGGGAAGCAGCCTCGATAGCAGCCTTCATGTCCTTGGTTGCGTCATCCACGGACTTGCCAGCGGTCAGCGCTGCGTAAGCGTTGTCCTGAACAGCCTTGGAGATTGCGGTGTAGAACGGGGAGACCGGACGCGGTGCGGCGTTTTCCAGGGACTCCTTGAGAGCCGGCAGGTACGGGAACTGCTCGATGAGGGCAGCATCGTCGTAGACGGAAGCCAGAACCGGCGGGAAGGAAGCCTCAGCGAAGGACTTCTGGTTCTCCTCGTTGATGATGAACTTCATGAAGTCCAGCGCGGTGGCCTTCTTCTCGGAGTTGATGTTGATGCCGTTGTTGTAGCCACCCAGGGTGGAAACGCCAACGCCGTCCTTGCCTACCAGCGGCTGGACCTCGAACTTCACACCTTCATCCTCAGCGTTGGTGTACATGTACGGCCAGTTGATGGCGAAAGCGGTCTTGCCCTCGGTGAAGGCCAGGTTGGTCTCCTCCTCGGTAGCGGCGGTGGAATCCTTGGAGATGACGCCGTCCTTGTAAGCGTCGACAAGCGCCTGCAGACCAGCCTTGGACTCAGCCGAGTCTACGGAAGGAGTGCCGTCGTCAGCCAGAACGGAGCCGCCCCAGCCCTCCATGAAGCCTGCGGTATTTACGGTCAGGCCTTCGTACTGCTTGAGCTGTGTGGTCAGGCAGGAGGTGTCCTCCTTGAGCGCCTCGCAAGCAGTCTTGATGTCGTCGAACTTCTCTGGTGCTTTGTCAGCCAAGTCGGTGTTGCGGAAGAGGAGCTGGCCGTTGGTGTTCTGAGGCAGAGCGTAGAGGGTGTCGTTGTAGGTAGCGGACTCAACGGTGGACTCGAGTAGATCGGAGGTGTCAACCTCCAGATCGCCGGTCAGCGGAGCGAGCCACTGGTTTGCGGCGAACTCTGCGGTCCAGACGACGTCGAGTGCCATGACGTCGTAGTCAGAGTTGCCAGCCTGCAGGGACTGTACGAGGGTGTCGCGCTGAGCGTCTGCCTCGCCGGCGAGCTCCTTGAGGGTAACCTTCTCGTCAGGGTGCTCCTTGTTCCACTTCTCGATGACCGGCTGGATCTTGTCGGTGTCGTTCTTACCCATCGCGAAGGTGATGGGGCCGCGGCCGTCAGCGCCGTCGGCGGAACCGCTGGATGCGGAATCGGAGGAACCCTCGTCAGAGGAGGATGAGCAGCCTGCCAATACCAGCGCGAGAGCAGCGGTGGTGACAACGGCGCCCTTGCGGGCGGTGTGGAGGCTGGAACGAAGTACGGACTTCTTCATGGGCATTTCACCTTTCGGAAAACTTCTGGTGACTTAAAAATAAGTTAAAACGAGCACATCGCGCGGGGGTTTGACTTATTTCCCGGTCTGAGACCGTTATTTTTTCCGAAAGTCCCAGTAGAAAGACGCGGTCGGGGGTGAGATCCACCCCCAACGTCTTATTAAGAGTTAATGCGTTCGCCCGTTTCGGGGTCGAAGTGATGCGCTTTATTCGGGTCGAAAGATAGATGTACGCTGTCGCCGCGCTGTGGAGTGTGTGCTTTATCTGCGCGGGCGACGAAACGCTGGTTGCCAACGGTGACGTAGACATAAGACTCAGCGCCGAGTTCCTCGACGATGTCAACGATGCCGGAGATATCAGTCGGGGCTTCTGTGATGAGCATGTCCTCTGGGCGAACGCCGATGCGGCCTTCGTTGTAGTTGAAGATGTTCATGGCAGGCGAGCCGATGAAGCCAGCGACGAATTCGTTGACGGGGGCGTCGTAGAGCTCGCGTGGGGGAGCGACCTGCTGCAGGACGCCGTCCTTGAGTACAGCCACTCGGTCGCCCATGGTCATGGCCTCGACTTGGTCGTGCGTGACGTAGACGGTGGTGGTGCCCAGGCGCTGCTGCAGGCTGGCGAGCTCCGAGCGGGTCTGGACGCGTAGCTTCGCGTCCAAGTTGGACAGCGGCTCATCCATAAGGAAGACCTTGGGATTACGCACGATGGCGCGGCCCATGGCTACGCGCTGACGCTGACCGCCGGAGAGGTCCTTCGGCTTGCGGTCGAGGTACTCGGTCAGGCCGAGGGTGGCTGCGGCCTCGTCGACCTTCTTCTTAATCTCATCCTTAGGCAGCTTGGCGAGCTTGAGGGCAAAGCCCATATTCTCAGCTACGGAAAGGTGCGGGTAGAGGGCATAATTTTGAAAGACCATGGCGATATCGCGCTCGCCTGGTTCGAGGCCGGTGACGTCTTTATCGTCGATGAGAATGCGGCCGCTGGAGGTCGGCTCAAGACCTGCCAAGGAGCGCAGGGTGGTGGACTTTCCGCAGCCGGATGGGCCGACGAGCACCAGAAACTCACCATCTGCGATTTCCAGGTCAAGGTCCTTGACCGTGGGCTGGGCGGCGTTGGGATAGGTGATGTTGACCTTCTCAAAAGTGACCTTTGCCATGCGCCTACACTAGCACCCCCGTTAAATCGCCTATGCTGGTTGGCGCTATGAAAAAGCTTGCTCCACTCCTAGCTCTGCTCGTAGCCGGCTGTTCCGGTGCCGATACCGTAGATAACGCGGCTTCGTTTACCACTAACAATGCCGTTGGAGCTGTGGATGAACAGGCTCTGAACGCGGAAACGTCAGGAGCCGCGTCTGTTTCGGAAAGACCGGAAACTACATCAAATTCAGCACCACGCGACACCACTTTCAGCAAGATCTTCGGTGAGCAAGCTGAAGCTTCCGGGGTCCGCGACTATTTAGAAAACCACGGCAAGTTCGACACGGCATTAATGAAAGACAGTCTGAATGCTGCGGGCCTTCAGCTTTCGATGCTGAGGTTACCGAGTACGGGCAATGGGTATGCGAGTGGGTAGACCCGGGAATTCGCTACACGGTGGCTATGGAAGGAAACAGCGACTCACTGCAGGGCGATCTGCGTGGGACGCATGACCTCCTCATTAAGGACGCCGTCGAATGGTTGCCGGGGCAGCGCGGCATAACTGTATCCCCTGAGCAGGTAGAAAAAGCCCTGCCGCAGGCGGTGTTGACCACCTGTCTTGATGAAAAGGGCAAGCAGGAAATCCTGGATAAGCCTGGCTGGTTCTAGTGTGGGCGGGGTGGTTATGCGCATTAGCTAGTGTCAGCCGGGGCTGCTTTTAGGTGGCGGGTAATCTCGGTGGCATGACAGCTCCACTTGATATTGAACGCATTCGTACCGCGCTAGCTGATGACTTCGCTGTAATTGATTACGTAGAGCAGACCGGTTCAACCAACACGGACCTCATGCAGGCGGAAAACGTCGCTGATGGCACCGTGCTGTTGGCCAACGAGCAGGTCTCCGGCAAAGGCCGCTTGGGCCGTACTTGGGTTAGCCCGGCGGGTTCACAGCTGATTCTTTCGGTGCTCATCCTTCCCGAGACCCTTGAGTACCTCGGCACTTTGCCGCTCGCTTCTGGTTTGGCGGTCACCGATACGGTTGAGGGCTCCGTGCTTAAGTGGCCAAATGACGTCCACATCGACGGCAACAAGCTTTGCGGCATTCTCGCCGAAGCTGGCCCAGTGGGCGCTGCCTTCAAGTCCGCGCCGAAGACTGAGTTTAATAAGGCGGAGGTGAACAAGGCGGAGGTCGCCCCGAAGACCGAAGCAGGAGCTACGCTGTCTGCACGCGTTGTCGTGGGCATGGGTCTGAACGTCACCTTGACCCGCGAGCAGCTGCCCATCGAGAAGGCCACGTCCCTGGCCCTCGAAGGCCGCGACACCGACCGCACCGAGCTGGCAATTGCTTTACTGAAGAACTTGCGCCGCCGCATCACCCAGTGGGAGAACCAGGATCCACAGCTAATGGCGGACTACCGCAAGGTCTGCTCTACCATCGGCCAGGAAGTTCGTCTCGAGGCGCCGACTGGCGACGTCGTCGGTGTCGTCGAAGGCATCGCCGACGACGGACGCATCAACGTCGGCGGCGAGTACTACTCCGCCGGCGACGTTACGCACCTGCGCCCGGTTCAGTAGCGACTCGTTGCCGCGCCGCGTGGAGAGGCGGGGCGTTGTAAAGCACAATTTGCCAAATAGGGCCCGCCACAGAGCGTGGCAGGCATTCCTATTTGGCAAATTGTGTCTATTTAGGGGCGCTGTCCGCCCATCGGGCCGCCGCCCATTCCCTGGGAGACCTCACCGTCATCTTTGAGCTGCTCACCAGTGGATTCGTCCATGCCGCCGGCCGGAGGCTGTGGCATCTGGCCATCTGTAGGCATCGCCGTTGGAGTCCAGTTCGTCGCCGCCCGCGTAGATGGTGCCGACGCCGCCGCCTCCTGCGGGTATCATGCACCCCTATGGGATTGATGAAGATGGGCCGCGGTGAAGTCGTCCGCGTAGATATGACCGCGCCGTACCGTGCGCTCCTTTTCCCATTTCTCGAGCTCATCCTCATCACTGGTCTGGCCTGGATGGCCATCGGCTGGGCGGATTCTTATGGCCTCGACGTCAATCTTCGCAACGGAATCGTGGGCCTGTGGGCGGTACTTTCTCTCTGGCGCTTTGGCTTGCCGCTGTACCGCACGCGGCGCCGGCGCTTCATCGTGACCAACCTGCGCGTCATCGCGCGCGAGGGCAGCCACGTGGACTCGATCCCACTGCGGGATATCCGCGGCGCTAGACGCCGCCGCGGAGGCATCTCCCTCGCTATCCACGGCTACGAGCGCCCGATGTACTTCCCTTCCATCCCCAAGGCCAAGCGCGTGGAGGAGATCCTCAACGAGCAGGAGCTCTTCTAATTCTTAACCTCTGTGGTGTGCAGCTGGTGGTCCAGATCCTCAGGAGCCAGGTTGGCTTGGCCAAACTCTTGGGTCAGCGGCAGGCGCAGCTCGAGGTCGGTGCCGGGGCATAGCTCGATGGTGGCGTCGTCCACAACGTAGTCCAGGACGTGCCCGCCGGAGGTGCGATCGGCGTCGATAAAGTGCACGTGGCAGCCCGGCACCGAGATTCCCTTTTCAAAGACCGGAGTGCGGAAGCCGCCGATGATGCCCTCGACATCGGTGAAGTGCAGCTCCTTATCGCCGCCCACGGCCTCGGCCATTGGGGGATAGGGCTTGGACTGCTTGACCACGGTGCGGGTGGTCACCGAGCGGAAGCGGCCCGAGATTCGCACGGCATACATGTAATTCGCGGAGGGCTGAATCTCATCCACGAAAGCAGAAAGCTCGGAGCGCAGCATGCCCTGCGGCGCCTCGACCTTGATGCGCGGCACAAAGTTCGTAGCCACCGCAAAGGGCGTTCCCTGGTCCAGGTCCGCGATGGTGGCAGTTCCGTCGCCGCGCAGCTGGTAACACACGCCGTCGAGGATGATCATCTCGCCATCGAGGGCGTCGAACGTGCCGATGCCGAAGTTACCCTTGCCGAGTAGCTCGCCGATGGTCATCTCACCGTCATAGATGCCGTCGAGGAGCGCCGTCATGAGGGAGTTTTGGAAGATAGTATGCCGGACGATCATAGCCTTAAGGCTAGTATTGGACAGGTGAGTCAACAAGCAAAGCCCATCGTTACCGTTTTTGGCGACGGCCAGCTCGCACGCATGTTGCAGCCGGCAGCCGCTGAGCTGGACATCCATTTGCGCATCCTCGCCTCCTCCGGCGAGCAGTCCGCAGCGCAGGTCATCCCGGACGTTGTCCTGGGGGATTATCACGACTACGACACTCTCGTCGGCGCGTCCCAGGACGCGGACGGCCTGACTTTCGAGCACGAGCACGTGCCTACCGAGCATGTGCAGGCGCTTATCGACGCCGGATACAATGTCCAGCCCCAGCCTTCTGCACTGTTGTACGCGCAGGACAAGTTGCTCATGCGCCAGAAGCTCGCGGAGCTGGGTGCACCAGTCCCGCGTTTTGCCGCGATTGAAACCGTGGCAGATGCGCTGGACTTCTTCGGACTCGTCGACGGCCGTGTGTGCTTGAAGGCCCGCCGCGGTGGCTACGACGGCCACGGCGTGTGGTTCCCTGAAGCGCATGAGCTGGAGTCATTGGTTGCCAAGCTGCTTGATGCGGGCACACCCCTCATGGCAGAGGAGAAGGTCACGCTGACCCGCGAGCTTTCCGTGCTCGTTGCCCGCCGCCCCTCCGGCGAAGTGAAGGCCTGGCCGATCACCGAGTCCGTGCAGCGCGACGGCATCTGCGCCGAGGCTTTCGCCCCCGCGCCGGGGCTGAGCCCTGAGCTGGCAGAGCGTGCCGCTAAGGTCGGCGAACTCGTGGCCACGCAGCTCGGCGTCACGGGTGTCTTGGCGGTTGAGCTCTTCGCCTTTAATGCTGATGCCGGCGAAGACATCGCCGTCAACGAGCTGGCCATGCGCCCGCACAACACCGGTCACTGGACCCAGGATGGTTCGGTGACCTCGCAGTTTGAGCAGCACCTGCGCGCGGTCTTGGACCTGCCGCTGGGCGCTACCGATCCGCTGGCGCCTATCACCGTCATGGCCAACGTGCTGGGCGGCTCTGCCGACCCAGAAATGCCGATGCGGCAGCGCGTGCGCGAAGTGATGGAGCGCTACCCGCAGGCCAGGATTCACCTGTACGGCAAGGACTATCGCGCCGGCCGTAAGATTGGCCACGTTAACGTCGTGGGCACGGATGTGGCTAAAACCCGCCGCATCGCTGCCGATGCCGCACACTTCCTCGTCCACGCTGAGTGGGCCGAAGCTTAAGGAGATTTTATGGAACCGCAGGTTGGCCTGATTATGGGCTCCGATTCCGACTGGCCCACCGTCAAACCCGCAGCCGAGGTGCTCGCGGAGTTCGGTGTGGCTTTCGAGGTGGGCGTGGTCAGCGCACACCGCACCCCGGAGAAGATGCTGGCTTATGCCAAGTCCGCGCACGAGCGTGGCCTGCAGGTCATCATCGCCTGTGCGGGCGGCGCGGCGCACCTGCCGGGCATGGTTGCGGCGGCTACTCCGCTGCCGGTTATCGGCATCCCGCGTGCGCTTAAGGAGCTCGACGGTATGGACTCGCTGCTGTCCATCGTGCAGATGCCGGGCGGCGTGCCGGTTGCGACCGTGTCCATCGGCGGCGCAAAGAACGCCGGCCTGCTGGCCGTGCGCATCCTCGGTGCTGGCGATCCTGCCCTGATGCAGAAGATGGCAGAGTACCAAGAGAACATGGCCGCCGAGGTCGAACAGAAGGACGCGAACCTGCGCGCGAAGCTTCTCGGCGAGTAGGGGCCGCGATTGCCTCCTGCAGTAAATGCACGTTTGACCGTAGAGCCAGCTCTCGGTCAAACGTGCGGCAGTCGGCTAGCTCTTGGTCAAACGCGCGGCAGTCGAGACGCGGGGAATGTAGGTTGTCGGGACCTTGACGCCCGTGGGGGTGGCGTTGTGCGCGATGGCCGCGGTCAGTTGTTGTACCGCTAGGCGGCCAAGCGCCGCCATATCTTGGTCCACCACAGAAATGGGGACCGGCTGCAGGCGGAAGAAGTTGAGGTCGTCGAATCCGACCAATGCGATATCCGTACCAATACGCTTGCCCGCGTTGTAGCAGGCCTCCAGTGCACCGGCGGTCATCATGGAATCGCCCGCGACGATAGCCGTGACGTCCTTTTCAAAGAGCTCCAGCGCTCCGACGTAACCGTCCTTGCGGCGAAAGCCACCCCGCGCATAGAAGGTACTGAACTCGCTGGTCGCGCCGCGAAAAACCTTGAGTCGCTGTCGGCCCGTGGACGTTTGCTGAGGCCCCGGGATGTAGCCGATGCGCTCGTGGCCCTTCTGCCGCAGCTGGGTCAGCGCGGCGAACATGCCGGGCCGTGGATCGGAGGCCACGGCAGGGAAAGGGGCGAGCTCGCGGTCAATGAGCAGAAGCGGGCGGGACTTCGCGGCCTCGTTGAGAGCGGCCTCTGCACCTTCGACGGGGACGGTGATGATGCCGTCGACTTGGCGCCAGGTCAAGGCATCGAGAGCCTTGGCCAGGCGCTCCGGGGATTCCGAACACGTGGTCATGATTGCGGCGATTCCCTCGCGTTCGGCCTCGGCCTCGATGGCGGCGGCGATGAGCGCGAAGTATGGGTCGGCAAGGTTGGGGATGACCACACCGATGGCGTCGGAGCGGGAGCCGCGCAGCGCGCGGGCCTGGGCATTTGGGCGGTAGCCGAGCTTTTCCGCGGCGTCTTTGACCTTTTTCGTGGTGGCCTGCGAAATGGCCGGATGGTTGGCCAATGCGCGCGAGACCGTGGAGATGGACACTCCTGTGGCCGCGGCGAGGTCCTTCAGAGTCGGTGTGGCCACGGTGTCCCTCCTGGATTAAGCTCGTGCTTTATGTCCGGACCTATCTTAGTCCCCCTGTTGGTATTGGGAGCTCGCGTCCAAGGCGGTGTGCCAGGTCCTATGCTCGAGCGTCGCCTTGAGCGCGCATTTCAGTTGTGGCGCGGGCAGGACATCATCGTGTCCGGACGCGGAGAAGCCGAGGTGATGGAGGCTTATCTCATTGGCAGGGGAGTGCCAGCCGAGAACATTATCGTCGAGCCCAACGCCACGAGTACCAACGAAAATTTGGAGAACTCCCACGCGCTGTACCGCGCGCCCTACTTTGATGTGGTCACCAGTGACTTTCATGCCTTGCGGACCAAGCTGTGGTCGTGGCACCTGGGAATTCCCGTGCGCGTGCACTCTGCCTTTACGCCGTGGGAGCTGAAGCCGGAGAACTATCTGCGCGAAGTCTTGGCCACCCCGCATTCGGCCGCGCGCATCATTTGGCGGAGGATTTGCGCTGCTGTGTATGACCAGTAGCACCTAAAAGTAGATTTCAGGGATATCATTATGCAAGTTTATGCAAACGATTGACTGGCCCTTGAGCTGCGACTTAACCTAAAACCCGTAGTGAGTTACACACGGAAGAAAGGGCAATAGGTTATGACCAGAACGGCTAGCCCGAGCAGCTCTGCACCTGTGTACCGAATGGCACACGGTGCATACATGGCGGAAATCGCCAGCCTAGGCGGCGGCATTAAGGCGCTGACCTACAACGGCGAACCTCTTGTGGAAACCTACGAAGGCCTGCCTCCGATGTGCGCCGGCGTGGTTCTTGCACCATGGCCAAACCGCACAGAAGACGGCTGCTTCACTTGGCGCGGGACTAAGCACTCAGTCCCCGTCAACGAGCCCGAGCGCAACAACGCCAACCATGGCTTCGTCCTCGACGCAGCCTGGGATCTGGTTTACTACGCCACCGACCGCGTGCAACTCACCACCCGCATCGAGGAACCGTGGCCGTGGCCTACCCAACTCATAGCCACCTACACCCTCGACGCAGCCGGGTTATCCGCCCGCTTCGAGGCCAGCGCCGAAGGGCCCGCCCCGTTCGCGTTCGGCCTGCACACCTATCTCTCGGCACGCGGCGCGGCTGCCGACGCCTCCGAACTGACCCTCCCCGTCACCGAGCACCACCTGCTGGACGCCCGGAACTTGCCGACGGGTGAGGTAGAAGAGGTCGTCGTCAAGCGCCAGCGCATTGCCGAAGTGGAATGGGATGACTGCTTCCACGGGCATGGACCACTGACCGCAGAGTATGTCTCGGCGGGCAAGGGCGTGCGCCTAGAGATGGGGCAGGGGCTGGATTGGGTTCAGATGTACACTCCGGCGGATTACCCAGGGCGCGGGCGTGCCCTGGCGGTGGAGCCCATGAGCGCTCCGCCAAACGCACTGCGTAGCGGCACAGACGTGGCCGTTCTCAACGCACATCAACCGATTGCCTACGAGCTTCGCTTGAGCGCAATCTAATAAAAGAAAGCTCTTGAAATGGAACCTTCAGTATTGAGACTCGACGCAACCTGGGTGGATTATCTGCTCGTTGCTTTGTACTTCCTCTTTGTCTTGGGAATCGGCTGGGCTGCAAAAGCCCGCGTTTCCTCCTCCATTGACTTCTTCCTCTCGGGCCGCGGTTTGCCGGCTTGGGTGACTGGCCTGGCGTTCGTCTCTGCGAACCTCGGTGCGGTGGAAATCATCGGTATGTCTGCAAATGGTGTGGAATACGGTTTCCAGACCATGCACTACTTCTGGATCGGCGCCATCCCGGCCATGGTCTTCCTAGGCATCGTGATGATGCCGTTCTACTACGGCTCCAAGGTCCGTTCCGTGCCGGAGTTCATGCGCAGGCGCTTCGGCAACGCGGCGCACCTGGTCAACGCGATTTCCTTCGCCGTGGCACAGCTGCTCATCGCCGGTGTGAACCTGTACCTGCTGGCCACCATCGTTGAAGCCCTGCTGGGCTGGCCGATGTGGGTCGCGCTCCTTGTCGCTGGCCTCATCGTTTTGTCCTACATCACCCTGGGCGGCCTGTCCGCAGCCATCTACAACGAGGTTCTACAGTTCTTCGTCATCGTTGCTGCTCTGGCACCATTGACCATCATCGGCCTCAACCGCGTCGGCGGCTGGCAGGGCCTGAAGGATTCCGTTATTGCGGAATCCCACTTCCACACCTGGCCGGGCACAGACATTTCCGGCTTTGAGAACCCAGTCTGGTCCGTCATCGGTATCGTACTGGGCTTGGGCTTCGTCCTCTCCTTCGGATACTGGACCACCAACTTTGTCGAGGTACAGCGCGCCATGGCTTCGGAATCCATCTCCGCAGCCCGCAAGACCCCAATCATCGGCGCTTTCCCGAAGATGTTCGTGCCCTTCCTCGTGGTTATCCCAGGCATGGTTGCCTCCGTTTCCGTCGCTGACTTGATGGAAGAGCGCGCCGAGCCAAACGACGCCATCCTGCTGCTCATGCGCGACCTCCTTCCGAATGGCCTCCTCGGCGTGGCCATCGCTGGCCTGCTGGCCTCCTTCATGGCCGGCATGGCCGCAAACATCTCCGCGTTCAACACGGTTATCTCTTATGACATCTGGCAGACCTACGTGGTCAAGGACCGCGAGGATGACTACTACCTGAAGTTCGGCCGCATCGCGACCGTCGTCGCCACCGGCGTGGCCGTCTTTACCGCCCTTTTGGCCCAGAACTTCGGCAACGTCATGGATTACCTGCAGACGCTGTTCGGCTTCTTCAATGCCCCGCTGTTCGCAACCTTCATCCTCGGTATGTTCTGGAAGCGCATGACTCCGCACGCCGGTTGGTCCGGCCTGGTTGCAGGTACCGCATCTGCAATTACCTTCTGGTACATCGCAACCTTTACCGACGCAACGGCTTCCATCTTCAACCTTCCTGGCCAGGGCACAGCATTCGTGGCCGCTGGCGTGGCCTTTACGGTGGATATCATCGTCTCCGTCATCGTCACCATGTTTACGCAGCCCAAGCCAGACGAAGAGCTCGTCGGCTTCGTATCCTCGGTTACCCCGAAGGACCACTTCGAGGACTACACCGAGAAGAACCTGCCGTGGTATAAGCAGACCGTCCCGCTGGGCGTCATCTGCCTGGTTATTGCCGTCGGCCTGAACGTCATCTTCGCCTAAAGGAGCATCAATCATGACAACCAAGACTTCACCTCAGCACGCGGGTGCCTTTGACCTGCGCAACGTGATCGGTGCGCTCCTGGGCATCTACGGCATCGTGCTCGTAGTCTGCTCCTTCGCCCTCGACCCAGGCGTCAACCCAGACACGGGCCTGCCGAAGGAATCCTCCGACAACCTCTGGGCCGGCGTCGCCATGCTGGTCGTCGCAGTAGCCTTCATGCTGTGGGCCAAGCTGCGTCCCATCATCGTTGACCCTTCCAAGATCGACGAGTCGAAGCTGGCGGAGGCCAAGTAATGCTAGAGATCACCAAAGCCGCGCTTGCCGACGGCCGCGAAATCATCTACTTCGACGACACCCCACACACCGACCGCGTCTTGGAAGACAGCCGCGAACTCCCGCAGGTCACACCGGCCTCGGAGATGCGCCGCGACCCGCTGACCGGGGACTGGGTAGCCTTTGCCGCCCACCGCATGAACCGCACATTCATGCCCCCGGCCAACGAGAACCCGCTCGCGCCGACCCTGCCGGGCCAACTGCCCACGGAGATCCCGTCCCCGTCCTATGACGTGGTGGTCTTTGAAAACCGCTTCCCTTCCTTTGCGATGGGGATGGAGGACTACGAGGACGACGTCGACGGCATGGGCCTGGTCCCGCGCCTGCCGGCGAAGGCCCGCTGCGAGGTCGTGTGCTTTACTTCTGACCCGGAGCTGAGCTTCAAGGATCTGCCCGTGAGCCGCATTCGCACCGTCATCGAGGCGTGGGCGCACCGCACCTCGGCGCTGTCTGCGCTGCCTGAGGTGGCGCAGGTCTTCCCGTTTGAGAATCGCGGCGCTGAAATCGGCGTGACGCTGCAGCACCCGCACGGCCAGATCTACTCCTATCCGTTCCTCTCGCCGCGCATGAAGTCCATCGTGGCTTCCTCGCAGGCTTACGAGGGCGATCTCTTCCAAGACATCCTGGACAAGGAGCGCGCAGCGGGCACCCGCATCATCGCGGAGACCGAGCACTTCACGGCGTTTGTCCCCGCGGCCGCTAAGTGGCCGCTCGAGGCGATGGTCATGCCCAACGAGTACGCGGCGGATTTCACCGAGCTTTCCGAAGCCCAGCGCGACGACCTCGCCGCCCTGCTCAAGAAGCTGTATATCGCTGTGGACCGTTTCTTCGACGGCGTGGAGAAGACCCCGTACATCGCTGGTTGGAACCTCGCGCCGACCGACCCTACGCTGCGCGGGGACGTGCGCATGCACCTGCAGCTGTTTTCGCTGATGCGCTCGCCGAACCGCATGAAGTTCCTCGCCGGTTCGGAGTCCGCGCAGGCAGTGTGGATCAACGACACCACCCCGGAGCACATCGCCGCCCGGTTCAAGGAGGTGTGGGATGCTTAACTGGATTTCCACTCGCTCCGACGCCGCGCTTGCCGACGCCGCGATCGCACTCTTCCGCTCCAACTTCTCCGCGGAGCCTGCCGGGGTTTGGGCCGCGCCGGGCCGCGTGAACCTCATCGGCGAGCACGTCGACTACGCAGGTGGCGCCTCGATCCCTTTCGCGCTGGAGCAGAACACGGCCGTGGCCGTGGCCCCACGCGAGGACGGCCAACTGCGGATTGCCTCCGAGTTCGGCGGCAAGGTCTACCGCGTGGACGTTTTTCTGGAGGAGGTTGGCCCGGGTTGGGCCGCGGGCACCCCGGACGCCTGGGCGGGCTACGTCGCCGGCGCCGTGTGGGCGGGCCTCGAGGACGGCGTCATCGCCTCCTGCGAGGGCCTCGACATCGCGATTGTCTCCGACGTTCCGGTAGGCTCCGGCCTCTCCAGCTCCGCGGCGTTGGAGTGCTCGGTGGCGGTGGCGGCCTACGAGCTTTCGACAGGGCACGCGCCTGACGACGCCGCCCGCACCCGCCTGGTTCTCGCCTGCATGCGCGCCGAGAACGAGGTCGTCGGTGCCTCGACAGGTGGCTTGGACCAGAATGCGAGCCTCTTCGGGCAGAAGGGCAAGGCGCTCGTCTTGGACTTCTCCACGGGTGAGGTGCGCCGCGTGCCGTTTAACATCGCGGAGCGCGACATGGTGTTGCTCATCGCAGACACCAACGCCCCTCACACTTTGAACGACGGCCAGTATGCCTCCCGCCGTGGCGTCATCGACGCGGTCCAGTCTGCATTGGCGGGCTCTGGGGCCCGCGGCGGAACTATCCGCGATACTCCCGATGCCGTTGCGGCCGCCACCCGGTGGGCAAGGGAAGCGGGGGAGGATGAGGGCGTCGTTAAGCGCCGCGTCGCCCACGTCGTGGAGGAGACCGCTCGCACCTTGGAAGCTGCCTCCGACTTGGAGGCCGGCAACCTTGACCGTTTCCGGGAGCTCATGCGCGATAGCCACATCTCGCTGCGCGACCAGTACGAGGTCACCACGCCGGAGCTGGACTGCGCGTTCGCGGCGGCCGGTGAGGTGGGCGCGCGTATGACTGGGGGCGGTTTCGGTGGCGCGGTGATTGCGCTGGTCAAGCGTGCCGATGTGGAGTCGACGGCGGAGGCAATTGCTGCTGCCGCGGCTGAGCGCGGCTTCCCGGCACCGACCTTCCTTGTGGCCAGCCCTGGCGACGGCGCGCGCCGAATCGCCGGATAAGCCCGGCCAACTGGCGGCTGGAAAAGCTTTCTGGTCGCCTGTAATAAACGCGGCGGTAGTGCAACTAACTAGGTGAACATCAACTTCCTAGTTAAGGAGTCATCATGAAAAAGACCCTCGTTGCTGCTACCGCCGCTTGCGCTATTTTGGCTGGTGGTGGCGCTGCAGTTGCTACCGGCTTCAACCCGTTCAGCGAGGATGCGAAGACCACCGCTGGCACCCAGCTGACCAGTACTGTTGACGGTCAGCTCAAGCCGGGCCAGGAGCTGCTTATTGCGGCAAACTGCCCGGGTACTCGCGCGAACCTGACCACGTCGTGGGGTGCGACGACGGTGATGTCGCCGGCAGCTGACCTCGGCCAACTGGTGGGTTACGTAACCGCGCCGGACAACATCGGCCCCGGTCCTGCCGACGGCTACCACACCTACACCGTGACCTGCGATTCCGGTGAGACCGATACCTTTACCTTCGCGTCCGGCGGAAACGGCGGCCACTAGCGCCCTGTGCGGCCTGGCCTCCGCTCTGGCCTCCGTGGCTTAGTCTCCGCGGCCCCGCGCGGACTGGCCGCCGCTCTGGCCCTCTCCGCCTGCGGTTCCGCCTGGGTTTCCGCACGTCCCAGACTGGTCCCATTGGTTGGCTCCCATTGGTTGGGTTTCTTTAGGGGGTAATGAAACCCAATGGGCCGTATTGGTCGCCAACGCTACTCGTAAAGGGACCATTAGAGGGAAACCCGTAGAGGGGGACCAACACGAAAGCGTCGAAAACAGCCCCACAAACGCAGGTCCAAAACCCATTGCCCGGCTACATGAACTCGCGTGAAACAGTCGGCGCTATCCTATGTGCTATGACCAATCCTTTTGCCAATAACCCCTTCGAGGAACCCCTCGCAGACGCACCTGGCAATCCGTTTGCGGACGCGGCAAAACCGCAACCAGCGCAGTCTTTCCAACCACCGCCAGTAGACGAGCCAAGCGAAGTCGTACCAGCTCAAACCAAAACTAACGAGCCAGAGCCAGCAGAGGCGGACGGCAAGGTTTACCCTTTTTCTTGGTGGAAAGCTGGCCTGTCAGCGTTTTTCCTTTTAGTCGGATTTAATGACTTTAGCGCGGACCCAGGAACCAGTCTTTTCTTTATCATCCCGTCGGCGTGGTACCTGTTAATGTCCGCCATCTATCGCAATGAGCTGCACAAACGCCGTTGGCTGTTGGTGTGGGCGGTGGCGTTTGCCTGCCGGATCATCTTTTAGCGGCTAAGCCTAAAGCTTGGCCAGCGCCTTGGTAATGCCCTCCTGCAGCGTGGCCCGCGACTGCTTCATCGGATGCGCAATCGCACGCAGCCCCATGTACGCAATCTGGTCCGCCGCGCGGTTGAGCGGATCGCCCGCATGGCCAAGCACGCGGCGGATTTCCACCTCGCATTCGCCCTCGACGTCGTTCCAGGCCTGCTGGAAACGCGACCGCGCACCTGACGTCACGCCGCGCCACGTTCGCCGCGAGCGCACCGCCTTCGACTGCTTATTGCGCAACTGCTCCACCGCTTCGAGCGCCGCGACCGAGTCGCTTTCAATAATCGCCTTCTTTGCACCCACCTTGAGCAGGTACTTCAGCGCCAAGGTCAGCGACTCCAGCTCGAGCTCGTCAGTACCCGCCTTAGTCTCGCGGGTGCGCAGCCGGTAGTCGCCATTGCCCGCCACGAAGCACATGGAGCCCTTGAACACGGTGTCGGAGGAGGCGTCGGTAGCAATGCGCACCGTGGCGCCCTCCGGCCATGATGACGCCTGCGAGAAGTTCGGCCACCAATGTGCCTTCGGGGTCTCTACCTGCGTGGCCTCTTTCTTCCGTGGCGCCTCGCCCAACTTCTTGGCCTTACGTGCGGTCAGGCCCGCTTCCTTGCGGCGCACAGAGCTCGCGCTTTTCGACGCCCTATTTTCCTCCGCAAAGCTGCCCGTCACCGTATAGCCGCGCCGTTCTAGCGCCGACCGCAGCGTATTTTGCCGGCGCCCCGTGACAATCCAGATTCGGCCCTTCAGATTCTTCGTGGCCTTCTCGAACTCGCGGATGGCAATCTCCACCACGTCGCCGCTCTTGGTCTGGCCCTTGCGTATGAACCGGGTCTGCCTGGTGTTTACTGCGATGACCCAGCCATCAACAGTGCCGCCCGGCGCGGAGTCCCAGCGCTCGTCCCACAGTGCGATCGCCACATGGACCGGTGCGTTCACCATAGAGTCGGTGATCTTCCGGGTGCCATACGTACGGGACTGCGTGCCGGTGAGTGCGCTGAGTTCGAGCGGTTCCATCGTCTACTAGTAAACCATCTGCGTCCGACACCGAGCACAACGTCACCGGTGCCGTTTTCGCCGCGGTGGCTCGCCGTACCGCAGTCGCTGACACCGCAGAACCGGTACAACCTGCGAAAATTCCGGTTAAGGAAAAAGTCGCGCACTAGTCTGTAATAATTCCGAGCCTGCTGCAACATACTCTATGTGAAGTATGTTCCAGCAGGCTCGTGGAGTTTTATTTGTCCGTCTTAACCTTGCCCGGCGCGCGAAAGCGGGAGTTCTCCCGGCACTTTCGCGCGCATTATCCTGCCGTCTTGGCGTTTTTGCGGCGTCGCGTGCCGCAGGAGCACGCTGAGGAGCTGGCTGCCGATGTCTTCGAGCGCGCCTGGGCCAACTTCGACACCCTGACGGGGGAGAACCCGCTGCCATGGCTCTATGGCATCGCACGCAACGTGATGCGCGAGTTCTATCGCTCGCGCCGCGAGTTCGAAAACCTCGACGACTTCGACGGCGCCCTTCTCGACGAATCCGCCGCCGTTGACTTGTCCCTCGACATCAACCGCGCCCTGCTGCAGCTTCCTTATGCCGAGCGCGAGATCCTCACTCTCTTCGCCTGGGAGGAGCTCACGCAGGCCGAGATCGCCGAGGTCCTCGGCATCACCCCTAACAACGTCCGCGTGCGCCTGCACCGCGCCCGCACCCACCTTTCCGAGCTCACCGGAGGCCACGATGACTGATCCGCTTTCCCAATTGCGCGCCGCAAATCCGGTGCCAGACGCTGCGCTTGACGACGCCGCCCTTACCCGCTCCGAGGCGGTCCTCAGCGACATTGTCGATTCGGGGTCACGCACGCCGTGGAAGGCCGTGGCCGCAGGCATCGGTGTCCTAGCTCTGGCCGGCGGGGTCATCCCGTTTGTGAACCACAGCGAGCCGGTCGCCGTGGCGGAGGTGCTCACGCACGCGGGTGAGGCTGCCGCCGCGCAGCCCGACGCCGCGGACAAAGGCGTGACCTCAAAGGAGTACCTCAAGCGCGTGGACACCGATGGTTCGTCTACTGCCACGACCGAGTACTCGGTGGGCGTCGACGGCACCGTGAACATCTCCTCCCAAGGCGAGCTGCCAGGGTTCGACCCGCAGCCAGTCATCCCCGCAGAAGACCTCATGGCGGCCACCGACCGCGCTGGGCTGGAAGCTCTTGCGGATCGTTTCCCCAACCGCGCCCTCGGCGCGCTGCAGCTGCTGCTGCAGCCGGGTTTGAGCAGCGCGCAGCAAAAGATTGTCTACGACATTCTGGCCGCCACCGACGGCAACGACCTGGCTTCGGCCTCGCAGGGCTCCCACGACGGCGTGGGAGAGGACGGCCTCATCAGCGTCATTCGCGACGCTGACCATGTCAGCTTCTCCATCCTTCCGGCAACCGGCCAGCTGGTCCGCGTGGTCGGTCTGGTCGGCCCCAACGTGACCACCACCGTGGAGGCCACGGCCATCTTGGGCTGCGTGTCCGTCACCGGCCTGGAAGGCCCCGGCAGCATTTCGCTGGCCTGCGGTGATAACAACTACCTGGTCAAGGACCTCAAGTGGTCCAACTGGGGCGCCGATGAGGCCACGGCTGAGGGTACGGCCGTGGAAAATGACTGCGACCCCTTCTGTGCGGAGGGCAAGTTTAAGCAGACGCCGGTGCGGGTGGTCGTCGACAAGCGTGAAGCGTGTGGCTACAACGCCAAGGTGTACTCGCGCATCCGTGTCATCTACTCGGACCACGAAGAGGTCGAGGAGATTGGCTGCGCGTAGCGGCTAGGTCAGCTGGCGGAGCGCGAACTGCCCGTACATGTCACCGAGCTCCTCGGCGGTGTACGGGCCATCGGGGCTAAACCACGTGGCCACGCCGATGCCCATGTCGATGAGCGCCCAGCAGGCAATCTTGAGGTTCTCGGCTTGGAAGCTGCCCTCGTCGACGACGTTCATCCAACGTGCCACATAGTCGCGGCGCAGCTGCAGGACCACGGACTTGTGGGGTTCTTCGAGATTGTTGAGCTCGTTGTTGACCACGCGGACGCGCTTGGCGTGGGTGGCGTGGAAGATGACGTGTGCGCGCATCGTGGCGAGGATTTTTTCCTCGGAACCCGTGACCCCGGCGAGCGCCGCGGCGTTGGCACGTAGGAGTTCCTCCATGGCGGAGACGGTGACCTCAGCGAGCAGCTCTTGCTTGGACTTGTAGTGGTTGTAGAGGCTCGATGCCCGCATGCCCACTGCCTTTGCGATGTCTTCCATGCCGGTGCCGTGGTAGCCGCGCTGGTCAAAGAGGTCGAGGGCGGCGGTGGCGATTTGGTCGCGGCGCTTCTGGTTAGCCATGGTGGTGTGCCTTTCGCTGGGAACGTTTCCTTGACAGGCGGTGAGGTGTGTATCACAATAGCAGACTAATAGTGATTCGTATCGGAGGCCTGTAATGTCCAATAATCTCTTTGATTCTACAACTGACTTCCTCGGCGTGTTCGACGGCATCAGCGCCCAAGATGCCGAGGTCTGGGCACGTGCTCGCTCGTTTCGTGAGGATTGCCTGCCGGTTATCAATGGGCATTGGGAGAAAAGCGAATACCCCCTCGAACTAGTACGCCGCTTAGGCGAGCTCGACCTCATGACGGACGGCCTTGACGTTCCTGGCCACGAGTCCATGACCGCACGCGGCGCAGGTTTGGCGCTCATGGAGGTCACGCGTGCCGACGCCTCGATGGGCACTGTCGTTGCCGTGCAGGCCGGCCTGGCTATGCGCTCCATCGCGATGCTTGGCTCGGAGGAGCAGCGCTCCCGCTACCTGCCGGCGATGGCGTCGTGCTCGCTGCTCGGCGCGTTTGGCCTGACGGAACCGCTGCACGGGTCTGACTCCATTGCGCTGGAGACCACCGCGGTTCGCGACGGCGATTCCTGGGTTCTCAACGGCGAAAAGAAGTGGATCGGTAACGGTGCTTCCGGTGGCGTGACCGTGATTTACGCCCGTATGGAAGACGGAAACGTGGGTGGCTTCATCGTTCCGCAGGACGCGCCGGGCTACTCCGCCACGGTGATTGCCGGCAAGCTGTCACTGCGCGCTATCCATCAGGCGCACATCGTCTTGGAGGATTGCCGCATTCCTGCCTCCAACCGGTTGCCCGGCTGCCAAACGTTCAAGGACGTCTCCCGCGTGCTGACAGCAACGCGCATCGGCGTCTCGTGGATGGCGTTGGGTTCGGCCGTGGCTTGCTATGAAACCGCGCGCAACTACGTCATGGAGCGCGTCCAGTTCGGCCGTGAGCTGGCAAAAGCGCAGATTATCCAGCAGCGCTTGGCCAACATGGTGCTGGACCTCAACCAGATGATGCTGACCTGCCGCGAGGTTGCCGCCCGCGAGGAGGCTGGCACGCTCACCCCGCCGCAGGCTTCCGCGGCGAAGCTGCACAACACCCGCGCTGCACGACGCATTGCTTCCGACGCCCGCGACATGCTCGGTGGCGTGGGCATCCTGCTAGAAAACGACATCGCGCGCCACTTTGCCGACATTGAGGCCATGCACACCTACGAGGGAACCGACACCGTGCAGAGCCTCATCATGGGCAAGGTCATTACGGGTTTCTCGGCCTACAAGTAGCAGCCTGCCCGCGCCCCGCTTGACGTGCGGCTCACCCCTCTCCGGGTTTGGTCCCATTGGTTGGGTTTCATTAGGAGGCAAAGAAACCCTTAGGAGCCATTGCGCGGGAGTCGGCTCTCGTAAAACTACCCAACCAATGGGACCACTAGAGGAGGACCAAACCGCGGCAGCTGAAACCGCCCATTCGCCAGCAAGAGGCCAGCCGCTGAGGCGCCAGCCGGCAAACCGACTCGAAAGCGCCAACTCCCCCTAGCTGCGCAAATGCAGAGTTATCCACAGGTAAAAAATTGACTCTAGACACGGGCGCACGCGCTTGGCGAACATTGTTGTATGACTCAAACACAACGACTCATTCACTTACGTCCACTGTCCAACGATCACCACGTGTGGGAGCAAATAGCCAATGGCGAGGTTCTGCGAATAGCGCCCTGGGTCGCAACCCCGCGGGATTACTTCGAGCAATTACCCACTTACGAACGCCAACGCCTCAAAGTGATTGCTGCGGGCAAAAGCGTGCACAAAGCCATCATGATAGGAAAGTCAGCAGCCAGGCTATGGGGCCTTTGGGTCCTCCCGCCTTTCGGCGAAAAGATTGAAATGGCTAGGCAGTCCAAATCGCTGCCAGTCAAGACGAAGATTCCAGCCGATTACGATTACCGCAAGACGCACCTGCCAGACAACATGGTCTCCGAGCAGCTCGGCACCCGTTGTACAACTGTGGCACGAGCGTGCATCGACATCGCAAGACACCATTCCTTCGAAGAGGGACTCGTTGCCATGGATTCGGCGCTCGCGAAGGAACTCACCACGAAGGACGAGCTGCGCCGCACGCTGACCGCCATGGGTCGCGTGCACGGTGCCCCGCAGGCGCGGAAGGCGATTGAGCACGCCATCGCGCATTCGGAATCGCCTTTCGAGTCCTACTTTCGAGGCATCGCCATCGCGGAAAAGCTGGGAGAGAAGGTGGTTGCGCAGTACTTCATTCCGCCGAACTTCCGCGCAGACGCATGCATTGACGACGCCGTCGTGATTGAGATCGACGGTGCCGTCAAGTACGACGGCTCGTCGTTTGGCAAGAGTGCCGAGCAAACAATCGTGGAGGAGCGACGACGCGAGAAGCTGATTCAGAACCGTGGCCTCATCGTGCTGCGATACAGCCCACGGGAGCTGCTCACGGAGAGAGCCCGTGTCGTACGAGAGGTGCGCCAGGCGCTGGAAGCTGCCCAACAGCGAGGATGGTCCCAGTCTACTGGTCCCTTTACGAGTAAGAAGGCCGGCTAAAACCCGCTAGGTGGTCCCTTTACCCCGTAAAGGGACCCAACCAATGGGACCAATCCGAAAGAAATGGTTGGGACAGGTCCGCGGGTTAGTTGCGCAGCGGCTTACGGGTCGCCGCCATGTGCTTCGCGCGATCGACGTTCGCCGGCAGCAGCACGAGCGGCACGTCGAACTCCACTTCACGGTCGGCGAACTCGTTAAAACTCAGCGAGCCCTCACCGGTGTACATCTGAGCCAACTTTGCTGCGATGACGTGGTCGTTCTCAGTGGTCTTCTCCAGGGGCCACTCGCGGTCGAGGGCAGGGCCGGAATAGAGCTCAATCGCGACATCGGCAGGCGGGGCGTAGCCCTCAATGAGCGACTCCGCCTCCGTGATGGCACGCGCCAGGACGTGGTCAGGGGACATGAGCACGACGTCGTCTGCCGCGAGGAAGCCCTGTTCCTTGGCCACGAAAGCGTTGGGGAAGGGCTTGGTCGAGGTGATGAAGTCGAAGGCTTTCTGGTGGTAGTCGGCCACGCCAGCCGCACGCAGGCGCTCCAGTGCGGAAATCGTGCCCGACCAGCCCGGATAGAGACCCACGTTAACTTCTGGGAAAGCCAGCTGGCTATCTGCGTGCGCCACGATTCGGTCGCAGGATAGGGCCAGCTCTAAGCCGCCGCCCAAGGCAACACCGCGTACCGCTGCGACCACGGGAACCGGCGCGAACTTCAGCTGACGCAGCGTGTTCGAGCCGTCCGCAATGAGCTCTTTGACGCGTTCAGCAGAGCCGGACTCACCAGCCGCGGCAATCGACGCCAAGTCCGCACCTGCGCAGAACACCGGCGCATCGTTACCGATGACCAGCGCTTTCAGGTCCGCAGAGGAGATGGAGTCAACGGCAGCGCGCAGGACTTCCAAAGCGGCAGTCGGCAAGGAATTCATCGGCGTATGCAGGTCGATGATGCCGATGCGCCCGGAAGGAGTGGACACTGCATGCACCGCGCCGGCCGGCAGGCAGACCACGGTTTCCAGGTCCAAGGAGCGCAGGCTGACCACGCCCTCCCGCTCCCGCAGCTCCTGCAGCTGGCCCTCGGAGGAAAGCACCTTGCCGTCTACAAAGAATCCCCCGGCAGCGGCGGCTGCGGTCACTAGCGCTGGCGGCTTCGAACCGTAAGCGGAGGCAACCCTGTCGATGCCGATGGCGTCGGCAAGCGCGAAAATGCCCTTCTTCCAGCCGAAGCCGAGGGTGAGGCCGTCGTCGATAAGCGCGACGTGCTCTGCGATCTCCGGCGCGACCTCGCAGCAGTAGCGCAGGGTGTCGAGGAAGACCGCGCGGGCGAAGCGGCCGCCCGGCGAATCCGTGTCCATGACCTCGCGCGGATCCTTGAGCCCTATGACTGGGTCGTCCGGCTGGGTGCGTGCCACGTACTCATAGTCGGAGTTGATGACCTCGTCGCGGCCGCGGTAGAAGCCGCCCTCGCCGGTGCGCCCAGTCAGGCCGCGCTCGACCAAGCCCGCGATGAACTCGTCGCAGCCCAGCGGCACATCGAGAAGCGGATCGCCCGCGGGAAGTGCGGACTCGAGGGAATTCCAGATCGGCCCCACCAGCTGCAAACCGATGTAGTCCAAAAGCCCGAAGATGCCGGTGCGGGGGATGCCGAAGGCGCGGCCAAAGGCGGCGTCGGCAAGCTCGTAGCTCACGCCGAACTCGCGGGCGCGGGCAACGCCGGCGGCCATCCAGTAGCAGCCGACGCGATTGGCAATAAAACCCGGGGTGTCGCGGCACTCGAGTGCGATCTTGCCCAAGGTTTGTTCGATGGTGGTGCGCAGCGCGGCCTCGGTCTCGCCGGAGGCGATGAGCTCGACCAAGCGCATGACCTTCGGCGGGTTGAAGAAGTGGGTGATGCCGAAGCGCTCGCGGCGCGAGACCGGCACGCCCTCGACGAGATTGGCCAGCGGGAGGGTAGAGGTGTTCGAACTCAAGATGGCTGAGGGCTTGAGGTGTGGCTCGATGGCCGCGTAGAGCGCGTGCTTGGCGCCGAGGTCCTCGAAGATGGCTTCGATGACCCAGTCGCGGTCCTCGAGGAGAGCGTAGTCATCGGAGGCGGTGATGCGGGAGGCGTCCGAAGGCAGGTAGAAGCCGCGGCGCTTTACCTGGATGTCCACGCCCTTCTGCGCGCCCTCGGCGTTCTGGTCGAGCAGGACGACATCGAGACCCGCCGATGCGCACAGTGCCGCGATGCCCGAGCCCATGGAACCTGCGCCGATGACGGCAACCTTGGTGATTGTCATTTACTTCGCTCCTTCGTTCTCGGATTCGTTTTCGATGATGAGCGCAATGCCCTGGCCGCCGCCAATACACATGGTGACCAGGCCATAGCGCTTGTTCAGGC
Organism: Corynebacterium striatum; assembly: GCF_016728105.1. Taxonomy (NCBI): domain Bacteria; kingdom Bacillati; phylum Actinomycetota; class Actinomycetes; order Mycobacteriales; family Corynebacteriaceae; genus Corynebacterium; species Corynebacterium striatum. Next base: position 830,585 of record NZ_CP068158.1, on the reverse strand, counting down.
GGCGCAGCGCGTATGCCAGCTTGGTGATGAGGATGACTCCGGTGGCTCCCACCGGGTGGCCGTGCGCCACGGCGCCGCCGTAGATGTTGGTCTTTTCGGGGGCAAAGCCGAGCTCGTCCTGCACGGCGATGGCCTGCGCGGCGAAGGCCTCGTTGGACTCGATGAGGTCGATGTCGTCCAGCGTGAGCCCGGCCTTCTCCAGTGCCTTCGGCACCGCAGCGATGGGGCCGACGCCCATGCGGGTGGGATCGACGCCCGCGATGGCCCAGCTGACAATCTTGGCCAGCGGCTCGAGGTTGCGCGTGCTCACCTGCTCAGCGGTGGCGAGGACCACGGCCGCGGCGCCGTCGTTGATGCCGGATGCGTTGCCTGGGGTTACGGTTCCATCCTCCGCAAAGGCGGGCTTGAGCTGCGCAAGCTTGTCGACGCTCGTCTCCCTCACGTGCTCATCAAAGTCCAGATCGCCTACGGCGACGATCTCCTCGGCGTGGACGCCTTCCGCGCGGGCGGCCGCGGCGCGGCGCTGGGATTGCGCAGAGAACTCGTCTTGGCGCTCGCGGGAGATGTTGTGGTCACTCGCGACGTTTTCCGCGGTCACGCCCATGTGGCCAGTGCCGAAGGGACAGGAGAGTGCGCCGGTGAGCCAGTCGTAGAGTTTGCCGTCGCCCATGCGCTTGCCGAAGCGGGCGCCCTCGACGGAGTAGGGGGCTTGGCTCATGGATTCGGCGCCAATGGCAAGTGCCACGGTGCCGTCGCCAGACTGGAGGAGTTGCGCGGCGGAGACCACGGCTTGGACGCCGGAGCCGCAGAGGCGGTTGACGCCCATTGCGGTAGAGGACTCGGGCATTCCGACGCCGATGGCGACTTTGCGGGAAATGTACAAGTCGCTCGGGATGACGGGCATGACATTCGACGCCACCGCGGTGGCGATTTCAGCGGCCGGAATTCCCGAACGCTCAATAGCTGCCGACGCCGCCGTCGTTCCCAGCTCGGTCAGTGAAAAGCGGGCCAGTTTGCCGCCGAATTTGCCAATGGGCAAGCGTGCGGCCCCAACGATGTAAACGTCTTGTGCCATGAGGTCCTCCTAAAAAATACGAATCACCATTAGTTAGAAATGAATCCTAGGTCACATCCTTCAGTTGTGCAACGCTTTCGAGAAAGTTTCCGCTTGTCTCACGCGTGTGGGGCGTCGGCGCCGCGCGCGATTGCGGTGCAGGCGCTGAAAACAAATTGAGGGAATGCGGCGCTTACTGGTTAGGCTGCAACGCATGAAGTGTTTTGAAACGCCGCTGGTTTTTGACGGCGGTCTCGGCACCCACCTGGAGTCCCGCGGCAACGACATCTCGGGACAGTTGTGGTCGGCGCAGATTCTGCGCGAGAACCCTGCTGAAATTCAGGCGGCGCACGAGGACTTTTATCGCGCGGGCGCGCAGGTGGCCACCACGGCGTCGTACCAGGTGACCTTCGATGCGCTCGGAGATGAAGCTGAAGAGCTGCTGCGTCGCAGCGTGGAGGTGGCACGCGCTGCCGCGAACAATGCGCGTCCCGATGGTTTGGTGGCCGCCTCAGTGGGGCCTTATGGAGTAGGCCCCGGTGAAGGCACGGACTACGACGGTGCCTACGGGCTGGGCTGCGAGGAGCTTAAGCACTGGCATCAGCGCCGCATCGAGGTGCTCGCCGCAACCGACGCTGACTTCCTGCTTGCTGAGACCATTCCCAACGTTGACGAGGCGGCTGCATTGCTGGAGTTACTCGACGCCACAGGCAAACCCTATGCGCTCAGCGTCACCGGCGTTCTTGCAGCGGACCCTGCCAAGGTTGCGCAGGTCATCGAGTTCGCGAAGCAGGCGCGCAACCTCGGCGCCCTGGGCGTGAATTGTTGTGATGCGGAGACGGCAAAGGGCGTCGTCAAGCGCATGCGTGAGGGCATCGATCTGCCCGTGCTTGCCTACCCCAACAGTGGCGAGACCTGGGATCATGCGGTCCGCCAGTGGCGCCGCGATGAGGAGCATTCGCTGGGGCTGGTCGAAGCCGCGCCCCAGTTGCGCGCCTTGGGCGTGACCCTGCTGGGCGGCTGCTGCCGAACTACGCCGGAACAGATTCGGCTGATTTCGCAGCAGGCGTAGCGCTAGTTATCCCGGTCGTCGTCAAGCGCAAGGGGGGGCACCCGCAAACTGCATCCTCGAGCTGGTCTTTTAAAGTGGTTGACCAATTTCCTTCCTAAGTTGTTGAACAACCCCTTAAGATGATGTGCATCACGTAACCTATGCGACCTGCATCACGAAAGGACAGTTTGGTGAGCGCTGAAACAACTGAAGTCGTCAAGAACCCACCCAAGGGTATCGGCGCAATGGCGGGCGCCATGTTTCTCATGGCTACCTCCTCCATCGGTCCGGGCTTTTTGACCCAGACCTCCGTCTTTACCGTCCAGATGGGTGCAGCTTTCGCCTTTGCGATTCTGCTCAGCATCATCGTGGACATCGCCATCCAGCTCAACGTCTGGCGCGTGCTGAGCCTCTCCGGCATGCGCGCCAACGAGCTTGGCAACACCGTTCTGCCGGGCCTTGGCTGGTTCCTCGCGGTGCTCGTCTTCATCGGCGGTGTGGTATTCAACATCGGTAACATTGCTGGCTCCGGCTTGGGCTTGAACGCAATGCTCGGCATTGACGCCCGCATCGGCTCGGTCATCGCTGCGGCGATTGCCATCTTCATCTTCTTGTCCAAACGCGCCGGCATCGCGCTTGACCGCTTGGTGGCTGCCCTTGGCGCCATCATGATCCTGCTCATGCTCTACGTGGCTATCGTCTCGCAGCCGCCAGTGGGCGAGGCGCTCAAGAACACCGTCATGCCGGAGGAAGTTGACTTCTTCGTTATTACCACCCTCATAGGCGGTACCGTTGGCGGCTACATCACCTTCGCGGGTGCGCACCGCCTCATCGACAACGGCATGACCGGCCCGGAGCACATCAAGAACATCACCACGACCTCGGTCATGGGCGTCATCATCACCGGCATTATGCGCGTGCTGCTCTTCTTGGCTGTGCTGGGCGTCGTCAGCACGGGCGTGGCACTGTCTGAGGACAACACGGCTGCCGACGCCTTCCGCCAAGCCGCCGGCGAGTTCGGACTCCGTGCGTTCGGCGTGGTGCTCTTTGCCGCGGGCTTGTCCTCGGTGATTGGAGCTTCCTACACCTCGATCTCCTTTGTGACCACTCAGAAGGTCGCCCCGCGCACCCGCAACTTCCTCACGGTGGGCTTCATCGTGGTCTGCACCATCTTGTTCGTTCTCCTCAACTCCGCTCCCCAGAAGCTGCTGATTTTCGCAGGCGCGTTCAACGGCATCATTTTGCCAATTGCGTTTGCGATGGTTATGTGGGTTGCTTTCCGACGCCGCGATCTCCTCGGCGGAGTCAAGCACCCAATGTGGCTGCTGGTGGTTGGTTCCATCGCGCTGCTGCTGGAGCTCTACATCGGTTTCAACTCCATCTCCGGAATCATGAAGCTTTGGGCTTAGGGGCCTTGGAAGATGTCTTACACTGCACATCCTTCCACGATGCAGCCCGCTGACGTGCGCGCGCATGCCCGGCAGAATCAGATGGTGACTACGGCGGGTTTCGCTGACGGATACATGCAGGCCAACCTGCTTGCGGTGCCGAAGGAATACGCGTTCGACTTCCTGCTGTTTGCTCAGCGCAATCCGAAGTCGTGCCCGATTGTGGGCGTGCTGGAGGCGGGCCAATACAGCTCGGAGCTGCTCGCGGGTGGCGATATCCGCACCGACATCCCCGGCTACCGCATCTTCCGCGACGGTGAGCTAACCGACTCGGTGGAGGACGCCACGGAGTTCTGGGCTGAGGACATGGTCACGTTCCTCATCGGCTGCTCGTTTACTTTCGAGTCGGCGCTGCAGGAAAACGGCATTACGCTGGCTCATATCGAGCAGGGGCGAAATGTGTCGATGTATAGCACGAACATTCCCACCACTCCGGCCGGCATTTTCAGCGGACCGTTGGTGGTCTCCATGCGACCGATTCCTGCATCTCAGGTTGCCGACGCCGTGCGCATCACCTCGCGTTACCCGTCGGTGCACGGGGCGCCGGTGCACGTGGGAAACCCTGAGGATATTGGCATTTCGGATCTTTCTCGCCCTGATTTCGGCGACGCCGTGGACATCCCGGAAGGGCACATTCCGGTGTTCTGGGCGTGTGGCGTGACGCCACAAGCGGTGGTGATGAACTCGAAGCCGCGCCTGGCGATTACCCACCAGCCCGGCAAGATGCTCGTCACTGACGCGCGCGACGTGGACTACCAGGTTCCTTAAACCCGGTCTGCGGCTGCGCTTGCAGCTTGCTCTGCAACTGCTCCGGCCGACCGCGCGGTTTGGTCCCTTTGCTTGGGTTTCATTGGTTGGGTTTCTTTACGAGTAGCCGGTGCCGGAAAATTTGGCTTACTGGTCCCTTTACCCCACAAAGGGACCCAACCTATGGGACCAAACCGCAATGGGGGCAGGGAAGCCGCCCCGCCAAGCCGCCCCAAGCTAGATGACCGCGAGCATCGTCTTGCAGGTCCGCAGCAAGCTGTCGTGCAAAAGCGCGGCAGCTTCTTCGCGTTTTCCATCGGCAATGAGCCGGGCCAAGCGGATGTTGCCCTCAATGTGTTCAGCGTGCAAGGTGGGGTAGCGCGGGATAACGAGCAAGAAGCTCAGCCGCATCCGCGCGAGTAGGTTGTTCATTTGCGCGTTAAGCGTCGGGGAATTTAGCGACGCCACCAGTGCGCGGTGAAAACGCTGGTTAATGTTGGATACTTCCTGGTCCTCACCGCGTTCCTGCGCGGCTCGAGCAGAAGTGACAAGCTCAATCAACGCTGCCGGATCAGCGAATTCGCCCCACAGCACGCCGGAGGGCTCGATGGCGGCACGTGCGATGAACAGGTCGCGCACGTAATCGGCGTCCGGCGTCGCAATGAAGACGCCCCGGTGGGGGATGCGCTCCACGAGTCGCTGCGCAGCGAGCTCAGTGAACGCCTCGCGGAGCGTATTGCGGGAACAAGAGAAACGCTCAGCGGCTTTGACCTCGCTGAGCTGTTGGCCGGGCATGAACTCGCCGGCCGAGATGGCATCGCGAATCTCCGACGCCACAGACTGAGAAAGCATGACAGAAAGCTTATCCCATTGGGATGTGGAGGCCGCGCGGCTCCTGCCGCCACAGAATTCGTCGCGGCCGCAAGCGCAACTGGTAAAACCACGGCCCAATTAGTGGGACACAAGCAAACCGCTGAGACTAGTCGATAGTCGCGATAACCTTCGACGGATCCAAGCGGTCGCCTTCCTTGGCCAACAGCTTGATGGTGCCGCCGCGTGGAGCCTTTACGGAAGACTCCATCTTCATCGCCTCGATGGTCGCGATGGCCTCGCCCTCTTCGACCGTGTCGCCATCCGCGACGTTCCACGCCACGAGGTTTGCATCATACGGTGCGGTTACCTCGCCTTCCTGCGCGCCCGCGCTTGGCGACGCCACCTTCACCCCACCAGCAGCCGCCGGGGCTGCCGCAAACAGGTTCTCCGGCAAACCGACGCTGACCAGCTTGCCGTCGATTTCGATGGCTACCTGGGTGCGTTTGGCGTAGATGGCCTCGACCGGCGCAATGTTGCTCGTGGACTCCGCAGACGGGCGGTAGTTGTGGTCAAGCCAGTCCGTGTAGATACCGGCTTGTGCCTCAGCATCGCCGTGATCGGCCAAGACCTGAGAGGAGACCATGTCGCGGTGGAAAGGCAGGACGGTGCGCACGCCTTCGATGTCGAACTCGGCCAGGGCCTGCTTGGCGCGGGCCAGGGCCACCTCGCGGGTCGGTCCCCAGACCAGCAGCTTGGCAATCAGCGAGTCGTAGTACGGCGGCACGATGGAACCCGAGCGCACACCCGCGTCCACGCGGATGCCAGGACCCGTCGGCGGCTCAAAGCGCACGATGGTGCCAGGGCATGGCGCAAAGCCGTTCAGGATGTCCTCGGCGTTGATGCGGAACTCGAAAGCGTGGCCGTGCGGCTCCGGGTCGAGGGATTCGTCCACGAAAGACAGTGGCTCGCCCGAAGCGATGCGGAACTGCTCGGCAATGATGTCGACGCCGGTCACGACCTCAGTGACTGGGTGCTCAACCTGCACACGGGTGTTGACCTCGAGGAAGGAGATGGTGCCGTCCTCAGAGACTATGTACTCCACGGTTCCAGCGCCGGTGTAACCCACCTTGGCGCAGATGGCGCGGGCGCCCTCGTGGATGCCGGTGCGCTGTTCGTCGCTAAGCGCAGGTGCGGGAGCTTCCTCGATGAGCTTCTGGAAGCGACGCTGCGTTGAGCAATCGCGGGTACCGAGCACAGCGACGTTGCCGTGGGTATCGGCGAGGATTTGCGCCTCGACGTGGCGCGGGTGGGTGAGGAACTTCTCCACGTAGCACTCGGCGCGGCCGAAGGCCTCCTTGGCCTCGCGTCCTGCAGAGTTGAAGGCGGCCTCGATGTCCTCGAGGTTCTCCACGACCTTCAGGCCGCGTCCACCGCCGCCATAAGCTGCCTTGATGGCAATCGGCAGACCGTGCTTTTCAGCGAAGGCGCGGGCCTCCTGCCAGTCGTCGATGGGGTCGGAGGTGCCAGGAGCCAGGGGAGCGCCGACCTCCTCGGCCACGCGGCGGGCCGCAATCTTGTCACCGAGCAGCTCGATGGATTCTGGGGTTGGGCCAATCCAGGTCAGGCCCGCACTGGCGACGGCGCGGGCAAAGTCAGCGTTTTCAGAAAGGAAGCCATAGCCCGGGTGGATGGCATCGGCGCCGGCGCGAACCGCAATGTCCAGCAATGCCGGGACGTTCATATAGGTATCGGCCGCGGTGTTGCCGGGCAGGGCGTAGGCCTCGTCGGCCACGCGGGTGTGCAGGGCGCCTGCGTCTGCCTCAGAGTAGATGGCGATGGAGCGGATGCCCAGGTCACGCGCAGCGCGCGCAATGCGCACGGCGATCTCTCCGCGGTTTGCAATAAGGACTGCAGAAATCATGATTAACCTTCAACTAGTTCAAAGCGGACCGTGGCTCCCGGCGGGAGCTGCGCGGCGATGTCGATGTCTTCTTCCAAGACGGTGGCGATGACGGGGTAGCCGCCGGTGACGGCGTGGTCGCGCAGGAAGACTACCGGCTCACCCGATGGCGGAACCTGGACGGAGCCAGCAACCATTCCTTCGCTCGGGAGCTCGCCGGAGCGCGCACGTGACAAGGTCGCATCGTCGCTGGCTCTAAGACGCAGGCCGACGCGGTTGGACTGTGGAGTAACTTCCCATTCGGTATCTAAGAATTTCTCGAGGGATTCCTTGGTGAACCAGTCGTCGCGCGGGCCCATCACGCAGCGCAGCACGCCGGAGGTCTGCCCGTGGGAGCCCTCAGAAACGCGCAGCGGATTGGTCAGCTGCGCATCCGTCATGGCACTCGAGCGCGGCAGGACACCGATGATGTCGCCGATGTGCACGGGCGCAGGACCCAGCCCAGAGAGCACGTCGGTGGAGGAGGACCCCAGCTCGGTATCGGCAACGATGCCGCCGCGGATGGCGATGTAGGAGCGCATGCCGTACGTGGCCGGCTCGACGATCACGGTGGAACCCGCCGTCACGAGCACCGGGCGCGCGAGGTGCACCGGCATCTCGTCGAGGAGCACGCGGGCCTGGGCGCCGGTGACGCAAATGACGGTATCGGTGAGGGCACGCAGGCGAATACCGCCGATGTTTTCCAGCACCGTCGCACCGCGCGGGTTGCCCACCGCGACGTTGGCGGTGGCCGCTGCTGCCTGGTCAGCTGCGCCCGAAGGGGTAACGCCTAAGTTGCCACGGCCCGGGCGGCCTTGGTCCTGGAAGAGGGTGACAAGGCCGGGGTCGATGACTTCCATACGTGGCAGGCGGGCTGGGGTACGGCGGCCAAACGGGGTGGTGGATACGATGTCCGGCAGGGAGCTGACGGCACGGTAGCGCACGCGGTCGCTGGGCTGCACCAGCGCCGGCGGCTGCGCATCCGATTCCCACATCGGGGTCGAGGTGGTGCCTAGCAGCTGCCAGCCGCCGGGGGAGACGCGCGGGTAGACCGCGGAGAAGTTACCGGCGATGCCCACCGAGCCATTCGGCACCGCGGTACGCGGGGTAGAGCGACGCGGGATGTCGACGCTGCGGGAGGCATCTGCCGGGGTGCAATAAGTAAAGCCCGGGGCAAAGCCGCCGAAGGCCGCGAGCCACTCGGTCGAGGTATGCCAGTCGATAAGCCCCTCGCGGGACATACCGAGTAGGTCGGCAGCTTCGTCCAGATCCGCGCCGTCGTAAAGCACGTCGATCTCCACCAAGCGTGGCTCCTCCACGGAGCGTGCGGAGGGGTGGAAATCCTCCAAGAACTCGGCGGCGGCATGCGCCGAGTTTGGGGTATTAAAGGTGAGCAATAGGGTAGTCGCTGCGGCAATCGCATCGACTTGGTCCTTCAGCGGCTGCGCAGTAAGTGCCTCGTGCCAGGTCATGACCTGGGAAAGGTCATCCAACTCCACGAGCAACGCGCGGGTTCCTACGGGGTGAATGCGCATTAGATAAAGCTCCGGATCTCAATGCCACGGGCATCCAGCTCGGCTACCACGCCGCGCAGCATCTCCACGGCGCCCGGGGAGTCACCGTGGGTGCAAACGGACTGCGCATCCACGCTAAGGACGCTGCCGTCGATGGCTGTGATGGCGCCGGTTTCTGCCACCTCGAGCACGCGCCTTACGACGTCGTCTGCCGAGTGCAGCACAGCATTGTCCTGCGTGCGCGAGACCAGGGTGCCGTCGGGGTTGTAGTTGCGGTCCGCGAAGGCCTCGCGGATGACAGTCAGGCCGCGTGCCTCGGCGACGTCGACTGCCACGCCGCCCGGCAGCAGCATGACCGGGATATCTCCAAAGGCCTTGATGCCGTCGATGACTGCCTTGGCCTGGGCCTCGTGGTGAACGATGGCGTTGTACATCGCGCCGTGCGGCTTAACGTAGGCAACGCGAGTGCCGTGCGCGCGGGCCAGCGCCTCAAGCGCGCCGATTTGATAGGTGACTTCGTCTGCCAACTCAGCCGGGTTGTAGTCGATGAAGCGACGGCCGAACGCGGCTGGGTCGTTGTAGCCTACGTGTGCACCAACGACGACGCCCGCCTCTTTAGCTGCGTGGACGGTGCCGGCGATGGAGTGTGGGTCACCCGCGTGGAAGCCGGTGGCGACGTTGGCAGAGGAGACCAGCTTGAGCATCGCTGCGTCGTCTGCGACTGGATTGCCTGCGGTGGTCTCGCCGAGGTCGGCATTGAGATCAATAAAGAGCTGGCTCATACACTCAAATCCCCTTTTAGAATTGTTCAACAATCTATAGGCGGATAGTGTATCGTGCGTCACGTCACTTTGTGAAGTGGGACGCCATTTTTGAAGAAGAGCGGGGGTAGTCACGCTGCGTCGATGGGCGTGACTACCCTCGCTCCTAGGTGGCGAAGTATTCCATTGAGCCCCTTTAAGTTCGCCAAATTAAGACAGAGAAAGGAAGAGTTTTTCCATCTTTTCCGCATCGAGGCCTTCTGGGCCCTCTTCGCGATAGCACTGCTTAAGCCCGGTGGCGATGATGGAATAGCCCGCGCGATCGATCGCTTTTGCAGCGGCGGCAAGCTGAGTTACTGCTGATTCGCATTCTTCGCCGGATTCGAGCATGCGGATGACGGCATCGATTTGTCCCCGTGCACGCTTGAGGCGCGTGATGGAGGGCTTTACCTCTGCAGGATCTAAGTTCATTATGCGGCCTTTCCATGCTGCCAAGTCAGATACCCGCCATCCAGATTAGCAACGTCATAACCCAGGTTTGTGAGGATGCGCGCCGCATTATGGCCGCGCAAACCCACCTGGCAGTGCACGATGACATCCTTATGACCTGCGATTTCGGCGTGGCGTGCGCGCAGCTCATCGAGCGGAATGTTGATGGCTCCGGGGATGGCGCCTGCAGCAAACTCGGAGGCTGAACGGACGTCTACCAGGAGTGTCCCGGCCTCGAGGTGCTCGGAGAGCTCGTGCCATTGGACAGTGCGCTCGCCCTGCACAATGTTGTCATCGATAAAGCCCGCGAAGTTGATAGGGTCCTTCGCTGAGCCGAACTGGGGTGCGTAGGCCAACTCAAGATCTGCGAGGTCGCGTGCCTTAAGCCCCGCCCGCATCGCGGTGGCGATGACGTCGATGCGCTTGTCCACTCCGTCCTTACCAACGATCTGCGCGCCGAGGATGGCGTCGGTTTCGGCGTCCACGACGAGCTTCATATGCAGCTGTGTCGCGCCGGGGTAGTAGCCCGCGTGGTTGGCCGGATGCAGGTGAATTACGCGGACCTTCTTGCCAGCGGCTCGTGCGCGCCGTTCATTCCATCCGGTGGAGGCTGCGGCAAGTCCAAAGAGCCCAACGATAGCCGTTCCGAGTACTGGCAGTGAGGCGGTCTCCCGGCCAGTGATGATGTCTGCAACGAGGCGGCCGTGGCGGTTGGCCGTTTGGGCCAGTGGTACGAGGGTATCTTCGCCGGTGTGCAGATCCTTCTTGGTCGCGGCGTCGCCAAGTGCGAAAATGTGCGGGTCGCTGGTGCGCTGCTGCGCATCGACCACAATTCCGCCGCGCTCCGAAATCTCAAGCCCTGTTTCGCGTGCTAGATCGCTGGCTGGCCGCACGCCGATTGCGGTGATGACGATATCTGCGGGCAGCTCGGTACCATCGGCGAGCGCTACGCCGGAGTCGCTGATTTCAGTGGCCTGCGCATTGGTGCGAATCTCAACTCCGTTGGCGCGCAGGTGCTCGGTCACGATGGCGGCCATTTCAGAATCCAGTGGGCCCATGATTTGCGGGGCAGCCTCCACGACGGCGACAGAAAGGTCGCGGTGGCGGAGGTTTTCGGCCATCTCCAGGCCGATGAATCCGCCGCCGATGATTACTGCCCGCGTGCGGCCTTTAAGTGCGGCGGCGATGCGGTCTACGTCTTCGACGGTGCGCAGGCTATATGCCTTTTCGATGCCTGTGATCGGTGGCAGGAACGGGGTTGCACCGGGAGAAAGGACTAGATCGTCGTAGGGGATGGTCTCGCCGGATTCGGTGGTGACGGTACGAGCAGCGCGATCGACGTGGGTGGCGCGCGTGTTGACGCGAACGTCGATGTTGAAGCGTTCTTTCAGGGCCTCCGGTGTTTGGAGGAGAAGGTCCTGGCGCTCTTCGATGACTCCGCCGATGTGATAGGGCAGGCCACAGTTGGCAAAGGATACGTGGCCCGAGGCCTCGAGGACAATGATGTTTCGCTTTTCATCATTGCGGCGCAGGCGGGTTGCGGTGGACATACCACCGGCGACGCCGCCGATGATGACGGTGGTGGGGTTGGCGGTCATGGGTGGGATACTCCTTTAGCTAAAGAGGCGGCGGAACAGGCCTTTGTTGGCGGAGGTGGTCTCGCGTGGGCAGGTGCACCACTGGCCTGCCGGGACGGTGGCTTTTACTTGGTTAATGTGGTTGCCGCAGCCTGCCCAGGTGGTCTTTCCGCAGGACTTGCAGGTAACGGGACGGCACATAGGATTCCCCTTCTTCTAGGCGTATACCCCAGGGGGTATATTAGGATGGTTTTGAATATACCCCTAGGGGTATATAGCGTCAAGAGTGCGTTCTCCGCAAGCGGTGACTAGGTAGGCATTAGGTGGGATCTATGACGCAACTGTTTGAATCTTTGGAAACATATCTGGAAAGGACGAAGGCGCAGCGTGAGGAGCTTTATAGGTGGTTCCACCAGCACCCGGAGCTCTCGCTGCAGGAAGCCGAAACCAAGGCGCGGATTATCAAAGAGCTGGAGCCAGTGAAGGAAGACTCCGGCGTTGAGTACGCCTCGACTGCCACTCAGGTCTCCGACAAGACTGGCCAGGAGGTGCCGGTGGGGCACATGTGCGGCCACGACATGCACACCACGTGGCTATTGACCACCATCTCTTTTCTGGCGGAAAACCGGAACGCATGGTCCGGCACTTTCGAGGCAGTCTTCCAGCCTACCGAGGAGATCGCTGAAGGCGGCAAGGACATGGTCGCTGCGGGAATCACGGGCAAGGTTCCCGTCCCCGATGTCATGCTGGGCCAGCACGTCATGGGTGCATTGTCAATGGGCCATGTCGCGACCAACGAGGGCATTAGCTTCACCCAGGCTTCCACTGTGAAGGTAACTGTGCGCGGCGTCGGCTCGCATGGCTCCATGCCGGAGAAGAGCGTCGACCCAATCGTGCTTACCTCCTCAATCATCATGCAGCTGCAGACAATTATCTCCCGTGAGCTACCGGCCAGCGAGCGCGCGGTGGTCTCCGTGGGCACGATTCACGGCGGCACGAAGGCCAACGTGATTCCGGACAAAGTCGTGTTCGAGCTCAATACCCGCTGCTACTCGCAGGAAGTCGAAGACCACATTCATGCCTCGATCGAACGCATCGTGAGCAATCAGGCCGCCGCGGCGGGCGCGCCGGAGCCTTCCTTCGAATACTCCGAACGCTTCCCGGTGCTGGACAATGACCGCGATGTAACTGCCAAGGTCACCGAGTCTATGCAGACCTTGTTGGGGGAGGAGCGCACGGAGACCTTCGCGCCTTTATCGGCCTCGGAGGATTTCCCGGATATCCCGAATGCCTTTGGCACACCGTATTGCTTCTGGGTCGTCGGCGGCTTCCCAGACCCGGAGAATGCACCGGGCAATCACTCTCCGCAGTTCGTCCCTGAGCTGCACCCCACCCTGGAAGCAGGTGCGGAGGCCACGGTTGCTGCGCTTTGCCCTTGGCTGGCGGTTTAAGGAAGCTGCGCTTTTAGATCCGGGTAGGAAGGCTGGGCGCCGCGGCCCAGCGCGGCGAAGGCGCCCACGCGGGCGGCGTGATGGGCGGCGTCGCTAAGCGTGGCCCCTTGTAGGAGCTTCGCCACGAGCGCGCCTGTGAACGCGTCGCCGGCGCCCGTGGTGTCCACCGCTTTGATCTGCGGGGTGGGAATCGGCGTGGTGCCCTCGGCATCCGCCACGATGGCCCCGCGCGCTCCAAGCGTTAACACCACCGCGGCAAAGCCTTCGGCGCGCAGGCATTCTACGAGTTCCTCTGGTTCATCGCTCGGCGTCTGCGCACCCAGTTGCCTGAGCGCCAACCCCGCCTCGTGTTCGTTAACCACGAGTGGGTCTGCCTGCAGGAGCGCCTGCTTATCGACGTCCACCACCGGCGCCAGGTTCACCACCACCCGGGCGCCTACCGCGCGTGCGAGTTCGACCGCCTTCTGGAATCCTGCGGCGGGAATCTCGCCCTGTAGTAGCACCAGGTCTGCCTTGTGTATTGCTTGCGCGTGCTGTTGAACGAACTCAGCGTCCACCCGCGCATTCGCGCCGGGAACCACAACGATGGTGTTCTCGCCGTCGGCTGCGACCTCGATTACCGCAAGGCCCGTGGTGGTGGACTTGAGGTGTTCGACGTGGCTGAGATCGACGCCCGATGCTTCTAGCAGTTCCATGGCTGGGCCGGCGTAAGCGTCATCGCCGACTGCGCCCACGAATGAGACGCTGACGCCTTGGCGTGCCGCAGCTACCGCTTGGTTTGCGCCCTTGCCGCCGGCGAGCACCTCGCCACCGCTGCCGATGAGTGTCTCGCCCGGGGTGGGGTGGCGCTCCACGCTAATCATCAAGTCGGCGTTGATGGAGCCGACGACCACGCAGTGCGGCTGTTTTGTAGTCATGATGTTTCCTTTGCGTTTGTGCCTTGTGTGCTCCACTCTAAGAGCCCGCGTCCGGGCTTGGGGCGGCGCAAGGGCGCAATTTGCCAAATATTGGGGTGATTTCGGGAAGTTTTGGCGCCTTGTTTGGCAAATTGTGCTGGCATGACGCTGACGGACGTGCGCAAAACTGGGAAAGCCGCTCCCTTTTCTTCCGGCTCCTGAGAAGGGAGCTGAAGAAAAAAGGAGCGGCTACGGATGCTTGCAGGGCTTAGAAGGTGCCCTTAGCCTGCTTGCCGAAGTCGTTGACGGTTGCCTTGCGGGAGTCAACGTTCTGGTCGTTAGTCTGGGAGTTGTCGCCTTCCAGACGGCCAATCTGGGTTACCTCGATGTAGTTGTGGATGCGGCCTTCCTTGGTGTTGCCATCGCCGAAGTCGAGGTTTGCAACGCGGACCTTCTCGCCAGCGTTGATTGGGTTAGCCAGGGTGACCTCGAAGGTGCGGGTGGAGGTCTCCTCGTTGAAGCCCAGGTCGCGGATGTGAGCGCCGTTGGAAGAACGTGGGGTGATGAGGCGGTCAACGCCCTTCGGGCCCTTGTCGGTCTTCACGTCAACGCGGAACTGAACTGCAGGGAAGGTGCCGTAGTAACGGTCAGAACCAACGTTTTCCAGCTGCAGAGCAACGGTGCCTGCGAAACCGGAGTGCTTAGCGCCGGAGGTGGTGAAGAAAGGCTTCAGGTCGAGCTTCTGCTTCTCGTCAGAGTTCTCGTCCTTATTAACCTCTTCGAGCTTTGCCTTGTCAGCTTCCTCTTCCTTCTTAGCCTCAGCCTCGGAAATAGGTGCCTCGGTTACTGGAGCCTCGTTGTCCTTGACAACCTCAGCGTCATCCTTCGGATCCTTGTCCTCCTGCTTAACCTCTTCGGTGTTCTGTGCGTCCTTGTTTGGAGCGAAGGAGTCAGCGAGGTCGTCGTACAGCTTGACGCGAACCTCGTTCTTGACTGGCTGCAGTGCGGACCAAGCGGTCGGGGTGGACCAGGTGCCGTTGGTCTTGCAGTACTGCTGGGTACCGGTCAAGCTCAGAACGCGGAAGCCGTAAGTTGCTTCGCCGGTGTGGTTTGGCGGAACGTCGTAAGGTCCGATGGACTGGCCAGCCTCCCAGGACAGGGAGTAGGACGCGGAAGCGCCGAGCTTGGTAGTGATGTCGTGGGAGATGCCTGCGGAGCCCTTGGAGTTCTTGCCGGAGACGTCGCCGCCCAGGTTCATGGAGGTGGTGCTGGTGCGGTCGCCGTTGACCTCCAGCTGGATGGACTGAGACTTGGACAGGTTTTGCTGCAGTGGAATGTCCTTTTTAGTCTGGTTGGTGGTGGAGATGGTGCCAGCTGGCATGAAGGTGTCAGTTGCCTTGTAGACAACGGTGCGGTGGTCTTCCCATGGGTTGCAGACCGGGCGTGGGTTAAGGACGTTAGCCTTCTTGTGGTCGGACCCGTGGGTGGTGTGGATGATTGGCAGCTTGGCGTTGATGGCCGGAGTCTCTGGGTAGGACTCGGTGATGGTTTCAGCGTTAGCTGCTGGCATCATGAGCGTGCTGCCGGCGATGGCAAGACCGGCGAACAGGCCGGCGGAGCGACGACGGAAAGACATGTTCAGTTCTCCTCGAACGACTGGAGGTGGACGTATTTTTTCTAGTTACGCACGGCGAATATGTTGGCGGTGCGTGACGAAGACTTACGCTAGCGACTGTTTTCCAGTGGCGCACGATAGAGATGTATTGACAATTAAAGATAGAAATTCACATAAGTGTCATGAACAATGCAAACGGTTTCGGTGGAAAATTAACACTGACTGGGAATTTTCCGAATTAGGACTATATCGTGCGAAAAGTGTTCTTGTCCGAACGGTCACAAACTAAAGTATAATTACTTTCGGGGGTAATCCTTATGGGGAAATGGCTAATCGGCAGTCCTCGAAAGGCGAAAAACCCGTTTTATTGGCTCAGCCCCGCGCTTCACCTTGGGGTAGCCTGTGCACATTACTGCCTGGGATGTATTGTCACGTGGCTTGTAGCGCCCAGTGGTGGGGACAACTCCATGCGGGTTTGGGCTCGGCTAACAGCATTTGGAAACCAAGCAACCTTAAAAGTTCAAATGCCATAACCTGAAATCATGAGCGTCAAATCCCCAGAAAATCTCTTGCTTTATCTTCCTGAAGAGCAAGAACGGGCCATCGCCGAGCTATTCGACGACCTCGTTCGGCGCGGCCTGCCACGCCAGAATCAGCGCCCACACATCACTATTACTTTCGCCCAATCCATGGCCCCCGAGGCGGTGGAGCTGGCCGCTGAACTGCTTCCGCCGCTATTGCCAGCCACTTTTCAACGGGTGGGAACCGTAGTATTCGGAACGCGCTCGAAGCAATCAATCGCCTGGCTTCTGGAAACAACCGATGAGTTCGAAGCGGCCGCCCGGGAGATAAGCGCGGCCAATCCTGAATCACGAGGGGCTCGCTGGACCCCGCATCTAACGATGGGGCTTCGCATCCCGCGTGGGGAGGTCGGCCGCTATATCGACGTCCTCGATGCTGCTACGAACGAGGCCACCCGCGCGGCTGCACGCAGCGGCGGGCACTTGCTGAAGGAATTTACTGCAGCCCAAGCTGCGTACTGGCGGTCGGCGACTGAGGAATTGCGGGTGCTATGGGGAGATCGAGTAGCGTGACGAGCACCCGCTAAGCGGGGGATTTAGCGTTTAGTTCAAGAACTATTGCGCCGGGGTGGGAACAGCGACTGCATCGCCCACCAGGTCGATGACCTCTTCGCGAGTGCCCGCAGCACGCAGTTGTGCGCGGAAATCTTCCTTCATCAGGCGGCGGGCCAGCTTCGACAGAATCTTGAGGTGCTGATTGCCGGAGCCTTCCGGAACAGCGATCAGGAATACTAGGTCGGTTGCCTCCTCGCCCTCGGCCCACTGAATGCCGGGCTTGGGAAGACGGGCGAAAGCCAAGGTTGGGCGCGTGACCCCTGCAGTGTGGGCGTGCGGGATGGCAACGCCATTGCCGACGCCGGTGGAGTGTTGCTCTTCGCGGGCTAGTGCGGCGTCGACAAGCACTTCGGCGTCGGAAGCGCGACCGGTGGCTGCGATGGAAGCGACGAGCTCGCGAATGATGTCCTCGCGGTTGGTACCACGCGTGGTCTCAAGCGCGACCGTATCGGGAAGAAGCAGGGCATCGCTATCGCTGGCGCCTTCAGTAGGAGTTGCTTCCGACGCCGCGGCACCCTTCTTGGCGGTGATACCGACGAGCAGGAGGATAAGCGCGGCGTCGACAAGAATGCCGGCCGCCAGGCCGATGATGAATCCGCCAACGTTGTCGACGGCGCCCAGCAGCGCCACGATCGGGCCGCCGTGCATGACGTGATCCTCGACGCTGAGCTGTCCCGCGATGGCGCCCGCGACGGCACCGCCGATGACGTTAGCCGGAATGACCTGCAGCGGACGAGCAGCGGCGAGCGGAATCGCGCCCTCGGTAATTCCGAACATACCCATGAAAAGGGCGGCGATACCGGAATCGCGCTCGGCCTTGTTGAACCAGCTGCGGCGAACCAAGGTGGCGACGCCGACGGCTAGCGGTGGCACGGCAATCGCCGTTGCCGCCATGCCCATCGGTGCCGCGTTGCCAGCCGCGATGAGGCCGCCGCCGAAGAGGAAGGCGGTCTTGTTGAAAGGCCCGCCCATGTCGAAGGCAATCATCGCGCCGATGACAGCGCCGAGTATGAGCACGGAGGAACCCTGCATGCCGGCGAGGTAATCCGTCATGGCCTCGAAGGCAGCGGCGACTGGATGACCGATGATGTAGATGAACGCCAGGCCCACGATGAGCGTGGTGAGAATCGGAATGACAATAATCGGCCAAATCGGCGCGACGTACTTGCCCACTGGAATCTTCTTGATGGCCAGGGCAACATAGCCGGACAAGATACCTGTGATGATGCCGCCAATGAATCCGGCACCCGCATCCGATCCGTAGAGCGAACCCGTCGTGGCGATAAGGCCGGTGATAAGTCCCGGTGCAAGGCCCGGCCTATCCGCAATGCCCACGGCGATGTAGCCGGACAAAATCGGCACCATCAAAGAAAACGCCAGGGCACCTAGCTGATTAATGGTGAACCAGAAGCTGCCTTCCGGAATGGCGATGCCCTCCGGGGTTGGCGTGCCGCCGATGGACAGCGCGACCGCGATGAGCAAACCGCCCGTGACTACGAAGGGAATCATGTGGCTCACGCCATTCATCAGGGATTTATACAGCGTCTGGCCAAAGCCGCGCAGACCCGAATCGGCAGTACCTTCTGTGCGGCCTCCCGCCGGGGTGGCGCTCTCGGCGGAGTCACGCCGGGCCTCAGCTGTAGTTAGCGCCGTTGCCTCCAGTGCACGGCCCAGTAGCTCCTCCGGGCGGCTAATGGCTTCGTCGACGCCGGTAGCTACGAGCCGCTTGCCGACGAAGCGGTCCTTAGCTACCACCGTATCCGCCGCGATGACAACGGCGTCTGCCGCATCGATGTCTGCCTGCGAAAACTTCCCTTCGACTCCGATGGAGCCGTGGGTTTCCACCTTAAGCTCGTAGCCCAGCTTCTGCGCCGCGGCCTCAAGGTTTTCCGCCGCCATGTAGGTATGTGCGATTCCCGTTGGGCAGGCCGTGATGGCAAGCAGCCTCGGCCTTGATTGCGATGTACTCATAAATGTGATCTAACAGGACGGGGAATCGGGAATCTAGCGGCGGTGGTATTTGGCCTGAGAACTGAAGCGAGGGAAGAGGGAACTGAATAGCGATAGTGTTTCGGATGTACGTGCTAATTGGGAAAGGGAAAATGAAGATGATCAAAAAGGGCGACAAATTGGACTTGTCAGGCGTATTCGACGATGTAGGCATTACGCTAAAACGCACTGATGATAAAGATGTCGGCGAATATCAGTACTCAATTCCACTATCTTTCAGTGACGATCCAGCATCTATTGCTGGTGCTGTGGATGTGTCATCTTCCGGCGAAATCTTAGGAGTCGAGCTCGTGATGATTCAACAGGCTATAGCTAATCCGAAGCCTTCAAATCATGAGTAGCTAGTAACTTTTGGCCACACTGGAAGTCGGACAATTCCGAGTCACTCGCGAAATTGCTGTTGATGCAGGCATGACGTTGTCGGGCTTGAACGAGGTTTTGCAGGTGGCTTTTGCTTGGGAGGACTGCCATCGGGATCAGTTCACGCATCGAAATTGTGCTTTAAGGGATAGTTGGGTCCACCGCGTTGAAGCGCTGTTAATAACGTGTGGAAAAGCCACTTCGTGAGACTGATTAGCGTGGTAGGTTGCGTTTATGAATAAGTTCTCTCGTGTTTGTGCTCGTGCTTTGACAGTTGGGCTTTTGTCCCTTGGCGTGGTTAGTGGTGGTGGCGTGGGTGCGACTGCGCCAGAGGCTGCCGCGTTGACGCCGGAGGAGCAGCATCAGTTCCTAGTTGATCCGGTTGGGGCAGTCTTGTGGCAGGGAATCAAGGGTTCCTCTGATGCGCTGAACAGCAATCGCGGTGCGGCGATGGCAGCGTCGTTCTATTCGATGAATTCGCCGGCACCCGGTATCGGCTTGCCTGCCTTTGATCGTTGCGTGCAAGGCGTGGGTTCCTCCACCACGGTTCCCGGAGTCCGTTACGTGGTCGCCGGATTGTGCGCGATGTTGGACCCGGCCGCGCGATCGGAGATTGAACGTATCAGCGTCACCCCGCAGTATTAGGATTGAAGGCTGTGAACTCTACTAAGGTGAACACGGAACTTGCGCATAAACACGTCATCGTGATGGGAGTGTCCAGCTGCGGGAAATCTACGGTGGGGCAGCTGCTGGGAGACCAGGTTGGTCTCGTCTTTAGGGACGGCGATGACATGCATCCGGCCGCCAACATCGAAAAGATGTCCGCGGGGCACGCGCTTAACGACGCCGACCGCTGGCCTTGGCTCGAAGCAATCGGGCAGTGGATGCAGGCGCAAACCGAAGGCGCCATCGTGGGATGCTCAGCTCTGAAACGTTCGTACCGGGATCTGATTCGCACCCATGCGCCTGACACGGTTTTCGTTCACCTGCACGGCAGCTACGAGCGTTTGCTGGAGCGCATGCAAAACCGTGCAGGCCACTTTATGCCGGTATCGCTTTTGCAATCGCAGTTCGAAACGCTTGAGCAGTTAGGCGAGGACGAGCCGGGGATCGTGCTCGACGTAGCACAAAGCCCCGCAGAACTGGCTGCCGAAGCAGCGAGGTATCTGCGGGGCTAGATGCCCTAAACCGTTGTGGTCTGGCTTTCTTGGACTGAGACTATCTGAGGCTAAAACGCTGCAGTAATCCCAAAAATGATAAGCACGAAGACGAAGCCGACGAAGGAAACGAGTGCCTGGTTAAGGGTCCACGTGCGCAGCGTGGTTGCCACGTCCATGCCCATGAGCCGGCCGACCAACCAGAAGCCCGAGTCATTGACGTGGCTGCCAAAGACCGACCCCGCGGCAGTGGCAAGCACGATAAGAGCAAGCTGCACTGCAGAGTAGTCTGCTGCTTCTACAGCTGGGACCATGAGCGCTGCTGCAGTAGTAAGAGCCACGGTGGCAGAGCCCTGTGCAAGACGTAGCGCGACCGCAATGAGGTAGCAAGCAAGAATGACAGGAATGCCGAGGCCTGCCATCGAATCAGCCAGAGCATCGCCGATTCCAGAAGTACGTAGCACGCCGCCGAACATGCCGCCGGCACCGGTAATCAGCACCACCGAGCAAATCGGGCCCAGGGAAGACTCCATGGTCTTTTCAATCGCAGTCTTATCCATTCCGCGCTTGAATCCGAGCGCAATCATCGCGGCAAGCGCCGTGATGAGCAGCGCGATGGGGGTCTGACCTAGGAAGACGAAAAATTTAACCCAGGTGGCATCGCTCGAAATGTGACCAGCGGAGGAAAGGGCTGACAAGCCGGTGTTGCCAAAGATAAGGAGCATTGGGATAAGAAGAATTCCGATGACCGTCGCCGGTGAAGCTGG
Source organism: Corynebacterium striatum (assembly GCF_016728105.1). Lineage (NCBI taxonomy): Bacteria > Bacillati > Actinomycetota > Actinomycetes > Mycobacteriales > Corynebacteriaceae > Corynebacterium > Corynebacterium striatum. The sequence goes on along the minus strand of NZ_CP068158.1, from coordinate 809,800 downwards.
CTTTTCCGGAAGCTTTTCATCCGCCACGCGTTCGCCGGTCAAAATATCGCCGACAACGAAGGGATACTTCTTGCCCAGGTGCAGGCCCAGGCGGTAGCCGGAGAGATACCACGTAGGAAGCGCTACCAGCAGGCCGAAGACCAAAATGAGGCCGATGTCAGCGCCATAAAATTCGCTCGCGGCGACAGGACCCGGGTGGGGTGGAAGGTAGATGTGCATTACTGAGAACGCGCCGGCCGCGGGAATGCCGTAGGCGAGAACCGGGCCGTTAAGGCGCCGCGCCACTGCGAAGATCACCGGCAGCATCACGATCAAGCCAGCGTCGAAGAAGATGGGGAAACCCATAATCAGCGAGGCAACGCCCAGCGCAAACGGTGCTTTGTTTTCGCCGAAGAGTTTCACCAGGGCGTCGGCAAGCGATTTAGCGCCACCGGAGGTTTCAACCAAGCGCCCGATCATGGCGCCTAAACCAACCAACAGTGCAACGGAACCAAGCGTGGAGCCGAAGCCCTTGGTTAGCGTCGGGACGACGCCCTCAAGAGGGATACCGGCAACCAGCGCAGTCAGGGTAGAAACTATGGTCAACACGATGAATGCGTGAACCTTGAAGTGGATCACCATGACCAAGATCAAGGCAACCGCTGCAGCTGCTATCCCCAGGAGAGGGCCGGTTGTAAGCACCGGCTCCCAGGTTTCCATGACGTCCATGGAACTAATCCTTTCTCAAGTTACGGCCTTGCTGTTAAGCCGTAGTTGTGAGCCAGATTATCATCGGAAATAAGTGTGGATATAACCACTCGAATGTGACTTTCGTACCGTGCAGCTTTAATCGGAACCTAAGTGCCAACGCTACCTCGAAGTAGAACCATGACGACGATTCCATTTGTTTTGGACACCGCTATGAAGTGCCCCAGGTTTTGTTCCGCTTGAGTAGATGGGAAGTCTTGGAACATGCCGAAGAGTTTTGACCAGGATGCCAAGGACCGTGTGCTCCGTCTCGTGGAGGACCGCATCTTTGTGGAACACATGTCGATGCACCCCGCGTGCCAGGCAGTGGCTTTAAAAGCTGGGGGGTTATGGCGCACGGGCGGTCAATGGGCTTAAGCTTGCCCGTCGTGCGGGAAACATCCCAGAACCTGTGCCTGAAGATTTGGCCGCTGAGAACGCGAGGCTACGTCGTAACAATCACCAGCTACGCGACACTAACGAGCCACTGAAAGCTGCCGCAGCTTCTTCTTGCTGGAACCAGGCTCACAACCGGGATGGTTGGCGACTCCTATGATAATGTGTTGGCCGAAAACGCTAATGGCTCTCTAAAAGAACGAGCTAATCCATACTTGCAGGTGGGGTGACGGTGTCGAGGTAGAAATCGCGACATTTGAGTGGGTGTCCTGGTCGAACGAGACTAGCTCTTCACCAAAACTGGGGATACCAAACCTCGGTCGAGGTGAACACCGAATTGTGGAAGCAGAATCCGCCATTGGCAGCAGAACCCGCCACAGGAAATAGTAGAAATCAAGGCGAATGACTAGGAACCAACCTCGGGGCCCTTTAGGGAGTGAGGGAAGCTGAACCGGGCGTGCGCCGGGAAGACGAAGAAACCCTGGGAATCCTGCACCGGGCGGGGCGCGGCGAAGACTGGCGCGGTGGCCAGGGTTGCGGCGGTGGCCACCGCCAGGGCGACTGCACCGGTGGTGGTGAGGCGGCGGGTAGCAGGAGCCTGAGAGGAGGATGAGCTCATGAGCTCATGCTGCTAATCAACCCACCAGGCAAAAGCCCGTTAACTCTCCGCAGTGTCCCCAGCGCCGGAGGTTGCGGGCCCCTCCTTGTCTTCCTGCTTGCGGAAGTTCTTCCACCACCACCGGATCAGCAGCAGCACGATGATCGCCGCGGCAGCGAGGATGGCCCACATCCACCACTGCCAGGTGGTGCCCTGCCCGTCGAAGACGGACTCTTCCTGCGGGTCCATCGGCACGCGCTCGGCGGTGATAATCAGCCGGTGGGTGTTGATGCCATAGGGGGTGCAGGTGATGAGCGTGACCAGGTCCTTATTCGGCGTGCGGCGCAGCAGGCTGGTTTTATCCGGGGTGACGATCTCGATGTCCCGGACCTCGTACTTTAGCTTCTCGCCCGCCGCGGCGACGTAGACCGGGTCGCCCTTCTTGATCTGGTTGAGGTTGTCCCACAGGGTGGCGTTCTGTATGCCGGTGTGGGCAGAAAGCGCGGAGAGTCGGCCCTCTGGTGGGGCGGGCGGGATAGTGCCATCCTCGCCGAGTTCGCCGGGTGCGCCAACAGGCAGGTCCGTGCCGTAAAGGTGGCCGACCCCGCGGGCCAGCACGCGGTCGGAGGTGCCGTGAAAGATTGGCAGATCGGACTTGATGGAGGGCAGCACAATGCGGCCCATGGCTTCGGTCTCATTCAGGACGGAGAGGTAATTCAGGTAGCGCTGATACGCCGGGGAGCTCTCGTCGTTGGAACTGGTCCACGCATCGCCGGGGTCAATATCCCCGAGGTCGGCGTTGTATTGCTGCGCCTCCTCCCAGGCCCTATTGAGGACCTCTGGGGGCACGCCCTTTTCCAGTTGCGAGTAGGCCTCGGCGGCGCGGGACTGCTGGTAATTATTCCACTGGGTGGCGAGCACCGGGTATAGCAGTACACCCAAGCCGGCGAGGATGAGGACGACGGCAATGATCGCGTTGGAGTTCAGTTTCTTGTCTTTGCGGGGCGGGTTCGCGTCCGTCGTGTTCGGCGTTGGGGATTTGTCTGTCATGGGCCTTAATTTCTACTGAGGGTTGGGGCTCGCTCCGGTGGAACGTGGAGAGTTGGAGTCTATTCTTCGCTACGAGATTGCCAAAGTCTTAAATTTTGCTGTGAGACGCTTATCGCTTTTTACCCTATTGTGGGGGGTGTATTGCCGGTGCGCTTTGGGGCGAAATGCTGTTCAAAAATCCAGGTTGAGGGCGATTTTGGGTCGTGCTAGCTGGGTTTGTTTTTGGGAAAAGTAATGCATGCCTTAATTATTTTAGCTGTTGGGGACGTCGAAGCAGTAAGATGGTTAGGTGCGACTCACTAGGCGGGAACTATCAGGCTGATGTTATGTCCATGGGCTTTTTGGACACGGAGTCCAGTAGCTTTTTGGGCTAGGAGTCCAATGACTTTTTGGACGTGGAGTCTCCCTGCTTTTTGGGCAGGGAGTCTTTGGTGTTTTTGGACAGTCTCTAGCTCGTCTTACCGGTTATGGTTTCTTTCGTCTCGACGGGCGCGGACGCGACAGGATTGGTTTGATCTCTGGTGGCCGGCGGTGCCACATTCCTTCGACATGCCCGATGTTGATCTGTCCGCCGGCTGGACGCTCAAGTAGCTTGATGGGCAGTGGGAATGAAAACAGTGCTTCACCATCATGATCAGTGAAGAACTCAGCGGTGTCATCGGTAACGTGGCTGTATATGAGCCGGTTTTTAAACCGGAGTCCTACATAGAATCCATAGCCCAGGATGCGCACCACTCCGCTTTTGTTGATCCACAGTGTGTCGGGGATACCCCAGGCGTTGCTTGACTGGGCGGATAGACCGTCTACGGTGGGACTGATGGTAGGAGATGATTCTTGCTGGATTGGTTCGTTATCGTCATCGATGGTTGTGGGAGAAGCTGCAACTTCTCCCACAACCGGCGCCATCGCCTCTTTAACCCCATTCTCGATACGATGCTCGTGGTGTATCGCGCTTTCTGAGTGTGTATCCCGGTATGACTTCACAATCTTGGCCCACAGCACATCCGGGTCAATGGGTTGTGTTGGGGATTGAGCGTGGGCGAAGTGCTCACGGGCTTGGGCTGGAGTGATGTGCATTTTGCCGACTAGCAGGCCTTGATGGCGGCGCCTGGTGTTGTAAAACTCGCGGTAGTCGTCCAACAGCTGTTTGACGTGCTGAAGTGTTGTAGGTTGGCGTGCATCGAGAAACTTGGTCATGGTTTGATGCGAGCGTTCATCTTTGCCTTGGGTTTGCGGGCCAAAACCTGCAATGGACCAGATACCTTGGGCGGCGAGCCAGCGCTCGGTATCGGACAACCGGCCCCGGTGATAGGTGGCGAAAGCTTCACCGTTATCGGTCAAAAGTTCCTGCGGGCGACCATACGTTTCTATTGCTGCGGCCAAGGTAGTGCGAGCATCGAATCCGTTTTCTTTGGCGGCGAAGGCTTGTGAGCCCAGATCAAACCGGCTGGCATCATCAACCAGCTGGTAGATAGTGATCTGGGTATGTGGAGTGTCAAAGAGTCGGTAGACAAACCCGTCGAGTTGCCACAGCTCATCGACTTTATCGCGTGCCCAGCGTTTAAAGCTTTTACGAGGACGTTTACGGGCATTGGCCTCAGCAACACCAGCTTCGTGGAGCCAAAGCGCAATCGTAGACCGTGCCGGTGGGTGCTCTAAACCAAGGTCATCAATGAGGTAGTAATAGATTGACCACGGGCCATAGTCCCGTCCCTGGGCCTTGAGCACTGATCGAGCTGTGATGACTTTCTGACGAAGGTGATCATCGTAGATTCTGGCTGGGGAATGCGGGGCGGTGGAGTCAGGCAGGATGCCTGCACGGCCGCGTTGTTCAACGCGGCGTTTGATGTTGGCATAGGTTTGGCGAGATACGCCAATATCCTTGCAGAATTGGGTGACGGTTCGTCCGTCTCTTACTGGGTCGAAGTCCGCTATTTTCTTGCGGAGATGGGTTGAAATAGCCATCTTGGTATTCCAACCCACCGACTGTCCAAAAAGTCTTGAGACATCACGACAAGGAAGTCTTTGGACTCCGTGACCAAAAACTATCTGGACTCCCCGTCCAAAAAGCCATTAGACTCCGTGACCAAAAACTCCATAGACATCACAGAACTATCAGGCTGAAGCCCGGGAATTGTTGACATCACAATAAAAGTGTTCTGTCAACAAAGGGTTTTGGGCGCATGTGACCGCCAGCGAATTTTAAGGTGTCGCGGCCGAAAGGGCGGCAAGCTTGAAAGTAGCTAACCGGAGCGAGTCGCTGAACGTCGAGGGGTGCTACGCGCTCCAGTCACTACTTATGTAAAGGAATTCACTCCAGTGAAGAAGAACTCTCTGACCATTCGTTCGGTCACTGTCGCCGCCGTTGCTGGCCTCTCCTTGGGTATTGCTGCCCCGGGTGCGATCGCTGTTGCGCAGGAAGGCTCTCAGGTTCAGCAGGTCCAGAAGGCCAATATTGACTTCTCCAAGACAGGTTCTTTGACTCTCTTCAAGAAGAAGGGTGCCGAGTCAGGCGAACGTGCCACCGGTAAGGAAATGTCGAACGTGAAGGGCGAGGCCCTCAACGGCGTGACCTTCAAGATCACCAAGCTGAACTTCGACCTGCAGAACGGCGATTGGACAAAGTTCCCGAAGACCGCGGCCGAAGTCAAGGACACTGACAAGACCACCACGACCTTTGAAAAGATGACAGCGGGCGAAGGCGAAGCTAAGTTCACCGATCTGCCGCTGGGCATCTACCTCGTCGAGGAGACCAGCGCTCCGGACGGCATCGTCACCGGTGCACCGTTCATCGTGTCCATCCCGATGGTCAATCAGGCTTCTGACGCGTGGAACTACGACGTCATCGCATACCCGAAGAACACCGAAACCAAGACCGAGAAGACCGTCAAGGATGCCGATAAGAACATCCAGGACGCCTACACTTACACCATTAATGCTGACGCTCCGACTTGGGGCGAAGGTAAGAGCTTGACCGCCTTCCGCTTCGAGGACCAGCTGGATAAGCGCCTGGACTTCCAGGAGGTCACCGAGGTTAAGGCTGGCGACGCCGTTCTGGGTGCCGGAGACTACACGGTCAACAAGCCGGCCGAAAACGGCAACAAGCTCGTCGTTGAGCTGACCAAGCAAGGCCTGGCGAAGGTTAAGTCCGGCGACAAGATGTCTCTGACCTTCGACGTCAAGCGCAAGGAAGTCGGCGACACCACCGAGCTGAAGAACCGGGCTGACGTCATCTTCAACAACCCGAACACCGGCAACGAGGTCAAGAACAAGACCAACGAGGTCGTGACTTACCACGGCAAGCTGAAGGTTGTGAAGAAGGACGGCAAGGAGGCCGGTAAGGTCCTGGAAGGCGCTGAATTCGAGCTCTACCAGTGCACCTCGGCAGCTGACCTGGGTGAGAATCCGCTGAAGGTGAACGGTGCTGATAAGTGGACGACCGGCGCTGACGGTACTTTCACCATCGATGGCCTGCACGTCACCGACTTCGAGGACAACAAGGAAGCTCCGGCAACCAAGAAGTTCTGCCTGAAGGAGACCAAGGCTCCAGCTGGTTACGCACTGCCGGAGAATAACGTCACTGAGATTGAGTTCACTCGCGCCAACATCTCGAAAGAGGGCACGTTCGAGGGTGACGATAAGGTCACTCTGGTGTCTGAGATTGAGAACATCAAGCAGGGCACCCCGAAGCTGCCGATGACCGGTGGCATGGGTGTTGGCATCCTGGCCGCCATCGGTGCCGCTATCGTGGCAGCCGGTGCATGGTTCGCACGCCGCGGCGCTAAGAACTAATAGCCCGCTGAATAGGTAAAACCTTCGCCCAGCGGACAACCCCGCGGGCGGAGGTTTCACCCAAAGCACAGTCAAGCAGAACCAGCCCCAGGAGTACCCCGTGGATCACACACTCAGCACTGACGTGGAACCGAAGAAGGAACCCCGCCGTGCTAACAACACCAAGACCAGTCCCATGCTGGCCGCGGCACTCGTGATCGTCGGGGTGCTCGTGATGCTGTACCCGGTGACGTCCACCCTGTGGAATAATCACCTGGCCACGAAGGCCGCGCAGGAATACGCGAAACTCGAAAAGAGTGCCCCACAAGAGGTGAAGGACACCCAGTGGGAGCGTGCACACGAGTACAACGAGAACCGAACAACCGGCCCCATCCTCGACCCCTGGCTCGCCCGCCTCGACGAGAACAACCCGGAATACCAGGAATACCTGGACCAGCTCAGCGCGAACGACGCGATGGCGCGCCTCATCTTCCCGAAGATCAAGGCAGACCTGCCGATCTTCCACGGGACAGATGACGACACTTTGCAAAAGGGCTTGGGGCACCTTTTCGGCTCCGACTTGCCAGTCGGCGGCAAGGGCACGCACTCGGTGATCACCGGTCACACGGGCCTGGCGAACTCCACCATGTTCGACCACCTCAATAAGGCGGAGAAGGGTGATGTCTTCTACGTCCAGGTCTCCGGCAAGAAGCTGAAGTACGTGGTCGACCAGATCAAGGTTGTGCTCCCCACCGAAACCGAGGAACTCCGCCCGGAGCAGGGCAAGGACTACATCACCCTGATCACCTGCACACCCTACGGGATCAACACGCACCGCCTGCTGGTGCGCGGCCACCAGGTCCCGCTGGACCCAGAGGATCACGAGGTTTTCGACAAGAACCACGGTGCCGGGTGGCAGTGGTGGATGTACGCGCTCCTCGCGGCAGCAGCTGTTGTGCTGCTCCTGCTGCTGCGGTGGCTGCTGAAGAACAAGCGGGATGACGAATCCCAAGAAACGACAGAGACGATGAATGATGAAGGGGCTGGAGCAGATGACTAGCCACGCACGCGCGGTACGGACCAGTCGCAGCCTTGTGGCGGCCATCGCCCTCAGCGCTGGCCTGCTCGGCGGCGCAAATGGTGCCGTCGGGGTTGCCGACGCAGCCCAGGTAGCCGGGCTGAGTGATCAGCCCGGGGTATCCCGCGACTACGGAACCGACACGCTGAGCATCACGCTTTCCCCGGGCAATGGGGACCCGGTCAACCCTGCCACGGGCAAGGTCGCGGGCGTGACCATCAAACTGGAGCGGCTGCAGGGCATCGACCCGGAGAACGCCGCGGATAAGGCGAAGGTCCGCAACACCAGCGCAGACGAGATCGCTGACTGGCCGACCGACCGCACGATCACAGCCGTGACCAACGAGGCCGGCCAGGTCCGATTCCAGGGGCTCGAGAAGGGCATCTACCTGGTCACCTCCCAGGCACCGGCTGGTGCCGCGGCGGGAGAGTACCGGGAGATCAGCCCCTTCCTGGTGGCGGTTCCTTTCCATACTGTTGCTGATAACCCCCGGCCGGTGGAAGGTGTGATCGTGGCGAAGACGAACAACACGGTTCCGCCGAACACCCCACCGACCGAACCACCGACGACGCCGCGGACGACGCCGCCGACGACGCCGTCCACCCCGCCCCCAGGGGACACCCCGCCGGGCGAAACCCCGCCGCCACGGGAGACCCCCGGGTCGGGTAATGAGAAAGAACGCGAACAGGGCGCCCTGGCGATGACTGGTGTGCAGATCATCGGTCTCGTCCTCGCCGCGGTGGCGCTGATGGGCGCCGGGCTGTTGATGCTGTTGATCACGAAGAAGCGAAAGCAAGAAGGGTAGCGACGATGAAAACAAGATTCATGGGAGTAGCGGCCGCGCTGATTGCCGCGCTTGCGCTGGTTTTCGGCGTCGCTGTCCCAGGGACGCTGCCCAGCCTTCCGGCTCCGACTGCGCAGGCGCAGGATCGTTCGTTCACGGTGCCTAGTACGGACAAGTGGCCAAAAAAGGGCGCCCGTTTTATTCCGAATTACAAGATCCCTACCGAGCAGCTTAGCGGTGGCACCATCACCTTGGGCGCAGGCACGGTTGTCACTCTGGAATCCAGCGACAAGATTAATTTCTCTACAAATCCTGCACACCACATAGTGAACTACACGCAACTTGATAATAGCTGGGGCGAGGCCCCGGCAACTTATAACAAGGTCAGCGACACAAAGTTCGAGGTAACCTTGTCGAAAGAAATTACCATCGGTGGCGCCGTAGAATTTGAGCTTATGGGCGTGCACCGCTCAAAGCAGAACCAGGTAATCTTCGCAACGTTCACGCAGCCGGAGCCTGACCCGGAGCCGCGTGAATGGGCTGGCTCAGACCCGCATGGCCAGTTCACCATGCGTGCAACGCAAGGCCAAGAGCCGACGGTCACCTTCACCCGAAAGCTGGACTCAGCCGGGACGCTGAGCGGTGCAGTCGAGGCGTGGGTAGCTGATAAAAACGGTTATGACGTCGACGGTGCCAAGGATTCAAGGCTGCGTATCACTAGATCCGATGGTTCTGTCATCTACGAAACCAGTGGCTGGCCCGGCAGCAATAACGTGACGCCGATCCAAAACTGGGCAGGTGTGAAGTTCCCGCTGCCGCAGAACCTCGAGGTGGACGCTGGAACCACCATTGAGATCGTGTCTCCCTATGGTCGCCGGCCGGCGAACCCCGTCACCGATTCCAGTATCCAGTCCCCCATCGGGCCTGGAACCTTCAATATCAACTTCGAGACTGACACTGACCCGGAACCGGGTGCGTCCGTTACGCCTGCGGATCCAACCCTTGTGGATCCCGCGACTGCACCAGAGTGCGTGGAGAAGGCGTATATCAATATCCCGGACACCAAGGGCGTTGATTACTACCTCAACGGAGAGAAGAAGCCGGCTGGACCCTACGTATTCGAGCAGAACAAGCCGGCTACAGTCAAGGTCACTGCAAAAGCACAGCCAGGGTTTAAGCTCGCTCCGACCGCACCTACCGAGTGGACCTTTGAACTGAGCGGCGAGGTAAAAGACTGCTCGGACAAGCCACCGGCTGTTGAAGGGCGTCACTTTGAAGCCATCGGTCACGAGTTTGCAGTTGAAGGTGACCCAGTAGATCCGAAGAATCCCAATGCCTTTACGGCTAAGGTGACCGAGGAGTCTCGCATGAAGTACGCAACCGTGCGTATCGAGACTGACGCGACCCCCTTGGAAGCGCAGCAGTACAACCTCGAGCTGGATAAGATTGAGTCAGGCGTGACCTTGCAGAAGCGCAATGTCAATATTGGCAACGGCTTCATCACTATGGAAGTCGTGCCGGTAAAAGATGGCAAGCCGGTTGACTCTGCCGTTGTGCCGAAGGATGCGGTATTCACCTTCACTAATAATTTCTCACAGAACAAGAATCTGAAAGTCACCCTCGATGTGTATGGAGAGAAAAAAGGTGAGCCAGAACCACCGATTATTTCGCCACCAGATGGAGCTGATTGGGTGCATGGGCGAGTTCCTAACCCGCCGATGCCACAGCGTTGTGGTCTGCGCATTGCTGTAGTGGCCGACCTCTCGACATCGCTGAAGTACGCTGATTCTAATGGCTTTGACGAGTCGAAAAAAGCGGCGAATGCTTTGATTGATTCGCTGGCTGGAACTCCTGCAGAGCTCGGCATCTACAATTTTGCTGGTAGCGCGCCGCGGAACCCACTCGGGTCTACGCATAAGGAGAATCCGCCTTATATCTCGTTGCAGTCTGATGATGGGGTTAGTCGAGCAAAGAGCTTTGTGTCTAACTGGGACGGCAACGGTTCTACCAACTGGGAAGCCGGTCTTAAGCAAGTCGCTGCGGGAAACTATGATGTGGTGTACTTCATTACTGACGGTATGCCCACGACCTCCTCGACAATCCAGAGCAAGGGCATCGGTGGCGCGTTTGTTCAGGCCAGTGCCCTCAACGACGCTATCAAGGCCGCCAACGAACTCAAAGCTGCCGGTACCCGTGTTGTTCCGATTATGGTTGATCTGACGCTTGGCGGAAATACGGGTAAAGATTGGGTTGTTGAGCAAGACTATGTCCTCAAAGACATCAAACGCATCCCCCAGAGTGACGAAATTCCTAAAGAGGCTGGTGTCTACTACCAAATCAACTCCGGGATTCAAAGGGCGCGCGAAGCAAACTACAACGACAAGGAGCATAAAGACAACGACGAGAAGAGCGGCATATTCCAAATGGCGAATCTGGAGAGGGCCGCGAAGCTGGCGCCGAATCAGGCACTGCAGGTGTTTGAACGGACGCCTAATGGGAATAAAATCACAGTCACTCCGAACCAGTCGAAGTGGACCTACGGTACGCGAAGGTTCCAGACCATGGGTGAGGACATTTCTGGTAAGGGCGACACCATCCCCGTTAAGCAGTATTCGCAGCTCGCCGCGCAGATGAAGAAGGTCGGTGAAGAACTTGCTACACGTTGTAACGGTGTAGTGAAGGTCAAGAAGAGGATTGTCGATGAAAACGGCAAGGTTCTCGAAGACGGTGCCCCAGGTTGGGAATTCACCCTGTCCGCAAATGACAATGTCATCGGCTCTGGTAACGGTCCGCGGGTCCACCAGTCGATGAAGGTGACCTCTGGATCTGAATCTAAAAAGGGTACTGCATCGTGGAACATTGAAAGCGAGCGGAAGCAGTCGCTGGTTCTGACTGAAACGCAGAAGGATGGCTACACCTTGTTCCGACGCGGTGCCAACTTGGATTCCACCGGTGACTTCAACGCCGTGTGTACTCAAACCCGAGACGGGAAGACTTCACCTCTCAAGGTGGAAAATGTGGGCGAGTTTGGTTTCCGCGTAGAGATGTCGGAATCCAATAAGGTTCTGTCTCACATTTCCTGCGTCGTCGATAACTACAAAGCGCCGGCCCCCAAGCCAGGCAAGCTGACCTTGGAAAAGGCGGAATACGTCGATGGCGAGGGAGTCAAGGTTCTACCGGGACTCGGTGGTGCGACCTTCGAAATCTATCCTTCGGTTGGTGGTCAGCCGGACTACAGTGGAGGACCGGTCTACACCATCACGCCTGAGATGAAAACAATTGAAATTACTAAGACTGGCACTTTCTACCTCGTAGAAACGAAGGCACCGGCAGGTCTCAACCTGCTGCCCGAGCCGGTAGCTTTTGAAATTTCAATCGACCAGAAGACCAAGGAGTACACAATCTCCGTGGTAGGCGGCAGTAGCCCGTTTATCAAGGCCAAAGGGTCCGGCGAACTCATGATCCTGCAAGTGACCGACACCAAGACCGGTAAGCTGCCGAAGACCGGTGGGTACGGCGTGGGCCTTGTGGGGCTCATTGGTGCTGTGCTCGCAGGTGCGGGCCTACTGCTCAGCCGCCGCAAGACCGCCTAAGCGGTAAAACCAGGCAGGGGAGTGGCGCGTGCATCGCGCCACCCGACCTAGGTAGTAGGAGCATAAAGAAGGGGCGAGTTCAGCACACGGGCTGAACTGCTCCCTGCTTTCCAGACTGGGTTAGTTCTAAATGGTTTGGGTCGTTGCAAGGGTCTGGCTCCGATATTGCATCGGGGCTAGGCCCTTGAACTGTTCCTGTAGCCGGGTTGTGTTGTACCACGGGATGTAACCATCAGACACGCTCCACCAAGCTTGGGATATTGAACCTCGGTTGAGGTGGAAACCGAATTGTGGAAGCAGAAACCGCCACAGGAAATAGTAGAAATCAAGGCAAACGCCTAGGCGCGAAACTCGGGGCACTTCAGCTCATCATCAACTTCTCGAAGGCGATTCCGTGCTTGGTCTTCGGCTGGTTTTCACGCAGTTGGGTAAGTGCTGCAGAGAGCTTCGACATGCAGTCTGTTGTGCATGATCTGATTGGAATTCGAGGTACTTCTGGGCCAGGCCGACAGACTCGAGACATGTCGACACATATGATGTGGTGTGCAGCGCAATTGAGTAGCTCAACGCATTGATCCAACAAGCTAGAAGGAAGGCCCCATGGTTGGCCCTAAGCGATACGCCGTCGTTGACTTCGAGACCACAGGCTTTGGCTCGACTGATCGAGTCATCGAGATAGGTGTTGTTCTGTTGGACCACAACCGGGAGGTGGAGTCAACGTGGGAGACCTTGCTGTAGCCGCAGCGGGATATTCCGAACTCATTCGTTCACCGCATCACACCGACTGACGTTGTGGATGCGCCCCTTTTCGGCGAAGTCGCAGGGGAATTCTTCGAACTTCTCAACGGGCGCACGGTGGTCGCACACAATGCGCCTTTCGAGGCGCGGTTCTTGCAGAGGGAGTTTTCTAGTTTACGGGTGGCGTGGCCCAACTACGGGGCGTGGGTGGTTGATACCAAGCGGTTGTTCCAGCAGACGTATCCAGGCGAGAGTGCAACCCTTGAGCACGCCTTGGAAGTTGTTGGGATTACAAATGCCCGTCCGCACTCGGCACTGGCAGATGCACTGGCGACTGCAGAGCTGTTTGCCCGGCTGGTTAGCCAAGGGACTGATGTGGTGATAAGCAGTAGAGCAATTACCCTCCCACCGCACGAGTTTCCTGCCCGCGGCGCGCTTCTACCTCGCACCGCGTTGGCAGAAGATTTGACGCACAAGCGTGGTGAATGGCTGGCTCGCCTGGCAGATACTGCAGCACCTGAAGGCTCCGGAGACGCGGAGAAGTACAAGAAACTGCTCGCGGCAGCGTTGGTAGATAAGGAACTTTCCAAGTCTGAAATTGCCCAGCTGCAGAACCAAGCGCAGCAGGAGGGTCTCACCAGAAATGACGTGATGAGTATTCATGAAGAATTCATCCGGCAGCTCGCCGTGGAGGTTTGGCTTGATGGTGAGGTGACAGAGGAAGAACGTGACACGCTGCTGTTGCTCAACGAGCAGCTGGGGCTGCCTGCCGATACCGCCGAGGCACTCCTTGCGGCCCCACAGCAAGGGAAAGTGAACTGGGTATCAGCCTGTCTGCTGGGGACAGAGTGACGTTTACGGGGCAGTTCGATCTTCCCCGAGAAGAATGGGAACGTCGCGCAATGGCAGTAGGGCTAAGCGTCGGCGGCGTGACGAAAAAGTCCGTGCTACTCGTTGCAGCGAACCCTGACTCCATGAGTGGAAAGGCGCGCAAGGCCAGGGAGTACGGCATCCCGATTATTGGTGAGACGGCCTTTGCTCGTCTGTTGGGCAATATGTCTGGGGGCGGACAACTCGTGGAGCAGGACCTGTCGGCACAGCCTGCTGAACTTGATCTGACAGAAACCTACGGGATCTTCCCGTGGAGCATTGGCGTTTCTGGCACAAGTGCGCACACTGGCACAAAGGCATTGGCGGTGGAGTGGTGCGCCAAGCACCCAAGACGGAAACTTCTGGAGCTCTCGCCTCAGTTGACGCCGTTTAGTGAGATCGAGGTGCAAAGTTCTTACAAGAGCGGATACACACAGTGGTTTGCGCGGTTCCCGCAACCGCTGGAGGCAACCGTGGAGGACTTGCGTGACCTACCAGGAGTAGGCGAACACAAGCTTGTGGCCATGGTGGAAGCCGTGGTTATTGCAGCCAGCGACAGCGGAAATGCCGCGGTGATCGATAGCATTGGCGCAGCGGAGAACCCTTATGGTGACATCCCCTTTGGTGACAATCCTTTTAGCGACGATAAATCCGCTGGGCGCGCTGCTGAATTTTTGGGTCGAACGTCCGAAGAAAACCGCGCGTTGGACCAAGCCGCGTTGTACATCGGGTGGGCACAGCTAAATGGCGCGGTTGTAGAGGTTGCGTCGTTACCAAGTGCCGTCGCAGCCGAGGTCCCCATTATTACTGCACACCTTGAGCACCAATCCCCAGTGCGGGCTTTGTTCCAACGCGCCGTGGATGAGCTCATTCGAGTCATTGGCAGTGACGAACGCAAACGCGGAATCGTTTACAGCCGGTGGCTTGGTGAGGCGACGTTGGATTCCATCGGCGCCGCGTTTGGTCTCACGCGCGAGAGGATCCGTCAGTTGGAGCGACAATTGGCGGAAGATTTTGAGAAGGATAGTGCTCTCTTTAAAGAAGTCGTGGCGGCTGTGGCTGAGCGTGCCCGTCTAATCTTGCCTGTGGATGAGCTCCGAAGGGAGCTACCTGATCTCGTACGAAAGCCAGCAGAGTTTGACGCAACGTTCGGTGAAATCTTCACGGGCATTGGCAAGCAATGGGAAGTTGTTAACGGCTGGTTGGTGTTCAATGGCTTCACTCAGGCCTTGTCAGAGAGGCTAACAATGCTGGCGGACGACCACGGTATTGTTCGGGTTGATGAACTCGCCGTGGGCCTGGAAGTTACGCCGGAACGGCTGGAGCAATACATCGTGACCAATGATGAACTTAAGGTCGCAGTCTTGGACAACTATGTGCTGACAAAGGTCGGCAGCTACCAAGACCGTGCCGTGAGCGTGCTTGCTATAAACGGTGAGCCGATGACCGCAGAGGCGATCATAGACACCCTCGGGGGTGGCAGCCCACGGTCTGCTTCTAATCAATTCTCCATTGACCCTCGTCTGACAAAAGTCTCTGCCGATCAATGGGCGCTGACGGAGTGGGGACACGAGGAATTCAAGAACATTGCTAGCTGGATCTCTACGCGCCTGGCAGCTAGCACCCGCACTCATACGGTTGTCGATGCCGCAGGTTCCGCGCAGGAAGTCCCTGCGATTACGTTGAATGAGCTGCTAGCGCAGGCAGAGCGATTGCGAATTTCAGAGCTTTCGATCCGCCAATATGCGGCCAATGGAGATTTTGAGACTCGCGACGGCATGGTTATTGCACGAGTGGATGAGTCTGGAAACGTCATGGAGGGCGATATCGCAGATGCCCGCGATGCCTACCTCCGTGATGGCGAGTGGCACCTCTTGCTGACAGTTAACAAGGACCACCTGCGTGGCAGCGGCTTCGCAGTTCCTGCGCCCATTGCTGCGTACTACGGAGTAATGGGCGAGAGCTGTGCGTTGAGTAGCCGGTTAGGTGAGGAGTTTGTTCGTGTCAATCGTCTCAAGCAAGTCTCGTTGTCAACAATAAAGCGGTTCCTCGACGAGCTCGGTGTACGCGAGGGCCAGCGGGTGTGGCTCAAGCTGGGCAAAGAAAGGACCTTTGATGTCTCGATCGCACCTGCTGTCCAGCATCATGAGACTGGGTTGGCTCGCCTCTATGACTTCGTGGGACTTGACGGCACGCTGATGCAGCCGGGTGAATCGACGGAAGATTCGCTAGCTCGAGTTAACGAGATGCTGGGGCTGAGCCCGCAGGCGCCGCGCCGGCGAACGGTGGCGGTCTTCCGTCACCGCCACCAGGACGAGATCGCTGACCTCATTCAGGTGCTCTAGGGGATTTCATGGAGCAAGGGGACTGAAATAACGTGGCTCCGTGCATTGCTTAAAATCAAAAAAGGGCGAATTTTTCATTTTAGGCAGTTTGTTGGTTATCTTAATTACAAAAATCTCGATCTTTTAACGTTTAGGCAGTGTGATGCCTGTGGAAAAATACGAACCACTGAAAAAGGTGTTTTATCGTGCCACGAGCGGTGGCAGGGAGCTTGTTGCTGAGCAGCTCCGTGTGCGGCGTTCAAGTCCTGCTGCTTTTACCTGGCCCTATGAGGTGGGCAAGCACGGAGTTTTCTATGTTCACACCCGTGGTCTCGCAGAAAGGGTGGAGCGCGTCTGGCGCCAAGAGATTCAGATTGCTGCGTTGTGGCAGAAACTTCCAGTGACGGCTAGGGAGCACTATTTTCACGAGCTGGTGGTCGATGAAATAAAGGCGACCAACGATATTGAGAACATTTCCTCCACCCGCAAAGAAGTCGCCGCCGCGGTTGAGGCTGAACGCAGCATGGGAAAGGCGGCGGAAGGCGCGCCAGTGCGGCGATTCCGGGAAATGGTGCGGCAATACCTGGCCCTCCCCAGCGAATTTTTGGGGCGAGATGACCTTCCACCATTGGGTTTCCCCTCAAACTTGTCTGAGATTCGCTCGCTGTACGACTCCCTCGTCGGCGAAGAAGTAGACAAAGCCGATGCGCCCGATGGCGAGCTTTTCCGAACTGGTGATGTTTCGCTAAACGATGGAGTGCGTGAGCTTCATGCGGGCGCACGGGGAGAGTCCGCCATTCGGGCGCGCCTCGAGGTGATGCTCGATTCTGTTCATGAGTCTCGCGGGGTTCAGCTCTTCGCGGCCTTTGTGGAGCACTTCATGTTTGAACATACCCATCCATTTTACGACGGCAACGGACGCATGGGGCGATTCCTCCTGAGCATTCGGCTCTCACGGCTGCTTTCTACCCCGACAGCGTTGTCGCTTTCGGCGGAAATCTTTAGGCAGAAGAGGCGCTACTACGATGCCTTCACTACGGCAGAAGACCCCATGAACTATGGTGAGCTGACTTTCTTTGTCGAGGATATGGCTGCGATGGTCAATGCCGCCCAGGCCCGTTTGTTGTCCTCCCTCGAGGAAAGAAGCGACCGATTGAATAGGCTGGAACAGAGCCTGCGTGCGCTAGAGAGCGAAGGGCCTGTAAGCGAGCTGGCATTGTCAATCGCATTCTTGCTTGGACAGGTTGCGCTCTTTGGCCCACGTGCTGGACTGAGCTTGGACGAGGTAGCCGGCGTTGTGGGAGTGTCCAAGCCGACCGCGCGTAAAGGGATTACCGATCTCGAGAGCATGGGTTACGTCGAGTTCTTGTCGCGGCGCCCGCTCGTTACGGCACTTACCACGTCGGGATTGACGTGGCTCGGGTTAGCAGAGTGATCAACCCAGCGATCGGTGTGCACTATCGGAAATCAGCGCGGATAAGGTTAATCGCGCGCAAAGATTAGGCAAGGACTAGGTAAACGTTGTGATGTCTATGGAGTTTTTGGTCACGGAGTCTAATGGCTTTTTGGACGGGGAGTCCAGATAGTTTTTGGTCACGGAGTCCAAAGACTTCCTTGTCGTGATGTCTCAAGACTTTTTGGACAGTCGGTGGGTTGGAATACCAAGATGGCTATTTCAACCCATCTCCGCAAGAAAATAGCGGACTTCGACCCAGTAAGAGACGGACGAACCGTCACCCAATTCTGCAAGGATATTGGCGTATCTCGCCAAACCTATGCCAACATCAAACGCCGCGTTGAACAACGCGGCCGTGCAGGCATCCTGCCTGACTCCACCGCCCCGCATTCCCCAGCCAGAATCTACGATGATCACCTTCGTCAGAAAGTCATCACAGCTCGATCAGTGCTCAAGGCCCAGGGACGGGACTATGGCCCGTGGTCAATCTATTACTACCTCATTGATGACCTTGGTTTAGAGCACCCACCGGCACGGTCTACGATTGCGCTTTGGCTCCACGAAGCTGGTGTTGCTGAGGCCAATGCCCGTAAACGTCCTCGTAAAAGCTTTAAACGCTGGGCACGCGATAAAGTCGATGAGCTGTGGCAACTCGACGGGTTTGTCTACCGACTCTTTGACACTCCACATACCCAGATCACTATCTACCAGCTGGTTGATGATGCCAGCCGGTTTGATCTGGGCTCACAAGCCTTCGCCGCCAAAGAAAACGGATTCGATGCTCGCACTACCTTGGCCGCAGCAATAGAAACGTATGGTCGCCCGCAGGAACTTTTGACCGATAACGGTGAAGCTTTCGCCACCTATCACCGGGGCCGGTTGTCCGATACCGAGCGCTGGCTCGCCGCCCAAGGTATCTGGTCCATTGCAGGTTTTGGCCCGCAAACCCAAGGCAAAGATGAACGCTCGCATCAAACCATGACCAAGTTTCTCGATGCACGCCAACCTACAACACTTCAGCACGTCAAACAGCTGTTGGACGACTACCGCGAGTTTTACAACACCAGGCGCCGCCATCAAGGCCTGCTAGTCGGCAAAATGCACATCACTCCAGCCCAAGCCCGTGAGCACTTCGCCCACGCTCAATCCCCAACACAACCCATTGACCCGGATGTGCTGTGGGCCAAGATTGTGAAGTCATACCGGGATACACACTCAGAAAGCGCGATACACCACGAGCATCGTATCGAGAATGGGGTTAAAGAGGCGATGGCGCCGGTTGTGGGAGAAGTTGCAGCTTCTCCCACAACCATCGATGACGATAACGAACCAATCCAGCAAGAATCATCTCCTACCATCAGTCCCACCGTAGACGGTCTATCCGCCCAGTCAAGCAACGCCTGGGGTATCCCCGACACACTGTGGATCAACAAAAGCGGAGTGGTGCGCATCCTGGGCTATGGATTCTATGTAGGACTCCGGTTTAAAAACCGGCTCATATACAGCCACGTTACCGATGACACCGCTGAGTTCTTCACTGATCATGATGGTGAAGCACTGTTTTCATTCCCACTGCCCATCAAGCTACTTGAGCGTCCAGCCGGCGGACAGATCAACATCGGGCATGTCGAAGGAATGTGGCACCGCCGGCCACCAGAGATCAAACCAATCCTGTCGCGTCCGCGCCCGTCGAGACGAAAGAAACCATAACCGGTAAGACGAGCTAGAGACTGTCCAAAAACACCAAAGACTCCCTGCCCAAAAAGCAGGGAGACTCCACGTCCAAAAAGTCATTGGACTCCTAGCCCAAAAAGCTACTGGACTCCGTGTCCAAAAAGCCCATGGACATAACAGGACTAGGTAAACGTTTGCATACCTGTTAATACTTTAGTTAGAGCTGGTCATATCTTTCGTGGCCGGCAGAGAGTAAAGGTAGGAGGACGCGTATGTCCATGCTGAATGCGTTGCTCGCAGAAGGTGCAGTTGACCTGCACGGCCGTGCGAGTGACTGGCGTGAGGCCATTGAATTGGCGGGCGGCTTGCTCGTTGCGGCGGGCAAGACGGGCCCGGCATACACCGAGGCCATGGTGCAGTCGGTGGAAGAAAACGGACCGTACATTGTGGTCGCGCCGGGCTTCGCTTTTGCCCACGCGCGGCCGTCGGAGGCAGTGCGCGAAACGGCGTTGTCGTGGGTGCGCTTGGATCGGCCAGTGGAGTTCGGTTCCAAAGCCAATGACCCCGTGACTCTTGTCGTAGCACTTGCGGCGAAGGATTCATCCGAGCACCTGAAGGCAATGAAGGAGCTGGCAGGGCTGCTGGGGAAGAAGGACGTGCGTACGCGTCTGGATTCTGTAGAAAGCGAAGCTGAGCTGCGCCAGGTGCTTGTGGATGTGGCGAACGGTGGGGCAGGGGCGGCGTCGGCAAGCGCGGCTCTTGCAGCTGATCACAGTGACGCGCGAGATGGCGCCGAGCACCAGACCGCGGCTGATTCGGTGGCCTCAAAGGGCAAAATCTACACCGTGTGCGGCAATGGCCTGGGCACGTCGTTGTTCCTGAAGAACACGCTGGAGCAGGTCCTCGATGAATGGGGCTGGGGCAAGTACCTCACCGTCGAGGCAACAGACACGATTTCGGCCAAGGGGCGTGCGAAGGAAGCTGACTTCTTGCTGACGTCCGGGGAAATCGCTGCAACGCTTGGCGACGTCGGGGTGCCCGTCCACGTCATCGAAGACTTTACGAACATGTCCGAAATCGATTCTGCTCTGCGCGAGCTTTACGACGTCTAAGGAGCACTCATGGATGTCTTGTTGAACATTGCCAACTTCTTGGTCAATGAAATTCTTTCCGTGCCGGCGTTCCTAATCGGCATCATCACCGCGGTGGGTCTCGCCGCGATGGGCCGTGGCGTGGGCCAGGTCCTCGGCGGCGCCATCAAGGCCACACTCGGCTTCCTCCTGGTGGGCGCGGGTGCCGGCTTGGTTACCGCCTCCCTTGAGCCGCTCGGCGCCATGATCACCGGCGCCACCGGCGCGCAGGGCGTGGTGCCCACCAACGAGGCCATCGTGGGCATTGCCCAAGACCAGTTCGGCTCCCAAGTGGCCTGGATTATGATCCTGGGCTTCGTGGTCTCGCTGATTCTGGCCCGGTTTACCCCGATGAGCTACGTGTTCCTGACCGGCCACCACGTGTTGTTCATGGCCACCTTGCTGACCATGGTCCTTGCACCTGCTGGATACTCTTCCTGGATCGTGGTCGCCTTTGGCGCCGCGTTGCTGGGTATCTTGATGGTCTCCCTGCCTGCCATTGCTCACCCGTGGACGCGCCGCATCACCGGCGACGACTCCATCGCCATCGGCCACTTTGGCACCGCCGGCTACCTCGCTGCCGGTGCCGTGGGCAAGATGGTCGGCGGTAAGGGCGAGAAGATGTCCAAGTCCACGGAGGAGCTCAAGCTTCCCGAAGGCCTGCGCTTCCTGCGTGACTCCATGGTGGCTACCGCACTGTCCATGGCTCTCATGTACATCGTGCTCGCCGTCATGTTCATGGTGCGCGCTGGTACCGAGGAGGCCTTCACCGCATTCGAAGGCGGTGCCACCAACGTGGGTAACTACCTCATGCAGTCCTTTACCCAAGGCCTCCAATTCGGCGTGGCCGTGGCCGTGATCCTCTTCGGCGTGCGCACCATCCTGGGCGAACTCGTTCCTGCATTCCAGGGCATCGCCGCCAAGGTCGTCCCCGGTGCCATCCCGGCTCTGGACGCGCCTATCGTCTTCCCGTACGCACAAAACGCCGTACTGGTGGGCTTCATCTCCTCCTTCATCGGCGGCCTCGTCGGCCTCGCTGCTCTAGCCGCATGGCTCGGTCCAACATTCGGCGTGGCGCTGATCCTGCCGGGCCTGGTTCCGCACTTCTTCACAGGTGGTGCAGCGGGCGTCTACGCCAACGCAACCGGTGGACGCCGCGGCGCCATCTTCGGTGCGTTTATTAACGGCCTCATCATCACCTTCCTGCCGGCCTTCCTCCTGGGTGTGCTCGGCTCCTTCGGCGATGCTAACACCACCTTCGGCGATGCCGACTTCGGCTGGTTCGGCCTGCTCTTGGGCTGGTCTTCCAAGGCCGGCGGAGCACTGGGCCTCGTTCTCATAGCAGTTCTTGGCTTGGCTGTCTTGGCACTTGGCTGGTTCTCCCAGCGCAAGCTCGTTGCCACCAATTGGGATCCCACCCCGTGGCGTGAGCAGCCGGGTGCTGCCGCTCCGAAGGGTGAGGCATCTGACGTTAAGCCGCTTGCTGCTGGCCAGACTGCAGCTTCGAAGAAGTATCCCAAGGTGCTTCCTCCGAAGGGTGCTCCGGTTCCGCCCAAGACGATTGCGTAGCAATTCTGGTTGGCTTGTTGGACAATCGCGCGGATTTCCGTGCCATCACGATGGTGGCTGGCAACGCTGCCGCACCCAGATCTCATCCAAGAATCCGGGCGCTACAAGGCAGACGTGGTCACGGGTAACGGTATTACGCGAGGCTATGCGGCAATGGCCTGGGAGACCTTTGGGCTAGAAGCTAACGCGACGGTCATCGAAAAGGCGGACCGCGAAAGCTTCTTTGGCTTGCTTGGCGACGTCCTGGAAACCCAGACCACCCCAAACCGGCCGCTTCAGAAAGCGGACTAGAACAAGTCCCAGATGGTGACTGCGAGAATCACCGAACCAAAGAAAAATACGAAGTAGTTCCACGGGTCATGGCGGTAGGCCTTGTACTCCTTGACCCGGTGGAGCATGTAGACCGGAAGCAGGAAGATAAGCACCGCATCGAAGACGCCACCAACCAAGTAGATGAGGTTGAGAATTGGCGGGTTGAACACCGAGACCAGCGTGCCGGTGACAAAGATGAACGTGTAGACGATGGTGAGTAGGCCGCGGCGGTTCAGACGGTTCGCAGTACGCGGCGCGATGAGGCGCATCATATAAGAGGTGCCCTCCTCAGCGCCGAGCATGGTGCCGAAGTAAGAGGTAATAATCGCGAAGATAACGACCATCGGGGCCAGCCAGGCAAGCAGCGGTACGCCGGTGACGTTGGCGAAGTAGGAGAGCACTGGCAGGTTCTGCTCAGTTGCTTCCTTCATGCCATCCGCGCCAAGAGCCAGCACACAGGACCATACGAAGAACATGGTAAAGACGACCAGCAGTGCGGCAGTGTAGAGCTCAATGCGGGTAACGTGTTTTTCCGTCTTCTCGCCGTAGGTTGGCTGCATGTCCACGGAGAATTGGGAAAGGCCGGCCATGTGCGAGAAGGAGAAAGCAAGCACAGGCAGAATCAGCACGGAGCCCAGCAGAATATACGGCCAGCTGCCATCTTGGTACTGCACTTCCATGAAGGAACGCAGGTCCCACTGAGGGATCAGATAAATCGAGGTCGCAGCCAGCGAGATGATGAGCGGATAAACCAGCGCTTGGGCCAGCCACAGCATGGGCTTGCGGCCGATGGCGAAGATTCCGGTCAGAATTCCCACGCATAGGACCGAAAGAACCCAACGGTTAATGGATGGGCCGTGCAACTGATTAACGATGAAACTGTCGATGGCGTTGGTCAAAGAGATGGCATAGATGAACACTGAGGGGATGTTCGCCAGCGAGTACATCAAGGCCACGAAGAGGCCGGTGTGCCGGCCTAAGTACTTGCGTACTAGCTCGAGGACGTCGAGTCCGTGGTCTTTGACCGGAGCGCCCGAGACGATGCGCGCGTAGGTGCGGTGGGAGAAGTAAACCACCGGGAAGATGATCGCCGTAGCAAAGGCCAGCGGCCAGAAGCCAAAGGTGCCCGCCTGCAGCGGAAGGAAGAGGATTCCTGCGCCCATCGCGGTGCCGAAGAGCGCGAGCACCCAGCCCAGCGCAGTACCTTCGGTCTTCTTGCCCCCGCGACCTACTGGGGAGGCAGTAGATGCGGTCTCGTCCGCGGCGGGCGCGGCAGTGTCATATGTTGTCAACGGCTAGTTCTTCCCTTAGTAGTCCACTGCATCGCGCACGATGGGGCAGGTCATGCAGTGTCCGCCACCGCGACCACGGCCGAGCTCGGCGGAACCGATCTCGATGACTTCGACGCCAGCGTCGCGAAGCTTGGCATTGGTGTGTTTATTGCGATCGTAAGCCACGACCACACCGGGCTCCAAGGCAACCACGTTGTTGGCGTCATCCCATTGCTCGCGGGCGGCGGTATAGGCGTTGCCGCCGGTCTCCACGATGTGGAGCTTATCTAGGCCGAGCGCTTCTTCGACCACCGTGGCGAAGTGCTTGTCCGGGTTTTCCAGTTCCAGTTTCGTGTGATCGTCGGAAGGGCGCAGAATCAGCGGACGGATGGTGTCCACCACGCGTGGATACGCGGTGGCCTTGTCGGCGTCGAGGAAGGTGAACACGGTATCCAGGTGCATCGATGCGCGCTCCGGGGCCATCGCCGCGATGATGACCTTTTCGGCCGCACCGGCCTTGAACAAGTTGCTAGCCAGACGGCTAACGCCCTGCCAAGTAGTGCGCTCGCCCATGCCCACTAGGACCGCACCATTGCCCACCGGCATGATGTCGCCGCCCTCGAGAGCGGCGAGGCCTGGGTCCTCGTCGGTGTCGCCGTACCAGAACTCAAAGGATGCGTTGGCAAAGCGCGGATGGTAGCGGTAGATAGCGCGCGTGAGCATCGTCTCCTGGTGACGGGCAGGAAGACGCATCGGGTTAAGAGAGACGCCGCCGTAAATCCAGGCGGAGTTATCGCGGGAGAACTGGCTATTGGGCAGGGGCCGCAGCGCGAACTCATCGGGCGCGTACACGTTGCGCATGGTGTCGATGACGCCGTGGCCAAGGCCCTTCGGGATCTCGTTGAAGGGCACGCCGCCGATGAGGAGCTCGGCCAGAGTCTTGTTGTCCAGCTCGCTAAACCACTCGCGCAATTCGCTGCCCACGCCCACGCCGACGTTCTTATCCAGGAGCTTGTTGCCGAGGATGAACTCGCGGCCTTCCTTGGTCGCCAGCGTTTCTTCCAGCAGAATTCGCATGTGCAGCACCTCGACGCCGCGCTCTTCCATGCGGGCTACGAACTCATCGTGGTGGCGCTGTGCCTCCTCGACCCACAGGACGTCGTCGAAAAGCAGCTCTTTGCAGTTGCTCGGGGTAAGCCTCTCATGTGCCAAGCCGGGGCGGCAGACCATTACCTGGCGGAGCTTGCCCACCTCTGACCAAGCACCGAGTTGCTGGCCGCCCTTGTTGCCGGAGGTGGTTTCAGCAAAGTCCATCATGTAAATCTGTGCCTTCCTTTTTCAAGTGTTTGGTGTTGGGGGCAACAGTAACTAAACCCTTATGAGTTATGGATCACAGGACGAAATGAATAGTAATTTAAATCATACATATCATTCATGCTGCTGGTAGTGCATAAGATTTGCATAATTCGCAAAAGATTCAGGAATTTCGCGTCGCACCCGTCTGGGGGTGGGATTCGCTTCGCGGACCAGGCGGCGCGCCAAGACAAGAGCGGAAGAAGTTAGTTCAGAGCTCACGGAGTTCGATATTAGTATTGAGCGCAAGAATAATTGCGGCGGCATCATAGGGGAGTGTTACTACGTAATCCGTGGCTTCGGCGAACTGGTGCAGCCGGTTGATGACAGTATTGCGGTGACAGAAACTCGCCTCTGCCGTTGCTTTGACAGAACCTGTGCGCAGGTAGGTTTCGACGGTTTCGACAATTAAGGGTTGTTCGGCGCGCAGCTTGGTGATTGCAGTACTCAACTTCTTGAGCCGGGTGCCGGGGAAATCCGCCAATGCTTGGCCAGCGATTGCCCACGCCAATTCTCCGACTGGTGTGGGGCGGGGCGCAAGGATAGCCGCTTCAAAAAGGGAAGGGGTAGCTAGTACAGCTTTTCGCACACCCACTAAGCCTTTTACCTTAGGGAAAATGACGCTGGGCAAATCGGGAAGCTCAGGTGCGGGATGTAGTTTATTTGGCCAGAACGCAGCGAAGAGTCCGTGATGAGCATGGCCAAATACATGGCCTTGCGCGGTAGCCGTGTCGAGTGCGTCGCGTGCTTCGAGTGAACTGCTTGCGTGAAATACGGCGACATCGAAAGTTTCTTGCGCGGCGCATCCTAGGGCAAGAGCTATTTCTTCAGCTCCGAGCGGGCTAATAGTTGCAGAAGAAAAGAGCTTGTCGATATAGCGACCATTAGCGAGGCGGAGGTCGCGGGCGAGGCGGGCATTTTCTCTACGGAAGCCGTCGCGGACAAAGAAGTTGTATTTGGCAACCACGTTGTGGAGCTCATCGACATGGGCTATGAGCACTTCCTGATTAGCATGTGCGGTGCGGCGAATGCGCTCCCAAATGACAAGAAAGTCAAGCTGGATGGCGTCGACAAGCGTCCCGATGGCAACTTCTTGCTGTGCGCGGCGCCGGCCTAGGTTATCGGCGTGCTGGCGAACCTTCTCTTCGGTGGCCTCACCGGAAAGTGAGTCCATAAGAATGCCAAGCACGGCGGTTGCGGTCTCTCGAAGCTCGTATTCGTCGATGCGAGAGGTACCGTAGCTTCCGGAATCGCGAAATTTCTGAATGAATTCTTCTGCCATGCTCGGTATGTCTGCACGAACTTCGGCGAGGATCTTTTTCCAATCGGAATTGTGCATATGCATAACCATAATCTGAATATGTGGGATATTGCCCCAGTTTTCTGAATCTGCCTGTGCACTTGTCGATTGGGCTCTAGTGTGACTTGGAACATGAATTAACAGATTCGGAGGGATAGAGGCATGCGAGCGACAACTGATGAACAGTACCTGGCGGACTTCCGCGAGATGTCGGCCAATGGTGCGACTGCGGGAGGCGGCGTCGAAAGGCAAGCTGCGAGCGAAGGAGACCGCGTTAATCGTGTGTGGTTTGCCCAGGTGCTGGAATCGATGGGTGCGCGTGTGCATTACGACGAGATTGGCAATCAGTATGGTCTTTTCGAGTTCGTTCCGGACGCGCCTTTTGTAGGCCTGGGTTCGCACCTCGATTCACAGCCTTTGGCCGGGCGCTATGACGGTGCATACGGTGTGCTGGCGGCAGCGCATGCGGCAAACCGGGTGGCCCGCCTTGCGGAAGAGGAGAAGATTTCGCCGCGTTATAACCTGGCCGTAATCAACTGGTTTAACGAGGAAGGCTCGCGTTTTTCCCCGTCGATGATGGGCAGCTCCGTGTTCACCGGAGTCATGCCGCTGGAAAAAGCGCTGGAATCGACGGATCTCGCAGGAACCACCGTGGCAGAGGCTTTTGAGGAAGAGAAGTGGACCCCGGTGGAGCAGGCCCCGAAAGTGGTTTCCTACGGCGAAATCCACGTTGAACAGGGCAAGGGTTTGGAGGCTGCTGGCAATACCATCGGCCTGGTGACCGCGACCTGGGGCGCGAAGAAGTTCCAGGCGGTAGTGCACGGTGAGCAGGGACATACCGGTTCGACCATGATGGCGGATCGTCGTGATGCGCTGTTTGGCGCCTCCCTCATCATCGCTGAGGTACAGCGTTTAACGCGAGAGTTCCCGGAGTTTGAGCTTCAGGCATCAGTGTCCCAGCTGACCCTGGAACCAAACTCGCCGGTGACCATTGCCCGTGAGGTGCGCTTCAACATTGACCTACGCTCGCCGAACAGTGAGACGCTGGAGACCGCGCAGAAGCGCGTTCGGGAGATTATTTCGGCAGCGGAAGAAGAGTCCTGTACCCGTGTTGAGCTGAACGTTACCCATGAGTGGGCACTCAACCCGTATCCAGAGGCCGGCGTGGAACTTGCACGTGAAGTGGTTGAAGAGCTGGGCTATTCGCACCAGGAGATCTTCACCGTGGCCGGGCACGACTCGACGAATATGAAGGAGCACGTACCGACCGTCATGCTCTTTATCCCAAGCGTTGACGGCGTCTCCCACAATGAGGCGGAATACACCAAGGATGAAGACTGCGTTGCAGGTCTTGATGTATTTACCCACGTGGCTATCCGACTTGTGGAAGGAGCGTTGTTAAAAGGTTAATCGCCTATCTTTCTTGTGCATTCTCTTAAACTCAGCAAGCTGATTATGCCCAAAGTGGCGCTAAAACTACTCGGCAGAATGCTGCGAGAAAGATAGTAGTTTTTCTGGCATTCACGGGGTGGCCGGGTAAAAGTTGCCTGCAGCCTCTTAGTCGCGGAAAGCGCCTAGTGCGAATAGAACGAACACGACTGAGGCGATGCCGATGGCCAGTGGCCACATCTGGATCGCGAGTGCGCCGATGAGCAGCATGGCGACAAGCGTGCCGAGGAACACCAGATCGAAGCCGTCGAGGAGCGTAGCCTGCTGTGCAGCCTTTTCTGCCTCGCGGGCCTTGGCGGCCAGGATTGCGGCTTGCTCGCGACGATGACGGATATCGGCTAGGGCCGCAGCGCGGGCGCGCTTCTTTTCGGCTTCGGTGGCAGTGTCGGGCAGGAGATAGGCAGTAGGCACGGGCTTGGTCCTTTCTGGCGGAGGAGGGAGCTTTGGACTCCGGAGAGAAATTAATGTCTAGAAAGGAGTGTGGCCTAGCGGCGGGGTGAGGTGACGGAAAGTGGGGAGTGTTCCCTCGCGCCTGTGTGACACCAATTGGCTGGGGTCGAGAGGCACAAAACAACTTCAGCGCCCGGGCCTCACATGGGGCCGCAGGGCGCTGAAGTTGTCTCTATCTCTCTCATGCGCTCTCTCAAACGCATGAGGATATTATGCGGCTTCGTGCTGGCATATCGATTAACGAAACCTTGAGTATTCCTGGCAGTTACTCGTCCAGCTCCAATTCGGGGTCCTCGGCCTGTGCGGCCTCGAGGACCTCTTTTGCTGTGTCGAAATTGATGACCATGGCCAAGAGTGCGGTGCCTGACAGTAGGGGCGGCTCCGGTGGGGTGCCGGTCACCATCTTCCAGGTGGCGGTGGCAAAGGCAGCGATGGCAGGAATCAGGATGAGCCCGCCTGCACCATTCCTGGCACGGAAGGTCTGACGCCGACTTGGATCTAGGGCAAACGTGTCTGGAACGGTGCAGGCCTGCGAAAACTAAAGAAACCGCGATGCTGTCCTCCCTAACGGGAAGAGTATGCGCCGCAGTTCCTCTTCTCTATCTCTCGTGCACTCTCTCAAAACGCACAGCGCTATTACGCGTCAACTCGATTTGAATTTGGGGAGACGCGACCATAATTTTGGCAACACTTTATGGTTCCGCAAGTAAAAACAACGTCAGCGCCCGGGCTCTCACGTGGGGCCCTAGGCGCTGACGCTGTCTCTCTCTAAACACTCCCGATTATCAGCCAAGGCTGCCCTCCGGAAGCTGAGGGGTTCTCTCTATCTCTCTCATGCGCTCTCTCAAACGCACAACAAAAGTATGGGGCACGCAGCTGGCACAGCCATGATTCGCGGCTGATAGTCCACTGGAACTTCCTGTCATTTCACTGGCTATTTGGCCCGGATGTTCGAATCTTGCGGCTTTGCGGGGGCGGACGTGTCCGGTGCGGTTTCTAGGGTGTGTGGTGTGTTGAAAACAGTTCCCTAAACATCCAGCTAACTAGCTGGCTTTCTCGTCCGTGAAGGAGCCATTATGTGCAACAGTTGCGAGAACAAGTCCCTTTCCCGCTTTGGCGATGACGCCCGCCCCGTCACTTTGACCCGCATCATGGGTGCACTTCGCGAGGTCGGCATTGACTTCCATGTCGAAGGAAGCGAATCAGACATCCTCGTTGTGGAATTTTCCCGGTTTACCGTCTTGATTGCCCTAGACGGCGCCTACGGCCAGCTTTTCTCTCTCAAGGCTGTACCCAAGGTGAATGTGCATTCGAGTCGCGCAGCGGATCTTGCATTCGCCGTGTCCGAGTCCAACAACCGGTTGCTTTGGCCGGCTTCCTCTTTCACTGAGAAGGAAGACGGGTACCTCGAAGTAGCCATCACTATCCGTTATGAACTGCGTGCAGGCTTAAGTGACATGCAATTGGAGGACATGATCGATATCAGCATGTGTAGCGTCCAAACGGCGCTGGAGATTCTCAGCGAGCATGTTCCTGAGCTCGCGGGAGTACCCGATGGATTCACGGAGCGTTTCGGGGAATCCAACACGGGAACACTGGTACCTGTGACCTTGGAACGTGTGCAGCGCGTTCTCGCTGCGGAAGGTATCGAGAATGTGGAGATGGAGCCGGAAGAGCAAGCCATTTACGCGTTTATCAACGGCTATTATTTCGTATTCCGCATGGATGGGCGGCGCTGGATGTCCGTCCGCGCCTACTTCGACTCTGATACCGCGAAGTTCAATTATGGTGAACTCCTCCAGGTGCTCAACGACTTTAACGCGGGTGAGCATGAGTCTATGGCTCACGCGGCGAGCTCAGATGATCATATAGGAATCGCGCTTGAGCAGCACTTCCTTGTCGATAGGGGGATGTCCGCGGGGCAGATTGGCTGTGCTATTCATGGGGCCATCTTTGGGCACCTCGACGCAATCAGTGAGCTAGAGCCGGTGGTCAAGCACCTTGCGCGGGAGGACGCGGAAATCGAGCGGCCTTACCTCGACTTCGATTGGGAAGACGAAGCAGACCCCGAGCAACTAGAAACTCCGGACAACTAGAACTGAGCGGGGCGCTTTGCGATGAAGGCTGCTACGCCTTTCTTGTGCTCGTCGGAGGCGAGTAGGCGGTATTGGGATCTTCTTCCCACACCAAGCGGTCGGGAAGGGCGCCGAGGGCCTCTCCGCGGGGCACCTGCTTGGCGACGACCCCCGCACCCACCGCTTCTTCTACGCTCATGCGGTCCTGGAGCAGCGCGAGCTGAAGCGCGCGGTGACGCCCCAACGACATCGCAAGCAAATGCAATTGAAGCGTCTGCGCAGGCAGTTGCACCTTCGCATGTGGCAAACACGGGAACAGGAGAGGCCTGAATACCTGAAACCAGTGCATTGAGCTGCGGGAGCATGGTGGTTTCAGTCACGATTAAGTTCCTCGCATGCACGATAAAAGCCGCCTTCCCAGCACTTGCTGGGGAGGCGGCTTGTGGTTGTGGTTAGACGGTTCTACTTTCGGCCATTCCTAACGCGCGACCAGGCTGCTGCGACAACCAGGCCAACGCACGCGATGGCGAGGTAGCTCCACATGTGATCGGCGCTGGTCTGAATGGTCTTTGGTGGAGCCGGAGTGGTCTCTGCGGTTAGGACGCTTTTGGTGTCGCGACCAGAGGTGACACCGTCAATCCAGTCGGCGGTTCCTGCGAGGGTAGTGATTGCCGCGCTGGGGGAGGGCAGGTCAGGATCGCCATTCGCAGTTTGGGCGGTAGCGAGACCAGCGAGCTCTCCGTCAACGAAGAATGGTCCGCCGGAGTCGCCGCCCTGCATACCTGCGCCAGATACGGAATGTGCGTCCAGGATGGCGCTTTGGATCAGCGGCATCATGGAACCGTCGGCTGGGATGCTTTCGGTTCCAGCAGGGATTGACTCGGTTTTGGAATCATCTGGCTTAACTGCGTCTGGCTTAGCTGCATTTGGCATTGCTGTACCTGGCATGACGGCGTCTGGCTGCATTTCCATTGATGTCATGGCACCGCCTGGAATAGCCTCACCTGGAGTAGCTTCACCAGGCGCAGCCTCGTCTGGAGTACCTCCAGAGGGGCCTCCGCCCAGCAGCTCATTGACCACCATCTTGGTCATCGGAAGCTGCCCGGAGCGTGCCATAGACGAGCTGCTGCTCCAGCCGTAGAGAGTACCCGTCTGCCCAGGTGCCGGAATATTGCGGGAAACCTTCGCCGGGGTTGCGTCAGTGGCTTTCTCGGTCAAGTGAAGCAATCCTGCATCAGACACTGGAGACAGTGCCCAAGAATCGGCATCGTAGACTTTCCCGCCGATGCGGGCCTGGGTTCCTTCGTTGTTTACAGACTCCAGGCAGTGGCGTGCTGTGAGCACCCACTGATCTGCAACCAGCGTTCCGGTGCAGTCACCAAAATTGCCGATTTTACCCATCTTTAGCGCGGCCACAGAACCGCTTTCAGCATTTGCAGGTGCGGGTTCGCCGTTTTCCAATGCTAGAGCCGGGGCAGCAGATAGAAGCAGGATGCTGCTAGCAAGTGCTGCGATGGAAAAAGATGTTTTCTTCACGGTTATTTCCCTTTCCCAGAAGGAACAATGGCCTTGATCACGGTGGCAACAAGCTTTTCAGCAGGGCCCTGTCCCACAAACTTCTTCCAGAGGCTTGCGATGACGAGGAAGAATACGATGAATCCTGCTGCGGACAACGTGGAATGCAAAGACACATTCTGCTGCCAATAAAACGCGGTGAGAACGTGCAGGATGTAAATGGTCAACGACATTGTTCCCATGGCCGCGAATGGGTAAAGCGCGGTCGCGAAGCGGTCGCCGACGAACAGGCACAAATGCAGCACAATAGCGGCAACGGCGACGGAGAGAATGATTTCGCCGAAGACACCGGTATGTCCGGTAAATCGGAGCCAGCCAGCAATCTCAGGATCAAATCGGAAGTACATGCCGACGGCTGCGATGACAACGCTGACAGCGGTAACAATCCAACTCAACCGAGTATTAGCGCTGGTCTCGGAGGAGGAAGTGCCGTGCAGGCGACCGCGTAGGTAGACGTCGTAAAGCAGCATGCCGCCGATGAAATATGCGATCCACGCCAGAAGCGGATAAATCTGTGGCAGCGTCATGGGCGCGTACTTAATTGTTGCGGCGATAGTTGCGGCGATGAAGAAGCCGACTCGCCACCAGGTTCCGAGTGCTGGCATCCAGGAAACCAACATCATTACCAGGCCCATGACAATGAGGACTACTTGAATTTGCCCACCGACCGGCAACAAGGCCATGCCGATGAGGATAATCAGAGCGCCGCGAGTGATGAGGCGCAAGAAAGTGGTGCTGCTGTAGTTTCGGCCGATAATCATCATGGTGGCGCCGGCAATAATGGCGAACAATGATGAAGGCAGGCCGGAGAGCACAACCTTTGTGCTCCAAAGCAGTGAGGCCATATGGACAATGATCATGCCGATGATGGCGAGGGAGCGCGCTATATCAAGCCCCACAATTCGTGAAGGTTTATTCACCCCAGTATTCTCCTTATATTACAACTTATCGGGAGGTGCTCTTTAGTAAGAGCATCCCTACAAACGTCGTACGACCTGTAAACGTCTTAATTGAAACGACTTCCTATTTGTAGCAACCGAATCTGGCAATACACAAAGTGATTATGTGTAAAACACAGTGTTTCATCTGTGTATTCTCTGGGAAGCTAGCATGCTCAAAGAGCCCAGGGGCAACTAGTACCTGAAGGCTTGGCTAAAAGAAAGTGAACTGAAAGTTTTTAGTCGCTCAAACAAAGCAAAAGTACCTCGGCGCGCGTTACGGGGTTACTGAGGTCGAATCCGCATAAGGACTGGATCTTTTCGATACGGGCTCGCACGGTGTGGCGATGCACGCTGAGCTCGGTGGCGGCAGCGGCGAGTTGGGAGTCTGCAAGCAAGTAAGCCCGCAGCGTGCGCAATAGCTCGGTGTTGTGTGCGGCGTCGTAAAGCGAAAGGCGCCCAATGGTGGCTTCGCGGCGCTTGCCTAACGCGGCGTGGACAGCTGATTCCCCGAGCCAGGCGGGCGCGTCGGAGCTAAATTCCGCGAGGGTGCCCAGCGGCAGGCTACGCGCGTGCGCGGTGAGCGCCTTGACGCGGTTGCCGCTGATGTCGCCCCACTCCACGCCTCTAAGCAGGGAAACCCGCAGGTGGTTGGCGTAGCGGCCGAACAGGGTCTGCATAGCGATGGGCTCAGGGGGCAGAGCAATGAGCGCGCTTTCCGACGCCGTCCCCTCCAACGGCAGCACAAAGCACGCAAAGCCGCCGTCGTTGGCTGCGTGGTGGACGAGCCCCAGCGCGCGGCTGAGCCGGGCCGGGGAGTCGGCCTGTACGAGATAGACATCTACCTTGCCGTGCGAGGCGACCGAATTAAACGCTGCCTCCATCGCTGGCGTTGTCAGGGCAGTGGCAGTGCCGGAGACCTGCGTGGCCAGCGCCAATGCGCCCAAAATCACGCGCGCGGAGGAATCCCGGTTTTGCAGCAGCAGTTCGGCAAGACCCGCGAGGTGGCGGATGAGGGCGCGGGCATAAGAGTCGAACTTCTCCTCGCGCGAGACCGCCAACGCGATGCGATTGCGGCCGTGGCTGTTGAACACGTTGCTAATCGCGGCAATCGTGGTCCCGTCCCTCGTCGTGTTGGAACGCGCGCCCGAGGTACGCCCTGAGCTCTGGCTGGCGGCGGCAAGCGCGAAGTCCGCTGCGTTGAGTCCACGGAAATCGTGGCGTGCGATGACCACTCCGGAGTCGTTTGCAATGGCAACCGCTGCGCCGAGCTCTTTCGACGCGCGCTCGAGCAAAACCTCGATGCCATCCGAGGCCGCCTGGTTGAGACGCTCTTGCTGCCGATGTAGTGCGAATTGTAGATTGTTCTCAATACGAGTTTGCTCCGTGGTGACTGTATTGATGATCGAGATGAAAGGCGTGGCGCGCGGGACCTCGAAGAGGGTGAGGTGGTGGCGCGCCGCGGCGTTGATAAGCTCCTGCGGAACCTCCGCAAAGGTCAGGCCCGTGCCGAAGCCGATGGCCCCTACTCCCGCCGCCGCCAGGGTGCGCGCATAGACGGAAAAGTCGCTGGGCGAGTGCTCGAAGGCCAGTCCCAAGGTCAAGATGATGGCGCCCTGAGTGGTGAACTCGCTGGGATCGCGCAACTCGCTGGCTTGGATGGTGGTGAACTCACGCGGGCCTTCGAGAATCGGGCGCAGGTTTAGTTTGCGCTGGTTAAACAGCCATTGAAAGCGAAGCTCGCTCATTGCCCGGTCCTTCTTACAGCAACTCGTCGATAGACATAGTGAATAGTCTTTTGCCCCAAATATATACGCCATGTCCATGGCCTGTGACTAGTCGTGGCATCCACAATGATTCACATCACAAAGCAAGACGATTGAAGGAGAATCATGCAGGAACTTGAATACCGCATCGAGCAGACCCGCCACCTCGCCGAGCAGGTCCCCGGACCAGTCAGCGCCGCACTGGATGAGCGCCGCAAGAACGCCATCCCAGCTGGCATGGCGCCTTCGCTGCCGGGCTACGTCGTCGACGCTGACGGCGGCATCCTCGCCGACGCTGACGGCAACCGCTTCATCGATCTGGCCTCCGGCATCGCCGTGACCTCCGCCGGTGCCTCCAATCCAGCCGTGGTGAAGGCCGTCCAGGAAGCAGTCGCACACTTCACCCACACCTCCTTCACCATCTCCCCGTACGAGTCCTACGTCGAGGTCGCTGAAAAGCTCAACGAGGTCACTCCGGGCGATCACCCAAAGAAGACCGCGCTGTTTAACTCCGGCGCGGAGGCCGTTGAGAACGCCGTCAAGATTGCCCGCAACTACACCGGCAAGCGCGGCGTTGTAGTCATGGACCGCGCCTTCCACGGCCGCACCAACCTCACCATGGCCATGACCGCAAAGCAGTCCCCATACAAGAACGGCTTTGGCCCGTTCGCGCCGGAAATCTACCGCGCACCGATGTCTTACCCGCTGCGCGACCAACTCAGTGGCGAGGAAGCAGCCAAGAAGACTCTGACCATGATTGAACAGGAAGTCGGCGCTGCCAACCTGGCTTGCGTTGTGGTCGAGCCGATTCAGGGTGAGGGCGGCTTCGTGGTCCCAGCTGAGGGCTACCTGCCAGCTATCCAGAAGTGGTGCAACGACAACGACGTCGTCTTCATCGTCGACGAGATCCAGGCCGGCATGATGCGCACTGGTTCCTGGTTCGCTTCCGACCACGAGGGCATCGTTCCTGACTTAGTCACCATCGCTAAGGGCATCGCCTCCGGCATGCCGCTTTCCGCAGTCACCGGCCGTGCAGAGATCATGGACGCACCGCAGCCAGGCGGCCTGGGCGGCACCTACACCGGTAACCCAGTTTCCTGTGCAGCAGCGCTGGCTACCCTCAAGGAATTTGAGGACAAGGACTTTGGCGCCCGCGCGCTGAACCTGGAAAAGATTGCCCGCGAGGAGCTGGAGCCAATCCTCGGCGACGAGCGCGTGGCAGAGTTCCGTGGCCGTGGCGCCATGCTGGCGCTCGAGTTCGTCACCGCTGATGGCGAGCCGGACGCTGAGCTCGTCCACAAGATCGCTGACGCTGCCAAGGCCGAGGGCGTTCTTCTCCTGACCTGCGGCCTTGACCACAACGTCATCCGCTTCCTGCCTTCCCTGGCCATTCCGGAGGATCTGTGGCGCGAGGCCCTGCAGGTAGTAGTCAAGCAGTTCAACGAGTGCAAGTAAGTCCGGGCTGCAGCCAAAAGGATAGAAGCAAATGACAAACTTTGATTATTCGCAGGTTTCTGAGCTGTTGGATTCTCTGCCAACTGGCCTTTGGCTGGAGGGCAAGAACGTCGCAGCCACCGGCGGCGCCACTTTCGAGGTCCTCGACCCAGCAACGGAAGAAGTCATTGCCAACGTTGCAGATGGCACCTCCGCTGACTGGATGCGCGCGCTGGAGCTTGCCGACGCCGCGCAAAAAGAGTGGGCGGGTTTTGCGCCGCGTACCCGCTCCATCATCCTCACCGACATCTTCAATGCAATCAACGAGCGCAAGGAAGACTTCGCTCGCGTGATGACCCTGGAGATGGGAAAGCCTTACGCGGAAGCGCTGGGCGAGGTGGCCTACGGCGCAGAGTACATGCGCTGGTTTGCCGAGGAAGCAGTGCGCATCCCAGGCCGTTACTCCCAGTCCCCGGCTGGTAATGGTTCCATCACCGTTTCGCACACCCCGGTTGGTCCGGTTCTAGCGATTACCCCATGGAACTTCCCGCTGGCCATGGCCACCCGCAAGATTGCCCCGGCCTTCGCCGCTGGCTGCCCGGTCGTGGTGAAGCCTGCTGCGGAGACTCCGCTGACCATGCTCCTGCTGGGTGAGGTTATTGCTGAGGTATTCGCCCGCCACGAGGTACCGGCTGGTGTGTTCTCCATCGTGACCACCACGCAGTCTAGCGCGCTGTCTTCCGAGCTCATGGCGGATCCGCGCCTGCGCAAGGTGACGTTTACCGGCTCGACCGGCGTGGGCAAGATCCTGGTGCGCCAGTCCGCCGATAACCTGCAGCGGACCTCCATGGAGCTCGGTGGCAACGCCCCGTTCCTGGTCCACGAGGACGCCAACCTCGACCTAGTGCTGGACTGCGCGATGCAGGCGAAGATGCGCAACGGTGGCGAGGCCTGCATCGCGGCGAATCGCTTCATCGTGCACGAGGCAGTGGCTGAGGAATTCACCCAGCGGCTGACTGAGAAGATGGCTGCTTTCCAGACGGGCCACGGCTTGTCTGAGGGCACCGCGCTCGGCCCGCTGATTAGCGCAAAGCAGCGCGATGCGGTGGCCGACTTGGTAGCGAAGGCTCTGGAGCAGGGTGCTGTTGCCACGACCGGCGGCTCCAAGCCGGAGGGCAAGGGCTTCTTCTACCCGGCAACGGTCTTGGCGCAGCTGCCTGACGACGCCGAGATTCTCCGCCAGGAGATCTTCGGTCCCGTTGCGACTGTGACCACCTATTCCGACTTGGCGGAGGGCGTGGCTAAAGCCAACGACACCGAGTTTGGCCTGGCAGCTTATGCTTTCACGGAGAACTTCCACACCGCGGAGTACCTGGCACACGCGCTGGAGTCCGGAATGGTTGGCATCAACCGCGCTGCGATTTCCGACGCCGCCGCTCCATTCGGTGGCATCAAAGAGTCTGGCTTCGGCCGCGAGGGCGGCGCAGAGGGCATCGAGGAGTACATCTCGGTGCGCTACATCGCGAAGCCTTAATACCTTGCACCGTTCCTGACACGTTTGGCTTTCAAACCCGCTTCGGCGGGGGCCTTCCGTGTCTGGAACGGTGCGTTTTATATAGAGCGGCGTCGGCAAGCAGCCGGCGCCTTAAACGGAGGAAACGATGACAACTTCAACGCGCAGCAACGCGGCACCTAAGCCAGCGCTGTCATTTATTCAAGGCATTGCCCTGATCTTCGGCACTAACATTGGCGCCGGCATTCTGTCGATTCCATATGCAGCGCGCAACGGTGGCTTCCTTGCGCTCGTCATTGCGCTGCTGGTGGCCGGAACGCTGACCACTATCTCGATGCTCTATGTGGCCGAAACCGCGATGCGCACGAGGGCGCCTCTGCAGGTCTCTGGTCTTGCTGAGCACTATCTGGGGCAGTGGGGCCGCTGGCTGGTCTTCGTGGCGATTATCGTCAACGGCGTCGGCGCGCTCATCGCCTACGCCTCCGGCTCCGGCGACCTCATCAATAATATTTTCGGCCTGCCGCCGCTGGCAGGAACGTTGATCTTCTTCGGCTTTGGGTCTTGGGTTATGTACCGCGGCTTGCACACCACCGGTGCCACAGAAGGCGCTATTACCGCAGGTATGGCCATCATCATTGCCGTGCTGTGCGGCTGGACCCTTCTGGGACCTGGAATCGAGGCCGAGAATCTGTTGGTACTCCACCCGTTCTTCATCGTTCCTATTTTGAACCTGGCCGTCTTCTCGTTCTTGGCTCAGTACGTGGTGCCGGAGCTAGTACAGGGCATGGACCCAGCGAAGCCGCAGGAGACAGCTCGCGCCATCGTGCTCGGCATGGTGATTACCGGCTTTACACTGGCACTTGTGCCGTTTGCGGCTCTGGGGCTGTTGGGAATGAACGTTACTGAGGTTGTTACCATCGCCTGGGGCGAGGCGCTTGGACCGGTCGCGTACTACTTGGCCAATATCTTCGCGTTGGCAGCGATGCTGACCTCCTTCCTCGCGATTGGATTTACCACCATGCGCAACGTGCTCGACATTTTGCACTGGGAGGGCAACAACGCGCAGCGTGGCATTGCCGTGGCGCTGACCGTTGTACCGCCGCTGGCTATCTCCGTCGCGGGTCTTGGCGGTTTCGTCGCAGCGCTGTCCTACGCGGGCGGCTTTGCGGGTGCAATCATGTCGATCATTCCGGTGATGTTGCTGCATGCCTCCCGCAAGAAGGGCGATCGTGACCCCGGCTGGAGCGTCGGTGCGCTGGCAAACCCGGTGATTCAGGGGACCATCATCGTGGTTTACTTCCTGGCGTTTGTCTACTCGGTGATTTCGATCCTGGGGCTCGTGCCGGCCGGTTGGGCTTAGTTCTAAGGGCCGCACTGTTGCTGCACCGTTCCTAACGCGGAAGGTCCTCGCCACAGCGAGTTTCAGAGCCAAACGTGTCAGGAACGGAGCAGTTTAAAGAAGGAAGCAGCGACTAGCCCTCGACGTAGTACATCTGCTTGTTGACGAACTCATCCATGCCCAGCGGGCCGAGCTCGCGGCCGAAGCCAGAGCGCTTCACGCCGCCGAAAGGCAGCTCCTCGCCTTCACCGGCCGGGGTGTTGACGTTAGCCATGCCCACCTCGAGGCGACGAGAGATGGCGGCTGCGCGTTCGGTGTCCTTGGAAAAGACGGTGCCACCCAGGCCGAACTGGGTGTTGTTGGCCAGCTCGAGCGCTTCCTCGTCGGAGGAAACCTTGTAGACCACTGCGACTGGGCCGAAGAACTCCTCGTAGTAGATGTCAGAGCCAACCGGGATGTCGGTGATGACGGCAGGGGAGATGAAAGCACCCTTGTCGGCCAGCTCACCGCCAGCACGCAGCGTTGCGCCTTCCTTTACCGCGCGTTGAATTTGGTCGTGGAGGTTCTCCGCCGCACCGCGGGAGGACAGGCAGGAGTAGGTGTTCTCACCCTGGGCGTCGGCAGGCGCTGCCTTTGCTGCCTCAGCGAGCTTGGTGAGCTCAGCCACGAACTCGTCGTAGATGTCCTCCATGACGATCATGCGCTTGTTGGAGTTGCAGGCCTGGCCGGTGTTGTACATGCGAGTCGTCCAAGCCAGCTTGGCTGCTTCTTTGACGTCGTCGGTGTCGAGCAGAATGTAAGGATCGGAGCCGCCGAGCTCCAGCACAGCCTTCTTCAGGTGCTGGCCTGCCTGGGCACCAACGATGGAGCCGGCGCGCTCGGAACCAGTTAGGGAAACTCCCTGGATGCGTGGATCGGCGATGATGGTGGAAATCTGATCGTGGGTGGCGAAGATGTTGTTGTATACGCCTTCCGGGATGCCAGCGTCATCCATGATCTTCTGCACTGCGAGTGCGGAACGTGGGCAAATCTCAGCGTCCTTCAACACGATGGTGTTACCCAGCACCAAGTTAGGGCCGACGAAGCGGGCGATCTGGTAGTAGGGGAAGTTCCACGGCATGATGCCAAGCAGCGGGCCGATGGGCAGGCGGCGGATAACCGCAGTGCCGTTGGCGCCCGTAGGAATCGACTGATCCTTGGTGAATTCCTCGCCGTTATCGGCGTAGTACTTGATGATGGCGGCGGAGAATTCTGCTTCCTCGATGCCTTCGGAGATAGGCTTGCCCATCTCTTCCGCGGCAATCTTGGCCAACTCTTCCTTGCGTTCTGCAAACAGCGCTGCTACGCGGGCAACGATTTCCGCGCGCTCGGACATCGGGCGTGCGCTCCACTCGCGGTAGGCTGCGGCGGCCTTCGCCAATGCGCCTTCTACCTCGGCGTCGGTTGCCGCGTCGAAGGTCTCGACGATCTCGTCGGTAGCAGGGTTTTGAACTCGGTAAGTGGTAGACATTAATTCTCCTTGTTGTGTGATCCAGCTCCTTTTGGAGCCTAAAAGTGAACTAGGTTGAAATAGGGCTAGCCTCTAAACTAGCGGCAATTGAGAGTCTTCGCCGGACGTTATCCGCTTCAGTGTGCGGCCCTTGAAGAAATCCGGGTGCGCAAAGCGCGTGAACAGCATCAGTACGGCCCCCAGCAGCAAGATGCCCATGCCCAGAACGAAGACGGTACCCACCCCGAAAATCGAGGAGCCAGAACCGTATTCCGGGCTAAGCGAATCGAATGCGGTGATAAAGAACATCAGCAGCAAGAATCCACCGCCGACCAAGGGGAAGCAGAACTTGAAAACCACGTTGTGCACGCTGCTGAAAAGCTCGTGGCGGAAGTACCAGATGCAGGCCACCGCCGTGATGCCGTAGTAGAAGCAGATCATCAATCCGAGGGCAGAAATGGTGTCCCACAGAGCGTTCTCAGAAAGGATCCGCGTGACCGTGTAGAAACCGCCCGCTGCAATAGCGGAGGCAATCGTGGCCGTAGACGGCGTGCGGAACTTGGGGCTGATCTTGGAAAAGACCGGCGGCAACGCCTTGTAGTAGCCCATTGCCAGCAGTGTACGGGCGGGGCCGACCATCGTGGACTGCAGCGAGGCGAAGGAACTGGAGAGCACCGCGACGTAGATAAGCAGGGCGGCCGAGCCCAGCACAGGGGAGGAGAGCGCGGCGAAGATGGATTCCTGGTTCTCCGGGCTGCCGGCACCTAAGCCTTCGTCACCAGTACCCGCCCAGGTGATGACCGCCAGTGCGGTGAGGACGTAGAGGCTGATGATGACCAAGACCGTGATGGTTGCCGCGCGGCCCGGAGTCTTTTCTGGGTCCTTCGTTTCCTCATTCATCGTCAGCGTGACGTCCCAACCCCAGAACATGAAGATGGACAAGGAAATGCCCGCCGCGATGAGGGAGAAGTTGCCGATTTCCAGCGGATTAAACCATGAAACTGAAATCGGGGTGAAGTCGAATCCGCCGCCCTTATAAGCGCGCACGATGGCCACGATGTCAAAGACAACGATGGCGATGATCTGGACCGCCACCAGCACATACTGTAGTTTCTGCGTGGAATCTAGGCCACGGTAGGAAACCCACGCGGCAATGGCGATAAACACTATCGTGGTGGGGATATTAATCCAGAGATTGCGCGTCAGATCTGCAATTTCGGGGCGGCCTGCTATCTGGGCCAGGAAGAGATAGAAGAAGTCCACAGCGACTGCGGCAAGGTTCGAAAGCACCAGGATGGTGGCAGTAATAAGGCCCCATCCGCCCATCCAGCCCACCCACGGGCCGAATGCTTTGGTAGCCCACGTAAAGGAAGTACCGGAGTCAGGCACGGCGTTGTTGAGCTCACGGTAGGCAAAGGCCACCAGGAGCATCGGGATGAATCCCAAAAGGAGGACCGCCGGAACAAACTCGCCTACCGCGGAAATGGTGGGGCCAAGTCCGGAAGTCAGCGTATAGGTCGGCGCGATGCAGCTGATGCCGATGACGACTGCGCCGAGTAAGCCGACGCGTCCGGTAGCCAGGCCCTTGGTGGAGGCGATGTTATCGCCGCTGCCCGGCGTGGGTTGAATCGGTGGTGCAGGAGTGGCACTAGTCATGACTACTCACCGCCTTTCAAAAAAGAACTAGGAAATACGGTCTGGTGCTAGGAGGCGATCTGGGCGAAAGCGCTTGCTAGATCGCTTCGTTGTCGGCGCCGGCGTGCATATAGCCGGCTGGTACGACGACCATGGGAACGGGAATGGAGCGCAGCATTCGCGACGCCGTGCCACCCAAGAAGAGCCGGCCGGGAACCGCGAGACGAGAAGAGCCAACCACGGCGAGCTCTCCGTCTTGCCAGGTGATGTTTTCCATTGCGGCTTCGACGTCGCGCCCAGTGGCGACGTCGGTTGTGGCATAGCCTGCCGAGAGCATTTCTTCGGCGATATCGCCCAGCTTGCGGTTGGCGTAAGCGCGTACTGCATTGGGAACGTCGGTGCCGAGGCCATGCAAATCGGACTCGCCAGGCAGCACGAGCGAAAGCAGGCGCAGCGGAATGTGGCGGCGCCGCGCACGGTCCAAACCAATCGCGATGACATCCGTGGTGCCTGGGCGCGGACCAAACATGACGGTGATGCGGCTGATGGGGCCGGGGTAGGAGTAGCCGCGTGGTGCGAGAGCGATAGGGACAGTACCGGAGTGCAACAACGTGTTGACCGCAGTACCCATTTGGAAGCGGCCAAAAAGGCCGCCCTTGCGCGCACCAACCACGATCATGTCGCAGTCCAGTTCTTCCGCCGCGCGATTGAGGGCCTCGGCCTCAGACTCGCCGGGGACGATCCTGGCGGTGGCGCGGATATCACTGGGGACTTCGCCCAGCGCCTCCTGCAACCAACCTGCAATCTGTTCTTCCAGGATGGAGCTGTATCCGCGGTCGTGCGGGTAGACACCGGAGAAGGAATTATTGGCCGGGGCCGCCATGACGATCTCAAGGTTGACGTTGCGGGTCTTGGCAAGGGCGATGCCCAAGCGGAGCGCGTCCTTGCCATAGTCCGTAGCAACGTAGCCCACCAAGATATGTCCGGTGGCTGCGCGGCGCTGGAAATCAGAAGCAGACAATATTTAACCCTTATCGGCAATCTTCTGGGCGACGAGCTCGCCCTGGCGGATAGCACCGT
Organism: Corynebacterium striatum; assembly: GCF_016728105.1. Lineage (NCBI taxonomy): Bacteria > Bacillati > Actinomycetota > Actinomycetes > Mycobacteriales > Corynebacteriaceae > Corynebacterium > Corynebacterium striatum. The sequence goes on along the minus strand of NZ_CP068158.1, from coordinate 767,064 downwards.
CGACGTGCTGGTAGCCCTCGGCAGCGATGTCGGAGCAGGCGTAGTAGATGGAGCCGGTCGGCTCGTTCTGCAGGTGGCCCCAGCGGGATAGGCCACCCAGGTCATAAGAGGTGGCGTATGCGCCGCGGGTCCACTCTTCTGCAGCCATGTCGGAGAGGTAGAACGCGATTGGCTCCTTGGTCTTCGGGCCCAGGTAATCAGCTATTGCAGACAGGATGCGCTCCTTGCGCTCTTCTTCTGGCAGGTGCCACATTTCTTCGGCATAAACGTCGGAGACGAAGCCGACCAAGGTACCGTACTGGTCTTCTTCGCCCTCGACGGAGGCAGCAAAGTTCTTGCCGTAGTTGGTGTTGTCGTAGACCTCCTGAACCAAACGGCCGCCGCCGAAGCCGGTGCCGGAAAGGCCCTCTTCGCGCCAGAAAGGCTTGTCGTAGATGGCGTGGACCTTGATGACCAAGCCCATGGAGATGTGCTGGTGCACGATCTGCTGGTCACGTGGCAGCGGCGGTACGAAGGAGATGCGGCTGTACAGGTTTGGCGGAACTGCCAGGACTGCGTAGCGGGCCTTGACGGTGACTTTCTCGGAGTAGGCGGTCACCTGGCCAGCAGCGCCGTTGTTCGGCACGCCGTTGCGAACGTCGGCTGCGATCTTGTTGAGGTCATCAGCAGTGGTTGGGTCAACCTCAGCCCAGTGCAGTTCGCGAACCGGGGTACCGAGGTAAACGTCCTCGCCGAGCTCCTTGGCCAGAGTCAGGGAGACGGTCTGCATGCCGCCGACCACGCGGCGGTCGAGGATGAAGTCCTCATCCACCAGGTTAGAGAAGGACCCTGCGGAGGATGCCATGAGCACTGCCTGCAGGGTGGAGAAAGCATAGGAAGGCTTGGTCAGCATGCCGGATGCTACGTAGATGGAGACGTTGTCGATTGCCTCGGCGTCGTCAGACAGCCCCTCGAGCCACGTGCGGAAGGAGATGGAGTCCAGCTCCTTCGCACGCGGGTGAGCCCATGGGCGCGCCGGGTCCATCTCTGCTGCGAGGTCGTCCATGATCTTGATGAGGCGGTCCATCTCTGCGATGGTCTTCTCGGAAGCAGGGAAGACGGTGCCCTCATACTCGTGGCGGGTGCCGTCTGGGGCAACGTAGATGGACTTGCCCTCGCGGTAGCGCTGGAAGGTCTCGAGTCCTAGTTCATCAACGAGCGCGATGAGGCGGGTCTGGTCTGGGGAGATCCACTGGCCGCCCAGCTCGACGAAGTGCTCTACGCCCTCGGCGTCCTTGACCTTGCCGTTCCACGTACGGCCGCCGACGCGGTCACGTGCCTCGAGGACTGCGACGGACAGACCCTTCTTCTTCAGGGTGCGGGCCGCCATGAGGCCTGCTGGACCTGCGCCGATGACGACGACATCGCGCTCGATGACGGGGTTGGTGTTGGAGTCATTGCTGAAAAGAGATGACATGGTGTTTCACTCCTGAGTATGGCCTTCCCGTTGAATCGCGCGCCTAGACGTGCGCGACTGTGGGAAGATTTGATGAAAGCAAAGCGCAAAATGAACAGCATTCATTTTGTGTTGCGTGTCACTGTACAGGACTCAGTGTGAGTCTGGATAGGGGTAAGAACCATGAATTTTTCGCGCGCCAAAGGCCGACCATCAAAGGCGCTGGTAACTCGTGAAAAAATTGCTGAGGCTGCCCTAAAAATTATTGACAAACAGGGGTACGAGAAGCTCACAATGGCCCGAATCGCTCGCGAAATGGGGGTGGGGCCGAGCGCGCTGTACAACCACGTTGAGAACAAGCACGAGCTGCTTATCCTCGTGGAGGATGCGGTGATGGCACAGGTAGACGCATCGCTTCTCGACGCCGCCTTAGCGGGTGAGGTGAGCGTGCGTTACGCATTAGAGGTCTGGGCGCGTTCCTACCGCGATGTATTCGCGCGGCATTATCCGCTGGTGGAGGTCATTGCTTCTACCCCCGTGTCAGGTGCTCCACGGGCAGTGAAAATGTACGAAAAATTAGCTGAGGTACTGGCCTTTGCGGGCGTCGAATCCGCGCAGATTCTGCCGCGGATCATCATGCTGGAGTCCTTCATCTACGGCTCTGCCTTCGATGCCAATGCTCCCCAAGAAATCTTCGAGATTCCCGAAGACGGTGATGTAGAAGTACCGTATCTGCGCAGCGCCCGTGCTGCATGGCTGGAAAAACTTTCGGCTGCGGCAATTAAAGAGCAAAAAGCCGCCAACCCGTTTGCGGAAGATCCGTTTCAAACGGGTTTGGCGGCGTTATTGGCAGATTTCCTGCCGGCGGTTCCAGGTGAGCAACCGCCGTCTAAGTAGGGAAAGGGCGATGGGATAGAAGGCGATTATTCGCCGTATGGGCGAATACCCGCGCGCTCCCAGGCGGCCAAGAAGATGTTTGTTTCTTCCTCGGTGGTAATGGAAACGCGTACGCCCTCATCCAGGTAGCGGCGGATGATGACGCCTTCGTCGGAAAGCTTGCGTTCAACCTCTTCGGCGTCGCCGCGTGGAATCCAAACGAAGTTGCCCTTGGAAGGGCGCGCGCCAATTGCCTCAGCTACGCGCTCGCGCTGCACCTTGGTCTCTTTGACGCGGGCAAGCAGCTCCTCTGCCGAGTTAAGTGCTGCGATGGCAGCCTTTTCTGCCATGTAGGTAACCGTCAGCGGCATGGTCATTAGCTTGAGGCCGTGGATGAGCTCCGGGGAGGCGATTCCGTAACCCACGCGTGCACCGGCAAGGCCGAAGGCCTTGGAGAAGGTGCGGGCGCCCACCAGGTTCGGGTAGTTGAAAATCTCCTCGGCAGAGTTCGGGGTATCCTCCGCGTCGTTGTACTCCCAGTAAGCCTCATCGAGGATAACCACGATGTCCTTCGGAACCTGCTCCATGAAGTCGCGGAACTCGCCCTTGGTGATGGTGGTGCCGGTTGGGTTATTTGGGTTGCAGAGGATGATGGCGCGGGTCTTGTCCGTGATGGCCTCGATCACGGCATCCAAGCCCAAGCGGTCGTCCTCGGTGAGCGGAGTCATCACTGGTTCCGCGCCGGCCATGCGCACGTAGAGCGGGTAAGCCTCGAAGCTGCGCCACGGAAAGATTACTTCGTCACCAGTGTGGCAGGACATTCCGATGGCCTGCTGAACGATGGCCGAGGCGCCCGCCGCGATGGCGAGGTGATCTTCAGGAACGCCTAGGTACTTAGAAAGCTCGGTGGTCAGTTCTGGGCAGCCATTGATCTGGTAGCGGTTGGTCTCCGCTGCCGCCCGCGTCATTGCCTCGAGTATGGAGGGAAGCGGTGGGTTAGGGATTTCGTTGGAGGAGAGCTTCAGCTTGTCGCCGTCGGACTTGCCGGGCTTGTAATCAGGGAACTTGTTGAGATCAGGGCGAAGCATATGGTTTTAAAACTCCTTACTTTAAAGCGACTTTTAAGAAGTGATTGATAAGACCTAGAACATGTTCCACACGGTAACCGCCATGATGACGATTCCCATGCCAAATACGAAGTAGTTCCACGGGTCATTTTTGAACTTGGAAAAAGCGTCGAGCTTCTTGAACATGTAGACCGGGGCCAGGTAAACGAGGAAAGCCACGAAGATGCCACCGACGACCGAAATCATCGACACGATGGATGGGTTATAGACCGCCACCAGGGTAGTGCCAACGAAGGTGATGAGATAGACGATGTTGAGCAGGCTACGGTGCGAGATGCGCTCAGCCAGCTTTGGCGCTGCTAGGCGCAGCAGGTACTCTGTGCCTTCCTCGGTGCCCAGCATGTGGCCGAAGTAGGAGGAGATGATGGCGCACATGACCACAACGGGTGCCATGTAGGCCATGAACGGGGTGCCGGTGACGTTAGCGAAGTAGGACAGTACCGGAATGTTTTGTTCCAGTGCCTCATTCATTCCATCGGCCCCCAAAGCCAGGACGCATGACCAAACGAAGAACATGGTAAAGACCACTAGCAAGATGGCGGTAAGTATCTCCGTGCGGTCAACGCGCTTGGCGGTCTTCTCGCCATAGGCCGGCTGCATGTCTAGTGCGAACTGAGACAGCGCCGCCATGTGGGAAAAGGAAAATACAAGCACCGGCAGAATCAGCAGGATTCCCTTGAGGATTCCAAAGTCGCCTTCCCCGTTGTCGTAGTGCAGAAAGCTCTGAAAATCCCAGCGAGGGATGAGGTAGATGGACGTTGCCGTCAAAGCGAAGATGAGCGGATAGACCAGCACTTGGGCCAGCCAAATCATGGGTTTGCGGCCCACCGCGAACGCGCCGGTCATAATGCCCACGCAGAGGATGGCGAGTACCCACCGGTTGATGGAAGGTCCACCCAGTTGGTTGACGATGAAGCTATCGACCGAGTTGGTGATGCTGATGCCGTAAATCAGCACTGTGGGAAAGATAGCGAGCCAGTACAAAATGGCGATAACGATGCCGGAGGGGCGGCCTAAATACTGCGTGGCCAGTTCCAGGACGTCCTTGCCGTGGTCACGGATGGGCGCGCCACTGACTATTCGGACATAGGTGCGGTGCGAGAAATAGACCAGCGGCAGGATGAAGACCGTGGCAAAGACCAGCGGCCAGAAACCAAATCCACCAGCGTTAAGTGGAAGGAACAAAATTCCTGCGCCGACGGCAGTGCCGAACAGGGTGATGACCCAAGTCATGGTTGAGCCAGCAGGTTTGGCCTCCGCACGCTCAACAGTGGTAGCAACGGTATTGCTCATTGAAAATCCTTTGTTTGGGGACAGGTCTAGTCGTTGTCAGGCAGCGACAGAGCTTGATCCACAATCACGTTGATGACTGCTGGAATCTGCTTCTCGCGCATAGCCTGCAGTGCGCGCTCGACGGCAGGTGCTGCCTCGGCGTCGGAAGTGACAAGCTCGCCGTGTGCGCCGAAGCCACGGGCGACGGCGGCGAAATCCGGGTTGGAAAGCTGGGTGCCGGAAACGCGATCAGGGAAGTGGTTCTTTTGGTGATCACGGATGGTGCCGAACTCACCGTTGGACAGTACGACGGTCAGATAAGGAGCGCCATACTGCAGGGCGGTAGCCAGCTCTTGGCCATTCATCAGGTACTCGCCGTCGCCAGCAATGGCGATGACGGTGCGCTCAGGAAACTCCAGCTTGGTGGAGACTGCACCTGGAACGGAGTAGCCCATCGAGCCATTGCGCACGCTGAACTGGGAGGGGTAGACGTTGGTGTGCATAAACTGCTGCGCCCAGATGCAGTGGTTGCCGGCGCCGAAGGTGTAGATGGAATCCTCTGGGGCCTGCTCTTGAATGGCGCGCATGAGTGATTCGATGTGTGCGGTTCCTTCAGGAGCCGGGCGCCAGTCGGCTTCGTCCTGAACCGTTGAGAAAGCCACCTGCGCCGCGTGCGCATCCGCGAACCACTGCTGCTGGGCAGCAGAGACCTCGCCCGCATCGATCTCAGACAGCGCTTCGGCGAAGGCTACCGGGCTGGCCAGGATGTGGCGGGTGACGGCTGCGGAGTTGCCACGCAGGCTGGAATCGATGTTGATGAAGAAGTTGCGGTCATTTGCGCCTTGACGCAGCTTGTAGCCGTCAGTCGAGACGTCGCCAAGCACTGCTCCAACGGCGAGTACGAGGTCGGAATCCTGGAGCAGCGCAGCTGCCTTCTCATCACGGCCGTAGCCCAGCCAGCCGGCGTTGGCCGGGGAAGAAAAAGGGACGCGGTCGCTGGCGCGGAAATCGTGGACCACCGGAATCTGGTTGGTCTCTGCAAACTCGGTGATTTGGCGTGCGGACTCTGGGGTCCAGCGCGGGCCGCCGGCGAAGATGAGTGGGCGCTCGGCGCAGCGTAGGGCCTCGGAAAGCGCGGTGATATCGCTTGGGGATACCGCGCCGTCTGTCACGTTGATTGGCTGGACAATCTCCCCGTCGAAGTCCAAGTGGAGAATGTCCTCCGGCAGGCCCACCACTACTGGGCCTGGGCGGCCCTGCTTGGCCTGGAAGAACGCCTCGGCCACCACGTGGGAAGCACGGGATGGGTCATCGAGGATGAAGACCTGCTTGGTCTGGGTGCCAAACCAAGCCTTTGGGTCGAACTCCTGGAAGGACTCACGGTCACGGTCGGGGAAGGGGATAAGACCCACGAAGAGGACCAGCGGGGTGGAATCCTGCCAGGCGGTGTGGATACCAACGAAGGCATTGGAAGCACCTGGGCCGCGGGTGACCATTGCGACGCCCGGCTCACCGGTCGCCTTGCCGTGTGCCTCTGCCATGTAGGAAGCGCCGCCTTCCTGGCGGGTAACGATGGCTTCGATGGGGCTGTCATAGAGTCCATCAAGCACTGGCAGGAAGCTCTCGCCCGGGACAAGGTATGCGCGCTTGACGTTGTGCGCTGCAAGAGATTCAGCGATGGCGGTGCCAACATGGCGACGAGTCATAGTTTTTAAACAATCCTTCTTCTGTGATTGGTGCAACATTTTCACCTTATTGTGAGGGACTTTTGACCATGTTGTCTAATGTCTAAGGATTTTGAAATCCATGCCCATTGGTAATAGCTCGTGTTAAATGAAGCTTTATGGACTACACGAGGGCGAAATATTTCTTGGCGCTCGCGCGCACCGGTTCCGTGACTACCGCGGCAGAGCAATTGAGCATCACCCAGCCGGCGCTAAGCCGCCAGCTGCGGCGCTTTGAGGAGGAGCTGGGGCTCGAGCTTTTCGAACGCGCAGCTGGGGTGCTGCGTCTCAACGAAGCGGGCAAGGCATTGATTCCTGTGTGCCAGCAATTGGTGGCAGATAATAACAGGGCTACGCAGGCGGTTGCGGCGTTGCAACGCGGCGAAATGCGAGCCTTGCAGGTGGCCGCAACGCCGACGACCATCTCGACGATTTTGGCGCCTTTCATCGCTGATGCGCGCGGGGTAATTCCGCTTCTGACCACGCTGGCGGTCGAGCACTACGAGGTGTACCAAGCGCTAGATACCACCGCGGATGTGGTGGTGACGCCAATTCCAGTAAAGGAGGGGCTCGATTCCGTTCCGCTGGGGGAGGCCACTATCCGAGCTTGGGTAAACAAGGAGCACCCTCTAGCAGGCCAAGACAGCATCGATGTGGAGGACTTGGTCACTCATCGTCTCGCCATGTCAGGCCGGCGCAGCGTCTCGCGCGGGCTCTTCGATGCCTTCGTAGGGCGCAGCCACGCTGTGCTTGGCGACGTCGTCGAGTGCGAGGACACCGTTACGCTCATCGCCCTCGCGCGAGCCGGGCGCGCAATCGCCATCTCCAGTGCTCTGCAGGACCACGACGCGGTAGGCCTGCGCATCTGCAACAAGGAGGAGATGCTAGGCGGTGTGCCCCTGCATGCGGCTTGGCGTAGCGGGCACTTTGCCGCCGCGGAAATCCATGCCGTGGGCACGCGCCTCCAGGAGTTTCTGGGAATTAACACCGCCGATGGCGTTCGTGCCAGCTAAAGACGCAGATCCACCTTCTCGTTGGCGGCGATTTCTTCTAAACGCTCGGCAGTGCACATGCCGGCGACAATAACGGCGGAGCCTCCACATGCGAGCGGTTCGAGAATCAACTTCTTAAAGGAATCCTTGTCCTTCCACCCCGCGGACATCACGCGTTGGGCAGGGCCGGCGGCCGAATAAAGCTCCGGCAAAGCGGTGGTGGGGCCATAGAACTGATCGCCGTAGAAACGCACGGTGGGCCCAAAGTCGATGGCGCCAGCGGGCAATTCGCCGCCAGATTCGATGACGCCGCGCCCGAATGGATCATCGGTAACGAGCACAACATCGGCGCCTGTGAATTCCTCAGTCAACTCTGCAAAGCCCTCGGGCGCGGCAAAAATAACATCGGGGCTTGCGCCGTCTAGCTCAGCGCGCGTGAACGCTGTGTCGACGCCGGCAGCAAGGGCGCCCAAAGCGATAACCGCGGGCTGCCAGGAAACAGGGAGGTCGAAGAAAATGAGGGAATCGGAATCGAGCTCAAGCTCTTCTAAGAGCATGTTGGCAATCTTGGAAACCCAGTTATCCAAGGTCTGCGCGGAAAAATCCATGCGCGCGCCGGTGGCTTCGTTGTAGAAAGTCAGGCGCGGCGCTGCGGCATCTGCGGAAAGTAGGTGCTGAAGCATATCCATGTCCGACCATCGTAGGTGACTTAGCCTTAGCGTGGCAGGGAGTGCTTTCGCGCGATGGCCCTAGGCCCCGGCTTGAGAATTACTTAGTTTGTGTGGCGTTTAGTTCACGCAGCGCGGGCCGTCGCCACCGGCGTCGATCTCCGGCGAAACCATAGCCGTTCCGAGGTCACTGCCTGGGGTTCCTACCTGGTCGCTGGCAGCGGATTCAGCCGGTTCAGCGGCTTGGGCGGCCTCATCGGATGGGCCGGTGTAGTCGTCGTATGCAACGACCACGAAGGTGTTTTCATCCAAGGAAGGGTTCGAGGTCACGGGCAGGCCACCGAGCTGCTCCGCGAGGTCCTTGGCGCGCTGGTCATTCTCGTCGGCGGCGACAATCTGCGACTGCGCGTACAAGCCTGGCTCGGCGTTGCTCGTGCGTTCGACCATGTAGCCCACGCCGGTGAGCCACTTGCCGATGCCTGACGCGAGACCGTCAATGGAGCCCGCGTTGAGAACGTTAAGCTCGATGCCATCCGCGACTGGCTGCTCCGAAGGGTTGGAGCCTTCTTCAGCGCTTGCCGACGCCGCGGCTGCTTCATCCTGTTCCGCAGTTCTTGCGAGGTCATCCATGAACTTGTGGACTTCAGCCTTATCGATGGTCACCACGGACTCGCCATAGTCGCCGACACCGTCGATGGAGGTCACTGGAATGGTGGTGAAGGTGACATTTCCGCCGGCCAGGCCAGACAGCTGGGTGACTAAGCCCATGACGTCCCAGCCCTCATCGATGACGACGGAACGTTCAATCGCCTCGGTGATCTTAGAGAGTTTATTCGGATTAGCCAGGGTTCCTGAGGACAGCACCTTCGAGACTAACGAAGCCATGTAGGCCTGCTGGCGAACAATACGGTCGAGGTCGCCGCGTGGCAGCCCGTAGCGCTGGCGGACGAAGGACAGGCCTTGGGCGCCATGGAGAGTCTGCCTTCCCTTCTGGAAGTCGGCGCCGGACATCTCGTCCTTGACGTCGTTGTTCAAGCACACGTCGACGCCATCGACGGCGTCGGTAAGCAGCACAAAGCCCAAGAGTCCGACCTCTGCATAGTGATCGATATCGATGTCCGTAAGGGAACGGACCATATCGATAAGTCCCTGGCGGCCGGCCTCGACGCCCTTCTGCTCAATCTCCTTGTCGGAGTACGGCTTCTTATCGCCTTGGGCCTCCGCTACCGCATTCTCCTCTTCGAGTTCCTTGAGTTTATCTGCCTTGTGCGCTGCGAAGACCGCGTTGATCTTGGTGTTGCCGTACTCGCCGTCGTCGACGTAGGTATCGCGGGGAATGGACACCGCGGTTGCGCGTGAGCCATCATCCGGAATACGGATGATCATGATGGTGTCTGTGTTCTCCTCGCCCTCAGCGACACCTGCGTGCAGATCCGCCAGTTCCTTTTCAGAGAGAGGATTGCCCTGTGCATCGGTACGCGAATCCTTGCCCACCAAGAGGATGTCCACTGCGCCGTCCTGGGTGTTAGCTTTGAAACCGCCCTGGTTGCCGAGCGCCAAATTTCCCACTGAGGCCACTCCGTCGCCCACGCGGCCCACGGTGGCATAACCCACGCCAGAGAAAACAAGAATCGCGGCCGACAAGAAAGTAAGGATTGCCTTTAGCGGCTTGGAACCCTGCTGCTTGACGGTCGACGCCGAAGATGGCGCGGGCTGGATGGCACGAGCGCGGCGCTGCTTGTCCGATCTTTTTTCAAATGACACAGTGGGAGGACTTTCTATTTTGGAGTTCTTCACCTGTAGGTATCGGTGGTGATTCCGATGCATAATTTGTTTTAGTCTTGTGACAGTTTAGGCGAGGTAAGCGCGAAATCGTGATCTGCGCATGATTTTCTTCTAGCTCGCAGTGTCTTGGCGGCATCCTCCCGTCAAGTATGGGTACGCTATGGACCATCGTGAACACAGAAAATAACGCTCCCCTCGCAGTGGTGACGGTGACCTATTCGCCGGGCCACTACCTTGGGGATTTCCTCGATTCGCTGGAGAATGCCACCCAGCAACCCACCACGGTGGTCTTAGCCGATAACGGCTCCACCGATGGGGTCCCGCAGGCTGCCGCGGAAAGCCACGCCAACGTTGTGTTTTTAGACACGGGTGGAAACATCGGCTACGGCGGCGGAATGAACGCGGGAGCACGCCTCATCAAGAGCGGTGCTTTGGGGGAGGTCGACGATGAGTTCTTCCTCATTAGCAACCCAGATGTCACCTTCACGCCAGGGGCTCTGGACACCATGCTCGAGTGCGCGCGCCGCAACCCACAGGCCGCGGCTGTGGGCCCGCGCATCGTAGAGCCGGACGGGTCCAACTATCCTTCAGCGCGTGCTGTGCCGACGCTGGCGACCGGGATTGGACACGCCCTCTTTGGCTCAATCTGGCCGGGTAACCCATGGTCCCGCGCGTACCGAGATGATAAAGACATGTCAGTAGAGCGTGTAGCCGGCTGGCTATCAGGCTCCTGCCTCCTGGTGCGTTGGGAAGCTTATGAACAGATTGGCGGCTTTGACGAGCGCTATTTCATGTATATGGAGGACGTCGACCTGGGTGACCGTTTTAGCCGCGCTGGCTGGAACAACGTCTTCTGCCCAGATGCCATAATTACCCACGCTAAGGGCCACTCGACGCAGGCTCACGCCGGCGCGATGTTACACGCCCACCATGATTCTGCGTATCGCTTCCAGGCCGACCGTCACCCTTACTGGTGGCAAGCGCCAATTCGGCTCGTGTTAAGAGCTGGCCTGACGCTGCGTGCCTATGCGGTTACGGCACTTGCGTGCCGTAGTTAATACTCACGCCTTTTGCCTTATAAACTTAGCCCGATACAACATCTGCCGATATAACACGTCGATTAATTCGAATAAGGAATCCTCGTTATGACTGAAGCAGCTACCCAATGGGGTGCCTCCGCCGACGCCGTCATCCTTGTAGGCGGCCGCGGCACGCGTTTGCGTCCGCTGACCATCGGTACTCCAAAGCCGATGCTGCCGACTGCAAATTACCCGTTCTTGCAGCACTTGCTGGCACGTATTAAGGCTGCTGGCATCGACCACGTGGTGATGTCGACTTCCTTTAAAGCGGAGGTTTTTGAGGAGTACTTCGGTGACGGCTCTGACTTGGGTCTAGAGATCGAGTACGTGGTGGAAGAGACCGCGCTGGGAACCGGTGGTGGCATTCGCAACGTGTATGACAAGCTGCGCCACGACACGGTGATGGTCTTCAACGGTGACGTGCTCTCCGGCATGGACCTCAACGGCATCCTGCAGACTCACCATGAGAAGAACGCCGACGTGACAATGCACCTGCTCAACGTGGCGGATCCGCGTGCGTTTGGCTGCGTGCCGACGGACAGCAATGGCCGCGTGACGGCGTTCCTGGAGAAGACCGAGGATCCACCAACCAACCAGATCAACGCTGGTTGCTACATCTTCAAGCGCGAAGTTATCGAGAGCATTCCGGCTGACCGTGTGGTTTCGGTCGAGCGTGAGACCTTCCCTAATCTGCTGGAGGAAGGCTGCTTGGTAGTGGGCCACGTGGACAACTCCTACTGGCGCGATATGGGCCGCCCGGATGACTTTGTACGCGGTTCCTCGGACTTGGTGCGTGGCATTGCGCACTCACCGTTGCTGGAGGGCCGCACGGGTGAATCCGTGGTGGATGATTCCGCGGGTATTGCTGGCGGCGTCCTGCTGCTTTCGGGTACGGCAGTGGGCCGTGGCTCTGAGGTGGGGGCCGGTTCGCGTTTGGACGGCACAGTGGTCTTTGCCGGCGTGACAATCGAACCTGGCGTAGTAATCAGCAATTCGATTATCGCCTCTGGTGCTCACATCGGGGCGAATGCGCACATTGATAACTGCGTTATTGGCGAAGGCGCTGTGATTGGTGCGCGCTGTGAGCTCAAGGGCGGCATGCGCGTCTTCCCGGGCGTGCAGATTCCTGACGCGGGCGTGCGCTTTAGCTCAGACGCCTAAAGCTCGAGCTGGAGGGTTTCCCTCACCATTGTCTCTATTGACACTGGTGGGGGGATATTTTTATGGGCTTGCGTAACCGCTGGGTGCTACATGGGATCAAAGTGGCCAAAGTGTTTTTTGAGATCCACTAGAAAATTCAGAGTGGTGGCGACACGCCGATCAAACCTGGGAATTGTTTACAGGATCATGAGGCACCACTATATGTAGTACCCCCACACCTTACCCCCATGGGGGGATCTGTGTGACGGATGTGAAAGTTGAGGATCGTGTGCTGCGTTTTTGGCGAATTTGGGCAAAATGGACTCTGGTCAGGTTGACGATATTTAGTGATCCGGTGTGAAATAACATCAGTGTAATCAAACGCATCGGCGGTGCCGGACTGGCTTTGTTGGTCCTGGTGTACAGTCGGTGCCACTAAGTAAGAACAACCCAACCTCGGAGAAAGGAAGTAGCGTGGAGAAAAACTCGAATAATGGCGCTATTCTCCGTGGCGGTGCTGCCGCAGAGATGTCGCTTGACGAGCTTTTTGGCGCCGTCGAGCAGGAGTGGCAAGACCAGGCACTGTGCGCGCAGACCGATCCTGAAGCCTTCTTTCCAGAAAAAGGAGGCTCCACCCGTGAGGCTAAGCGCATCTGCCAGGCCTGCGCGGTGCGTGATGAGTGCCTCGAGTATGCCCTTGAGCATGACGAGCGCTTCGGAATCTGGGGCGGCCTGTCTGATCGTGAGCGTCGCCGCCTCAAGCGTGAGATTGGCTAGTTAGCTAAAGCCGACTTAGCTCAAGTCCCCCGTTTAGTTCTGTTCAACTTTTTCGGTTGAGCGTCTGCTAGGTGGGGGATTTTTCTTTACCAACTAAACCTTGGGTCGACGTCTTCGGGGTCAAGATTTAGATAGTTCGCCACTAGTGCGGTGAGGACTGTCCCCAAGAGTTCTGCCCGCTCTCCAGGATTCTGTGCGCGTTCCTCGATGGGCATGCGGAAGATCACCATTCGTGCGCGGGTAGGACGGCCGGCCGAATCCACACCGGCGGGAACTACGCGTCCGAGAGGGACCGGGCCATCGGCAATGATTTCTTCAGGCAGCACGGTCATGTCTGCTGAAAGGCGCATGCGGGGAACTGTGTCCACAGCTAGGTCGAGGCCCGCGAGCTGCTCCGCGAAGGCGTTTTGAATCGGGGCGTAGGCCTCGAGGACTGCCATGTCGAAGCGCTCGCTGTTGCTGCGGAAACGCGGTGTCGTCTGTGGCAGGAGTGGGCCGCGCATGCCGCGTCCACGGCGATTGCGGAACGGGCGTACATGTGGGCGGCGCATTGTCATGAGCGTGATCTTAGGACTCCGCAGGTGCTTTTCGGTGCGGGGCGCGCCGAGTTCCGACTATTCAAATCTCAAGTAAGGGTTTAGACTCATTGCCGTGAATCATTCTCGTCATTGCTCTCGCCCAGGCTGCGGCCGACCTGCCGTGGCAACATTGACCTACGCATATTCACAGCAGACGGCCGTCGTTGGCCCGCTTGCGGAGGAGACTGACCCGCATAGCTGGGACCTGTGCGAGAAGCATAGCTCCCGCATCACCGCCCCCATCGGCTGGGAGATGGTGCGCGTGGATCGCATCGAGCTGGACGAGGAAGATGACCTCATGGCACTCGCTGAGGCCGTGCGTGAGGCTGGCCGTGTGACCACCGGCCTGGTGGACGATGGTGCTGGCTCCGGTTCTGACCCCATCGACTACGCCGCGAACTTCGATGGTGCAGATCCGGATAGCTCGAATCACCCGGTTTTTCGCACTCGACGTGTCAGTGAGGCGAAGCAACACCGTCGCGCCCACCTGACGGTTGTGCGGGACGAGAGTGAGGAAGCCGCGCTTAGCGACGTCGACCGCGGCAATCATCATCGCGTCAGAGAAGATTAAAAATAGAGAAGATTAAAAATCCTGTTCCTAGGCCGCTGTCCGTTCTTGCATATGCAAAAGGGGTAGTATTGCAGGTTATGCGTACTCGTGAACAGCTAGATGCCGTTATTAAGGCCTATGACGTCCGTGGCGTCGTGGGCGAAGATATTGATGAGAACTTCGTTCGTGACACCGGTGCTGCCTATGCCGCTATTTTGCGCGGTGAAGGGGAGACCAAGGTGGCGGTGGGTCACGACATGCGTCCTTCTTCACCGGCGTTGTCTGACGCTTTTGCGCAGGGCGTGGCTTCTCAGGGCTTGGATGTCATCAAGTTGAACCTGACTTCGACTGATGAATTGTATTTTGCGGCTGGTTCTTTGGATTGTGCGGGTGCGATGTTTACTGCCTCGCATAATCCGGCGAAGTACAACGGCATCAAGCTGTGCCGTGCGGGTGCTGTGCCGGTGGGGCAGGAGACTGGCCTGGAGGCTATCAAGGGCATGCTGATTGAGGGTGTGCCGGCCTTTGACGGCGAGCCTGGCTCTGTCAGCGAGCGCGAGGTGCTCCCGGACTATGCGGACTTCCTGCGTTCTTTGGTGCCGCTGGAGTCTTCACGTCCACTGGTTGTGGCGGTAGACGCTGCTAACGGCATGGGTGGCCATACGGTTCCGGCTGTGTTTGAGGGCCTGCCGTTTGATGTCCGTGATTTGTACTTCGAGTTGGATGGCACCTTCCCGAACCACGAGGCTAATCCGCTGGATCCGAAGAACCTCGTAGATCTGCAGAAGTTTGTCACTGAGCAGAAGGCTGATATTGGCCTTGCCTTCGATGGTGATGCGGACCGTTGCTTTGTGGTCGATGAGAATGGTGATGCTGTTTCGCCGTCAGCTATTTGTGCGTTGGTGGCGCAGCGTTACTTGCAGAAGTTCCCAGGTTCGACGATCATCCATAACCTGATTACGTCGAAGACGGTGCCGGAGCTGATTGCCGAAAATGGTGGCAAGGCTGTGCGTACC
Source organism: Corynebacterium striatum (assembly GCF_016728105.1). Taxonomy (NCBI): domain Bacteria; kingdom Bacillati; phylum Actinomycetota; class Actinomycetes; order Mycobacteriales; family Corynebacteriaceae; genus Corynebacterium; species Corynebacterium striatum. Next base: position 752,045 of record NZ_CP068158.1, on the reverse strand, counting down.
CGGGTGGGCCACTCGTTCATTAAGGCGCAGATGGCCAAGGAGAAGGCTGCTTTTGGCGGCGAGCACTCCGCACACTACTACTTCCAGGAGTTCTGGAATGCGGACTCCGGCATGTTGGCTGCGATGCACGTGCTGGCTGCTTTGGGGGAGACCGATAAGCCGTTGAGCGAGCTGATGGCTCAGTATTCGCGTTATGAGGCTTCCGGTGAGATCAACTCCACCGTGGCAGACCAGAAGGCTGCAACCCAGGCTGTGCTAGATGGTTTGGCGGACAAGATTGAGTCTGTCGACGAGTTGGACGGCGTGACCGTTGAGTTGAAGGGCACGGATGCGTGGTTTAACGTGCGCGCTTCGAACACTGAGCCACTGCTGCGTCTGAACGTTGAGGCGAAAACTGCTGATGAAGTCCAGGCCATCGTCGATGAGGTGCTTGGAATCATCCGCGCTTAGGCACTTTCCCGTGCGGGCGCCTTCGTGGCGACCATTCTTCTGTTCGTACCGTTTCCTGTAAATAGTGCCCTACAATTGTGTGTTTTGGCCCGCTATTTGCAGGAAAAAGGCTCCTGGATGCCGCCACGATTGTCGCACATCTCGGTCCATAGAGCTCGTACCTTTCCTTGTGAATAGTGAACCCGAACGGCTCATCTTTGCCGGCTTAATTGCAAGAAACGGTACATTTGCAGCGGCTGAGCCGCGCCGCCCCGGCTGCGCCGCAAAACACAAAAAGCGTCAGCATTGTGCTGGCGCTTTTATTCGGGAAAATTAGCCGCGGGAGTGGGAAACCATGTCCTCCCACTCGACGTACTTCTTGCGCTCGCGGCCCTCGGCCTCGCCGAGTGCGCGCTCTGCCGCATCGAGGTTCTTCCAGCCATCCCAGGAGAGGAACTCCACGCCCGCAGCCTTCAGGGTCTCCGTGATGTCCTCTTCGGAAGCGTGGGAGAGCTTGCCTGCCTCGGCGTCGTCAAGCAGCATGCCGATGGTCTCGGAGGCATCGGACTTGGTGTTGCCGATGAGGCCCACCGGGCCGCGCTTGATCCAGCCAGTGGCGTAGAGGCCAGGGACGATGGTGCCGTCGAGCTCGGTGACGTGGCCGCCGTCGTTGTTGATGACGTTCTTCTCGGAGTTGAAAGGAACGGTGTCGATAGCGTCGGAGCGGTAGCCCACAGCGAGGTAGACCGCCTGAACCGGCCACTCGGTGAACTTGCCGGTCCCGGAGACGGAGCCGTCGCCGTTGAGGGCGGTGCGCTCGGTCTTGATGCCGGTGACCTTGCCATTCTCGCCGAGGATCTCAACCGGCTGCTCGAACAGGTGAATCTGCAGGGTGTGTGGTGCTTCCTTCGGTTCGCGGATGGCGTAGCCCTCCAGGGTCTGGCAAACCAGATCCTGGGACTTAGAGTTGGCGCGTGCCTCGAGGGAAGCCTCGTCGTAGTCGATGTCCTCCGGGTCCACGACCACGTTGATGGTCGGGGAGTGGTCGAGCTCCTTGAGCTCCAGCGGGGTGAACTTTGCCTGTGCCGGGCCGCGGCGGCCGAAGACGCGCACGGTGTGAGCCTTGTTCTTGGACAGGGACTCGTAGACGTTGTCTGGGATCTCGGTGACTTTGAGCTCATCGCCGGTCTTGGCCAAGATGCGGGCGACGTCAAGGCCCACGTTACCCACGCCCACGACGGCTACCTCTTCAGCGGAGAGATCCCAGTCGCGGTTGAAGCGCGGGTTGCCGTCGTAGAAGCCCACGAATTCGCCGGCGCCGTGGACGCCCTCGAGGTCTGCCCCCGGCACGTCGAGGACGCGGTCTCCTACGGCACCGGTGGCGAAGACTACGGCGTCGTAGTGCTCTTTGAGCTGCTCGACGGTGAGGTCGCGGCCGATGTGCACGTTGGAGATGAGGCGGATCTGCTCGGTCTCCAGGACGCGGTGCAGGGAGTTAACGATGCCCTTGATGCGTGGGTGATCTGGGGCTACGCCGTAGCGGATGAGACCGAAGGGAGCTGGCATCTGCTCGATGAGGTCGATCTGGACGTTGCCACCGGTCTTCTTGACCAGGATGTCAGAGGCGTAGATACCTGCTGGGCCAGCGCCGATGACGGCTACCTTCAGTGGGGCTTGCGACATGTCAGTAGTGGGCCTTTCCTCAAATCAATAAACAGCTAAAGAATTCGGTTACTGGTCGTAATACTAGCTGTTCTAGTTCTTTTAATGAATATTAGACTGATCAGTCTGCTAAAAGCGTGTGAGCGTGGGGTTTATTGAACCGCTTTCTGGAACGCTGGGCAACTCGATTATTTAGATTCTTCCAGCGTGGCGACGTTGTCCCAGCTCACAATGTAAAGAGTGGTGAAATTAATCCGTACCGCTTTGTCTATCGTTCTTAGACCGGTAGGTTTTTGTCATCCACGACGAAAGGCAAGTGTTCATCCCCATGACTACCGCAACGAAACCACAACGCAAGGCTCGTCCGCGCAAGCCCGAGGGGCAATGGAAGATTGACGGCAAGGAGCCGCTCAACACCGACGAGGAGATCAAACAGGAAGACGGCGGCCTGTCCGCTCGCCAGCGCGTCATCGATATCTACTCCAAGCAGGGGTTTAAGTCGATTCCGCCAGAGGATCTTGCCCCACGCTTTAAGTGGCTCGGCCTCTACACCCAGCGCAACCAGAACCTGGGCGGCGAGCTGACTTCTAAGCTGAGCAATACAGAGCTGCAGGACGAGTACTTCATGATGCGCGTGCGTTTCGACGGTGGCCGCGTGGACCCGGCCAAGCTGCGCACCGTGGGCGAAATCTCCCGCGACTACGCTCGCTCCACCGCGGACTTCACGGACCGCCAGAACATCCAGTTGCACTGGATTCAGATCGAGGACGTTCCCACAATCTGGGAAAAACTGCGCGCCGTAGGGCTCGATACGCTGCTGGGCTGCGGCGACGTCCCACGCGTCATCCTCGGTTCGCCAGTCGCGGGCGTGGCAGAAGACGAGATCATCGATGCCACCCCGGCAATCGACGACATTGTGGAGAACTACCTGCCACGCGATGAATTCCACAACTTCCCGCGCAAGTTTAAGACCGCGATTTCCGGCAACCGCCGCCAGGACGTCACCCATGAGATTCAGGACATTGCCTTCGTCGGCGTCAACCACCCTGAATATGGTCCTGGCTTCGACTGCTTCGTTGGCGGCGGCTTGTCCACCAACCCGATGCTGTCCCAGTCCCTGGGCGCTTGGGTCCCGTTGGAGCGCGTTCCTGAGGTTTGGGCAGGCGTAGCCCGCATCTTCCGTGACTACGGCTACCGTCGCAACCGCAACCGCGCCCGCCTAAAGTTCCTGGTAGCTGAGTGGGGCATTGAGAAGTTCCGCGAGGTCCTAGAGACCGAGTACTTGGACGCACCGCTTCTCGACGGCGAGCCACTCGTTGTAGAGCCCGGTTCCCGCGATCACTTGGGCGTGCACAAGCAACAGGACGGCAACTACTACCTCGGTGTGAAGCCCACCGTGGGCCATGCCACCGGCGAGCAGCTAATCGCCATTGCCGACGTCGCTGAGAAGTTCGGTATCACCCGCATCCGCACCACGCCGATGAAGGAGCTCCTCTTCCTCGATGTCAAGGAAGAGGACATCCCGGCGCTTTCCCGGGCACTCGACGAGACCGGCCTGTATTCCCAGCCTTCCGAGTTCCGCCGGGGCGTCATCTCCTGCACGGGCCTGGAGTTCTGCAAGCTCGCGCACGTGACCACCAAGGCCCGCGCCATCGAACTCGTGGACATCCTCGAGGACACGTTGGGTGACCTGGACGTTCCGATATCCATTGCGCTCAACGGCTGCCCGAACGCCTGCGCCCGCTCGCAGGTCTCCGACATCGGCCTGAAGGGCCAGATTGTCACCGACGCTGACGGCAACCGCGTCGAGGGCTTCCAGGTGCACCTGGGCGGTGCGCTGGGCCTGTCCCCGGATTGGGGCCGCAAGCTGCGTGGCCACAAGGTCATTGCGGACGAGGTGCCTGACTACGTCATCCGCTTGGTTAACAAGTACAAGGAGCAGCGCGCGGAAGGCGAGCAATTCCGCCACTGGGTTCTGCGCGCCGCTGAGGAGGATCTGCAGTGAATTTCCGACGCAAGCCCAATCCCAACCGCAACCACCCCATGTACTGCCCGTACTGCGGGGGCACCGGGCTCTTCCCGGATGAGGAAGGGGAGTTTGCCTGGAAATGCACTGAATGCCTGCGGATTTTCTCCGTGATGTTTCATGGTCAGGACGACGCTCCCGTCGCCCCGGCGAAGACTGTTTCTTCCAACGAGGCGTTGCAGCGATCGCTCCAGCGTCGCGGCCACGTCACTGCGACCCCCAAGGAATAACCATGACCGCCCTCATTACGTTGTCGCATGGTTCGCGTCACCCGAATGCTGTAGCTGGCATCGAGGTGCTTACCCAACGCGCCGCCGCGCTTGCCGACGTCGCGCACTGGCAGTGTGCGCACCTCGAGTTCAACGAGCCCGATCTCGCCACGGCAGCGCAGCAGCTCGCAGCGCGCGGGGAAACCGAGGCCGTGGTGGTGCCGCTGCTTTTTACTGAGGGCTACCACCATCGCGTGGACGTGCCGGAGGCCATCGCTGCGGCAGAGGAAGCCTCCGGGCTGCGCCTGCTGCGCGGTGACTCGCTGGGCACTGGGGCCGACATGGCGCAGGTGCTGGCGCAGCGCGCAGGCTGCCAACCACAGTGCGCGCCGATGACCGATCATTTGGTCATCTACTCGGTGGGCTCATCGAATCTGCAAGCCAACCAGGCCATTGCGCGCCTAGCGGTGCGGGTGGCTGTCTTGACCGGCGTGAGTACCTCAGTGGCTTTTGCTACACGGGGCGGTAGGGAAGACGTCGCCAAGCAGGCGCGTATTTATGGCTCGGTGCGGGTGCTGCCGCTGTTCGTTACTGAAGGTCTACTTCTTGACCTGCTCGCAGAAGCCCCAGCGTATGTAGACTCCCCGCTAGGCGTTGACCTTGCGGGAATCGTCTCCCACCGCTTTGCTCATGCAGCGGGCCTGCCTTATCAGACTCGACAGCTTGTACAGATCGGACGATAAAAGATGCGATCCCTCATTCTTATCGCGCTAGCCGGTGCGGCGGCGCAGCTTGTCGACGGCGGAATCGGCATGGGTTTCGGCGTAACCTCGACCACCATTCTGCTGCTGGCGGGCCTAGGTCCTGCGCAGGCCTCCGCGGTGGTGCACACCGCTGAGCTGGGAACCACGTTGGTCTCTGGCTTGAGCCACTGGCGTTTTGGAAACGTGCATTGGCCTACGGTGTTCAAACTTGGCGTGCCGGGCGCCATCGCCGCATTCTTAGGAGCAACGGTGCTCTCCAACGTTTCGACGGAATCGGCTGCGCCCATCACAGCGATCATCCTCGTGGCCATCGGCGCGAACCTGGTGTGGCGCTTTTCCCGCCCGCGTCCCAAGCGCTCCGCATATAAGCGTCAGCACTCCACGGGCTTTCTTGCCGGCCTCGGCTTGGTAGGTGGATTTGTGGATGCGACAGGTGGCGGCGGCTGGGGGCCGGTCTCTACGTCAACGATGATGGCCATTGGGCGGGAGCAGCCGCGACGTATTGTGGGCACGGTAAATACCGCGGAGTTCCTTGTGACCTTTGGCGCTACCGCTGGCTTCATCGTGGGGCTGTGGCACGAAATTGTGGCGCACCTGGCTGCGGTCATCGCGCTGCTCATCGGTGGCGCCATCACCGCCCCGATTGCGGCTTGGCTCATCTCGCGCGTTAACCCTGTGGTTCTGGGCGGGTTCGTGGGCACCGCGATTGTTGACCTGAACGTGGGCAAGGTCATCGGTGGCGCGGAGACCTACTTCGGCTGGGAGGTCGCTAGCTGGGTGATTCCGGTGGTGCAGGTTGCCATCGCTGTGGTCGGAATTGCGACCACCACGCTGGGCGCGCGCCGCACCAGGGCCGCGCGGGCGGCAGAGCTTGAAGCTGAAAACGCTGAGCGTGATGCGCACGCAGCGTTCCATGCACCGCGTGGACACTCGGCTCGCTCTGGTCGGGGATTCAAAGTCATCGCTGAACAGGAGCCAGAGGCTGATCACTGCGCGAAGCGGGCGTCGGTGCGCGCCCAATAGGGGCCCAATAAGGGGGAAGCTAAGTCGTAAGCCCCGCAACGTCTCCGATGACAAAGACGGCCGGCGGGGCAATGGTCGCGGACTCTACCGTCTCGCCGAGGGACCCGAGGGTACAGCGGAAGGTGCGCTCACCTTCCATGGTTCCCTCTTGGATGAAGGCGACTGGGGTCTGCGGTGAGCGTCCACCATCTTGTACTGCCTGGGCAATGGCCCGGGCATTTTTTACGCCCATGATGATGCTGAGGGTGGCGCCAGACTGCGCAAGCGCGCCCCAGTCCAACAAGGACTTGGGGTGGCCAGGCGGGAGGTGCCCAGAGACAACGGTGAAAGCGTGGACGACGCCGCGGTGCGTGACAGGCACGCCGGCAAGGGCGGGCACGGATACGGCAGATGTAACGCCAGGGATCACTTCCACAGGCAGCGAGGCGGCAGCGAGCGCCTGAACTTCCTCGAAGCCACGGCCGAAGACATAGGGGTCACCGCCCTTGAGGCGGGCGACCTTGCGGCCCGCACGGGCGTGCTCGATGAGCAGTTCGTTGATCTTTTCCTGTGAAGTCTGGCGCTGGTAGGGCAGCTTGGAAACGTCGATGACCTCTTTTGCGTCGACATCGCACAGTTTGTGCAGATCCTGGGTGGGGCCGAGATGATCTGCCAAGATGACATCGGCGTTCTGCAAGGCGTACATGCCGCGGACCGTGATGAGGTCCCATGCGCCGGGGCCGCCGCCTACCAGGACCACCGGGTGAATCTGCGGGGTGTTCGCTGTGCTCATGGTCATTAATACTAATCGCTGCAGGTCCGGCGGCTGAGTCCGGGGCTGTTGGCTGGACTTTTTCTCCCAACTTCCTGTCTGAGTGGCGTGAAAGCCTCTTTTGCGCTATCGATGTCGGCGTCGCGGGCTATGCTCGGGGCCATGGATAGTGGCTATTTTGACGGCGCGGCCTATGACCCAGAGACCGTGCGCTTTTTCGACGTCGCGCACGAGGGCGGCCAGGTTCGTGTTTTGGCGGGTGAGATCCAACAGCTCGCACAGCACCTCGGCGGAACTCAGCCGCGCTCGCTGGTCATCCTTCCCACCGAACAGGTGGCACGCGCTGCGGCCTATACAGCTGCGGGTTTGGCGGAGCCTTCGCGCGTGCCAGTCGTTGTGGCTGAGTCCCTGCCGCAATTTGTAGGTGCGCTGGACGTTGTCGTCGTTATCGGTGAGCGCGGCGAGTGTGATTGGGCCTCGCGTGCTCTGATTGCTGCGGATAAGAGAGGAGCCGCTACGGTCTTGGTCGGCCCCGCGCGTGGTCCCTTGTTGGAGGATGCGCCTGCGGCTACCCTGGTCGCACCGACGCTACCTACGGCAGAGGGGGCGTCGCCTGCACGCAGCATTGCTGCCCTTCATGCCATTCAAGCGGTCCTCGAAGAAGAAGGTGAGCTTGTCGCACGGCGCCTCGAAGAGGTGGCTGACGCAATCGACCGTGAACTCGAAACGCTTAGCCCTGAGCACGATTCTGCTACCAATCCGGGGCGCGCACTCCGAGAATTCGTTGAAGGGGCGCGAGTCGTTCATAGCTGCGGCTCTGATCCATATGCTTTCTCCGAAGAACGAGTCCGGGTTGATTTGGGCTCCTTGGTTGCTCGGATGGCGGCAGCTATTTGGGCTGCCCATGGACTAGGGGGCACGTACGTCGATGCGCAAGAGCTGCCGATGGTGATTGAACGAAATCAGCATTCTGGTGCAAATGCGATTCGTGACATCTTCTATGACCCCGAACTCGACGGGGGAGAGGAAACGGGTCCTTTGGTACCCTTGAAAATTGTCTTATGGGGCAAGGAAGAGGCGAACCTTCCCCACTCCATTGCCCAAGCAAGCAATGATCCTGAACCCGCGCTGGGTGATCTCGCCCGTGCGCTTCAGCTCATTACGCGGAGCTATGCCGCGACCGCCTACGAGATTTCTTAAAAGAAGGAAACACTTATGCAGCTGCTCAACAGCGCAACTCGAAACTATTCTTGGGGCTCCCGCACCATGATTCCGGAGCTCAAAGGCGAACCAGCGGCAGAAGCGCCTATTGCTGAGTTATGGTTCGGCGCTCACTCGGGTGATCCTTCGACAGTAGATGGCCAGCGTCTTGATGAAGTAATCGCCGCAGCACCCCGCGAGCAGCTAGGTGCGCGTGTCGAACAGACTTATGGGCAACGCCTTCCGTTCTTGTTGAAGATCCTCGCCGCAGAGGAACCATTGTCATTGCAGGCTCACCCTTCTAAGGCTCAAGCAGAAGAAGGCTTTGCCCGCGAGAACGCTGCAGGAATCGCATTGAACGCTGCGAATCGCAACTACAAAGATGACAACCACAAGCCTGAACTCATCGTGGCCTTGACCGAGTTCTACGCTATGGCAGGCTTCCGCCCACTTGAGCGCACGCTGGAGCTGTTCAAAGCGCTGGACTGCAAGCAGCTCGACCATTACTTGAGCATGTTGCTGCCAGATCCGGCCGCCGAATCTGAGAACCTGCGTGCGCTGTTTACTACGTGGATTACTATCCCAACTGCAAAGCGCAAGGAACTCATCGCTGCCATCGTCGAAGCTGGCGAGGCTCTCATCGCCCGCACTGCTGAGGATGGCGCTGAGGCATGGATGGCGCGCGATATGCGTACGGTGATTAACCTCAACGAGCAATACTCCGGCGATATCGGTGTGCTCGGCGCGCTGCTGCTCAACCACATTGTTCTCGCGCCGGGGGAAGCACTGTACCTGAATGCGGGTTCGCTCCATGCTTACGTTTCGGGATTGGGCGTGGAAATCATGGCGAACTCTGACAACGTTCTGCGTGGTGGCCTCACCCCGAAGTTCGTGGATGTGCCAGAGCTCGTGAAGGTCTTGACCTACGAATCTGTTGCGGACCCACGCGTGCAGCAGGTGGACAAGGCTGGAGCGCCCAACGTTAAGGGAGCCGAAGCCTGGTCCTATCCGGTACCGATCGACGAGTTCGCTCTTGACCGTGTGGAGCTAGGGGCCAATGATGAAGTTGAACTCGAGTTTGACGGTCCTGCCATTGCACTGTGCACCGGCGGAAGCGTTGAGCTTGAAGACGCAGAAGGAAATACCCAAACTCTTACTCCTGGCGGTGCCGAGTGGCTCCCCGCTGTAGAGGGTGTCGTAAAGGCGCGCGCCGCCCAAAGCGGAGCCGGCCAGCTCTTCGTCGCTCGCGTCTAGGCGCGTGCGCTTAGCCCGCTGCGGCGAACTCGTCGGCAATGGCGCGGGCGACCACTAGGTCTTCCCATGCCATGCCAGTGAACTTGAACACGACTGGTCGCTCACGAGAGATTTCTGCTTCGCCGCGAATGACCTGCGCCATGGTCAAGACGGCGCCGCGGTCGATAAAGCCCTCGGCCTCTGCTTGAACGACATCGCCGCCTTCTGCAAAGGTGGTCTCGACGTCCTCGACGATAGTCGTTGCCGACCCCATAAGCTCACCCGAAATCTCACGGGCTTGCGGCGTGTGGGAACCCAACGCGATTATTATCGCGTCCCCGCGCACGTCGCCCAGCCCAAAGAGCGGCTCGGGGGAGTTGGTCGCGGTGATAACAAGTTCTGCGGCGGCTAGTGCTGCGGCGGCTTCGGGGCTGCCAGCAGCTAGCCACGTTGCGGCGTGGGCAAGCTGGGCGGGACGGTTCCTGCTGACAAAGCTAAACTCAACGGGCCTTTCTCGCAATGTATCAATAAGCGTTGCCGCATGGTGACGGCCCTGCGGGCCGGTGCCAAAGATGACTACCTTGAGTGGGGCATCGGCCGAAGTCGCATTACTTCCGGGGCCTTCTAATAGATTGAGAACCGTAGCTACAGAAACAGCCGGCGTGCGGAGATTTGTAATGGCCTCACCCTCTAAGAGGTGGGAGGGGGAGAGGGTCTTGGGATCGAAGAGGACATATGTGCCTTGAATGCTCGGTAGCTCGGGGCGGTATCCGGGATCCGAAAGGGATAACAGCTTGATTCCGAATCCCAATTCCGGTGCAGTCGCGGGCATAAGAAGGAAGTTACCGTGCTCAACTGGGATTGAGCTGCGTTGTGGATCGTTTCCTAGTTGCAAACCAGACTGCAGCGTTGAGCGCAACGCGTGCACAGCTTTGGCAGGGGGAAAGCGGCTTTGAATGTCTTCGGCGGTCAGTACGGTGAGAGGCATGCGAGTTCTCATTTTGAAAGGCAGGTTTAAGAAGCGGACTGCGCGGGTGCTTCTACGTTCGCAGGCTGCTCGGCAAGTTCATTGGGTTCCTACTCAGAGCCCTCCGCCGGTGAGTAATCGGTAGGTTCTTTCGGGGCATTGGGGTTAACCGGTTCCACGCTGGGTTGTGGCGCGTCAACGGTTCTGCCGTTTGCGTCAGTAGTAGGTGCTGGCTCAGATTCAGGAGCCGCTGTTCCATTCTGTTTGGTGGGATCATCCGCGGGCTCTGAAGGCTCAATAGGCTTGACGGCGGGCGGCTCAGAGTTGCTACCCCTCTTGCGCTTGTTCTCGTTGGGCACCGTGCGATTCGGTGAGGTTTCGGTAGGGGTTGCTGTATGGGGAGGAGCCGGGCTCGGTACAGCAGATTGCGTTGGCGATTCGGGTGCAGTAGCTGCGGATTCAGATGAACTGCTGGTTCCGAGCTGTGCGCTATTGGAAGGCTCTTGTCCCGTGCCGTAGTGGCTGTTGCCGCCATATTGCTGCGCGGTGGCGCGGCTTTGCGAAGAGAGATTTTCTGGGCGATAAACCTCCGTAGGGCCGAAATTAGCACCGGTGCCAGTGATGGCGTTGGGAGCTAGATATGGGTCATTCTGAAGAGCAACAGAGCTCTTCTTGGGAGCGCGCTTGGAAGTGTGGCTGCTCGTTGTGGTCTGCGTAGTCTCCGCTTGGGGTGATTCGGTGTGGCCCACTGGGGTCATTGATTCGCTTTGGCTCTTCGCCGTGAATGGTCCAGGCGCGGAGATTTTCCACACGCCAAGGCCGACGAAGACAGCAGAAAGGAGGCCGATGGTGATAAAGACATACACGCGGCGTGCATCGGTCTTCATGATGGCTTCCTTTCTTAAGATAAGAGGGTATTAATTTTTTTTGGTGTCGCTACGACACAACAACAAAGCAGCTGTTTAGACAACTTGGCGTCTTGGTTGTTTAAAAATAGCACTCATGCAGCGGAAATGCTGTAAGGGTGCAGGGTGTGTAACAACTCGGTAACGACACTATCATGTAATCCTTGATAAGGGAATGCCTAGATGCAGCTGTGGCCAGTCTGAAGGCGGAAGATTGTGCCAGTTTAAGCCGTAGCATCGGGCACCTATGCTAGGCGGATGCAGTGAGAAGCAGATTTGTCGGCACTGACCTGTATGTTATGCGCCAGTGTGGCCTTTGCCCTATAAATTGACAGAGGAAATGCACTGACAAACCGAGAAGTAACGGCTAGATATAGAAGTAAACACCGCCAGAAGTTGCTCCACATTCTTAATTTCTGCGGTGGACACTCCACTTTTGATTACTCGGGATTGCTAGATTTCGGAATCGTTGATTGTCTAGCGGCTCTAAGAAAGGGAAATGCAATGAGCACTTGGGACGAGAACATCTTCTCAGACGACGTAAACGTAGATTTTCTGGATGAACTTGCGAACTTGGATGACGAAGACATTGTGGAGGCAGTCTCTGATGCCTGTGCACTGGCAACGTCCGGTGATGCGATCTCTGCAGATGAGGAACGGAACGCACAGGCGGCGGCGACAATCGCCGCTATCTGGGCCGGAGCGCCTTTCAGTGCGGGCGAGGTAGTTTCTTCCTACCCATTTATCCGCGGATTGGCCGGCTCCGGGGACGAGGCCCTCAATGAGCATGCCTTGGAGATTCTCGAGGCAGTCGAAGAAGACTATGACCTAGAGGCGTTCATCGAAGCGCTGTCTTAAGTCACCGGACGCATCGCCAAGCAGCGAAGGGCTAAACCAGAAATGTTAATCAGCATCGAGGGAATCGATGGAGCAGGCAAGAACACGCTAGTGCAGCGCATTAAGAAAGAACTTTCCGTTGAGGTTAACGTTCTTGGCTTCCCCCGTTATGAAGAGTCGGTTCATGCGCAGCTTGCGCAGGATGCTCTCTACGGCAGGATGGGCGATCTGACTGACTCTGCTTTTGCGATGGCAACCCTATTCGCCCTCGATCGCTTGGGTGCAAAGGAACGCCTGCTTGCAGCCCAGGAGAGCAACGACTTGCTCATTCTTGACCGCTATGTGGCGTCGAATGCTGCGTACTCGGCTGCGCGTCTAGGCACCGACGAGGTCATTGATTGGGTCTTTGATCTGGAGTTTGGTCGCTTCGGCTTGCCAAAGCCGCAGCTGCAAATTTTCCTTGACACCGACGTCGAGCTTGCCGCCGCACGAGCGACTTCCCGTGCCGAGGAGGACTCGACCCGCGCCCGTGATCGATACGAAAAGGACAGTACTCTGCAGGCGAACACTGCGGCGGCGTATCGTCGATTAGCAGAGCGTAAGTGGGGCGGACAGTGGATCGCCACCGCTGATACCGATATGATTGTGCAATCTGTGAAGAAACTCGTGGAGGAGTAGGAATATGGCGCCGAAGATTCTGGTGGTTGACGATGATCCTGCGATCTCGGAGATGTTGACCATCGTTCTTGAGGCAGAAGGCTTTGAGCCTATTGCGGTAACCGATGGAAATGAAGCGGTTCCGGCTTTTCAAGAAAACGACCCAGACCTCATCCTGCTCGATCTCATGCTTCCTGGCATGAACGGCGTTGACATCTGCCGTGCTATTCGCACCGAGTCCTCGGTCCCGATTGTCATGCTGACGGCTAAGACCGACACTGTGGACGTGGTCCTCGGCCTCGAATCGGGAGCCGATGACTACATCACCAAGCCTTTCAAACCAAAGGAACTCATTGCGCGCATCCGTGCCCGCCTGCGCCGCACCGATTCCGCTTCCTCTGGTGAGCTCATCGAGGTCGGCGACCTCGTCATTGACGTTCCCGAGCACACAGTAACCCGTGCGGGCGGCGAAGAGATTTCGCTGACTCCTTTGGAGTTTGACCTTCTTCTCGAGATGGCGCGCAAGCCGGGCCAGGTTCACACCCGCGAAGCCCTCCTCGAATCCGTGTGGGGCTACCGCCACGCCTCTGATACCCGTTTGGTCAACGTGCACGTCCAGCGCCTGCGCGCCAAGATCGAGCACGACCCCGAAGATCCACAAATTGTCCTCACCGTCCGCGGTGTGGGATATAAGACCGGCAAGACCGGCTCCGGGGAATAAAGAGGGCTTTCGCTATTTTTGAATGGTTTAGACGTTTTCGGGATCGTCTTGTAGACAAGTGGCGCACGTCGCTGCAGACTCGAGTCATCGGCATGATTCTCGTAGCCTCTACGGTGGTCATGCTTTTGCTCGGCTACGCGCTGGTATCAGTGCTTACTCAGCGTTTGGTGAGCCAGAAGGAAGACGCAGCCTTTCAAGAACTTGATCGCGCACGCGCAACGGTGGAGCAGCAAATCGACGCCACCGGAACAGCGAACTCGGTCCAGGTGCGCATCAACTCCGCACGGGCGTCATTGGGGCAGTTGTCCTCGGAGCTAAACGATCATCAGGAAACCTATGAAGCTGTTGTCGTCGTAGATAATGACGACGGAACCTTCACCACCTCTCCCGAAGGTTTCCGTATTCCGGAAGAGATGCGGACACTGGTTTCCAATGGGAATATTGCGCAGCAATATACAAGCATCGACCGCATCGAGGGGGAGACATATAACGCCCTGTTGGTTGGCACCCCCATCGATTCTGACATCCCTGATACCCAGGTTTATCTGGTGCTATCCATGGAATCCGAGGAAGCCACCATGGCGTTGATGCGTGGTCTGCTCTCCGCTGCTGGTGTGGTGGTCGTGGTCCTCCTGGTAGGCATCGCATGGCTGGCAACGCAGCAAGTTATCGTCCCAATTCGTTCCGCTTCACGCATTGCGCAGCGTTTGGCTGCAGGCCATCTGCGCGAGCGAATGGTGGTCAATTCCGATGATGAGATGGGCCGCCTAGCAGCGTCCTTCAACGACATGGCTGACAAGCTATCGAAGCAGATTACCCAGTTGGAGGAGTACGGCGACCTGCAGCGGCAGTTCACTTCCGATGTTTCGCACGAGCTGCGAACTCCGTTGACGACAGTGCGCATGGCCGCAGATCTGATCGCCGCCGACTCGGACTCCATGGAACTGCATACCCGACGCGCCTCGGAGCTGATGATTCGCGAGCTTGACAGGTTCGAGGAATTGCTCGCCGACCTGCTGGAAATCTCGCGGCACGACGCCGGCGTGGCGGACCTGTCTGCCGCATCCCTCGACGTGCGTTCGTGCGTCGATTCTGCGATGGCGCAGGTTGTGCATTTGGCTGAAGAACTTGACGTTGACGTGCAGATTAATATGCCTGCTGAGCCGGTGACCATCGAAGCCGACTCCCGCCGCATCGAGCGCATTCTGCGCAATCTCTTGGCCAACGCCATCGACCACTCCGAGGGAAAGCCAGTTGTGGTGGACATGGTTGCCAACGAAGAAGCGGTGGGCATTGCGGTCACCGACTCCGGCGTGGGGCTCAAGGAGGGGCAAGAGGAGTTGGTGTTCAACCGCTTCTGGCGCGCCGATGCCTCGCGTAAGCGCCATTCCGGCGGCACGGGCTTGGGCTTGGCGATTGCCCGCGAGGACGCCGTGCTGCATGGCGGTACACTCGACGCCATCGGTTATCTTGGCGTGGGCTCGCGTTTCAGGCTTATTGTCCCGCGCGTTCCGAACACTCCAATCGAATCCGAGCCAATCGTTTTGGAAGTTCCGCATGCCCCGTGCCCTGAACCTGACAACACAGAAGTCTTGGAACAGCAGGACGTTGGCATCATTTGGCCGTCGGAGCGCATGTCCCGGGATTTCGTAGAGGTTGAATCCGCAGTGCTTGACGACGCCCCCGAATCTGAAACCCATGCGGGGAAGACGCCGAACGCGGCGTCGTCAAGCAGCGCTAGTGAAGCAGAAAAGGAGCAGCGATGAGTAGCAGCCGTACCTCCCAGAAGCTGCGCTTTGTGCGTTCCTCGCGCAGCGTGCTGGCAGTAACTAGCGCCGCCTGTGTTTTTGCCGTGGCAGGTTGTTCGACACTGCCGCATAATACTTCACCGCAGGTTATTGGAACCTTTCAGAAGCGTATCGATCCACAAGTAGAAATCATGGGGCCGAAGGCAGGCGCAGACGCCGATCTGGTCCTGCGTGAGTTCTATACAGCCTCTGGTAAACCCGCCAGCAACTACGAGTCTTCCCGCAACTTCTTGGCGGACTCCATTGCTGAAACTTGGGACCCAACCGGCTCCATGCTCGTCGTGGATTCGATTGACATTTTGACCGTGGACAATGGCGCTGATCGCAGGACCTTTGACGTGCGCGGAAATGTGATTGGCTCCCTCGTCGATGGCGGCGCATATGTTCCGCGCAGCATTAAGTACGAGGCCACCATCAAGATGGAAAAGATTAACGATCAATGGCGCATCGTCGATCTGCCCGCTGGCCTGGTTATTGAGCGCAATGACCTGCGCAATAACTATCGTCCTTTGTCGCTGTATTTCTTTGGGCAGTCGGAACAGTCTTTGGTTTCTGACCGTCGGTGGCTCTACACCGGCCAGCAGTCGGTGGACACTGAGCTGGTCACGTTATTGTTGGAAGGGCCCAACAATGACTTGCGTCCTGCAATCTCCGATTTGGTCCCCGTCTCTGCAACCTTCCTCGGTAAAGAAGACGGAACTTATCGATTTAGCGGAATGAATTCGATGAGCCAAGAACAACGGTTGCGCTTTGCCGCCTCTTTGGTGTGGACGTTGAACAACGCTAACGTCGGCGGCAAGATCAAGGCCACCGCTGATGGCAGCCCGCTTATCGACGGCTTGGATGAGATGACGATCGATGACTTTGCGGAGTACAACCCGGGCAACCTCGCCAGCTCTGATGCTAAGCTTTATGCCATCAATAACGGTGCTTTGCTCGAGGTAAGCGGCGGCACGGCAGCGCCTTCTAGCACATCTTTGGGCCGTGCGAATAACCTCCAATCGGCAGATATTTCCGCAGAATCAATCGTTGCGGCGGTGCAGAAGAATTCCCAGACTGAGTATCAGCTCAAGTTGGGCAAGATGGGTGAGAATCTAAGCGACCATTTGAAGGCAAAGACGATTGCTCGCCCCACCTTTGAACCTAGTGGCCAAGCCATCTGGACCGTCGTCAACGGTGAGAAGGTAGTGCGGGTCGCGCGTTCCGCCGCGTCCGGTGAGATTTCCCAGTCTGAGGTTGATACCTCTGGTATGGATAATATCAATGGCGAGATCTCCGTCATTCGCTTGTCTGCCACCGGTGCTCGCGTTGCGATGCTCATCGGCGGCAACGTTTACATCGGTATCGTCGCTCGTGGTAAGAATAGCGACTACCATATCGTCAACGCCCACCAGGTGGGCTTGGAAATGCAGAATACGGCTCTGTCGCTCGACTGGATGAGTGATGGATCTCTGCTTGTGGGTACGAACAATACGAATTCCCCAGTGTGGCGAATTGAGCAAGATGGCTCTTCTGCCACCACGTTGGCTTCGGGAAACATCACAGCTCCGGTAGTTGCCGTGGCAGCTTCACCGACGACGCTCTACATCACCGATTCGCACGCGTTGTTGCAGTTGCCTGCGGAGAGCACTGACAATTCCTTCTGGCGTGAAGTCTCTGGTCTGCAGGGGCTTCGTTCTTCGCCTATCGTGGCCAAATAGTAAGCGCAAGAAAAGCCGGGGCGGGGGAGGACAGGCCACGGTGCGATAAGGGGAGGGCGTAGGTATGCGCAAGCGAAGGCTAGCAGCGCGGGCTTTGGAATTACTTGACGTGGTTGTCCCGCGTGAGTGCGCGGGGTGTGGCGGTGTGATTGTTGCGCCTGCGCTCATTTGTGAGCGGTGTCAGAAGCATTTGCGACTGCCACCGCGCCAGATCTCTCGTCCGGTTCCCTTGGGCTTGCCTGTCTGGGCAATGGGGCCGTATTCAGATGTGCGCCGCCATCTCATTGTCTCGATGAAGGAGCGGGGAAATCGTGCGGTGCGTTCCCATGTGGCGGCTGTGTACACAGCTGGTATTGAGTATTTGCGGGCGCGAGGGGAGATACCAGAAGAAATTGTCTTGGTGCCGGCCCCGACGAGGCTGAACTCCGCCCGCGCGCGTGGTGGGGATCCCGTGGAGCAAATCTGTGAAAAAGTAGCGGCGAGGCTGCCTCACATGCGCACGTGTACTGCTTTAAAGGTGAGGGAGCTGGCAGCGGACCAGTCTGATCTTAACGCAGGTCAGCGGTGGGAGAACATGCGTACTGCGGTGCATCTGACGCGGGCAGCGAGCCAGGTGGCGGGAACGCGCATAGTGCTTGTCGATGATGTGGTGACCACCGGTGCGACGCTTAGCGCTAGCGCCGCGCGGCTACGCGGTGCAGGGGGAGTAGTAGACGGTGCAATCGTACTGGCAGAGGCGTAGTTATGTGAGGTTCAGGGGTAAATTTGCGACCTAAAGGATCCCTTGGTTATGACCACTGGTAGCATGAAGGGTGTCACAGGGAAGCAGTGAAGTGGCTCAGGCAATTGCTGGAGATTCAAGTCCAAGCGAGGAAATGTCTAGAGTCCTTCAAACTGCGGAATGTGCAGTCATTCAGTCCCCACGAGATAAGGGAGGCAACTCAATGTCCCAGCCCACCAACGCTCAGGTTACAATCACCGGCCGTAACGTCGAGGTCCCAGATCACTTCCAGGAGCGCGTAACTGAAAAGCTGGCCAAGATTGAACGCCTTGACCCGACTCTGACCTTCTTCCACGTGGAGCTCCAGCACGAGCCTAACCCACGTCGTGAGGCAGAGTCCGACCGCATCCAGATCACCGCTACCGGTAAGGGCCACATCGCTCGTGCCGAGGCTAAGGAAGATTCCTTCTATGCTGCTCTGGAGACCGCTCTGGCAAAGATGGAGCGTTCTTTGCGTAAGGTCAAGGTTCGCCGCGAGAACGTCAAGTCCGGACACCGTGCACAGAAGGGCACCGGTGAACTTGCTGCTGAGATGGTTGCTGCAGCTGAGAACGAGCGCGCCAAGGAAGAGCGCTACATCGATCCTTATGCAGAGACCGTCGAGGACGTACGCCCAGGCCAGATTGTTCGTTCCAAGGAGCACCCAGCTACTCCGATGAGCGTCGATGAGGCCCTCAGTGAAATGGAGCTGGTCGGCCACGACTTCTACCTCTTCATCAACGAAGAGAACAACAAGCCGTCTGTGGTTTATCGCCGTCATGCATTCGACTACGGCATCATCTCCCTTTCTGAGGATGCTGGCGAAGCTTAAACGGCACGCCCCAACGCGGGTTTAAGCTCCTAGAGCTTCCCTCGCCCCCTGCCGCTCATTGCACAAGCGATGAAGTGGCAGGGGGTGAATTCGTTTTTGCGCAACGGTCTCGCCAGTTTTAGCTGTGCCGCCCAGAATTAGGGTCAGAATAAGGCTTTGTGGAGCGAGTGGGTACAATGACCTGAAGTTAACTATTTTGTCGCGACAAGAAGGACTATCTAGAAGTGTTTGGACTTTCCAAGCTGCTCCGTGCAGGCGAAGGACGTACCGTCAAGCGCCTTGCAAAGATGGCTGATGATGTTATTGCTCTCGAATCCGAGTACGCCGCGCTGACTGATGCAGAATTAAAGGCAAAGACCCAGGAATTTAAAGACCGTCTGGGCAACGGTGAAGAGATGAATGACATCCTTCTCGAAGCTTTCGCCACTGTGCGTGAAGCGGCTTGGCGCGTTCTGGACCAGAAGCACTACAAGGTTCAGATCATGGGTGGTGCTGCCCTCCACTTCGGCAACGTTGCCGAGATGCGTACCGGTGAGGGCAAGACGCTGACCTCGCTGCTGCCCGCTTACCTCAACGCACTCGAAGGTAAGGGCGTTCACATCGTTACGGTCAACGATTACCTGGCTAAGCGTGACGCCGAGATGATGGGCCGTGTGCACCGTTGGTTGGGTCTTAGCGTTGGTGTTATCCTCTCCGAGATGCGCCCTGCAGAGCGTAAGGAAGCTTATGCCTGCGACATCACTTACGGCACCAATAACGAGCTGGGCTTCGACTACCTGCGTGACAACATGGTGCGCTCGCTTGACGACGTCGTCCAGCGCGGCCACAACTACTGCATCGTCGACGAGGTGGACTCCATCCTTATCGACGAGGCACGTACCCCGCTCATCATTTCCGGTCCGGTCGACGGCTCTTCCCAGTTCTACAGCGTCTTCGCGCAGCTGGCGCCCAAGATGCGTGAGGGGATCCACTACGAGGTTGACCACAAGAAGCGGACCATCGGCGTGCTCGAGGAGGGCGTTGAGTATGTCGAGGATCAGCTCGGCATCGATAACCTGTACGCACCAGAGCATTCCCAGCTGGTGTCCTACCTGAACAACGCTCTGAAGGCGGAAGAGCTCTTCACCCGCGACAAGGACTACATCGTGCGTAACGGCGAGGTCATGATCGTTGACT
The DNA here is from genome assembly GCF_016728105.1 of Corynebacterium striatum. NCBI lineage: Bacteria > Bacillati > Actinomycetota > Actinomycetes > Mycobacteriales > Corynebacteriaceae > Corynebacterium > Corynebacterium striatum. Next base: position 732,385 of record NZ_CP068158.1, on the reverse strand, counting down.
CTTTCACCGGCCGCGTGCTGGCAGGCCGTCGCTACAACGAGGGCATGCACCAGGCCATTGAGGCCAAGGAAAATGTGGAGATCAAGAACGAGAACCAGACTCTGGCTACCGTTACTCTGCAGAACTACTTCCGTTTGTATGAAAAGATTTCCGGCATGACCGGTACCGCAGAGACCGAGGCAGCCGAGCTGCACTCCATCTACGGCCTCGACGTGGTGCCGATTCCGACCAACAAGCCGAACCAGCGTGCGGATCACTCCGACCGCATCTACAAGACTCAGGAAGCTAAGTTCGCTGCGGTTGTCGATGACATCGCTGAGCACGTTGCGGCGGGCCAGCCAGTTCTGGTTGGTACCACCTCCGTTGAGCGTTCCGAGTACCTCTCCCAGCTGCTGACCAAGCGCGGTGTGAAGCACTCCGTGCTGAACGCTAAGCACCACGAGGAAGAGGGCCAAATTGTTGCTCGTGCCGGCCGTCCAGGAACGGTAACGGTTGCGACCAACATGGCAGGCCGTGGTACCGATATCGTGCTGGGTGGTAACCCAGAGGTCATCCTCGATGAGAAGCTGCGTGAGCGCGGCCTCGACCCATTCGAGGATGAAGAGCGTTACCAGGAGGCATGGGATGCAGAGATTGAAGAGGAGAAGGAGCGTTCCAAGCGCCTCGGTGACGAAGTCCGCGAGGCTGGCGGCCTCTACGTCCTGGGTACCGAGCGTCACGAGTCCCGCCGTATCGATAACCAGCTGCGTGGCCGTACCGGCCGCCAGGGTGACCCAGGTGAGACCCGCTTCTACCTGTCCATGCGTGATGAGTTGATGGTTCGCTTCGTGGGTCAGTCCATGGAGAACATGATGAATCGCCTGAACGTGCCTGACGACGTCCCAATCGAGGCCAAGATGGTCTCTAACTCCATTAAGGGCGCGCAGGCACAGGTGGAGAACCAGAACTTCGAAATGCGTAAGAACGTCCTGAAGTACGACGAAGTCCTCAATGAGCAGCGCAAGGTTGTTTACGCTACCCGCCACGACATCCTCGATGCGGGTGACATCAAGGACAATATCCGCGACATGATCGATGACACCGTCTCGGCATACGTCGCGGGCGCTACGGCCACCGGCTACGTCGAGGACTGGAACCTGGACGAGCTGTGGAACGCGCTCGAGTCTCTGTACGGCCCGACCATGAGCCACGAGTCCCTCGTTGAGGGAACCGAGTACGGTTCCGCCGGCGAGCTCACCGCTGAGCAGCTGCGCGAGGCCCTGGTTGCTGACGCTAACTCTGAGTACGACAAGCTTGAGGAAGCTGTCACCGCGATTGGCGGCGAGTCCCAGATGCGCAGCACTGAGCGCATGGTCATCCTTCCGATCATCGATCAGAAGTGGCGCGAGCACCTTTACGAGATGGACTACCTCAAGGAGGGCATCGGCCTGCGCGCGATGGCGCAGCGTGACCCCCTGGTGGAGTACCAGAAGGAGGGCGGCGATATGTTTAACGCCATGAACGAAGGCGTCAAGGAAGAGACTGTGCGCCAGCTGTTCATGCTCCGCAAGCAGTTTAAGGCGCAGGAGGAAGCACAGGCAGCTGCTCCGACCTCGGACACTGCTGAGGCATAGTGCGAAGATAAGACGCACGTGCGACTTATTTAACTGAGTGCCTGGCCACATTTGTGGTCAGGCACTTTTAAGTTTTAGACAGATTCCTATAATCTGGGACAAAGATATTTAGAAATTCATTTTCGATCGCCTTTTACCCCTGAGGAGACTGTCGTGCGACGTCGTTCATTGCGCCTAGGTTTGTCGGCATTTTTGTCGGCTACTTTGTTAGGCGGTACGGCGCATGCCTACGCGGTTGTGGATCAAGAGCCACGCACGTGCCACCAGTACCTAGCGGCGGCTGGAAGCGATGAGCTCTTCCCCTCTGAGGAGCAAGAAAAGCTCACTGTTGAAGATTGCCTGAAACGCATCGAAGAGGGACAGTCAGAAGAAGGGTCAAAAATTCCTCCGGCTGGTCGAATTGGCGTGCTTTTTAGTGGTATCGCTTCGATACTGACGGCGGGCATCGGCGTTTGGACCTCATTGGATTGGACCGACATCCTAATTCGGCTGGGTTCCTTGTAACTACCCTCGGAAATTGTGTCCGAGAGTAAGCATTCTGAAAGCCGTTAGCCGGTTGTGCTGGTATGAGCCAGTGAAACCATGGCGGTTTTCTCCAAAGTCGACGGACCCAAAGAATTCACCATTGGCTCGTGCATGCAGGCTGCGCATACGCACGGGTACAACTTGATCCTGTGGGCGATGGTTGAGCGCCCAAGCACGTAGGTGAACTTTGATGTCACGGTTGTACTTCGTACCCTCGAGCTGGTGCAAAGGGCGAAGGCCGCCTGTGGCTTCCAGAGCGATGGCTACAAGTTCCAGAATCTCTTCACGCTTGGAGAGAGCCTCCGCGCTTGGCTGATGTGCGTAGCGTATCCGGTCAGGCGCAGTGTAGAGCTTCAGGTAGCTGAAGCCGGGAATTGGGGCGTACATTCAAAAAGCCTTCCTGCAAGGGGGACAGGAGGCGAACGCACCATCATTGTGCCATGAGAAGCGGCCGAGCGCCTAGCTGTGAGTTTTCTGTGAGGGGTGGGCGCGATATTTTTGTGTTTTAGATATACTTTTGGGCGTTAAAAACTAACTCCTACTCAACAGCAAAAGGACTTTCTAGATGCGCGGTCTAATCGTAGATTTCGTTGGTGTGCTTGATGGCACCGAGGAAGACGTCAAAAGGTGGCGTTCTCTGTTTGCGGCAGCGAAGGCCAACGGCGTAGCAACCGCAATTTTGTCTAATGATCCAGGCGGCCCAGGTGCAGAGCACATCCGCGAGTGGGAGTACCGCGGAATCGTCGATGCCGTGGTTCTTTCTGGTGAGGTCGGCGCTGAAAAGCCGGAGCTCGCAGCCTTCCAAGCGGCGGCGGATGCCATTGAGCTGCCGATCAATGACTGCGTCATGGTGGATGATTCCATTTTGAATGTTCGCGCAGCCGTTGATTTTGGCATGGTGGGCATGCTCTACACCGTTTTTGAGCGCACCAGCGTTGAGGTACAAGCCGTGTTCGATATTGAAGGTGAGTTCTAAGTGTCCAAAGTTCGCGTCTACTTGCCCGCAACTTTTGCGATGCTAAGTGAGCTGAAGGAAACCGGTCAGCTCGCTGCGCGATCTGGTTGGGGATTCACCGTTACTCCGGCTTTGCGTGAGTTCTACACTGAGGGCGACGAAGAAGAGATTGCGTACTCCGCTTTTCTGGAAGCCTCCATGGCCTCGTTGCGTCTATTGGCTATCGGTGATGAGGAAAGCTTCCCGCATCGCCGTGTAGTTATTTCTGTCGATGTTGATGATTCCGTGGTCACCCCGCATCCAGACATGGGAGACCCAGTTGTGAAGCTCGACCCGGCAGTCATTACTGAATCCCATGTACAGGCGATCCATGTGGACGTCGAGGAATCGGAAGAGGCCACCGCAAAGGCGATCGAGGTCATCGACAACGCTGACTTGGGCGACGAAGACGCGGAGCTTGCAGTAGGAGACGCGCTGGACAACTTCATGGCTTTCTATGATCCCTCAGAGCTTCCATTCCTTGTAGAGCTGCTCTAACACAGGACTACATATTTCTTCAGCTCGGTCGAAGGAGCCCAGCGGAAAAGCCGGGCAAAAGGCTCTGGCTTAAAAGTTGGCTTAAAAGTTGGCTAGTTCTCCCACTCCACGTTGGTGCGCAGGGCCGCTAGGAGCTTGCGGACCGCGTCACGACGACGAGCCGACGCTGAATCCTCGTTGATGTTGAGGTCCAAGCCGCACTCGGGGTCGGCTGGTGGGCCAACGTGTGTGCAGCCACGGGGGCAATCTTCAATTGCGGCTGCTAGGTCGTCGAAGACACCGAGGATGGTGTCGGCGTCGACGTGCGCTAAGCCGAAGGAACGAATGCCCGGTGTATCGATGATCCATCCGCCGTGCGGACACGTCTCCTTGGGTAACGGCAGGGCAACAGACTGCGTTGAGGTGTGACGGCCCTTGCCCACAGCTGAGACCTCACCGGTCTCGCGCTGGGCGTCTGGCACAAGACGGTTAACAAGGGTTGACTTGCCCACGCCCGAATGGCCGATCAGCGCGGTGACGTGTCCATCGATGACGTTGTGGACGGCATCCAGGCAATCATCGACGCCGGCTTCCACCACCGTGACGTCTAGGTCCGCGAATTCAGCCGCAAACGGGGAAGGATCGGTGAGATCCGTTTTGGTCAGGCACAGGACCGGGTGCACGTTGCCGACGAAGGCGGCGATGAGTGCTCGTTCGACAAAGCCCGACCGCGGTGGGGGATCAGCGACTGCGGTAACGATGAGCATGCGGTCCGCATTGGCTACGACGATGCGCTCATAAGGGTCGGTGTCATCCGCGGTGCGGCGCAGCACCGACGTGCGATCTTCTAGCTTTACGATGCGGGCCAGCGTGTCCTTGCGGCCGGTGGTATCGCCGACGACGCCTACACGGTCACCCACCTCGACAGCGGTGCGGCCTAGCTCGCGGGCGCGCATAGCGGTGACTAGCGGGCCGTCGTCAAGCGCTACGCCCCACCGTCCGCGATCCTTGGTCACCACCATGCCGAACCTGGCGTCCTTGTGCTTGGGGCGGTCCTTCGTACGCGGGCGGGAGCCTTTGCCAGGACGGATTCGGACATCGGACTCGTCATAGGAGCGAGCGTTCCTAGCCACGGTTTCCCTCCAGCATCTGCTCCCACATGCCGCTAAAGCCTGGCAAGGTCTTGGACGTGGTCTCGATGTCCTCGACCTCCACGTCTGGCACGCGCAGACCGATGATGGCGCCAGCGGTAGCCATGCGGTGGTCGGCGTAGGAATGCCACTTTCCGCCGTGGAGGGGTGCGGGTTCGATAAGCAGGCCGTCGTTAAGCTCAGTGACGTTGCCGCCTAAGCCGTTGATTTCCGCAGCGAGTGCAGCAAGCCTATCGGTCTCATGCCCGCGCAGGTGTGCAATACCAGTAAGCCGGGAAGGAGTGTCCGCCAGAGCGCATAGGGCGGCGACAGTAGGCGTGAGTTCGCCGATGTGGCCCATGTTGAGCTCAACGCCGTGGATCTGGCCATCAGATGCGCCAATCACCGTCACGGCGTCCGCGGTTTGCTCGATGTGCGCGCCCATGGTGGTGAGGATGTCGCGGATGGCATCGCCCGGCTGCGTGGTTTCCTCTGGCCATTGGGGGATGGTGATGCGGCCACCAGCGACTGCTGCCGCGGCCATAAATGGGGTGGCGTTAGATAGGTCAGGCTCGATGCGCCAGTCTCGCCCCGCGATTGGCCCTGGGTGAACCGTCCATTTGTTCTGGCCTTCTTCGACCTCGATGCCGGCCTCGCGCAGCATCGCGCACGTCATCTCGATGTGCGGCAGGGACGGAAGGGGACCGCCCTCGTGCTTTACGGTGATGCCCTTTTCAAAGCGCGCACCGGAAAGTAGGAGTCCGGAGACGAACTGGGAGGAGCCGGAGGCGTCGACAGTAACTGCGCCGCCTTCAGGGACGGCCAAGGACGTGATGGTAAATGGCAAGCTATCGCCTTCTACCTCGACGCCGAGATCGCGCAGCGCATTCAAAATGGTGGACATGGGGCGCTGGCGGGCCTGTGGGTCACCGTCGACATGAACGGGTCCGTTCGCAAGTGCTGCTACAGGTGGCAGGAAACGCATGACTGTGCCGGCTAGGCCGCAATCGATGTTTGCACCATGCAGTGGCCCAGGGGTGACGTGCACATCGTTGCCTACGTGTTCAAAGGCGACGCCCATGTTGGTCAATGCCGCCTCCATGAGGCGGGTATCGCGTGATTGCAGAGGATAGCGCAGGATGGACGGCCCGTCTGCCAACGCCGCCAGAATGTAGGCGCGGTTGGTAATTGACTTAGAACCCGGCACGGGCTGTTCCCAGTCCAGGGGAGCGGATGCGAGCGGGGCGGACCAATACAAAGACATGTAGTCCATAATAAAGGGCATGTGCGGAAGATTTGTTTTGTTTACCGAGTCTCTGCTCGATGAAGTAGGCAAGTGGGAGGGAATCGAGGAAGTTCACGCTCCCGAAGGGCTGCCCCCTGCGCGCTATAACATTGCGCCTACCCAGCCGGTAGCCATCGTGCGCGTCCAAGAGCGCGCTGCGCGTGTGGAGCCTGCACGCTGGGGCCTGCTTCCGCATTGGAAGAAGGACTTGGATGGCTCACCCCTGTTTAACGCGCGCGCTGAGACCGTGGCTACCAAGCCTTCCTTCCGTGAGGCCTTCAAGCACAATCGCTGCATCATTCCGCTCGATGGTTATTACGAGTGGAAGGCTGAGAAGCCAAGCCCCGGCGGAGGGGTAAAGGTGAAGGGGAAGAAGACTCCGTACTACGTGACCGGGCCGGAAGGCATGTTGTTTGCCGCTGGGCTGTGGGCGACTGGCATGGAGCGGCTTTCGGCCACAATGATCACCACGGAAGCCACCGAAGAGATGGCGTGGCTGCATGGGCGCCTGCCTAAGTTTCTGACTGCGGAGGAGATCGGCGCGTGGCTGGCAGGTGAGCCGCTGCTAGAGCCATCCAACGTGACTGGGTTTGAGGCGCGTCCCGCAGACCCTGCGGTGGGTAACGTGCGCAACGATTACGCGGAACTCATCGCTGAGCAGCCGCCGACGTCGTTGTTCTAGGAGTCGGCCACGAGGTCGGCAAAGGTGACGTCGAGGACTTGAGGGAGAGCCTCGGCGTTCATTTCAATATCGAGGCCACGGCGCCCGCCGGAGAAGAAGATGGTGTCGAAGAGGATGGCCGTCTCATCCATTGCGGTGGGGAGCACGTTCTTTTGGCCCAACGGGGAGATGCCGCCGGGGATGTAGCCGGAAGACTTGGAAGCGTCCTTGGGATCGGCCATGGTGGCCTTTGAAGCCCCAAACACCGCTGCGGCCTTCTTGAGACTCAACTGATGGGAGACGGGCAGGACACAGACTGCGAGTTCCCGCTTTGGTCCCTTGCCTGCGGTGAGATCGATGACCAAGGTCTTGAAGATACGTTCGGGATCAATTCCTAGTGCTTCTGCCGCGTGATCACCGAAGTGATCGGAGCCACCTTCAAAAGTAGACACCTCGTGCGGGATACCTGCTTCTTCCAGAAGCTTGAGAGCCGGGGTAGCAGAGTGCGGTGTTTTCTTCGACTTGGACATAAACGGCATATTAGTAGGCGGCTTAAACCAAGCAGTTAGGATGGTAGGCGTGGCTACAGAAACGATAAGTGCCAAGGAGCGCCAGCGCCTCTTTGAGGAGCAGGCGCTACCTTTGCTCGACCAGCTCTACGGTGGCGCCATGCGGCTGACCCGTAATCCGCAGGATGCCGAGGATCTCATCCAAGAGACCTACCTTAAGGCCTATAACAATTTTGGTTCCTTTAAACAGGGCACCAATTTGAAGGCATGGCTTTACCGCATCATGACCAATACCTACATCAACTCCTATCGCAAGGCTAAGCGCCGTCCGGCGGAGTCTTCTGCAGATGAGCTCAGCGATTTTCAGCTTTACACGACCTCAGGACATGATTCAACGGGCCTTGAGTCAGCAGAAGTTGAGGCGCTCAAACTCATGCCGGACTCGACGATTTCTGAGGCAATGAATGACTTGCCTGAGGACTATCGCATGGTGGTTTACTACGCCGATGTTGTGGGATTGGCGTACAAAGAGATCGCCGAAATCATGGATACGCCCCTCGGAACGGTGATGAGTCGACTCCACCGTGGAAGAAAATTGCTACGCGTTGCGTTGAAGGACGTAGCAAGAGAAGTAGGCATCGGTCTCAATCACCCAGACATGGAGGAGAAGTAATGAGCAACGCGACAGGAAACAACTGCGGTGCGTGTAATTCTCCCGAGGTCCAGGCACTATTCTGCGAGCTCTTGGATGAGCGCACGAGTTATGCGCGAGCCCTTGAGATTCGCGAGCACATTGCTAGGTGCGACGAGTGCCAGTCCCGTCTAGAAAGCGAAGAAGTGGTGCGCGCCCTGGTGCGGAAATGTTGCTCTGGTACTAAAGCGCCGCAATCGCTGCGCCGACGCATCACCGTGGAAATTACTCACACTGAGGTGACCTGGGGCTAGAAGCGTCAACTCCGGGCGCAGCCCAAGCCGCAGAAGACCGGGGCGTAAAGCAAAAGGCTCGCTCCCACGAGGGGAGCGAGCCTTTATGTGCTGCTTATTTATGCGCTAGGACGCTTGCCGTGGTTTGCACTCTTCTTACGGCGATCCTTGCGCTTACGACCACGCTTAGACATGGGCGGCCTCCTTGCTAATAGGTGAGCGGATAATTTACTTACCCACTGACTTTAGTGTTTGGATACACCGGTGGGGAAATCGGGCTAGGTTTATTGAATTTTCTTGAGTCTTAGACGGTGACTCGTGCGCGGCCGCGACCGCGGTTGCGACGACGCTTGAGAGCGCGGCGCTCCTCTTCGGACATACCGCCCCAGACACCAGCGTCCTGGCCGGACTCAAGTGCCCACTTCAGGCAGGAAGTGGCAACTGGGCAGCGATTGCAGACCAGCTTGGCCTTTGCGATTTGGGTAAGTGCAGGGCCGGAGTTGCCGACTGGGAAGAACAGCTCTGGGTCTTCGTCGCGGCAAACGGCTTCGTGGCGCCAATCCATGATTGAAATCTCCTAACAAAATTTAGACAGCATGACATATCCTTGCAGCCCATGGGAATGGGGCACAGCAAATGTCGGGGAAGAAAGTAAATCGGTCTGCGTTCAGTGGGGCTCTGTCTCGAGGTAGAGCCAGCGTCGACGCCGCCATGATTTACTTGGTGTTTACTCGAAGTTTTCTCCAAGTTACGGACCGCTTAAACGGCTCGTTGTTTTGCTACTTGAAAATCATGACATGTTTACCTCGATCCCGCTAGGGTTCGGGGGTAAATTGTGGCAAAGCTCACTATGCTTAGGGCGAGTGAGACGCAAAAAGGGGCGATAGTTTTCCTGTAAGAAATCTGTCAGAACTTCGATAAGCAGGATCTTTAGCATGTTTTTGGTGAGTGTGGTGACTTGGATCGCGTCAAATCCGGGTAGGTGGGTTTGCCCCCGAAGCGAAGCGGGGATGAGTTTTAGCCTTAATTAAGTGTTTCCTGAGCGTCGGTGGGCGAAGGTCTGGTGTTGGGTTTCGGTATTCAAATTAGAACGAGCCAAAGCCTTAGGAATCGTTCGGCTTAGGTAAACTGTGGCCCGTGAGTGAAGAGAATAAGAAGAAGTCATCTGCACGCGCGCAAGCCCAAACGGCAGCAAAGAACAATCCGGTAGGCGCTCCGCTTTCCGTCCTTGTGGCCGCCGGAATCGCAATTGTGCAGTCTGTAGCTGTAATGGCTTTTGGCATTTTTCTTATCGTGCGCGAACTCAGCGGCGCCGAGAATGCTTCGATGGTTTCTGAGGCGGGCGCGCTGAAGTTCGTTGGACTCGGAACAGCCATCTTTATCTTCATCGTTTTCGGCTTCGTTATCATCGGTTCTCTCGCCTTTGTCAAGGGAAAGCGATGGGGAAGGGGAGCCGTAGTCCTCGTTGAATTTATCCTGGCGGCCAGCGCATTTCAGATGTTTAGTGGCGGCTCGTCAGTACTTGGCACAATAACGCTGTTGAGCGCTATTGCTGCCTTGTACTTCCTGATGTTCGTCCCGGCTTCGTCCCAGTGGGCAGAAGCCAACTTCTGATTTAGCAGACGCTACTAGAGTGCGGTGAGCCCAACAGCGGTTTCGCCCCGTTGTTCAACGATGGTGGTTCCTGCGATCGTCAAAAAGACAGGGCCGGTGTAGCCGCCACGATCAATCTTGATGGTCCGCTCGGTCTTACCTGTGGACCAATCAACTACAGCGATGCCCTTTTCAGTAGGCATGAGCAAGCGCTCGCCGAGAGCAACACCGGTGCCGATGGCATCCTCTAGAACATGGTCAACCTTCAATTCCGAAGGAGTAAACAGGTACAAACGCTCTCCATCGAACCAAGACATGTGGTGTGGCAGGTCAGCTGTCGCTGGAGCATAAGGCGTGGAAGCGTTAGTCACATCTGGTGATGCGGCGACTTCAGTAGAGGCGATTGTATTGCCGGACTTGTCATAAGACTCAATACGCGGCTTTTCGCCTGGCTGATAAACCGCGGCGGACTCCTGGCCTACTGCGACCAAACGGGAACCCTCGTTGGCTATTCCAATGTTGGCGGTGACCTCAGGTTTGCGCGAATCCTCTGGGGTGGCGCCTACCAGGCGCAGCCACGTAACTGAGGAGTCATCGGGGCAGGTTTCAGTTAAGGCGAGGTTTTCGGTTCGAGTGAGGGCCGAATTGATGCTGCAGTCCTCATGCTCCTGCATGTCGGGCTCCTGCTTTGCCTGCACGTCACCGTATTCGATGGTGCGCACCATGTCTGAGCGCCACAGATCAATGCGTTCTGTAGACACCGTGCCCACACGGTCGTTGGAGGAGATCGGAATGACCTCTTCAGAGTTAATCGCGCTGCGGGTATCGGAGTATTGGCCCGTTGCGGCATTGATAGCTACGGTGTCACCGCATCCAGCATTGTTGCGGTACGTTGCTACAACCTTGTCCCACGCGCTACCCAAGGAACACAGCTCTGCGTTTTTGCGGGTGTAGTGCCATTTCTCCTTGCCGTTTACATCAGAAGCAATGATCGTATCGCCTTCGTGGGTGATCAGAAGCCCCTGGGAGGCGAGTGCGCGATGCTGTCCGGGAACCGTCTGGTTGGGTAGCTCGAAGGCAATTTTGAAATTTTTAGGAGCTTGCGCAAGGACTTCTACCTGGTCAGGCGCAGCGGTAGCCGCGGGAGCGAGTTCGGAGTCGCGAATATCGGCGGTGAAATATGCACCTCCCACAGCGATAGCGCAAACGGCGGCGATAGCGCCGGTTATCTTCCAGTCAGTCGCGCTGGCGCGAAGGATGGGGGTCTTGCTCATCGGCGGTGGCTCCTTGAACGGCGAGTTCGGGTTGTTGTGGCGTGGGTCTTTGGGGTATCCCGCAACTTAGCTGTCCCGATAACCTTTGTCGCAGGGCCAACTGATTCTTTAGCTCCCTCCGGGAAGCCTAAAGCTGCGGAGAGTTCCGGGGAGGTGCTAAACCACTGAGGTGGCTCAGGTTCGCCGAGGCCAAGCTCGTCATTGATTACTTGCCACTTGCCGAGCTCGTCATAGCCTACGAGCGTAACAGCGGTGCCGGTGTGCCCTGCGCGGCCAGTGCGTCCGATTCGGTGCACGAAGGTCATAGGATCATCTGGAACCTGGTAGTTGATGACGTGGGTGACGTCGTCGACGTCGATACCGCGCGCTGCCACGTCGGTCGCGACTAGGATTTCCACCTTGCCCTCGCGGAAAGCATTGAGGGACTTTTCGCGGGCGGCCTGACCCAGGTCACCGTGCACTGCGCCGACCCGGAAACCACGGCGTGCGAGCTCATCCGCTACCTCGGCAGCGGAGCGCTTGGTGCGGGCGAAGATGATGGTCTTGCCGCGGCCTTTAGCTTGTAGCGCGCGGGAGATGATGGCGAGCTTGTCCATGCGGTGTGCCTGGAACGTGACTTTGCGGGTGGACTCGTGCGTTTGGTTCTCGTCACCAGATTCCGCCCGGATGTGAATAGGCCGGTTCATGAAAGTGCGTGCGAGCGTCAGGATAGGGCCGGGCATCGTGGCGGAGAAGAGCATGGTTTGGTGTTTGTTGCCATGCAGCAGTTCGAGGATTTTCTCGATGTCCGGCAAGAAGCCTAGATCGAGCATCTCGTCGGCTTCATCCAAAACCAAGATGGCCACGTGGTCGAGCTGGAGATGGCCCTGCTGTGCCAAGTCCAAAAGACGGCCGGGAGTGCCGACGATGACGTCGACGCCCTTTTCCAAGAGCTTGATTTGCTCCTCATACGGCCGGCCGCCATAAATGGTAGCCAGGCGCAGCGGGAGGTTCTGAGAGGCCAGGGTGAGGTCTTCGCCGACCTGGACGGCTAGCTCACGAGTAGGGACCACAATGAGGGCGCGCGGGGTGCCGTCGAGTTCTTCAATATCAGCGTCATCAAAAACGCGATCGAGCACAGGGACGCCGAATCCCAGCGTCTTACCCATGCCGGTGCGTGCTTGGCCAATGAGGTCTTGTCCGCCCAGCGCGATCGGAAGAGTGAGCTCTTGAATCGCAAACGTGCGCACAATACCGCGGCTGGCCAGGGCATCTACGATCTCTGCTGCCACTCCAAGGGCGGCGAAAGTAGGTGGTTGCGTGGTCTCAGACTGTTGAAATGACACACCTCGATAGTAGCGGGTGGGGCTATAGTGGGGCCATTAGAACCAATTCGAGCACAACTACCTCTCGCAAGGAGAAGACAAGAAACATGGATATTAAGATCGGATTCGCAGACACCGCTCGTGAGCTCGTCATCCGCGCGGATGGTACTCAGGAAGAACTGGCCGCAAAGATTAATGGTGCACTTGCTGACAACTCCACCCTGGAGCTGGAAGATTCCAAGGGACGCAAGTTCATCGTCCGCACTGACCGTGTGGTTTACGCAGAGATCGGCGTCGCCAAGGCACACGCCGTCGGTTTTGCAGGTGCCTAAACCTCGATACTCATGATGCGTTCGCGTTCATAGTGCCGCATCGACTTCACTAAGACTTCTGGCTTCTAGCTGCGTGAGTTAGAGCATGAATTAGAGAAGGCGCATCCCACAGCAGAGTAATTCCGCTCGAGTGGGATGCAGAAGGTAATCTATTTCCTTATGGAATTACCTGTGGATAACTCGCAACGCGCCCCACGTCATCCGCATCGTAAACCCGAACAAAGCAATTGGTTAGTAAGGTTTGCTCACGAATACGGCTGGTGGCGCGTTGTTGCGATCCCCGTGATGATAGTGCTGACTATCTGGGTTATCGCAGACGTGATTGACGCGACCACAGGCACGGACGGCACTCAGGTCGCGCAGACCAGTCAGTCGCCGCAGCCCGAGCCTTCCGAGAAGCTGGGCCCCGACCCAGCAGATGCCGGTGACATAAAGGCAGCCAAGGACCAACTTCCCGCAGGCGGTGACTTCACCGAAGCTGGCGATGACACCTACCGTGATGCGGGTCCAGCCGGCGCACACGCAGGCAAAGGCGGCAAAACCGTAGTTCGCTACTCCGTGGAGATCGAAAACGGCGTTAACACTATTGCCTATGGCGGCGACTCCGCCTTTGCGGCTATGGTCGATGCCACCCTCGGTGATCCACGCGGTTGGACCTCAACCGGGGATTTCGAATTCATTCACGTTGCGGCCGACGATAAGCCTGACACGCGGATTCGGCTGACTTCTTTGGCCACGACTGCGAAGCTGTGTGGCGCGCAGCTCAACACCGAAACGTCGTGTCATACCGGCATCACTGGAGAGTCCACGGTGAACCTCAACGAGTCCCGCTGGGTACGCGGCGCCGTTCCTTTTGAAGGCGACCTTGGCAATTACCGCCAGTACCTCATTAACCACGAATTTGGCCATGCAATCGGTTACGCTTCCCACCAGGCCTGCGGCGGCGAAGGCAAGCTCGCTCCCGTCATGATGCAGCAGACGCTGAGCTTAAATAACGCCGAGTTGCACGAAAAGGACTCCAAAGAGATCTACCCTGATGAGGATGTGACCTGCGAGCCCAACCCGTGGCCTTATCCGAATCCACGCATCAAGGATCCGCACAATCCGGAATAGGAGAACCCAATGTTGCTTCCCCCAGAACACGTGTTGTCCGCCTTCCACGCGGAGGCGAATCTCCGCCAGATTCACAGCGAGGTCTTGGGTCCGGAATGGGACCACGGTATCAAGGTAGGCGACGTCGTCTATGCCCGTGCCAATGAATGGTCGGGGTGGTCCGCCAAGGTCCGGGAGAAGATGTCCTTAGCGGGTGCACGAGTCGTGCGTCCGGTGCTTACGACTGACGCACGCTATACCGCTGCTGGGTGGAAGGCCAATCAGTACGTTCCTGGCCAGCTGCGCGGACGCGTTGATGAGACTGCGCAAATGGCGTTGCGTTTGGACGAAGCGATGTCAACCGTGCCTCTGCCCAACGTGGGGCAGCGCGACGACGTATTCGCACGTGCTGAGCGTGCCGCGTGGGATGAGACGGGGGAGGCCTATTCTGATGTTGACCTCGCAGGAATTCCGGTAGGTATTGCGCACGTCGATGTTCTCGGAACCACCATTTTTGCGGATACAAATCCGCCTGCGCTTGTCGACGTCGTGCCATCCGCGGCGCCCCGTCCAGTTGGCTGGAGCGCCGCGCTGGTCATCGTCGATGGCCTCATCGCGGACGTTGTGGATGACGGCATCTGCAACCGCTTTGGGCACGTTCCAGGAATGTCCCAGCTTCTGCTGCGTGCCTCGGCTTATCGCCGTTACGTCAATAACCTGCACCCGCAGTCGAAGACGACCACGCGTTCGAACATTGAAAGGGTTGAAGCTCTGCTCGTGTCCAGGTCATCTGAAATACTGAACGGGTGAGTTACGATCCCCGTTCTACCGCCCGCGCAGGCGTCGTCTTGCCGCCTTCCCCTCAAGTCCGTCTAGTCCCGCGTACTTCCCAGCGCAGCTCGCGTTCCTGGGATTTTCCGCTGCCTGAAACAGGCAGATGGCGCGTGACGGGTACGGCGGGTTCCGGTGTCTCGAGCCTGCTTGTCGACGTTGTCTTGAACAAGCTGAGCTCCGGCGCTGACCCCTCGGGGATCTTGGTGGTCTCCACCTCGAAGGAATCTGGTTCGATCCTGCGGCGCGAGCTGGCGCAGCACTTGGAAGATTACGCGGCGCAGGCATCGATGGTGCGCTCGGTGCATTCCTTGGCCTTTGCACTGCTGCGGACAATCTCAGAAGAAGAGATTCGTCTCATCACCGGCGCTGAGCAGGATGCGGTCATCCGTGAACTGCTGGAGGGCCAAGCAGAAGAGAATCGTGGTAGCTGGCCCGCGGAGGTCCGCCCAGCCATGACCTTCGTGGGGTTTGCCCGGCAGTTGCGTGACTTGCTGCTGCGCGCCATCGAGCGTGGCAAGGGCCCGCATGAGCTCATGGAGTTGGGGCAAAAGTACCAGCAGCCTATGTGGACCGCGGCAGGCGAGTTCCTACTCGAGTACGAACGCACGCAGCAGCTGGCTGGTCTGCATTCTTACTCGGCAGCAGAGCTCGTCAACGAGGTCTTGTTGCACTCGGAGTTGGTGGAGAAGCATCCGTGGCACACCATCATCGTGGATGATGCGCAGCTGCTGGACCCGACCTCGGGCAAGCTCATCGAGGGGCTCTCTCGCAGCACAGAGCTGACTGTGGTGGCGGGGGACCCTGACCAAGCCGTCTTTGCTTTCCGAGGCGCCAACTCGGAGTTCTTGACCTCCTTCCCAGCGGAACATGAGCTGGTGTTGGAGGAACCGCGGCGTCGTCCAGCGCCTGCATGCATCAGCATCGTGGATTCGCGCTCGACCCTGCGCGACGTTGTTGCGGATGCTGTCCGGCGCCGCCATTTGGAAGATGAGGTGCCGTGGCGGGAAATCGCGGTGATTGTGCGTTCTACTGGTGACATTGGCCAGGTGCGCAGGACCCTCCTGGCGGCCGGCGTGCCGGTGCACATCAACCCCACGGACGTTATCTTGGCAGAGCAGCGCCTAGTCAAGTCTATTTTGCTGGCGCTGCGCGCATTGGACCATGAGTTGAGCAACACCGAGTTGGAGGAGCTTGTCACGGGACCTGTCGGTGGTGCGGACCCGGTGACGTTGCGGCGCCTCATTCGTGGACTGCGTAGGTGGGCGCCGCAGTCCCGCGGTATCGATTCCTTGCGGGCGCTGTTGGAAGGCGAACTGCCGGACTTTAGAGGTCTGCTTACCGAACGCGAACAGACCATCCTGGAGCGTATCCGCTCGATCCTGGATGCAGGCCGTGCAGCACTGCGCGCGCAGGTCTCTATCGAGGAAACCCTGTGGGATGTGTGGAACGCCACTGGCCTCGACGCGCGTTTGCAGGCCGCGGCCTTGCGCGGTGGTGCCACGGGCTCGCAGGCAGACCGCGACTTGGACGCGATGATGTCGCTCTTCGACGCGGCCGGTGACTATTCGGAGCGCCGTCCTGGTGCGTCCCTGGAGGCTTTCCTACGGCATATCGAGGAACAGGAGCTACCTACGGGCGTGCGTGATCGCCGAACCGCAATTCCGCAGGCGGTAGAGGTAATTACCGCGCACGGTGCAGTGGGACGCGAGTGGGACACCGTGGTTATTGCAGGTGCGCAGGAAGGAACCTGGCCCTCGTTGGGCGAGACCGGTTCCGTCTTTGGGCAGGAGGATCTCATCGACTTGCTGGATAAAGGCATCGCGCCGGGCACACCGGTGAGTCATGTGGCCAGCCGCTTGAGGGAGGAGCGCCGCTTGTTCCACGTCGCTACCACCCGTCACCGCAGGCGCCTGCTCATCGCAGCTGTCGACGCCCCCGAGGCCGCTGTGCCTGAGGAACCATCCCGCTTTGTGGGGGAGTTTGCGCTGAGCGGCTCTGTCGACGTTCCTGGTGCGCAGACGCGCCGGGAGGCAACCAAGCGCCTGCGTGCGGCACAGTTGCCGCGGGAGCTCGGCCTTGCAGTCCCCGAACCTGCGCCGGTGTCGGTGCGTGCGGAACGCGAGATCGACCCACTCGATGTGGCTGTGCTTTCGGTGCCGTCCTTTGTGGCGCAGTTGCGTCGGGTTGTGGTGAGCGCTTCCAGCGGTGAGGCAGAGCGCAGTCAGGCAGCCCGCCAGTTGGCGCGCTTGGCTAAGGCAGGAGTACCCGGTGCCCATCCAGAGAGCTGGTGGGCTGCGCGTTCGGTGGCCACGGATGTCCTTGCAGACATGGAAGAGGCCGTGGCGGTGGGGCGCGTTTCGCCGTCTCGTGTCGAGGCCTTGCTGAATTGTCCGCTCAGCGCCATCTTGGGCAACCTCGCGGAAGAGGAGTCCACGCCGATGCACCTCATTCGCGGCACCATGGCGCATGCCTACCTAGAAGCGTTGGGCAGGGGAATCGAACCTGAACTGGGTAAGAAAATGGTTATGGAGGCTTTTGCTTCCATCGTGGATGGGCCCGGATGGAAGATGCACAGCGATATGGCTGCCTTCGAGCGGCTTATCGACCGCACCCACCAGTGGGCTATGAACTCCGAGTCCTCCTTTGAGCTCATTGGCGTTGAGGTTCCCGTCTCCGTGGAAGTCCTGCCTGGCATTACCGTTGCTGGTTACATGGATCGCCTAGTCAAGGCTGGGGATGACTACATGGTGGTTGACCTCAAGACGGGCAACAGCGCTGTGACCGCAAAGCAGGCCAAGGAAAATCCACAGCTGATGACGTATCAGTTGGCTATGGAACGCGGTGAACTTGTCGGTGTTGTGGACGCAGACGACGCGGAAGCAGGGGAGAAGCCCGGCTCTTCGCCGGTCATCCGTACTGGTGAAGGCTTGCCGCGTGGTGGCGGTGTCTTGGTCTATCCCGCCTATGACAGCGTCAAGATCACAACGCGCGACCAAGCAGCGGTGCCGCCGGAAGAGCTTGCGGCCTTCGCCGAAAAGCTGCCGGCGCTCGTTGCTGAATTACATAGTGAGCGCTTGACCGCGCGCGAGAATGATTCTTGTGATCGCTGCGCTATTCGCTCTATTTGCCCAGTACAAGCCGAGGGAAAGCAGGTCTCTGATGAATTCGCAGTCTAATCTTCTCAGCCCGGCAGAGCTTGCCACGGCCCTGGGCAAGGCGTTTCCGCCGACGCCGGAGCAAGCCAGGGTAATCGAGGGCGAGCTCGGACCAAAGCTCGTGGTGGCGGGTGCCGGTGCGGGCAAGACCGAGACGATGGCTTCGCGCGTGGTCTATTTGGTGGCCAACGGCATGGTGGCGCCGGAAAAGGTCTTGGGTCTGACGTTTACCCGCAAGGCCGCGCAGCAACTCGAGCAACGTATTCGCAAGCAGCTCATCAAGTTGCGTGACTCGGGAATCGTGCAGCCTGGTACGGCCGCGGCCGAGGCATTGGAAAACATCGCGCCAAAGGTTGCCACCTATGACTCCTACGCGGGTGACTTGGTGCGTGAATACGGTTTGCTCATGCCTGTGGAGCCGACAGCGCGCATCATTACCGATGCTGAGCGCTACGCCATCGCACACGACGTGGTGGTCAATTACGGCGGCAAGCTGTCGGCCTCGCAATCGTTGGGCCACGTGACGGATACCTTGCTCAAACTGGCGCAGGCCATGGACAACGGCTTGTTGGACCCAGACGAGATCCGCGAACATGCACGGATTTTCACAGCCACCGCTTATGACCTAGAAAAAACTAGCAAGAATGGTCCGGAGTTTGCCAAAGAAGTCCAAAATTTCCTCAATAAGCAGCAGTTGCGCGTGGAGTATCTGCCACTGGTGGAGGCCCTCAAGGAAGAGCAGGCCGCTCGTGGCGTGATTACGTTCGGTGAGCAAATGGCTATTGCCGCGGCCTTAGCGGAGAGCCATCCGCAGGTGGGCGAGCAGCAGAGCCAGCGATTCAACGTCGTCATGCTGGACGAGTACCAGGACACCTCCCATGCTCAGCGCGTGTTGCTGCGCTCCTTGTTCGGCGGGGTCCGCCCCGATGTTTCGGTGACCGCAGTGGGCGACCCTATGCAGTCCATTTATGGCTGGCGCGGTGCCACGGCAGAAAACCTTGCTGCCTTCGTTGAGGACTTCCCTCAATCAGACGGTTCGCCGGCGCCGAAGGATCAGCTCACCATTTCGTGGCGTAACCCGCAGCAAACGCTGACGCTGGCTAACGACGTCGCCGGGCACCTGTTTGCGGAAACCGGCGGGCCGCGCCCAGTTGATGAATTGTCGCCGCGCGATAACGCCCCAGAAGGCGAGGTGAAGTTGGCCTACTTCGCCAGCGAAAACGAGGAACGTGAGTTCGTAGCGAATCACCTCAAGGCGCAGCTGGATGCGTGCGAGGATCCGAGCCGCTTTAGCGCGGCGGTTCTAGTGCGCACCAACAAACAATCGCCGCTCATTTCTCAAGCCTTGGATGCAGTCGGCGTGCCCAATGAAATCGTTGGTTTGGGCGGACTGCTTTGGCAGCCTGAGATCCAAGACCTCATTGCTGTAGCGACCATTCTCCTGCGCCCGCAGGACACCAATGCTGCCTTGCGCGTTCTCACCTGCCCGATGTGTGGGCTGGGTGTGAAGGATCTCAAGGAGCTGCTGGCTCGCCAACGCAATCTGGCGGGGGCAAGTGATGAATCCGCAGGCCGTCTTCGCTGGGAAGGCGGCGATCCTGTCGAGCACCTTGCCGCGCAGCTGGCTGAACTCACCAAGGAGGACACGAGCCAGGTCTTGGGCCTTGCCGACGCCCTCGCAGATTTGGGAGAGCGGGAGCGCTACAGCGCGGCTGGCCTTGCTCGCATGGAAGAGCTTTCAGCGAAGCTGCGTCATCTGCGTACCTACTCGCTGAGCAAGTCACTGAGCGATCTCTTTGCAGACATCGAGGCGATGTTTAATATTCGCACCGAGGTGCTGGCAAACGGACAGCAGGGCGGGACGACGCACCTTGATACATTCGCCGACATTGTCGCCGGATTCCATGGGGACTCCTTGGGCGCACTTCTGGACTACCTCTCCATGGCGCGTGAGCACGAAGACGGACTGACCCCGGGCGAGGTTCCAGCTGTTGACGGTCGCGTGCAAATCATGACCGTGCACAAGTCCAAGGGCCTGGAGTGGAAGCACGTGTGCGTGCTACACGCTGACTCCAGCAGTTACAAGGCCCAGGCGGAGACCTTCCTCACGCTCGTGGAAAAGGCGCCCACTGATGCGGACGTCATTGAGCTTGAGCCCGATGCTGTCAAGCGCTCGGCATTTGGAAAGGCCTGCGAAGCCTATAAAGAATCGGTCCGCCAGAACCAGCGGGAAGAGGCTGCTCGCCTGTTCTATGTTGCGATGACGCGTACCGAGTCCACCCTGACCGTTACTGGTTCAGGCACCAACCGCAAAGGTGGCAAGGCACAAAAAGGACCTTATGAATACCTGGAGCTGTTGCGCGAGAAACACTCGGACCTGGTCAGCCACTGGGACGTTCCAGCGACTCCTGAGGAGGCCGAGGCGCTCACCACCCTTCGTGAGGGCACGTTCCCGTCGCTGCGCGCTAACCCGGATGCGCTGCGCGGTGCTGATCTCGTGCTGGACGCAATGGAGGAGCTGCCGACATTGCGGGCGGGGGAGACCTTCGAGTTGTGGGAGCAAGAAGCCGGAGCCCTCATCGAGGAATACGCCGCGCTTAAGGCCCCTGTGGTTGATGTGGAGCTGCCGACTGAGCTGACCGCCTCCGACATGGTGTCTTTGAGCTCCGATCCCATTCAGTTCGCGCGCCGCCAACGCCGCCCAGTGCCCTTCAAGCCGAACGCCTACGCGAAGCGCGGTACCGCCTTCCACGCGTGGCTGGAGGAGCGGTTCGGTTCGCCAGCCTTGCTGTCTGAAAACGAGCTGCCTGGTTCTGATGAGCAGCCAGAGCAAGACCTGGAATCACTAAAGGATGCATTCTTGAACTCGCCGTGGGCGCAGCGCACACCAGAATATGTCGAAGCACCCTTTGAAATCACCGTCGGTGAGTCGGTCGTCCGCGGCCGAATGGATGCCGTATTCCGTGAAGCCGATGGAACCTGGCTCATCGTGGACTGGAAGACTGGCCGTCCGCCTGCCGGTGCAGCGATGCGCGCCGCCGAGATCCAGCTCGCCGTCTATGCAGAGGCTTGGCGGCGAGTACATAAGGCGGAGAATGTACGCGCTGCTTTCTTCTATGTCCGTGATGGTTATTTCTTCGAACCGCGTAATTTGCCCACTGGAAAGGAGCTAGTAGAACTCCTTGAATCGTCAGTTTCAGGTCAGGCGGGCTAAGGTATTGAGCCGGTCCGGAAACCGAGTCATCGGGTCATCGCGGTCTATGCATTCTGTCCGCTGTGCAAAATCGTTTAGACTCGGAGAACCCCGGATCGCTCAACGAGGTAAGTAATAAAAGGAAGACAGAACTTCAGTGCCGAAACAAAGTGCGAAGCGCATTAGACGCCGCTTCAAAGCGCGCTTTATGCCGCAGATTGAGCTGACTTCACAGCCCGACCACGCACTCATTGACGTGATCACTGTTCCGCGTGCGGTCAGCGACAGCCCGTGGAGGCAGCTGGGCAGCCGCGTGCTGTGGGCTCTAGCGCTTCTGGTTTTTGTCACCGTCGTGGTCTACTTCGATGGCGACGGATATAGCGAGGACCTGTCGCTGCTCGATGCTTCCTATTACGCAGCGGTCTCCCTGACCACAGTGGGCTATGGTGACATCGTCCCGGTCACGCCGCAAGCTCGCTTCATTAACCTTCTGATTGTCACGCCAGCCCGCCTGGTCTTCCTTGTTTTGTTGGTCGGCGCAACGTTGTCAGTGCTGACAGACAAAGCACGCCGTACATTTGAAATCCAGAATTGGAGAAAGCAATTGCGCAACCACACAGTTGTCATCGGTTACGGCACCAAGGGTGCGGGAGCGGTCGCTGCTTTGCTGGCTGATGATGTCCCGGCTTCCCAGATCGTGGTCATCGATACCAATCGAGCCTCCCTGGCCAACGCAGAGCACCACGGCCTGGTCACCATCTATGGCTCCGGCACCAAGCAGGACGTCCTCCGCATCGCGGGCGTCGAAAATGCCTCCTCTGTGGTGGTCACACCGTCCACAGACGATACCGCTGTGCTGTGTACGCTGTCGGTCCGCGAGCTGAACTCGAAGGCGAAGATCGTGGCCTCCGTGCGTGAGTCCGAGAACCGCCACCTGCTGCGCCAGTCCGGTGCCGATTCCGTGGTTACCTCCGCCGAGACCGCCGGCCGCCTGCTTGGTCTTGCCACCGTGACGCCGACCGTGGTGGAGATGATGGAAGACCTGCTCTCCCCGAACGAGGGCTTCTCCGTTGCCGAGCGCCCCGTGCGCGAATTTGAGGTTGGCTCCAACCCACGCCACCTCGCTGACATCGTGCTCGCTGTGCTGCGAAACAACGAGCTACACCGCGTCGATACCGCCGATGCTTACTCGCTTAAGCCTGGCGACCGCCTGCTCTACATCAAGCACGAGATGGAGCAAGCCAACGAAGAAGAGGACGAAGAAGAATAGTGTTTCTGCCTATCACCGAGACCAACCGCGTACCAGTTGATTCCCAAGGCGCCCCGGTCTTGGTCGCAGGACCAACCGGCCCCATCCTCGTTGAGGTAGGGGCCTTTCAGGCTTTTTCGATGCCCGAGGAACAGGCCAAAGTGTTAGGAACGCTGCGTGATGCCACATTCTTCGCCGACCACCCTGAGATCCTCAAAGCCAGACACTTGGTGCGCAATCGTCGAGAGCTGCGCTTCGACCCACGAACCGGACGGGAACTGGAGTATCCTGCCCCGGGCGTCGTCGGGCGCGATGCCCACAACGAGCACCGAATTGTGTTTCCCCGCCTTGACCCCGCAGTGATTGGAATCATCCACCTAGCCGGCACGGACAAGATTCTGTTGGCCAAGAATCGGATGCGTAATAGCTTTTATTCGCTCATCGCCGGCTACGTCGATGCTGGAGAGAACCTCGAGGAGGCTTTCACCCGGGAGGCCCTTGAGGAGACCGGAATGCGCGTGCGCGAGGTGCGCTACTGGGGCTCACAACCCTGGCCCCCAAGCGGCTCGCTTATGGTGGGCTTTTCCGCGGTCACGGACGATGTCCGGGCCGTTTGCGATACTGATGGGGAATTGGAAGAGACCCGTTGGGTTAGCCGGGCTGAGTTGCCTGAGCTGACCATTGCCCGGAAGGGCTCGATTGCACACACGATGATTATGGAGTGGTACCACGGTGAATAGGCCGGATTTGTCCCTGTTGGATGAGGACCAACGCGCTGCCGCGACCGCCCCACGCGGACCGGTATGCATCTTGGCGGGTGCCGGTACAGGTAAGACGCGTACCGTGACCTACCGCATCGCCAACATGGTGGACCAGGGCTTCGTTAGTCCGCAGCGCATCCTCGCCGTCACTTTCACCACGCGTGCGGCGGGGGAGATGCGCGATCGCCTCAACCAGATGGGCGTCGGTGGCGTGCAAGCCCAGACCTTTCACGCGGCGGCGCGTCGCCAGCTGCGCTACTTCTGGCCACAGGTCGCAGGCGACCTTCCATGGGAGCTGTTGGATAACAAGTTTTCCGTGGTCGCGCGGGCTGTGCGTTCACTGAACTTGGACAATTCCAAGGACTCGATTCGTGACTACTTGAGCGAGATCGAGTGGGCCAAGTCTTCTCTCATTGGTGCCGATTCTTATCCGGAGGTCATCGCCACCACCGACCGTGAAGCACCCACAGATCCTGCGAAAGTGGCGGAGGTCTTTCGGCGTTACGAGCAGCTCAAGTCCACGCAGGACCGCATGCTCCTGGACTTCGACGACCTCCTCATGCATATCGCCGGGGCAATCGAGAACGTGCCCTCGGTAGCCGAGGTCTTCCGCGAGCAGTACCGCACCTTCGTCGTTGACGAGTACCAGGACGTCACGCCCTTGCAGCAGCGGGTCCTCAATGCGTGGTTGGGAGACCGAGACGATCTCACAGTGGTCGGTGACGCCAACCAGACGATTTACTCCTTCAACGGCGCTTCGCCGGACTACCTGCTCAACTTCTCTCGCACGTATCCCAATGCGACCATCGTGAAGCTTCAGCGAGACTACCGTTCCACGCCACAGGTCACGGATTTGGCTAACCACGTCATCGCTAAAGCTACGGGTCGCGCGGCGGGAACCCGCCTGGAGCTGCAGGGTATGCGCGATCCCGGTCCTGAACCCACGTTCAAGGCCTATGAGTCGGAAGAGATCGAGGCGAAGGAAGTAGCAGGCCAGATCCTGACGCTCCTCAACAAAGGTGTGAAAGCATCAGAGATCGCCGTGCTCTACCGCATTAACGCGCAGTCGGAGCAGTTTGAGCAAGCGCTTGCCGACGCCGGCATTGTCTACCAGGTCCGCGGTGGTGAAGGGTTCTTCCGTAGGCCGGAGATCCTCGAAGCCATTCGCGTCCTCATCGCGGCTACTCGCCGTGATGACCTGCCAGCAGACCCGGTGGCGATCGCGCGCGCCGCGTTCGTCGAGTTGGGACTTACTCCTACCGAGCCGCAGGGTGCGCAGGCGCGTGAGCGCTGGCAGTCTCTCAATGCGTTGGTGGATCTCATTGCGCAGATCGTGAACGACCACGAAGGAATCGATCTCAACGGGGTCCTCGGCGAGCTGCATCGTCGCTCCGAAAACAAACAGAATCCCACGATGGAAGGTGTCACCCTCGCCACCATCCACGCAGCTAAGGGCCTGGAATGGGATGCGGTCTTTCTGGTTGGGCTCACTGAGAAGCTCATGCCCATCAACTACGCCATCAAGGCGGGCGACGAGCAGGTGGAAGAAGAACGCCGCCTGTTCTACGTGGGCATTACCCGTGCACGTGAGCACCTTGCATTGTCGTGGGCCTTGGCTAAGACGACGGGCTCGCGTGCCTCGCGCGAGCGCACCCGCTTCTTGGATGGATTGGTGCCGGGGATCGAGGAAACGCCAGGCAGCGGGCGCCGGTACCGCCAGCGCAAGTGCCGAATTTGCTCGGCTGAGTTGACGAGCCCTGCTGAGAAAGTTCTGGGCCGACACGAGTATTGCGAGTATGAGGGCGATGAAGAGGTCTTCTCCGCGCTGCGCGCCTGGCGCGCGAAGACCGCTCGCGAAGCGAAGGTTCCGGCCTACGTGATTTTCTCCGACGCCACGCTGCAGGCGATTTCAGAAGCCCTGCCAGCAAGTGAGGCCGAGCTGCTCGACATCTCGGGCGTGGGGCCCTCGAAGCTGGAGCGTTATGGCGCGGAGGTCCTGCAAATCATCGCTGCGTTGCGTTCCTAATCGCGGCCGCACGGGAGCCTGTGCTGCCGTCCACCGCAAATACCCAGACCTGGGAACCCAGAACCCAAGGTCGCGGAAAAGCGTGCCAAGCGCCCAAGCGATCGCGACCAGCAGGACTGGGTGCCCAGGCCTGGGGATTTAGGAAAGTCCGCACGTGGTCCCAGTGCGAGCGCGGCTTGGACCGGCGCATAGCGCTACCGATTGCGTTTCGTTTCAAAGCAATAGGGGCACTTCGGGTGCTCGATAACTAGCCGGTATTGGTGATGCCCGTAGAGGTCCACCTCAAGCTGCTCGCCCGGCATCACTCGCGAGCTTTTCGCACCAGGTGGCGACGGCCAGCCAGCAAGACGCCTGACCAACACCGCGGACTGTACCGCCACTGCCTGCGCCACAAGGTCATCGGTGTTTCTGTCTGCATCAGCCAGCTGGCTGACCACTTGGTGCCATTGCCCATCCACGTCGATGCGGTGTAGATGCGTGCACATGGGGCAGGGGCCGCGGCCGTCGACGTGCACAGGCCCAATGACTCCGCGCGAATCGACCAGCGAGACCGGCAGGAATGTGCCTTTGCACTTGCTGAGTGCAGCAGCGAGGTTCACGGGTTCATGCAGCATGTCAGCCGCGACAACAGGGAAGTGCTCACTGACGCTTGCGATGTAGGAATACATATTCTCTGATTCCAGCGGATTGCGCAGGATGAATCCAGCATTATGAAATACCGTGCGCAGAGTTTGCGCCAGTGCACTGGAACCCAACACCACCACGCTTTGACGCGGTTGCTCCGGCCAGAGGATGTTGTAACAGATGAGGTCTTCAATGAGCGTGCGCGCAGCCGCATCGTCCATACCCGCGCGGACCAGAAGCCGCTCAACGCTCTCTCGAGTCATCGGCTTACTTAGGAGGTTTAAGGCCTCAACAATCTGCATTTCTACCTCGACGACTCCCACTCGCGTGGCATCCATCCCGAACTGGATCACCCCAGGCTCGCGTTCCACCACGGCAACTCCCGGCGCGAGTGAATAAGTTGTCATCGTTGAGACAGCGTGCGATTTCCCTGCCATGCTTTCCCCCTAAAGCTGTGCGCGTGAGAATATTCCAACACAAGTACAATCACCTGTCATGTCGAATCAACAGCCCGCCCGCGAGTCCGCCCCAGAAATGCGCGTGATTCGCTCCGCCAAGCGCAAGCGCACAATCCAAGCACGCATGGTAGACGGGGTATTGGAAGTTCGCATTCCGGCCTGGATGTCTGCCAAGGAAGAACATAAAGCGGTCACGGATATGCTCGCCCGTGTTGAACGCAAGCACACCTCGTCGCGGCGTTCCGATGCAGATCTGGAAGAACGCGCCGCGGAACTCAACAAGCTTTACCTAGGTGGCCAGGCCAAGGTGGGTTCCATCCGGTGGGTCAGCAATCAGAACTCGCGCTGGGGCAGCTGTACGACGTCCACTGGAGACATCCGGATCACGGATCGGCTCAAGGACGTGCCGGAGTATGTCCTCGATTCCGTCATCATCCATGAGCTCACGCACACATTTATCCCCGGGCACGGGCCGCGCTTTTGGGAGTGGGCAGATCGCGCGCCAAAGGCGGAACGGGCCAAGGGATACTTAGAGGCCTACCAGCGCTTTGGCTGATAGGCCTCTAAAAGAGCAGCGGTGCGGCGAGATTACTTCTCGGATTCGGGGCCGTTAGGACCGTCGGTCTCGTCGCTTCCGTCCTGCGTATCCTTGCCGTCTTGCTCGCGAAGCATTTCTTCCAGCTTGGCAAACTCTTCTTCGAAGCCGGAATCGGGGGCGTCGTCAAGCAGGCTATCGATGAACGAAGCAGGGTTGTCGATTTGCTCTGCGGTAGGCAGGAAGTCTGGGTGGTCCCAGGCCTTGTCGCGCTTTTCGGCGCCAACCGCGACGGTGGTGCGGCGCCACAGCTCCGCAGCGGCGTCGACCTTTGGGGCGGAGAGCTCAATGCCCACGACCTTGGAGATGGCCTGCTCCGCGGAACCGCCCGTAGCGCGGCGGTGTGCCCATGCCTCATTCATGGTAGAGGTGGACGGGATACGCTCGCCCAGCGCTTCATTGACCACGTGGTCAACCCAGCCCTCGACCAGAGCAAGCAGCGTTTCTAGGCGGGAGACCGCACCTGCGTTGCGGGAGGTGATGCGCGGGGTGAGGTCCATCCCCTGCAGCTTGCTCATCGCGTCCTGGATAGCTTGTGGGTCGCCGGACTCCAGGTTGAGCTCGCGGGTGGCTTCCTCGATGTGGGAAGTGTCAATGACCAGGCCGATGGCGTATTCCTCGACAGAGGAGACCAAGCGCTCCACCAGCCATGGAACGTGTTTAAACAGGCGCTGGCGGGCGGCCTCACGCGCGCCGATGTAGACCAGAATCTCCTGGCCTGGAACGTTGAGGTCGCGGGCGATCTTCTGGATGTTGTGCGGCAGCAGAGCCGTGGTGCCGGCAGGGGAGACTGGCAGACCGAAGTCAGAGCCGGTCAGTGCCTGAGCGGCAAGGTCACCAAGCGCGCGGCCTATCTGCATACCGAAGTTCATGCCTGACATCTGGTTCATCATGTTTGCCATCGGGCCCATCATCTCGCGGGCTTCTTCAGGCATGGACTCCAGCTGCGCGTTGTTCATGTGCTGCGCCACCGGGGTGACCAGGCGCTGCCACATTGGAATGGTTGTCTCCAGCCACTCGGTGGAGTTCCATGCCTTCACTGCACCGGAGGCGGTGGGGAGATCGGTGGCGTCGTCAAGCCATAGCTCCGCCAAGCGGACGGCCTCTGTGACAGCGTTGATGTCAGCGTCGCTTACTTCTTTGTCAGTCGAAATCTGCTGCAGTGCGATGCGCTTTGCCATCTCGTAGTTGACTGGGCCGGCACCTTCCGCGGAGTTCATTGAGGAACCCATGCCGGAGAGCATCTGACCAAATTGGTTCAGGAGATCTCCTAAACCACCGCCTGCGGCGCTTCCACCGAAGCCGAAGGCGCCAAACGGGTTCTGGTCGCGGCGTGAGTTTTCATCATCGCCGTCGTCGTTATTGGGGAAAGAAAAGCCGAATCCGTTGCTCATGGGCTCTAATCTACCGGCAGGCGGCGGCTGGATTCCATGAACAACGCAACGCTGACAGCGAACACGAATGAAAACCATAACGAAAAACGTTGTAGGCTGTTTCATCGTGAATTCACCTGAAAATCGTCGACTTCGCACCCTTGCCTGGGGCGCCATCCCCGTCGTAGTGCTCGGTGCTGCATTGAGCATCGACCACATCCCCGGCACGGATGTTGCTCTGACCGTTCCTTATGCCGCGGAAGGGCCCGGACCCACCGTGGACACTTTGAGCGAGGTCGACGGTACTAAGGTCGTGGATGTGACTGCTCCCAAGACTTATGAGACCTCGGGACAGCTCAACATGACTACTGTCTCGGTGCGTACCAACATGACGCTGGCGCAGGCCCTGGGTCGGTGGATCATGACTGATGACACCCTCGTGCCCATTGATACCGTCATCCCCCAAGGAAAAACGGATGAGGAAGTCAACCAGTCCAACAAGCAGGCTTTTACCCAGTCGGAGGCCGCGGCAACGGTCGCTGCGATGAACTACCTCAAGGTCCCGGTCAAGATCGTCGTGGCGCAGGTGCTCAAGGACGCGCCGGCCACCGGGGTGGTTAAAGCCGAAGACATCATTACCTCCGTCGATGGCAAGGACGTCAGCGAGCCGGGCCAGGTCCAAGAGCTCGTGCGTGCCAAGAAACCTGGCGACAGGATGGAGCTCGGCATCGAGCGCAAGGGCAAAAAGCTCACCGAGGAAATCACCCTTGGTTCCCATCCGGATGATGACAGCGTCGCTTTGCTCGGCATATCCATGACATCGCAACCGAAGGAGGACATCAAGGTCCAGTACAACCTCCAGGACATAGGTGGTCCTTCCGCTGGCATGATGTTCACGCTCGCCGTAATCGACAAGCTTTCCGAAGGCGAGCTCAACGGCGGAAAGTTCGTGGCTGGTACCGGAACGATCAACGAGGACGGCACGGTGGGCCCCATTGGCGGCATCGTTCACAAAGTAGAAGCTTCCAAACAAGCCGGTGCGGAGCTCTTCCTAGCCCCGGCGGATAACTGCGCGGAGGCCACGAGCCGCGACACTGGCGACATGGTGGTGGCCAAGGTCGAATCCATCGACGACGCCATCGTGGCCATGGACAACTTTGCCCACGGCAAAAAGGTCGAAACCTGCGGCTAGATTAAGCCAGGCCGCAGACTAGATAAGGCCAAGCTCCTTGAGGCGGTCCTCAGGATCATCTTGATCGGTGGAGATCATCTGCTGCATCACTAGGCCCTCTTTGTTGTCCACCACGGTCAAGATAGCGGTGTTGCCCAGCATGGACCAGCCGACGACGCGGTCGCCCTCATCCTTGATGACGCGGGAAGAGCGCAGCTCAGTGAGTACCTGTGTGGTTTGCGCGGCCTTCGACTTGTTCTTGAAGAACTGGAACTGGCCCACCTTGGAACCCGAGCAGTTATAGGAGTCCTCCACACCGTTGGGGTCGCAGCGGTCAAACTGCTGGAAGATCTCCACTGGGATGAGCTCACCGAAAGTCTTGTAGGCCTCTTCCACTGGCTTTGCCAGCTTCTTGTCCGTCTTTGCGCTTCCGCTCTCGTTGGCGGATTCGCTCGCGGTTGCGCTGGCGGAAGAATCAGCAGATTCTGATTCTGCGGCTTTGCTGGTGGCGGATTCGGTGCTGGACTCCGCGCTTTCTTCGGTGGTGGGAGCTGCGCTTGACGACGTCTCCTTCGCCGGGGTTACCTTCGCCGGGGCGGTGGTCTCGGGGGCCTGCGGAGCAGGCGCCTCCTCTTTGTCGCCGCAGGCCGTTAACACGCACGTCACAGCCACACAGGCTGCCGCGACTCGGGCTGAGCGGGTTAGCGAGGCAAATCGCACGAGGAGACTCCTTTAGTTTTTCGAAATACTTAAAAGTACAGTTTAGTCCAGTTCATCCGGATCTTGTTCCAGTCCGTAGCGCAAAGCAGCGATGACGCCTGGGGCAACCTCAGGGCCGCCCCGCAGCTGGATGTCATCTTCCGCAAATGGGCCAGCTGCCTCCAGCTCTTCCTCGGTGGGACGCAGCTGCAGCAGGGTAAGCTCCACGCCTTCCTCGCGAAGAACGCCGGAGAAGAGGCGAGCGGGACGAGGAGCGGCGTCGCCAAGCACAGATGCGGAGGTATCGCGGAACTTGATCTCCTGTGCCAAGACGACCCCCGCGACCTCGTGCGGCCACGCTAGGCGCGCCACGTAGTCAGCGAGTTGCTCGGAGCCTGGTTCGATGTTGTCTGGAATGTTGTCCTGGACAATGAGCGTTAGGGGAGAGGCATCCTCTTCGTTGAGTTCGGCTAGTTGGTCAGCAACCAGTGAGGTGGGAACCAAAGCAAACAAAGTTGGGGGTGCATCCCAGCCCTCGGCGTGCACGAATTCGACCGCCTCACGCATGGCTTTGTTTAATGCTGGCTGAGAAACCTCGGGGGAACTCATAGGACTCCTTATTCGTTAACTGTGTATTGCTTCCCTAAGCTGGAAGACTATACCGCTTATATTCGCACGACTTTGATTGGAGCTGGCGTTGGCCTCTGGACTTTCCCAACCCGCTGCCCCAATGAAGCGCCCGCCCCGGCTTCTCTCTTGGGCTGTCGCTATCATTGCTGTTCTTCTATTTGTAGGCCCCATGTTGGTGGGCTTCTATACCGATTGGAAGTGGTTCGGCGCAATTGATTACCGTGGTGTTTTCACCACGACCCTCGTAGCGCGCATTGTTCTGTTTATCCTCTTTGCGGTGGTTGCCGGGGGCGTGGTTTTCGCCGCCGGCTTCGTGGCGTGGCGGGGCCGTCCAGACAGCATTGACTTCAGCGACCTGAACTCGCCGGTGTACCAATACCGCCGCTCGATTGAAAAGACCATGGGCCTATTCCTCAAGGTCATCCCGATCTTGGTGGGTGCGGTCGCTGGCCTGCTGGGCCAGGCTTCCTGGCGCGAGTTCATGCTCTTCCTCAACGGCCAGGACTTTGGCGTCAAGGATCCACAGTTCCAGCGTGACTTGGGCTTCTACGCGTTCCAGCTGCCGGTATGGAACATCGTGGTCAGCGCGTTCTCCATGCTGCTCATGGTGTGCTTCCTGTTGGCGCTGTTTAGCCACTACATTCTCGGCGGCATCCGCATTGGCAATCGCGCAGCTGGTGTGCGCGGTTCTATCTCGCGCCCGGCTCGCTTGCAGCTTGCTGTCACCGCCGGCCTGTGGATGATCCTGCAGGTTGTGGGCTACTGGTTCGACCGCTACCAGCTGCTGTATAACCAGCACTCGCTGTTTACCGGTGGCTCCTACACCGACATCAACGCGTACCTGCCGGCCAAGATCATCTTGATGGTCATCGGCGTGTTCGTGGCCGTGGCCATCTTTGCGGCAGTGGTTATTAAGGACCTGCGCATCCCCGCGCTTGCTGTGGTCCTCATGCTGCTGTCCTCGCTTATCATTGGCCAGGCTTGGCCGTTGATGATGGAGCGTTTCTCCGTCACCCCGAACCGCCAGGCCAAGGAAGCGGAGTACATTTCTCGCAACATCGAGTCCACCCGTTACGCCTATGGGCTCACCGACGAGAACGTGACTTACGAGGAGAACTGGGGCGCAGGCGATGTCTCCGACTCCAAGGTCGCGGCGGACACCTCGACGATTTCTAACCTGCGTCTTCTGGATCCGGACATCATTGCCCCGACCTTTACCCAGATGCAGCAGCTGAAGAACTTCTATGGCTTCCCAGAGACACTGGCCATGGACCGTTACACCATTGACGGCCAGGTCCGTGACTTTGTGGTCGCAGCCCGCGAACTCGACCCGAACGAGTTGCAGGACAACCAGCAGAACTGGTTGAACCGCCACACCGTGTACACGCACGGCAACGGCTTCGTGGCTGCGCAGGCGAACACCGTGGATGAGGTTGCCCGAGATGCAGGTTCCGCGCGTGGTGGTTTCCCCATCTTCACGGTCTCCGATCTACAGACCCAGCAGGGCAAGGAGAACGAGGGCGAGGGCGAGACCCAGGACGCAGAGAAGTCCTTGGGCATCAAGGTTGACCAGCCGCGTATCTACTTCGGCCCGGTCATCGCTAGCGCACAGGATGGCCGCGATTACGCCATCGTGGGCAAGACCGGCAACGACTCGGTTGAGTATGACACCGATTCCACGACCTACACCTATGACGGTAAGGGCGGCGTGCACATCGGTAATTTCTTCGACCGCACCGCATATGCGTTGAAGTACCAGGAGATGAATCTGCTGCTTTCTGACCGCGTTGGTTCCGAGTCGAAGATTCTCTATGACCGTGACCCGCGCGAGCGCGTGGAGAAGGTTGCTCCATGGCTGACTACTGACTCCGCTACCTACCCGGCTGTTATCGACGGCCGCATCAAGTGGATTGTCGACGGATACACCACCCTGGATTCCCTGCCTTATTCTCAGCGCACCTCGCTGACTGAGACCACCCAGGACACCCAGAACCCGAATGGCACCAACCAGCGTCTCATCAACGAGCAGGTGGGCTACATCCGCAACTCGGTCAAGGCCACTGTCGACGCCTACGACGGCACCGTTGATCTCTACGAGTTTGACACCGAGGACCCAGTCTTGAAGGCATGGGAGGGTGTGTTCCCGAACGTGGTGAAGCCGGAGGCTGAAATCTCCGACGAGCTGCGCAACCACTTCCGCTACCCGGAGGACATGTTCAAGGTGCAGCGAAACCTGCTGGCTAAGTACCACGTTTCTGACCCAGGCGTGTTCTTCAACAACGACGCATTCTGGTCCGTGCCGGAAGACCCGACCGCTGGCGAAGCCCGAGGTCTGAACCAGCCGCCGTACTACGTCATGGCCTCTGACCCGAAGACCGGTAAGCCAAGCTTCCAGCTCATCACGTCTTACCGTGGCCTGAACCGTCAGTTCTTGTCCGCGCACATGGCTGTGTCCTCGGATCCGGAGAACTACGGCAAGATCACCGTCAAGGTGCTGCCGACGGACACTCAAACCCAGGGTCCGAAGCAGGCACAAGACGCCATGATGTCTTCTGACCAGGTCGCTCGTGACCGCACGCTGTGGGAGGGTTCGAACGACCTGACCAACGGCAACCTGCTGGCACTGCCGGTGGGCGATGGTGAGATTCTCTACCTAGAGCCGATCTACTCGCAGCGCAAGGACCAAGAGTCTGCGTTCCCGAAGCTGCTGCGTGTACTTGTTTCCTACAAGGGCCGCGTGGGCTATGCGCCGACCATTGGTGAGGCTCTCGACCAAGTGGGCATTGATCCGAAGGCAGCCCAAGACATCACGGAGATCGACGGCGACGGCACTGTGAAGAACTCGCCGAGCGACTCGAAGGATGACAAGAAGTCTGGCGAGGATGGCAAGGCTTCCGCACCTGCATCTGCACCTGCTGCGTCCAACGAGGCTGAAGCAATCGACGAAATCAACACCGCACTCGATAACGTGGAGAAGGCCCGCAACGGCTCCTTCGAGGAGTACGGCAAGGCCCTCGACGAGCTCGACAAGGCCGTTGCATCCTACAAGCAGCTGCAGTCCAAGTAGCGCGCCATAGCGAAAACATACTAAAGGCCACCTGCCCAGCGGATTTGGGTGTGTGGCCTTTGGTGTGTATAGTTACATGAGTCGCCAACGAGAGCGGTTAGCAAAAGCTTTAGCCGTAAACGTTAAGCGCAAGATGTTTAGAAGTACATCTCGACGCGGGGTGGAGCAGCTCGGTAGCTCGCTGGGCTCATAACCCAGAGGTCGTAGGTTCGAATCCTGCCCCCGCTACCAACTTCTAATGCCCTAGCAGCGAAATCGTTGCTAGGGTAATTTTGTCTGCATGCCCAAATGTCCCCTAAGCCTTGATCTGCGTAACTGACGAGGAAGCCGCGTCCAGAGCAGAGCCGGTGGGCTTCGTTGGCAGTTGTGCATGTTTCAGCTTCTGTCGTCGGCCCTCGGCGCGATGCGCAGGGCCTTGCGTCGTGTTTGTGGCAGGTGCCGGCTCCGCGGCGTCCTGCTTTGCCCGCTGGATCTGCGTAACTGACGAGGAAGCCGCGTCCAGAGCAGAGCCGGTGGGCTTCGTTGGCAGTTGTGCACGTTTGGCCGCCGACCCCACCGTTCCGCGGCCCAAAACTGCAGTGGCTCTAGAACGCTGCGCACATGGCATCAACGATGGTTTCTGGATTCCGTGCCCAATGGCGTCTAGCGAAGACGTTGACTCTGGCATTGCCGAGTCTGCGGATCTTGGTGGGTCCGCCATACTTGGCGAGTAGGTGAAGTATCCATGTGCGGTGGATGACCTGCCCGCGCAGAACTCGTTCGAACTCAGGGTAGGTTCCGACCAGTGCTGAGCGTATTTGGTTAATCAGTCGGGTGTATGCCCTGGCGAGATCTTCATCAATACCGTTAAGGATCTTGAGTTTGAGGAAGACTTCATCGACACGGTCAACCATGCGCGGTGATTCCGGCAGGCTCAGCCCGGCATGGGCGATAGCGACGGTGAGTTGGCCGTTGTTGTTGGGCTGGTCAAGGACAACTAGCACGTAGTGGGGCTGGTCGACTTTGCCGATGAATGAGCAAAGAGGTCTCGTAGAGATGTTTCGTGTTGGTTGACTTGCTTGGACAGGACTTGGGTGCCGTGTTCATCTAGGACGCAGGCGTGGTGGAAGTATTTGCATGATGTCCATGCCGATGAGATAGCGGTATGTCATGGTGGTACTCCTAGCGATAGAAAGGCGGTAATCTGCTTCGTCGCTGGGGGTTGGTCGGACATACTTCGTGCTGGCATCCACATTACTTTGAGATCTCACATCAACTAGTGGCGTGGATCAGGTTCCTATTGAGCTGTTGGAGTATGTCACTGTCTTCGGCGGCATCACCCCCCCCGGATCATTTTCTTAACAGGGCGAATAAGCGCCATGCCGAAGCCGGCGACTAGTTCCTCCAGTCCCGAAGGGAATGAGGTAACGGTGTAAACATAACCCGCCCCGATTAGAGGACTACGAAATGAATCCTCGGAGCCCTCCGGTGGAACTACTTAGAACGTAATGGGGGAAGTGCGCTTGCCGGATGCGGTTTGTTAGGTGTAGCTGGCAGGTGCGAGGTGATGTTGCTTTCTACACGCAGAAAATATAAGGTAGCCTTACCTAAGTCGGATGCTGGGTGCTGGGGATGCGCTGAGCGGCTCGATGGCTGCCCCGCGAATAGCCGATAAGCACCCGCCTGAAATCCAAAGAGAGAAGACTCTGCATGGCAAAACGCGGCTTCTCCGGGGTGCTCATGCGTGCCTACGGAGCCACAGACCATGAAGCGACCGTGACCCGCGTGGAAAACCTAACGGAAGACTTTCTGCGCATCTGGTTCGTTTCCGAAACCCTCCTGCAGGACGCAGCCATCGGGCCCACCGCCTATCTACGATTCTGGTTCCCCAACCCGGAACAACCGGACGTCGAACAACAGCGTTCCTACACCGTCAGTGAGGCAGACCCCGCAACCGGCACCTTCGCGATTGACGTGCTGCTCCACACCCCCGCGGGTCCCGGCTCAGCATGGGCAAAGAACGCGACAGCGGGGCAGACAATTTCAGTCACCTCGCTGGGGGCAAAAGAGTTCGTGGTTCCTGAAGAACTCCCCGCCGGCTACCTCATCGTCGGCGACGCCGCATCCATCCCCGCCATCAACGCCATCCTTAGCGAACTGCCACCGCAGCTTCCAGCCGAGGTGTATCTGGAACAAGCCCGCGAAACCGACCGCGATATTCCCCTGGCGCAGCATCCACGCGCGGAGATTCACTGGGTGCAGCGCACCGACGAGACCTCACTCGCCGACTCGATTGCGGCTCAAGACTGGTCGAACTGGGCGGCCTGGCTGGCCACCGAATCGGGAAGCCTCAAACACCTGCGTAAGCGGCTACGGGATGATTTTGGATTCCCAAAACAAGAGATCACCGCGCAGGCCTACTGGTACTGGGGACGCGCATTCGGCAAAAACCGCTCCAAAACTCAGCCGATGCCGCTCGACACCACTACCGCGGAGGCCGCAACCACCGAATCGGCTCCGAAAGTAGAATCAGCGCCGGCACCCGAGCCGACCACGACAGCGGAGGTGCCCCGCGGGAACTGGCACTCAACGGGCGGCCGTAAACTCCTCGCGCCTCTCAAACCCACGATCATCGCCGCCGCCATTATTCAGGTGCTGGTAACGCTCATCGAGCTCGCACCCTTTGTGCTCCTCACCGAACTGGCCCGGCAACTGCTCATTGGCGCATCCACAGACACACTCACCGCACTCGGCATCTGGGCCGCGGTGCTGTTGGGTGCAGGCGTATTCCTCAACCTTGCACTCACTACCTGGCTGCACTGGGTTGATGCGCGATACGGATACACATTGCGCCGGCGACTGCTCGATAAACTCGCACGCCTGCCACTGGGCTGGTTCACCGCCCGAGGTTCAGGCCAGGTCAAGCAACTCGTGCAAGACGACACGCTCGCAATGCACTACCTGGTGACCCACGCGGTGCCCGACGCGGCAGCCGCCATCACCGCCCCCATTGCCGTATTCATCTACCTCTTCATTGTCGACTGGCGGCTAGCGCTGCTATTGCTGCTACCGGTTGTTGCTTACCTGGCAGTGATGGCAGTGATGGTCGTGAAATCGGGGCCGAAGGCCGCCGAATCGATGCGCTGGGTAGAACGGATGAACACAGCCGCCAACTCCTATCTGGAAGGGCAGCCAGTCATTCGAGTGTTCGGTGGTGCCACGGCATCACACTTCCAGAAACGGCTGCACGAATACATTGCCTTCCTCTCCGACTGGCAGCGACCACTCGCGAAATACCGCACCTTCCTCGACCTGGTCACTCGGCCCACAACGTTCCTGTTGCTGACTGTGGTCTTTGGTGCCCTATTCATCAGCATCGGCATCATGGAACCGCTCGCGATTCTGCCGTTCCTCATCCTCGCACCCACCTTCGGCACCCGACTGCTCGGCATCGGCTACGGACTGGGCGACCTGCGCACCGGTTTGCTTGCCGCCCGCCACATCAACACCACACTCGAAGAAGCCGAACTCGACACCCTGCCCGCGCCCGAAAACGAAGCTGTCGATACCCCCGGCCGAGTGGTATTCGACGACGTCACATTCGGATACCTCCCCGGGCTGCCGGTGATCAAGAACGTGTCGCTCACGCTCGAACCGGGGACGGTGACCGCACTGGTCGGGTCATCCGGGTCGGGTAAATCGACGCTGGCCGCGCTACTGGCGCGCTTCTACGATGTCGACACCGGCAGCATCACTATCGGTGGCCGCGACCTGCGCCGGCTCTCACCCGACGAGCTGTACCGACAGATCGGCTTCGTGCTGCAGGATGTGCAACTTGTTGACGGCACCCTGCGCGAAAACATTGCGCTTGCGGTGCCGGACGCAAACGATGCACAGATCGAGTCGGCGGCCAGGGCAGCACAGATTCACGATCGCATCAGCGCACTGCCCGACGGATACGCCACCCGCAACGGCGAACAGGTATCGCTTTCGGGCGGCGAACAGCAGCGCGTAACGATTGCTCGTGTCATCCTTGCCGACACCGAGGTGCTGGTGCTTGACGAAGCCACATCATTCGCCGATCCAGAGTCGGAACACCTGGTGCAAGCGGCGATCGACGAACTCACCGCCGACCGCACCGTACTGGTGATCGCACACCGACTGCACACGATTACCGGGGTCGACCAAATCGTGGTGCTGAACGACGGGCAAATCGTTGAGACCGGCACCCACGACGAACTGCTCGCGCTGCGGGGACACTATCACGGGCTGTGGCTCGCTGGTCACCCCACAACAGACCCAATCGTGGAAGGGAGTCGGTAATGATCCGCACACTATTAGCCCTCATCCCGATCGATCGCCGCCGCGCGTTCTTCGGGTTTATCGGGTTCACGCTGCTGAGCGTCATCGCCCGCGCGCTCGCGGTGGTGTTGCTGATCCCTGTCCTGGGGTCGCTGCTTGGTGCCGATCCCGCCACAGCCTGGCCGTGGGTGGGGATGCTGCTACTGGTAGTCTGCGGCGATTATGTGATCGCCACCGTCGCCTCGCGTATCGGCCTTGGCACTGGGTTTGCGCTGCTCGACACCGGTCAGGAAACCGTCTCGAAACGTTTGGCAGCGGTGGAACTCGACTGGTTCACCGCCACTAACACCGCCACGGCGCGACAGGCAATCGCCGCCACCGGGCCCACGCTCGTGGGGCTCGTGCTCTATTTCATCGGGCCATTCATCAGCGCCGCAATCATGCCGTTGATGATCGCGCTCGCCCTCTTGTTCGTGAAATGGCAGCTCGGGTTGGCAGCGCTCGCAGGCGTGCCACTACTGCTGGGAGCGTTTGTTGCATCGCGCAGACTTGGCGAACGGTCGGATGCGGTGGCAGCGGAAGCCAACACCACGCTCTCAGAACGCATCATCGAATTCGCGCGAACGCAACAGGTACTGCGCTCGGCACGTCGCGTCGACGCTGAACAGGGACGCGCCGGGCAGGCGCTCGCGGCGCAGCGCCGCTCCATGCTCCGGCAACTCGTGTTCCAGCTACCCGGCCAGATCGTGTTCGGCGTGGCCAGCCAACTCGCCCTGATCTTGCTGGCCGCAACCGCGGTGGTGCTCGCCATTCACGGTCAGCTATCACCTGCTGAAGCCATCGCGGTGATCGTGGTTATTGTCCGCTACCTCGAACCGTTCACCGTGCTCGCGGAGCTTTCGTCGGGTGTGGAATCGGTGGTGAACACTCTGCAACAGATCCGCTCGGTGTTTGAAGCGCCCATTGCCGATAGCGGCAGGCTGTCGCATCGGTGCCAGCACGCTCCCACGATCGAACTGCGCGATGTGTGCGTCAGTGTCGCTGCCGATCAGCCCGTGCTCAGCGGCATCAATCTGGAGTTTGCGGCGGGTACAACCACCGCGATAATCGGCCCTTCGGGATCGGGGAAAAGCACGCTGCTTTCGGTGATCGCCGGGCTAAAACAACCAACAAGCGGCGACGTGCTCTTTGATGGCGTCGCAGTGGGTGAGCTCGACTCGGAATCGAAACGGGAACTGGTCAGCGTTGTGTTCCAACAGCCGTACCTGTTCGACGGCACCATTCGCGAGAACGTCCTCGCCGGTGATCCCGAAGCGAATGACGCTCAGGTGGCACACGCAGCGCGGGCGGCCCGAATCGATGGACTGCTTGCTGATCGGGTGGAGACCCACACTGGGCGAGTGGGGGAGGGTGGCACCGCGCTTTCTGGTGGTGAACGACAGCGCGTATCGATTGCGCGGGCGCTGCTGAAACCCGCGCCAGTGCTGCTGATTGATGAGGCAACCAGTGCCCTCGATAACGACAATGAAGCCGCGATCAATGACGCCTTCGCCGAAGACGAACGGTCACAAACGAGTGTCATCGTGACCCACCGGCTCAGCAGTCTGAAGCACGTTGATCGAGTGATTGTTCTGGACGGCGGTCGAGTGGTGGAAGATGGTGCACCCGCTGAGCTGGCGCAGGCGGGTGGCCGATTCGCAGCGTTCTGGCAGCATCAGGAAGCGGCAACCGGGTGGCGACTCGGCCGGGGGAGCTAGGTATTCCGCTGAGTTCACCGGGGCGCGATCCGCGCGGGCGGTTGCTGGCGTTACTCAACCCAGTTCATACAGAACACAATCCACGGCAGCGCCACGATGTCAATGAGCACTGCGCCGGCCAACGGCACGATCAGGAACGCACGTTCGGAACGCACCCCAAATCGCTGGTTGAGAGCATCCATATTTGCCATTGCGTTGGGAGTGCCGCCAAGACCATGACCGAGCGATGCGCGACCCCAAATCTTGAGACTCATCATCGCCATTGTCAAGAAGAAGCCGAGCGTGAACTTCGGGATGAGGCCGACTGCAGCATGATGATGCCGATCGTTACCACCGCATTCAGCAGCGGGCGGTACAGGGGCGCCGCGTTCGGGGTCCTCGGTAAACTCGGCATCGTCGAAGTGTGGGCTGGGTCAAGGATTGTGGACAGTTCCTAGTGTTCTTTCTCTGGTCAGGCCGCTGCGGCGAGGGTCTCGCCGGTGACGGTGTGGTGGTCGGTCCATGCTTGGCTCGGGGTGCGGTAGCCGAGCGTTGAGTGACGACGGCGTCGGTTGTAGAAGACCTCGATGTAGTCCGCGACCGCGAGTCATGCTCGGGCGCGGGTGGGGAACACCTGCTGGTGATACACCTCGTTCTTCAGGCCCGCGAAGAACGATTCAGCGGCGGCGTTGTCCCAGCACACCCCAGTGCGGTCCATCGACTGGCGAAACCCATGCGCTTGGCAGTAGCCGGTGAACGCTCCAGCACTGTATTGGGCTCCGTGGCCGGAGTGGAAGATCTCCCCGGGCAGGGCGCCGCCGTGGATGCGCGCCATCTCGAGGGCGTCGCTGACGAGGCTGGTGCGCATATGCCCGGCGATCTGCCAGTCGATCACCATGCGTGCGGCCAGATCGATCACGGTGGCGAGGTGGAGCCATCCTTCACCGGTGCGCAGGTAGGTGATGTCACCGACCAGCGCTGCCCCGGGGGTGTGGTGCTAGGGGGCGAAGTCGCGTGCGATGAGGCCGTCGAAGACCTCCGCTTCCACGTCGGTGATCGTGGGGCGACGGTAGCTGCGCGGCTGGATGGCTGCCAGCCCGAGTTCCCGCATCAGATGGGCCACCAGCCCTACCGAACAGGCTTGGCCTTTCTAGTTGAGCTGGGCACTGAACCTTCGACGCTTACTTGATGCCATGTCCTTGTTCTTCTCCCCTCAACAGGAAGTGTTCAAGAAGCTTGATACACCCCACAGATTTACCAGTTCCTCTTGGCGGCGCTGGACGTCCTCAAGGAAGCCACCAGCAGGCGACCGACGAGCGTTGGCATTATTCTGTGGTTATGGAGAATGCTGAGTTACGGTTCCTCGTGCAGGAAGTGGACTTTCAGTCTCCCTTCCCGTTTGGTGATGAAGGATTTCGAGATGACTGGTGGCACAGCAACGTTGATCGAGTAGGAGACGACACTCTGGGCGGCACTGACTACGTGCAGCTTTTGCTCGACGGAATCGAAACGGGACGCGCGTCACTCACCGACTGGCAACTATCAGACAGCTACATCGGTATTGACGCAGACGTTCCTACCAAGGAAATCTGGTTCTTCGAAATTCGATCTACGGCCAGATGTCGCGGGCTTGGCGCTGAATTCGCTTCCTTGCTTCGCGAACACTACGCGAGCACGCCGCTGATTGCTTTCTCTGAAGGCGCTGATGAGTTCTGGGAAAGCATCGGCTGGATCTACTATCCACGCAAGGACGGAGATATCCACTACCGGAAACTGTTTATCTCTGAACGAATATCCAGTTGAACCACTGAACCTGGATTTGGACCACTCACGTCGCGAGCGCGAGTGCGCCGCCATTTTGTACCCAAGTCGGGTTGAAAGCTTCGAAGAAGGTCAGACCGGCCAACTTGTCGTGGTAGCGCTTCAAGTTGTTGCGCCGCTTGACTGCACCAACGCCCGGTTCGTTGATGATGCTTGCCAGCTCGTCAGTCAGCGCGTTCAGGAATAATGGGTCGATGACCTTATGGATGTTTTCGGGACTCGTGTAGTGCATACCGCCCGCGTGACGAGTCTCGGGGTTCAGCGTGGACTCGAAGACACCGCCGAAGATGGTCGGGCTTATTTGTGACCACTCAGTATCCGCCGACAACTCGGTGATCAGTAGCTCACGAATTTCATCTGCGAAGTTGGGAATCTCGACATTTGCATCAGTGAACAGGCCACCGTTGACGTAGGGTATTACCGCAAGTGCCTGTTCATCATACGGGTCACGCAGATCCATGGGAGTATCTAGCTGTTTGAACAGGCGCTTGAGCGCGAGACGCATTGCGGGCGCGTTGACTGGGGCTAAGTAGTTCAGTACTGCGTTCTTCAGGAAGATACCTGCATCCTCGGCAAACAGACAGAACATCAGGCGCACACAGAGGACATTGAGCGCGTGCTGCGACGCGGCAGAGTCTGGGCCAACGTTCTGTTCGTGCAGTAGCTTGTACAGCTTGCCGATAAGTTCGCCAGCCTGCAACGATGCCTTCTGCTCGAGGAACGTCTTCGCATCGGGGACAGCAACGTCAATCCAGCCAGCGCCGGTGGTGCGAGATTCGAAGTGCAGCGCTGTGGTCTGGTCTTCCATGCCAAGCACGTTGGAGCACAGGTCAATCCAGAACTGTTGGGTATCTGATTTTTCAGCGCCTCGGTCTTTCCAGCGCTCAGCGAAGTCTCTAGCAGCACTTACACGCTGCGCGTGTGTCATCTCAGCCATGAGAGTAATTGTCTCATGTGCTCGACATACGCAGGGCCGAAACGCCGGATAGGGTACCGGGCAGTAAAGCCCCGCCCGCCCAGCTGAATCAACCCCCGAGTCGCTGG
This sequence comes from Corynebacterium striatum, assembly GCF_016728105.1. Lineage (NCBI taxonomy): Bacteria > Bacillati > Actinomycetota > Actinomycetes > Mycobacteriales > Corynebacteriaceae > Corynebacterium > Corynebacterium striatum. Next base: position 689,955 of record NZ_CP068158.1, on the reverse strand, counting down.
AACTGTAGGCGGGCCTTTCGCCGTCACTGCCCTGTTGTTTTAACCTCGCCACTCAAACTCGGTGTAGCCATCAATAGTCACCGTGGCTGCATGGTGATCGCCGGCGTGTAAGGACACCAAGCACTCGTGCTCAGGCGTTGTGACGGCATAGGTGATGGATTCGTTGGCCTTGTCGCGGACCTCAAGTAAGGCGTGCGTGAGCCAGTCGTTGCGGCGTCGCAAAGCAATGAGCTCCTGGTAGAGGTGATAGAGCCACCAGCCCAACTCAGCGAGTTCGGCGGGGTTCTCCGGCAGGGGAGGGCGGATTGGATCGTCGGCGGCGAATCCCTCGGCCTTCTCGCCGCGGAATGCTTGCTCGTCGCCGTAGTAGACGCTTGGCATGCCGGGGACGGTGAACAAGACCGTGGCGGCCAGCACCGCGCCGGCGTCGCCCACCTGGCTGGCGATGCGGTTGACGTCGTGATTGCCCACGAAGGTTTGCATCGTCATCGTGGAGGAGAACTCGGCATGGCGCTCCAGTGCGTGGGCGAGCTCCCAGAAGTTCACGTCATGAATGGAGCTCCACGTTCCTTTCCACAACTCATATGCTGTGACCGCGTCGAGGTGACCCGCGCGCCCAATCGCCGCGAAGTCACCGTGGAGGACCTCACCCAGAAAAGCAACGTTGGGGAAGCGCTCACGTACGCGCTCAGTGACCGTGGCCCAGAACTCCGAGGGCACGGCATAGGCCACATCCAGACGCCAAGCGTCAGCGCCCTTGCCCAGCCAGTGGTACATGATGTCCACGACCATGTCAGCTACACGCGGGTCCGCATGGTTGAGCTCACGCAGCTGCTCGTGGCCCTCCCAGCCGGACTCCTGCACCATTCCCGCGTTGTCTTCAGTCGGGTGTGCGGCCAACGGGTGCTGCGCGCCCACATGGTTGAACACACCGTCCAGCATGATGCGCAGGCCGCGGGAATGGGCGGCGTCGACAAACGCGTCCCACTCGTCATCCGTGCCTAGACGCGGGTCCAAACGGTAGTAGTCCACGGTGTCATACCCATGACTCATGGAGGCAAAAATCGGACCCAACAACAAGCCGTTGCAGCCCAACTCCACCACGTAGTCCATCCATGCCTCCAAGCGCTTAAGGCGTGGGGCTGAGGTGTGTTCCTCGCGGATGGGTGCCCCGCAAGCAGTCAGCGGGTAAACGTGCCACCACACGGCGTGGTCAAAAGCAGACATCGTTAAAAACGCTCCTTAAAGGCAAAACCGGGGCCGAATAATCGTGGCCCCCACGATACCCGCTGCAAGCGGCCGAGTTAGCCCAAAAGCGCAAGGCCGTGGGTGATAAGGATCTTCGAAATCATTGCCGCCGGATAGACCAGCGTGTAGCCCAACGCCACGCGAGTATCGGCGGCGGTGCGGTTGTTCACAAAAGCGAGGATTGCCGGCTGGGTCTGCGCACCGGCCAAGATGCCCGCAGTCTTCGTGGCGCCATTGCCCAACATCCTGTGCATCACGAGCGCGATGCCCACCGCGACGATGGTGGTGACAAGCATTCCGAGCAACAGGATCTTCCACCAAGCGCCGCTGGAGAACGCACCGGCAATCTGCCCGCCGGCGTTGGTGCCGGCTTGCGCAAGGAAAAGCAGGAGGCCCAAATCCGCCAAGACGGTGTTTGCCGAATGCGGCAAAGCGGTGATCATCTTGCCGATTCGACCGATGCGGCCCATAACGAGCGCCACCAAGAGAACACCCGCGGCAGCGCCGAGGTTGAGCGTGGCCTCTCCCGGCAGCGGAATGTCGATATGGCCCAGGAGGATACCCAAAGCCAAGCCCAGACCCAGCGCGACCGGGTTGATGTCGGTCAGGCCATGCGAGGAATCACCCAGGTACTTGGAGATGGCCTTCAAGTGGCCAGCGGGTCCGACCACGCGGACACGGTCACCCAACTCCACGAGGAACTCGGGGTTGGCCACCTGGTCCTCGTCGCCACGGCGGATGCGGGAGATGCGTGCTCCCCACCGGTCATTGAGCGCGTTGTTGACTTGCGCGATGGTCTTGCCCGCTAGCTGGTGCTGAGAAATGGTAATGCGGCGGAAATCTAGGTCGTGGCGGTCATCGTCCAAAATCTGTGGAGATTCGCGTCCACCAGCCAATAACACGGCGTCGAGGTCCTTCGGTGTTCCAACCACCGTCACCACGTCACCGGGCTTGAGCTCGTCGAGATAGCCCGGAATGATGATGAGGTTGCTTCCCACCCGGCGCAAACGGGTGACCTGAACCTCGTTGTTCCCGGCCGCGAGGAGATCTGCGATGCTGATGCCTTCTTTGCGCGTAATCTGCATGTGCACGCGAGTGACGGGCGCAGCCTTGTCGGTGTCATTGGGGGCGTCGCGAAGCAAGAGCGTTGCCACGATCATCATGCCGATTACGCCGAACAGGTAGGACACCGCGTAGCCCACCGTGGCGGCGGCACCGTCCCCGGTGGCTTCCGCCGCCGCGGCAAGCGAGGGCGTGTTGGTGATGGCCCCAGCGAAGGTTCCGGCGATCACTGAGATGTCTAGCCCAAATACGTATGTGCCCACGGTGTGCGCCGCGATGGCTGCGATGATGAACACCGCAATCATGGATAGTACGGGCGCGGTGGCGGTGCGCAAGGACTGGAAGAAGACGATGCCGGAATTATTGCCGATGCCGAAGGCGAAGATAACTAGGCCGAACGTGCCAATGACGGGCGGCACGCTCACGGCGCTGCCTGTGCTTGCCGACGCCGCGGCAAAAGCAATGCCGAGGAATAGCACGGCCGCAGCCCCCAGGCTGACGCCTTTTAGTTTGATGTTGCCGAGCGCCATTCCTACGCCGATGAGGGCAAAGACAAGGAGGATAGGCTGATCAGCCAGGAAGGCGAGAAGCTGAGTCACGTCGAGTTCCTTGAGAACGGTTGGGGGCAGTGAACGAGGCCAAGATTGGGCCTCAACATCATAGCGAGGAAACTGATTTCTGGCGCGAGATTCGGGTCTGAAGATGCGGGTACACCCGCTGGCTGTGTAAAAGGTAACGGCTTGGACACAGAACGCTCAGAGCGCGTCACGTAGGGGTGGCACGTGACAGTATGTGGGAGGCTAGACCAATAGCAAGATAGATTGAGGGAATTGTTCATGATTCGTATTCCGCATCTTAAGAAAGTCATCGTGGGCTCGGCTTTCGTAGGTGCGTTTTTCTTTGCGAGCCCCACGGCCGGCGCCCAAGAGCTTCCAGCTTCTGCTCCAACGGGTTCCGACGCAGTCACCACTGCCGTTTTAAACCAGTTCAACAGCGAAATCGCACGTTTTGGTGCGGCCTCTGGCGTGACCGCCGCAGTCAACCAAGCGGTCAGTGACGTGAACACTGCGATCGTGCAGGCGCAGTCAGAAATTGCGAAGTGGCAACCCGCCACAGAGCAGTTTGTTGCGCGTGAACACAACACGCAGCAGTACGCGCAGCCGTTGACTAATCCAAATCCCATCGGGATGATCGAGAATGCAACACAGCCGGAGTTTAAGCCACAGGGCACTGACCCAAACTACGTGTGGAAAAATGACGCTCTTTCCAAAGTAGCGGCTGCTAAGCCATTCGACGACTACGTGTTGCACCGCGTGCCAGCATCCTACTTCGATGCCCCCCGCATTCCGGAGGAATCCAACGCTGCCATGACTCGCGGCAAGTCCTTGTATGGCCCGGGCACGCCGCTCTACGTCAACCAGGACACCATGTGCACCCTGACCGCAGCCGGCACTGACGCGGCGGGTCGCAAGGTGGGCCTGACCGCTGGCCACTGTGGCAATGTGGGCGACTCGGTCTCTTCTGCCGATTCCTGGCAGGTAGGAACCACGGGCACCATCGCCGCAAAGAATGAGTACCTCGACTACACCGTGATCGAGTTCGGTTCCAAAGCAGAGATCTCTCGTTCCTACAATGGCGTTACCGCAACGCAGTTGGGCGGCACTGCCAAGCCGGGCGAGCTGACCTGCAAGACTGGTGTTGCCACCGGTACCACCTGTGGCGTGACCTACCAGCAATCGCGCGAGGTGCAAATCAATCAGATCTGCGCCATGGTGGGCGATTCGGGTGCACCGGTCATGAGCAACGGTCGGATCATCGGCACGGTCTCCCGCGGACTTATCCCAGGCCTGCCGGAGTGCCGCAGCCCATTGCAGGGCCCGTTGCACAACCCAACCGTGGCTATGAACATGGATGCAATCCTCGCAGACATGAACCGTCGCGGCGGAGTTGGCGCAGGTTTTGTGCTGCCACAGCACTAAAAGCAAAGGCTAATTGCTTTTCTAAAAGCGAAACACCAAAAGCGGCGGTGGGGGAAGTTTATGAGACTTCCCCCACCGCCGCTTTCTCTTTGGCCTAGTTCAGGATGCCGAGGACGGAGTCGTGAAGCAGTCCGTTGCTGGCCACTGCCGAGCCGTTGTGTGGGCCTTCCTCGCCGGTGAGACAGGTGAACTTACCGCCGGCCTCGGTGACCAGTAGGGCAGGGGCCGCGAGGTCCCACAGGGACACCTCTGGCTCAGCGGCGATGTCCACGGCGCCTTCGGCAACGAGGCAGTAGTTCCAGAAATCACCGTAGCCGCGCAGGCGCCAGGTCTTTTCCGTGAGTTCGATGAAGCGATCCTGCAGGCCGCGCTCAGCCCAGCCTGCCAGGGAGCTCATGGCCACCGAAGCATGCTCGAGTTTTTCGACCTGGGAGACGTGCAGGCGCTTGGGCTCTCCGCCGAAGACGCGGTAGGCGCCGCCGCCCTTGGCGGCGTACCAGCGACGTCGCAAAGCAGGTGCGGAGATCACAGAGACCACAGGCTCGCCGTCCTCCAGCAAAGCGATGAGCGTTGCCCACACCGGGACGCTGCGCACGAAGTTCTTGGTGCCGTCGATGGGGTCGATGACCCACTGGCGTCCCTTAAACGTCGGGGTGCCGCCGAACTCCTCGCCCAGGACCTCGTCGCGTGGACGCGAGCGCTTGAGGGCCTCGCGAATCTGCTTTTCACAAGCCAAGTCGGCGTCGGAAACCGGGGTCATGTCCGGCTTGTCCTTAACCGAAAGGTCGGATGCCTCAAAGCGATTCATCGTGATGACATCCGCGTGGCCCGCGAGTTCCAACGCGAGTCCGAGGTCTTCTTTGCACTTACCCACGGAGCCATTCCTCCATCTCGTCAACTACTTGTTTATTACCGGCGATGCACCATTCCACACCGCCTGCTTCTAACTTGCGGGCAGCGCCGCCGGCTGCTTCAACCAAGGCCTTGCCGGGGAACCAGTCCCAGTCGGCCACACTGTGCTGCATCCAGGCACCCCAGGTGCCGTCAGCCACAGAAGAGAGATCAACTGAGCCCGCGCCAAGCATACGGACTGTAGCAAACTTTTCGCCGACTCTCTGCCAAGCGGCGCGGATATCTGCGTCTTGGATGGAGGTGGGGTGGAGGTAGGTGGCCATGCTGATCTCTTTGGCAGATTGATTCTGCAGTTTCGCCACGTCCTTTCCGTCCCGGGAGGTAGGGAAGTCGCGGCCGCCGAACCAGGTGTATCCCATGGCAGGGCGGTGGACTGCGCCGAAGATGACGCCCTCGGCGTCGGCTAGTGCGAGCGCGGAGCACCAGTAGTCAGAGCCGGAGCTGAAGTTGTAGGTGCCGTCTACTGGGTCGATGACCCACGTGCGGCCGGAGGTGGAGGGGCGTGTGGCGCCTTCCTCACCGAGGATTCCGTCCTCGGGGCGGACGACCTCGAGGACGCCGGCGACGAAGCGTTCGGCGGCGCGGTCCGCATCCGTGACGACGTCAGAAACAGAGGTCTTCTGGTTAATGTCGACGCCCTGCTCACGCATGCGCCAGGCGAGGCGTCCTGCGTTGTAGACGAGCGCCTGCGCAAGGTGCGCATCGGTGTCGTCGACGTGAGCTACCAGAAAGGTCTTGGTGATCGCATCGATCATCTCATTCAAGCTCGGCTGTTGAGTCATGCGGATATTGTCGCGCTAAATGCGGCCGATGGCTAATTGCGGTTGCTGCGCAGGTAGACTTGGGCCCTATGCGTCCCGAACAATCAGCCCGTCTTGCAGAACTGGATTCCACCCTCGCCACCATTGAAAAGGTGATGGATCCTGCGGCTTTAGCTGAGCAGGTTCGTGAGCTGGAGGCACAGGCTGGGGACCCCTCTTTGTGGGATGATCCCGCTCACGCTCAGCAGGTAACTTCCGCTCTTTCAGCCGCGCAGGCCAAGATTCGCAAGCTGGAGAGCCTGCGTTCGCGTGTGGACGATATGCCCGTCATGTTCGAGTTGGCGGAGGAAGAGGGGGACACCGCGCTTGCCGACGACGAGCTGGAGGACCTGGGTGCTGCCATCGAGGCGTTGGAGGTGACCACGATGCTCTCTGGCGAGTATGACCCGCGTGAGGCTGTCATCAACATTCGCTCGGGCGCCGGCGGCGTCGATGCCGCGGACTGGGCGGAGATGCTCATGCGCATGTACACCCGCTGGGCCGAAAAGCACGGCCACAAGGTGGACGTCTATGACATCTCTTATGCGGAAGAGGCTGGCATTAAGTCCGCGACCTTCGTGGTGCACGGCGAGTACATGTATGGCCAGCTTTCCGTGGAGCAGGGCGCGCATCGCTTGGTGCGCATCTCGCCCTTTGATAACCAAGGCCGCCGCCAGACCTCCTTTGCTGAAGTGGAAGTGTTGCCGGTGGTTGAGCAGACCGACCATATCGACGTCCCGGATGGGGATGTGCGCGTGGACGTCTACCGTTCCTCGGGTCCTGGCGGACAGTCCGTCAACACCACCGACTCCGCGGTGCGTCTGACACACATCCCAACCGGCATCGTGGTGACGTGTCAGAACGAGAAGTCCCAGATTCAGAATAAGGCGTCAGCAATGCGCGTCCTGCAGGCCAAGCTTTTGGAGCGCAAGCGTCAAGAGGAGCGCGCCGAGCTTGATGCGCTGGGTGCGGGCGGAAACGCCTCGTGGGGTAATCAGATGCGTTCCTATGTTTTGCACCCGTATCAGATGGTCAAGGACCTGCGCACTAACTATGAGGTAGGCGATCCCTCGAAGGTTCTGGACGGTGACTTGGACGGATTCCTGGAGGCCGGCATTCGGTGGCGAATGGCCGAGGCACAGAAGGAAGAGAAGGAAAGTTAGTTTTTATACTTTCTGTTGTTAACTCGTGTTGCTAATGTGGCTTGAGTGATCACCTTTGAAAATGTGTCCAAGGTCTATAAGACGTCGACCAGGCCAGCGCTTGACGATGTCTCCTTTGAAATCGAAGACGGCGAGTTCGTGTTCCTTATCGGCCCTTCTGGCTCCGGTAAGTCCACGTTCCTTCAGCTGATGGTGCGTGAAACGAACGTCAGCTCTGGCGACATTCACTTTGACAACTTCCACGTCAATGCCTTGAAGGGGCGCCAGATCAATCAGCTGCGCCAGTCCATCGGTTACGTCTTCCAAGACTTCCGCCTGCTGCCGAAGCTCAACGTCTATCAAAACGTAGCCTTTGCGCTCGAGGTAATTGGCAAGAAGAAGTCGAAGATCGACAAGGCCGTGCCGGAGGTCCTCGAGATGGTGGGGCTGGGTTCGAAGCAGCACCGCATGCCGCACGAGCTGTCCGGTGGTGAGCAGCAGCGCGTGGCTGTGGCCCGTGCGTTCGTCAACCGTCCGAAGCTGGTGCTGGCCGACGAGCCCACCGGCAACCTGGATCCGGGTACGGCCACTGAAATTTTGAGCCTGCTCACTCAGATCAATCGCCGTGGTACCACCGTGGTTATGTCGACGCACAACGCCCGCGCGGTTAACGACGCCCGCCAAAGGGTCCTCGAGCTTCACAACGGCAAGCTCGTGCGCGACGAAGCCAACGCACTGTACGGGGAGGCGCTCTAAATGCAACTGGGACTAGTAACGCGCGAGGCCTTCAAAGGACTGGGCCGAAACCTGACTATGACCATCGCTATGGTCATCACCACCGCCATTTCTGTAGCCCTCGTGGTGGCCGGCGTGCTGGTGACTAACATGACCAACGACACCAAGGACCTCTACTTGGAGCGCGTTGAGGTAATGATCCAGCTCAACGAGGACATCTCCGCTAATGACCCGAGCTGTACCTCGCCAGCCTGTGCCGACCTGAAAAAGCAGCTCGAGGAAGATGATGGCATTGAGTCGGTGACCTACCGCGACCGTCAGGCTTCCTACGACCGCTTCGTGGAGCTTTTCCAGGAAACCGATCCGGTTATGGTGGAGGAGACCTCTCCAGATGCGCTGCCGGCGGCGTTCCACCTCCGCCTCGTTGATCCGACGAACACCGCGCCTATCGACGCAATTAAGGACAGCTCTGCGGTCAGTGAGGTCATCGACCAGCAGGAGGAGGTGCGCGGTGCTGCGAACAACCTCGACTCCATCCGTAACGCCACCTTCCTGTTGGCAGCGGTGATGGCCATTGCAGCGATCTTCCTTATCGCCAACATGGTCCAGATTGCCGCCTTTAACCGCTCCCGCGAGATGTCTATCATGCGTATGGTGGGCGCCTCCCGCTGGATTACCCAGGCGCCGTTCGTGTTGGAGGCACTCCTTGGTACGTTCATCGGCGTTGTCCTTGCCGGTATTGGCGTGGTCGTGGGCAAGTCTGCCGTGCTGGATCCTTCGCTGAAAAACCTCTACGAGTCCCAGCTCTTGACCCCAATCAAGACCAGCGACATCTGGGTGGCTCTACCGATCGTGGGCGTCCTCGCGCTCTTCTTCGCGGCGCTTACCGCGCAAATTACGCTGCGCGCTTATGTGCGCAAGTAAGCACCGCGTATAGTTGTAGAAATTATGGCGAAGAAGGCAAAGAAGAAAGCAGCGGTCGACAACAACACGACCCTAGCCACCAATCGCCGTGCCCGTCACGATTACAAGATTCTCGATACCCTTGAATGCGGCATGGTCCTGGTGGGAACCGAAATCAAATCTATGCGTGAGGGCAAGATTTCCCTCGTCGATGCGTTCGCAACCATCGACGACGGTGAGGTCTACATCCGCAATCTCCACATCCCCGAGTACTCGCAGGGAACGTGGACGAACCACTCGCCAAAGCGCACCCGCAAACTGCTTTTGCACCGCCGCGAAATCGACAAGCTCATGGGCCAGGTGCGCGACGGAAACAAGACCTTGATTCCGCTCAAGGTCTACCTCAAGGATGGCCGTGCCAAGTGCGAGCTGGGGCTTGCGCAAGGTAAGCAGGATTACGACAAGCGTGAGGCTATCAAGCGCCGCGATCAGGATCGCGAAATCACTCGCGAGCTGGGACGCCGCGTGAAAGGCATCAACGCTTAAGTGCTTGGCGACGCCCGGGGGCGTAGCCTGGGTGCATGATTCATACGGCGAAGGCGCATGATATGGCCAAGGGGAAGACCTCAACCAAGGGCACCACGGTGTTGGTGGACAGGCTCTGGCCCCGCGGCATCAGCAAAGAGGACCTGCGCGCGGACGAGTGGCTCAAGGACGTGGCACCCACGCCGCAGCTGCGCAAGTGGTGGAACCACGATCCGGATTCCTTTGATGAGTTCGCGAAGCGCTATCGCGCGGAGCTTGAGGAAAACGACAGCGACGACATGGAGACCTTGCGATCCCTTGCGGACAAAGGAGCTGTCACGCTGCTCTTTGCCGCTAAGGACCGGGAGGTCAACCATGCCGTCGTGCTAAAAGACTGGCTGGAATCCCAGTTAAACAAGAAGAACTAAGCCCTCTGGGCTGGGGTGGTTGAGCTGGGGTGGGTGAGGCCAGCTCAGCTGTTAGTTAAAGATGCCCCAGATTGCCGCGCCCACGGCCACCAGGCCGGTGATGACAACGAAGTAGTTGCTGAAGCGGTTGCGGAAGCGGGCCAGGCCCGGAATCTTGTGGATGGCGTACATCGGCAGTAGGTAGAGGATTGCTGCGATGAAGGGGCCGCCGATGGCCTCGATGAGCCCGAGGATGGACGGGTCGATGATGGCGACAATCCACGCGCACACGAAGATGAAGAAATGCATGATTCCGTTGAGCTTGGCCTGCGAGAGATTCTGCGTGGCACCTGGTGCGATACGGCGCAGCAGGTAGTTGCCGCCTTCGGTGGCACCGAGGACGTGGCCGAAGTAGGAAGAAACGATGGCCACGATGGCGATGAATGGGGACACGAAAGCAAGCACTGGAACGCCCGTCACGTTAGCGAGGTAGGACAGGACTGGCAGGTTTTGCTCGCGTGCCTCCGCGAGGCCATCTGCACCCAGCGCGAGGGTGCACGACCACACGAAGAACATTGTGAATACAGTCAGCAAGATCGCGGTAAGCGCGAGTGCACGGGAGGCGTTCCCAGAGCTCTTCTCCTTGCCGTGCGCTGCGACCATAGCCAAGGAGAACTGGGAAATGGCGGGGGAGTGGTTGAAAGCGAAGACAAGGACGGGGATGATGAGCGCGACGCTGCCGACGATGCTCCAGTCAGCATTTCCTGTGCTTGCGAAAGAGTCGAAGTCCCAACGGGGAATGAGGTAGAGGGAGAGCGCGCCGAGACAGAAGATTAGCGGGTAAACCAAGAACTGGGTGACCTTCAGGACCATCTTCTGGCCGAAGCCGAAGACTACGGTCATGATTCCGACGAGCAGGAATGATAGGAGCGGACGGGGGATTTCCGGGCCGTTGAGCTGGTTGACGATGAAGCTATTAACCGTGTTGGTGATGGAGACACCGTAGATCAAGACGATCGGGAAGATGGCCAGGAAGTACAGGATAGAGATGACAAAACCTGCGGTCTTACCGAAGTAGTCGGTCACGACTTCGGTGATGTCATCGCCTTGACGTGGGGATGCACAGATCATGCGCGCGAGGCCGCGGTGTGAGAAGTACGTCATGGGGCCAATGAGGAGGGTGGCGATGACGAGCGGCCAGAAGCCGAAGCTGCCGGCGTTGATGGGCAGGAACAAGATTCCTGCACCGACTGCGGTGCCGAAGAGTGAGATGGCCCATTCCGTGTTGGTTGCGTGGTGGGCGTTATCTGATGCGGGGTGGGCATCCGAAAGTGCGGCAGCTTCGCTGGCGCTGGCGTTGTTCACGTTCTCTGCTGATGATGAAGTCACTGTTTGCCTTTGGTTATCGGTTTACATTTTTGAGAGCAGTGTGAAAATAGGCTAGCAGCTGTAGTGCACGTCACGAATGCGTTCCAGCTAATTAATAGTCTCCCGTATGTCTGGAATTTGAGACTTGAGGGAATAGTCTTGGGTGGAGTAGTGTTGTACGAACTGTAGAGAAAGCACATGCCCGCTCTACGGATGTAAGGGGTCGACTTGGTTTCGACTTCGTACATTGAGCCAGGGGAAGCGTGCCGGTGCAGGCTGGAGACCACCGTAAGCGTCGCAGCAACCAATAAACGCAGAGAAGAACTCTCAGCGTGACTACGCCCTCGCTGCCTAATTTCAGCGACGCGTGTCTGTCAGCCCAGGTTTAGTTCCTGACCTGGTTCCTGGCATCGACTAAGGAACTTGCTCCACCGGCTTGTCGTTCGGTCGGTGGGGGACTTTCAGAGCGACTGGGCCCATCATCCGGAACGTGTTTGCCCGTGCCGGAGGGCCGAGTAGAGATCCTGTGCAGACTGCGCACGGAGAAGCCCTGGCGAGGTGACGAAGGACCCGGGTTCAATTCCCGGCGGCTCCACCGCAAAGTCCCAGCTAGATTACGTCCTAGCTGGGGCTTTTCAATTTTTAGACGAATCGCGTGAGCCTGGTTGTTAAGAACAAAAAGAAAGGGACTGCAATAACCGCGGTCGTTCTTTTCATTGTTGGCACGATCCTTGCCGTCGTAGTTTCTGCGTTGGGAACGGCAAGGCCCGGTAAGCTGCAGGTATGACACGCAACGCTACGCCGGACGAAGGTGAGAAGAAGGGGGCATCGGCAAGCCCTGCCGTCGCTGCGCCCAATAGTGGGGAGCTCGTGCGCACGTCGGTGCCCTGGGCGTATGGCTCGGCGGGGGAGGGCGCGTGGCATTTGTCGCGCCGGGCGTGGGGGTTAGTTGTGCGCCGGGTGCGCTATGAGTTCTTCATGAACGCGATGATGGACCGCGCGGCGACGCTCACGTTCTTTACGGTGCTCACGGCGCTGCCCATGGTGTTGGGCGTGTACTCCATTGCGACGCTGGTGCTCGCGCGCAATGAGGAACAGGTGCAGAAACTCACGGCTGATTTCATCGGGACGTACCTGCCGCCGGAATGGGCGGATGCCGCACAGCGGATCGTGGATGCGGTGGTGGGGTCGACGCAACAGTCGACGCTCATGCTGGTGTTATCGGTGGTCCTTGCACTGTCTTCATCCTCGGCGTATGTGCGGGCGTTCGCGCGCAGTGCCAATGCGATGTATGGGCGAGTGGAAGGCCGCGGGCTCGTGCGCACGTGGACAGTGATGTGGCTTCTTACCATCGCAATGGTGCTGGGCGCCGTGGTGATCTTTGTGGCGCTCATGCTGCAGCGCGACATCGTAGTGGGGCTGTTGCGGCCTTTTGGTGGGGTCGCGGGTGTTTCTTCGGTGCGTTCTTTCCTCGTCGATTCCTTCCTGCCGGTGTGGCAATGGCTGCGCTGGCCGGTCGTGGCGGTGATGAGCGTGACACTGTTGGCGTTGTTGTATCGCTTCGCGCCGAATGTGCGGACGCGGAAATTCCAGTGGCTCACGGTGGGCTCAACTATCGCGTTACTGGGCGCTGTCGTGGCGTGGGGACTGGTGCGGGTCTATCTCACGGTGGTGGGTGCGCGCAGCGCGTACGGCGCGCTGGGTACGGTCATCATCGCGCTGTTTGTGTTGTGGATCATGAACACACTGTTTATCCTCGGCGTGAAGATCGACGCGGAGATTACGCGCGCGATGGAGTTGGAGCGGGGGCTCGAGTCGGAGCGCGTTATCCAGGCGCCGCCGCGCGCGACGGGCTCGGCGGTGGCGCAGTCCGCCGCTGTGAGAGAACTGGAGGGGTTGGGCAAGGAGATCCGACTTGAAGATTGAGCATGAATGAGAGTGTGGCATATCGGTACACCCGGATGGCATGCGGAAACAAAACTGCCCCGTCACTTTCTCTCGGGCCCCGATTCCGCAGGCCCCGCCGACAAGGCGCATGAGGTCTGCCCTTATAGCAACGCCACCCGCGGCAACATTGACGTCAAGGTTTCTGTCGTCGAGGATTAATCGGCGCGGTGCTGGAGCACCGTTTCTTAACCACAAAAGCGCTGAACCAGCGCATCGTATGCCTTCACCGTGAGATCTAGGTCTTCCAGGTGGAGGCATTCGTCATGGGAATGTAGCTCGTTGTTGGCGCTCGCTAAGTCCCGTGCGCGAGCATGCAGGGCGAAACCATAGCCCACACCACCCATGCGGCGGGCGAATCGCAGATCTGAGCCGCCCGAGGCGTAGATGGGCACAACTGATGCCTCTGGGAAGAACTCGCCAAATGTCGCAGCCATCGCATCCCAGAGCGGACCCTCTGCAGGCGATGCCGAGGGGGTCTCATTGTTGAGATGCTCGATCCTTATCTCATCAGCCATGTCACCCAGCGCCGCAATGAGGGCGGCGTCGACAGAATCCGCGGTATCCGTCGGATGCGCCCGGATGTCGAGGTTGAGATAAGCCTTCGAAGGGATGACATTGATGGCGCTACCGCCATGAATCCCCGTGAAAGCGATGTTGGTGTGACTAAACGAGTGTGCGAACGCCGCTAGCTCACCGAAAGTCTCATAAGTAGCGTCCCCTGCGGATCCGTCGACAAGCGCGGCGGTGGTATCCGGATCGAAGTGGAACGCCTCCACGAACCAAGACCACACGTGGTCATAGGCGGGCGGCATCGCCAATGCTCCCACGCGCCGGGCGGCCTCCGCCAGTGTGAGGATGGATGAAGACTTTCCATAGGGAAGGGAGCCGTGCCCCGTATCCCCCGTGGCATGGAGGCGACGCTGGAAGATGCCCTTCTCACCGACGTTGATAACCAGAGCATCGCTGCCATCACGCACCGGCAGATGCGAGCCGCCAGTCTCGGAGAGGCAGTTCTTCCAGGAAAATGCGTCGGGGCGGTTCTCAGAAATCCAGCGCGCGCCCAACCTTCCGCCGGATTCTTCGTCGGCGAGCCCCACGAAGGCCACTGTTCCCTTTGGCGGGTTGCCTGCCTGTGCGCGCCGGGCTGTTTCGCGCGTGACTGCGGCTTGCGACGCCGTGATGAAGAGCATGTCGAATACTCCGCGGCCGTACAAAACGCCGTCTACTACCTCGGCGCCGAAGGGATCGTGAGTCCATTTGTCTTCGTCAACGGGGACTACGTCAAGGTGGCCGAGCATCGTCAGTGGTTCCGCTGTGGGGTTGCTGCCGGGCACTGTAAACGCGATCGACACGCGGCCGGGTTCTGGCTCGAAGCGCTCCACCTGGGCTCCCGAGCCCTCGAAGAACTCCTCCAACAGGTCCGCGTTGCGGTACTCGTGGCCACTTCCCGGGGTGCCGTCGTTGATGCAACGATTGCGAATTAACCCCTGCAAGAGTTCAAGAGTGTCGTTGAATAAACCCATTCTGAGGAAGTCGCCTTTCTGGTTTTGCCGTTGAGTGTCCCACGTTCCAAGGTTTCTATATCTCAACCGATAAATAAAAACTTGAGATGTGCATCACCGTTGCATGTAATGTAAGTTACATTGTCTAGAAAGTATTGCGGGGATAACCCCTCGGCAAATGGGCAAGATGACCAAAAATAAAAGACCAATCCCCTTAAAGCACGAGGAGAACCACCATGGCCATCACAAAAGAGACCACGAGTGACCCGCAGGGGAGCGCAGGTCCTGCAAAGGATGCGAAAACTCAGCCAGCCAGTAACGGTTGGCTCGATAAGTTTCTCAACGGCGTTGAATACGTAGGCAACAAGCTGCCAGAGCCGTTCACCATCTTTCTGATCCTGTTCCTCATCACCGGCGTTGCTTCTTCCATCATGGCGTGGATGGGCATCAAGGTGCAGGTACCTGGATCTGATGAAATCCAGCCCGTCAAAGGCTTATTCACCGGCGAAGGCATGTCGTGGTTTACCACCACGATGGGCGAGAATTACATCAACTTCCCGCCGCTGGTTACGGTGCTGCCCATCATGCTGGCAGTCGGCGTGGCCGAGCGCTCCGGAATGCTCTCCGCCCTCATTCGCAAGCTCTTCGGCTCTGCGAAGCCATGGCTTTTGCCTTACGCAGTCGGCGTCATTGGCGTGACCGCATCGGTCATGGCTGACGCTGCCTTCGTTATCGTTCCGCCACTGGCGGCGATGGTGTTCAAGGCAGCCGGCCGTCACCCTGTCGCAGGCCTCATCGGTGGCTTCGCTGCCGTTGGCGCCGGCTACTCCACCGCGCTGGTCCCGACCTCCCTGGATGCGCTGTTCGCAGGTATTACCACCGCGGTTATGGAGACCCTCCCGGGCATGGAGTTCACTGACGTGAACGCAATGTCCAACTACTTCTTCAATGTGGCATCTTCCATTGTTCTCGGTGTCTTGGCTGGTTTCATCACTGATCGCGTCATCGAGCCGCGCATGTGGAAGCAGGAAGTGCCTACTGAAGAGGACATCGATCCGGAAGAGGCCGCGCACCGTGGCGACCGCGACGAGAACGGCGAGGAGCTCTCCGCAGAGCTTTGAAGCGTCCTGGGTTTAGTTCCGCTTCTTTTACGGCCCTGTGTTGATGGGCTGGGTGAGATAGTACTCGGTTTCTACTTCCTGTGGGGTGGCGTAGTCCAATGCTTCGTGAAGTCGCTTAGTGTTCCACCAATGCACCCACCGCAAGGTGGCCAGTTCGACTTCTCCGACCGACGTCCACGGGCCCTGGGCATGAATCAGTTCCGCCTTGTAGAGACCGTTGACTGTTTCGGCTAGAGCATTGTCATAAGAATCGCCGATTGTTCCCACACTCGGGCGGATTCCTGACTCAGCTAGCGCGGTGGAATACTTCAGTGACACGTACTGGCTGCCCCGATCGCTGTGGTGAATTAGTTGGTTTCCATGGATTCGTCCTGCAGTCGTTAACGCATGTTCCAATGCCTCCATGGGCAGCGCATCGGTGCGCATTGTCGAGCGTGTAGCAACACCAACAATTTTTCGGCTGAAGACATCCACGACAAACGCGGTGTAGGCGAATCCTGACAGGGTGCGAACGTAGGTAATGTCGGCAACCCAAAGCCTGCCTGGTGCCTGCGCACGGAAGTTTCGGCGCACTAGGTCCGGGCGATGATCCGGTGTCTTCGGGCTAATCGTTGTCACAGGGGTTCGCCCACGTCTGCGGCCAGAAACACCTGCAAGTTTCATTAGTCGTGCAGTCTTGTCGCGACCAATATGAAAGCCTTCACGGTTCATCGCGTGCCACATTTTGCGGATACCGTAGACCGAGAAATTCTCCGCATGCACACGCTGTATCTCTGGGATGAGCAGGCTATCGCTTAAGGCTCTTGCACTGGGAACACGTGTGGTAGCTTTGCGGTAGCCGCGTGAAGTAATGAATCCACGATCTGCTTGTTTAAGGACTCGACAGATGGCCTCGACCCCAAACTGATCTTTATACGTGTCGATGTAGGAGATCATTTGGTCGTGGGTCGGTCGAGTTCCGCTGCGAAAAAAGCCGAAGCTGTCTTAAGAATCCCGTTTGCTCGTTTCAGTTCGCGGTTTTCGCGGCGCAGACGCTTGAGCTCTTCTTCCATTGTTTCGCCGCCTGAAGCGTCAGAATTATCGCGTACTGAAGCGCTGTCACGGTACCAAGCCCGCAACGTGTGGTGAGATACTCCAAGGAGCTCGCCGACCTCCGTGTAGGCGCGTTGCAGTGAGCAAGATTCCAGGCGGACCATTTCGATGATCTGATGGACCGCCTTGTCCTTGAACTCGACGGAATACTTTCTAGGCATAGTTCAATCCTTCCTTAGCTGAGGTAGGAACTAAACCCAGGACGCTTCACTTTCCCCGACTGAAAGCAAAGGCCTGGTGTGGTCTGCAGTTGCCACCGTCATCGTTACCGCGGCACTGTTGTTCGCCATTCTTCTGCCAGAATCCCCGTGGCGTAACGAGACCGGCGGCTTCCTGCCGAAGTCGCCGCTGATGAGCTCCATCGTCTTCATCGTCTTCCTGTACTTCCTTGTGCTCGGTGTGGTCTATGGCAAGGTCGTGGGCACCGTCAATGGCATCAAGGACGTCGTCGACATGATGATTGGCTCGCTGAAAGACATGATGAGCTTCCTCATCTTGGCCTTCATCTTGGGCCAGTTCGTGGCGCTGTTTGCGTGGACCGGCATCGGTACTTTTACTGCGGTCAAGGGCGCGGCGTTCCTGGAATCCATCGGTCTCACCGGCTTCGGCGCGGTCCTCGCGTTCATCGTCCTGGCCTCGTGCCTGAACCTGCTCATCATCTCCGGTTCTTCGATGTGGACCCTGATGGCGGCAGTGTTCGTTCCGATGTTCGCATTGCTGGGCTATGAGCCGGCCTTCATTCAGGGCGCCTTCCGCGTGGGTGACTCTGCAACTCAGATCATCACTCCGCTGAACCCGTACATGATTGTGATGCTGGGATTCCTGCAGCGCTACGAGCCGAAGGCAGGCCTGGGCACCCTGATGTCGCGCCTGATGCCATACGTGGTTCCGTTCTTCACCGCGTGGGCAATCCTGCTGGCCATCTGGTTCTACGCAGACCTGCCGCTGGGTCCGGGCAACAACATTTTCATCGAGGGATAACGTGTGCGATAGCGACAATCACGCAAGAAACAATCCATCAACGGCATATCTGGAGGCCACGGAGCAGCTCATTGCGCAGCGCGTGGCGGCCGTCCAAACGGCCAACGCGGGAGCGCAAGCATCCTTGGCGGAGGCTTATGCGGGGCAGGACGTGCTGTGGAAGGCGGCGTCGGAAAGTGCTGACGCCCACCGCGAGCTTGCCGCCCACATCGTGCAGGATTTGCATGCTCACCCAGAGACGGCCTTCGAGGAACACCGCTCGATGGGCATGCTTGCCGGCGTCGTGGAGCAACGCGGTTTCCCCGTCCGGTGCGGTGTTTACGGGGTGGAAACCGCTTTCGAGGCGGAGTGGAGGAGCCCGAATTTCGATGCGTCATCTCATCCCACCGTGGCAATCATGGCCGAGTATGACGCGCTGCCCGGCATCGGACACGGCTGTGGTCATAACGTCATCGCTGCCGCGGGCGTGGGCGGATTCCTATCCGCGGTCGAGGCGCTGCGTAAGAACGGCGGCGTCGAGGGGCGCCTGCTGCTGCAGGGTACCCCGGCCGAGGAGGGGCATTCGGGCAAGGAGTACATGATCCGTGGCGGCAGCCTTGACTCTGTGGATGCAGCGATGATGATCCACGGCTTTGGCTATGACATTGGCTCGCACGCGTGGGTCGGGCGCCGCAGCGTCAACGTGAGCTTCCGCGGCGTGGCGGCGCACGCGAGTTCGCAACCTTTCATGGGGCGCAACGCCCTCGACGCAGCATCCTTGGCCTACCAGGGCATTGGCCTGATGCGTCAGCAGATGCCTCCGAGTGATCGCGTCCACGCCATCATGGGCGGGGGAGCGCGACCTTCGGTGATTCCGCGTGAAGCCTCGATGCTCATCTATGTGCGTTCCTTGGGCAACCAGACCCTCATGGATTTGTCCCAACGCGTTAACGAAATCGTTGAGGGGGCTGCGCTAATGGCCGGCGTCCAGGTCGATGTCGAATGGGACGAGCACCCGATGACGCTGCCGGTACGCAACAACGAGGCGCTGGTGGAGCGGTGGACGCGCACGCAAACGCTGCGCGGAAGGACGGCGCTTCCCGCGGGAACCGTGCCGGAGACCCTTGCCGCGTCCACGGACTTCGGTAACGTCTCGCACCTTGTGCCGGGCATTCACCCGATGGTCAAGGTCTCTCCGTCCGACGTTGCCTTGCATACCGAGGACTTCGCTCGCTGGGCCGCAACGGATGCGGCTGTCGACGCCGCAGTGGACTCGGCAGCAGGCTTGGCCCAAGTAGCAATCGACTACTTGGCGGACATGAAAATGCGCGCGGCAGCGAACGCGGAGTTTGCTGAACAGGGCGCTGTTTCGGTGGCGGATCTCTTGGCCAAGTCGGCCGCGGACTAGGTGCCGAGTAGCCGCGGAGTAGGTTTTCTTGCATTGTGCAAGGGTGGGGGCAACCACCTCTTTGTGCAGTGCAACCTACAATATATTGCATTTGTAGGCTTGCCTAGCAAAAAGTTGGTTGAAAGGTAAGGCTTACGTCAGTTAGGCTAGGCGAGTAATTGAAAACCTCTCGAAAAGGACATCATGACCGCCAAGATTCGTCGTTCTCTCGTCGCGTCCGTCGCAGCCCTGTCGATGGCTCTGGCCGCTTGCTCTTCTGCAGAAGAGTCCACCTCCGGTTCTTCTGACACCTCCGCAGCTTCCTCCTCCGAGACCACGGAGATCACTCTCGAGGACAACTTTGGTGAGAAGAAGATTGCTACCCCGGTTACCGTCCCGGCCGTTACGGATAACCGCGCTTTCGAGATTCTTGCTAACTGGGATGTCAAGATCGCCGCCGCACCGCTGAAGCTGGTTCCTTCCGCCGTGCGCGATGTCTACAACAAGGACACCGTTGCAGCTGACCTCGGTTCCCACCGCGAGCCGGACCTCGAGGCACTCGTTGCCGCTGAGCCAGACGTGATCTGGAACGGCCAGCGCTTCGAGCAGTACCAGGAAGACATTGAGAAGCTGGTCGAGGACGTTCCGGTCGTTGACTTTGAGCCGCGCGATGACAAGGACTTCTTCGAAGAACTCAAGCGCCACACCAAGGCGCTGGGCCAGACCTTCGGACACGAAGAGGACGCAGCCAAGCTCATCAAGGACTTCGACGCAGCCGCAAAGCGCGCCAAGGAAGCTTATGATCCTTCCAAGAAGGTCATGGCAGTGAACACCTCCGGTGGCGAGATCGGCTATATCGCGCCGAAGATCGGCCGCACCTACGGCCCGGTTTTCGACCTCATCGGTATGACCCCGGCTCTTGAGGTTCCGGAAGGAACCGATGACCACGAGGGCGACGACATCTCCGTCGAGGCAATCGCTGAGTCCAACCCGGACTGGATCCTCGTTATGGACCGCGACGCAGCCATCAGTAAGGAAGGCAAAGAGCACGTTCCAGGCGACAAACTCGTTAACGAGAATGCTGCGCTGAAGAACGTGACCGCAGTCAAGGAAGGCAACGTCTACGTTGCCCCGGCTGATACCTACGTCAACGAGAGCATCATTACCTACACTGAGATTCTCAACGCTCTGGCCGATGCCTTTGAGAAACAGTCCTAACCTGCACCAATAGAACCGAAACCGGAACGCCGAAAGGCTTTCCGGTTTTTGGTGTGAAAGAGATAGATTTTGACTTCAGCAGAGATAACCGCGGTTCAAGAAGCACCACCCGCGCGCCGTTCCCGCGGCAAGCTTTTCACTTGGAAGCTGTTGCTCGGCGTCGTGGCTGTAGCGGCGTTGCTCCTCCTTTCGCTCATGGTGGGGGAGTATTCGATCCTTGAGCACGACGACGGCCGCGACATGTTTATGACCACGCGCATTCCGCGCACCATCGCCCT
This sequence comes from Corynebacterium striatum, assembly GCF_016728105.1. Taxonomy (NCBI): domain Bacteria; kingdom Bacillati; phylum Actinomycetota; class Actinomycetes; order Mycobacteriales; family Corynebacteriaceae; genus Corynebacterium; species Corynebacterium striatum. The sequence goes on along the minus strand of NZ_CP068158.1, from coordinate 669,369 downwards.
GGTGCTCGCGGGCGCGGCGATGGCGATGAGTGGATTGGTGATGCAGCTGCTCACCCAGAATCGCTTCGTTGAACCCACGACCACGGGTACCACGGAATGGGCAGGCCTCGGCCTTCTCTTTTCGATGATCGTGCTCCCGCACGCGTCGGTGCTTGGCCGCATGGTCATCTCTGTTGTGTTTTCTTTCATCGGCACGATGGTCTTCTTCGCTTTCTTGCGCCGAGTCACGTTGCGCTCCTCGCTCATCGTGCCGATCATCGGCATCATGCTGGGCGCCGTCGTCAGCGCGGTGTCCTCTTTCGTGGCACTGACCACCGACAAACTGCAGCAGCTGGGTATCTGGTTCATGGGCTCGTTCACCTCCGTGTACGAGGGCCAGTACGAGGTACTGTGGATCGTGTTGCTGGTGCTGCTCGCGGTGTTCTTCTACGCGGACAAACTCACAGTCGCCGGCTTGGGCCAAGAAATCGCCACCAACGTGGGCCTGAATTACAACCGAATGATCCTCATCGGCACCGGGCTCATCGCTGTGGCCACTGGCGTGGTCACCGTGGTCGTGGGCTCCCTGCCTTTCTTGGGACTTATCGTTCCCAACGTGGTGAGCATGTTCCGCGGCGATGACCTGCGCTCAAACCTTCCTTGGGTATGCCTGCTCGGTATTGCCACGGTCACCTTGTGTGACCTCATCGGCCGAACCGTCATTTCGCCGTTTGAGCTGCCCGTATCCGTCATCCTGGGCGTGATTGGCGCGGCCGTCTTCGTATTCCTGATTGTGAGGTCCACCCGTGAGCGTTAAGACAGAGCAGCGCACAGGCGACGTCGCCAAGCAGCGCTATGTAGGCTCCTTCCAGTCGGCCAAAGCAGCGCGCAAGTATTGGATCATCTTGGTGGCGCTCATCGTGGCGGGCGCACTCTTCGCGTTTGGCCTGCTGGCGTATGGCAATCCCATGGACTTCGGAACGCGTAAGTGGTGGCTCATCGCGCAACGCCGCGCCGACGCCGTGACCGCCATGGCTATCGTGGCTGTGTGCCAAGCCGTTGCGACCGTGGCCTTTCATACAGTCACCAACAACCGCATCCTGACCCCGTCCATCATGGGCTTTGAATCGCTCTACGTGGCGATTAATACTGCGACCGTCTTCTTCCTAGGCGCCACGGGCCTGACGGAAGCCCGCAATATAGGCACCTTCCTGTTCCAGATGGCAGTGATGATTGTGCTCTCGCTCATCCTGTACTCGTGGCTGCTGACCAACCGCAGCAACAACATGCATGCGATGCTATTGGTCGGCGTGGTCATTGGTGGCGGACTTGGATCGCTGTCCACTCTGATGCAGCGCATGCTGACACCCAGCGAGTTCGACGTGCTGACGGCACGACTGTTTGGCTCGGTCAACAATGCTGAGACTGAGTATTATCCCATCGCAATTCCGCTGGTGATTGCGGCGACGGCGTTGCTCTTCTTTAATTCCCGCCGCCTCAACGTGCTCTCGCTTGGTCGCGACGCTGCCACCAACCTCGGCGTGAATCACAAGTTCAACGCGATCTTTACTCTGATCCTGGTATCAGTTCTCATGGCCACCACGACCTCGCTCGTAGGTCCCATGACTTTCCTCGGATTCTTGGTGGCAACCTTGGCCTACCAGTTCGCGGAAACCTACGATCACCGATACTTGTTCCCCATGGCCATCGCCACCGCCTTTGCTGTGCTGACGGGTGCGTACTTCCTCATGCAGCACGTCTTCTACGCACAGGGCGTTGTATCCATCATCATTGAGCTCGTCGGCGGCTCGGTATTCCTCATCGTCATTTTGCGAAAGGGCAGACTGTGATCACACTCAATAACGTTGCGAAGACCTATTCCCACGAGACGAACATTGGCCCAGTGTCTCTCGACATTCCGGCCGGCGGTATCACCGCGCTTGTGGGTCCCAACGGTGCCGGCAAGTCCACGCTGTTGACGATGGTGGGGCGTTTGCTCGATATCGACGAAGGCACCATTGAGGTCGCTGGATTGGATATCGCCTCTACCAAATCCCAGGACTTGGCCAAGATTTTGTCCATCCTGCGGCAGGAGAACCACTTCATCACGAAGCTGACGGTGCGTCAGCTCGTGGGGTTTGGCCGCTTCCCGTACTCGCATGGCCGCCTGACGGCTGAGGACGAGGAGATCATCTCCAAGTACATTGACTTCCTTCACCTCAGCGATTTGGAGAACCGCTACCTGGATCAGCTCTCGGGCGGCCAGCGTCAGCGCGCGTATGTGGCGATGGTCCTGTGCCAGGAGACTGATTACGTTTTGCTGGACGAGCCTCTCAACAACCTTGATATCGCGCACTCCGTGGAAATGATGAAGCACCTCAAGGAGGCCGCGCAGAACTTCGGGCGCACGATCATCATTGTTTTGCATGACATCAACTTCGCTGCCCGCTATGCCGATCACATTTGTGCGGTGAAGAATGGGGAAGTGGTGGCCTTCGGTAATCCGGAGGAGGTCATGCGCGACGAGGTGCTGACCCCAATCTTCAATACGCCCATCACGGTTATCGACGGCCCCGACGGTCTGTTGGCGTGCTATCACTAGCTGCTTGACGACGTCGCGCCTTCTGGGCGCTGCTTGATACGCCAGGTTTGTCTCCGAAATGGGGATTTACCTGGCGATTTGTGTACTTACACTAGTGCGCGCTAAATTATTCCGAGTCGCAACGAGGTGGCCGCAAGGTTAACAAGTTGAGATGAGGATGAATTCTTCTTCACGGATTTGACACAAATCAAATAAGTGAGTAAGTTAATCCGAGTCGCTTCAAGAGTTAGGAACTGAAATTCCGAGCAAACGAAGTCGCGATGATGTCTGAGAACTCAATAGTGTGCCAATGTACTTTTTACTACTTTGTGGTGATCGTGATTGTGCTGACCGGGCTAGGTGTTTGGTTGGTGTGGTGTGTGCCGGATCGGGCCTTTTTTGATGAGGGCGCGATTGTAAATAATTAAGTTTGTTTATTTGGTATGCATTGAGATTGCGTGAATCATTTTTTGTGGTTTGACTGCCCCCTTTATTTTGCCCCGTCGGGTTGGGGGTGGTTGTGGTTTTTCTTTGTATAGTAATTTTTGGATTTGCCAGCCTTATTAAGGATCAATGTTGTTGTTTTTTCGATGGTGTTGGTTTTTGGTTGGTTTGTCTTTTTGTTAGGTTTGGGCTTTTCACGGCCTGATTTTTTGGCTTTTGTGCTGAAATTTTTTTGTGGAGAGTTTGATCCTGGCTCAGGACGAACGCTGGCGGCGTGCTTAACACATGCAAGTCGAACGGAAAGGCCTGCAGCTTGCTGCGGGTACTCGAGTGGCGAACGGGTGAGTAACACGTGGGTGATCTGCCTTGCACTTCGGGATAAGCTTGGGAAACTGGGTCTAATACCGGATAGGACAGCTGTTTAGTGTCAGTTGTGGAAAGTTTTTTCGGTGCAAGATGAGCTCGCGGCCTATCAGCTTGTTGGTGGGGTAATGGCCTACCAAGGCGTCGACGGGTAGCCGGCCTGAGAGGGTGTACGGCCACATTGGGACTGAGATACGGCCCAGACTCCTACGGGAGGCAGCAGTGGGGAATATTGCACAATGGGCGGAAGCCTGATGCAGCGACGCCGCGTGGGGGATGAAGGCCTTCGGGTTGTAAACTCCTTTCGACAGGGACGAAGCGTAAGTGACGGTACCTGTATAAGAAGCACCGGCTAACTACGTGCCAGCAGCCGCGGTAATACGTAGGGTGCGAGCGTTGTCCGGAATTACTGGGCGTAAAGAGCTCGTAGGTGGTTTGTCGCGTCGTCTGTGAAATTCCGGGGCTTAACTCCGGGCGTGCAGGCGATACGGGCTGACTTGAGTGCTGTAGGGGAGACTGGAATTCCTGGTGTAGCGGTGAAATGCGCAGATATCAGGAGGAACACCGATGGCGAAGGCAGGTCTCTGGGCAGTAACTGACGCTGAGGAGCGAAAGCATGGGTAGCGAACAGGATTAGATACCCTGGTAGTCCATGCCGTAAACGGTGGGCGCTAGGTGTAGGGGGCTTCCACGTCTTCTGTGCCGTAGCTAACGCATTAAGCGCCCCGCCTGGGGAGTACGGCCGCAAGGCTAAAACTCAAAGGAATTGACGGGGGCCCGCACAAGCGGCGGAGCATGTGGATTAATTCGATGCAACGCGAAGAACCTTACCTGGGCTTGACATATACAAGACAGGCGTAGAGATACGTCCTCCCTTGTGGTTTGTATACAGGTGGTGCATGGTTGTCGTCAGCTCGTGTCGTGAGATGTTGGGTTAAGTCCCGCAACGAGCGCAACCCTTGTCTTATGTTGCCAGCATTTGGTTGGGGACTCATGAGAGACTGCCGGGGTCAACTCGGAGGAAGGTGGGGATGACGTCAAATCATCATGCCCCTTATGTCCAGGGCTTCACACATGCTACAATGGTCGGTACAACGCGCAGCGACACTGTGAGGTGGAGCGAATCGCTGAAAGCCGGCCTTAGTTCGGATTGGGGTCTGCAACTCGACCCCATGAAGTCGGAGTCGCTAGTAATCGCAGATCAGCAACGCTGCGGTGAATACGTTCCCGGGCCTTGTACACACCGCCCGTCACGTCATGAAAGTTGGTAACACCCGAAGCCAGTGGCTCAAACTCGTTAGGGAGCTGTCGAAGGTGGGATCGGCGATTGGGACGAAGTCGTAACAAGGTAGCCGTACCGGAAGGTGCGGCTGGATCACCTCCTTTCTAAGGAGCATTATTTTTGTGCCCACAGTTGTGGGTGTGTTGGTTGAGTACACGCGTGTTGTACTGCCAGCAATTTTTTTTAATCGGGTGGAGACATACCTTAAACAGTCTGGTTATTTTCAAAGTGGTAGGCCAGCCGCATGGCACTGTGTGTGTTGTGTGGTGGTGTGTATGTTGGTGCATTGTTGGGTGTCTGGGGCATTATTGTCCTGGTGTTGCCCAGTCATTGATACGGTCATGGATTCTTTGATGTGTGGTTGTTGTTGGTGGTTGGGGTGTTGTGTGAGAACTGTATAGTGGACGCGAGCATCCCCAAGCAATGATGCTTTGTGTGTTGTTGTTTGGGATGTGTAATTTCTTATATTCTTTGTGTTTTGTGTAGTTCACGCCGGCACGATGGGTAGCAGCGTTGGGGTTTGTGCCCTATGTTGTTTGTTTGTTGTGTTGGTTGTGTGTTCGTTATTTAGGGCGCATGGTGGATGCCTTGGCATGCTGAGCCGATGAAGGACGTGAAAGGCTGCGTTAAGCCTCGGGGAGTTGTCAATTGAGCGTTGATCCGAGGATGTCCGAATGGGGAAACCTGGCACCTGTTATGGGGTGTTACCTTGCAGTGAATTCATAGCTGTTGTGGGGGTTACGCGGGGAAGTGAAACATCTCAGTACCCGTAGGAGAAGAAAATAATAATGATTCTGCTAGTAGTGGCGAACGAACGTGGATGAGGCTAAACCGTGTGCATGTGATACCTGGTAGGGGTTGTGTGTGCGGTGTTGTGGGCCCTGATGAGGATGGCTACTGACGTCCTGCCCGCGCATTGTTGTTAGGTGAAGTGGTGTGGAAACGCCTGCCGTAGAAGGTGATAGTCCTGTAGCTGAAGATGATGGTGTGTGGGTTGTTGGGTTGCCCGAGTAGCAGCGGGCTCGTGGAATCTGCTGTGAATCTGCCGGGACCACCCGGTAAGCCTAAATACTCAGTGTGACCGATAGTGGATAGTACCGTGAGGGAATGGTGAAAAGTACCCCGGGAGGGGAGTGAAATAGTTCCTGAAACCATGTGCTTACAATCCGTCAGAGCACTTTTTGTGTGTGATGGCGTGCCTTTTGAAGAATGAGCCTGCGAGTCAGCGGCATGTCGCGAGGTTAACCCGTGTGGGGTAGCCGTAGGGAAACCGAATCCTAATGGGGTGTTTAGTGGCATGTCCTGGACCCGAAGCGGGGTGATCTACCCATGGCCAGTGTGAAGCAGCAGTAAGATGCTGTGGAGGCGCGAACCCACGTAGGTTGAAAACTGCGGGGATGAGCTGTGGGTAGGGGTGAAAGGCCAATCAAACTCCGTGATAGCTGGTTCTCCCCGAAATGCATTTAGGTGCAGCGTCGCATTAGCTTGGTGGAGGTAGAGCTACTGGTTGGTTGAGCGGGACTACAATCTTAGCAATGTCAGCCAAACTCCGAATGCCATTAATGTGTTGTGCGGCAGTGAGACTGTGGGGGATAAGCTTCATAGTCGAGAGGGAAACAGCCCAGATCGCCGGTTAAGGCCCCTAAGGGTGTGCTAAGTGGAAAAGGATGTGGGATCGCGAAGACAGCCAGGAGGTTGGCTTAGAAGCAGCCATCCTTGAAAGAGTGCGTAATAGCTCACTGGTCGAGTGGTTCTGCGCCGACAATGTAGTGGGGCTCAAGCACACCGCCGAAGCCGCGGCAATAATATTTTGTTATTGGGTAGGGGAGCGTCGTGCACGTGTTGAAGCGTTACCGTGAGGAGGCGTGGAGTGTGTGCGAGTGAGAATGCAGGCATGAGTAACGAATTGGAAGGTGAGAATCCTTCCCGCCGGATGACTAAGGGTTCCTGGGTCAAGTTCGTCTTCCCAGGGTGAGTCGGGACCTAAGGCGAGGCCGACAGGCGTAGTCGATGGATAACCAGTTGATATTCTGGTACCCGAGTATATGCGCCCCTGATAAAGCACTGATACTAACCACCGTGCGTTACTGTGGTTGACCCTTTGGGGTTAACATGGTGGCAAGCCGTGGGGCCTGATGTGTGGTTCAAGCGATGGGGTGACACAGTGGGGTAGCCATGCCGCTTAGTGGATTGTTGGTGTAAGCGTGTAGGTGATGGTGTAGGTAAATCCGCACTTGTTAGCTCAGACGTGATGCGTAGCCTTAATTGGTGAAGTTGGTGATCCCGTACTGTCGAGAAAAGCCTCTAGCGATGTATATACTCGGCCCGTACCCCAAACCGACACAGGTAGTCAGGTTGAAAATACTAAGGCGTTCGGGTGAACTGTGGTTAAGGAACTCGGCAAAATGCCCCCGTAACTTCGGGAGAAGGGGGACCCTATGGCGTGAACACTCTTTGCGGTGGGAAGCGTTGTGGGGTCGCAGAGAATAGAGGGAAGCGACTGTTTATCAAAAACACAGGTCCATGCGAAGACGTTAAGTTGATGTATATGGACTGACGCCTGCCCGGTGCTGGAAGGTTAAGAGGACCGGTTAATCAAGCTTTGCTTGGTGAAGCTGAGAATTTAAGCCCCAGTAAACGGCGGTGGTAACTATAACCATCCTAAGGTAGCGAAATTCCTTGTCGGGTAAGTTCCGACCTGCACGAATGGCGTAACGACTTCCCTGCTGTCTCAACCACAGGCCCGGTGAAATTGCACTACGAGTAAAGATGCTCGTTACGCGCGGCAGGACGAAAAGACCCCGGGACCTTCACTATAGCTTGGTATTGGTGTTCGGTTCGGTTTGTGTAGGATAGGTGGGAGACTATGAGGCGTGTGCGCCAGCACGCGTGGAGTCGTTGTTGAAATACCACTCTGATCGGATTGGATACCTTAACCTTGGCCCATGATCTGGGTTGGGGACAGTGCCTGGTGGGTAGTTTAACTGGGGCGGTTGCCTCCCAAAATGTAACGGAGGCGCCCAAAGGTTCCCTCAGCCTGGTTGGCAATCAGGTGGTGAGTGTAAGTGCACAAGGGAGCTTGACTGTGAGAGTGACAGCTCGAACAGGGACGAAAGTCGGGACTAGTGATCCGGCACCTACTTGTGGATGTGGTGTCGCTCAACGGATAAAAGGTACCCCGGGGATAACAGGCTGATCTTCCCCAAGAGTCCATATCGACGGGATGGTTTGGCACCTCGATGTCGGCTCGTCGCATCCTGGGGCTGGAGTAGGTCCCAAGGGTTGGGCTGTTCGCCCATTAAAGCGGCACGCGAGCTGGGTTCAGAACGTCGTGAGACAGTTCGGTCTCTATCCGCCGCGCGCGTTGAAACTTGAAGAAGGCTGTCCCTAGTACGAGAGGACCGGGACGGACGTACCTCTAGTGTGCCAGTTGTTCCGCCAGGGGCATCGCTGGTTGGCTACGTACGGAAGGGATAACCGCTGAAAGCATCTAAGCGGGAAGCCTGTTTTAAGATGAGGTTTCATTTGAGGTCCCCTAAAGACTATGGGGTTGATAGGCCAGACATGGAAGCACCGCAAGGTGTGGAGTCTACTGGTACTAATAGACCAAAACAAACACACACGACACTACCGTGCACAAACAAGAAAACACACACACGTGTTCGCGTCCACTATGCAGTATCTGACACAACACCGGAGTACACCAGAACACAAAAGTTCTGCTGCCCCGAAAGTTTGTCGGTGGTCAATAGCGACAGGGAAACGCCCGGACCCATTCCGAACCCGGAAGCTAAGCCTGCCCGCGCTGATGGTACTGCAACCGGGAGGTTGTGGGAGAGTAAGTTACCGCCGACATAAAACAACAAACAACAACTCAATACAGAAAGTAGCGCCTGAGCTATCCGAAACAACGGAACAGCACATGCGCTACTCTTCGTTTTCCCCTATAGCGTTTGGCAGTGTGGTCTCTGTAGTTCGTGTAGTTCATGTAGGTGGTGTGGTTCATGTAGGCGATGTGGTTGGAACCGCTTCGTGCCTGTTCTCTGCTTGTTTGCCTGTACGGTAGTTCCTATGACTCAACCCAAGGAACCACGCATCTTCCGCATGGAGTGGAAAGAGATTCATAATGCCTACATCGCTAAGGCGGAGCGGAAGTCCCGTACTAGGGAAGAAGTAGATGAGCTTATTTCGTGGCTTACTGGTTACGATGCAGAGGGTATTATCTCGGCGGGAGAGCGAAGTGTGCGTGAGTTCTTTGATGAAGCACCAGCGCTTAACCCCGACCGTTTCTTGATTACCGGCAGCGTGTGCGGTGTTAAGGTGCAAGAAGTAGAGGACCCTTTGATGCAAAAGATTCGCCAGCTCGACAATTTGATTGAGGAGCTGGCGAAGGGCAAGGCCTTGGAGAAGATTAAGCGTTCAGGCGCTTAACTGCCTCACGAATGACTTCGGGGCGCTTGCAGAATGCGAAGCGTACCTTGTAGCGCCACGGCTCAGGGTTGTCCGTGAAAGCCGCGAGCGGAATAGCCGCAATGCCCTTGGTTACCGGGAGTTGTTTGCAGAACTCGATCCCGTCCATCCCCGTGTGAGAGATATCAGCTACCAAGTAGTAGGTGCCGCGGGTGGCGTGGAGCTTAAAGCCCGCATCCTTTAAACCTTGCGCAAGAATGCCGCGGCATTCGGAGAGCTCGTCGACCATATTGCTCAACCACTCGCGCTCTTCCACCAATGCGTGAGCCACGGCCGGCTGGAACGGAGTGGTGGATACAAAGGTCATGAACTGCTTTGCCTTGATGACGCCATCGAGGAGGTCTGGGTGGGCAATGGCCCAGCCGGTCTTCCACCCAGTCGCATTATAGGATTTGGCAGCAGAACCAACCTTCACGGTACGGGTCTCCATACCGGGAATACGTAGTACCTCAACGTGCTCGGCATCATCGAAGGTGAGGTCCTCGTAGACCTCGTCGGAAAGCACGAGCAGGTCATGCTCCACGCAGATATCGCGCAGGCCTTCTAGTGCTGCGCGGCTAAATACTGAACCGGTGGGGTTATGCGGAGAATTGACGATCACCATCGCGGTCTTATCCGTCACAGCGGCGCGCACAGCATCGACGTCGAGGTCCCAGCTTCCTCCGGAAGGCTTGAGCGGGACGGGGACACGGGTGGCGTCGGCAAGCGCAATGGCGGCGGCATATGCGTCGTAGTAAGGCTCCAGCACAATGACCTCTTGGCCTGGCTCAACGAGTCCCAGCACGGTCGCCGTGATGGCTTCCGTTGCGCCCGCGGTGACCGCGATGGCTTTGCGTGCAACGCTGTAGTGGTATGCCAAGGCGTCGATAAGCTCAGGGCGTCCCCGCAACGGTGCGTACTGATTGTTGCCCGAGGCAATCTGTTCTTGCGCGATCTCCAGCATGCGTGCCGGCCCGTCGGAGTCAGGGAAGCCTTGACCCAAGTTGACGGCATCATTGTCCACAGCGAGCTGCGTCATGGTGGCGAAGATAGTCTCGCCGAACTGTTGAAGACGTTGAACAGTCATTACAGCACCAAGAGGTCGTAACGGGTGGCCTTTACGTCGTTGAGGCGCTTGCGAGCGCGGTCAAGGCGTTGCCACTGGTCTTCCGGGATGGACTTGCGTGCCATGGTAACTACCTCAGCATCAGGAGTACCCCACGCAATAGGCATTGGGGTGATCTGCTGCCAGTGGTCCTTGTCGCTGCTGGTGCGCTGACCAGAGACGGCGGCGACTGGAATCTTGGTGCCTACCGTGCGCTTGACACCCGGCACCGATGTCACGGTGCGCAGGCATGCCCCCCAGCGCGGCGGCAGCTTTGGATCGACGTTGGTGTTCACCAGGGCCATGAGCACCATGTCGCGCTCGTTAACCTCAGCCACCACAGCCGGTGCTAAAGGATAGGAATCATAAAGCTTTTGGGCGCTTCCTACCTTGCTAGCGGCAGCAACGCCCACGACAGCGACGAGGATTCCAAACAGCGCAAGGCCCAAAGCCACGGTAAAGCCCCAGGCGGCCGCGACACCGAGGTAGACCGCTACGGCGCCGACGATGAGCAGCAGGCCCATGATGAGGCCCGAGTTGCGCAGGCGCGAAGAATCGCGGAGGAGTTCGTTGTTCTTCTTGGCGTAGGTCTCATCGACCTCGAATCTAAAAATCTTCATAAGAATCACAAGTCTACTTCGTCAACGAGGCGATATGCGTAACCTTGCTCCGCCAAAAATCGTTGACGGTGCAGCGCATATTCCGCATCGATGGAATCGCGGGTCACGAGGGTATAGAACGTTGCTTCCTTGCCGTCAGCCTTGGGGCGTAGTAGGCGTCCGAGGCGCTGGGCCTCTTCCTGTCGGGAGCCAAAGGTACCCGAGACCTGAATGGCAAGGGCGGCCTCTGGCAGATCGATGGAGAAGTTAGCCACCTTGGATACCACGAGGATCTGCAGCGCGCCTTCGCGGAATTGCTGGAAGAGTTTCTCGCGCTTGGCGTTCGAGGTCTTGCCATCAATCACAGGGGCGTTGAGATGCTTGCCCAGCTCCTCGAGCTGATCCACGTAGCCACCGATGATGAGGGCTTGCTGGCCCGCGTGCTGGGCCAGGATCTTGTCTACCGCCCGGTGCTTTGTGCTTGACGACGCCGCGATTCTGTAGCGCTCGCGCGGCTGCGCCGTGGCGTAGAGCATCCGCTCTTCGGGGTCCATGTCTACGCGGACCTCAATGCAGTCTGCGGTGGCGATGTAGCCGGCTGCCTCCAGCTCCTTCCAAGGGGCGTCGTAACGCTTGGGCCCGATGAGCGAGAAGACGTCTCCTTCCATGCCGTCCTCGCGGATAAGCGTGGCCGTGAGCCCGAGGCGACGGCGGGACTGGAGGTCCGAGGTCATACGGAACACCGGGGCAGGCAGCAGGTGGACTTCGTCGTAGATGATGAGCCCCCAGTCGCGGGAGTCGAAGAGCTCCAAGGCGCGGTATTCGCCCTTGGTCTTGCGGGTGACCACCTGGTAGGTGGCGATAGTAATCGGCTTGATCTCTTTCTTCTCGCCGGAGTACTCGCCGATCTCGGACTCGGTGAGCGAGGTTCGCCGCAACAGCTCGTCACGCCACTGGCGGCCGGCCACGGTGTTGGTCACGAGGATGAGCGTGGTGGCCTGGGTCTTGGCCATGGCGGCCGCGCCCACGATGGTCTTGCCTGCGCCACAGGGTAGGACGACGACGCCGGAACCGCCGGACCAGAAAGAATCTGCGGCGTAGGACTGGTAGTCGCGCAACGCCCAGCCTTCCTCCACGAGGGAGACCGGGTGCGACTCGCCATCGACGTAGCCCGCGAGATCTTCGACCGGCCAATTGGCCTTGAGCAGTTCTTGTTTCAGGCGTCCGCGCTCGGAGGGCGGTACGGCAAAAGTGTGATCGTCGATGCGGGCGCCGAGTAGTGCGCTGACCTTCTTGTGGCGGGAGAGCTCCTCGAGGATGGGGACTTCTTCGGATTCCAGGATGAGGCCGTGGGCCGGGTGGGCGTGGAGACGCACGCGGCCGTAGCGTGACATGGTCTCCGCGACGTCAATAAGCAGCGCCTGCGGCACCGGGAACCGGGAGTAACGCTCGAGGACGTCGACAACCTGCTCGGCATCGTGGCCGGCCGCGCGGGCGTTCCAGAGAGCCAGGGGAGTGATGCGGTAGGTGTGCACGTGCTCAGGCGCGCGCTCGAGCTCCGCGAAGGGAGCGAGCGCGATGCGAGCGGCCGCGGCGTCCGCGTGATCGACCTCGAGAAGCACGGTCTTATCTGACTGCACGATGAGTGGGCCTGGCATACGGGATCCTTACTTTTTGACTTAAGACTCGAAAATATTTTGCTGACTTTGGAAGGGAACTTAGACAAGGTGCACTGAGGTGATGCGGTGTAGCGGGAAACGAATCATTGAACCATCGGAACCTGCCGCGTCCACCTGGCCGCCTGCCACGGACAAAGGTTTGACTGTTCTGTTCTTTGGGTTGCCGTTCTTATCCGCATAGACGATGGTGACCCGGCGGCCGCTACGGGCCGCGGCATGCAGGATGTCCAGGCTGGTCTCATCCGCGGCTGCGGGTGCTGTCTCACCACTTGCGAGAAGCGCCGCGGCGACGGAAACAGGATCGGCGCTTGGCTTCGCGGCTTTGCGAGCTGCAGGCGTGGGCAGGGCGTAGGGCTCGAGGGCCACGCTGAGCGACGCCCCGTTCTCGTCCTCGGCGGCAGGCGCCATGCCATGCTCGCGTAGCTTTTCTAGCAAAGGTCCTACGCGCAGCTGAGAGATGGCGACCGTGGGAGCGATTAGGCGCAGCTCGGGGACGACGCGCACTGCCATCTCTAGCAAAGCAGGATCCTCGCTGCGTAGATACGCCAGTGCGGGGCCGGAGCGCAGCGTGCCGTGTCGGCGGGAGACATCATTGATGAGGAACTCGAGGGCTTGTGGCACCTCCGAGTGGGCGGCGAAGAAGGCAGTGATGTCCTCCGCCGTCATGCCGACGTCGAGGCCGCGACGAAGAGTTGACTCCGTGATGCGGTACAGGCTGGCCAGCCCCGGTGATTCGAGGTCCGCTAGATCACTTAGCCGGTGATGGGAGGCGGCCTCGAGCGGTCCGGGGACCAAGACCGTGAGGTCGCCTTGGATGATGAAGTAATCCACGGTGTCAGGCGTGAGCGAATGGGTGGCTGCTGGGTCTAACAGCGCTTGGGTGGCTTGTCCGAGCGCGATGAGGCCGAGCCATTCGGCTTCGTCGACCAAGGCGTCGATGGTGACGGACTTGGTGTGGGTGGCAAACAACGGGAAGCGGAAACGCAGATCCTCCCAGAATTCCTCTTTGCTTAGAGGCGTGGCGGAGTGCGCGTAGATATCCATGACGGTTGCGCGATGGCGGGGGAGGCGGTCTTTTGAGGACTCGGGATCGAGCAGTCGGCCTTCCTCCCAGGGCTGCCAGGTGGAGTGCTGCCAGGCGTCGATAAGCACGCTCCACTTGTCCGCAAGCATGGCATCCAGCCACTCTTGGGCGCCTTGGGTTGGCGCGAGGAAGTTTCCTTCCAAACCTTTGGGCTCACCGCGGCTCAGCAGTCGCGCCGCAAAGCCGAGGCAGACCAAGCGGCGTAACTCGGTCTCGGTGATGGACAACTCCTTGGCCAGGTGTGCTTGGGGACGCACACCGACGGTTTTGTCCTTGAGGAGTTCGATGGGGTGCGCGCCGAGGGCATCGATAAGCTGCTCTAGTTCGCGAACAACTTGGAGTCCTGCTGCGGTACCGGCGTCGTTAGTCTTAGAATTCGGATTTGGCGTGCCGGCTCGGCCGCTGGGTTCCAGCGGAATGAGTTCGGGGGTGCGGCCCTCGAGGGCACGGCGTGCGGCGCGGGGAAGACGCACCGTACGGGAGTCCACACGCGTGAGGATTCCTTTGGCGAGCAGGCGCGGGATGGGCCGCGCGGGGTCGGCGTCAGGAGCGGCGTCGCGAGTAGTGCCCACTCCGCCGGAAGTGACAAGCGTTTGGAGGATGCGTGCCTCGTCCTCAGGAAGCGCAGCAATTTCCTCGGGTGCAGTGGTGCTTTGGTGCAGCAGGGACCATTCAGTGGGAAGGGCCTGCATGAGACCTGGTGCAAGGCCCACAGTATCTGGATTGGTGGCGTCTGCACTGGTTGTGAAGGCAAGACCCCGCTCGAGCAGCTGGGACGTAGCTGCGGGCTTGGTGACAGCGACTTCCTCGAGCTCACCGCCGCGCTCGGCGATGTCCTCAGCGGCTGCCAGCAGCGCAGCGTCGCAGTGCGATAACGCGAGCGCGAGGGAGGTGCGCAGAGTCAAACGCGTGGCCAACGGGGCAATAGTCGGGGGTAGTGGATGCAGAACATCGCTGCGGTGGGCGAGCAACGTGGCGAGCTGTGTTTGGTCAAGATCTGCCAGCCAGGTGCGGAAATTGAGCGCTGCTGATGGATGCTGCTGAGGAGGGGTCATGGTGGCACACAAGTTTAGTGGGTAATTGAGTTACTTTTTGCGCCGGGGTTTGGAATAATAAGGGCTATGTCGAATCAGAAGAATGGCTTCGTGTCCCCGGCTTGGCCGAAGAACGAAAATCGCGAGCACGCAATCACTGAAATCTACGCGCCGTTCGCTGGTGCATCCAGCCCATACGGTGACGATCTTGTCCTGCCGATGCCGGCGGAGAAGCTCAACTACGTGCACCCATACACCCGCATCAACCGCTAAACAAAGCACTAGCCGCGTGCCTAACAAGGCTAAAACGCAAAAGACTCCCTGCCACCTCGAATGACGAGGACTGGCAGGGAGTCTTTGTATGAAACGCGGTGTGTTGGCGCTTCGTGTTACTCCTTAGAGGTTGCCGACCAGCTGGGCAATCGGGTCAATAAAGTTGCGGTTTGCGGAGTAGAACGCGTTGAAGTCGTGGCGGTTTGCCTTGTACTGGTTAGCGAACTCAACCGGGATGGACAGTCCGTACTTAGCGGCGGTGTCCTCAACAAATGCGTAGAGAGCATCAACAGCGAGCTCGTCGGATGGCTGTGCTGCAGCCTGCTTTACTGCAGCCGGTGCGGCTGCCGGAGCAGCAGGAGCTGCGTCTAGGTTACGCGGGGTAGCAGCGGAGTTCAGGCCGAGGGAAGCGGAGCAAGCTGGCCATGCGCCCCAACCCTGGGATGCGAGGACCTTCTCTGCAATTGCGATCTGCTGCTCGCGGGTTGCCTGGTTTGCGGTCGGTGCGTACTGGCCGCCACCGAATGCGGACCAGGTCTGGCCGGAGAACTGCAGGCCGCCGTAGTAGCCGTTGCCGGTGTTGATTGCCCAGTTACCGCCGGACTCGCAACCTGCGAGGCGGTCCCAGTCAGAATCCGGCGCTGCGGATGCGGTCGGTGCCATGATGGCGGCAGCTGCACCGAAAGCGACGGTGGAAGCTGCGAACTTGGTAGCGAACGAGTTGTTCTTAGCGGAGTGGCGTCCCATGAAAGTATTCCTCTTCTCTAGATTTCTCGCGCCCACGTTGTGCCCAGTCCGGCAAATAAAATGTTTTTGAAAGCGTTGTGCACAAATATCGGCCGCCGCGAGTAAGCCCGGACTGTGTGTGGGGCGAGACTTCCTCGCTGGCGACCAAGTGCCTGCGTCAAACAGTAACGGTTTATAACGAAATAGTCACGTAATCAGCCCGGAATGGCGGGCAGGTGCAGAAATATCGCTCTATTTTCGCAGGTCGCGGCGAAAATGTGAATTAGATCACCCGTGTAACGTGTGTTGTTTATGTGGCAGCAACTTCAAAAGTTGTGTCGAAAGGGTTAATATATATCTCTTTATTGCCCCCGAGAAAGAAAGCGAGTAGGGCACGTGCCAATCGGCAAAGTTAAGTGGTTTGATGCTGACAAGGGCTTCGGCTTTGTGAGCAACCCTGGCGATGAGGACGTCTACGTCGGTCGTAACGTACTGCCCGAAGGCGTCGATGAACTGGTCCAGGGCCAGCGCATCGAGTTCGACTTCGCAGCCGGCCGTCGCGGCCCCCAAGCCTTGCGCGTCAAGGTTCTGGATTCCCCGCGTCGCCGTACTCCTTCCCGCAAGCCAGAAGAACTATCCAGCATGCTCTCTGATGTTATGACTCTCCTGGAGACCCAGGTCCAGCCAGTGCTGGCTCAGGGCCGTTACCCGGAGCGCAAGACCGGCCGCCAGGTCGCAGAGATCCTGCGTGCTATTGCCAAGGACCTCGATAGCTAAGCGTATAAGGAACACTAAGGACGTCAGCAACAAAGAGTGCGGGCCCTCCCTTAAACCCCTCGACGAGATAGTTGAGGGTAGGAAGGGCCCGCACTTTTTTGTGCGCTGGGGCGTTATGTGGCGCTACTTTTTGGCAGCAGTGGGCTTGCTTGTGGGAGCGGTGGATTCGCTTGCAGGAGCAGCGGTCTTGGTGGCTTCCGCGAGGTCTTCCTCGGACATCGTGGACAGGGACCACACCGTGCTAAACGGTGCTTCTTCGCCCTTGGCGTCGGTGCCCAGCATCAGTGCAGAGATTTCAACGACCATCAGGCGTGGGCGTTTGCCCTTGGAAGCGGCAATTGGGTCGACGGAACCCATGACGTCGACAGTGCTCGTCTCATTAGCGCCGTGGATGGTCTCATCGTTCGCGGCAGGATCATCATAAATTGTCAGAATGCGCCACTCGTTTGCTGAGACCGCTTCGGGGATCTCCAGGTGAAGGGTGTCGTTTTCACCGACGGTGAGGTTAGGGGTCTCGCCCTCCGGGCAGTCCGTGCCAATCTCGCAGACCATGTACGGCGCCACCTCGAGGGATTGATCGCCCACGCTGGCCTTAATCTTCACGTCCTTGGGATCCGGGCCGGGGCGGCTGTTCCACCAGTTCTGGAACAGAACTACGGACACCACAATTACTGCCACCGCGATGATGAGCGCCAACAGCTGCAGCAGTGACTTCTTCCTTGCTTCCTTACGGGTTGCCATGGCAAAAAATCCTACTCGAACGTCACGCGATACAGATCAACCCACCGCTTGCCGGTGATCCAGTACTCATTCGTCCCAGGTATATGGGCGATTCCGTTGAGCACATCATTGATGGATGTGGGGCCATTTTCGTTGAGCCCGGAGGCATCAATCACTGCCGTAACCGCGCCAGACTGTGGGTCGATGCGCAGAATATCCTCGCTCATCCAGACGTTGGCGTAGACATTGCCGTCCACGCATTCCAGCTCGTTGATCTTCTCCACCGGCTGGCCTTCCAGCGTCACGTCGGTGCGTGGTGCTACTTCCTCGAAGGTCTCCGGATCGAGGTGGCGCAGCTGCGAGGAGCCATCGGACATGATGAGCTGCGTCTTGTCTGCGCCCAAAGCACATAGTCCCCAGCCCTCACCTTCGTAGGTCGCGCGGCCGACCTCCTCGAGAGTTACCGGGTCGCGCTTGACCGCCTGGCCAGCCTTCCAGGTCAATTGCCAGATGGCATCGGAAGTCTGCGCGATGCCTTCACCAAAGTATTCGGCGGGCAGCGAAACCTCTTGTGTGGCTTCTTCCGCGCCGGGTTTCACACGCATCAATCGGGACTGGCCGTATAGTCCAGTGCCCACCAAGAGGTTGCCGTCTGGGTCGACTTCGAGTCCTTGGGTAAACGTGTTCGGGATCATCTTGGTGTGTTCTTTCACGGAGACCTTGAGGTGCTCTACGGCCTCACCAGCCTCCTCACCTTTTTCACTGGAGGCAGGGGAGGCGCTGGTTGCTTCATCGGGGTTTGCGGGTGCATCGTTTGAGCAAGCGGCCAGAGCCCCCACGGTGCCGAGCGCTGCTGTGAGGGCCGTAATGCGGGATGGAAAAGACGTAATGAAAGAACCCATGCACGTTATTGTGCCTGATGTCGTGGATAATGTAGTGCGTGACTAAGCAAAATCAGCCAACGAACCCTCTTCTCACCGATATGGCAGTACGCATCGCCCGCGCAGCCGTGGACGAGGTAGGCGAGGGCGGCGTCGGAAAGCACCGTGGCGTCGCCGGAGTCGGCCGCAACGTTGCTACCCACCGCTTCGAGGCTGACATGCCCGGCTACCCAGGGTGGGAGTGGCAGGCCGTCGTGGCGTGTGCAGAGGGATCTCGATTTGTCACGGTCAATGAGGTTGCGCTGGTGCCTGGACAACAGGCCCTGCAGGCGCCGGAATGGGTTCCTTACACCGACCGCGTGCGGCCAGGCGACCTAGGGCCGGGTGACCTCATGCCGCCCGCGCTTGACGACGACCGCCTAGCTGATGGAAAGCTCTCCGCTACGGGCCTGGAGCGCGCTAAGAATAGGTGGCGCACCGGAGCCTTTGGCCCTAATACGGATATGGCTTCGCAGGCTCCGCTGCAGTGTAAAACGTGCGCGTTTTATCTCGAATTGATGCCGAATTTTGGCGTGTGTGCCAATGAATACTCTGCCGATGGTCGTGTGGTGCACGCCACCTATGGATGTGGTGCGCACTCAGAAACGAAAGTTCGGGAAGAGGGATCCATCACGGAAATTGCTTTCGATGACGAAAGACCTATTTACTAGCGCATTCATGGTTTGCTTTCTTTAGCTCTAAAGGTAAGACTAGGCCAGTAAAATTTAATCCTCCTGGCACTAGGTAAAGGGGCTCTCTTAAGCGATGAACGCAGCTCTCGATCGATATTTCAAAATCTCTGAACGCGGTTCCACCGTGGGGACTGAGATCCGCGCTGGCGTGGTCTCCTTCTTCGCGATGGCCTACATCATCCTCCTCAACCCGCTGATTCTGGGCACCGCACCGGACTCCGCCGGACACACGCTCGGCGTCCCACAGGTGGCCGCAGCTACCGCGCTGATCGCGGGTATCATGACCATCGCTTTTGGTGCCATCGCTCGCTACCCGTTCGGCATGGCTGCGGGCTTGGGCATGAACACCTTCGTGGCCGTCACCATGGTCTCTACCAAGGGCCTGGAGTGGAAAGAAGCCATGGGCCTCGTGGTCATCGAGGGTATCATCATCGTCTTGCTGGCCATCTCCGGCTTCCGCCAGGCTGTCTTCGATGCCATCCCGGCTTCGATGAAGGCTGCCATGGGCGTGGGTATCGGCATGTTCATCGCCATCATCGGCTTTGTGGACGGTGGCTTTGTCACCCGTGTTCCTGACGCAGCGCACACCACCGTTCCGGTGGGCTTGGGCATTAACGGCTCGATTGCTACCTGGCCTGCATTTGTCTTCGTAGTAGGTCTTATCATCTGTGCCTTCATGGTTATCCGCAAGGTCCGCGGAGGACTGTTCTTGGGCATCGTGATCACCACCATCATCGCCATGATTCTGCAGGCTATTTTTGGTTCTGAGGATTGGGGCATGGCAACGCCTGAGATGCCCGGCTCCTTGGGCGGCGCACCAGACCTATCCATTGTTGGAGAAGTCAGCCTGGTGGGTGCCTTTACCAAGCTGGGCGTTGTGGCGACTGTGCTGCTTATCTTTACCCTGTTGCTGACCAACTTCTTCGACGCCATGGGCACCATGAACGGTCTGGGCAAGCAGGCTGGTTTGGTCGATGAGAACGATAATCTTCCGGACATGCGCACCGCGCTGGTCGTGGAGGGTGCCGGTGCAGTTGCCGGTGGTTTGGGTTCGGTTTCCTCGAACACAGTCTTTGCCGACTCCGCGGCGGGCATCGGTGATGGTGCCAAGACCGGTCTTGCCAACATCACCACGGGCGTCATCTTCTTGCTTGCCATGTTCCTGACCCCGCTCTACGAGATCGTCCCAATCGAGGCTGCCGCCCCGGTTCTGGTTATCGTCGGTGTGATGATGGCCAGCCAGCTCAAAGACATCGAGTGGACCAAGATGGAGGTCGCCATCCCGGCATTCCTGACCATCGTGGTCATGCCGTTTACCTACTCCATCGCTAACGGCATCGGTGTAGGCTTCATCGCCTTCGCTTTGATGTCCGCTTTTGCCGGTAAGGCAAAGCAGGTGCACTGGATTATGTGGCTGATTGCCGCGCTCTTTGTTGTCTACTTCGGAATGACTCCAATTACTAACGCGCTAAGCTAGCGTGCATGCGTGAAGTAATTTCTGGCCCTTTAGACCCTCGTCTTGACGACGTCCGCGACTTAAATAAGTCGGACAAGTCAGGCGAGGGTCTAGTCATTGCCGAGGGTCACCTCGTGGTCTCCCGTCTCGCGGAGTCTCGTTTCCCTCTGCGCTGCATCGTAGGGTTTGGTTCCAAGCTCGACGCTTACGTCGAGGAGTACGGCGATCCAGGCTGCCCTATGTACGAGGTGACTAGGGAGACGCTCGCGCAGGTGGCGGGCTTTGACATGCACCGTGGCTTGGTAGCGGCAGCTGACCGCGCGGCGGAGCCGACTCTGGAGGAAATCCTGCGCACTGCGAAGACAGTGGTGGTGCTCGAAGGGGTGGGAGACCACGAGAATATCGGTGCCATTTTCCGCAATGCGGCGGGAATGGACGTCGACGCCGTGCTCTTAGGATCGGGCGCTGCGGACCCGCTATACCGCCGTTCCGTGCGCGTGTCCATGGGGCATGTTCTGCGTCTCCCCTTCGCTCACCTGGATGGCGGTTACACCACGTGGCAGCGATCCTTGCAGGTGCTTCGAGACGCCAATTTTCGCCTTGTTTCGCTGACCCCTCACCCGGAGGCGGTGCACCTGGCGCAGGCGCTGCACGGCGCTGAGAAGGTGGCTCTCCTGGTCGGTGCGGAGGGCCCGGGCCTTACCGAACATGCAATGAAGGCCACCGATGTGCGTGCCCGCATACCGATGGCCCCTGGAACCGATTCTTTGAATGTGGCCACCTCTGCGGCCATTGCGTTCTACGAACGCCAGCGGTCCCGAATCGACTTCGAGGTCTGACGGACGTAGTCGCTCACGAGGCGACCCAAACGCTTGGCAGTCTTGAGGATCTCCTCGCCGGTGGATTCCGGCTCGAGGTCGTGGTCTTCGTAATCGTCGTAGTCATTGAACCCAAGCTTCGACACGGAAGCCGATGCTAGGTCGCCAAGGCTGCGCTTGTGTTGCGGCTTGGCTACTTTGGGTTCTGGGCGCCCGTCGGTGGCATAGCCCACCACGTCCAGGTCAGGGCCATCGGTGTTGACGTCGATGCCGAGCCAATAAGATTGCGCTGCCTCCATGATGCCGCGTGGCTCAAATGGCAAGGAGATGCCGCCCACGGGCTCGTATTTCTCGCCAGCCCAGTACGGCGCCTCGAAAGGCTCGGGTAGGCCCGTATCTTCCATGACGTTGAAGCGAGTGCCGCACAGGCAGCGCTTTAGGCTGCCGGCGGTCCAGTGGGCGAAGCCGGCGTAGCCGGTGCCTTCTTGAGTAGCGAAGGCATAGATTTCCAGGGCAGGTACCGCGTTGAGGAGGCTGTCCGGAAGCTGGGAGAGCACCAGCTGGTCCTCTTCGATTACGGTCTGCACCACAGTCACGCCAGGGTATCCGCCGATGTAATACTCGCTATCGCCAGCTTGGGCAGAGCGGTTTAGCGGGAACTGGCCGATGGGGGTCACGGGCAGCTTGGGGTTGAGCTGTGCCAAAAACTTTCGCCCAAAGCCGCGGTCAGCTTTGGGTTCGGTGCGCAAGATTGCGGCAGGGTCTTCCGCGGTGACGTACCAGAGAGTGAGAACAGGTTTATGGTTCACGACAAACTACTCGCTTAACTTCTAACGATGAGGTTTAAGCACTCGATTCCCGTGCGGCTTACTCGCGCGGGCGCTTGGCGTTGGAACGCACTCCCAGCAGGACGTCCTCCCAACGCGGCGTCACAGCGCGGCGGCGACGGCTCTTTGGCTTGGGCTCGGCTGATGGGTTCTGTAGGAAATCCTCGTCAGCGGCATCGGCATCGTCGGACTTTGCGGTGCTATGGGAAGCGTTGGTATCGGCATCGGAACCAGCGGTGGTGCCAGCGTCCTTGTTGCTATCCGGTACTGCCGGGATGTCGTCGCGCGTGATCTCGGAAGCTGTGTCTTCGTCTGCGTCGGCTGCTGAATCTAGGTCAGGTGTAGATGCGGTGGAGACTACGGTCGGCGCGGTGAAGTCGGTGATGTTGGTGATGTTGGTGACTCCGATTGGGGTGTCGCCGTCGATCGCCTTGTCGTAGCGCTCGCCGCGTCCCACGGACGTCAAGGAGCGAACCGGCTGCACGAAGTCCGGGTCGGTGAGATCTGCGGCGACAGAGTTGCGTGCCTCAACTGTGGCAGGGGAAGACATAGTCTGCTTGAAGGTCCACTCTGCCTCGTTCTCAGACAAGCCAGCTTTCCAGGTGATGCGAACTACCCAGGGTTCGCCCTGGTGGCGGTAGGCATCCCAAGTAGCTTCAGAAAGTGAGTGGCCGCGGGCTGCGAAGGCGGTGGCCAGAATCTCCCACAAAGTGAGCTTGGCTGGGCCATCTTCGCGTACTGGGTGAGCCTGCTTGGCAATCTCGGCGATGCGTGCGCGCTCCAATAGGACAGGGTGTGCAAAAGGCTCGATGCGGGATTCCGGAGCACCGATTTCCTCAGCGATCTCGGCTGCGGAGGCACCAGCGCGGATACGGGTCTGAATCTCTGCGGGGCGCAGGCTAATTGCGTGCGGACGCGACTCGTTGTGGTCGCGAGAGGAGCCGCCAGAAGTGTGCGACGAAGCCGCGGAAAGCGACGGGCGACCCATGTCAACAGCGGGCTGGGAATCGGAAGAACCAGCTGCGCTTCCTGCAGTGGAGTCTGCATCAGCAGAATCCGCGGACTCGGTCTCAGCGGTATCCGCGGTGTCGTCGGGATGCGACTCTGCGGCTACGGAAGAGGAGGAAGGAAGGCTGGAAATGCTGCCCCAGGAATCTTCTTCGGGCTGTGGAGCGTGCAGAATCTCGCGGAGGTCATCCGTTACTGCGAGGAAGAACTCTTCGCCTTCCTCAGTCTGCATGACCAAAGAAGTAGTGGTTGAGTCGCTTTTTGCGAGGAAGAGCTCGCGCATTGAGGGCGCTCCTTTTGCTTGTCGACGGATTCGATCGATACCTCATAACAGTTATTAGATTGAAGCCGAAGCATAAGCCTTAGCGGTTTGTGGGACGGACATCAATGGCCAATGCATTGTTATTAAGGCAGTCAGGCGTACCCCAAAGAGTACGTGTGATGGAATCCACTTTAACCCAGAAATGCCCCGTGCTCGGGGAGGAACGCGGGGCATGTTGGCTCTAGTGCAGGCTGTATTTAGCGGTTGTCCAGCACGTAGTCGATGGCCTGAGTGAGCTTGGCGACGTCCGCCGGGTCGATCGCCGGGAACATTCCGATGCGCAGCTGGTTGCGGCCCAACTTGCGGTACGGTTCAACGTCCAAGATTCCATTCGCACGCAGCGTCTTTGCCACGGCTGCTGCATCGACCGAATCATCGAAGTCGATGGTGCCAACTACCAGCGAGCGACCTGCAGGATCAGCAACGAATGGGGTTGCTTCGCTGCGGCCTTCGGCCCAGTTGTAGAGGATGCTCGAGGATTGCGTGGTGCGGGCAACCATCGCGTCCAAGCCGCCCTGCTCGTTCATCCACTGAACCTGGTTCTCCAGCATCAGCAAGGTAGAGACTGCCGGGGTGTTGTAGGTCTGGTTCTTGCGGGAGTTATCCACGGCGGTCTGCAGGTTGAGGAAGGCCGGGATGAAACGATCGGAGGCGTTGATCTTCTCGATACGCTCCAGTGCGACAGGGGAGACTGCAGCGAGCCAGATGCCGCCGTCCGAAGCGAAGCATTTCTGAGGGGAGAAGTAGTAGACGTCAGCATCGGCCATGTTCACTGGCAGGCCGCCTGCACCGGAGGTGGCGTCGATGACGACCAGCTGATCGGCGTTGTCCGGATTGGGGCGCACGACGTTGACCATGGCGCCGGTAGAAGTCTCGTTGTGAGCCCAAGCGAAAACGTCGGCGCCTTCAGAGTTGGCCTCACGAGGATCTGGGGCGGTGCCAGCCAGGTAATCGTTAATGATGGGCTCATCGAGCCATGGGGCTTTGGAACTTGCCTTGGCAAACTTTGAAGAGAACTCGCCATAAGTCAGGTGGGCGGACTTCTTCTCGATTAGACCAAATGTTGCTGCGTCCCAAAAAGCAGTGGCGCCACCGAGGGATAAAATGATCTCGTAACCGTCAGGCAAAGAGTAGAAATTGCTCAAGCCCTCGCGGATGGAACCGACCACATTTTTAACGGCGGGCTGGCGGTGAGAAGTGCCGATAATGGTCTCCGCGGCATTGGAAATTGCCTCAATTTGGGCGGGGCGAACCTTGGACGGTCCGCATCCAAAACGGCCGTCGGAGGGGAGTAGATCTGCAGGCAGGACGAGTTCTGTGTTGGTCATGCGGGATAGTGTAGCCCAATTTCGATTGGCCTATTGGTGGAAGTTGAAAATACCTGATGTTGGCAGCGTCACAACTTTTGATAAAGTGTGAAGAGATTTAAAGGATCTTGCCGGCATGAATCCGGCGTTAAATGTTGAGAAAGGATCAACAAGTGGCTTCTGAAGACAACAAGGTTGTTCTCCACTACCCAGGTGGCGAGTACGAGATGGACATTAAGCAGTCCACCGAAGGCGACTCTGGTTTTGATATTGGCAAGCTTCGCAATGAGACGGGTCTCGTTACCTTTGACCCGGGCTACGCAGCCACCGGTTCCACCGAGTCCAAGATCACCTTCATCAATGGTGAGGAGGGCATTCTTCGCCACCGCGGTTATGACATCGCTGACCTGGCAAACAACGCCACCTTCAACGAGGTCTCTTACCTCTTGATCAAGGGTGAGCTGCCAAACCAGGAGCAGCTGGCCGAGTTTAATAACGAGATCCGTCACCACACCTTGCTGGATGAGGACTTTAAGGCACAGTTCAACATCTTCCCGCGTAACGCGCACCCGATGGCCGTTCTGGCTTCCTCGGTTAACATTCTTTCCACCTACTACCAGGACCAGCTCGATCCGCTGGATGAGGAGCAGCTCGATAAGGCTACCGTTCGCCTCCTGGCTAAGGTGCCAATGCTGGCTGCATACGCATACCGTGCATCGCAGGGTAAGCCTTACATGTACCCGGATAACAAGCTGAACGCTCGCGAGAACTTCCTGCGCATGATGTTTGGTTACCCAACTGAGGAGTACGAGGTTGACCCAGTTGTCTCCAAGGCCCTCGATAAGCTGCTCATCCTGCACGCTGACCACGAGCAGAACTGCTCCACTTCCACCGTCCGCATGATTGGTTCTGCTCAGGCAAACCTCTTCGTTGCCATTGCTGGTGGCATCAACGCTCTGTCCGGCCCTCTGCACGGTGGTGCAAACCAGGCCGTTCTGGAGATGCTGGATGATATCCAGAAGAACAACGGTGGCGACGCAACTGACTTCATGAACCGCGTGAAGAACAAGGAAAAGGGCGTTCGCCTGATGGGCTTCGGCCACCGCGTGTACAAGAACTACGACCCACGTGCTGCCATCGTCAAGGAGACTGCACACGAGATTCTCGAGCACCTCGGTGGCGACCCAATGCTGGATCTGGCAATGGACCTCGAGAAGATCGCTCTCGAGGACGATTACTTCGTGTCCCGCAAGCTGTACCCGAACGTCGACTTCTACACCGGTCTTATCTACCGTGCGATGGGCTTCCCAACCGACTTCTTCACCGTACTGTTCGCAATCGGCCGTCTCCCAGGCTGGATTGCGCAGTACCGTGAGCAGCTGGAATTCAACACCAAGATCAACCGTCCGCGTCAGATCTACACCGGTGAGACCCTGCGCAAGGTTACCCCGCGCGCGGAGCGTGCATAAGCACTCCACTTTCTGCACGCTAGTAGTGCGATTGAGAGCTTGCGCTGTCTAGCTTGAGCTAGACGACGAGGCCCGTAAATCGTCCTAGGGTGCACAAATGAAGCCGAATTGCAGTTGAACCCGTATACTGGGAACACTGTGGTTCGGCTTTTATCGTTCTGACTAACCCGATTCTCACCGTGAGGCGGGAAGAAGGTTGGGTGTCGAACCTATAAAACAAACGTTTCCCAAGGAGGATTTTCCCCAATGGATAAGCCCGTAATTGAGGCTCATACTGAGCCGGCCCCGACTGAGCTGGTTATCGAGGACATCGTTGTTGGCGATGGCGCAGAGGCACAGCCGGGTGGCTTCGTAGAGGTTCACTACGTGGGCGTCTCGTACGAGGATAACCAGGAGTTCGACTCTTCCTGGGGTCGTGGCCAGTCCATCGAGTTCCCGCTGACCGGTCTCATCGCCGGCTGGCAGGAAGGTATCCCCGGGATGAAGGTCGGCGGTCGCCGCAAGCTCATCATCCCGCCGGAGAAGGCTTATGGCCCAGCCGGCGGTGCGCACCCACTCGCTGGTCGCACCTTGGTCTTCGTTATTGACCTTATTCGCGCCTAAGACAGTTCTCTTTTACCCCGTCTGTCATCATCGCAAGATGATAGCTTGCGGGGTTTTCTAATCACCTAAGCCTTCTTGGCCCATTGCATGGGAATCTCGTGCACAATGGAGACATGAGTGTCCCATTTATCCCTTTTAATGATGACCGCGAGATGCCGCAGCTGGGTCTCGGAACCTACAAGATGACCGGCGATGAGTGCATCAACGCCGTACGCGAGGCAATTGACCTCGGCTACCGTCACTTTGACACCGCGACCCTCTATGAGAACGAAGCTGAGCTGGGGCAGGCGCTTAACGACGCCATGCGGGCCGGCGACGTCACGCGCGACGAGCTCTTCATCACCTCCAAGGTCTGGCACGATAGCCACGGTGCCAACAAAGTTGATGCGGCCTTCAGTGAATCCCTCAAGAAGCTGCAGCTGGATTACCTGGACCTCTACCTTATTCATTGGCCATGGCCGCAAGGTGGGCTGTACGTAGAGACCTTCGAAGAGATGGCTCGTTTGCAGGGCATGGGGCAGATCGCATCCATTGGTGTTGCGAACTTCTACGAAGAGACCCTGCAGGAACTCATCGCCCGGACTGGCATCGTGCCAGTCCTCAACCAGGTGGAGCTGCACCCAGGCTTCACGCAGCCGGAACTGCGTGAGTTCCACAACGAACATGACATTGTCACCGAGGCTTGGTCGCCGCTTGCTAGGGGAGAGGTAATCAACAACCCTGACGTTAAGGCTGTTGCCGCGAAGCATGAGGCAACGGCAGGTCAGGTCGCCATTGCCTACCTGCTGGCCAAGGGAATCTCCGTTATCCCTAAGTCGCGTAAGCGCGAGCGTTTGGTTGAAAACCTCGCTGCTGCGGAGCTCGAACTTAGCCGTGATGATATTGCTGTCCTCGATGGCCTTGAGGTCGGGGGAGACGGTAGCGGACGCTTGTACAAGGACCCACGCGAGTTCCCTGGCTAAAGCGCACGATAGACCTGCAGTGGCAGTGTGAGGTGGTAGCGCCTCGCGCTGCCACTTTTGCTTTTATGGGACTGCGATCTTTGCCACACCTTGATTCACAAAATTTGCAATGTGCAGTTCTTTCGATTTTGGGGGTACTTTGCTAATTGTTAACTCTGCAGGTAAGGGCGCTTAAAGGGGGTGGCTAAGTCTTGCGAATTCAAATTTTCTTGGCAAGGTTTACAACCTTGCAATGTGAGTTGGGTAACTTACTTTCCAGACGAAACGTGATGAATGCCACCGCGTCCATTCAAGGATTCTCTTCAATCCTGGGTGGTTTCGCGAGGGCAGGGTCACGCTCGTGAATGACATTTTGTGAAATAGGACAACCCACAAGGAGAGCGCCATGAGTAACTCACCTGCCTCGATTCCTACCCGTCGCGAGCCGACGGCGCAGGAGTTCATCGAGATGCGCGACAGTGCGCAGTTTAAAGAGTTGCGCGGAGCTTACCGCAACTTCACCTTCCCGATGACCATCGCCTTTTTCGTGTGGTACGTCGTCTACGTCCTCGCTGCAGTCTTCGCCCCAGACCTTATGGGCACCGAGCTCGGCGGCGGCTGGAACGTAGGCCTCGTCTTCGGTATCGCCCAGTTCGTGACCACCTTCGCGATTACCTGGATTTACGTTAAATACGCAAACAAGAACATCGAGCCGCGTTCGGCCGCTATCCGTGAAGCATTGGAGGGCTAAAGATGCTGACTTACAACCTCGCTGCAGAAACTGCAGACTCGGCTGCCGGCAACCCGGTACTCAACATCGCTGTGTTCGGTGCCTTCCTCGTTATCACCATGTGGGTGGTTCTGCGAGCAGGCAAGTCCACTAAGGAAGCCTCTGACTTCTACACCGGCGGTGGTTCCTTCTCCGGACGCCAGAACGGCCTGGCAATCTCCGGTGACTACCTCTCCGCGGCTTCCTTCCTCGGCATCGTCGGCGCTGTGGCGCTGACCGGTTACGACGGATTCCTCTACTCCGTAGGCTTCTTCGTGGCCTGGCTGGTCGCGCTGATGCTCGTGGCCGAGCCAATGCGTAACGTTGGCCGCTTCACCATGGCGGACGTTTTGTCCTTCCGCCTGAAGCAGCGCCCAGTTCGCGTGGCTGCGGCTATCTCCACGCTGTTTGTTTCTTTGTTCTACCTCATCGCTCAGATGGCCGGTGCAGGCTCCCTGGTTTCCGTTCTGCTGGACATTCATGACTTCACCTGGCAGGCAGTCGTCGTCGGCATCGTCGGCATCCTCATGATCGTCTACGTTCTCGTTGGCGGTATGAAGGGCACCACCTACGTCCAGATGATCAAGGCTGTCCTGCTGGTTACCGGCGTCGTGGCAATGTGCGCCATGACCTTCTTCGCCATCAAGGGCGGCTTCAGCACCCTGTTCTCTGACGCTATCGACATGCACGCTGGCTCTGACTACATCAAGGAGAAGGGCTACGAGGCCTCCCAGATCATGGAGCCAGGCCTGAAGTATGGCAAGTCCCTCACCACCAAGCTTGACTTCATCTCCCTGGGTATCGCTCTGGTCCTCGGCGTTGGCGGCCTGCCACACGTTCTGATGCGCTTCTACACCGTGCCTACCGCAACTGAGGCTCGTCGTTCCGTTACCTGGGCCATCGTCATCATCGGTGCTTTCTACCTGATGACCCTCATCCTGGGCTACGGCGCTGCTGCACTGGTTGGTCCGGACCGCATCCTCGCCGCACCGGGCGGCGCAAACGCCGCGGCACCGCTGCTGGCGCTGGAGCTGGGTGGCTCTGTATTCATGGCAGTCATCTCCGCAGTGGCCTTCGCTACCGTTCTGGCCGTCGTTGCAGGTCTTGCCATCACCGCTTCCGCGTCCATTGCACACGACGTCTACCACTCCGTCATCCGTAACGGCGAGTCCACCGAGGCTGAG
Organism: Corynebacterium striatum; assembly: GCF_016728105.1. Classification (NCBI taxonomy): domain Bacteria; kingdom Bacillati; phylum Actinomycetota; class Actinomycetes; order Mycobacteriales; family Corynebacteriaceae; genus Corynebacterium; species Corynebacterium striatum. Next base: position 639,958 of record NZ_CP068158.1, on the reverse strand, counting down.
CAGGTTCGCGTCTCCCAGATCACCGTTGTGGTCCTCGGCATCGTGTCTATCATCCTGGGCATCCTCGCCATGACTCAGAACGTCGCCTTCCTGGTCTCCCTTGCCTTCGCAGTGGCTGCGTCTGCAAACTTGCCGACCATCCTGTACTCCCTGTACTGGCGCCGCTTCAACACCGCAGGTGCTGTGGCCTCCATGTACACCGGTGTTATCTCCTGCTTGCTCCTCATCTTCTTCTCCCCGGCAGTATCCGGTACCGAGACCTCGATGTTCCCGAACGCAGATTGGGCACTGTTCCCGCTGTCCTCGCCAGGCATCGTCTCCATCCCGCTGTCCTTCCTGGCTGGCTGGATTGTCTCCCTGATGACCCCGCCGGACAACTTCGAAGAGCTCTCCGCTGAGATGGAAGTTCGCTCCCTGACCGGCGTTGGCGTTGAGGCGCCAGTCGACCACTAAAGCACACAAGGGACTGCAGTACTATCTAGACCGTGCTTAGTTCTTTTCTAGAAACGAAGGCGGCTCCGATGAGGTTCGGGGCCGCCCTCGCCGCGTTTTCAGTCGCCGGCTCGCTGCTCGTCGCCTGCACACCCGCAGATGAGCGCGCAGCGCAGGAGAAGGGGGCGTCGTCAAGCGCTGCTGCAGCCCGTGCCGCCGAGCACGAGAAGGGCGACGCGGACCTGAATGGGCAGCCTGATTCGGTGAGCCAATTCCTAGGTGGCGAAGACCACCAGCAACTGAGCTACTACCGCGTGGGGGACGGCATGCGGATGGCCACCAAGAACGAGCATGAGCCGCGTCCTGCCCTCAGCCTCATCAAGCTCTACATCGCTACCTATGTGTTGGAAGAGGGCTCCTTCAATGACAAGTACGAAGCCCTGGACATGATTGCGAACTCTTCCGATACCAGCGCGGAAGACCTCTTTAACAAGTACCCGAAGTCCATTGATGCCATTGCCAAGGAATACGGCCTTTTGAACACCAAGGCCGGGGATAAGTGGGGTACCTCGGTGACGTCGACCTATGACGTCGTGCGCTTTGTTGTGCAGCTGTTGGAAGACGACCCTACACACCCTGTTCTTGTGGCGATGGCCCACGCCGATCCCGTCTCGGAGGACGGTTACGAGCAAGACTACGGCACCGCCAAGCTGCAGAACGTGGTGGGAACAAAGTGGGGCTGGTCGAATGATAAGACTCTGCACTCCTCAGTTTCCTTCGGCAGGAACTTCGTGGTGGCGGCCTCTGTCACCGGCAGCGCCGATGATCTCACCAAGTTTGTGAAGTCTGAGGTCACCGCGGAAAACCTTCGCGAGGGCACCACCCGTTTCCATAAGTCCCTGAGTGGGGAAGAAGTGGAGACGACCACGGCATCGAAGACGACGATCACCGTAACCTCCACCGCGAAGAAGGACTCTGACAAAGCGGATAAGTCCTCGAGCGCTAAGCAGGAGCCTTCCGAATCGAAGAAGGAAACCTCTGCAAAGCAAAGTGGGGTTGATAAGAAAAAGCCCGCGCCATCGGCACGGGCTAAAGCGACGTCGTCAACCTCGCAGACTTCTACTTCATCGCGTTCTGCAAAGTAGCAATCAGGTCAACGGCTCCCTTGACCTGTTCTTGGGATACGGACGAGCCTCCAATGCGGATGCCGTTGGCGTCAACGCGCGGCATCGTAACGCCCGGGGCCATCGACTCCACCTGGGAGCTTAACGCACCTAGTGCATCTGAGGAGCCTGCCGGAATCGACGGTGCGGGTGCCGGGGTAGCAGTTCCTGGCTTGGATGGCGCAGCCGGTGCTGGCGCTGCCTGGCCGGGCGTCCACTGACCCCAGTCGCGTGCGTAGACGTGGTTGATATCCACGGTCACGCCATCTACCACGCGCTGCGCGGAGCCCGGCAGCTGGTGGATGGTGGTGCGTGGGTGGATCTTTCCACCTGAACCCCAATCGTGCATCCAGTAGAAGGAGCCGATGCGGTCCTGCACGCACCACTCGATGGTGTTGTAGTTTCCGTAAACGCCGGTCTGGTAGCCCGCCGCGGAAAGCAGCTTGGAGAAAGCCTGCAGGTAGGGCTTGATCTGCTGGTCGTACTGCGCGCGGGTGGGGTTGTCATCGATGGCGATGTAGATCGGGCGGTTGGTTGGGCCGCCCGCAGCTTTGTGGATGGCGATTGCCTGCGGTGCGTGCACAGCAGCGCCCGCAGCGCCTTGCTTCCAGTCGGCGGTTTCTGCGCGGCCGAACTGATAGATGGAGGCCGTGGCCAAGCCAAGGGCGGCGTTGGCCTTGGTTTCCTTCAATGTCACAGGCTTGCCGGTCATCCAGGTCTCAGTGCCAGGGCGGCGCTGGGACACGTAACGAATGGCGCCCAGGTGGCCGGCGTTCTTGATTGCCTGTGGGGAAGGAACACCCACGGCGAAGTCGATGATGGTGCCGAGAACCGGGCCCAACGCGAGCGCGGAGGGGGCTTGGGCACTGACGACGCCCGCGGTAAGGACCACAGCGCCTGCCTTAAACAGGGAACGGCGGTTGAAGGTTGCAGACACGGTGACTTACTCCTTGTACATGAACTTTGAAAGCGAGAGCGAAGTTGAGCGCGAGATTACGCAAGCTAATTAACTTTTATCACTTTAGTTAACAAATGTACCGTAGTATGTGGCGTGTCTCGTGCATGGATGCATGCAGATCCGCAGCGCACAGCAGATTAGAGATCTAGGATTAAGCAATACCGCTTGAGGTCGTCCGCGACTGAAACGACGAGAAGCCGTTCGGGTAGGGGGTTTAAGGATTTGGCGTGGAATCAAGGCGTGACCTGATTAGGACTGATTGAGAAACCTAACATTCGTCGGGTGCTCAACCGTGCGGGATACCGTGCAGTCCTTTTCATGGGAGATGCGAATTAGGTTGTCCACCATCGACTGCGCTTGGCGGCCTTCGGGGGTGTCGGGGAAGCGAAGGGTGAAGCCGACCTCGACGTCGCTAAGCCGTGCGGCACCGCCCTCGTCGACGCGCGTTCCCTCGACGTGTACGTCAAACGCCTCAGGTTCGGCGCGCCGGGATGTGACCACGTCGACGTCCACGGCGGAGCAGCCTGCCACGGCGGCAAGAAGGAGTTCGACCGGGGTCAACAGCCCCTCGCCGCGACCGAAGTCCAGGCTTGCCCCTTCCTCGTTGGTGGCGCGGTAATGGGTGGGGCCGATGCGGGTGACATCGACGCCGTAGGTGCGAATAATCTTTGTTTCTTGGTTGTTTGCTGCGTTAGTCATATGCGCAATCTTAGCCCATATTAGTGCAGGTCAAGGTGGGTAACCCGAATGCTCTCTGCGGTTGTCTGCTCTCACAGGAATGCTCAGACGGCTCCTAACAAGTCTGAGCGTTTTGTCGATAGGGGAGCATTTTCAGGAGCGTGGCGGTTCCAAGCGATGGGAGCGCCGCCAGGGCATTGACATTGGCCGCGAGCAAACAATCTGAAGTGAAGTGCCCCAGGTTTTGTTCCGTTTGAGTAGATGGAAAAACAAGGCACATGCCTAGGTTCAAAACCTAGGACACTTCATTTTGCTGATGATGAACGAAGCTAATATTCCCAGTTAAGATGGGATGGGTGATTTCCAGCTTTCAAGCTGAGCGATGACGGTGGGAGCGTTGCGTACGAGAGTAGTTTTCCACGACAGGTCACCCTTTTTTTGAAGCCTTCCAATCAGAGTGATGGGATGAACCCCTAGGTTGCTGGCTTGTTCTTTAATCCAAGATGAGTGCACACGATCAGGAACTGCCGGTAAAGGGCTAGAGATTGCGAGTTCGCTGGCCAGCTGGTCTGCCTCGGCTTCATTATTGGCACTGTCATCTGATAGGTCATCGAGGATGACCTCGCCATTATCGACAAGGTGACCCAATAATATATGGGCTGTTTCATGCAGGATGGTAAATAGTATCTTATCGAGCCGATTCCCTCGTCCTGATATGCCAATCACGGGGTGCCCGTCGACCATCATAGCGCAGCCGTCGAGTTTTCCTCCCGGAAAAGCCTCCACATAAACAAGTCTCACCCCCACCTCGGCGAACAGAGTCTGGAACTCAGCAAACGCCTGCGGGTCACGCGCTCTACTCGACAGCGTCCGGGCGAGGTCTTCTAGTGCCTTACGGGAGTAGGGGGCAGCGTCGAGGGCGCTGGCAGTTGCCCTGACGCAAGCCGCCCACGCTTCCTGCAGAACGGTGACATTTTCCTCGTGGTTACTGCGGCGGGCGGCGAAGCTTATTCCCGAGGGATCTTCAAAGGATCTTTTGCCAAATAAATTCAGCACCTCGTATGCCTGACTCTGCACGTCGGTGGCTGTGATGTATCCCCGCTTGACGAGCAGGGGGACGGGGGCCAGCTCTCGTAATTGGGCGCGGGTTTTCACGGCGCTGAGGTTGTCCTGTATCCGGTCGTCCTGGGACTGCTTCCATAGCAGATAGGAGTCCTGGAGGTTAAGCCAGAATTCTGCAGAGGTGCCCAGGGCGGCGCCGATCTGGGCTGCGGATTCGCGCGTGATCTCCTTCTTTCCGGAAATAATCTCCGAGACAAACTGTGCTGGACGTCCGAGCACCTCGGCAAAGTCGGCTTGGGTCCAGCCGCGTGCGTCTAGCTCGTCAGCGAGGATCTCTCCGGCTGGGAATAGCTCCGCCGCAATTGGAGTATTCATGAGTTCACCTTCTCTCAGTGGTAATCCACCATTTCAATAACGATGACCACGCGGCCATCGCTGTTGGTTGTGAATTTGAGGATGAGCCGAAACTGCTTGTTCAGGCGGATTGAAGAGGACCCGGCTCGGTCGCCTTTCAGTTGTTCCAGATGTAACGACCGCATGGCCCGCAGGTCACGTTCGTCCACGGCTCCCTTCAGGATCTGGATTTTCTTGCGATATGCCTTAATGATGTCCGAACCCCATCGTTTGGGGATGTAGGAGGCATCCTCGGCCATTCGTTGAAGTTCGTCGTCCTCGAAGGGGATGCGCACCAAGTCCACCTCGTCCAGTTCGCTAGCGCCGCGCCCATCTGACGTGACTCATTCTTCTCTACTCGTCTAGTGCTCATCACCCATCGTGTGAAGTATATTATCTTAGATATTCTGTTTCCGCAAGATGGGGCTAGGTATGAAAGAGGGTGCGCCTCGTTGCGGCGAGGTGACCCGCCTGCAAGTCCTGAGAGCTGTCAGAATCCATGCATCGTCTGATGTAGTAGCGGAGTATCTCTCCCCTCGGGCTGATTGACTCGAAAGGAGAGGGAATGGCAACCATTCGATGCTAGGTGCACACGGTCCGCAAGGGGTCAGTGACCGTCAAGGCCACCACCACCGTCAAGATCTGGACCGCTACGATCAAGTTGCACAAGCTGGGTCGCTAGCTGCCTCGTCCTGGGAATCATCCGCCTGTTAGGGAGGGAGGGGAGAGTGGCTCGCAACCCCAAGCAGACCAGCAGGTCTACAGCGAAGGCGTCCAGTAAGGTGCTGCGCGGCAAGAGTTATAGTGCGGCTGCGAAGAAGGCCGCCGGCAGCGCACTGCCTCAAGCGTCGAAGCGTCGTGGCAAGTAGCTGCACAAAGTCTGGTGTGGTCCGCAGATGAGCTCCGTCTGCATGCATCGGCTGTTGGTTAAGGCCGGTGGCGATACTTAGTGAGAGTGGACTGGCAATTTCGCCTGTTTGAGGTGTTAGTTCAAAAATCGGCCCCTCATTTGACCGATTTTTCAGCGGCTGAAAAGCTATGTTGTTCAAGCCAACTCAGCAGACTGGTTTCGAAAAGCGTGATTGTGTACATAGCCCTAATTCGCTTGTAGCTAAGCCAGACCTCTGTGCCTCTTCGAGAAGCTCGCCAATTTGGCTAATCATATGCTGAATTTATCAACTGGGTTCGGGAAGAGTCCTTCTTATTTTTAATTTGCTCAAGTGGAGGGTTTATCAGTGCCTGGTCGTGGAAATTTTTCCGGGCCCCATATTGACATTATAGTTTTTGCTGAAATGAATGTTCCCACGCCGAAAGTGAGGGATACAAGCGCTGCGCTTAATAGGTAGTTTTCAAACCCTCCCGGCCTAATCCATATAAAGAAAACAATGGAACAGAATAAACTAAAAGCGCCAAGCTTCACTTTGGAGTCCAGAGTCTTTTCATTTCCTCTAAAGTAGCGACGGTGGTTTATTATGGTGAAAATAATTCCTGTAATTAGGCCCCAAATGAGTCCTGCCGCCAAGGCGGGAACGGCTACTAGTATCACTGGTTTTCCAGGGGGGTAGATGAATCTCGATTAGCTTGTTCTTGTTGCAGCTGAAGAAGCACAGTTTCTGGAATGCCCTCTAGGGAAACTGGGTCATTCAAATCAACCAGCGGAAACTCGTCTGGGTTCCATTCGGCTGCAAGCTGATCTGCATCAATGTACTCAGATTCGGGAGATGGGCCGACGGGGTTTTGTAAAAGCATAGTCCTTGCTGAAGAAATGCATTTATCACTGGTTCAGTAGTCTACAGATGAATTTTCGATGCTCCCGTAAAGGGTCCCATGCTCGAACCTCCATAAAAATTTGATTCTATCCTCCCACACACAAACCATCAGACACGCTCTGGACGCGGCTTCCTCGTCAGTTACGTAGATCCAGCGGGCAAAGCAGGACGCCGCGGAACCGGCACCGACCACAAACACGACGCAAGGCCTTGCGTATCGCGCCGAGGACCGACGGCAGAAGCTGAAACGTGCACAACTGACAACGAAGCCCACCGGTTCTGCTCTGGACGCGGCTTCCTCGTCAGTTACGCAGATCAGCCGGGGGCTAAGTAGCAAAACGAAAAACTCGAGACACCGTAGGAACGATGTCTCGAGACTTCACATTGTGCCCCAGAGAGGATTCGAACCTCCGACACCGGCTTTAGGAGAGCCGTGCTCTATCCCCTGAGCTACTGGGGCGGGGGTGCTTAACGCAACGAAACTAGGTTACCAGTACCGCCCGAGTTGGCGTTAAATCGGATAACTTGTTAGCCATGGGAAATCATCATGACAATATCGTCCATTTCACTGACGTGCAGCGACGCGAGGTATTCGCCGAGACCATTAGCAAAGACGGGGTGGAAACACTTGCCATCGAGAAGGCCGTCCCGGGTGGGGCCTCCAAGCGCTTGCTGCTGCTCAACAAGTACGATGCGCAGAAGCTTAAAGCAGCGTTGGACGAGTACCTCAACACCATCTACTCGAAGGAAATCTCCGGGATGGGTGGCACGTTGTCACCAGCGGACATGGTTGAGCTTTTCGGCGAGGACGACGACTAATCCGGGGTCGCTCGCCGATAGCGACTAGCTGGCTTCTACTTGGTGGAGCCGTCGAGCTCAGCGAGCTTGGCGCGTACTGCGGAAGCAGGCGGGTTGGTCTCGTAGGTGCCGTCAGAGTAGAGGACCGTGGGCACGATGCGGTTGCCGTCGTTAACCGACTTGATCCACTCGTTGATGTCCTCGGTGCCTTCGGCCTCGGCGTCGACAAGCGCATAAGGCGTCTCAGTGCGGTTCAAGCCCTTGAGCAGCTTGGCGCAGAATGGGCACCAGTCGGCGTAGAAGATGGTGACGTGCTCGGTAGTCTCAGGTGCTGCCACGGTCATTTAAGCGGCGTCCTTTCGCTCGTAGGTTAAGAATCGGTACTTCATAGGCAACTCACTCGGCGGTTGGCCCGGAATTGTCAAGTGGCCCTTCTCAGATGTCAGCCAGTCGGTGCTTGCCGACAATCCAAAAGAATCAGGCACTTCAGGAGCATAAACGGCGGCGTCGCCGTAAATATTCCCAATGTTGACTCCCATGAGGGTTATCTCAATGATGTCCACATCATCGATAGTGGAGGAATAGATCTGCCCGCCGCCGATGAACCAGGCGTCGTCAAGCGTGTGCGTAAGTTGTGAAATGTTAGCGGTGACCTGGGCGCCAGCGGACCAAGCGCCAGGTGCCTTGCGGGACAAAACGTAGTTATCGCGGCCCGGCAACGGGCGGAACTTCGGGTTCAGCGACTCCCACGTGCGCCGGCCCATCACCACCGGCGAGCCGATGGTGACCTCTTTGAAGTGCTTGAGATCCTCCGGAACATGCCACGGCATCGCCACGCCATCGCCGATGACGCCGTCCAAGGACTGCGCCCAAATAGCCCCCAGCATTAGACGGAAACCTGCGCTTTGATGGTGGGGTGGGGATCGTAGCCTACGACCTCGAAATCGTCGAAGGTGTAGTCGAACAATGAGTCAGCCTTGTGCAGCTTGAGCTGCGGGTAGGGGCGTGGCTCGCGGGAGAGCTGCTCCTTGACCTGCTCAATGTGGTCGTTGTAGATGTGGCAGTCGCCGCCAGTCCAGATGAGCTCGCCGACCTCCAGACCAGCCTGTTGGGCAAACATGTGGGCCAACGCGGCATAGGAAGCCAAGTTGAAAGGCACGCCTAGGAACATGTCCGCCGAACGCTGATAGACCTGCAGGGAGAGCTTGCCGTCTGCCACGTAAAGCTGGAATAGCAGGTGGCAGGGCATAAGCGCCATCTTGTCTAGTTCTGCCACGTTCCAGGCGGAGACCAAGTTGCGACGAGAATCCGGATTATTCTGCAGTGTGTCCAGAGCCTGCTGGATCTGGTCAACATGCGTGCCATCCGGGGTAGGCCACGAGCGCCACTGGACGCCGTAGACAGGGCCCAGCTCGCCATCGGCGTCAGCCCACTCATTCCAGATACGGACGTTGTTGTCCTGCAGCCACTTCACGTTGGAGTCGCCCTTGAGGAACCACAGCAGCTCGCCGATAACACCGTGGAAGTAGACCTTCTTGGTAGTCAGCAGCGGGAATGAATCGGCCAGGTTATAGCGCAGCTGCGCTCCGAAAATGGAGCGCGTGCCGGTGCCAGTACGGTCACCTTTTTCTGCGCCTTCTTCCAAAACTTTGCGGAGGAGGTCCTCATATGGGGTCTGGATCATGGTGTCGAGTGTAGCTACTCTCGCGCGAAGTTTCTAACTTCTGCTGGCAGGCTAGAAGCTGCCGTTTGCCTCCGCGTAGGCATTAGCGTGCTCCAAGATCTCATCGGCCAGCTCAGGGCGGCAGATGAGAAGGTCGGGGATGAAGGTGTCCTCGTTGTTGAAGCGGATCGGAGAGCCGTCCAGGCGGGAGCAGTGCAGGCCTGCTGCCATCGCCACGCCTACTGGTGCAGCCTGGTCCCACTCGTACTGGCCACCAGAGTGAATGTAGCCATCGAAGTCGCCAAGAAGGACGTGCATGGCCTTCGCACCAGCGGAGCCGATGCCGACGGTCTCAAAGCCCATCTTCTCAGCGATGTGGGAGGCCACCTGCGGCGGACGGTTACGGGAGACCACGAACTTCTTGGCCAGCGGGCCGGTCACCGCGCGGGCGTCGGACGAACGGAAGGTAACGCCCAAGTCCGGCATCGCCACGGCGGCGTGCTCCGGAATGCCGTTGATGACGAGCGCAATGTGCACGGCCCAGTCCTGGCGGCCGGTGGCGAACTCCTTGGTGCCGTCGAGTGGGTCAACGATCCACACGCGGTCCTTCTTCAAGCGGCTGAGGTCATCAGCCGCTTCTTCGGAGAGGACGCCATCAGCCGGACGGTGCTGGGCGATGACGCGGGTGATCCATTCTTGGGCGGCTTCATCGCCGGCGTCGCCAAGCGCAAGCCCGCGCAACAGGCCACCATTGCGCACGCCCTTGAGGATCTCACCACAGCCGTTGGCTAATGAATTGGTAAGGCGGGAATCTGAAATCTCGACGGTCATGTATGCCAGATTACCGCGCGCGTTAAAGTAGGGCATGTCAAAAAATATTCTTGGCCGTTTCCGCCCGCAAGTAGGGCAGTGGTTTGAGGATGTTTTCGCAGCGCCCACGCCTGTTCAGGAACAAGCCTGGGACAAGATTTCCCAAGGCGCGCACGCGCTCGTGGTAGCCCCGACTGGTTCTGGTAAAACCTTGGCGGCCTTTCTGTGGGCACTAAATTCCTTGGTGGAAAAGGAAGGGCAAACCGCCTTGCCCGTGGGCCCGGCAGTACGGGGCGGGGCGCAGGGCGTGAAGGTGCTGTATATCTCCCCGCTGAAGGCGCTCGGCGTGGACGTGGAGAACAACCTGCGCGCGCCGCTCAATGGCATCGCGCGCACGGCAGAGCGCTTGGGGCTCGACGTGCCGGACATCACCGTGGGCGTGCGCTCCGGGGATACGCCTTCGGCCGAACGCGCACGGCAGATCCGAAAACCCCCGGACATCCTCATCACCACGCCGGAATCGGCCTACCTCATGCTCACCTCCAAGGCGGCGGGCATCCTGGCCAGCGTGGATACGGTCATCATCGACGAGATCCATGCGCTTGCCGGAACCAAGCGCGGCGTCCACTTGGCGTTGACTCTGGAACGTCTGGCCGCGGTGGCTGGCGAGTTCCAGCGCATCGGACTTTCGGCTACGGTGCGTCCGCTTTCGGCGGTCTCTAACTTCTTGGGTGGGGATCGCCCCGTGGACATTGTGGCCCCACCAGCGCTAAAGCGCTGGCAACTCGATGTCCATGTGCCCGTGGAGGACATGTCTGACCTACCGACGCCGGAGCAAGGTTCCACCATTGGGGAGATGACCGTTGACGATCCGCTGGGTATCACCGGCACCTTCGACGGGGCTCGCCTGCAGGCTTCGGACTCCGCCTTGCCCACGGCCAAGTCCATCTGGCCCTTCATCGAGGAGGACCTCTACTCCGAAATCATGGAGCATCGCTCGACCCTCGTCTTTGTGAATTCGCGGCGCACTGCCGAGCGTCTTACCTCCCGGCTCAACGAGCTCTACGCGCAGGAGCACGATCCGGAAAGCTTGTCGCCGGCCACGCGCCGGGACCCGGCGCAGCTGATGAAGCAGGTCGACGTCGCCGGCACAGCGCCTGCCGTTATCGCCCGTGCACACCATGGATCGGTGTCCAAGGACGAGCGCCTGCTTACGGAGACGATGCTCAAGGAAGGCTCCCTGCGTGCTGTGGTGGCCACGAGCTCGTTGGAGCTCGGTATCGACATGGGCGCGGTGGAGCTGGTGGTGCAAGTAGAATCACCTCCTTCAGTGGCTTCTGGCCTGCAGCGCGTGGGCCGCGCCGGGCACTCCGTCGGTGCGGTTTCGCAGGGCTCCTTCTATCCCAAGCACCGGGCGGACCTGGTCCAATCGACGCTGACGGTCTCCCGCATGCGCGAAGGCCTCATTGAGGAGATGCATTCGCCGCGTAATCCTCTGGACGTTTTGGCGCAGCAGACGGTGGCGGCGGTGGCTGCTGCCGAGGTTGCGCCGGTGACTGTGCGCGGTGTGCAGCCGGGTGCTGAGGGCTTCGGGGAAGCCGACAGCGTGGGCGGCCTTGATGCTGATGCCTGGTACTCCATGGTGCGCCGCGCCTGGCCTTATCGTGACCTGGCCCGGGAGGTCTTCGACTCGGTCATCGACTTGGTCTCTGGGGTTTATCCCTCGACTGACTTCTCTGAGCTCAAACCCCGCGTGGTCTATGACCGCATCACGGGGATGCTGAGCCCGCGCCCAGGCGCGCAGCGAGTGGCCGTGACCAACGGTGGAACCATCCCTGACCGCGGCATGTTCGGTGTCTTCCTGCCTGCGGGTGGGGAGAACAGCGGCCCGCGCCGCGTGGGTGAGCTCGACGAGGAAATGGTCTACGAGTCCCGCGTGGGAGACATCTTTACTCTGGGCGCCACGAGCTGGCGCATCGAGGAGATCACCCGCGACCAAGTCATCGTGACTCCCGCACCGGGGCACACCGGGCGCTTGCCCTTCTGGAATGGCGATCAAGCCGGGCGCCCGTATGAACTGGGCCAAGCACTGGGTGCGTACCGCCGCGAAGTCCACCAGGACCCGTCCGTCGTGCAGGACGCCGATGAGAACGCCGCGCGAAATATCGCGGCCTACCTCCAAGAACAATACGAGGCCACAGGCATCATCCCGGATGAAAAGACGCTGGTGCTCGAGCGATTCAAGGACGAACTAGGGGACTGGCGCGTGGTCCTGCACAGCCCGTTTGGCCGCGGCGTTAATGCCGCGTGGGCGCTGGCCGTGGGGCAGCGCGTGGCGGAGCTGACCGGCATGGACCCACAGGCGGTGGCCGGCGATGACGGCATCGTCCTGCGCCTTCCCGAAGGGGAGAAGGAGCCGGATGGCTCGTTGTTCGTCTTTGACGCAGATGAGATCACCGACATCGTGACGGAGCAGGTGGGCGGTTCCGCGCTCTTTGCTTCGCGCTTCCGCGAGTGTGCCGCGCGTGCGCTTCTGTTGCCGCGGCGCAACCCCGGCAAGCGCGCCCCCTTGTGGCAGCAGCGCCAGCGTGCGGAGCAGCTTCTCGACGTCGCCCGCAAGTATCCCTCGTTCCCCATCATCCTGGAGACAGTCCGCGAGTGTCTGCAAGACGTCTACGATCTTCCCGCGCTGACAGAGACCATGCGGGAGTTGGGGCACCGACGCGTGCGCATTGCGGAGGTCACTACGGAGCAGCCTTCGCCTTTTGCCTCCACGCTGCTGTTTAATTACACCGGCGCGTTTATGTACGAGGGCGATTCCCCGCTGGCAGAAAAGCGCGCGGCTGCCCTAGCCCTCGACCCAGCTTTGCTGTCAAAGCTGCTGGGAACGGTGGAGCTGCGGGAGCTACTCGACCCAGAAATCATCGCTCAGGTCCACGCACAGCTGCAGCGTACAGCCGAGGACCGCCGCGCCCGCACCACGGAGGAGGTCGCGGACCTGCTGCGGTTGCTTGGCCCCATTCCTGTCGAGGAGATGGCCGAGCACACGAATGTCCCGCTCAGCGCCATCGAATCCTTGGGTGCGCGCGTGATGCGGGTACGCATTGGCGGCCGCGAGCACTTCGCGCAGCCACTCGACGCCCCGCTGCTTCGCGACGCCCTCGGCGTCCCCGTCCCGCCCGGCGTCCCGGCGCAGCAAGCCACCATCACAGATGCCCTGCAGCAGCTTGTCTCGCGTTGGGCACGCACCCGCGGCCCATTCGTGCTGCGGGATCTGCAGGATGCTTTCGGCCTGTCAGCATCGACTGCGCACACAGCGTTGCAGTCCATCGACACCATCGTAGAAGGCCGCTACCGTCAAGGCATCGAGGAAGCAGAGTATTGCGCGGCTGAGGTGCTGCGTACGATTCGCTCCCGTTCCCTGGCCGCCGCGCGCGCCGCGACGGAACCTGTCAGTGCGGCGACCTTTGGCCGCTTCTTGCCGGACTGGCAGCAGGTGGCCCCCGTGGGCAAGCGCCCAGTCCTGCGCGGTGCTGATGGAGTCTTTAGCGTGATTGAGCAGCTCGCGGGCGTGCGTTTGCCGGCCTCGGCGTGGGAGTCGCTCATCTTGCCCGCGCGAGTGGGGGACTATTCGCCGACGATGCTCGATGAGCTCACCGCAAACGGCGAGGTGCTCATCGTCGGTGCAGGTAAGGCTGGTGCGAATGACCCGTGGATCATGCTGCTGCCTGCCGACTACGCGGCGCAGCTGGCTCCGCAGCTCGAACCAGAGGAGCTGGGGCTCAGCATGCTGCAGTCTGCAACGCTGGAGGTCCTGCAGCGCGGCGGTAGCTTCCTGTTCGGTGACATTCTCTCTCAGGTGCCCGGCACCGCGGATGAGCTGCGCGAAGCGTTGTGGTCGCTGGTGGAGATGGGCCTGGTCAGCCCGGATTCCTTTGCGCCGATTCGCACGCACGTGGCCACGGCGGGCTCGCGGTCAGGGGCTACTGCACACCGCGCTAAGCGACGCCCCACCCGTTCCCGCCTGCGCATGGGCCGCACGTCTTTTGCCCAGTCGCAGCGTGCAACCTTGACCCCGCCGGACGTGGCGGGGCGTTGGGCGCTGGCAGTGCCGGCGGCATCGGAAGCAACGGCTCGCTCTTTGGCACACGGCGAGGCCTGGCTTGACCGCTACGGCGTGGTCACGCGCGGGAGCGTCGTCGCTGAAGATGTGCTGGGCGGCTTCGCGCTGGCGTATAAGGTGCTTTCCGGCTTCGAGGAGTCCGGCAAGGCCATGCGCGGCTACGTCATTGAGGGGCTCGGCGCCGCGCAGTTTTCCACCCCGGCGGTAATTGACCGCCTGCGCGGGCTCGCGGATTCTCCGGACGTGACCGGCTGGCCGTCGGGCACGCAGGAGCCGCAGACTTACCTGCTCGCCGCGGCGGATCCGGCGAACCCCTACGGTGCGGCGCTGCCCTGGCCGGAAACGGAAGGCTCGCCCACGCGCGCGGCGGGTGCTTTGGTGGTGCTCGTGGACGGCCTGCCCGTCGCACACCTCACGCGTGGCGGCAAGACGCTCACAACCTTCCCGGTGACCGCAGGCATCGATGACGGCGAGGTCGTGGGCTATATCGTGGCGGCGCTCACTGAGGCCGTCGCATCTGGGCGCCTCTCGCCGCTCACCATCGAAAAGGCCAACGGGGCCTCGGTCTTCGAGACCCCGCTGGCGAATCAGCTGCGCGAGCAGGGCGCGGGGATTACGCCGAAGGGCGTGCGGATCTCCGGCAAGCTTTCGACCTCCGCGGCGCCGAGCCGGCGGGGCCGGTCGCTGTCCGATGCGCTGGAGTCCGTGCCGGAGCCTGAACCCGGTTCTGGAGACAGTGCTGCTGATGCGGCCCGCGAAGGCTGGCGGTCCGCGCCGGGTGGATTCCGGCCACGTGGGTACCGGCGCTAGGGTTACGACTGGTGCCGCAGAACATCCTGGCTTTGGTTTTGTTGCGTTTCGGGGCTGGTTTGGCGGCGCGAAGCGCCATAAACCCAAAGCTGACTGGGCGGGGTCGGCGGCGGAGCGTGGATACCGGTGCTAGGCGATCTCCTTGGCAACCTGCTGCTGGTAGTGCTCGCCCCATTCCCCCATGGCGTCGAGGATGGGGCGCATAGACTGGCCGAGCGGAGTGAGTGCGTACTCGACGCGGGGCGGGACTTCGGCGAAGACCTCGCGGTGGACGAGGCCCGTGTCTTCCATCTCGCGCAGGTTCGACGTGAGAACCTTCTGGCTAATGCCGGTCACGGAGCGGCGCAGCTCGTTAAAACGCATGGTGCCGTCAAGCAGATCGCGCAGGATCATGGCGCGCCAGCGATTGGACAGAAGCGTGAGTGTCGTCTCGACGGGGCAGGCGGGCAAAGGGGCAAGCGGCTGTTTTATGGCTGTGACCTCGATGGTTACTTTTTGGTCCTACTTCCGTAAAGCTACCGCATGTGCGTAAGGCTGGCTTCGACGTTAAAGTTGAACCTGCTGAAGGAGAACTCCCAACAGTCGGAGCAACTCTACTACCTGCGTACGCGCGACGACTTCAATTGGACCTTCGTGTCCCTGGCTGCCGAGTTCGATGCCGAGGGCGAGCGCACCGGCGCGTTCGAGATCATTGAGTCCGACGCGTTTACTGTTGACGCCAACGGCAACAATGAGATTTCCTACGCTGACTACGCCGTGGGCATGGTCGCGCTCATCGAGGCTGGCTCCAACAACCACAAGCGCGTGAATATCCGCCACTAGGCTTCCTCGCATGCGCCCCAGTGTCACTTCGGTGGCGCTGGGGTTTCGTACTGTCTGGGGAGGACCCCAGTTTGGCGCTATTTCTGTAGAAGAGTAGGAATGGAAAGCGGGACCGCTTTCTGCGGCCGCACTACGAACCACGAAGAGGAGTACCCACCATGCGTCTCAAGCGCCAACTGCCCCAAGTCTCAGAACTAAAGAACCTCATGCGCTTTGAGAGGCCGACCCTCGACCGTCGCGCCGCGCGCCTTGCGGAGGCCGCTGACGTGTGGGATCTCCGGAAAATCGCCAAGCGTCGCATCCCTAAGGCGGCCTTCGACTATGTGGACGGCGCCGCGCGCGACGAGGTTACCTATGACGAATCGCGGGAGACCTTCCGTTCCATTCGCCTGCTGCCTAACGTGCTCACGGGTGCCACGGAGCTCGACCTGTCCGTCGACATTGCGGGTGGGCGTTCCGCGCTGCCGTTCGGCATTGCGCCGACCGGGTTTACGCGCTTTATGCATGCCGAGGGCGAGGATGCGGGGGCATCGGCAGCAACGGCGGCGGGTATCCCGTTCACGCTGTCGACAATGGGTACTCGCTCCGTGGAGGAGGTCGAGCGGGCCTCCGGACGCGGCCGCCGCTGGTTTCAGCTCTACCTGTGGAAGGACCGCGCGGCCAGCGCGGAGTTGCTGCGTCGCGCGGCAGCGAGTGGCTACGACACACTCGTCGTCACCGTCGATACCCCGGTCGCGGGCCAGCGCCTGCGCGATACGCGCAACGGCATGCGCATCCCGCCGCGGCTCACCGCTGGCACCGTTCTTGACGCCGCGTGGCGTCCGGAGTGGTGGTTCAACTTCCTCACGACGGACCCGGTCACCTTCGCGTCGCTGACCTCGACGACGGGTACTTTGGGCGAACTCGTCAACACGATGTTCGACCCGGGTCTCAACTTCGATGACCTCGAGTGGATTCGCGAGCAGTGGGACGGAAAGATGCTCGTCAAGGGCATCGTCAATCCTGCTGACGCCCGCACGGTGATCGAGCTCGGCGCCGATGGCGTGGTGGTCTCCTCGCACGGCGGCCGCCAGCTCGACCGCGTGGTCAATACGCTGCGCGCTCTCGAAGCCATCCGTGCGGAGCTCGGCCCTGACGCCGAGATCGTCTACGACTCCGGCATTATGTCCGGCACCGATATCGCGATTGCCCTGGCACTCGGCGCGAACTTCGTGCTCATCGGCCGCGCCTACCTCTACGGTCTCATGGCCGGTGGCCGCGAGGGCGTCGACCGCATCATCGAGCTGCTCACCTCTGAACTGGAGACTGCCTGCACGCTGCTTGGCGTGTCCTCGGTGCGTGACCTCAAGCGCGAGCATGTCATCACGCCGTGGGAGCGTGGGGCGTCGGTGCCGGGAGTCACACCGCAACGCTCCTAGGCGCAGTGCGGCGCGTTATGTGCAGCCAGTCTCCTGCACAATTATGGAAAATATGTCTCGACGCTTCGAGACCTACATGGGTTAAGGTGGGCATGTCAATGTACATGACTCACTTTTGACTCGGGGGTACACATTGTGGACGTTTCTACGTTCCCAGTGACTCTAAGAACAGCGCAACTATTGTTCGATAGCATTCCGGCAGTACGCACGCGTAGGTATATGGACATTGTTGATCGTGGCGACATGAGGCTGGCGGCTCGTTTGTATCTATGGAACTCGTACCTAGCTGCCACGGTTCAACGCACGACCGGAATAGTTGAGGTGCTTCTGCGGAATGTCATTGATACTTCATTCGCGCAATGGAATTCTGGCGAGCCTCGCTGTGGTTCCTCGGAGTGGATTGAATATCCCGAGGCGGAATTGGCGAAAATCGTGCTGGGGAGACGGAACCGGAGCAGAGGACTTGCTAGTTATTCGGATGTGTCGTCTGTGCGGGGTATCCCTACCCATGATGATTTAGTCGCGGGACTTTTTTGGTTCGTGGGTGCGGTTGCTGCCAAATAAGGCAGCTGCCAGCAATCCTGAAAATCCACGCCACGTTCTTTGGGAGGAAGCGATTGCACCTCACCTATACCAAGATGATTGGGTGGTTTTACCAAAAGGTGCGCTGAGATCCTTAGGTGGAGGAATCGGGCCTCCCATCATCGGCCATTGATTTTTGATCTTAAGGCCATCGCCAATGTGCATCAGGCGTGCATCGAGACCGCAAGAATGATGAATCCGGGAATGGGGGCGTGGATTAAGAGCGAACGATGGATCCTTCTTGCATTGGAAAAGGATCCACGGTTAGGGAAAGAAAAATAAAGGGCGGGCCGTCGCATCAAGTGCGGGGCCCGTTGCCTATTTGCCGCTGAGCGGCTTCGTAAGAACGATACTAACGATGTTGTTTATAAAATTCAATCACCCGACGAGACTCATTAAAATTCCCACTACGACGTACGGATTCTGCTCCGTTGCGATTATCCACAACGCGCCAGGGATGTTGGAGCGTTCTGCGATTTCGAGTTAGCTTGCAAGCCCGTTGTGGGCGAGCGCCGTAATCCAGATGTGCGCCGCAGCAAAGAGCAGGCCCGCGGCGGTGAGTAGGTGGTGACGCAGCGCCGCGCTGCAACTGATGAACATGACAGCGGGGAGCAGTGCGAGTTCCAGACCGGTGACGAAGGTCGGCGTGTGCAGGTACGGAACCCACGTTGCGCAATAGACTGTGAGAGCGGCGGCGCTCAGACCGAAATAGGTCCAGCGTGCGCCGCGCGTGCGGAGCTCAACTCTGCCCACGCCGAGCGGGAGAACCACGAGGATTATGCACGCACAGCGGGCGATATTCTCAGCCACCGTGAGCGCGACGGGGACGTCCACCGGCGGTTGCGCGTCGCCGTTGCCGCCGGCGAGCACCCGATGATATTCGGCACGAGCAACATCACGAGTCGGCCGGCGCCGTAGGCGTTGAGCCAGTTGAATGTCATGATGACTCCTTACGGTTTCAGTGTGGGGCTGGCGTAGAATCGCCAGTCGTTAAAGAAGGAGTGGTGCTGCATGCCTGAGGGTGATTCCGTCCTGCAGTTGGCCGAACGCATGCAGTTCATGGTGGGCCGCGAGGTGACTAAGACCTCGGTGCGGGTACCGCGCTATGCGCTCGCACGCTTTGACGGGATGGAGTGCGTGGCTGTGTGGCCCTATGGCAAGCATCTCTTCATGGAATTCGCGGGCGACGAGGACGAGCCGCTCATCCTGCATACGCACCTGAAGATGGAAGGCCAGTGGCACATCCATTACGCCGGGGACAGGTGGCGCGCGCCGGGGCATACCGCACGCGTGGTGTTGCAGCTTGCTAATGAACCGCGCGATATCGAGATCGTCGGTCATACTCTCGGGTTCGTGGAGGTCTATCCGGAGTCGGATTACCTAGGGCGCATCGAGCATCTGGGCCCAGACATTCTCGACCCGGACTGGGAGATAAATGGCGGGCGCGAGGAGGCGATTTGGCGCATCGAAGCGCGCCCGGAACGCGCCATCGGTGCGGCGCTGCTCGATCAGAAGAATGTCGTGGGCATTGGCAACGAGTACCGTGCAGAGGCCTGCTTTATCGCGGGCATGCATCCCGCGGAGCGTGTTGGCGACGTCGACGTCGAGAAGATCGTGGACGTCTCGCGGACAATCATGTGGGCCAATCGGTTCTCGCTCATTCGCGTCACCACGGGGGTACGCCGCGCCGGGGAGACGACGTACGTTTTCGGACGCAATAATGCACGCTGCCGGCGGTGCGGAACACCCATTGAAAAAGGGGTGCTGGGCGGCGTCGATGCCGGTGGCGACGAAGGGGAGTTGGAGCGCATTATCTGGTGGTGCCCGCACTGTCAGCCGAGCCCGCGCGGCGCGTAGGCGCTAGCCCCGCCCGCAGAAAATGCTTGACATCGTGAGGGGGACCACACTACTTTTCACTTAAAGTCATAATGACCTTAACTAAAAGTGGAGGTGAGCGGCCCATGAGCGACTGGCAGAAACTCAACGTCGCGGAGAGGCGGCGGCAGTCGCCGCGCGTCGCCGTGTCCACCGTGGCCTTTGCGCTGCGGCCCCCGGCGCATGCGCGTGTCCACGCCAAAGACGAGGAGCAGGGCCTGTGGCTGCCCCTCGTGCGCCGCGTGCGTGCACCCTTTAAAGATGCGTGGGCGCTGCCCGGCGGGCCCACCGCCTGGAACCAGACGCTCACGCAGACCGCGCACGCGACCTTAGTGGCGGCCACGCGCATCGAGCCTAGCTATCTGGAGCAGCTCTACTCTTTCGGTTCGGTCGAACGCAGCGCGGATGCCGAGCGCCTTGTCACCATCGCCTATTGGGCGCAGTACAGCGCGCGCGATGCCGCAGGCGCCACCGCCGCGGCTGGGGAGGACACCAACGTCGCGTGGTTCCGCGCCGATGCCCTGCCGGATCTCGCCTTCGACCACGGGGAGATCATCGCGACGGCGCTCACAAGGCTGCGCTCGCGCACGGCGTATGCCGCCGTGGCGCACCGCTTCCTCGACCCCGAGTTCACGCTCGCGCAACTGCGCGAAGTCCACGAGATCATCCTCGGCCACCCGTTGGATCCGGCGAATTTCCGAAGACAGATGCTGGCGTCGAAGACGTTGGAAGAAACCGGCCACTCCCTGGCGGGCGTGAAGCATCGACCCGCAAAAACCTACAGGTACCGCCCCGAAGAAGACTAGAAAGAAGACCACCATGCCCAGCGTGCGCGAACTCATCAGGCTTGCTGCAAAGGACGAAGCCTGCGGCAGCGATCTTGCCCAAGACCCATGGGCGCTTAATCAGAACTCGAGCTACGGCCCGGGCGCCTCCATCGCGGACCCGTTCCCTGAACATGCGCCCCACCAGAGCGCGCTTCCGGAGCGCTACACCCAAGCCAGCCCCGAGGAACTCGACGCCATGATCACCGCGGCGAAGGAAACTTTGGGCGAACGCGTGAAGATCCTCGGTCACTTCTACCAGCGCGACGAGGTCGTGACATACGCGGACTTCGTGGGCGACTCCTTCAACCTGGCGAAAGCCGCGAAGGCGCATCCGGAAGCAGACGCCTTCGTCTTCTGTGGCGTGCACTTCATGGCGGAGACCGCAGATATCCTCTCGGGTGCGGACCAGGCTGTCATCCTGCCTAATCTCGCTGCGGGTTGTTCCATGGCGGATATGGCAACGCTCGCGCAGGTCGAGCGCGCGTGGGCTGACATCACGGCGGCCATCGAGGCACCCGTCCCGGTGACGTACATGAACTCGGCGGCGAATATCAAGGCCTTCTGCGGCCGCAACGGAGGCATCGTGTGCACCTCCTCGAACGCCACGACGGTCCTCGAGTGGGCCTTTGAGCAGGGACAGCGCGTGCTCTTCCTGCCGGATCAGCACCTGGGCCGCAATACCGCGCACGCCATGGGCATCCCGGACGAGGAGATCGTGCTGTGGAACCCGCGGAAGGGCCTCACCCCGGAGGAACTCGAGCGCGCTCGCGTCATCGTGTGGGATGGCTTCTGCTCCGTGCACAAGCGCTTTACCGTCGCTCAGATTGAGCGCGCCCGCGCCGAGTTCCCCGGCGTGCGCGTCATCGTCCACCCCGAGTGCCCGGCACCCGTTGTGCAGGCTGCCGATGCCGCCGGTTCCACCGAGCTCATTCGCCGCGAGGTCGCAGCCTCCCGGCCGGGCGACGTGCTCGCCATCGGCACGGAGATCAACCTCGTTAATCGCCTCGCCGCGCAGTACCCGGACCGCACCATCTTCTGCCTCGACCCGGTGGTCTGCCCGTGCTCGACGATGTACCGCATCCACCCGGCCTACCTCGCGTGGACGCTCGAGTCCCTCGCCGCTGGCGAGATACCCAACCGCATCATGGTCGACGACGCGGTGGCAGCCGATGCCCGCGTCGCCCTCGAACGCATGCTCGCCGCCCATCCGAAGGTGGCTTAGATGCGTCACGTTCTCGTTGCCGGCTCCGGCGTTGCAGGCATAAGCGCGGCCCTCGCCGCCCACGCTGCGGGCGCACACGTCACGCTCGCCTATCCTGGCCCCTCCATTCAGGGAAGCGCGGGCAGCACGCAGCTTGCCCAAGGCGGAATTGCAGCGGCCCTCGCCCCGGCGGATACCTGGCAGTCGCACCTCGCCGATACCTTGGCCGCGGGTGCAGGTCTCGTCGACGAGCGCGCCGCCCGCGAGCTCGTGCGCCGCGGCCGGGAGCGCGTCCGCGCGCTGCTCGACGCAGGTTTCCCGGCCGACCGCCGCAGTGACGGAACACTGGACCAAGGGCTGGAAGCCGCGCACGCCTTCTCGCGCATCGTCCACGCGAGCGGTGACCGCACGGGCGCGGAGCTCCATGAGTTCCTGCGCGGCGAGGTCGCGCGGACCCCTGGGATCACTCAGCTACCGGAGCACGCGCTGCATTCGCTCGTCCTGCGCGACGGCGTCGTGACCGGCGCGGAAACGAACCGGGGCATCCTGCTTGCCGATGCCGTCGTCCTCGCCACCGGCGGATATTGCGGGGTATACCCGCGCTCGACCGGCGCGCCCGGAGCCACCGGCCAGGGCATTCTCGCCGCTGCGCGGGCCGGTGCGCTCGTCGCGGACATGGAATTCGTGCAGTTCCATCCCACGGTGCTCGAAGGCACGCGCCACCTCATCTCCGAAGCCGTGCGCGGCGCCGGTGCCGTGCTTCGCGACGACGCGGGCCGGCGCTTTATGCTCGACGTGGATCCGCGCGAGGAGCTCGCGCCGCGTGACGTCGTGGCGGCTGCCATCTTTCGTGCGCAGAATGCGACGGGCGGGCATATCTGGCTCGACGCCACGGCCGTCGAGGGCAACGAGCCTGGTCGCCTCGCGGCTGAATTTCCCGGCATCTCCTGCATGCTCGCTGCCGAAGGCTACGACTGGACGCGCGAACCCGTGCCCGTCGCGCCGGCCGCGCACTATTCAATGGGCGGCGTCGCCACGGATATCCATGGACGCACGAGCGTGCCGGGACTCTACGCCGCTGGCGAGGCCGCGAATACCGGCGTGCACGGTGCTAACCGCTTGGCCTCGAATTCGTTGCTCGAAGGCCTCGTCTTTGGCGACGCAGCAGGCCACGCGGCCGCCGCAGATCCCACCGCGGCCGCAAACGGAGAGTGGCGCTTCGACGATTCGCGACTGCACGGTGCCCTCATGGACATCGCCCCGGCCGCACGGGCCGGCAACGGCACGCTGGCTGACGCCCAGCACGCCATCGCGGCAGGCCTTGGCATCGAGCGCGATGGGGCGGGCATTCGCGACGCCGCCGCCACCTTGGCGACCGTGACGGATGAGGCGGCGGCGGACGTGGTGGGCATCGGAAAGCTCATCGCCGCGGGCGCACTGGAGCGCACCGAGTCGCGCGGCGCCCATCAACGCACCGATTATCCGCACACCGACCCGCGCCAGGCACACGCCCGCGCGCAGCGATTGAAAGCTGAGGTCACCGCATGCTAACTTCCGAGACCATCCGTACTGCGGTCTCCGCGGCCCTGCGCGAGGATGCGCCGTGGGGCGATATCACGGCCGAGGCCGCGATCCCGGCGGAGGCAACGCTGCGCGTGGCCGTCGTCGCGCGTGAGCCCGGCGTCTTCGCCGGCGGCGCCGTCATCGAAGAAGCCTTCCGCCAGGTGAGCGTCGCCGTGGCGGAGCTCGCGCCCGAGGGCACGCGCTTTGCCGCGGGCGAGCGCCTGGCCGTGGTGGAGGGCCCGGCGCGGGCAATTCTCACGGCGGAGCGCACGGCGCTCAACTTCGCACAACGCATGAGCGCTATTGCGACCCTCACCGCGCGCTTCGTGGAGCTCGCGGGGCCTGCACGCATTGCGGATACCCGCAAGACGACGCCGGGCCTGCGCGCATTCGAAAAGCACGCGGTGGGCGTGGGCGGCGGGACGAACCACCGCTTCGGGCTCTCGGACGCGGTGATGGTGAAGGATAACCATCTGGCGGCGCTCGGCGTGGCGCAGGCCCCGGCCACGGCACTCACGGCGGCGCTGCGCGGACTGCGCGAGCGAGTGGGGCATACAACGTCGATCATCGTGGAGGTCGACCGACTGGGCCAGGTCGAGGCCGTTGTGAACGCGGGCGTCGACACGATCTTGCTTGATAACTTCTCGCTCGAGGATCTACGGGCGGCGGTGGAGCTCATCGCAGGCCGTGTGACCGTGGAGGCGAGCGGTAACGTCAATCTCGAGACGGTCGCAGAGATCGCGGCGACGGGCGTGGACGTCATCTCCGTCGGCGCAATCACTCACAGCGCGGGCGTGCTCGACTTGGGGCTCGACGAGCTGTGATGTACCTCGATGCCGCAGCGACGGCGCCGCTGCGCCCCGAGGCGCGTGCCGCGATGGAGCGCGTGTGGGACGCAGGGCAGGCGAATGCCTCGAGCCTGCATGCCGCGGGCGCGGCGGCGCGCCGGGAACTCGAGTATGCGCGGGAGACGGTCGCCGCAACTTTCGGCGTGGCTCCGGAAGGCGTGGTCTTTACCTCGGGCGGGACTGAATCGAATAACTTAGGCGTCTTCGGTCTGGCGCTGGCGCACCCACGCGGGCGCCGGATTGTGACGACGCGCATTGAGCATTCCGCAGTGGCGCAGTCGGTCGCCTACCTGGAGCGCATGCATGGCTTCGCGGTCGACTACGCGGACGTCGACGCGACGGGACGCGTGGAGATGGGGGAGCTGGCGCCGGAGACGACGCTCGTTGCGATGGGCGCGGCGAACTCGGATATCGGAACCGTGCAGGACGTCGCTGCGGTGGTGGAGCGCGCTCATGCGGTGGGGGCGCTGGTCCACCTCGATGCGGTTCAAGCCGCGGTCGCGTTGCCCTTGAGCCTTGCGGCAGACGGGTGGCCGGGACCGGGGCCGGATGCGGTGGCGCTGGCCTCCCATAAATTTGGCGGCCCGCAGGGCGTGGGCGCGCTGCTTCTGCAGCGGGCGGTGGAGCTTGAGCCGTTGCTCCACGGCGGCGCTCAGGAAGGCGGGCGGCGCGCCGGGACGGAGAATGTCGCAGGCATTGCAGGATTTGCGGCGGCCGTGGCAGCGCAGCGGCGTGACGTCGCACAGCGCGCGGTGGTGCTCATGAACAGCCGGGATGCGCTCATCGCTGCGGTGCTGGAGCGGGTGCCGAGTGCGCGGCTCACGGGGCACCCGGAGGAACGTCTGCCTGGACATGCCTCGTTTGTCGTCGACGGCGTCTCCGGCGACGCGCTGCTGGTGGCGCTGGACGCGGCGGGAGTGGCGGCATCGGCAGGCTCAGCGTGCGGGCGGGGGACCTCGCCGGTGCTGACGGCCTTGGGCCTAAACGGGGAGGAAGCCCTGCGCTTTAGCTTGTCGCGGCCGCTGGAGGAGCGGGACATTGCGCTCATTACCGGGGTGATGGCGCGCGAGGTCGCGCGTTATGCGGGGAGTTGATCCTCGACGTAGGTCTGGCGGGATGCGAAGTAGCCGGCGACGAGGGTAACGGGGCCGATGGCGGCCATCACCGTGAGGGGAATGAAGAAGGAGTCGGTCGCCTCGTGCGCGGCGCCGGTGAGCAGGGGACCGAGCGAGGCAAAGGTGTAGCCCACACCTTGGCCGAAAGAGGTGAGTGCGGTGGCACCCTCGAGGGTGCGTGCCCTGATATTGACGAGCACCATGCCCATGGGGAAGATGACTGTACCTACGGCGGCGAGCGTGACCCAGAGCCACGGCGCTGCGAGCGGGGCGAAAGCAAGGCCCAACAGCGCGGCAGAAAAGAAGACCGCGGACATGATGACGACGGGGAAGACGTTGGCCAAACGACCTGCCAGCCACGGGCCGACGATCGTGACAGGAATGCCCAGTGCGCTGAAGATGGCGAGCATATTCGCCCCATACTGCGCGGTTTGGCCCGCGTCGGTGAAGATCTGCGGGATGAACGTCATCATCGTGTAGGCCACGAGCGAATTGGAGCCGAACATGAAGGCCAAGCCGACGCCGATGGTGGTGCGCCACACCGGCAGACGGAAGTTGGGCTCGGGCGCGGTGTTGATGGGGTTCGGGCCGCGGCGGATGAGCAGAGGCATCCAACTCACTGCCGCGATGGCGGCGAGCACACTCCAGGAGCCAAGCGAAATCTGCCAGCCGGGCAGGCCCATGTTCTCCGCCCAGTCCATCATGGGCACGGCTACAATGGGTGCTGCGGCGAGCATGATCTGACTCGACATCATGAAGGTGAGCGACATGCTGGGCACGTGACGCGGGAAGTATTCGCGCACGACAAGCGGCATGGTCGCGTTGAGGATGCCGATGGCAAACAGCGCGATGAGTGAGCCGACGAGCAATAGCCACTCGTTGGGATAGACGACGCGCAGCAGCTGGCCCACGGCGGTAAGTCCGAGCGCGAGGAGCATCATCTCGCTGAGCGTGAAGCGTTCCTTGATGCGGGGGAGCACGAATGCCGAGACCGCGAACATCGCCGTGGGCACCGTGCCGATGATGCCAACCATGGTTCCGCTCATGCCGGTGGAGGCTTGGATCTCCGGAATGAGTGGGGAGATCGCCGTGATGACGGAGCGCAAATTCACCGCGGCCAGGATGATAGCGATAAGTGCAGTGATGCGCGGATAGCGGATGTTCTTGGGCGGGGTCGGTGTGCTCATGACGGTGCTTAATCTTAGGCGCTGGTGACGCTGGCGGCGATCCGAGCGTTCCGCCCCGCGCCCCGCAGGTCTGTGCGGCTAGGCTGGGGCTCATGAAGACGGTTCTCAACGTGATGTGGTTTATCTCCGGCGGCTTCTTCCTCGCCTTGGGCTACTTCCTGGCAGGTATCCTCGCCTGCATCTTCGTGGTCACCATCCCCATGGGCGTGGCCTCGTTCCGCATGGCACGCTTTGCCCTGTGGCCCTTTGGCAAGACCGTCGTGCAGCCTGCCCGAGGCACCGGCGGCATGTCGGCCGTCTCCAACGTGTTGTGGTTTATCGTTGCAGGTCTCTGGCTGGCCATCGGCCACGTCGCCACCGCGCTCGCGCAGACCGTGACCATCGTGGGTATCCCGGTGGCCCTGGCTAACCTCAAGATGATCCCGGTGACCTGCTTCCCGTTCGGCCGCAAGATCGTGGACTCGGATGTCATCCCGCACGGCTGGGAGCCCATGATCAAGCTCTAAGAGTTTTCTCCAGAAACCGGTTATCGGCAGCGGACATGGGATAGGCTGACGATAACCTGGTTCTCATTTTTTACAAGGAGTTCGTCATGCCTGGTTTTAGCCTGGATAAACTGCAACAGCTCGCCGGCCCTGCCGCCGCGGTGGTCGCGCTCATCATCACGCTGATCGCCTCCCTCGTGCCGGGACTCGGGTCAAGCGCCCCGACCGAGACGAAGGGCACCGTCATCTTCACCGTCGTGGACCGCGTCGGCCTTCCCATGCGGTGTTCCTACACGAGCACGTGGCCGGAGATCCAGACCAAGGAACTCAAATTCACCGCGGAGAATGGCACCGTGGGCTTCGACGCCCCAGCCGGCACCACCGTGGACGTGACCTTCGACTGCCCGGCTGGCACGGCCACCGCCAGCGCGACCGCACCGGAGACCGGCGTCGCACAGAAGAAGGTCACTGTGGACGGCTTTGCGTTGAGCTCGAAGAATGAGGGATCGAGCGCAGCGTAAACGCAGACCACACTGGAAATATAGGGACGCCACGGTTGATGTGGGCGTCCCTATTTCTTATAGACACCTCCGCGCGCACCGAGGGTAAAAATCTTGATGACGAGTAGTCCTTGGTCAACGGTGTACCCCACGTGGTACCTTCCCACGCGGATGCGATAGCCCTCTCGCCCTTGGAGTTTCTCGTAGCCCGTGGGGAATGGATCGGTCTCGAGAGCATCGATGGCACCCTGCATGGCGGAGTACGCAGCGGGATCATGGCGACGAATTATGCGCCACTGTCGTTCGGCGAGCGTCCTAAAGGTTATCTCGAAGACCACAGAATGAAGAACAATCAGAAATGGTACACACAGTATTTTTGTAAACTCTGTACCTACTGGCACTACTTTGGCTGGCGATATGACGCCACGTGAACGCGAAAGCTCCATTTCGCTGCGTCACCGACGCGAAGAATTGGGCGTTACTATTGATGAAAGTCGCTGTACCGGGAAGCGGACGATCGTTACCCGCACTGGGAAACGCGTTGCGGCAACCGTTCCCGTCAGTGATCTAGAAAGGCTTGAGGAGCTCGCATCCTTCCTTTGCTGGTCATTGCGACGTCTTATGTAAGCCAGGGGATAGGCTGGGGCGGGGTGGCCTCCTCCGATGAGGAAGGCGTGCCGTTGAGCGAGGTGACTTCGGACGGAGTGATTCTCAACGTCGTGGGGTTCTTGGCGTTCTCCTTCGTCCTCGTGCTGCCTATCTACTTGGTCCGCAGGCACGTGTGGGATAAGAAGCAGCAGGACGCGTCCCAGTCCTAAAAAGAAACTCTCAGTTCCACCGCGATGGTGAACTGAGAGTTTCTCCGTAGCGCGCTACCGGCGAGGCCGGGACGCGCGATGTGGTCTTAGCGGTTCTGGCGGTACCAGCGCACGAGCTCGTCGGTGGAGGAGTCACCGGAGTTGGCGGCTTCTTTGCCGGAGACGGCAGGAGCGAGGTCGTTCGCCTGCTGCTTGCCCAGCTCCACGCCCCACTGGTCGAAGGAGTTGATGTCCCAGATGATGCCCTCAGTGAAGACGATGTGCTCGTAGAGCGCAATCAGCGCACCGAGAATCTCCGGGGTCAGTTCCTCCGCGAGGATCGTGGTGGTGGGGCGGTTACCCGGCATGACCTTGTGCGGAACCACTGCCTCGTCCACGCCTTCAGCGGCGATCTCCTCGGCAGTCTTGCCGAATGCCAGGACCTTAGTCTGCGCGAAGAAGTTGCCCATCAGAAGGTCATGCATGGAGCCGGTGCCGTCGGAAGCAGGGAAGTCCTGCTTCGGGCGAGCGAAACCGATGAAGTCAGCCGGAATGAGGCGGGTGCCTTGGTGCATCAGCTGGAAGAAAGCGTGCTGGCCATTGGTGCCTGGCTCGCCCCAGAAGATCTCACCGGTGCCGGTGGTCACGGCGGTGCCGTCGCGGCGCACCGACTTGCCGTTGGACTCCATGGTCAGCTGCTGGAGATAAGCCGGGAAGCGGCCCAAGTCCTGGGAATAAGGCAGGACCGCGTGGGTCTGTGCGCCGTGGAAGTTGGAGTACCAGACACCGAGCATGCCCATCAGAACCGGGACATTGCTCTCCAGCGGGGTGGTGCGGAAGTGCTCGTCCATGGCGTGGAAGCCCGCGAGCAGAGCCTTGAAGTTATCCGGGCCGATGGTGCACATCAGGGATAGACCAATCGCGGAGTCCATGGAGTAGCGGCCGCCCACCCAGTTCCAGAAACCAAACATATTCTCGGTGTCGATGCCGAAGGCGGCGACCTTCTCAGCGTTGGTGGAAACTGCAACAAAGTGCTTGGCCACTGCGGCTTCGCTGCCCAGCTGCTCAATGAGCCATGCGCGAGCAGCGTGCGCATTGGTCAGGGTCTCCTGGGTGGTAAAGGTCTTGGAGGCAACTATGAAGAGGGTCTTGGCAGCGTCGAGGCCATCGAGTGCTGCAGCCATATCTGCCGGGTCTACGTTAGAGACGAACTTGGCCTTGACACCAGCGTCTTCGTAGGCGCGCAACGCCTTGGACGCCATGGCCGGGCCAAGGTCAGAGCCACCGATGCCGATGTTGACCACAGTGGTGATGCGCTCACCGGTGTGGCCGAGCCACTTGCCGGAGCGGAGGGCGTCGGCAAAAGTGCTCATGCGGTCCAAAACCTCGTGGACGTCAGCGATGACGTTCTGGCCATCGACGTTGAGCTCGGCGTCGGCAGGCTTGCGCAGCGCGGTGTGCAAGACGGCGCGGTCCTCGGTGTTGTTGAGGTGCTCGCCGGCGAACATAGCGTCGCGGCGGCCCTCAACGTCGGCGGCGCGGGCGACGTCGACAAGCGCTGCGAGAACGTCAGCATCCACAAGGTTCTTGGAAAGATCGACGTGCAGGCCCGCAGCATCAAAAGTCAGGGTGGTGGCGCGGGACGCGTCGGCGGCGAAAAGCTCACGCAGGTTGAGGTTCTTCTTCTCTTGGAACAGCTGCTCAAGTGCGGTCCACTGGGGCTGTGCGGTGATGTCCATTACAAGGGCCTTTCTGGCATTAGTTAGACATGAGTTTTTACCCAATCCACCGTAGTCCACTGCCGCGACTTTCGCCGTCGCTAGCCGGCTGTCCCAAAGACAAGAAATTACAGAACCATCGCGCCAATCCAGCCGGCGATCAGCAGCGGGATGTTGAAGTGGAGGAAGGTCGGGATGACCGAGTCACGGATGTGATCATGCTGGCCGTCAGCGCCCAAGCCCGCAGTCGGTCCCAGCGTGGAGTCGGAGGCGGGGGAGCCAGCATCGCCCAGCGCGCCTGCTGTACCCACGATTGCCACCGTGGCAGCCGGGCTAAAGCCCAAGGACATGCACAGCGGGACGTAAATGACCGTAATGATGGGAAGGGTGGAGAAGGAGGAACCGATGCCCATCGTGACGATGAGACCCACCAAGAGCATGGCTCCGGCCGCCAGCATCTTGTTGCTGCCGAAGGCATCCGCAGTGGCGGTGACGAGCTCCTCGACCTCACCTGTTGCGCTCATGACTGACGCGAATCCTTGGGCCGTAATCATGATGAATCCGATGAGCGCCATCATGCGCATGCCATCGGAGAAGACATTGTCTGCCTTGCGCCAGTTCACCGCACCGGTGATGAGTAGGATGCCCAGGCCGGTCAGTGCGCCGACCATCAGGCCGTCGGATTCGAAGTCCAGCGATTGCATGATGATCTGCACGGCGAATGTTGCCACAATTGCGATAATGCTGACCCAAATCTTGTACGGTGCGGGCGCTTCCTCGGTGGGCTCTTCGTCAGAGATTGGGGCGTCGGCGTAGTCGCGTGGTTTGCGGTAACTGATGAAGATGGCGATGAGCAGGCCGGACAGCATGCCCAGTGCCGGGATGCCCATGACCTTCATGATGGAGATGCCATCGGTGTCGAGGCCGGCCTCGTTGATGTTGAACAGCAAGATGTCGTTCAAGAAGATGGAGCCGAAGCCCACCGGCAGGAACATGTAGGTGGTGACTAGGCCGAAGGTCAGGCAGCAGGTGATAAGTCGGCGGTCGATGCACAGCGCGTTCATCACCTTAAGTAGCGGCGGCACGATGAGCGGGATGAATGCAATGTGGACGGGAATGACGTTCTGGCTCATCACGGCCATGGCGATGAGACCCACCACCAGGATCCATTTGGTGGCAGACGCCGCGCTTGGCGACGCCCCATTCGCGGTACCGGCTGTCGCCGGGCTGATGCGGCGGATAAGGAAGTTAGCTAGCAGCTGGGGCAGGCCCGTTGCGGCAACGCCCATGGCGAAGGCGCCGAGGAGTGCGTAGCTTAGCGCGATCTTGGCACCGCCGCCGAGACCGTCCTGGAAAGCAAGCATTGTGGCATCGAGGCCCATGCCTGAGAGGAGGCCGCCGGTGAGGGCTCCGAGAAAGAGCGCGACGACCACGTGGACGCGCAGGAGCGCGAGGGCCAGCATGACGATAACCGCGATGAGAACAGCATTCATGCTGATGAGATTACGGTATTTTATCCAGAAAACTGAAATTTATTGATTGTGATTAGCCGAGCTTGCCGCGGCCCATGCGCAGCAGGGCAGAGGCGATTGCGGGCCCTTCTTCGCCGAGCTCGTCGCGGAATTCGTTGAGGATGGCGATTTCGCGGGTGTGTACTAGCTTGGTTCCGCCCGAGCTCATGCGGGTGCGGCCAATGGTGCGTGAGATCTCGGAGCGGCGCTTTACTGCATCGAGGATGACTCGGTCGAGACGGTTGATCTCGAGGCGATAATTTTGAATCTCCGCGTCGGTGAGGGGATCGTCAGTGCCGGAAGGCATGCGGATCTCCATGCCGTTATCAACGACGTTGACGTCATGAGCGTCGACACCAGCGGTGGTGTCGCCGTGCTGATCGGGAGTTTCGTGTGCAGTGGACATAGACACTGATTGTGCCACTCGGAAACTAAAAATGAAACTTTCAACGCAGCGTTCCCGTTGTGTTCGAAAGTGCTGGGTATGGCGTGTTATGGGGCAATGTCCGGAGGGACTAGTAGGTTGGTAGGCATTATGAATGATGCGTCTCCATTTTCTCCCGCCCCGCGCCCCGAAGGCCATGGCAGTGCTGGTGCCCCCGGCGATTCAGCCGGTGGATTCGGTGCTGGCCAGCAGCCGGATCTCTTCGGCGGCTTTGGGCAGCCTGCCCGCGCCGCCACTCCACCAGCCTCGGCCAGCCAGAGGCTCGCTAGTCACGCGGCAGCCGATCAGAGGCCAGCTGGCCCAGATCCGCTGACGGAGGGGCTTAACCCGCAACAAATAGAGGCCGTCACGCACGCAGGATCGCCGCTGCTGATCGTGGCGGGCGCGGGTTCAGGTAAGACTGCCGTGCTCACGCGCCGCATTGCTTATCTCATGCGTAACCGAGGCGTGGCGCCGTGGGAGATCCTGGCGATTACCTTTACCAACAAGGCTGCGGCCGAAATGAAGGAGCGCGTCGGCCAGCTCGTGGGTCCGGTGGCTGAGCGCATGTGGGTCTCGACCTTTCACTCCATTTGTGTGCGCATCCTGCGCCAAAACGCTCAGCTAGTCCCAGGGCTGAATACCAACTTCACCATCTATGACGGGGACGATGCGCGCCGCCTGCTGACCATGATTGCCAAGGACATGCAGCTGGACTTGAAGAAGTACACGGCACGCGTGCTGGCTAACCAGATCTCGAATCACAAGAACGAGCTGGTTTCCCCTGACTATGCCTTGGCTGAGGCGGAGAAGACCAAGAATCCTTTCGACATTACGGTGGCTCGCGTATTCGACGAGTACCAGCGGCGCCTGCGCGCGGCTAATTCGGTGGACTTTGATGATCTGATTGGTGAGGTCGTCCGCATCTTCAATCAGCATCCCCAGGTGGTGGACTTCTACCGTCGTCGCTTCAAGCACGTGCTGATCGATGAGTACCAGGACACCAACCATGCACAGTACGCTTTGGTGTCTGCGCTGGTCGGTAGGGGAGAACTGGGGCCGGACGCGCCGGAGCTGTGCGTGGTGGGTGACTCTGATCAGTCCATTTATGCATTCCGTGGCGCCACCATCCGCAATATCCAGGAGTTCGAACGCGACTATCCGCAGGCGCACACCATCTTGCTTGAGCAGAACTATCGCTCGACGCAGACCATTCTGAATGCCGCGAATGCGGTGATTGCTAAGAATGAGGGCCGGCGCGAGAAGAACCTGTGGACCGCTCACGGGGAGGGTGCCAAGATCGTCGGCTACGTTGCGGACAACGAGCACGATGAGGCGCGCTTTATTGCCTCAGAGATCGATTCCTTGTCTGACAAGGGCCGCGACTATTCGGACATCGCGATCATGTACCGCACCAACAACGCGTCCCGCGCACTGGAAGACATCTTCGTTCGCTCCGGCATTCCGTACAAGGTGGTTGGCGGTACGCGCTTCTACGAGCGCCGGGAGATTCGTGACATGGTGGCTTACCTGCGCATCATCGATAATCCGGATGACACGGTGAGCCTGCGCCGCATCATCAACGTGCCGAAGCGTGCTATTGGTGACAAAGCCCAGGCCCAGATAGCACTGCATGCGGAGAACCTCGGCATCAGCTTTGGCAAGGCGCTTTATGATGCCGCAGCTGGCAACGTTGCGGGCCTGGGTACCCGCGCGGTCAATTCGGTGTCGAAGTTCAACGAGATGATGGAAGGTATCCGGGCCCAGATTCCGGGCATGACCAATGAAGTTACGCACCAGCCAGACCTAGGCGAGCTGTTGAGCGCAGTACTGGACGCCACCGGATACCGCGCAGAGCTGGAAAACTCCAACGACCCGCAAGATGGCGCCCGCTTGGACAACCTCAATGAGTTGGTTTCTGTAGCACGCGAGTTTAGCTCCGAGGCCGCGAACCAATTGGCATTCACTGGTGCCGATGTTGAAAACGACATAAGCCCGGAGCTCGCCGAGGGGGAGGCCCTGCCCGGCTCGCTCCAGGCGTTCCTGGAAAAGGTGTCGTTGGTAGCTGACGCTGACCAAATCCCAGACAATGAGTCCGGAGTGGTCACGCTGATGACGTTGCATACCGCCAAGGGCTTGGAGTTCCCAGTCGTCTTCCTCACCGGCTGGGAGGACGGCCAATTCCCGCACATGCGTTCTTTGGGGGACCCCAAGGAACTCAGTGAAGAACGCCGCCTGGCGTACGTAGGCATCACGCGTGCTCGTGAGCAGCTGTATTTCACCCGTGCGATTCTTCGCTCGTCGTGGGGCAATCCGATGACGAATCCGGCCAGCCGCTTCCTCGCCGAGGTCCCAGAGGACCTCATCGACTGGCGCCGTGAAGAACCAGACAGCTCGCTGTCCAGTGCATGGGGTGGAGATGACTCCTACCAATACGGTCGTTCTTATGGTTCGGATTGGTCTGGGTGGGGCAGGACCTCCCCGCGCGTTACGTCTTCCCCTTCGCAACGCACGCGGAAACCTGCCTCTTCGACCTCAATGCCAAAGAACAACCAGTTGATTTTAGTTGTGGGGGACCGTGTCAATCACGCTAAATACGGACTGGGCACGGTCATCGATGCCTCCGGCTCCGGTCCACGCGCCACCGTGACGGTGGACTTCGGATCGGCAGGCAAGGTGCGCCTCATGCTTATCGGCGGTGTTCCGATGGAAAAGCTTTAGGCGCTAGGGGGAGCTCGCTTAGATGATGATTCCACGCTGAGCGAACCACGGAACCGGGTCGACGGCTGCGCCGCCACCTGGGTGCACCTCGAAGTGGAGGTGCGGGCCGGTGGAGTGGCCCTCGTTGCCGATGACGGAGATCTGCTGTCCAGCAGAGACTCGGTCGCCGACGTTTACGAGGAGCTGGTCACCTGGCATGTGGCCATAGACGGAGATGGTTCCATCGTCGTGCCGGATGCGGATCCAGTGGCCAAAGCCTTGCGCCGGACCAGAGGAGATAACTTCACCGTCCATGATGGAGTAAATCGGCGTGCCAATCGGGTTGGCAATATCGATACCGTTGTGGAAGGTGCCCCAACGCGGGCCGAAGCCGGAGGTGAAGGTACCGGAGGTTGGGAACACAACGGTGTTTCCGGAGCTATCCTGGCCCTTGACTGGGGTCAGTCCGGAGTGGTCACCCGCTGGGGCATAAGCCTCAGCGAGGCCTGGGATGCTGGATGGGTCAAGAACGATGTTCAGGGCGCCGCCGTTGTTAGAAATCTCAGGTGAGACTGCGCCCGCCAAGACGCCGGCGGTGGACTTGGTGAGTCCCACGAAGGCGTCGATAAGCGTGGTGTTATCTGCATTAGTTGTAACTTCTGGCTTTGACGAGCCATCAGAGACGTCAACGCTGGCTGCCGGCTGCGCGGCGGAGGCGTTAGCGCCCATGGTGGTAGCAAGTGCAGTGCTCAAGGATAGAGCCGTGAGCGTCACAATCTTGCGTGCGCGGGAATTGCGCTTCATAACTTCAAGTCCTTTTCATGACGGAGCATGTTCGGGGTGGCTCGGTTAAGCCTGCGGGATGCCATTGATTTCAAGTCCGACACGCCGGGAAAGTTCAATCCCGGCTTGGCGGCCTGTTTGTGGCAACGAGATAAAGCTATCGGTCTTTTCCGTGAACTGCAATATCTGAAATTGCAGGTAAACGCCGGAATTTTTCGAAAATCATTCGAACATGCCAGCATGTTGCGCGTGTTACTGATGTGAAAGAAGTTATGACTGTGAAGTTTGGGTTTAATGTGTGGGGGTGTGTTGTGGGGGTGAATCCTCCTACGTGCTGAGAAACGCTGGATGAGCTGCGACAAGGCTGGTGCCTAGACCGCTTTCTAGGCGAGGGCTCGCTGCTCGTCGCGATCACGGGCAGTGATGTCACCGCCACGTCCCCGTGCCTGGCTCAGCGCAGAAATTGCGGCACCGGCCAAGGGCACTGCAATAACCACCAGAAGCATCCACCGGTCCGGTTGGAAGTACTCGATACCGTTAATTGAATACGGATTGGAGTTATAGAGATTCCGGGGAGCTTCGCTGAGGAACACGCCGACAGCTTGGCCCAACACATATCCCGTCAGCATGCTGACTCCGGCGATGATCCATGTCTGCCACGCACTAACCTTGGCCATCAAGCTCAGCGGCGCACCCAGCGAGTTATAGGTATCTGCTTCGCGCCGCATGGCAACGGCGGTATTCGCAATGATGAAGACCAAGGCCAGCACGCTGAGCACAGCGAGGATTGCAGCTGGGGCCCATTCATCACTCTGCGGAGTGCCGGTGAAGGAAATAGTGTGGGTTCCACCTGATGCTTGCTCGACAGCAAAGGAGATGCCCTCCCGCTCCTTTGGCGTAGGGGTCTCGTTAAAAGCTACTGCGGTTCCTAGTCGAGCTGCTTTAATATTCAGCTTTTCCGCGGCGCCAGGGCTAATCAGTGTTACGTCGCGCGCAAAAATAGGCAATGCCTCAACTGCCGGAAGCTTTGCAGTAGCGCTGCCGATGACGCTGCCATTTCTTTGCTCGGCGCGTTCTGCGGTGAAGCGTGCTTCGCTGCGGCCCTCCAAATGGCGACCGTGGGCTAAGACGATGCCGCCCTGTTCAAGGGTGGCAGCTGCCTTGTCCTTGTCTGCCGGACTGTCGAAGTTGAAGAGATCGAGTGTCTCCGGCGTTGCCTCAAGGGTTCTTCCGTACTTCATCAGATCGCTGGTGGGAAGCCATGTCATCATTTCATGCGCACAGGCCTCGCGAGCCTCAGCTGAAGTATCAGTTGTTCGACCTTGCCTATCGATGAAGGTCGCTTCTTCGACGTTGTCTGTTGGATCCGTCTGCTCGCAGACGAAGTCATATTCCATCGTGAGTTTGACGCTGGGTACCTGCGAGTCCGGCAGATGCGCGGAATAAGGGTCCACGTAGCCGCGCAACTCCATCGCGTGGCCGGGTTTCTGAGCAAGCGCGGCATCGGCGGCGGCTGTTTCAGCACTTGAGTTGGGGTTATCAACGGCGTTTGAATAGTCATCGGTGGCGATGATCGCCGTTGAACCTGGGTTGACCAAGGTGGATTGCTCCTCCCACTTGGCGGCGTCGAGGAAGGAAAGCACAGAGCCCGCCGCTGAGGTGAACGTGATTGCTAGGAGCGCCACCGCAGTGGGAATGGTGCGCATGCCACGTCGCAGTAGACCTCGCCCGGCAAGGCGGAGAGCGAGGCCGCCGTGGCTGCATAGCCGGGAAGCCGCAAAAATGAGGGCGGGCGCACTTGCCCCGACGGCGATGAAGGCCAAAAGCCCCAAAGGGCCGAAGAACATTTGTCCTGCTGGTGTTAGGGAAAGGAGAACCAAGATTGGCAGGGCCATTGGCCCGTACGCCATCTCTTTACGCCAGCGCACTATGCGGTCAGGTCTGCCGCCTTGGATTGCGGTCGTCAGCGCCGAGCGTGCCGCCAACCAAGCTGGAATTGCTGCAGCGCACGCAGAGCCAAGGACCGCAATCGCCCAGATTTCCGCGCTCATCAGCCAGGGGATATCGAGGGGTAGACTTGGGAAGCGAATGCACCAGGCCGCGATACCGATGGCAAAGCCCAAGACTGCACCAATCGTCGCGCCCACTACTCCGGTGAGGAAGCCATATGCCAGCACGGCAGCGGCGATGTGCTTCGGAGAGGCACCCTGCGAGGCCATGAGCGCATAAAGGCGTAGGTTCTTACCCAACGCAAAGCTGAAGACTGGCGCAACGAGGACCAGAACGAGCAACGCTGCGAAGGAATAAACGCTCGCAACGAAAAGCAAGAAGAGGATCTCATCTCCGGTTAGACTGGGTGTCACATCGCTGTTGGAATCAAGGTGGCTGTCGTACAGCGCCAGGCCTTTCTTGGCTAGGGCTTTTGCGTCATCCTCAGTGAGCTGGTGGCTGCCCACGATCGCCCACATGGCTTGGCCGGGATTGTGGTCCAAGTCTTCGTCGCTTACCAAAGCCGGTGCCGTGGCGTAGCTATCAACGCCGGGAACGATGCCCGCAACCTTAGCTTCTTTTCCTCCACTGACCTCCACCACGTCGCTAACGTCGGCGCCGATCTTCTTGGCCGTATCAGCAGAAAGAAGTACTTGCCCAGGTCGCAATTGATAGTGCTCCAGAAGCACCGCAGCCTCAGCGGGCGGATTGTCTACGTCGAACTGAGAAAAGGTCGTTCCAGCACTCTTAGAGCCAAAGCGAACAGGACCATGGAAGAAATTGACCACAGGGCTAGCCTGCAGGTCACCAGGAAGGGCCTCGTTCGCAACGTCGCGGAAGTTTCGCTCCGAACCGTTGTCGAATTCTGGTGAAGCTGGGCTAATGGTGCGATCCATGCTGTACATCAGCGAGCTGAACTGGCTTTCAGAGGATGTACCGATTCCGAACGCGATGAGTGCCGCGACCGGAAGAGCCACCAGTAACAGACCCGCGAGCGAGCGCCACGGGTGTTTGACCATGTCGCGCCTCGTGGGGCGCGTGACAGCCGAGAACGAAGACATGACTAGTTGCCCTCCTTGCTGAGTTTGCCGTCGCGGACCATGACCACGGAGTCGGCCCAGCCGGCAAAGCGTGGTTCGTGTGTGACCAGCAGTCCGGACGCTCCGGCGTCGATGCGCGAGCGCAGCAATTTCATGATCGAATCGCTCGTACTCGTATCGAGTGCGCCCGTGGGCTCATCTGCCAGAAGCACTTTGCGGGGCCCGATGAGTGCACGTGCGATAGCCACTCGTTGGGCTTGGCCGCCGGAAATCTCTTCGGGAAAGCGGTCAGCAACGCCCTCGAGGCTGACCTCTGCGAGCGCTTCCTCGGCGGCCTCCCGGCACTTCTCGCGGGATACGCCGTCGAGCTCTAAAGGCAGTGTCACGTTCTCACCGACCGTCAGCGTGGATACCAGGTTGAAGTTCTGAAATACGAAACCCAAATGGCGGCGGCGCATGGTGGCAGACGCTGACTTGGAGAGATCGGCGGCATCCGCGCCGTCGATAAGCACCCTGCCCGAGGTCGGCGGGAGTAGGAGCCCGGCAACGTTGAGCAGAGTGGATTTACCGGAACCCGATGGCCCCATGACTGCCACAAGCTCGCCGGGGCGCAGCTGGAGATCGATGTTGTCCAAGGCCGTAACCTGCCGGGCGCCCGTGCCGAAGACGCGGGTGACCTCCTGCAACTCCAGGGGGAACGGTGCATGAGCGTTGGTGGTGGCGTTCATTGTTAATCCTCTTCCGGCTTGGTAGTGGGGGACAAAGATCTTGGAGTGGCTAAAGACTCTGCGCGATCGAGCCAACGGGAGAGCGCTTCGAGGTCGAAAATCTCCCTCTCTAGAGCCAACCTTCGTGCGCTGCGCTCTTCTGGCATTTCGGAGGCTTGTTGATTGAGGATGCGAAGCTGCTTCATCGTGGCAAAGCGCTGCGAATCCAAGATTCTTAGGGCATCAACGTCGCTGCGGCCGGCGGCGAGTGCAATCTTGAGCACGAGCTCGTCGCGCTCGATGGGCTGCTTGTCGACGCTGCGTGTCCACCACGCTGCAAGCTCGCTCCGGCCCTCCTCAGTGATGGAGTATTCAACGGCCTTTCTGCCCGTGGGGCCGGTAACCTCGCCGCTTTCTACGATGAAGCTGTCACGTTCCAAACGTTTGAGGGTTTGGGAAACTTGGCCGATATTGAGGGGCCACAGGCCCTCCATGGCATCGGCAAACTCGTGCTGTAATTGGCTGGCCGTGGATGGCCTGGCGCTGAGAAGCGATAGCAAAGAATGTTTCATTGACATGGTCGGTGCCCGTTCTTGGGAGAGTTTTGGGAAGGACAGTGAGGGCGCTGGTATGCGATATCTGAAAAACTCGATGGTTACCGGGTAATCACTTTGGAGCTTACCGGGTAAGCTTTAAAAGGGCAATGGTCCGGCCTTCTTGGGCAATCATTAGGGTAGCGGTCTCCGTTTGGGGACGATCCCACAAACTCGGGTTTCAGAATTTTTGAAACGAGGGTGGAAGGGGGCTTTTTCCAAGTATTTCGCTGTAGTTGAAAGACATTCTCTAAAAGAGATCTATTTCATGGCAGAGAAAAGACAAAGAAAGCGGCTGAAAGCTTAAAAATGGCAATGAAGCTAAGTGCCTCATTGCCATTACGAGATTAAGGGAAGGGGTGGGAAAAGAAGAAACTTTGGGGGCTTGAGCGGTCTTAGGAGATAACGATGCCGCGCTCAGCGAACCAAGAGATTGGGTCAACTGCGCCCTGGCCTGCAGGGTGGATTTCGAAGTGCAGGTGGGAACCGGTGGAGAAACCGAGGGAGCCCATGCCGGCGATCTTCTGGCCAGCGTGGACGCGCT
Source organism: Corynebacterium striatum (assembly GCF_016728105.1). NCBI lineage: Bacteria > Bacillati > Actinomycetota > Actinomycetes > Mycobacteriales > Corynebacteriaceae > Corynebacterium > Corynebacterium striatum. Next base: position 600,070 of record NZ_CP068158.1, on the reverse strand, counting down.
CACCAACAGCAACGTCGAGGGTCTGCATGTGGCCGTAAACGGTCATGGAGCCATCGTCGTGCTGAATGCGGATCCACTGGCCGTAGCCGGAAGCTGGGCCGGAATCGATGACGGTGCCGTCCATAGCGGCGAGGATTGGGGTACCGACAGCGTTAGCGATGTCGATGCCAGAGTGGAAAGAGCCCCAACGTGGGCCAAAGCCGGAGGTGAAGGCGCCTTCTGCTGGGCGGGCTACGGACGGAGCGCGAGAAGCCTCGTCAGCGGCGGTGCGAGCTTCGGAAGCCTGAATTGCCTTGTTGAGCTGCTCGGTGAGGTCAGTGACCGGTTTAGCCTCAGCTACAGCGAGGATCTGTGGGGTAGCGGCTGCCACGGCATCAGCTGCCGCTTTGGCACCGTTCTGAACGTTCTCGAGGGCGTCAGACTCGTTAGCCAAGTTGTAGTCAACAGTCTGTGTCTTGGTGCCAGCATCTTCTGCCTGAAGGTTTGCAGCTGCTGCGCCACCAACGCCTGCGGTGGACACTGCTCCTGCAGCGATGGTCACCAGGGCTAGGCGACCCTTCGCCGTCTGCGAGGTGGTGATCTTGCGGTGACGGCCTGCGCTCCGCTGAGTCTTGCTTCGCATGAATTCTTCTTCCATTATCTTCACAATCACCCAATCGCACCCGCAATAAAATCAGTCAAAGTTTCGCGTTACAGCTTTGGGAGGTTGGTTATGCGATTGTGACCTTCCTGTTACCAACGAGATGTAAGAGTAGCGTCTCGAAAAAGTAACAGCAACCCGTTCTTTGGATTTTTCGGGAAAGTCGGTGAAATTCGCAGGAAATAGCAGAAAAATTTTGGATCACATTTGGCTCCATCAGCTGCTATTTGTCGGGGGTGGAAATAAATCGTCACTTGGAAGAGTCGCACTGTGTGTCTCTTCTTTCCTTTCCTTATATATAGGATATATAGGCCTATTGCGCATCTCATGATTTTCATGAGAGTTTTGGCGTCTTAAAACCAGGCGAAAGCGCTGCCTTCTTGTAGAGGGTTAAAGGATTTGCGTACCTTGTCGTCGTGCCAACCTTATAACCGCCTGGTGCCGTGGCAAAGTGGAGCCGATGAACAAAAACACCAGCCCTCAAACGCGGTCGGCCTCCCGCTCGCGCGCGCAAGTGCGCGGGCGGGGTGGAACCGCTAGTTCTAAATCCGCTGCGCGCGTTGCCAGCAAGGTCGGCTCGCAGGCACGAGCGCGCCGCGCCACTGCGCCGACCACGATGGCCGGGCGCATTCGCCGCATGCTCTGGACCGTGGCTATCCCCAATGTCGTCGTTGTCCTCATCGTGCTTTCGGTAACACTGGCTGCGTTGTTGTTGACCAGCTCGCCGCTGGCGTGGCTGCCCACCATCGTCGCGGAATCGTTGATGGTCTTTAATCTCGCGCCTGTATCGGCAGGAGGCATTGAGCTCTCTGTCATGCCTTTGCTGCCCGCGGGGCTTCTCGCTTTTGTGGTGGGGCATAGGGTGCGCCAGGCCATCAAGCACAAGGTGAGCATCAACGATCTCCTTGTGCTGCTGGCGTGCGTGGTGGTGGTCCCATTGGTTCTGACGATCATCGCGTGGCTGATGCTGTGGGACGCGGGCAAGGTTTATGACGTTTCCCCGCCGAACTTCTTCGCCGTTCTGCCACGCATGTTGCTGCTACACCTTGTGGCCTTGGCGGGCGGCATGGGCCCACGCTTGTGGAAGGCGCTGGCGAAGCGATTCGGTTTTCCGCGCATGCTTGTCGACGCCGCGGTTACCGCCCTGCGTTACCTTGGCGCGCTAAGTGCGGTCGCCGCGTTAGTTTTTGTCATCGTGGGGATCGTGGGTTGGTCCCGCCAAGGGCAGTTGATGGATTCTTACCCGGCAATCGACGGTGTGGGAACGTTCCTTCTGTATTGCCTGAGCCTGCTTTACTTGCCCAATGCGATCGTGGGGACTAGTGGCGTCCTTGCTGGCTCCGAATTCCAGTTTGGCCCTGAGAGCAGCGTGAGCTTGTTTAGTATCCACATGGTGCCTTTGCCACCGCTGCCTATCGTCGGCGTGGTTCCGGGGGCTGTGTCCTCGTGGGCAATCGGTTTGTTGACGCTGCCCATCTGCGCGGCCATTGTGGTGGTCTGGCGGGCACGCCGTCACGTGAGCTTTGCTTTCGCGGCTGCAGCGACTGTGTTCGTTGCTCTCTTTACTCTGATTGCAAGCTACTTTGTGACTGGCACCCTCGGTACATATGGTGCGACCGGTCTGAACATCTGGTCCACTACCGGGCTGGTGGCACTGTGGTTCGCGGCCATTGCGTTCGCCTTTGCTTGTGCCTTTGCGATCGGCGCATGGCATGCTTCCCGCAGCGCTTCTGCTTCTGCAGCCGCAGCTGCTGATGAAGCAGAAGAGGCTGCAGGGGAAGCGGCCCTGACTGATGGTGACACCACTGGGGTCGACGCTGGGGCTGACGCTGGGGCTGAAGCTGCGGCCAGTGCAGCGCCCGACGACGTCGTGAATGCGGACGTAGTGGACGCAGAGATAGAGGAATCTGATGCCAGTGATACCGGTGATGCAGGGAAAGCCGAAGGTGATGACGATGCTGAAGAAACAGAAGATATAAAGGAAAGCACGGTTGGCGAAGCGGGAGCCTCCTCCTCGGAGACTGAAGAGGCTGCGGGGGAACCTGTGGAAGAGGCTGCGGAGGAGCCGGCAGACGAGCAGCCGAACCAAGCCCAGGGCGACGTGGACGTAAGCAAGGAAGGCGCCGAAGCCGTAGAGGAAGATCTTGAAGTAGTGGAGGGAGAAATCGTCGAAGAATTCCCGCAAAAGGGGTCAAAGGACTAGGCTAAGTGCCGTGACTTCACAGCATCAGCCACAAGGTGAAAACGCCCGTAACTCCCGTCCGAATGAAATCGTGGTTCTGGTTTCCGGAACCGGCTCACTCCTGCAAGCCATCATCGATGCACAGGATGAGAACTATCGTGTGGTCAAGGTCGTCGCTGACGTGCTTTGCCAGGGAATCGAGCGCGCCCAAGCCGCAGGCATTGCCGCAGAAGTAGTGGAGATGGGCCAAGACCGCGCCGAATGGAATAAGCGTCTGGTTGCCGCAGTGGATGCTGCGCAACCAGACATTGTTGTTTCAGCTGGTTTCATGAAGATCCTGGGCGCAGACTTCCTGTCCCGCTTTGAGGGTCGCACCATCAACACCCACCCAGCACTGTTGCCATCCTTCAAGGGCGCCCACGGCGTCCGCGACGCATTGGCATACGGAGTGAAGGTCACAGGTTCCACCGTCCACTTTGTCGATGCCGGCGTAGACACCGGTCGCATCATCGCGCAGGAACCCGTAGCGGTCCGCGCTGACGATGATGAGGCCAGCCTGCACGAACGCATCAAGGTGGTCGAACGCCAACTCATTGTTAAGGTCCTGCGTTCCGCCCAGGTTTCCCAGGAATCCGACAAAACCATTTCGATTCAGCTCTAAAACTTTTAGGAAGGCTTTCTCCGCACTATGAGCGATGACCGTAAGCAAATCAAGCGCGCCCTGATCAGCGTCTACGACAAGACCGGACTCGAGGACCTTGCTCGTTCCCTCGACGCAGCTGGCGTTGAGATTGTTTCCACCGGTTCCACCGCTGCCAAGATCGCAGACCTTGGCATCAACGTCACCCCAGTGGAGAAGCTCACCGGCTTCCCAGAGTGCCTCGAAGGCCGCGTGAAGACGCTGCACCCGAAGGTCCACGCTGGAATCCTGGCTGATACCCGCAAGTCGGATCACCTCGCGCAGCTCGAGGAGCTGGGCGTCGAGGCTTTCCAGTTGGTTGTTGTAAACCTGTACCCATTCCGTGAGACCGTTGCCTCCGGCGCTGACTTCGATGGTTGCGTTGAGCAGATCGACATCGGAGGCCCATCCATGGTCCGCGCTGCTGCGAAGAACCACCCATCCGTGGCCATCGTTGTGGACCCGGCTCGTTACGGCGACGTCGCTGAAGCTGCCAAGAACGGTGGCTTCTCCCTCGAGGAGCGCCGCGCTCTTGCTCGCGACGCCTTCCTGCATACCGCTGACTACGACGCGGCCGTCTCCGCATGGTTCGTGGACCAGCTCACCGAGGGCGGCGCCACCACGACGCTGCGCTACGGCGAGAACTCCCACCAAAAGGCCACCGTTACCCGCGATGGCTCCGGTAAGGGCCTGGCTAACGCGCAGCAACTGAACGGCAAGGAGATGTCCTACAACAACTACCAGGATGCTGACGCCGCGTGGCGCGCCGCCTGGGATCATGAGCGTCCGTGTGTTGCCATCATCAAGCACGCCAACCCGTGCGGTATCGCCGTGTCTGATGAGTCCATCGCTGCGGCACACCGCGCCGCGCATGCGTGCGACCCGCTCTCCGCATTCGGCGGCGTCATCGCCGTCAACCGCGAGGTCTCTGTCGAGATGGCCAAGCAGGTCAAGGACATCTTCACCGAGGTTATCGTCGCTCCGTCCTACGAGGATAGCGCCGTGGATATCCTTAAGGAGAAGAAGAACCTCCGCATCCTCGTTGCCGAGCACGAGGCTCCAGCAGAGGAAATCAAGCACATCTCCGGCGGCGTTCTGTGCCAGGAGCCGGATACTTACCAGGCCGAGGGCGATAATCCGGAGAACTGGACGCTGGCCTGCGGCGAGCCGCTCAACGACGCTGACCTCGCTGAGCTTGAGTTCGCATGGCGCTCCGTCCGCTCTGTGAAGTCCAACGCCATCCTGCTGTCCAAGAACAACGCCTCCGTGGGCGTGGGCATGGGCCAGGTCAACCGCGTTGACTCCGCCAAGCTCGCCGTCGAGCGCGCTAACGCCCTAGCCGAGGATGGCGCCGAGCGCGCACGCGGCTCGTTTGCCGCCTCCGACGCATTCTTTCCGTTCGCAGATGGCCTGGAGGTTCTCCTCAACGCTGGTGTCAAGGCTGTTGTGCAGCCAGGCGGTTCCATCCGTGACGAAGAAGTCATCGAGGCCGCTAAGAAGGCTGGCGTAACGATGTACCTCACCGGTACCCGTCACTTCTTCCACTAATTCGCTATCGCGAATTAGTGGGTTGCGCCGCTAATTAGGCGCAGCGCTAATTAGCTGAGGGGCCGGGCAGTTTATGGTTGCTGGGCCCCTTTAGACGTTTTCGGATGGAACGTCGCTCATGGTCGTTGGCGCAGTTGAGGTTGGCGTCGACACCGTGTCTGCTGGGGCGTCTGGAGTGTCTTTTGACAGCAGAAAATATGCCGCGGCGCCTAAGACAATGGAGAGGAAGAGGAAGGCGGCAATCAGACCTAGGATTGCGCCGCTAATCAATCCTTTGCCGTTGTGCGCTGGCATTTGCGCGCCGAAGTTATTAGGTTGCGTAGCCGATGGTGGGTGCGTGGGGTTTGTACCGGGGGCAAAAGATCCGGAACCAAATTGTGGCGATGATTGTGGCGCAGAAAACTGTGGGTAGCCAAACTGGGGCGATGAATTAGGACGCGAGTTATTAGGCTGCGAGCCGAAACCTGGATAGTTCGTCATAGGGATTTCTAAAACGGCCTTTCCTCAACAAAGACGGTGGCGAATCACATAAGCAGTGATAGCAATAGTGACAATGTAACCGAAGATTTGGGTACTTCACCTACTGCCAAGGAAATTTCCTCAGATCCGCCTACTTCGGGGGAGTTCGGCAAAAAATTAGCTGGTCGAAGGGCACGCGTGTGTCATAATCAGAAATCTAAGTAATTACCGTATCCCTGCATAGAGGAGACCGTTTTGTCTGGCGAAAACAATGGCTTTGGCCCCCACCAAGGCGCAAACGAAGCACCCAATACCAACCCTTGGGCAATACAGTCAGACGGGCAGAACGCGGCGGATCAACCACAACAGCAATTCCCGCAAGGCTACTCAGAGCAGGGGTACCCGCCGCAGGACAACGGCCAATACGGGCAGTCCAACATGGGTTCACCATTTGTTGGTGACTCCGCGCCGTACTATGCGCAAGGCGGATACGGTCAGCAGTATGGTCCTGAGTATGGTTCTGCGGATTACAGCCAGGCGGCGCTGGTGTACCAAGAAAAGCAGTCGAGCGGTACGAGGTGGGCAATCATTGCTCTCATTGTGCTTGCCGTCATCGCGCTCTGCGCTGCTTTGGCATTTTTCCTTCTTAAGAGCGGCAGCGATGAGAAGAACACCAGCCCGATGCTGACAACCTCTGCAGCAACAACCACCGAGGCGCCACCAACCGAAGAAGCGGCCAAGGTTCCGAAACGCCCAGCGTATCCCTCGCTTCCGGCCGGTGCGGTGGCCGCAAACGAGGCAGCTATGTCTGGAGCTGCGGGCGGAGACCTGAACAACGTCTACCGTGATTCCACGATGACCTCTCCTGAGTTCGCGCGCGCCGTCCGCGATGCATACGTAGAGCATTACCTATCTACCAAGGAATATAACGCGGTCATCACCGCGTATAGCCCGGTTACTGGCATCACCTACACGATGGATTGCCGTGACAACGGCGAATATGTCACCTGCACGGGCGGCAACAACGCCATTGTGTACATCGTTTAATCAGCTTCGGCAGAGAGACAGGACCTAACTAGATGAAGAAAAAGAACCTGTGCGGCCTAGGCCTTCTATGCGTGGCTTTGACTGCAAGCGCCTGCACTATCGGTGATGTGGAGGAAAGAGCGGAAGTGAGCATGACTACCAGCACGGATGTGGACCCACGCCCCACTTTGAGCGGGCAGACGATGGTGCCCGATGCAGATGCTAAAGGCGATGATGGAAAGTCTGACAAGGACCCAGCTCCTGCTCCAGCGGGGGAGAACGTCCAGGAAGCACTGCAGAAGATCGTCCAAGACGTGGAAAGCAAGTACGGCGGTACCGCAGGAATTGCCGTTGCTGGTCAAGACAAGATCTATAGCGCTGGTATTTCTGAACCGCGAGCCGCATGGTCTACCTCGAAGGTGCCGGTGGCCATTGCCGCAGAGCGCGCTGGTTCGGCAGATCCTTCGATGATTTCTCAGGCCATTACCTATTCCGATAATGCAGCCGCAGAAAATCTCTGGCAATCCCTTGGTGGAGGACAGTCCGCAGCTAGTGCTGCGAGCGCGGTTCTGGCTGAAACGGGGCTAGACGTACAGGTACAGCCCACGATTACGCGTCCGGGGTTCTCCGCTTTCGGACAGACCCAATGGACAGTTGCTGATCAAGCGCGCTTTATGGGGCAGTTGGGTTGTATCGCACAGGGCAGCGGGGTGCTCACTGCTATGGCTTCCTCTGATCCTGCCCAAAGCTATGGCTTAGGCAGTCTCGATAATTCATCTTTTAAGGGCGGTTGGGGCCCAGATACTTCGGGCGCCTATGAAGCACGGCAGATGGGCACGGTAGAGCTCAGTGGCGAGAAGATTGCAGTTGCTATTTACGCGACGTCGCCAAGCGGCGCCTATGGCTCGGCGCAACAAATGCTCAGTGCATTGGCCACCGAATTCGCAGGTACAAAGGTTAAGTGGCCTAAAGCGGCTTGCTAGTTGGCGCTCCAGACGGTGCTGAACTGGCCGGTGTCTCGCTGGCTGTAGTCAGAAGAGGTGCTGTCTGGGACGATTGTGAACTCGCTGCCATTAATCAGCAGCTGGCTGACGTTGTTGAATGTAGCGGTGTAGGAGGTGCCGCTTCCCGAGGCAGTGCCAACGGCTGGGCCGCTGGACCAACTGCCGCGGTAGACCAAGCCGGAGCCTTCGTCACAGATGACGATGTGTGCTGATGGTGCGGACTTCTTGGCTGCGTACACGGCCTCGCCGCCGTCGCACTGCGCGCCGGGGATTCCGTCCCAGCCTTTGGCGCTAAGCCCTGCCGGATAATCCTCGCGCTGCGTGGCGGTGTGGGTTTGCTGGCGCGGCTGCTGCCTGTGCTGATAGCGCGGCGAATTATTCTGCGCCGGGGAAGAAGAAACCTGGGTAGGCGTTGGACCAGACTCGGTTTCTTCCGTGTTCGTGACGGGTTCTTCCGCAACCTCCGTCGACGGCGGTGCTGGAGCGACAGGTGGCTGCTGAGCCTCGTCGCTCTTATCCACCCAGACCACGCCGCCGCCAATCAGCATGGCCAGGATGACTGCCAAGATGCATAGGATCGGAACCCAGTTTCGCGAGGGCTGCGCGGCGGGCGCTGTAAAACCCCTCGGCTGCGTCGACTGGTAGCGGACATTTGGGTTGGTAAAGGGATTCTGCTCGCCAAATCGGGATTGCGACTGCGCGCCCGAGTACATATTCGGGGGCAGCGAAGGGTAGTGATTTGGGCCTTGGTTAGGGTTGGTCATTGTATCCTTCGGCAAAGTAATCGGCGATAGGAAATAACTGCAGGCAGAAACTATTCGATGCTTGAGTAGTTAGCACTAGCGTCTGTCTTCTACGAGCGGATATGCTACCCCATAAGCGGGGTAGATAGGGTGATTCTGAAGATCTGCATTTGCATCGGGTGTGATGAAATATACGCGTGAATGATTCCCGTGTAGTGAGTTGGCTGGAGCGTCAAGGATACGTAAACGTCCGGCGCATCGGGGGCGGCGGCATGGGAACCGTCTTCGCAGCCACCGATATTGATCTAGGGCGCAACGTTGCAATCAAGACGGTGTTGCCGGAGCTACACAACGAAGAAGGGCTCAAGCGCTTCCACAATGAAATGAAGGCGCTGGCGGCCATCCATAGCTCCTATGTCACGCACATAAATAAGAAGCTGGCCGATAACGAGGGCAATCTTGGCTTCGAGATGGAGCTTTTCGAAGGCGGCACGTTGGAAGAGCTCATCCGTGAACGTCGCCATAATAACGAGCCGGGATTTAGCATCAGCGACGTCGTCAAGTACTTGCGCCCCGTGGCCAAAGCACTGGACCAGATGCATTCGATGCGCCCGGATGGGTGGATTCACAGGGATGTAAAACCGGCCAATATCTTGCTACGCCGCCGGCCCACCGATAGCGGTTATAGCGTTCTGAGCGACTTCGGTATCGCGATCTCGGAGGGGCAGTCGCGCCTGACTGCTATCGGTAACGTCATCGGAACCGAAAACTACTCCTCGCCGGAAAGTAACTCCCGTGACTACAGCGGGCAAGAAGCATCCTTTTCAGGTGATAACTATGCGCTAGCACTCATCGCGTTTGAGATGCTGACCATGTATCACCTTAAAGAGATGATGCCGGATTCTGCCTGGCGTGCAAAGCGCACAGTCCCGGGGATGGGCACCCCGGCTATCATGGCACGGCTTGATCCACAGGCGGCAATGGCCACTCAGCAGATTGATGCAGTGATGGAACGGGCACTGGATAACACTCCGTATAAGCGTTTCCCAGAAGCCTGCCAGTTCATTGACGCATTGGAGGCCTGTGGAAAAGGTGGAGCCGAACTTAATGCGCGATCCGCAGTTCCAGAAAGCCAAGCAACCAACTATCCGGCAAGCGGCCAGCTTCCCGCCATGGGCTTTGGAATGGGCAGCGCGCATAACCTCGCCGGAGGTGCGCAGAATTGGAGCAACCCCGCGATGGGTTCGGTGCCTTCTTATGGCGGTTCTAGTAATGCGCCGTTTAGATCAGGAATCAATCCGGGCGCGTCTATGCCCTCAGCGCGCCCCGTTCAGTCTGCGCAACTGCCTCAGCAGGTTCAATCTGCTCGGCCGGCACAGCCTGCTCGGCCGGCGCAGCTCGCGCGGCCGCAGAAGGACAACAACAATGCGTTGATGATTACAGCGACGATTCTCATCATCCTTGCTATTGCCGTCACTACGATTGCGCTAGTAACCAGTTAACTTTCGCGCTTGTAGATATTAGTATGGACTTTTGAAAAATCCCCCTATCCATCTATCCTCAACTTCGAAAGCGTCTCATCTATGCAGCCCAATGCCAGCTCGCCGGCAAACTCTGGACCATGGCTTCAGATCAATGATTTGGTCGGGCAGATACACCGGATGGGCCCGGGAGACGAGCTCATAGTAGGCCGTGCTGGTGACTTTGTAGTAGGCGCTGAGGATTTGGACCTGCACCGCCAGCTATTCCAGCTGTGGTACTCCGGTCAAGGCTGGATGCTCGCCAACGTGGGCCGCCATATTCCTCTTTATATAAGCCAGCGCAATGTTCGCTCGCATTCGCGCATCGAGGTCGGTCCGCGCGGCTTGTCGCCCATTCCGCCAGGGCCGACCGCCGTAACATTCACCACGCCAGATTGCGTGTATGAGATTCACATCGACGTTCAAAACAATGACATGGTTCGTCGCACCCCGCGTCCACTGGATGAAAGCAGGGGCCAGACGCGTACCCGCCACGTACCGAATGACGAGCAGGAGCTGTTGCTGCGTCAACTGGCAAGTTGCCTTCGCGCGCCGGGCGCCACGGATGCCAATATCCCCACAATCCGCGAGCTAGCGCAGGCGCTTGGCTGGACTGAGAAGAAGACCAATCAGAAGATCGACCGTCTGATTGAGAACCTGAAAGAAGATGGGGAAGCGGTATATAAGCCCTATAAGAACTGCTTGGCTCACTATGCGGTTCAGCGCTATCGTTAAGTGCTAGGAAGACTAGCGCACCTAGCATCTAGAGTATTTCTCGTATCGACACTGAAAAAGAAAGCGCACACTATGACTTATCCGTATCCGCAGCAAAAAGATAAGTCTGGCGTGGTGCCTATCGTCGTCGGAATCGTCATTCTCGTCGCAATCGTGGCCGCCGCTGCATTCTTCTTGCTCGGGCGTGGCGGCGAGAAAACTGAGCAGACTGCGCAGCAGGAATTTAAGCCGGTGGAATCAACTGCCGCTACGGCAGAGACGACTTCCGCAGCGTCTAGCACCAAAGAAAGCCCAAGCCCGTCCGTAGTAACCGTGACGGAAACAGCGCCTAACCCGGAAGAGCATTACGACCACGGGCGCGATAAGTCCACGGTTAGTGGCGGCATTTTAACTGACCGTGGCTGGTCCGGAAGCTATGCCTCATGCACCGCGGGCGAGGACCTCATCCTTGCCGGCACCAGTGATGACGGCAAGGTCGTTGTCTGCGGCAACTCGGGCGGCGCTACCTACCGTTCCGATATGTTCGGTGGCACCTTGGAGCTGCCCGCCGAAGGTCACGAAGGCACCTACCAGGTTGATGCCTATCCTTCTTCCATCGTGGTCAATGCTGACGGTCTGCGCGTCTACCAAGACAACGTGGCCGTAGAAAGCGTCACCTGGAACGACTACTGGCAGCGATAGGTGCTTGCTTGGCAGCACCACGCTGCACACACTAATTAATTGCTGGACTTCTTCTTACGATCCGCGGCAGCAGCAGCGGCAGAGGAGATGGAGTCGTGGCGGTTCTTGAGCAGCTCAAGAGTGGTCTCTTCTGCGTTGTCCGGAACCTTTGCACCGAGAACGGCTAGCGCGGCGTCGGCAAGCATGGCGGCAGTTTCTGGAACCCGCTGCGATGCGTCGAAAGGAGGCGTGCCATTATTTGGGCGCATCTCGATCACAGAGAGTGCGATGTGGAAGGGGAGCTCGATGCGGGGGTCATCCTTGCCAACGATGGAGGCGGCGATAGCGCGGAAGTGGCCTTGGAGGGCGTCACGTTGCTCGTGATACTCCGAGAACTCCGGAGAATTTGCCACCGGCAGCTGGTAGAGGCGGCCGACGTTCCAAGCGCTGGTCAACAGCAGTCGCGACTCGGCAGCGACCAGAGACCACAGGCGTTGTTCTGCGGATGCATCGGAAGCCGCGAGTTCTTCAGCGAGTTCCAAAGAAGGTTCGATGGTCGAGTTCAGGAGGGTCAAGAAGATTTCCGTCTTGGATGGGAAATGATAATACAACGAGGCCTGACGGATGCCGACCGCATCAGCGATCTGGTGCGTCGAGGTCGTAGCAAAGCCCTGCGTGGTGAAGAGCTCGGATGATGCATCGAGGATTTCTTCACGGGCAGTCGCTCCACGGCGGCGCGGGCTGTTCTTGCGCGGCCTACCTACAGTTCCAGCCATATGGTAGGACGCCTCCTTTCGTTGGAATGAATGTTAATTCATAAAGCCAGTTAAGTGTACTCGCTAGTATGCGAAGCAACTAATTATTTGGTGATTGGGTGATATTCGGGGTGCCGTTGAGTGATGGACTCAAAAATCGCGGAGACAGTTCGGCATGCCGAACCATAGGCGGTGCGGTCCAAGGGCGGCAGATCTTCCAAGACAGCGCTGTGGCTGTCGACGCCGTCGCGCCACCTGCGCAGCTCCAATGCAATGCCTGTGCCCCAGGAAAGACTTAAGGCCTCAGCCTCGGAGGCTTCGAGCCACTCTCGCTCCACGCCGATTGCTAAGCGGTCTGGGGTGGGGCGTGGGGCGGGTGCTGCCCAGCGAGCGATGGCCGCAATGGGGGCGAGTAGACCTGCCTGCACATCCACAGGTGCATTTCTGTCGGGCAAACCATCTACGAGGCGCAGTGCCGGCGGGCGTTGGTCCAGTGCAGCGCTGAGGAGCTCGGCCTCGCTGCCCGCGCCTAGTGGAAGACCGGCGTCGGCACGACTAGCCGTTGATTCGGCTACAGAAGAGCCTTTGAGTCCGGCATCGCTGATGATGGACTCTAGTTCAGAATCATCACCTAGCCAAGTGACAACCATCGAGGGCAGTGCGTCACCGCGAGCAGCCGGGCCAGATAGGCGGACTGGGCTGGAAACGCCAGGGGAGCGGACGATGTCAGTAATAACACGCGAGAACCAGGCAGCCAGCTCAAGCTCGTCTGCGCGGTGATCGAGCGAGTTGCGCAACAGGTCCTGGGCCTCAGCTAGAAGACCGCGGGCTGTGGCAGGGGATTGGCAGTGCGCAGCCAACTCGCTGAGATCAGCCAGTGATTGGTGCAGTGGCATGCGATGAAGTGAAGCGTCCTAGGTTTAGTTCCTACCTCAGCTAAGGATGTTATGTCCATGGGCTTTTTGGACACGGAGTCCAGTAGCTTTTTGGGCTAGGAGTCCAATGACTTTTTGGACGTGGAGTCTCCCTGCTTTTTGGGCAGGGAGTCTTTGGTGTTTTTGGACAGTCTCTAGCTCGTCTTACCGGTTATGGTTTCTTTCGTCTCGACGGGCGCGGACGCGACAGGATTGGTTTGATCTCTGGTGGCCGGCGGTGCCACATTCCTTCGACATGCCCGATGTTGATCTGTCCGCCGGCTGGACGCTCAAGTAGCTTGATGGGCAGTGGGAATGAAAACAGTGCTTCACCATCATGATCAGTGAAGAACTCAGCGGTGTCATCGGTAACGTGGCTGTATATGAGCCGGTTTTTAAACCGGAGTCCTACATAGAATCCATAGCCCAGGATGCGCACCACTCCGCTTTTGTTGATCCACAGTGTGTCGGGGATACCCCAGGCGTTGCTTGACTGGGCGGATAGACCGTCTACGGTGGGACTGATGGTAGGAGATGATTCTTGCTGGATTGGTTCGTTATCGTCATCGATGGTTGTGGGAGAAGCTGCAACTTCTCCCACAACCGGCGCCATCGCCTCTTTAACCCCATTCTCGATACGATGCTCGTGGTGTATCGCGCTTTCTGAGTGTGTATCCCGGTATGACTTCACAATCTTGGCCCACAGCACATCCGGGTCAATGGGTTGTGTTGGGGATTGAGCGTGGGCGAAGTGCTCACGGGCTTGGGCTGGAGTGATGTGCATTTTGCCGACTAGCAGGCCTTGATGGCGGCGCCTGGTGTTGTAAAACTCGCGGTAGTCGTCCAACAGCTGTTTGACGTGCTGAAGTGTTGTAGGTTGGCGTGCATCGAGAAACTTGGTCATGGTTTGATGCGAGCGTTCATCTTTGCCTTGGGTTTGCGGGCCAAAACCTGCAATGGACCAGATACCTTGGGCGGCGAGCCAGCGCTCGGTATCGGACAACCGGCCCCGGTGATAGGTGGCGAAAGCTTCACCGTTATCGGTCAAAAGTTCCTGCGGGCGACCATACGTTTCTATTGCTGCGGCCAAGGTAGTGCGAGCATCGAATCCGTTTTCTTTGGCGGCGAAGGCTTGTGAGCCCAGATCAAACCGGCTGGCATCATCAACCAGCTGGTAGATAGTGATCTGGGTATGTGGAGTGTCAAAGAGTCGGTAGACAAACCCGTCGAGTTGCCACAGCTCATCGACTTTATCGCGTGCCCAGCGTTTAAAGCTTTTACGAGGACGTTTACGGGCATTGGCCTCAGCAACACCAGCTTCGTGGAGCCAAAGCGCAATCGTAGACCGTGCCGGTGGGTGCTCTAAACCAAGGTCATCAATGAGGTAGTAATAGATTGACCACGGGCCATAGTCCCGTCCCTGGGCCTTGAGCACTGATCGAGCTGTGATGACTTTCTGACGAAGGTGATCATCGTAGATTCTGGCTGGGGAATGCGGGGCGGTGGAGTCAGGCAGGATGCCTGCACGGCCGCGTTGTTCAACGCGGCGTTTGATGTTGGCATAGGTTTGGCGAGATACGCCAATATCCTTGCAGAATTGGGTGACGGTTCGTCCGTCTCTTACTGGGTCGAAGTCCGCTATTTTCTTGCGGAGATGGGTTGAAATAGCCATCTTGGTATTCCAACCCACCGACTGTCCAAAAAGTCTTGAGACATCACGACAAGGAAGTCTTTGGACTCCGTGACCAAAAACTATCTGGACTCCCCGTCCAAAAAGCCATTAGACTCCGTGACCAAAAACTCCATAGACATCACATACCTCAGCTAAGGAAGGATTGAACTATGCCTAGAAAGTATTCCGTCGAGTTCAAGGAGAAGGCGGTCCATCAGATCATCGAAATGGTCCGCCTGGAGTCTTGCTCACTGCAACGCGCCTACACGGAGGTCGGCGAGCTCCTTGGAGTATCTCACCACACGTTGCGGGCTTGGTACCGTGACAGCGCTTCAGTACGTGATGACTCTGACGCTTCAGGCGGCGAGACAATGGAAGAAGAGCTTGGGGCGTCTGCGCCGTGAAAACCGCGAACTAAAACGCGCAAACGGGATTCTTAAGACAGCTTCGGCTTTTTTCGCAGCGGAACTCGACCGATCCACGACCAAATGATCTCCTACATCGACACGTATAAAGATCAGTTTGGGGCCCGGGCCCATCTGCCGAGTCCTTAAACAAGCAGATCGTGGATTCATTACTTCACGCGGCTACCGCAAGGCGACCACTCGTGTTCCCAGCGCAAGGGCCTTAAGCGATAGCCTGCTCATCCCAGAAATACAGCGTGTTCACGCGGAGAATTTCTCGGTCTACGGAATCCGCAAAATGTGGCACGCGATGAACCGTGAAGGCTTTCATATCGGCCGCGACAAGACTGCACGCCTGATGAAGCTAGCAGGTGTTTCTGGCCGCAGACGTGGGCGAACCCCTGTGACAACGATTAGCCCGAAGGCACCGGATCATCGCCCAGACCTTGTCCGCCGAAACTTCCGTGCGCAGGCACCAGGCAGGCTTTGGGTTGCCGACATTACCTACGTTCGCACCCTGTCAGCATTCGCCTATACCGCGTTTGTCGTGGATGTATTTAGCCGAAAAATTGTTGGTGTTGCTACACGCTCGACGATGCGTACCGATGCGCTGCCCATGGAAGCTTTGGAGCATGCGTTAACGACTGCAGGGCGAATCCATGGAAACCAGTTAATTCACCATAGTGATCGGGGCAGCCAGTACGTGTCACTGAAGTATTCCACCGCGCTAGCCGAATCCGGAATCCGTCCGAGTGTGGGAACAGTCGGCGATTCTTATGACAATGCTCTAGCCGAAACAGTCAATGGTCTCTACAAGGCTGAACTGATTCATGCCCGGGGCCCGTGGACGTCGGTCGGAGAAGTCGAATTGGCCACCTTGCGGTGGGTGCATTGGTGGAACACCAAGCGGCTTCATGAAGCTTTGGACTACGCTACCCCACAGGAAGTAGAAACCGAGTACTATCTCACCGAGCCCATCAACACGGGGCCGTAAAAGAAGCGGAACTAAACCCAGGACGCTTCAAAGAGCCCTTTCAATGTAATCGGTTGTTGGATAGAACCAATCTATCACTCACTCGAAAGGGGCTGATGGCAGAATCTGTAATTATTGCCCTTTTGCATGGTGCTAAGTAAGGCATTGGCCTCAATGCGTGCCGGTTAAAACGAACAAATGAAAACAAACAAAACCGCCTAGCCTTCAACGAGAATTGTTGAAAGCCAAGCGGCTTTGTAGGTTCTTTTACCGTGTCACACTTGCCAGCGGCAAAAGTGCGCTGTTGAGAAACCCAGCTACTGATTTAGCGGGCGGTGAACGGCAGGAGAGCCATTTCGCGTGCGTTCTTCACAGCGGTAGCGACTTGGCGCTGCTGCTGTGGGGTAAGACCGGTTACGCGACGGGAACGGATCTTGCCACGGTCGGAGATGAACAGACGCAGGGTCTTAACATCTTTATAGTCGACAGTCTCGATACCCTCAGCCTTCAGCGGGTTCTTCTTCGGGCGACGAGTCTGTTCCATGCGGAACTTCTTTTGGTTATTGCGCTTGATAGCCATTGTGCAATTACCCCTTTACCAGCTGGACTTACGAACGCCTGGCAGCTCACCACGGTGAGCCATGCCGCGCATACGGACACGGGACAGGCCGAACTTACGGAGGTAACCACGTGGGCGGCCGTCGGCTGCGTCGCGGTTACGGATGCGGGAGCGGGAAGCATCGCGCGGCTGACGGTTCAGCTCGAACTGTGCATCCAGACGCTCCTCGTCCGGGGTGTTCGGGTTCTTGATGATGGCCTTGAGCTCAGCGCGACGCTCCGCGTAGCGGGCGACGATTTCCTTGCGCTGCTCGTTCTTGGCGATCTTCGACTTCTTAGCCATAGATTATCGCTCCTCGCGGAATTCGACGTGCTTGCGGACGATCGGATCGAACTTCATCAAAGAGATGCGATCCGGATTGTTGCGCTTGTTCTTACGGGTCACGTAGGTGTAACCGGTGCCCGCTGTGGACTTCAGCTTGATGATTGGACGGATGTCATTACGTGCCATCTTTAGATCTTCTCCCCACGTGCGCGAATCTTGGCGACGACGGACTCGATGCCATCGCGGTCAATGATCTTGATGCCCTTTGTAGAGACATTCAGGGTGATGGTACGGCCCTCGGAGGGCAGGTAGTAGCGACGACGCTGCACATTGGGGTTCCAACGGCGCGAAGTACGGCGGTGCGAGTGCGAGACCTGCTTGCCGAATTCCGGCTTGCGGCCCGTTACCTGGCAAATAGCCGACATGGGTCTTCTTTCTCCTAGCCGCCCACATCGTGGCTACTGACGGTTATGCCTATCTGCGGTGAGGCGCAGCGCTCGGAAAGTGAGGTTGAGCTTGGAGGGCAAGACCGTCAAACACCAGTAGACGGGGCGTAAAACGTATACTTTGACAACAGCAAGGGGAAATCTTACAGCCCAAAGCGCGAATTACCTAATCGCCCCTGTGGCTACCGGATTGCGGTGCGCCGGAGGTTTCTTTCGGCTCGGAGCTTGGGCTTTAGCATTGTTAACGGGTGTGGTTGATGTGAATAATCGGCTTTGTAACACTCACTAGTTGTTAGCACCGAATCGTTTCCACTCGTTTCAACATCTCTTTTAGGACACGGTTTTCATCTTTTTGGGACACGGTTTTGGGGACACGATCCGGGGTTTGGGAAAGTTGCTGGTCGGGTGTAATATGTTCCGAGTTGTCGACGTCTGCGCCCAGCAGGGGCGGAGGAGTTGACGCCGTTTATTAATCTGCACATCCCAACTCGGGCACGATCTGCGCCGCCGATTACTGTAAGTAAGTTGCAAGTTTTAGGGCTTTGCCAGGCAAAAGAGCGTAGAACCGACCCGTAGTTTCAACCCTGAGGGAATAAATATGAAGAAGGATATCCACCCGGATTACCACCCGGTGGTCTTCAAGGATGCCGGTACCGGCCACTCGTTCTTGACCAAGTCCACTGCTACTTCCGACCGCACTGTTGAGTGGGAAGATGGCAACGAGTACCCGCTGATCGTCGTTGACGTGACCGCTGAGTCCCACCCGTTCTGGACTGGTGCACAGCGCGTTATGGATACCGCAGGCCGCGTTGAGAAGTTCAACCAGCGCTTCGGTGCCATGGCTCGTCGCAAGAAGAAGAACGCGTAAGGAGGATAGAAGAAAATGGCAACTCCTAAGTTCAAGATGTCCCGTGCGAACACCCGTGCACGCCGCTCCCAGTGGAAGGCTGACAACGTCGCCCTCCAGGAAGTCACCATCGATGGCCAGACCGTGCGCATCCCGCGTCGTCTCGTCAAGGCTGCAAAGCTCGGCCTGGTTGACGTAGAGCAGTTCTAATTTGGAGTAATCCTATATAAAGGAACACTTTGAATTTCGAGCCCGCGCAATTTAGCAGATTAAATGCTAAATCGTGCGGGCTTTTATTGTGCCCATTTACTCTGACCTTTCTTCGTCGCTTCAGGCGGGGTATCACCTTGCGTTGCTTTGCGGGAGTGTATGGGGAGCATATGGCCTACGTTTCGAAAATCCCACAAAATAGTTCATAATTAAATCTATGAAAATTCTTGTCGTAGATGATGAGCAAGCCGTGCGTGAATCGCTTCGGCGTTCTCTCAGATTTAATGGCTACGATGTCCTGATTGCTAGCGATGGTGTTGAAGCTGTCGAGACCGTTCGTAGTGAAAACCCTGAGCTCTTGATCCTCGACGTAATGATGCCCAACATGGACGGGCTCGAGGTGTGCCGTACGCTGCGTAGCGAAGGCTGGGACCGTTCGATTTTGGTTCTGACAGCACGCGATGGTGTCTCTGACCGTGTCGCAGGTCTCGATGCTGGTGCTGATGATTACCTGCCAAAGCCTTTTGCGCTTGAGGAGCTTTTGGCTCGCGTGCGTTCTTTGGTTCGCCGCGCTGCTGCTAATTCGATTGGCGTAAAGACAGCATCCAAAACCCAGCTCTCCTTTGAGGATCTGCATCTCAATGCAGATACCCGCGAGGTTAAACGTGGCGAGCGTGCGATCTCTTTGACCCGCACGGAATTTGCGCTTCTGCAGCTGTTGATGGAAAGTCCCCGCAAGGTTCTTTCACGAAACACCATCCTCGAAGAGGTGTGGGGATATGACTTCCCTAGCTCCGGAAATGCGCTCGAGGTATACATCGGCTACTTGCGTAAGAAGACTGAAGGGGGCGGTGAGTCTCGCCTAATCCATACCGTGCGCGGCGTCGGTTACGTGCTTAGGGAGAACAGAACGTGATTCTGAGGAAGCCCACGCCAGGCGTGGAGGCTTCCGATCAAGAACAACCGTCCCCAGTCTCCGAGATTGCTGGGAGTAGGGGAAGTTGGGCTTCTCGGGCGCCACTGCGGTGGCGCCTTTCGCTCGTTACTGGCCTAGTGGTGGCTGTGTCTGTTGCCTTAATGACGCTGGTGACCTATTGGACTGTGTCAACCTCGTTAACGGCGACCGTCGACAAGCAGCTTGCGCAGCAGGCCGACGTCTTGATCCAACAAAGCCAGGACCCGCGTGCTGAGCGCGGGTAGTTGGTACCGCGGTTACGGCTCCGTGGTACTGCCTGTTTCCGGTTAGTTGGTACCACCGCCGGGGGTTGACCGGCGAGAGCCCAGAAGCGAAGTCGGGTTTCGCCGGTCAGTGAAGGTTAGCTGTCTACGGTTGTCTGAGCGTGCGCGAGGTGTTGGCGCATGTCGTAGTCGCCGAGTTCGATGCGCTGTCCGGCGTTGAGTCTGCTGACCAGTGAGTCTGCTCCGACGGGGTCAGGGAGTTTCTTTATCCAGTAGGCCGCAGTTGTTTGGGAGACGATGATGGTCGGCAGTCTTCCGTCGCGGTCGAATATGATCTTGGTTAGGTCTTCTTGTCCGCGCTGGTTGATTCCTATCGTTAGGAAATCATCAAGGATGAGTACATCAATGTTTTGTAGCCTGCGCATTTTAGCTACGTAGCGTTCATCTGCCGGCGGGAAGGCCGCTAATTCATCGACGAGCTGATCCAGTCGGTAGTAGGCGACGCTGTATTCGGCCTGGCAGGCAGCAATACCGATAGCGCAGGCGATGTAGGTTTTACCTGCACCGGTCGGTGCCAGGACGTGCACATTGGAAGGTTCGTCGCGCCAGGGTGTTGCGGCCAGTCGTTTGAGCTGGCGTAGATTCAACCTTCGTTCATCGGGGTTGATCAGCTCGGCGAGTGTTGCTCCCGGATAGCGGAATTTGGCTTGGGCTATGGCTTTGACGATGTTGGTTTGCCGACGCTTGGCTGCGGTTTCTTCCACTGCCTTTAAGAAGATCTCCTCTGGTAGAGCGGTGTTGGCGTCATCGGCAGCGGCCAGGTCGAAGAAGATATCGGCGAAGGTCGACAGACGCAGTTTACGCAGTGTAGCGCGCATGTCGTCGTCAAGATTGATGGTGGTCATGGTGGTCTAGGCCTCCTTCTTCGAGGTCGCGGTTGGGGTGTCGTAGTAGCTGGCGGGGCGCAGGAACACTGCATCAGGGATGGCGGTGATATCTACAGTGCGCGACTGGCCTTGATCGACCTGGACTGCTGGCGTTTGGTTAAGGGTGTGACCGTTGCGGGCGATGTCGGCTTGAATCCGTGCAATGACCTGCATGTTGGGTGCCAGGTTATGGTCGATGACTTGCTGGCAGGCAGGCTCTAGCGTGGTCTTGTTGTGCTTGTTTCCCAGCTTGACGAGTACGTTGCGGGCGGTATGCAGTCCGCGGGGTATGGCTTTGGCGTTGCGGTCCAAGATTGATAAGACAACCTTGGTGGTTGCCGGCCCAAACGACGAGGCCCGAGCAAGCAGCTCGTTGCGGGTAAGAGGTTTGATCCCAGCGATATCCTTGTCCGGGGTATGTGCCGGATCGGTGCAATAGCGGTACTTGAACCCGTGCATGCGCGAGTGTTCTGCAACCAGCTCGTCACCGTCGAAGATGCTGACCAGGCTGTTGGTCAGCCGTGCCCGCAGAGTCTTGCCGATGTACTGAAACGGCACCGAGTAGTACTGGTAATCGCAGCAGATATGCCAGTTACGGTCGACTTTGACAGCCCGCCAGGACACTTCCGTAAACGGAGTATCCGGCAAGTCACGCATCATGGGTGCTTCATCCGCATCAAATAGCTCCCTGCGAGTGAGCCCATCAGGCCTAGGCATGTTCATGTTGATGTCGTCGACGCGCTGGGCGATAGTCTCGTTGAGCTCATCGAGGCTGTAGAAGGTCATCCCGTCGAAGTAGCCGAGGATGCGCGTGTAGACGAGTTGGACGGCACGTTCCACAGCAGCTTTATCCCGAGGTTTTCCAGGCCGGGCTGGCACGAGGAGGATGTCGTAGTAGTCGGCGAAGTCGGCGTAGCGTTCTTGGATGCGCCGGCCGGGCTTGTTCTTCACCGGACGGTAGGTCGCGGTCGGTGCGTTATCGGGCACGATGATGCCAGGACGTTTGCCGAGGTAGTCCAAGGCTTTCACATGGCAGGAAATCCAGTTGTCCATCTTCTCGTTAGCTGTTGCTGTCACAAACAGCAGTGAAGAATACGGGCAGATGGCCACGAATAAGCTGGCTTTCATGCCGACGTCGCCGGTGGCTTTATCGATGATGGAAACCTTGTCGCCGGCCCAGTCGACGTAGAGTTCCTGGCCTGGCTCGTGTTCGATAATCGAGGTCATTCCAGAGGTGCGGATGTGGGTGCGCAGTCGTTCGCAGAACTGGGAGTACTGATACTTCGACTCACCTTCACCAGCAGGTGCAGCAACGTAGTCCATCCACAGCTTGTGGCGAGTGAGATGCGTGTTGTTGGCAAGGCGCTTGGCGAGCTTTTCAAAGTCTGGCTGGTCGTAGCGCTTGCGACGGGCCCCACGGTGGTCGCTGAAGTGCTCGTCGAAGAATGATGGATCCAGCTGAGCAAACGACTCCTTAGTGATGCCGTGGTCAGCGATGAGTGTCTTGACTTTGGCGATATCGCGTCTAGAACAGCCAAGCGCTGCTGCGATAGCGGAGTAGGTTGCCCCATCTAGACACAGTGCCATGATGTCTTTGAAGTTGGCCATGAAAGGCCCTCCTTAAGGTCATGAAAGGTGATGACGCGCCGGCACAGGTTGTGCCCACGCCACCTATACAATGACCGAAAATGATTGACGGTACCACCTACCCGGAAACCCGGTACCAACTACGCGGATTACCGGTACCAACTACGACGAACCGGCACCCGCGCTTCATCGAGACAATTGATCAAGAAATTGCACAATTCAAGCTATACAACCCCTCAACGCGAGTTGCAGTTTCGTCTCCATCTCGGAGTTCTACCTACGGTGACGCGATTCCTGTTGGCGGCGAGTTCCGCAAAATTGATGATCACACCGAATCTTCCGTTCGGACCGTTGGCGGCGAACGCATCTTGGCCATCCGCCACGACTTGGACTCAACTGTTGTCCTAGCTCGCGATCTTGCGGAGACTAAAGAGCTGATCTCTGCAATCGGTTCGATGTTGTTGGTGATCGTTGCACTGGGTTTTCTGTTGGCTATCTTTGCCGGCATGGTGGCCTCAAAGACCGGTATGCAGCCTATCTCTCGTCTCAAGCGTGCGGTGGACTACGTTACGCAGACCAACGACCTACGGCCAATTGAGGTCGTGAACAACGACGAGATGGCGCAGCTTACCGTCTCCTTTAACCAGATGCTGGAAGCACTCCAGCAGTCGCGTGTTCAACAGAGACAGTTCGTCACTGATGCTGGTCACGAGCTGAAGACTCCGCTTACGTCGATGCGTACGAATATTGAGCTGCTCCTGATGATGAACAAGTCCGGCGGCGGATGCGGCATCAGCGAAAAAGATCGACGTGATCTTGAAGATGACGTGATGTCGCAGATGTCGGAGCTTTCTGCCCTCATCGGTGATCTTGTGGATTTGGCCCGTGGGGACGCCAATGAGAAAGCGCCGGAGCCGGTCGCTCTGATGGAAGTGCTGGAATCTTCGCTTGCGCGCGCTAGACGACGCCGCCCTGACGTGAAGTTCCGTGTCCGGTTTATCCCGTGGGTGTTGGAGGGGGACCCGTTTGCTCTTGGTCGTGCGACCTTGAACCTGATGGACAATGCCGCAAAGTGGTCGCCGGCCACCGGAACTGTGCGCGTATCCATGCAGCAGATCAGTGAGCATGAAGTCCGTTTGCGCGTGGATGACTCAGGTCCTGGTATCCCGCCAGAGGAGCGAGAAAAGGTCTTCGAGCGCTTCTATCGTTCAGCCGAAGCTCGCTCTATGCCCGGCTCAGGTCTTGGTTTGGCCATTGTGAAGTCCGTGATCGAGCGACACGAGGGTGCCATTGAAATCAAGGAGTCCAGCGATGGCGGTACCCGCATGGAGGTAACTCTTCCGGGCTACCGAGGAGAGGGGGACCCCTTTGTTGACAGCTTGTCTGAGCCTGACTTCGCGCAGGAGGAATCTTCACCTTCGGATCGCGGCACCATCTTCGCTGAACGGTGGTTCAATCAGGGCTAATATTCTGGATGGCTTTTGCGTGCATTTCGGCCCAGCCGTGCAGGTCACGATATGCAGGATTCTTTCAGGAATTCTTAGTAGCCTTACAGAGTTGATACAGATGTACTCCAGCACGGTACGGCACAATTCTGGATATGAACATGAGGAACTCGAACATGAATGGGCCTGAGGGCCAGGGGCAGCGCGGCGAACAGCTGGGCAATGACTACTTTTCTAATTCGGCTGGATGGAACCAGCCGCGCAATCAGCAAGGTGGTAGCCCGTCTCCGAACAATCACCCGCCGAGCAATCACCCATCAGGCATGCAGTCGCAAGGCGGGAGTGCAGCCAATGGTGCTGGTGGCGGCACTGCCTGGAATACCGCGCAGGCTCCGCAAGGCAGCCAAGGCAATGGCAGTCAGATGTATGGAAACCAAGGTCGAGGAGCATCGCCGTACCGCAGCGGATTTGGAAACCCGGGCGCAAACCAAGCACAGAGTCCAGCTCAAGGATTCTACAACCAAGGCATGTCGGCGGGGGAGACTGACAACG
Organism: Corynebacterium striatum; assembly: GCF_016728105.1. NCBI lineage: Bacteria > Bacillati > Actinomycetota > Actinomycetes > Mycobacteriales > Corynebacteriaceae > Corynebacterium > Corynebacterium striatum. The sequence goes on along the minus strand of NZ_CP068158.1, from coordinate 576,081 downwards.
GTGTGACTCTGATTGGCGAGCAACGCCCACCGAAGGAGAAGAAAAAGGTGGGGCTCGGTACCGCGATGGCGTTGATGCTCGCTGGCGCCGTTGCCGTTGGCAGCATCACTGGCATTGCGCTGGGTGGAAGCAATAAAAATGACACCAGCACTGTGAACGAGGTCCTCAAAAATGCGCCAGTGGCAAACAGCACCGGCGAGGAGCCCGCAAAGGGCTCGGTCGAGGCGGTAGCCGCTAAGGTTCTTCCAGCTGTTGTCTCGATTGAGGCCTATGGGCAAAGCGGTGCCGCAGAGGGATCGGGTTCGATCATCTCCCCTGACGGCTACGTGTTGACCAACCACCACGTTGTGGCTGGGGCTGAAAACGGCGGCCAGCTGCGCGTCACGATGAATGACGGCAGCAAGCACGCCGCAGAAGTTGTTGCCTCGGACGCCAATACGGACGTAGCAATCGTTAAGATCGCTGATGTCTCAGGTCTTCCATACCTTGAGTTCGGGGACTCCGATGCCGTGGCTGTGGGCCAGGAAGTCGTGGCCGTGGGTTCCCCGCTGGGCCTTAACGCAACGGTGACCTCCGGCATTGTTTCCGCGAAGAACCGTCCGGTTCGCGCCTCCCAAGGAGGCGGGGAGAGCTCGCTTGTCGACGCCATCCAAACTGACGCTGCGGTCAATCCCGGCAACTCCGGTGGCCCACTCGTGGACATTAATGGCAATTTGGTGGGAATGAATTCCATGATTGCCTCCTTGTCCAATTCTGGCTCGAGTGAGGCTGGATCTATTGGCTTGGGGTTCGCTATCCCGTCGAACTTTGCCAAGCGCATGGCTGAGCAACTTATCAACAACGGTTCTGTAAAGCACCCAACGCTGGGTGTGAAGGTCGATGCGCGAGACAGTGGTAACGGTGCTCGCATCGTGGAAGTCGAGCCAGATAGCCCAGCTGAGAAAGCGGGGCTGAAAGCGGGTGATCTTGTGACCCGTGTCAATGATCGCCTAATCGATAACTCGGATTCCCTCATCGCAGCAGCTCGTTCGCAGGACTTTGGCGCCAAGGTCACTCTTGAGGTCAGCGGCGAAGACGGCAAAGATCCCCGACAGGTAGAGGTAACCCTGTCAGGGGAGTAAGTTATCTAACAACTACAGAACATATTTCAGACGTATTCCAAGAAGACGCCTTGATATATCGGCCCTATTTAAGGAGCAGCTTTGGCACACGATGCTGATATCGAGACCAACACTGGCGCCATTGAAGTCCCGGAATCCACTGGAGCGCTTTTGGACGTCGCTGAGCCAGATGATGCATTCCTCTTCGCGAGCGAGCAAGAGCAAGGCCTCAATGCTCCTCGCCGCGCACTGGTTGTGATTGTTACTGATCATCCTGAGCGGCACGCTGAGGGAACCTCGCGTTTGGTCGGGGAGTTGTTGGCGGAAGCTGAGTTTCAGGTTGATGGCTCAATCATTGTCCGCTCGAAGAAGTCCAAGATTCGGCAGGTTATAGAGACAGCCGTTGTTGGTGGCGTCGATTTGGTCCTTACGATTGGCGGCACAGGCGTTGGGCCACGTGACAAGACCCCTGACGCTACGCGTTCGGTGCTCGACCAAATGGTTCCTGGAATCGCTCAGGCGCTTCGTTCCTCTGGTCAAGCTTGTGGCGCTGTAGACGCGTGTACCTCTCGTGGTATCTCTGGCGTTTCGGGGTCCACGGTCATCGTGAACCTTGCGTCTTCTCGCGCGGCAGTGCGTGACGGCATGGCTACTCTTGCGCCGTTGGTCCACCACCTTATTGATCAGCTGCAGAAATATAGCGTTCAATAAGCGGCGAGGAGCTGATTAAAATGGTTCAACCCGGCAAGCGTCGCCGCGTGGTTCGCCGTGCTGAGAGCAACTATGACCGCACAGCAGATCGTCCGGACTTTGTCTCCGCGTTTGATGAAACTGGGGATGAGCGCGGCTCGGACGCCACACGCGAGGTAACTCTGGACGAGGAACAGCCGGCTGAACAGCCACACAATGAGCAGTTCTATCGTGAACAGATTCCTCCGCACTATGGGGCATAGGTGAAGTCTCCAAGCCGACCCCTTGGGTTAAACGATCAATCCTTGACGGACAGGTCTACAAGGACAAGGCAAGATTGAGACCCGAGAGCACGTTCAAAGAAGAAGATGAAAAAGGGGCTCCGCGTCCTCCCATGACGGAAGGTGCGGAGCCCCTTGGTGGTTTAGAAGAAACCACAGCGGCAATTAATTCCTCGCGGAATTAAGCCTGGTGACGGCCAGGGGAGTCTGGGTCAACGGTGGTGTCGCCAGCTACGGAGTTCGGGGAAGTTGCAACCTTTTGCGCCTCCATGAGGTCGCGAATCTCGGTAAGCAGCTGCTCTGTGGTCGGAGCCGGCTCTTCTGGGTCAACGCCCTGGCGGCGCTTTGCTGCTTCAGTGATCTTGTTGATCGGCATAACGATTAAGAAGTAAACAACAGCGGCGATGATGAGGAAGTTGATTGCCGCGGTGAGGACTGCACCGAAGTCCATGAAGGTGGACTCGTTGTCGGTGATCTGGAAACCAAGACCGGAGTAGTCTGCAGAACCGAAGGAGTTGATCAACGGCTGGATAAGGCTGTCGGTTACAGCGGTAACGATAGCGGTGAATGCGCTACCGATGATGACTGCGACAGCCAGCTCGATGACGTTGCCGCGGAGGATGAAGTCTTTAAAGCCCTTCAGCATGTGTTGGTGTTCCTTTCCTAAAAACACTTTGTGGCCCCGCCCCTGTAAGACACTGTGGAAGTTCCTGAGCCAAGTGTTTGTGTTTATTATCAGCAGGGCTAGCGCGGACTAACCTTAGTGATTTTTAGTGGATATGTCAACATCTATTTGTGAGCGCTGTGGCTTTTTCATCCAGTGGCACGCTGCCCAACGATGACTACCGTGAGAGGTTGGCTCAGTGAGGCGGAAGCAACTGCGTCAGCCTGGCTGGCTGGGAGTGCGAGTAAAAGGGTAGAGGCATCCTCGCCATCGCGCGAGCTAGTGGTAGCAACAACCCGGCCACCAGCGGCGATGACGCTTCCAGCGGGGGATGTGGTGCCGATTAAATCGGAATTGGAGTTTCCGGCGATGACGTTTACTGTGTCTCCATGATGGAGATGCGGAAGGATATCCGGTTCTGCGAGTTTGAGCGGAATCATGTGGGATTTCTCTCCGGAAGTATTTAGCGTGGAATTGTTCACTAAGTTGTCTACAAGCTCTGGGCTCAGCAGCCTGGCGTCGGTGACGAGTTCGCCGCTTGCAGCCGCTGCAACGACTACTCTGCCCTCCAACTTTTCGAGGTCCGTGTCAACCGCAGAATCGGGCAGGATGTGGGATGGCACTGGAGCTAACGTGAGGTCCTCTGCTTGTAGGGCGCTGCCTGCCGGCACGTCTCGGGCAAAGACTACCGCCTGCGGAAGCTCGCGACGAGCATGAAGGGCGCTGAGGCCCGCACCGATAATGAGGACGGCAGCGAGTACGCGACGAACGAGCAGTGATCGTCGATGCCCAGGGGTACGAATTGAGCGAAGGATCGTTTTAGCTTCCATGTGGTTTTAGACTCCGTTGGGGCCCTGGAGGTTCCCAATCGCCCAAACTGCCTCCAAACATGGCAGGAATAAGCCAAGGTGGGGCAGGGGTAAGAAGCTAAGAAAACAAGAAGTTAAGAAGCTATAGCCACTGGAAATCCCGTTCGGTGAGAATGCCATCGACTGGGCGGTCATGGTCTTCGCGGGGGAGCTTGCGGATCTCCGAGGAGTGAACGACCGCTATGACGGGCGGGCGGCCAGTGGGGAGGGGAGTAAGCGCTCGATCATAGTACCCGGCTCCTTTTCCTAGGCGGTAGCCTTCAGTATCCACGGCCATTGCAGGGGCAAATATGAGGTCAACGCCAGCGAGGATGGAACTGGTGGAACGCTTGCCTTTTGGTTCGGCAATACCTAAGGCGCCGGGCTGCATGGACTCTGGACCGGAATAAAGCGCCCAATAAAGGTGCCCGTCATCGCCAGAAATGGGCAGGTAAAGGTGTTTGCACGCCGCCGCGAGGGTTTCCACAAATGCGCTGCCGCCGGGTTCAGAACCCAAAGGGTTGTATGCCGCGATGTTCATCGAGGGGGTGAGCAAGGCGGCAGCACCATGGCACCATGCGGCGTCGGCATCAGCTTTTTCCTCGGGAGTACGGGCACGGCGCACAGCGAGCAGCTCTGCGCGAAGGGCGTCTTTTTGTGTAGCTATCTCACTCATAGAGCAAATAGTAATTGCTGGTGTATCGCTGCACGAAAGAAAATGCTCTGCCTGTAAGCTCAAACTTATGGCTAATAACAACGAGGGCTCCCTTCATGGGATCAAGACAGTTGTAGTGCCGGCTGCGGGCCTGGGTACTCGCTTTTTGCCAGCGACCAAGACTGTCCCGAAAGAATTGCTCCCCGTAGTGGACACACCAGGTATCGAGCTCATCGCGGAAGAAGCGGCGGCGGTTGGTGCTCTGCGTCTTGCGGTGATTACCGCCCCGAATAAGCAGGAAGTGATGCGTCACTTCGATGCCTTCCCAGAGTTGGTGGAAACGCTCGACGCACGCGGTAAAGATGAGCAGGTGGCAAAGGTGCAGCGTGCCGGCCAGCTAATTCATCCGATTTCTGTACCGCAGGAAAAGCCGTTGGGGCTCGGCCATGCAGTGGGCTTGGCTGAATCGGTGCTAGATGATGACGAAGAATGCTTCGCAGTCATGCTTCCTGATGACATCGTTCTCCCAGCAACCGTCATGGAAGAGATGGCACGCGTGCGCGCCGCCGTAGGCGGCTCCGTGCTATGTGCATTTGAGGTCGACCGCGAAGAGACCTACAACTACGGAGTCTTCGACGTTGAGGACACCAATGTGCCCGGCGTCAAGAAGGTTGTCGGAATGGTGGAGAAACCTGAACCTGAGGATGCTCCCTCTAATCTCGTAGCTACTGGCCGCTACCTTCTCGACCGCAAGATCTTCGATGCCCTGCGCCGCATTAAGCCAGGCAAGGGTGGGGAGCTGCAGCTGACCGATGCAATCGAGCTGCTCATCCAGGAAGGCCACCCGGTTCACGTTGTTGTTCACCGCGGTAAGCGCCATGACCTGGGTAACCCAGGTGGATACATTCCTGCCAACGTGGACTTCGGCCTACACCATGAGAAGTATGGCCCGGCTTTGTACAAGGCAATCAAGCAAATCATTGCCGAGTATGAGGCGGAAAAGGGTATCAACTAGCCTAAGGCAGTAGGCAGAGAAGGGAAGGCGGCAGTCCATGCGTTCGGTAGATGACCAGCTTGCTTTGATTACTGATGCGGCGGTGACACCGGAACCAGTGCGTATTGCAATTGCAAACTCACTGGGGTTGATGTGTGCCGAGGAAGTGCAAGCTAATCAGCCGCTTCCCGGGTTCCCTCAGGCGGCTATTGATGGTTATGCAGTGCGTGCCGTCGACGTTGGAGGCGAGCGCGCTCTGAGGGCACGACGTTCCTCGGAGGAGGACGTGGAAGAAGAGGAGTCCGCTGCAGAAGTGGAGCGCTCTATTCCTGTGGTCGGTGAGGTCCCCGCGGGCTCTCGCCAGCCACTGCGCCTGCAACCTAAGCAAGCAGTGCGGGTCTATACGGGCGCGCCATTGCCCACGCTTGCCGACGCCGTTCTTCCCCTTGAATGGACTGACCGCGGAAGAAAACGCGTAACCGCGCACCGGCCAGTTCGCTCTGGTGACTTCGTACGTCGAGTTGGCGACGATATTCAGCCGGGTGACGTTGCGGTCTCGGCGGGAACCATCCTTGGCCCAGCACAGATTGGGCTCCTTGCTGCGGTGGGGCGCTCAAAGGTCTTGGTTTATCCGCGACCTCGCGTAACTATCTTGTCTTTCGGTAAGGAATTAGTGGATATTGACCGCGAGCCGGGCTTGGGTCAAGTCTTTGACGTTAACTCTTATTCCTTGGCAGCTGCTGCGAAAGAAGCAGGCGCCGATGTACACCGCGTAGGAATTGCGGAGGGAGAGCCACGCCGCATCCGTGAGGCACTGGAAACCCATATTGGCCGCAGTGAGGTTCTCGTGATTTCCGGTGCCGTCGGCGGTGCCGGCTCCCAAACTGTGCGTGAAGTCCTCAACGAACTGGGAGATATTGATACTTCTCGTGTGGCCATCCATCCCGGTTCGGTCCAGGGGTTCGGCCTATTGGGCGAGGAGCGTATCCCGACGTTCCTCCTTCCCTCGAATCCAGTCTCAGCACTTGTCATCTTTGAAGTGTTTGTGCGCCCATTGATTCGTTTGTCTCTGGGGAAACGCAATGCAAACCGTCGTGTGGTGCGGGCGCGAGCTCTCAATCACATGGAGTCCCGCCCGGGCCGTCGTGGGTTTATTCGTGCGCGCTTGATGCGCGACGCAGAAACCGCTGATTACCTGGTTGAGGGCTTGGGCGGTGCGTCTGGTGCACCTGCCCACCTGTTGGCTGGTTTGTCCGAAGCTAATGCGATGATCCGAATTCCGGAAGAAGCCACGGAGATTCGTCCTGGTGATGTGGTCGACGTTTTGTTCCTCACACAGCGAAGCTAAACATGCTTGATCCTTTTGGTACTGCGGCGGCTCGGCTGCGCAGGCCCTCGAGCGGCCCGCCTGATCCTGAACACCCAGGGTGGCCCGAGTCCACTTCATACGTGAAGTTGCACCCCTCTGCTGCCTTGGAGGAAGGCGCTCGTCTGCGACTGCGTCCATTGATGCGCAAAGATGGGGAAGCGTGGCGCATTCAACGTATCGCCGATGAGGAACACCTGCGCCCGGTCGAACCGACGATGCCAGCATCGTGGGCCGATGCGCATTCACACAGTGCATGGCGCAACCATCTCATGTTCTTACGCGAATCTGCGCGCTCGGGTTCCGTGTTGCCTTTGATTATTGAGCTAGACGGGGATTTCGTAGGACAGGTGACTTTAGGGAACATTCAGCACGGGAGTATTGGAGAGTGCTGGATTGGATACTGGGTTCATTCGGCAGTCCATCATGCGGGTGTTGCTACTGCGGCGTGTGCCTTGGGCGTGGATCACGCTTTTCGGCGCGTCGGAATGCATCGCGTGACAGCCACGTACTTGCCGGATAATCCAGCCTCCGGGAAGGTGCTGAAGGCGTGCGGCTTTCGTGAGGAAGGGTATCTACGGAGAAATCTGCACATCAATGGTGCATGGCGTGATCATCATTTAGTGGCCTTGAATCGGGAAGACTTCTCCACCACGGCGGTCGACCGTCTGCGCAGTGCTGGACGCATCGTTTAGCTGTACGCGTTGTTTGAGCGCCCTAGTGGGGGTGTAATTCGCCACTGTTTTCACACAAGTCACAACATTGTAATTTAACTGGTTTGGATACCTCTACTGGTGGCGAAAAGCGCTAACGTTGGGAGAAACTCTGCACCCTACGGAAGGTCACCTCTACCGTGTCCATTGCTGTGCCCATCATCGGCATCATTGTGGTCTGGGCCTTCGTCTTGGCTCCGTGGTTGCTGCGATCGCAGCGCCCAATGAGCCGCACCGGCGAGGCCTTTGACGATACCCGCGTCTTGTTCGAAGGCGATTCTGGAAATGTTGCTGCCCGCCGCCGTCCCCGCTTAGGCAAGCGCGACGTGCGTTTGAGCGAGGCAGACGATGAGGATTTCGAGGTCATCGATGCTGCGGACATCTCCGTGGTTGATGACAAAGAAACGGAAGCAGTAACCATCGCCGGGGCTGCCGCAAAGGCCAAGGCACATCCGCGTCAACCAGGTGCACAGCTTGGTGACAAAGCTGAAGCTGCGCAGTCCGCACTGAGCGAGGAAGCTGAGCACACCCCTGAGACGATCGAAGGTGAGCTGGTCGAGGATGACAACGAAGTCACGATCGTTGGGTCCGCAGAGACTAAGGATGAGCCTTCGAACCAATCTGAGCTAGCTCAAAATTCTGACAACCACGAAAGCGGAAGCAAAGGTGGTGCAGCGGCTGAGGATGCCGACGACGTGGAAGAGGACGACCTGCTCATCGAGGATGAAACCAAGGCTGGAGAAGACTCTGACGTAGAGGTGGCAGAGGACGTCCAAGCTGAGGAAGCAGAGGTCTTCAGCGCACCTGCCGTAGCAGACGTAGCGGAGGATGCCTACGAAATTGATTCCACTTACACCTCCCCGGTGGACTTGATGTACCCAGGTGCGGTGGACAGCGCTGAGCAGGTAAGCCAAATCCCGCATGCTATTGAAGCGGAGGAAGAGCAGGAATCTGAACTCGCTGAGGACACAGATCTCTCGGCAGACGAGGTTGCTTTTGCACAGCGCCGACTAGGTCGCGGCGGCTGGGATCCAGTAGCTGAAAAGGCTGCTTCTGCCAACCGTTACCAGCGTCGTCAGCGTACGTTGATTGGTTTGGCAGTCGCCGTCGTATTCACCGTTGCTTTAGGCATTGTTTTCGGCGGTTGGACCTGGACCTTTGCGGCCCTCGCGGGCCTGTCTAGCATCGTCTACTTGGTAGCGCTTCGGACCCAGGTGCGTCAGGAACAAGCTCTGCTGCAGCGCCGTGTCTACCATCTGCGCCGCGCTCGTTTGGGTGTGCGTAACGCTGAGGATGAAGCCTTAGCAATCCCCCGCAATTTGCGCCGTCCGGGCGCTGTAGTGCTGGAAATTGATGACGACAGCCCGGATTTTGACCACCTGCCCGTGCATTTTGACGATGACGAGTTTGACGGATTCGATGGACCCCACGCCACCAATCGCCAGCGCCGTGACGACTTGGCATCGCGCCGCGTGAGTTAGTTAAACCACGTCATCCCACACGCCGGAGGTACCGCGGCGGTGGGAACCGATGAGATGGGCATCGAACATACCGATTGCTTCCATCAGCGCGTGGCAGGTCACAGGTCCAACAAAAGTGAAACCCTCCTTCTTTAAGGCCTTGGAAAGTTCCTTGGCCTTTTCACTAGTTTTAGGGATGTCTTCCATGAACCGGGGATAGAGATTCTCCTCGGGCATGAAGCTCCAGATGAATTCACTCAGGCCACCCTTTTCGCGGAGTTTGATGGTGGCGTTGGCGTTGTTGATGGCAGCCTCGATCTTGCGGCGGTTGCGGATGATTTTGGGATTATTGAGCAACCTCTCCACTTCTGCTGGGCCAAAAGCTGCGACAGCATCAGGATTAAAGCCTGCAAATGCGATGCGGAAGTCATCTCGCTTACGCAATACCGTGGCCCAAGAGAGACCCGACTGGAAGCCTTCTAGGGTCAAACGCTCAAATAGTCCGGCTTCATCGCGGACAGGCATTCCCCATTCCGTGTCGTAATATTCGCGCAGTAGTGCAGACGTTGTGGCCCATGGTGGGCGCCCCACTCCTTCAGAATCAAACACAAGGCCGGTCTTGCCCGTTGTGTTACCTGGTTCGGAGGCTGGATTGGGCATCGATGGTGCCGCAGAAAAGTCGATAAATTGGGTGGGTGACTGGGCTGTGGCTTCTTCATCGCGCGCAAAAGGGTTGGTCATGGGCGCCAGGTTACTATCAATGATTGTGCTTTCATCGGTGTGAATATCTGATTTGTAAGTCATGATCTATTGGACTGCGCGAGTGGCTGAAAGGTTCCATTGCTTGCCAACCTGCGGTTGATTCGTCAGTACCCAGGGGTCCCAGGGTAGTGTAATGCTCATGAATAGACCTGCTGTACGCGATGCCGCGCTGCTTATTCTGCGCGCAGTTCTAGGTCTCGTTTTCGTAGCCCACGGCGTAGACAAAATGTTTTTCGCTGGGATAGACGAAACCACGGGTCAGTTCTCTGCGATGGGTATCCCACAACCACATGTTTCGGCCTACATTGCCGCCATCGGCGAGATGGTTGGCGGCTCGTTGCTGGTGGTGGGGCTTCTAACCACGTTCGTCGCCGGTGCGCTGGCATTATTCATGGCTTGCGCGCTTTACTTTGTGCATCTTGGCAATGGAATTTTTGCGGCCGACGGCGGCTTTGAGTACCCGGCGGTACTTATCGTTTCCCTGTTAATGGTCGTGGTCTTCGGTTCTGGTCGCGCGAGCTTGGATGGGGTGTTGAGCCGTGTTGACGCATGAGCAAGTCCAAGCCGCGATTTCCGCGCAGCTTGACGGGGAGCCGGCGCAGTTGCCTGCCGACGTCGTCGATGCCCACGTTGAGAGTTGCGCCCAATGCCGTGCCTTTCGTGACAAGGCCGCCGCGCTGTCTCGCTCTTTGAGCTTCGTGGAATCGGCAGAAGGAATGGCACCGCCGCAGGACCTCTCCGAAGTCATCATTGCGGGTGTTGAGTCCGAATGGAATAGGGCATCGAGCGCGCGCCAAACCGCGTTGACTGTTGCCCGCGTTGGCCTTGTCTCACTCGGATTGGTATTCGCCGTATGGGCGATTGTCGTAGTCGCGAGTGCCTCGGGATTGGCTGTAATAGGGGATGAAGGGACGCTTTCGCTTTCCGCCGATCCAGAACGTGCCCGCTTGCTTATCGAAGGCGCAGCGCTACGTTTCGGCCTAGCAATCGGTCTGCTCTTCGCGGCTTGGCGCCCAGCCTCGATCCCGGGGACCCTGCCGGTCGTGGCTACCATGTTTGCGTTCCTTTTCGGTTTTACCATGCGGGACATTGCCCTAGGAACGACCGTGATGAGCCAAGTCTATATTCTCCTCGCTACCGGCCTGAGCACACTGGCTTTGATCTGGGCTTGGGCAGCAGATAAGGGTTACGTGCTACGAGACTTCTGGCGCTCGCTGGGCGCTGATCCGCATTAGCCCACCGTCCCCCTCGCACTAGCGCGTAAAGGGAGCGCCTGCGGCGTCGTCAAGCGCTGCGCACGATGCCTCGATGAACGTGGTTGTGTACAGCAGGATCCAAGAAGAAGGCATGGTCTACACCACGCCTTCTTCTTGTGTTGTTCCTAGTCTGTTGCCGCGAATTAAGACTCCGTCGCCACAAGCGGACAAGCTATTCGCGTTGGATACTTAACTCGCCGTGAAGTACTGCTAGGTCCAATTGTTGAGCCACATCATGGATTGGTACCAGTTCTCAGGGATGATGTAGCCGTAGAGGATTGGGGAGAAGTAGATAAACATCGCGAGCACGAGCGCCAGGTAGCACACCGCCACGAACGAGCCGGTCCGGATTTCTCCGCCCGCCAAGGATTTGAGCCAGCGCCATTGCAATTGTTTGCCGTGTCCGATCATCTGCCCTAAAGCCAGCGCAATGAGCACGATGACAAATGGGATGAATGCGGTGGCATAGAAGAAGTACATCTGACGGTCGAAAGCAGCTAGCCACGGAAGGAAGCCCGCAGCAAAACCGACCAGTGGAATCAGGAAGGCGCGGTTGCGGCGCACCAGTAGGGACCAAAGGCCCCAGAAGACTGCCGGAATGACAAGCCACCAAATAGCGGGCGTACCGAAGAGATACAGCATCTTGCGGCATGTACCGCCGTCGCCACATTCCAGGTCCGTGGAGGAGTAATACAGAATCGGACGAGCCGCAACGAGCCATGCCCATGGTTTGGAATCCCAAGGGTGGGAGTGTCCGCCAGAGCTGGTGAGCGAGGCGTGGAACTCCAAGACAGAGGAGTGGTAGTAGAACCAACCGGCGATTGGTTCAGGCAAGTTGAGCAGCCACGAATCTTCTTCAATAGTGCCGTCGACCTTTGCATGACGGTAGACGGAGGTCTCGGACGCAAACCATGCACGCCAAGTCCATGCATAGATGAGGACGGGGACCAAAACCAACGAGGCGAGCGCTGCCGGGGTGTCACGCACCAAGGTACCAAGGACGTAGCGGCGCACACCGTAGCGGCGTCGCAAAGCAAGATCGCTGAAAACAGAGAGCAATCCAAAGAACATGATGTAGTACAGGCCGGACCACTTCACGCCCAATGAAAGACCCAAGAAGATGCCTGCGGTAAAGCGCCACCAACGGAAACCAAAACGCGGGCCAAATTTGGAGGTACCCATGTTTCCGGAGGTGAAAGCTTCATGGAGGCGCAGGCGCATTTGGTTATGGTCTCGCGCCAAAGCCCACGCAGCTGCGACGACGAAGAAAACCTGGAAAATATCCAGCATTCCGAACTTGGAGGAAACGAGCAATACGCCGTCGCATACTGCGATAAACCCAGCTATCGCTGCAATTTGCCAAGAACCGGAAACACGGCGTGCCAGTGCCATGGTCAACAAGACGGTGGCTACACCGAAAAGAGCCGTCATCGTACGCCAGCCCCAAGGCGAGTATCCAAAAACCATCTCCGACAATGCAATGATCTGTTTTGCTAGAGGAGGGTGGACCACGAGGCCATAACCTGGGTTCGATTCGATGCCACCGATAAAGAGATTGTCCCAGCTGCGCACCATATCCCATGCTTGTGGTACGTAGTGTTTCTCGTCGAAGACCGGGGTGCCATTAGCTACCGGAGCGGTCAGGCCCACAAAACGCGTGATGAGAGCCAATACCCCGATTACGGCCGTGCTAATCCAATCTGGTTTGCCCCAAGAGTAGGCGATCGGTGCAGGAGGCGCTGTAATGGCGTGTTTGCCGAGCGGTTTGCCATGGGCTTTAGTCGAGGCGGTAGCAATAGTCACTTGGAAGAGTTTAGGATATGCGAGCCCGAACTGGGGAGTCTGTGCCCCAAGTTATGGAAAGCTAGGAACCATGAATACCAATTTTCGCCTGGAACCGCTGCCCCGTGGAGTTATTGTCGCCGCCACACCATTGGGCAATATTGGGGATGCCTCTGCACGTCTCATGCAAGCACTGGCTGAAGCAGACGTTGTAGCGGCGGAGGATACCCGCCGAGTACGTAGCTTGGCGTCCGCTTTAGGTATCGAGATTCAGGGCAAAGTGGTTTCCAACTTCGACCATAATGAATCGCAGCGGGCACAGGCGCTAGTCGATGCCGCTCGTTCCGGCACCGTGCTGGTGGTTTCTGATGCAGGAATGCCGCTGGTTTCTGACCCCGGGCACTCGATTGTTGCAGCCGCGGTGGAGGCTGGCGTGCCTGTCACATGTTTCCCCGGACCCTCAGCTGTGCCGACGGCGTTGGCCCTTTCCGGCCTTGGGGTTGGCCACTTCCTCTTTGATGCCTTTGCGCCGCGCAAGGCGGGGCCTCGCAAGACATGGCTGGAGTCCCTCAAGGGGCAGGAGCGGGCCATCGTATTCTTTGAGTCTCCCCACCGTTTGGCCCAAACGCTTTCTGACGCAGCCGACGTCCTCGGCGCTCAGCGTTCGGCTGCAGTGTGCCGGGAGTTGACCAAGACATACGAAGAAATCAAGCGAGGAACGCTGGGGGAATTAGCCCAGTGGGCAGTGGACAATGCAAGGGGAGAGATCACAGTCGTAATTGAAGGCGGTGCGAGTGAGCCTGCACCTGTTGAGGATTTGGTGGAGCGGGTTCATGAACTCGTCTCCTCGGGCATGCGCGCAAAAGACGCTTGTAAAGAAGCAGCAGCTGGAACCGAAGTAACTAATCGCGATCTTTATGACGCGTATTTGGCGGCTCGAGACGCATAAATCCGCGATTGTTGCAGGATTGTTATAGGCAAAACCTAGCGTGTGCTAAAAACGCCTGCTTATGTTGAACAACTGCGTCTTTTAAACTGTCTGGGGAATGTAAATAACCTGCCAAAATTCTGGCTTTGGGGTTCTATGCAGCGCTTTCTAGGTTGACGCGTCATGCATAACTCACACATTCTGGGTTGTATGACTAATCCAGATAAGAATCCTAAGACGGAAGAAGGTGCGGTTGCTGCTTCAAACTCGCCAGCAGTAACTTCCGACGAGTACCAGACCGTCGACGAGAAGCTGGAATCAGCATCTGCGACGAGTCAGCTGCAAGACATGCTCGGCAATGAGGACTTCGCTCCCCACGAGATGACCGAGCCTGAAATTGAAATAGCAGCCGATGACGATGCTCCAATCGACTGGACCATCGTCGGCATCGCTGGCGTGCTCATTGCCGCCATCGTTGCGTGGGGCTTGGCTGCTCCGACCAACTTCGCAAACTTTGCTAGCGATGCACTGAGCTTCGTTGTTAACGACTTTGGTTGGGCCTACGTCCTCTTCGGTACGATTTTCGTTGTATTTGTTATCTTCATCGCCGCCTCCAAGTTCGGCACCATCCGCTTGGGCCATATCGATGAAGAGCCTGAATTTTCTACGCCTTCCTGGATCGCGATGATGTTCGCAGCCGGCATGGGTATCGGCCTGATGTTCTACGGTGCTTCTGAGCCGCTGAACTACTACCTCAACGGTGTTCCGGGCCATGAGCCGAAGGAAGTCGGCACTGCGATGGCTACGGCCATGTTCCACTGGACGCTTCACCCGTGGGCTGTTTATGCCATCGTTGGTCTCGCAATTGCATACTCGACCTTCCGTATCGGCCGCAAGCAACTGCTGAGCCAGGCATTCGTGCCTCTCATCGGTCAGCGCGCTGCTGATGGCTGGGTTGGCAAGATCATTGACATCCTGTCAATCTTCGCCACCGTTTTCGGTACCGCATGTTCCCTGGGTATCGGTGCAACCCAGATCCAGGCTGGTATCCAGGCTTCCGGCCTCATCGACAACCCATCCCAGAAGGTCGTCGTTGGCATCGTCCTCGTGCTGACCCTGGCCTTCTTGCTTTCCGCAATGTCCGGCGTGGGCAAGGGCATTCAGTATGTCTCCAACGCCAACATGGTTATGGCCGCACTGCTTGCCATCTTCGTGTTCATCCTTGGTCCAACTGTTTCCATCCTGAACCAGATTCCGGGCTCCATCGGTAACTACCTGAATGCGTTCACCGAGATGATTTCCCGTACTGCTGAGTCCAACAACGGCGAAGCAGGCGAGTGGCTGTCCTCCTGGACCATCTTCTACTGGGCATGGTGGGTCTCCTGGTCCCCATTCGTCGGTATGTTCCTGGCACGTATTTCCCGTGGCCGTTCCGTCCGCGAATTCTGCATCGGCGTCATGCTGATCCCGGCTGGCCTTTCCACCGTGTGGTTCGCCATCTTCGGCGGTACCGCAATCCACATGGAGCAGAATGGCAACTCCATCTCCGGCGAGTCCTCTGAGGTTGAGCTGTTCAATTTGCTGCACAACCTGCCTGGTGGTTTCATCGCCGGCATCATTGCAGCTATCCTGCTCGCAACCTTCTTTATTACCTCCGCTGACTCGGCTTCTACCGTTATGGGCTCGATGTCTCAGAATGGTGCATCCAACGCCAAGCCATGGCTGTCCGCAGCATGGGGCGTTGCCACCGCGGCTGTTGGTCTGACCCTGCTGCTGGCTGATGAGAACTCCCTCTCCAACCTGCAAAACGTCACTATTGTGGCTGCACTCCCATTCCTCTTTATTGTTGTTGGCTTGATGTTCGCCATCTACAAGGCGCTCAGCAACGACGTCATTTACTTGGAATACCGCGAGTCCCAGGCATTCCAGCGTAAGCTGGCACGCGAGCGTCGTCTGCACCGCGAGTACCAGCGCGCAGAAGAGCTCAAGAAGCGTCGCCAGCAGCGCAAGAAGGCACACCACAAGCACTAGGCGTTCCAAAGCTCCGCACAGTGCGTATTGCGCAGGAGAATCCTCCTTCCTTAGCCCATCCCTTGACCGGGGAGACTGGGGGAGGGGGATTTCTTTATGCGTGGCGTCAAGGCACCCTTAACGCGCACTTTGTCTACCGGCTTCGATAGAGTGGTGTGCATGACTGAGTCAGTAGTAGTTAATGTTGCTTGGCCTTATGCCAACGGACCCCGCCACATCGGACACGTGGCCGGATTCGGTGTTCCTTCGGACGTCTTCGCTCGTTTCCAGCGAATGCGTGGCCGCAACGTTCTCATGGTCTCGGGTACCGATGAACACGGCACTCCGCTGCTCGTGCAGGCTGACAAAGAAGGCGTGACCGTCCGCGAGCTTGCTGACCGTTACAACCGCCAGATCGTCACGGACCTTGCGGGTCTGGGATTGTCCTATGACATGTTCACCCGCACCACGACCCGCAACCACTACTCGGTGGTCCAGGAGCTTTTCAAGGGTCTCTACGAGAACGGCTACATGCTTAAGGAGACCACCCAGGGAGCTATCTCGCCGTCGACTGGCCGCACCCTGCCTGACCGCTACATCGAGGGCACCTGCCCAATCTGTGGCGCTGACGGCGCTCGCGGCGACCAGTGCGATGAATGCGGTAACCAGCTGGATCCGGTTGACCTCATCAACCCAGTGTCCAAGATTAACGGTGAGACCCCGGAATTCATCGAGACCGAGCACTTCCTCCTCGACCTGCCTTCCGTCAAGGACGCTCTCGAAGCGTGGCTCAAGACCCGTGAGGACTGGCGCCCGAACGTCTTGAAGTTCTCCCTCAACCTGCTTGAGGACATGCGCCCGCGCACCATGACCCGTGACATCGACTGGGGTATTCCAATTCCAGTAGAGGGCTGGGAGGAGAACTCCGCTAAGAAGCTCTACGTGTGGTTCGACGCGGTCATCGGCTACCTGTCTTCTTCCATCGAGTGGGCACACCGTACCGGCAACCCGGATGCATGGAAGGACTTCTGGCAGAACGACAATGCTCGCCACTACTACTTCCAAGGCAAGGACAACATCACCTTCCACTCCCAGATCTGGCCGGCCCAGCTCTTGGGCTACGCAGGCAAGGGCGCCAAGGGTGGAGATCTGCATAAGTATGGCGAGCTCAACCTGCCTACGGAGATTGTGTCCTCCGAGTACCTGACCATGTCCGGCTCGAAGTTCTCTTCCTCGAAGGGCGTTGTCATCTACGTCAAGGACTTCCTCGCGGAGTTTGGCCCGGATGCGCTGCGTTACTTCATTGCAGTGGCTGGCCCAGAAAACAATGACACCGACTTCACCTGGGATGAGTTCGTTCGCCGAATCAACAACGAGCTGGCCAACGGCTGGGGCAACTTGGTAAACCGCACCGTGTCCATGGCGCACAAGAACTTCGGCGAGGTTCCTGCACCGGCTGCTTTGGAGGACGCAGATAAGGCCATTCTGCAGCTAGCTGAGGACACCTTCGCCGCCGCAGCCGCAAACCTTGAACAGTCCAAGTTCAAGCAGGCCATTACTGCCATCATGCACGTGGTGGGTGAGGCCAACGCCTACATCGCAGCGATGGAGCCATGGAAACTGGCCAAGGACGAGACTCAGCGCGAGCGCCTTGCCACCGTCTTGTGGACCGCACTGCAGGTGGTCTCTGACTGCAACGTCATGCTCACGCCTTTCCTGCCGTTTACCGCGCAGAAGGTGCATGAGACCCTAGGTCGCGATGGTGTATGGGCTGCCCAGCCGGAGATCCAAGAGGTCGTCGATGACATCCCAGTTGAGCTGGTTGGCGTGGGTCTGCCACCGGAGAACCACCCGTACCCAATCATCACGGGTGACTACACCGCACAGCAGGCCACGTGGCAGCGCGTCGACGTGGTTCCTGGCACCTCATTGAGCAAGCCGAAGCCACTGGTGGCCAAGCTTGACCCAGAGCTCGCCGAGACTGGCCCAGAGTGGGCGCCAGTTCAGAAGTAGGATGCGGCAAAGCCGTAGCATCGCGACCGCTTTCGCGTTTGCGGTAGTAACCCTCACCGCGCTTAATCTGCGCTCGGGAATCGCCTCGGTGGCTCCCGTGCTCGGGGACTTAAGCGCGGCTTTCGGCATTGGCCCGGCCAGCGCGGGAATTCTCACGGCCCTGCCGGGATTGTGCTTTGCCGCGATGGGGTGGGCAGCAGTCCCTATCGCGCGCCGCTGTGGGCTCAGCCCCACCCTGCTTGCAGGCGCCCTCGCCTTGCTCATCGGCTTGGCGGCCAGACCCTGGGTCAACAACTTTGGGGCCTTCGTTGCACTGACATTCTTGGTCGTTGGCGGCATCGCCGTGACCAACATCCTGCTGCCTGCCTGGATTAAGACCTACGGCAGCCGCCGCACGATGGTGGCGCTGATGACTACCTACACCACGGTGTTGGGTCTATCCAGCGCCCTCGGACCGTTGTCCGCGAACCTCGCAGCATGGCGCACCTCTTTGTTCCTGTGGGCCATTCCTGTGGTGCTGCAGGCGGTGGGTTGGTTCATTGCCACCCGCCACGTGGGGTTTGACCCAGTGGAGCCTTCCACAACAGGCAACATTCCTCTGCGGCGTTCGCCCACCGCCGTCGCGCTACTGTTCTTCTTCGGCCTGCAGTCAACCATGGCCTACGTGCAGATGGGCTGGCTGCCCACCATGCTTGTCTCGCGTGGCGTCGGAAGTGGAACTGCTGGAGTCTCACTTGCCCTCATCGGCCCTTTCAACATCATTGGCGGACTAGTGATGCCGGTGCTCATCGAGCGCCTGCGGGATCTGCGCCCGGTGCCTCTTATCCTTGCTGCGACCACAGCTGCGGGCTGGATTGGCGTGCTGGTCAATGCGTCAGCAGCGCCGTTGATTTGGGCGAGCCTCATGGGGATTGGCGGAATGTGTTTCCCACTCGCACTGGCCCTGCTCGCAGCTCGCACCCGCGAGCCAGCGGTGACGGCGCGGTTATCGGGGTTTGTCCAACCAGGCGGCTACCTCTTGGCGGGTGGTTTTCCCTTCATTTTTGGCCTCGTGGCTCAGGCAACCGGCGGATGGTCGGTGAGCCTAGCGGTGCTCATTGCCCTCACAGTTGCGATGGCCGTGGCCGGTGTAGCCGCCGCGCGGCCGGTCTACATCGACGACGAGCTTCTATCGAAGTGACGCTGCAGGTGCACTAGTCCAAGGCGAACGCCATCCTTGGTGTGGATATTCGGCATGCGTCCGGTTTCTTCGAAGCGGAACTTCTTGTGCAGCGCGATCGATGCCTCATTGGTGTCCACGATGTAGGTGATCATCGTCTGCACGTAGTCATTTTCCTTGGCGTCATCCATGACTGCGCACATGAGCTCGTTGCCCACGCCCTTACCGCGTGCAGACGGCGCCACATAGACGGAATTTTCTACGGTGCCCCAGTAGATTGCCGGGGTCACGAACTGGAAGTATGCTGCCCAGCCGATGATTTCATCGTCGTCGACAGCCACAAAGACGGGGTATCCATCGGATTCCATCTGCTCGAGCCAAGCGATGCGGTCCTCGACGGATTCTTGCCACGTGACCAAGTTGGCAGTCGGCCTAGCGGCCGACGCGGCGTTGTAGATGGAGGCGATTGCGGCGGCGTCGGAAAGCGCGGCGGGGCGAACGTGCATGGATTGATCCTTAAAGCATGAGCTGCAAGTGAGTGAGGTTGAGCCAATGTCCCATCTTGTAGGACACCTCTTTGAACGTTCCTACATTGGCAAAACCGAACTTCTCATGCAACTTGATGGATGCGACGTTGGTGTCCACGATGAGCCCCAGCAGCGTATGCACTTTTTCATCCGCGCGCGCCAGGGAAACGAGCTCACCTAAAAGGGCGGTGCCCACGCCTCGGCCTTGGGCTGCCGGATCCAAATAAATGGTGGTTTCGTAACACCCTTTCCACACGCTTGGGTCGCGGTAGGGGTGATACATGGCCCAACCTAAGTGCTGAGGCTTTTCGCCTGGCGTCTCAGGCTCGGTTTCTGCAACCAGCCACGGGCAGCCATCAGCGATGTTCTGGCGCAGGTATTCTTCGCGCTCGGCGATGGTTGCTTCGGTGTCGCGGAAGATGAAGTCGGTCTCCCGGATGGCCCAGTTGAGGCACTCGGTCATCGCGGGGACGTCGGCGAGGGTGGCACTGCGGATTTGCATGCGTTCCAGATTACAATTGCGTACATGTCTAAAAAGAAGCCACGCCCAGTCCCTGTTCCAGCAGAAGGCTTGACGCAGCTTGTCGACGCCCATACGCACCTAGCCTCCTGCAAGGACCCAGCCGCCGACATCGTGTCCCGCGCCGGTGCTGCAGGGGTGTCGCGCATGGTTACGGTAGGTGATGGTTTGGAAGAGGCCGAGCGTGCGCTCCAAGCGGCACATGAGTTCCCCAACGTGTGGGCAGCCTGCGCCATCCACCCCACCAAGGCCGACACACTCGATGCCGCGGCGCGGAAGCGGCTGGAGGAAATGGCTGCGGACCCACGCTGCGTGGCAATCGGGGAGACCGGCCTCGATACCTATTGGATTAAGCACGAGCCAGAGTCCACCGCTCCGCTCGAGGCGCAGGAGGAGGCGCTGCGCTGGCACATGGATTTGGCCAAGGAGGCGGGCAAGGTCCTCATGATCCACAATCGTGAGGCGGACGCGGAGCTTCTGCGTGTGCTTGGCGACGCTGAGAATGTCATGCTCCATTGCTTCTCCTCACCGATGGACGTGGCGAAGGAGGCCCTGGCACGCGGTTGGGTTCTTTCCTTTGCCGGCAACGTGACCTTCAAGCGAAACGAGGAGTTGCGTCAGTCGGCGGCTATCGCTCCGGCGGGGCAGCTACTCGTGGAGACGGATGCTCCGTATATGACTCCCGAGCCCTTCCGCGGTGCGCGCAACGAGCCGACTTTCATCGGTCATACGTATAACTGCATTGCGGAAGCTCGGGGCATGGATGTGGAGGATTTGGTTACGGAAGTTAACCAGACGTTCAACTCCGTGTTTGGTTTGTGACGATCGTCATATTTAGTATTTGTCCTGGTCAACCGTAAAACACGTGTTGGGTGTTGCGGTAGTGTTCCAAGTGGCGTGGCGAAAGGAATCGCTCTCGACTGGACGCTGCTGTTATCGTATTGTTATTGAAGATTTGCTCAACGCGCTACCGTCCCATGGTTGGCCCCACGCCTGAGGGCCTAGCGCGAGACATCATTCGTTTTGAGAGAGTTACATGAACCAGATTAAGCGCATCAATTCTTCCCGTTCCCTTCCACTGCGTCTTGCCACCGGCGGTGTGCTCGGCACTTTGGCAGTGGGCGGTGTGGTCGCTGTGTCTGCGCAAAAAGACATCACCCTTGACGTCAATGGCGACAAGATTGAGCTCGCTACCTTCGCGGGCAACGTCGATGAGGCTCTGCAGGCTGCTGGCGTCAACGTCGGTGGTGAGGATCTGGTCTACCCGGCTCCTTCTGAGAAGGTCGCTGACGGTGACAACATCACCGTGCGCACCTCCAAGCCGGTGGCCGTGTCTATCGACGGCGTCAAACAGCAGCTTTCCTCGACCGACCTCAAGGTTTCGGATCTGTTGGGCAACCTTGATGGTATCGCCCCAGGTGCGGCTATTACCTCCGGTGATAAGAAGGTAACGGGTGATGACAACCTGACTGAGGGCATGGAACTCGAGGTTGTCTCACCGAAGATCGTCAAGATCAATGACGGCGGCAAGATCACCTACACCAACATTGCGGCCAAGACCGTGAAGGACGTCATCGAAGAGCGCGGCATCGACGTTGATGAGGATGACCGCGTGTTCCCGTCGATGGATACCCCGATCGTCAATGGCATGTCCATCAAGGTTGACCAGGTTTCCACCACCTTCTACGACGCAACCGAGGAATTTGAGGCGGAGCCTACCTTCGTTGACGATCCTGAGCTTGAAGAGGGCAACGAGGAAGTGCGCGTGGAGGCAGTCAAGGGCCAGCGCAACGTCACCCGCAAGCTCGTGATGAAAGACGGTGCCAAGGAGTCTGACGAGATAGTCAAGGAGAAGGTCATTAACGAGCCGGTCGCTGCGACCATCGCCCGTGGCACCAAGAAGCCCGCAGCAGCGCCAGCCGTGGCTGACGGCAGCGTATGGGATTCCCTCGCGCAGTGCGAGTCCACCGGTAACTGGGCCATCAACACCGGCAACGGTTTCTCCGGCGGCCTTCAGTTCACCCCGTCCACCTGGGCTGGCTTCGGTGGCACCGCTTATGCTCCTGAGGCATGGCAGGCAACCCGCGAGCAGCAGATTGCTGTCGCGGAGAAGGTCCAGGCCGCACAGGGCTGGGGCGCATGGCCTGCATGTACCTCCAAGCTGGGCCTGCGCTAAACGCCCCTTCTGGGCTGGCCGAATTTGGCCACCGCAGCTAGACCTGAATCGCTTTCCTGAAACAGCCCGCTTATGCGGGCTTTTCTGATTTTGTGAACTACTCTGAATTGCATGACTGAACCCAAACTGCTCGGACCCGTGGAAATTCGCCAACTGGCCGAGAAGCTGGATGTAACCCCCACCAAGAAGCTTGGTCAGAACTTCCTGCACGACCCAAACACTATCCGCCGCATCGTTGCCGCAGCAGACTTACAGCGCGACGACCGCGTGGTTGAGGTAGGACCTGGCCTGGGGTCTTTGACCTTGGGCCTGCTGGAAGCAGTCGATGACCTCACCGTGGTGGAGATCGATCCGCGCCTAGCGGCGCAGCTGCCGGACACCATTGCTGAGCGCGCGCCGGAGCAGGCGGGCAACCTCCGCCTCATCGAAAAGGATGCGTTGCGCATCGCGCCGGGAGAGCTGGGAGAACCCACGGCCCTTGTGGCGAACCTGCCTTATAACGTTGCAGTTCCGGTTTTGCTGCACCTGCTGGAGCTGTATCCCACCATTCGACGCGTGCTGGTGATGGTGCAGCTGGAGGTCGCTGAGCGCCTCGCCGCGAAGCCCGGTAACAAGGTCTACGGTGTGCCCTCCGTGAAGGCCTCCTTCTACGGCACCGTCCGCCAGGCGGGAACCATCGGCAAGAACGTCTTCTGGCCCGCACCCAACATCGAGTCCGGTTTGGTTCGCATCGATTGCTTCCAGGACGCCCCGTGGCCTATCGACGATGCGACGCGTAAGGCAGTTTTCCCGCTTGTCGACGCCGCCTTCGCCCAACGCCGCAAGACCCTTCGCGCGGCTTTGTCCGGCCACTTTGGCGGCGGCCCGGCGGCGGAGGAAGCCCTCGTGGCGGCGGGCATTGACCCACGGTTGCGCGGCGAGAAGCTCGCGGTAGAAGACTTCGTGCGTTTGGCAGGTATCAAGTGATTCTGAGAGCACGCGCCCACGCGAAAGTAAACTTGCACCTCGGGGTCGAGGCAGTTCGCGACGATGGCTTCCACGAGCTGGCAACGGTGTTTCAGTCCCTCGATATCAGCGACGAGGTCTCTCTTGAGGTTCACGCCGACGAACCGACCACCGGCCCAGTTGTTGCCGCGCTGCACGCCAGCGGCACCTATGCTGCCGGCGTACCGGAAGATGAGTCCAACCTGGCCTGGCGCGCTGTCGAGGTGGTGGCCCGCGCTGTGCGAGCCGACCGGCAGGTGGCTCTGCCGCGCGTGACGCTGCACCTGCAGAAGGGAATTCCTGCCGCAGGCGGCATGGCTGGCGGCTCGGCGAACGCCGCTGCGGCCCTGCGCTTAGCTGCGCAAGCTTTCGCAGACTTTTGTGAGCTCAGCGAGGACAAGCTTTACGAGCTGGCCGCCGAGCTGGGCTCCGACGTGCCTTTCACGCTCATGGGCGGCACCGCCTTGGGCACTGGGCGCGGCGAGCAGCTAGCACCCATGATGACCCGCGGCACCTACACGTGGGCGATTATCACCAACGCCGAGGGCTTATCGACGCCGGCGGTCTTCCACAAGATCGATGAGCTGCGCGCGGCGGGGAAGGGTAGCACCCCTGCGATGGATACATCAGCGGTAGCCCAGGCGTTGATGAGTGGTCAGCCGCAACAGCTGGCGGCTGCGCTGCGCAACGACCTCCAGGCCGCCGCCGTGTCCCTGCGGCCAGACCTGCGTAAGATTCTCGACACTGGCAAGGCCGCCGGTGCACTGGCCGGGATTGTCTCCGGTTCCGGCCCCACCTGTGCCTTCCTCTGCGAGGATGAGGAGACCGCCGGAGAAGTGGTTGCGCAAGTCATGTTTGACAACAAGGGCACCCGCGGCATTGTCACGCACTCGCCGGCCCCAGGTATCGAGATGCTGGGCTGATTAGCCCACTTGAGATCGACTGAGATAGACAAAGGCACCGTCCCATTGAACGGTGCCTTTGTCTATCTCCTAGCTAGAGCGGAGGGGGCTCTACAGCGCAACCTTAGAGGACAGCCATCTCGGTCGGCTTGATGTCCAGCTTGAAGCGGTTGATCTCCTTGCCCTCGAACAGGTCGATGACAACGAGCTCCTTTTTGTTGGCGTCGGTGACGTAAGCGTAGCCGTCAACGGACTTCAGGATCGGTCCAGGCAGCTGCCACTCTTCGTTCTCGCGCCACTCGGAGATAGCGTCGATCTTCTTGGTGACCTTGCCGGATTCCGGATCGATGACGTTGAGCTTGCCGTCGTAGGTCAGAACCAGTGCCTCGCCCAGCGGGCCGCGGGCCAGGGAACGGAACCAGTAAGAAGATCCAAGCTCAACCTTCTTGGCGGAGTAGTCCTCGGTGTTGATGAGGGAGACAGATGTTGGGCGCTCGAACTCGGCGTCCTTCTCAGTCTTATTATCAGCGAGGATGATGTCAGACTCTTCGGAACCAGCGGAGTTACCGGAGCGCTGGTAGCCGTCCTTGCCAGCGTAGGAAGAAACGTCGATCTTATGGAACTCCTTGCCGTCGAAGACGACAGGGCCGTCCTCACAGCCGAAGAAGAGCTTTCCGTTACCAGCGGTAGCCTCACCGTGGACGCCAGGGCACTTGGTGGTCTCAGTCAGGACCTTGCCATCCTTGTCCAGGTGCTGAATGGTGTGGCGCTCGTCCTCGGTGCCCTTGGTCATAACGACGGAGCCATCCTTGAGCGGAACAGCCACACCGTGGTGAGCCTCGCCGGACTCGAAGGTCTTAACGTCCTTTGGATCAGCAATCTGGTCGGTTGGTACGACCTGTGCGGTGCCGTCACCATCGGAGAAGAGCGCGGTGAAGCCGTCGTGGTGAACCACGTGGCCTGCGTGCGGTGCCTTGTACTCGGCGTCGTCAAGCTTTGGCTCAGCGGTGTAGTAGTGGTTGTGATCGCCGTGCGGCTTGGTGATGAGGCCGGTGTCGAAGGTGAGGAACTTGTCGCCCTTGGTCACCATGACGTGACGGTCATCGCCAGCGTTAGACAGGCGCAGGAACGCAGGCATATCCTCTTCCGCGATGACCTTGCCGGTCTTGGCATCGTAGGTCTTCAGGCCACCCTCGTGGGAGAGTACGACGCGATTAGGCAGCTGGGCAACCTCAGTCTCGCCCTCGCTGGCTTCCATGCCGTCGTGGGAGTGGTCATGTCCCTCGTGCTCATGATCGTGAGCCTCCTCCGCAGCGGAGGTTGCCGGAGCAGCCTCATCAGCTGGCTTGGAGCAGGAAGTAACAAGAAGCGCGGTCGCGGAGACAGCGGCGAGAATTGAAAGCGCAGATTTCTTCATAACACTTTAGGCTATTTAGAACGATATTCATTTGCAATACTCGCGGAAATGAGGGGGTACTCCGGTCTAGGCATTAAGATGGGACAACGTTATGGCGAACCTTATTAACTTGGAAAACGTATCCAAATCTTTCGGCCTCCAGACTCTCCTTGATGGGGTATCACTCGGCGTGCAATCCGGTGACCGAATCGGAATCGTTGGCGTTAACGGCGGCGGTAAGACCACGCTTCTAGAGGTCTTGACTGGCATCGAGCCACCAGACGAGGGGCGCGTTTCCCACAACTCCGATCTACGCATGGCTGTGGTGACGCAACGCTTTGAGCTTGACGACGCCCTGACCATCGCCCAGGTCATCATCGAACCGCTCGGCCTCGAAACCTTTGAGTGGGCCTCCAACGCCAAGGTACGCGACGTCCTGGGGGGCCTCGGAATTGTGGAACTCGGCCTAGAGACCCAAGTGGGCTCGCTCTCGGGTGGTGAGCGCCGCCGCGTGAATCTAGCCGCAGCGCTCGTACAGGAACTCGACCTCGTGGTACTCGACGAGCCGACCAACCACCTCGACGTCGAGGGCGTGCAGTGGCTTGCGCAGCACCTGCTGGGCCGCAAGATTGCCGTCGTGGTGGTCACTCACGACCGCTGGTTCCTGGATACCGTCGCCACCACCACCTGGGAAGTGCACGACGGTGTGGTCGACCCCTACGAGGGCGGTTACAACGACTGGATCTATGCCCGCGCCGAGCGCGCCCGCCAGGCCGACGCCATGGAACAGCGCCGCCAGAATCTCGCCCGCAAGGAGCTGGCCTGGCTGCGCCGAGGTGCGCCGGCTCGTACCTCCAAGCCGCGTTATCGCATTGAGGCCGCCGAGGCCCTCATCGCGGACGTCCCCGCGCCGCGCAACAAGGTTGAGCTCATGGCCTTTTCCAAGCAGCGCCAAGGCCGCGTGGTTATCGAACTCGAGGACGCGACCGTGGCCACCCCCGACGGCCGTGTGCTGGTCGACCATCTGACCTGGCGCCTCGCGCCGGGTGAGCGCATCGGCCTGGTCGGCGTGAATGGTTCCGGCAAGACCACTCTGCTGCGCGCTTTGGCAGGGGAGCACTCGCTCGCGGCAGGCAAGCGCATTGAGGGGCAGACGGTGCGTCTGGGTTGGCTGCGCCAGGAACTCGATGACCTCGATCCGGAGCGTCGGCTTATCGACGCCGTGGAGGACGTCGCTACCTACGTCCAGCTTGGCAAGAAGGAGCTGAGCGCCTCGCAACTGGCCGAGCGCCTCGGCTTCTCTGCCAAACGCCAGCGCACCCCGGTGGGTGACCTGTCCGGTGGCGAGCGCCGCCGCCTGCAATTGACCCGCGTGCTCATGGCCGAGCCAAATGTTCTTCTGCTGGACGAGCCAACCAATGACCTGGACATTGATACCCTTCAGGAGCTCGAGTCGCTTCTAGACTCGTGGCCCGGAACGATGGTGGTCATCTCGCACGACCGCTACCTCGTAGAAAGGATCGCCGACAACACCTATGCGCTGTTCGGCGACGGCAAGCTGACTAACCTGCCGGGAGGAATCGACGAATACCTGCGCCGCCGCGCCCAGCTCGACGCCGCCCAGAATTCCGGTGTCCTGAACCTGGGCGGTAAGAACGCGGACGGAACTGCTGCCGATACGGCCAAGACCAAGGGCGACGGAGCCGGCGGCACTGGCACCGCGGCGCCAAAGCGCCTGAGCTCGCAGGAAGAACGCGAGCTGACCAAGAAGATGAACGCACTGGAACGCAAGATGTCCAAGCTCGACGAGCAAGCGGAGAAAGTGAGTGCGACCATGGCAGAAGTTGCCGCTGCGACGGTACTCGATACCGAGCAGCTCACTAAGCTAG
Source organism: Corynebacterium striatum (assembly GCF_016728105.1). Lineage (NCBI taxonomy): Bacteria > Bacillati > Actinomycetota > Actinomycetes > Mycobacteriales > Corynebacteriaceae > Corynebacterium > Corynebacterium striatum. The sequence continues at coordinate 549,006 of NZ_CP068158.1, read as the reverse complement.
ATGCGCAGGTCAAAGACATCACCGCGCAGCGCGAGGAGCTGGAAATGGAGTGGCTGGAACTCGGTGAAAAGCTGGAGGGATAAGCCTTTGGGCAAGCGGGGCGTCGTCAAGCATGCCTCCCCCTGCCGTATAACGATGCGGTTGCGATCTGCCGAACAGCGTTCAATGCGGTGTCCTCATACCGCGTAGCTGTGGCACGGTGGAGGTCATGAACATCTCGCGCCGCATCCTCCCCGTTACAGCCGCACTTGCCTTGACCATGGGCGGGCTGGTGCCAGCCCAGGCACAGGTTCAGCTCCCGCCACAGGTCCAAGAGCTTTCCTCCCAGCTGCCAGCGGGTAGCTCGCAAATTGAGCTGCCTGCGCAGGCATACGACCTCGCCAAGCAGTTCAAAATTCAGCTGCCGCCGTTTATCAAGCAGCCAGCCCCTGAGGTGGCCCACCAGCTGGTCGGCGCCACGAATGCGCACCTGCGCAAGCAGGGCCATGTTGAAGACGGCAACGCGCGAAACATCGCGCAGGAGTGGGCTGATCACGGCGCAGCGGGAACGCTGACCTTCCACGGCAATGCCGGTGATGGCCGCACCCACCTCAACGAGGGCAGCGGCAACGTCTACCGCCTGAGCATCCAGGAAGCACAAGACCGCCTCAACTGGCTCAACCGCGACGTCCCAGTTACCCCGGGACCTAGCAAGCACTTTGGCGTGGCCACCAGCTTCGACGGCTCGAACGTCTACGTTGCGGAGTACTTCTTTAACTAGTCTTTGCTTCTTTATCTACTAAGGACGACGGGGGCACTGATCCGACCCACTGCGCGGAGCAGAAAGGCAGGTCATGACGGGAGCATGGCGGCGTAGTTTCCGGGTACGTAAGATGGTCCCCATGATTTTGATTAACGTAAAATTCCACGTAAAGCCCGAATATGCAGAGACCTTCCTCGAGGAGATCGACTGGTACACCCAGGCTTGTAATGCGGAGTCGGGTTGCCTGAACTTTGATTGGTACCGTGATCCGGAGGACCGTCAGCGCTTCCTCCTCGTTGAGGCTTATGCTGATGGCAAGGACGTGGATCATGTCCAGGGCGAGCACTTTAAGCGCTCCTGCGAGGAGTTCCCGAAGTATCTGCTGGAGACCCCGGAAATCATCAACGTCCACATCGACGGGAAGACCGAGTGGGACCGCATGGCCGAGTACAAGGTGGAGTCCTAAGACACTCGCTTAAAAGCAATCCGCCTCCCTGCACCGTGTATACAACCACGCAGCGCAGGAAGGCGGATTTTTCTATGGGCGTTTTAGGTTGCGACGTTGAGAAGAATGATAATAAGGACTGGCGGTACTAGGAGACCTGCGAGGATAAACCAGGCCGTTTTCTGCCCAAAGTTGAATTGGGAAGAACCGCTGGGAAGGGGCACCATCGCGCGGGTATCTGTGGGGTCGTAGTAGAACAATCCGTAACGAAGCTTGCCCGCTGTAGAGGAGTCAGGAAAGTTTTCATCCAGCTTTTTATTTATGCTATTCAACCTGAACATGAGCCAGACGCAAGCCATAAGGATGGCAACGACTAAGCAGGGGAAAATTAGCGGTCTAGGGCCGCTGAGAAAGATTCCAGTGAGCGCGAACGCCGTGCAGATTGCCGTTAGTGCAAAAAACCAAAAGCTTAACGCTGGAAGGATAGCAGCGGAGTGAGCACGGCTACGCTCGATATCAACCGCAGAAGACTGCGAATAGCTGCCTGTGGTTGTCTTGGTGCTTTGTTGCGTTATGCCGATAGTTACTGCTGAAACAATCGTCAGAATAATAGGAACAAGCACAGCAAAACCAATTGCATTGCGATAGGTCTTTGGCATCCATGCATCAGGTTCGTCTCGACCATTGAAATGCTTGGGCAGTGGGTCTGGGAGACTATCCCAGCCGGCAATCACTACGATTGCGGCGACTAGCGCAAGCGCTGCCGTGGCGGCCAACCAAATCCATTCTTTGCGTGGAGCTGTCAACAGGAAGTTCCTCGTGTGCGCAGTTTCTTACCTAAATCCAAAAACAGGATAACGAAAAGGCGGACGGTCCGCTGTAAGAGACCGTCCGCCTTTTGCGTTCTAGGAGCTTTGGCTCAAGAACTTCTAGATCTGGCACTTGGAATCCAAGTTCTTGTCGTAGTTGGAATACTGCAACAAGGCGTAGTGGAAAGCCAAGGCGTATTCCGAAGCGCCTTCCGGAAGCGGGTGAATGCCGTCGGAATAGAGCAAGTTCGGGTTGCTCTGTGCGTGGGTGCACCAGTCAGCAAGGTAGACGTTGTCGTACTTTTTCGCAGCATCGATGACGTCGCGTTGGGACTGTGCCATCCATCCGCGGTCGCCATAAGGAACGGCCATCACGATGGTGTGGTCTGGGCCGATGAGGTCAACGACTTCCTGAATCTGGTCAGGGAATGCCGGGCCATTGGTACCGAAGCCAAGGAAAACCGTGGAGCGCAGCTGGCCAGAATCCTTGAGCTGCTGAATGATCGGGATAGCTGCTGTGTAGTGGCGGGAAACGTCGGCGTCGACGTAGATGCCTGGGTAGCGCTGCTGCAGTGCCTCGGAGGCAGCCAACATCACCGAGTCACCGATGGCGGTAATTTCATTGCCGGTTGGCATCGGACGGCTGGTATTTTCTTCTGGGCTCGCTGGAGCTGCCGCAGCGCCAGGGTTGCCCTGGTTGCTTTGCGTGTTCTTCTGCTGCAGCATCTCGAGCTGCTGCTCCAGCTCAGATTTATCGCTGGAGGTCGCCAGCGCGTAGCTCACGCCCACTAGGGAAGCGACGACGATCAACGGCACAAACGGCCAAAAGGCCTTGGCAAATCCGTCCTTCATCTCGGAGATCGAGGGGCGGGCCGCCCAGTAGCCAGTCCACGTCTTCTTGTAACCGCCGCGGCGGAAAGGATTCTCCACGAACTGGTAGGAAAGCTCTGCCAGCAGGAAGGAGATCGGTATCGCGACAAGGCCCAGAATCCACGGCTTGTCGGAGGAGTGGTTTCCGTCGAAAATCGCGCGCAAAATCATCACGACCGGCCAGTGCCACAGGTACAGCGAGAAGGAACGCTGACCCAGCCAACGCATGACGGCAGTGCTGAAGATCCATTTGAGAGGACCGAATTCGCGGACGACGCCCCAAATCATGAGCGCGCCGAGGACGCTTGTCAGCACCAAGCCGCCGCGGTAGGTGAAGTCTGCATCGTCCGGCATTAGGAACAGTTGCGCGATGTAACCCGCAAGCGCTAAGAAGCCAATCGTTCCTGCCAGAACGCGCTCGGACTTTCCGGGACTTGCCCACGAGTCAGCCCCGGGATCTTCCTTGGTGCTGGTGAGCATCAAAGAAAGGATTGCGCCAATGAGCAAGCCGAAGGCGTGGGTATCGGTGCCGTAGTAGACGCGCGTTGGGTCCTCACCAGGAACGTAGATGAGCCACATTGCCACGCCGGACGCGATGGCCAGAATTAACGAGACCGCAATTGGGAGTCGGCGGGGTTGACGCCGGGAAATGGCGAAAATGGTGAAAATGAGCAGGGGCCAAATGACATAGAACTGCTCTTCAACAGCCAACGACCAGTAGTGGGCAAAGACCTGAATTTCGTTGTCAGCAAAGTAAGACTGCGAGGTAGCAATCTGTGTCCAGTTATTGACGAAGAAGAACGTGCCCAGGAACTGCTCGCGGATTCCTACTGCTAGATCACCGCCGACGAGGGCAACGATGGACGTGCAAATGATGAGCACGGTCAACGCTGCGGGCAGGATTCGGCGGAATCGGCGGACCCAGAAATCCTTCAAGCTGATGCGGCCACTGGCGCGGAATTCGCGGACGAGCAGGGAGGTAATCAAGAATCCGGATAGGACAAAGAACATGTCAACGCCGAGGTAACCACCGGGCAGGAAGTCGCCGAAGAAGTGGTAGATGACCACTGCGAGGACGGCTAGGCCGCGAAGGCCGTCGAGGCCCTTGACCTGGCGCAGGCGGGCGCGGCGGTTGTGCTTTACTTCCTTGCTTTCTGGTGGCGTGGCAAGTGCTTCGGGCTCGTGGGGGAAGCTGTCCACCATGACCGGGGTAGCCGGTTTTGCAGATTGCTGCGGGCGCGGCTCATTCTTGGGCGGCTGCACAAATGCCGCTGGGGCAGCAGCGATGCTTGCTTCTTTGGCAGTGGGCTTCGCGATTGGCTTATTGTTCGGCTTGGCGTCTGAGGTCTGCGCAGAACGATTGGGATGCTTCTGTGCTTCGCGAGGAGGCTTCGGTGCCTTCAACTGCTGCTGGGAAGGCGTGCCCACGGATTGCGAGCGACGTGCGAGTGCGCGTGCGATCTCCTGCTCAGTGGCAGCGTGGTTCGCGGAGTTTGCGGTGGCTTCTGCGCCAGCTGCTTTTGCAGTGGTTCCAGGCTTCGCGGCACTCGCTGGGCGGTTCGCCTGTTCTGCCTCTGGCCGTGGCTTTTGCGGCTGCTGTGCTTGAGCCTTGGGCTGTGTCTGCTTAGCCTGAGATTGCGGAGCCTGGGCCTTTGGCTGGGCCTGAGCCTGCGGCTTTCCAGCAGGCTGAGAAGCTTGGGCCGTCTGAGATGCCTGTGCTGCGTTGGCCGGCTTGCCCTCGGGCTGCTTGTTCTTACCGGCATTAGGCTGCTTCGGGTGTTGCTTTGCAGGCGGATTCTGCGCCTCAGCCTTGGCCTTGGTTGCGGAAATACCGGCTGCGGCGGCGCCAGCTGCTGTGGGGCCTGCCTTCGAGGCGCCCTGTTTCGGCGTCTCTGGCTTAGTGCTTTGCTTCGAGGTATCGGGCTTGGCGCCCGTGTTCGGCTGAGCGCTTTGTTGAGTCTTTGGCTGTTGAGTCTTTGGAGCCTGTGCGTTCTGTGGCTTTGGCGCGACAGACGCCTTTTGCGTCTGTGTTACTTGTTGCTTCGTTACCGGCGGATAAATCAGGCGTGGCTTCTTTTTGCCGTCGGCGTTCTTGCCCGCAGCCTTTGCTGCATTCGAACCATCTTTTTCGGATTTTTCGGCGTTCTTGGTTCCTTCGATGGTGGAAGTGCTTGGCTTGGAAGACTTATCAGCCGGGGCCTTGGGCGCCTTTGAGTTCTGTGATTGCTTGTTTCCTGCAGAGGAGTTGCCATTCTTGGGCTGCTGAGCGTCCTTGGCCGGTTGTTGCTTTTGCGCGTTGTTGTTTGGACGTGGCGGCAGCTTCGCAGAGGGGGTGTCCTTCACTACAGGTTTGGTGGAATTCTGCTGAGTTGGTTCGTGCTTGGCTTGCTTCGGATGGTCGACGGACGCGTTCTTCTGGTCGCTTGCGGTCTTGTCCGCCGGCTTAGCTGCATTCGAACCATCTTTTTCGGATTTTTCGGCGTTCTTGGTTCCTTTGATGGTGGAAGTGCTCTGCTTGGCAGACTTATCAGCCGGGGCCTTAGGCGCGGCTGGCTTCGACGCATTCTCTACTGGTTCAGTGGCAGCAGAAGTGGAGCCCTTCTTGGCGGGCTGGCCGGGCTTTGGCGCCTTTGAGTTCTGTGATTGCTTGTTTCCTGCAGAGGAGTTGCCATTCTTGGGCTGCTGAGCGTCCTTGGCCGGTTGTTGCTTCTGCGCGTTGTTGTTTGGACGTGGCGGCAGCTTCGCAGAGGGGGTGTCCTTCACTACAGGTTTGGTGGAATTCTGCTGAGTTGGTTCGTGCTTGGCTTGCTTCGGATGGTCGACGGACGCGTTCTTCTGGTCGCTTGTGGTCTTGTCCGCCGGCTTAGCTGCATTCGAACCATCTTTTTCGGATTTTTCGGCGTTCTTAGTGCCTTCGATGGTGGAAGTGCTCTGCTTGGCAGACTTATCAGCCGGGGCCTTAGGCGCGGCTGGCTTAGGAGTCGGTGCTTTCCCTGGCTGAGGCTTTGCAGACTGCTGCGGAGACCTACCCTGACCAGGCTTGTCGCCGGACTTAGCGTCAGAAGGAACATCAGCCTTGGCATCATCGCCGGACTGCGGAGGGGTGGCCTGCGAAGCCTGCTCTCCCTTGGTCGGAGTCGCGACCGGTTGGTAAACGGGTTTCTTGGACTTCTCCTGGGCAGTTGAGGAAGGCTTGCCGAGGAGGGACCTCAAAAACTGTTTCAAAACGTTCTCCAGGGGAATAGCGGCTAGCGACTGGATCAGTTTAGCCCGCGAAGTGTATGGATTCCTAAAATAATGGGGAGTGTTTCTCACCCAAATTTGGACTGCCTAAGAAATGCTTAAATCGCTGGTTGGGACACCTGCGAACAGGCCCCGCAGTACCGTAGCGACACCATTGTCGGCATTGGAGGGGGCAATGATATCCGCAATCTCTTTCAATTGCGGGTGCGCATTGTCCATCGCCACCGCCAATCCGGCAGTACGAAGCAATTCGTAATCGTTGAGGAAGTCCCCAAAAGCAGCGGTCTCAGCAAGAGGGATTGAACTCAACTCAGCCATCGCAGTCAACGCCGCGCCCTTGTCGACGCCGTCCGCCATCACGTCCAGCCACACCTTGCCGGAGATGGCCACATTGTGGTCCTGGACGACATCATCGATAGTGGGGGCAAGGTTGGCCTCAGATCCGTCCTGGCAGTAGGCCGCAATCTTGATGATGCTGTCGTGCTGCACCGCGGTGAGGTCGTCCACCCACGTCACTGCCTTGTAATACTTAGAGATCTCTGCGACGGCATGGTCCGGGATGTCACGCTCAATGAACGCGCCAGCTGGAGTGCACAAAACCAGCGTATGTTCGGCAGGAAGAGTCGCCGATGCGTCCAAGACGCGCTCGACCACCTCGACCGGTAGTGGGAAGGTCGCGATGATGTCGCCATCGCGCATGACGACGGCGCCGTTTTCCGCAATGAAGGTAGAAAACTCCGGGAACATCAGCTGCAAGGTGGCAAGTTGGCGCCCGGATGCGGGGATAAGCGTAGCGCCCTGACTCCGGGCGAGCTCGGTGAGCTCAGCAAAGTCCGGGGGAAGTTGACCTTGGGGGTCAAGCAGTGTGCCGTCCATGTCTAGCGCAATGAGCTGCGGAACCAAAGTGTCCAACCAATCTGTGATTTATCGGGGTGGCCGTATCAATTGTGATGTGTCACACTGGTGTGCATGTCTGAGAAAATAAACGTCGAAAACACAACATCCTCGCCAGTGCTTGTTTCAATTCGCAACCATACCGGAGTGATTGAGCTAAATCGCCCGCGCGCGCTCAATAGTTTGAATCCTGAGATGCTTGACATTATTCGTCAAGCTCTTTCCCAGTGGCGTCACAACGACGAGGTCGAGCAGGTGCTCGTATATTCCAATAGTCCCAAAGCTTTCTGCGCAGGTGGCGACGTACGCGCTGCGCGCGACGGCGTTCTCGCCGAAAAGTGGGCAGAGGTAGACGAGTTCTTCGAAGGCGAGTACGCGCTCAACGGGGACATCGCCGAGTATCCCAAGCCGTATATCGCTGTTATCGATGGCGTAGCCATGGGCGGAGGCTTGGGTATCTCCGCGCATGGTTCGCACCGAGTCGTTACAGAGAAGGCCTTTGCGTCTATGCCGGAGATGGCAATCGGCTACGTTACCGACGTCGGCATCGCCTACATGTCCCAGCGCATGGTCGGAACTCGCGGGGAAGCTGACCCCGCTCTGGCGAAGTTCTGGGGTTTGAGCGGTTACCGCATGTATGCAGCCGACATGCTGTGGTCTGGCCTTGCCACCCACGTCGTCAAGGATGCCGATGCCTTTATCGAGGACGTCATCGCCGACGGAGTTGACGCGGCCATTGAAAAGCACGCCGTAGAACCTGAAGGTCAGCCAGAACTGGCAGGTCTCATCCAAGACATCGACGAGGTATTCCAGCACGCAACGTGGGAAGAGATCGCAGCCGCGTTGCCACAACATCCGGAACTCGCAGAACTCTTCGCCAAACTTACCGAGAAGGCGTGCGCTTCGGCTCTGGTCGCAGCGACCGAGCTTTTCGAAGCCGAAGCCAATGCCGCTAACATTCGCGAGGCGCTGCGTATGGAACTAGAACTCGGCAAGCACATGTTGCGTCGCCCAGACTTCGCAGAGGGCGTCCGCGCTGTTCTGGTGGACAAAACCCAAGACGCGCAGTTCCAGCCGGTTGGCCAGCCGGAAGAATTCCGTGCAGCTATCGCCCGCGCTTAGAAAGCCCAAGACCCGCCGAGCGCACACTCGGCAGGCCGGGTTTTAGAAATTACAAAAGGATGCCGCGGCTTGCCGCATAAGCAGAGCGAGCGCGGGCGGCATCGCATTGCGTCGGCAGTTTTACCGCCAGTACTGCATCGGTAACATCACGCGTCGGCGCGGGCAGCGTCAAGGTAGGCGAGCTCGCCAGGAACAACCCAGTCTTTTCACCCAAGCGCGCGGTCAGCAGCGTCCATACTCCCAACACCGGCATTGCCATCTGTGGCAGATGAGCAGCCCGCGCCCACGCTAGGGGCAGCTGAGGACGCACGAAATCCGGCAGCGCATTATCGCGTCCAAAACGTAGAAGATTATGTGCAGCTTGGGCCGCGACAGTCGAGGAATACTCAGGCTCCGCCCATGCCCAGGTCAAATTCTCAGAGTCAACAACCGCGATGAGGTGCGCGTTCACGGTCGTCGAGCCGGTAGCCGTGTTAAGCACGGCGCTTCCCGTCGAAAGGTCGAGTTCAGCCTCAGCGTTGGGGTAGCGTGCCTCCAGGAAGAATTGGTGCTCAACGGCAGTGAAGTGGGCGTCGGAAAGCACCTGCTCCGGCAACAAACCATAGTCGCGTCCCCGCAGAACCACGATGCGCTGGCCTTCTGGGGCGCCCTCAGGAGTAAGGCGGACTTCCGTGCCATCGCTGAGTCGAATGCTCTCCGAATCCGCGCGCGTGGTGGAGTCTGTCTCAAGGCCCATCGCTTGGGCCAAGTGCAATAGCGCCAAACGCTCGTCGACCCCACCGCTAAAGCGCTCGATGCCTGCGAGAATCGTGGCTCGGGCGTCCTGCGGAAGTTGGGTGAAGGGCACCGCTATGATTGCCTCGTGATCGCCCTGCTGAGCGCGCACGACCGGGGCGTTTCCTACCAAGAAGCGCGCAATGGTGAGCAACGATTCGTGGTAAGGCTGCGGAGCGTGGAACTCCGCCATGGGAGCTTGGGCTGCTCCTGTGGCTCGCCAAGTTAGGACCTCGTCCTCCACGGTGGCAAGGCGAATTCCCGGAAAGTCCTGCGGGCCCCTCGCTGTGTTGAAACGCACCTGAACCTTTTGATCGAGCTCAGTCTCCGCGTCTCCTTCAGGAGATGGCTGGAAGTTGAACTCGATGGCAGTTACCTTGCCCAAAAACTCGGCGAAGGAGGCGTCTATTCCGGTTTGCACGAATGCGCCGGCGGAGTAGATCTCTTCCAAGCTGGTGGGCAGTGGCAACGGCGGCAATGGCATGAGGAATCCTTGTCAGCGGTGATAGGGGTTGGCAGTAGCTTCTTCATAGGCTGCAACGAGCGCCTTTGTGGATTCTAACCATGAATACTGCTCAGCTTCGGCACGCGCGGCCTGTCCCATGGCGGCGCGTCGCGAAGAATCTTCAATCAGGCCCAGCGCTGCGCCCGCCCAAGCTTCGTCGGGAGCGTCGGGATCGATGAGGTGGCCCGTCACGCCTTCTTCGATGACGAAGGGGATTCCGCCAGCGTTGGTGCCGATGACCGGCACTCCAGAGGCGAAGGATTCCAATGCCACGAGGCCGAGGGTTTCGGTGGCAGAGGGGAAGAGGAATACGTCGCCCGAAGCGAAGGCCTGCGCGAGTTCTTCGCCGGAGAGGTAGCCGGAAAATACCGTCATCTCGGGATCGAAGGTTGCCTTGAGCGCGTCGAGGTACGGTCCCGCGCCGATGATGGCGAGGCGTGTGTCCGGTGCCTGGCCGCGCACCAGGCGGATGACGTTGTCGAGCCTTTCCAGGTCTTTTTCCTTGGAGATGCGCCCGATATAGGTCAGCAGTGGGGCCTCCGGGTGGCCGGCGGTGAGGCGTTCGCGCATGCTTGGCGACGCCTTCCTCGGGTGATACGTCTGCGTGTCCACGGCCTTGGGCCACAGTTTGACGTTGTGCATGCCGATGCCGCGGGCCTTATCCACCATCGGGCCAGAGGTGCAAAGGTTCACGGCGGCCTGGTTGTGGAGGTAGTTGATGGCGGCCTCAGTCAGTGGGCGGGTCCAGCCGATGCCGAGTGCTTCAACGTATTCGGGGACGTTGGTGTGGAAGCTGGCCACGAGTGGGACGGCGTCGCGCTGCGCCGCGAATACACCAAGCGCAGCGGTCCAGATTGGATTGACGGCGTGGATGACGTCAGGCTCCCAGGCGCGAATCTCCGAGAAGAACTTCCAGGTGGGCAGTCCAAACTTGATCTCTGGATACACCGGCAGAGAGAGACTAGGGATGCGGGTTACCTCGAATCCCGCAAAGGTCTCTGGCGGGTTGCCTGGGGCGAAGATGCGGACCTCATGGCCCAGTACCGCGAGCTGTTCCAGGGCGTGGGTGATGCGGGTGACTACTCCGTCGATCTTTGGCAGGAAGACCTCGGTAACGATGGCGATGCGCACGATGCTTCGGTGAATTGCTTAGTGAGCGGCCTCGTTGAGGAGCCCTTCCGGAACGCCCGCATGCTGCTGCTTGGTCCACAGGGACTGGGCCGGGATCTTGGAGCGGTCCACTCGGTCGGCGTAGCGCTGCGCGACTTCCTCGACCTCGTGAAGGAGACCCTCGGACAAAGTGGTGGGTTCAAGCCCCAGCTCGAGGAAGGTGTTGTTAGAGACGTGTAATTCGTTTTCTGCGGACTCCTTGCGCGGGTTCGGCACCATGGCGAGCTTGGCACCAGAGAGTTTGGCCACCAGTTCTGCGAGATCGCGAACACGGTGGGTTTCAGTCATTTGGTTAATGATCTTGACGCGATCACCCTTGGCCGGCGGGTTCTCGAGCGCGAGTTCGACGCAGCGAACCATGTCGCGGATGTGGATGAAAGCGCGGGTCTGGCCGCCGGTGCCGTGGACGGTAAGCGGGTAGCCGATACCGGCCTGGATGAGGAAGCGGTTGAGCACCGTGCCGTAGTCGCCGTCGTAGTCGAATCGGTTGATAAGGCGCTCGTCCTTGAGGGTCTGCTCGGTGTGGGTGCCCCAGATGATGCCCTGGTGCAGGTCGGTGATGCGCAGTTCATCGTTCTTGGCATAGTACGCAAACAGGTGCTGATCCAAGACCTTGGTCATGTGGTACACGGAGCCAGGGTTAGAAGGGTACAGGATCGACTGCTCGATCGGCTCTTGGCCCTCGACCTTGACTTGGACGTCGAGGTAGCCTTCCGGAATTTCCATTCCGGCGGTGCCGTAGCCATAGACGCCCATCGTGCCAAGGTGCGCCACGTGAATGTCTTCACCGGATTCGACGATGGCAGTCAGCAGGTTGTGGGTGGCGTTGATGTTGTTGTCCACTGTGTAGCGCTTGGTGCGGGAGCTCTTCATGGAGTAAGGCGCAGCGCGCTGTTCGGCGAAGTGCACTACGGCGTCGGGACGCTCGGTGGTGAGGAACTCGAGGAGAGCGTCGTAGTCCTGCGCCACGTCGAAGTTGCGGAACTCGATGGTCTTACCGGAGACCTCGTGCCAGGCGGCGATGCGCTCTTCGATGGAGACGATCGGAGTCAAAGACTCAGCGCCTAGCTCGGTGTCGATGGCGCGGCGGGAGAGGTTGTCCACGATGATGACGTCGTGGCCTTGATCAGATAGGTACAGGGAGGCTGGCCATCCACAGAATCCGTCGCCGCCCAGAATCGCTACCTTCACTGTGGACACTCCAAATATGCTCGGGGGTAAATACGACTTATACGACACTACCCCGGAACCCACCGCTTTTGCGGGGGTCCGGGGTGAATTTTCAGTGAACTGCAAAAATCAGGGGACACTGAGCTGGGTTGTGGCTGGTCTAAGGAATCTGCTTCAGGAATTGGAAGGCATGATGCACGATCTCCCGTTTTTCAGCGGAACTGAGCTTTGTGCCGGAGCTTTCCTGGTCAGCGATCTCCATCAGTGCTACCTTGCCCGCGGCGCCGTGTGCTGCAAGCAGGATTCCCAGTTCCAGTTTGGAATAACCTGGCATGCGGAGGCCGAAAGCCTCGACGATTCCGAAAGCCACCTTTTCATAGCGTTGACGTTCCTCAGCAGTGTGGCTCATGCTCTCCATGGACTCGCCGATTGTGACGAGCGTGGCGAGGGAATGCAGGTTGGGCTGGTCATCGTCGAGGACCTCGAGCAACATAGCCTCGAAGAATTCGTTGATGCCCATCTCCGGGGACAGGTTCTCGACATCATCGGAGTGGGAATCGAGCAAGCTCGCGGCGAAGAAGAACAAAGCATCGGAGGCCGAAGAGAAATAGTTATGGAAGGTGCGCGGGGATACCCCCGCGGCTTCAGCAATTCGGGCGACAGTGAGGTTTTCCACGCCCTCATCGACCACCAAACGCGCTGCCGAATCTGCAATGGCGTGGCGCGTTGCCTGCTTCTTGGCTTCCCGCAAGCTAGACACGAGCTGCTTCCTTTCCCTTCGACTTTTCCTCTACTTTATCGCGCTGAAACTCTTTGGAGTTCTTCGTGCTGGGCACTGAGAGCCTCGCCCTCGATGTCCATGTTGGGCAGAATCCTATCGAGCCACTTCGGAATTGACCATGCCTTCTTATCGAGCAGGAACATCGTGGCCGGGATGATCATCATGCGTACAACGAAGGCGTCCATGAACACACCAACCGCAAGGGCGAAGCCCATGGTCTTGATGAATGGGAGGTCAATGAGCATGAAGGCTGCGAACACGGAGATCATGATGAGCGCTGCCGCGGTCACGGTGCGTGCGCCATGCTTGAAGCCATTCGACGTCGCGTTGCCTGCGGTCTTGCCATGGACGAAGCCCTCGCGCATGCGGGTGACCAGGAATACCTGGTAGTCCATTGCGAGACCAAAGGTCAGGCCGATGAGAATGATCGGCAGGAAGGACAGCAGCGGCTGTGGGTCGTCGATGATTCCGAACATGCCCTCCTGGAAGATGGCCACGGTGACGCCGAAGGTGGCTGCCATGGACAGGCCGAAGCCAGCGGCCGCGATGAGCGGCACCCAGATGGAGCGGAAGACGAGGAGAAGCACGATGAATGCTAGGCCGAGGACGATCGCGATGTAGGGGAGGAGGACGTCGCTAAGCTTCTGCGAAATGTCATCGAAGATTGGGGTGATGCCAGTGATGCCGTAGGTGCCGCCGGTGTTGTCCTCGAACTCGGCCTTGAAACCGCGGAGCTTTTCCAGGGTTTCGGTGGTGGTCTCGTCGGTTGCGCCAGTGGTCGGGGTAATCAGGATCTGCGCCGCGTCCATGTTGTCCGTGGTGGCGACGATCTGCGCATTGACGACGCCCTCGGTCTCACTGAAGTCCTTGAGGAGTTCCTGGAAGGCCGGCATGCGGTCTTGCTTTGCGACGTCCGCGACGTCGACGTAAGCGATCATCGGGGCGTTGCGACCTGGGCCGAATGCCTCTTCGGTCATCTCATAAGCATCGCGCTGCGGGGTGCCCAGCTTCGAGGTTCCGTCGGTGGGCATGGCCAGGCGTAGGTTGGCGGCCGGCAGGGCGAGGATTCCGAGCAACAGCACGCCGGCGATGAGGTGCATCCGCGGGTGAGCGCGAATGCGGCGTACCCACTTTAGGCCCATGGTGGGCTTTTCGTCCTCAGGGTCCGGAACCTTGGGGCCCGGCACGCGGCCAGCGAAGACCTTGGTGCCGAACAGGCCCAAGAGGCCAGGGATGAAGGTGAGCGCGACGCAGACTGCCACAACCACGGTTGCGGCAGCGGCGATGGCCATGGTGGACAGGAACGGAATACCGATGATGGTCAGCGCTGCCAGTGCGATGACCACGGTGGCACCAGCGAAGACCACGGAGGAACCAGCGGTGCCCAAGGCCATGCCCATGGCGTGTGCGCGGGTTGCCTTGTCCATCTTCTTGAGCTCCTGCGCGAGCTCCTTCGGACTCAGATCATTGAGTCCGGAGGAGGTGATGAGCTCGTTGCGGAAGCGGGCCACGATGAACAGCGCGTAGTCGATGCCCACGGCCAGGCCGATCATGGAGGCCAGCATCGGCGTCATGTCGGAGACAGAGTCGGTGAAGACTGTGGCGAGCTGGACGCCCAGGATTCCCACGCCCACGCCGACGACGGCAGAGATGAGCGGCATACCTGCGGCCACGAAGGAACCGAAGGTGATGAGCAGGACGATGGCGGCAACGATGAGGCCGATGACCTCAGAGACCATGTTCATCTCGGTGGCGCCGTTGAAGGCATTGCCGCCGTACTTCACGGTGAGGTCACCGTCGTCGTACTTCTTGAGAACGTCGGTGACCGCGGTCATCTCTTCGGCAGGGATCTCAGTGACGGACGCGGCATCGAAGTTGATGGAGATCGTACCGGTGCGTTTGTCCTCGCTGAGAGGGGAGAGTGCGGCAAGGTCGGAATCGATCTGCTCCTGCGGCATGCCCTGCGCGGCCATTTTCTCGGTCATCTGCTTCTGCATTCCCATGGAAGCCATGACCGGGTTAACGATTGCGTCGGGGTCCTTCAGCGCGTCGGTTCCTTGCAGCTCCTTGATCATGGAATCGACTTCGCCCATGACCGCCTTATCCGTGAGCTTTTGCCCTCCGGAGCCTGCAGTGTGATGGTGGCGCTGGGGGCACTCATTGCATCTGTCTCCGTGCCGAAGCGCTCCATCATCTGCTCTTGGGTGACGGTGGAGTCCATGTCTGGCATGGAAAAAGTGGGGCTTGGAGACTTCGCGAAGGCGCCAGTGAGGCCGCCCATCGCGACGAGCAGTACCAGCCAGAACGCGAGGAACGGCCAGACTTTTCGATATGACCAGCTACCCAAGTGGTAGAGGAATTTTGACATGTGCAGATCCTTTATGAAATTTGGGGCCGCCGCCGCGCACTGTAGACTTGCGCGCATGCTCCACGCCGTCATCTATGCCTTCGGAGACTCCGTCAACGCGCTGCTCATCGGCATCCTCGTTGCCATCGGAATCATCCTGCCGCGCGGTAAATACCGCAAGGTGGCGCCGCTAATCGTGGCGGGGGATTGGCTCGGCGTGCTCGTGGCCTCCTTGGCCGTGCTCTTTATCTTCGTCGGAATCCGCGAACAGATCGTTGCCGCGCTGGAGTCGCCAATAACCGGCATCGTCCTCATCGCAGTAGGCGTGCTCATCGGTTTCGGCGCCTGGCAATCCAAAGGCGAATCCAACCCGATGGTGGAAAAACTCCTCGTGCCGCTGCGCGAGCCCTCGCTCAAGACCGCAGCTATCGGTTTCATCATGGGCGTGGTGCAGTCGCTGACCTCCGTGCCCTTCTACGGCGGCCTTCTGCACCTCGCCGCCGGCGAGTTCTCCGACGCCACCCGCTACCTGGGCACTTTGTGGTACGCCACGCTGGCGCTCTCGCTGCCCACGCTGTGTGGAATCTTCATCGCCCTCGTGCGCGCGCAGCCGCAAAGTGCCGCTGGCAAGCTTTTTTCCGCAGCCCGCGAAAACTCCGCGCGCGTAGCCGAAATCAGCGGCTACGTCGTGGCAATCTTCCTCGTCATCATGGGTGTGCTGAGTCTCTAGCGGCCCCTAGTCGTAGTAGACGTCCTCGAGGGAAACGGCGGCGTCGGAAAGCGCCTGTGCCTTGGATAGATCAACGTAGCGTCCGGCGTGAGGGATAAAGGAATGCGATTGCTCATCGCTGAGTTCGCGGCGAACCTTCGCCGGGATGCCGGCGGCGAGGGACTTCGCTGGGATCTCCTGTCCCTCCAGCACAAGCGCGCCGGCAGCGATGAGTGAGCCAGGGCCCACCACCGAACGCGACAGCAGCGAGGCCTTCATTCCAACCAGCGTGCCAGCGCCCACGTGCGTGCCGTGCAGCATCGCCATGTGGCCAACCGTGACGTCATCCTCCAAAACGCACGCAACGTCGGCTTCCTCGTGGATGACGGAATTGTCCTGGATGTTGACGCGGGCGCCTAGGCGAATGGCGCCCACGTCCGCGCGTAGGACGCAGCCGTAGAAGACCGAGGAATCGGGGCCGATTTCCACGTCGCCAATGATGGTGGCGTTCGGAGCAATCCAGGCGCTGCGGTGAATGCGCGGGTACACACCGTTGAAAGGCAAGATGAGCATGATTAATTTTCCTCCACGACGATGGCAAGGGATTCGGAAATTTCGTAGTCGCCCGGCTCGGCGCGCAGGGTCTCTAGGAGTGCGGCGCGCGTGTCCAGGTCGAGCGGGATGGCCCAGCCCTTCTTGGGATCGCGGACGGGGACCTCGGGGCGTGGGGCGGGGGAGAAGAAGACGCGGGTGGTGGAGGGGGCATCGGCAAGCCAGGCGGGCTCGGCGGCGCGGGCGACCTCACGGAGGGCTGCGGCGCCGGAAGAGTCGGTTACGACGATGAGCAAGGTTTCGGCGGAGTGGACCTCCAAGTGGCCGACCTCGACGACGGGCGCGCCGGATTCGGGCGTGGCGAGGCGTGGGGCCTTGGGGCCAGTGAGCGAGCGGAGCGCGTCAAGTAATCCCATGTGAACATGGTAAGCAGCCGCGTACAGTAAAACAACGTGATTGATGCAAAAAATATCGCCCTGATTTTTGAAGGCGGCGGCATGCGCAACTCGTACACGGCGGCCTGCGTGGTCAAGCTCATCGAGGAAGACGTACAGTTCGGCTGGGTGGGCGGCGTGTCCGCGGGGTCCTCGCACGCCGTGAACTATCTCTCGCACGATGCGTGGCGGGCGAAGGAATCCTTCGTGGACTTTGCCCATAACCCTAGTTTCGGCGGGGTGTCTTCGCTGCTGCGCGGCACGGGGTATTTCAACGCGGAGTATATCTATGAGCGCTCCTCGGACAAGGATCTGCCCTTCGACTTCGAAGCATTTCAGGCGAACCCGGCGGAGATGAATCTTGCCACGACGCGCGCAGATACGGGCGAGTCCGTCTACATCACGCGTGCGGACATCCACGAGCAGTCGGACATGAATATGTACGTGCGCGCGTCCTCGACGCTGCCGCTCATCATGCCGTTGCGTTTTATCGACGGCGTGCCCTATGTGGACGGTGCGCTGGGCGAGTCCGGCGGCATCTCCATCGACCAGGCGGAGAAGGCGGGCTACGAGAAGTTCCTTTTCGTGGGCACGCACCCGCGCGGCTACGTCCGACCGCAGGTCACGCGTCGCCGCGCCGTGCGTCGCGTGCTGGGCCGCTACCCCGCGGTCGCGGAGGCGCTCATCCAACGTCCGGACCGGTACAACGCGTCGAAGGACAGGCTGCTCGAGCTCGAAAAGGAAGGCCGCGCGCAGCTGTTCTTCACCGAGGATATGCAGGTCGCGTCGACGGAAAAGAACGTGGCCAAGCTGCGGGCGAACTTTAACGCGGGGCGCGCACAGATGTACGCCGAGTGGCCCGCGTGGAAGGAATTCCTCACTTCCTAACCGAAAGGGTGGCGCAGGTCACGGATGATCTGTACGATTTATCCTAAATTCGTACAGATTTTTCTCGGGAGGCAATGTGACCCTGCAGGATACCGATATCGTCATCGTGGGCGCCGCGCGCACGCCCTTTGGCAAGTTGCTGGGCGGGCTTGCCGCACTGCCCGCCACCGACCTGGGCGCGCACGCCATCCGCGGCGCGCTTGAGCAGGCGCGCGTGGAGCCCGAGCTTGTCGATGCCGTCGTCTTCGGCCAGGTCCTCCAAGCCGGTGTTGGCCAGAATCCCACGAAGCAGGCCGCGCTCGCAGCCGGGATTTCGCCGCGGGCACATACGGCGACGGTGAATAAGATTTGTCTGTCCGGGCTCACGGCCGTCATCGACGCGGCGCGTCTGCTGCGCGCGGGCGAGGCCGAGGTCGTCGTCGCCGGCGGCATGGAGTCCATGACGAACGCGCCGCACCTGCTGCCGCGCTCGCGCGCCGGCGTGAAATTCGGGGCGTTTGAGGCGCTCGATCACATGGAACACGATGGCCTGCGCGCCGCGGACCTGGGTATTTCCATGGGGTCGCTGTCCGAGAAATACGCGGGCCGCTATCCCGTCACCCGCGAAGAACAGGACCACTGCGCGGCGCTGAGTCACCAGCGCGCGCTCGCCGCGACGCAGGACGGCACGCTCGCCCGCGAAATCGTGCCGCTCATCATCGAGACCCGCAAGGGCTCGGTGACGGTCGAGTCCGACGAGGGCATCCGCGAGGGCGTCACGGACGAGTCGTTGGCCAAGCTCCGTCCGGCCTTTGAGAAGGACGGCTCGATTACGGCGGGCAATTCCTCGCCCATTACGGACGGCGCGGCGGCGGTCGTGCTCACCACGACCGCGCATGCCGCGGCGCAGGGCTGGGCGGTCCTCGCCGCGCTGCGTTCGGTGGGCCAGACCGCCGGCCCCGATTCCTCGCTGCAGCAGCAGCCTGCCGATGCTCTCCTCCGCGCCCTTGAGCGCGAGGGCTGGGACGCAGGCTCCCTCGACCACGTGGAAATCAATGAGGCCTTTGCCGCCGTCGTCGTGCACTCCGCGCGCACCCTGGGCCTTGACCCGGACGCGGTCAACCCACAGGGCGGGGCGATTGCGATGGGTCACCCCATCGGGGCATCGGGAGCGCGCTTGGTCGTGCATGCGGCGCACCAGCTGGCGGCGGGCGCGGGTTCGCGCGCGGGTGTTGCGCTTTGCGGTGGCGGGGGACAAGGAGAGGCTCTGCTGCTCGAGGCGAAATAGAAAGGAACTGTGAGATGTCTGTAGAAATCACTGAGGGCGAGGTTCTCGCTTCCGTGTGCGACGGCGTGGGCACGCTCACGCTCAACCGGCCTCAGGCGCTTAACGCGCTGACCTTGGACATGATTCGTGAGTTCACCCGCGTTTTGCGTGCGTGGGCGGACGATGACGCGGTGCGTCTCGTGCTCGTGCGGGGTGCTGGTGAGCGCGGCCTGTGTGCGGGCGGCGACGTCGCGGCGCTCTACCGCGACGCGGTCGCCGAGGGCGGACCAGGCGACTTCGGCGCCACGTTCTGGCGCGAGGAGTACGAGCTTAACCACTATATTTCGGTCTACCCCAAGCCGTACGTGGCGCTGCAGACGGGCATCGTGCTGGGTGGCGGCATCGGGATCTCGGCGCACGGCAGCCACCGGATCGTCACGGATGACTCGCGCCTGGGCATGCCCGAGGTCGGCATCGGCTACTCGCCGGATGCCGGCGGTTCCTACGTCCTCGCGCGTGCGGCGGATCGGCTGGGCTTCCATCTGGGCTACACCGCGGCCCACGTCGGCGCGGCCGAGGCCATCGACACCGGCTTCGCGGATTACTACGTGCCGCAGGACCGGATTGAGTCGCTCGTGGCACGGCTGCACGAGACCGCGGACCCGGCCGTCATCGCGGAGTTCGCGCAGGACGCCGGTCCGGGCTTCGGCGAAGACCGGGCCGAGATGGTCGAGGCCTACGCCGCGCCCACGGCCGCGGCGACGCTCGAGCGACTCGACGCGCTGGCCGCCGAGCACGGCGAGGAGCACTGGGCCGCGAAGGCCGCCAAGCGCATTCGCCGCAACTCGCCGCTGGGCATCCGCGTGACCGAGGAGGGCCTGGAGCGCGCGGCGCATCACAGCCTCGCGGACGTGCTCACGCAGGAATTCTGGATGTCGCTCAATATGCAGCGCCACCCCGAGTTTGCCGAGGGCATCCGCGCCCAAATCATCGACAAGGACCGCACCCCGCACTGGAAGTACGCAACGATCGTGGACGTGCCGAGCGACGTGGGCGCCCTCTTCGCCCCCATCGACGGCATTGCACCGCCGGATTTCACCCAAAACGTTTAACGCACGACAGAAGGAGACACCATGGCCATCCTCACCGAGACCCGCGACCGCGTCGCGCTCATCACGCTCAACCGTCCCGAGGCGCTCAACGCGCTCAACAAGGCCACGATGGAGGAGGTGACCGCCGCCGTCGCTGAGTTCGACGCGGACGAGAACATCGGGGCTATCGTCATCACCGGCTCCGAGAAGGCCTTCGCCGCCGGCGCCGACATCAAGGAGATGGCGCCGCGCGGCGCGACCGAGATGTACTCGACCAACTGGTTCGCGGACTGGGAAAATCTTACTCGTGCGCGTACACCGATCATCGCGGCCGTCAACGGCTATGCGCTCGGCGGTGGCTGCGAGCTGGCCATGATGTGTGACTTCATCATCGCCGGCGACCGCGCCAAGTTCGGCCAGCCCGAGGTCAACCTCGGCGTTACCCCGGGCATGGGCGGCTCCCAGCGTCTCACGCGCGCCGTGGGCAAGGCGAAGTCCATGGACTTGTGCCTCACCGGCCGCATGATGGACGCCGAGGAAGCCGAGCGCTCCGGGCTCGTCTCCCGCGTCGTCCCCGCAGGAGAGCTCCTCGACGAGGCGCTGAAGACCGCCGCGACCATCGCGTCCAAGTCGCTTATTGCGACGACTATGATTAAGGAGCAGGTCAACGCCGCCTACGAGACGACCCTCGCACAGGGCCTCCTCTTCGAGCGCCGCACCTTCCACTCCATCTTCTCCTCCAACGACCAAAAGGAAGGTATGGCCGCCTTCACCGAGAAGCGCGACGCCAACTTCACGCACTCCTAAAACACGGCGGATTGTCGCGCCACAACAGCGGAAAGCCCCAGAACCCGCAACGACCCTGAGGCTTTCAGTGAGACTAGCTAGTCAGCCAGTTCCCCCTGCTGCGATAGCATCGCGCAAGTAGTTGGCTGCCAGCGTCCCGAGGGCCTTGGTCGCGATTTCGGTAACAATTGCGGTTAAGGTCTTCTTCTAATTCTTGTCGCCCTTGGGTGGTTCAGACGAAGAAGCGGATATGTGTCCTCTTACCTCCCTCCATCACGTAGGCGGACCCCAACGCCTCAGCGCTGGCGATGGCAGTTGGCCCCCGACCCCCATATGTGGCGGTGTAGACCCTGTGTGAACCCGGTTGACAGCACCGTCAGAAGGGGAGCGCTTGCGCGCTCGCTGCCTAGAATACCGAGAAATTAAACTGCTTTCATTGGCCCTGATGTGACCACAAGGCCTGGTGAGGCAACAAAAATCCCGCCGGTTCATGTGAGGACCGGTGGGATGTTCGTGTGTGTGCCGAGGTTATTCGACGTCGTCGCCGGCGGCGCGTCGGAAGATCGCGGCGGCATCGACAAGCTCGGCGGCGGCGTCCTGGTCGAGGCTGGCGCAGTAGTCGCTGAGGACGGGGCCGGCGGCGCTGGCGAGCGCGATGCCCTGGTCTGTGATGGTGAGCAACGTCGATCGCTTGTCCTTCTCGTCCGTCACGCGGGCAACGAGGCCTTGGCCTTCGAGACGGCGGACGGTGTGGGTGAGAGAGGCTGGCGGCATGTGGAGCCGGGTGCTGATTTTCGACATGGGCAGCGCGCCGGAGCGTGACCACATGAGGAGAGTGAGGAGCTCAAAGTGAGCAAAGCTCACGCCGAACGGCGCGAGCGCGTCCTCCGCGCCCGCGCGCAAGACGTGCGCGGCGCGGGCGGCGGAGGAAATCGCGGTGAGGCCTAAGGCGGCATCGGCAGCATAGTGCTTCTCCCATTGCCGGCGGCCCTCCGCGATGCTGTCCATGAGTTAGCCTTTCAGGTTCGGGAAGTCTGAATCCGCGAACTCGGTCTGTGCCTTGGTCTCGCCGCCGTCGGCGGAGTGGATATCGGTCTCGCGCTTGCGCAGTTCCACACGCCGAATCTTACCGGAGATGGTCTTGGGCAGCTCGTAGAACTCCAGGCGACGAATGCGCTTGTAGGGGGCGAGGCCGTCGCGGCAGTGCTTGAGGATGGCCTCGGCGGTCTCGGCCGTGGGCTCGTAGCCCGGGGCGAGTGCGACGTAAGCCTTGGGCACCGCGAGACGGATAGGATCCGGGGAGGGGACGACAGCGACCTCGGCCACGGCGGCGTGCTCGATGACAACGGACTCGAGCTCGAACGGGGAGAGGCGGTAGTCCGAGGCTTTGAAGACGTCATCGGCACGGCCGATGTAGAAGATGTAGCCGTCCTCGTCGCGCTCGGCCGTGTCGCCGGTGTGGTAGTAACCGTCGCGGAAGACTTCCTCGTTCTTCTCCGGGAAGTTGAAGTAGCCCGGCGTAAGCCCCACGGGGCGCGGGTCGAGCTTGAGGCAGATCTCGCCGGTGTCGCCAATCTCGTCCGTGGCAGGGTCGATGAGGACGACCTCGAAGCCCGGCAGCGGACGCCCCATGGAACCGGCCTTGACCTTCTGGCCCGGGGTGTTGGCGATCTGGAGGGTGGACTCCGTCTGGCCGAAGCCGTCGCGCACGGAGGTCTTCCATGCCTTCTCGATGGCGTTGATGAGTTCCGGGTTGAGCGGCTCGCCGGCGGCGACGAGCTTCTTCGGCGGGGTCTTCATGCGGTTCAGATCGGCGAGGACGAGCATGCGCCACACGGTCGGCGGGGCGCAGAAGCTGGTCACGCCTTCTTCTTCCATCTTGTCCATGAGGGCTGCTGCGTCGAAGCGCGTGTAGTTGTAGAGGAAGACCGTCGCGCCTGCGATCCACGGCGCAAAGAAATTCGACCATGCGTGCTTAGCCCAGCCGGGTGCCGCGACGTTCAAGTGGACGTCGCCCGGCTCGAGGCCGATCCAGTACATGGTGGTGAGATGGCCGACAGGATACGAGGTGTGGGTGTGCTCCACGAGCTTGGCCTTGGACGTCGTGCCGGACGTGAAATAGAGCAGCAGAGTCTCGTCCGCGGCGGTCTCCTGGGTGGGCGTGTAGGTCTCGGAAGCGGAGTAGCTATCGGAATAGCGTAGCGTCGGGTGGCTGGACTGCGCGTCCGGGGCGTCGCCGACCTGGATCATGGTGAACTCACCCGTGACGTCCTGGAACTTGGCGGCATCCTCGCCGTTGGCGATGACCCACGAGATATCGGCGCGATCGGTACGATCCTGAAGGTCAACCGTACCGAGCATCGCGGTGGCGGGATTGAGGACGAAGCCAGCCTTGATGCAAGCAAGCATGGATTCCCACAGCTCGACCTGGTTGTTGAGCATGACCATGACGCGGTCGCCGCGCTTGACGCCCTGCTCTGTGAGCCAATTGGCGAGCTGGCTCGAGCGGGTGGAGAGCTCGGCGAAGGTGCGGCGGGTGGACGTACCGTCCTGCTCGCAGATGACGAGGGCCTCGCGGTCCTTCGACTCGGCCTCGGTGCCCAGGTGATCAAACCAATCGAGGGCGAAGTTGAAGTGCTCGAAGCGCGGCCATTCGAAGTTCGCGCGAGCGGCTTCGTAATCGGTCTGCACGGAAACAAGCTGGTCGCGGGCGGCGCGGAACTGCTCGGTAACGCTGGGGCTGGAAACAGTAGTCATGATGCTCCTCGAGAAGTGTCGGGGGTCCAAGCGGAAGATAATTGTGACCTGCGTCCCAACTCACCATAGTTCGAATTCGAAGTAATGGCTAGGCAATTTTCAAAGTACTTTTGTTTCCGCAGTACAGCGAATAAAAATAGCCGTGTTAGCGCTCGAGGATCCCGTGGAGGACGAGTTGTCCCAACGCGTGATAGGCGGTGGCGGGGGGCAGCGCCTCCGTGTAGGCGCCCTGCTGGATATCGGCCATGGTGCGCTGGATGACCAGCGAGGTAAACGCCACGGATTCGGCGCGAAATTCGCCCGCCGCGACGCCGCGCTCGAGGAGTGTGCGGATGGTCTGTGTCGCGCCGGAGGTGTTGAGGGCGTAGACCTCCTGGGCAACGGGCTCGGTGGCGAGATCGCGCATGAAGGCGGTGCTTGCGGGGGTGAGTGCGCTGGTCATTGCCGTGAAGTAGTCCTCCAGTGCGCGGGCGGCGCTCGTGGCTCGGTTTGCCTCGGGGGCTGTGCGGCGGGTGATCTCTTTGAAGAAGCTTACGAGCACACGGCGAATGATGGCGTCGCGGGTTTTGCCCAAGGCGTAGATAGTGGACTTGGAGCAGCGGTAGCGCTTGGTGGCGTCGTCGATGGTGAAGGACTCGAAACCCTCGGCCAGGAAGTCTGTGAGGAGCGCGGTAAAAATTTCGCGTTGGCGCGCGGTGAGCGGGCGTGCGGCTGCGGGGGACAGCGCTGCGGCGTTCTCGGTCATGGGGCTCATTCCTGTCTGTGTTTCGCGGTTTACCTGCGTTAACTCTAGGTCGGGGAACGCATGGGGGAAAATTTCCGCCCAGAAACCGTGACGTGCACCACGTCATACGGTACGATCTTAAATGTAATCGTACTATCCCTTCGGACCTAGGGAGCATCCCATGCCACCGATTCTTGATTCTTCCCATCCGCTCGGCGCGCACCTCGCCGGCATCAAATACCCGCACGCGGACATCCTGGGCGTCGCGGATCGACTGCCCGAAGACGAGCAATCCAAGCTCGCCACCATCCACGAGTTCCTCCAGACCGAGATTCGCCCCGTGGTGGGCGAGTTCTGGGACCGGGAAGAGCTGCCTTTCGACCTGCTGCCCACGATGGCCGCGCACGGCCTCGGCGAGATCGAGCTCTCCGGCACCTCACGTCTCTACCGCGGCCTCGTCTACGCGGAGGTCACTCGCGCGGACGTGTCGCTCTCGGCGCTCGTGGGCATTCACAACGAGCTCGTGGTCGGGCTCATCGACAAGCTGGGCTCGGACGCACAGAAGAAGGAATGGCTGCCGGGCCTGCGCCAGTTTGAGAAGGTGGGGTGCTTCGCGCTCACTGAACCGGACCACGGCTCTGATATCGCCGGCGGCTTGGCCGCCACCGCGGAAAAGACCGCGGATGGCTGGGTTATCAACGGCGCCAAGCGCTGGATCGGCGCGGGTACTTTCGCGGACTTCTCGATCTGCTTCGCCCGCGACATAGAGGACAACGACATCAAGGCATTTATCGTCGAGCACAACCGCGAGGGCGTGACGACGCAAAAGATTGCCCGCAAGATGGGCCTGCGCATCATGCAGAATGCGGACATCAACTACGACAATGTCGTCATCCCGCACGAGAACCTGATCCCGGGTGCGGAGACCTTCGCCAACGTCAACGACTTCCTCTGCTACTCCCGCGCGTGGGTGGGCTGGCAGGGGGCCGGTATCCAGCTCGGCATTTTCGACAAGGCCCGCGAATACGCCGTCAAGCGCGAGCAGTTCGGCCGCCCCATCGCGAAGTTCCAGCTTGTCCAGGAGCAGCTCGCGCGCATTCTCGGCAATGCAACGGCCTCGCTCGCCATGATGGCGCAGGTCGCCGAGGTCCAGGAAAAGGGCCTGCTCGAGATGCCGTTCGCGGCACTTGCCAAGGCCACGACCACGCGCTTGGCGCGCGAGTCCGCCGCGGCCGGCCGCAATATTGGTGGCGGCAACGGCATCCTCACCGAGTATGACTTGTCCAAGTTCATGTCGGACGCGGAGGTCCTCTTTACCTACGAGGGCACCTACGACATTAACTCGCTCATCGTCGGCCGCGCCGTCACCGGTGTGTCGGCATTCGTCTAAGGAGAAACTATGCAGCTCGAGAACATTTCTGCCATCGTCACCGGCGGCGCGTCCGGCCTTGGCGCCGCGACGGCTCAGGCGCTTATCCAGCGTGGCGTGCGCGTCACGGCCTTTGATCTTCGTGCCCCGGAGTATGACGGCGTGGAGTTCGCCGAGGTCGACGTCACCGACGCCGCCGCCGTCCGCGAGGCCGTTCAGGCCGCCCAGTGTGCCGATGCCCCCTTGCGTCTCGCCATCAACTGTGCCGGCATCTGCCCCTCAGCGCGCATCTTCGGTCGCAAGGGCCCGCACGACCCAGACCTCTTCGTGAAGACCATCAATATCAATTTGATGGGCACGTTCCACGTCATGACTGCGGCGGCCGAGGCCATGGCCACGACCGAGCCGGTTGACGAGGACGGCCAGCGCGGTGTCATCATTAATACCGCCTCCGTCGCCGCGTTTGAGGGGCAGGTAGGCCAGGCCGCGTACGCTGCGTCCAAGGGTGCGGTCCATTCGCTCTCGATTACGGCTGCGCGCGACCTCGCGTCGCAGGGCATCCGCGTCAACGCGATTGCACCCGGCGTCGTGGCGACGCCGATGATGGAGCAGATCACGCCCGAGTTTAAGCAGCAGCTCGAGGCCACCGTGCAGTTCCCCCCACGACTGGCCAAGCCCGAGGAGTTCGCCCAGCTGGCTATCTCCATGGCGGAAAACAACTATCTCAACGGCGAGACCATCCGTTTGGATGGCGCGCTGCGCATGCCGCCGCGCTAGAGCGTCTGGAGAGACTACTTAACCCCAGTTCAGGGCTTAAGATAGGAGACTTGAACCAAGCAAGAATTTTTCTGAACTGGGATGAGGTGGAAAATATGGGACGAATTGAATGGAGCAGATATAGCGGCGAAGATATTGAACATGCGATCGCCATGTTTATCGCATCGGAAGACCAATATGCAGAAAAGATTTCGCCGTCACGAGGTGATGGTGGAATTGATATCCTCGTACGATATCCACGAACCATTGTCTACCAGGTGAAAGGCTTCTCTGGTCCGCTAAAAGCTGGACAGAAGAAACAAATTCTGGATTCCATGAAAACGCTCTCCGCCGACGACCGATGGAGCGAGTTGGATGTTGAAGAATGGCATCTGGTCATGCCGTGGGATCCCACTCCTGAAGCCTTGAAGTGGTTGATTGATCAGGGAAATCAGTTAGGAATGAAGGGCGTCGTATGGGACGGGCTGGCGAGATGTGAAGCTTGGGCTGCGAAATATCATGAGATTACTGACTACTATTTCAATGGCAGTCGCGAAACGGTGATTGAAATGGCGGACGCGTTCGTGAAACGCGGTCAGTTGCGCAATTTGATTCCGGAGGGTGCTGACAAGGAAATTGTTGACGTTCGCGATAGCCTGTCATCCGTCTTGGATCAGCTCAATAGGCTGGATCCGCACTACACCTATGGAATCTCAACTGGTCCATTTATCACTACGTTTCCCGAAGCCTTCGATATGCTTCCCGCACCACAGGCGCCAGAATTAGTATTTTCGACGTTACACGTTGTTAATGGACAATTAGTTCGCATTAATGTTTTTGCTAAAAATAGTCTTTCAACCGAGCTCCGCCCTATTTCAATCCATTCATTGCTAACGGCGGTACAAGGGTCTCCAGAACATGTAGCAATTCAAAAATCTCTGAGATTCGGTGTACCGCTACACCTCGAGTCGGGGGTAATGGATATCGAAGTTGACGCCCCGGGAGGACTTAGCGGTTCGGCGGCTGAAGGGGCGATAATTCTAACCCCGATCGCAGGCAATCTTGCGAATGCGCCGGAGCTCCGGATTGTTGAGATCGATGAGGGGTTTGATGAGCTCGGTTCGCTAGAACTGGTTCGAGAATATATTGGTACCGGTGTTCCTGATGATGATGGAATTCCCGGGTTTTCCACTAGATTGCGCGATCGTTCGGGAGCGTTTGATATCGAACTTCTGACAGATGTTCGCGATGAACAGACGACTACGACACTTTCAATGAAGTTGCCTCAGGGTTGTTTAGTGGCAGAGTTACGGGCAGTCATTGACTTCTATTTGAAAGTGAAACTTTCGAGAGGTTTGATCGTTGCTCCTCGTTTTGGACCTATCCCAAAGCAGCTTCTGTCGCAGTTGATAATGCTGGAGCCGTCATTTATTGACCATGCAGAGAAAGTGGGCGCTTTCCTCAACGATTTAGCGACTATTCAAGAACATGTTACCTTCGGCGTCCGCGTTCCTTCAGCCGAAGACATTTCCAGAGATTGGATTGAATTGGTTCATCGAATGGCAATACTTCTGAGAGATGGTGCGGTGAGCATGCCAGTTGAATCAGTTCGTACGCATCATGATTCTCGTGAGAAATGGTCCACGGAAGCTACTCCCTTCAATATTGCCTTTGCAGTTGACATTCCTATATCGGGCGAAACTGCAACATTCAATTGCCAATACATTTTTAACGGTTTGCTTAGCGGAGAAGCGATAGAAACCGAAGATGGATTGGTAGACGAATGGAAAGTGGTCGATCAAGTACTTAAAATTGAGTTGGTGGAGTGAACCAAATACGGTAAACAATCCAACTCAATTTCTCGTTCTCCAAGCGGACGGCCCCCTGGACGATACGGTGCGCCACAGCATCCTCGCCGTGGAGTGGCGGGGTACGGCGGCCTAGCCGTAGGCGGGAAGCCCCCAGTAGGGGAAGACCGCGCGGGAGGTCTGCACGACGGCGGGCTCGGGGCGCGTGGCGAGAACCTGGCGCGGGTCGAACTCTGTAAAGTCCGGGCGTGCGCTCCCGAAGTCACCGAGAGTCGCCGAGCCGTGCCAACCCTTAGGCATGGGCGCGGCCGAGTCGAGGTCCACGCCAGCGACGGCGGCGGTGACGTGCGTCCAGGCGCGAGCGACGGAGTCGAGGTTGTATCCGCCGCCGCCGAGAGCGACCCACTTTCCGTTGGCGTATTGGTCGGCCCACGCCGCAACGGAGCGGTAGGCATGCGCCATGGCGTCGATGCTCACCTCGAGGTCGGCGAGCGGGTCAGCCGCGTGGGGATCGGCGCCATGCTGAGAGATAAGCAGCTGCGGGCGGAAGCGGCTGAGGAGTGCGGGGATGAGGGCGTGGACGGCGTGGAGCCAGGCGGCATCGGAAGGCGAGCGGGGTAAGGCGATATTGACGGCGGTGCCTTCGGCGCCGGGCCCGCCGATGTCGTGCGCGAAGCCGCTGTGGGGGAAGAGGTAGAGGCCGGACTCGTGGACGGAGATAGTGAGCACGCGGGGATCGTCCCAGAAGATGCGCTCGACGCCGTCGCCGTGGTGGGCGTCGAGGTCGAGGTAGGCGACGCGGGTGGCGCCCTGGTCGAGGAGCCACTGGATGGCGACGGCGGCGTCGTTGTACATGCAAAAGCCGGACATGGAATCCGCGAACGCGTGGTGAAGTCCGCCGGCGAGGTTGAGCGCGCGCGGGGCGCGGCCCTCCCACACGGCCTGGGTAGCCTGGAGTGAGGCGCCGGCGATCCTCGCGGCGACGGTGGACAGACCGTGGCTGATGGGATTGTCCTCCGTGCCGAGGCCAAAGCGGCGGGCAGGGACTTCGAGGCGCGTGGCGGTGATGTAGTCCGGGGAGTGGACGGCTGTGAGCTCGGCGGTCGTGGCGGCGGCGGGCTCGACGACCTCGAATTCCTCGGTGAGGTGGAAGTAGTCCGCGAGCTCGTGGGCCAGCCGCACGCGGTCCGGGCCCATGGGATGGTCAGGGCCGAGGGAGTAGCGGCGCATTTCCTCGGCGTTGAAGAGCAATGGCTTCACGGCGGTCTCCTAGCGCAGCGCCCGGGCGAGCGGGTCGCGTTGTTCGTCGAGGGGAGCCACGCGCAGGCGCGCACCGACGACAGCTGTGCCGTCGAGGCCCGCGATGACGGGCGTGAGCTCGCAGTCGACAACTTGGACGAGCTCGTCTTTGAGAGCGGTCAGGCGCATGAGGACGTCTTCGACGCCGTGGAGCTGCGGGGCCTTCGCGCCCTGGTAGCCGGCAAGGAGCGGGGCGGCGCGCAGCTCGCTGAGCATGGTGAGCGCGTCGGTGCGGCGCAGGGGCGGGACGCGCCACGACACGTCGCCAAGGAGATCTGTAGGTAGGCCCGCGATGCCGGCGGAGACCATGGGGCCGAGGACGGGATCCTCGATGGCGCGCATGGTGAGTGAGGCACCGGCGGGCACGGTGCGTTGGATGGCGGGGGCGAGGACGCCGGGATCCTCGCCGAGGTGGAGGTCGCGGGTGAGTTGGGTAAGCGTGGCCCAGGCGCGGGTGAGGGCCTCGGGGGTGTGGATGTGGCGCAGGACGGTGGGCAGCTCGGAGCGGCCGCGCACGATGGGGGAGGTGCACTTGAGGACGACGTCCCAGCCGTGGGATTCCGCGGCATGGAGGGCTTCACCCAAGGTGGGCGCCGGCGTCCACGGCACGATGTCGATGCCGAAGGCAGCGAGGATGGCCATGCATTCCTCGTCCGTGGCCCAGCGGCCAGTGGGGGAGTCACGGAGGATATCGGCGATGATCGCGCGGGTGCCGTGGGTGTCGCCGGGTTCTGCCAGTTGGTCCTCGGGCGTGGGGCGGGCGAGCGTGCGGCGCTTCTCGTTGTGGAGGATAGTGGCGAGTGCTTCGAGCGCGTCCGCGTACGTGGCGAAGACAGGCAGCTGGCCTTGGGTTTCCTCGTCGGTGTGGTCCTCGGACGGGAGGTCGAAGCCCACGAAGGAGGCGATGAGCGGGGTGGCGTGTTCGAGGGCGGGCCCGGCGGCGAGCTCGGTGAGCTGCGCGCGGGCATCCTTGGTGATGAACTCGCCGATTTCCACGACGGCGGTGAGCACCGCATCGACAGCGGGGTCCGCGAGAGCCTGTGCCACGGCGTCGCGGATGCTGGCGACGGGCTCGCCCATGACGGTGGTGCCGCGGACGCGCAGGCCGAAGCGACCGGCGGCGCCTTCCATCTGGCGGGTGAGCCCCGCCGAATTGGAGATGACCGCGACGCGCGGGCCCTGGGGGACGGGCTGGCGGGCAAGCAGCTGTGCGATGTCGTACATGGCGTCGCGCCGGGTGACGACCATGGCGCCGGTCTGCTCGATGACCTCGTCGAGGGCCGCGATGGGCGCGGCGGGCTGGGTGACGGCGACGTCGTCTGGGGCTGCAGTATAGCGTGCCGAGTGGAGCGCACGCGACGGCAGGAAGACCACGACGTGCTTTTCTAGGGCGAGGCGACGCAGCACGCGGAAGAATTTGCGGGGGTTACCCACCGTGTCGAGGGAGAGCAGACAGACCTGCGTGCGCTCGTCGTCGCTCCAGAACTGAATGACGTCGTTGCCCGTGACATCCGCGAAGGAGCCGGCCGCGATGAAGGTGGATAGGCCGACTCCGCGGGCGAGCGCGTGGGAAAGCGTGAGCGTCGCGACGCCCGCGGACTGGGTAAAGAGACCAGTGCGGCCCGCCCGCGGCATCGGCGCGGGTGTCGTGTTGAGCCGCACGTCTGGATCCGTGTTGATGATGCCCAACGAGGCTGGGCCCAGGGCGCGCAGCCCATGGTCGCGGGCGGCGAGAACGACGGCGCGGGAGGCCTCTCCCGCGAGGCCTGGGTTTTGGCTGCGGGAGACGAGCACGACGCCGGCCGCATGGACCGCGGAGGCCGCGTCCATGAGCGGGCCCGGGTCGGTGCCGGTCGGGGCGACAACGAGGCCGCCGGGGGTGGCGGCGTCGGGGGAGGGGGCATCGGAAAGTTGGGCGAGGGAGCTGGTCGGGCCGTGGAAGGTGGCGGGGGCGTCGCCGACGGTAGCCACGTGGGTGGGATTGAGGAGACGGCGGATGGAGCTGGACTCGGCGCGCAGCTCGCGGCGCTCCATGACCTCGCGGGAGGTGGCGTTGGGTTCAATCCGGAAGTCCACGCTGATGTAGCCGTCCGCGAGCTCCGGCTTGGCGGAGTAGCCCGCGCGGATGAAGACCTGCGCCATCTGGCGGTTTTGGGTGAGCATCTCCGCGAAGAAGCGTTCGACGCCGCCCTCGCGGCCGATTTCGGCGAGGTGCTCGAGCAGGATATTGCCCACGCCCTTGCCGTGGTGGGAGTCCTGAACAAGGAAGGACACGTCGCCCACGCGGGCGGGCAGGAGCGACTCGACAATCCCGTAGCCAGCCACGGCCACGATGTCCCCGCGCTCCTCGACGACGAGGGTGACCTTGTCATAGCCGCGCGTGTCGAGCCAGCGGTCCAGGTCCTCATTGGTGAGCTCGGGGTGGGTTCCGAAAAAGCGCAGATACTTGGAGTGATCGGAGACGCGACCAAAGAACTCCACGAGGCCCGCGCGGTCCGTATCCCGGACGGCGCGCAGCGTCGCGATGGAACCGTCGTTGAGGATGACATCCGCGTCCCAGGCTGTATACCTGCTGTTTTCGGGCTTCATGCCGTCCCACTCTAGCCAGTGAATGGCGTTCACCCCAGGGGTTTGGGCGAAATCCCATGACACTGGGGTCACTCCAGGGGTGAACAGTGGTTCAGTTCTCGCGAAAGATAGTTTTGTGACGTGTGTCTCGTTAGGGTGAAAGGCAACGAAACCCCAATCTGGATGCAAAGGAGTCCGCTATGTACACCATTCACCACTACGTCAACGGTGAGGCCTGGGAGGGCACGACCGGCAACACGCAGCCGGTCCTCAACCCGTCCACCGGTCAGGAGCAGGCCGCAGTGGCGCTGGCTGACACGGCGGACGTCGACCACGTCGTCGCAGAAGCGGAGAAGGCCCAGCCGAAGTGGGCGGCGATGAACCCGCAGAAGCGCGTTCGCGTCATCATGGAGTGGATTCGCCTCATCCACGCCAACATGGATGAGCTGGCGCGCACGCTCTCCCTGCAGCACGGCAAGACCTTCGAGGATGCCAAGGGCGACGTCCTGCGCGGCGTCGATGTCCTCGAGTTTGCGCTCGGCGCGCCGCACCAGCTCAAGGGCGAGTACTCCACCGAGGTCGGCACCGGCATCGACACCTACTCCCTGCGTCAGCCGCTCGGCGTCGTCGCGGGTATTACGCCGTTTAACTTCCCCGCCATGATCCCGCTGTGGAAGGCTGGCCCGGCGCTCGCCTCCGGCAACGCGTTTGTCCTCAAGCCCTCCGAGCGCGACCCGGAGGTTCCGGTCCGCCTCGCCGAGCTCTTTATCGAGGCCGGCGGCCCGGCCGGTGTCTTCAACGTTGTCCACGGCGGCAAGGAAGCCGTCGACACGCTGCTCGACAACCCGACCATCAAGGCCGTGGGCTTCGTGGGTTCCACCCCGATTGCGAACTACATCTACGAACGTTGCGCGGCCAACGGCAAGCGCGCCCAGTGCTTCGGCGGCGCGAAGAACCACGCCATCGTTCTACCGGACGCGGACATCGAGGCCACCGCGGATGCCTTGGCCGGTGCCGCCTTCGGCGCGGCCGGCGAGCGCTGCATGGCGCTGTCCGTTGTCGTTCCCGTGGGCAAGGAGACCGCGGATAAGCTCCGCGAGGCGCTCATCCGCAAGATCCCGGACCTCAAGGTCGGCCACTGCCTTGACCCGGAGGCGGACTATGGCCCGCTCGTCACCGCGGACGCCCGTGACCGCGTCAATCGCCTCATCGGCGAGGGCGTCGAGGCTGGCGCTGACCTCGTCGTCGATGGCCGTGACATCGACATGTCCGGCAAAGAATTCGAGGGCGAGTCCCTCGCGGGCGGCTTCTACTGCGGCCCCTCCTTCTTCGACAACGTCACCGCAGACATGTCCATCTACACCGAGGAAATTTTCGGCCCGGTCCTCTCCATGGTCCGCGCGGAGACCCTCGAGGAAGCCATCTCCTACCCGAACGACCACATGTACGGCAACGGCGTGGCCATCTTCACCCAGAACGGCGGCGCGGCCCGCGACTTCGTCAAGAACATCAACGTCGGCATGGTGGGCGTCAACGTCCCTATCCCGGTCCCCATCGCTTACCACACCTTCGGTGGCTGGAAGGCCTCCGGCTTCGGCGACCTCAACCAGCACGGCCCGGACGCTTTCCGCTTCTACACCAAGACCAAGACCGTCACCTCCCGCTGGCCGGATGACCAGAACGCCGGCCCGCAGTTCACCATGCCGGTCATGTAAGAAAGGACTGATTTCAATGACCACCATCGCATTCATCGGCCTGGGCAACATGGGCGGCGGCATGGCCGCCAACCTGGTCAAGGCAGGCCACACGGTCCACGGCTTCGACGTCGTGGAGGAGGCCCGCGAGCGCGCCAAGGACAACGGCGTGGAGATCATCGCTTCGGCTGAGGAGGCCGCCCAAGGCGCTGACATCGTCATCACCAGCCTGCCTAACGGCGGCCTGGTCAAGCAGGTCCTCGAGCCCATCATCGCGGCCGAGGACACCGCCCCGCTCTTCGTCGATGTCTCCACCATCGCCGTTTCCGAAGCCCGCGAGCTTGCCGATGCCGTCTCCGCCGTCGGCTCCCGCTTCCTCGACGCCCCAGTCTCCGGCGGCATGGCCGGCGCCGCCAACGGCACCTTGGCCTTTATGGTCGGCGGCGAGAAGGAGGACTTCGACAAGGTCAAGCCGGTACTTGAGGTCATGGGCAAGTCTGTGACGCACTGCGGCCAGACCGGCAACGGCCAGGCCGTGAAGGCCTGCAACAACATGATTCTGGCCATCCAGCAGATTGCCCTGTCCGAGGCCCTCGTCCTCGGCGAGCGCCTCGGCCTCGACCACCAGGCCTTCTACGACGTGGTCTCCAACGCGACGGGTAGCTCCTGGTCGCTCACCGTTAACGCGCCGGTGCCAGACATCGTGCCGGGCTCGCCGGGCGACAACGACTTCAAGCCGGGCTTCGCCGCAGCACTCATGCTCAAGGATCTGAAGCTCGCCATGGCCGCGGCGGATGAGACGAAGACCGATACCGTCCTGGGCAAGATTGCCACCCAGCAGTACGCCAAGCTCGTGGACGAGGGGCACGGCGGCCTCGACTTCGGCGCGATTATCAACGACGTGCGCGCGAAGTAGTTCATGCTCGCCGGTGCGTGCAGCGTTCCGGCGAGTGCCCGTCCAGCATCTCCTGGAGGACGGGCGCGTAGTACTCGATGAGCGTGTCCGTGTGGAAGGCCTCGAATTCCGTATCCCCGAAGCGGCGCATGAAGCTCAAACCCATGAGCAGTGCCACCGCCGACTGCGCCCGCAGCTCCGGCGAGGGACTCGGGTGCGGGGCCTCGTCCCGGATGCGCTGGGCGAGTACTTGCAGCAGGTCTGACTTGATGCGCTTGCCAATCGCGTTGAGGCTCTCCGGCGCACCCGCGGCCACGGAGATGGTCCGCGCCATCGAGTAGGGCGCATTGTGCGGGGCCGTGAGCGTTTCGATGACCGCGGTCCGCCCGAGCTCGCCAAACGGTCCGGCAAACAGCGCGGCTGAAGAAGCCGTGAAATCCACGGTGGCCTCGAAGAGGCTGTCCTTGTTACCAAAGTGCTTGACCACGAGCGCCACGGACACGCCCGCGGCCTCCGCGATGTCTTTGAGCGAGACCTGCGCGAACGTGTGCTCGCTAAAGAGCACGCGCGAGCATTCCAAAATCCGCTCCCGCGCGCTCGGCTTTACCTCGTTCGGCTCCTGTGCCGGGCCTGTATCCATGTCGCTTATCGTAGCGCCCGCCCCGCGGGCGCACGATGCTTTTCTAGGAAGGTTCTTTCGATGGTCATCTCGCTCATAGGCGTGGTCCTCTCACTCATATTCCTTGTCGTCTTCGCTTATCGCGGCCACTCCGTGGTCGTCGTCGGCCCCGCCGCCGCGCTCATTGCGGTGCTCTTTGCCCGCGAACCGGTCATGGGCACGTACACCCAGATCTTCATGCCGACGCTCGCTGGGTTCATCGGGAAGTATTTCCCGCTCTTCCTCTTCGGCGCGATCTTTGGCTACCTCATGACCTCGACAGGCCTGGCACGCTACCTCGCCCGCGGTATCACCGCGCTCTTCGGGCCGAAACGCGCGATGCTCTCCACCGTTATCGCCACCGCGCTGCTTACCTACGGCGGCGTCTCCGCGTGGGTCGTGGCCTTTACCATCGTGCCGATTGCGACCGCGCTCTTTAAAGAAACCGGCATCCCCAAGCGGCTTATGCCCGGCGCCATCGCGCTGGGCACCATCACCTTCGCGCTCGCCGCGTTGCCGGGCTCCCCACAGATCCACAACGCCATTCCGACGAGCTACTTCGGCACGAATACGTACGCCGCGCCGGTGTTCGGCATCCTCTCGGCCCTCCTCATGCTGGTGGCTGGAATGGCCTGGCTCGAGTTCCGCATCAAGCAACTCCAGCGCGGCGGCGAGCGCTTCGAGCCCATCGACGCAAAGGGCAACGTCATCCCAACACCCGAGGGCATCGGCGATACTGGCGACGAAGCCTCCGTTGACATCGGCGGCGAGTCCTTCGACACCAATTCCGGCGGTCATCTGACCACCCACGCGCCACTGGGTATCAAGGAACCGTCCGTCAAGGTCCAAGGCATGTTGGGTCTGCTGCCCATTCTCGTGGTCATCGTGGTGAACTTCGCGATTGTCTACTTCTTCTCCAAGTCCTGGACCGCTGACTACCTTGCCCGAGAAAAATACGGCGAGACCTCTCTCACAGCGCTGCTCGGCATCTGGTCGCCGACCATCGCCCTGGCGCTCGCCGTCGTGGTCATCATCGCGATGTTCCCCTCGCGCGTGAGCACCTCGCTTAAGGAGCTATCCGAAGGCGCGAAGAACGCCATCCTCCCGTGTTTTACCACCGCGTCTGAGGTGGGCTACGGTGCCGTCATCGCGGCGCTGGCCGTCTTTGCCGTCATCAAGAACAACATGCTCGCCATCGCGGATAACGCGCTCGTGGTCTCCACCGTGTCCACCGGGGTCATCTCCGGCATCACCGGCTCGTCTTCCGGCGGTCTGTCCATCACGATGGAAACCCTCGGCGAACAGCTCGCGCAACTGGCCACGGAGCAGGGGATCAGCCTCGAGCTTATGCACCGCGTGACAGCCATGGCCTCCGTGAGCTTCGACTCGCTGCCGCACAACGGTGCGGTGCTCACCATGCTCATGGTCTGCGGCATGACCCATCGCCTGTCCTACAAGGACGCGGCCGTCGTGACCATCATCATCCCGCTCGCGACGTTGGCCATCATGCTGGGACTCAACATCGTGATTCCCGGCTTGTCCTAAAAGATGCTCGCTGGGTAACGAGCGCGGTGGGTTATTGACACTTCAGGCCGGGGAAGCCCCAATCCATGCGACTTTGTGGGGCTTCCTCGGCCTGAAACGAAAATCTTCTGCGCCGCAGGTTAGTCCGCGACGAGCGGTTCAATTGTCAGCTCCGGGTGCTCCTTCTCCACGAAGGCGAGCTTCCACTTGTCGCCGAAGAGAGCGATGAGCTCGCCGTCAGTGCGGGTGAAAATTTCCACGCCACGCTGGCGGCCGAGCTCCGGCGCGGACTCGGCGTCGGTGCGGCGGGCGACGGAGTAGGGGATGGGCTCGGTGACCGTCTCCACGTTGTACTCGACCTCCATGCGGGCCTGCATGACCTCGAACTGCATGGGACCCACCGCAGCCATGACAGGCGCGGCGTCGCCACGGGTTTCGTTGCGCAGGATCTGGACGACGCCCTCGGCCGCCAGCTGGTCGAGTCCCTTACGGAACGCCTTGTAATCGCCCAAAGACTTCGCGCGCAAAATGCGGAAGGCCTCCGGGGCGAACTGCGGCATCGGCTTGAACTGAACCTTCTTGCCGGCGTAGATGGTATCGCCAGGCGCCAAGGAACCAGCGTTGACCAAGCCAACAATGTCGCCAGGGAAGGCACTGTCCACTGTGTCGCGGGCGCGTCCGAAGACGGTCAGCGCGTACTTCGTGGAGAAGCTGCGGCCCGACTGGGCGTGGCTGACCTGCATGCCACGCTCGAACTCACCGGAGACCACGCGCATAAACGCGAGGTTATCGCGGTGCTTGCGGTCCATGCCTGCCTGCACCTTGAAGATGACACCTGAGAAGTCATCGGTGATCTCACGCGTCTCGTCGATTGCCGCCGCGCCGCCAGAGCCGGCTGCCTCGATGGCCTTCGGATCGGAATCGCGCGAACGCGGCGCTGGGGCGATGGCGCACAGAGTGTCCAGAATCTGGTGCACGCCAAAATTGAGCATCGCGGATGCGAAGATGAGCGGGGAAGTGACGCACTGCTCGAAGAGCTCTTGATCGTGCAGGGCGCCGTCGGCAGCCAGGAGCTCTGCCTCCTCGACAGCGGTCTCCCAGGCATCACCTTCCTTGGCTTCAGCGTCGCTCGGATCGTAATGCTCCTCAGGTGCGATCGTCGAGCCACCCGCAGTACGGATGAAGTGGATGTAGTTGTCGGCCTCGCCGTCCTCATTGATGTGCGCCAAGCCGCGGAAGTCGCCAGCGATGCCTACCGGCCAGTACAGGGGAGTCGGCTGCAGCTGAATCTCGTTGACGATTTCATCGACCAGCTCCAGCGGCTCGCGGCCCACGCGGTCCCACTTGTTGATAACCGTAATGATCGGCAATCCGCGGGCCTTGCACACGCGGAAGAGCTTGAGGGTTTGGGGCTCGAGGCCCTTGGCGGCGTCGATAAGCATGACCGCGGCATCCACGGCCGTGAGAACGCGGTAGGTATCCTCCGAGAAGTCCGCGTGACCTGGGGTGTCAACGAGGTTGATCATGAAGGGCTCGCCCTCATGGTTCTCCGGC
Organism: Corynebacterium striatum; assembly: GCF_016728105.1. Taxonomy (NCBI): domain Bacteria; kingdom Bacillati; phylum Actinomycetota; class Actinomycetes; order Mycobacteriales; family Corynebacteriaceae; genus Corynebacterium; species Corynebacterium striatum. The sequence goes on along the minus strand of NZ_CP068158.1, from coordinate 510,822 downwards.
GCGTACTCAAACTGCAGCGCGGAGGAAGCTACCGAAATACCGCGGTCCTTTTCCATCTCCATCCAGTCGGAGACAGTGGCCTTGCGGTTGCCCTTGCCGTGCACCGCACCGGCTTCATTAATAATGTGCGCGTGTAGCGCCAACGCCTCAGTCAATGTGGACTTACCGGCGTCCGGGTGGGCGATGACGGCAAACGTGCGGCGGCGGGTGGCTTCGGAGGCAATACTCATGCGGGCTAGTTTAGCTGCCCTTTGCGTCGGCCCCTGAATTGCGCCACCACAGACGCACGGCTAGTCCCAACTAACACCCAACTGCTCGCCCAAATCATCGAAGATGCGGCGGGCCACGGCCGACTTCTTAGCCATCGGGCGCCGCAGACCCAGCTTGCGTTTGCTGTTGTAGTACTCGCCGGACTCGAAGTGAATCCCCGGCGTGCCGGTGAGGAAATACGCTAGATTGTCGCCGCCTTCCTCCGCTCTACCAAAGCTCTTGGACAGTGCGCCGGAGTAGAACTTCCGAGTCCGGCTATGAGAAGTGCGCGCAAAATTGGTGGCTAGGACACCGGGGTGGAAGGCCACGGAGGTCATGTCGTGGTTGTGCAAGTAGCTGGTGAGCAGGATGTCCCCCAACTTCGCGTTGCCGTAGGCACGCTCGGCGGTGAATTTCTGGAAGGTATTTGGGTCACCTGGGTCGAAGGCAGACATCAAGAGATTAGCCACGGATGCAGTCTGCACGATGGTGGCGTCGGTCTTGCGGAGCTTGTCCCGCAGCAGGGAGGTCAACAAAAATGGAGCCACGACGTTTACCTGCCACGTGCGTTCGAAACCATCGGCGGTGGTGAAGGGGCCGTCAAAAATGCCCCCAGCGTTGTTGCCCAGTGCGTGAATTTCCTCAAGTTCGCCGAGTTCGTCCGCCAAGCGCCGCACCTGCCCGAGGGATTCAAAATCCGCTACGTGGTAGCTCGCGCCCACGCTTTCGGCTACCGCGCGAGTTTTGTCCGGATTACGCCCCACCAGCACCAATGTGTCTTGTGGGCGCTTCGCACGCAGGGTGCGCGCGGCTGCGGCACCGATGCCATCGGAAGCGCCAGTAATGACTATGGTCTGCGGTTCGTGTGGGGCGTGGCTCATGAAAATTTAGTTTAGGCGTAAACAGGTCCGCGTGGTGGGTTACTTGCGGGAATGAATCTCATTCTGTGCGCTTTGGATCCCAGAACTTACGATGAGGCGCACGGCGTCGGCAGCCGTCTCGATCGCGGCGTCGAAACCTACGTCCGCGTCGATCGGACCCAAAACGTAATCAGGAATCGAAGAACCCTTGGGCGGGCGGCCAATGCCGATGCGCACACGAGGATAGTCGCGAGTACCCAGCCGCTCCGTCAGCGATTTCAGCCCGTTGTGGCCGTTTTCATTACCTCCAACCTTGATTCGAATCTTGTTCGGCGGCAGATCCAGCTCGTCATGGATAACGAGGACCCGCTCAGCCGGAATGCCCAACTGCTGCGCCAAGGGAGCAATAGGATCGCCGGACAAGTTCATAAACGTCGCCGAGCGCACCACCAGAATCGGCGTGTCTGCAACATTCAACGGTGCGGCGGTGAGGGAGTGGCCGGCCACCGGCTGCAAGAGTTCCCCGGATTCCGCCAGCAAATCGTCGACGGCCATGTATCCCACGTTATGGCGGGTGGCTGCGTACTTGGCGCCCGGATTGCCTAAGCCCACCACGAGCCATTCGGCGTCGAGGTCTGCAGCCTCGAGAGCCGCCATTGACGACGCCCCCGTTTCCTTAACGGAGGACCCGAAAAGCCGCGACACGAGCCGCGCGAAGAAGCTGCCCGCGGAAGAGTCAGCAGAAGATGAAGCAGAAGCAGTCATGTGCCCTCACAATTGGTCGAGATCTAAGGTGGACGCTATGAGCGCCATTCTAAAAAGCCTAAAAATCAGAGTACTTCCCGCCCCCATGGCGGGTGGCCCCACCACGCCTGACAGCGTCATTGCTGCAGAGCACAACGGCTCCTTTGGTGCGTTGGCGCTGGGGACGGCGTCGTTAAGCGCTGCTCAAGAGCAGATCGAGGCGTGCCGGGGACACCGCTTCGGCGTTAACCTTTTTCACGCGCAGGAACCGCTAAGCCCAGCCAATATGGAGGCGGTGAGTGCTATGGCACAGGAGCTGGGCGTTTCGGTGCTGGAGGCGGACCTGGAATTCGGCTGGACGGAGAAACTGAACATGGCGCTCGACGCGGGCGCTGCGGTGCTGTGGTCGATGTTCGGGACGTTTACGGAGGAGGAAATCACGTGCATTCACGCCGCTGGGGCAGAGGCGTGGACCACGGTGACCACCCCGGCCGAGGCAGTGGAGGCGGCGCGCCGCGGCGTCGACGCGTTGTGCGTGCAGGGCCCCGAGGCAGGCGGCCATCGCGGCGTGTGGGATGCGGAGGCAGAACCTGATTGGCGGCCGCTGGAGGAGCTCGTGTTCGCTGTGCACGCCGCGCTTGGCGACGCCCCCATTCCTCTCATCGCCGCCGGTGGCATGCGCAGCTCCGCGGATGTCGAACGAGCGTTGGCCTGGCCGGGGGTGGTTGCGGTGAGCTGTGGCTCGGCCTTCCTTTTGGCGTCGGAAGCGGGCACTTCGCCGGTTAACCGTAAGCTTCTTGCGCGTGGCGGGAGGAGCGTTTCTACGCGTGCCTTTTCCGGGCGTTATGCGCGTGGATTGGAAACGGAATTTACACGAAGCAACCCGCAGCTTTCTCCGCTTTACCCCTATCTCAATTCGATGTTGAAGGCGCGGCGTGCCCAAAAGGACCCGGCGGTGGGCTATTGCCTCGTGGGAGAAGAGGTTGAGAAAATCAACGGGGGTAGTGTGGCGGAGATCCTGCACCATCTATGCCCAAACGGGCACTCATAACAGTTAATATTTACGGTTGAATGTTGGTTTACCCCCATGACGAGTAAAGGAAAAGAACACGTGACTGCGAACGCACAGGTTGGACACGCTGACTGGAACGAACGTCTCGAGCTTGCTCAGGAGATGATTCCGCTCATCCACCAACTGCACCGCACCAACAATGTCGTGACCACCATCTACGGTCGCGTCTTGAGTGGCGTGACGGACATCGACATCATGAAGGCTCACCGCTACGCTCGCCGTATCGCGAACCGCGAATTGTCCACCGCAGAGACCCTTCCCATCCTGAAGGAACTGTGCGACATGAACCTCGGCACTGCCTCCATCGACTTGGGCCGCCTGGCATCTGGCTACGCTGAGTCCAACTCCACCAGTCTGCGCAACTACCTCGAGCAGGAGCTCGTTGACCTGGTTGGCGCTGCCGTGGACAAGGAGTGCACCGACGTTGTGCTTTATGGCTTCGGCCGCATCGGCCGTCTGCTGGCCCGCATCCTGATCGCTCGTGAGGCTGCTTACGGTGGCGTTCGCCTGCGCGCAATTGTGGTCCGCAAGAAGGGCGACGGCGACATCTTCAAGCGCGCCTCTCTGCTGCGCCGTGACTCCGTCCACGGTGCTTTCAACGGCACCATCGGTGTGGACGAAGAGAACGAGGTCATCTGGGCAAACGGCACCAAGATTCAGATGATCTACGCCAACGACCCAACCGACATCGATTACACCTCCTACGGCATCGACAACGCCGTCCTCGTGGACAACACTGGTGTATGGCGCGACCGCAAGGGCCTGGAGCAGCACCTGGAATCCAAGGGTATCTCCCGCGTCCTGCTGACCGCACCGGGCAAGGGTGACCTGAAGAACATCGTCTACGGCATCAACCACGACACCATCGAGGACTCCGACAAGATCATCTCGGCTGCATCCTGCACCACCAACGGCATCACCCCTGTTCTCAAGGTCATCAACGACCGTTACGGCGTTGTCCACGGTCATGTGGAGACCGCGCACTCTTTCACCAACGACCAGAACCTGATCGATAACTTCCACAAGGGCGATCGCCGCGGCCGCGCAGCTGGCCTCAACATGGTTCTGACGGAGACCGGCGCTGCAAAGGCCGTGTCCAAGGCCGTTCCGGAGTTCGAGGGCAAGCTGACTGGTAACGCTATTCGCGTTCCTACCCCGGACGTGTCCATGGCTGTGCTGAACCTGGAGCTGGAGAAGGAAGTTGAGCGCGACGAGGTCAACGACTTCCTGCGTAACGTTTCCCTGCACTCCGACCTGCGCCAGCAGATTTCCTACATTGCTTCCCCAGAGGTTGTTTCCTCTGACTTCGTGGGATCCACCCACGCAGGCATTGTGGATGGTTTGGCAACCATCGCTTCCGGTAAGCACCTGGTTCTTTACGTGTGGTACGACAACGAGTTCGGCTACTCGAACCAGGTCATCCGCATCGTTGAGGAGATCGCAGGCGCGCGCCCACGCGTGTTCCCAACCCGCGTTGATGCAACTGAGCTCTAAAACTTAAAATGCCGCTGGCTCCCTTTCTCTGAAGGGGGACCAGCGGCCTTTTAGTTGCAGTGGGCGCTACTTTTTCTTTTTCTTCTTCTTTCCACCGGACTTCTTGGCGGCGGATACCTTGCTGCGCTCAAGGTTCGAGGCCACGTCTGGGACGTAGGCAAACTCGTCGCGTGGCGGGCGCTCGTACTCCTCGCCGGAAGAATCAGGGCGCTCCGGAACTTCTGGGACGTCTTGCTCGACGTGCTGATAAGGAACCGTCTTCAAGATGTGGTTGATGACGTTGATGCGCGAGCGCTTCTTGTCCTCAGATTCGACCGTGTACCACGGTGCGTTCGGGGTATTGGTATGCACAAACATCTCGTCCTTAGCGCGGGAGTAGTCTTCCCAACGGGTGATGGATTGAAGATCCATAGGGGAGAGCTTCCAGCGGCGAAGCGGATCGTTGCGACGAGACTTGAAGCGTGCGATCTGCTCTTCATCAGATACGGAGAACCAGTACTTCAGCAGGATGATTCCATCTTCGACGAGCATGTTCTCCAGCTGTGGGGCCTGGTGTAGGAAGCGAACGTACTCCTGCTGGGAGCAAAAGCCCATGACACGCTCGACGCCGGCGCGGTTGTACCAGGAGCGGTCAAAGATGACGATCTCGCCCTCTGTAGGAAGCTTTTCGATGTAGCGCTGGAAGTACCACTGGCCAGCCTCACGGTCGGTGGGCTTGGGCAGTGCTTCGATTCGGCAGGTGCGAGGGTTCAGGTACTGGGTGATGCGCTTGATTGCAGAGCCCTTACCTGCGGCGTCGCGGCCTTCCATGATGATGACAACACGGGCGCCGGTCTCAACTACCCACTGCTGCATTTCCACGAGTTCTGCTTGCAGGCGCTTGAGCTCTTCCTCGTACGCTGCCTTATCGAGCTTTGCGGGGGACTTTTTCTTATCTTTGCTCATTCTATTAATTTTAGCCTCTAGCTGCAGAAATGTTTAATGGTTTGGATAGAAACTCACCCCGCATTGCGCTGAGTCGGCCTCTGCGGCCGCGATGCGCGGTGGAAAGCCTGAGCACCGTTAACAGAGCATGCCGCGCGTCGCTGACTCAGTCCAAGGTAGTCGTGTGCGGGTCACGCAAACAGTATTAGTTTTAACAGGTATGGCTATGGGAAGGGGATTTGAAAGGAAGTTACCTAGCTACCTTGGCAGGTGCATTCCGCGCCGCAGCCGACCGGGGGCTCACCAAAATGCGTGGTGTTGGAAATCTCTCCCAAGCCGTCGATAGCAATCCGTACATTTTGCCCATCCTGGATAAAAGCTTGCGGGTCGCGCGCAAAGCCCACGCCCTCTGGGGTGCCAGTCACAATCACATCGCCGGGATTGAGTGGGTAGAGCTTCGAACAAAAAGCGATGAGCTCAGCCACAGAGAAAATGAGGTCATCGGTGTCGTCGTCCTGGCGGATATCCCCATCGACGGTGGTCTTCACAGCTGCATGCCCACCTGGTGCCCACTCATCAGCGGTGGTTAGCCACGGCCCGAAACCAGCGGTGCGGTAGAAGGACTTACCGGCGTGGAACTGAGTGGTACGACGCTGGTAGTCGCGTAGCGTGTAGTCATTCATGATGGCATAACCAGCGGCGTAGTTGAGCGCCTCAGCAACCGGCACGTTGTGCGCACGAGTACCAATGACCACGGCTAGTTCGCCCTCATAATCGAGCTGCTTGGTGGCCCATTCAGGAATGTAAATATCATCGAAAGGCCCGGTGAGGGCTTCCGGGAACTTGATGAACAGAGTCGGCTGCGTGGGAAGCTCGCGGCCCATTTCCCGCGCGTGTTTAGCGTAATTAACACCAACGCAGATGATTTTTCCAGGGGAGGGGATAACTGGCGCGAGGTCCTCATTGCGAAAGACAATGGGTTCGCCAGACAATTGCGCCGACTTCTGCCAATCTTCGGAGCGCAACAGCTCGCCGACGTCCTCGAAATCGAGCCCCACGCCGACGCCTGGGCCGTCGACGCGAATGGCTGTGGTTCCGTATTGGGTGCGTAGCGTGGCAAGTCTCATGGCGGATAGTTTACGCGTTAAGGAAGACGAGTTTCCTGAACTACCCGAATAATTTCGTCGGCTGCGTCGGCACAAATAATGGGGATTTCCGCGTTTTCCTGTTTCGACCAAGGCTTGAGCACAAAGCTCGCGGGGTCCATACGTCCCGGTGGGCGCCCAATACCGACCGAGAGGCGCTGGTAGTCCTTGGTTCCCAAGGATTTGGTGGTGGAGCGCAGACCGTTATGTCCATGATCGCCACCGCCGAAGCGGTGCTTGACGACGCCGAAATCAAGCTCCAGCTCATCGTGTACCACGATGAGCTGAGCAGGGTTGATTGAAAAGTACTGCAGAAGGGCCTTGATTGGTCCCCCGGATAGGTTCATGAAGCTTCGCGGCTTGGCCAAAACGAGTTTGGCGGAACCGAGGCGGGTCTCAGCGAGCTCAGTGTTGGATTTCTTGTGCACTGAGAAGTTTGTGTAGTTCTGGCCCACGATCTCATCGACCACGTCAAAGCCGATGTTGTGGCGTGTTCCTGCGTATTTGGGGCCTGGATTGCCAAGGCCAACAATGAGAAAACTATTCACTGCGCTATTGTCTCATGCTGCGAGGGATCTTGACCCCGAGAAGGACATAGTAAAACGGCGAAACGCCCGAGCTAGACGTAAATCTAGCGCGGGCGCAGAGAAGAGTGATTTACTCTTCAGTCTCTTCGGCGGACTCAGCGCCAGCCTCAGCGCCGCCTTCCTCAGCAGCCTCAGCAGCTTCCTCGAGCTCTTCGTCAACCTCAGGCAGGGAGATAGAAGCGATGATGGTCTCTGCATCTGCAACCAGGGTGGTGTCTTCTGGCAGGGTGATGTCGCCAGCGGTGACAACAGCGCCGTCCTCGAGGCCCTCGATGGAAACGGAGATCTCCTCTGGGATGTTCAGAACGTCTGCCTCAACGAGGAGGACGTCAGCATCCTGGATGAACATGAGGCCCGGTGCCGGCTCGCCCTCGAGGGTAACCGGAACCTCAACCTCAACCTTCTCGCCACGCTTAATGGAGAGGAGGTCGATGTGGTCGATGTCCAGGGTCAGAACGTTCTGGTCAACGTGCTTGACCATGACGAGGTGCTGCTCGCCCTCGAGCTCGAGCTCGAAAACAGCGTTGACGCCGTGTGCGCGAACCAGTGCGGTCAGCTCGATGCGGTCAACAGCGAAGTGCAGAACGTCAACGGCGTGACCGTAGACAACGCCTGGGACCTTGCCAGCAACGCGCAGGCGGCGAGCGAAGCCCTTGCCGAACTCGTTACGTACTTCTGCCTTCAATACCGGGCGGGTGTTTGCCATAGTAAAACTCCTAGTGTCAAAGATTGGTGCGGCGAGACTTTAGCGAGTTCGAAAACGGCGAAAGCCTGCCGATGGTCGTCTTGGTCGAGTCATCGCAGGCTTAAAACGTGTGAAATAACTTCTAATCGCGTCGATAACGGCTTTCCGATTCCGGGCAGCCCTCGCCGAGACAGCGAGAATCCTAACACGCAGCGCCGAGAGCAGGCAAGTTACTTCTGCTCTTCTTCGCCAACTACAGAACTATCGAAATTGAGTTGCTTAGCGGTGGTGTTTCAATGCTTCTCTGCGCGTGAGGTTTGCGACGTCATGCGAGCCTAGGAAGCCCAAAACTCAGGTGGGATTGGTGCGATAGAGATCGCGCAACGCCCAGCCGATGGCTTTGCTAATGAAGAATTCATTGCCAAAGCGGGTTCCTGGGAGGTTTTCTTTGATGGCATCCGCCAGTAGTTGCAGATCGGTAGCCTCACGTTTGCCGAGCTGACTGATAATCGCGGCGCGGCGTCGTTGCGCAAAGGCTCCAAAACCGCGCGCACTTCGCAGAAGGCCTCTGAGAGATTATCGGTCAAGGTCATCTATTTCTGTTTTTTGGGGGGAATGGAAAGACCGCCCAGCTGTGTGCTGGTCGGTCCTTTTACGTGCTGCTTATTAAGCGCTTAGTTCGACTCGAAGAGCGTGGTTACGGAGCCGTTTTCGAAGATCTCGTTGATGGTACGAGCCAGCAACGGAGCAATCGAAAGAACAGTCAGGTTGGACCAGCCCTCAGTGGACTGCGGAAGGGTGTCAGTGGTGATGACTTCCTCAGCACCACACTCGGACAGACGCTCGCGAGCCGGGTCGGAGAAGACGCCGTGGGTACAAGCGATAACGACGGACTTCGCGCCAGCTTCCTTCAGGACGCGGACAGCGCCGGCGATGGTTCCGCCGGTATCGATCATGTCGTCGAGCAGGACGCAGTCCTTGCCCTCGACCTCGCCGACAACGCGGTTAGATACGGTCTCGTTAGCAACCTCGGTGGAACGGGTCTTGTGAACGAAGGACAGTGGAGCGTCGCCAAGCTCATGTGCCCACTTCTCAGCCACCTTGACGCGGCCAGCATCCGGGGAAACCACAGCGAGGTTATCCAGGGAGTACTTGGACTTGATGTAGTCCACGAGGATCGGCATTGCGTGCATGTGATCAACGGGGCCGTCGAAGAAGCCCTGAATCTGGTCGGTGTGCAGATCCACGGAAACGATGCGGTCCGCGCCAGCAGCCTGCAGCAGGTCAGCAACGAGGCGAGCGGAAATCGGCTCGCGGCCACGGTGCTTCTTATCCTGGCGTGCGTATGGGTAGAACGGCAGGATGGCGGTGATGCGCTTTGCGGAACCACGCTTGAGCGCATCGATCATGATGAGCTGTTCCACCAGCCACTTGTTCAGCGGCTGGGTGTGGGACTGCATCACGAAGCAGTCTGCACCACGCACGGATTCCTCGAAGCGGATGAAGATTTCACCGTTAGCGAAGTCGCGAGCAGTGGTTGGAACGAGGTCCGTCTTCAGTTCCTTGGCCACAGCCTCAGCCAGTTCTGGGTGTGCACGCCCAGAAAAGAGCTTCATGTTCTTGCTGCTGCCGGTTACCTTGCCTGTCATGGGCGGTAATTCCCCTTACTTGTTGTTGTCCTGTGCGCGGGCGGCAGCCTCAGCTGCCGGAGTTCCCGGACGCTTCTTTTGAACCCAGCCTTCGATGTTGCGCTGCTTGCCACCGGAGACCACGAGTGCTCCCGGAGGAACATCTTCCTTGATAACTGTACCCGCACCCGAGTACGCGCCATCACCGACATTGACTGGTGCGATAAACATCGTGTCAGATCCGGTGCGCACGTGGCTGCCGATTACGGTGTGATGCTTGTTAACACCGTCGTAGTTGACGAATACGGAGGAAGCGCCGATGTTGGACTCCTCGCCAACGGTGGCGTCGCCGATGTAGGTCAAGTGCGGAACCTTGGAACCGCGTCCAATCTGGGCATTCTTTGCCTCGACGAAGCCGCCGAGCTTGCCGTTTTCACCGACCTCGGTCTTCGGGCGGATGAAGGTAAACGGGCCGACATTGGCGTTAGCGCCAATCACAGACTCGGAACCGTGGGTGCGGATGACCTTGGCGCCCTCACCGATGGTCATGTCGGTCAGGGTGGTGTCAGGGCCGATCTCGGCGTTGTCCGCGATGGAAGTCTTTCCCCACAATTGGGTGCCCGGATGGATGAGAACGTCGGAGCCGATGGTCACGTCCACGCCGATCCAGGTGGTTTCCGGATCCACGATGGTGGCGCCACCGCGCATGGCGGTTTCCACGGTGCGGCGGTTGAGCTCGCGGCCAGCAGCGGCGAGCTGGACGCGGTCATTGACGCCTGCCAGCTCGCCGGCGTCGGCAGCAATGTGCGCGCCGACGTTGTGACCGGCGGTGCGGGCGATTTCCAGAACATCGGTGATGTAGAGCTCGCCCTGGGCGTTGTTGGAATCCAGCTTGGTCAGGGCGGCTCGCAAAATAGCGCCGTCGAAAGCGAAAACCCCGGAGTTTACCTCATCGATGCTCAGTTGCTCAGGCGCAGCGTCCTTTTGCTCGACGATGGCCTTGACGGAACCGTCCGTGTCACGCACGATGCGGCCGTAACCGGTTGGGTCATCCAGCTGCATCGACAGAACGGTGACTGCGTTACCGGCGGCCACGTGGGCGTCGTAAAGCCCGCGGATGGTTTCCGGACGCAGCAGCGGAACGTCGCCGTTGGTGACGATGACGGTGCCGGTGAAGTCGGGGAGTGGGGCAAGGCCGCACTGTACCGCGTGGCCTGTGCCGTTCTGCTCCTCCTGAACAGCCTGTGCGACCTCGCGGCCGAGCTCTGCCGCAATAGCCTCGACGGCAGGGGAGACCTGGTCGCGCTGGTGACCGACCACAGCAACGAGGTGCTTGGGGTTAAGACCAGCTGCAGCGTGTAATGCGTGGCCGATGAGTGGGCGCCCTCCGATTTCGTGCAGTGTCTTTTGCTTGGCGGACTTCATGCGGGTGCCAGCGCCTGCCGCTAAAACAACAATGGCGCAGTCAGTTGTATCTGCCACGAGTTTCTTCGTTCTCCTGTGGTTGGGTCTTAGGGGAGTATTGCCTCACATCTTAACGCCGGGGTGCGCACTGGGAGCAAGCGACGGCAAGAATGCCGTCTTTTATTCCGAGACCTCACGCAACATGCGGGCTCGCCAGGCGCCCACACAACCCAATGCCGCGAGGAAGAGCAACGCGGCAGTTGGGCCGGCCAGTGAAATCACCGCCGAGATTCCGCCCACCATGAGCAAGATGGCGCCCATCATGGTGTTAGCGGCGCCCACATAAAAAGTGCGCTTGTCACCGCCAGCGATGTCCACGATGTAGGTCTTGCGTGCCACGCGAATTGCCGTGTGTGCCAGATTGACAAGGAAGAATCCCAACGGCAGCGCCCACGCAGTTACCCAGTGAGGGGCCCACTGCGCGCAGGCAACGACTGCCAGCAACGTCACTGATGCGGCGGCAGAGGCCCATGCCATGACCAGCCGGGAAGATCGATCGGACCAGATGCCGGAAATCTTGCCGCCGACCAGGCTGGCCAGGCTGGAAGCGAGCACGAACCCGCCTAGACCGCTGAGCGCAGTACTGCCGACTTGGTGAGACAGTGTGACAATGAACGTCGTGGACAATGCCGTCACGAGGAGAAGCGCACGCACGTTGACGAAGCGGCGGAAGTCCGCATCCTCGGTATAGAGTCCCCACGTGTCGCGCCACCAATGCGACTTGCTGGGGTCTTGGGCATTGTCTGGAACCGGCTCATCGATGGCGTGGAAGACCGCCGCGGCGATGAACCAGCTGGCCGCGCCGCATCCCAGGACCGCGGCTAGCCCGAGCGGTGGAAGTTGGCCGAGGGCCGCGAGCACCAAACCGATAAGCAGCGTCACCGCGCCCGTGGCTTGGGCAGCAAGGCCGGTGACCTCACCGCGGCTGCCCTTTGAGATGGTGCGTCCCTGAACGTCCTTGCCGGTGAGCGAACACAAAGCGCGAAAGACGGAAAGCACTGCCAATGCGGCAATGGTGACAACACCGAGAAGCCATCCGTGGAACAGTGCTGCAGCGACGGCAACAACGACGGCACAGCAGCCCTGGATGAGCGAGCCCCAGACCCACAGCTTCTTGCGCGCTGGCCGGGAGGTTACCCAGGGGCTGAGTGCGGCCTGCGGCAGCATCGATCCAGACTCGCGGATAGGGACGAGGAGCGCGGTGAAGAAGTGAGGGACTCCGACCTGTGCGAAAAGCCAGGGGAGAACCGTCTTGCCGGACACCAGTTGGTCGCCGATTCCTTGCAGCGCATTGGACCACGCGAAAAGGCGGGCAGGACGAGTTTCATTGTCTGGGATTGACATGGTTTAAAGCGTATGTGATTCAGGACCGCTTTAGCCTAATCCGGCGCGGTGGCGTCGCTATTTTAATAATCTGGGGTACATGGCTTTTTCGCGTCGAGTGTTTTTCAAAGGCGGATTGCTCGTTACTACGGCAGTGGTCGCGGGGTCTGCGCTGGCAGCTTGTTCTTCGAATAAGGATCAGCCTGCGCCGGTGGGTTACGACTCCGAACCGCGCCCGCTTCCCATCCCGCCGGTATTGAAAGGCGAGATGGAAGGCGATACCCGAGTATTCAAGCTCACCGCCCAAGACGGATACTCCGAGGTCATTCCGGGCAACAAGAACACCCGCACCTGGGGCTTTAACGGCCCGTTCCTCGGCCCGACGCTGCGCGCCCACAAGGGCGACAAGGTTCGCGCGGAAATCACCAACAACCTGGTGGAAATGACCACAGTGCATTGGCACGGAATGAAGCTTCCGGCCTATTCCGATGGTGGACCACACTCGCCGATTGAGGTAGGCAAGACCTGGAAGCCACAGTGGGAGATCGTGCAGCCAGCGGCTACCGTTTGGTACCACCCGCACCCGCATATGGCCACGGCAACCCATGCCTACCGCGGACTTGCTGGCATGTTTATCTTGGACGACGACGTATCGGATAAGCTCGACATTCCTTCTGAGTACGGCGTGGATGACATTCCGGTGGTCATTATGGATGCGAAGTTCACTGAGGACGGCCAGCTCGATCACCAGGTTGACGGCACGCTCGGTCTCCTGGGCACTACCCCTGTGGTTAACGGCATCACGAATGCTTCTTTCGCCGCGACCACGCGCCGGGTTCGTCTGCGCTTGCTCAACGGCGCTTCGATGCGTTTCTACACGCTGGCCCTGGATAATGGGACGCCGTTTAACGTCATCGCTACTGACTCCGGGCTTCTCGACGCCCCCGTCGAGGTCGACGAGCTGCTCATCGGACCAGGCGAGCGCATCGAGGTCCTCGTGGACTTGGAGCCCGGCAAGGACGTGGTGTTGCAGTCGGTGCCGCGCAAGGACAACTTCAGCATCCCCGAAGATGAGTACTCCGCGGACTTTGGCTTCAGGGACAGCTTTGACATCCTGCATATCACCGCGCCGGGGGAGGATGCGCCTGCAGCGCCAGCTCTGCCGCAAACCTTGGACCCCGCGGCTGCCGACGTCCCATCGGCCGAGGGGCTGACTGAGCGCGAGTTCGTGCTCAATACCTTCATGATTAACGGTGAGACCATGGACATGGCCCGCGTGGACACCGTGATCGAGGAAGACAAGCCTGAGGTATGGACTGTGACCAACGAAAATAGCGATTGGCCGCACAACTTCCACATCCACAATTCGCGTTTCAAGGTCTTGTCTTATGACTATGGCGATGGCAAAGACATCGCGGTTCCGACGATGGGCTGGAAGGACATCGTCAATCTTCCGCCCAAGGCAACCGCCAAGCTGCTCGTGGAGTTGGGCTACTTCCCGGATAAGACCATTCCGTACATGTACCACTGCCACATGCTCCTGCACGAGGACAAGGGCATGATGGGTCAGATGGTTGTGGTGAACAAGGGCGAAAAACCTGACGTTCGCGTCAAGCCGGCGGCGCTTGTATTCGAGAAGGCTGCTGGGTCGTCACATAGCGTACATGCTGGGCAAGTAGTGGACTCATCCCGTAGCCCGTACGCGACGCCGAGCGCGGAGGCTTCCTAGCGCTTAAGTGTCCTTTATTGTGGCCGTGCAGATGATTTAGTCAGGATCCAAGATGCTGAAGAAGCAAACTTCCGGAAAGTCCGTCATTACGGCAAAGAAGATTTCGAGCAGTCGTTCACCGAGGTGATCTAGGTAGTCTTCAGTGAGCGCTTGCCCGTCTGTCGGCCGCAGCTCGATGCGCACCTGACAATTGCTCTTTTGACACTGGCCACTTGAATCCTCTGGTGGTATTTCAAAATCTTCTTGCGGATCCATATCTAGAACTACGGATATCACAGTGGCTGCGGTGAGCTGATCCTGCAGGTGACTTTCCAGGCAGAGCAACAGGCGCTCGGCATCCGTGGCCGTGGCGTGCAGGTAAAGAGTTTCCAGCATGTTTTCCCTATTTAGCGTTAGCGGTTAACTACAGGCTCGGGGCTGTCGCGCAAGAGAGTTTAGTATCTGTTTCAAAACTAGGCTTGGCACGATGTGTAATATTTGAAGTTTTCGAGGCGAAAATAACAGACAATTTCAGAGCGCACTCTCGTCTAAGCTCTAATTCCTTTAACTCATCAAGAGTTTAAGCAGTACTACCCAGATCCTGATGTAGCTGAGTCGCTAAAGGCTAAAGCTCCCGAGGTTTATGAAACTTGGATTGCGACGACTCAGGACTCGATTGAGACGGAGAACTATGCCCGCAGAAAAACGGTTGATGGTTCATTTAAACTTGCTAGGAGAGGTCAGCTAATCGGCGCTTTCAGCGTAGTTGCAGTGCTGCTCCTGGGTGGTTGGTGCGCGTATTTGGGCAAAACGTGGATTGCTGCATTCCTTGTAGGAATCGATGTTGTTGCTTTGGCTGCGGTATTTGTGCCAGTTAAGGAGAAATCTACAAAGAGCAACGGCTCAACCTAGAAAGACGGGAAATCCTTCAAGATTTCGTCCGCATGCCCTTTTGCTACTTAGGCCTTGGGCCTTATTATCGAAGCTAGAAACCCCCACCGACCAGCATTTTTAATGGTCGGCGAGGGCCGGAAGAAGCTTCCCCACCAGGACTCGAACCTAGAATGACGGTACCAAAAACCGTAGTGTTGCCGATTACACCATGGGGAATAACCGCGCGCTCAAGGCGTGCGTTGCTAATAGTACCTGACGCACATGCCTTAATTACAAATGCCACCCACTAAGCTTGATCGCATGGTTCGACAGAGGATGACTGGACGCGAACGTCGCGAGCAATTGATCGTGATTGGCCGAGCGGCTTTTGCCGAGCTGGGCTTCGACGGCGCCAGTGTGGAGGAGATTGCGGCGCGAGCTGGCGTTTCCAAGCCCGTGGTCTATGAGCACTTCGGAGGGAAAGAAGGCCTCTATGCGGTCATCGTGGACCGTGAGATGCTCGCGCTGGAGGAGGTGATTACGCATTCGCTTAGCGACGGCACGTGGCGCGAGCGCATCGAGAAAGCCACTGTTGCACTTTTAAACTACGTGGAGCAAGAAACCGATGGGTTCTTAATCCTCGTGCGTGACTCCAAGCCCGGCGACGAACGCTCCTATTCCACTTTGCTTAATTCCTCCGTGGGGCAGGTTTCCTATATCCTAGGCTCCGCCTTCGAGCGCCGCGGCCTCGACGCGAAACTGGCAGGACTTTATGCCCAAGCGCTAGTCGGCATGGTCTCGATGACCGCCCAATGGTGGCTGGACACCCGCCAGCCGGCAAAGGAAGTGGTGGCTGCGCACATCGTAAACTTGTGCTGGAATGGGCTGTCTGGAATGGAAGCTAAGCCAAAATTGAGAGGAACTAACTAAGTGGCAACGCCGATGCTCGCCGGACTACTCAAGGTCGCGGCTTCCGACCCGAAACTCAAAGGGCTTGCCACCCAGGTAGGCGAGCCACACCTGCACATCACCGGCATCGACCAAGCGCGCCCGTGGGCTATCGGCACGCTGGCGAATCAGGCGCCCGTGCTTGTCGTCACCGCCACCGGCCGTGAGGCCGAGGACCTCACCGCGGAGCTAACCGCGATGATGGGGGACAAGGTTGCCCAGTTCCCGGCGTGGGAAACCCTTCCGCACGAACGCCTTTCGCCCGGCGCGGATATCGTGGGCCGCCGCGCGCAGGTGCTGCACCGCATTGCAGAAGGCAAGCTGCGCGTCGTCGTCACGGCAGCGCGTGGATATAGCCAACCGATCTTGAAAAACGTGGAAGGCCGCAGCCCGATCAGCCTGGCCGAGGACATGGAAATAGAGCTCGAGGCCATCGTCTCCCAGCTGGAGTTTCGTGCCTATAAGCACGTGGACATGGTGGCCAAGCGCGGCGAGTATGCCGTCCGCGGCGGCATCTTGGATGTCTTTCCCACGACGCTCGATTACCCGGTGCGTGTGGAGTTCTGGGGCGATGAAATTACCGATATCAGGCAGTTTTCCGTCGCCGACCAGCGCGCGATTCCAGAGATTGAGGTCGGCGCGGTGGACATCTTCCCGGCGCGTGAGCTTCCGATTACTGACGACGTCGCCAAGCGTGCCCAAGACCTTGCCCTCCAGCACCCGGGCAATGCTGCCCTCGTGGAGCTTTTGACCAGGGTAGGTGAGCATATTCCGGCCGACGGCATGGAGGCGCTGCTTGCGGTGCTTAGCGACGCCCCGCTGGTTACCCTTCCCGAATTCATGCCGGAGGGTACCCACGTGCTGCTGGTCGCGCCGGAAAAGATTCGCACCCGTATTGCGGATCTAGAGTCCACGGACGCGGAATTCTTGGCTGCCGGTTGGGAAGCCGCTGCCATGGGGGCGGATGGTCCTTTGGCTGCTGAAGGCCTGGATACCGAGGCCGCTAGCTACCGTTCCTACGAGTCTTTGGAAGCAACGTGCGCTAACGCGAATTTGCCGCTGTGGACCTTTGCTCCTCCTGGAATGTTCATGGCCGACGAGTCGCAGACCTTGCCGCTCGAGTATGAACCGGGCCCGACGCCACGTGGTGACGTCAAGGAGATCGACGCCATGATGGCGCAGCTGCTCGCGCATACCCGCGATGGCGGGCGTGCGGCGTTTATCGCGCCGGCTCAGGGTGCTATCAAGCGCATGGTGGAACGCTTTGCCGAGAAGGGGATTCGCACCAAGGTCGCAACGCCCGGCTGGGAACCGACCCCGGGTGAGGTCACGCTATACCAGGCGCTCTCGCATGCGGGCCTGGTGTTCCCCAAGGCACGCAGCCAGGGTGGCGCCACCAAGGAGGCCCTGCCGCTGGTTGTGGTGACGGAGACGGACCTGACGGGTAACCGCGTGGGCGACATTGCCGGCGCTAAGCGACGCCCCGCCAAGCGCCGCAACCGCGTCGATCCGCTCGCATTGAAGCAGGGCGATCACGTGGTGCATGAGACCCACGGCATCGGCCGCTTCCTGAAGATGGCTGAGCGCACGATCCAGTCTGGTGACGAGACCTCGCGCCGCGAGTACATCGTCTTGGAATACGCGGCGTCGAAGCGCGGCCAGCCGGCCGATCAGCTCTGGGTGCCGATGGACTCGCTGGACCTGTTGTCGAAGTACACCGGCGGCGAGAAGCCGACGCTGTCCAAGATGGGCGGCTCGGACTGGAAGAACACCAAGAAGAAGGCGCGTGCCGCTGTCCGCGAGATCGCGGGCGAGTTGGTGGAACTTTATGCCAAGCGTCAGGCTTCGCCGGGCCACCAGTTTGCGCCGGATACACCGTGGCAGGCGGAGATGGAAGACAACTTCCCGTACGTCGAGACTGAGGACCAAATGCTGGCCATCGACGCGGTCAAAGAGGACATGGAGTCCACCGTTCCCATGGACCGGGTGGTCGTGGGCGACGTGGGCTACGGCAAGACCGAGGTAGCGGTGCGCGCAGCCTTCAAGGCAGTGCAGGACGGAATGCAGGTGGCGGTTCTCGTACCTACCACTCTGCTTGCGCAGCAGCATGCGGATACCTTCCGCGAACGCATGACGGGTTTCCCTGTCAATATCCAGGTGCTGTCCCGCTTTACGTCGACGAAGGATGCCAAGGAGATTGTCTCCGGCCTAGCAGACGGTTCTGTCGATATCGTCATCGGAACGCATCGCCTGCTGCAAACAGGTGTGCATTGGAAGAACCTGGGCCTCATTGTGGTTGACGAGGAGCAACGCTTCGGCGTCGAGCACAAGGAACACATCAAGGCGCTTAAGGCTTCGGTGGACGTGCTGACGATGTCGGCGACGCCAATTCCGCGCACCCTCGAGATGTCCATGGCGGGTATCCGCGAAATGTCTACTATTCTGACCCCGCCGGAGGACCGCCATCCGGTCCTGACTTATGTGGGTGCCTACGAGGACAAGCAGATTGCCGCGGCCATTCGTCGCGAGCTGTTGCGTGATGGCCAGACTTTCTTCATCCACAACAAGGTCTCTGATATTGAGAAGAAGGCGCGCGAGCTCCGCGAACTCGTGCCAGAGGCCCGCATCGTGGTTGCGCACGGCCAGATGAACGAGGAAGCCCTCGAACAGACCGTGCAGGGTTTCTGGGATCGCGAGTACGACGTCCTGGTTTGTACCACCATCGTGGAGACAGGCTTGGATATCGCGAATGCCAATACGCTCATCGTGGAGAACGCCCACCACATGGGCTTGTCCCAGTTACATCAGCTACGCGGGCGCGTGGGTCGTTCCCGTGAGCGCGGCTATGCCTACTTCCTGTACCCGAAGGGCGCCACGCTGACGGAGACTTCCTACGACCGCCTGGCCACCATTGCGCAGAACAATGATCTGGGCGCCGGCATGGCCGTGGCGATGAAGGACTTGGAGATGCGTGGTGCCGGTAACGTGCTGGGTGCCCAGCAGTCCGGTCACATTGCAGGCGTGGGCTTCGACCTGTACGTGCGGTTGGTGGGCGAGGCGGTTGAGACCTTCAAGGCCTTGGCACGTGGCGAGGTTCCCAAGGCCACTGACGACGGCCCGAAGGAGATCCGCCTCGACCTGCCAGTCGACGCCCACATCCCTGAGGATTACATCAACTCTGAGCGTTTGCGCTTGGAGGTCTACCGCAAGTTTGCGGCGTCCAAAGACAATGCGGACCTGCAGCTGGCAGTGGAGGAGATGGAGGACCGCTACGGCCCGCTGCCGCAGCCGGTTACTCGTTTGCTTGCGGTAGCACGCTTGCGCCACCAGGCCCGCCGCGCCGGCGTCTCGGACATCACGGTCCAAGGCACGCGCATCAAGGTCCACCCAGTGGAGCTGCCAGACTCCAAGCAGGTTCGTCTCAAGCGCCTGTTCCCCGGCTCGAACTACCGCGCCGCGGCGAAGGCTATTCAGCTCAACTTCCCCAAGGCGGGCCGCAACGTCACGGACCCGAAGCTACGCGACGTCGAGCTGCTGCAGTGGGTCGCGGACTTCCTGTCGCAGATGTTCGACATCGATCAGGCGGACGTCACCGGCGGCAAGACCCCGCGGAAGATGGGCAACGTTATTTCCGTGAGCGAGTAGCGCTTTCTAGAAGTTGCGCAGGAACGACAGCGAGCTCAGTGCAAAGAGCATCGCCGGGCCCGCAAGCAGCGGGCCAAGCCCGGCCTCGCTGGCCGCGGCGAAATTGATAGTGGACCTTCAGGCTAACCGAGGCCCACGCAATTGATAGGGGTGTCCGCCTCGCGATTCCACCGGCACGCTCGCGTCGAAAAGTGCTGACCTGCACGTTTATCCCCTCATTACCCCTGTTCGAATACCCCTGTTCGACTAATACATTGGACAATCGGTTGCAGGCTTTCCGATGCCTCTTTATCCTCCGTGGCATGACCGTCTCGATCTTCGATGCTCTTGCTCTCGGTGTCGATTCTCTCAAGGAAGCCGCTGGCCTCACCGTGGCTGAACTCCGCGACCGCGGCCTAACACTCGCCGACGCGAAGTTCATCTACCCCTTGGCCGCCGTCTACTGGCGCACTAAGCCCAAAGGCATCGCCGAGGCCCGCAAGGCCGCCCGCGCTGCCGGCCATTCCCTGCGCGTGCTCGCCCGCATCGAGGTGCTCGCCGCGCGCTGCGACGACCCCAACGCCGCCCGCGTGACCTTGTGTGGCACGGCGGAGACCAAGCTCGATGAGGTCGGCGCGAGTCTTGCCAAGCCGAAGACCCGCGTGGAGTCTGCCCGCCATACCTATGGCAAAGACGGCTGGCACCGTTTGGTGATTAACACCCAAGACCCGTGGCTGATGGACATGCTCGGCGCGCTGCCTGGCGACGACCTGCTCGACGGGTTCAAACAGTTCGTCGCTGGCGGGGAGCAAATTCAGGCCCCAGCCCGTGCTGCGCACGTAGTTATTCGTCTCGACGAGCACGAGGAATACCTCAAAGAAGACAAGCTCATTCGCGCCACGGACGGGACGGTGCGCCCGGCGCGCCTATTGGCTCAGGAAAAGCTGGCCGAGGTCGGCTACGTCACCCTGGTGACCAATTGGGGCGAGCCGGTGGATTGTTTTAAGTCGACGCCGATCTTCAACGAGAAGCAAACACTCATGGCGTTTGCGCTGCATCCGCAGTGTATTCACCCAGGATGTGTGACCCCGGCTCTGTTGTGCGAGCGTGACCACTTCATCCCGCGGAACAAGGGCGGCGACACGAACGTCGCGAACCTCGTACCGTTATGCCGGTTCCATAACGGACGCAAGGCCGACGGGGACTCGTATACCCGTGATGCCGAGGGCAACTATTGGTACGTCACGCCCTACGGCAAGCGCTACCTCTGCACCGTGGACTAACCCCCACAAACGAAACCCCGGCCGCGGCCGGGGCGATTCGGCATGCCTTCGCGCGGTATGGGGGGAAACGACCGCGGTTAATGAAATAGGTATTCATTTATGCAGGTCGGGGGTAAAAATGCAATCTTTGCAGGCTGAATGCTCTATATCACTCATCGCGTCGGATTCGTGTTAATTCACAGATTTGCGGAATTTGCAGCGGGGTAGAGCGGTACACGCGCGCGGGCGAGATTTCTAGTCTGGGTGACGTCATCGACCCGTAGTAAAGGAGTACATAATGAGTGATACATTCACCGCCGCTGTCGTCGAAGAATTCGGACCTACCCTGAATATCCGTGAGGCGGATCTTCCGGAACCGGGGCGCAACCAAGCGCTCGTGCGTAACCTTGCGTCGGGCATCTGCCACACGGACGTCCACGCCGCGGAAGGCGACTGGCCGGTTAAGCCGGAGCCACCCTTCATCCCGGGGCACGAGGGTGTGGGCGAAGTGGTCAAGCTGGGACCAGGCGAGCACACCGTCGAGGTGGGCGACATCGTGGGCAACGTCTGGCTGTGGTCCGCCTGCGGTGTGTGCGAGAAGTGCCGCACCGGCTGGGAAACGCTGTGTGACGAGGCGGAATATGGCGGCTACACCGTGGACGGCTCGTTTGGCGAGTACATGCTCGTGGACACCCGCTACTGCGCACGCATTCCGGAAGGCTCGGACCCGATCGAGGTCGCGCCGATTCTCTGCGCTGGCGTCACGGTTTACAAGGGGCTCAAGGTCTCAGAGACGCGCCCGGGCCAGTTCATGGTCATCTCCGGCATCGGTGGACTGGGCCACATCGCGGTGCAATACGCCGTCGCCATGGGCATGCGCGTCATCGCGGTGGATATCTCAGAAGAGAAGCTAGCGCTGGCGAAGAAGCACGGCGCCGAGTACACCGTCAACGCCAAGGAAGCGGACCCGGCCGAGGCCGTTACTGAGTATACCAAGGGCGGCGCCCACGGCGTGCTCGTTACGGCCGTCCACCCGCAGGCGTTCGGCCAGGCCATCGGCATGGCGCGCAAGGGCGGCACCATCGTCTTCAACGGCCTGCCGCCGGGAGAGTTCCCCGCGCCCATCTTCGACATCGTATTCAAGGGCCTCACCATCCGCGGCTCGCTCGTGGGTACACGCCAGGATCTCGAGGAGGCGCTCGACTTCTACGCCCGCGGCATGATTAAGCCGACGGTCGAGGAAGTCAAGCTCAACGAGGTCAACGAGGTCTTCGAGGGGCTTATCAAGGGCGGCATCGAAGGCCGCCGCGTCATTCGCTATTAGGGCGGAGTCCGCGCCGCACGAACGCGGCGCGGACGCATCTAGGCCGTGGCCTCGAACAGCGTGCGGCCCCACCAGTCGTCTTCGCCGGTGGTGCCCGGAGGGCAGGCGAAGATAGAGGAGGACTCGTAGCGCACGTATTCGTTCATCTTGTCCGACTTTGCCAGCTTGGACTGGATCGGGATGAAGCGTTGCTCGGGCGAGTTCACGATGGCCACGAAGAATAGGCCCGCATCGAGGTGGCCGAAGTCGTCGATTCCATCCGTGAAGTTGTACGCGCGGCGCAGCATGCGCGCGCCCTGGTTTTCCTGATGGCTCGCTAAGTGCGAGTGTGCCGTCAGCGGAATCACCGGGCCAGAAGTGCCGTGGTATTCGTCCAATGGCAGCTCGTCGAATTCGTCGCTGCGGCCCAGGGGAGCGCCGCTGCCCTTGGAGCGTCCAAAGGTCTCCTCTTGGTCGGCAAGTACCTGGCGGTCCCAGTTTTCCAGGAGCATGCGGATGCGGCGAAAGTACCGCCGTCAAACCACGAGTCGGTCCCAGAGACCCACACGTGTTCGTTGACGATGTCCTTATCTTCAGCCTTGATGTTGTTCGTACCGTCTTTGAATCCAAAGAGGTTGCGCGGCGTTTGCTGGCCGCGCGTGGTGGCAGTGGCGTGGCCGAATCCTAGCTGGGACCACTTGTATTCCACGACTCCGCTGCCAGCGCGCGCCAGGTTGCGGATGGCGTGGATAGCCACCTGCGGGTTGTCAGAGCACGCCTGGATGGCGATGTCGCCGCCACAAAGCTTGTCCACCAGCATGTCGCCGGAGAACTTCGGCAAGTCTTTGAGCTCTTTCGGACGCGCCGATGCCAGGCCAAAGCGATCGTCGAAAAGCGAAGGCCCAAACCCAATGGTGATTGTGAGGTTCGCAGGCTCCAAGTCGTAGGCCTCGCCGGTGTCCTTCGGCACCGAGTGCTGGCCCACGTCCTCAATCGTCTCATCCACTGTGGTCTCGCCGCGGGTCATGCGGCGCGCCATAGCGGTCCACTTCTTGAGCAGCTCCTCCAACTCAGAGCGCTCCTTAGTCACCACGTTAAAAGCCGCGAAGTGCATGCGGTCCTGCTGGGCCGTGGTGATGCCCGCCTGGTGCTCGCCGTCGAACTTGATGGCAGCGTCGCCAGAAGTGGTACCGGCAGAATTAGTCGCGCAACCAGCCACAAGCGTGGTGGCGCCCAAAGCGGATGCGCCCGTCAGAAATGCGCGGCGGCTGAATGCGAATGACATTATTTAGCCACAACTTCCTGGACGGTGGAGACCTTCTCAGTCAGGACATCGAGGGCGTCGGAAAGCTCCTTGTACTTGTCCAGCAGAGTCTGCACCTTCTCGAAGCGCTCATTGATGTCGGTCAGCAGCTGTGGATCGCGCTCATTGAGAGCCTTCTCCAGGGAGGCGATGGCTGCTTTCGAGCCGTCCAGGTTGGCCTGGAAGTCATAGAGGTCGGTGTGGGAGAAGATGTCTTCTTCACCGGTGATCTTCGAGGTTGCAATCTCGTCCAACAGGCCCTGGGCGCTGGAGGCAATCTGAACCGGAGTCAGAGTGTAATCGTCGGCTGCGACGCCGTCGACAAGCTCAGCGATGTCCTTCTTGAGCTGGGCGGCATCCTTCTTGGTCTCGTCGGTGATCTTCCTGTTCACCCACAGATCCTTCTCAATCTTGTGGAAGCCGGTCCAGGTGTCGCCCTCTTCGATGTCGGCCTCGCGCAGGTCGATGCGCGGGTCGAGGTCATCTGGGAAGGACTCCGCCACGGGCTCGATGGCGGCAACGAACTCGTCTACCTGGCCCTACAAGTTATTGGTTTGGGAGCGGACGTAGGAGATGTAACCGTCAACAGCCTGGGTCAGAACCTCATCCTTGGTGGCGGCAACTGCCTCGCCGGTGACGTTGAGCTTCTGGGAAATGCCGTCGCCCACCATGCCTGGGTTACAGGTCAGGGTGTACTCGCCCGGATCGGTGATCTGCACAACCAGCTTGCGGGTAGCACCCGAGCTGATGTTCTCGACCTCACCAACCACGCGGCCGCCAGAGGTGTAGACGTAAAACTCAGTGGTCTTCTTGCTGTTGTTCGTCACGTCGAACGTGGAGGTACCAGTGGTGGCCTCGGTTCCGGAGACCTCACAGGACTCGTCGGAGGCGGTGACCGTGAAGTTGGTGGACTCTGCCTCGTCGACCTTGTTCGCACACGCGGAAAGGCTCAGTACGGCAGCGGTGCCGGCGACGGCAGCGAGGATGCGCTTCATTGGGTTTGTTCTCCTTGGTTTAAAAAGTTGTGAGGCGAAGAGTTAGAAAAGTTGTTAGTGCGCCATGCTTTGCGTGTCTGCTTGCTGCTCCTGCTTAGCTGGCTTTGGCGCTGGGGCAGGGCGGAGGAAGAGATACATGGCGACGACGAGATAGACCGCCCATGCGATCATGGACAGCAAGGTCGGCGCCGGCACGAGGTTGAAGATTCCTTCGATGAAGGTCGCAAGTGCAGTGCCAGGCGCAATGACGTTAGAGATGTCGAAGGCGAGTGTGTGCAGGCCCGGCAGCAGGCCAGCTTCCTGCAAGTCCGTGATGCCATAGCGCAGGATGCCCGCAGCCACGACGACCAGCAAGATGCCGGTGACTTTAAAGAAGGTGCCGAGGTTGATGCGCACTGCGCCGTAGTACATCGCTACGGCTACGGCTACGGCGATGAGGATGCCTAGGGAAAGGCCGAGCGCCGGCGTCATGGTGGAGCCGTAGGCAAAGGTATCGAACACCAGCAGCGCTGTCTCGATGCCCTCGCGGACCACGG
This sequence comes from Corynebacterium striatum, assembly GCF_016728105.1. Lineage (NCBI taxonomy): Bacteria > Bacillati > Actinomycetota > Actinomycetes > Mycobacteriales > Corynebacteriaceae > Corynebacterium > Corynebacterium striatum. The sequence continues at coordinate 486,095 of NZ_CP068158.1, read as the reverse complement.
CCATGAATGCCAGGACGAAGACGGAACCCGCGCCCACTGTGATGGCCGCCTCCAGCTTTCCCTCGAGTTCTGCCTTCATGTTCTTCGAAGCACCGCGCATCCACAGCAGCATGTAGGTGACCAACGCCACTGGCGACGCCGACCCACACCCACCGCATCAGGTCCTTGCGGCCGGACTTGGCTAGGTAGGCGGCGAGGATCATAACGACCATGGCTGCTTCAAGGCCTTCGCGCAGGCCGATGAGCAAGTTAGCAAAAAGCAGCAATTTCTTTCAGGGCAGTGACGAAGGGACGGTGTTCCGCCACTTGAACTATCTAACCAAGGTAAGGCTAACTTGAAATTTATTTGGCGTGATTTGGCGCAAAAAGAAAAGAGGCAACTCACACGTCGTGTGGCTACCCCTTTTAGGAGTTAAGAAGCTTAGAGTGCCAGACTGCCGGTGCTCAGACCCCAAATCGCAGCGATCGCGCCGATGAAGACGATGGCCACGACGCACCATTCAAATGCGTTGAAGACGCGCTCCTTCTTATACAGGCGCGTTCCCACGTAAGGGATAAGACCTGGAATAACGGCGAGCACACCGAGCAAGACATAAACCAGGTCGGCGGCGTAGATAAGCCACAGCGAGTAAACGAATGCGATGGCGCCGATGACGATATGACGGCGGTTTTCCCGCTTCGAGATTTCCGGGCCCGAAAGATCGAACTTCACACCTGCGTGCGGGTGTGAAAGGCCCTTGCCGCGGATACCCAGTAAAAGCAGGTAGAGCGAGGTGAAGATATAAGGCAGCAGGTACATGATGGTGGCCAGCTGCACCATGGCGTTATATGAGGTCTCATTCAGGAAGAACACGATGATGAAGACCTGAATAACAGAGGTGGAGATAAGCTGCGCTACCCATGGGGCGCCGGCCACGTTGATGGTGCCGATCTTGCGAGGCAGCAGGCCGTCGATAGCCATCATTACGATGGGCTCAGCACACAGCATCTGCCAAGACACGTAAGCGCCCAGCACAGAAAGGCAGAGGCCGATGGAGATAAAAGCCGCGCCCCATGGGCCGACGACAGCCTCTAATACGGAAGCCATGGAGTTATCCGGCAATGCTGCCAGTTCAGCTTGGGAGAGCACGCCGAATGACAAGGTGGAGACCGAAACCAAAAGTGCCAGCACGGAGAAGAAACCGATGACGGTGGCACGGCCGACGTCGTTGCGGGAGCGGGCCTGCTTGGAGTAGACGGAGGCACCCTCCACACCGATGAATACCCACACGGTATAGAGCATGATGCCCTGAATCTGCTCAAAGACGGTTGAGCCGGAGTCCTCGCCCCAGAAATCAAAGGTGAACTTATCCCAGCTAAAGCCGAGGAAAGCAATGAAGACCATGAAGGCCAGAATCGGCACTATCTTGGCAATCGAGGTCACCATGTTCATCACAGCGGCCTGCTTAATGCCGCGCGCCAAAACTGCAAAAATGGCCCAAGACATTACTGACACTGCGATGGCGGAGGCCCAGCGATGATCGGCGTCGAAAAGCGGCACATAGTGGCCCACGGTGTTAAAGAAGAGTGTGGCATACCCCACCTGTGCGATTACGGAGCCAATCCAGTAGCCCCAGCCTGCGGTAAAGCCGATGAAATCACCTAGGCCCGCGCGGGCGTAGGAGTACACGCCGGAGTCGAGGTGCGGCTTGCGGTGCGCCAAGTACTGGAACACGAACGCGACAGAGAGCATGCCCACGCCGGCGATGAGCCAACCGATGAGCATTGCGCCGGGACCTGCAACCGAGGCGATGTTTTGAGGGAGCGAGAATATTCCACTGCCCACGGTGGAGCCGATAATCAAGGCGACGAGAGTCCACAGAGTCACCGTGTGATTGCGCGATGACTCGGCGTTCGCCAGGGAGGAAGTAGTGGAGGTCATTCGACTAAAATACCCCGCAAAAGCCACGGAGCGAAGTCAGCATTTAAAACCTGATTACTAAACTGCCCTATACTTTGTGGCCATGACTGTTCTGCTGCTCGATGAACGCTGGCCCACGATGATTCCGATGGAGGCCCAGGGCTTGCTCTTGGGTCCAGTTTCATTTACGGGTGAAGTTCCAGTGCGTGTGCGATGGAACTTCAGCGATCTCCTTTCGGGAGAGGATCCAACCGGGCTCGGGCTGCTCGTTTCTACCGACGCGCACGACGAAGAGGTAGAAGCGCGCCTGGCGGCAGGCGAAAAACTGATTGAGGCACCCTCGCGCCAGGATCCGATGCTCCAAGCCCGCGAAGCGATGATGCAAGCGGTGCGGATAGGGCAATGGGAGCGGGCGCAGACTCATGAAAGCCTTTTGCCGTACTTGGCGGAAGAATCTCAAGAGTTTGCGGAGGCGGTCCGGGAACGCGCGGGGGATGAAGAATTGTGCAAGGAGCTTGGCGACGTCCTCCTGCAAGTTCTCTTCCATGCCGAGCTCGCCTCGCGGCGAGGCGCGTTTACGCTTGACGACGTCGCGGCTTCCTTCGTGACCAAACTTCGCTCGCGCGCACCGTATCTTTTTGATGGAACCCGCGAGCTAGTCGACGTCGAAAAGCAAGAGCTCCTGTGGGCAGAAGGAAAGGCCCGCGAGAAGTCGCAAGCCTTGGGTTTAGACTCCGGGAATTTGGAATCGGAGTCTTAAAGCTTCGGCAGGTTCAGGGTGGAGGAGAGCATTGGCAGGTAGTCCGAAATCTGGGATGACAGGCCGGTGCCGCCGGTGAGCAGGGTGTCCTGCTTGACGATGCCGCAAGCCAGTGCGCGGTCGGCGGTCAGGCCGGAGTACTTGATGGCTGCGATAGTCAGCGGGGAGATCTGAGCCTTCCGCTCGCCACCGAGATTCTGCAGGTTGTGTGCGAGTTGATTGCGGGTGGTGTTTTCATCGAGCAAAACGCCCGGGGTGTTCTGATCAATTAGTGTCAGGGCGGTGCGGACGGTGCCGCAGTCGGCTCCGGAGATGAGCTGCGCTGCGAGGCTGTTGATGTCGCCCAGCAGGTTCTGGGCCTGTGCAGCAGCCGGAGTGGCGGCGCCAAGGGCGATGGTGGCCAGGGCTGCGGCGGCGATTCGGCGGATGTTCATGTGACTCCTTCGGGAGGGGAAATGCGGGGTTGAGTAAGAGGAGGGTTAGGTCAAAAAGTCCAGACTTAACAGGGTTACTGTAGCGCAAAATGTTACGGGTGTGAATATAGCGACATAATTTTTGCTAGTTTGCTGGATTTCTTCTGGGAGGATGCTCTCTGTCGAAGTGTCAGGTGGGGCAGGGATGTGTTGCCCGTTAAGATTGCTACCCATGACTAAGCGGCTGCGGAAACTCGGGGGCTGCGGCCTAGCCGCAGTCCTCGCTGTGGTCGTTATCGTTTCCCTTGTGGGCTGGGTTCTCTCCGCATTGGGCAAGCCAGCGACCTTGAAACAGCTGCAACCCGTGCCAGATGCCATGCCACCGTTGGCGGGAATGGCGGTTCCCGATATCGACGTGCACGCTGAGGGGCGTACAGCCGACAAACTAACGTATTGGTCCTCCCAACTGGAAGCTGAAACCGGTATCTCCGGTCAAGCGTTGCGGGCCTATGGAAATGCAGAGCTTATTGCTCGTGACGCATGGCCAGAATGCAATCTTCACTGGACGACCCTTGCGGGGCTGGGATGGGTGGAGACCCGCCACGGCACATACAACGGAAACTGGTTCCGTCCGTCGAAGTTGGATGAGAATGGCTATCCCGATCCGCCGATTATTGGCATTGCGTTGGATGGAACGAATGGGACGGCCCATACGCCGGATACCGATGGTGGGCATTTTGATGGCGATGCCGAGTTTGATCGCGCAGTTGGCCCGCTCCAATTCATCCCTTCCTCGTGGGAACATGTCGGCCGTGACGCAAACGGGGATGGTGTAGCCGATCCCAACCAAATCGACGATGCAGCACTCGGTGCGGCGGCACTCTTATGCTTTGGTGGAAGAAATTTGTCGGTTCCTGAAGATTGGCGTGCAGGCGTACTTAATTACAACCAGTCGGAGGACTACCTGCGACGCGTGGCTGCTGCAGCCAATGCTTATTCGATTCCGCAGCCCGCTGCTTCGTAGAAAAAATCACGTTTTAGCTCACTATGTGACTTTCTGTCCGACACGTTCCGAAGTTTTCTGGAACAATTGGCGGCAGGTGATTTGGGGCAAGAAACCCAAAGCACATATCTAAACCAATTTGGCTCAATAGGAGTGAAAGCAGCATGGCTGACATCATCCACGTATTTGCTCGAGAGATTCTTGATTCCCGCGGTAACCCGACCGTCGAGGCAGAGGTTTTCCTTGATGACGGTGCACACGGCGTAGCCGGCGTCCCGTCTGGTGCTTCCACAGGTGTTCACGAGGCACACGAGCTTCGTGACGGTGGCGAGCGCTACCTGGGCAAGGGCGTTCTCAAGGCTGTTGAGAACGTCAACGAAGAGATCGCTGACGAGATTGCTGGCTTCGAGGCCGACGACCAGCGCCTCATCGACCAGGCCCTCATTGCCCTCGACGGCACCGAGAACAAGTCTCGCCTCGGCGCAAACGCCATCCTGGGTGTTTCCATCGCTGCTGCTAAGGCTGCTGCTGAGTCCGCAGCCCTACCGCTGTACCGTTATATCGGCGGCCCGAACGCCCACGTTCTTCCAGTTCCAATGATGAACATTGTTAACGGTGGCGCACACGCTGACTCTGGCGTTGACGTTCAGGAGTTCATGATTGCTCCAATCGGTGCTGAGTCCTTCGCAGAAGCACTGCGCATGGGCGCTGAGGTTTACCACTCCCTGAAGTCCGTCATTAAGGAAAAGGGACTGTCCACCGGTCTCGGTGACGAGGGCGGCTTCGCACCAGAAGCTGAGTCCACCAAGGCTGCTCTGGACCTTATCGTTGAGGCAATCAAGAAAGCTGGCTTCGAGCCAGGCAAGGACATTGCCCTGGCACTCGACGTTGCTTCCTCTGAGTTCTTCAAGGACGGCAAGTACCACTTCGAGGGCGGCGAGCACATCGCTGAGGAGATGGCCAAGGTTTACGAGGAGCTCATCAACGAGTACCCAATCGTCTCCATCGAGGATCCGTTGCAGGAGGATGACTGGGAGGGCTACACCAAGCTCACCGCAACCATTGGTGACAAGGTCCAGATCGTTGGCGACGACTTCTTCGTCACCAACCCAGCCCGTCTGGCTGAGGGCATCGAGAAGAAGGCTGCTAACGCTTTGCTCGTGAAGGTTAACCAGATCGGTACCCTGACTGAGACCTTCGACGCTGTCGAGTTGGCTCACCGCAACGGCTACCGCACCATGATGTCTCACCGCTCCGGTGAGACCGAGGACACCACCATCGCTGACCTTGCAGTGGCACTGAACTGTGGCCAGATCAAGACTGGTGCACCGGCTCGTTCCGAGCGCGTTGCTAAGTACAACCAGCTGCTGCGCATCGAGCAGGAGCTCGGCGAGGGCGCTGTCTACGCAGGCCGCTCCGCATTCCCTCGCTTTCAGGGGTAATTCCTCGGGGCTAGCGCCCCAGAGTTAATTGCCTTTGAGCGTTAACGACGCCGCCGTCCGCAGGTAATTCCTCCCATTCAAGGAGGGACCGCCGCGGGCGGCGCTTCTTTTTGTGAGAATTTACTCCAATCACACGCGCGTCACCCGTTTCAAACAGTGCCCGCCGCTAGGATAGGAACCCTATGGCACGCCAGAATCACACTTCCAAGAAATCCCGGACCACTGTTCCAGTGGTTTCGCGTGCCACTAGACAGCGAGAAGCCGCGGCTAAGGCGAAAGCCAAGGGGGCGTCGCAACGCATTAAGTCAATGGGCCGCATGGATATTGTTGGCTTTGCCGTAATTCTCGTGGTTGTGCTAATCGTGCTGCTCACCATCGCGGTGCCATTACGCAACTATTATCACGTGCGTTCTGAAACAGCCCGGCTCGAGAGATCCATTGCCGCAAAGCAAGCGGAAAAGGAAGAGCTGCTGGAAGAAATTGATAAGTACCGCTCCGAGGACTACTTGCAGCAGGAAGCGCGTCGCCGCTTTGGCGTTATTGCGGAGGGGGAGACCGCATACCGCATCATGGATAACCGGATGAATCACAACAATACGGTGACTACCGACAGGCTGAGCGATGTAGATTCTCGTCCGTGGTATGAAATTCTTTGGGGGTCTATCTCTGAAGACGAAGACACAAGCGTGACGGGGTCGACAAACACCGATCCAGGACACCTGCCGACGGTTGCGCCGTCGTCTGGCCCGGAGGCAGTGCCGGGGCAGGAAGTCCCTGCTGGCGACGGTGAGCCTGCAGTTCCAGGAGCTCCCGCAGCGCCGGCAGCTCCTGCAGCGCAGTAGCGCTTTGTAGTCTAGAACCGTGCAGTTTTGTGGTCGCAGTGAATCCTAAGCGTCTTAGAGTTGCACTGGCATGAGACAATAACGGTCATGACCGTCAACGATGCAGATCTCGAAATTGTTAAAGAGCAACTTGGCCGCGCTCCGCGTGGTGTGCTCGACATTGCTTATCGCACGCCGGACAACCAGCCGGCCGTGGTGAAGACTTCCCCAAAACTACCTGACGGCACGCCATTTCCTACCCTCTACTACTTGACTGACCCGCGCCTGACTGCGGAGGCTTCGCGCCTCGAGGTAGCTCACGTTATGAAGTGGATGGAAGCTCGATTGGCAGAGGATAAGGAACTAGCTGAAGATTACAAGCGTGCGCACGAGTATTTCCTCGCTAAGCGCAACGAAATCGAGGACCTAGGAACCACCTTTTCCGGCGGTGGCATGCCTGATCGCGTGAAGTGTCTCCACGTGCTTATCGCGTATGCCCTCGCTGAGGGGCCACAGCACTTCCGTTTGGGCACGGAGGCAGTTGCATTGGCAGCAGACCACGGCCGACTGCGTGGCACTGCTATTCCGCAAGAATGGCCCACCACCGAGGATCTCGGTATCGACTTGAGCCAGTTCGATTTCTCGAACGCCGAGTAGCACACGCGTAATAAGAACCCCGTTGCTGCCAACGCACACTTAATTTTTGAAGGGAAAGAGTTTCAATGACTCGCGTCGCCGCCGTTGATTGCGGAACCAACTCAATTCGACTCCTCATCTGTGAGGTTCAGGAAGACGGAAAGATTCGTGACATCGTACGCACGATGGAAATCGTCCGCTTAGGCCAAGGAGTTGACGCAACAGGGGAGTTCGCTGCTGAAGCTCTGGAGCGTACTCGCGTGGCGCTCGAAGGCTACGTCCAGCAGATGAAGTTCGAGAATGTCAAACGTGTGCGCATGGTGGCTACATCCGCTACGCGAGATGTAAAGAACCAGCGTGAATTCTTCGACATGGCGGCGCAGCTGCTTGGCCAAATCCAACAAGGGGCACAGGCTGAGGTCATCACCGGCGAAGAAGAGGCTTTGTTGTCTTTCAAGGGAGCGGTCACTGACTTGGCGTCACACAAGGGACCATTCTGCGTCATCGATCTCGGCGGCGGTTCTACCGAGTTCGTGGTGGGAACAGCAGAAGGTGAGATCCTGGGTGCGCACTCGGCACAGATGGGTTGTGTCCGTTTGACTGAGCGCATCATGAGGACGGATCCGCCGACGGAGGCAGAGATTGAGATCGCTGCTGACTACGTGGAACAGCGTATGCAGGAAGTAGAGAAGATCGTTCCGATTTCGGACGCACAGACCTTTGTGGGCTGTGCTGGTACCTTCACCACTCTGTCAGCCTTGGCACAGGGCTTAGAGCGCTACGACGCCGATGCTATCCATGGTTCTGAGCTGCGTTTTGATGCGCTTCGTGTGCTGACGCGTCAATTGATGGGCGTGCCTTCCGACGTCCGCGCGCTTAACCCAGTCATTCATCCTGGTCGTGCCGACGTTATTGGTGGCGGATCGGTGGCTGTTGTGGGAATTATCCGAATGATTGAACGTAACAGTGATGCAAAGTCCTTCTTCATTAGTGAGAAGGACATCCTCGATGGGATCGTTGTCGGTATTGCGGCTGACCTGTAAGTATCGCAAACGCCATCCCTCTCGGGTACCCCACTGTCGGCGTGTGCATGTGGGGTGCCTTAAAATAGGAGCACACCTTAAAGCCCCTATAGCCCAATCGGCAGAGGCAGTTGACTTAAAATCAATTCAGTGTGGGTTCGAGTCCCACTGGGGGCACCAAATTTGTAGGTCATGGACTTTTGTCCATGACCTTTTGCTCTGCAGAACCAGTTTGCATTTGTGCGCTAAACCTGTCATTTCGTGAATTGGGTGAGGTGGGACGTCGGAAAGCGCGTGCGCAATGAACCCCAAGCGTAACGATAAGTGAAACCCGGGATTTCGATTCCCCGAGGCACTGCAAAATAGTTCAAAGTAAAACCGTACGGCTGGGAACTTTTGAAGTATTGCACACGTTGAACTTAGTGGAATCTTAAATGAAACCGCTTGGCCCAAATGGTGCGTGATTACTGTTAGGCTGGGCGTTCGCTAACCCTAGTGACTAAACCTGTGAAAGGAATCGGTACCTCAATGCGTTCAAGCAACCCGGTAATGAACTCTTTGACGAAGAGTCAAGGAACTTCTACCAACCCGTTCGGTAACAACAACCCTTACGATGCTGGCCAGAATGTAAACTCATTTGGCCAGCAGGGATATGGACAATCAGCCGGTCAGACTTCTGAGCGACCAATGACTGTCGACGACGTTGTTACTAAGACCGGCATTACGCTCGCGGTGTTGATCGTCTTTGCAGTTGCCAACTTCTTCATCGGCACTCAGGTCAACTATGGTGCGGCAATCTTGTTGACTGTAGTTGGTGGCTTGGGTAGCTTCATCGTCACGCTAATTGCTGCGTTTAGTAAGAAGTTCGGCTCTGCGCCGCTGACGCTTACCTACGCTGTACTCGATGGTTTCTTTGTTGGTGGCTTCTCGCTTCTTTTTGCTGGCGTTAACGTTGCTGGTTCTGACGGTATGGCACTTATCGGCCAAGCAATCATGGGTACCGTTGGCGTATTCATCGGCATGCTTGTCATCTACAAGACTGGTGCTGTGAAGGTCACCCCGAAGTTCAACAAGATCATGTTCGGTCTCATCGCTGGTGTGGCGGTTCTGGCTCTGGGTAACTTCATCGGTGCGATCTTCTTCGGGTTCAGCCCACTGCGCGATGGCGGCGCGATTGCCATCATCTTCTCTTTGGTCTGCATCGTGCTTGCTGCGATGTCCTTCCTTACGGACTTCGACCACGCTGACCGTCTCATCCGACTTGGCGCTCCGTCCAAGACTGCGTGGGGCGTTGCACTCGGCCTGACTGTCACCTTGGTCTGGCTCTACACTGAGATTCTGCGCCTGCTGTCCTATTTCCAAGACCGCTAACGGTGTTCTGAATAAAATAGCTTTTCTTAGACCCCAGCTTCCAAGGCGAGCCCTTGGCGGCTGGGGTTTCTTATATGAGCGGTAGGGCATAAGTCTGCTAAGTAACATTCTTGTAATTCGGGTGTAGAAATGGGGGAATTAATAAATGGTTGAGAGTTCATGGTTCTTCCAACTCTTTTACAGCCTTTTCATATGGTTTGAGCAGGAAATTTTTCCCATTTCGAGGTTTAGGCAAGGCATCTTTATGTCGTAGAAGACTCCCCGAATTTGACCCAATTCACATCTTGGCGCGACAGACCGCGCAGATTCGTGCATCCTATTTGCGGGAGGCAGCAAGCGGCTAGCAGCTACAACAGCGGCCTTCCGGCTCGTCATTGAAGTCTGATGAAGGGTAATCATGAAGCAGCAGGGGATTGTCGTAGCGCTGATTGTCAGCATGGGGGTGCTGACGGGCTGCGCTATAGGACTTGCTCCATGGAGCGCGAAAGAAAACCAGCCAGATACCGTAAAGGAGGCGGGGGACACTTTCGGCACAAGTATGGACAAGGCGGCAGAAAACGCCGACAATCCGGGGGACGCTGTGGAAGCTACCGGGGATGGGGGATTCATCGATTCCAATGGCACGAGCGACAGCGGTGATGCTGGTGCGGATTCCAGCATCACCGCAAAGGGGGAGGGGAACGGCGTTCTGCCCCCGCTCGGCGACTTCGACCGCACGGACCCGGACTTTGACCTGTTCGACCCGTGCACCGAAATCCCCGCCGAAAAGCTCGCTGAAGCCAGCCTAGGGCGGAGACTAGAAGGGGGGTTTAATTTTACGGATTCTGTGATGTGCGTTTTTTCTTTAGTCGAGGAACAAGAAAATGGTGGTGTGGTCGGCTTGTCCTCAAGCGACGTATCTATGTCCGACCATGATCTGAAGAATGGTTCCCGCGTGTTATATGAAAGTCGGACGACGGGGGCGATAGCGTTCGAGAGTCCATTTGGGGGCGACAATAACTGCACTTTATCTCTTGACACAAAAAGAGGACATGTCAGTGTTGGGTATACGTATGCCGGAAACCAAAAGACTTTTCTAGAAAAGTGCTTAGCTGCTGAGGGCGTACTTGGGACGCTCTTGTTTTAAATACAGTACGGGGGATAAATGAAAATTAACATTGAAGGCTTGAACTCGGCGAATCAGGTGATTTTGGGGCTAGCTCGTCGTAGTGCGAGCGCTGTCGGTATGGCGACTTCGCCAATCGACGGAAGCTTTTCGAGTGTGCATGGTGTTGGGGATGTGGGCACGATTCATCAGAGGGTGATCGCTACTGATCCTGGCTCGGCAAGTAACTCGTTGAAGGCATTTGATCAACAGCTTCAGTGGCTGGCAGACACGCTGCAAGCTGATGCCAATGGCTTCGAATCACAAGATTTAGCGAATAGCCGGGGGCTTGATATCGCTGACGCCGGTGGTTCAGTTGAGGGCGAAGCAATGCCGGTAATGAACCAACCGGAACCTGGATATAGTCCTTTCGGGTTTACGACGCCCGTGGTGAATGTAGGCAATAACCTTCTTGGCCTTGCAATGGATTTGCTCAATACGAAAATCTGGAGTGTCTCAGAAACCAATTCACGGTGGAAGAGCCTCGCCGACGAGGTCACGGCAATTGTTGATGGATTGAATGAGGCGGCTTCTTCGCTGGAATCCGAAAATGATAGTGAAGCAACCGCGCGGGCAGCACAAAAGATCCGATCTGTGGCGGAATCAGGTAATCATTTCATCGCTAATGCTGAGGTGATGAGCCAGAAGCTTTTCGGCTTCCAAGCCAACCTGATGGCGTCGCAGCCCAAAGCAATGTCCTTGGCCATGTCCGCGATGGCGATTCCTGATCCAGCAGCACGCATGGCCGCCGAGCAGGCAGGCCTGGCGTTTATGCAAAACGCACTCCAAACCCAAGTGGTCGCCGCGATGCCTTTCCAACATGCGCTAATGACAACCATGCCACCGTCAGGCGGCGGCGATGTAAGCAGCCAATTTGGTGGCGTAAATGGCAATGGCCAACGTTTCGACACCAACACGGTCGTATGGCCGCGAAGGATTGCAGAAGCAATCGCTAGCGGGAAATTGGGCCCTGGCTCTTTTGGAATCGTCGATGGTCAGGTCGAAGGGCTGGAAGGCCTTGGGATGACAGATTCTGAGATCCAAAAGTTTAACCAAGACCTGCTTAACGGTGGCAGGGCGTCGCTAGCGCAGCTTGGTGCGCCGATCTCTGCAGCAGACCTTGTCACTAGTGGTGCCAATGCCAGCCCATCGGTAGGCGCGCCGACAGGCCACACCACGGCTGGTTTGGGTGGGGTTGGCTCCATCCCGCAGAGTACTGGCGCCAACCAACACATCAATCCAGCGACGCTTGCAGCCAATAGCGGTGTGGGGCTAACACCAGCGAATTCACATGTGGGAGTTCCCGCCATGATTGGCGCACCAGCAAGCAAGAGCTACGGTTCTGGTAAGCATGCCCTGGGGCTAAGCAACACGGGTGCGCTAAATCAAGGCAATGGAGCCGGTGTACCTGGGGCATTTAGCACCGGAAGCGGAGCGGGCGGAGGTGCACTTGCCGGTTCGGCGGGCACGGCGGGCGCTCGTGGTGGATCGCTCAGCACAGGAAGCATCGGCAATGGTTCGCACATGGGAGGTGGCACCAACACAACCCTGACTGCGGCACGTGGGGGAGCCGCTGCTCGTGGCACTATGGGGCGCGGGATGATGCCCATGATGGCCGGGATGGGGCGTGGTGGTGGCGAAGATCGACGTATCAAGTCAGTCACCAGCAAAGTCGAAAGCGACCCAAATCGACGGGATCTATTAGGGGAGCCGCCAGCCGCACTGCCCGGCGTCATCGGAGCATGGGCACGTGAAGAAGGATAGAACCGACTCGGACTAAAAAGAATGGCGCCCATGCACAGTGCATGGGCGCCATTTCTTAGTTTTACAGAGCCGGTACTACCTGAGTCTCAACCACGACGTTCGGGTTAGCAGCAGCAGACTCGGAAGCAGCCGGATTGTTTGCCGCGGTGCTTTCGGATGCCTCGCTCGAAGACGTGGACTCAGCAGGCTTCGTGGACTCAGCAGGCTTCGGAGCCTTGCCAGTGTAGGTGGAAGCGTTGTCGATCTTCTCGCTGGTGGAATCCTGCTCGTTCGGTGGGTGGCAAGCTGCCAGAGACAGACCTGCAGCGAATACCAAACCGGCGGTTGCGAAGCGGGAGAACTTCTTCATGGGTGCTCTTTCTCCAGAATGAGTTGAAACTAAGAATATGAAATTAGGCCTGGCGCGGAGTTGCGGCCTTAGCTGAAGCATACGGCGCTGCGGATTCCACCGTGACCGAAATGGTCTTGCCATTTGGTGCGGTGTACTCGCGGGTCTCACCTTCATGCGCTCCGATCAGGGCGGCACCCAGCGGGGACTGCTCAGAGTAGGTCTCAAGATCCTTGTTGTCAGAAGCAGCAGCGCGGGTACCGATGAGGAAGGTTTCCTTATCGTCCTTGTCACCGTTGTAGTAAACGTGAACCACGGAACCGATGGCGGCAACACCCTCCTGGATAGCGGTGCGCTCAGTGGTGGCGTTTGCCAGAACCTCAGAGATCTGCTTAATGCGGGCCTCTTCCTGGTCCTGCATCTCGCGGGCTGCGTCGTAGCCAGCGTTCTCCTTAAGGTCGCCTTCTTCGCGTCGCTCGTTGATTTCCGCAGCGACTACCGGGCGGTGGTCAATAAGCGCTTGCAGCTCTGCTTCAAGCTTGGCCTTGGTTTCCGGGGTGATGTACTGCTTCTGCTGCTCAGCCATAGTGCAACCTTCCGTAAAGCGGGGAGAATCTAAAATATTGTGGGCCTTATACAATTGCGGGCCCACCTAATGGAAAAGGTCAGCTCCCACCGTGCAAACTCGCAGGAGGTGCGACCTATCCTAAGCGCTACAAATCCTAGCACACGCGGGTGATTATCACGGCGTCGCCTAGCGCAACAGTTCGGGAAGCTGTTGTGGGATAGAACCGTTGTGAGTCAGCTTTGCTGCTGTGCTGAGCAGATGAGCCGGTTTAGCTAGTGGACTGCTCCACATAGTCCGGTTTATTCATGTTGAGATAGCTCGGCACGTTGCCCGAACAACCGTAAACGCCGCCGGCTACCGCGCGGTGGTTAGTGGGGACGTCGACAGCAATGCGTTGCACCTCAGCGCCGCCGGCAGGAACAGCAAATTCGCGGCGGCCCACCTCAGCCTTGGAGTAATCGAAGGCCTGGACAATGCAGTACGCGTCCTCATCGATGTGGTTGCGGGTGACGTCAGCCCAGACGCGGATGGAGTCGTCGGACAGTACCTCGTGCGTGACGTAGGAGATGCTGGCGTTGACCTCCTCGCGCTTTTGGAAGTACTGGACACCATAAAAAATCGCGGCGATGAACATTGCCGCGAAAACGAGCACAATGGCCTTATTAGTAAAGCTTGAGGTCTTAGTCGCAGAGTTGTCTGCCGAGGGGCGGGCACCGTAGCGAGCACCTGAACGAGGGGTACCGGCGGAAGTCATAGTCAATAGTCTATCCAACACTCAAGATTTTCAAACTATCCACTACACTGGACCCCTGTTCCTATACCAGTGCTAGAGGAGATGAACCCACAGTGAGCGACAAGCGCCTGCTAGCCATCCACGCGCACCCCGATGATGAATCCTCCAAGGGTGCCGCCACTACAGCTAAGTATGCAGCCGAGGGCGCAGAAGTGCTCGTTCTTACCTGCACCGGCGGCGAGCGCGGTGACGTTATTAATCCCGCCATGGATAAGCCAGGCGTTAAAGAAAATATGGGAGCCATCCGCCACGAAGAGATGGCACAAGCCGCGAAGGCTCTCGGCGTTAAGCACCAGTGGCTCGGCCATGTTGACTCTGGTCTCCCCGGTGGTGATCCATTCGATCCGGAACTTAAGAGATTGCTGCCCGAGGGCTGTTTTGCTCTCATCCCAGACGATGAGGTAGCGCAAGAGCTAGTGAAGACGATTCGCGAGTTCCGCCCCCAGGTCATCATCACCTACGACGAGATTGGCGGCTACCCGCACCCAGATCACCTCATGGTGCACCGCGCATCCATGATTGCTTGGGAGAAGGCAGGAGATCCGTCCTACCACCCAGGGCTCGGCGAGCCATGGGAGCCACAGAAGCTTTACTACACTCACGGATTTGTCTATCAGCGCATGAAGCTCTTCCACGACCTTCTCGAGGAAGAAGGCAAGTCCAGCCCGTACGGCCCCATGCTCGCGCGATGGGACACAGCATTCGGCGACATTATGGCAAGAGTGACCACTCAGGTTGAGTGTGCAGACTACTTCCAAAACCGTGATGACGCCCTGCGTGCGCATGCGACGCAGATCGATCCGGCCGGCGCGTTCTTGGCCACATCCGTAGAGGTCCAGCAGCGCCTGTGGCCAACGGAGGAGTTCGAGCTTGCGCAGACTCGTGTGTCGACTGAGCTTCCAGAAAGCGATTTATTTGCAGGAATTACTGAAGTAGGGGAGTCTTAAGATATGAGCGCAATTGATTCGCTAGTTCTTGCTGCAAGTGACATCCAGACCAATGTCTTTTTCCTTGCCCAGGGTGCAAAGGAAGGCCCCATGGGCCCAGAGTTCGGTAAAGCTTCACCTATCGGCCTGTTGATCCTCGCCCTGATGGGCGCGGCCGTCCTGTTTGCTGGCTGGAACTTCCACCGCCGCTACTCCCGTTTCCGCCGTCGCACCATGTTTGCTCAAGACCATGGCATTGATCCTTTCGACGACGAAGCCGTCGATGCGGCAATGAAGGAAGCCGGTGTATTTGACAACAGTAAGCGTTCTTTCTTGTAGGCGAAGTTCTATGCGTCGAAACCGGAATGTTGTGTAAGGAAAAATAGTGAGCTTCCTGAGCCAGTTGCTGTACCCCGTCTATGAGGCACGTTTGGCGCGCGCGATTAAAGGAAAACCGCAGCCACGCCACGTAGCCATCATGGCGGACGGAAACCGCCGCTGGGCTCGGGAAGCCGGCTTTACTGATATCAGCCACGGTCACAGGCAGGGCGCAAAAAAGATCAGTGAGATGATCTCGTGGTGCAAAGACACTGACATTGAGGTCGTCACCATCTATCTGCTGTCCACGGAGAATCTTAAGCGCAGCACCCAAGAAGTGCAGCTGCTCTTCGACATCATCTCCGACGTGGTAAAGCACCTGTCCGAGGGGGACTTGGACTGCCAAATCCGACTCGTTGGACACCTTGATTTATTACCTGCTGAGGTTACCGAGAAGATGCGCGCCGCAGCGCAGGCCACCGAGGACAACAAGGGCGTCATCGTCAACATCGCCGTGGGCTATGGTGGCCGCCAGGAAATCGTCGACGCCGTCCAAAATCTCATCCGCGACGAGGCTCAGAAGGGGCATAGTACAGAGGAAATCGCCGACTCGGTGACCGCAGATGCCATCACTAGCCACCTCTACACCAAGGGGCTGCCGGACCCAGATCTGGTCATCCGCACCTCCGGTGAACAGCGTCTTTCCGGATTCTTGCTCTGGCAGGCGGCATACTCCGAGATCTGGTTTACTGACACTTATTGGCCGGCATTCCGCCGCGTCGATTTCCTCCGAGCGCTGCGTGATTACTCGCAACGCTCCCGCCGTTTCGGAAAGTAGGTCTCCATGACCACCGTAATCTTCGACTCTGTTTACGGTTCTACCCACCGCTACGCCCAAGAGCTGGCAAATCAGCTCAACGCCGAAATCTTGCCGCTCGCTGACGCTAAGAATCAAGCACACCTGGACAAGCTGGGCGTCGACAAGCAACCGCTCATCGTCATGTCCCCGGTGCATGGCCCATCGATTACCGCCGCCGATTTTGTAAAGAAGCATGACTTTGGTGACCGCCCAGTGGCCGTCGTGGTCGTTGGGATGACGCTGCTTGAGGAAGCGCGCGCGAAGGATCAACTTTGCGGAGCTGGCGCCCATCGTTCAATGGGCACAGCGCAACTCCTAAAGCTTGCGCATGCGCACCTTTTCCACCAAATGGTGTGAGCCTTTGCGCAGCACGAGTGAGGCGCGGGGACGCGTGGGCAGAATATTTTCCACAAGATTTGGCAAGTTGATGGACTGCCAAATCTCGCGGGCCTGCGCGCGGGCCTCGCTGTCATCCATCTCCGCATAGGAAGCAAAGTGCGCGCCCGGCTCACGGAACGCGGTGTGGCGTAGGTGGAGGAAGCGCTCGATGTACCAATGCTCAATGTCGTCCACCCGCGCGTCGACGTAGACGGAGAAGTCGAACAGATCCGAGACCATCAAGGTAGGGCCCGTCTGCAGGACGTTGAGGCCCTCCAGAATCAGGATGTCGGGACGGCGCACCACCTGGTATTCATCGGGCAAAATGTCGTAGGAAATGTGCGAATACACTGGCGCCTTGACCTCAGCCTTGCCGGACTTCACGTCGGTGACAAAACGCATGAGTTTGCGGCGGTCATAGGTCTCTGGAAAACCTTTACGCTGCATGAGGCCGCGCTCGTTGAGAGTATCCGCGGGGTAGAGGAAGCCATCGGTGGTGACCAGATCCACTTTCGGGTGGGAATCCCAACGCTGGAGCAACAATTGGAGTACACGGGCGGTGGTGGATTTACCTACCGCCACCGAACCCGCGATGCCGATGACAAAAGGAACGTGTGCGGGGTCGTTGCCCAAGAATTCTTCGGTGGCGGCGGTCAGTTCCTGGCGTGCTGCGACCTGCATGTGAATAAGACGCGACAGCGGAAGGTAGACGTCAGCAACTTCGTCGAGATCAATGCGATCACCGATACCGCGAAGCGCCTCAACTTCTGTGGCGGTAAGAACCTGGGGCATCGACAAGCGTCGCTGGCGCCAGGTTTCGCGGTCAAAGTCGAGGTAAGGACTGGTGTCGGTAATACGCGCCATTGCCTAATTGTCGCACTTCATCGGTCCTTGGTGAAAGTTGCATGTATTTAGTGGCTGCAACAGCCCCCGCGTGGGGGCGTGGCAGTTAATATGTAGAGCAGGTTTGAACCGACCTTGTAAGCAACCGAGAAGGGAATCAACGCTTCCATGACTGCCAACAACTCCGCAGACGTGCGCTACCAAGAGATGCGCGAGCTGGACCCGGACGTATTTAACGCCATTAATGGTGAGATCGCCCGCCAGCGCGACACCCTTGAGATGATTGCATCTGAGAACTTCGTCCCACGTGCCGTTCTGCAGGCACAGGGTTCCGTCCTCACCAACAAATACGCTGAGGGCTACCCAGGGCGCCGCTACTACGGTGGTTGCGAGCACGTTGACGTCATCGAAGATCTGGCGCGTGACCGTGCCAAGGAGCTCTTCGGCGCTGAGTTCGCTAACGTCCAGCCGCACTCCGGTGCGCAGGCAAACGCTGCGGTTCTGTCCACCCTGGCGGAGCCGGGCGACAAGATCCTGGGTCTGTCCTTGGCACACGGTGGCCACCTCACTCACGGCATGAAGTTGAACTTCTCGGGCAAGCTGTACGACGTCGCCGCATATGAGGTTGACCCAGAGACCATGCGCATCGACATGGACAAGCTGCGCGAGCAGGCCATCAAGGAGCAACCGAAGGTCATCATCGCCGGCTGGTCCGCATACCCGCGCACCCTGGATTTTGCGGCCTTCCGCTCCATCGCCGACGAAGTTGGCGCCAAGCTGTGGGTGGACATGGCCCACTTCGCTGGTCTGGTTGCTGCAGGCCTGCACCCATCTCCAGTTCCGCACGCTGACGTTGTCTCCACCACGGTTCACAAGACCTTGGGCGGCCCACGCTCCGGTCTGATCCTAGCTAAGCAGGACTACGCTAAGAAGATTAACTCCAACGTCTTCCCAGGTCAGCAGGGCGGCCCACTGATGCACGTCATCGCTGCTAAGGCTATTGCTTTGAAGATCGCCGCTTCGGAGGAGTTCAAGAAACGCCAGGAGCGTACCCTCGAGGGCGCACGCATCCTTGCTGAGCGTCTGACCGCTGCTGACGCAAAGGCTGCCGGCGTGGACGTTCTGACCGGCGGTACCGACGTGCACCTGGTTCTGGCTGATCTGCGCAACTCTGAGCTCGACGGCCAGCAGGCTGAGGACCTCCTCCACGAGGTGGGCATCACCGTGAACCGTAACGCTGTGCCGAACGATCCTCGCCCGCCGATGGTTACCTCCGGCCTGCGTATCGGTACCCCGGCGCTTGCTACCCGTGGCCTAGACGCAGCTGCGTTCACTGAGGTTGCTGACATCATTGGTACTGCTCTGGCACAGGGCAAGAACGCTGATGTCGAGACCCTGCGCGGACGCGTTGCCAAGATCGCTGAGCAGTACCCGCTCTACGATGGCCTCGAGGACTGGAAGCTCGTCTAAAAGCTTCCTTCCAAGCTAATTCACACAACCCATTGCCATGCACCTGCTGATCGTCGATAATCACGATTCTTTTACCTTCAACCTCGTGGACTACGTTCGGCGGGTGACTGGCACTGAGCCTACGGTGGTGCCTAATGACACCCCGTGGGCTCAGGTGGATCTGGCGCTTTACGACGCCGCCATCATCTCACCCGGGCCAGGCACCCCGGCCAACCCTGCTGACTTGGGAATCAGCGCGGATGTGCTGCGCGAGTTCGCCGGTCCTATTCTCGGCGTGTGCCTTGGACTCCAAGCGATGGTGCACCTAGAAGGCGGTGTAGTCGGCCCAGCCCCCGCCCCTGCACACGGCGTGGTTGACCACGTTGACCATGACGGGACTGGCCTGTTCGCGGGCCTTGAAAACCCGTATAGAGTGGTGCGCTACCACTCCCTGGTCACTCACGAAGTCCCTGAGTGCTTCAAGGTCACCGCCACCTGTCGCGCCACTGATGCGCCCCACGACGTTTCCTTGAACACCCTCGTCATGGCGATTCAACACCGTAGCCTGCCGCGCTGGGGCGTGCAGTTTCACCCTGAATCCCTGATGACGGACGCAGGGGAGCGGCTCATAGCCAACTTCCTCCAACTCGCTCGGCACTACTATGCAGCCGAGTACTTTGCGGTGCGTACCCTCGACGAGCCGCTGCCGATCAAAGACATCGCCAGGAGACTGCGCGGCAATGTCTTTTGGCTAGACGCTGGCCGGTTCGGCATCCTGGGCGACGATTCAGGCCCGCGTGCGCGGCATCTGAGTTACACAATTTCAGCAGGGGATGATGCGGGATTCTTTAATCATGCTGCGCGTGAATACGAAGAGTTTGTCCTGCCACCGCGCGTCGGCGCGCCCATTCCAGGCTGCGACTTTGCGCTGGGCTGGGTGGGTTACCTGGGATACGAGATTGGACTCGAGGAGGCACATACCGCCTTCCCGCCGGCACCTGGCCCGGACGCGGAGTTCGTGTTCTGCGATCGAGCAATCGTTATTGATCATGAAGAGAACAAAACCTATTTGTTGAGCTTCGCGGACGATGCCGATTGGGATTTGCCACCAGTTAAAGCTCAGACGGGGACATCAAAGCCGTGGGAATCCTCGGGCAGGCTCATACATGACGAGGCGGAGTACTTGCGCCTCATCGCAGCAGCGCAAGACTTTGAGGTACGCGGCGAGACATACGAGGTATGCCTGACCAACCGCATTGAGCTGGAACCTTTGCCGCAGCCGCTGGAGACTTTTTTGAAGCTGCGCGAAGACAATCCCAGCAAGCGCACGGGATACCTGGGCTTTGCTGGAAACGCATTGCTCTCGACGTCGCCTGAGCACTTCTTGAGCATCGACGAATGGAGCATGGTCTCCTCAACACCGATTAAGGGAACCAGCCCGCGCAGCGCGGACCCCGCAGAAGATGCTGTGCACAAGGAGCTGCTGCGGGACGCCAAGACCACCTCTGAACTGCTCATGGTCGTGGACATGGTTCGCCATGACTTGGCCCGCGTGTGCGATGGCGTCACGGTGCCACGTGGCTTTGAGGTGCGCAGCTACGCTACGGTGCATCAGCTTATGTGCGAGGTGACCGGACGGCTCAAGACCAACGCTAGCCCGGTTGACGCTATCCGCGCGGCCTTTCCCGGTGGTTCCATGACAGGCGCGCCCAAGGAACGCACGATGCGCATCATCAGCGAGCTGGAGGGCACGTGGCGTGGCGTCTATTCGGGTGCCTACGGCTACCTCTCGCTGACCGGTACTGCGGACTTCTCCATGGTCATCCGCTCCGTCGTGAGCAATGAGCGAGGTGCCTATTACGGAGTGGGCGGCGCGATCCTCGCCGTGAGTGATCCGGCAGCCGAATGGGAAGAAACCATGGTCAAGGCCCGCCCGCTTCTCAATCACCTGGGGCTTAGCCCTGCGCAGCTGCAAGGTGGCAGTCATGGCGCGTAGTGAGGATAAAGCTGCGGCCCACAATGAGGCGCTTGCCGATACGCGGGTGGATTCCTTCCTTGTACGGGAGGGGAGAGCCATCCGCCCGGATCTGCATCGCGCGCGTTTTGGCGCGGGCTACCCGGCGCTTGACGACGCCCCGCAGCACGGCGAGTGGTTCCCCCGCGTGACGGTCGGCGGCGTCGTGTGGCGCCCGGCGCCACGGCTGCGCACTGAAACCACGCTGTGGGTACCTCCCACACCTGATCCGCGCATACATCCGCTGACCAAGGGCCCGGACCTAGCGCTGCTGGGCACGCTGCGCGCCGAAGCCCAAAGCCACGGCGCGGATGATGCACTCCTTTATGGTGAAGAAGGCGTAGTACACGAGGCGGCCAACGCTGCTCTCATATTTTTCGACGAGGAGGGGCCTGCCATGGGGCCCGCGAATTGGGTGCTGGAATCGACCACGCTGCGCGCCACGGTTGAGGCAGGTCTGATGCCTAAACCGCGCCGGGCGGAGATTCGGCTTGCGGAAGCGCTGGAGCTGCAAGCCTGGTGCGCGAGCGCTTTGCATGGCTGGACGCGAGTTACCCGATGGATTGTAGAGGGCAAGATGGTGCAGGCAGCAGCAAACACAGCAGACCCAGAAAACACAAAAACCGGGCGCATCAACGCCCGGCTGTGGGAAAGCGCGGTCGATGTAACCGCGCGGTAGCTCCCCCGCTTTTGTCTGCTGGAGCTTAGTCTTCCGACTCGCCCGAACCATCGCGGTTCTCGGCATGTGCCTTGCGGGCAGCCTCCAGCCACTCTGGCATTTCGGCGAGGAGCTCCTTGATCTCGGCGGTGGTCATCGGACGATCCACGTCATTCTTCTTAAGGGCCGTGACCGAGATGCCGAGCTTCTGCGCGACTACCGGGCGTGGGTGCGGACCCTCAAGGCGCAGCTTGACCAGCCACTCCGGCGGATTGTCCTGTAATTCGCGCAGCTCCGCGTGCGATACTGCGTTATTTTGGAATTCTTCCGGGGTAGCGGGCAGGAAAATGCCCAGCTTCTTAGCAGCGGTCTGAGCGCGCATAGCGGTGCCGGAAGGTTGTTTATTCATGTCATTCACGTTGCCTACGGTAGCAGTATTGCGCAGTACATGTCATGCCTATGTCATGCCGCAAGTTAGGGCTCGTGTTATCCCGGTGGTGCTGTGCCCGCCGCGTAACGATGCCCGCGATAGCACCCAGTAATATTGTCTAATATTGTCTGCATGCTGCGACTCGTCTTTAGTACCGGAACAGAACCAGGGAAATGGTTTGAGCGCTACCGGTCGAACCCGGACTACGGTGGCCTCACCACGGTCGACTCCGACGATGCCATCGACACCTTACTGGCGGGCGACGCCGACTTGGCGCTGGCGCGCGTGCCGGCGGACGGCGTCGACAAGCGCATTAGCGATGACTTCCATATGGTGCGCCTGTATGAAGAAGCCGTGGGCATCGCCGTGCCGAAGGACTCCGTCTATGCCGAGGTAGGGGAGGATGTGGAGCCTGCGGACGTGGCGGATGAGTACGTGAACTATCGCATTGGCGATGACGCACTGGTCGATGTTCCCGCGGTCCGCGAAGGACTCCAGGTGGTGGCCGCGAACGTGGGTATCGTCATCGCGCCGCGGCCTTTGCTCAAGGTGCTGAGCAAAAAGCAGGTGGTCCCGCTGGGGCTTAATGATCCAACCGTTGCGCGGACCGCTATTGCGCTGGTGTGGTCAAAGGAACGCGATGCTGATGACGTCCAGGCTTTCGTTGGCGTGGCCAAGGGGCGCACCAAAAATTCTTCGCGCGGTACCGCGGTAAAACTCAGTGCTCGAGAGAAGTCCAAAGCAAAGCAGGCGCGCCGGGAGGCTCTGGCCAAGGAGCAAGGCAAGGCGCACAAGCAGAACAATGCTAAGAAAAAGACCAGCGGTGGGTCACAGGCTGGTAACAAAAGAGCTGTTCAGGGACGAAAAAATTATCTGTTATCAAAAAGTAAGAAATCCTCTCAGCGGGGGAAACGGCGGAAATAGGCCATTTTCCTTGTCAAATCGCGGAAAATTAGGTGGCTGCTGTGAGCCTTCCGTCCGTAGCGTTATTTGTGTTCCTACGAAAACAAATTTAGAAAAGAACGTAGCCCATGCAGAAGATCACCCGTCGTTTCACAGCAGGGCTCGCAGCAGCTTCCCTTTCGCTTGCATTAGTAGCGTGCTCCGACGCTGAGGACGCAGCTAACTCCGCAGGTGACGCAGCTAAGTCTGCAGCCAACGAGGCAACCGAGAAGGCTGGTTCCGCTGTCGCTGACGCAACTGGCGCGAAGGGCTCTGAGTCTGAATCTGAGGGCGCAGATGCTTCTGAAGGCGCTGCGGGCAAGGACTCTGGCGAGAAGAAGACCATTAGCACCCCAGCGGGCGATTTTGAGGTTCCGGCAGCATTCGCTTCCGCAATCGAGGAGAAGGCTGGCGAGTGGGGCGATGTCCAGAGCATCGAGAACACTGACGCCGGTTCCCTAGCAACCTTCGCGGAAGACAAGCTGCTTGCCTTCAACGAAGAGTCTGGTGCGCAGCCAATCATCGGTAAGATCGCTGAAACCTGGAAGGGCGAGGGCGGCCTTGCTAACAAGGTTGGTCTGCCGACCGCTCCTGAGCAGGCAGAAGGCAACGGCTGGGTCCAGAAGTTCACCAACGGCACCATCAAGTGGATGAAGGGTGCCTCCGGCCAGTACGAAGCTACCGTTGAATAAGCTCGTCGATTAAGCTTTCACCGCTTTATCCCTTGGTTCAAAGAGCCAAGGGATTTTTTCGCGTTTTCGCAATGTTCATCTTTCACCCATGTAATTTCAACCTTCGGCCCCTAGCTTGGAAGACAACCAAGAGGAAAGCTATCGGCGAGGACCATCACCGTGGCGGAGCTTCTTGGGTTTCGAAAATTAACCAGCTTCACTACCGCTACTTCCTCGCAATCCATGCGGCGCTGACATTGCGCAGTGCACGTGGAAACACGCGGGGAGGTGGCAGCTAAAGGGAGAACCCTGCCATCATGACTAACCCGTCTGTCCTGACCGAATCGATGCACCCGGGCGCTGTGGCCACCAAGACCTACGTTATTGATACCTCCGTCCTTCTTTCAGACCCGTGGGCGCTGCGCAAATTTGCAGAGCACGAGGTCGTCCTTCCTATCGTTGTCATTTCCGAGTTGGAAGGAAAGCGTCATCACCCTGAGCTTGGCTGGTTCGCCCGTCAAGCTCTTCGCTTTTTGGAGGACCTTCGTGGCTCTTATGACGCCTTGGATCAGCCGGTTCCAGTAAACATTGATGGCGGAACGCTGCGCGTAGAGCTCAATCACCAAGACCAGTCCCTGCTGCCAGCAGCATTCCGTGGGTCCGAAGGTGATCACCGTATCCTTGCGTGTGCGTTGAACCTGGCTCATGAGGGCAAGGACACGGTACTGGTAACCAAGGATGTACCGCTGCGTGTCAAAGCCGGCGCGGTTGGGCTCCCCGCGGATGAGTATCACGCACAGGACGTTGTGCTTACTGGTTACACGGGCATGGCCGTAGTGCAGACCTCTCCCGATGTCGTTGACGCGCTCTACCGTGATGGGGAAGTCATGGTCGATGGTGCACTGACGGAGGCGGGCGTTGCCGTAGAAGAGCTGCCTGTGCATTGTGGCGTGACTCTGAACGCTGGCGGTCAGTCGGCATTGGGGCGTGTTACAGCAGAGGGCACCATTCGCCTGGTCCGCGGCGAAGCCAATGCATTCGGCTTGCAGGGCCGTTCAGCAGAGCAGCGAGTGGCGTTGGACCTCCTCTTGGACTCCGATGTAGGGATCGTATCTTTGGGCGGACGCGCCGGTACAGGTAAGTCAGCCCTGGCGTTGTGCGCAGGACTGGAAGCGGTTCTCGAGCGGGGGGAGCACCGCCGCATCGTGGTCTTCCGCCCGATGTATGCAGTGGGCGGCCAGTCTCTGGGCTACCTGCCAGGCACCGAGTCCGAGAAAATGAATCCGTGGGCACAGGCGGTCTACGACACCTTGGAGGGGCTGGTCTCTGACAACGTGATGGAGGAAGTGCAGGATCGCGGTTTGCTCGAGGTCCTGCCGCTGACGCACATTCGCGGACGCAGCCTTCACGATTCATTCGTCATCGTGGACGAGGCACAGTCTTTGGAGCGTAATGTCTTGCTCACGGTTCTTTCCCGCTTGGGTAAGGGTTCGCGCGTGGTGCTGACTCACGACGTCGCCCAGCGCGACAATCTACGCGTGGGCCGCCACGATGGTGTCCAGGCGGTGATTGAGAAGCTTAAGGGGCATCAGCTCTTTGCACACATCACGTTGCAGCGATCGGAACGCTCGGCCATCGCGGAGCTGGTCACGGACTTGTTGGAAAACGAAACATAAGCCGTGCACACAGTGCTTGGCGACGTCGCGTTTATCCCACGTGCCCAGGGATGATCACTGCTAGCTAACGCTGCATTATTTATATAGCCGTATAGGCAACCGTCTTGGAATAATAAAGAACATGACAGAAAACAAACCCGCGAAGAATTTCACTATTCGTCCGTTCGTCACGGCCGACTATCCCCAAATGCGGGCGATTTATGAAGAGGGCCTGAACACCGGCCACGCGACGTATGAGACGCGTTCGCTTACCCTTGAGCAATTCACCAAGGCAAAGATCATGCCCTCCGTCTTCGTTGCAGTTGAAGCTGACGATGACTCCAAAGTCTTGGGCTGGGTTTCCGCTGCCCAGATTTCCTCCCGGTCGGTGTTCCACGGCGTTGTTGAGGACTCCATCTATATCAGTTCCCAGGCACAGGGGCGCGGTATTGCAGGTGCTCTTTTGGATAAGCTCATTGCGACCTGCATCGACCTACATAAATGGGCCATTCACTCCTGGATTTTCCCGGAGAACGAAGGCTCGGCAGGCCTGCACAAGTCGCGCGGATTCGTCAAGGTTGGAACTTACTCGCACATGGCGAAGATGACGTACGGCGAACTGGCGGGCCAGTGGCGCGATACCGACGTCTATGAGCTGCTGCTTCCTAAGCCGGAGGAAAAGCGCAAGGCGGCGCAACCAGTAGCCGATTAGGTACCAACTCTGTGTTTGCTGTTCTCAATGTGCGAAGAGCTTGAATTGCAGGGGGCTTGACGCCCGGCATGCCGTTGACAGGGATGGGCTCCACGGCTCTGCGAGAACTGCGAGTCGCGGTTATGGTGGGAACTGTACTTAGCAACGAAACACTAAGGAGTAAATCATGGCGGATCTTTCCACTAAGACAATTGCCATTATCGCAACCGACGGTTTCGAGGATTCCGAACTGACGTCGCCGGCCGATGCCGTTCGCGAGGCGGGTGCAACCGTAAAGGTCATTGCCCCTGAGGCAGGCACCATTAGCGGTAAGAAGGGCGCAAGCATCGACGTCGATGCAACCACTGCTGATGTACGAGGTGAGAAGTTCGACGGAATCGTGCTCCCTGGTGGCACGGGTAATGCAGATGCACTGCGTATGGACGAAGCCGCAGTGGAAATCGTGAAGAAGCACGTTGAGGCAGGCCGTCCACTGGGCGTTATCTGCCACGGTGGTTGGATTCTTACTGACGCTGACGTGCTCAAGGACCGCACTCTTACGTCGTTCCCATCGCTCAAAACGGATCTGCGAAACGCAGGTGCAACCTGGGTGGATGAAGAAGTCCACGTCGATCAGGGCCTCGTATCTTCCCGCACCCCGGATGACCTTCCTGCGTTCAATGCGAAGATCGTTGAGGAATTTGCTGAGGGCAGTCACTAGCGAGATATAGCAAAGAATCCCCGGCTCAACAGGTACTTTGGCTGTTGAGCCGGGGATTTTGACGTATCGGTTGCGAAGCTACCGTCCTAGAGAAGGTGCCGCTAGGAGATTTCTTCCTTGAGGTGTTCCTCAGTAATTGGAAGCACGAGAAGCAGCGCCACGATGGCTAGTGGGACCATCAGCAGGATGACTGGGGTGAGGCCGTCGTTGTAGGCATTCAGGATGACAGACTGAATTGCATCCGGAAGCTGTACAACGAGGGAAGGAGTCAAGTGGGAAGAACCGCCGCTTGCGGCTGCGAACTGCTGTGCATACTGCGCGCCCTCAGGACCCATGGACTGGATTGCTGCTGGCATATTTGCTGCCATTTCATCCTTCATGTTGTGGATGAAGAGCGAGCCAACCAGGGAAGCTCCCACCGCAGCGCCGATTTGGCGGAAGAAGTTGTTGGCCGCAGTCGCAGTACCAACCAAAGCGATGGGGAAGGAGTTCTGGACAATGAGGACCAGAACCTGTTGCACGAAGCCAAGGCCCACGCCGAAGGCAAAGAACTCAGCGCTGAGCTGAACCAGGGTCGTATCCACGGTCAGCTTGGACATCCAGAACAATGCGCCCGTGGTGATGATAAGGCCGATGATTGGGTACATCTTGTAGTGGCCCGTGCGAGCGATGATGAAGCCCACGATGGTGGAAGTTCCGATGAGGCCGACCATCATCGGAATCATCATGAGTCCTGCCTTGGTCGGGGTAAGGGTGTGAACCATCTGCAGGTAGGTAGGCATGTAGCCGAGCACGCCGAACATAGCGAGGCCCAGAACAGTGCCCGAAGCAGTGGTCAGAACCATGTTGCGATTCTTGAACAGGTGCACTGGGATGAGCGGTTCCTTCGCCTTGGACTCGACGATCACGGTGATGATGGCGCCGATGACAACGGTGATTCCCAGGCCAATGATGATTGGGTCCGACCACTCGTACTGAGTGCCGCCCCAGGTGGTCATGAGAATGAGGGAAGCAGTGGTGATTGCGATAAAAGTTGCGCCCAAGACGTCGAACTTGCGCAAATCGGTATCGCCAACGCGTAGGTGCAGGACCAACGTGCAGACGGTGATTGCGAGTAGGCCAAGCGGGATGTTCATCCACAGGCCCCAACGCCAACCAGGACCATCCGTGAACCAGCCGCCAAGGACTGGGCCAAGCACGGAGGACAGGCCGAAGACGCCGCCCATGATGCCCATGAACTTGCCGCGCTCACGGGCGGTTGTGACCTCAGCGATGATGGACTGGGAAGAAATCATCATGAATCCAGCGCCGAAGCCCTGGATTGCGCGGCCAACAATGAGCCAGTTCATCGTGTTGGAGAAGCCGCCGAGCGCGGATCCAATCACGAAGACAGCAATGCCGCCGATGTAGAGCCACTTGCGGCCCACCATGTCACCCAGCTTGCCAGAGATCGGCATGGCGATGGTCATGGTGACCAAGAAGGCGGAGATGACCCAGCTCATGTGGTCCACGCCGCCGAGCTCACCGACGATGGTAGGCAGAGCAGAGGAGAAGATCATCTGGCCCAAAGAGCTCATCAGCATGGTGAGCACGAGGGCGGAGAAGACCAAACCGACGTTGTTTTCTTTCTTTTCTGCAGCTGCGGCCTTGGCCGGCTCGGCTGCACCGACATTATTTGCCGGAGTCAGTGCGGTATCTACCATTTCAGTCCTTTGGAAAAATTAATCACGAGTTTTAATGCGTCGTCGAGGCGATCCTCGAATGGGGTTGCGCAGTTGATTTCAGGGGAAGCGGTGGCAATCCATAGCGCTTCTCGAACGATGGCGCCGATGAGCAGCGCCTCCGTTTCCGGCAGAACATCCGGACACAAGCTGAGCTCGGGGTTCTTCTCGAGTCGCAGCTTGATGAGTTCTGCGATTTCCGTGGACTTGGCTCGCTTGCGGCTAAACGACGCCGCGGCCGCGTCCGGGTCTCCTGCAATGCGACGGCGTCTCGCAGCAATTTCATGGTTGGCGTGGTGGCCGCGCATGTGGGTCTTGACGAGTTCAACGGTCAGATGCAGAAGATCTTCAGTTGGAGTTTTAAGGAAATACGTCCGCTGATCGTCCGAAAACATCTCGCTCGGGGAACCGAGTACAGCGGAGTCTTTAGAATCGAAGTAGTTAAAGAACGTGCGCCGAGAAATTCCTGCATGTTCGCAAATTTCCTCGATCGTGGTAGCGGAGAATCCGCGCTTGTCCACTAGGGAAGTGGCCGCGTCTTCGATGCGTAGCCGCGTTTCGAGGCGCTTCTGCTCGCGTAATGACATTTCTTCTTGCACACTGTGCAACTTTACACTCGATGCAACTTTGCACCAAGTGTAACTTCGGTGATTCTTAAACGACGAGCGGAAGAGTGTGCTCTAGGTCCTAGGGGTTGTTTGCATACCTTGGTTTAGATCTCGTTGGTGTATTTCGCACGAGCAATGGAGTAGCAGCCATTAAGGGAGAAACCAATGGCTGTGATGATGGGAAGTGCGGCGCCGAAAGGCTGCGCGGCAATGGCCGCCATGGCGCCGGAGTTCGACGCTTCGCCGGGCGCACCGCCACGCGCTGCTTATTTAGCAGCATCGGATGCTGCGGCTTGGGCATTACGGCCGACGTTTCGTGAGTTCATTCCTCCGATTGTGCCTAGGTCTGTAGACGAGGAAAGAAGAAAGCCTTCCTCCGCCCAGAATCTCAGTTGAGGGCGTAGAAAGGCCTTGGTCGTAGCGGACTTAGCGCGGTGCTAAGTCATGGCTTTTAGAAGCGGTCACGCTCGCGGTTGGTCATGGACAGAACGTTGAGGCGCTCATCCAGCTCAGCCTCGGTGAGGTTCTCACCGTCTACGAAGCCCAAGTCGATGACAGCTTCACGCACGGTCATCTTCTGGTACAGGGCGTGCTTAGCTGCCTTGGCTGCGTTTTCGTAGCCGATCTTGGAGTTCAGCGGGGTAACGATGGAGGTGGAGGACTCAGCGAACTTCTTCATGCGCTCCTCGTTAGCCTCGATGCCATCGACGCACTTCTCGGCGAAGACGCGGGAGACGTTGGCCAGCAGGCGAGAGGACTCGAGTACGTTACGAGCCATCACTGGGATGAAGACGTTGAGCTCGAAGTGGCCATTAGCGCCACCGAAAGCGACGGCTGCGTCGTTGCCAATAACCTGGGCTGAAACCATGGTGGCAGCCTCACACAGAACAGGGTTGACCTTACCCGGCATGATGGAGGAGCCCGGCTGCAGATCCTTGAGGTGGATCTCAGCGAGACCGGTCAGAGGACCGGAGCCCATCAGGCGGATGTCGTTAGCAATCTTGTTGAGGGAGACTGCAACGGTGCGCATTGCGCCGGAGAACTCAACGAGGGCGTCGCGAGCCGCCTGTGCCTCGAAGTGGTTCTCAGCTTCCTTGAGCTCCTGGACACCGGTGAGCTTCTTGAGCTCTTCGGTTACCTTTGCGCCGAAGTCAGCGGAGGTGTTCAGGCCGGTGCCGGTTGCGGTACCACCGATAGCCAGCTCGCCTAGGCGAGGCAGGGTAGCTTCGATGCGCTCGATGCCGAGCTCAATCTGGCGAGCGTAGCCACCGAATTCCTGGCCCAAGGTAATTGGGGTTGCATCCATCAGGTGGGTGCGGCCGGACTTAACGACGTCCGCGAACTGCTTTGCCTTCTCGGTAAGAGATGCATGCAGAACCTTCAGGCCCGGGATGAGGTCGTTGACTGCGGCCTCGGTAGCTGCCACGTGGGTAGCAGTTGGGAAGGTGTCGTTGGAGGACTGGCCCATGTTCACGTGGTCATTCGGGTGAATCTCAACGCCGTTGTTGTGGGCGATGGAAGCGATAACCTCGTTGGTGTTCATGTTGGAGGAGGTACCAGAACCGGTCTGGAAGACGTCGATCGGGAAAGCCTCGTTGTGCTTGCCCTCAGCGATTTCCTTTGCGGCAGCGATGATGGCATCAGCCTTCTCTGCATCGAGCGCGCCGGAGTCCTTGTTGACCTGGGCGCAGGCTGCCTTGAGCAGGCCGAGGGCGCGAATCTGCGCAGTCTCAAGGCCGCGGCCAGAAATCGGGAAGTTCTCTACAGCACGCTGGGTCTGTGCACGCCACAAAGCGTCAACAGGAACCTTCACTTCACCCATGGTGTCGTGTTCAATGCGGTACTCAGTCATGAAATCCACCTCAAAAGAATGTGTTGAATAAAGATGTTTATTTAGCTGTCCGCACCACAGCTTCCAGACGTCGAAGAGGATCGAACGAATCTGCAAGTAGTGGTTGCGGAATACGATTTAGCAGAATTGTGTTGCCCGGCACGGTGCGTGGTGTGGGCGGCACGCTTCACTTCATCCAGTATGGACTAAAAAGCGCGCAAATGTGCAAGATGCACGCCCCCAAAAGTTAGGCAAGCATCAGCAAGATTCCTCCGGAGAAAATCCGCAGGATTTTTGCCGCTAAGGCTTAGGCGTCGGCCGCGTTGGAGTAATCAACAACGGAGTATTCCTGCAGCTTAGCCAGCTTGTGAACGGAATCGATGTAACGAATGGTGCCGGACTTGGAGCGCATGACCAACGAACGGGTGCTTGCGCCATTTGCACGGTAGGAGACGCCGCGGAGCATGTCACCGTTGGTAACACCGGTTGCCGCGAAGTAGCAGTTATCAGAAGAAACCAGATCATCGGTCTTAAGGACGCGGTCGAGGTCGTGACCGGCCTTGCGAGCCTTTTCAGCTTCGGCCTCATCCTTAGGCCACAGCTTGCCCTGGATTTCGCCGCCCATGCACTTCATTGCGCATGCGGTGATGATGCCCTCTGGGGTGCCGCCGATACCCATCATCAGGTCGATGGAGTTGGAGTCCTGGCAGGTGGCGATGGCGCCTGCGACGTCGCCATCCATGATGAGACGGACCTTTGCGCCAGCTGCGCGAATATCGCTGATGAGCTGCTCGTGACGTGGACGGTCAAGGACCACAACCGTCAGGTCAGCCGGCTTGATGCCGAGCTTCTTGGCCACCGAGTTGATGTTCCACTCAACGGACTCGTTGATGTCGATAGAACCCACACCTGCAGGACCGACGGCAATCTTGTTCATGTAGAAGACTGCGGATGGGTCGTACATCGTGCCGCGCTCGGCGGCAGCAATAACGGAAATGGCGTTCGGGCGGCCTTCCGCCATCAGGCGGGTTCCGTCAACTGGGTCAACCGCGATGTCCATGGCTGCGCCCTCGCCGGTACCAACCTCTTCGCCGTTGAAGAGCATTGGGGCCTCGTCCTTTTCGCCCTCACCGATGACAACAACGCCGTTCATGGCAACGGAGTTGATGAGCTTGCGCATTGCATCCACAGCTGCGCCGTCGCCCTCATTCTTCTTGCCACGGCCGACCCAGCGGCCGGAGGCCAACGCTGCGGCCTCGGTGACGCGAACCAGCTCCATTGCAAGGTTGCGATCTGGCATGAAAGAAGTGTTTTCGGACATGTGTTTAGGCTGCCTTCCATTCATTTTTCTTGCGGCCGCTGGGAGCTTCCAGGGCACTCCTTTCTATTCTTGCACTTTTGCATCGATTTGTAGTCCGCTTTGTGCCCCCGAAAGAGGGCTTTTGCCCGATCCGGGGGCAACTGAATAGGAAACTTGCTGCATATCGGTTTTCGAGAGTGTGTGATTCTTCTTTAAGTACGCGGCTTTTCGTTACGCAACAGTGTGCATGGAATACTGGTCTGCGTGGCAGCTGAAGAGAAACCCAAAATTTTTGAGGGCGCCAAAGACATCATCTTGTCTTTGGGAGTGACCGTCATCGCGATGCTTCTGGTTGTGGGAGCAACCGGTTTGTGCACCATCAACCCAGAGACCAAGCCTGGCCCAATCCAAAACGTGGACGCCAAGACCTTTTTGGAGATGGAAGCGCGTGCAACCGGTTCGGTGATTCGTGAGCCGAAGATGCCGGAGGGATGGTCACCAACCGCGGCCCGTAGGTCCGCTGTCGCTGGTGAAAACGCGGCGGTTGTCAGTTGGTTGACTGCTGACGAGGGCTACATTGAGTCGACTCAGACCAAGGTTTCTGCTGAGGAAGCTGAAAAGGGTTATGACTCTAACTACCGTGCGGAGCAGTCCGAGCGAGAAGTCGCCGGTCTCAAGGTTAAGGTTCTAGAGAGCGAAGACGCGGACGTGCGGCCGCTGTGGATTGCGGACCTAGGCGATGCCCGACTGATCCTTTCTGGCTCTGCCGCAGACGCCGACTACGAGACGGCGCTCAAGGCATTTGCCGAAGCCCCAGTGCTTCATCACAGCGAAGACGGAAGCGCCGAGAGCGCTCCGTCTGGGTTACCTGCACCAACTAACTAAAAGTGACAGATTCCAGCTGCTCTTCGTAGCTGGTAGTGACGCCCTCGCCAGCAGTTTCCACTGCCTGTGCGAGGGTTTCTTCGTCTAAACCGCTCAAACGGGTCTTGGCTAAGTAGATATCGACGCGCTCGCGCTTCGACTTCTGCGGATGGATGGTTACCGAGCGCAGCTTGTCCTCGCTAAAGCTTAAGACGATAGACCCGGAGAAGTAAGAGATTTCATTTTCGGACGCAGTGTGCGGTGTGCCGAAAAATTCCTCTGCGAGGTTGCGGGGATCCCCGAACAGGAGCGAACCTGCGGAACCTGACTTGGATACGAAATCGACGCGGTCACCTGGGTAGCCGTAAATCTGCATTAGAACTCATCCTCGGGGTTTTCTTCAAGGGACTCGTCTGGGTAGCTGTTTGCTGGTGATTCCCCAGCCTCCGACTCTGCGTCTACACGGCCCAGTGCTTGTTCGACGCGGCGCGCTGCACCATCAAGGTGCGCCTCGCAGGCCTTGGCCAAAGCCTCGCCGCGCTCCCAGTACTTCAGTGATTCGTCGAGCCCCATCTGGCCGAGCTCCAGGATCTTTACGGTCTCGATGAGTTCGTCACGAGCCTGCTCGTAGGAGAGTTGCTCTACTGGCGGAAAAGCATCTTGGCCCGGGGTGCCGGAACCGATGGTGTCATTCATATTTCCCTCTAACTTCTATCTTGTGGTTGTGTTCTTCGTAGCTGTCTTGGGTTGCTGTCTTGGTTTGAAACTATGGCTAGTTGCTTAGTCCGCGGGCTTAGCTGCCATGGCCGCCGCGGTGATGGAACCGTCACCAACCCTAATGCGCAGCTGCGATCCTGGAGGCGATTGCTCATAAGAAGTAACAACCTCAGGACCTGAGCCATCCCGGGGGACTACCTGCACGATTGAGTAACCGCGCTCCAAGGTGGCTGAGGGGCCAAGCGCCGAAACCTGCGCACGCAAGGCCGCGATGCGATTTGTTTCGTTATCCAGCAGGTAGCGGATGTCGCGATTTATCAATGCACGGGAACGCTCCAGCTCCTCACGGCGAGCATTGATCGGCGTCATTGGGTCTGCCAGAACTGGGCGGGAGCGAATGTTTTCCAGACCGCGTCTTTCCCGCTCAACCCAGCCACGCAGGGCCGCTGCCATGCGGGAGCGTGCCTCATCGATCAAGGCGTACTCCTCAGCGACGGAAGGGACGACGCGCTTGGCGGCGTCGGTAGGCGTGGCGGCGCGCAAGTCTGCGATGTTGTCCAGCACTGGGTTGTCTGGCTCGTGCCCAATGGCTGAGACCACTGGGGTCTGAGCGGATGCCACCGCACGCTGCAGGGCTTCCTCGGAGAAGGGGAGGAGGTCTTCTACCGAGCCGCCGCCACGCGCGATGATGATGACATCGACTTCTGGGTCAGCATCGAGAGTCTGGAGAGCATCGATCACCTGCGGCACCGTATTGGCACCCTGCACCGCGGTGTTGATGACGCGGAATTGAACGGCCGGCCACCTGTCCTTGGCCACTGCCAAGACGTCGCGTTCGGCCGCGGAACCGCGCCCGGTAATCAGACCGACCTTGTGCGGAAGATAGGGAAGCGGCAGCTTGCGGGAAGGATCAAAAAGACCTTCCTTTGCAAGCTGCTGGCGCAGCATCTCAATGCGGGCCAAGAGATCACCCACCCCAACGTGACGGATCTCAGTAGTCCACAGGGAGAACGAACCGCGTCCAGCGTAGAAAGCTGGCTTACCGTAGACCACTACTCGATCGCCATCTTTGAGCGGCGTGGGCATCTTCAGCACCATGTCCGTGGGGCAGGTTAATTGCACGGACTTTTCTTGTTCGACGTCGCGCAACGTCAGATAAGAAAGCTTCCATGAGCGTTTGACGTTTACCTGGGTCAGCTGGCCTTCTACCCAAAGAAAACCGAGACGCTCAATCCAGCCCTTGACTTGGTCATTGACCTTGCCAACGGGCCAGGGCGTCTCCGGGGAGTTTGCCGGTTGATTCACAAAGCAGCCTTTCTGCACAGCGTTGTATGCCTCATAGTCTATTGCCCTTGCCGGACACGTGACCGCCCGGGGCTGCGAGCTCGGGCGTATTTACCGGTCACGCCCTGCTGTGCAGTACTCGTGCTGTACTCCTCACACTCTCTCGTAGCACGAGGATAAGCCACCCAATCTACTGTTGTCTACGACTTTTAGATACTCTGGAGGCCATGACTGAGACTGGCAAGAACGTTCTCCTGGCGGCACCGCGCGGCTACTGCGCTGGCGTCGATCGCGCAGTTGAGACGGTGGAGAAGGCGCTGGAGAAGTACGGCGCCCCAATTTATGTCCGCAAGCAGATCGTCCACAACCGCTACGTTGTGGAATCCCTGGCC
Organism: Corynebacterium striatum; assembly: GCF_016728105.1. Classification (NCBI taxonomy): domain Bacteria; kingdom Bacillati; phylum Actinomycetota; class Actinomycetes; order Mycobacteriales; family Corynebacteriaceae; genus Corynebacterium; species Corynebacterium striatum. Next base: position 450,858 of record NZ_CP068158.1, on the reverse strand, counting down.
AAGCGCGGCGTCATCTTCGTCGAAGAAGCCTCCGAAGCACCGGAGGGTGCACACCTGGTTTTCTCTGCTCACGGCATCGCGCCTGCCGTGCGTGCTGAGGCTGAGGGCCGTAAGCAGCTCACGCTCGATGCTACCTGCCCGCTGGTGACCAAGGTGCATAACGAGGCACGTCGTTTCCACCGCGACGGCTACCACATCCTGCTCGTGGGGCACGAGGGCCACGAGGAGGTCGAAGGCACCGCCGGTGAAGCACCTGAGGTAACGCACCTCGTTGATGGTGTAGAGGGCGTCGCCAAGCTGCCTGATTTCCTCCAAGAAGAAAAGCTCATCTGGCTGTCCCAGACCACGCTTTCGGTGGATGAGACCATCACCATCGTCAACCAGCTGCGCGAGCGTTTCCCGCACCTGGAGAACCCGCCTTCAGACGATATTTGCTACGCCACCCAGAACCGTCAGGAGTCGGTGAAGAATATCGCTCCGAAGTGCGATCTGATGATCGTCGTGGGCTCCAAGAACTCTTCTAACTCTGTGCGTCTCGTCGAGGTTGCCCTGGAGGCAGGCTCTAAGGCTTCCCACCTCGTTGACTTCGCGAGCGAGATTGATGAGGCATGGCTGGAAGGTGTGGAGACCGTAGGCGTTACCTGTGGCGCTTCCGTACCTGAGCTGCTTGTGCGCGAGGTCCTCGAGTTCCTCGACGAGCGCGGCTACTCCAACGTCGAGCAGGTTACGACGTCCACGGAGACCATTCAGTTCTCCCTGCCGCGTGAGCTGCGCCCAGCACGTACTGCACAAGGCGCTAAGGCTTAAGGCCGGAAACTTAGATACCGCGCTAAAGGCACTGAAAGACCCGACTTTCATCTCCAGTCAAGGAGGGGAGTCGGGTCTTTCTCTGTCTCTTGCTTCGCGGCAGAATCTAGTCCTCGTAGAGGTTCTCGTCGAGGGGAGAAGCTGGCTTGGCCTTGGGCTCTTTAGCAGGCTGCTTGTCGACGTCACCTGCGCGGCGCTGCGGATCCGGGCGACGCGGGGCGAAATCGGAGTCGTCGTATTCCGCCGAGCTAACGCTCGCAGCTCGCTCGCGAGCCTCGCGCTCGACTGCTTGCTGTCGCCGGCGCTCTTCGCGGTCCATTTCCCGGAGGCGTCCGGTGCGCTGACGAGCTGTTTCTTTCGCCTTCTTATCGCGGGCGATGAGTTCCGCAACGGAAAGTCGCTCATCACGATTGCGTCTTTCTGCCTTTTGTTGAGCGCGGCGGGCAACCTGGGCTTTGACGTTGCGTGACTTGGCATTGTTCTTGCCGTTCCACAGCCTAAACACGGCAAGGAGAGCACACAGAAGGAAGACGATGATCAGCCACGGAAAGCGCTGGAGGAATGGGAAAGCTGTGGTCAAAAGGGAGGTAGTGGAGAATGGGGAGGCCCCTTCCGGTGCCGCTTGCACGGCCAAAATCCACGATGTTGAAACAATGGCCACCGTAAACAGCAAGGGGATGCTGATCACCAAGAGATACAACCCGCGGGGGTTGACCAAGAAAGTCATGGCGAGTGCGCCGAGCGTGAAAACGGCGAAAAATGGCCAGCCGATCGAACCCACGACGATCGTGATGAGTGCTGCAACGATTAACGCAGCTACCAGACCAAAGAGGGCCTTGGGCAGCGTTAGCCCGTGCACGGCGGCAGATTCACGTCTGGCTCGGTGGTTTCGATTTTTGGCAAGTGACACGCCGGACGATTCTACAGGCTTTGCTGGCCCTTTCGGTATTTTCTTGGCCGAATGTGGCGAAATTAATTGCCTAATAGTTAATCTTCGAAACGCGGCCGACGTGGTTCGGCCTGTACCGGCTGGGGTTCCACGGGGCGTCGGTCGGTGCGCGCAGGAATTTCTAGCTCATACAAGCGGCGCGCGGTGACACCGACTCTAGAATCCAAGGAACCCAAACTCGAGTTGTAGGCTTCGACTGCCTTTTCCAGGCTGCGGCCGACCTTGTTGTAGTGCTCGTTGAGCGTGCCCAGCCTGGAGTAGAATTCGCTGCCAAGCCTCTGGACTTCCCTGGCCTTTTCGGAGAGGTCCTCGTGGCGCCAGCCCAGAGCAACAGTGCGTAAAAGTGCGAAGAGCGTGCTCGGGGTAGCGATGACAATGTTGCGCTCGAAGGCGAATTCCAAGAGCTCGGGGTCGACGCCCAGCGCGGCATCGAGGAAAGGATCCGCCGGTACAAAGAGCACCACGAACTCCGGCGTGGGAGAAAAGGCTTCGATGTAGTCGCGATGGGCCAGCGCCTGGACATGATTGCGCAACAGATGCGCGTGGCGTCTTAAATAGCCCGCATGCTCTTCCGGGTCCTCGGTTTCAAGGGCATCAAGATAGGAAGAGAAGGGGACTTTGGCATCTACGATGACGCTGCGCCCACCCGCGAGGTGGATGACTAGGTCGGGGCGGACCGTGGTGCCTTGAATTCGGGCCGTGGCCTGCGTATTAAAGTCGACGTGCTTGAGCATGCCGCCGATTTCAACCACGCGCTCGAGCTGCATCTCTCCCCATCGGCCGCGCACGTTCGGCGAGCGTAGTGCGCCAACCAGCTTGTCGGTTCTGTCGGTTAGTTTCGTGGAGGTACGCGTCACAGCCTGGACCTGACTCGACAACGCTGCGAGTTCCGTGGCGCGGCTTTCCTCGAGCTCCTGCAGCTGGTAGCCCAACCTATCCATCGCCTTTTCCAGCGGGGCAAGCTCTGCCTGGCGGCGCTGTGATTCCTGGAGGGCGCGGTGTTCGGCAGAAGGCTGGGATGAGCTAGAGCTATATGCGCGTGCCAACCATCCGAGGATGGCTCCCAGGATGACGCCGAAAAACAACAAAAGCACGGGCAAGGCAGTAGACATGCTCACCACCCTTGCACGTGCTCAGGACATCCCGGTTTAATCCTTCTTGTCTGGATGCAACAAGTGTTCGAAACGGGACATTGCTCGCTGGACGCTACCTCGAACAACGTGGGCGCGGGCACCGCGCGATGCAGGGGCCTCCTCGTCACCGATGTTATTGGGCCGGGCATCCATGTTGACTGCGTCGTCGAGCCTGTCTCCCACGCCTTCGTGTGCAACGTCGGCAGGCGCCGCATTGGGGGCTTTGTGATCCGGCATTGTCAGCCACTCGGCGCGCTTATGTTCGCCCTGCTCCTGGGTGTAGCGACCGATGAGGAAGCCGGCGACGGTAGCAAAGTGCAGTTCTTCGGCTGTTTTCTCTCCGGATTTCAGCTTCATCATGTCTTGGAAATAGCGGTAGGCAACCGCGAACATGGCAGCGGCCGGTACCGCCAGGAATGCACCTACGAGATTGAAGAGTGCAGAACCCACGGTGACGGAGGTTAAGACCACCACTGGGTGTAGGTTCATGGCCTTGGACTGCAGCCATGGGGAAAGCACGTTTCCCTCAAGTTGCTGGACCACCAAGACCAGAAGAAGGACGAGCAACGCCTTCGTGACTCCCAGCGAGACCAGTGCAATCGTCACGGACAGGGCGCCGGCCACGATGGCGCCGACAAAAGGAATGAAGCCTGCGATAAACGTGATGATGGCCAATGTCAGCGCGAGCGGAACGCCAATAATCGCGAGGCCGATGCCGATGAAGACGGCATCTACTAGCGATACGAGAGCCTGCGCGCGGACGAAGCCGCCCAAGGTGTTCCAACCGCGGGTCAAAAGCTCGGTGAGGTGCCAGCCGGTGCGGCGCCCCGTGGCTTCGCGCAGCCAGGGCAGAAAGTGGTGGCCGTCCTTGAGGAAGAAGAACGTGAGGACCAGGACCACCATCAATGTGACAATCATGGAAGTGGCCTGGCCGATGCCGTTAAAGACGGAGCCGGCGATGGAGCCTGCCTGCTTCTGTGCCCACAGGGCGATCTCGTCGATGTAGGTTCCGATCTCATCCTCGTTAAGGTTCAACGGTGGCTGTTGTACCCACAAGCGAAGAGCCTGGATACCGTTTGCGGTCTGCAGATACAGCGTCTGTGATTGGCGCACAAAGTTAGGCGCAATGAAAAGGAAAAGCGCGCCCAACCCGCTGAAGGAAACGAGGATAGTCAGTACAGCGGCAAGTGAACTCGGTACGTGATGGCGCCGTAGCCATCCTGCGACAGGTGCGAGCACAGTACAGATAATGAGTGCCAACAGAATCGGCAGGATGCCGCGCCAGAAGTTTCCAGCCATGCGGAATAGCGCATAGAGGAATGCACAAATAACAAAAAGGCGCAGAGCCCACAGCGAGGTCGACTTGATGACCTCGCCGACGACAACGGAACGGTCGACCTGATCTCCCGGTGGGTGAGGGGAGACGTCGTCAAGCGATGTCGCGTCGACGGAACCATCGAAACGATCGCCAAGCCCAGCTTGGTCCAGATCAGACTTGTGTCCAGAAGGCGGCATGGATGATGCGGAAGGCGATTGAGAACTCACCCCACCATCTTGCCTGAAAAAATTCCGCGTGCGTTAGGATTGCCCCTGTGAGTCTTACACTTGGAATCGTCGGCCTGCCTAACGTTGGCAAGTCCACGCTGTTTAATGCCCTGACCCGTTCCGACATTTTGGCGGCCAACTACCCGTTCGCCACGATTGAGCCGAACGTTGGCCTCGTGGAGCTGCCGGATCATCGCCTTAACCGCTTGGCGGAGATCTTTAGCTCCGAGCGCATCCTGCCTGCGACCGTGTCCTTTGTGGACATCGCCGGCATCGTGGAAGGCGCGTCCAAGGGCGAGGGCATGGGCAACGCCTTCCTCGCTAACATCCGTGAGGCAGACGCGATCTGCCAGGTGGTTCGCGCTTTCTCTGATGACAATGTCATCCACGTTGATGGCAAGGTTGACCCAGCGCACGACATCTCTGTGATCAACACTGAGCTGATTCTGGCCGATCTGCAGACCATCGAGAAGGCTCTGCCGCGACTGGAGAAGGAAGCGCGCAAGAACAAGGATCTGGCTGAGACCGTTGAGGCCACCAAGAAGGCGCAGGAAATCCTAGAGGATGACCGTACCTTGTTCGCTGCTTCCAAGAACGGCGAAATCGACCTCGCTCTCGTGCGTGAGTTGCACTTGATGACTTCGAAGCCGTTCCTGTACGTCTTCAACTCTGATGAAGCAGTGCTTACCGACGACGCGAAGAAGGCCGAGCTCGCCGAGCTCGTTGCCCCAGCAGAGTGCGTGTTCCTTGATGCCCAGACTGAGACCGAGTTGCTTGAGCTCGACGAGGACGAAGCGATGGAGCTCCTCGAGTCCGTCGGCCAGACCGAGCCTGGCCTGGCAACTCTGGCTAAGGCAGGTTTTGCAACGCTCGGCCTGCAGACCTACCTGACTGCTGGTCCGAAGGAAGCCCGCGCTTGGACCATCAAGCAGGGTTCGGCTGCTCCGCAGGCTGCGGGGGTAATCCACACCGACTTTGAGAAGAAGTTCATCAAGGCCGAAATCGTTTCCTTTGATGACCTCGACGCCGCTGGCACCATGGCCGAGGCCCGCGCCGAGGGCAAGGTCCGCCAAGAGGGCAAGGACTACATCATGCAGGACGGCGACGTCTGCGACTTCAAGATTGGTGGCTAGCGCTCGCCTGAGATTAAAACTGTAGTCTCAGCATTGCTTGAGCCGCCGAGTTGTTGGCAACTCGGCGGCTTGCTAACCTAAAATTCCTGAAGGGGAGTAGCTCCTCCGCGGCCCCCATGGCGGCGGATGGATGGTCGACATACTGGTGCCTATGCGCCCGGCCACCCAGCTTGCGAAATTCGTGAGTGAGCGATACCTTCGGTCCGTAGCTCCTACGTTGACCGGTCCTCCCCAAACCGCATACGGATGGCCGTGTCACGCCGACTAACCGAAGGTATCTGTATGGCACTCCCTTCCGAGCAGCTCCTGCTTGAGCGTTTCATGAAGCTGTCCATCGCGACGGCTGTTCTCACCATTGTCTTAAAGGTCCTTGCGGCCATGCTTACTGGTTCCGTCGGCTTCCTGTCTGACGCTTTGGAATCCGGAGTCAACCTCGTTGCCGCAGTCGTGGGCTTCATCGCCCTTCGTATTGCCGCGAAGCCGGCTGACGCGAACCATCAATTCGGCCACGGCAAGGCCGAGTATGTTTCCGCGTTGGTAGAGGGTGCGATGATCTTTGTCGCCGCAGCACTCATCATTTATACCTCTGCATTGCGCTTGCTCAACCCCCAGCCCTTGGAACAGCCAGGCATTGGTCTGGCGCTTTCGACGCTAGCTTCGGTTCTTAATCTGGCTGTCGGTCTGGTGTTGCTGAAAGCGGGCAAGAAATATCGTTCGGCAACGCTTCGAGCCGACGGCCATCACGTGCTGACTGACGTGTGGACTTCTGTTGGCGTCCTCGTGGGCATCGCGCTGGTTGCCCTGACGGACTGGCTGTGGCTCGATCCGATCGTCGCTTTTGCAGTGGGCATCAATATCCTGTGGACCGGTTACAAGCTGCTCAAAGAATCCTTGAGTAGCCTGCTTTCCGAGTCCCTGCCCAAGGAAGAGCACGCTGAGCTTGATGCGCGACTTACTGAGCTTGAGGAAGAATTCGGCGTGTTGTTCACGTCGCGGCGTACCATCGCATCGGGCCGTCAGCGCTTGGTCTATCTCACCATGGACGTGCCTGGTGAGTGGACAGTTCTTGCGGCCCACGACATCGCGGATCGCATCGAGGACAACATCGACGAGCTTTTCCCAGGTGCCGAAGTGTTCATCCACGTCGAGCCCGCCGGCACGGTGCATCGCCGCATCTTGCGCATGCCTTAAGTGGGTTCACGCAGGCTAGCCACGGCCATACCGTTTTCCATAGCCCACAGGCATGCTGCTACAGGCGCAGCGCCTTCATGGCCGCCATGCCCGTGGTGATGAGCTTCTGGAAGCGCTGCGGCGGCAGTAGCTCCGAGGGCGCCAGCGGGTGCAGCTTTTGCTCGGCTACGGTGCGCTCATTTGCCCACAGACGCATGCCGGTAATACCGTGGCGGTGATTGAGGCCGGACTCCTTTACGCCGCCACCCGGCGCGGCAATAGAACCATATGCTGCGGCAAAGCCCTCGTTGATATTGACCATGCCCGCTTCTAACTGGGAAGCAACCTCCCAGCCGTGGCGGGAGCTGCCCGACCACACTGAGGCGCATAGGCCGTAGTTCGTGTCATTTGCTGCGTGGATGGCAGCAGCATCAGAATCGACCTCGTACACAGCCAACACTGGGCCGAAGGTCTCGTTAGCGAAGAGCTCCATTTCCTGCGTTACCCCAGTGAGCACCGTGGGCTCAAAGAAAAACGGACCGAGTTCCGGGCGATGCTTTCCGCCGTAGACAATGGTTGCGCCCTTGTCCACAGCATCGCGCACATGGGCTTGGACGGTCTCGAGCTGCTTTTGCGAAGTCAGGGAGCCGATAGTTGCGGCATCGGAGAAGGCTGCGCCCAGAGTCTGTTCGTCGAGGGCTTTCGTAAGCGCAACGAGGAAGTCCTCATAAATGTCTGTGTGCACGTAGGCACGTTCGGCGGACATGCACAGTTGACCCGAGGACGAGAAGGCCGTGCGCACGGCGCCGCGAGCGGTGGGCTCAAGGGGGGCGTCGTCAAGCACCAGCATTGGATTCTTACCGCCGAGCTCCAACATTGTGGGGATGAGACGTCCGGCCGCCTGGGCAGCAATGGACTTGCCCACCTTGGTGGAACCTGTAAAGGAAAGACCGTCGACGAGGGGGACCAAGGCGTCGCCCACCTCCGCGCCGTTGCCCGGAACTAGCTGCCAGGCAGCCTCCGGAAGGCCGGCCTCAATCGCCAGCCGGCGGACCAAGATTGCCGTCAGCGTGGTCTGGGAATCAGGCTTGTGAACCACAGAGTTGCCAGCAGAAAGCGCCGCCAGCACGTCGCCCACGCCCAAGGAAAGCGGATAGTTCCACGGGGAGATGAGCCCCACGACGCCCAGTGGGTAGTGCTGGGTGCGCGTCTTGGTGAGCACCGGCAACGCGCCGGGATGGCGCGCCGAGCCAAAGGCCTTGCGTATGTTCACGCCATAAAAGCGCGCGCAGTTATAGAGGTCCATCACCTCGTCGTAGGCGTGCGAGCGGGACTTGCCGTTCTCAGCCTGAATGAGGTCGAGGATGAGCTCTTCATGTTTCCGGATTAGGTCGTGGAGCTTGAGCAGTATGCGCCCGCGATTGCCCTGGCCCACCCCGGCCCGTGCGGTGGTGACGGCAGCGGCGACGTCCTCAGGCGTGGCGGTGGGGAAGGAGAAAAGCTCTTCGCCAGTAAACGGCATGAGTGCTGTGTGTTGAGCGCCGGAACCGCGCACGTCGCCTACCGGGTTGGTGGCCAGGAAATCAGAGACGCGCGGCGGGAGATGAGCACTAGTGAAGGTTTTCATGGGGTCTATGGTGCCAGAAATCTATTGTGATACGTATCGCAATCATAGCTCTGGTGTGAGTAGCATGACTTTCTGGCAACGCTTTCAAAAATTCCGAGCCCGCAGCTCCGAGAAACTATCGCGCCACTCGTCAGGTCCGGCGAGGCGGCTGCCCCGCTTGGCGTCATTGACATTGCCGCCTTCGACTTCAACGCGGAACAAATGGTGACGCGTGCGGGTGGGCTTCCCATCCGCGTGGCGTCAAAGTCGGTGCGCAGCGTCGCCGCGTTGCGCCGGGCTTTCGAGCACGACGGCTACCAAGGGATCCTGGGGTTTAGCGTTCCCGAGGCATTGCACCTCTACGAGGAGGGTTTTCGCGATATCGTCGTGGCTTATCCCAGCGTTCACCGTCCGGCCTTGGCGTGGTTAGGTGCCGACGCTGGTGTACGGGAAGCGATTACGGTCATGGTGGACTCCGTGGAGCTGCTCGACCTCCTCGCGCCGGGCATGCGAGTGGCCATCGACATTGACTGTACTTTGCACCTGCCCGGCGTGGTCATCGGTCCGCGGCGCTCACCCATCCGCACTCCTGAGCAGGTGGACCAGCTAGCCCGCGAGATTCTCAAACGGGATCTTCGCCTAGTGGGCATGATGGCCTACGAAGGCCAGGTGGCCTCTGTGGCAGACGGGGAGAAGGGGGCCGACTGGCGCCATCAAGCGTTGGCTGCGCACTAAAGCTATGGAGGATCTCGCGCCTGCCCGCGCCGGGATGGGCCACCGTCAACTCGGGTGGCTGGATTGCCTCCGGTCCGCCTGCCAAGGACCGCGTTCCCGTGCCGGTGTGACCAAAGGGCTTGAAGTACTCCGGCACGGAGGGCGCCGGCGAGGTGCAGTCACCGCTGCATGGCCCGGCTGCTAAAGACCTGTGCGTGGAGGACCTCGTGTGGTTCCGTCACGCCAAGGCTGGCGAGATGACCGAGCACCTCGACGGGCTGCTGGCAGTGGACGCGAACAACAAGGTTAAAGATTGGGATACCTATCGTGGAAAGGGCTGGACCTTCAGATGAGCAAGTTAATCGGCGCACGTGGCGCCAAGAATAAGGGCTTTAGTAACTGGTCGGGCTCCGTGCGCACCAACCCGCAGGAGTTTCTGCAGCCTCGGTCAATTGAGGAGGTATCCCAGGCAGTGCAGCGTGTGGGCAGCGTGCGTACCGTCGGCGCGGGGCATTCCTTCACACCGGTGGCGGCCAGTGATGGCGTGATGATGAACCTGGACTACTTAAGCGGCATCGTTAGTGTGGACAGGAAGCGTAAGCGCGTGCGATTCCTGGCGGGAACCCGCCTGCGTGACGTGCCGCGTTTGCTGCGGCCATTTGGCTTGGCTTTGGCTAACCAGGGTGATGTTGATCCGCAGTCGCTGGCGGGCGCGATCTCCACGTCAACCCACGGCACAGGTATTGGTTTCACCGGTTTCGCGGGTACGGTCACGGGCCTTAGGCTTGTCGACGCCGCCGGTCAACTGCGCAGCTTCTCCCTCGACGAGGACCCGGAACAGCTCAGGCTCGTCGTGGTCAGCATTGCTGCGCTCGGCGTTGTGGTTGAGGTTGAGATGCAATGCGTCGACGATGAGATCTTGGGCAACGGCGCCTAGGCGGCGTTATTGGGGATTGGGCGCGTGGTGCCGCGGACTATCCCGTCCTTCAATAAGTTTGCTACCTCGGTGATTTCGCACAATCGCTACCGCGCGAGCGCACACGAGGTCTTTGTTTCGCCGCGTCGCGTGCGTTTTCATGAGATGGAGTACACAGTGCCGTTGGCGGACGGGCCTGAAGCGGTGCGAGAGATCTGACGTTTTATTGATGCACAGGGCTGGCAGATTGCTTTCCCGCTGGAGCTACGCACCATGGCACCTGACGACGTCGCGCTGTCTACCGCCAACGGCTGCGAGTCGATGTACATCGCGTTCCACGTCCCGAGTTTCAAAAACCCATACGAGTACATGCCAAAGGTGGAACCCATTCTGAAGGCTGCCGGCGGCCGCCCGCACTGGGGCAAGATGAACACCTTGACGCGGGCAGACTTCTCCGCGCTGTATCCGCGCTTCGACGAGTTCTGTGCCTTGCGTGAGCAACTGGACCCGCAGTGGCACTTTGGTTCTGATTACACGCGGAGGGTCTTCGGTTAGGGCGTAGTTGTCTCCGTAAATGAAAACCATTATCATTTGCGGAATGACTACACCCGTGACTGTTCTTTCTGGATTCCTGGGCAGCGGCAAGACCACGCTGCTCAACCACCTGCTGGCTAACCGACAAGGCCGCAAGCTAGCCGTCATCGTCAACGACTTCTCCGAGGTCAACATCGACGCGGCGCTCGTTGCAGGGGAGGGCCACCTCGAACGCGGCGAAGACCGTTTCGTGGAGCTGTCCAACGGCTGCATCTGTTGCACCCTGCGTGAGGATCTCGTAGAGTCCGTTGCCCGCCTCGCGCAATCGGGCAAGTATGACCAGATCATCATTGAGTCGACCGGCATCTCCGAGCCGATGCCGGTTGCCGCCACTTTTGAGTGGGAATTTGAAGACGGATTCAAGCTGCAGGACTACGCGAACATTGACACTATGGTTTCTTTGGTTGATGCTTCCACGTTCATGGACCAGCTCCGGCGGGGCCGCAGCCTCGTTTCGCAGGGCATCGAGGCCACCCCGCAAGACGATCGGACAATCGCTGATCTCCTCGTGGACCAGGTGGAGTTTGCCGATCTCATCCTCATCACCAAGACCGATCTCGTCGAACCTGCCGAGACCGAGCGCGTCATCGCCACGGTCAAGGCGATGAACACCCGTTGCAAGGTAGTTCCCGTGACCAATGGCGTCATCGCTACGGAGCTCATCCTGGATGCCGGCCTCTACAACCTCTCCACGGCTGCGGCCTATCACGGCTACGCGGAAGAGCTCGCCAACCCTCACACCCCGGAGACCGAGGAGTATGGCATCTCCTCCGTGGTATTTCGCTCCGATAGGCCGTTCAATCGTGAGCGACTGCTCAAGGCGCTGCGCGCGAGTACCGGGCTGGTTCGCTCCAAGGGGTATTGCTGGATCGACACGGATCTGCGCGTTGCCCACGCCTGGCAGCAGGCGGGCCCTAACCTGCAGATCCAGCCGGCCTCACTGTGGGCCTCCAATGGAGTGACGCCGGGCTCTGAGGTCGTGCTCATCGGTGTGGAGTTCAACGCGGAGGAGACGCTGCGCAACTTCGAGGACGCAGTGCTTTCCGACGCCGAGGTAGCCGCTCTGCTGCCCAGCTAGTGCCATGCGCCGATTAAGGGTCTGATACCGTTTTAGAGTTCGTTTTAACTCCATATGCGTCAAGAAGGTGTTTCCTACGTCCGCTGAGCAGAAACTCATCACCCCAACATTCGTCTTTGCATGGCTGGTTAATTTTGCCCAATTCATGGTCTTTTACCTGTTGGTGACGATCATGGCTTTGTATGCGGTGCAACAGTTTGGTGCATCAGACACAGCAGGCGGCTTTGCCTCCAGCTCCTTCGTGGTCGGTGCGACCATTGCGCGACTGTTCTCGGGATATCTGGTTGATGCGGCAGGACGTAAAAAGTCCCTCTTGGTCTCGTTGGTTCTCGTGACCGTGGCATGTGCCGCGTATTTTGTTGCGCACTCGTTGGCACTGCTTATCGTCGTGCGCATCATTCATGGCCTGGGGTATGCGGTGGCGTCGACTGCCGTCATGGCCGTGGCACAGTCCGTCATTCCTGACCATCGCCGTGCTGAGGGCACGGGCTACTTTGCCTTGGGAACTGCCCTTGCCACCGCTTTTGGCCCGGCGGCAGGACTGGCTATCGTCGGTGCGAGTGGCTACAACACCATCTTCGTTGTGGTGCTCAGCCTCACGGTATGTGCCTTGGCTTTGACACTGGCACTCAAGATTCCTACGCAGGAGCGCCCCAGCGTGACCTTTAGCCTGGCCAACATCGTCCACCCGGCGGTCGCGCCCTTTGGCTTCTTCATGCTTCTCATCGGCGTTGCTTATGCAGGCATCATCACGTACCTCAACGCTTATGCTGACGCGTCCGACCTGGCGACGGGCGCCAGCTTCTTCTTCATTGCCTATGCGATTGTCAGCCTCGCGATGCGCTTTGTCTTGGGCCGTGTCCAGGATCGCCACGGCGATAACGTCATCTTCTACGGTGCACTCGCTTCGTTCATGATTGGTCTCGTGGTGCTTGCTATCGCAGTAGCTGACTGGGAGGTCGTCATCGCGGGTGCTTTGGTTGGCTTGGGCTATGGCTCCATCATGCCGGCGGCGCAAGCGGTGGCCGTGCGCCTCGTGGCTCCGCACGAGATGGGCGCGGGTATTTCGACGCTCTTCTTACTCCTCGACATCGGAATCGGCTTTGGCCCCGTGGTCTTGGGCATGCTGATTTCTGCGCTGGGCTACTCCGCTATGTATTGGGTGCTTGCCGCAACCGTGGCCGTGGCGACGGTGCTGTACTACTTCGTGCATGGTCGGCGCGCATACGGCGAAACAGTGCACGTTACGGCTGCCACTGCTTAGCTCCTCGGTCTGCGGCTGGTGCAGCACAGCCATTTCTTAGCGACCTGCGCAGCGTGAAACTTCAGTGCGGAAACTCCTGGGGCGGACGTCACAGTATTTATTTACACTAGGCGGCACATGCTCAACGACTTTGTAGTTATACGTGACAGGAGACTGCCATGGAAAAGCCCGATGCTTTCAACTTCGCCCCGTTGGTCGGAGTGGCGCTAGCAAAGCCGCGTCCGCTCCGGCTCAAGATTCGCAGCCGCAAAAAGCTACCGCATCTGGAGGCGCATACCCTCGACATCGCGCCTTTCAGGGGAGCACAGTTGCAGATGACGATGAGAGAGCTCATCGACTTCGCTCCTGCCGAACACGGCATCATCATCGATGGCAAGAGCCTTTCCGCGCAAGAGGTGGATGAGCTGCGTCCCCAGGCCCGCACTCAACTTGAATCCGCGCGTCAGTGGGTCGAAGAAAAATACGGCGTTGCTCCTGCCGCGCCTGTTAATTACCAAGAGGGGCCTTACGACGGCCCCATCGACGCCGACCTGCCAGAGTTCGTACTGCGTGCATGCGGCGAAATCTACGAGGTCAGCGGGGAACTGCCAGCAAGCAAACGTGCAGAATTCTTGGATGCCCGTTATCGCAAAGACGATCCCCGTGGAGCGTGGCTCTCGCTGCACGGTAAGGCAGGACCTAACGGTTTTGTCCTCAGACCTAACTTTGCTTACCGCCCGGCGTGGTCGGTACAACCTAGCCCGCAGCAGTGGGTGGCCGACATAGAGACTTTCCCGCGCACCGCGGAATGGATTCCCGATTGGCTCGTGATTCAACTCCAGGAGGCACAGTAATGACTTTCGTTGACACTATCGACTGGGCGAGCCATGACCCGGAAGCCGTATTCTTCGATGCATCGCGTGTCCGTGACACTGCCGAAAGAGTTGAGGCACTCACGGCGATGCTTGAGTTCGGTTGGGCACCGCCAATCAAGCTGCTGCCGGAGCTGGCGGACAACCCAGAGCTCTGCGCGCAGGACGCCCCAGTCATTGAAAAGCTCATCGCTGCAGGCGCCGATCCCAACGCTGTCAATCGCTTTGGCGAAACCGTCTGGGTTCATTTGGTTCGCTCCCTAGCGTCGGATGAGGAGCAGTGGCCGGTGTACCAAGCGTTGCTGACTGTTGAGCCGGACCTTCAGATCAGCGCACGAAGCCTGTTCAATCCACTGCTCAACCAGCGCCACTTTGGCCTCCTAGCCTTGTTGCGCCCTTATCTTCCTGCACAATCGATCAGCGTCCCAGTCGATCCTGCGACTTTGTGAGCCTCCGCGTCGCTGCAGTTGCACTGCTGGTTAGCGCAGCATTGGCGGGCCACGTGGGTGCCACACAGGTGTGGAATACGTAACTTCGCCCGCACAATCGGGGCACGTTCGTGGTTGCCGGAGTTGGTGCTGCGTAAGCTTGCGCCTATAGAACGCAACGCGTAAATGAATAAAACACGACCCAAAGGAAGTAAGCAGTGACTCGCCGGATCGTCCAAGCGCCCCAACTATCTTCATTGCACCTGGAAGTGCGGGAAGGCCTGGGACTGGACGCGAGGGGAGTGTTTGAAAACGAGTGGTTCTCCGGCGAGTTTGAGCGCAACCTTCAAGGGATGTCACTGACTGGGTGCATGGTTGCTGATTCCTCACTCGACGGAATCGACCTTTCCTCATCCACTTTCACCGAGTGCGAGCTGACCGGCCTCGATGCGCCGGGATGGAGGATGGCGCGCACCGTGCTTCGCGACGTCGAGGTGGCTGATTCCCGCTTTGGCGCTGCAGACTTCGCCGAAGCGGACCTCTTTTCGGTGAAGTTCAGTGGGTGCAAATTCGCCTGGACTAACCATTCTGGTGGAACATTGCGGGATGTCCTCTTTGAAGACTGCGTATTCGACGAAGTCGATTTGTCCCAGGCGCAGGCCCAACGCGTGGCCTTCCGGGGCTGCCGCGCGCGGACCCTGCGGGTGGATGCGGCGCGGATGAAAGACGTGGACTTCCGCGGCCTCGACTTCGACGCTATCTCTGGTGTGGGCTCCCTCAAAGGCGCGGTACTCACTAACACACAGGCCATCCACCTGGCACCTGCCATGGCGGCCTTTCTGGGGGCGATCGTCGACTAGCGTACAGCCCACCGCCGACCGCCGCCGACCGAGTCCGACCGGTGCCGACCGAGTCCGACCGGCACCGAGAGTAACCGCAGCAAAACGAAGAAGACACCCCACTCAGTGAGGTGCCTTCCTGTGTTAGTGCCTTAGTTTCTTAGGCGGTGACGGACTCGCGATCCTTGGTTTCCATGAGGTCGGAGACGCCGTTCTCGGCAGCGTCCCAGACTTTTTGGTCCTGGATGCCTGCGCGCTTGGCCACGATGGTGGCGCACAGTGCTTGGCCCGTGACGTTGACTGCAGTGCGGCCCATGTCGATGATTGGCTCGATTGCCAGCAGCAGACCAACGCCGGCGAGCGGCAGACCCAGGGTGGACAGGGTCAGCGTGAGCATGACGGTTGCACCGGTGGTGCCCGCGGTAGCAGCAGAGCCGATGACGGAGACGAAGATGATGAGTAGGTACTGCGTCAGAGTCAGGTCAATGTTGTAGAACTGAGCGATGAAGATGGCGGCGATAGCAGGGTAGACCGAGGCGCAGCCATCCATCTTTGTGGTAGCACCCAGCGGGATGGCGAAGGAAGCGTACTCGCGCGGAACGCCCATGGCCTGCTCGGTGTAGCGCTCAGTCACCGGCATAACACCCATGGAGGAGCGGGTAACAAAGCCCAGGGAGAACACTGGCCAGACGCGCTTGTAAAAGCCCATGACCGGAATCTTGTTGAAGGCAAGAACTGCTGGGTAAACCACGCCGATGACGAGTGCGAGGTCCACGTACATCGCGAGCACGAACTTGCCCAGGGAGCCCAGCGCGTCCCAGCCGTAGGTGGCCACTGCCTTACCGATGAGGGCTGCGGTACCAATCGGAGCCAGGCGGATGATCCACCACAGGACTACCTGGATGACCTTGAGGAAGGACTCGGTAAAGCGCAGGAATGGGTCGGCAGCCTTGCCAGCCTTCACTGCAGCAATACCCAGTGCCAAGGAGATGACGAGCAGCTGGAGTGCGCCGAAGCCCAAGGACACTTCGCCGTCGTCAAAGGAGGCCTTCAGGCCGATGAAGTTGGACGGCACAAGCTGCTGCAGGAACGCAGTCCAGGAGCCGATGTGGGAAGGCTCGGCTGCGCTGGCGGCATCCACGGTGGTGCCCACGCCCGGCTTCATCACGAGTGCGACGAGGATGCCCGTGATAACGGAGAAGAAAGCGGTGATGGCAAACCACACCAGGGTAGAGATAGCCAGCGAGGCGGCGTTGGCCACCTTGCGCAGGTTAGCCACGGAGGTCACCACTGCCGCGAAGATGAGCGGCGGGACCATCACCTTGAGTAGCTGGACATAAGCGCTGCCCACGCCGGTGAGGGTCTGGGTGAGCCAGGAGCCCTTCTCATCGTCGGCAGGCAGACCAGCGTCCATGCCGGATGCAATGAAACCCAAGATGAGGCCGATGATAAGGCCCGCGATAACCTGCGCGCCGAAGCCGGTTGTCCAGCCTGGCAGCTTGCGCGATTGCGTTGTTTGTTGAGACACGAAAATTCCTTTTACTACGAACTTGTGAGAGTTCGGCGTTGCAGACAACTTTGTACGTATTTGAACTGTCTAGTCCATCAATTATGAACTGATCGGTTCACTAATGACATCAACACTGTACGGCGTTTATAAATTCCCGTGCAACTATTGTGGGCTCGGACTCATGGTTGGGGCGCCCGGGGCATGCAAGGGGTGCTCAGTCAACCTTCGGGCCGCGTGGTGGTGTGGGTGATTTGAAAGGGAAATATCCTTCCGAAAACTTGCTGGAGCGAGGGGAATATCGGGAGAAACGGGTAAATCGGAAAAATACTTCCTGTTTTGTGGTTTCGAGGCTATTTTAGAGTTTGAAAAGCGTAAAAGGGAAGGATATTTCCGATATGAATCGCATCGATGGCTGGTTGTCTGAACTCGGAACCGCACTGCGGGAAAGCCGAAAGGCGTATCAATTGACTCAGGAAGAATTGGGCGAGTTGGTGGGAGTGAGCGACAGAACGGTCCGAGATGTGGAGCTGGGGACCGGAAAAGCCAGCTTTTCCACCGTGTTAGAACTGCTCAGCGCGGTGGGGCTGCGTGTTGAGGTCGTGAACGCATGACGACTAATGCCGCTGAGCGGGAACTGCGATTTCGCCGGGCTGCTTTTGAACTCTGAGAAGAGCCGCGAAAGAATTACGGAATTCGCTTCGTCCACTCCTCGGTGGAGTACTTCTCGGAAACGAGGCGCTCGGCCTCGGCAAGGGTGGCGTCGGAAAGCGTGGCGTCCTTGGCGCCGTAGCGAGTGGCGAACTCGCGGGCCATGGTCTCGATGATCTCCTCGCGCGCCACGCCGGTCTGGCGGCGCAGCGGATCCACGCGCTTCTTGGCGCTGGCCAGGCCCTTGGAGGAGACCTTTACCTTGCCGATGCGCAGCACTTCCATCATCTTGTCGGCGTCGATGTTGTAGCTCATCGTGGTGTGGTGGAGCAGCGCGCCCGCGCGACGCTTCTGCGCAGCGCCGCCGATTTTGCCGCCGTCGGAGGTGATGTCGTTGATCGGCACGTACCAGGCGTTCACACCGTGCTTGGCCAGTGCAGCAAGCACCCACTGGTCGAGGTAGGCATAAGAAGCCTCGTAGGAGTAACCGGCCACCAGGGACTCCGGGGCGTAAATGGAGTACGTGATGCAGTTGCCGCCCTCCATGAACATCGCGCCACCACCGGACATGCGACGGACCGGGGTGATGCCATGCTTGTCGACGCCCTCCTGGTCCAGCTCGTTGGCATAGGACTGGTAGGAGCCGAACACGACCGCTTTGTCTTCCCACTCCCAGAAACGCAGCGTCGGACCACGTTTTCCCTCAGCCACCTCGTTGAGGATGACCTCGTCGAGCGCCACGTTCACTGGGGTAGGCAGCACGCCCGGCTGGAGGATCTCCCATTGGTGGTCCGTGAAGTCGGTGCCGCCTGAGAGTGCACGCTTAACAGCTACGGCCAAGTCGTGCGTGGAAAAGCCGTGGAGGGCTACAGGATGCTCCGCCTCAATCTTTGCGAGTGCGGCATCGAGCCGCGCGGTGATCTCTTGCGCGGAATCAGAAACCTTGGAGCCCTCCAGCGTGGGGCCGAGAGCCTCGAAGGCCTCTTCCGGTTCGAGGAAGAAATCGCCGGAGACCTGTGCTGCAGAGATAACTCCATCGGTCACAGTGATATCGACGACTAGAAGCTTGCCGCCCGGGACTTTGAGTTCGAAATGCGTTGGGTTATCCATACTTTGGTCAACACGCGAAGCGCCGGCTTTGTTCCGCGTGGTGGCTAAGCAAGCCGGGCCCAGCCGGGGACGTACGAAAGTTGCTACTTAGGTACACCTTTCTAGCTTTAGAGGCTAGGTAGCACTAACTTTGACTGTATGTCTAAATTTAGTCCTCTCAACTGGCCAGTAGTGCGCCAGGTGCGTTCCAAGGACGCCTTCGGCAGGGACTTGAGCACCCAGTCGAAGAAGAGCAAAGAGCTCCACGGCAGGACCGTTGAGGCGGATCGCGTCGTGCAATCTGTGTGTCCTTATTGCGCAGTGGGCTGTTCCCAGCGCGTTTATGTCAAGGACAATAAAGTCATTCAGGTCGAAGGCGACCCTGATTCCCCAATCTCGCGCGGCCGACTGTGCCCCAAGGGCTCTGCTTCCGAGCAGCTGATCAACTCTGCGACGCGCCTGACCAAGATCAAGTACCGTGCGCCGTACTCCTCGGAGTGGGAGTACCTCGATACCGAGACCGCCATGGACATGATTGCCGATCGCTTTGTGGCATCCCGCAAGGCGCACTGGCAGGACACCGACGAAGAGGGCCGCACCCTCAACCGCACCATGGGCATCGCTGGCCTGGGCGGTGCGACCTTGGACAACGAAGAGAACTATCTGATTAAGAAGCTGTTTACCGCCACGGGCGCGATACAGGTCGAAAATCAGGCTCGTATTTGACACTCTGCCACTGTTCCCAGTTTGGGAACTTCGTTTGGCCGCGGCGGCGCAACCCAACCGCTGCAGGATATGGCGAATGCGGACTGCATCGTCATTGAGGGTTCTAACATGGCCGAGTGCCACCCAGTGGGCTTCCAGTGGGTAGTTGAGGCCAAGAAGCGCGGCGCGCGCATCATCCACGTGGATCCGCGCTACACCCGTACTTCGGCTTTCGCGAACCGCCACATCGGCATTCGCGGCGGTACTGACGTGGTCCTGCTCGGCGCGATCATCAAGTACATGATCGACAACGAGCTCTACTTCCACGATTACGTGGTCTCGTACACCAACGCCTCCTCCATCATTTCCCCCGATTACCAGGACACCGAGGACTTGGATGGTCTTTTCTCTGGCTATGACCCAGAGACCGGCAAGTACGTCACCGACTCGTGGCAATACGTCCGTAAGCCGGAGGGTTCTTCGTGGAACGTGGAGAAAGACGAGACTCTGCAGCACCCGAACTCGGTGTTCCAGATTCTCAAGCGTCACTACTCCCGTTACACCCCGGAGATGGTGGAGGAGACCTGCGGTATCTCGCAGGAGGACTTCTTCTATCTGGCTAACTCCATCGCGGATAACTCCAAGCCGGATCGCACCACGTGCTTCGCATATGCACTGGGCTTTACCCAGCACACCCTGGGCGCACAGTTCATCCGTACCGCTGCGATCCTGCAGCTGCTGATGGGCAACGTCGGCCGTCCGGGTTCGGGCATCATGGCGCTGCGTGGACACGCGTCCATCCAAGGCTCAACCGATATCCCGACTTTGTTCAACTCGCTGCCGGGCTACCTGCCGATGCCACACGTGGCTCTGCAGAACTGGAAGCAGTACGTGGACAGCTTCCGTAAGGAAGACCAGAAGGGCTTCTGGCAGATCGGTGAGAACTACGCCGTCTCCCTCATGAAGTCCTACTGGGGCGATGCTGCGACCAAGGACAACGAGTGGGGCTACAACCTCATGCCACGCATCTCTGGTGCGCACTCCACCTATGAGACGCTCATGGCCATGCTCAAGCACGAGGTTGAGGGCTACATTGTCTTTGGCCAGAACCCAGCGGTGGCACAGTCCAACGGCGGTATGCAGCGCCGTGGCCTGGCTGCGCTGAAGTGGCTTGTGGTCCGTGACTTCCAAGAGATCGAGACTGCGTCCTTCTGGAAGGATTCGCCGGAGATTAAGAACGGCGAACTCAAGACCGAGGACATCGGCACCGAGGTCTTCCTCATGCCGGCTGCTACTCACGTGGAAAAGGCGGGCACCTTCACCCAGACGCAACGCATGCTGCAGTGGCGTTTCCAGGCGGTCACGCCGCCGGGTGAGGCCACGAGCGACCTGTGGTTCTTCTACCAGCTAGGTAAGAAGATCAAGGAGCGCCTGGCTGACTCAACCGATCCGCGCGATCTTCCGGTACAGAAGATCACCTGGGACTACCCAGAAAACGAGGAAGGCGAGCCGGATTCCGAGGAGATCCTGAAGGAAATCAACGGCTATTACCTCGACGGACCGAAGAAGGGCCAGCTGTTGCCGGCCTTCGTCGAGATGAAGAACGACGGCACCACCTCCGGCGGCTGCTGGATTTACACGGGCGTCTTCAAGGACGGCATCAACCATGCCGCCAAGAAGGTCCCGGGTGCCGAGCAAAACGAAGTTGCTCTGGAGTGGGGCTGGGCATGGCCGGCCAACCGCCGCCTCCTGTACAACCGTGCTTCCGCCCGCCCAGACGGCACTCCGTGGTCGGAGCGCAAGAAGTACATCTGGTGGGATGAGGCCAAGGCCGCGTGGGTCGGCGACGACGTCCCTGACTTCCCAGTCAACAAGGCGCCGGACTATCGCGCGCCTGTCGACGCCGTCGGTCCTGCAGCGCTCGATGGTGATGACCCATTCATCATGCAGGCTGATGGCCTGGGCTGGCTGTTTGCGCCGAAGGGGCTTTCCGACGGCCCGTTGCCAACGCACTACGAGCCGCATGAGTCCCCAGTGCACAACCTGCTCTACAAGCAGCAGCAGTCGCCGACGCGTCTGACCATCAAGCGTCCTGACAACTTGTCGCGTCCTGAGCCAGGGGAGCCTGGTGCAGAGGTATTCCCGTTCGTGTTCTCCACGTATCGTCTGACCGAGATGTACACCTCCGGTGCAATGTCGCGCCGCCTGCCTTACTTGGCAGAGCTACAACCGGGCTTGTTCTGCGAGGTTTCCAAGGAGCTCGCGCAGCTGCGTGGTCTGACCAACGGCGATTGGGCGACCATCGTCTCGCCACGTGGCGTCATCGAAGCACAGGTGCTGGTCACTGGTCGTGTGCAGAAGCTGAAGATCAACGGCGAGGACTTCCACCAGATTGGTATCCCGTACCACTACGGCGAGTCTGAGACCACGCCGGTAGCTGGCGACGGCGCCAACGACCTGTTGGGTCTGACCCTTGAGCCGAACGTGTGGATCCAGAACTCCAAGATTGGTGCTTGCGATATCCGTCCGGGTCGTCGTCCGCGCGGACATGCACGCATCGAGCTTCTCAAGGAGTACCAGGACAAGGCTCACCTCGACCTCGAGTCCGGTAACCAGCTTGTCGACGTCGACGATGCTTTCACGCTGAATCCCGAAGACAAGGGTGCTAATTCCAAGGACGAAAACACCGGCGCTGATGACACCGCCGGCAACGTAGCCGACTATGAAGGCAAAGAAGGGTAGGTGAGTAGAGCTCATGGCTAATTTGCTTACTGAAAAAGCCGATCAGCACGGCTACGAGTCCTACAACCGCATGGCTTTCTTTACGGACACCTCGATCTGTATTGGCTGCAAGGCCTGCGAGGTGGCTTGTAAGGAATGGAACCGCAACCCGGTTGAGGGCTATGCGGTCACCGGTGACTCTTATGACAACACCGGTTCGCTGGGCGCGAATACATGGCGTCACGTGGCCTTTATCGAGCAGGACAATGATCGCATTGAAAAGGCGCGCGAGGAAGGCCGCCAGCTGGTCTCTCTCGGCATGCCGGGGGTTGGCACCCAGCCCGCCGCGGTGGATACCACTCCGCCGGATACCGGCGATTTTCGCTGGCTGATGTCCTCCGACGTGTGCAAGCACTGCACCAACGCCGGTTGTTTGGACGTGTGCCCAACGGGCGCGCTGTTCCGCTCTGAGTTCGGCACCGTGGTGGTCCAGGATGACGTCTGCAATGGCTGCGGCACCTGCGTTGCCGGCTGTCCTTTCGGCGTTATCGAGCGCCGCGACGACGGTGGCGTGACACTGAAGACCGATAAGACCGCCACCGTGGACTACCAGCACGATGATCACGCGGGCATCAACGTCTTCAAGAAGCTCGCGCAGCTCAAGCCGCAAGGCGAGGACCACACGCCGGGCGAGAAGATGCCGATTAAGAATCTCGGCGTCGCTCAGAAGTGCACCATGTGTTACGACCGCCTTAAGATCGGCGAGCAGCCAGCCTGCGCCAGGACATGTCCGACTGACTCCATTCAGTTCGGCCCGTACGAGGAGATGCTGGCCGCAGCCGAGGCGCGCGTCAAAGTTCTGCACGAGCAGGGCCTGACCGAGGCACGCCTGTACGGCGCCAACCGCGAGGACGGCGTCGGTGGCACCGGCTCTATCTTCCTTATCCTGGATTCGCCGGAGGTCTACGGCTTGCCGCCAGACCCACGCGTGCCCACTGCGGACCTGCCGCAGATGTACAAGACCGCAGCTAAAGCTATCGGCGGCATGGCCTTGGCTGTTGCCGGTGCGTTCGTGATGGGAGGCCGCAAGTGAGCGAATTCGACGAGTACCGCCCGCCGCAAGAAGAGCGTGCGAACCGCTACCGCAAGTTTGATGGCACCAAGCCGAAGAAGAAGCGTAAGCGTCCTGGCGCCGGTGCGCAGGATGGTTCCAAGGAAGAGCGCATGGCGGAGGACTTCGAGTTCTCCTCCTACTACGGCAAACCCGTGGTCAAGGCTCCGCCATGGGAGTGGCCGATTGGCGCTTACCTGTTCCTAGGCGGCCTTTCCGGCGGCTCCGCTTTGCTGGCCGCCGGCGCATCTGCCACGAAGAATGAACCTTTGGCGCGCAGCACCCGCATTGCCGCATTTACTGCCGCCGCTGGTGGCTCAGTCTTCTTGGTCCTTGACCTTGGCCGCCCTGAGCGCTTGCTCAACATGTTCCGCGTATTCAAGGTGACCTCGCCGATGAGCGTGGGTTCGTGGATTCTGGGCTCCTTCGCCACTGCTGCGTCGTTGCCTGCATTGTATGAAGCCGACAAACTCACTAAGCAGAAGCTGCCGTTGCCGCGCTTTGCCCGCAAAGCACTGGGCGCTGCGGCTGGTCCTGCTGGTGTTGTTGCTGGTGTGCTGGGCGGTCCTTTGGCGGGCTACACCGCAGTGCTTTTGGGCAACACCTCGAACCCGACGTGGAACGACGCCAAGAAGCACCTGGCTTATGTCTTTGTTTCCTCGGCGTCGGCGGCCGCGTCTGGCTGCGCCATGGTGTTCACCCCAGTCGAGCATGCCGGCCCAGCCCGTGCCTTGGGCATGGCCGCCGCTGCTAGTGACTTGGCCGCGACCAAGATCATGGAAGAGAACATGGAACCAGAGACCGTGGTTCCTTTGCACAAGGGCAAGCCAGGCAAGCTCATGAAAGCCAGCGAGTACCTCATCGCCGCTGGTGGCGTGGGCACCGCGGTGGCAGCGGCCACAAAGTCTCGTACCCTCTCCGTGCTCTCGGGCCTTTCGCTCATGGCGGGTTCCGCCTGCACCCGTTTCGGCGTGCTCAACGCGGGGATCGAGGCGGTCAAGGATCCTGCGACCACCATCGAACCACAAAAGCGTCGCGCCGCGCGCAAGCGTGCGCAAGAAGGCCTGGCCCACTCGGTGGTCACCTCCAAGCACTAAGCCGCGCTTGCTTCTCGCGCTTTTGCGCGAAAACCCTCAAGCCGGGGCAGACCCTGGAAGTAACCACTGATTGCCCGCAGGCCTATCGCAACGTGCCGGATGACGCCACAGCAGCGGGCCACGAGCTCATCGGTGAGCCCACCCGCGAGGGCGCGCGCATGACGTTTGTGTTCCGACGCGGCGAGAAGATCCTCGGCACGCACCCCACCGCGGAAAAGTCCGGGTGGGTATCACGCCTGTTTAAGAAGAAGGCCTAGACGGTCCAGCAGGCCACGGCCGAAACCACAGTCTTACTTGATGGTGATGAAGGCGCTGTCCTCAGAACCATCGTGAGCCACGGTGCGTCCGATGACCGGGTAGCCAGGGACCTCACCGATGAGCAGCAGACCGCCGGAAGTCTGTGCATCAGCGAGGAAGACCAGCTCTTCTTCGCTCAGTCCAGCCTCGTTAGTTATATGCGGGTGGACCCAGTCTAGGTTGCGGCGGGAGCCACCGGGGATGAAGCCCTCGGCCAGCGCTTCCTTGGCACCCTCGACGGTCGGCACAGCGCTGAAGTCGAGCTCAGCAGCGACCCCGGAGGCACGCATCATCTTGTAGAGGTGACCCAACAAGCCAAAGCCCGTGACGTCGGTAGCCGCCGAAATGCCAGCCTCCACAGCTGCGCGGGAAGCGTCCCTGTTGAGTGCTGTCATCGAATCGACGGCAGCCTGGGAAACCTCACCCGTGGCCTTGTGCTTGTTGTTGAGGATGCCCACTCCAATGGGCTTGGTTAGCGTAATCGGCAGACCCGCCTCAGCGGAGTCGTTACGCATGAGTTTCTCCGGCGCCACGATGCCGGTCGCTGCCATGCCGTAGATTGGCTCAGGCGAGGTAATAGAGTGGCCGCCGGTAACCGAAATGCCGGCCTGCGTTGCCACATCCATGCCGCCGCGCAGCACTTCGCGGAGGATATCTAGGGGCAGGACCTCACGCGGCCATCCCACCAGGTTGATGGCGGTTACTGGGGTGCCGCCCATGGCATAGACGTCGGAAAGCGCATTAGCGGCAGCTACTCGGCCCCAGTCATAAGGGTCGTTGAGCATCGGCGTAAAAAAGTCGGCCGTGGAAATAACAGCGAGACCGTCTTGAATCTTGACTGCGGCGGCATCGTCGCCGTCGTCCAAGCCGACGAGCACGTTGGGATCGGCCTTGCCAATGAGGCCCTCAACTGCCGATTCCAGCTCGCCGGGAGGGATCTTGCAGGCGCATCCGCCACCTGCTGCGAATGAGGTTAACAAGATGTCAGTCATGCAACTGAGTCTACAACCCCAGCGAATGCCCTACCCATCGTCTAAAAGCAGCAGCGAAGGCGCGCGGTAACGGAACTTTAGCCCAGCAGGCCACATCGCCGGGCACCTCACCTAGAGATTGACGTGTTTGTGCGTTCAAAGTGAAGCATGGCACCAAGGGAAGGGCTCCTACGTGTAAGCTTTCGCAACGGAGGCGTACGTGTCCTGGTGGGCGCCCCGGTCTTCAAAACCGGTGAGGCCGAGCATCTCGGTCTGGCAGGTTCGATTCCTGTCCGTCTCCGCCAAAACCTCTCGAGCTGGCGCCCGCCATGTCGCGCCCGTTTATCTTGCGATTGTGGCTTCTCTGGCTTCGATAGCTTTAAATCAAGGAGCGATTGTGACAGGCCACAGTGATTCGCGGCAGCAAGATGAGCGCCGCAACATCCCGCGTACCGACGAACTTCTCCGCCTTCCAGAGACTAAAGCTGCGAGGCTTAGGCTTGCGGAACATGCGCTAAAAGCACTAATTAAAGGCGTGGTTGGCCGCGCTCAGCGTGCTGAGATCGCCCCGCAGGATGTGCGCGCAGAGGTAGCACGCGTACTCGCTTCGGCCCGCCCGTATAGCCTGCGTCCAGTGCTCAACGCCACGGGGGTCATCGTCCATACCAATCTTGGGCGTGCATCGCTGCCAGAGGTTGCTAAAGCAGCGCTTTGCGACGCCGCTTCTTACACAGACGTCGAAATGGATCTGCCCGCTGGAGTGCGTTCCAAAAACCGTGGCCGCGGCGCAATCTCTGCACTGCTTGCCGCATGCCCAGGCGCCGAAGATGCCCTCGTGGTTAACAATGGTGCATCCGCATTGCTGCTGGCCACGGCAGCACTTGCGCCGCAACAAGAGGTTATCATCTCCCGCGGCGAGCTCATCGAGATTGGGGCCGGATTCCGTCTGCCAGAGCTTATTGAATCCTCGGGTACCCGACTCAAGGAAATCGGAGCCACGAACCGTACCCACCTCAGCGACTACAAATCCGCGTTGAGCACCCACACCGGCGCAATCCTGAAGGTGCATCCCTCCAACTTCCGTATCGAAGGCTTCACCACCTCCGTGGACGTGCCGCAGCTGCAGCAGCTTCTAAAACGGCACAACAAACAGCTAGGTGCGTCCGGCGAGCGTGTACATCTCATCGTGGACCTAGGCTCGGGGCTGCTTGTACCAGACCCGGCTCTGCCCGAAGAACCAGATCTGCAGGCGCAGCTGGCGTCTGGTGCCGACGTGGTTATTGCCTCTGGGGACAAGTTGCTCGGCGGCCCACAAGCCGGAATCATCTTGGGCACCAAGGAAGCGCTGTCCAAGATTAAGAAGCATCCGCTGGCCCGCGCGGTGCGCATCGACAAGCTGCGCCTGAATGCACTCGAGGCAGCGATTAATGCGCCATCGAATGCGGTCCAAGACAGCTTGCACATCGATCTAGCGGAATATGAAGGACGGACTCAAGACATTGCCGCCGCAGTAGGTGGGCAGGTCACAACTCACGCTGGACGTGTGGGCGGCGGCGGTGCGCCCGAGTACCCTCTCGAAGGCTTCGCTGTGTCTTTGCCAGAGCAGTTCGCGCAGCACCTGCGTACAGGTGAACCAGCAGTCCTGCCACGCGTACATCAGGGGCAGTGTCTTGTCGACGTGCGCTGTATCCCGCCAGCGCAGGATGCTCAGCTCATCGATGCCATCCTCGCCGCACAACAGGCACTCGCCGCACAAGGGGAGAAGTAGATGTTCGTCGTCGCAACGGCAGGCCACGTTGACCATGGTAAATCCACCCTGGCCAGGGCACTTACCGGCATGGAACCTGATCGTTGGGAAGAGGAAAAGCGCCGCGGCCTCACCATCGATCTGGGCTTTGTGTGGACGCGTCTGCCCTCCGGCGCAGATGTCGCTTTCGTGGACGTGCCGGGGCACGAACGTTTTCTTGGAAACATGTTGGCTGGCATCGGCCCCGCGCCCGTGGTGCTCTTCGTGGTTGCAGCAGATGAGGGCTGGCAGGCCCAGTCCACCGATCACCGCGATGCGATTGCAGCTCTTGGCATCAGCCACGGCTTGGTGGCCTTGACGCGTGCCGATCGTGCCGACGTGGCGCGCCGCTTGGAGGTCGAGGCGGACGTGCGCCGCCAGCTGCACGGCACCGCGCTTGCCGACGCCCCCATTCTCACCGTTTCCGCCAAGACCGGCGAGGGCATCGATGAGCTGCGTGCCGCGCTTGATGAGATTCTCGCTGCCGCACCGAGCCCCGACCCCGAACAACGTATGCGACTGTGGGTCGATCGCTCATTTAGCGTTAAGGGCGCAGGAACCGTAGTTACCGGCACGCTCGCGGCTGGCACCTTGAGAGTTGGTGACAGCCTCGAGTTGCTCAACGCGTCTGGCACGGCGCCCGTTGAGGTCCGTGGTCTCCACAGCGAGAACACCGCAGTGGAGGCTGCCACACCCGTGACACGCGTGGCGGTCAATCTTCGTGGAATCGACGCCGCGGCGATTAGCCGAGGAGATGCCTTGCTCAGCCCCGGCACGTGGCGACAGGCAGAGCTCTTCGACGTTCGGCGCACCTCCGGCGATGCCCTTGACGCAATCGCGCAGGATTTGGTGGCTCACACTGGTACCGCTGGCGTCGAGGCGCACGTTCGCCCGCTTAGCGCCGACTTCGCACGCATCCGCCTGAGCCAGCCGCTCGCGCTAGAACTTGGCGACCGCTTTGTGCTGCGAGGCCCCGGCGCACGCCACGTGCTCGCCGGCGTCGAGGTCGTGGACCTGAACCCACCGCAGCTGCGGCGCCGTGGCGCGGCAGCGCGCTGGGCCGAGCAGCTCGCCGGGCAACAAGATTACAAGAGCCCCGCCTTGACCCTGCAACAACGCGGCTACGCCCTCATCGAAGACTTGCGCCGCGATGGCTACACCGTGGACGCCCCGCCCGCCGGTGTCATCGCGTTTAGTAAGTGGTGGATTACCGCAGCACAAGTGGGGCAGTGGAAGCAGCAATTGGGCGGCGCCGTAGCCGATCACGCCGCCGCGAACCCCCTCGCGGTGGGCCTGCCTCGCGGCGCGGCACGCGACGCCTTGGGCCTTAGCGAAGATGCATTGCTCAACCTTGCGGTGGCGGCAGCCAAGTTGGAGTCCGTCGAGGGCGCAATCCGGGTGCCTGGTGCTGTGGCGTCGCTTGGCGCTGCGGAGGAGGGCGTCGCCAAGCTAGAACAGCGGCTCCACAAGGAACCCTTCGCCGCACCAGAAGCTGCGGATCTTAAGGATCTGCGTCTGGGGAACAAGGAGCTCGCCGCAGCCGAGCGTGCCGGGCGAATCCTGCGCCTGAAGGACGGCGTCGTGTTGTTGCCCTCGGCCGTGGCTGAGGCGCGCACGCGATTGCAAGGCATCGACCAGCCTTTCAGTACGTCCCAGGCGCGACAGGCGCTGGGGACTACCCGCCGCGTGGCCATCCCGCTGCTGGAATACCTGGACGAAAAGGGCGTTACCCGCCGCTTGGACGGGGCTCAGCGCGAGCTGCGCTAGGCGGCGGCCTGTCTGAGCCCTACTGCGGCTGGCTTTAGCCTTAAACCTAGCTGGGCCTAGTCAAAATAGGCGTGGATGCCGGTGGCCGGAATCGTGCCGCCAGACTCACCAAAGTTGGCAAAAAGCGTTGAGCCGGAATAGAACAAGTTTTGGGTATCGAAAAGCGGCACGACCTTGGGCTGCTTTTCCTCAACCTCCAGCGTTTCCAGATTGACCTTGTAGCGTTCGGTGGACTCCTGTGTTTGGCCAGTGGCCAGGTAGAGTGACATGCCATCCGAAATCGCGGAGATACCCTCTTCCTTGTAATCCTCGGTTTCAAAGATCTTGGTCATGTCTTCGTTCGAGACTTCCTTGATCATTTCCCCAGATGCGAGGTCGATCACGCGGATTCCCTCGTCTTTATCCAACAGAGTGAGCTTGTTGCGCACCACAGTGCCGGTAGGGCTCGTGACCTTGGCGGGGTCATCGGGGTTGGCGGTGGGGAAGGCGTCGCCAAGCATGCGCGCGCCATGAGCCTCATCATAAACAAAGGTGGGGCGTGCCGCGTTATCCGAGATGCCGACCACAAAGTCGTTGTTGTGGAGGAACGTGTAGCCCTTTGTCTCCTGTGGCAGTTCCCCGTCGATGAATCCAGGAGCATTGGCGTCGACCAGTACCTTTTCCTCACCGCTCAGCGCATCGATGAGCAGGAGCTGGTCGCCTTCCTCGCCCGTCCGCTGAACTAGATATACGTATGTCTCACCCAGTGGAAACTCCTCTAAGCGGCGCTGCTCACTGCTAGCTTTAGGCTGCTGAAGTACCTTGGTCGTGGCGTCAGCCAGGGAGAGCGCGAAGATCCGCGGGGCCTCGGACTCTGCAACATCGGACTGGGAAAATACCAGTTCTTCGCCAACCTGCGAGACAGCAAAATCGGACAGCTTTGTGCCTGTAAATTCTTGGGGCAAATCGAAAGGCTGCGTGACCAGTGGCGTGCCATTGTTGCCATCGAAGATGTAGAGCATCGGCCCAGTGACGTCATTGCCGTTGGACTCATAAGGAACTGTGGCCACGGTGGCAAAGACATTCTTGCCCTCAAACTTGATGGGCGCGCACATACCGTCCCACGAAGAAAGGTCGGCCTTGTCGAGACCGTAGTCGACCTCAATTTCGTGGTCCTCCAGCGTCTGGGAATTCGCAATGGCCTGGAAGGTATCTCCTTTGAAATCGGGGCACTTTTCTAAGGCGCCAGAAGCCAACGGGGCGCCATGTGCGGTGGGCAGGCCGTACTTGTCGGTGCCCAGGCCCTTAGCCACCTCGGAAGGCACAAGATCGCTCATCGCACGGGTGATGGGTTCCCTCGGCTTCTTTTGATGCAAACCCTGAATGATTCGGGGGTTGGCAGATTCACTTTCGCCGCAGGCAGAAAGCAGTAGGCTGCTGGCCACAACGACGGCGCTCAGGCGTACCAAGCGGAGATGAGAAGAAAGCATGAAGGACCTTTCGTATCGGTTTAAAGTGCGGCGACCTAAGCGGGTTATTTGCGGTGGTTGCCACCGCGGCGGTGGGCGGCGTCGCGCTGGGAGCGGCGGGCCCTTACGCGGGCCGATTCGGAGGAGAAGCGGCCAGGTGCCGCAGCTGTGGGTAAATCGCGCCACGCTAGCGTTTGCTGGCCTGGCATGTGACTGACAAGGTCTGCTAGCTCTGCGTGCGCTTGACTTGGAGCAGCGGACTCCGGCTGGGCGGCGGGCTCTGGCTGGGCTGCTACGGGTTCTGGTTGGGCGGCCACGGGTTCTGGCTGTGTAGTAACGGGCTCCGGCTGCGGAGCAGTGGGGCTTGCGATGTGACGCATGCCGTGCGGCAAGTCAGCGCTGAAGTCCGCGGCGTCGAGGCCGGTCTCCCATGCCATGAAGGTGGCCGGCTCTACGGTGGCGGGTGGAATTGCTGGGCGGGATGGCGGAATGCCTAGTACCGGGACGCTGGCCGCAAAGAACTCAGTGGCGTCGGGGGAGGGAACGTCGACAGCAAGGCGCCGATCCGCGCTAAAAGCGCGGGCCGCAACCGTGGTGCCCTGGCCAGCTGCGCGCTCCAGAATGGCGTTGAGGTGCGGCTGCTGGCCAGCTGCGGCCACACCGCCCAGGACCGTGCCAGGAGTCGCAGCCACGATGTCGCCCTCCACATCATGCAGCGTGACAAACAGCTGTTGCGTGCCCATCTGGTCCAGCTGGGCGTCATTA
This sequence comes from Corynebacterium striatum, assembly GCF_016728105.1. Lineage (NCBI taxonomy): Bacteria > Bacillati > Actinomycetota > Actinomycetes > Mycobacteriales > Corynebacteriaceae > Corynebacterium > Corynebacterium striatum. The sequence continues at coordinate 419,916 of NZ_CP068158.1, read as the reverse complement.
AGCTGGCCTGAAGCCGTATCAACGAGCAGTCCCAAGCCCCCGCAGAGAAGCACCGAACCGGCTGGCTGGTCATTGTTAGGAATCATCCATGGCGCCAGCCCCAAGCTCACAGCGACGTCCACGCAGCCTTCCGTAGGGAGGATCTCAACCGTGGCCCGAGTAGATAGCTGCAGCCCTGAGGCACGCACGCGGTCGAGGGCGGGGTAGTCGGCGGCCTCTTGTGCATCGAGGTATCCCAGGATGCCAAAGTGGCTGCGCACGCGCCAACCACCGGTAAAGGCGTCAGCCTCCAAAGTCACGTCGAGCGCGAGCGGCGCTTCACTTAGCGTGGGCAGGGAGAGCGCGGTGGACAGCACTACGTTGTCGAGCACCGCAACGTGTTCGACACCAAAGTAGCTTTTCGCCAGCGGATACAAGTTTCCGTTCAACGGCGCCTCCCATGTTGTCCTGCACTACGGATTGTATGTATCTCTAGCCTACGCACCTCGCAGTCGAGCAGGCACAGGCTGGTGTTCTATAGTCAGAGATGATGTACTCGCTGTCCACCTTAGCCATGGCTTTTGGCCTCACGCTTTTCGCCGGCTTGTCGACGTCCATCGGTGCCGGCATCGCAGTCAGCAAACGCAACCCTGGTCCGGCCTTCATGGCGGCGGCACTTGGCCTTTCTGCAGGTGTGATGCTCTATGTATCGTTCATGGAGATCCTCCCCACCGGTCTTGACCAGCTCACCGAGGCCTATGGCAGCGAGAAGACCGGCACCTGGGCGTTGGTATTGGCCTTCTTCGCGGGCATTGCGGTTATTGCGATTATTGACCGTCTGGTGCCGGAGGAGATTAATCCGCACGAGCCCGCGACTACTGAGGAGGCGGCGCGCCGCAAGCGCTTGATAAAGACTGGCGTGTTCACCGCGTGTGCGTTGGCGTTCCATAACTTTCCGGAGGGCTTCGCCACATTCCTCGCGGGACTAGAGGATCCGCGAATTGCGATCCCGGTTGCGGTGGCTATCGCAATTCACAACATTCCCGAAGGCATCGCCGTCGCCGTGCCCCTGCGCGAGGCAACTAGTTCGCGCGCCAAGGCCTTTTGGTGGGCCACCATTTCTGGTCTGGCAGAGCCAGTGGGTGCGGTAGTTGGTTTCCTCCTGCTGCTGCCTCTGATGGGGCCGGCCACGATGGGCTTTAGCTTTGCTGCCATCGCCGGCATCATGGTCTTTATTTCCTTGGACGAGTTGCTGCCCACGGCAGAGGAAACAGGGGAGCACCACTACGCCATTTACGGGCTCATCGCCGGAATGGCGATCATGGCGCTTTCACTGTTGATGTTCTTATAAGGCGCGCCGCCTGTGTTGGCGCTGCTTAGGCGTGGGCGTCCTTGCCCGCGGACTTCTTCACGGCCATGATCACCGTGACGATGACAGCGCCGAGCAGGAAGCCGAAGATCATGGAGAGGACGGTGTCCGCGGTCCAGGCGAGTGCGCCGTTGGAGATGGACTCGGTCAGGTGGTGAATGAAGCCATAAGGCTGCTCAGCACCGAACTCGTGGATTCCCTTGATGACGATGTGGCCGCCCACCCAGAGCATCGCGGCGGTGCCAATGACAGAGATGATATTCAAAACAATCGGCATGCCCTTGACTAGGAGGTTGCCCAGAGCGGACTTCCCGTTGTGGCGCTCTAGGAGCTTAATACCCAAATCATCCATCTTGACCAGCAAGCCCACGGCGCCGTACACAGCCAAAGTGATGGCGATGGCCACGACCACAAGCGTGCCCAAACGCAGCCAGAAGGGCTCGTTGATGACCTCGTTGAGAGAGATCACCATGATCTCCGCGGACAGGATGAGGTCGGTGGTGATGGCGGCCTTCACCAGCTTGTTCTCGGCGTCGGGGTCCTTTTCCTTGGGTTCCGCGTCCTCTTTATGCTCCTCGTGCGGCATGAAGTGGTGGAAAATCTTCTCCGCGCCCTCGAAACACAGGTAAGCGCCGCCGCACATGAGGATTGGAGTCAATGCCCATGGCGCAATCCAGGAAAGCAACAAGGCGATGGGCAAAATGATGACAAGTTTGTTGATCAGGGAGCCCTTGGTGATGCGCCAAATCATTGGCAGCTCGCGGGCAGGGGTGACTCCCGCGACGTATTGGGGGGTTACTGCGGCGTCGTCCACGACCACGCCCGCCGCCTTCACGGAGGTCTTACCGGCAAGAGCTGCTACGTCATCAACGCTGGCAGCAGCGGAGCGGGCGATGAGTGCGACGTCGTCAAGCAGTGCAAAAAGTCCACCAGCCATAGGTGTTATGCATCCTTCATTTGGAGAGTAATTTATCTCTCCATACTCTACGCACCTATTCAGCCGGAGTCAGGCTGACAGATTCAGCCCAGGAAAGTTCGATGCCCAGCGTGCGCAACCAAGCCATTGCATCATCGCCGTAACGAGTGATGCCCTCGACTGCAGTGAGGGTGCGTTCCATGGCGCGCTCGGCCTCCTCCGCGGAGATGAGACCTGCGGAGGTGGCGGCGGCCAGCTCGTCGATGTCGAGGACGTCGATGGGCTCGCCGGTGTTAGAAACCAAGTCAACGTACAGATCACGCGCGGTCCACACACCATCGGTGTTATCGATGTCAGCGACATCGAAGTAGAAGTCCTGGCGCGCGTCCACACCCTCGCGGAAGTGGAAGATGTTTGCCCGCAAACCCAGTTTCGGAAGCAGCCATGACTCGAGGTAGCCGAAGCGCGGGTGATTGGCGCCGCGGGCCATGTAGAGGCCGAAGTCGGTCTCACGGTAGGTGTCTACCTCGCGGAGGAATCCTTTGGGGTCAACGTTGACGTTGCTTACCGTATTAAAGGTTTCTTGCTTGACTGGATGCAGGTCTGCGCTCATTAAATCACCTCTAGGAAGGCTGCGGTGGGCGGGAAGCTACACGTAGATTCTTGAGTGTTGACGGAGCCGGACAAAAGGGCCACGACTGTGCCCTTGCCAGTAACCGCGCGGCCCGAAACCGTGGTGGGGCCATCTTGGTTGATCCCGTTATTGAACAGTGGAGTGATGCCGGACTGGAAAGTGTCCAGGTTGAACCACCGTACGTTCATGTTTCCCTGCTCCTTGGCGGCAGGCGAGGTTCCCATTGCGGTGAAGAGGAAGACTGCTTCGCCCTCGCCGGCGCCAGGCGCAGGCATCTGGGTGGGGCCGGGGACCGCGATGGCGGAACCCACAGAGTTGGCTTGGCCGCCGATGCACTGTGCGGAGACAGTAGGCCAGTAGAACTGGCGGAAGGCGGGGCCTTGGCCCTCAGGCATTGCTACGCCGGCATCGCCTCCCTCACCCATGGAAAAGGCGAGGCCGGAGAGGATGGCGCTGCGCAGCTCCTGGGGCATCCAGGGTTGTGCGGCGAATTCGCGGATGCGGTTCTGGGTGTCTTCTTTCGGGCGGCCGAGCTCATCCAAAGGGGAGAGTGCAGCGGTCTGGGCCTCCAGTGAGGATAGGTCCGGCGCGTCTGCTTGTGCGGGGGCGACAAGTGGTGCGGCTAGACCGATGAGCGCCGTGGTGGCGGCAGCAATAACTCCGGAGCCCGCGCGGAGGCGGGGTCCGTGGTTGCGCTGAGCGCGGTTGGTGGTGCTCGGAGTGCTCACTGTTATCAGAATCCTTGTGTTGGGTGCAGTAGGGATTGCGGGCTTCGGCCCGGCGAGGTGCTTGGAAACAACACTCGTCACAGAAGTCACAATAGTATCTGCAGTAACAATATTCACTTTTTCCTTGCGGTCAAGACCTAAACCGACTGCTACGTCATATTTCGTTCGCGTATATCGTTTCGTTACAAAACCCTGGAACTTGTGTTTCTACAGCTCTTCATGCGCTTCAATGCTGCAATTCAAAGGGTGTCAGAGTATATTTAGACCCCGTTCAAAAATCTTCGCGCTTTCGCGCTCCCATTTTGCTTTTAAGGAGCACCCCACCAGTGACTAACACCGAGTTCCGTAACGTCGCCATCGTCGCCCACGTTGACCACGGTAAGACCACCCTCGTCAACGGCATGCTGGAGCAGTCCGGCGCATTCGGCGACCACGGCGAGCACACGGACCGCGTCATGGACTCCAATGACCAGGAGCGCGAGCGCGGCATTACCATTCTGGCGAAGAACACCGCCATCCACCGCAAGGGCCTTGGCAAGGACGGCGGAGACCTCATCATCAACGTCATCGACACCCCAGGCCACGCCGACTTCGGCGGCGAGGTTGAGCGCGGTATCTCCATGGTCGACGGCGTTGTGCTGCTTGTCGACGCCTCCGAGGGTCCGCTCCCACAGACCCGCTTCGTCTTGACCAAGGCGCTGGAAGCCAAGCTGCCGGTCATCATCTGCGTGAACAAGACCGACCGCCCGGACGCTCGTATCGACGAGGTCGTCAGCGAGTCTCACGACCTCCTGCTCGAGATCGCTTCCGGCCTTGAGGACGAAGAGGCAGCAGCTGCTGCTGAGACTCTGCTGGACCTGCCGGTTCTTTACGCTTCCGGCCGTGAGGGCAAGGCTTCTACCGAGAACCCAGGCGACGGCAACGTTCCTGCGGCTGAGGACCTGCAGGCGCTCTTCGACGTTATCTACGACGTCCTTCCGGAGCCTTCCGCTTCCGTCGACGGCCCGCTGCAGGCACACGTTGCCAACCTTGACTCCTCCGACTTCTTGGGCCGTATTGCTTTGCTGCGTATCTACTCCGGCAAGATCAAGAAGGGCCAGCAGGTCGCTTGGATTTCTTGGGACGACGAGGGCAACCAAGTTACCAAGAACGTCAAGGTCGCTGAGCTGCTGCGTACCGTTGGTTTCGAGCGTCAGCCGGACATCGAGGCAATTGCAGGCGACATCATCGCTATCTCCGGTATCCCAGATATCATGATTGGCGACACCATCGCTGATGTTGACAACCCCGTCGCACTGCCGCAGATTCACGTCGACGAGCCAGCAATCTCCATGACCATCGGCGTTAACACCTCTCCAATGGCAGGCCAGGGCGGCGGAGACAAGCTCACCGCACGTATGGTCAAGGCTCGCTTGGACCAGGAGCTCATCGGTAACGTGTCTATCCGCGTTCTGCCGACCGAGCGACCTGACGCTTGGGAGGTGCAGGGACGCGGCGAGATGGCTCTGTCTGTTCTGATCGAGAACATGCGCCGCGAGGGCTTTGAGCTCACCGTGGGCAAGCCGCAGGTTGTTACCCAGGTTGTTGATGGAAAGACGATGGAGCCTTACGAGATGCTCACCATCGACTCCCCGTCTGAGCACCAGGGCGCAATCACCCAGCTGCTCGCTGCTCGCAAGGGCCAGATGCAGTCCATGGACGTCCGCGAGGGTGACTGGGTTCGTATGGTCTTCCGTATCCCAGCACGTGGCCTTATCGGCTTCCGCACCCAGTTCCTGACCGAGACCCGCGGTGCAGGTATCGCGAACTCTATCGGTGACGGCCTGGATGTTTGGGCTGGTGAGATCAAGTCCCGCGCTACCGGCTCCCTGGTTGCTGACCGCTCCGGACAGATCACCGCATACGCTCTGCAGCAGCTGGCCGACCGCGGCGACTTCTTCGTCGAGCCAGGTATGGAGGCTTACGAGGGCATGGTCGTGGGCGCTAACAACCGTGATGAGGATATGGACATCAACATCACCAAGGAAAAGAAGCTCACCAACATGCGTTCTGCTACTGCAGATGCAACTGTGACCTTGGCGAAGGCTCGTACCCTTTCTCTGGATGAGGCCCTCGAGTTCTGTGGCACCGACGAGTGCGTCGAGGTTGCCCCTAACGTCATGCGTGTGCGCAAGGTCGAGCTGTCGGCTACCGACCGTAAGCGTGCGGCTTCTCGTGCAAAGCAGCTCAACAAGTAAGAGCTAGCAAGGCGCGGTCCCTTGAAAGGGGGCCGCGTTTTGTGTTTTCCGGGTCGGCGGGCGCAGCTTGTGTGCACAGTGCGAAAAGGATGCTCCCAAATTGTGAACTCGAAGCATCTAAGGCCCTGAAATTGACCAAACAGGCCCGCAAAGATGGTTCGAAGGCAGCACATGCCCAATAGCACGCCAATCACTTACTGAGCATTGACACCGACTAGAGTAGTGCTAGTTCAACCAAGAAAGGCAGGCCTTCCGTGCAGAAGCTGAGCGCAGCGACTTTGATCGCATCCATGTGCGTCTTGACCTCCTGCATGGCCAACCCGGGTCCTCCACCGGTGGAGGAAAAACCCGCAGCCGAGAGCACGGAGACGGAAACGCCGACTCCTGTTGAGGAGGAAGAGAGCACCGAGCGCGAGACCGTCGCCATCGGCGTGGACCCACTCAGCAGCGGCCTCAACCCGCACCTTGTGGCAAATAATAATGAGTTAGTCAGCCAAATCGCCGAGCTCGTGCTACCTTCTGCCTTCCACGGCGAGCACATGGACACCGACGTCCTCGCCAGCGCCGAAGAGGTCCAGCCACCCGAGGGAGTGGCACAGCGAGTGGTCTATAAAATCGCCTCGCCCGCCCAATGGTCGGATGGCACGCCCATCAGCGGGAGCGATTTCCACTACCTGTGGACGCAGATGACCTCCACCGCAGGCGTCAGCGATGCCGCAGCCTACTACGCCATCAAAGAGGTCAATACTTCCTCGGCCGGCCGCGTGGTGACGGTGGATTTCAGCGAGCGAGTAGCCGATTGGCACAGCCTGTTCGCTCACTTGCTGCCCTCCCATCTTTTGCAGGACGCCGAATTTACTCGAGCGCTCGCAGACGGAATCCCGGCATCCGCTGGGCGTTATTCCGTCGCAGGCGTCGACCGCGGCAGGGGAGTCATTACCCTCAACCGTAACGATCGCTTTTGGGGAGCTGACCCTGCGCTTGTCGACGTCGTTCAGCTGCGCACCGTCCGCAACACCGGCCAGGCCGTCAATATGCTGCGCTCCGGTCAGGTGGGATTTGTCGATTTCACCCCAGAACAAACCTCCCTGGAGAACCTCAGCCTGCTCAGCAACGTCAATGCCGGAACCGTAACCCGCGGCAGGCAGCTGCGCCTGCACCTGTCCGCGCGACAGTCTGCATTACCGGACGAGCGCCAGCGACGCGCCCTAGCCTCGCTCATCGAAACCGACCAAGTAGCCCGCCTGGCCGCCGGCCGCGCTTCGGAGCTGCGCCCTGGCCAAAACCCTGTCAGCGGGGATGTGGAGCTCGCACCGCTGCGCGAGCGCGCCGGACGCAAGCCTTTGCGCATCGCCGCGGACCCCACCAACTCGGAGGCTATGGCCGCTGCACGCACCATCGTGGACGTCCTCGAAGCTCAGGCGATTGGCGCAGAGGTCGTATCCGAGCGCACCCAAACCATCACCGGCACGCTGCTGCCTCGCGGTGAGGTCGACGCCTTGGTCTCCTGGGAGTCCCTCGCCGTCAAGCCCGCAACAATGGCTAGCCACTTCTTATGCGAAGAGGCTGGAATGGTATTCAGCGATTTTTCTGGATTCTGCCCCGAGAACTCCGAGGCAACCGTCAGCGAGATTCTCTCTGGTCGCATCTCCCCGGAGGAAGGTCTGGAGCGAGTCCGTAAGCTGAACGCTGAGCAGGTGCTTTATGTCCCGTTGATGGACGAGGTGCGTATTCACGCGTTGGGCAGGGGTATCGTAGGGCCCGGTCAAAGCATCGAGGATTGGGATGCAGGGCTAGTTACAGCACCGACGTGGAGGAAAGATGAACAATAAGGATTTACAGGGCTACCGCGTGGTGGCTGTGCACGCGCATCCAGATGACGAGGTGCTGTTTACCGGCGGAACGCTGGCGGATATGGCTGCCCGCGGCGCCGATGTCACGGTGATTACCGCGACCCTCGGTGAGGAGGGCGAGGTTATCGGCGCTCCTTACCAAGGCCTATGCGAGTCCGATCAACTCGGTGGCTTCCGCGCTCGCGAGCTTTCCGACGCCCTGCGCATCCTCGGTGTGCAGGGAATCCAGCTCGGCGGCTTTGGCTACTTCCGCGATTCCGGCATGGAGGGCTCGCCGGCCCACGACAATCCCCGCGCGTTGGTCAACCGCGTGGATGAAGCAGTGGTGCTTCTCAAGGAACACTTCGCTCAGATTCAGCCACACATCGTTTTGACTTACGGCCCGGACGGCGGTTACGGTCACCCGGACCACATCGCCGTGCACAAGGCAGTTCACGCTGCGGCGGATCCGCGCCAGCGCATTTGGTGGGCCATCTTTGAGCGCAGCGCCCACTACGCCGCGCTCGAGCAGGTGGTCGCGCCGCAGGGCTGGGCCAAGCCAGACCAGGCGTACCTCGACAACTTCACCAACGAGTCACATGCGGTAGAGCATGCGCTTTCCGACGCCGCCCTCGCCGCCAAGCGCGCCGCCATGGTTGCCCATGCCACGCAGATTTGGGTGGCTGACGCAACAGTTACGGAGACGAATCCCGAGGCAGCCGTTGCGGGGATCGTTGACCCTGAGGTGGCTGTTGGTGCTTATGGTTTGTCGAATCTGCTGGTGATGCCGTTGCTGCGCGCCGAGCACTACCAGTTGGGTCAAGGCGAGCCAGCCATCAGCTTGCTGGAGGGGCTGTGATTTTAAACCAGTTCACGCGGGGCGAGCAGGTTACCGGCTTGGTGTGGTTGGCAGTCGGTGCATTGACCTCTTTGGTCTTGGAGGTTGTCTACCTCACGGCGCGCCTTCCACTGCCCGACGGCGCAAGTGTGGCGTTTCCCATCACTATTGTTGTGGCCTGGTGGTTCAATGGAGTGCTCACGCGCACAGCGCGGCTGTGGAGTGATAATGCCTACATTGGTCTCGTGCCTTTGGCTGCTTGGTTACTTGGCTACTTAGCATTCGCGCTGGGTGCGGCGGTAACTGGGGATATGTGGCTGGCAAATAATATTCTTTCGCTTCTGCTGCTGATAGCTGGAATCGGTGGCGGAATTTTCCCATTTTTCAAACAGAAGTGACATACTGTTAAACATCCCAAAACCCGTGAAAACAGGAGTTTTAGCACCTCATGACTTACACAATCGCGCAGCCGTGCGTCGATGTGATGGACCGCGCTTGCGTTGAAGAGTGCCCAGTCGATTGCATCTACGAAGGCAAGCGCTCCCTGTACATCCATCCTGACGAGTGCGTGGACTGCGGCGCTTGTGAACCTGCTTGCCCGGTCGAGGCCATTTTCTACGAGGATGATGTTCCGGACGAGTGGATCGATTACAACGACGCAAACGCTGCGTTCTTCGATGACCTGGGCTCTCCAGGCGGAGCAGCCGCGCTCGGACCGCAGGACTTCGACGCCCCGATGATTGCTGCGCTTCCGCCGCAAAATCAGGATTAATTTTAAATTCCCGGCCCATTCATGCGCTGGCGTGAACAAGGCCGGGGTTAATTGTTTGCTAGCCGCATATTCATCGCCATAACGCTCAAGGAGTTTTAGACTCATGGCTCGCCAACCGCTCGGAAACACACTGCCTGACTTCCCGTGGAATTCTCTTGCAGACGCGAAGAAGAAGGCACAGTCGCATCCGGACGGAATCGTTGATCTGTCTGTGGGCAACCCTGTGGACCCGGTTGCTCCGGGCGTCCAGCTGGCGCTGGCTTCAAATGCGGAGGCTCCTGGATACCCGACCACTGCAGGTACGGCCGCTCTGCAGGACGCGATTCGCGGCAATGTGCATCGCCGCACCAATGTGGAGCCAGAGGCTATCGGTGTGCTTCCTGTCATTGGTCTGAAGGAAGCCATCGCTTGGCTGCCGACGTTGCTCGGCATGCGCGGTGAGCGGGTGATTATTCCGTCTGTTGCTTACCCGACCTACGAGGTTGGCGCACTCATCGCCGGGGCGACTCCTGAGCGGAATGACGACCCAGCCGCGTTCGGCGATGCTGCGATGGCATTTGTGAATTCTCCCTCCAACCCCACGGGCAACGTCTTGAGCGTGGAGGAGCTGCGCGACGTGGTGGCTTGGGCACGTGAGAACGACGCTATTGTGGCCTCCGACGAGTGCTACTTGGCGCTGGCCTGGGACGATGACAAGAAGCCGGTCTCCATTTTGGATCCACGCGTAAACGACGGTGACACCACGGGTTTGATTGCTATGCACTCGTTGTCGAAGTCCCACAACTTGGCGTCTTACCGCACCGGTTTCTTCGCTGGCGATCCGAAGCTCATCGCGGAGCTGCTGGAGCTGCGCAAGCACGCCGGTCTCATCGTGCCGGGGCCGATTCAGGCGGCGATGGTTGAAGCTCTCAACGACGACGACTCCGAGAGCTTGCAGGTTCGTCGCTATGCTGCCCGCCGTGCGAAGCTGCTGCGTGCCCTAACGGAGGCAGGCTTCCGCATTGAGCATTCTGAGGCCAGCATGTACCTGTGGGCTACCCGCGATGAAGACTGCCGCACGACGGTGGACTGGCTGGCTGAACGCGGTATTTTGGTCGCCCCTGGTGACTTCTACGGCCCAACGGGGCAGAAGTTCGTGCGCATCGGCTTGAACGGCACCGACGAGCGTATCGACGCCGCTGTTGCCCGCCTCGCGCAGTAAATAGGTCGAGGGCCTGCCCATGGCTTTTCGACCGCCAGCGCGGGAGGGGATAAGCCCGCGGAAGGCGGTGCTGCATGGCACCGTTCCTGCCGCGCCGCAGTATTGGGCGGCCGAGGCTGGGGATTCTCCTTTTCCGGCGGGTGCACTCTTAGAGCCCGGAACGCGGCTGGAGTGCCCTATTCCTGCGTGGTACCACCCAGAGGTCCCGCCGGAGCCGCCCATTCCTTTCGACTATCAGGTGCTCTATGCCGATGAGCATCTTCTTGTCGTTGACAAACCGCATTTCCTGCCCACGACGTCGAATGGACGAATCGTGCGCGAGACTCTGCAGACTCGCCTGCGCGTGGATATGGGCAATGGTGAGATTGTTCCTTTGCATCGCCTCGATAGGCTCACGGCTGGAGTTGTGGTGTGTTCGGTGAACCCACGCACGCGTGGGCTGTATCAGCACATGTTCCAGGACAGGCAGATGCACAAGACTTATCGCGCTCGGGTGACGCAGCCACTCCAGTTTGAGGGCATGGTGACGCTGAGGATGGCTAAGCCGCACGGAAGCAGACAGGTTGTCGTGGATCCGGCGGGTACGCCGACGCAGACTTTTGTGCGTGCGAGCGGCAAGGACGTGGAGCTCCAACCGCTGACCGGGCACACGCATCAGCTGCGGGTCTTGTTGAACCACTTGGGTAGTCCCATCTGCGGGGATGACACTTATCCAGTGGATAAAGGGCTGGATCTCTATGACTTCTCGGAGCCTTTGCAGTTGGTACACGAGCGCTTAGAATTTATCGATCCGATATGTGGCGCGCGGCGTCAGTTTTTCGCTGCGCAAGGGTGAAGGACTAGACTCTAATAGGTTTTAATTTTAGACGACGCTAAGGGGCGAGCTATGGCGGATTTGACCTTTGCGCGGTTTGCCTCCAATTTTGGCCAGTTCATTAAGTTCGGCATGGTCGGTGGATCAGGTGTGTTGGTGAACCAAGCGGTGTTCATTGCCACCAAAAAGATCTTTGATTCTGCTTTTGGATTGCACTACTACGATCCTTTCTGGGCGATCCCGTTCACGGATTTCAACATCCGTTGGTACAACGTCTTCGCATTCATTGCCTTTTTGGTTGCAAATATTTGGAATTACCAGCTCAACCGCAAATGGACGTTTGGCTCGGTGGAGAAGGTGTCCTGGTTGCGGGGCTTTTTCCCATTCCTCATCACGGGCGTTGGTGCGATGATCGTTTCGCAGATTGTTATGGTCGCTTTGATCAACACGAACTCGCCGGTCCAGCTACCAAGCGATATCTTCGATGACTCCTCTGGATTAAGAAACAAGAGCTACTGGGCGAATGCGATTTCCATCGTGGTCGCTATGCCGATCAATTTTGTCATCAATAAGCTGTGGACATTCCGCTCGAAGCCAAAGTCGCCTGTCGTCGTTGCCCAAGAGGATCCGCTCTAAAAGTACTTTGGCGGCAGTAAGGTGAAGGTATGAATAAGCTCTTTTCTCTTCTTTCCTGCGCTGCCCTCGCTGGTGCGTTGACTGCCTGTTCGTCTGGTTCCTCCGACAATTCGCAGGATTCTGAGCCTAGTTTCGCTGCCGCTGTGTCTGCGACGGTGACGAGCTCGGCGACGTCGGAAGAGAGCACCCGTTGCACCGAGCCTGAAGGTTGTGGACGAACAGTACTTTATGGTTAATGAGATAACTTGGGTCGTGCTCATCCGCGACGGTTATTGCTTCGTTAAGCAGAGCGGCAGTTATGCAACTTGCCAAATGACAATGGTTGATACGCCACAAGTGGAAACCCCTGTGGGAATGGATTCGGCCGATACCGTCGCTAAGAGTGAATCAGGACAACTGGAATTTGTTAAGTCGATGACCGCAGGCCTACCGGGCGGCGGCCTGGCGGACTCGGCGCCTAAGACAATGGAACCGGGCACTCGCACCACCATTCAAGGCATCACACTGACTAATGACTTTGATGGAACGTTCGCCATGGAAAGCGGAGGCAGCGTCGCGACTTTTACTCCTGACGGACATGTGTCCATCAACTAGGAGGTCCTAAAAAGGCAGTAGCACCGGCGAGGGGCCGGTGCGATCTGTTGCGGATGGCTAGTCCTCGAGCTGCTTATTGAGGCGCTTTTCGACGTCGGGAAGCGGCAGCGTCGAGGTCGGGGAAATCCCGCGCATCTTCGCATTGATGACGCTGGCGACTGCGAGAATTGCAAACATCGCTGCGGCCGAGAGCAGCTGAACACGGGCACTGGCGTCGGTCAGCATGAGCACCGCAATGGCCGCGAAGATGGCCAGGGAGAACCACGTGAGGTACGGGAAAGCCCACATACGAATGGGCAGCGGGTGGATAGCTTCCAGGCGGCGGCGCAGGCGCAGCTGGCTCACCGCGATGAATACCCACACGATGAGCAGGGAAGCGCCAGCAGAATTGAGCATGAAGCGGAGCAACCAGCCCGTGTCGGCGTAGTTGAGCACGACCATGACCACAGAGAGGAGCACCGACAGGGCGATGGCGTTGGTGGGGACGCCGCGCTCGTTGGTCTTGGTAAAGATCTGCGGTGCCTCGTGGCGAGAGGCCAGCGAGTGCATCATGCGCGAGGAGGCGTAGATCTGCGCGTTGAATGCGGAGAGCAGTGCCAACACGATGATGACTTCCATGAAGCCGGCGGCCACCGGAATACCAGCGCGGTCGAGCACCTGAGTAAACGGCGATTGTGCTGCGGTGTCAGCGCCGCCGAGAGTGGAATACGGTAACAGGAAGGTGATGACCAGAACGGAGCCCAGGTAGAAAACCGAGATACGTAAGATGGTGGAGCGCACCGCGTTGACGAGGGACTTCTCAGGGTCCTCAGACTCGGCGGCCGCGATGGCTACTACCTCGATGCCGCCGAATGCGAAGGCAACGGCGAGCAGACCTGCAGCGACGCCGCCGAGGCCATTCGGCATGAAGCCGTCTTCGAGGAAGATCTTGGTACCGATGAACTCGTGCCCTGGTAAAAAGCCAAAAATGAGCAGGAAGCCCACGATCAGGAAGGCGACGATGACAATGACCTTGATGGCAGCGAACCAGTATTCAAACTCGCCGAAGAGGCGTACGCGCAGGAGATTGACGATGCCAAAGAATGCTACGCACACTGCGGCCGGAATCCACGGCGATACATTGAACCACGAACCTATGAAGCCGGCCGCGCCGGTGATTTCAGCGCCTAGGACTGCAACGGTAGCGAGCCAGTAAATCCAGCCTTGGGTAAATCCGGCCCAGCGTCCGATGCCGTGTTCGGCATACTCAGAGAAGGAACCGGAGGCGGGGATAACGGTGCCCATCTCGCCGAGCATCTGCATCACGAGGATGGCGAGGAAGCCAGCGATGAGGTAGGCGAGGAGCACAGCGGGGCCTGCGGCGGAAATACCAACGCCGGTTCCAAGGAAAAGGCCCGCGCCTATGGTTGAGCCGAGGCCCATCATGGTGAGGTGGCGGACCTTGAGGCCGCTGCCAAGAGAGCCTGATGAGGAAGATGTCGATGCAGTCACCTTCCCAGTTTAGAACGCGCCTGCGAGGGGGCTATGAACCGGGGGCTCGGCAGAAGCTTAGTTCTTGTGCAGGTCCTCGTTGAGGGCTACTGCATCGGCCTTCCACTCGGTGGCTTCGACGGCACCGGAGACGGAGTTGCGGCGCAGCAGGACGCCAGAAGCTCCGGAGAGCTGTGAGCCCTTGACGGTGTCGCCTTCCTTGACTCCAAGAGCCTCGGCGATCTTGCCGAACACGGCGATCTTCGTGCCAGCGGTGACGTAGAGGCCGGCCTCGACTACGGCGTCGTCGCCAAGCGAGATGCCAATACCCGAGTTGGCGCCCAGCAGGCAGCGCTCGCCGATGGAGATGACTTCTTTGCCGCCACCAGAAAGCGTGCCCATGATGGAAGCGCCGCCGCCAACATCAGAGCCGTCACCGACCACAACACCCGCGGAGATGCGGCCCTCAACCATGGAGGCGCCCAGGGTTCCGGCGTTGAAGTTCACGAAGCCCTCGTGCATGACCGTGGTGCCCTCAGCGAGGTGAGCACCGAGGCGGACTCGGTCGGCGTCGCCAATGCGGACGCCGGTCGGCACGACGTAGTCCACCATGCGCGGGAACTTGTCCACCGAGTAGACAGTAACGGGGCCGCGGGAGGACAGGCGGCCGCGGACCATCTGGAAGTCGGCAACCGCGCAAGGACCGTAGTTGGTCCACACAACGTTAGCCAGCAGGCCGAAGATGCCGTCCATGTTCAGGCCGTGCGGCTTGACCGCGCGGTGGGAGAGGAGGTGGAGGCGCAGGTATGCGTCGTAGGTGTCCACCGGGGCCTCATCCAGATCCTTGATGGCGGTCTCAACTGCAACGCGAGCCACGCCGCGCTCCTCGTCCGGGCCCACCAGCGCAGCGAATTGCTGTGGGGTCTGCTCCAAGCGGGTGGTGCCGGTCTTCGTGACGTTAGCGTCCTCGCCGATGTGAACGGCAGGGAACCATACGTCAAGGACGGTTCCATCGTGGGTCAGGGTGGCAAGGCCGCGGGCGGATGCAGAAGTCATATCTAGAAGTGAACCTTTTGATTGCCGGGAATCGCCCGAGAAACCCCAGGCGACATCTTTTACCGCTACAGCTTACACAGCTAGCTAGTTTCCGTAGCTACTTGGCGCGGTTTTGTGAACTGCGACGCAACGACGAGGAAGGCCGTTAGTACGAGCACGGCAATGACCTGGTTGCGGGCAGAGGGATCGAGGAGCATGAGCACGACCAGCACCGCCATGGCCAACAAAGTGGCCCATGGCAGTACCGGGTAGGCGATGACGCGGATGGTGGTCAGCTCGTTGTTGGCAGCCATGATGGGGTGCAGCTTCAGGTAGGAAGCAACCACGAAGGTCCAGATCACCAGCAGGCAGCCGCCGACCGCATTGAAGAGGAAGGCCAGAAGTCCTGGTGGGTTCCAGAACTGCAGGAGTACCGATGCGAAGGCGCAAACCATCGAGAGGATGACGGCAAAGACCGGGGAGCCGGAAGGGTTCTTGGTGAGGAAGACCTTAGGTGCGGAGCCATCCTTGGACATGTCATGAACAAGGCGGGAGGTGGCGTAGATCTGCGCGTTGAACGCGGACAGCAGTGACAGGGCGATGATGACTTCCATGAAGCCTGCAGCGAATGGGATCTTGGCTGCTTCCAGAACCAGGGTGAACGGGGAATCCGCGGCAGCGTCGGCATCCTGAATGTCGGCGAATGGCAGGATCATCGTGATGACTACGATGGCGCCGATATAGAAGACCATGATGCGGAAGATGACCGCGCGGACTGCGGTTGCCACGTTGTGTGCTGGATCCTCAGACTCAGCGGCGGCAATGGTCACCACTTCAATACCGCCGAAGGCGAAGGCCACAGCAAGCAGTCCAGCCGCAAAGCCAGGTAGGCCATTAGGCAGGAAGTTCTCAGTGAAGTTTGTGCCGGCTAAATCGCCGTTGAATCCAGGCAGCACGCCCACGAACATGAGGACACCAACGACGAGGAAGGCGATGATAACCGCGACCTTGATGATGGCAAACCAGAACTCGAACTCACCGAATCCGCGGACTGCGGCGAAGTTCACCACGGCGAAGAAGGACACAGCGATGAGCGCTGGGATCCAGGGGGCGATGTCAAACCACGAGGAGATAATGGCTGCAGCGCCGGTAATCTCTGCGCCCATAACCATGACTAGCATGAACCAAAAAATCCAGCCCAAGGTGAAACGGGCCCAGTTGCCGAAAGCCTGTCCGGCATAGGTGGAGAAGGAGCCCAGGGAAGGGCGGGCTGCGGCCATCTCGCCGAGCATCCACATGATGACGGCTACGAGGGCGCCGGCTATCGCATAGGAGACGAGAACCGAGGTACCGGAAATCTGAATACCGAGACCAACGCCGAGGAACAGACCAGCGCCGACGGCCGATCCGAGACCCATCATGGTGAGGTGGCGAGTCTTTAGTTGCTGTGTGGCATCTGCCATATTCATCCGCCTTTTGTGACGCGCTTTAAGTTGACCAAGGGGATATTACACAATGCAGCAGACATCCGTGGACGCTACGATGGCGCTTTGTGACTTTAGATCTGTTTGCGTCCCCGATCGAATTGACCAAAGCGCTCGTTGATATTCCGAGCCCATCGCATCACGAGGAGGCGATTGCCGATGCAGTCGAAGCCGCCCTGCGCGGCCTCGACAGCGAAAAAGTCGAGGTAGTGCGCTATGGCAATACCGTATGCGCGCGCACCAACTGGGGCAAAGATTCCCGTGTGGTCTTGGCTGGCCACATCGACACCGTGCCTTTGGCTGACAACGTTCCCCACCACATGGAAGGGGACATCATGTGGGGGTGCGGCACCGTCGACATGAAATCCGGCATGGCTGTGTATTTGCATGCTTTCGCCGCGCTTTACGACGCCCCAGAGCTCGCCCACGATCTCACCGTCATCGCCTATGAGGGCGAGGAGGTGGCCACCGAGTTCAATGGCCTGGGACACCTACAAAAGGATCATCCGGAGTGGTTGCACGGTGATCTGGCGCTGCTCGGCGAACCCTCCGGCGCCATGATCGAGGCAGGCTGCCAGGGCACCATCCGCCTGCGGGTCACGGCCCACGGCACCCGCGCCCACTCTGCCCGCGCCTGGCTGGGCTCTAATGCTGCCCACACGTTGGCTCCGGTGTTGATGAACGTGGCCAACTATGTTCCGCGTGAGGTCACCATCGACGGCTGTACCTATAAGGAAGGCCTGAACATCGTGCACCTGGAGTCGGGTGTGGCCACGAACACGATTCCCGACGAGGCCTGGATGTTCGTCAACTTCCGCTTCGCGCCGGACCGCAGCCTGCCGGAGGCAATGGCGCACATGCGCGAGGTCATCGGCGAGCACGAGAACGTCAGCATCGAGGTTGACGACGAAGCTGGCGCGGCACTTCCCGGGCTGGGACAGCCTGCGGCACGCGCGCTTGTCGACGCCGTCGGCGGCCAGTTCCGCGCCAAGTTTGGCTGGACCGACGTGGCCCGCTTCTCCGAGATGGGCACGCCGGCCGTGAACTTTGGCCCGGGCGATCCCGGGTTTGCTCACAAGAAGGACGAGCAGGTCCCCATCGAGCAGATCACTACCGTATCCACTGCACTCCTGCAGTACCTGACCACCGCTTAGGCGCTACAGTCGTACAAGCCACCCTCCCGCAGTTACCCCAAGCGTCCCAAAGCACCCCGAAAACAAGGAAGTATCCCATGTCGCCTGAAAGAAACCGCACCCTCCGTGGCCCACTGCTTTTGCGTACCGATGGCCAGCAAGAGTCCACCTTCGATCAGCGCCTTTTGGAGTCCGGCGCTGACCACGAGTGGCAGCACGCCGATCCGTGGCGAGTGCTGCGCATCCAGGGTGAGTTCGTGGCCGGATTCGACGCTCTGTCCAAGCTGCCCAAAGCAGTTACCGTGTTTGGCTCAGCGCGCATGGGGGAGGGCACACCAGAGTACGACCTGGGCGTGCGCGTTGGCGAGGCGTTGGCCAAGTCGGAATATGCCGTCATCACTGGCGGTGGCCCCGGCGTCATGGAGGCCGCCAACCGCGGCGCATATGAAGCAGATGGGCTCTCCGTGGGCCTAGGCATCGAGCTCCCGCACGAGCAGGGGCTCAATGAGTACGTGGACCTGGGACTGAACTTCCGTTACTTCTTTGCTCGCAAGACGATGTTCCTCAAGTACTCTCAGGCGTTTATCTGCCTGCCTGGTGGCATGGGCACCATGGACGAGTTTTTCGAGGTGCTGTGCATGGTTCAGACCGGCAAGGTGACCAACTACCCAATTGTGCTCATGGGTACCGAGTACTGGTCGGGTCTCGTTGAATGGCTCAAGTCCACCTTGGCGGCGGGTGGTTTCATCAACCCGGAGGACCTCGATCTCTTCCTCGTCACCGATGACGTCGATGAGGCGGTTGCCCATATCGTGGAGTGCCACAAGGTGATGAGCGACAAGCGAGTCCGCAATGAGCGCTAGCCTCGCCCGAGTCATGGCGATTGTCAATCGCACCCCTGACTCTTTTTATGACAAAGGCGCCACCTTCGCGGAGGAACTTGCCATTGAGCGTTGCTCGGAGGTCATCAAACAGGGCGCCAGCATTGTCGACATTGGCGGCGTGAAGGCTGGGCCTGGCGAAGCCGTCGATGCACAGGAAGAAATCGATCGCGTGGTTCCCACCATCGCTGCGGCGCACGAACGCCACCCGGACGTGATCATCTCCGTCGATACGTGGCGTGCCAGCGTGGCCGAGGCAGCCATCGCCGCCGGCGCCACGCTCGTCAACGACACCTGGGCTGGATGGGATCCCGAGCTCATTGAGGTAGCCGGCCAGCACAAGGTGGGCTACGTCTGTTCCCATACCGGCGGCGTGACTCCGCGCACGCGTCCGTATCGCGTGCACTTTGACGACGTCGTCGCAGACGTCATCGCCGAGACTACGGCGCTGGCGGAAAAGGCAGCCACGCTTGGCTGCCCGGAAGAGCTGGTCTATATCGATCCCACACACGACTTTGGCAAGAATACCTTCCACGGTTTGGAGCTGCTGCGTCGCATTGACGAGGTGGTGGCCACCGGTTGGCCGGTGCTCATGGCCCTATCAAACAAGGACTTCGTAGGGGAGACCTTGGATCGCGGCGTCGGCGAGCGCGTCTTTGGCACTCTGGCGGCCACGGCTTGGTCTGCCGCGCATGGCGTGGCAGCATTTCGCGTCCACGAGGTTGCGGAAACCCTCGACGTCATCCGCATGACCGCCGCCATCCAGGGGCACATGGCGCCGCTGAACACAACACGTGGGCTTGCATGAACGTCAGCGTTATCATCCCCGCGTTGAATGAGGAAGCCACCGTCGCCGATGTCGTACGCGCCTGCCGTGCGGATAACCCGGCAGAGGTCCTCGTCATCGATGCCGACTCCGTCGATCTCACTGCGCAACGCGCGCGTGACGCCTGGGCGACGGTGCACAACTGGCGGGACATCCTTCCCGACATTTCTCCTCGCCCAGGAAAAGGCGAATCCCTATGGCGCGGGGTAGCTGCCGCGCGAGGAGACATCGTGGTTTTTGTCGATGCAGACTTAGAATCTGCCCGGCCGGGAATGGTCAAGGAGCTTGTTGCTCCGTTTACTGAACCGCGAATACAAATGGTGAAGGCTACCTACCGCCGCACTATCGACGGCGCTCCCAGCGGCGGTGGCCGCGTCACGGAGCTCACAGCAAAGCCGTTGTTGCATATGTTTTTCCCTGAGCTCAGCGTCATCTCCCAACCGCTGGGCGGGGAGTATGCGCTGCGACGCGACGTCGCATGTGCCCTGCCGTTTGTCTCCGGGTACGGGGTCGAAGCAGGACTGCTAATCGACGTCGCCAAGCGCTACGGCGTGGAATCAATCGCCGAGGTGGACTTAGGAGAGCGCGTGCATCGCAACCGACACCTCCACGAGCTTGCCCCCATGGCTGATGTCGTGGCGCAGACAATCCTCTCGCGTGCCGCAGTCGTAGGTCCTATTGATCAACGCCTCGCCCTTAACAGTAAGCTCTAGCCTATGCTGTCGTGGATTTTGTTAATTGCAGTTTTGCTCGCGCTCGTGATCCTAGGAACCTGGGTGTGGGGTTCTATTTTTGGGCGTGGCGAGGTGTTTTCCGACCTTGACGAACGCCGTGACCTTGTTGAAGACAACCGGAAGGCGTTGCGCGAGGATCGCTTTGATGACATCCGCTTTGACGTTGTCTCTTATGGCTACCGTCAGACCCAAGTCGACGCTCTCCTTAACGAACTGGAAAAACGTCTGACCTCCACAGGCACCAATTCTGAAGCTTCCACCGGTGAAACGGCTGCAGCAACAGAGGAATCCGCCGAATCTGGAAAGCAAGGCCTATCTGCGCCGCTTAAAAACACTAGTCCGCAACGTGACTAGGAAAACGGCGTAGAGTGGTTGGGGTAACCCAAATAATTTGAATCCCAAAGGAGCGGAACAACTATGGCAGCTATGAAGCCACGCACGACAGGTGGGCCAATGGAAGCAGTTGAGGAGTCCCGCAAGATTGTTATGCGAATCCCCTCCGATGGTGGTGGTCGAATCGTCGTTGAACTCACCAAAGAGGAAGCAGCTGAACTCGGTTCACTCCTAACTGAAGTTTCCAGCTAGTCTGAAAGCATGCTTTCACACATCATCGATGTTCTGGCCGACCCCAACGATGGCTCTGCTCTCACCGGTGCGGATGATTTCACCCGCCTGGTATCGGGATCGGGCCATTCCTTTGATGTAGCCAAGCAAGGTTACGTCACGCTCTCGGCAGGCGCAGGGCTTAAACATAAGGGCGACTCCATCGAGATGGTCAATGCCCGCGAGACCTTCCTCTCCCTCGGGCACTTTGCGCCGTTCGTGGAAGCAGTCACTGGCGCGGTCCAGGATGCACTGGATGCAGCCGAACTGCCAGAAACCGTTGCCCCGACTCTGCTTGAAGTAGGTGCTGGCACAGGCTATTACCTAGCGCACACCCTCGACTCCATCGCGGACGCACGCGGCATCGGCCTCGATATTTCACCACATGCTGCCAAGCATTTGGCAAAGTGCCACCCACGCGTCGGCGCAGTTGTAGCGGATGTGTGGGAACGCCTTCCGTTGCAGGACGATTCGGTGGATGCGATTTCCGTAGTCTTTGCCCCTCGCAACCCAGCCGAGTTTCAACGTATTTTGCGCCCGGGCGGCGAAGTTATCGTCTTGACCCCTGGTGTGGGCCACTTGGATGAATTGCGCGAACCTCTAGGAATCCTGGGCGTAGAGGAAGGCAAGATTGAGCGCATGTACGAGCAAGCCGCAGGCCATCTCGAGCAAGCAGCCGACCCTGTGGACCTATCCTTCCCGATGAAACTCGACCGCGCTTCCATCGCAGCGCAGGTGGGAATGAGCCCTTCGGCCCGCCACCTGGGCGCTGAAGTTCTTGCAGAGCGGATGGAGCTGCTTCCTGAATCTATGACGGTTACTGCGCGTGCGCGTCTCGACCGATTGCGCGCAGTATAACCCAATTAAAAGGCGTGAACCCCCGGACCCTAGGTTAAGGGCTAGGGAGGGACATGCAGAAAGGCTGGAGACCACGTGGGGGTCTCCAGCCTTTTAGTCTTTAAATGTTGTGCCTTAGAGCTTAGAGCCCTTGCGCTGCCAGGATTGCTCGATTACAGCATCGCCGGAAGTCTCAACGATGACATCGGAACAGCCCTTCTCGAAGTAGACCCGGGAGCCCATTGCTACCTGGCCGCCGTCGGCGTAGACCTCTACAGTGGCGCCGTCGACTACGATGGTTAGGGAATCAGAGTCGCCTTCCGCGAGTTGAGCTATGGCCGGCTCGGAGTCCTTGAAATAGGAATCAAAAGCCTTAGCCATAGAACGATCAAGCGTCAAGGTGCTGCCTGCGTGGGTGACCACGGCCGCTGGTTCACCGTTGCCGTCCAACAGAGTTACCGTGACGGAAGAGCCCTCTGGGACGTCCAGTACGCCGGTCCAGGAACGGGCGCGTTCAGACTGACGGATTGCGTCCGGTAGGCCACGCGGCGGAGTCTGGAAGAGCTTTCCACCCTGCAGGGTCAGGTGGCGCGGCAGCGCCAGCGTATTGGCCCACCCCTCCTCCTTGAAGGATGGGTGCAGCGTGGGATCGTCGCCGCGGCCATTGCCGTTGAGCAAGCCGAAGATGAGGGCTTCGTCGTAACGCGTCTCCTGCGGAATGGTTCCATCAGTGGTGTTGGTATTGCGCGGCCGCGAGAAGTCATGGCCGAAGTCAATGCGCTGGAAGCCAGACGCAATAGTAAAGGTGGTTCCTTCCAAGCGGCCCACCAAGTATCCGGACACGTCGCGATTGTTGCGTTCAAGGGTAAGAAGGAGGACGTCGTAAATGCGGCCGTCCACCTCGTCACGCAGGCGCACCAAGCGAGGGGAAACGACGGGCGGAATAGAGGAGTTCGCCGGCACCTCGCCCTCGTTGAAACCTGGCTCGCCATTGAATTCGAGCGGGCCCTCGACTTCCCAGGATAGACCGTCTGCAGAACGGAGAATTACCGGAAGCGGCGCATCAGAGTGCCCAGTCAGTGCAAGCATGAGCCAGCCCTCGTGGCCCTCGTCGCGGTCCTTTGCCGCCCAATCCGGAACAACCGAAGGGGAGCGGAAGCGCGAGTAGTTGGTGACGGAGCTAGCCACTTCGCCATAACGGACAACGTTTGGATCTAACGAGTGACTGTCATCAGAAATCTCGCACACGTCTTGGAAGTCCGTGAAGCGGGCCAAACGCACCGAAGTGCCGGTGGAGGTCACCGAGGTGAAGTAAAGATTGATGGCGTCTTCCCCCGCTGCCACGGAGCCCGCGCGCAGGGAAAGCTCGCCGCCGACAGGGGCCAGGACGTCGTCGCATTCCAGCCAGTCGAAGGGGAGTTCTTCAGAATATGTGTGGCCCCAACGCGCCGGAGCAGAAAGCTCATGACGGTACTGGAAGAACAGATGCCAAGTGGTGCCATCGAGAAGGACCCCGGCAGGTGCTTCAAGAATTCCCGATTCCGGAACAAAGTGCAGTTCAGGACGATGAGTTGTCACGAATAACCTTCCTAGAAATGTGCCTATACGAGGGCGCGGTAGATGTCGACGGTTTGGGAAGCGATGGTGGCCCACGAGAACTCGTCGACTGCGCGTTTGCGGCCAGCTTGGCCGAATGCAGCAGCCCGCTCTTTGTCAGTAGCAACCTGATTGACAGCCGCGGCGAGGTCCGACTCAAAGGTAGCTGTATCGTTCTCGTCGTAGTGGACCAGCACGCCGGTCTCACCATTCACGACAACCTCGGGGATGCCGCCGACGTCAGAAGCGACGACGGCGGTGCCACACGCCATGGCTTCGAGATTCACGATGCCGAGCGGTTCGTAGATAGAAGGGCACACGAAAACTTCGGCGCCCGAGTAGACCTCCTGGATAAGGCTGCGCGAAAGCATCTCTTGTACCCAGAAGACCCCGTCACGGGTGGACTGTAGTTCCTCGACCAGAGCCTTGGTTTCCGCAGCGATTTCAGGGGTATCTGGAGCACCGGCGCAGAGGACCAGCTGGATGTCCTTGTCGAACTGGGCTGCAGCCTTGAGTAGGTGCTTTACGCCCTTTTGGCGGGTGATGCGGCCGACGAAAGCAACGACGGGGCGCTGCTTGTCGACGCCCAGGGTGTCGAAGTAGTCAGCCTGGCGCGGCTGCCACAGCTGGGTGTCAATACCGTTGAGAACAACGTGCACCTTGGACTCATCGATGCGGGGATAAGCATCCAAGATAGCGCCCTTCATGCCGGCAGACACAGCGATGACGGCATCGGCATATTCCATGGCGTTCTTCTCTGACCACGAGGAAACCTCGTAGCCGCCGCCGAGCTGCTCGCGCTTCCATGGGCGATGCGGCTCCAAAGAGTGCGCAGTGACTACGTGCGGGATGTCGTAGAGGCGCGCCGCAAGATGCCCAGCCAATCCGGCATACCACGTATGTGAGTGTGCGATATCGATGTCGGAGGCGGCAGTGGCCATGCGCAATCCGGTGGACAGCGTTTGGATAGCGGGGTTAGCTTGCGTCAGCTCCGGATCAACCCCGTGGGTGAAGACATCTTTTTCGTCGCGGGGCGCGCCAGTGCAATGCACTGATACGTCGATGAGTTCGCGCATAAAACGGGTTAGTTCGGCGACATGTACGCCTGCGCCACCATAAATCTCTGGTGGATATTCTTTGGAAAAAATTCCGGCTCTCATGCCCTCCCAGAATACGGATTAAGTTAACCGTGTGCAGAAAAAGATCGCGGGGGTAGTTTCACAGATATTTCTTCTGCGAAACGTTTGAAAAGTGAATAGGTTGGAACATGTGAAAACGCAGCCTAATGTCCTTGCCATTGTCCTCGCCGGCGGCGAAGGTAAGCGTCTCTTCCCGTTGACGGAGGATCGCGCGAAGCCCGCCGTTCCCTTCGGCGGCTCCTATCGCTTAATCGACTTCGTCTTGTCGAATCTCGTCAACGCGGGTTATCTCAAGATTGCAGTCTTGACTCAGTACAAGTCCCACTCCCTCGACCGTCACATCTCGCAGGCCTGGAATTTGTCGGGCCCTACTTCCCAGTACATCGCTTCCGTTCCGGCACAGCAGCGCCGTGGCAAGCGTTGGTACAGCGGTTCTGCGGACGCCATCGTGCAGTCTCTCAACCTTATCTATGACGAGAAACCTGACTATGTCATCGTCTTCGGTGCTGACCACGTCTACCGCATGGATCCCCGGCAGATGGTCGAAGAGCACATCGCCACCGGCTTGGACTGTTCCGTTGCTGGTATTCGCGTACCGCGCTCAGAGGCGTCTGCATTCGGTTGTATCCAGGCTGATGGCATGGGCTCAATCACTGAGTTCTTGGAAAAGCCAGAGAACCCGCCATCAACGCCAGATGATCCGAACATGACTTATGCGTCGATGGGTAACTATGTCTTCACCGCCGACGCTTTGATTGAGGCGCTGCTTGAGGATGAGCAGAACGAGAACTCTGATCATGACATGGGTGGCGACATCATCCCTTATTTCGTTGAGCGCGGTCAGGCTCATGTTTATGACTTCATGGCTAACGAGGTTCCTGGCTCAACTGAGCGTGACCACGGCTACTGGCGCGACGTAGGTACCATCGACTCGTTCTACGAGGCGCACATGGACCTCATCTCTGTGCACCCAATCTTCAACTTGTACAACAACCGCTGGCCGATTCACTCCACCGATGAGTCCAACCTGCCGCCAGCAAAGTTTGTGCAAAATGGTATCGCACAATCGTCAATGGTGGCTCCTGGCTGCATCGTCTCTGGCGGTACGGTCCGCAACTCCGTCCTTTCTTCGGACGTCCATGTTGCAGACGGTGCAACGGTAGAGGGCTCCGTCCTTTTGCCAGGTGTGCGCGTAGGCAAGGGGGCGGTGGTTCGCCACGCCATCTTGGACAAGAACGTTGTTGTTTCCGATGGCGCAATTATCGGCGTTGACCGCGAGCGCGATGAAGCCCGCTTCAAGGTCTCTGATGGCGGCGTAGTGGTCGTGGGCAAGAACGAGACTGTATAAAATCGCCTCTTAGGACTTGGGCTGCGATTAAAGCCGGGGCGGAGCTTCCTTTCAAAGGTTGGCTCCGCCCCGGCTTTTTGTGCCCAGTTCGTCGCTAGTCTTTCAAGAGTTGTGACAGCTAGCTACTGCTTGGTGATGAGTGTAAGTCCCGAGCCCAATGGAAGACGCGTGACAATCGCGCCCTCGAGGGAGCGCGCGAGTTCATCTGCCTCGCGGGCTGCCGCAGTGTCGCGGTCAGTACGCGTGGTGTCTGCGAGCGTTCCGTCGAGGAGAGAATTGGCCAGTACCAAGGTGCCGTGCTGGCGCAGCAGAGGGAATGCGGCGTTGATGAGTGCAGGCATATCCAGTGCAGGAACGTCGGCGAAGATGAGCTGGTAGGCGTCAGTTGCAAGGCGGCCCATCACCTCGAGTGGACGAGAAGGCAAGAAGCGTGCACGCGTGGTGGCGAATCCAGCCTCACGGAAGGTGGCCTTGGCCATGGCCTGGTGCTCTGCCTCCGGGTCGATACAGGTGACGATGCCGTTTTCGGGCAAACCCTGGAGGAGATAGATTCCTACCACGGCGGCAGCCGGGGTGATTGCCACTGCCTGTGCGCGCTCAGCGCCAGTACTGGTGGCGGTGAGGGAGGTAAGCAGCTGTCCTGTTGCTTCATCAGGAACGGACAGGCCATATTCCTCAGCATGGGAGCGTGCTCCGGCGAGTGCCTCAGAAACGTCGCTGGTGGATTCGATGTAAGAACGCAATGCGTCGTATGCCGTAATAGTCACAACCTAAACCTTAGGTAATTTTGTACGTGCGCGGTGTCAAGACGCCAGGTTTGTTACTGATGAGATAGATGTTTTCTCTTCACAGAGTCTTAACAGAATAATGTCTGGCGTTTTGAAGCTAGGTATAGAAAAATGATTGGCATGACAAAAAAGCAGATCGTTGAATCTTCTCTCGGCGAAGCACACGAGGGGGCTCCTGCATCCTTCGCTGATGCGCAGGAGGAACTGACTGGAACGGCTGCTTTTGACGCGGGCACTGCAGCCATGCCTTCCTGGGCTGAGCTGGTGGCTGAGCACGCAGACTCTGTTTACCGCTTGGCGTACCGCCTTTCTGGTAACCAGCAAGATGCGGAGGATCTGACTCAAGAAACGTTCATGCGAGTCTTCCGTTCACTGGATAAGTACCAAGCCGGCACCTTTGATGGATGGCTGCACCGCATCACCACGAACCTGTTCCTTGATATGGTCCGTCACCGCGCCAAGATCCGTATGGAGGCTTTGCCGGAGGACTACGAACGTGTCCCAGGAACGGACATGACCCCGGAGCAGGCCTATTCTGTGGCGAACTTGGATCCAGTTCTGCAAAAGGCTTTGGATGAGCTTGCCCCTGACTTCCGCGTCGCCGTGGTCCTTTGTGATGTTGTGGGCATGAGCTACGACGAAATCGCAGAGACTCTGGGTGTGAAATTGGGTACTGTTCGTTCCCGCATCCACCGTGGCCGTTCGCAGCTGCGCGCTGCCTTGGAGAACGCGGCACAGACTAACGACGACGCTCGCGTGCTGTTGCGCACTCGCTAGCGTTCCACACCGAGCGCCGTTCGGCGTCTATGGTGGGAGATAGCAACGCGCTGCAAAATAACGGCGACGCCTCGATAAGAAAGAAGGTGGGAATAGTTCATGGAATCCTTCGAACGTAAACGCCGCGCCGCCTTCTCTCTGCGTGGGGTGGTGGGCACTGAAACCAGCATCGATAGTGCCCATTCCAAAGCTCGCGATAAAGCCAAAGCTAAAGCGCGGCGTGGCGACACCATTGGTCACCTTGGGCCAGAAGCTGTGGCAGCCTTTGTCGACGGTGAAATGGAGCCGAAGGCAAAACACCGCGTGCGAGTGCACTTGGTTCATTGCTCGGAGTGCCGCGCAGACGTCCACGAGCAGCGGCACGCTTCCGAGTGGCTGCGCCAGTGCAACGTCGATGCCCAGGTCCGCGCGCCCAAAGATCTGATGGCCAAGCTCGCCGGCATTGCTAGTGACGCCGCGACCGTAATGCGCACTTCTAACGAAGCAAGGGCTGAAGAGGTTTGTCAGGCAGCTTCACCCCAGGATTTCCTCGATAAGTTTGAGATGGTTATCCGCGCGGTTAAGCACAACCAAGGCCGTAAATAGCTTCGTCCCCATAATTGGTGGAGGTGTCGCCTCAGCAGAAGACGGCTGAGAGGGATAAGATGACACCGTGTTTTCTTCAATCGGTTGGCTCGAGATAGCGTTCATCGTTCTCATCGGAATTGTTGTCATCGGCCCGGAGCGCTTGCCTGGGGTTATTACCGATATTCGGGCTGCGATCTATGCCGCGCGCAAGGCCATCAACAACGCCAAAGCAGAGCTGGAAGGCGATCTGAGCGGCTTGGGTGAGGAATTCGACTCACTGCGTGGCCCCATCAGCCAGGCCGCAGAGTGGACTCGCATGGGCCCACGTGGCGTTATCACCAAGGCGCTTTTCGACGGCGATGAATCCGCGTGGGATGACTTCGACCCTAAGAAGATGACGGAGGGCCTAGGCAAGCCGGTGATTTCAAACCAGCCGCAGCAGCCAGCCTCGGGTACGCAGAGCTCGTCCACCCCAACGCAGAATAGGCCGACCTTTGATTACTCGCAGGTTTATGCGCCCCAGCAAAACACCTCGCACTCCAAGCCCAGCCAGCAGGGCCAACGAGCGCAAACACAGGCGCCACAGGGGCATGAAAACGCCCAAAAGCCGAAACCTTCCGATGACGGGGGTCATGCAGCAGGTTCCGGCTTCTCCTGGGCTGACGTAACCTAGCTCGTCCGAGCCCGGCTCGTGGCTAGTGGCGGGTAACCCCGAGTCCGAGGGTCTTGCCTACGAGTGAGTCGGAGCGGATGGCCAGCTTATCGGCTAGCCCCTTGACCGCCTGCGCGGAGGGGGACTCAGGCGCGGCCTTAACGATCGGCTCGCCAGCGTCGCCACCAGTGCGCAGAGCGGGGTCGAGTGGGATCTCAGCCAAGACCGGCACCTCGTAGCCGAGGATGGTGGACAGGCGCTCAGCCACGACCTTGCCGCCGCCGGTGCCGAAGATATCCATCGTGGAGCCATCTGGTAGCACCATGGCGCCCATGTTCTCAATGACACCAGCAACGCGTTGACGGGTTTGCTGCGAGATGGAGCCGGCACGCTCTGCAACCTCAGCGGCCGCGGCCTGCGGGGTCGTCACGATGAGTAGCTCGGCGTTGGGGATGAGCTGCGCAACGGAGAGCGCGACGTCGCCAGTGCCGGGCGGAAGGTCGAGCAGGAGCACGTCTAGGTCGCCCCAGAAGACGTCCGCCAGGAACTGCTGTAGTGCACGGTGCAGCATCGGTCCACGCCACACCACAGGGGCGTTGCCCTCCACGAATTGGCCGATGGAGATGTGCTTGATGCCGTGAGAGATAGGCGGCAGAAGCATCTCATCATCGAGCACCGTGGGGCCAGCGGTAGAACCTAGAAGACCGGGCACGGAGTGACCGTAGATGTCAGCATCGACGATGCCTACTTTAAGGCCCTTGGTCACCAACGCGGCAGCCAGGTTAACGGTGGTGGAGCTCTTGCCGACGCCGCCCTTACCGGAGGCGACCGCAAAGACGCGGGTGGTGGAGTCTGGTTTTGCGAAAGGAATTTCTGGCTCTGCCTGGCCGCCGCGCAGCTTTTGCTTGAGTGCGCGACGCTGCTCGTCGCTCATTGTGTCGAGTGCGACGGATACTTGGCCCACGCCCTCGAGATCCTCGAGGACAGCGCGAGTGTTGGCTTCGATGGTGTTTTTCATCGGGCAGCCAGCGATGGTGAGATAGATTTCTACAGCGACGTCATTGCCGTCAACGTTGACGGACTTGACCATATCGAGTTCAGTGATGGGGCGGCCGATCTCGGGGTCTTCAACCCTAGAAAGGGCCTCCCGAACGGCGGATTCTGTGATAGCGCTAGTCATAACCCGTCCCATCTTAGCCCTTTATTTAACACAGGAAAACGCTGGGATAAGGCGGCGTCGTTAAGCGCAAATGCCCAGTGTAGAATTTTAGGGACGTTGTGACCCCTTGTTAACTCACTGATGTCATCTTCTGGAACATCTATTAGGAGACTGTGTTGATGCAAACCCGCGCATTTCTCGCGATGCTGGCCACCGCAGGACTAGCCTTGGGCACGGCCAGTTCCTGCGCAAGGTTTGATCCTTCTGCTGATGCCAAGGTGGGTGTGGCTCAAACAGTGACGATCGCAGTTGATGCGCAGTCCACGCGCCAATTGGTGCTGGCGGAGCTCTACAAGCAAACCCTCGAGTCGGAGGGGCGCGCAGCTAACATAGTCAACAACGATGTACTTTCGGAAGATCCGAGTTTGAATGAAAAATTGCCGCTGTTCCAAAGCAGTGACGGGACAAGCAACCTCTACATTGGGTGCACCGGTCAGCTCCTGAACGCGTTTAATCCTGATGAAGCCAGAAAGCTATCGCAGCGCTTTGTTGCGGACGAAAAGGAACCCTCTGGTGAAGATTTCCTAGCCACTACGCATATTGCATTGATGAATGCTCTGCCGCCTGAACTGGCGGTCGTGGAACCGGCCAGTGCTCACGGTTGTGAAGGCTCTGATGTGGAACTTCCAGAGAATTACGTGGCCTTGTACTACAAGGGCCTGTTCAATAGGGAAGAGCGCCTAGCGGTGTCTTCATTGACCAAGTTCCTTACTGAGGAAGAAATTGAAGAGCTCGTTGAAAAGTCCGAGAAATCGGGCTCCATCGAGGAGACCGTTGGCCAATGGATGGCGGAGTCCAACGCCGGAACAGTGATGGATACTGGCGGAGATTCGAATTCTTCTGGTGGCTCTGATCTGACATCTGATGACGGCAAGACTGATAAGAGCAGTAAGCCAAAGTCCTAAGCTTTTCATCTCTTAGCCTGCTACACCGCGTGCACGCGGAAGTTGGTTCACTATTCAACAAAAAGCGCCCTTGCCTCCCACGTGATGGGAGACAAGGGCGCTAGTGCTTGCTGGTGGGGGCAAACTTGACCCCGTCAGCTGTGGCCGTCTCAGACGGCCACGTACACGCTCTTAGATGTCGAAGGCCTCGTCCAGCAGCTTCTTCTGCTCAATCTGGTGGACCTTAGCGATACCAGTAGCAGTCGAGGACTGTGCACGGCGGGAGACGCGGACCATTTCCGGCATATCCGGAATCAGGCGGCGCAGATGCTCGTTGTAGAACGGCCATGGACCCTGGTTAGCCGGTTCATCCTGAACAAAGCGAACCTGGGTAGCGTTCGGGTAAGCCTTGAATGCCTCAGACAGGCGGTTGAACGGAATCGGGTGCAGCATCTCGAGTCGAACGATAGCTATGTCGTCGCGACCGTCAGCTTCCTTCTTCTTGGCCAGCTCCCAGTACAACTTGCCGGAGACCAGCATGATGGTCTTGACCTTGTCAGCATCGCCGACCTTGTTGCCGTTGTGGTCAACGAAGTTCGGGTCATTGATGACGGATCGGAAGGCCTTGATCTCCGTGAACTCTTCGATGGAGGAGGCGGCAGCCTTGTTACGCAGCATGGACTTCGGGGTGAAGACAACCAGCGGGCGCTTCATGGAACCGAGAGCCTGGCGGCGTAGCAGGTGGAAGTGGTTTGCCGGGGTAGAAGGCTGAGCCACGGTCATGGAGCCTTCAGCACACAGCTGCAGATAGCGCTCAATACGAGCAGAGGAGTGGTCAGGGCCCTGACCCTCGTAGCCGTGTGGCAGCAGCAGAACCAGGCTGGAGAGCTGGCCCCACTTGGCCTCACCAGAGGAGATGTACTCATCGATGATGGTCTGAGCACCGTTGGCGAAGTCGCCGAACTGTGCCTCCCATGCCACGAGAGCATCCTGGTTACCCACGGAATAGCCGTACTCAAAGCCCATGCCGGCGTACTCGGTCAGAGCGGAGTTGTAGACCAGGAAGCGGCCGCCGTTGCCCTTGGTTTGTGCAAGGTAATTCAGCGGGTTGTACTCGCTGCCATCGCGCGGGTCGATCGGGATTGCGTGACGCTGGGTGAAAGTGCCGCGGCGGGAATCCTCACCAGCCAGGCGGACCAGCTTGCCCTCGTTGGCCAGGGAACCAAAAGCGATGAGCTCGCCCCAGCCCCAGTCGATGCCGCCCTGGGTGGAGGACTTCAGTCGCTCCTTGGCCACGCGAGCAACGCGTTTGTGGTACTCGAAGCCCTCAGGGCCGTTGGCGTAGGCCTGGCCGATTTCGGCGATCTCCTCGGCAGTGATGGAGGTATCCAAACCACGGGTGAGCTCCTGTGCGGCGGTGATGCCATGCTGCTCGCCCGGAGCACCGTTCTCAGCTTCCTTGACCTGGGTGAAGACGGACTCCATCTGGTCGTGGAAGTCACGTGCAGCTGCCTCAGCTTCTGCATCAGAAAGATCGCCGCGGCCAATGAGCTCCTGGGTGTAGATCTCACGAACAGACTTGTGCTCATCGATGATGGAGTACAGCTCTGGCTGAGTCATCGAAGGATCATCCGCCTCGTTGTGGCCGCGCAGGCGGTAGCAGATGAGGTCGATGAAGACATCCTTGCCGAACTTGCGGCGGTACTCGGTGGCCAGCTGGCCTACCCACACAACTGCTTCTGGGTCGTCGCCGTTGACGTGGAAGACCGGGCAGTCGAAGCCCTTAGCCAGGTCGGTGGCGTAGTGAGTGGAACGCGCGGAATCCGGGGTGGTGGTGAAGCCAACCTGGTTGTTGACCACGATGTGCACGGTGCCGCCGGTGGTGTATCCACGCAGCTGGGACAGGTTGATGGTCTCCTGAACAATGCCCAGGCCGTTGAAGGAAGAGTCGCCGTGGAGCATGACCGGAACAACGGAGAAGCCGTCCTGGCCCTTGTCCAATAGGTCCTGCTTGGCGCGGGCGATACCTTCCATGACTGGGTCAACGGCCTCGAGGTGAGACGGGTTAGCAGCCAGGGTGATGTCGATTTCGCCATCGCCGAACATCTGGATATGGTGGCCCTCGGAGCCCAGGTGGTACTTAACGTCACCGGAGCCGCCGAGCTGGCCGCCCTTGTAGTTGCCATCGAACTCGCCAAAGAGGTCAGCCAGTGGCTTGCCCACGATGTTGAACAAGACGTTGAGGCGACCACGGTGTGGCATGCCGATAACAACCTCGTCGAGGCCCTGGCTGGCAGCGGTGTCCACGATGGCGTCCATCAGCGGGATGAGGGACTCAGCGCCCTCGAGGGAGAAGCGCTTCTGGCCCACGTACTTGGTGTGGAGGAAGTTCTCGAAAGCCTCAGCAGCGTTGACCTTCTGCAGGATGTGCTTCTGCTCAGCGTTGGTCGGCTTCGGCATGCCTGCTTCGAGGCGATCCTGCAGCCAGCTGCGCTCGTCGCGGTCGAGGATGTGTGCGTACTCGGAGCCGACCTTCAGCGTGTAGGCATCGCGCAGGCGCTTGACGACCTCGCGCAGGGTCATGGTCTCCTGGCCGCCGAATCCACCAACGTTGAAGGTGCGGTCCAGGTCCCAGATGGTCAGACCGTGGGTCTTGAGGTCCAAGTCGCGGTGGTCCGGCCAAGGCAGGCCCGGCTGGCGCCAGCCTAGTGGATTGACGTCTGCGAGCAAGTGGCCGCGGGAACGGTAGGACTCGATGTACTGCATGACGCGGGTGT
Source organism: Corynebacterium striatum (assembly GCF_016728105.1). Classification (NCBI taxonomy): domain Bacteria; kingdom Bacillati; phylum Actinomycetota; class Actinomycetes; order Mycobacteriales; family Corynebacteriaceae; genus Corynebacterium; species Corynebacterium striatum. The sequence continues at coordinate 386,616 of NZ_CP068158.1, read as the reverse complement.
TCTTGTCTACGCCGGTGTTCGGCACATCCTGTGCCCAACGGAAAGGCTGGTAAGGAACGCCCATGGACTCGAAGAGTTCGTCCCAGAAGCGGTCATCAACAATGAGCTGGCCGAGGGTGCGCAGGAACTCGCCGGACTCTGCACCCTGGATGACGCGGTGGTCGTAGGTGGAGGTCAGGGTGACCAAACGGCCGACGCCCAGATCTGCGAGGCGGTCTTCGGAAGTACCGGCGAACTCCGCCGGGTAATCCATGGAGCCAACGCCGATGATTGCGCCTGCGCCCTTGGTCAGACGGGCGATGGAGTGGCGGGTGCCGATGCCGCCTGGGTTGGTGAGGTTGATGGTGACGCCGGAGAAGTCATCCATCGTGAGCTTGTTTTTGCGGGAGCGGTTAACGATGTCCTGGTATGCGTCCACAAACTCGGAGAAGGACATGTTCTCGGCTTCCTTGACCGCGGCAACGACGAGTGCGCGGGAGCCGTCCTTCTGCGGGAGGTCGATAGCCAGGCCCAAGTTGACGTGCTCAGGCTGGACCACGGTGGGCTTTCCGTCTTTGAGCTCGTAGCGGACGTTCATGTCCGGGTGAATCTGGGTTGCCTTGACGAGGGCGTAACCGAGGATGTGGGTGAAGGAAATCTTGCCGCCGCGGGTGCGCTTGAGGTGATCGTTGATCATTGCGCGGTTTTCCCACATAAGTTTCACCGGTACGTCGCGCACGGTGGTAGCGGTAGGAACCTCAAGGGACTCGTCCATGTTCTTGGCGATTGCCTTGAACATGCCCTTGAGCTGACGCTCGCCTGCCTCAGGGGCTTCGCCAATGCGATCGAGCGGGGAATCAGAGGTCTTCTTAGAGCTGGAATCCTTGCCAGGCTTCTCAGCAACCTTGCTAGGCTTAGCTGCCGGTTCTCCGCCAGCTGCAGCGGACTTAGCAGCGGGCTTTACCGGAGCCGACTTCTTGGCGGACTTATCCGCAGAAGCAGCCGCCGGGGTAGATGCACCATTGTTTGGTGCTCCGTTGTCCTCGAAGTAATCGCGCCACTCCTTATCTACGGAGTTTGGATCCTTGGAGTACTGCTGGAACTGTTCGTCAATCAGCCACGCATTAGGGCCGAAAATGCTCGAGTTGCTCACGGCAGGAATTCGCCTCATTTCCTTGTTAATTACGGTTCGTTAATGGGACTTTAGTAGCGTCTTCGCGCGGGCGCACACGGCACCCCGAAAAGTGTCTCCTCACATGATACGTTCCGTGTTGTTTTACTCACTAGGTTAGGGGTGAAAAGGCCCCCTTAGTGGCGGGAAAACACTTAAGCGGCGGGCAATGGCGATAGTTGTTCGCGGGCGTGTTCCATGACCTTCTTGGCCAATTTGCGGTTCGCAGAGGTACCCAGGACGGCGCCGATGCCCATGGGCATGAGCTTAGAAACCCATGCCCATTTCAAGCGCTTGGTGATCTGCTTGGTAAAGAGCTTGGTCAAGCGTCCGTTGAGGCCGTTGAGAGTGGGCGCGGAAAAGCGCGACAAGGTTGCTGCTGAGGTGACGCCCGAAACAGTGCCCAAGTCACCAACGAGAGTGTCAACCACTGCGGTTCCCCTGGAGCCGGTCAACACGAGTAGAACCAGAGCGCGGCGGCGTTCTGCGTCATTAATGTTGTCGCCGCGCAGGTAGGCGGAGGACAGGATGTACCACGCAGCGGACTCTAAGAAGACTACGGACTCGGCACCGACGGCGGCCACGCCGGTAACCATGCCGACGCCTGGGACGGCAGCGGATGCGCCTGCGGCCGCACCGGTACCGGAAACAATGTTAAGGAAATGCTTGTCCACGAGCGCCTGCAGTTGCGCCGGTGATGAGCCTGGGTTGCGCTTGCGCAGTCCTTCTACGTACTTGGTGATAACAGAAGTTTGTACAGTGACGGCCTTATCGAGTCCTGCGAGCAGCGCCTTAGTAAAAGTATTGGCGTTGTCGGGGTTAATGTCATAAACGTCGAGCCCTTCTGGGGCAGTGCCCTCAGTGCCCTTAGCGCCTTCAGCACTAACCCCAGCAGTACCTACGTTGCCGTTTCCGTTCTTATTGTCATCTTTGTTAAAGAAAGCAGCCATTTTTGTTCACCTCTCAATATTGATAATGGCGCTCCGACTGGCGCGCCACGTTTATTTCCCACCGTAGCGTAAGATTCGGCCTTCAACCTGAAAGCTTCCTGTGGGCTAGCCGGTATTTGCTATGGGCGTAGTCGCAGCTGGCTGCCAGACATTGCTCGTAAAACTCTCCTAATCTTGTAGATATGAATGCTGATGGAACTTACGGGCTGAGGTCTCGTGAAGCAAGTTCCGCCGTAGCCAAAATGCATGCGGCCAGCGCGCATGCGCGGGCACGGGCGGCAGCGGTGGCCGCTGCTAATGCCTGGGAAGATGATCTGACCGTTCGTACCGACAGCGGCTGGGTGCGCGGCAGTCTTGAGGAGGATCTGCGCACCGATCGCCCTATCTCCTCCCCGGTGCGCTCCTGGCGTGGTCTTCCCTTTGGCGCGGATACGGGTGGCGCCAACCGGTTTATGCCTGCTCAAAAAGTGGCGCCTTGGGAAGGCGTGCGGGAGTGCAAACAGTTCGGGGCTGTGGCTCCACAACCCATTTATTCTTGGCAGGACCGCGTCGAAGGCTCCGAAGACTGCCTTCACTTAGACGTGGTGCGCCCCAATAATGATGAGAAGCTGCCCGTGGTGGTCTACCTGCACGGGGGAAGTTTTATTGTGGGTTCTTCGCACATGTTGATGTTGCGGGGCTTCGAGTTGGCCGCGCAGATGGGCGTTGTTTACGTTTCCGTCAACTTCCGCTTGGGCGCATTGGGTTACCTGGATTTGCGTAGCCTGGGCGGGGAGTGCACGGCAAATCCTGCGGTTTCGGATCAGCTCTTGGCGTTGCAGTGGGTCAAACGCAATATTGCGGCTTTTGGCGGCGATCCTGAAAACATCACGTTGATGGGGGAGTCAGCTGGCGGTGCTGCGGTTTTGACACTGATGACGGTTCCGCGGGCTGAGGGATTGTTCAATCGTGCCATTGCGCAGTCGCCCCCTATTGGTATGTTGCATTCGCGCACGCAGTCGACGTTCTGGGCGCGAGAATTGGTATCGCGCATGGCATTACCGCGGGCGACGAGCGTCGATGACTTGCGCACCCACGATTTCGGCGACATCGTGCGGGCCGGCCAATCCATGATGTGGCGTGCGGGCGAGCTTTTCCATTTGAACTCCTGCTACGCCCCCACAGTGGATGGCGACCTCATTCCGCAGCATCCGCTTTTGGCCTTTGAAGAGGGCAAGCAAATTCAGGTCCCGCTGTTGGTGGGCACGAACTCGGATGAGGCCAGCTTCGGCAAGTTCCTGTACCAGCGTCAAAGTGCTCGGCAGCGTGCGGCACTGCGGCTTTTGGCTTCCTTCGATGAAGTGAACGCGCCGGCGGTGGTCAAGGCTTATGGTGGGGCGATTGCGCGTAAGGACTTTGCGCACTTGCTTACCGACGCCCTGTTCTGGGCGCCCACCGTTCGCGTTGCGGATGCGCATTCCCGCACGAACAACACGTGGATGTACCGCTTCGACTTTGCACCGACGGCGTTGCGATGGCTGGGGTTGGGAGCGATGCACTCGATGGAGCTTTCCAACATCTTCGGCGACCCGGGGGCGTCCCGAGTTTCGGCTCTGACTCGAATGGGAGATAGCTCACTAATGGATGGCATGACGGAGTTGATGCAGTCTCAGTGGTCCTCGTTCATTCGCACGGGCAAGCCGCACGAGGATTGGCCGGTGTATGCATCGCCGCAGCGTAACACGATGATTTTTGACTCCGAGCCGCGAGTGGTTCAGGCGCCTTGTGAGAGGCGTCGCCAAGCATGGGAAAACTACAACATGTTGGAGTGGGGAAGCGGGCGCCCGGAACTGCTTTCTGCCCTGGGCTTCATAACGGAGGCGCTGGAGAACAGGTAGGATCTGAATGGCCTTGGCGTTTGCCTTGGTGACCAACTGCCACATGGATGGATTGCACTAATGAGCTTTTTCGAAGATATCGCTTCCGCGTTGGACGCTGAGGGGATTGAGTCCCGCGTCAATGATGACGTGATGTTTGTGCCCATTACCTCAGACCTTGAAATTCAGTTTGTGGAAATTGACCCTATCTTGCCAGCTGCGAACGTCTACATTGCGGCGGCGGATGTGGATGAAGATGATGAAGACTTCGAGGCGGTTTTAGTCTCGGTGGCCTTCTCTGTGGATGACGCTGTTGAGGCTGTGGCCAAGCACATCGCTACTGACCAAGTAGTAACTGTGTTACGTGACCTTTTGGAAGGCACGGACGAGCGCATTACTGATCTAGAATTTGTGCAGGACGAGTTCAACCCCAACTTGGTTGTGGCTGAGGTTGCAAATGACTCTGAACTGCGTGTTCTGGTGGAAACTGTGGACGGTGTTCCTTCCGCGATTGTCCGATTCCTTGCCTTTGATTTTGATGAAGAAGAGTTCGACGAACTCGAGGACGAGGCAATCAACGAGTTGTGGGAGTCTGATGACGCGGATGGTATCAGCGAGGAGCAGCGCTTGGCACTGTTCGAGGCGGGTGAGCTTGACGACGTCGCTCCTATCATTGAGGTTCCCGCTGAGGCCCTAGAGCTTGGCACTTACACCGACTTCGACCGTCTCTTCGATGTCTTGAACCTTGTTTCTGAGCAGGCAATGGATTGGGAAGCACAGTTGGTTTCCTTCGACGACGATGAATTCGAAGAACCGGATGTCTATGACTTGTTCGGCGCCGACGACGGTGATGACATCGATGACGATGACATTGATGACGATGACATCGATGGTGACGATGACATCGATGGTGACGATGATGAAGACTTCGGAAACGAAGAGCGTGAGGATTAGAGTAAACGCGTCCATGAGGATTGCGAGAATGCTCTAGCTACCTACACACCGCTTACCCGCAGACAAGCTTCATCGCAGCTCTGCTTGTAAGCGGTGTAAATTTATGTCCCTATGCTGGCTTCTTCCCGGTAATGGTGTCTTCGCCGGCTCTGCGTGCCGCCTGCCCCAATCTAACAAAGTGAAATCCACAACTATGCCGTACTTACTCCGTACCAGGTGGCGTCAGCTACTTGTTGCGCTTGCCATGTTACTTACAACAGTTTCGTGGGCTTTGACGATGAATTCGGAGTTTTGGAGCATTACCTATACTTTCGAAAGCCCGTTGACCATCGTGATTTGGGTACTGTGCCTTGTTGCCACGTTGTGCCTGTTGATTTCCAAACACGGTGCTTTACCGCGGCACATGATGTTTAACCCCATCATGGGCATGGCAGTGAACTTGATTTTTGGCTCCCTTGTGATGGGCACGAACATCCCGTTCTACTTTGACACGATCGGCACAATGGTCATTGCGATCTTGTATGGTCCGGTATTAGGCATGGCAACGGGTGTTGGCGCCACGGTTGTTGCCTCAAGCTTTGCCGCATACCCACTAGCGTTTAATCCAGTGGCGATACTGGTGGGGTTCTTGTTCGGTGTGCTAGGTAGCCGCAGCTTTTTCCGATATGTGACGGGAACAATTGCAACCGGTCTCGTAGGCGGCATGCTGTGTGGAATGGTTTCCGTCTATCCGCTGATTTTCTCCTTTGGAAACAGCGATGGCATCGGGCGTCCAGGCCTGTTGCTGTATTTCCAGCTGATTACTGGTGATGAGCGCCTGGCAATTATTTGTCAAGCACTTCTATCGCACTCCGTCGACAAGGCATTCACCTTGCTCCTTGCCTGTACGCTCATCCGCTTTGCGCCTATCGCGCTACGCACTTATTTTGTGTTCCCAGGAAATAGATCGATTGTGGAACATATCTTCCAAGAAAGTGCGGACAACAAGGGTTATAGCGAAGATGCGTATCGAGCATCCGAGTATTCGACAGGCACCTAGGCACCTAGGCAGCTAGCAGCTTGGCGGTTAAGCCGCCTGACTAAATCCAGTAAACAAAGAAGCCGGGGAGTGGACTGGGACGTAGTTGCTGTCAACCAGCCAGACGAAATTGTGCGCGTCGCCGCGGCTAGTCTCGTGAATCGAGTCAGCCAGTGCCGGCGGCACCATGGCACGCACCCATGCCTCGGCAACATTAGGCATAACGGCACTTCCTGTTGGGTCGGTAATACGTACTGAAATCAGGTAGGTGGGGACTCGCTCCTCACCGTAACCGAGAACGCGTGCGCGAGCTCGCTCGCCTACACGGTGCCGCGTCAATGTCATATTCAAGCTAGGGAAGCCTGCTACGGACGGTAGTTCCTTGAGCGGTGGGCGCCATGTGGGTGTAGGGCGGGCTAGTGAGCGCGGATGCCGAAGCGCGCCATTGAGGGCGTTGACAGTTTCGTTCTCGTGGAAAAGAATCTCAACTGCTAGTTCACCGGCCGTGAGCGAATGGGTTTCTTGAGGATGGCGGGAGTAACGCGTGGAGTTGCGGCGAGCTGGCATAGCGTTGGGGTTGAGGCGGTAGGGGGAGTTCTTGTGGTTCTTCATGACACGGATGATATTTAGGAGGCCTGACATACCGGACCTTTTTTAGAACACATGTTCTATCGGTGAAGTTGTCTTTAGTTCTGGTTACTTAAGTGCTGAACGTCGGACTATGGTGTTTGTTGCTATGACAAATAAAGAGAATTCCGCAGAGCCAATCGATGCGCTCGGGCAGCCGGCAAAGATTCCTCGTGAAATCTGGATTATGGTCTCCGCGGCTTTCCTTATTGCTTTGGGCTACGGGCTGATCGCGCCGCTGCTTCCGCAGTTCGTGGTCAGCTTCGATGTTTCGATGGCCGCGGCAGGAATGGTGGTATCCATTTTCTCCGCTAGCCGTTTGGTCTTTGCGCCGAGTGCCGGAAGCCTTGTCGATAGGTTTGGATCCCGTTGGGTCTATCTTGGCGGACTTTTTACAGTGGCCGTGACCACGGGACTCGTCGCCATCTCGCAAGAGTATTGGCACATCGTAGTGTTCAGGGCCTTGGCTGGCATTGGTTCGACGATGTTCACGGTCTCCGCCATGGGACTCATCGTGAGACTGTCACCTCCGAGCATTCGTGGAAAGTGTTCGGCCACCTATGCCACTGCCTTTCTTTTGGGCAACGTCATCGGCCCGTTGCTTGGCGCCAGCTTGTCTTTCCTCGGTTTTCGTTGGCCGTTTGTTATCTATGGGCTCGGCGTGGCCTTAGCTGCGGTAGTCGTGTGGATTCTGATGCCCGCAATTGAGGAAGATGACCCCAACGCGACAAAACTGCAGCCGATGAAACTTAACGAGGCATGGCACGATACCGCTTTCCGGGCGGTGTTGACCTCCAACTTTGCCCAAGGCTGGATCAACATGGGCGTACGCGTGTCTGTGCTTCCGCTGTTTGCGGCAACAGTTTTCCATAACGGTGCGGCGGCATCAGGTTTTGCGTTGGCAGTCTTCGCGTTCGGCAACGCTGTAGTGCTGCAGTTTTCAGGAAAATGGGCGGACACTTATGGTCGACGCCCTCTGATTCTGATCGGACTCATCGGCACCGGTGTATTTGTGGGATTGCTCGGCCTTGCAGATTCTGTCTTGACGCTCCTGGTGGTGTCTGCACTGGCCGGAGCTTCTTCTGGCCTTATCAATCCCGCGCAAACGGCAGCGATCGGTGACGTAGTGGGCAACCAACGCTCCGGTGGGCAGGTCTTGTCGACATTTCAGATGGCCGGCGACTTCGGTCAAATCCTCGGCCCCATCGTAGTCGGGGGATTGGCGGACTACTTTGGTTTTGCCAAGGCTTTTGCCGTGTGCGGATTGGTCGCTGCGATGGGTGTCGTTGCGTGGATGTTTAGCCGTGAAACTTTGGCGGAGAGAAAAGCCATCCTTAAAAGAATTCCACGTAAGGGTTAGCTGGGGCGTTCCGTGCACAATCTGTCCGGTCATACCTACCGCGGTTCTGTAGAACAACTGCTTTAGATGGGGGAGAAGGACGTCGTTGTGGTCTTTGCTTCCCCCAAGTCCTCCCGTCTACTGCGCGTGTCGTCGATTGCCCAGCGTTACGAAGAGCGGGTCCAAGTTTATCAGCGGAAACTCGACGATATTTTGAAGGTCTTTGACCGTTAATCTGCACGTTTGAGGTCATCTTCCAAGCTTCCTTATGCCCCTGTACTGCCCGATTGTGGGTGGTGCGGGGGTATTTGCGTTTTGCGAAAATTGCAAATGATTGACATGTAACATGCTACTGTGAGCGCCATCACCGAAACGGTTTTCTTTAATCTGAATTATGTGAGGAGGGACTCATGGGTATTGCCGCACTAGCAATCTTCATCGCGGTAACCGTGGTCTTTAACACGCTCTTGAAGAGGGATATCTCCGAATCTCTCGTCGTAGCGCTCATCTGTACCGCTCTGCTGGGCGGCACTCGAGCACCAGCACTACTGTGGGAATCCGCCAAGGAGGCTGCGCAGTCTGAAGTCACCTTCGCCGGTATGGCATTCGTCTTCATGGGCATCATCGTTCAGGCAACTGGACTCATTGACCGCTTGATTGAGATTCTCAACTCGATCTTCGGACGCGTGCGTGGCGGCGCTGCTTATGTCTCGACGCTGGGCTCGGCAATGATCGGCCTGATGGCTGGCTCCACCGCGGGCAACTCCGCGACGGTCGGATCCGTCACCATCCCATGGATGAAGAAAGCGGGCTGGACCTCGGAGCGCGCCGCAACGCTCGTCGCCGGCAACTCCGGCCTTGGCGTGGCGCTGCCGCCGAACTCCACCATGTTCATCATCCTGGCTTTGCCTGCCGCAGCGGGCGCCTCTGCATCCAGCGTCTACGTCGCACTTGCCTGCGGCGGCGCCTACGCGGTGCTCTACCGCCTCATCGTTGTGTTCTGGTGGACTCGCCGTGACGGCATCAAGGCAACCGAGCGCGAGGAGATGGTCAGCTTCGGCCACGCCATCAAGCACGGCTGGTCCTCACCCTCTATCTTCCTGGGCATCATCGTCCCAGTGCTCCTGACCATCGGACCGCTGGCCGGCTACTTGGGCAAGGAAGCCAACATCGGCGAGGACGGTGTGAAAGCCATTTCGATCATCGTCTGGGTGCCGATTCTTATCACCCTCATCGCCCTTATCGAAGGCGCATGGCGAATCCGTGCCAACAATGTGCACCTCGCAGCGCAGTTCAAGCGCGACCTTCCGCAGTTCGCCACCGTTGGTATCTCCCTCTTCGCGGCGCTTACCGCGGCGAAGATCATGGAGGAGCTCGGCGTCGGCGATCAGCTTTCGAGCCTGCTCGATGCAATGTCACTGCCTAAGTGGGTCATGCTCATCGCCGTGGGCATCCTGGCCGTCCTCGTGGCAACGCCGCTCTCGTCCACTGCAACCGCAGCCGCTATCGGTGCGCCCGCAGTTGCGGCGCTGACCGCCGTGGGAATCGATCCCACTGTGGCCATCGTGGTCATCCTGCTGTGCACTTCGACCGAGGGCGCTTCGCCTCCAGTCGGTGCGCCGATCTACCTCTCCGCAGCAATGGCCGAGGCGGACCCGCCAAAGATGTTCGTCCCGCTCATCCTGTTCTTCGTCCTCCCGATGATTGCGCTGGCATGGCTCATCGGCATGGGCTGGCTTCCCATCTACGTCCCGGCTTAAAGGAGCTCAAGCATCATGAAAACATTCTTCGGACTCGTCCAAGCGCTGTTCTTCCTGTTCCTCTTCGCCTTCCTCCTCGGTGGCGTGGGTATCATCGCAACCCAGAGCCTGGGCATCGTAACCCTTAACCAAGGCACCGTGACCGGCGTAGAAAACTGGTTGGCTCCGGTGACTTTTACCTGTTCTACCCTGTGCGCTGTATGCGCCTTCATCCTGAACTACCGTCCCAAGACGGACGCAGAAAAGGCCCACGTTCGCGCACACGGTGAGGATTAATTTTTAAAGCACATGCCCTAAAGCTCACGGGTGTGAGCATCCCAAATCTCTTCGACTCGCTGCTCTGCCTCGGCTTCTGATAGCTGCGGGTTGCGGCGGCGCAGAGTCTGGCGCAGGAGCAGGCGACCGGTTGCCGTGATGTGTGACGCCATGTCCTGTCGCGCCCTTTGGGCGTCGCCTTTTGCGATGGCATCAATGATCGGTACGTGCTCTGAATGCACCTGCTCCAAGGAGCGCTCGTTGCGCACCGTGGAATCGGTCAGAATTTGGGTGTGCGTGCGCAGCTTGTCCAGGGTGTCCCTGGCGCGGGTAGAGCCACCGGCGACCAAGATGGCGTCGTGAAGCTGCTTGTCCCAAGAGAAAAACTCCGGCTCGTTGCCGGACTGGACGCTGGCTTCCATGGATTGGAGGAGCGCGCGCATCTGCGCCAGCTGCTCGTCGCTGCGTGCCAACGCGGCGCGGGCGGCGATGCGCGGCTCTAGGGCCAGGCGCATGTCGAAGATATCGGCAACATCGGAAGGCTTGGTCTCTACAATCTGGAATCCCCGGTTGCGGGAGAATTCAATGAGTCCGGCTTCTTCTAGGCGCAGCAAGCCGTCGCGAACGGGGGAGCGGGAAATGCCCAGCTCTTCTGAAAGCTTGTAGACGCTGTACCACTCGCCGGGTGCCATTGAGCCATTTTGCGCACAATCGCGCACGTAGTTCATGACCTGGGTGGCCAGGTTCTTTGCAGGTGTCACCGCAAGCGCCATGGCTCGTGCTGGCTGGGTGCTTGACGAGGACTGCGCTGCCGGGGAGTTTGTTGCCATAGCTAATCACCATAACGAATTGCCGATGAATTGAGGCGAAGTTCTTGCCCGGAGGGCCCCTTCGTGAAGTAACATGTTACTTACCTTGAGGCCGAGTCACTGATGAGTACCACATCGAAAGCTGCGAAAATGACGAATACAATTCACTTCAATCGTTTAGACCCCAGCGTCTACTCAAAGATTGCACGCACGAACTTGCGCACCGACATGGCATCACGCGCGGCTTATACCTCAGACGCCTCCATCTTCCGCCGCGTGCCCTCGGCCATTTTGGAGCCGCACAACGTGGACGAGATTCGCGATGGTTTGGACATCGCGAAGGCCAAAGGTTGGAAGGTCGTGGGTCGCGGCGGCGGCACGTCCGTTGCGGGTAACGCCATTGGCGAGGGTCTCATCATCGATACCTCGCGCTACTTCAACCGCATTCTGGATATCGACGTCGCCAAGCGCACTGCCACCATCGAACCAGGTGTGGTGGCAGATGCGCTGCGCGACGCCGCCCTCCCGCACGGCCTCACTTACGGCCCGGATCCTTCCACGCACTCGCGCTGCACTGTGGGCGGCATGGTGGCCAACAATGCCTGTGGCTCCCACTCGGTGGCTTTTGGTACGGCCGCGGAGAACCTCGTTGACGTTACGATCATGCTGGCCGATGGCCGCGAGGTGACCTTTAGCGAGGGCGGTTGCGACGACCCTGAGATTGACGCACAGCTTAAGGCTTTGGTGGAGGACAACGCCGCGCTTATCGACGCCGAGCTCGGCCGCTTTCCACGCCAGGTGTCCGGTTACGGTTTGCACTACCTCTTGGAGCGCAATGGCTTCGACACTGCCAAGGCGTTGGCGGGATCGGAGGGAACCACCGGCATCATCACCAAGCTGACGGTCAAGTTGGTGCCGGTGCCCAAGGCCAAGGCACTTGCGGTGTTGGCCTTCGATACGGTCTTTGACGCAGCGGCTGTCGCGGCCAAGCTGCGTTTGCCTGACGTGGCGACCATTGAGGGCATGGGCGGTGATCTGCTGGGGGCGCTGCGCTCCAAAGTGGGGCAGGAGCACGCGGGTGAGAATCTGCCGGGCAACCGCAAGGGGATTGAGGCTGGCGGCTGGCTCTACTGTGAGGTTGGTGCTGAGGACCTGGAGCATGCGCTCGCGCGTGCGCAGGAGGTGGCCACTGCCGTAGAGACCGTGGACTACGTGGTGGTTCACGAGCAGAAGGAGATGCGCGAGTTGTGGCGCATCCGCGAGGCGTCCGCGGGCATCGTGACCCGTCTGCCGGATGGCGGGGAAGCCTGGCCCAACTGGGAGGACTCCGCAGTTCCCCCGGAGAACCTCGCGGACTACCTGCGGGACCTCTACGCGTTGATGGACAAGTACGAGCTGCGCGGCATTCCTTTTGGCCACTTCGGTGAGGGCTGCGTGCACGTGCGCATCTCCTTCAATTTTGGTACTGAGGAGGGCGTCAAGCAGTTTGAGTCCTTCATGAATGAGGCCGCTGAGCTGGTGTCCTCGTATGGCGGATCGCTCTCCGGTGAGCATGGCGATGGCCGTGCCCGATCGGCGCTGCTGGACCGCATGTACTCCGATGAGATGCGTGCGTTGTTTGAGCAGTTCAAGGAGATCTTCGACCCGGAGAACTTCTTCAACCCAGGCGTGCTCGTCAAGGCCGATGCCGTGACCCAGGGCCTGCGCATGGCGCCGGGGCAGCGTCACTTTGAGCTCACTCCGGTCCACGCGCTGAGCCACGACAAGGGCTCGATGGTCAATGCAATTAACCGTTGCGTTGGCGTGTCCGCTTGTCGTAGTGAGTCGGGCTCGATGTGTCCGTCCTTCCAGATCACCGGCGACGAGATGCACTCGACCCGCGGCCGTGCCCGCATGTTCAGTGAGATGTTCCGTGGCGAGTCCATAGGGGACGGCTTCGATTCCAAGGAAGTGGAGGAAGCCCTCGACCTGTGCTTGTCCTGCAAGGCGTGCGTTTCCGAATGCCCGGTGAACGTGGACATGGCGACGTATAAGGCGGAGTTCCTGCACAACCATTACAAAGGAAAGCTGCGCCCAGGCGCGCACTACGTGATGGGCTGGCTGCCGCTGCTGGGGTATATCGCGCACAAGATTCCGGTGGTGCCCACGCTCATCGATAAGGCGATGTCCACCAAGGGCCTCGACAAGCTCATCGCGAAGGCGGGCGGCCTCGATCCGAACCGTCCGCTCATCCGCTTCGCCCACACGTCTCTGCGCAAGTGGCACAAGCAGCACACCCCCGTCGCCGCGCTTGACGACGTCGCGCACAACGGCACCGCGAACAGCGGCACCGCGCACAACAATGACAAGGCGACGGTACCGCCGCTGGCCGACAACGAGCGGACGGTGGTCCTGTGGCCGGACTCCTTCAACTCCTCGTTGGGTACCTCGCCTGCGACGGCCGCAGTTGAGGTTCTCGAAGCACTCGGCTACACGGTCATTATCCCTCAACAGTTCGTCTGCTGCGGCCTGACCTGGCACTCGACGGGTCAGTTGGATATGACGCAGCGCGTGCTCAAACAGACGGCGAAGGTGATGAAACCCTACCTGGACCGCGGCCTGCAGGTCATCGGCGTGGAGCCCTCATGCACCGTGATGCTGCAACATGAAGCCGCTGAGCTTTGCGACGACCCGACATACGGCGCAGTGATTAAGAACCTAGCACGCAACACCCACTCGTTTAGCGAGTTTATTGCCAGCCGCCTTGAGCAATTCGTCGCCGCCGGCGTCATCGCGCCGGGCGATGTCTCCGCGCTGACACAGGTGCACTGCCATGAGAAGTCACTGGGCGACCCGCAACATTCCGCTGCCGTGCTGCGGGCATTGGGGATCAACGAGGAACAGATCGCTACCGGCTGCTGCGGCCTGGCCGGCAACTGGGGCTTTGAGAAAGGCCACGCTGAAGTGTCCATGGCGCTGGGGGAGCGCGAACTATTCCCGAAGGTGAGGAAGGCAGCCACGGAAGGCAAGGTTGTCATCGCTGATGGCTTTTCCTGCCGCACTCAGATTCAACAGGGAACAGGAAGTGATGCCAAGCACATTGCGGAAATAGTCCGCGGAATCCTGGACGAGGCGACCTATCGCGACTAAGCGATGGTGACCTCAAGTTAGCTCGCCATCCAACGATTACTATAAGTTTCCAGAATACGATTGGAGTGAAACACCCGACATTCGGAAAAACTTATTCTTCTTTGAGCGGCTGAATGGAGCTTTTGGCGGGGAAGCGGGCCGGCCAGAAAACTAGGCGACGGTTCGGCCCGCAACGAAGAGCTGCTTTGGCATTTCTCGCCTAAGAGCCCACTCGAACTGAATCGGCTTTTCACTCTTGTGGGAGACGTAATCGACGTTGCCTAAGAATGTGTAAGCGCTCGCAGTGCCCACAGCATTTTGCTTAGAAAATCGGGTTGCGATGATGATTGAGCCGCCAGTTTCCTGGTGATGGATATAGCGACGAGCTGCTTTCGAGTTCAATGTTGTCGTCGATTGCGATTCCCAGTGCATCAAAACCGGAGAAATTGGATAGTCGCGGTAGTTGGTGCTTGCACTGACGTTTTCATCCTTTTGGAATGTGACCAGGAAAAGATCCGTATTGATGTAGTCGAAGTACTTCACGCCTTCGCGCGGAAGCGATGCGAGCCTGCTCAACGGACCTCGGTCGAGCGCGCCGATTAGCTCGCTCAGTGAATAGTCTGCATGGGTTTGTAGTACGCCAGCTTGATCAGCCTGCGGAATCACACGAGATTGATCGAGGCGATACTCCATAATCTGTTCAAGCTCGTCCTTGACAGCGGGGCAGCGGCGCAGCGCTTCTAAAGCCTCGTCGAGGGACTCCGGAACTTTGGTGCCGGAATTAGCCCAGAAGGAAAGTACTAGCATCTGCGCGTATTTTTGCTCAGTCGCCGAGAGCTCCGTTTCACTCGGGCCTTCAGGACAAAGCAGGTGGAGATATGCCTGTGCACGAATGGAATCGTTAATGTGCAGCATTGAGCGAAGTCGCCCCAAAAGGAATTCTTCTTGTTGAGAAGACTCTCCATCCTTTAGTCCTGCTTCCCGCAAATAGGTAGTCCAGGTCTTGCCTTTTCGGCGGTAGATGTCCTCGATCGGAACGCCGCTGTCGTCGAGGAATTCTCGCAAGTTGGTCGTCTTCAATTCAGAAACTAGAGAAAGAATTTTCTTCGCAGAATTCCGTGCAATCCGCTTGACGTTTGCGAGAACCTGTTCAGTTGTTTCGCGATCGAGTGAGATATGCGAGCCAGGCGCGGTCGTCGGGAAGCCTTGCTCAATTTCGTGGATGAGGTGTTTGCCTCGCTTCGGGGTCAACGACTTGAAGCGTTCTTCAAAATTGAATTCTTTATGCTGCTGGCCGATGAAGTCGAATACATTGCAGACTTCCTTGCCTCGGTGAAGGCGCAGGCCACGACCAAGCTGCTGTACGAAGAGTACCGGGCTTTGGGTTGGACGAAGAAGTAGCAGGGTATTAACGCTCGGGATATCGACGCCTTCGTTGAAGATGTCGACGGAGAAGAGGACCTTGGTCTTGCCTTCATGAAGTGAATCGATGGCAGTTTTGCGGTCGGAAGAGCTAAGCGCACTACTTACAGCTAGCGCCGGGATGCCGAATTTATTGAACTGTTCGGCCATGTACTCCGCATGGGCGATGGAAACGCAGAAGCCGAGGGCTTTCATTGTCGATAAATCAAAGATGCGCTTTTGCAGTTCGTTGATGATGAATCGAGTGCGCTTCTCGCCGGCCTTTAAATAAAGCTCATTGAGCTCACTTACGTTGTAGTCCTTCTTGTTGCGGTTCCACGTTAGGCTCGTGAGATCCGTGCCATCTGCAATTCCGTAATAGTGAAGTGGTGCAAGCAGCTGTAGCCGCAATGCATCCCACAAGCGAAGCTCGTGTGCGACGCGGTAATCGAAGAATTTCTCGATGTTTTCGCCGTCGCCGCGCTCCGGAGTTGCTGTTAGACCTAGTAGCTCCGTTGGAGTGAAGTGAGTAAGAATTTGTTTGTACGTGCGTGCCTCAGCGTGGTGGAACTCGTCGATGACGACAACCTCGAAGTGGTCTTCTGCGAGCGCATCCAGGCGTGCTGTATTTAGGGATTGAACGCTGGCGAATACATGGTTCCATTCACTGGGGACGTGGCCATCTACAAGCAGTTCGCCGAAGCCGGAGTCTTGCAGAACCTCTCGGTATGTGCGAAGCGCCTGGACGAGAATTTCTTTGCGGTGTGCGACGAACAATAGCTTTGGGCGGCGTCCCTGGTCTTCGGCAATGCCTCGGTAATCAAGCGCAGCTACAACTGTCTTGCCTGTGCCGGTAGCTGCAACCAGGAGATTACGGTGGCGGTCTTTTACATCGCGTTCGGAACGTAATGCTTCGAGCATTTCCTGTTGGTAAGGATATGGCTCGACTCGCAAGCCAGATAGCTCCACGTTTTGAAGCTTCTCGTCATGGACTCCTTTGGCGGCTCCAAGTGCTGTCTTGAGGCGGAAGAAGTCAGCGTCAGGATTGAAGTTCTGGAAGTGATTATCGTGCCAGTAGCTGTCGAAGGTCTTGATGAACTTGGAAATAACCTCTGGGGTGCTGGCGGTTGAACCGCGGACGTTCCATTCCCAGCCGTCGACAAGCGCGGAACGCGAAAGGTTTGAGCTACCGATAAACGCGGTATCGAAGCCAGAGTCGCGACGGAAAAGCCATGCCTTGGCGTGCAGACGCGTGGTTTGGTGTTCGTAGCAAACGCGAACTTCAGCACCGTAGTGTTCGACGAGACGCTTTACTGCAGCCGCGTCGGTCGCGCCGCAATAGGTCGACGTAATAACGCGCAACGGGATGTTGTTGTCACGCAAGTAGGACAGTTGTTCGTCGAGAACAGCAATGCCAGAGCTTTTGACGAAAGCACAGAGTAGGTCAACGGAATCGGCAGTCTTGATTTCGCGGGCGATTTCGCTAGATAGGTTCGCGTCTCCTAGAGAGTTCGTAAATAGTGCGCTCTTGTTGAGCGATACCTCAGGAAGCTGAGGCGGCTCGGATAAAGAGTTGTTGTAGACGGCATAGAGAAGCTCTTCGCTCGAAACTTCCTCGCCTTTGCCCAATAGCTGGGAGAGACCGTTGATGAATGCGATTCGATCTTCCTGGTTGTTTAACTCAGAAAGGCGGGCCTCAATGACAGAGGAAACGTGATGAGCGAAGGCAGAAGTAAAGCGACCTTGTGCCTGCGGATCTGAGCCGCTTGCGATTCCGAAAGCGGAAGTTGGATTAATGGCTTGTGTCTGCTGAATTCGTTCGGAAATGCGTGAGGTCACCGGCGTTTCATAAATGCCGAAAGGGAGCGCGGAATCTTTATTCATTGGAAAAGCTAGGAATCGGTGGGAGATTTAAGAGGAGAGCTGCTCTACCGCAGGCACGTCCGCCGGAGCCCACTCGAGTTCGAGGGCGTCGGAGATGTTGACCCAGCGGGTGGCGTCGTGGTCGGTGAGACTGAGATTGTCGGCTAGCAGGGAAGCGGTGGTGGTGCAGTAAAAGGTGGTGAGCTCGATGGTGGCGAAATCGTAATGATGAACGGTGGTCGTTACCTGTTCGCCGATGGTGGCTGAAATGCTGAGTTCTTCCTTTAGTTCGCGCGCGAGTGCTTGCTCTGGTGTTTCGCCGGGTTCGATCTTGCCGCCAGGAAATTCCCACCTGCCAGCAAGGGAAGTGCCGGGCTTCTTGCGGAAGGCTAAAAGCTGTGTGCGTTCTTCATCGACGAAGACGGCGCCCACGACGCGGATAGGTTTAGACATGACTCTATTGTGCCTTGGAACTCGAAAACGTCTAGACACTGAGCTGTTACTTAGATAACATGTCCCCAATGTTCGCGTAAGGCTGTCACGCGGGCTTGATTTTTGTATGCAAGCTTGAGGGGACGGTTTTACTGTGACTTCTACCGAATCGGTTTATTCCTCCCACCAGAGCCATGACGGGGAAATCCCGCAGCCTGGGGGACGGTGGAAACTCTTTTTATATAGCGCGATTGGCGCGTTCGTATTCTTCCTCCCGGTGACATATCAGGAAAAGCGCTCCATCCCTTTGGACCACATGGTCACCATGCTGCGGGAGGGGATTCCGGCGGCGGTGCCGTGGATTATTTTTGCCTTGGCCGTGTACGGAACGGTGCGAAGTTTTACTTCCGGCGCATTTAAAGAAAGCGCGCTTCAGGCAGTCTTTGCGGTGCTCAATATTGTCGGTGCGGTGATCTCCTTTCTTATGGTCATCGATGCGCTGCCGTGGGTGCTCGGTGACGAGGACTTGGTGCCGTTCTTGTGGAACTCGATTGCCGTTCCGGTAGGCCTCATCGTGCCTATTGGTGGTGCGTTCCTTGCGTTTCTCATTGGCTTTGGCCTGCTGGAGTTCGTCGGCGTGCTCATGCAGCCCATCATGCGGCCGTTGTGGAAGACGCCGGGGCGCTCTGCCATTGATGCAGTGGCCTCGTTCGTGGGCTCATATTCCCTGGGAATTTTGGTCACGGACCGCGTCTACCAAAAGGGCGGATACACCGGGCGTGAGGCAGCGATTATTGCCACCGGCTTTTCGACGGTCTCTGCGGCCTTTATGGTCATCGTGGCCAAGCAGCTCGACCTGATGAAAGTTTGGGGCACATACTTCATTGTCACGCTCATCGTGACCTTTGTGGTTACCGCCATTACCGTGCGGATTCCGCCGTTGCGCACCATTCCAGACGAGTATTTTGCGGACGCGCATCCAGATCCGGAAAAGCCGGTGGAAGGCTCGCGCATCAAAAACGCGTGGCGTGAGGCGATGCTGGCGCTACAACGCGCACCGTCTTTGTGGGAATCCATTTGGGAGAACCTGCGCGATGGTGTGCGCATGGCGGCGGCAATCGTGCCGTCTATTATGTCGGTGGGTCTCATTGGACTGCTGCTTGCGCGCTTTACGCCCATTTTCGAGTGGATTGGCTACCTGTTCTATCCGTTTGCGTGGGTAGTGCAGTTGCCGGAGCCAGTACTAGCGGGCAAGGGCGCGGCCATGGGGATTGCGGAGATGTTCCTGCCTGCCACGGCAGTGGCAGGAAGCGACAGCATGGTGCTCAAGTTCGTCATCGGCGTGGTGGCAGTCTCTGCCATTATTTTCTTCTCGGCGCTGGTGCCGTGCATCCTGGCTACCAAGATTCCGGTGAAGCTGACCCACTTGGTCATCATTTGGTTTGAGCGTGTAGCGCTGACCATTCTCATCGCCACTCCGATTGCCCACCTGCTGTTTTGATAGGTCGAGTCCAAAACGGGTGAGTGGATCGATATCGCTGGAGGGCAATGATGCTTATAGCCACCATCGCAGCTTGGATGAGTAAGAAAGCTACCCGCTAAACCGTGCGGCCAAGGTTGTCCCCAACGTCGTTGGCGTTTAGCTAGTGAGGTGGGCCGTGACAATGTCGTCGATAAGCCGCGCCGCTGCTTTGGCGGTGCGGTTATCTATGTCAAAGGTGGGGTTGAGCTCGACGACGTCCACCAAGGCCAGCTTTCCCGTCTGCGCAATAGCCACCGCCATGGCGCGGATGCGCTCATAGCTTACGCCCAGAGATGCCGGGGCGGATACGCCCGGTGCGGTAGAAGCTGGCAGGACATCGAGGTCGATGGACAAGTGAACCTTGTCCTTGCCCTCGGTGGCACGAGCGGCAAGCTCGCCGCATTCGGCGGGAGTGAGGTTGACTAGCTCTTCGTCCAGGGTGACGGCTACACCGAGCGATTCGGCTTCGTTGAAAAGCACCGCGGTGTTATTGGGGCGGGAAATACCCAGCACGGTGTAATCGAAGTCGTCAGACAGGTCGGCGATCTGCTTGAACGGGGTGCCGGAGGTGGCTCGGTCCGCGCGGCGCAGATCGAAATGGGCGTCCAGATTGATGATCTTGGTGGCGCCTACCGCGCGATACAGGCCGCGGTGAGAGCCAAAGGCGGTCTCGTGCCCGCCGCCCAGGATGATGGGTAGGCTGCCGGCCGCGACGAGTTCTTGCACCTTTTCGGAAAGGGCGTCGTGGGCGCCCTCGAGGTCATCGGCCTGGGTGGTGATCGTGCCGGCGTCGGCAAGCGCATGCTCATGGTGTACCGCCAAGGAGCCGAGCGCGGAGCGCAGTGTAGCCGGGCCTGCGGCTGCACCCTGGCGCCCACCATTACGCAGCACGCCCTCATCGGAAGCAAAACCCAGGAGAGTGACTGGGGCTGGGCAAGCGGCGGACTGATTGATAACGCTATGCCAGCGGGCGTGCTCTGGGCCCGGGCCATCAGAGCGGCCGGACCATTCGGGGGCGGGGGTGAAAAGTTCAGCTGTTTCAGTGTTCATGGTTTTCGATGTTAGGTAAAACCGCGGAATGTGACAGGAAACTCTGCCTACAATCACTAAACGTGAGTACCAACAGAGTCCCCGCAGCGCGTCACGCGATGGAGATCCTCAAGCTTTTGTCCACCATCGACGTCCCTATATCTGCCGCCCGCATTCAAGGAGAGCTCAACCTGCCGCGCTCGTCTACATATCACCTGCTGGCGGAGATGGTTGATGCTGGTTTTGTGGTCCATTTGCCGGAACATAAGACGTATGGCTTGGGGCTGGCGGCGTATTCCATGGCTTCGGCCTACGTGACGCAGCAGCCCTTGGTGCGTATGGCCACTCGGGACTTGGAACAGTGTGCCGCGCTGGTGGGTGGATCGGGGCACCTCTCGCGTATGGCCGGCTCAGAAATCTTGTATTTGCAGGAGGTACGTGCGGCGGGTGCTACCTCCTTGGTGACTGAGGTGGGGGTGCGCCTGCAGGCACATAAGACGGCGTCGGGGCGCGTGATGCTGGCGCATCTGCCTGATGCGGAGGTGCGCGCCGCCTTTGATACTGCGGGAGGTAGCGGCTTTAACGCGTTGAAAGAACACTTGCGTTTGGTAGCTGCACGCGGGTGGGACCAGGAGATTGAAGAAATTAGCCGCGGTCAGGCCTCTGTGGCGGTGCCTATCTTGGATCACTTGGAGCGTCCGGCGGCAGCGGTGGCGGTGACGTATCCGGTAGGGACGCCGGATGTGAAGGTAGACGCCCTTATTCGAGCTTTGTTGGAGGTATCAGACAAGGTGGCGGCCAAAATGTACCGCAATCACAAAAAGTGAGGTAGCATACATTTATCGCGTTAGGCTGTCGCGTGACACATCGAAATTATTGATCCCTTTTTTAAAGGAGTTTTTGCCATGCCTAACGCCTACCCAACCACCGTGACCGTAAATGTCGGCGCGCTGAGCATCGACGACGTCGTTGCTGTTGCCCGTTATGGCGCGCAGGTGGAGATTGCTCCCGAGGCGCTAGAAGAGGTGGCCGCTACCCGCGAGCGCGTGGAAGAACTGGCACAAGATCCCACTCCGGTCTATGGCATTTCCACCGGCTTTGGCGCGCTCGCTCGCCGCCATATCCCGGAAGAGATGCGCGCCCAGCTGCAGCTTTCGCTGGTGCGCTCGCACGCTGCGGGCACCGGCCCGGAAGTAGAAGAAGAAGTCATCCGCGCACTGATGCTGCTGCGCCTGTCCACCCTGTGCACCGGCCGTACCGGCGTGCGCCCCGTAGTGGTGGAAACGTATGCCAAGGCCTTGAACGCCGGGATTGTGCCGGTGGTGCGCGAGTATGGCTCGCTGGGCTGCTCCGGTGACTTGGCGCCGCTTGCTCACTGTGCGCTGGCCCTGTTGGGAGAGGGCGAGGTACGCGTGAACGGCGAGCTGCAGGATGCGGGCGAAGCTTTGGCCGCAGCTGGCATCGAGCCGCTGCAGCTACGCGAGAAGGAGGGCCTAGCGCTCATCAACGGCACCGATGGAATGCTCGGCCAACTATGCCTGGCCATTACTGACCTGCGCGCGGCCGCAAAGACCGCCGATATTGCCACCGCTATGACAGTGGAGGGCCTGCTCGGCACCTTGGTGGTCTTTGCCGATGACCTCCAGCAGCTGCGCCCGCACCCAGGACAGGCCGATGCCGCTGCGAATATCCTCCAGGTGGCCGAGGGATCTGAGATCCTGGAATCGGCCCTCGAGGAGTTCAAGAAGAATCAGGTACAAGACGCCTACTCCGTGCGCTGCGCCCCGCAGGTCGCCGGCGGTTTCCGCGATACCTTGAGCCACACTGCCCAGGTGGCCGAACGCGAGCTAGCCGCCGCTGTGGATAACCCGGTGGTGGCCAAGGACGGCCGCGTGGTCTCCAATGGCAACTTCCACGGCGCGCCGGTGGCTTATGCGCTTGACTTCCTGGCAATTGTCACCGCGGACTTGGCCTCGATTTCCGAGCGTCGCACCGACCGCTTCCTGGACCCGGCGCGCAACCGCGGGCTGAACGCCTTTCTTGCCGACGACCCCGGGGTTGACTCCGGGCACATGATTGCCCAGTACGCCCAGGCCGGCATTGTGAGCGAATTGAAGCGCCTGGCCAACCCATCTTCGGCCGATTCCATTCCATCATCTGCCATGCAGGAAGACCACGTGTCCATGGGATGGTCCGCAGCCCGCAAGCTGCGCAAGTCCGTCGATGGTTTGCAGCGTGTGCTTGCCGTAGAAATCCTCACCGCCGCCCGCGCCATCGATATGCGCGAGGGCACCCCGGCTAAAGGAACCGGCGCGGTAATCGCCAAGCTGCGCGAGACTGTCAAGGGTCCAGGTGTGGACCGCTATTTGTCCCCGGAAATCGAAGAGACGGTGCGCCTGGTCAAGGAGGGCGCGCTTGTCGAAGCCGTCGAGAATGCTACTGGAAAGCTGCGTGATTAAAATGGCGACCATCTCTTGGCGCCCACAATCTGAGCCCAACCCCTTGCCGTTTTCCCCTTTTAAAGCCAGCACGGTACCGCGCCCTATTGGATGGGTCTCTAGCGTGGACGGTGAGGGGCGCGAAAACATCGCGCCCTATAGCCAGTGGCAAAACCTCACCTTCGATCCACCCATGGTGATGTTTTCGGCCAACCAGTACCCGGATGGTCGCCGCGCGGACATGGTAGACCACGCCGAGCGAGTCTCATATACGAGACAGTCTGAGGTTTTGTGGCCTGTTGCATAGGCATGAATCACAGTAACTTGTGACTTGTGACGCTAAACAAGCCCTCGGGGACAGCCCCGGGATACCGGCCTAGGGGGCTTGGGAGGGCGTCGAAAAGCACAAGCGAAAGGAATCCGCACCATGTCTCAACCACGCGAAGTACGCGCGCCGCGCGGAACCGAACTATCCGCCAAGTCCTGGCAGACCGAAGCCCCGCTGCGCATGCTCATGAATAACCTCGACCCAGAGGTTGCCGAGCGTCCCGAGGACCTCGTGGTCTACGGTGGCACCGGCCGTGCCGCACGTAGCTGGGAAGCTTTCGATGCCATCGTAGAGTCCCTTAAGGATCTCGAGTCCGACGAAACCCTGCTCGTGCAGTCCGGCAAGCCGGTAGGCATTTGGAAGACCAACGAGTGGGCACCGCGCGTTCTCATCGCCAACTCCAACCTCGTGGGCGACTGGGCAAACTGGGAACACTTCCGCAAGCTCGAGGACGAGGGCCTCATGATGTACGGCCAAATGACGGCCGGCTCCTGGATCTACATCGCTACCCAGGGCATCCTGCAGGGCACCTATGAGACCTTCGCAGCTGTCGCTCGCAAGCGCTTCGGCGGCACCCTCGCCGGCACCTTCACCCTTACCGGCGGATGCGGCGGCATGGGCGGCGCACAGCCGCTGTCCGTCACCCTCAACGGCGGCGCTTGCCTCATCGTGGATGTGGACGAGACCCGCCTCAAGCGCCGTCAGTCCAAGCGTTACCTCGATGAAGTTGTCACCGACCTGGATGAGGCTCTTAAACTCGTGCTTGCCGCGAAGGCGGACAAGCGGCCGCTGTCTGTTGGTCTCGTGGGCAATGCCGCAGAAGTATTCCCTGAGGTACTGCGCCGCCAGCGTGCCGGCGAGTTCACCGTAGATGTGGTCACCGACCAGACCTCTGCGCACGATCCGCTGTCCTACCTGCCAACCGAAATCACCGTGGAGGACTGGCACAACGAAGCCAAGGCTGACCCGACCACCTTCACCAAGAAGGCACGCGAGTCCATGGCAGCACAGGTCCAGGCCATGGTGGAGTTCCAGGACGAAGGCGCTGAGGTCTTCGACTACGGCAACTCCATCCGTGATGAGGCCCGTCACGCGGGTTACCAGCGCGCCTTCGAGTTCCCAGGTTTCGTTCCGGCCTACATCCGCCCGCTGTTCTGCGAGGGCCTTGGCCCGTTCCGCTGGGCAGCGCTGTCCGGCGACCCAGAGGACATCAAGGTCACCGACCAAGCTCTCAAGGAGCTCTTCCCGGACAACGAGCATTTGCACAACTGGCTCGACGCCGCTGAGGAGTACGTCGAGTTCGAAGGACTGCCGGCACGTATCTGCTGGCTGGGCTACAACGAGCGCCACAAGGCTGGCTTGCTCTTCAACGAGCTGGTCCGCGACGGCAAGGTCTCCGCACCAATCGTCATCGGCCGCGATCACCTAGACTCCGGTTCCGTGGCCTCCCCATACCGCGAGACCGAGTCCATGCTCGACGGCACCGATGCCGTAGCCGACTGGCCGCTGCTCAACGCCATGACTGCCGTTTCCTCCGGCGCTACCTGGGTCTCGCTCCACCACGGTGGCGGCGTGGGCATGGGCCGTTCCATCCACGCGGGCCAGGTCTCCGTGGCCGACGGCACCGAGCTGGCCGCCGCCAAGCTGCGCGCGGTGCTCACCAACGACCCGGGCATGGGCGTTATCCGCCACGTGGATGCAGGCTACACTCGCGCCAAAGAAGTAGCCGACGAGCGCGGCGTACGCATCCCAATGGAGTTCAAGGCGCGCGACTAGGAGCGAAAATGACGATGAGCACCCTGTTTACTGGAATCTCTGAACTGCGCACGGTTAGTGATGCGGGCACGCTTAACGACGCCGCCCTTGTGGTCACCGACGGCACCATCTCCTGGGTGGGCCCGGCGGATAAGGCACCTGCGGCTGACGACGCCGTCGACCTCGGCGGCCGTGCCGTCCTGCCGGGCTGGGTGGACTCGCACACCCACATGATTTTCGACGGAGATCGCTCCGCCGAATTCGAAGCTCGTATGGGTGGAGGTACCTACCAAGCAGGGGGCATTGCTGTCACCATGGATGCCACGCGTTCGGCAGGTGAGGAGCGCCTCGAAGCCCTCCTCATCGACCGCATCGCGGCTGCTCACAAGGGCGGCACCACGACGCTGGAGACCAAGACCGGCTACGGCCTTAACACCGAGTCCGAGATTCTCGCCGCACAGGTGGCCTCCCGCCACGTCGACGACGTCACCTTCCTTGGCGCACACCTCGTCCCGCCAGGAGCTCAGGCCGAGTCATACCTCGACGAGGTGGTTGGTCCCATGCTCGACGGCGTCGCCCCGTATGTGCAGTGGATTGACGTCTTTTGCGAGCGCGGCGCCTTCGACGAGGCGCAGTCTCGCCGCGTCCTGGCCGCCGGCATCGAGCGTGGCCTTGGCGTTCGCGTGCACGGCAATCAGCTAGGCGAAGGCCCCGGCGTGGCGCTCGCGGTCGAACTGGGCGCAACGTCCGTCGACCACGTCAACTACCTCAGCGACGCGGACGTCGAGGCGCTTGCTTCCTCGAACACCGTGGCCACCATGCTGCCTGCCTGCGACCTGTCTACCCGTGAGCCCCTCGCACCGGGCCGGCGTCTGCTCGATGCCGGTGCAACCGTGGCCATCGCCTCGAACCTCAACCCGGGCACCTCATACACTTCGTCGATGAATTTCTGCGTGACCACCGCAGTCTTGCAGCAGCACCTTTCCTTGGATGAGGCGATCCGTGCCGCAACCTATGGCGGCGCGCAAGCCTTGCGTCGCCACGACGTCGGCGGTGGCGTCGACGCCCAAGGCCGCCCAGCCAAGGGCACCATCGTCGAAGGCGCGGCAGGCGATCTCCACGTCCTCGACGCACCCAGCGCCATCCACCTGGCATACCGCCCAGGCATGCCGATGACGTGGCGAACCTACGTGGCAGGAAAACGCGCCTTCTAGAGATAGGCAGCGATGGTCTTGGCCATTTCCTCCTGCCCCAGCGGGGTAGGGTGCATCGGAAACGCACCAGTTTCGGTGCCCGCGAGATCAACCCAGCGTTGATCCGCGGGCGCGCAGCCGGTGTGTTTCTCTATCTCAGGCGGCATCACGTACTGCGCACCGGCGCGCAGCGCAGCCTTTTCCACCTCGACGTTGATTTGTGAAATTTTCAGCGTGAACCACAGCCGGTCCACGTCACTGACCTTGGCGATTTCAGGGCACGTTGCCCCGGTGTCGGCGTCGGCAAGCAACGGCATATATCCCGTGGCAAACACCTTGGCCCGTGGCGCGCGCCGCTCCAACTCCCGGTAGACGCCGTCCAACTTCGCGGGCAGCGCGGCCAGCGCGGCGTCGATTTCCGCCCCGTGTAGCTCCGCGCAGTTGAGGCCACTGGTGTTCATGGCGCAGCTGGTCAGAACGCCGAATCCCGCGTCGTTGCCGCCAATCGACAACGTCACCACATCCGTCGTCGAATCCACCGCATCGATTTGTGGCGGCAAATCCGCCCGCGGCCCCAGCACATGATCGGTCAATGCACCCTGGCACGTCAGGTCATTGAGCTGCATCCCGGTGAGCTCTTGCAGCTTGGTGGGGTAGTTGTCCGTGGCGCGCTCGCACCACCGTGGCCCCGAGTGCGGGCCTTGGCGCGTTCCCATCGACGCATAAGAATCACCAAGTGCCACATAGCTGAGTTGTTGCGCCGGCGCGTCCTGCGGGGCGGGGGAATTCTCCGGCGCAGAAGCACACCCGCTGCCAACTAAGACAAGAGCAAGCAGCGGTCCAACAGTTCGCGCGCGGTGGGTCATGCGGGCGATTGTACTGTTCCCTCATCGTTCAAGCCCTCGTGGGCCTCCAAGACGTTGGAAACGACGGCGCCCTGGCAGGTGACGTCGGTAAGCTGCGTGTGTAAATCGCCTGCCACAGCGGGGTTGTGTGACCGTTCGGAGCCTCGCTGGTCTATGTGTTTGTGCACACCTTTCGAATGGGTTTAGCTCGTTCAATAGCTAATGCACAATGTTTAACGTACTGTGGGACGAGCAATGAGCATTACCGATAACGCCACCGGCGGCGTAAACGAGCCGGAAGAATTCAATAAGTCGGAATCTCAGGAAATCTCGCAAGGTGACGTTGAAACCACCGGGGCTGCGAATAACCCTGAGGACACCGGCGCTGAAGATACTTCAGCCAACGACAATTCCCAGGGGTTTGCAACTCTCGGCCTGCCAGAAGAAGTTCAGCAGGCGGTTGCGAAGGTCGGCTTTACTCAGCCATCCCCAATTCAGGAACAGACCATCCCGATCTTGATGGAAGGCCGCGACGTCGTGGGCCTCGCCCAGACGGGTACCGGTAAGACCGCAGCTTTCGCGCTGCCGGTTCTATCCCAGGTTGACCCAGAAGTCCGCCACCCACAGGCGCTCGTCCTCGCGCCCACGCGTGAGCTTGCCCTGCAGGTCGCAGACTCCTTCCAGTCCTTTGCTGACCACCTAGGCCGCATCGAGGTGCTGCCCATCTACGGTGGCCAGGCATACGGCATTCAGCTTTCTGGTCTGCGCCGTGGCGCACAGATCATCGTCGGCACCCCGGGCCGCGTCATCGACCACCTGGAGAAGGGCTCCCTGGACATTTCCCAGCTGCGCTTCTTGGTCCTCGATGAGGCCGACGAGATGCTGAACATGGGCTTCCAGGAAGACGTTGAGCGCATTCTGGAAGACACTCCTGAGGAGAAGCAGGTCGCGCTGTTCTCGGCAACCATGCCGAACTCGATTCGCCGCCTGTCCAAGCAGTACCTCAACGATCCTGCTGAGGTTACTGTTAAATCCGAGCGTCGTACGAACGACAACATCACCCAGCGTTACCTTTTGACCCCGCACCGTCAGAAGATGGATGCGTTCACCCGCATTCTCGAGGTCATTGAGTATGACGCAATCATCGTCTTCTGCCGTACGAAGCACGAGACCGAAGAGGTTGCAGATTCGCTTCGCGACGCCGGCTACAATGCTGCTGCCATCAACGGCGATATCGCCCAGCAGCAGCGTGAGCGCACCGTTGACCAGCTCAAGGATGGCCGCTTGGACATCCTCGTGGCTACCGACGTTGCAGCACGTGGTCTCGACGTTGACCGCATTACCCACGTGGTTAACTACGACATCCCGAACGACACCGAATCTTATGTTCACCGCATTGGCCGTACCGGCCGTGCAGGACGTACTGGTGAGGCAATCCTGTTCGTGACCCCGCGTGAGCGCCGCATGCTGCGCTCCATTGAGCGCGTGACCAACGCTCGCCTTGAGGAAATGGACCTGCCTTCTGCTGACGCAGTCAACGAGAAGCGCAAGGAAAAGTTCTTGGCCAAGATCGGCGAGTCCTTAGGCGATAAGCAGTTCGAGTTCTTCCGCGATATGGTTCGCGAGTACTCCGCTGCCAACAACGTTGCGATGGACGATATTGCTGCGGCACTCGCAGTGCAGCTGCAGGGCGGCAAGGACTTCCTGCTCAAGGAACAGCCAGCGCCGAAGCGCGACCGCCGTGACCGTGACCGCTTTGATCGTGGGGATCGCCGCGACCGTGGTGACCGCGGTGGACGTGGCGGCTTCCGTGACCGCGACCGTGGCCCGCGCCGTCCGGATGGCGACTTTGAGACCTACCGCTTGGACGTGGGCAAGCGCCAGAACGTGCGCCCGGGTGCCATCGTTGGTGCTCTGGCAAACGAGGGCGGCCTGTCCTCCAAGGACTTCGGCCGCATCACCATTGCGGTGGGCCACACCCTGGTTGACCTGCCGAAGAACCTCGACCCGGCCGTGCTGGACCGTCTGAAGGACACCCGCATTTCTGGTCAGTTGATCAACATCGCAAAGGACACTGGCCGCCCGCCGCGCCGTGACTTCGATGACCGCGGTGACCGTGGCGGACGTCGTGACGACCGCCGTGGTGGCTACCGCGACCGCAATGACCGCGGCGGCCGTGGTCGCGGTGGTTACCGCGACCGCGACGACCGTGGCGGACATGGACACCGTGATGACCGCCGTGGCGGTTGGCGCGACTAGTAACGTGAGCTGACGAAGGCGCTGCCTTCCCCGAAACAGGGGAGGTGGCGCCTTTTTGCTGCGCGTATTCGGAGCTTTGTAGCGGGCTCTTTTCTAAAACAACAACCTTGGAAACCCAGAGCCTGAGGTCGCGGATCGTGGCCGTGGTTGGCGCTCGGATGGCGAGCTGGGGTTCTGGGCATCCAGGTCTGGGCATCTAGGTCTGGGTTTCCTAGGGAAGGGAGGGCACCCGGGCCAGGCGCGGAGTTACCGGAAAACGCGAAAAGCCGCGAGTCCGAAGACCGCGGCTTGAGTGCTTGGGTGTCCTAGATGAACATCAGGATTGCGCAGATCATCCAGAGCAAGTTGAAGATGCCGGAGAAAGCAGCCAGCTGCTTTTTCGTGCCCTCCACGTCAACAGCGCCAGCGCCCTCGAGTGCGGCGACGGCCTTCTTCTGCTTCGGGATGATTAGGAAGAAGAGCAGGCACCATGCGATGACGGCGAGCAGGATTGCAATGTGGAACTGAATATCGGACTTATATGCAGCCAGGTCAGTCAGGAACACCGCAATACCCAGCACCGGCACAATAGCGGAAATGTAGCCGTAAGTGTTGGTGATGTTGTGCAGAACGCGTGTCGCACCGCTACCAGCCTGATCGCCCTTTGCCGCGTTTAACAGTTGGCCGGGGAATGCAGAGGTAGCAACGCACACCGGACCGATGAGCAGCACTGCTGCGAGGACGTGAAGAATGATCAGAAAACTAGACATGGATGCCTTTCACAAAGTCATGGGGTCACAAGCAGTCTAGCCATTGGGCAGCCGGAAATCGAACCGACACTGCCTGCGCATCGTGCGTACATCTGCAGCTGGAAGGGGCAAATCATATTTGCGTGCCACGGCCGCAAGCCGGCGGGAGTAGTCGCATCGGTTAGCAGGCGGGAGCCACTCAGAGGGCAAAGAGTCAGACTTTGCTTGGTTCAAGGCCTTGTCCGTGGCCACGAGGTTCAAAGGATCGTTGGCAAACTCCGCCTTGCGCTTATTATCCCAACCCCACGCCCCCATGTCCCACGCCGCCGAGAGCGGAAAGACGTGGTCGATTTCCACGGCCGGGGGATTATGCAGCCCGGAGTACGGATCCGCAAGCCCCATTGGCGTCGTCTGTGCAGCGCGAACAGTGTCCTTGGTGGAGGGCAGCCAGCCGCCGAAAAGTTCGCGGTCGTAGCCCAAGATGCGCACGCGCTCCGGGGTAGTGCTCACGCCCAGGGGAGGCCCCGGCGCCCAGAAATTGAGGGCCCACAACGCAGAAACCGCGCACAGTCCGGCCAGATAATAGTGCTTCATGCACTATTTAGACTGAAGCGGACAGGTGCGCGGTTCCGTGGCTATAGAAGCTTGTGGGGGGAAGTTACTTCTGAACCTGCTCAGCAGCTTGCTCGAAGTCTAAGTTCTTGTTTTCTTCCACCAGTTTGGCAAGCTTGGAGGCTTCCTCGAACTCGGCCATAACCTTTGGCTCTGGAGCCTTGGTGACCAAGGAGACCACAACCGTGGTGATAAGGGAGATGGCAAAGCCTGGGACGAGCTCATAAAGGGCGTCGGAAAGCGGCGACATGCCCCAGCCGATAGCCACGATGGCACCGGTCACCATACCGGCAATCGCGCCGGTGGAGTTCAGGCGCTTCCAGTGCAGGGACAGCAGCACCAGCGGGCCGAATGCGGAACCGAAGCCAGCCCAAGCGAAGCCGACCAAGCCCAGGATGGAATCGGAAGGATTAATCGCCAGGACTGCCGCGATGACCGCGATGCCCACAACCGCAGTGCGAGAGAGGTTGATCAGCACGTCCTGGGATGGCTTCTTCTTTGCGAAGATGAGGAACAGATCCTCAATCAGCGAGGTGGAAACCACGAGCATCTGGGAGGACATGGTGGACATGATTGCTGCCAGAACTGCAGTCAGAACCAGGCCTGCGAACAGTGGGTGGAACATGACCTGCGCCATGTCCAGGAAGATGGTCTCGTAGTTTTCCTGGTCGGTGATGGAGTGGTTGGTCTGGGTGAAGAAAACCGTGCCGGCCAGCGCAACGAAGACGGCGCCGATCAGGGAAAGCAGCATCCAGCCGATGCCGTAGAAGCGGCCGGCGCGGGCGTCGGAAGGCTTGCGCAGCGCCATGAAGCGCACGATGATGTGCGGCTGTCCAAAGTAGCCCAGGCCCCACGCCAGGTTGCCGATGATGACCGCGGCAGAAACACCGGAGAAGAGCGAGAAGTAGTTGGGGTTCTCAATCACACCGCCCGTGGCGTAGGGATTGTTAGCGGCGAAGCTGAAGATCTGGCCTGGGTCGTCCAAGGCCATGATGGCCATAATCGGGACGATGATGAGAGAAGCGAACATGAGCAAGCCCTGCACGGTATCGGTGTAGGAAACAGCAAGGAAGCCGCCCACGAAGGTGTAGAACACCGTCACTGCCGCGACGATGAGCATGCCGACGAGGTAGTCGCCGCCGAAGGTCGACTCGAAGTAGCGGCCACCCGACACCATGCCCGAAGAGACATAGAAGGTGAAGAAGAATATGATGATCGCCGCGGAAAGAACACGCAGCAGACGGGACTTGTCGTGGAGGCGGTTTTCGAAGAAGGACGGCACCGTAATCGAGTTGCCGGCAATCTCAGAGTAAGAGCGCAGACGCGGCGCCACCCACTTCCAGTTGGCCCATGCGCCAACCAGTAGGCCGATGGCCATCCATAGCTCAGACATGCCTGTCAGGAACAGGGCGCCGGGCAGGCCCATGAGCAGCCAGCCGGACATGTCGGATGCGCCAGCAGACAATGCTGCAACGAACGGGTGCAACCCACGGCCGCCGAGAACATAGTCGTCATACTGATCTGTTTGCTTGTAGCTCCAGAAACCGATGGCGGCCATCGCGAGCAGATAGACAATCATCGCCACGACGTACCAGGTGGAATCTTGCACTGATTTCTCCTCGTAGTTTGAGAGTAGGACCATCCCACGTTAACGAGACGTGGGTAACAACCCAATGCTTTTCTGGGGATTTGTTGGCAAGAAGCTGCCCTGCGCACAGCTGGTTGTAATGTTTTAACAGTGTAAACGCAAAGTTATAACGAGGAGATAACGATTGCGTTCGGCGGCAATAATTGCTCGAAAACCTCAAAACATGCCCCCAAATGGTGCGCTGCTAGACTGGTAGCTATGGCTTCTTACCTTATCCATGGCCTGTGGCTCCCAGTTTCGGGACTTAGTCTATGGATTGAGCAGGTAGAAGGGCACAAAATTGTTATGCCTTCCGCCGTTCCCGAAGGGACCTTTCCTGAGGCAGTCGAAACAATTTTGGGCAAGAAATCCTTCCGTAATCGAGCGCGAGTTTCCTTGCGCACGCCCAAGGGCAAGGACGTCTCCCTCATGGTGCCCATGGCGATGTTTGCGCCCGAGGAGGCCGTGGCCACTCTGGCCAAGCTGGAGTTCCTCGATTCCCTAAGTCAGGCCGCCACGCCCGAGCAGAAGGCAACCATCGCCCCAGACCTGCTGTGGCTTATTCGCGTCTACCGTGGACTTAGCAAGTTTGTGCGTGCCGGACGTGTGACGATCCGCTTGGCCTACCAGGCAGGCGAGTGGTACCCCATGTGGCAGCTGGCCTCTGGTTTGGGTGAGCGTGGCTGGCTCGCGGAGATGCTCGCGGCGGCGCCTGGCATTCTGACAATTAATAACAGGGCCTTGTCCGATGACATGGCGGATGAGCTGACGCACTGGATTGCGTTTATGGTTTTACGCCCGCTTGCCGACGCCCCGCGCCCGGCACCGTGGCACGACTTTGCGCAGGCGATGCTGACGACGTCGCCAGTGAAAAAGGGTCGTGCGCAGCTGCTGCGCGGCCTCAACGAGTGGAAAGACTCGATTACTTCGGTGGACCTGCAGCTCGTCTTCATCGTGGAGGAGCCGCCCAAGGATGAGGACCCTGAGACCTCAGTGTGGCCGATTCGCGTGCAGGTGCGCTCCGGCACCGACGCACCACAGCCCATCGTGTTGGATCAGCTCGATAGGGGCAGCGTGGAGAAGCTACGGAACTCACAGCGCAAGGCCCTGACCTTGGCGCCGCGCCTGCGCGAGTCCTCCGGAATCCCTGACTATGACGCGGGTGACTGGGACGTATTCCTGGGCACTGATGATTTGGTGGAGTTCATCGCCAAGGACGTGTCCGCACTCAAGGCGGCTGGCTTTACCGTCATGCTGCCCAAGGCATGGGCACACATGGAGACCAAGGCCAAGCTGGAGACCCGCGAGGTCCGCGATCCCGCTGAGGGCTCTACCAAGGCGCACTTGGGCATGGACAAGCTGGTGGAATATGACTGGCACCTGTCCGTAGGCGACACCGATCTGAGCGAAGAAGAGATGCGCCAGCTGGTGCAGTCTAAGTCCGGGCTTATTCGCCTCCGCGGCGAATGGGTCATGGCTGACACGCAGGCGCTGTCCAAGATCTCGGAGTATATGGACAAGCTCGCGGAGACGGCTCGCAAGCGCAAACAGAAGGAGCTCGAGCGCCTGGCCGCTGCCGCAGAGATGGCGCGGAAGCTGGAGCAACCGGGCTGGCAGGCGTTGGTGGCGGACGTCGAAAAACGGCTCAAAGAGTTCAACGACGGTGAGACCGCGCAGGTTTCCGTGGCGGAGCTGCGCGAGCTGGCCTTGCAATCCATGGCTGAAGAACCGGTGGAGTTCACCGGCTCGACGTGGCACGCTTCGCTGCTGGGCGGCATGGACACCGTGGCACCCGCGCGCATCGAGATTCCAGAAACCGTCAATGCCGAGCTGCGCGAGTACCAGCGGCGCGGCGTGGATTGGCTTTATTGGATGTCCCGCAACAATATTGGCGCGGTGCTGGCCGACGACATGGGCTTGGGGAAGACCCTGCAGTTGCTAACCCTGCTTGCTGTCGAGCATCAAGATAACCCCGAGGTCAAGCCCACCCTCGTGGTGGCGCCTACCTCCGTGGTGGGCAACTGGGCGCGCGAGGCCGCGAAGTTCGTCCCGCACCTGAAGGTGCTGGTCCAGCATGGTTCGAACCGACTTAAAGAGACAGAGCTGGTCAAGGCCGCCGAGTCCGCAGACCTCGTCATTACCTCCTACGGCACCGTGGGACGCGACTTCCTCACGCTGGGCAAGGTCGAGTGGGATCGCGTGGTGCTCGACGAGGCGCAGGCGATCAAGAACGCGGCCACGCGCTCGTCGAAAGCCGTGCGTTCGCTGCCGTCGCGCCACCGCATTGCGCTAACAGGCACGCCGGTGGAGAACCGCCTCTCTGAGATGCGCTCCATCCTGGACTTCTGTAATCCTGGCGTGCTGGGCAGCGCGTCCTTCTTCCGCAATCACTTTGCCAAGGCCATCGAGCGCGAGAACGACGACACCATGGCCGAGCGCCTGCGCCTGCTTACCGCGCCGTTTATCTTGCGTCGCCTGAAGACGGACCCGAGTATCATCGATGACCTGCCGGAGAAGTCCGAGCAGATCATCACCGTCGCGATGACCCCCGAGCAGGCGGCCTTGTACAAGGCGCTTGTCGACGACGTGCAAAAGGCACTGGAGACACGCGAGGGCATGTCGCGGCGCGGCCTGGTGTTAGCGTCTTTGACTCGCATCAAGCAGATTTGTAACCATCCGGCGCACTACCTGGGCGACGGTTCCTCGGTCACGTTGAAGGGCAAGCATCGCTCGGGCAAGGTCGAGGAGCTTATGCGGATCGTGGACCAGGCGATTGAGTCTGAGGAGCGCATCCTCGTGTTCACGCAGTACAAGGCATTCGGTGACATCTTGCAGCCTTATCTCACCCAGCAGTTAGGGCGCGAGATTCCTTTCCTGCACGGTGGCGTGACCAAGAACAAACGCGACCAGATGGTGGAAGATTTCCAATCCCCGGACGGCCCGCCGGCGATGATTCTCTCGCTCAAGGCGGGTGGCACGGGCCTGAACCTGACGGCGGCGTCGATTGTCGTGCACATGGACCGCTGGTGGAATCCGGCCGTGGAGAACCAAGCCACCGACCGCGCGTTCCGCATTGGTCAGCAGCGCAACGTGCAGGTGTACAAGATGATCACCGCCGGTACTTTGGAGGAGTCTATTCAGGACATCCTCGACGGCAAGATGCATCTTGCTGGCGCCGTGGTGGGCGAGGGCGAGGGCTGGCTCACGGAACTCGATCCCGAGCAGCTGGCCCAGTTGATGAGCTACAAGGAGGCTGACTAATGGCGCGCTATACCTCGGGTAATTCCGGCAAGGGCTCAGAAGATAACGTCATCTACGCCAACTTTGGTGCGCGCAAACGCGTGACCTCCCCGGAGGAGGTAGGCCGCGTCTCGCGCGTGCACAGCATGTCTCCGGCTGCCACGCGCATCGTGTCCTTTGTGAACAAGGACGCGGACAGCGGGCGCATTACGCGCGGCCGGCAATACGCAACTGGCGGTCATGTTGTGGGCCTGGACGTGCGCAACGGTGCCGTTCACGGCAAGGTGGCCGGCTCGCAGAACGAGCCCTTTACCGTCCTCATTCAGGTGCCGTATCGCACTAATGATGACATCGCGACGCTGAGCCAGATGTTTGCCCGCACGCCGAACTCCATTGCTAATGCGCGCGACGGCCTGCTTAGCGAGGAAGCGCTCGACATCCTCATCGCTGAGGACCCAAGCGACATGCGCTTTTCCTGCACCTGCCCGGACCCGGAGTACGTGTGTAAGCACGTGATCGCGGTGGCGGACCGCTTGGCTACCCGCATCGACGCGGATTCCTCCGTCGTCTTTGCCCTGCGTGGGCTCGACTTTGGACGCCTTGAGCAGTCCGTGATGGAACAGGCCAAGGCTGTCTCGGAGGATAGTTTTGCTGGAGCGGGGCTTTCTACCGAGGAGCGCAATGAGCTGTTCTGGGGCGGGCGGCAACTGCCCGATATGCCGCGGCCAAAGGTGGCGCCGGCCGTGGATGATTCGGACCCAGAGTTGCTGCGAAAAGCCATGCGTGCAGTAAGCCATACGAACATAGATTTGCTTCGAGCGGTCTCTGATGTCGAGGACCTCTACTATCATCTGACGCACTGATTCTTAAAAGGGGGAAACTCATGGTCAAGTTCATTCATACTTCTGATTTCCAGTTAGGCATGACGCGGTGGTTTCTGGAGGGGGAAGCCCAGGCACGCTTTAACGACGACCGCATGGAGTCCGTGGTGCGTCTTGGCGAGCTGGCGCGCGAGACGGGCGCGGAGTTCATCGTCGTGGCCGGTGATGTCTTCGAGCATAATGCGTTGAGCAAGAACACGTTGAGCCGCGCGAAGGAGACCTTCCGCAACCTGCCGGTGCCGGTCTACCTCTTGCCCGGCAACCACGATCCACTCGTGGCTGATTCGGTGTTGCGCAAGCCATTTGCTGACAATGTTCACGTCATCGCGGACTTTGCACCCATTGAGTTTCGTCCTGGAGTAGAAATCGTTGGCGCCCCGTATCTGACCAAGCGGGCCAACTATGACTTGGTGCGCGAGGCGCTTGCCCCGCTGGAGCCATACGACGGCGTGCGTATTGCGGTAGGTCACGGCCAGGTCGAGGCGCGCGATTCGGAAGCGGACGTCATCGATCTGCGCTTCGTGGAGGAACAAATCGAGGCGGGCGTCATTGATTACTTGGCCCTCGGGGATACCCACTCCACGCAGGAGCTGGGCTCAAGCGGCCGGGTATGGTTCTCCGGCAGCCCTGAGACCACCGCCTTTGATGACCGCGAGCGTGGCTCAGGCAATGCGCTGATAGTGACGGTCGACGGGGGAGAGGTCGACGTCGTCAAGCATCGCGTGGGCCGCTGGCACTTCCGGGCGCTGGAGGCCGACGTGAACTCCATGGAAGACGTGGAGCGTTTCTTGAAGGAAGTCGATGAGCTGCCGTACAAGAGGCGCACGGCTGTGAAATATGGCTTGCGCGGCACCGTGGGGCTGGAGGCGCAGGCGCGGCTCGAGCAGGGACTGGCGGATCTGGAGCCGGTGTTTGCCTCGCTGCGCCCGCGTGAGCGCACCATGGATTTGCACCTTGCCCCGTCGGAGGAGGAGCTGGCCAACCTTGACCTGCATGGATTTGCCGCCGATGCTTTGGCCGACCTGGTGGGCAATCTTCATGACCCGGTTGCGCGTGATGCCGCCAACCTGTTGTTCCGACTTACCGCAAAGGAGGCCTAGGCCATGAAGCGACTTCACTCCATCGAGATCCACAACGTCCGCGGCGTTGAGCACCTGCGCGTCGACGAGCTTCCGGAAACAGGCGTGGTGGTCATCCACGGTGAGAACGAGGCCGGAAAGTCCACCATCGTTGAGGCCATTGACACCGTACTGACGGAGAAGCACTCGGGCGCCTCGAAGAAGATTAAGGCGCTCAAGCCGGTGCATCGCGACGCATCACCGGAGGTCAGACTTGAGGCGACCGTGGGCCCGTATCGCTTCCGCATTCACAAGCGGTGGCTGAAGAAGAAGATCTCTGAGCTCCACGTTCTTGAACCACGCCCCGCGCAATTTACCGGTGGCGCGGCCGATGACGAGCTCGACCGAATCCTCTCAGAGCATCTGGATCGCCAGCTTCTCGACGCCCTCTTCCTGCGCCAGGATGACCTAGGTTCCGGCGTGGCTGCGGTCGGCATTCCATCGGTGACCAGTGCGCTGGAATCTGCTTCCGGGATGGACACCGCTGTGGCCGAGGACTCCGAGCTCATCACGCGAGTACAGAAGGAATACGAGAAGTACTTCACCGCACGGACCGGGGCGCCGGCCAAGGAATACAAGGACGCGCAGACCCGGGTGAGCGAGGCCGAGTCCGTGCAACAAGATGCTGAGCAGGCATTACGCCAACTTGACGACGTCGTGATCAAACACGAAGCTGCCCAGCAAGCCAAGGCGGAGGCTGAGCAGGCTTTGCCGGCCGCTGAGACAGAACTCGCCCAGCGCGAAACTGAGGTCGCGGAGGCTAGAGCAGCACTGGAGAAGATCGAGGCTCAAAAAGCAGAGCTTTCCCGTGTCGAGGCGGAACTGGAGACTGCACGCGAGGCCGTGGAGCGGCGCCGCGCGATGGCACAGGACGTGGCAATCGCAGCAGAGGCAGTCGAGGCCTTGGCGGCCAAGGTCGAGGAGCTTAAACTGAGCACCGCGCAGGAAGAGGAAGTCCGTGAGCAGCTTGCAGGCAAGCTCGCCGAGGCACAGAAGTCTTATGAAGCTGCCCGCAAGCAACTGCAGCTTGCGCGCCGCTTCCATGAGAAAAAGCAGTGGGAAGCGTTGGGGCAGCGCCTTGCGGGGCTAAAGGAACTCGACGCTGAGCTCAAGCGCCGCCGCAGCCAACTTGCCGAGGCGCCTGAGGTGGGCGATCTGCGCGCGCTTGAACAAGCAGCCACTGAGGTAACCGTCCAGGAACGGGTTCACGCCGCTGCCGCTGCCAAGCTCGTGTTTAGCGGTGAGGGCGCCTTCGTCGTCGACGGTGAAGAGCGAAATGTGCCTTCCGAAACTGGCAGTGAGGCTACCGATGCAGGTGCCACCGTTCAGCTGCGCGACGGAATGGCCTTCGAGTTCGGCGCGTTGCGCGCGACGTATCAAGCTGGCGCAGGTGAGGCATCAGAAGATACCCTGCAACATGTGCGGGCCCGGCTCGCGGAACTTTTGGATGCGGCCGGCTGCGAGTCGGTCGAGGAAGCCCGCGCGAAAAACGACGAGTACCAGCGTTTGCGCAGTGCCGTGGAGCAGGCACAGCGGGAGCTTAAGGCTGCTCTTGGCGCCGATGATTTGGGCGAGCTAGAAGCCCGACATGCGGCCCAAGCGGACAGCTTTGAAGGGGTAGCAGAGCTGGAGGAACAGGGCGAGCAGGACCAAGTTTCTTTGGTGGATGCGGAGGCAGCAGAGGAGGCGGCACGCGTTGCTGTAACCGGCGCTGAGAAGGAACTTGCTCCGTACCGGGAGAGTTCGACAGCAGCGGTGTTGGCCGGTGCCCAGGCTCGTCATGAGGCGGCCGTCGAACATCATGATTCAGCCGACGCAGCGCTGCAGAAGGCTAGGGAAGTGGCAACGGACGCGGCGCTGGACTCTGCGGTTGCAGCGGCGGAGGAGAAGCTCACCCGGCAACGCGGAGTCTTGGCCGAACTTAGCGCCGTGGACGTCGATACTGTGTTTGCGCTTTATGAGGGGGTTAAGGAAGAGGTCCGGAGCCTGCACAACACCGTGCACGATGCGGATGGTGATATGCGTGAATACTCCGGCCGCATCGAGATGCACTCGGGCGTGGCGGAACGGCTCGAATCTGCGAACGCAGAACTGGAGATTGCTCGGGAAGTGCTGGCCGCGGTGGAAAAGCGTGCCAACGCAGCGCGATACCTGCGGGAGCTCTTGCTCACGCACCGCGATGCGGCACGTCAGCGCTACGCGCAACCCTTCGTCACCAAGCTCAACGGGCTCGCCCGTAAGGTTTTCGGTGGCGACGTGGATTTCGAACTCTCTGAGGAGCTTGTGGTCACGGCGCGCAGCCGCGATGGTCAGACCGTAGATCTTGGTTCCCTCTCGGGCGGGGCCAAGGAACAGATGGCCATTCTTACGCGCTTTGCAATAGCGGGATTGGTGCAAGATGACGGAGTACCCGTTATTGTTGACGATGCTCTTGGATCTACCGACTCGACTCGACTCAACCTTATGGCCACGTTGTTTGCTCAAGTGGCCAAGCACTCCCAAGTATTGGTGTTAACATGCATGCCACAGCGATATGCACGTGTACCCAGCAGGGTAGAACTGGATATAGAAGCGTTAAAGGGATAGCTTTCTAATACCTAAACGAATGTGTAAAGTTGTTGACATGACTACAGAAACTCGGTGGCTAAACGAAGAAGAGCAAGAGCTGTGGCGCCTCATCCTCGGTTCTATTCGCAAGATTAACCGCGGCATGGAGGAAACCCTCATGGCTGGGGGCGAGGTCTCAATGTCAGAGTTCGCCGTTCTCGTTGCACTTTCCGAGGCAGAAGGCAATGAGCTGCGTTTGCGTGAGCTTTGCGCGGACTTGGAGTGGGACCGTTCACGTACCTCCCACCAAGTAACGCGTATGGAAAAGCGTGGTTTGGTCACAAAGTCCAAGAGCGTCGGTGATGCGCGAGGCGTCATCGTTCGTATTACCGATGAGGGCCTTGAGCGTCTCGAACGCGCCGTGCCCGAACACGTAGAGTCTGTGCGCCGCATAGTCTTTGACCATCTCAACGAGAAGGACATTCCATCCCTTGTTAATTTCTTCCAGGGAATTCTCGCAGTCAACAACGTGCCTGGGTATGACGGCTTCGTTCCGGACGAACTGCTGCATGGCAGGTGCACCGTGGATGAAAAGAATTAGTTATCTCAGCAGGCTCTTACCTGCTTTAGTGTTTTGTGGGGCAATCACCACCTAAGGGAGGAATCACCATGATGGGGCAAGAGCTCTTTGAGCATCCCAAGTCGCAGTACCCGATTTATAACGTTGCGGTCCTAGACGGGCTAGGAGATCCCGAGTCGCACCTGAATGGCACTGCCTCTGAAGCGGAGTCCGCTGCGATGGAGGAAGCCCTCGACAAGTATCCTGATGCCGCGATTACTTTCGACGAGGAATCGGGCCACTGGATAGTCGGCGCAGAGGCAGATATAAACCGTATGTTCGCTGATAGGGACGCCTTCGTGGAGGCGTTAGAGAACAATGAAGACCCCGGAGTGTAAATCTTGCCAATTCGGTGTCAATAAAACGGTGGATAACTACGAATTCATAACGATCTACTGCTAAAGTTATCCGCAGTGATTTCTCTTGCTAGGCGGAGTGTGCCTAGCGGTTTCAGGCGCAGTGAAAGGAAACAACGGATTATGAACGAATACGAGGCACAGGAACAGCGCGAAGCAGCTGCACGTGACAAGGCTGACGGCTGGGTTTCCGTGTTTGTCCAGTGGATCCCTAACATGCTTTTCGCATTCGTTCTGGTTACCGCCATGTTCCTCGGAATGTACTACATCGAGCACGGCACCCTTGATATCACCCAGGAGATCGTAAACCCATTCATCAAGTAGTACTTGGAGAACTCAAAGCTCAATAGCTAAATATTAAAATGGCGGCCCATCTTCTGGACCGCCATATTGTTGTTTTTAAAGCCTGCCGCAATTAGTGCTGCTCGTTCGGATCGTTGTCCGCGTCTTCCTTGGTCTCGTGGATGGTGCCCTAAACGTGATCCGGGGCGGCGTAGATGGAGTAGAGCTTTACCGGCTCGGAACCCTCGTTGACGAAGTTGTGCCACTTGCCAGCTGGTACGAAGACGGCAAAGTCGTCTTCGACTACCTGGTCGATGTCCAGGTTGTTCTTGTCTTCACCAATCATGATGCGGCCCTGGCCGGACTCGAGGCGCAGGAACTGGTCATGGTCATCGTGGACCTCCGCGCCGATTTCGCCGCCGTCCTGCCATTGCCTCTTATGCCGTTCGGACTTTTTGTGGTTGCGCATGGATATCACGCCGAAGGCGATACCGATGACGATGGGCACCCACACCTTCGAGTTATTGAGCAAGAAAACCATCCACTCGGGCAGCGGCGGGAGGTCAGGGAAATTGATGTTCGGCCAGTTGATGTCTGGCCAATCGATACTGATGGTTGGCAGATGGATTTGGGGAAGCTCGGGGAGATCTGGCAGATCTGGCCAGTCGATGTCGGGGATAGGCAGCAAGTCGAAAAGCTTGCGCAGGATTGGGCCGAGCACGATAACAGCCAACGCCCATCCGCCTTTACCAAGGCCTGCAAGAAGGGGATAGGCCACGCGTTTAACGGGGCTTTGCTCCATCTCTTCGCGACGCTGCGCTCCACGGCTGCCAGCTGGTGGCTCAAACTCGACCACCTCTGAGCCGTTGTGATAGGTCACCTCGATCAACTCGTCGAGGGCATTCGCGTGGAGCTTGAGGTGCGGCTTCGTGCGGTTGACAAGCTCTATGCTGCGTAGCTCGTCGGTATCGATTTGTTTTAGTGCCACTCGCGCCGAAGACAACGAGGTGTACCTTCCAAGGACTTCGCTATCGAGGCAAACTTGCACGCGAATAGGTGGATTATTAATGAATGCCCGGATTCTTTCTTTAAGCGGCATGTTGGCGTCCAGGGCGGTGTATTCTTGCTCGCTCGGTTCTTGCGGCCAGTCTTCATAAGCTTCAGCAAACTCCACATCTGGGCCGACCGTGACTTCGAGTTTTCCGGCCTCCGGATGGTCAAGAGTCCACGTTTCCATGATCTAGGCCTTCCTTCCTGTTAACCAGCTGCCCAACCAAG
Organism: Corynebacterium striatum; assembly: GCF_016728105.1. Classification (NCBI taxonomy): domain Bacteria; kingdom Bacillati; phylum Actinomycetota; class Actinomycetes; order Mycobacteriales; family Corynebacteriaceae; genus Corynebacterium; species Corynebacterium striatum. Next base: position 344,437 of record NZ_CP068158.1, on the reverse strand, counting down.
CAAGCAGGACGACTTCAACTGCGTAAATCCACGTAGCGGTGTTGTAGTAGACCTTGGTAGAAAGCCAGAACATAAAAGCCGCAATGAGCGGAAAGGACAGCGTATAGCGGAAGAGCCGGCCATCCAGCATGCCCAATGCCAACGCCATCACTGGCAGCAGCACCAGCATGGACACAGTCGCTGTACCCCCACTAAGAGCCGCGCCCACAATCCCCGGCACCACGAAGAACGCTAACGCGGTTGCGATAAACGAGAGGTAGGCCTGCTTCGGACGAGACGTCGAATCCATGGCCCTGACCTTACAGCCCGCGGGATCATTCTTAGGAATGATTCTTTGACTTCGAGCGGCAGGGGGATTCCTATCGAAATAGATTGAAAAGAATTCGCTGTCTTTGACCTAAAGTCTGCCTAATGTCTGAACTCTTAACTATGAGTTGAAAGATAAGGGGCGAAGGTAAAACCCTCGCCTGCTGGGGTTGAACGCCGAGAAAGCGAGGGGAGAAATTGTGCCCCCGACAGGGATCGAACCTGCGACCTTCGGTACCGGAAACCGATGCTCTAATCCGCTGAGCTACGGAGGCAAAAGATATGCGGCATGCGCCAGATATCAACGGTGTGATTCTAGCGCATGCTGTCACCAAGTAGCCAATACGGGGGCTACTTAGTGGTGTGGCGTCTAGCTAGCCTGGCTACTTCACGATGACCACGATGAGGTCGCGCGGACCGTGGACGCCCTCCACACGGGAGAGCTCAATGTCAGAGGTAGCAGACGGGCCGGAGATCCACGTAGCGGGGAAGTCCGGGTTAATGCGAGAGACCATCTCCGGAACTCCGTAGACGATCTGGTCCTTGCGCACGATGCAGACGTGACGATCCGGAACCAAAGTTAGGGCGCGGCGACCACACAGTGGGCCGGCTTCTAGCACGATGGTGCCAGTCTGTGCCGAGGTGACGTGGGACTCGGTCAGCACAGCATCAACGGTGTCGAGTTCGCGCGGATCCGAAGTTGGATCGTCAGGGGTGAAGGTGGCGTTGGACGTGATGGCGTCGATAAGCGCTGCGTCCATTCCCTGAGCGTAGGTGACCTTGGAGCATTCCTTGTTAGTGAAAATCTGGGAAATGGTCTCTGCCAGCTCAGCCTCGGTGGTCACGTGGACTTCGGCCTTGTAATCCTCGAGGCGTTCCACAAGCATGTCACGCAGCTCGTCGGCATTGAGCATGCCCTCGGTGTCGTACTCACGCGGTGCCTCCACGTGATCGGACAAGCCTGCCTGTTTCTGCGCGGTGCGAATGCGCTTCAGGATCTCTTCTTTGGCGGTACTCACTTGATGCCCTCCTTCTTGGCCTGGGCGAGCAGTTCTTTAGCTTCATCGGAGTCGAACCACTGACGGAAAGACTTCTTTGGTGGAACAGCAGTATCGCGGGCATCGGACCACCCGGACAGGAACAACGGGAGCTTGTCCATCACTCCGTTGAATCCGCCGAGAACGCGGCCCAGCGCAACCATGTGCGTGACCTGGTTCCAGATCTTCGGGTGACCCCAGACCAGCTGAACCACGCTGAAGAGCTTGGACTCGACTGGTGGGGTAGCGTGGGTGACCTTTTGGTGGCGGTTCTCCAGGATGACCTCAGAAAGCGGAATCTTCACCGGGCAAACCTCGTCGCAGCGTCCACACAGGGAGCATGCATAAGGCAGGCTGGCGGAAGGATCGTGGTGGTCCTTCATACCGGTCAGCTGTGGGGTCAGGGAGATGCCAATCGGGCCAGGGTAAACGGAGCCGTATGCGTGGCCGCCGGCGCGCTCGTAGACCGGGCAAACGTTAAGGCAAGCCGAGCAACGGATGCATTTGAGAGCCTGGTGGCCAATCGGGCTGGACAGGGCAGCGGTACGACCGTTGTCCAAAAGAATCAGGTGGAAGTTCTTCGGGCCGTCGTTTTCAGTTACGCCCGCCCACATGGAGGTGTATGGGTTCATGCGCTCTGCTGTGGAAGAACGCGGCAGCAGCTGCAGGAAGACCTCAAGGTCCTGGAAAGTTGGCACGAGCTTTTCGATGCCCATCACGGTAATCAGGGTCTCCGGCAGGGTCAGACACATACGGCCATTGCCCTCGGACTCCACAATGTTGATGGTGCCGGTCTCGGCAACGCCGAAGTTAGCGCCGGAGATGGCAACCTTGGCCTTCATGAACTGTTCGCGCAGGAAGGTACGAGAAGCCTCCGCGAGTTCGGCTGGCTCAGCCTTTAGGGATTCATCCGTGTGCGGCATTTTGTTGACGAAGATGTCACGGATTTCGGCACGGTTGCGGTGGATGGCCGGAACCAGGATGTGGGAGGGCTTATCCTCGCCCAGCTGAACGATGAGCTCAGCCAGGTCGGTTTCGCGGGCATTGATCCCTACGGACTCGAGGTGCTCGTTCAGGCCGATTTCCTGGGTTGCCATGGACTTGACCTTGACGATGTCGGTCTCGCCGGTCTCGCGGATAAGGCCCTCGATGATTTCGTTGGCTTCCTTAGCGTCGCGTGCCCAATGGACGATGCCGCCGCGCTTGGTTACCTGCTCCTCGAACTGCTCGAGAAGTTCCGGCATGCGGGCAGCAACGTCTTCTTTGATTGCGGAGCCGGCGTCGCGCAGCTTCTGCCAGTCCGGCAGCTCTTCGACGGCGTTGGCACGCTTATTACGAATGGTGGTGGTGGCGTGGTGCAGGTTACGACGCTGGGTCGCGTTGTTGAGGCCAACGTGGGCGAGTGGAACGAATGCCTTCTCGCCGCGGAGGTTGCCGTAGCCCTCCGGCGCGCGAGGCGGGGTGGTGTCGAGGAAGGAAGTCATTAGAGCATCTTCTCCTTGGAGTAAGCGGCCGTCTCAGGGGTCCAAGGGTGTTCCTTGGTGGAGGCCAAGATTTCAGCCATGTGCAGCACGCGAACGCCGCTGCGCTGGCGCGCTAGTGCGCCGCCGATGTTCATAAGGCAGGAAGAGTCACCGCCGGTGAGGTACTCGGCTTCGGTGTCCTTCACGTGGCGGGTTTTGTCAGAAACCATGGCCTGGGAGACCTCTGGGTTCTTAAGTGAGAAGGTGCCGCCGAATCCACAGCACTCTTCGACGTTTTCGAGCGGCACGAGGTCGATTCCCTCGACCTTGCTCAGCAGCTGGTACGGGCGGTCACCGAGCTTCAGGAAGCGCAAGCCGTGGCAGGAAGCATGGTAGGTGACCTTGTGCGGGAAGAAAGCGCCGAGATCGGTGCGCTGCTCGATGTCCACGAGGAATTCGGGCAGGTCCAAGGTCTTCTGGGAGGCCTTTTTAGCGCCATCCACGTCAGCGGAGGAGCCGAACCGGTCAGCAATCTTGACGTGCTGCTCACGAACTGCGCCAACACACGAGCCGGAGGCGGAAACCACGTAATCGATGGAAGGATCTGCGAACGCGTCCGCGTAGCTGCGGATCATGCCCAGTGTTTCCTTCTGGTAACCAGTATTGATGTGCATCTGGCCGCAACAAGTTTGCTCTTCCGGGAAGACCACTTCGTGGCCCAAACGGGAGAGGATTAGTGCGGTTGCCTTGTGAGCGTCCGGGAAGAGGGCGTCACCAATGCACGTAGAAAAAAGTGCAATTCGCATGCTTGCGCTCCTTTAACTGCCCAGTATGTGCCATGGAAGTCAGCGCGTACTTGGGTGGGCTAATTTTTATGGGTGTGCCTTAAATAATACCGATAAAAACGCAGAATTTCATAGTGAAAATGCCGTCTAGCTGCGGTTATTCTGCAACACTAATGTTGCGAAATTTATTACGTGCGCAAACCGCTACCGCCGTGCGTCTCGTGGGGAACTTGTGGTTTCTGATGAGTGATGCGTCACTTTAAGGCAATATACCTTTTGGGGGTAGACAAAAGTCTCCCCATCGCGCGGCTGTAATTGCAGCGGATGCGGAGACTTTCTTTAGGGGCAGAAGTTTTAAGGAACCAGGAAGCCCAACGCGTTGGTCATGAGGAACACAATGACACACACGACGGCCAGGAAGACGAGCGAGTAGCCCACGACTGCCTTGAGGATGCGGGACTCCTCGCCCTCCATCTGAACTGCCGTTGCGGCGATGGCCAGCGACTGCGGGGAGATCATCTTGCCCACAACACCACCGGCGGTATTCGCCGCCAGCATGAGGTCCGGGTTGACGCCGATGCGTTCTGCAGCGGTGACCTGGAGGTTGGCAAAGAGGGCGTTGGCCGAGGTATCCGAACCGGTAACTGCAGTGCCGATCCAGCCCAGCACCGGCGCGAAGAGCGCGAAGATGCCGCCCGCGGAAGCCACGAATTCACCGATGGAGATGGTCTGGCCGGAGTAATTCATGGTGTAGGCCAAAGCGAGGACCAAGATGATGGTCAACGCAGAGAACTTCATGCGGGAGCAAACCTCGCCGAACTTTGTCAGTGGGGCAGACTTCGGCAGGTGGTAGTGGCCGTTCTCGTTGAAGATCCAGAAGATGATGGCCACGATGAGTCCGGAGATGAGCAACAGCGTGCCCGGGTTGCCAAAGACATTGAAGCTAAACGAGGTGTCCATTACCTTGCCAGCAGAGTCAAGGACTGTGCCATCCAGGCCCGGCCAGGCGAACTTAATCTTCCAGAACCCAAAGAGCTTCGGAGCTGCGGTAGCTACCGCGAAGACTGCGGTCACGACTGCGTAGGGCAGCAGCGCCATCCAGATGCGGCTGCCGGACAAGTCGGTGACTGCCTCCTGCGCCGGAATGCCCATGCGCTTACGCAGCTCAGCAACGCCCTTTGGCTTCCACATGCGCAGGAATACGAACGCGCAGCCCAGCGAGACGATGCAGGCCACAACGTTGGTGAGCTGGTAGGCAAAGAAGTTGGCCGCAGCCCACTGCGCGATGGCAAAAGAAACGCCAATGACGCCAGCAGCCGGGGCGGCTTCCTTGAGGCCGCGGACTCCGTCCAAGATGAACAGGATGAAGAAGGGGACTGCCGCTGCAATCAGCAGCACCTGCAAGGAAATAAGACCTGCGATATCAGCAGTCTGCTCGGCGGTGCGGCCGCCCACTTCACCGGCGGTGGTCACTGGAATGCCCACCGCGCCGAAGGCCACCGGTGCAGTGTTGGCGATGAGTACCGTCGTCGCAGCCTTGAGTGGCTTGACACCCAGCGCCAGAATCATCGTCGCGGTAATCGCCACAGGGGCGCCGAAGCCGGCGAGAGCCTCAAGCAGGCCGCCGAAGCAAAACGCGATGAGGATGGCCTGGATGCGGATGTCACCGTCGCCAAGCAGGTCGAAAGTCTTGCGAAGATCCTCAAAACGCCCAGAGGCCACGGTGATCTCGTAGAACCAAATGGCGGTGATGATCACCCAGACAATCGGCAACAAGCCAAAGAGGCCACCGCGTGCGGCGGAGGACAGCGCCATGCCCGTGGGCATGTCGAAGCCGAAGATAGCAATGGCGAGAGCCACGATGAGTGCCACAGCGCCCGAGGTATGTGCGCGAGCCTTAAGGCCCAGCAACATGATGAAGAAGGCGATGAGGGGAAGTGTCGCTACGGCAGCGGAAAGGCCGAGGCTTCCGCCGATGGCATCCGTTGATATTTGGAAAGTGTTCATAGTTACCCAAGTCTCTAGAAGGAAAACGAGTGTCTTATTTAATACACAGTCTTTCTAAAGCCTAAAACTTGAGCGAGCCTTTTCGCGTAAGTTTCGCAATAAAGGGCATATGTCACACAAGTTGCTTGCTGTTATAAAAGACCCCAACGCGTGCCTGATGCTGCTCATGTCAGCGCGGGACGATAGACTTTGACGCTATGAATCCCGTAGATCTTTCTGTGCTTATTAAAGAGACCGCAGTCGCTGTATTGAGCGAACACGAGCTCGACACCGCCGTCCTTCCTGAGATCGTGACCGTGGAGCGTCCGCGTAATCCCGAGCACGGTGACTACGCCACCAACCTTGCCCTGCAGGTAGCCAAGAAGGCCGGCGTGAATCCGCGCGAGCTGGCCACCTGGCTGGCCGAGGCGTTGGCTAAGCACGACGCCATTGACGTCGCCGAGATCGCAGGCCCGGGCTTCCTGAACATCCGCCTGGCTGCCGCCGCACAGGGCGCCATCGTGGAACAGGTCCGCCAAGCAGGCACTAACTACGGCCACAACGATGCCTACAAAGGCCAGAAGATTAACCTCGAATTCGTCTCCGCTAACCCCACCGGTCCGATCCACCTGGGCGGCACCCGTTGGGCAGCCGTGGGCGATTCCCTCGGCCGCGTGCTCGAAGCCTCCGGCGCTGAGGTAACCCGCGAGTACTACTTCAACGATCATGGCCGCCAGATCGACCGCTTCTCCAACTCGCTCGTGGCTGCGGCCAAGGGCGAGCCGACTCCGGAGGACGGCTATGGCGGAGAGTACATCCAGGAGATCGCAGCCAACGTCCAAAACCAGGTCCCCGATGTACTCGAGGGCACCGAGGACGAGGTCCGCGAGAAGTTCCGCGCCGCTGGTGTGGAAATGATGTTTGACCACATTAAGGAGTCCCTGCACGAGTTTGGCGTTGACTTCGACGTCTACTTCCACGAGAACTCCCTGTTCGAGTCCGGCGCCGTTGACAAGGCCGTGGCGCACCTTAAGGACAACGAGAAGCTCTACTTCGAGGACGGCGCCTGGTGGCTCAAGTCCACCGACTACGGCGATGACAAGGACCGCGTGGTCATCAAGTCTGACGGCGACGCCGCATACATCGCTGGCGACATCGCCTACGTTGCGGACAAGTTCGACCGTGGCCACGACCTCGCTATCTACATGCTGGGTGCGGACCACCATGGCTACATCGCCCGCCTGCGCGCCGCCGCTGCCGCCATGGGCTATAACCCAGAGCAGGTCGAGGTTCTCATCGGTCAGATGGTGAACCTGCTGCGCGACGGCAAGGCTGTGCGCATGTCCAAGCGTGCTGGCACCGTCATCACTCTCGACGACCTCGTCGAGGCCATCGGCGTCGATGGCGCACGCTACTCCCTGGTGCGTTCTTCCGTGGATCAGTCCATCGACATCGACCTGGGCCTGTGGGCTTCCCAGTCCTCCGATAACCCTGTTTACTACGTTCAGTACGGCCACGCGCGCATCTGCTCCATCCTGCGCAAGGCGCAAGAGCTGGGCCTTGACGCCGCGGCTATGGCAGATGCAGATCTCGCGCTTCTCACCCACGAGAAGGAAGGCGATCTCATCCGCACCTTGGGCGAGTTCCCTGAGGTTGTCTCCACCGCAGCGACCTTGCGCGAGCCGCACCGCATCGCCCGTTTTGCTGAGGATCTTGCTGCTGTGTTCCACCGCTTCTATGACCAGTGCCAGGTGCTGCCGAAGGCAGGGGAGGAGACGCAGCCAATCCACCTCGCACGCCTCGCGCTTGCCGACGCCGCCCGTCAGGTCCTCGCCAACGCCCTCACCATGGTGGGGGTTAGCGCGCCGGAGAAAATGTAAATGGATTTTAACGAGCTGCCAGCGCACGTCTGGCCCCGTAACTCGCGCCGCGAAGAAGACGGCGTGGTTACCGTAGCCGGCGTCCCGCTGACGGAACTCGCCGAAGAATACGGCACGCCACTCTACGTCTTCGACGAGGATGACTTCCGCTCCCGTTGTCGCGACATGGCCCGCGCCTTCGGCGGCCCTGAGCACGTGCACTATGCCTCCAAGGCTTTCATCACCAAGCGCATCGTGAAATGGGTAAACGAGGAAGGCCTGTGCCTTGACGTCGCCTCCCTCAACGAGGCCAAGGTGGCGCTGGCCGCCGGTTTCCCGCCGGCCCGCATGACCGCCCACGGCAACAACAAGGAGCCCGAGTACCTCGAGCTGTGCGTGGACAACGAGATCGCGCACGTCGTCCTCGATAACGAGGGCGAGCTGGCACAGCTCAACGAGATCGCGCGCGCCGCTGGCCGCGTGCAGCCGGTGATGATCCGGGTCAAGCCGGGTGTCGACGCCCACACGCATGAGTTCATCGCCACCTCGCACGAGGACCAGAAGTTCGGCATCTCCTTGGCCACGGGCGCGGCTTTCGACGCCGCCAAGGCTGCCCTCGAGTCCGAGAATCTTCAGCTCGTGGGCCTGCACTGCCACGTGGGTTCCTCCGTGTTCAACGCTGAAGGCTTTAAGCTCGCCGCAGAGCGCGTGCTCTCGCTGTACAAGCGTATCCACACCGAGCTGGGTGTAGCACTTAAGGAACTCGACCTAGGTGGCGGCTTCGGCATTCCGTACATGGAGTACGAGGAGGCACTCGACGTCGCCAAGCTGGCACAAGATCTCCTGGCAGCCGTGGAGCGCACCGCGCACGAGCTCGACATCGAGCCGCCCTTCGTGCTCGTCGAGCCGGGCCGCTCCCTCGTGGGCGCAAGCGCAGTCACCGTCTATTCCGTGGGTACGGTCAAGGACGTGGAGACCGGCAAAGCCGAGCTGCCTATCCGCCGTTATCTTTCCGTCGACGGCGGCATGTCCGACAACATCCGCCCAGCGCTCTACGAATCCGAGTATGACGTGCGTGTAGCCAATCGTTTCACCGACGGTGAGCCCGTGGACTCCCGCGTGGTGGGTTTCCACTGCGAATCCGGCGACATCTTGGTCAACGAACGCAAGCTTCCGGGAGACATCACCACCGGCGACCTGCTCACGTTCGCAACCACTGGCGCCTATCAGTACATGATGGCGTCGCGCTACAACGGCGCACTGCGCCCGGCCGTGGTGTCGGTGCGCAATGGGCAGGCAAATCTGATGCTGCGTCGCGAGACTGTCGATGACCTTTTGGCTCTCGAAGTCAATTAAATTCACTTAAAATCCACTGGCGGTGGGGCCATGACCAAAAGGTTTGCCCCTCCGCCTTCCTATATGGGCCATGATTTGGATCCCTAAACCCAAAACTAGACAGCTCGTTCTGTATAGTGTGGTTAACAATTTCAGTACCGACGAATGAGGGACGATATGACTTCACAGACCAAGATTCGCACCGGCAAGGGCGAGGGCGAAGCAGTAGGTATTGCACTGCTCGGTTTCGGCACTGTCGGCGCCGAGGTCTTCCGCCTGCTGGGGGAGAACGCTGATGCTTTTGCACATCGCATTGGTGGTCCCGCAGAGATTCGTGGCGTAGCTGTCCAAAACAAGAACAAGCTGCGCCCAGGCGTTCCTAAGGACCTACTTACTGACGACGCCAAGGCGCTAGTCATGCGCGACGATATCGACTTGGTCGTCGAGGTCATCGGCGGTATTGACTACCCGCGCGAGCTGCTGCTGGCCGCGCTCAATGCGGGTAAGTCCGTGGTGACCGCGAACAAGGCTCTGGTGGCCGCGCACGCGGACGAGCTGGCTGAGGCTGCCGACCGTGCGGGAGTCGACCTCTACTTCGAGGCAGCCGTCGCAGCCGCCATCCCGGTGGTAGGCATGCTGCGCCGCTCGCTGGCGGGTGACCAGGTGCAGCGCATCTCCGGTATCGTCAACGGCACCACCAACTTCATCCTGGATGCGATGGAGACCACCGGCGCTTCCTACGAAGATGCGCTGGCTGAGGCCACCCGCCTGGGCTACGCGGAGGCAGACCCGACCGCCGACGTCGAGGGCCATGATGCCGCTTCCAAGGCAGCGATCTTGGCTTCGTTGGGCTTCTACACCCGCGTCACCTTTGATGACGTCTACTGCGAGGGTATCTCGAGCATCACCGCTGACGACATCGCCGCTGCGAAGAAGGCGGGTTACTCCATCAAACTGCTTGCCATCTGTGAGCGCTTGCGCGACGAAGATGGCAACGAGTCCGTCAACGCCCGCGTCCACCCGACGCTCGTCCCGAAGGATCATCCGTTGGCTTCCGTGAACAAGTCTTATAACGCAATCTTCGTCGAGGCAGAGGCAGCAGGTTCTCTAATGTTCTACGGCAACGGCGCAGGCGGTAATCCTACTGCTTCCGCAGTGCTTGGCGACGTCGTCGGTGCCGCCCGCAACATCGTCCACGGCGGCCGCGCACCAGGGGAAAACACCTACGCCAACCTGCCGATTGCTCCCTTCGGTGAGGTTTCCACCCGTTACCACATCGACATGGAGGTCGCAGACCGCACCGGCGTTCTGGCGGCGATTTCCGCGCTGTTTGCCAAGCACAACGTCTCCCTGCGCACCGTGCGCCAGGAGGACGGCGACGACACCGCACGTCTCATCGTGGTCACCCATGCGGCCACCGAGGCTGAGCTCGAGGCCATCGTCTCCGAGCTGAGCACTCTCGACGAGGTCAAGGCAGTGCACTCCGTTATCCGCCTGGGCGGTGAAGCCCTGTGAGCATCGAGCTAGAGGTCGGCACCAAGGCCATCGTCACGGTTCCAGCCTCCTCGGCCAACTTGGGCCCAGGCTTCGACACGCTCGGAATTGCGCTGAGCCTGTACGACACCGTCGAGGTAGAGGTCACCAACTCTGGTCTTGAAGTGGAGATCTTCGGCGAGGGCGCCGAGGACCTGCCGCGTGACGGCTCCCACCTGGTAGTCAAGGCAATCCGTTCGGCCCTCAACGTTGCTGATGTTTCCGCGCCCGGCCTGCGCGTGGTCTGTAACAACAACATTCCGCAGTCCCGCGGCCTGGGTTCCTCGGCGTCGGCAGCCGTAGCAGGCGTTGCCGCCGGCAACGGACTTGCAGGATTCCCGCTTACCGAGCAGCAAGTAGTGCAGCTTTCCTCGGCTTTCGAGGGGCACCCAGATAATGCCGCGGCATCGGTTCTGGGCAACGCGGTGGTCTCGTGGACCACGGTTCCCGTCGATGGCCATTCCCTGCCGGAGTACAAGGCGGTCACCGTGGATGTGCATAAGGACATCAAGGCAACGGCATTGGTGCCTAACTTCCACGCATCGACCCAAGCCGTGCGCCGCGTGCTGCCATCCCACGTCACCCACGGCGACGCAACGTTCAACGTCTCGCGCACCGCTGTGCAGGTCGTAGCGCTTCAGAACTACCCGGAGCTGCTCTGGGAAGGTACGCGCGACCGCTTGCACCAGCCTTACCGTGCCGACGTCCTACCGGTGACCTCCGAGTGGGTCAACCGTCTGCGCAACCGTGGTTTCGCGGCCTATCTTTCGGGCGCCGGCCCTACCGCCATGGTGCTGCACACCGAGCCCATCGACGAAAACATCTTGCGCGACGCGCGCGAGGCCGGCCTCCGCGTTATCCCCTTGGAGGTCGCGGGGCCGGTCGAGGTTAAGGTCGTTCAGGCTTAAGAAGACCGCTTCACGTGCACGCAGCAGGTTCCGTTGCCAGACTTCGGAAGCAGCGTAAGCTGGAGGCGGTTTCCTGCGTCTGCGGCTGATTGCTCGAGGAAGCCGTCGTGGATAGCACACAAGAATGGGGAAGGCTTGATGCCTGCGGTCACGAATGGGCAGGCGTGCAGCTCCATTTCCGTGTGGCCCTTTTCCTCAAGGTCGGCGTTTGAGGCAGTAGGGTCGAAACCCATGTCACGCATCTTGCGGTAAAGCGGGGTCAGCGCATTCGCGGAAGCGTACTGGTCCTGCTGCGTGGAGTTGGCCCACTTACGGCCGATTTCCCGGGCTTGTTCGGAGGCGAAGTCATTAAGCTGGTCTTTGTCCGCGAGCATCTCTGCTAAGACACTGATCAAGGTCACGTATTCCTCGGCCACCGAGCGATTGTCAGGGATGCGTACCTGGAAGATAAGCGAGGGACGTCCGCGGCCCTTGGCCGGGGCCGTAATAACGCGCACGGCGCCCACGTGTACGAGCTCGTCTAGATGGCCGCGCGCGGTGTTGACATGCATGCCCATGTCTTGGGCGATGTCTGCTGCGCGAGCTCCCTGGGGATATTCCTGCAACGCGTTGAGAACCTCGCGCTGCTTTGGGGAAAGGCGCAGCGCCTCGGGAAAAAGTTCAGTGGAAGAACGCGGAGCTTGGGTGGGCATGTGTTTACCTCGGTGAAAGTTTTTGACGTGAATTTATTAGGGTAATCAGTTGTTAAAAACGACGATACAACTACAACCCGTAAAAAATACAAACTAGCGAGTGCGATATATGCCACTACGTGGAGCGACTTCCCCCTAATTAGTGAGGATAGAGCAGTGGACTTGCCCGCCGACGACGAGCTTTGTTGCCTCGGTGACCGAGATTTCGGCGTCTACAGATTGCCCGCCCAGGTCCAGGGTAACGACGGCCCGGTCCAAGGAGATAGCTCGCAAATCCAGCACGGTGGCAGTGATGCTTCCGGAAGGGGAAAGCACGACGTCGCTGTTGCTTAGGATGAGCGTTGTGTCGCCCTGCGGATCGGGCTGCAGCGCGCCTGCAACCTTGTTGCCGCGGATGACGCTGCGGCCAAGTAACTGCGCCACGAAGCGGTTGGGCGGAGCATTGACGACGTCCTGGCGAGGGGCGTGGGCAAGAATTTCGCCTTTTTCCACCACCGCGATGTCATCGGCCAGGCTGAGAAGATCGAGAACATTGTGGGTGACGAGGATCGTGGTGCGGTCGTGCGCCGCGGCAGCAAGCAGGCGGCGCCATTGTGCGGCGGCAGCGGCGTCCACTGCAGCCAGGGGTTCGTCGAGTAGCAGCACTGCCGGCCGCGCGGCCAAAGCGCGCACCAAGGCGGCTTGTGCTGCTTGTCCACCGGAGAGGTCCCGCACCTTGACGTGGGCGATCTCATCCAACCCTGCAGCGGAAATGAGCTGCGCGGTAACGTCCTCGACATCGGTGACCATGGTGATCGCCTCGGTCACTGTGGACAGCGGCGGCAATGCGGGCTTCTGGGTGAGCATGACGCTTTCAGAGGAGTCAGCGATGCGGCGCAGCAGCGTTGTCTTGCCAGCGCCGTTAACGCCCACTACGGCGGTCGTGGCATGGGGCCGGAACGGTGTGAGTTCGCGGCTTTGCTGCGGCTTACTTAGCTCGCGGAGCTTTTCGATATCAAGTGGGCCTTGCGCGTGTGCCCGTGGCGCTGGTTCCTTGCGCAGCAGCGTGGGCAGGCCCGCGAGTGCTAAACAAAGCACGGCCAGGCCGATGAGCACGGCGGAGAGAGCATAGGCGTTGTCCGTGCTGACCTCGCGTTCTAAGTAGATGCCGCTTGACATCGTGCGCGTAATACCTGGCGCCGAACCAGCGAAGGTAATCGTGGTGCCAAACTCGCCCAGGCTGCGCGCGCAGGCCAGAACGGCGCCGGTAAAGATGGAGGGCGCAATGGTAGGCAGCGTGATCTTCTGCCATACCGCCCACCGTGACATTCCCACCCGGCGCGCTGAGGTGGATACCTCCTGGTCAATGTGGCGTAATGCCGAGTCCACCGCCACCACCACGAAGGGCAGCGCCACGAAAGTATGCGCTGTGACCACACCGGCAAAGGCAAAGGCGAACTTCAAGTGGAGGGCGTCGAGAAGCGGGGCCAAGAGCCCGCGCCGCCCGAGTGCCGCGCTTAGCGCTAGGCCGCCCACCACTGGCGGCATGGCCAGCGGAAGGTAGACCAGCAGGCGCACAGCCTGGCCCATGTGTTTGAGGCCGTGGAGCCACATGGCGAGCCCGACGCCCAGGAACGTGGCAAGGACGGTGGCCAAAACTGCAGAACTCAAAGTCACGCGCAGCAAGTCGTGGGTGGAGTCTTGACCGACGACCGCCCCGAGACGGGACCACGGTACGCGCGTTGCTAGTGCCACGACGGGAATAGCAACGTATAAAACCGCCACGGCGCCCACGATGGCGAAGGGCCACGGGGCGCGAGTGGGGGTTTCGTGAGAAGCCATGCAGAGCAGTTTAGTCGGCGGGTTGGAAGCCGTACTTCGTCCAGGTTTCATCAAAGTCGTCGGAGAGCGTATCCAGTAATTGCTCGGCAGCGTCGCGTCGCTCGGAGTGCGTGACCACGGCGCCCATAATCTTGTTGCGGTACTTCTCAGCGCCCTCGATGGGGATGACCTCGAGGTCTGGGTTGGCCGCGGCGTCTGTGGAGTAGACAAAGCCGGCGTCGGCTTCGCCGCTGGCGACCTTGCCCACGACGTCAGCTACCTGGCCTTCTTGCGAATCGGGAGTGATGGTGAGGTGGAGGTCCTCCATGATCTTGTCCGCGATGTCGCCGCAGGGCACGGACGGATCGCAGCGCACGAAGTAGTCGTCCTCGCGCAAGTCTCGGACCGAGGAAATCCCTGCCGGATTACCGGGTGGGACCACCATGACCATGGTGTTGGTGGCTAGCACGCGGGGCTTGTCCACATCGCCGTTGTCCACGGCTTTGTCCATGGTCTTTTCTGAGGCCGTGATGAGGAGGTCTGCCGGTGCTCCTTGGTGAATCTGCTCGACGAGGGATGCTGATCCGCCGTTGTTGAAAAGCACTGGGGTGGTGGCCGTGAGGGCATCGTTGAGCACACGCGTCGAGGACGCGGCAAAAACGTTGAGTTCCGCTTGGTCGCTGGCGCAGGCGCTCAGCGACGAAGCCGCAAGCGCCGATGCAATGAGCGGGGTAAGGATCTTCTTCATGGCTATCTAACTTACGCCAGCACTAGGCGGTGCGGGTGAACTTGATGTGGAAATCTTGTGGTTCTTCCTTGAGGTAGGCAAGGTCGAAGGACTCCTCGCGTGCCTCAATCTCCTTGAGCAGTGGCACTGGGTTGTGCGGCGCGATGAGGATCATCGATTCGCCAACGTTGAGGGTGCCGAGCGCGCCGTGGATGGCGCCGTGGCGGACTGCGTGCGGAATTTCAGAGGCGTTCAGGGTAGGGATGTCGTTGCCTTTGTGCGCATCAGAGATGGGCAGTTGCATGTTATTCCTTTCGTTGGAGGTGCTCGAAAGCGTTTCGAGTTTCACCTTAGACCCAATATTAGTACGATAAAAGTTGTGAAAAATAGTGCGCATCGTTTCGTGTTTCTGGCATTCGCCGGCGCGGCGTTGCTCGTCGGCCTTTTCGCCGGTGCCTCACTGCTGGGCGTCGCCCCAGCCAGCGCAGTAACCAACGCCCATGGCCCACTGATGGTGTTCGGTTTCGTGGGAGGTGCCATCGGCTTGGAGCGTGCCGTCGCAGTGAAGAAGACGTGGGCCTGGGCGGGCCCGGCCTTCCACGTGCTGGCAGTGCTAACGCTCCTCGCCGGGGTAACGCGACCCGTACCCGCGGTGTGCTTTGCACTGAGCTTCCTCGTCCTGGGCTTTATCTATCTGGAGGTCCATCGCCGCCAGCCCACCCTCGCTGTCCTCGTCCAGGCTGCCGGCGTGATTGGGGGAGTCGCCGCTTCCTTACTGTGGGCGATGACGCCCTCCTTTGCTACGGCCATGCCGCTGTGTGTCCTCTACGTCGTTGCCACCATCATCGGCGAACGCATGGAGCTCGCCCGCGTGACCATGGCCGGCACTCGCGCGGAAAACCTCATCACTGCATTGGTCCTCGCCCTGGCAGCCGCGGGAGTTATCTACATCCTCGTACCCGCAGTGGGCTACCGCCTGATGGGTGCGCTTTTGCTCGCCATCTCCTGGACCACTGTCCGCGTGGACGTGGCCAAGAACCTCGTGCGCGCTAAGGGGCTGCCCCGATATTCCGCAGCCTGCATGCTGGCCGGTTACTTCTGGCTGGCGTTAGCTGGACTGGCGTGGCTAGGCATGGGGCAGGTCAGCGGCTTTAGCTACGACGCTTCGGTGCACACCATTTTCTTGGGCTTTGTCATGTCCATGATCTTTGCGCACGCACCGATCATCTTGACGTCTGTCATTCGAAAGAAGCTGCCCTATAACCCCGTTCTCTACGGGCCTGTGGTGCTACTGCACGCGGGCCTTATGGTGCGCGTCGGCGCGGATATCGTTGCTCACACTGGGGTGTATCAGGTAGGCGGTATGACTAACGTGGTGGCGGTGCTGCTGTTCGTTTTAAGTGGCTTTGTTTTGACCATCCGGGAGGCACGACGTGCACATCGCTGACGTATCTTTAGCCGCCCGCGGACGCTGGCACACGATCGCAGCGAGCGTCATTGGCTTCTGGGTGTTGGTGGGCGTTGCCATCAACGTGGCAGGAAATCTCGGTGTCAACGTGGTGTGGTGGGATCTCATTCACCCGTTCACGATTGGCGCGATGACCACGGCGATCATCGTGTATTCCACGCACTTTACTGAGGCACTGACCCGCATGCAGGCCCGTGGCTACAAGTCGGTGGCCTGGCGCGTGGCGCTAATTCAGGTGGGCTTGGTCCTCCTGCTCGTCGATCGTGCGGGCTATGATTGGGGCCCGCTTTCCGACGCCGCCTCGCTTCTCATCATCGTCACCTTCTTCTGGCACGCGTGGGACATCTACCGCGCGCTCAAAGGTTCGCTCGCGGGTTCTTTTGCCGTGACAGTACCTTTCTACATTGCTGCCGCTGTGTTCTTGATGGCCTCAGTCGTGATGGTCATTTTCGCGGCTAACGGCGTGGGCAACTACTCACTGCTGGTCGCCGCGCACTCCCGCGGAATGGTGTGGGGCTTTGCCTGGCTGACCATCCTCGGAACAGTGGTCACGCTGCTGCCCACGCTGTCGAGCACCAAGATCGCCCCGGCAGCGCGCGCCCGCTGTTCCCGGGCACTTATAGTGCACTGCGTAGGCCTCGCCCTCGCGGTGGGGCTTTACGCAGTGGGGCTTACTCGGGCAGCGGGCATGGCCCAGTTGCTCGTCGTGCTCGCCGCAATTTACATCATTCAGCCCATCCTGGCCACGGTGGTGGCGGGAAACCCGCAGCAGACCACGGCGACGGTCTCGGTCGTCGCCGGACTGTTGTGGATGCTCAGCTTATGCGCTGCGGACGCGGTGTGCGCCGTAATCGGCGTCTACCCCCGCGCGGTGACGTTGTTGCTCATGCCCGCCTTCGTCGGCGCTGGCCTGTTGCAATTGGTCACCGGCGTGCTCCATCACCTCCTGCCCACCCTGTTGGGCGGCGGTCCGGCGAAAGTCACACTAGGGCGAAAAGTCGCTGACCGCGGCGGTTATGCACGTTTGGTGCTTATCAACTTGGGCGCAGTGTTGTGCTTACTCGGCGCGGATGTTGCCGGGCTTATCATGATGGGGCTTGGCCTCATCACCAACGTCTTGGCCATCGTAGTGGCCGTTTACAAGCAGAAAAGACTGGAGAACTAAATGCTCAGCGTTTCTTCGAATCAATCTCCGAAGCCGCCGGCTCAAAACAATTGGGCTTCCTGGTTGCTCATCGGCATTGCCCTTGCCGCGATTATCGCGCTCGCGGTGTTTAATAGCACGGGCAAGGCGCAAAGGGCGTCGGAAAGCGCGGGCGTGGAAGCGACCGTTGTCGACGTCTCAGTCTCCGGCATGGCCTTCGTCCCGGCCTCCATCGACGTGCCACAGGGCGCCCACCTGGTGGTCAACTTCACCAACGTCGGCGACCAGGTCCACGACCTAAAGATTGGTGACAACGAGACCGGCCGTGTGGAGCCAGGCAAGACCGTTGAGCTCGACGCAGGCATCATCAATGAATCCACCCAGGGCTATTGCACCATCGCCGGGCACAAAGCACAGGGTATGGTGCTCCAGATAAACACGACTGACGACGCCGCGGGAGCTGCCAGCACCGCAGGCTCTGCAGGCACAGCAGGCGATGCTCAGCACGAGCACCATCACTCTGCGAGCCACCCCGACGTACCGAGTGCAGCGGAGCGCACCAAGAAGCGCGACGACTTCAAGGCTTTCGATGCCCGCTTGGCCAAGGCCGAAGGAACCACCCACGAGGAGACCTGGACCATGACCGAGGAAGAGGTCGAGGTCGCACCCGGGGTAAAACAAACGCGGTGGCTATTCAACGGCCAAGCCCCAGGGCCAACCCTGCGCGGCAAGGTAGGCGACAAGTTCAAGATCACCATTAAGAATGAGGGAACGATGGGCCACTCCATCGACTTCCACGCCGGTGAGGTCAATCCGGATGAGAACATGAAGTCCATCGACCCAGGCCAGTCGCTAACCTACGAGTTCACCGCTAACCGCGCGGGCATCTGGATGTATCACTGCTCCACGGCGCCGATGAGCCTGCACATTGCCAACGGTATGGCTGGTGCGGTGGTCATCGATCCGCCAGAGCTTGGCGACGCCGATGCGGAGTACGCAATGATTGCCTCTGACATCTTCCTAGGCGACGAGAACGGTGCCGACGCCGACCGCGTCTCAAACGGCGAGTACGACCTGATGGCGTTTAATTACTATCCGAATCAGTACGACCTTGAGCCGCTGCATGCCAAGGTGGGCGATAAGGTTCGCATCTGGCTGCTCAACGTGGGCCCAGACCAGCCGTTGTCCTTCCACGTGGTGGGCGAGCAGTTCGACACCGCGTATAAGGAGGGCGACTACCTCATTAAGGACCGTCGCGATTCGGGTTCGCAGGCGCTGGATCTGCTTCCCGCGCAGGGCGGCTTCGTGGAGATGACGTTTAACGAGCCGGGTACCTACAGTTTTGTCAATCACATCATGACCGCGGCCGAAAAGGGCCAGCACGGAAAGATTGTGGTCACGCAGTAGCGCTTAGACAAAAGGAGCGAGGAAGAAATCTTCCTCGCTCCTTTAATCGATCTAGTGCTTAGGCACCGTGGGCAGGAGTCTCGTTGGCGTCGAGCTGCGCGCGGTGGGAACGCACCGGCTCCCACGCAGTGTGCGAGCGCATATCCGTAGTGCGCTGGTCGCGGGAACGGTAGACCACGTACGGACGGGTGACGTAGCCAACCGGCGCTGAGAAAGCGTGAACCAGGCGAGTAAAAGGCCAGACGGCGATGATGGTAAAACCACACAAGACGTGGACCTTGAACTGCCAGGGAACATCAGCCATCCACTCCGGGTGGATGTTGAAGATCAGCAGCTGGCGCAGCCACGGCGAGATGGTCTCGCGGTAGTCATAGCCTTGTGGTCCGCCGAAGACCTGGGTGCTAAACGTCGCGATGGTGCCAGACAGCAGCGCTAGCGCCAGGAAGAAGTACATGACCTTGTCCGAGCTCGAGGTGGACAGGAACACTGAGCGATTAACGATGCGGCGGTAGAGCAGACCCAGGAAGCCAAGAATCACGGCGACCGCCGCGATAGAGCCAGGGATCGTCGCTAACAGGTGATAAGCGTGGTCACTGATGCCTACCGCACGCGTCCACGACTTTGGGAAAGCTAGGCCCATCAGATGGCCGATGACCACGAAGACCATGCCCCAGTGGAACAGCGGGGAGGAAAGGCGCAGCAGCTTCGATTCATAGATCTGGGAAGAGTGCGTGGTCCAACCGAATTGGTCGGTGCGCCAGCGCCAGAAGATGCCGACGAAAAACGCGGCGATGGCCAGCCACGGGAAGGCACCCCATAAAAAGTTGTTGAAATAATCCATGAGTGCTCCTTAAACGAGATCAGGTTGAGCAGTGGGGAAAGGAAGATCAGCAATGCCCACCATCTCAGCTGGAGGGCCGGTACGAATGAGATCGACGTATTTCTGAGCGGTTTCGGCATCTACCTCCGGCAGCGCCTTGCACACGGCGACGATTAGGCGCACATAAGGCGAATCCTGTTGTGAAAGTGCAGCACGCAGCACCTCTATGCCCTCGCGATAGCTCGCCAGCATCTCAACGGCGCGCGCATGGTCTTTGCCCTCGGCGAGTCCTAGCGCTTCCAGAACCACGCAGAGGTGGTCCGGCAATTCATTTTCTGCCAGCTGGAAACCAAATGACTCAAGCTGTTGGGAGAAAGACAAGATGGCCATTCCGCGCTGCCGGGTATCGCCGACGGCGTAGTAGGACAAAAACAGCGAGCAGCGGCGACGCTGATCGAAGGTCTCAACGTAGTGCTCCTGCAGTGCGCGCAGCCCCGCGGTACGGGCGGCGTCGATAAAGCCCATGAAATCCGTTGCCAGCGCCATTGGTAGCTGGTCGAGCTGGTCCTGGACCACGTCCAAATGGGAGAGAAAATCCTCCTCCGGGTAGCGCAGCAAGACGCTGGCCGCCATGGCGACGATACGCCGCTGGGTCTCATCGACCGCCACCGGTGTCACGAAGTCAGTGGGGACCTGGCCGGTGTGCGTGCGTGCCGTGCGCTTGACATCGGCAGCTCCGCCCAAAGAGCCGATGCCGGCAGGCACACCGCTGACGGTGCCGAATCCTGCCACGGCGTCATCTTGCGGAGGTTGAGCCGCACGGGCGGCAAGTTTTTCAAAGATATTCATCTTTCAGACTTACCCCCTAGTCGCGGTTTGGGAACATCGAATCGGGGCGGTCACCAGTCCACGACAGCAGGGAAACCGTGCCGGAACCTGCTGCCGCGCCGTGCGTGCAGGCCTCCGGCGCGCCCATGCCCAAGTCGTGGAAGACGTCCTCGGAAGCGCGTGCCGGGTCGACGTCGCCGAAAGGATCCAGCGAAGCGATGCCACGCGGGGTCTCCGGGGAGGCAGTCGGGATGACGTAGCGGTCGTCGTACTTGGCGATGGAAAGCAGGCGGTACATAGCCACCATGTCCTCTCCGGTCATGCCGACGGCCTGTGCAATTTCCTCCTGTGGCTCGTTGCCCAAGTTGATATCGCGCATGTAGGAGCGCATAGCGACGAGGCGGCGCAGCGACTTTTCCACTGGCACAGTATCGCCTGCGGTGAAAAGACCTGCGAGGTACTCCAGCGGAATACGCATGTTAGACAGCGCGGAGAAGAGGATCTTGTGGTCCTCGCCGTCATTGCCGGTGGCGCTTACCTGGTCCACGATGGGCGAAAGTGGCGGGATGTACCAGACCATCGGCAGCGTGCGGTACTCAGGGTGCAGCGGAAGCGCGACGTTGTACTTGAAGATGAGGTCGTAGATTGGCGAGTTCTGCGCGGCATTGATCCAGGAGTGCGGGATGCCTTCTTTCTGTGCGGCAGCTACGACAGCAGGGTCGTGCGGGTCCAGCATGATGGACTTCTGCGCTTCAAAGAGGTCCTGATCATTCGGCGTCGAGGCAGCCTCGGCCACGCGATCGGCATCGTAGAAGATGACGCCCAAGTAGCGCAGGCGGCCCACGCAGGTTTCAGAGCAAACCGTGGGCTGGCCTACCTCAAGGCGCGGGTAGCAGAGCGTACATTTCTCGGCCTTGCCGGTCTTGTGATTGAAGTAAACCTTCTTATAAGGGCAGCCCGAGACACACATGCGCCAGCCGCGGCACTGGTCCTGATCCACGAGCACGATGCCGTCTTCAGCGCGCTTGTACATCGCGCCGGAAGGGCACGAAGACACGCAGGTGGGGTTCATGCAATGCTCGCAGATGCGTGGCAGGTAGAACATGAAGGAGTCCTCGATCTCCTTCTTTACCTGCAGATTCATCTGGTGCAGGGTAGGGTCCTGGTCCATGGTCTCAACAGAACCACCCAGGTTGTCATCCCAGTTGGAAGACCACTCAATCTTGTTTATTTCGCGGCCATCGATTTGAGAGACCGGCTTTGCGGTGGGCTGGGTCTTTTGACCAGCCTTGGCACCCATCAGATCCTCGTACTGGTAGCTCCACGGCTCGTAGTAGTCCTGGATGGTCGGCAGGTTCGGGTTATGGAACAGGGTAGCCAGCTTCTTCAAGCGTCCACCGGCCTTGGGTTTGAGCTTGCCAGAGCCGGTAAGCTCCCAGCCGCCCTTCCACTTTTCCTGGTCCTCCCAGGTGCGGGGGTAGCCCACGCCGGGACGAGTTTCAACGTTATTGAACCAGATGTACTCGGTGCCTTCGCGGTTGGTCCATGCCTGCTTACACGTGACTGAACAGGTGTGGCAGCCGATGCACTTGTCCAGGTTCATGATCATGGAGATTTGGGCCATGACTTTCATTAGTAAGAAACCTCCTGGGAGCGACGGCGCACGCGGGTGACTTCGTCGCGGTTGTTGCCGGTTGGGCCGATGTAATTGAAGTGATAGGTCAGCTGGCCGTAGCCGCCGGCAATGTGGACCGGCTTGATAGAGATACGGGTCAGCGAGTTGTGCGTGCCGCCGCGGCGGCCGGTGAACTCGTTGATTGGGGTACCTACGGTGCGTTCCTGGGCGTGGTTGCAGATCATTGTGCCCTCCGGGATGCGGTGGGACACGATGGCGCGGGCGGAAACGATGCCGTTGCGGTTGTAGACCTCAACCCACTCGTTGTCCTTCACACCGATCTTTGCGGCGTCCTTGTCCGACATCCAGACCACCTGGCCACCGCGGGAAATAGACAGCACGTGCAGGTTGTCGAAGTATTGCGAGTGAATCGACCACTTGTTGTGGGTGGTGAGATAACGCAGGGTGACCTCGACTTCGCCGCGCTCATTCTGCAAGGTCTGGCCCGGCGCGAATTCGCCGTGCATATGCAGATGATCAAGCGGCGGGCGGAAGATAGGCAGCGCCTCGCCGTAGTCCATGAACCAATCGTGGTCGATGTAGTAGTGCATGCGGCCGGTCAGCGTGTGCCATGGCTTGTCGAACTCGACGTTGATGCTAAACGCCGTGTAGCGGCGCTTATTGCGCTTGTCAGCCGTCCATTCCGGCGAGGTGAGGACCTCGGTCGGGCGCTCCTTGATGGAATCCCAGCTGATGCGCACGTCCTCATCGGAGGCCGCAAGCGGTGTCATGTCACGGCCGGTGCGCGAAGACAGATACTCGAAGCCTTGCTTTGCCAGCTCGCCGTTGGATACACCGGACAGGTGCAAGATGGCGTCGATGACCTTTGTGTCTTTGCTCAGGTCAATGAGCTCACCCATTGAGGTCTTCGAGGTTCCACAGATGAGCTCAAGCTCCTTGACCTGCTTTTCCACGTTGAACTTGGTGCCATGCACCACAGTCCCGGCCTTGGCCGGCAGCGGGCCCAAGTGAGTCCACTTCTCATAGATCTTGGTGTAGTCACGCTCCACCACATGCAGCTTCGGCATGGTAACCCCTGGCACCAAGCCGAGCTTTTCGACGTCGGGCACAATGCCGTTTGGCATGCTCAACTCATCGGGGGAGTCGTGGTGGCTCGGTTGCGTGATGATGTCAGTTTGCACGCCGAGCCACTTTGCGGACTTGGCAGAAAGCGAAGCTGCGAGGTCGCGGAAGACCTCGAAGTCGGTGCGGGCCTCCCACGGCGGGTTGATGGCCGCGTTGAAGGAGTGCAGGTATGGGTGCATATCCGTCGAGGACATATCGTGCTTTTCATACCAGGTAGCTGCTGGCAGCACGATGTCAGAGACCAAGGTCGTCGACGTATTGCGGAAGTCCGTGGTCATCATGAGGTCGAGCTTGCCCTCAGGAGCCTCATCAACCCACTTGATGGTGCGTGGACGATCCTCGGCAGCGAGCTCTTCGGCCGTGGCATCGGAGTCGATTCCGAGCAAGTGACGCAGGAAGAACTCGGTGCCCTTTGCAGAAGAACCCAGCAGGTTGGTACGCCAGTTCAAAAGAATGCGCGGCCAGTTTTCTTCTGCCGAAGGGTTGTCGTAGGAGAACTCGAGGTCGCCATCTTTGAGCTGGCTTACAACGTAGTCATTGATGTCGACGCCTTTTTCCTTTGCCTCTGCCGCAAGCAATAGGTTGTTGCGGTTGAACTGCGGGTAAGCCGGCATCCAGCCGCGACGCATAGCCTCAGCCATGGTGTCGGAGACCATCTTGTCACCGATGACACCGTGGCTGGCCAGGGGCGAACCCAGATGGGAGGCGCGGGAGTTGTCGTAGCGGTATTGCTCGGTGGCGAAGTAATAGAAGCCTGTCGAAATCATGTGGCGCGGAGGACGCTGCCAGTCGGTGGCCATGGCCCACTGGGTCCAGCCGTTGATAGGACGCAGCTTCTCCTGGCCCACGTAGTGAGCCCAGCCGCCACCGTTGACACCCTGGGTACCGCACATCGAGGTCAGCGCCAAGAAGGTGCGGTAGATGGTATCTGCGTGGAAGTAGTGGTTGACGCCGGCACCCATGATGATCTGGGAGCGCCCCTTGGAATCTGCGGCGTTCTGCGCGAACTCACGGCCGATGCGGATGGCGGTATCGGCAGGCACGCCGGTGAGGCCCTCCTGCCAGGCTGGCGTGCCCACTTCGGAGGCATCGTAGAAGTCCTTCGGCCAGGAACCTGGCAAGTTAAGCTCTTCGCGATTGACGCCGTAGTGCGCGAGCATGACGTCGAAGACCGTGGTCACGAGCTTGCCGTCGACGCGACGAACCGGCACACCGCGGTGCACAATGCCCGTGCCAACTGGCTTGTCGGTGCCGATGTCGGCTGGATCCGCATCTAAGTCGAAGCGCGGGAAGAGTACCTCGGCGGTCTCGAAGGAATCGGTCTCTGCGATGGACATGACAGGATCGGCGTTGTCGAGGGAGAGGTTCCACTTCGCCGAGTTGTTGTCCCAGCGGTCAGCGACGGTGCCGCCCGGATCGACTACCTTGCCGTCTTCTTCCATGACCAGGCCACGGTGGGTGGCGTTTGGCGAGGAATTCAGCTCCGCATCGGAGACCTGGGAAGCCGTGAGGAACTTGCCTGGGGTATAGGTTCCGTCCTCGCGCTCGTCCAAGGTGACCAAGAAAGGCGAGTCCGTGTACTTGCGCATGTAGTTCAAGAAGTACGGTTCTTGGCGCTCAACGTGGAACTTCTTCAAAATGACATGCCCCATGGCAAAAGCCAAAGCGGCATCAGAACCCGGCTCGATGCGGGCCCACTCGTCGGCGAACTTCGTGTTGTCAGCGAAGTCCGGCGAAACCACGACGACCTTGGTGCCTTTGTAGCGTGACTCCACCATGAAGTGTGCATCCGGGGTACGGGTAACAGGGATGTTGGAGCCCCACATCATGAGATAGGAGGAGTTGTACCAGTCACCGGATTCCGGCACGTCAGTCTGATCACCGAAGGTCTGGGGGGATGCCGGCGGCAGGTCGGCGTACCAGTCATAGAAGGACAGAGCGACGCCGCCGATGCTCTGCAGGAAGCGGGTGCCGGCGCCATAAGAGACCTGCGACATGGCAGGAATAACTGTAAAGCCGAAGATGCGGTCCGGACCGTACTTGCGAATGGTGTAAACGTGCGCCGCAGCAGCGATGTCGATTGCCTCTTCGTAGCTGATACGAATCAGGCCGCCCTTGCCACGCTGGGAGATGTAAGCCTTGCGCTTTTCAGGATCTTCCTGGATGGCACGCCATGCGAGGACAGAGTCGCCGCCGTTTTTAGCTTTTTCCTCACGGAACATGTCCACCAGAACGCCGCGCGCATAGGGATAACGCACGCGGGTAGGCGAGTAGGTGTACCAGGAGAAAGAAGCACCACGAGGGCATCCGCGCGGCTCGTATTCCGGCATGTCATTGCCGGTGGTCGGGTAGTCCACGGCCTGGGATTCCCAGGTGATGACGCCATCTTTGACGTAGACTTTCCACGAGCAAGAACCCGTGCAGTTGACGCCGTGTGTAGAGCGAACCATTTTGTCGAAGGCCCAACGGTTACGGTAGAAGACATCTGCCTGCCTGCCGCCCTTCAAAAACAGCTGTTGGCCAGAGTCGCTGGCTTCGCCTTTGCGCAGATAGGCGCCGAGCTTGAAAAGGGAGCTGGGGCCGGATTTATTTTCAGTCATGGGGGTGGGTTACTCCTTTAGGAAGGCGTGGTTTAGCCGGGGAAAGGCGCGCGTGGACGGGCGTAGTAGATCCACACGAGGACAGAGGTGATTGCGAAATACACAACGCAACCCCAGAAGAACGTGGCGGCCGGCATCATGGAAAGCAGCACGCCTACGACGAACGGGCCGAAGGCGCCGATGGCACCAGTCCAACCGATGACGCCGCCTGCCTGACGCTTCGGCAAAACCATTGGCATCTGCTTGAAGGTGCCGGCATTGCCCAGACCGGTGAAGAAGAACATGATGAGCATGCAGGTCAAAAAGCCCTTGAACTCGCTCGGGTCGGAGGGGTTTAAGAAGAGTGCAGAAAGGGCAGTAAACACCGTCATGCCTACACAACCGACGAAGGTCCAGATAGCGCCGCCGAACTTATCGCACAGCGGGCCCCACAGCGCGCGGACCAGCGCGCCGATCAGCGGGCCGAGGAAGGCATAGGCAGCCCCGCGCGGCAGGTCATCGAACTGGCCAGCAAACTGAGAATCGGCGCCGAAGGTCTGGTTGATAAGAAGCGCCATTTGAGCCGCGAAGCCAGAGAAAGCGCCGAAGGTCATCAAGTAGACAACGGTCAAGATCCACGTGTTCTTGTTGCCGAAAATATCGATCTGCTGGCGGAAGTTTGCCTTGACTGGAACGTCCTTGAGCAGCATCCATGCGAGAACAGCACCAACTAGTGCCCATGGAACCAAGAAGATTGCTGGGTTGTGCACGAAGATTGCGCCATCATCTGTGCGCTGTGGTGCCACGAAGCCGATTCCCAGGAGGGTAAAGCCCATCAGCCACGGCGCAACCAGTTGAATGAAGGAAATACCGAAGTTGCCCAAGCCTGCCTGCAGGCCGAGGGCGGTGCCGGACATGCGCTTAGGGAAGAAATAGCCGGTGGAAGGCATAAAGCCAGAAAAGACGCCGCCGCCGATACCGGACAGGAAAGCCAAGGTTAAAAGCCACCAGTACGGGGTGGAGGTGTCCTGCACGGCGAAGAACCAGCCGAGCATCGGGATGATGAACAGCAGGGAGGACACGAACACCAGCTTGCGGGTGCCGATGATAGGTGGCAGGAACATAAACAGCAGGCGGAATAAGCCGCATGCGAGGCCTGCAATGGAGGTCAGCCAGTACAGCTGACTCTTGCTGAGATCGAAGCCGATCTGGTTGAGCATCGGTGCAATTGCGGAAACGAGATACCACGTTGCAAAACCGATGATCAGCACGAAGGTGGAAACCCACAAGGTTCGCCACGCAACCTTGGAATCCCAGTGGTCTTTTTCTTCGGGGTTCCATCCTTGGATGGTCTTGCCCGACGTATCAAGTGCAGTCATTATTCCTCGGTATTCTCGTAGAAACTTTCTCTTTCTAATGTAGTTTCAATTATCCTAAAAAGAGGAATTTTCTACGGAATTCTTCGAGTTTAATTAGGGAACATTAGTGTTGCGGAAATATTTCATATACCGACCTTTCGCTGGTTAACCCGTCAAGGGGTAGGAAACTGCTGCTTATGACCCGTTTCTGTTAAAAATGTCACACCATTAAACCGAGGTAAAGGACGCCCACATGAAACCTGCCACCGCTGCCATAATCGTCACCGCTGACCGCGTTTTGAGCGGCGCAAAGCCTGATTCTGCAGGCGCCTTGGCCAAGGAGCTTTTGTTGGCTCAGGGGCTCAAAGTGGCGAGCCACGATGTCGTTGCGGAAGGCTACGCCCGCGTGGCCGAAGCACTGCGCGAGCAAGTACGGGCCGGCGTCGACGTCATTGTGGTCATCGGAGGAACTGGCATCGGTCCCACCAACTACACACCTGAAGTAACCGAAGAGTTCATTGCTGCCCGCCTGCACGGGCTGGAAACCCAGGTGCTGATCAAAGGCCTAGAGGGTTCGCACAAGGCTGGCCTTTCCCGCGGGGTCATTGGCATGACTGACCGCGGCTGTGGCTCGCTGATTATCAATTCCGCGTCCTCCCGCGGCGCAGTTGCTGACACCTTGGGTGTCGTTCTCCCTTTGCTCGGGGATATTTTTCGGGACGCGAAGGGTAACTGATAAGCGCGGTTACTTATTAAGCACGGCGGCGCTCCCACTCGGCGAGTTCAGCCAAAGTATCGTAGTCCATTTCCGCGCCTGTACCCGGCACCGCGATGAGGCGGGGGACTGCGTGCAACAGCCTGCGGGCTGACTTGTTGTGCAGGCAGTCGAAGGAATCTACCGCTTGGCGCAGGCCGTCGTAGTGCCACAGTGCGCACAGCGGCTGAATAAAATCGCCGCTTAAAGCTGCCGCTACCGAGGGAATCGAGCTTTGCGCTCCGCAGGCGGCGAGTTTTTTCAACAACTTTGGCAGCATTTGGGGCGAATCCGGCGCATCCACAGATAACACTGCGATATAGCGAAGTGGCGCTAAACTACGTGCTTCCAGGTTCTTCAGGCCTGCCGCGATGCCAGCTGCAGGCCCACCAAAAAGCGGATTTTCGCATACCTGCGGCAGGCCCAGCGGAAACGGGGAAACCACGCAGACCGGCGCGCCATAAGGAAGCTGTCTGCGCACGACGTCGACAAGCCTTTCGCCCCGCACACGCACCGACCCCTTATCGCGCCCGCCCATCCTGGTGCCGCGGCCGCCTGCCAGGATGATGACTCCTAGCTCGTGCGGTTTGTAGTTCAGCATTGCCTAGGTTTTAGGAAGCTCGCGGCTCCAGTCGCCGGAACGGCCACCGGATTTTGCGGTGATCCCACAGCGGCGGATAAAAGCGGAGCGGTCGACGCCTTTGACCATATCGATGATGGACAGCGCCGCGACGTTGACCGCGGTAAGCGCCTCCATCTCCACACCGGTGCGATCGGCGGTTCGCACCGTTGCCTCGATGAAGACGTGGTCGTCTCGGATTTCTAGATCGACCGAGCAACCATGCACGCCGATGGTGTGGGCGAGAGGAAGCAGTTCCGGAACCTTCTTGGCCGCCGAGATGCCGGCGATGCGCGCGACCGCTAGCACGTCGCCCTTGGGAACCGTGCCGTCGTGAAGCGCTGAAAGAACCTCACGAGAACATGCAACCTCGCCTTGCGCGGTAGCGGAGCGGACGGTGGGCTGCTTTTCTGTCACATCCACCATGTAGGCGGAGCCGGAGGAATTGAGATGGGTAAATTTCATGGGTTCTAGTCTAATTAAGGCCTAATCGAGAATTAATAGATAACCACGCGGACCTCATCGCCAGCCTGAATTTCGGAGGTCACCTCAACCAGGCCGCACGTGCCATGGAGCGAGGCCACGAAGTGGCTGCTCAACCCGCTGGCAAAAGGGTACGCCACGACGAATTCGCCGAACTCCAAGCGCGTGGGCACAAATGCCGTGCCGTGCTTGTGTGCCATGGGGAACTCCTCCCCGGCGCGCGCGACGATGGTGCGCCCGCTGCAGACCTTCGTGCGGGCAGGGCGCCCGCTCAAGGCCTCGAGGAAAGGCGAAACATACAGGTGATAGGAAACAAACGCCGCTACGGGATTGCCCGGCAGGGAGATAACCGGCAAACCTCCATAGAGGGAAAAACCTTGCGGCGTGCCCGGCTTTTGCTTGACCCCGCCAAACCAAGCCTCACAGTCCTCTGCGGCCTGGAGCGCGGTCTGCGTAACGTCGAAGGCGCCGGCGGAAACACCGCCCGTCGTGATTACTACTTCGTGGGAATGAAACAGCTGCTCAATCGTCTCGCGCAGCTGCTCCGGGGCGTCGGAAGAGCGCTTGTGCGTTACCACCGCGTGCGGGATAGTGGAGCGAATCAGCGACTCGATCATCGGCCCATTCGAATCGGGTAGCTGGCCCGGCTCGAGGCTTGAGCCCTCGACCAGTTCGTCGCCGGAGGAGACCACGCCTACGAGAATGGGGCGGTAGACGCGAACGTGCGTGATGCCAGCCGAAATCAGCGCGGCAATAAGGCCGGCATCGACCACGGTGCCCGGCTTGGCGATGGTCGCGCCCTCCCGAACGTTTTCTCCCTTCGGGCGGATGTGCGTGCGCCTGGATGTCTCGTTGATGGTGACCTCACTCGGCAGCTCGTGTGGGCCGGCTGGAATATCGGTCAACTCCACCGGGACTACAACTAGGTCATCGTTGTCCTCCGGAACCGGCGCGCCGGTCATGATGCGCACCGCCTTGCCCGCTGGCACCTCCTTGGGGGCCTGGCCCGCCGGAACGTCGCCTGCGACGGGCAAACGCGCAGGCAGCTCAAGCAGATCCTTTACGTGTACCAAAAAGCCATCCATCGCAGAGTTGCTAAACGGCGGCACCGCTAGGCGCGCAGTGACGTGTTCTGCAATAACGCGGCCCAAAAGTTTCTCGTTGACCGGCTGGACTTCCGGAAATACCTCTACCGGCACCGGCCGGGCGTGAGACATTATCGCATCGAAGTGTTCTTGTGGGGAGCGCATACTTTTCAAACTATATCCTTAGCCTTTAGCCACCGATTGCTGCCATCAAGCGATCCGGCTGCAAGAAACCCTCGTCATTCACGCCGTGGCCGGGCAGCTTCGCCCACATTTCGGCGGCCCATGCCTCCATGAGCTCTTCATCGCTGGCGCCCGCGCGTATGAGGTCACGCAGCGAGGTTTCAGAGTTTCCAAACAAGCAGTTGCGCACTGCACCATCCGTGGTCAAACGTGTGCGATCGCAGGAACCGCAGAAGGAGTGGGTGACTGAGGCGATGACACCGATCTTGCCCACATGTTCGCCGCCGCGGGAGGCGTTCCACAATGCCGCGGGTGCGGAGCCGCGCGGTTCACTGGCTGGTTCAAGTTCAAAGGAAGCGCGCAGACGCTCCAAGATATCTTCTGCCGTCACCATGTTCTCGCGGCGCCACTTATCACGTGGCCCCAACGGCATCTGCTCGATGAAGCGCAGCTGCGCGCCCGCCTCGATGCAGTACTCGGCCAGCGGAACGATGGAGTCCTCGTTCACGCCCGGCATGACCACTGCATTGACCTTGACCGGGTGCAGCCCGGCGCGGGTAGCGGCTTCGATGGCTGTGAAGACATCCTGGATGCGGTCGCGCCGGGTTAGCCGGGCATAAAGCTCGCGGTCGGTGGTATCGAGCGAGATGTTCACGCGGTCGAGGCCTGCTTCCACCAGTCCATCGATACGCCGGTCGAGGCCCAAGCCGTTCGTGGTCAGTGCGGTAGACGGTGATTTACCTTCGTCGGTGCGCAATTGCTTAGTGGCAGCGACAATCTTCTCCAAAGACTTGCGCAGGAGCGGTTCGCCGCCGGTGAACCGTACCTGGCGGATACCTAGTTTTTCGACGCCGATGCGGATTAGGCGGATCGTTTCCTCATCGCTCAAGGTTTCTGTGGTGGGAAACCACTCGAGACCTTCAGCCGGCATGCAATACGTGCAGCGGAGATTGCAGCGATCAGTAAGCGAAACGCGCAGGTCGCGGGCCCTGCGGCCGTATTTGTCTAGAAGCGGATAAGTCATTGTCGTCCTAGTCTATAGGCAGAGTGGTCTTATCCATATTAACCCGGAAATATTCGAGTTTAATCCGGGAGCTAATCACGGGGCGGAAAATGCTGCGGCAAGTCATCTAGGCGCTGTGACTCGCCAGGGCCTTTCAGTCGAATGATGTTGTATTCGCCTTCGGCCAAGTGTGAGCGCAGGTCCTTCTTATCGAACTTGCCCACCGAGGTTTTGTCGATGTTCTTTACGAAGGTCCAGTACTCCGGAAGCATCCAGGAAGGAAGCTCCTTGCGCATGCCTTCACGGATGCGCTCGGCGGTTTCGATTGTTGGAGAAAACCCTGGTGCCAACACCGTTACCGCGAGAGGGCGTTCCACCCACTGTTTATCCGGATAACCGATGACCGCGGCTTCCACCACGACAGGGTTGGCCATGATGAGGTTCTCCAGCTGCACGGAATAGATCCACTCACCACCAGAGCGGATGACGTCGCGGGCGCGGTCCTCCACAGTAAGGAAGCCATCTTCGGTGACGGAGCCGACGTCGCCAGTGCGCAGCCAGCCATCCGCGGTGAATTTGGATTCGGCATCCTCGACCTGCTTGCCGCGGAACTCTTCTGCTGAGCCGCCCGGCTCGGAGGTGGGTGAGTGGTAATAAGAGCCCGTGACCAGGTTGCCGCGCACCTGAATCTCGCCGGCGTTGCGGTCGGAACTGGGCACGACCACGCCGTCGTTGACCACGCGGTATTGCAGCGAGGCAGGAAAACGGCCTTGGGAGACGCGGTAGGCCCAGCGGGTATCGCCATCGGCACCCTGGGGTGGACGGGCAACCGTGCCCACCGTGGTGGTCTCGGCCATGCCCCAGACGTGGACAACATCAACGCCGTATCGCTCCTCCCACATCTTGATCAGTTGCGGCGGCACCGGCGAGCCGCCTGCGAAGATTTCCGTAAGCGTCATGCGGCTTGGCGGGTTCTTGAGGTAGTGAACGAAGAGCTGAATCCAAATCGTTGGCACGCCATGCGCCACGCGCGGCGACGTTGCCGCGATGATGCTGGCGAGCGTCGGTGCGGAAACATCGGCGTCGGGAAGCACCAACGGCGTACCCGTCATGAAAGCCGCAAACGGAACACCCCAGCTCAACACGTGATAGATAGGGATGCAGCACAGGAAGGTCTCGCCGTGGGTCACGCACAGTGAGTCGGATGCGCGCAGCTGCATGCTCTCAAGGTAGAGCGCGCGGTGGGAGTAGAGCACGGCCTTCGGTGCGCCGGTGGTGCCGGTGGAGTAACACAAGGCTGCCGCCGTATGCTCTTCCAGCTCCGGCCAGTTGTATTCGGTGGAACGTCCGTCAAGCAGCGCCTCGTAGGAGTACACCTCGACGCCCCGTCCAAACTTTCCTGCGTGCGACTGCGGATTGCTGGCCCCGATAAACAGCACGGCGCGCACGGATTCTGCTCCGGCTAGAACCTTGGCGAGCTGATCTGCCAGACGTGGGTCAGCGACGATGACCTCCACCTCAGCATGGTTAATGATGTGCCGGATTTGGTCATTCATCAGCTGCTTGTTCAAGGGAGTGAAAACAGCGCCCTTGCAGGCTACGCCAAACATCACCTCGAGATGTTCCGCACAATTCCACATGAAGGATGCGACACGCTGATCCCCGGTAACTCCAAGTTCGTCGTGCAGCACGTGCGCGAAAGCTGCGGCTCGTGCGCCGATGGCGGAGAAGCTGGTCTTTTCCGGTTCCGAGTTGCTATGCCACGTGGTCACCTGTGTCTGCCCATGAACGGTGGACCCGTATTCCAGGATGCGTGTAAGGGAGAGCGGGATGTCCTGCATGGTGGAAAGCATGCTGTCTACTTTAGCGGTGTCACTTCCAGCTTGCGCGTACAATGCGTTATAGTTGACAGCGACTGGTGCGGATTGGCTTGACAAGTGTTTCCGAGTCGCCGCGCAACCGAGTATTCCGAGGATGCAACCTCGTGTTACTTTCTCGCTCGCAGTCGCCTTCTACTAATTCTCCTCCGTGGCATTCCTTTTCCCAGGGGAGAGGCCTAGATATTTCACCGCCCGCGCAGTTAACCCGAATAATTCGTTACTTCGGAACTTGCTTCGCTCGTGGCGGCATGCACCATAAAAATACAGATTGGCTTCCAGCGCGTAGGCCACATTTCAGGCTACGCAAATCAATGCTGGTGAAGCGACGAAAGGATATCCGTGAGCAATACGGACAAAGCCGCAGCACAGGATTACGCATCCCTGAAGCTGCCGGAACTGCGCAAGCTTGCTGCAGAGCGCGGCCTTCGAGGCGTCTCTGGTTTGCGCAAGGGGGACCTCATCACTGCACTGACCACTGGCCAGGTTCCAGCCAAGGCCGCCAAAGCTGCCAAGGCCGCAAAGCCCGTAGCGGACGCTGCGCCTGGCGACGCCGCGGCGAAGCAGGAATCTGCAGCCGATGCAGCTGAATCGAAGAACGCTGGCGCAAACCCGCGCCGGGTTCGTAAGGCTACCCGCAAGGCTGGTGCTGCACACGACCACGCAGCGAACGACCACGCGGACAACGACAATTCCGCGAACTTCGCAAACGCCGCAAACGCCGCTGCCGCCGAGGCTCAGAACGAGAACAAGGGCGAGCAGAAAGGCGAGCAGAAGGGCGACGAGCAGCGCTATGAGTCCCGTTCCCAGGCCCGTCGTGCCCGCCGTAACCGTGCTCGCCGCCAAGAGCGCGAGAACGCCGAGAACACCAAGTCTGACAACGATGCTGGCAATGGCGCTGCGAACGAGGGTTCCCAAGATTCCTCCAGCGAGCAGCAGGGCAACGAAGACAAGCGCGAGAACAACGACCGCGGCGACCGTGGCGACCGTGGCGATCGCAACGAGCGCAATGACCGCAATGACCGTGGTGGTCGCAACAATCGTCGCAACACCGATGATGACGATGACAACAACGGCGGACGTCGTAACCGCCGCAACCGTCGTAACCGCCGCAACCGTGGCGGCAACGACAATAACGGCGGCGGCAATGACCTGCAGATCCGTGAGGGTGATGAGGTGCAGGCAGTCGGCGGCATCCTCGAGGTCGTGGACAACAACGTAGCTTTCCTGCGCACCACCGGTTACCGCGCGGCAAGCTCCGACGTCTTCGTGAACAACAACCTCGTTCGCCGCCTGGGCCTGCGCTCTGGCGACGCCCTGACCGGTAAGGTCAAGGTCTCCGGCCCAACGCACACCCACGGCAATGGCCGCAACCGCCGTAAGTACAACCAGTTGGTGCAGGTTGACACGGTTAACGGTGCGGATCCTTCGACCGCGCAGAACCGCCCGCACTTCTCCAAGCTGACCCCGCTGTACCCGAACCAGCGCCTGCGTCTGGAGACCGATCCGAAGATCCTGACCACCCGCGTCATCGACCTCATCATGCCGATCGGTAAGGGCCAGCGCGCGCTCATCGTCTCCCCGCCTAAGGCCGGTAAGACCACCATCCTGCAGAACATCGCCAACGCGATCTCCGCAAATAACCCAGAGTGCTACCTCATGGTCGTCCTCGTCGACGAGCGCCCAGAAGAGGTCACCGACATGCAGCGCAGCGTCAAGGGCGAGGTCATTGCCTCCACCTTCGACCGCCCGCCATCAGAGCACACCTCCGTGGCCGAGCTCGCCATCGAGCGCGCAAAGCGTCTCGTGGAGCAGGGCAAGGACGTCGTCGTCCTGCTCGACTCCATCACCCGCCTGGGCCGTGCATACAACAACTCCTCGCCGGCTTCCGGCCGCATCCTCTCCGGCGGTGTGGACTCCAACGCCCTTTACCCGCCGAAGCGTTTCCTCGGTGCTGCCCGCAACATCGAAGACGGCGGCTCCCTGACTATCATCGCTACCGCAATGGTCGAGACCGGCTCCACCGGTGACACCGTCATCTTCGAGGAGTTTAAGGGCACCGGTAACGCCGAGCTCAAGCTCGACCGCGCTATCTCCGAGCGCCGCATCTTCCCGGCTGTCGACGTTAACCCGTCTGGCACCCGTAAGGACGAGCTGCTGCTCGTTCCGGAAGAGGCACGCATCATGACCAAGCTGCGCCGCATCCTGTCCGGCCTAGACTCCTTCGCCGCGATCGACTTGCTCATCAAGCAGCTCAAGAAGACCCGCTCCAACGGCGAGTTCCTCATGCAGGTGGCAAGCTCTGCACCGATGGTTGCTGACAAGGAAGCTGAGGATTACATCTAATGGCAAGCCAAGTTTCACTCGTTGACGACATCGTCTCCGAGTACCAGGGCATCGAAATGCAGATGGGCGACCCAGAGGTCGCCGGCGATCAGAAGCTCTTCCGCAAGCTTTCCAAGCGCTACGCGGAGCTGCGTCCTATCGTTGCCGTCAACAACGACCTGGTCCAGGCACGTCAGGACCTCGAGGACGCCAAGGAAATGGCATACGAGGACCATGACTTCCAGGACGAGGTCGATCGCCTTGAGCCGCTGGTAGTCGAGCTCGAAGAAAAGCTCGCCGACCTGCTCGCGCCGCGCGATGAGCACGACTCCGAGGACATCATCATGGAGATCAAGGCCGGTGCCGGTGGCGAAGAGGCAGCCCTTTTCGCAGGCGACTTGGCCCGTATGTACGAGCGCTTCGCCGACAAGGCTGGCTTCCAGTGGGAAGTCTTGGGACTCAACGAGTCCGACCTCGGCGGCGTGAAGGACATGTCCATCTCCTTCAAGTCCAAGACCCCGTCCCGCGACGGCGCTTGGTCCGTATTCAAGTTCGAGGGTGGCGTGCACCGCGTGCAGCGCGTCCCGGTCACCGAGTCCCAGGGGCGCATCCAAACCTCCGCCGCTGGCGTGCTGGTGTACCCAGAGCCGGACGAGGTCGAGTCCGTCAACATCGACGAGAAGGACCTGCGCGTTGACGTCTACCGTTCCTCCGGTAAGGGCGGCCAGGGCGTTAACACCACCGACTCCGCAGTGCGTATCACGCACCTTCCCACCGGCTTGGTGGTGACCTGTCAGAAGGAGCGTTCCCAGATTCAGAACAAGGCCCGTGCACTGCAGGTGCTGCAGGCCCGCCTGGATCAGATTGAGCGCGAAGCTCGCGAGGCTGAGGCCGGCGAGCAGCGTGCCTCCCAGGTCCGTACCCTGGACCGCTCGGAGCGCATCCGCACCTACAACTGGCCGGAGAACCGCATTACCGATCACCGCATTGGCTACAAGGCGAACAACCTGGATGCCGTGCTCAACGGTGACATGCAGGATCTCATCACCGCCCTGCAGGCCCAAGAGCGAGCGGAGCGCTTGGAGGCGGAAGGCTAAAGGTGGCTTTTCACACCTACGCAGAAGCGCTTCGCGACGCCGCGGAGCGCTTTCGCGCATCTGGAGTTCCCAGCCCCGAGTGGGATGCCCGTTTGTTGGCCGCCGAGCTCATCGGCTGCGGGCACATGGACATCGACCTTGACGCAGCTCCCATCCCGGGCTTCGACATCGCGTATGAGCGCTGGGTGGCGCGCCGTGCTGCGCGCGAGCCGCTGCAACACATCCTCGGTACTGCGTGGTTTGGCCCGCTTGAGCTCGAGGTCGGACCAGGCGTGTTCATCCCGCGCCCCGAGACTGAAGTCCTGGCGGATTGGGGAGTGCGCATGCTTCGCGACGTCGCTAAGCACACAGCTCCTACAGCTCTTACAGTTCCCGCGTCGCCTCCGCGTGTCGTCGACCTGTGTACCGGTAGCGGCGCGCTGGCCGGCTACGTCAAGCACGAAATGCCGGAAGCCGAGGTGTACGCGGTCGAGCTCTCCGATGAGGCGTTTTCCTATGCGCAGCGCAACCTCTCCCGCGTGGCCGGCGAGGGGCTGCGGCTTGTCCAGGGCGACGCGACTGCGCCTGCGACCTTGCGCAAGCTCGACGGCAGCGTCGACCTCGTGCTCACCAACCCGCCCTATGTGCCGGAAACCCCAGATCTCGAGCCCGAGGTCTACCACGACCCACACATGGCAGTCTTTGGTGGGGAGGACGGTATGGCTATAATCAACCGCCTCGTCCCGCGCATCGCGGAGCTGCTCAAGCCCGGCGGGAGAGTGGGCATCGAGCACGACGACGCCACCAGCGCTGCAGTGCAGGCTGTGCTCCACGCTGATGGACGGTTCACCGATATCGCCGTGCTGCGGGATCTGACAGGCATCGCCCGTTTCGTTACGGCGCGCAAAGTGTAAGCGCCTACTCCGCAGGAGTACAGTAGGTTGGTCTGTAAACATGAAGTGAGGAAAGCATGCAGGGAAAGATTTATAACTGCGCCGACCAAGCAGAGCGCGAAGAGGGAATGGCACTCGCAGTAAAGGCTGCGAAGTCGGGCCGTCTGGTTGTGATGCCAACTGACACTCTTTACGGCCTGGGCTGCGATGCGTTCGACAACGACGCCGTGGCAAGCCTGCTGGCCACCAAACATCGCGGTCCTGACATGCCGGTCCCAGTACTAGTGGGATCGTGGGACACAATCCGCGGCCTAGTTTCCAGCTATACCGACACCGCACGTACCTTGGTCGAGGCTTTCTGGCCGGGCGGCCTGTCCATCGTGGTGCCACAGGCGCCGTCTCTGCCCTGGAACCTCGGCGATACCCGCGGCACCGTGATGCTGCGTATGCCGCTGCACCCGATCGCGATTGAACTGTTGCGCGAGGTAGGCCCCATGGCTGTGTCTTCCGCAAACATTTCCGGTCAGACCCCGCCGACCACCGCCCTTGAGGCAAAGCAACAGCTGGGTAAAGCCGTGACCGTTTACCTCGATGGCGGCGAGACCGCAATTGGAAAGCCCTCCACCATCATCGACCTCTCCGGGGAGCGTCCGTACCTGCTGCGCGAGGGTGCGCTGTCCGCGGAGGAAATCGCTGCGGTTATTGGTGTGACCGCAGAGTCTCTGCGCACCCGTCCTGGCGCCTAGGCGCTGAGGCGTAGTAGTGCCTAGGCGCTGAGGCGCAGTAGCAAAGACAAGAACCCGAGCGAAAAGGAGAGTGTGTGGGCGGAACTGGAGTACCGCTGCGCGAGATAGCCCTCGTTATTCTCGTCGCAGCGACCTTTACCTATCTTGCCACTGGCTTAGTTCGGAGCTTTTTGGTCCGCACTGGCCGAGTGGCAGAAATTCGCTTGCGAGATTCGCATTCTCAACCCACCCCGCAGATGGGCGGCGTGGCGATGTTTACCGGGTTTGCGGCCGCGGTATTCATTGCGGGTCAGTTTCCAGCATTGACTCGCGGCTTTATGCCCGTTACCCCGGAGATGAACGCGGTCTTATGGGCGGCGCTGGCCATAGTGCTTGTGGGTGTCATCGACGATCTTGTTGAGCTCAGTGCGGTAGTCAAACTAGTGGGCCAATTACTGGCCGCTGGAATCATGAGCGGCCTCGGTCTGACGTGGACGTTGCTCTTCATCCCGCTGGGGGATGGAACTACGGTTCTTCTCGACCAAATCCAGGGCACGCTCTTGACTACATTCTTTACGGTGCTGCTGATTAACGCTATGAACTTCGTGGATGGCCTTGACGGTCTCGCCGCCGGCCTAGGCCTTATTGCAGGCGCCGCGATCCTGGTCTTCTCCCTGACCGTCTTGCATGATCAAGGTGGTGCGGTCTCCGCATATCCGCCCGCAATCATCGCGGCAGCGCTGGTGGGTATATGTGCCGGATTCCTGCCCCACAACTTTGAGCCTTCTCGTATCTTCATGGGGGACAGTGGATCGATGCTCATTGGCCTGCTGCTGGCGGCGGCTTCGACGTCTGCCTCGGGCAAGATCAATATGTCCTTGTACGGTACTGTCGACATGGTGGCTCTCGCTTCGCCGTTCATCGTCGTGGCCGCTGCTGTATTTATTCCAGTCCTGGACCTTGTCTGGGCGGTTATTCGCCGACTCTCACAGGGGCGTTCGCCTTTCTCTGCGGACAAAGCGCACATCCACCACCGCCTCTTGTCCTTGGGTCATACTCACCGCCGAACCGTACTCGTCCTCTATTTGTGGGTATCCGCTGTAGCTTTTGGGGCCGTGTCTTTTTCCATAGTCCCGCCGGTTCTCGCAACGACTATTACGGTGCTGGCTTTGCTCTTTGCCTTCGGCGTCACGCTCATCCCACTTCGCCAGGGCAAGCTCGGACGCGCCAAGCCTGGCGCCACAGTAGTAGCCCATACGGATCCTTCATAGACGCGGGCGTGATGTAGGCTTTTTGCCTATGACTAACAACGCCGCGAATGATGCGCCGATTAACAAGGTTGAAGACTTTGATGATCCAGTTTTGCCGCTCAAGCGTGCCTTAAACTTCGGCTCGATGGCACTGGTAGCGATAACTATCTTGTCCCTGGCTGTCTGGGGTAGTATGCGCGGACTACCCGGCATTTGGGGCGTCGTAATTGGCGCCGGCATCGGCGGCGGTTTCGTACTGCTGACTGTGGTGTCTGTGCTCGCTGCATCCAAGACTTCGCCGACCAATACCATCATCGTGGTGATGGGCAGCTGGCTGGTGAAGATCTTGGTCCTCATTATCATCTTGGCCGTGATCCGCGACCTTGAGTTTTACGACAAGATGGCCATGTTCGTGACCGTAGTCCTGGCGCTCTTGGCGACTCTCGGCACAGAGGCATGGGGCGTAGTCAGTGCCCGCGTATCTTACGTGCATTAAATTCTCGCGCTAACCCATTTTTGCCGAACTTATCGGCCTGTACCCCGTGGTGGGTGGACATTCGTTGTCTGCTTGCCCGGGGTGGCTTATGTTTTGCGCCATATAACCCGAATGTGGGGCAGGTACCTTCCTTGGGGGAACGTGTGAAAAGTGTGTAAATTCCACCCCCGGGGTGGTGCATATTTCCTGTGTGTGACAAAGGCCATAAAAGATCTTTTGCCTAGTCATAAGCCTTAAAAGTGGGAAATAGCGAAGCGGGGCGGGGTGGTGTCATTTCGGCTCCACCCTGCTACACGTCTCAAACGCGCTGAACTGATATTATTTCGTGCGGGTTACCGCGGAACCGAAATATTTTCCTTGCTAGCTGCGAGGTCATTGAAATTTCGGCTCCCGCGCGGTCAATCCCTGTCACTTCTTCGAAGATGTGCGACGGAGTCCGAAGTCGTGACAGAGAGCTTGAGACGTCCATCGCACCGTCCGCAATATCCAATTGCGGCGGCCCTAACACGGGAGAGAACGCTGAGCGTTACAACATTGGCCATGAAAGGGCACTTCCACGCGCCTGATCTGGGTGAAGAATTCTTCCCGGGGCAAGTAGATGCTGACCATCTGTTCTTCGGCGACTTTGCCGACGGATGGTTCGCGCTTGATCGCCTAATGCTGGTGCGCATCTTGATGACGCTGGTATTGGTGGTTCTTTTCATGTTGGCCTTTAAGAACCCCAAGTTGGTTCCAAAGGGTCTGCAGAATGTCGGCGAGCATGCGGTCGATTTTGTCCGCATCTACATCGCCGAAGACATCTTGGGTAAGAAGGAGGCGAAGCGATTCCTCCCGGTTATCGCGACGATCTTCTTCGCAGTCCTGTTTATGAACGTACCGACCATCATCCCGGGACTTAACGTCTCGCCGAATGGTCGTATCGGTATGCCTATCGTTCTTGCAGCGGTTTCGTACATCGCAATGATTTACGCCGGTGCAAAGCGCTACGGTTTCGGCAAGTTTGTTAAGTCCTCGGTGGTTATTCCTAACCTTCCGCCGGTCCTGCACTTGCTCGTTGTGCCGATCGAGTTCTTCTCGACCTTCATTCTGCGACCAGTTACCCTCGCCATTCGTCTCATGGCGAACTTCTTGGCTGGACACATCATTCTGGTCCTCCTGTTCTCTGCTTCGAACTTCTTCTTCTGGCAGCTGAACGGTTGGACGGCACTGTCTGGTTTGACCATTGTTCTGGGACTTGCATTCAGCTTGTTCGAGCTCCTGGTCATCTTCCTGCAGGCCTACATCTTTGCCCTTCTGACGGCGGTGTACATCGAACTGTCCCTCCACGCGGATTCGCACTAAGGACGAGGTCGACGAGCGCGACCGAGAAAAATCTCAACTTCACAGAAACTATCTCCCTGTCCGTAAGAATGCGGACAGGACATACGAAAGGG
Organism: Corynebacterium striatum; assembly: GCF_016728105.1. Lineage (NCBI taxonomy): Bacteria > Bacillati > Actinomycetota > Actinomycetes > Mycobacteriales > Corynebacteriaceae > Corynebacterium > Corynebacterium striatum. Next base: position 303,439 of record NZ_CP068158.1, on the reverse strand, counting down.
AACGACTTTCACCATGAACGAAATCATTCTTGCACAGGATGCTGCCGCTAACCTCGACAGCTTGAAGGCTGTTGGCTACGGCCTCGCCGCAATCGGCCCTGGTATCGGTATCGGCATCGTTGCCGGTAAGACCGTTGAGGCTATGGCTCGCCAGCCTGAAATGGCCGGCCAGCTGCGTACCACCATGTTCCTTGGTATCGCCTTCACCGAGGCTCTTGCACTTATCGGCCTCGTTGCAGGCTTCCTGTTCTAAAAAGTTCGCGTTTTCCTAAACCAACCTTTTAAGACTGGAGACCACATGAACAACGTCTTTTATACGCTTGCGGCGGGGGAGGAGAACCCGGGTTCCGGCAGCTTCTCCGTCCTTCTGCCCAAGAACTATGACATTTTCTGGTCTTTGATCTGTTTCGTTGTCATCTTGTGGCTGTTCTGGAAGTTCGTTCTTCCGGCATACAACAAGATGCTCCAGGAGCGCGAGGACCGAATCGAGGGTGGCATGAAGCGTGCTGAGGCTCAGCAGGCTGAAGCTAAGGCTGCTCTCGAGAAGTACAACGCACAGCTTGCTGACGCACGTGCAGAAGCTGCAGAGATCCGTGAGCAGGCGCGCGAGCGCGGCAAGCAGATCGAGGCTGAGGCTAAGACCCAGGCCGAGGAAGAATCCCGCCGCATTGTCGCCTCTGGCGAGAAGCAGCTGCAGGCTTCCCGTGCACAGGTCATCTCCGAGCTGCGTTCCGAAATCGGACAGAACTCCATCAACTTGGCTGAGAAGCTGCTCGGCGGCGAGCTTTCGTCCGCTACCAAGCAGTCCTCCACGATTGACAACTTCCTGTCCGAGCTCGATTCTGTGGCACCGGCCGGAAAGTAGGCAACTATGAAGGCAGCTAGCCGCGAAGCTCTCGCGAGCGTTGAATTCAAGCTGGATCAGTTTCTGGCTTCGGACAACGCTGTTGCGAGCGCTGCACAGGCAGGTCTCGACCTCTTCGAGGTCGTCGATGTCCTTGATACAGACCGCGAACTGCGCGTTGCGCTAACCGACGCCGCCGTTCCGGCCGACACCCGCAAGTCTCTGGTGCAGAACCTCTTCGGCTCCAAGATTGCTCCGATCGCCGCTCAGGTCATCGAAGCAGCTGCAGCCGAGCAGTGGTCCTCCACTCGTGACTTGGTCAAGGGTCTCGTATCCCTTGGTCGCCGCGCACTCCTGCGTGGTGCTGAGGCTCAGGGCCAGTTGGGCCAGGTGGAAGACGAGCTCTTCCGTCTGTCCAGCATCCTGAAGAACGAGGCAGAGCTGACCCAGTTGCTTTCCGATCGAACTGCTACGTCCGCACGTAAGCGCGGATTGCTGGCAAGCGTGCTCTACGGCAAGGTAACGATGTTCTCTGAGGCGCTTGCGCTCCAGGCCATCGGCCGCCCTGAGCAGAACCCCATCGATGATGTCGCCGCTCTGGCCGACTACGCAGCGCAGCTGCAGGGTCGCACCATTGCACGCGTCACCACCGCGGGTGAGCTGAATGATAGCCAGCGTGCAGCACTCGCTGAGAAGCTGGGCAAAATTTATGGTCGTGCGATGTCCATTCACTCTGAGGTTGACACCAGCCTCCTCGGTGGTATGGCCATCCGCGTCGGCGATGAAGTTATCGACGGTTCCACGGCAGGCAAGATTGCCCGCCTGCGTGCCAAGATGGCTTAGCCGAAACGACAGAAATGATTAAGTAATTGCTGGAAGATACTACCGAGAGCAGGAAGAACATGGCGGAGCTGACGATCTCCTCCGATGAGATTCGTAGCGCGATTGCGAACTACACCTCGAGCTACTCCGCGGAGGCCTCCCGTGAGGAGGTCGGCGTGGTCATTTCGGCAGCTGACGGTATTGCGCAGGTTTCGGGCCTGCCATCCGTTATGGCGAATGAGCTGCTCGAGTTCCCAGGCGGCGTTATCGGCGTCGCACAGAACCTCGACACCAACTCCATCGGTGTCGTTGTCCTGGGCAACTTCGAGTCCCTCACCGAGGGCGACGAGGTCAAGAGGACTGGCGAAGTCCTTTCCATCCCCGTGGGCGAGGAATTCCTCGGCCGCGTTATCAACCCACTGGGCCAGCCGATCGACGGCCTGGGCCCAATCGCCGCTGAAGAGGACCGCGTCCTCGAGTTGCAGGCACCGTCCGTGCTGCAGCGTCAGCCGGTTGAAGAGCCGATGCAGACCGGCATCAAGGCTATTGACGCAATGACCCCGATTGGTCGTGGTCAGCGTCAGTTGGTCATTGGTGACCGTAAGACTGGTAAGACCGCAGTCTGCATCGACACCATCCTGAACCAGAAGGCTAATTGGGAGTCTGGCGACAAGGATAAGCAGGTACGTTGTATCTACGTCGCTATCGGCCAGAAGGGCTCCACCATTGCTGGAGTCCGCCACACCCTGGAGCAGCACGGCGCACTGGAGTACACCACCATCGTGGCTGCTCCGGCTTCCGACGCTGCCGGCTTCAAGTGGCTCGCCCCGTTCTCCGGTGCGGCCCTGGGTCAGCACTGGATGTACCAGGGCAACCACGTCCTGGTTATTTACGATGATCTCACCAAGCAGGCTGAGGCCTACCGTGCGATTTCCCTTCTGCTGCGCCGTCCGCCGGGCCGCGAGGCATACCCGGGCGACGTTTTCTACCTCCACTCCCGTCTGCTGGAGCGTGCTGCAAAGCTCTCCGACGACATGGGCGCAGGTTCTATGACCGCACTGCCGATCATCGAGACCAAGGCAAACGACGTTTCCGCATTCATCCCGACCAACGTTATTTCCATTACCGACGGCCAGGTCTTCCTGGAGTCCGACCTGTTCAACCAGGGCGTCCGTCCGGCAATTAACGTCGGTGTGTCCGTCTCCCGTGTGGGTGGCGCTGCGCAGACCAAGGGCATGAAGAAGGTCGCCGGTAACCTGCGTCTTGAGCTTGCTGCTTACCGTGACCTGCAGGCATTCGCTGCCTTCGCTTCCGACCTCGACCCGGCCTCCAAGGCACAGCTCGAGCGCGGTGAGCGTCTGGTCGAGCTGCTCAAGCAGGCAGAGTCCTCCCCGCAGCCTGTCGAGTTCCAGATGGTTTCCATCTACTTGGCAGACCAGGGCATCTTCGACGTCGTTCCCGTCGAGGATGTACGTCGCTTCGAAGCTGAAGTTCACGAGTACCTGCACTCCAACACCCCACAGGTGTTCGAGCAGATCGCTGGTGGCCAGGCTCTGTCCGACGAGTCCAAGGATGCGCTCGTTAAGGCTGCAAAGGAATTCACCCCAACCTTCCGTACCTCCGAGGGCCACAACATTGGCTCCGAGGCACCGGTTGAGCCGCTCGACGCGGCTGAGGTGAAGAAGACCGAGCTCAACGTCTCCCGCAAGACGGCTAACTAGAGTCCGCACAGCTCTAAGAATCAACCGTCTAGATAAAAGAAGGGAGGAGCGAACACCATGGCTAATCTTCGTGAACTGCGTGACCGCATCAGGTCCGTTAATTCCACCAAGAAGATCACCAAGGCACAGGAGCTCATTGCTACCTCGCGCATTACCAAGGCACAGGCAAGGGTTGAGGCATCACTGCCTTACGCACACGAGCTTGCGAATGTTATGAACAGGCTCGCAGCGGCCAGCTCGCTGGATCACCCCATGCTTCGTGAACGTGAAGATGGCAAGGTCGCCGCTATTCTCGTGGTCTCTTCTGACCGCGGTATGTGCGGTGGCTACAACAACAACATCTTCAAGAAGGCAGCCGAGCTTGAAGCACTGCTCAAGAAGCAGGGCTACGAGACCGTCCGCTACGTCACGGGTAATAAAGGCGTTGGCTTCTACAAGTTCCGTGAAGCTGACGTTGCAGGCAGCTGGGCTGGTTTCTCCCAGGATCCGTCCTGGGAAACCACCCACGATGTCCGTCGTCACATGATTGACGGATTCATTGCAGGTTCGAAGGGGACCGCTAAGTACCGCGAAGGCATCAACACCGAGGGCGAGGCCATCCGTGGCTTCGACCAGGTCCACGTTGTGTATACCGAGTTTGAGTCCATGCTGACTCAGACCGCGCGTGCCCAGCAGTTGCTGCCAGTGGTTCCGGTCATCGAGGACGAGGAATTCCACCTCGGCGAGTCCGCGCTTTCCGACGCCGAGCCCGCTGATCAGGTCACCCCTGATTACGAGTTCGAGCCGGATGCGGACACGTTGATGGAGAGTCTGCTCCCGCAGTATGTCTCTCGCATCCTCTTCGCGATGTTCTTGGAGGCTTCCGCTTCCGAGTCCGCCGCTCGCCGTACCGCAATGAAGTCTGCTACTGACAACGCTACCGAGCTGGTCAAGAACCTCTCGCGCGTGGCCAACCAGGCTCGTCAGGCACAGATTACCCAGGAAATTACAGAGATCGTCGGTGGCGCTGGTGCGCTCGCCGAAAGCGCAGAAAGTGACTAGATTATGACTTCAGCTCTGCAAGAGCAGAACACACAGTCGTCGGCTGTTGCCGGCCGTGTGGTGCGCGTCATCGGTCCGGTCGTCGACGTGGAGTTCCCGCGTGGCGGACTGCCGGCACTGTACAACGCACTGACCGTCGAGATTACTCTCGAGGCTGTTGCAAAGACCGTCACCCTCGAGGTCGCTCAGCACCTCGGTGACAACCTCGTCCGTACCGTTTCCATGGCACCGACCGACGGCCTCGTCCGCGGCGCTACCGTGACCGATACTGGCAAGCCAATCTCCGTTCCAGTCGGCGATGTGGTCAAGGGCCACGTCTTCAACGCACTGGGCGACTGCCTCGACCAGCCTGGTCTGGGCCGCGACGGCGAGCAGTGGGGCATCCACCGCGAGCCGCCAGCATTCGACCAGCTCGAGGGCAAGACCGAAATCCTGGAGACCGGTATTAAGGTTATCGACCTCCTGACCCCGTACGTGAAGGGCGGCAAGATCGGCCTCTTCGGCGGTGCAGGTGTTGGTAAGACCGTTCTTATCCAGGAGATGATTACTCGTATCGCACGCGAGTTCTCCGGTACTTCCGTCTTCGCCGGCGTCGGCGAGCGTACCCGTGAGGGCACCGACCTCTTCCTCGAAATGGAAGAGATGGGCGTTCTCCAGGACACCGCCCTCGTGTTCGGCCAGATGGATGAGCCGCCAGGAGTCCGTATGCGCGTGGCTCTGTCCGGCCTGACCATGGCGGAGTACTTCCGCGATGTGCAGAACCAGGACGTGCTGCTGTTCATCGACAACATCTTCCGTTTCACCCAGGCAGGTTCTGAGGTTTCGACCCTGCTGGGCCGTATGCCTTCCGCCGTTGGCTACCAGCCAACCCTGGCTGACGAGATGGGTGTCCTGCAGGAGCGCATTACCTCCACGAAGGGCAAGTCGATTACCTCTCTGCAGGCCGTTTACGTTCCTGCGGATGACTACACCGACCCGGCTCCGGCCACCACCTTCGCCCACCTCGATGCAACCACCGAGTTGGACCGTGGTATTGCTTCCAAGGGTATTTACCCGGCTGTGAACCCGCTGACTTCTACCTCTCGTATTCTGGAGCCGTCCATCGTGGGCGAGCACCACTACGAAGTTGCACAGCGTGTTATTCACATCCTGCAGAAGAACAAGGAACTCCAGGACATCATCGCCATCCTTGGTATGGACGAGCTGTCTGAGGAGGACAAGGTCACCGTTCAGCGTGCACGTCGTATTGAGCGCTTCCTGGGCCAGAACTTCTTCGTCGCAGAGAAGTTCACCGGCCTGCCAGGCTCCTACGTCCCGCTGACCGAGACCATCGACGCTTTCGAGCGCATCTGCAACGGCGAGTTCGATCACTACCCAGAGCAGGCCTTCAACGGCCTGGGTGGCTTGGACGACGTCGAGGCTGCGTACAAGAAGCTCACCGAGAAGTAGGGAGTGGCACATGGCTGACATCACCGCTGAATTGGTATCCGTCGAGCGCATGCTGTGGTCTGGACAGGCCACGCTGGTTACGGCTGAGACCACCGAGGGTGAGATCGGCGTGCTTCCTGGTCACGAGCCATTGGTCGGCCAGCTGGCCGAGAACGGCGTCGTGACCATCCACCCAGTGGACGGCGAGCGCCTCGTCGCCGCTGTCCAGGGTGGCTTCCTCTCCGTGTCCAGGGACAAGATCACTGTCCTCGCCAACTGGGCCACTTGGTCCACCGAAGTTGATGAGGCACAGGCTTCCGAAGACCAGAAGTCTGACGAAGCTCTCGTCCACAACCGCGGTGCAGCCGCACAGCGTGCTGTGCGCCGCGCCAACAAGGGCTAGGAGAGTAACGGGCAGCAAAGCCCTTCCGCTCTCGAAGCGCTCCATTTCCTCCACACGAGGAGACGGAGCGCTTTTTCGATCTCGCCATTCATTAGCTCGATTAGTGGCATTTGATGCAACTAAAGCGCTAGAATTCATTCATCAGCTACGGTTGCCTAGCAGTAAGGAGCACCTGAATATGAATTCATCAGTAATTGGTTTGTTCCTTATTGCGGTGGGGCTCATTGTGCTGGCCTGTTTGTTTCTCGCCGCACGCCGTTTCTTTATGCTGCGTGAGCGCGGGACCTCAGTACTGCTGCGTTCCTTGCCGGCTAAGGATTCCCACACTTGGCGCCATGGTGTGATGCGCTACAACGGCGAGTACGTTGAATACTTCAAGCTTCGCTCCGTTTCACTGCAAGCAGACCTGCGCTTTAATCGCCTCGACGTCGAACTAATTGGCACGCGCCCATTGGACGATGACGAGGCCGCTTTCATGTCTGAGGGGCAATCAGTGCTGCATTTCTCCTTTGGCGGGCAGGAGTATGAGATCGCCTCGGATTCGCACGGCATAATGGGCCTTACGGCTTGGATTGAGGCTGCCCCATCGAAGCGTCAGGAGAGGCTGGATTACCGTCAGCTTCGGCAGCGGGCGACCCGCTTTGCTAAAGAACAGTAGCCAACCTATAGGGTAGAGGGCATGCGTTTAGTCATCGCCCGTTGCTCAGTAGATTATGTTGGCCGCTTGGATGCTCACCTGCCCATGGCGGACCGCCTTGTGCTAGTTAAGGCCGATGGCTCCGTGTCCATTCATGCCGACGACCGCGCCTACAAGCCGCTCAACTGGATGACCCCACCCTGCACGCTCGAAGAGTCCGCTATCACCGACATTGACGGCGAGGACACCGGCGAGCAACTGTGGCTCGTAGAAAACCCCAAAGGTGAGCAGCTGCGCATAACAATCGCAGAGATTCATCAGGACATCTCCGTGGAGCTGGGCGAAGACCCCGGCTTGGTCAAAGACGGAGTCGAGGCTCACCTGCAGGAGCTCCTTGCTGAGCACATCGACACACTCGGTGAGAATTATTCGCTGGTCCGTCGCGAATATCCCACCGCGATTGGCCCAGTAGACATCATGGCCAAGGACCAAGACAACAAGTTCGTGGCCGTCGAGGTCAAGCGGCGCGGCGGTATCGACGGCGTCGAACAGCTCACCCGCTACCTTGAGTTGCTCAACCGCGATGAACTTCTTGCTCCTGTGCAGGGCGTGTTCGCCGCCCAAGAGATTAAGCCGCAGGCGCGCACACTCGCCGAAGACCGCGGTATCCGCTGTGTCATCCTGGACTACCAGGACCTCCGCGGGATTGAATCGAACGAACTGCGGTTGTTCTAGTGCCACGTCGCAACCGCCGTAATCGCCCTGAACTGCGTCCTCTTCCTAAGGACGGATCCACCTTCTTCGGTTCCCAGACAGTCGAGGGCCCTAAATGGACCCACGGCGAACCTTTCATTATGCGCCACATTGGCAGCGCCGCCGCCACGAAGTTTTATATCTGTCCGGGATGTAATCAAAACATCCCGCCACGCGTGGCTCATATCGTGGCCTGGCCTCGCGATACCGGTGGTAGGGAAGAGGACCGTAGGCACTGGCACCGGCACTGTTGGGAGCGTAGGTAGGATAGCGGGCATGATTGTTGCATTTTCTGTAGCGCCAACCGTCGTTGGCGATGAAACCGCAGAGATGTCCGCGGCCGTAGCCGAGGCAGTGCGCGTCGTTCGCGCTTCCGGGCTCCCCAATGAAACAAATGCCATGTTCACCCTCGTGGAGGGAGAATGGGACGAGGTCTTCGCGGTCATCAAGGAGGCAACCGACGCCGTGCGCCAGGTTTCTCCCCGTACGTCCTTGGTCATCAAGGCCGATATCCGCGAAGGCGTGACCGGGCAACTCACACAAAAAGTAGACTCTGTTAATCGTCGTCTGGAGGAAAAGAAGTGACCGGACCTTACGTAGGCGGTGCCCTCGACCTGGGTGCCTTGAAGCAGAAGGCAGAAGCGCCTAACGATGCCCCCGCAGGCATCGCGGCTTTCTTCGAGGTCACCGAGGAGAACTTCGAAGCAGAATTAATCCGCCGCTCCGCTGAGGTGCCTGTCATTGCACTCATCGGTTCCCCGCGCTCACCTGCTTCCGAGCAGCTCAAAGCTGATCTCAAGTCCCTGGCGGAGGCCGGTAACTTAAGCTTCATCGTCGGCTACATCAACGCCGACGTGGTGCCCCAGGTGGCTCAGGTCTTCGGTATCCAGAACCTGCCGACCACCGTTGCCATCGCTGCGGGCCAGCCCGTCACCAACTTCGAGGGAGCCCAGCCCAAGGATGCCCTTGAGCAGTGGACCGGCACCCTCGTTGAGAAGCTCGGCCCGCAGCTGCGCGGCTTAAGCGGTGGGGAAGCACAAGAGGAATCTGAGGCGCCGGATTCCCGCCTGCACGTCGCTGAGGAAGCCTTGAATCGCGGCGACTTCGATGCCGCTATCGCCCAGTATGACGAAATCCTGGCTTCTGAACCCGACAACGTGGAGATCAAACAGGCGCGCAACACCACGGTGCTGCTCAAGCGCCTCGACCCTGCCAATCGCAGTGAGGATCCAGTGGCGGCAGCGGACGCGGAACCGCAGGACGTCGCCAAGCAGCTCGATGCAGCCGACGCCGAGGTAGTCGCCGGCACTCCCGAAAAGGCGTTTGACCGCCTGATTGAGGGTATGAAACGTACCGCGGGTGACGAGAAGCAAACACTCAAGGACCGTCTGCTGGAGCTGTTTGGACTCTTCGAGTCTTCGGACCCGCGTGTACTTAAGGCGCGCACCCAACTCGCCAGCGCCCTGTACTAGGCAGGGGCAAGGGGTAGACAGCGCTCCTGCTTACCCCCATTCTGAAAAGTCCGATTCTCCCATTTTTCTGGACTTGGGGGACTGGCTATTAACCCCGGCTATGGCCCGGGGTCATTTTTCGTATACCCCCAGCGCAGGGCCAATTTCTAGATCCCAATAGGTGCGGTTTAATATCGCCTACATTAAGAATGCTGAGTGAGCCGTAGCACTTTGTTGGGCAAAGTTGTCGAGCAACTCTCAGTGCAGGTTTCTAGTTCCCCCTGAAGGGAGTGTCCATGTCCACCCTCTCACCACAAGGTCCAAAGATTGCGGAGTCCAAGGCTCCGAAGAAGGACCGCACCCACTGGCTCTACATCGCGGTTATCATTGCCGTTCTCGGAGGTATTGCCTTCGGCCTGATCGCGCCTGATTCTGCGTCGAACATGAAGATCGTCGGCACGATGTTTGTCAGCCTCGTCAAGATGATCATCGCTCCGGTCATTTTCTGCACCATTGTCCTTGGCATTGGATCCGTTCGCGCTGCTGCCTCGGTGGGCAAGGCCGGCGGCATTGCCCTCATCTACTTCATCACGATGTCTACGTTTGCTCTCGCAATCGGCCTCATCGTTGGCAACTTCATCGAGCCAGGCGCGGGCCTAAACATCCAGGCCACCGCGGGCGAAGCTGACAAGTACGTCAAGCAGGCCGAGGAAGGCGCTCACGGCCTTTCCGGTTTCGTGCAGTCCATCGTTCCGGACACCCTGTTCTCGGCGTTCACCTCCGGTTCCGTCCTCCAGGTTCTCTTTGTTGCTCTGCTCTTCGGCTTCGCCGTTCAGTCAATGGGCAAGGCCGGTGAGCCGATCCTGGCTTTCGTGGCCAACCTGCAGAAGGTCACCTTCAAGATCTTGACCATGATCCTCTGGGTTGCCCCGATTGGTGCATTCGGCGCTATCGCTGGCGTCGTCGGCGCCACGGGCTTCGAGGCAGTCAAGTCTCTGGCAGTGCTCATGCTGGCCTTCTATATCACCTGCTTCCTCTTCGTTTTCGGTGTTCTCGGCCTAATTGCCCGCCTGCTCGGTGGCATCAGCATGTGGAAGCTGTGTAAGTACCTGGGGCGTGAGTTCCTTCTCATCGTCGCGACCTCGTCCTCTGAGTCTGCTCTGCCGAACCTCATGCGCAAGATGGAGCACCTGGGCGTCGCCAAGCCAACCGTGGGCATCGTCGTTCCGACGGGCTACTCCTTCAACCTGGACGGCACCGCTATCTACCTGACCATGGCGTCCATCTTCATCTCTGACGCCATGAATATGCCAATGCAGCTCGGTGAGCAGATCGGTCTGCTGGTCTTCATGATCATCGCTTCCAAGGGTGCCGCGGGAGTCTCCGGTGCTGGCCTGGCTACGCTGGCTGCGGGTCTGCAGTCCCACCGCTCTGAGCTTCTCGACGGCGTGGGTGTCATCGTTGGTATCGACCGCTTCATGTCTGAGGCTCGTGCGCTGACCAACTTTGCGGGCAACGCTCTCGCCACCATTCTTGTTGGCCGCTGGACCAACTCCATCGATATGCCACGCGTGCGCGAGGTGCTCAATGGCAATCTTCCTTACGTGGAAACCGCGGACGACGCTGATGTTGACCTCTCCAACCCAACCGTGGAGAATCCGGCGACCGCGCATCTGCAGCCAACTCCGCAGCTCGATATCGACAATTACCAGAAGGGCTCTGGCGCGCTCCAGTAGTGCGAACACTTAAGCTTCAATAAATGACCGGAATATTTCCGGTCATTTTTGCTTTAAAAGTGATCTGCCATGCTAGTTTTTCTCCAAGTGTTCTATCTCATATTCCACTGGAGGAAATATATGCGAAAGCTTTATGGCGTTTTGGCTGCCGGCGCCCTCGCCTTTGGTCTTGTTGCCTGCGGCAGCGATGCAGGCGATGCGGCTAGCGACGCCAACTATGTCACCGTGCTCGGCACCGAGCCGCAGCAGGGACTCATTCCGGCCATGACCAACGAGAACGGCGGCGGCCGCGTGGTCGATATGCTTTACTCCGGCCTTATCTACTACGACGCAGAGGGCAAAGTCCACAACGAGATGGCCGAGTCCATCGAGCAAGAAGGGGACAAGACCTACAAGGTCACCCTCAAGCCGGACCTGAAGTTCTCCGACGGATCCCCGGTTACTTCCGCAACCTTCGTAGACACCTGGAACTATGCCGTGGCCAACGAGCAACTCAACGAGAGCTTCTTTTCTTCCATTAAGGGCTATGAGTCAGGCGTCAAGGAGATGGAAGGTCTCAAGGTCATCGACGATCGCACCTTCACCATCGAACTGACCCAGCCGGAGTCCGACTTCCCGACTCGCCTGGGGTACAACGCCTACTTCCCGCTTCCCAAGGCCGGGCTCGACGACCCAGAAGGCTTCGGCGAGAACCCCGTCTCTAATGGCCCATACAAGTTTGTCTCGTGGGACCACAACCAAAGCCTCATCGTCGAGCCGAACCCGGAGTACGGCGGCGAGCGCACCCCGCAGAACGAAGGTATCCAATACACCTTCTACAACGACACCGATGCGGCGTACATGGACCTGTTGGCCAACAACCTGGACGTCCTCGAGGCGATTCCTTCCTCGGCCTTCGGCAACTACGAGTGACCTAGCTGAGCGCAGCGAGACCAAGCCAGCGGCGACCTACCTCGAGATGTCCATCAATGAAGAGACCCCGCACTTCAAGGGTGAAGAGGGTGTTCTGCGCCGCCAGGCTATCTCCATGTCCATCAACCGTGCTGAAATCGCCGAGTCCATCTTCAAGGGCACTCGCACCCCGGCCCGCGACTTCACCTCGCCGGTCTTGGACGGCTACGACGACGATTTGCCGGGTTCCTCCAACCTTGACTACAACCCAGAAAAGGCGAAGCAGCTGTGGAAGAAGGCCGACGAGAAGTACGGCAAGTTTGAAGGTCAGTTCCCGATCAACTACAACACCGACGGCGACAATAAGGATTGGGCCGACGCCGTAGCGAACAACATCAGCAACACCTTAGGCATCGAGTCCGTGGGAAGCCCGTTCCCCGACTTCAAGTCCTTCCGCGACGCTTATCGCAAGGAGCGCATGGACGGCGCCTACCGCACTGCGTGGCTGGCCGACTACCCATCCATGGGCAACTTCCTCGGCCCGAACTTCACTAGCGACGTCGCCTCCAACGACGCTAAGTACTCCAACCCAGATTTCGACGAGCTCATCGTGAAGGCCAACGGCGCCAAGAGCTCTGAAGAGGCTGCCAAGCTCTACAACCAGGCCCAGGAGCTGCTGCTGCGCGACCTGCCTGCCATCCCGCTGTTCTACCCGAATGTTGTTGGTGGCTGGTCGCAGAACGTCGATAACGTCGAGTTTAGCTGGAAGTCCCTGCCGGTCTACTACGCCATTACTAAGAAGTAGCGCTACAGCTCAACGCGAGGCATAAAACACGGATAAAGTACGGAGTCATGACCTCCGTACTTTTTCTTTGCAACAGCAACCGCGGCAAGTCCCAGATGGCTGCCGCTCTGGCCAAGCAGCACGCGCCCGAGTGGGACGTGTATTCCGCAGGCGTCCAGGTGTTAGAGCCAGGCATTGCCGGCGACATTAACCACGAGGCAGCGGAATCGCTTGCCGCGGTCGGTGCCGACATGGCGCAGGGCACTCCGAAGCCTGTGGACCCTGAGCTCGCCTCACAGGTCGAGCACGTCATCGTGGTAGGTGGCGCAGACTACGACGGTCCCGCTGAGCGCTGGGATATCGAAGACCCGTCCCTGCGCGGCGTCGAGGGCACCCAGCGCATGAACGAGCTGCGCGACGACATCGACTCCCGCGTGCAGGAACTCATCGCGAGAGTCAACAAGCAGGCTTAACGCGGGCCTGCCTCGGGGGGGGGAGCTTAGCCCCTGAACAGGTACCACTGCACGGAGTTCGACGGCAAGTGGAGCTCCGTGTAGTTGCCCTGCGAGTGAATCCAGCGCGGCAGATCGTTGCCTGCTCCTTGGTAGACGGCGTCGTCAGTGTTGAGGATCATCTCCCACGCGCCGTCGCGCGGCAGCCACAGGTTATAGTTGGGCACCGAGCTGCCTGAGAAGTTGCACACCGCCAACAGCGCGGAGCCATCCGTGCCGTAGCGGACGTAGCCCAACATGTTGTTGTTCGAGTCGTCAGACTTGACCCATTGGAACCCTTCAGGTGCAAAGTCCTGCGACCACAGCGCCGGGGTGTCCTTGTACACCGCATTGATATCGCGCACCAAGCGCTTGATGCCGTGGTGCCACTCGTTGCCCCAGCCCTCCAGGTTGGACCAGTCAACCGAGTTGGACTCGTTCCACTCCGTGGTTTGGCCGAACTCCTGGCCCATGAAAAGCAAGTTCTTGCCAGGGTGGGAGAACATGTAGCCATAGAGCGCGCGCAGGCCGGCGGCCTTGTTCCAGTCATCGCCCGGCATGCGGGTCCAGAGCGAGCCCTTGCCGTGGACAACTTCGTCGTGGCTAAACGGCAGCACGTATCGCTCCGAGTAGGCGTAAATCATGGAGAAGGTCAGCTCACCATGGTGGTACTGGCGGTGGATGGGCTCGTGCTTGAAGTACTCCAAGGTGTCATTCATCCAACCCATGTTCCACTTCAGGGAGAAGCCCAGACCGCCCTGATCCGTCGGTGCAGTAACGCCTGGCCAGGAGGTGGACTCCTCAGCGATGGTCAAGACACCAGGATGGACGCGATTCAGCGTGGCGTTGGTCTCCTGCAGGAACTGGACCGCCTCCAGGTACTCGCGGCCACCGTACTGGTTGGGAAGCCACTCGTCGCGGGAGTAGTCCAGGTAGAGCATAGAAGCCACCGCGTCGACGCGCAGGCCGTCAATGTGGAACTCCTCCGCCCAGTACAAAGCGTTGGCCACTAGGAAGTTGCGTACCTCGTTGCGGCCAAAGTCGAAGACGTAGGTGCCCCAGTCGGACTGCTCGCCGCGGCGCGGGTCCGGGTGCTCGTAGAGAGCCTGGCCATCGAAACGTCCCAGGGCGAAGTCATCCTTAGGGAAGTGCGCCGGGACCCAGTCGACGATGACGCCGATGCCGGCGCCGTGGAGGGCGTCGACAAGCGCGCGCAAGTCGTCCGGAGTACCCCAACGCGCGGAAGGGGAATAGTAGCCCGACACCTGGTAGCCCCAGGAACCGCCGAATGGGTGCTCGGCAACAGGGAGCAGCTCGACATGAGTGAAGCCATGCTCCTGCAGGTACGGGATGAGCTCTTCGCGCAGGGAGTTGTAATTGGAACCAATCTTCCAGGAACCCACGTGCAGCTCATAGACGCTCATTGGCACGTTAAGGTCACCATTGCGCTGCTCTAACCACGCAGCGTCGTTCCACTCGTAGCGATTAGCGGAGACCACCGAGGCAGTCTCCGGCGGGGCAATAGTGCGCTTGGCTAGCGGGTCCGCCTTATCGATACGGCGGCCGTCCCTGGTCTGGATGGCGAACTTGTAGTGCTCGCCCTCGCTAATGCCTGGGATGAAGACCTCCCAAACACCAGTTGAACCCAAGCTGCGCATCGGGTACTGGGTGGGATTCCAACCACAGAAGTCGCCTATTACCGCAACGCCTTCAGCGTTCGGCGCCCACACGGCAAAGGCCACGCCGTCGACGGTGCCCAGGTCCGTGTCGTAGCTCTTCAGGTTCGCGCCCAACACATCCCACAGGCGCTCGTGGCGGCCCTCGGAAATCAGGTGCAGGTCCAGCGTGCCCAAGGTGGGCAGGAAGTGATAGCCGTCGGCGACGTCGACAGGCGTCTGTCCCGGGTAGGTAACGCGCAGGCGGTAGTCCTGTTCCTGAGGCAGGGTTGCTTCCCACAAGTCGTGGCCCACCGGGGACATGTCTACAGCGCCGGCCGCGGTAACCAACTGGACTGCCTCAGCGCCAGGGCGGCGGGTGCGGACGAGACCTTCATGCCAGCCATAAAAGGCATGCGGCGCGTGGTGACGGCAATTATTAAGGCGGGAAAGGTCTGGTTCCGGAATGGTCATGTGTCCAAGTTACCTAACTGTGTGAGGGTGCGGGGCTGGTTATGAAAGGCGTTATGCGCGGTAATCGTCAACGTCACGCCAGGCAAGGCGGTTCAACGAATGGGAGTCTGCCTGTGGGAGGACGAACACGTGGGCCACATCGCGCATCGGTTCGAGGCGCACGAAGTTGCGGTTGGACCAGTTATAAGCCGCGCCAGTGATCGCATCGTGCACGGTGTAGACGTCGCCGTCTGCGCGGCCGATGGCCTCCATGTCCACGGTCACGGTGGCCTCCTGGGCATTGCGCGGGTCTAGGTTCACCACGGCGAGAACTACGTTGCCGGTGGCTGGGTCCGCCTTTGAGTAGGCGATGATGCTCTCGTTATCCGCATTGTGGAACTTGAGGTTGCGCAGCTGCTGCAGGGCCGGGTTCTCGCGGCGAATCAGATTCAGCAGGCGGATGTAAGCCTCAAGCGACGCCCCCTTCTTCAGCGCTGCCTGGAAGTCGCGCGGGCGCAGCTCGTACTTTTCGGAATCCAAGTACTCTTCACTACCCGGCGCAACAGCCTCGTGCTCGTAGAGCTCATAGCCGGAGTAGACGCCCCACAGCGGCGACAAGGTGGCCGCGAGAACCGCGCGGATGGCGAACATTGCGCGGCCGCCGGTCTGTAGGGACTCGTGCAGGATGTCCGGGGTATTCACGAACAAGTTCGGGCGGCAGATATCAGCCTGTTCGACGTGCATCTTGGCAAACTCCGTCAACTCGTACTTGGAGGTCTGCCAGGTGAAGTAGGTATAAGACTGAGTAAAGCCTGCCTTGGCCAGCCCAAACAGGCGCGGTGCGCGGGTGAAGGCCTCAGCCAAGAAGATGACCTCAGGATGGGTTACGTGGACCTTGGAGATGAGCCAGTTCCAGAAGTTTGCTGGCTTCGTGTGCGGGTTATCTACGCGGAAGGTGGTCACACCCGCATCGACCCACAGCATGACCACGCGGAAAATTTCGTTGTAGATGCCGTTAGGATCATTATCGAAGTTGAGCGGGTAGATGTCCTGGTACTTCTTTGGTGGGTTTTCCGCGTAGGCGATGGTGCCGTCCGGCAGCACCGTGAAAAACTCCGGATTGGTTTGCGCCCATGGGTGATCCGGCGAAGCCTGAAGGGCCAAGTCCAAGGCCACCTCGAGACCCAGCTCCTTTGCGCGGGCCACCAGCTCCTTGAAGTCTTCCATCGTGCCCAGCTGCGGGTGCGTGGCGGAGTGGTCTTGAATAGCCCACGGGGAGCCGACGTCGCCTGGCTCTGCTACCACGGAGTTGTTCTTACCCTTGCGGTGTACCTCGCCAATCGGGTGAATCGGCGGGAAGTAGACGGTATCGAAGCCCATATCCGCGACGCGTTCCAAAGCCTTCTGCGTGGTTTTGAACGTGCCATGCACCGGCTGGCCGTTCTCGTCCCAACCGCCCGTGGAGCGAGGGAACAGCTCGTACCAAGAGTTGAATAACGCTTCGCGACGCTCAACTAATACCTCGTGGATTTCGCCCTCTACGAGGAGATCGCGCAGCGGGTGGGTGTGCAAAAGCTTCGTAGTCTCTTCAGACAGCGCCAGTTGCACTCGCTCGGCGGGGTCCAAGGATTCGTCGCTCAGCGCACGGGCGGCGTCGATAAGCAGCGCTGCCTTATCCGTTGGGGACTGAAGGGATGCACGCTCGAAGAGCTCCGTGCCGTGGAGCAAGTCATTGGACAGTTCCTGCGCTGACTGGCCGGCCTCCATCTTCTTGGTAATAGCGTTACGCCACGTCGCCATCGGATCTGACCACGCGTCTACACGGAAGAACCAGCGGCCGGGGGTCGCCGGAGTAAACACGCCATGCACTCGGTCGGGATTGACGGAATCGAAGTCCATCGTCACGGAAGAAACCGCGGGGGAGTCCGAGTTCCACACCGACAACGTTGCGGCGACTGCGTCGTGGCCCTCCCGCCACACCAGCGCAGTTACTGGAATTACCTCGTCCACCACTGCTTTAGAGGGGACAGAACCGGACAAGCTTGGGCGAACGTCATCGATAGCAAGGCGTGTAGTCATGCCCTTAAGATTAATGCAGCTGTGTCACTTTCACCGGCCAACAGAAATATCCGCCACAATGGAACCTGTGAATCAAACAAACCCAGTGAATCCAGTGAACCCAGCTCCCGAGCCAGAGACTGACGAAGACTGGCTCATCGACTTCCGCGGCGTCGAACTGCGACGTGGCGGCAATACCCTGGTGGGCCCAGTTGACTGGCAAGTAGAACTCGACGAGCGATGGGTCATCATCGGCCCCAACGGCGCCGGCAAGACCAGCCTCGTGCGCATGGCCTCCGCGGAAGAGTTCCCCTCCAGCGGTACTGCCTTCCTTATGGGCGAGCGCATTGGCAAGACCGACATGCGCGATCTCCGCGCCGCCATCGGCATCTCCTCAGCTGCCGTGCAACATCGCATCCCCGATAACGAGCGCGTCGATGACCTCGTTATCTCCGCAGGCTACGCAGTGCTCGGCCGCTGGCGCGAGGAATATCAAGACATGGACTTCTCTCGCGCTTATGAAATTCTCGAACAAGTGGGCGCTAGCCGCCTTGCGGAGCGCACTTGGGGCACCCTGTCGGAAGGGGAGAAGAAACGCGTCATCTTGGCGCGTGCCTTGATGTCGAACCCCGAATTACTCATCCTCGACGAGCCCTCCGCAGGCATGGACTTAGGAGGTCGGGAAGACCTAGTGGGATATCTGGGAGGCTTAGCTCTCGACCCTGATGCGCCTGCAATCGTCATGATTACTCACCACGTAGAAGAAATCCCTTTCGGATTTACGCATGCGATGATCCTCGATGAGGGTAAGGTCGTGGCCAAGGGCCTCATTAACTCGGTCCTCACCTCCGCGAACCTCACGCAGGCATTCCACCAGCCGATCCAAGTGGATCGCATCGGTGATCGGTACTTCGCCCGCCGCCTACGCTAAACGGAAAGATGCATGACCCAGCCCATCCATGACCGCCTTGACGCGATCGACCATAACGAAACCACCGGGTTCAATGGTGGACGCTTGGCGGCGACTGTCTTGCTTCTTAGAGACGGCGGAGAAGGGCTCGAGGTATGGATTCAGGAGCGCGTGTCCACCATGCGCAACTATCCAGGGCACGCGGTGTTCCCGGGCGGGGGAGTCGACCCACGTGACTTCCCGCCCCGTATGTGGGACTCAGGCGATCTGTGGACAGGCCGCTCCGTTATCTCCCTGGCACGGCGCATGGGAGTAACCAAGTACAAAGCACATGCCTTGGTGTTTGCAGCGATCCGCGAACTGTTCGAGGAATCCGGCACGCTGCTCGCCATTCGCGACGACGGCATTGTCTCCGACGCATCGCGTTATCACCGCGAGCGCGTCCTCCTCGAATCCCATGACATCTCTTTTACCGAGTTTCTCAGCAACAACGGCATGCGCGCCGATTCCGACATGCTCCGCCCGTGGTCCCGTTGGGCAGGCGAAGACGGGGGACAGTGGTTCGACACCTTCTTTTTCATTGGGGTACTGCCCGAGGGCCAGGAGCCGGACGGTCACACCATGGAGGCCGACGACGCCGGTTGGTTTCCACCGCAGCTCGTCCTCGACGGTTGGCGCGCCGGGCTGGTGCGCCTTGCGCTGCCCACGTGGGCACAGATGCTGCGGCTATCCAGCTATTCCACGGTGCAAGAAGCGCTTGACGACGCCTCCTTCTCCGACCTTCGCCCCATCATCGGCGATCCCAAAGACGACCCGCGCTACCGCGAGTACTTTACGACTGTCCCAGTAGACAGAATATGAGTTATACCCTCGCTGAGGTCGATTTCCTCACCCAGCATCTGCCCGAAATCGCGGGCCTAAACCTTGAGTTCAGCAAAGCCTCGCAGCTGAGCGACGTCGCCAAGCTCCAGCAGCTCTACGGTGAGAACTATCGCTGCGTGGCCGAACTGATCAAAGCCCGGCGCAGCGGCAAGCTACCAGCCGACTGGCTCATGGATTCCGACTCTGCGCAGCAGGCCACGCCTTTGGTGCTGGCGCAGTACCGACGCCGCTTTCTGCAAGGCCTGGGCGTGGAACTTGTCCACGATGTCACCTGTTCCATCGGCACCGAAGGGCACGCCTGGAACAAGGGCACCTACATCGGCTCCGACCTGGATGCTTCCCGCATCAAAATGGCCCAGCACAACGTGGCCCACCCCTTCTTCCGCGCCGATGCGCTGACCCAAACCTCCACTGCACGGGTACTCATCGCTGACCCCGCGCGCCGCAAGGACGGCAAGCGGATCACCGATCCCGCCAAGCTTTTGCCGCCTCTGCCGGACCTAGTTGCTGCGCACAGTGCTGACAGTTCGCGCATTGCGCACAGTGCCGAGCTGGCCGTGAAGTGCGCGCCCGGCCTCGACTTCTCGCAGTGGCCGGGACTGGTCTCTGTGGCCAGCGTGAACGGCAACGTCAAGGAAGCGTGTCTCTATACCCCGGGCTTGGCCACCGGCCGCCAGGCTGTGTTGCTCAAAGACGGCACGGAAGACACTGAAGGCGCTGAAGGTACTGAAGGCGCCGCAGACATCCTCGACAGCAACGACTTTGACGAGGACAACCTGCCCGAGGCCGGCGACATCGGCAGCTACATCATCGACCCCGATGGCGCCGTGGTCCGCGCGGGTCTGGTGCGCCACTACGCGGCCCGGGAGGGCCTGCACCAGCTCGATCCGCGTATCGCGTACCTCACCGGGGAACGCATCCCGGCAGGCACGTCCGGATTTCCATTCATTGAGGCCGTGCCCGTCAAGCGGCTTAAGGCTGCGCTGCAGGCACACGGCGCGGGCTCGCTCGAAATACTGGTCCGCGGTCTAAACGTCGATCCGGATCAGCTGCGCAAGAAGCTCAAGCTCAAGGGCAAACGTTCCATGGCGATTGTGATGACACGCATTGGCACGCAGGGAATCGCGTTGCTGTGCGGACCGCGAGTAGTATCGTCCGAGGATAATTACGCAACATAAATCTATCGGAAAGGGAAGTGTCCAATGCCCGCAATCGTGGCTCTGGTCAAACACGTACCGGATACCTGGTCCACCAAGTCCCTCGAGGAAGACCACACCCTCGACCGCACCAGCGTCGACAACGTCATCGACGAGATTAACGAGTACTCCGTTGAGCAGGCCCTGCGCCTGAAGGAGGCTAACCCCGAGTTCAAGGTCGTAGCACTAACCATGGGTCCAGCCGCCGCCGATGAGGCGCTGCGCAAGGCTCTTGCCATGGGCGCGGACGAGGCAGTGCACGTGCTTGATGACGCCCTCTCCGGCGCCGACGCGCTGTCCACCGCATGGACCCTGAACGCGGCCATCAACACTATTGAGGACGTGCAGGTTATTACCCTCGGCAACTCCTCTTCGGACGCATCCACCGGCCTGCTCGCAGGTCTGCTCGCCGAGTACC
Source organism: Corynebacterium striatum (assembly GCF_016728105.1). Taxonomy (NCBI): domain Bacteria; kingdom Bacillati; phylum Actinomycetota; class Actinomycetes; order Mycobacteriales; family Corynebacteriaceae; genus Corynebacterium; species Corynebacterium striatum. The sequence goes on along the minus strand of NZ_CP068158.1, from coordinate 282,865 downwards.
GCCAGCTGCCTGCGCTTACCGATCTGAAGTCCCTGAGCCTAGATGGCGGCGTCCTGCGCGGCGTCCGCGAGGACGCCCACGGTCACTGGAAGCTCGAGGCGCCTGTGCCTGCGATCGTCTCCTTCACCGACAAGGCCGACAAACCGCGTTTCCCCAACTTCAAGGGCCTCATGGCCGCGAAGAAGGCAGAGGTTAGCACCCTCGACGTCGCCAAGCTCGGCATCGATGCCGTGGCTCCGACCACCACCGTTACGGCCTCTGCTCAGCGCCCAGCCCGTACCGCCGGCGAGGTCATTATCGAGCCGAACCCACAAGAAGCCGCCAAGCAGATCGCTGACTTCCTCGCCGCGAAGAACCTTATCTAGGAGAATAAATGTCTCACGTATACGTACTTGTAGAACACGAAGATAACGTCCTGAGCCCTGTCACCGGCGAGCTCATTACCGCCGCTCGTGCCCTGGGCACCGTTTCTGCGGTCGTCGTCGGCAAGCAAGCCGATGCCTTCGATTCCGAGCTCGCAGCACTGGGTGCCGCCCAGATCGTCCAGGCGACCGCCGAGGACTACGACAAGCGCATCATTCTGCCCGAGGTGGATGCCCTGCACGCCCTCGCCGCCGCGAACCCAGCCCCAATCGTGCTGGCAGCCACCCCGACCAACAACGAGATCGCCGGCCGCCTTTCTGCGCGTTTGGCGTCTGGCGCCTTGGTCAACGTCGACGGCATCAACGCCGATGGTTCCGCACACCTGACCATCTTCGGCGGCTCCTACGAGACCACCGCCACCGCAGCCGGGGCCACCCCGATTTACACTCTGCGCCCAGGCGCCGTGACCGTTGATCCGCAGCCGGCTGCCGTCGCTCCCGCACCGATGCCGCTGCCCGCCGCCACCGCGAAGGACGTCACCGTTGCTTCTTTCACCCCGCACGAGAAGTCGGCTCGCCCAGAGCTGACCGCAGCGAAGGTCGTCGTCTCCGGCGGCCGCGGCGTTGAAGACAACTTCTCCACCATCGTGGAGCCGCTGGCTGACGCCCTCGGCGGCGCCGTCGGCGCCACCCGCGACGCTGTTGACCAGGGCTTCTACGACCCAGCACATCAAGTAGGCCAGACTGGCGTCACCGTGTCACCCGATCTCTACATCGCCCTCGGAATCTCCGGCGCCATCCAGCACACTTCCGGTATGCAGACCTCCGGCACCATCGTCGTGGTCAACCAGGACCAGGACGAGCCCTTTTTCCAGATCGCCGACCTCGGCGTCGTGGGCGACGTGCACGAGATCGCCCCGGCACTCGTTGCTGAGTTGGAGTCCCGCAAGTAATGTCTCGCTACTTCGACTACGCGGCCACCCAACCCATGCGCCAGGTGGCCATCGATGCTTGGGTTGCCGCCTCCGGGGCCGTTAACTCGGGAGCCCAGTATGCCTCTGGCAGGCGCGCTCGCTCCGTGCTTGACGACGCCCGCGAGAAAGTCGCCGAGCTCCTTGGCTGCGAACCCATCGAAGTGATCTTCACTTCTTCTGGAACTGAAGCAGACAACATCGCTATCCAGGGCCTTTACAAGGCTGGCAACACGAACCGCGTCATCTCGACGCCCATCGAGCATCCCGCTGTCCGCGACACCGTCGCACAGTTGAAGGGCGCGCAGGTGGATCTGCTGCCTGTCGACAGACACTCCCACGTCAGCGACCTCTCGCTGCTGGATACCCCGGCCGACGTCGCCACTTGCATGTGGGCCAACAACGAGACCGGTGCTATCCAGCCCATCGCTGAGTTCGCGGCGCGCGCGCAAGCTGCCGGGACGCCCGTTCACGTGGATGCGGTCCAGGTGGCAGGTAAGTTGCCCATTAACTTCCACGAGCTGGGGCTGACCACTCTGGCTGCGAGCGCCCACAAGTTCGGCGGCCCGCGCGGCATCGGACTCCTGCTGGCCAAGCGCAGCCCGGCCCCGCAGCCCATCGCCTATGGCGGCGGCCAGGAACGTGGAATCCGCCCTGGCACAGTCGACGTCGCCAGTGCCTCGGCTCTAGCCGCAGCTCTCGAGGAGTCCATCGCCGAGATTCCTTCCGAGTCCCAGCGCGTGGGCCAGCTTCGCGACGCCCTCCGCGCAGGCATCGTATCCAGCATTGACAACGTGGTGCTCAACTCCTCCGAGCCGATGCTTCCTTCGCACCTGCACGTTTCTTTCCCCGGAACTGATGGCGACAGCCTCATCATGCTGCTCGACTCGTTGGGCATCGAGGCGTCGACAGGCAGTGCATGCCATTCCGGCGTGAATCGCATGTCACACGTGCTGGAAGCAATGAATGTTTCCGAGGCCGATGGAATTGGTTCGCTACGCTTTACCCTCGGACGCAACACCACCCAAGAGGACGTTGACTTCGTGCTCCAGGAGCTGCCCGCAGTGGTAGCGCGTGCCCGCAGCGTTTAGGTAGCGATTCAGTACCAACCTCGCAGCCTTCTCACAGCGTATTCAGCCAGCGCAGGACTAGTGTTTAGGAGTGAATTTTTTCCTAGACCTTCCGCTGGCTGATCCTGTTAATGGCATCATTTACGTGGTCATCCTCGTGGGCGCAGTTGGCTTGATTGCATGGACCCGCAAGATAAAGCCGGTCTTGTTCGCCGTTGCTGCCGCGATCATCGCGTGGCTTTTCCTTCGGCACTGGGACGTTCCCGTCTACATTCTGATCGCGGGTGCCATTGCTATCGCTGCGTTGCTTCGCAAACCTAAGACTTCGACCGTGATCGCTGGGCTGTTGTCCTTGATCGCACTGGCCGGTTTGGTGAATTTGGAGTACCAAACGTACCCGACCGTCGGTTCCCTCGACCCTAGGCCCGTGGCCCAAGAGATCTCACCTTGGCAGTTGCCTACCTACAAGGGCCAAGGCGCTGCGACGGTGCATTTGAACCTGCAAGGGGAGAAGTCAGGCTTTAAGGCGCGGGAGGCCATCGCTTACCTGCCACCTGCTTATTTCCGCGGACAACGACTGCCAGTGATGGTGCTTCTCCACGGCAACCCGGGTGGACCTGAACAATGGTTTGGTTCAGGAGGCGCCGCGCAGACCGCGGACCAGTTCCAAGCAGCAAACGGAGGAGTCTCGCCAATCGTTATCGCGGTGGATGCGACTGGCTCGGAAACTGGAAATCCCGTATGCGCCGACTCTGCCCGTGCCAAGGTCATGACCTATCTCTCGCAGGACGTGCCCGCTGCAATCAAAAAGCAGCTGCGCGTAGACGAGGATCAGTCGCACTGGTCACTTGCAGGCTTGTCCTATGGCGGTACGTGTTCGCTGCAAGTGGCCACGAACCATCCCGCAAGTTACGGCAGTTACATGGACTTTTCCGGTCAAGCTGAGCCCACCCTGGGCAATCACTCGGACACCGTGACGAAGCTCTTCGAAGGCGACGAGCGCGCCTTCCAAGCACAAAATCCTGCGCACCTGCTTCAGAACAAGAAATATCCCAATCTTGCGGTGGCGTTCATTTCCGGCGATAAGGATAAAGATGCCCAGAGCGCGCAGAACGATCTCGCCGAGATGCTCCGGCAGGCAGGCGCTAAGAGCTACGTTGCCACGCTGCCCGGCGGCCATTCCTTCGGGGTTTGGCGGCCCGCGCTTAGACAAACCTTCGCGTGGGCTGCAGCCCGCGGAGGAATCCAAGTAGAACGAGACCCATTCGACGGAATTAAGGAATCCGATGTCCACGCTTAAGAAGCTCAAGTTCTTCCCAGTTACCGCAGCTCTTATCGCGGTGATGTGGGCTTTGCATCTGCTTGACTACGAATGGGTCGTCACCTCTGGGTTGAGTACCGTCACCATTGGTGGCTCGATAGTCGTGACCTTCTTTGCGCTCGTCTTTGGCATCCCCACAGAAAAGGTTTTGGGCAGCAAGAAATACTTCGTCGTTGGCCTTCTGGCACAAATGGTTTCGGCACCGCTCGCTCTTGTTATTGCCCGTGGAATTGAGATCACCGGCTTGAATCGATGGGGCGACGACTTGCTCCACAACTTCTTGTTTACGCCGGTTGGCTGGATCTTTGGCGCAGCCATGTATGCCTCAGCGATTATGCCCCGCCTGTGGAAGCGCCGCTTCCGAGTACTTATCATGGTGCTGGCCTTGACCAACGTCTTTTACGCCGGCTCTCTTGCAGATGTGCTTGGCCTTACCGCGGCCCTGCTTGGTCTTTTCTTGGGCATGTGGAGGCATCCTCAATCGCGTGCGACGCCCTCACTTCGCGAGCGGCGCGTCCTCGTTGCCCTGATTTTGGGCGCGGTTGCCATCAGCCCCGTCCTCGTGGCAATCAATCCCACCGCCGAAGGGCCCTTTTCTGACCTCACCCGACTCATGTGGGGGCCTGTGCTTTCCGACGTCTCCGTCGAAGTTCTGTGCACACTCGATTCCACGTCCGCTGCGTGCATCTCGTCAGCTGACATTGCTCGCATGCATGGCTTTGGGCCCATGTTGGCCAACCTGATGCCGCTTCTTCTTCAGCTTGTATTGTGCTTTGGCTTGGTGCGCGGCCGGCGTGTTGCTTGGTCTCTTTCCTTGGTCGTCCAGCTCGCGTCCTTGGGCTTCCTCCTGATTCAGCTTTGGGATCTTGACCAAGATGGCTTCTTTTTGTATAGGGTTAATCTGTTTGAAGCGCTGCTTCCTTGGCTGTTCTGCATTGCTGTGTTGCTCTACTCGCACAAGCTTTTTAGCGTTCACGAATCCCCGCGCATGCTTAAGAAATACGCGGGCATCCTGGCCATTGTGGCTGCTTCCTGTTCGGCTGCGTGGCTGCTCGGAACGCTGCTGGTTAAGTCGGCGTTTGTAGGCGGGGCGTCGTTAAGCACTGCTCTTGCTGAGTGGCCGTTGCGATTCCTTCCTGCAGTGATCACACTGGTCGCTCCACACGAGCTGATCCCCGCCAGCGGTTTCGGCTGGTTCCTTTACGAATGGGTGGGCAACGTATGGTGGCTCGCAGTGATTTGGGCCCTGTGGCGCTGCTTTTCCGCCCCTTCGGATCCTCAGCAGGAGGCCGACCGTGTCAAGGCGCGCGAAATCCTGGAACGACGTTCTGGCGACCACCTCTCTTTCATGACTTTGTGGCAGGGCAACCGATATTTCTTCGAGCGAGATTCCTACGTGGCCTACCGTGCTTCCAACGGAATTGCCCTGACTCTGGGCGGACCGGTCGGCGACGATATTTCGCGTGAGTTTGAAGACTTTGTCAGGACCGAAGGCATGACACCGGCGTGGTATTCCGTGAATGCTGACTTTGCTAATAACCACCCAGATTTTAAGCGTCTCGAGGTCGCCGAGGAAGCGGTGCTGAGCTGTGAGAACACCGAATTTAAGGGTAAGAAATTCCAGAACATCCGCACCGCGCGTAACAAGGCGGCGAAGGAAGGCGTCACAACTGTCTGGACCACTTGGGACGAACTCGACGTCGGTGTGGCATCCGCCCTCGTGGCACTGAGTGAGGAATGGGTGAGCGAGAAAGCGCTCCCAGAGATGGGGTTCACCTTGGGTGGTATCGAAGAAATGAAGGTGGCTGGCACGCGGCTCCTCCTAGCAATTGGTGATGATGGCATGATTCATGGCATGACCAGCTGGATGCCGGTCCGCCGTGATGGGCAACTTGCGGGGTATACGCTCGACGTGATGCGCCGCAATGATCAGGGGTTTAAGGGCGTGATGGAACTGCTCATCTCGGAGGCGCTTGTGATTGCGGCTGGAGAAGGCTGCGAGTGGATTTCGCTTTCTGGTGCGCCGTTGGCAGGATCAGCCGAGAAGCCATCCACACTTGATACTTTGCTCGCCAAAATAGGAGAGCAGATGGAACCTCTCTATGGATTCCGTTCTCTGGCTGCCAGTAAGAGGAAGTTTCAGCCTGAAGAGCACAAGTGGTTCCTTTGCTACGAGGACGAGCTATCGCTTCCTTCGATCGGTCTGGCAGTTGTTCACGCATACCTGCCCAACTTGAAAGCATCCGAGGCGCTTAACGCTCTTCGTCTTTCAAACAGTTAGCTCGGGCCTCCCTTCTTCTTGCTGCCACGGCCTCCATGAAAGTTCGCAACCAGTTGCGTTTCTTCGGAGCGAGGGGGCCTTCGGCTCGGGAGAATTCGTAGTGGCCATCGTCGAAGAGCCAGATGATGTCATTGGTTTCTTCGTCCATGATGTACCAGACGCGGCCGTCGGTCTTGAGGTTGTGGTGAGGCTGGCATAGGCTCACCAAATTCGATGCTGTGGTTTGGCCTCCGTCTGCGAAGTTTATGCGGTGGTCCATCTGGCATTCCCAGGCTGGGCGGTCACAACCAGGGATGCGGCAGGTGAGGTCGCGCCCTTCGACGTACGCACGGATCGTGGCCGGTGTGGTGTAACTGCTGCTTACCGCGGTCTCGGCCTTTTCCATGTCACGAACGACAGTGGGTTCCAGTGTGTCCGCTACCTCAGCGGATACCCAGCCGACGTCTTGAATGAACGCAGGCGCATCCTTGAGGTCGCTAGCGCGGTACATGTTGAGGATGACTGTGGCTTGGGAATTAGCTTCTCCGCGAATGAGTTTTTCGAGGGCCTCGGCCGGAGTGATCTCTAGCTTTTCGGCGGTGTCTTTGATGTGTTTGTCTAGTTCGAATGCTGTGGCGGCGTCGTATTCGGCGCTGATGGCCTCTCGGCCGCCCGGTACTGGGTAGGTGGAGTAGGAATCATTTCGCTTTTCCTCTTCCTTTGATTCTGGCTCGATGTTGTCATCAAGCAGGCGGAGGAGGTCGTAGATGAATTTGGTGATGGCGCGGTTGGATGGAAGACCCTGCCGCGGCTTAGTGGGAGTGAAAAACTCGCACAACGCCGCGTCAATTTGCTCGAGAGCTTCCGGTGAAGGCGCGCCGAGTTTGTTGAGAGCGAGGTCGATGGCAGTGAGCCTGGATATGTCGAGGAAGTATGACTCATGTTGCAACGCAAGCAATTGAGGCAATTCGTGGATGCGGTATAGAGCGAAGAGAATCTTCTTTGTTTGGTAGGTACCGCGGCCTGTTGTGGTGGCCAGATTTTGGATAACAAGTTCGATATCTGCGTCGTGCTCTGGAATACATTTGGCCCAGAGCTCAAACTCAAGCTTTCTTACTTCCCTGGCGGCAGTGGCTACAGGGCATGAGGTGTCATTGACCAGGTAGTATCCGTTCATTCCCCCAGGCCCCCGCCGTTAGAATATCTGTTTGCATGTTCATGCCCCTCATTCTAAACATGCACGGAGTTAAACTCAAGGGAAAATCGAAAATGTGTACGAAAGAAGTGAAAGAGGTAAAAGTGGAAAAATATTATAAAAGATACGCGTGTTAATAAAGGGATAATTGGGTTTGTCTCGGTACAGTTACGCGCATGACTTCAAATAAGGGAATGCGCAAGGCCATCGTTGCTGTTGTTGGATCCGTTGCTCTAGCTATCGCAGGAACGATGACCGCCGGCGCTTGGACCTCGAGTGCCCCTTCGGGAATTGACATCGCAGCACACCAGCATCCAGGTGGAGCGCTGATTAATTGGAGTGACGTCAAGACTGACGGTCAGTCCTTCGCCTTCGTCAAGGCAAGTGAGGGCAGCGACTGGACAAACTCTTATTTTGTTGCTGATGCCAACGCAGCCTCTGCTGCGGGCCTCAAGGTTGGTGCTTATCACTACGCGCGCCCGGCGTCGTCAGCTTCAGCGCAGGCTGCCCACTTTGCGGCGCAGCTGGCGCTCGTGCCAGGTCAGACCCTGCCTCCTGTTCTTGACATTGAGGTAGACGAGGGCTTGTCACCGGTGCAACTAGCCAATTGGATTCGCCAATTCACCACCGAACTGCGCGCGCTTACCGGCCGTACCCCGATGATCTACACCTACAAGTACTTCTGGATGGGGCAGATGGGTAACACCAAGGAATTCTCCGATATGCCGCTCTGGCTCGCCGCATACCAGGATAAGGCCCCGGAACCAGTGGGCGGCTGGGACAAGATCTCCTTCTGGCAACGTTCCGGCTCCGGCCGCGTTAACGGCATTACCGGTCCGGTGGACATGAACCTGTTTAACGGTAGCGAGGGGCAGCTCGAGTCCTTCAGCAACGGCAACTACCTCGACATCGGCGGAATCCTTGAGGGCCTTGTGCTCGGCGACGACGCACCAGACCTCAGCTCCAACAGTGGTCCGCTGATCGGAGCCATCCTCGCGTTGGCGGCAGGCATTATCGCGACGCCGCAGCTTGTCGACGCCGCCGAGCAGGCAGGTCTTGGCGGGAACGCTGCGGGCGTGTTCACGGACTTCGTCAAGCAGCTCACCCAGAATGGAACGCTGCCTATCGATGACCTCGTAGAAATGGCAACTGGCGACTTCACAGTCGGCGACTTGGCCATCCTTCTGGACAACGCGGGCCATATCGCTACGAAAAACGGCGTCAATCCAGACCAAGTAGAGCAGGCACAGGAAGCAGTTAATCAGCTCGCGCAGTAGCGCCCTGCATGTGCTTTTTGGTCCACTTCTCGTCTTTGTAATGGGCGGGGACAGCGCCACCTAACAGCAACTTTGCCAGTTGTGCGGCTGCAACGGAGCCCGCAGCTGGCATTTCGCGATCAGAGCCCAAGAGGATGATGTTGCCGTAACGCCTGCCTTTGAGCATTGGTGGATCGGCAATAACGGAGATGTGTTCAAAGACCTGCGACATTCCCTGCAGCTCAGCTTTGGCGATAGACAAGTCGTGGTGATCGCCGCAGTTAGCTACGTAGAGGCCTCCGGGAGCGAGGGCGTCGTGAGCCGCACGGAAGAATTCAACCGTGGTGAGGGGATATGGCGTCGTGTCGCCTGCAAAGACGTCACGGATGATGACGTCGCGGCTGGCAGGGACGAAACTGTCTGTAACCGCGCGGGCCTCGCCGGCGCGAATCTTGACGGTGGGCGAGCGGGGGACGTCGAAAAGCGTACGCACAAGCTCGCCCAGCTTTGCATCGAGCTCGACCACTGTGTGCCGTGATTTGGGCCAGATACTGGCGAAATAGCGGGGAAGGGAGCAGCCCGCGCCGCCCAAGTGGGTCATGCGCAGCGAAGCTGGATCGACTGGCAGAAGCGTTTCTACCGCCGCGGCAATCCACCGCATGTACTCGAACTCGAGGACTTCCGGGGAACCAATCACGATGTGGCTCGATGGCACACCATTGACCATGAGGATGTAACCATTGTCGTGATATTCGTCTGCGAGTACCTCAGCCGTGCCTGTGGAAATCTCGTAAGTGCCAACCAACTCATCCGTTTTGCGCATGTCTTTAAGCCTAGGGAATGTAGGAGCTGCGATTGTCGTTGGGCCTAAAAGGAGAAAAAGAGTAACGTATTCGGCCGAAGTAAAGGAGTATGTGTGCGAGTTCTCGTTGCGATGTCAGGTGGCGTCGATTCCTCGGTGGCTGCAGCCCGAGCGGTGGAGGCAGGCCACGACGTCGTGGGCGTGCACTTGGCCCTACATAAGGATGCTCAGCAGACCCGTGAGAAGGCGCGAGGCTGCTGCTCCTTGGAGGACTCTGCAGACGCGCGTCGCATCTGTGACAAGCTGGGCATTCCTTTCTACGTGTGGGATTTTTCCGAGCAGTTTAAAGAGGAGGTCATCGGGGACTTCGTGGATTCTTATGCCCGGGGCGAGACGCCGAATCCTTGTCTGCGGTGCAACGAGAAGATCAAGTTCCGGGCGCTGCTCCAAAAGGGCATGGCGCTCGGCTTCGATGCCGTAGCCACGGGCCATTACGCCACGCTTGACGACGCCGGCTACATGCGCCGTTCCAAGGACGAGAACAAGGATCAGTCCTATGTTCTCGGCGTGATTTCCGCAGAAGAGCTCGAGCATTGCTACTTCCCGATTGGTGATACCCCAAAGCCGCAGATTCGCGAGGAAGCGGCGCGGCATGGCTTTTCCACAGCGAAGAAGCCCGATTCCTACGACATTTGCTTTATTCCGGATGGCAATACGCAGGCATTTTTGGGCTCCCGAATCGGTTTGCGTCCGGGCATGATCGTGGACCAGGAGGGCCAGGAGCTCAAGCAACATGATGGTGCGTGGAACTACACCATCGGTCAGCGCAAGGGCCTTGACATTAAGGAGCCCACGGCGGACGGGCGCCCGCGCTATGTCACGGATATCGACGCTGCAACAGGAACGGTGACGGTAGGCGCGCGCGAGGATTTGGCGGTTTCAACGATTCAGGCAGATCGCCTGAAGTATCTGCACCCGGCCATGGACGGCGAGCTGGAGTGCGAGGTTCAGGTTCGCGCGCACGGGTCGGTTGTGCCTTGCAAGGCATACGTGGATCGCGATGGCGACAAGATGACGCTGGAGCTGAAAGAACCGCTCTCCGGTGTTGCACGCGGCCAAGCCGCAGTGCTGTACCTGCCAAGCCCCGATGAGCTGGGCGACATCGTCTTGGGTTCCGGAACCATCTGCGGGACGGCATAGTGACGGGCTTTTCGCTGGGGCCGATGCGTGGGGTTTCCATGACGGAGGCTGCCGACATCGTGATGGGCGAGTCTGGGCATCTGCCGGCGATTCCGCAGCTTCCCGAGCGCGGGCTTGGTGCGGATGCCGTGGGCTCTACGGCCGCGCTTTTAGAAGCGGTCAACGTTGACCGCGGCCCACGCGCGTGGCAGATGACCCAGCGCCCACAGCTGATGATGCGACGCACCTGGGATCTGTGGGAGCGTGATTTGGACGCCATCCAAGAGGTATGGGGCGAGTCTGTTCCCGTCTTAAAGATGCAGGTTTTGGGGCCGTGGAGCTTAGCAGCGGCGGTGGAGCTTTCGAATGGACACCGCGTGCTTTCCGACGCCGGTGCTACCCGCGATCTGCATGAAGCCCTGCAGATGGGCATCGCGGATCACGTGGCTAAGTTGCAGCGGCGTTTTCACGGTCAGGTGCGGGTGCAGGTGGATGAGCCTTTGCTTGGCGACGTCCTTACTGGAAAGGTCCCCGGGACCACCGACTTTGACGAGATTCGCGCGGTCCCAGCGGAAGTTGCTCGGGAGAAGCTCAAGGAGTTGGGTGCGGACTATCTCGTTTCGGGGACGCATTGGGAAATCGCCGATGCCGCGGAAACATTCGTGACTGACTTCGTTGGGCTTGACACGGCAAAGAACATCGATGGCCTTGGCGAGTTCTTAAGCGAAGGCAAGCGAATCGGTTTCGCAATCGCGGGTGTCGATGCGCGGGCAGAAGCAGTGGCTGTGGCCCGGCACTTTGACCGCATGGGTATGCCACGTGAGCTGCTGGTGGATGCGGTGGACGTGGTGCCAAGGGAGGCGTCGGCAAGCACGCTGCGCTCGGTCGTGGAGACGGCGGGCATGTTGGTGCGCGACGCCGGTGATCTCTAGCTAGTCGGCCCTGCCGAGTTTGTCGGTGGAGTTGAAGAAGCGCTCCATGTAGGGGATGACGAATTGCAGCTCGCCGTGGGCGGCGGGCTCGATGAGGTCGGCGTCGATAAGCCTTTGGCGCGTTGCCGAAAGCGAGCGGACCGTGCGGCCTTGGCTTTCTGCAATCTCCGTAATCGTGGCGATGCCATCAACGGAAGCACTAGACATCGAGTCAAGGAACTGGCGCTGAGCAGGAGGCAGCGAAGACGCGGCGGGCAAGTGCACTTGAGCGCACAGGATGGAAATGGCTTCGTCGGCAATGCTGTCTACGTCTGAAGCTTCAATCTGGGTCTCGTCGCGGGCGTATGCGCGCTCCCAAGCCAAGGAACCCACCAGCTGAACGAGGTATGGGTAGCCCTTCGACAGCTCGACGGCCTTGCTGATTGCCTCCGATGAGAAATTAAGGCCCGAGTCAGCTGCGGTGGCAGTAAAGGCTTCGGAGGCGTTGCCTGCAGAAAGCGGACCCAGAACGAATCTTTGGGCGCGGCGTAAGAAAGTAACGCCTGGGAGATCGAGCAGGCGGTTGACGCCTTGCGGCAATCCGGCGGCGACAAAGGAAATGTCGAGCTCATAGCGCAGGAGATCCTGGTAGGCCACTGCGATAGAAGTGAGGTCTTCTACTGAGGCGTCTTGAACTTCGTCGATGCTGAGCAGAATTCCGACCCCGCCGATTCCGATGCGGTTGATTTTCCGCTTATCTCGGGGCGCGAGTTGCTCGATCAACCGCGGAATGGTGGTCTCGACGAGCTCCTCGACCATGTTGGTGCGCCCAGAAGCTCGAATGCATATCCAGCCTTGTGCTTTCGCAGAATCCTCCAGTTCATTGAGCAGAACCGTCTTTCCGATACCGCGTGCACCGCTGACGATCATCGTGCGAGCGGAGGCGCCGGCTGGGGACTACAGGGCATTGCGGAATGCATCGAGCACAGCAGTGCGGCCCACCCAATAAAGAGGCGGGACTCCGAAGGTGGGGCGGAAAGGATTACTGCGGGTGCTCGTAGACGGCAAGGCTACCTCAAGATGGGAGATTTTGGAGATTTGGGAGACTTTTCGGAGGTTGGAGATTTGGGAGACTTTCTGTGAAAGGCCGCTTTTCCAGCATAAAGTGCCGTCATTGCTACCAACCGGCTGAAGTGGCCTTCGATACGCTCGAATCTTTTGGTGCTGACTATCTCCACGCTGAACCTTTGTGGGAGATGGCAGCCGCGGCAGGTACTTTCATCACCTTGTTCAAGGGGTTGGAGACTGGGCAGAACATCGACGGCTTGGGCGAACATCTCAGCGAGGGACGCCGCATTGGTTTTGCGATTGCTGGTGAAGATGCTCGTGCGCGACGCGGGGGATCTGTAGGCGTAGCGCGACTGCGCCCGCATAAAGCGCGGTCAGCGCCACGAGCGCATACCACCACCAGATGCTCAGCGAGCTGTTCCAGCCGAGTACACCTCCGAGAAAAGCGACGACGAGCCAGGTTATCACGGCATCGAAAATGCGGTAGCTCGTGATTTTCGGAGCGGTCCAGGACTTCCATATGGACCAGACGATGTTGCAGAGGAAAAATGCGGTGACCAGCAGGGGTAAATAGTCCATCATGGCAGCTCCTTGAAGATGGTTCGCGTGATGTTTTCGGTCCCGGCAGGGGAATCGTTGTTGACGAAGGCTGCGTGGCGAGTGCGTGGGTCAATGATGAGCATCGAGGAATAGCCGTAGGTGCCGCCGTTGTGCCAGAAGCCGCCGCCGTCCTCGACTGGGTTTTCTTGCCAGCCATGGGTGAAGTCGCCGTACGCGAGCATCCACTCGGCAAACTTAGTCATGTCGTGTGCAGTCGAACGGATAGCGCCGGCTGGACCTGTGCCGGGCATCTCCCAGGGTTCGGCGCTTCTGCCGCGATTGGTCAGCCCGCGCGAGGCGTTGTCAGGCACTGCCCCTAGGCTCATGAGGTAAGTCTCCTCCATGCCGGCGGGCTCGAGGATGTTGGATCGTAGGAGCTGCTCGTAGGATTTGCCGGAGGACTCTTCTAGCACCAAGCCCAACAAGGCGTATCCGAGGTTGGAATAGGACTCGGTGCCGCGGCCCGTTAATTTCGCGTCCTTGGCGGCGGAGAGGATGTCTGCCTTGGTCTCGTTGGCGTAGGGATTCTTGCCGCTAAAAGCCGAGGTTAAACTAAGAAAGCTGGTGCCTTGGGCGAGGCGGGGAAGTCCCGAGGTGTGCTCGGTGAGCTCGGTGAGGGTGACGTCGCTAATGGGGGAGTCGCCGGTGTCGAGGACCTCGCCCACCTTGGTTTCGTAGGTCAGATGCTGGCTCTCAACCTCCTGGCGCAGCAGTTCAGCGGTGAACATCTTGGTTACGGAGCCGATTTCGACCTCGGTATGTTCGTCGGCGCCAAGGCCTGCGAAGGAGACCTTGCCGTTCGACAGCGTAAAGGCCGTCAGATTGTGGTGACCGCGCTGTGCATTGTCACGCAGCTTCTGGGCTAGGTCGGTCGAGCCAGTGGCCTCGGTTGCCAGGGCGATGCGGTGAGGGCCTACCAGGACAAGGACGGCTGCTACGAGAGCAGCGACCAGGAATCCGATTGCGAGTTTGCCAATGGAAAAGCTCATTAGTGTGCCTCCACCGCCGTGATGATTGTCATGAGGGGGATGACGCGGGCCGGCCGGATTTCGAAGGCGCCGGACTTGGATTTGGCGATCCACCCGGCGCTGCTGAGTTCGTTGAGGTGGTGATATGCGGTTCCTGTCGAGCTAGCCAGCCCCTCCTGCACAAGGTCGCTGACGCTGGCGGGCGCACACAGGAGGCGACGCAGGATCTCCGCGCGGGTGGGATGTGCGATGGCGCTAAGACGCTTGATGTTTTCTTCCCAAGACTCGTCGGTGACGAATTGGGTGGGGCGCTGCCATTGGTATTTGTACTCGCGATTGCCGATGGTGACGTCGCCGCCAAAGATGACGGAGCCGTCGGGAATGTCGGGCCCTTCTTCGAGGGCCTCGACGAGCCAGTAGCGGGAATCGGAGGTGGGTGCTGGGGGCGGAGTGACCGAGTGCTGCCCTTCGAGAGCCTCGACACGGGCCTCGAGGGCGGCGAGGCGGGCTTCGAGTTGAGGTGCGGAAGTTCTGGAATTCATATTTATAGAATTCCAGAATTTTAAAAATGTCGCAATATTTAGCCAATCATTGGCCAAGCGGTGGAGATGTCGCTTGCGTCCTTACCTTGGCCTTCCAAGTACTTCTTGAAGGACTCGCGGTCCTTGTACCACTCGACGGCCTGGTACTCCATGAGCTCGGTGGTGTCCATTTGGGCCAGTTCTGGGAAGTGCTGACGCACCTGCATCCAGGCGATGCGAGCTGCGGCGAGTGCGTCCGAGGTTGCTTCGTGAGCGTTTTCGAGGGTGACGCCGTAGTGTGCAGAAACGTCGCCAAGCGTGCGCTTGCCCTTGCGCCACTTGTCCTTGACTCGGTCGATGACGAAGGGATCGAAAACCGGACCGTCAACCGTGAAATCGCCCGTGAGTGCGCGCAAAACGGAGAGGTCATAGGCGGCGTTGTAGACGATGAGCGTCAGACCGTCGTCCCACGCCTGACGGATGGAGCGGAGCGTCTCGGCTAGGACTTCGTCGTGTGGCTGGCCCTCCGCGCGTGCCTTTTCAGTGGTGATGCCATGGATCTTGGCGGCTGCCTCGGGGATTTCCACGCCGGGGTCTGCGAGCATTTCGCGTTTGTCGACGTCGCGTCCATCAATGCGCACCAACGCAGAGGTGACGATGCGCGCTTCTTTGGGGTTGACGGAGGTGGTTTCGAGGTCGAAGGAGAGCATGCGGGTGGCGTCGAAGTTCATGTGAAACACTCTAGCGCTTGGATCGGACACGGACTGTGGCACTCGGTGTCGGAGGTGATGACTAGACTGGTTGACCGTGACTAACTCTGCAGAAAACTCCGTAGATATCCAACGAAAGTGGTCCGAGCTTGCGCAAGAAGTGCGTAAGCACCGCGAGCTCTATTACAACGGTGAGCCTTCGATCCCTGATGCTGACTTTGACGAACTGTTTCAGCGCCTGCTCAAGCTTGAGGCAGAGCATCCTGAGTTGGCTGTTCCTGATTCGCCCACCCAACAGGTTGGCGCGGCGCCGGAGGGCGCTGCGGATATTGAGCACTTGGAGCGCCTCTACAGCTTGGACAATGTATTCAATGAATCGGAGATGCAGGATTGGCTCGACCGAACGCCGGCGCAGACGTACCTGACTGAGCTGAAGATTGATGGCCTGTCCATCGACTTGGTCTATCGGGATGGCAAGCTGACCACGGCGGCAACCCGTGGCGACGGCCGCGTGGGAGAGGACATAACCGCCAATGCCAAGGTGATTACGGATATCCCGCACGAGCTAAGCGGCACCGATGAGTATCCTGTGCCGGCGCTGATTGAGGTTCGCGGCGAGGTCTACATGCGCCCTGACGAGTTTGCGGAGATCAACGCGGCGCGCCGCGAGGATGGCAAGCCGACGTTTGCCAACCCGCGTAATGCTGCGGCAGGTGGCCTGCGCATGAAGGACCCCAACGAGGTGAAGAAGCGCCGCCTACACATGGTGTGCCACGGTATTGGCGCACGTGATGGCTTCCAACCAAGCTCCCAACATGATGCCTACCAGGCCTTGGAGGCCTGGGGATTCCCAGTCTCGCCGTACACCAAGCAGGTTAAATCAGCGGCCGCAGTGCAAAAGGAAATCAATCACTGGGCGGAACACCGCCATGACGCCTATTTTGAAATGGACGGCCTCGTGGTCAAGGTCGACGACTTGGCTTCGCAGCGTGCGTTGGGTGCGACGTCCCGCGCGCCGCGTTGGGCCATCGCTTATAAATACCCGCCTGAGGAGGTGACCACCAAGCTGCTGGACATTGAGGTAGGAGTGGGTCGCACGGGCAGGATCACGCCATTCGCGGTGATGGAGCCGGTGTTTGTCTCAGGCTCCACGGTGTCGAAGGCGACCCTCCACAATCAGTTCGAGGTCAAGAACAAGGGCGTGATGATTGGCGATACCATTGTCATCCGCAAGGCCGGCGAGATTATCCCTGAGGTGCTGGGACCGGTTCTGGAGCTGCGGGATGACTCCGTGCACGAGTGGGTATTTCCGGAGAATTGTCCTTCCTGCGGCACCAAGCTGGCACCGCAAAAAGACGGCGACCAAGACTGGCGTTGCCCGAATACACGTAGCTGCCCAGCTCAGCTTTCCGCGCGCCTTGAGTACTTGGCCTCCCGCAAGGGTATGGACATTGAGGCATTGGGGGAGAAGGCCGCGGTAGATCTCATTGAGTCGGGCGTGCTTGTTGACGAAGCGGATCTTTTCGACCTCGACGAAGAAAAGCTTCTGAAGTCCTCTGCCTATACGACAAAAGCAGGCAAGCTCAACGCGCAAGGCAAGAAGCTGTTGAAGAACTTGGAAAGCGCGCGGCAGACTGATTTTTGGCGAGTGCTTGTCAGCCTGTCCATTCGCCACGTTGGCCCGATTGCAGCGCGTGCACTGGCCACTAGGTATCGCTCGATGGAGGCGCTGCGGGCAGCGTCGGAAAGCGACCTCGCGGATACCGACGGCGTAGGCGGGATCATCGCGGCGTCGTTTAAAGCGTGGTTCGAGGAAGATTGGCATCGCAACATCGTCGAGAAGTGGGCTGCCGCAGGCGTGACCATGGAGGATACCGCTACGGAGCAACACGAGCAGACCCTGGAAGGCTTGACCATCGTGGTGACGGGCACGCTGGAGAACTTCTCTCGCGACTCGGCCAAGGAGGCCATCATTACGCGCGGCGGCAAGGCGTCGGGCTCGGTGTCCAAGAAAACGGACTACGTGGTGGTCGGTGAGAACGCTGGTTCTAAGGAAACCAAGGCGCGTGAGCTGGGTCTTACCATCCTGGATGAAGCCGGATTCCAGCGCTTGTTGGAGACGGGTGAAGCTTAGGCGATGAAGCTGGCGGCCTTTGACCTGGACGGCACCGTCTACTTCGACGGAAGTGTGCCTGATGGCATTGCGGAGGAAATCGCCGCTTGGCGTGCCGCCGGCAACTTAGCGGTGGTGACCACGGGCAAGTCTGCATTCTCTGCGCGCCGCGACTTGCGTGGCTCGGGGCTCGAATTTGATTACTACCTGCTGTGTAACGGGACCGTCATCATGGACGGCGAGTGGAACCTGCTCTATGAAAGCCACGTGCCACCGGCGGTGGTCGAAGCGGTTTATACCAAGCTTCACGACGTCCCGGCTATCGACCTGTATTGCACGCGGCTGCGTGAGCGTGACGGGGCGCTGCTGCGCAAGGTAGAAGGGTTGCACAACCCGATTATTAAAGACCCAGTTCCGGTTGAGCTTAACGCTGGTGTCTTTCCGTTGGTGGCGGTGTGGACGCCGGGGCAGAAGAACCTGCAGCTGGAGATCGCCTCGTGGGTGCGGCAGCGCTTCGACGTTGGTACGGCGATGAACCGGAATTTCTTCGATATCACGCCGCCGGGCCATGACAAGGGGTTCGCTATCAACTGGTTGCTCGAGTACCTGCACCGCCCCCGTGCCGAGATGCAGGTGATCACCTTTGGCGATGGACACAACGACCTGCCCATGCATGCGCTTGCCGACGTCTCGGTAACCTTTCCGTGGGCCGCGCCTGAGGTGCAGGCGGCATGCGATGTTGTTGCCGAAGACGTGATCACGGCCTTGAGGGGCCTAGAAAACTAATGCGGCTCTTTGCGCAACTAGCGCAGGAATGCCCCCAAGATAGTTCCCAAGTGTCCAAGGTGCTCGACCTCTGATGCGAGGTAGTCAGGTCCACCGACGCGGCCCATTACGATGACGTAGTCGGTGCCAACGAGGGGGGCAGCGGCTAGTGCAGAATCAAGGAGTGCCCAGGACTCAGGGATCCAGTCCTCGCGCTCAGGGTGAAGGACTCGGGCGGTGTCTACGGCGATGCTAGTGGGGATGGAGCCGTCATCTTCTGGTGCGGCATCGGAGCCAGCCACGCGGCTGATGGGGGCATTGATGTTGATTACGATGGCCCAGTTAGAGGTAAGTGCCTTCGGGATTGCAGCGCATACTTCCTGCATAGCGGCGGTGACGTTGTTCTTGGAAGCGACGTCGGCAAGCAAGCTAATCTGGCCGCGGCGGTCGACGCGGCCACTAAATGGTCGGATGGAGTCGATCTCTACGCCGTCGACGCCTTGCGCGGCTGTAATAATCTCATCCGCCATGGTCCCTTGCGGAAGTTCGATGACAATGTCATCCATGACAGTTCCGTCGGGGAAGTTTTCCACGATGTCTACCGATTGAATATTGGCATTGACGTTGCCTAACGCGTCCGCCAGCAAGCCTAAACTGCCAGGTGTGTCTGGAATGAGGACGCGTACGAGGAAGGACATGACTAACTTTCGGTAGGAGGAATAGTTTTTACCATCGTACAAGCCGCAATTGACGCTGTTCAATAAAGACGCGGGTGTATCCATATCGTTACCTGCAGGTGGGACTGGTGCTGTGGTGTCCGGTTGGGTGCAGTAACATGGTGCGATAGCTACAAGCATGTAACCAATCACGTCTGTGAATAAAAGGATGGAGAACGCGTGTCTGAGATTTCGCGTGAAGAGGTCGCGCACCTGGCTAAGCTGTCGCGCCTCGCGCTGAGCGACGAAGAGCTGGAGCAGTTTGCGACGCAGATCGACAAGATTGTCGATTCCGTGTCTGCCGTGGGCAAGGTCGATGCCGAGGGTGTTGAGCCGATGTCCCACCCGCACTCCGTTGTTGCCCCGATGCGTGAGGACGTCATTGTTCGCACGCTGACCGCCGAGCAGGCTCTGGACCAGGCTCCGGCTGCAGAGGATGAGCGTTTCGTAGTACCGCAGATTCTGGGTGGAGGAGACGAATAATGGCTACTTTTATCGCTCCAACCGAGGGAGTTCTGTCCATGACCGCTGCGGAGCTGGCGGAGAAGATTCACTCCCGCGAGCTGACGTCGCGCGAGGTTACCCAGGCTTTCTTGGACCGCATCGCGGAGACCGATGGCGAGCTCAACGCGTTCCTGTACGTCGGTGCAGAGCAGGCGCTCGCTACCGCCGACGCTGTCGATAAGGCACTCGACGCGGGGGAGAAGCCGGCGTCAGCTCTAGCTGGCGTGCCATTGGCACTTAAGGACCTTCTGGTTACCACCGACGCACCGACCACCGCAGCATCCAAGATGCTCGAAGGCTGGATGTCTCCTTATGACGCCACACTGGTCACCAAGCTGCGCGAGGCAGGCATCCCGATCCTGGGCAAGACGAACCTGGACGAGTTCGCCATGGGTTCTTCCAATGAGAACTCCGCTTATGGCCCAGCCCATAACCCGTACGATACTGACCGCACCCCGGGCGGTTCTGGCGGCGGCACCGCCGCTGCACTGGCTGCGGGCCAGGCACCGCTGGGCATTGGTACCGATACCGGTGGATCCATTCGTCAGCCGGCCGCCCTGACCAACACCGTTGGCGTGAAGCCGACCTACGGCACCGTGTCCCGTTACGGCCTGATCGCCGCCGCATCTTCGCTGGACCAGGCTGGTCCGACCGCTCGCACGGTTCTGGATACTGCACTGCTGCACGAGATCATCGCGGGCCACGATTCCTTCGATGCCACCTCGGTGGACAAGCCGGTTGCTCCGGTTGTCGCTGCTGCCCGCGAGGGTGCTAACGGCGACCTCTCGGGCGTGAAGGTTGGCCTCATCAAGCAGTTCGAGCGCGATGGCTGGCAGCCGGGCGTCATGGAGGCTTACCACGCCGCGGTAGAGCAGCTCAAGGCGCAGGGCGCGGAGATTGTCGAGGTGGACTGCCCACACTTTGATGATGCGCTGGCCGCTTACTACCTGATCATGCCGTGCGAGGTTTCCTCAAACCTCGCTCGCTTCGATGGCATGCGTTACGGCCTGCGTGAAGGCGACGACGGCACGCACTCTGCTGAAGAGGTCATGTCCCTCTCGCGTGCTAAGGGCTTTGGTCCCGAGGTCAAGCGCCGCATCATGCTGGGCACCTACGCGCTGTCCGTGGGTTACTACGACGCGTACTACCTGCAGGCACAGCGTGTGCGTACCCTCATTGCGCAGGACTTTACCAAGGCATTTGAGCAGGTTGACGTCCTAGTTTCCCCAACCACTCCGACCACGGCCTTCAAGCTGGGCGAGAAGGTTGAGGATCCGATGGCGATGTACAACTTCGACCTGTGCACCCTGCCATTGAACCTGGCTGGCGTGTGCGGCATGTCCGTTCCTTCCGGCTTGGCGTCGGACACGAACCTGCCCACCGGTCTGCAGATCATGGCGCCAGCGTTTGCCGACGATCGCCTCTACAAGGTTGGCGCGGCATACGAGGCTGGCCGAAAGTAGCGGCGATGCCTGAGCAAGACTGGACCGAGGGCTTCCGGGCAGGTTATGCCGCCGGATTCTCTGATGGGTTCCGTGCGGCACGTGAGGCTCTTTCTTCTGGCGAGCTCGCACCCGCTGCGGTGCCACACAAGCATGTTGCTAAGAAGCGGTATGGCACCGCCACCGTGACAGGCAAGCAGCAGCTTTCAGTCGATATGATTCGGGTCTTTGCTCAGGCGCCCGATATGGTCGGTCTTTCCTTAGACAAGACGGATCACTACATCAAGATTTTCTTCGGTGAGCAGACGCGTTCGTACACGTTGCGCAAGGTGGACACCGCCACCGGAGAGATCGCGATCGACTTCTTCTTCCACGGTGATGTTGGGGTGGCAGGACCATGGGCGCGTGATGTGCACGTGGGAGAAACGTTTTCTTATAAGGGGCCAGGCGGCAAGTGGTCACCGACGACACCGCTGCCCGGGGTTCAAGAGTTTGTGTTTGCTGGCGACGAGTCGGCGGCACCAGCGATTGCGTGTGGCCTGGAGAGGATTCCGGCTGGGGCGAGCGCAACTGCCTACGTGGAGGTCGCAGCACCGGGCCACGAGATTCCGATGCCGGAGGGCTCGTCGGTGGTGTGGCTGTACCGGGAGGGTAAGCCGGCAGGGCAGGCGCTTGTCGACGCCCTGCGTGAACACAACGTAAAGCACGCGCGTACGGCCTGGTTCGTGCGTGGGCCGTCGAGCATAGTGAAGGATGCGCGGCGCTACCTGTTCCGGGAGAGGGGCGTCGCTAAGCAGGATGCGTCGATCTCTGGATACTGGAAGAACCGGCGATAGGGTTTTGAGCGCACGCGTTGTTTGAGGGTGGGGCACACTGTAAGAGAGATGAATAAGGCGCCCTCGGCCGCCCTCGCTACTTTAAGGGTGGCTGACAGGGCGCCTTATTTGGTTTGCTACTTAACTCCTAGGCTGTCGCCGAAGTTACTTTGCATCTGAAAGGAAGTATGCAGCGCCCGCAGAGGCTGCAGTCACGGTAAGGACAGACGGCCACGCTCCGATCTTCTTAGCGAGGGGGTGGGAAGCGCCGAATGCGCCGAGGTAGAGCGCAGACAGAGCGGCAGTGGTGGCAGGATTGGTCTTGTCGAGCCAGGAACGGCCGGCCCAGATGCCCGCCGCGCCGAGGATTACGCCACCGAGAGGGCGGATACCCGTTTCTTTGGCGGTTACCCAGCCGCCGATGAGGCCAAGGGCAACGGTGGTTGCGGTGGATACTTGCTTTGGTTTCTTTACATCAATCATGGACATGGGGTCAGTTTAGGCTTCCTTTTGGGGAGATGGCTAGACTTCCCGGCATGACAGTGCCCACTTTTGCAGCCGTCTCAGAGGTGCCACCGGAACGCGATGCGTGGCGCGCGATGTTCGCGCTTTCCCTGGGATTTTTCGTCTCCCTGTTGGATCAATCGATGATTGCGGTGGCCCTCCCTCGCATTCAGGCTGATTTGTCAGCCAACGTCAATGAGGTTCTGTGGGTCTCAGCCATTTACTTGCTAGCGGTGGTCGTGCCACTGTTGTTCACGGGTCGCTTGGGAGACGTCTTCGGACAAAAGAAGATGTTCCAGTGTGGAGTGAGTTTGTTTGGTATCGGCGCGCTGATGTGCGCGCTGGCGCCAAATATCCAGATATTGATTGCAGCCCGTGCGGTGCAGGGTATTGGTGCTTCGTTGCAGATGCCGCAGACGATGGCGGTTATTAATCGCGTGTTCGCGCGTGAACGCCGCGGCCGCGCGCTGGGCGCCTGGGGTGTTATTGGTTCGGTTGCTTCGCTGACTGGACCATTGCTGGGTGGCTTTTTGGTCGGTGCATTCGGCTGGCAAGCGGTCTTTTGGGTGCACATGCCTTTCGTTATCGCTGCCGTGGTGCTTTCGGCAATTTGGGTACCCGTGCTCCAGACGACGTCTCGCAAGATCGATGTGCTGTCGGTATTTGTTTCCTTTCTCGCCCTGACGGCGCTGGTGTTTGGAATACAGCAGGGTCCGGCAACGGGATGGCCGGTGTGGATTTGGGCGCTGTTAGCGTTT
The DNA here is from genome assembly GCF_016728105.1 of Corynebacterium striatum. NCBI lineage: Bacteria > Bacillati > Actinomycetota > Actinomycetes > Mycobacteriales > Corynebacteriaceae > Corynebacterium > Corynebacterium striatum. The sequence goes on along the minus strand of NZ_CP068158.1, from coordinate 260,054 downwards.
GGGTGCCTCGCGTTGGCGGGGTTCATGTGCTTGCAGGCAACAGCAGCTGCACGAGGAACAGAGCCGCTAGTGCCATTGCAGCTCTTTGCAGATAGGAATTACTCGGTAGGCAGCGTGGCCATCGTGACAATGGGCTTTATGGCGGCCTCGATGATGTTGCCCATCATGCTCTGGCTGCAGAACGAAAAGGGTATGCCGGCGGGGACAGCGGGAATCATCGTCGCTCCAATGGCGATTGTTTCGCTGGTGGTCTCGCCATTGGCGGGCATCTTGGCTGACCGCTTGGACCCGCGGCGCTTGGCGATGACCGGATTTAGCATCCTGGTGGCATCGTTTGGCGCGGCGTTTGCGGTCATCATCAGTGACGTTTCTGCGTGGTGGATGTGTGCTCCTATCGCCTTGCTTGGTTTCGGGCAGTCCTTCATCTGGGGCTCGAATGCTGCGACGACCATGCGCGACGTTGCGCCGGAACTCATGGGCGCTGCTTCGGGCGTGTACAACACCTCGCGCCAAGTGGGGTCGGTGCTCGGCGTTGCTGGGGTGTCTGCGGCGCTGCAAGCGGCGGGGATTGCCACATCGTTATGGGTGATTGTCGCGGTGCTTGCCGTGGGACTATGCGCCTCGCTCTTCTTCAGAGACACCCTGCACGGTGCGGGCGCGGCCCATCAGGGGTAAGTTGGAGAATATGCGCCTTGCTGTACTTACCTCCGGCGGCGACTGCCCCGGACTGAATGCTGTTATCCGCGCGGTCGTTCGCACCGCTTCCAACGAATTTGGCTCCACCGTCGTGGGCTACGAGGACGGATGGGTAGGCCTCATGGAGGACCGCCGTCGCGATCTTTACGACGATGCCGAGATCGACCGTATCCTCCTGCGAGGCGGTACCATCCTCGGCACGGGTCGCCTGCACCCAGACAAGTTCAAGGCTGGGCTGGACACCATCAAGACCAACATGGCGGATGCGGGTGTTGACGCATTGGTCGCCATCGGTGGCGAGGGAACGCTCAAGGGCGCCAAGTGGCTGTCCGACAACGGAATCCCGGTTATCGGCGTTCCGAAGACCATTGATAACGACGTTAACGCTACGGACTACACCTTTGGTTTCGATACCGCAGTATCCGTGGCTACTGACGCTATCGACCGCCTGCACACCACTGCTGAGTCCCATGACCGTATCCTCATCGTCGAGGTCATGGGCCGTCACGTGGGTTGGATCGCATTGCATGCCGGCATGGCTGGTGGCGCTCATTACACGGTTATCCCAGAGGTTCCATTTGACATCGCTGAGATCACCAAAGCTATGGAGCGCCGCTTCCAGATGGGCGAGAAGTACGGAATCATCTGCGTGGCTGAGGGTGCGCTGCCGAAGGAAGGCACCATGGAGTTCGAGGAAGGCGGGGTAGACCAGTTCGGTCACCAGACTTTCAACGGCATTGGCCAAGTCATCGGCGATGAAATCAAGAAGCGTACGGGCTACGACGTTCGTACCACCGTTCTTGGCCACATCCAGCGTGGCGGTACGCCGACTGCCTACGACCGCGTTCTGGCTACCCGTTACGGCGTGCACGCCGCTCGTGCCGCTCACGAGGGCAAGTCCGGTATGTGTGTCGCTTTGCATGGCGAGAACATCGATCTTGTTCCGCTCGAAGAGGCAGTGGGCAAGCTTAAGACGGTTCCGCCAAAGCGTTATGCCAATGCCCAAGCGTTGTTTGGCTAAATAGGACGTATATAAAAATGTCACCGCGCCTGTGCGGTGACATTTTTCGTTTTGCCTAGAAGTGGATGCGAGGTAGTGCGCAACCGTATCGGCCATCCTAGGGGAATGCATGCGCGTTCGTGGCTTCATACTAAGATGGCACCCATGACTGCTGCGATGTATGACCTGATGGACTACGACGAGGTCCTTGAAAAGTTTGAACCCGTGATGGGTATGGAAGTTCACGTGGAGCTCAACACGGAGACCAAGATGTTTTCGACATCGCCGACGAACTTCAATGCGGCTCCTAACTCCAACGTAGACCCAGTTTCCTTGGGTCTGCCGGGCGCACTGCCGGTTGTGAACTCTAAGGGCGTCGAAGGCGCTATCAAGATTGGTCTCGCGCTCAACTGCAAGATTGCTGAATCTTCACGCTTTGCTCGCAAGAACTACTTCTACCCAGACCAGCCAAAGAACTACCAGATTTCCCAGTACGATGAGCCTATCGCGTACGACGGTTACCTAGACGTCGTGCTGGAGGATGGCACCGAGTGGCGTGTGGAGATCGAGCGCGCACACATGGAGGAAGATACCGGCAAGCTAACCCACATCGGTGGCGCTACCGGCCGTATCCATGGTGCGACGAGCTCCCTGGTTGACTGCAACCGTGCAGGCATCCCGCTTATTGAGATCGTCACCAAGCCGATCATTGGTGCGGGTGAGCGCGCCCCAGAGGTAGCTAAGGCATATGTTTCTGCACTTCGCGAGCTCGTCGCAGCGCTCGGCGTTTCTGACGCGCGCATGGACCAGGGCTCGATGCGTGTGGACTCCAACCTTTCCCTGCGCCCGATTGGCCAGGAGGAGTTTGGTACCCGTACCGAGACCAAGAACATCAACTCGCTGAAATCCGTCGAGCAGGCAGTGCGCTACGAGATGCAGCGCCAGGCTCAGGTCATCACCGACGGCGGCGAAATCGTGCAGGAGACCCGCCACTACCAAGAAGCTGACGGATCCACCTCTAAGGGCCGTCCGAAGGAGACCGCTGAGGACTACCGCTACTTCAACGATCCGGACCTTCCGCCGGTTATCGTCTCCCGTGACTGGGTCGAAGAGATCCGCAAGACCCTTCCGGAGATGCCGTGGATTCGCCGCGCCCGCATCCAAGAGGAGTGGGGCCTTAAGGATGAGGAGATGCGCGACCTGGTAAACGCCGGTGCGCTTGACCTTATCGTCGCTACTGCCGAAGCCGGTGCAAAGCCGGACGAGGCTCGTTCTTGGTGGGTTTCTTACCTGACTGGTAAGGCGAACGAGGCCGGTATCGAGCTGGCCGAGCTCGCAATCACCCCGGAGCAGGTCGCACGGGTTGTGGCTTTGGTTAACGAGGGCAAGCTGACGAATAAGCTTGCTCGCCAGGCTGTCGACGGCGTCTTGGCAGGCGAGGGTGACGTTGATGAGGTCGTCGCAAAGCGCGGGCTCGAGGTTGTGCGTGACGACGGTGCCATTGAGGCAGCCGTGGACGAGGCACTTGCCGCTAACCCAGACATCGTTGAGAAGTACAAGGCCGGCAACACCAAGGTCACCGGCGCAATCGTGGGTGCAGTCATGAAGGCCACCCGCGGTAAGGCTGACCCGGCACAGGTCAACAAGCTGATTGCGGAGAAGCTTAAGTAAATAACTGGGTGCCTTTGCACCTTCGCTACATGGGGACGATTTCCATTAAGCGCTGATAATGAAAATTGGCGTAGGATCGTCCCCATGCCCATTAAGACAAAAGCTCTGCAAAAGACCGCGCCCGATGCGCCTTTCAAGGTAGTAGATATCGAGCGCCGCGATCCTCGTGAAGACGACGTTGTTATCGATATTAAGGCTGCTGGCATCTGTCACTCCGATATCCACACCATTCGCAACGAGTGGGGAGAGGCCCACTTTCCGCTGACGGTGGGCCATGAAATCGCGGGCGTAGTTTCCGCAGTCGGAGATAAGGTCACCAAGTTTAAGGTCGGCGACCGTGTGGGCGTTGGCTGCCTCGTGAACTCCTGCGGCGAGTGCGAGCAGTGCCAGGCCGGAATGGAACAAAACTGCCTTAATGGTGGCGTCGGAACGTATAACTCTAAGGACGTGGACGGCACCATCACTCAAGGTGGTTACGCCCAGAAAGTCGTGGTTAATGAGAACTTCGTCCTGAACATCCCTGACTCCCTTGACTTCGACGTCGCGGCACCTTTGCTGTGCGCAGGTATTACTACGTATTCGCCGCTGGCTCGCTGGAACGTGCAGGAAGGCGACAAGGTCGCGATTGTGGGCCTTGGTGGTTTGGGCCACATGGGCGTCCAGATTGCTGTAGCCAAGGGTGCTGACGTAACTGTTCTTTCTCGTACCTCCCGAAAGGAGAAGGAAGCAAAGGAACTTGGTGCGGCTCGCATTCTTGCGACGAATGAAGAGGAAGACTTCTTCAAGAACCATCGCGGCGAGTTCGACTTCATCCTGTCTACGATTTCTGCGCAATACGACCTAGAGGCTTACCTAGGGTTGCTGAAACCACGCGGCATTATGTCCGTTGTTGGCTTGCCACCAGAGGCGCTGTCGCTGCGTATGAACCGCATCATTGGCGGTGGCAAGGTGCTCACCGGTAACAACATCGGCGGCATTGCGGAAACCCAGGAGATGCTGGATTTCTGTGCCGAACACGGCTTTGGCGCAGTGATTGAAAAGGTCAGCGTCGACGAGGTCGATGCGGCGTATGACCGCGTGGTCGCGGGTGATGTGAAGTTCCGGTTCGTTATCGATACGGAGACCTTCCCGGCCTAGGAGCCGGGCCTTGGTGCATTCCCCACGGGATGAGGTACGTCACGCTTTTTATGGAAGCGGCGTAATCTCACCCCGTTCTTTAACGTCATAACGTGCGGCTTTCCGTATCGTGGAAAGGGACTATCGTCTATCAAGTAAGGCAATGAGACACCCGTGTCTTTGAAAAATATCCTGTCCATTTCTTTGTCCTTTGTTGGCCTCCTCGTCGGTGCTGGGTTTGCCACTGGCCAGGAAGTCGTGCAGTACTTCACGTCCTTCGGCCTGTCCGGCGTGTGGGGAATTATTGTCGCCGGCATCGTTATGACGCTTGCGGGCACCGTGTTCCTTCAGCTGGGAAGCTACTTCCACGCTTCTGAGCACAATCAGGTCTTCCGCGAGGTAACTCACCCATTCATCTCGCGAGTCTTGGACGTGGCTGTCATTTTGACGCTCTTTGCCGTGGGCTTCGTGATGCTCGCCGGCGCGGGTTCCAACATGGAACAACAATTCGGCTGGCCTGCTTGGGTTGGTTCTTTGCTGATGCTGGTCATGGTGATTGCCGTGGGCATGATGGACGTCAGTAAGGTTTCCCAGGTGATTGGCTTGCTGACTCCGACCATCATCATCGCGGTCATCGGTGTTGGTATCTATACTGCGCTGAATATGCCGGCAGACCCGAGCGCGGCCATCGCAGCATCCGCAGAAATCGAGTCACCAATCTCTAACTGGCTGGTATCCGCGCTCAACTACAACGGTCTGGCTCTGATTCTGGCCGTGTCCATGTCCCTTGTTATTGGCGGCGACAACATTAGCCCGCGTGAGGCTGGCTGGGGCGGCGTCGTCGGCGGCGCTCTCTATTCGGTACTCATGGGCGTTGCCGGGTTTGCATTGCTCATGAACTCCGAGATGCTCGGGGACTCTGATATTCCGATGTTGACCTTGGTGGATTCCATTCACCCAGTGCTCGGCGTGATCATGGCGGTCATCATTTATCTGATGATCTTTAATACCGCGATCGGAATGTTCTACGCCCTGGGTAAGCGCCTTTCCTCCGGACATGAAGCCCGCTACCGCATCATCTTTATTGTTGGTTGTGTTGCTGGTTTCGCGGTGTCCTTCGCCGGCTTTAAGACGCTGATGCAATACGTGTACCCGGTTCTTGGTTACATGGGCATTGTCCTAGTCTTCATCTTGGCGGTGGCGTGGCTCAAATCGCTCGGCCAGATTAAGGATGAGGGCATACGTCGTGAGCGAATCCGCGCACTGCTGCACCTGAAGCTGCACCCGGACAAGGAATATGATGCGGAGCGCTTTGACGACGAGCTCGGCCAGCACATCGTTGACTCCAACATGGAGGATGAGGCGCTTTTCGACGACCTTGCTTACGAGGTCGCCGAGTCTCTCGACAGCGATGACGACGTTGATTTCGATAAGGAAGTGTGGGAGGAAAACCGCAACGATGCTTCCTTCTATACCGAGCGTGACGCTGTAGAAACAGATCGCACGGAGGAAGAGATCAAGGCCTGGATCGAAGAAACGGGCGCATCCGGAGACCCGGAGGAACCCGTTGAAGAAGCTACCGAAGGGGAAGAAGTCGCGAAATAGCTTAACTAGCCGCCAACGAAGATCTTGATGAGCTCGTTGACGCAGATATATACAAACGCCGCCGAGATAATGGCCATCAACGTGTTGACGAACCAACCGTTGCGCCACTCGCGCGGCGTGTGCCTTGTGTTGAGCAATATCAATAGGGTGAGGCCGAGGAATGGCATGAAGAATGCGCCGAGGACACCGTAGGCAATAACGAGTGCCGTGGGCTTGCCCAGGAAGAGCAGCAGCATCGGTGGGAAGGTAAGCCACAAGACGAACCAGCGGTAGTACTTGCCACCCATCTGCGTATCGGGGTGTTCCTGGGGCAGCTTTTTGATGTGCCCGACGTAGTCGGCGAACATCATGGAAACGCCGTTCCACACGCCAAGAACGGAAGACAGCGCGGCGGCCCAGAATCCAATCAAGAAGACCGGTGCCATGAAGCTGCCATAGCGGTCACGGAGGACGTCAGCCAGATCAATCAGTCCCTTATCGCCCTTGGAAACAGCGATGTTGGCAGAGTAGAGCAAGTCGCCGCCGATGATGAGCATTGCAGCAACAAAGATGCCGGTGACCACGTAAGCCACGGTGTTGTCGAGGCGCATGACGCGCATCCACGGAGGGGAGTCCCAGCCTTTCTCATGCAGCCAATAGCCATAAGCGGCAAGTGTGATTGTGCCACCCACACCACCGGCAAGAGAGAGCACATAAACGAATGAGCCCTCTGGCAGCGTTGGTACCAAGCCCTTGAGGATTTCTCCGATGTTGCTTAGCGATAGGCAGGCGATTCCCACCACGGTGAGGAACATGATGCCCACCAAGACGGCAATGATCTTCTCGAACATTCGGTATTGGCCGGCCCAGGTTAATCCGAAGCCGATGAGGCCGGAGATGACGGCCCAGGCTACGAGTGGGACTTGCGGGATGAGCGCGTGGAGAGCCATGCCGGTGGCGCTCATGGCGGCGGCACCGTACACAAATCCCCAGATGATGATGTAAGGGGCGAAGTACCAGGAGGTCCATTTACCGAGGGATGACCAACCATGGAACATGGTGTTGCCGGTGGCCAGGGTGTAGCGTCCGACGCCCTCGACCAAGACGATCTTCATGATGGTGCCCGCGATGCAGGCCCAGAGAAGCGCGAAGCCGTACTTCTGACCGGCGATGAGTGTGGCGACCAAGTCACCAGAACCAACACCGGTTGCGGCGGCGACGAGGCCAGGTCCGATTACTTTCCACTTCGGTACGTCTTTATGCCCACTAGCGGGAGGTGATGAGGATGCGGGGGTGCTCATGGGTGCGCCTTCCTGTAAATCGAAATGTTTTACAGGTCACAATAGAGTAGCGCCCGGCGCTCTGGTGTGGTTTTGAGCACTCGACTTTGTAACCGGGCGGCTTTGGCGCCGCTGAGTGCGACTAGTGAAGGCACGACTGGTGAAGGCGCGATTAGTGGAGCAGGAGCTTGGCTGTCAGCAGCATCATGACGCAGCCGATGGCGAAGTTGACGTAGCGCCAGGTAGTGGGCTTTGCCAGGACGTGGGACAGTTTGAAGGCGCCATAACCCACGGTGGGGAACCAGACTGCGCTCGCCATGATTGCGCCTGCAGCGAAGACCCAGCGTTGATCGCCGTAATGCTGGGCGATACCGCCGAGCATCACCAGGACGTCGACGTAGGCGAGTGGGTTGAGCCAGGTTAGAGCCATGGCGCCCATGACTGGCTTGACCCAGGTGCGCGACTTGGTGCGCTGCTTGGTCATGACGGTGGTGGCGCCGCCAAGCTCTGTTTCATTAGGGGCAGACGGGGGCGTGCTTGAAACGACGAGTGCTTCCTGTTCCTTTTTGAATGCATCCCGGAAACAGGTAAAGCCAAAGTAAATCAGGTAAGCCGCGCCGAGGTACTTCATGATGATCAGGCCGGTGGGGAACTTCTCCACGAGCACGCCCATGCCGCCTACGCCGGCGTTGATGAGGATGACGTCGCTAAGCAAGCAGGCAAGGATTATGGCACCGATGTGGTCGCGTTTGACGCCCATCTTGATGATGTAGGCATTTTGGGGGCCGATAGCGACGATGAGGGAGAGGCCAAGGAGGAAGCCTGCGAGCAAAACTGACATGCTTTTAGTGTGCCCACGCTGCAAGCTGAAGTCCAGTTAAAGAAACTAAACCTAGTTTAGAATAGCTTCATGAACCCAGTCCATTTGGAAACTTTGCTGGCCATTGTTGAGGAAGGCAGTTTTGAGGATGCCGCCGCTGTGTTAGGAATCACTCCTTCGGCGGTGAGCCAGCGTATCAAGGCGCTCGAGCACAACACCGGTCGCGTGCTCTTGCATCGCGCCACTCCGGTCACTGCCACGGAGGCAGGAGAGATTCTTGTGCAATCTGCCCGGCGCATGGCGCTGGTGCAGGCGGAGACCGATGCACGCTTGCAGACGAGGCTTTCCCGTGTGCCCTTGACGGTTGCAGTGAACTCGGACTCCCTGGCCACCTGGTTCAAGGAGGTGGTGCGTGATGTCGCGACGCGCGGCGAGGTGGCCCTGCGTATCCGTATTGAGGACGAAGCTCGTACGTTGGCGATGCTGCGTAGGGGAGACGTGCTTGGTGCGATTACGCGCGAGCACACTCCCGTTTCAGGTTGTGAGTCGACGTACCTCGGCACCATGCGCTATTTCGCGGTGGCGGCGCCCTGGCTGGCGGAAGGCTTTGATAGTTGGGAGACGCTGCCGCTGGTGGGCTATGGTCCCAATGATCAGATTCTGGACGACGCCATGCGCGAGCGCTTCATCGATTCGCACGTCATTCGTGCCCGGGTTTCCCAGGTGCCCTCGTCGGAGGGCTACTTGGACGCGGTGCGCTACGGGCTGGGCTGGGGCTTGATCGCCGAACTCCAAGCGCGGCCGCTGTTGGACAACGGGGAACTGGTGCTTCTCGACGATAAGCCAATGGACGTTGAGCTCTATTGGCAGCGGTGGCGCTTGGAGTCGGAGGTTTTGGAGGAGTTAACGCAATCCGTGGTGGCTGCGTCGAGCGTCCTCCGCGGGCAGTAAGGAGACTCGCCTTTTAGTAGGTTGCAAACAGTGCCTGCTGGAAGCTCTCCGGGTTCTTGACCTCTTCACCTTTAGGCACTGGGCCAGGAAGGACGGTGCCTGCGGCGAAAGGCTGACTGCCGAAACGGTCACGGTCGTGGTCTTCCATGAGCCATTCCATGTTCGGGCCGACAGGAACGATCTTCGTCGGGTTAATCTCGGTGTGGACGATGAAGTAGTGTTCCTTGATTTCGGTGAAATCGGTGGTGTCTCCGAAACCTGGGATCTGGAAAAGCTCCTGTAGATAGCCACGGATATTTGGCATCTCAGCCATCTTGGTCCGTGAGCATTTGAAGTGGGAATAGTAGACCGGATCAAAGCGTATGAGGGTAACGAAGAGGCGGATGTCAGTTTCCGTGATGTGATTTCCGACCATATAGCGCTGTTTGTCTAGGCGTTCCTCGACCCAATCAAGTGCCTCCCACAATTGGACGTAGGCAGCCTCGTAAGCCTCTTGGGAGCCGGCAAAGCCACAGCGGTATACGCCGTTGTTAATGTTGCGGAAGATGTAGTCGTTTATTTCTTCCATTTCAGACGCGTGCTCCTCGGGGTAGAGGTTTGGCGCACCTGGGGTCTGGAACTGGGACCATTCCTTGATGAAGTCACGGACGATGGAAGGGTAGTCGTTAGTGACAACGCGCTTGGAAGATTCCTCCACGATTGCTGGAACAGTGATGCCGCGTGGGTACTCGGGGAAGCGGTTGAAATAGGCATCCTGGAGACGAGGAATGCCCAGTACTGGATCCACCCCGCCCTCATCGAGGTCGAAAGTCCAGGAACGAATGTCGTGGGTTGGGCCGGCGAGGCCGAGTGAAATTGAGTTTTCCAAACCCATGAGGCGGCGGGTGATGACAGCACGGTGCGCCCATGGGCAAGCGCGGGCGGCAATGAGGCGGTAGCGATCTGCTTCCATTGGCCAAAGGAAGGTGCCGTCTTCTTGTGCGGTTACCTCGGAAACCTGGGAAGAGATGCGGTCCTCGATGTAGTTGGTGTCGCGGATGAACTCGCCGTCGGGCGAGGCATTCTTTGCGTCGCCCGCCCAGTCCTTATCGTTTGTGGCTGTCACAGTTCATTCCTTTGGGTTGATGTTTTGATTCTTAGAGCATTGAAAAATGCGGGCAGGTAGGTAAACCACCGATTTTGTTAACGTGTCAACAAAATATATTTTTGATGATACATACTCAAAGTTGCGATGGCAATATGGTTCCGGCCGCGCCTATTTCGGGGGCTTAAAGGATTTTGCGGCCGCGCCGCGCCGTGTGATGTGCACCATTAGTGCTGTATGCTGCCCTAAGTTGGAGGTATGAGCGATAAGAATGTACCCGATAAAGCGACGAGCTTCGACGAGGATCTCGATCTCCCGACCTATAGCCGCGACAAGGCCGCCGCAGATGCGGCTGCGGACAATGCCGACGCCGCTACCGAGGTCACTCCCGCGGCTGCACCAACGCGGTCCCGGCTATTCCAACGTCCGGGCCGAGCGGAGCCGCAGGAAATCAAGCCCAAAGAACCTAAAGTCCATGACTCGGAACCTGCTGAGACTGCATCTGTTGAGCCCGAGCCCACCGAGGTCTTCGCGTCTGCCTCAGAGGCTGACTCTACAGTGGCATCTCAGGCTGTTCAGGCTCCGGAGAACGGGCACAAGGAAGGCGAGGGGCTGTCCTTTGACTCTTCTCGCAAGCATTCGCAGGCCGCTCCAGTCGCCGCCCCTGCAGGTGAGCCTATAGCTGAAGATGCTGAACCGGCTGCGGAAACAAAACAGTTCGTTGCCCCGCGCGATGAGGAGCCCGCTGTTGCCGAGGATCGGGCAGAAGATTCCTCTTATGACGATGCTGACTTTGCTCCCACGGCTGTTGCCGCTGCGGCGCCAGCGGCAGCGACCACCGTTATGCCGGCCAGCGTCTCGGATGTTGACCTAGAGGCAGAGACAGAGGAAGAAAAGTCGGATCGCCTCAAAGCGGAACAGGCCGAGCGTGATGGATACCGCGAGTACGGCCGCCGCGGCACGATTGACTTCGGTCTTCTCTTTGTGCGTATTGCATTGAGTGCTTATCTGCTTCTGGCTGGCGCAACGACCTTCTTTAAGCTGGGTGGCGGCGAGGGGCTATCCGGCCTCGAGTCTGAGTTTGCCAACTATGCATTTGCGTCGCCGTTGGCCATTGCTGTGCCGGCTATGCAGCTGATCGCGGGTGCATTCCTCCTGCTGGGCCTAGTCACGCCGTTGGCTGCGATGGTCGGCCTTGTCGTCACCGGCTTTATGGCTCTCCACGAGCTGGCAGCTTCGGGCGCGGGACTCGATGTCTTTACTTGGCCAGAGTCTGTGTGGCTGTCTTTGGTGCTTTTTGTCATCGCTATCGCGCTTCAGTTTACCGGCCCTGGCTTTATTTCTTTCGATGTCAAGCGCTCGTGGACCCGCCGTCCGCTGGCCACCTCTTGGATCTTCGTCATCATCGGTATCGCCGTGCTTGTCGCACTGTGGTGGTTCGGTGCGGGAGTTAATCCAATCGCTTAATCGCTCTGAATCCGCCTGCCAGAATAACGGTGGGCGGATTTTCTTTTGTCTTTCCCCTATGCTTGCTGGCGGTGGGGGTAGCGCCAGAGCAATGGGGATGGCCTGTATTTGCGGTGGTCATGGTCGTGGCTGTTGCCGCGTGCATTTTTGCTTGGAAGAAACGCTCCAAGACCCGCATGTCTTATCGCCAAGACCCACGCAAGGAACCTAAGCCGGACAAGAAATACTATGCCGGGATGGCAGTGCTGTTTGCGCCTGCTCTGCTTATGTGGGCTTTTGATGAAAAGATATGGCTTGGGATCGCCGCAGCTTTCATCTGGGGCTGCGCGATGTTTTGGGCGCTGCAAAGCGATGCGCTGGATCTAAACAAGAGGGCGAGCCGCAATGCGTGAGTCACTATCTGCTCTAAACCCCATCATCCAGCCACTTAACCGATTCAAGATCTGTGCGGCGCTCAGGGCTTTCGGGGCAGTCGAGGGCCAGCAGCGGAAGGAGATGCGTTTCGGTGCGCTGCGCGATGAAACGGGACTCACAGATGCGATGCTGTCGAAGCAGCTGAAGGTCTTGGAGGAGGCAGGCTTTGTTACCCGCTTCCGCGAGTACGGCTCAACGCGCGCCAAAGACACCGTCTGGGTCATGCTGACCGCAGAAGGAAAAACGTGTTTAATTCTCACTTAGCGGCGCTGCGGGAAATCGCAGGCGACGGTGTTACATAACGCAGGCAGTAGGCAAAAAGTGCTACTACGATGAAGGTCAACCACACAAAGTCGTCCACGAGGAACTTCTGATAGAAGGGCTGGCCGTGCACGTCAATGGAGTCACCGAACCACCACTTTGGTGGCACCGTAATGACCATCGCGCCCCACGCTGCCATAACCGCTAGGAAGGAGCCTGCGACCCACGTGTTGTTGCGCCATGTCCATGCACGGTAGGTGAAGACCGGGATAACGAGTGCGAGCCAGACCCAGTGGTGAGACCAAGAGACTGGGGAAATCAGCAGCATGACTAGTGCGGTGACCAGCTGGGCGTCGATAAGCATGTTGCGTTTGAGCAATGCCAAGATGAGCAGCGAGCCTACGGCGACCACCGCAAGCGCCAGCACCAGCCAGATGATGTTGATGAGGGTTCCGTTGGCCTCCATCGACTCCGTGGAGGGGAACAGGCGCTGCACGACCGCCTTGAGTGAGCTGTTGGACTGGTAATCGGTGGCCACGCCGAAGTCGGCGCCCGAGCCCATGTCGAGCAGCTTTGAGGTAAAGAACTCTACGAATGCCTGCCAGCGAACCGCTGCGGCTGCCAGCGTGGCCGCGGCTGCAGTGCCGATAGCAATCAGGATCGGCTTAAGCTCCTTGCGCAGCAAGAAGTAGAGCAGCATTGCCAGGGGAGTGATCTTGATGGCTGCAGCGAGACCGATGAGGATGCCCTGCGGTAGCCAGCGCTTGCGCGGAACGAGATCGAAGATGACCAGGGCCATGATGACGATGTTGACCTGCGCAAAGCCGTTGTTGAGGCGAATTGGTTCGAAGGCCATCGTCAGAGCCCAAACCAGGGAAACCACCGGCAAGAGCCATGTGCGGTCCTTGAGCAACGCGCGGAAAATGAAATACAGGCAGGCGAGCACAAGTACGTCCGACAACACGTTCATGATGTTGCCGGCCATGTCGTGGGTAATCCAGTCAGGCGCCGTGAGTGGCACCATCGCGAGCGCGCCGAATGGCGGGTAGATGAAGGGTAGCGCAATGTCGCCGGCCATCATGGGCTCCGAATACATGGAGCGGCCCTCGAGATAAGCCTTCACGCCTTCCCGGTAGATGACCATGTCGATGGGGAAGTCTGTCATGCGCACATGCAGGATCATTCCCACAGTTCCGGCAATGAGGCCGAACAGCGTTAGTGCCCATTTCAAAGTTGTATTCGCGGGTTTCATCGGATTCAACAATAGGACACTTTCGCCCATGCGCTGCGTAGGACGTGGCGCATGGGCGAAGTTAGTTGGAATAAGCAGCGGGAACGCTTAGTTCACGTGGCCATCCACCACGCGGACGGCACCGCGGTCAGCGGAGGTTGCCATGTTGGCATAAGCGCGCAGAGCCTTGGAGACAGGGCGGTTGCGCTCAACCGGGGTCCATGGCTTTTCGCGCTGCTCTTGCGCTTGGCGACGTCGCTTCAGCTCCGTCTCATCAACGTCCAAGGAGAGCTTGCGCTCGTGGATGTCAATGGAGATGGTGTCGCCGTTTTCAACCAAACCGATGAGGCCGCCGTGGGCTGCCTCAGGGGAGATGTGGCCGATGGATAGGCCGGAAGTGCCGCCGGAGAAGCGGCCGTCCGTGATGAGCGCGCAGGCCTTGCCCAGGCCCGAGCCTTTGAGGAAGGACGTCGGGTGGAGCATCTCCTGCATGCCTGGGCCGCCGGCCGGGCCCTCGTAACGGATGACGATGACATCGCCCGCCTGCACCTCGCGCTTCAAGATGATGGAGACGGCCTCTTCCTGGGACTCGACCACGCGGGCCGGGCCGGAGAACTTCCACAGCTCTTCCTCGACACCAGCAGCCTTGACGATGGCGCCGTTCGGTGCGAGGTTGCCGCGCAAGACCACGAGGCCGCCGTCGGAGGAGAAAGCGTGTTCTACATCGTGGATGCAGCCATTGGCTTGGTCGGTATCCAGCGACTCCCAGCGGTTGGACTGGGAGAAAGGCTCGGTGGTGCGCACGCCGCCCGGTGCGGCGTAGAAGAGCTCGCGGGCCTTGTCTAGAGCCTTGTCGTTACGGATGTCCCAGTCGTCCAACCACTGTTCAGCGTTGTCGTAGAGCGCGGTGTGCACCTTCAGGTTGAGGTGGCCGGCGCGACGTAGCTCGCCAAGGATGGCGGGGATGCCGCCGGCACGGTGGACGTCCTCGATGTGGTAGGTGCCGTTAGGCGCGACCTTGGACAGGCACGGTACGCGGTAGGAGATCTCGTTGATGTCCTCCAAAGTGAAGTCCACCTCGCCCTCCTGCGCAGCGGCCAAGGTGTGGAGGATGGTGTTGGTGGAACCGCCCATCGCCATGTCGAGTGCCATGGCGTTGGTGAAGGCTTCCTTAGTGGCGATGCTGCGCGGGAGGACGGATTCGTCCTCCTCGCCGTAGTAGCGGCGGCACATGTCCACGATGGTGGAGCCGGCCTCTTCAAACAGCGCCTTGCGGGCTGTGTGCGTGGCCAGGGTGGTGCCGTTGCCCGGCAGTGCCAAGCCGAGTGCCTCGGTCAGGCAGTTCATGGAGTTGGCGGTGAACATGCCGGAGCATGAACCGCAGGTAGGGCAGGCAGACTGCTCGACGGTGAGCAGATCCTCGTCAGAGACGTCGTCGCTTGCCGACGCCGTGATAGCGGTGATGAGGTCGGTCGGGGCCTTGGCGACGCCGTCGACTACGACGACCTTGCCTGCCTCCATGGGGCCGCCGGAGACGAAGATGGTGGGGATGTTCAGGCGCAGTGCTGCGTTGAGCATGCCCGGGGTTATCTTGTCACAGTTGGAGATACACACCAGTGCGTCCGCGGTGTGGGCATTGACCATGTACTCGATGGAATCAGAGATGATTTCACGTGAAGGCAGGGAGTACAGCATGCCCTGGTGGCCCATGGCGATTCCGTCGTCGACAGCGATGGTGTTGAACTCCTTTGGGACGCCACCGGCTGCGCGGACCGCATCGGCCACGATGTCGCCCACATTTTTGAGGTGAACGTGGCCTGGCACAAACTGGGTGTAGGAGTTAGCAATCGCCACGATTGGCTTGCCGAATTCGTGCTCCTGGGTGCCGGTTGCGCGCCATAGGGCACGCGCACCAGATGCCTGGCGGCCAACGGTGGTTACTTTCGAGCGCAGCGGAAACATGGGGTGATAATCCTTTATCTCTATGGCGTGCTACTAGACGCTTACTGGTGGGCTGAGAAGGTCGTTAATGCTCAGCTTTGGGGGCTCGCTCGGGGTGTTTTTCGAGGTATTGGCTGTATTCTTCCTTGGACATGAGAACCTGCTGACCATCGCGGTGCACGATCACCACTTTCTCGTCGGCGGCGTCACGCCCGGCGGTTAGCGCATCGGGGATGCGGCCGCGGGAGGCGTCGGAAAGCCTTGGCAACGAATTGAAGGTGACGCCCGGAAGCGTGAACTGCTTTCCGGACTTCGTGCGGGCGAATGCTTTGGCACGCTGGAAACCAATGCCTGCGAAGTTGTCCCAAGAGATGTTTTGGGAACCCTTGAAAGCGTAGCTGATTGCAATGCCCTTTTCGGAGACACGAGTGCGGGACTTCAATACCCACCAGATGCACAACACTGGAACGATGAGCAGCCAAGCCAGATACTTGGGAGCCCAACCGATGCTGAGCAGTGCGATGGCGGATAAAAGAATGATGCCCAAAATGTGGTCTCGAGCGGGCTTGAATTCCTCTGCCTGGGCGTGGGTGGCCCGGGCCTCCGAGGCGGGAGCGGAGTCGGCGTTCTGTGGGTGAGATGACGTCATAGGTGCTTATGCTAATTGACTTTGCCCCCTCCGTGCTAACCGCCCCACCTGTGCTATCTCGCAAAATGGAACGTCGCTCCCAAAAGTGGGGGTATTTCCAGTGGACCGATATCTATATGTGTATAGTAATTCCCATGATCATTATTCGACTTCAGCTAGTAGTACCGGCGCGGCGTTTGCCGTAACGGGTTGCCGAATCAAACTTCAGCGACGTCGAAAAGCAAGCGCCCTCGCCAACTTCTTAGCGGAAGTTGAGACGGGGGCGTTGGCATTTTCTGGTCAGTTCAGCAAAAGTGGCACCGCACCCGGGGTGTTTCATTAGCAAACGGACATCCCACCATCCCCGGGTTGTCACCCAAAGCAGATACAGCAATTCATCAACAAGGAGCTCATTCCCCGTGGCAGCTACACATCCGCCCACCCCGGCATCGGTGGCCTCTGTTAAGAAGCAAGGGGCCGAGATTATCACCGGCGCGCAAGCGATCGTCCGCACCCTAGAAGACCTAGGCACTGACCTAGTATTCGGCATTCCGGGCGGCGCAGTGCTGCCGCTCTATGATGCATTGCACCATTCCACCAAGCTGCGCCACGTGCTCACCCGCCACGAGCAGGGTGCGGGTCACGCCGCAGAAGGTTATGCCCAAGCCTCCGGCAAGGTGGGAGTGATGATCGCGACCTCCGGTCCGGGTGCAACCAACTTGGTTACGCCGCTTGCCGACGCCAACCTGGACTCCGTTCCTGTTGTGGCCATCACCGGCCAAGTGGGCACCAGCCTGCTGGGGACGGACGCGTTCCAGGAAGCAGACATCCGCGGCGTGACGATGCCGATTACCAAGCACAATTTTATCGTTACTGATCCGCAGCAGATTCCCACCGCTATCGCTGCAGCCTTCCACCTGGCTTCGACTGGACGTCCTGGACCGGTGCTAGTTGATATCCCGAAGGACGTGCAGAACGCCACGCTCGAGTACGTGTATCCGCCGCAGATTGAGCTGCCGGGTTATAAGCCCACCACTACGCCGCATCCGCGTCAGATCACGCAGGCTGCAAAGTTGATTGCTGAGGCTGAGGCGCCTGTTCTCTACATCGGCGGCGGCGTCATCAAAGCGAATGCCTCTCGCGAGCTGCTGGAGTTTGCCGAGCTTTCTGGGATCCCGGTTGTCACCACCTTGATGGCGCTGGGTTCCTTCCCCGATTCGCACCCGCAGCACATGGGTATGCCGGGCATGCACGGTACGGTTCCGGCGGTGGCTGCGATGCAGCGCGCGGATCTGCTTATCGCTATTGGTGCGCGTTTCGACGACCGTGTTACGGGCGATACCGAAACCTTCGCGCCGAACGCACAGGTTATCCACGCGGACGTGGACCCGGCCGAAATTGGCAAGATCCGGGAGGTGGCCGTTCCAATCGTCGGTGATGCCCGCGAGGTGCTGCTGCAGTTGACCAAGGCTTTCCAGAATGATGCGAAGCTCAACCCACCGGCGATCGGGGAGTGGATGGCCTACCTGGAGGATCTAAAGAAGCGTTTCCCGCGGGGCTATGAGCCCACGCCGGACGGTTTGCTCAATCCGCAGTTCGTATTGGAAAAGCTCAGCTCCATCGTCGGCGCTGAGGCAATCTATTGTGCCGGTGTGGGCCAGCATCAGATGTGGTCTGCTCAGTTTATTGACTTTGAAAAGCCGCGGACCTGGATTAACTCCGGTGGTGCGGGCACGATGGGCTACGCGGTCCCCGCTGCGCTGGGTGCTAAGGCTGCTTGCCCGGATAGGGAAGTGTGGGCTATCGACGGCGATGGCTGCTTCCAGATGACCAACCAGGAGCTGACCACCGCGGCGGTGGAAGGCTTTCCATTCAAGGTGGCTGTTATTAATAACGGCAATTTGGGCATGGTGCGTCAGTGGCAGACACTTTTCTACGACCAGAACTACTCCAACACCAAGCTGCGTGAGCACGATGAGTATCTCCCGGACTTTGTCAAGCTCGCGGAGGCGCTGGGCTGCGAGTCGATTCGCGTCACCAAGGAAGAGGAAGTCGAGCCGGCCATCAAGCGGGCGCGCGAAATCAACGACCGTCCAGTGGTCATCGACTTCATCGTGGGGCAGGATGCTCAGGTATGGCCGATGATTGGTGGTGGCGCTTCCAATGAGGAGATCCAGTATGCATTGGGACTGCGACCACTATTTGATGAGAACGAGTCCGCTGCTGAGGATCCCGCAGAAATCCACGAGATGGTCGAGGAGGCCTAAGAATAATGGCAACGAATGAAATCACCCGCCACACCCTGTCCGTCTTGGTGCAAGACATCGAGGGCATCATCTCTCGCGTTGCGGGTATGTTTACCCGCCGTGGCTACAACCTGATCTCGCTAGTTTCTGCGCGTACGGAAACGGAAGGCATCAACCGTCTTACTATCGTGGTCGATGCTTCCGACGTCGTCATTGAGCAAGTTACCAAGCAGCTCAACAAGATCATTCCGGTTCTCAAAGTTGTGGAACTGAAAAAGGAATCCACCATCGCTCGCGCCATTATGCTGGTGAAGGTCTCTGCAGACAACACCAATCGTCCGCAGGTGGTTGATGCGGTCAACATCTTCCGCGCGCGCATTGTCGACGTCGCGCAAGAGTCCGTGGTTATTGAAGCCACTGGTACACCCGGCAAACTGCGGGCGTTGCTTGATGTCTTGGAGCCTTTTGGTATCCGTGAACTTGTCCAATCGGGTCACGTGGCGCTGGGACGCGGACCAAAGACGATGGCTCCTTCGAAATAAATATCTCACATCGTGAACAAACCATCCCGTTGTGTGGTACAACTATAGGTAGTTCACCGCACAGCAATATCTATGTAAGGAATACTGACATGGCAATCGAGACTTTCTACGACGCTGACGCAGACCTCTCCATCATTCAGGGTCGCAAGGTCGCCATCATTGGTTATGGCTCCCAAGGCCACGCACACGCACAGAACCTGCGTGATTCTGGTGTTGAGGTTGCGATTGGTCTGCGTGAGGGCTCCAAATCCCGCCCAAAGGCTGAGGAGGCCGGCTTTAAGGTTCTCACCAACGCTGAGGCGGCTAAGTGGGCAGACGTCATCATGTTGCTGGCGCCGGATACCTCCCAGGCACAGATCTTCTCCGAGGACATTGAGCCGAACCTGGAGGGCGGCAACGCGCTGTTCTTCGGCCACGGCCTGAACATCCACTTCGGGCTCATCAAACCGGCAGAGAACATCACCATCGGCATGGTTGCCCCGAAGGGCCCAGGCCACCTGGTTCGCCGTCAGTTTGTTGACGGTAAGGGTGTTCCTTGTCTTATCGCTACCGAGCAGGATCCGAAGGGGGAGGGTCACGACCTTTCCCTGTCCTACGCTGCGGCAATCGGTGGCGCTCGTGCGGGTGTTATTCCGACCACCTTCAAGGACGAGACCGAGACCGACCTCTTCGGTGAGCAGGCTGTGCTCTGCGGTGGCCTCGAGTACCTGATGATGGCGGGATTTGAGACCCTGACCGAGGCTGGCTATGAGCCGGAGATGGCCTACTTTGAGGTTCTTCATGAGATGAAGCTCATCGTCGACCTCATCTGGGAGGGCGGCCTGGCCAACATGAACTACTCCATCTCTGATACCGCTGAGTTCGGTGGCTACGTTGCTGGACCGCGCATCATTGACGATTCCGTTAAGGCTCGCATGAAGGACGTTCTTACCGACATTCAGGATGGCACCTTCGTCAAGCGCCTGGTTGCCAACGTTGAGGGCGGCAACAAGGAACTCGAGGATATGCGCGCTAAGGTTAACGCACACCCAATCGAGGACACCGGTGCCAAGCTGCGTGACCTCATGAGCTGGGTCAAAAACCCTTTGGACGCTACCGCCTAAGAATTCGCAGGTGAAAGCGTTAGACACCCTTTTTCAATAGGCGGGGATCCCGCAAAAATCCCGCAATAGATACGAAAGCGCCCCGGCGATTTGATTAGATTCAAGAGCCGGGGGCGCTACTGCTGTTCTGCTACTCGCCGACCGCCCGCAAAGCCGGACGGCCTGGCGATAGGTCTTTGCCCACATGGGCGCTAATCGCCGCCGTGATACGGTCCTGCGAACCTGAAAGCACATGCGCATACGTAGACAACAAAACATTGGGAGAATGCCCCATCACGTGGGCCACGTCCTGAAGGGGATGCGGACGAAATCTTGGAGGATTTCCCGTATGATTAATGTGCGATACACGGATGCCCAGCGGCTCAAGGCTTAGAGGTATTTGATAGAACATTATCTGCTACCGATTAAACCAGCAGGGGTTTCACATCAAACCTGAGCGCTTCAGAAAGTGGGTGGAAAGAGGAGCGTTAGCGACGCGAAAACAAGCGGATGGGGTTAACTTATATGAAGTAAACGAGGTTCACGATGTCTTGCGCATCAGAAACGGCTACAATCAAAAGCCCATAGAACCGTGACCGTCTAGCGAAAGGAGTAGTGATGTCAGATGGCACGCCGGAAGATGAACTTCCAGACGCGGAGTCGGAAGCTACTAGCGACGACGAACAGCGGGGAAAAGATTTACGGAGTGAGAACTCCGAGGCCCGAGACCCTGGTCGTGGAGGGCTGGAAAGACACCGGTCGAGCATTGACGAGTGCAATGCAACAGATCCCGATCTCGAGGTAATAACTCCAGACGAAGAACGCCAAATCACTTCGGCTGAGTTCCAAACGATGATAGCGACTCACACAGGGCCGCTACCATGAGTAAACGATTTCGCTGGGTATGACGATGTTCTTCCCGGTGCTGCGGATCGTATTGTCCAGATGGCCGAGAAATCAATTGATGCCTACCATCAAACTGCTTCGGCTGATGCAGAAATTCAAAAAGCAACTGCTCGTTCGATTGACAATCGAGGATTAATTGAACGACGTCAGCAAGGGTTGTTTTCAGCGGTTGCCATCATCGCTCTTCTTGGCACGCTTATTATGGCTTGGTTCGACAAACCGGTCCCCAGCGTAGTGGCGCTAATTGTTACTGCTGCAAGTGCATACATGGCGTATCGCACGGGCAAAGAAGGTCTGCAGGTGAATCCAGTGCGACACGATGGGGAGAATGACGACTGAGTTTTGTCACGCTGTGTGATATAATCGATGCGACTATTTATATCCTGCCACCGGCGAGGGTGTCTGTCCGTTTGAGTACGGGGGTTGATTTACAAGTATGCGGCGAACCTGTTGGGGTAGGCCACGGATAGCTGATTGATTGCCTGCTTCCAGTTGCTGGTCTTGCTGCCTTCGATAGGTTGCTTGGCTGAAGCAGAAGCTTTGGCTCCTTCTTTAGCGCGGCGGGCAGGACGACGGTTCTCGATGTTACAGATCATCAACCACAGCGTCTTCACTGCCGCTGAATCCGACGGGAACTGAACTCGGTTTCGTGTTGTTTTTCGCAGCTGACTGTTCATCGATTCGATGGAATTGGTGGTGTAGATAACCTTCCTTGCCGCTGGCGGGAACTGCAGGAACGGAATGAACCTGTCCTACGCGTCGCGCCAGACTTTCACTGATTACGGATACTTCTGGCCAAGCTCGCTGGTCTCAAACTCATCGAGTGCACGTCGAGCTTCATTCTCGTTGACAGCGGTATAGATGCCTCGTAGTTGCTTCGAGATCTCTTTCCGGTCGCCGGAGGCTACCCACCTGTTAGCGGCACGAATCAGATGCACCACTCAGGTTTGGACCATGGAGTCCGGCTAGGTTGCCTGGATTGCTTCGGGAAAACCTTTCAGTCCGTCACAACAGACAATAAAAACATCGTTGACACCGCGGTTGGCGATTTCTGCGCATACCTGCGACCAGAATGCTGCACCTTCATTGGTAGCTACCCACAAGCCCAAGATGTGCTTGATGCCTTCCATGTCCACACCGACAGCCATGTAGACCGCCTTGTTGACGACGCGTCCGTTGTCACGGATTTTTACACGTAGGGACCTGACCCCTTTTTGGTGGACACCTGATATCCAGCCCGGTTGGGTTGGGAAGAAAGGTAAACTACCATTATGTCCAGGTACTCCGAACAGTTCAAACGCGATGCTGTGGCCCTCTATGAAAACAATAAGGACCTCTCGCTGAACGCAGCATCAACAGAGCTCGGTATCAACCGTGCCTCGCTTCATTCTTGGGTCAAGAAGTACGGCACCGGCAAACGTGCCCGCACGAAGGCCATGCGCGACAACGCCAAGGAGACGACTGATTCCGAGCGAATCCGCCAGCTCGAAAAAGAAGTCTCGAAGCTGCGCGAAGAACGCGATATCCTGCGCAAGGCCGCGAAATATTTTGCTTAAAGAGACACGCTGGTGATCCGCTTCCAGTTTGTCTATGACCACCGAACCGAGTACTCGGTCAAGCGGATGTGCCATGTGTTAAAGCTCAATCGCTCCTCGTTCTACAAATGGCTCAACACCCGCGAAAAACGCAGGTTAAAGACGTGTTCGGATGCTCTTATTGGTGCAAGAATCAAGGCCATCTTCGATGATGAGCACGGGCTTTATGGTGCTAAACGCATCGCTGCAAGCCTCAACGACGATAAGGACTTTCCTCCGATCAATCACAAGAAGGTCGCACGCATCATGAAATCCATGGGGCTAAAAGGCTTTACCAAGCGCCGCCGATGTGTCACTACCAGGCGCAAGCCTGGACACCGCGTCATGCCAGATTTAGTAGGCCGTAAATTCACAGCCAACGAGCCAAACCGTGTTTATGTAGGCGACATCACATACCTGCCGTGTAAGGGCGGCAAGAACATGTACCTGGCCACAGTCATTGACACTTACTCGCGGAAACCTGCAGGTTATGCGCTCGCAGACCACATGCGTGTCTCACTGGTCGTCGAGGCTTTGTCCCATGCCAGCACAGTCCGCGGAAGCCTTGACGGGGCTATTTTCCATTCTGATCATGGAAGTGTGTACACCTCACAGGCGTTTAGGGACCACTGCGCCTGGCTTGGTGTACGCCAATCCATGGGAGCGGTAGGAACGAGTGCGGATAATGCCCTGGCAGAGTCCTTTAATGCCGCCTTAAAGCGTGAAGTCTTGCGTGATCGGAAAGTCTTTGACAATCCGATCGCCTGCCGCCAGGAAGTCTTCCGGTGGTGCATGCGCTACAACACGCGCAGGCGACACTCCTGGTGCAACCTTCTAGCCCCCAATGACTTCGAAGCACTCACATCAGCTACACTGACCAAAGCAGCATAGCTAACCCCCGACGTGTCCACTTTCCGGGGGTCAGGCCCAATAAATGCTAACGCGCTTGATCTATGCGAAGACAGAGATCGGGAACACCCCCCGGATCATTTTCAGACAGGGACGAAAATAAGCCATACCGAAGCCAGCGACTAGTTCCACTGACACAAGGCAGAAGGAACGCAGATAAACATAGCCTGCCCCAGCATGGGGCTAGGAGTACGAATCCTGGGCTCCTTCAAGCGGAACTGCCAACAACGTAATGGGATTAGGCTGGGATCTGGCGCGGGTCAGGAGGCGCAGCAGGAGAGTTTGGAGACGTCGGTGGTGAAGGACTGTGCGGCGATTTTGATCCCTTCGGCCATGGTCAGGTATGGGCACCAGAGGTTCGCGACCTGGTCAACGGTCGTGCCGGCCTCGAGGATGTAGACTCCGGCGGCGGCCAGGTCACCGGCCTCCTTGCCGACGGCGGTGATCCCCACAATCCGTCCGGTGTCGGCGTCGGCGACGATTTTGATGAAGCCGCGGGTGTCCCGGTTCACCAGTGCCCGGGGAACGTATTCCAGGGGCAGGACCCGGCATTCACACCGGATGCCCGCCTCGTTGGCTTCCTTGTCGGTCATGCCGACCGCGGCCAGTGACGGGCTGGTGAACGTCACGCGGGGCAGGTGCCGGTAGTCGACCTCGCGCCCGGCGTTGTTGAAGGCGTTCTCCACCATCAGGGTTCCGTGGGCGGACGCGACGTAGACGAATTCTCGGTGCCCGGTCACATCCCCTGCGGCCCAGATCCTGGGGTTGGAGCTGGCGAGTGTGCTCTCGACCAGGATCTGGCCGGTGTCGCCGGTCTTGACGCCGACGGCGTCCAGGTTCAGTCCGTCGGTGACGGCGCGTCGGCCGGTGGCTACCAGCAGCTTTGCGGCGCGGAATTCCTCCTGGCCCCCGGCGACCGTGGCGGTGACAAGGACCTCTGCGCCGGCGGGATCTGTGCGGACCGAAGTTACGGCTGCGCGGCGGACCACGCGGATGCCCTCGTCGGCGAAGACGCCCATCAGCGCACGGGAGGCTTCCGGTTCCTCGTGCGAGGCAAGCCTGGAGCGGACCAGCAAGGTCACTTTGGATCCGAGGCGGGCAAAAAGCTGCGCCTGCTCCAGGGCCACGTACCCGCCGCCGAAGACGATCAGGGACTCGGGCACTTCGTTCAGTTCCATGGCGGTGGTCGAGGTCAGGTAGTTGACTTCATCCAGTCCCGGCACCGGGGGTGCCCACGGGGTCGAACCGGTCGCGACCAGATAATGGGCGGCGGTCAGGGAGTCGCGGGTGCCGTCGGGTCCGGTGATTTCCAGGACCGGTTCCTCCGGGGTGCCGGCGAACACCGCGGTGCCCTGGCGCAGGTCCCATCCGTAGTCGGCGGCCAGATCCACGTATTTATCCGAGCGCATTCGCTCGACCAGGGAGCGTTTCCCGTCTATCAGTACACCCATGTCCACCGGGGCGGCGGAAGTGCTGATCCCGGGGAACCTTCCGGTCGCATCCACAGCGACATGCCGGGCTTCGGCGGCGGCCAGCAGGGCTTTGGAGGGAACGCACCCGGTGTTCACACAGGTCCCGCCCACCGTGGAGCGTTCGATCATCACGACCCGATAGCCCAGCTTGGTGGCCCGGATGGCGGCGGCGAAGGCGCCGCCTCCGGAACCGATCACGGCTAAATCAAAATCTGGTGCTGCCTCAGGCATTAGTCCTCCTTGGAGTCTCGAATGAACACCCCGGGGGCGTTCCTTTTTGCATGCTGTCCCCAGTCTGCACCTTCCCCTGCACGGGAAGGTCAAGAACGGGAGCGAAGAGATCGGTGTTGCTACGGAAGTGTTGTGTCAAGAAATTCCTTCAGGGCATCGGCTTTCATGGGCCGGGAATCGGCCCGGCCCAGGATGTCACCGTCAGGTGCGATGACGACGGTACTGTCCAGGGATGTGACCGCGTACTTTTGGGTGAGTTCCCCGGTCCGGTCGACAACGAAGGGGTATCCGGGTGTGCCGGCCATTTCGCGGAACTGGTCCACTTGGGTTTTTGTGTTCTCCGGCGTCACGTCCACGGCGACGAAGTCTGCCTTATCGGCATATTCCTGTTCCAGTTCCTTCATCGCTTCTGCCTGCGGAACGCAGGTATAGCACCAGCTCGCCATGAAATACAGCACTGTCGGGCGGGTGGAAGGGACGGTGAGGGCCTTGCCGTCCACAGATGTGATCTCGATCCTGTCCACGTTGTTTGCGCCCGCTGGCCCGGCGGCGGGAGCGGTTTCGCTCCCGCGGTTCAACGCAGTGAGGGCCAGGACCAGGATGAGGGCCGCGGCCGCTACGACGGCAGTAATGGTGAAGATCCGCCGGTGGTTTCTGGTCGTTGTCATGGGTTTCCTTTCTGGTTGGTGCGCCCTGGCGCCGTGTCGGGAAGAAGATGTTCCGGGCCGCAGCACGCTTCGGTGCTGTCGCTGCTCTCAGCCCCATCCGTGATTGCGCTGTTGTCCTGTGCCTTGCTTTTACTGCGGCGCCGCAGGGCCAGGGCCGCGGCGGCGAGGACGGCGGCCACCGCGGTGAGGGTGATGATGGGCCAGTTGCCCGAGATGAAACCGGACAGCGCCACGCTGGCTTCGGTGACCGTCCCGCCCATGATCTCCCCGGCCTGCCCGCCGGACAGGGCCGGAACCCAGTAGAGCAACAGGTAGATCCCTGCGAGGATAAGCGCGGCTCCGCCGAGACGATTAACAAACGGCAGGATCCTTCGGACGTGGCGTGCCAGGACGTCCCGCGCTACCGCTGCACCGAGGGACAGAAGGACCAGCACCACCGAGGAGCCCAAGGCGTAGGCGGCGAAGACCGCCAGCAGCCCGGCCAGGCTCCCGGTGGACACAGCCTGGGCGACAACAGCCAGCAGCAGGGCCAGGCTGCAAGAGAGCGCAGCCACCGCATAGGCCACCCCGTAGCCAAAGACCGCCCTGAGGCCCGAACTGGTCCCGTCCGTCTTCAGAATCCGGGGCAGGTTCAACCTCGCCCCGGGCAGCTGCCATCCGAACACCATGCCAAGGCCGGCAACCACAATAACCGCTCCGATCAGCGCCGCCGCCCAGGGAAGCGCCGACGCCACCGACCGCAGGCCTACAGCGGCGAGCAGGCCGGCCGTAACAAAGACAGTGGCGAAACCGGCGCTGAGGGCAACCCCGGCCTGAAGACCTGCAAGCAACGGCCGCTTCCGTCCCGCACCGGGGCCTGAACCAATGAAATACGCCAGATAGGTTGGCAGCATCGCAAACCCGCATGGATTCACCGTGGCAAGCATTCCGGTCAGAAAGGCCAGACCCAAAACACCCGTCATCCCTGTGACCCCGCATCCTCAGAAGCACCGGCCCGGGACTGCCCGGACCGCTCCTGCTCCGACGATGAATGAGGTGTTGGAGTAGAACCCGCGGACAGGCTGGCCCCCGGGCGGGAACGGGCGCAACAATCCGTCCCCGGGCTGCCCCGACGCTGCGCCCGCAGGAGCAGGGCCCCCGCGGCAAGGGCTGCGGCGGCAAGGGCTGCGGCGGCAATGAACCAGAGGTTGCCGGCCATTGCGCCGGCCGCGGCGAAAACACCGGCTGCAGCCGTCAGAACGGGTACCCCGCAGCACACCAGCGCCACCATCACAACACCAAGGAAGGACAGCAGAGTGCCTGCCGCAAGCACCAGGCCAGAGCGCTTCCGGCCCTTCACTTTTATTGACATGATCATCCCTTCATATGTCCGGCTCGTGTCCGGGACCCCGACAGGGGACCCCAACACGAAACCGGACGGCCAGTAGTACGTCACACCCCATTATCAACCTTCCACTAAGGGGGAAGGTCAAGCTGGCGACGGGACCTGTTGGTTTGCGGGTGCCGATGCGGAACGTTCCAGTACGATGGAAGGGTCATATGCGATTTTTTGGAACGAGATGAGGACCCGAAATGCGAATCGGTGAAGTTGCTGATGCTGCCGGTATAACAACCAAGACGATCAGGTTCTATGAGGACCGGGGCCTGCTCCCACCGGCTGAGCGCTCGGCCAACGGCTATCGTGACTACACCCACGACACCCTCAGCCGCCTCGAATTCATTCGCCGCAGCCAAGTCGCCGGGCTGACACTGGCGCAGATCCAGGGCATTCTGCGGATCCGCGATAGCGGTTTGACGCCTTGCACCCACGTACGGGATGTCCTGGGGAAACAGTTGCAGGACCTGGACCGGAAAATCGCGGAGCTCACCGCGCTCCGGGTGACCGTGGCCGAACAATATGCAACCGCCGAGGTGGCCGACCCTCAGCGCTGCGATGCTGAACAAATCTGCAGTTACATCTGAGCCCGCCGCAGGCTAAGGGGCTTCACTGAGCCGGCTCCCGCCGCGGCCAGTGCCGTCCGCAGTTACGCAGCACCCGGCTCCACGGCACGGAAGACCTCCGTGCCCGCGGCGTCTAGGATTACAGCGGTGCTTACCTGGTTTATCCGGTAGGCGGTGATGAGCCGCGTATCGGTATCAGAGGCAAAGGCCAGGGATGACGCCCCATTTCCGGCCAGGAATTCCCTGATTTCATCGGCCGTCTCGTAGGACGCGATGTCCACCGCGACATAGTTCACGGCAGCAGGAGAGCTTCGCTGGACCTTGGCAAGCGCCCGGGCTCCCGGCTCGAAGGTCAAGCCCCATGGTGATGCCGTGGCCCGGCGAGTAAGCGAGGTCAGGCCGGTTGGCGGCGGCTTTCGGTGGGAATGATCTGGGGTAGGAACCGGACGTAGAGGATCATTCTCTGATTCTTATCCTCTCCGAGACAGATAACACTTGTAAAAGTTGATTACACCCTATTGTTACGCCGGTTCGGGGTTGGGGCCTGACCCCCGGAAAGTGGACACGTCGGGGGTTAGCTATGCTGCTTGGGTCAGTGTAGCTGATGTGAGTGCTTCGAAGTCATTGGGGGCTAGAAGGTTGCACCAGGAGTGTCGTCTGCGCGTGTTGTAGCGCATGCACCATCGGAAGACTTCTTGGCGGCAGACGATGGGATTGTCAAAGACTTTCCGATCACGCAGAACTTCACACTTTAAGGCGGCATTAAAGGACTCTGCCAGGGCATTATCAGCACTTGTACCCACCGCTCCCACGGATTGGCGTACACCAAGCCAGGCGCAGTGGTCCCTAAACGCCTGTGAGGTGTACACACTGCCGTGATCGGAATGGAAAATAGCCCCGTCAAGGCTTCCGCGGACTGTGCTGGCATGGGACAAAGCCTCGATGACTTGGCGGTTTTCGGGTTCTCCATCAGCCGGCGGCTGATATCGGCGACGCGCTCAGCGTCACTATGTTTCTTCGGGGGCTTAGGCAGTCATTGTTGCGCACTCTCCTTCGTGATTGAAGATTAAACCTCATACACAAAGATTCCGACACCCTCGGTAGGAACGAGTGCGGTTAACGCCCTAGCAGAATCATTTAACGCGACGCTCACGCGGGAAGTCTTGCGTGATAGGAGAGTCTTTGACAATCCGATCGCCTGCCGGCAGGAAGTCTTTCGATGGTGCATGCGCTGCAACACACGCCGGCGACACTCGTGGTGCAATCTTGTAGCCCCTGATGTCTTAGAAGCCGAGACTTCAGCTACACTGACCAAAGCAGCATAGCTAACCCCCGACGTGTCCACTTTCCGGGGGCCGGGTCCGATCCCGTCTTTTACTACCGCTGCACGGTCCGAAATAGAATCGCTGACGCACCACATTAACCCCAGACCCGGGCGAGACCCTGAACTGAGAAATTCGACTCAATGACAGCCTTTAACCTTCTACGAAACAATGCTGGACTGATCACCCTAGGGATCCTCCTGTCATTGCTATCTACCACTGTTACTCTTTTTCAACCCGCACTTGTCGGACAGTTGATATCAGGTGTGAGTAGCGGAAAGCTTCAGCAACCTCTCATGCTGCTTCTGTTAACTATTCTGGGTACATCTGTTTTGACAGCAGCCACAATGTACGTGGTCTCCATCGCAGCGGATAGAACAGTCCGCGACATGCGCAAAAAGATTACAAATCATCTTCTCTACCTGCGGATGAGAGAGTTTGAGAAAGGAGGGGCAGGTAGCTTTACCACACGGGTCACTTCAGACACCTCCATCGTCAGTACTGCTTTTTCTTCCACCCTCACTGATTTCGTAGGTGGATTCACTGTCATCATTGGTGCACTCATTTATATGGCGGTGGTGGACTGGAAATTGCTTTTGGTTGTTGTTGCAGTGTTGCTGGTGGCCTTAGTCATCATTGTGGTTATCTCAAGTTCTTTGCAAAATCTCTCGTCAAACGTTCAGGACCATCTTGCAGCGCTCGGAGAAATCCTACAGTCGGCGTTATCGGCAATTCGAACTATTAAAGCTTTTCGCGTAGAGACGAAGGTCATTGGCAACTTGTCAGCCGAGATAGACCACGCCTACCGAAATCGGAGAAGGATGAGTTTTGTAGAAGCCGTTCTTGAGCCCTTGAGCACTGTAGCTTCCTACATGGCACTTCTCGCGGTCGTTCTTTTCGGGTCCATTAGGTTGAGCAACGGTGATTTGTCGGGAGAGGCACTTACCGTCTTCGTTACCGCGTTATTTCTGATGCTTGCCCCCATTGTGCAGGTGTCTCAGTCTCTTGGCACCTTCTTTGAGGCTAGGGGAGCGCTGGACAGAATTAACCAGCTTTTCAGCCTCGAAGTTGAAGATTCAATTGGGGAGGATTCGCTTCTAGCACCTAGGACCGTTCCCCCAGGATCCATCGAGTTCGAGTCGGTATCGTATGGCCGAGACGGAAGGACCATTTTAGATAATGCAACCGTAATTATTCAAGCTGGCGAGAAAGTAGCACTTACAGGAGCTTCTGGCGCCGGGAAAACCACCATATTTAGTCTTCTGTTGAAGTTTTATGACGTCTCGGCCGGCCATATCCGTGTCGGAGAGAAAGATCTTGAGGACTGGAACAGGAGGGCTCTTCGAACTATGGTTACGTATGTTGAACAGGAGCCCGATTTGCTTCCGGGCACGCTCAGAGAGAACCTAATCCTCGGGACAGGGAAGAGTGTCGACGACGAAATACTTATCGCAATGCTAGGTCAGTTCGGGCTGGAAAACTTCGCCAGCACCGATGGACTAGGCAGGTTAGTAGGTTCCGGTAATAGCGGGTTGTCGGGCGGGGAGCGGCAACGAGTTGCCATCATCCGTGCTGTCCTGCAAAAATCACCGGTCATTCTTGTGGATGAGCCGACATCCGCTCTCGATTCAATGTCAGCAAAGCTGTCGATGAGCAGGCTCTTGGAAACCGATGCTACGGTCATCTTCACCTCCCACGATGCAAACATCGTGAATCTGGCAGAACGGATTCTAACAGTCGCCGATGGCAGAATCGTTGAAAGTACACCGAATAGTAGGAAGTCTTCAGATGCGTAAACACGTTCTCGTCACCGGTGCAACCAGGGGTATCGTCGGGCAGTTGTGTCCCGGCTATTGAGAGAGATACGACGTGTCCTATACATGGCTCGCCTCGCATGAAGCGGCTTCCAGCATTCAAACGGATGCTTCTCAATTCGATGGGGTTGCACACGCATGCCAATGTGCCTTGACGGACACTGATCAAACGCAACAGTTGGCGGACTTACTGTCGCAGAGGGCACCCCTTCATGGCATTATCCACTGCGCTACCGTAATGTCGAAGAACCTCATGGGCATCGATGACGCTGCACGCGGTGACTCGATGCAGGATTTCCTGTTCGATTGCGCCGAATCGGAGGTTCCTATGGAAGAAGCCAAGCGGCGCTTCCTCGAGCACTCTGGCGAACCGGACCTCATCGTGGATGTCGCCGATGTGAACGATGTTTCCCCAGAAGTACGTTCGGCGCTTGGCGCCGACGAAAGCATGAAGTAGTCACACCTGCGGGGAGCGAGTCCCCGCCTTGCTACTACCCCTACACCACTGGTAGGTGGCGGGGGATTTTTTATGCCCAAAAACTAACCCAAGAGGTTAACCATGGCAGAAGAAGCAACCGCCACCACCGAGGACACCGCCACGGAGGTGGCAACACAGTCCGGATTATGGGGAGCAGTTCAAATATTGAAGCCCGTGGTCTTGAATGGGAGGCTTTTACCCAGCAGATTCAGGAATGGACGAATAAGCAGCTCGCGGAACGCGACGAGGATATTGCTCAACTGCGCGTTGAGGTTAGTTTATTGCGGGACAAGCTCGAGGTTTGGCGGTCGCGGTATTTTATTGTTGTGCACTACATTCGTCAGTGGCGTTTACGGTACCAGGAGTCGGTCGATGAGTTGCCGATTGCGGACGAGTTGGAGCAGGTTTTTGGCGTGAAGCAGTCCCTTCAGCGGTCGAGGAGATCGTTGAAGGGGCTGCTTTGTCGTTTTATGGGTGATTGGGGACGGGGGAGCCGGGCCTGGAGTTGTGCCATTGGGCTACCTCATTGGCGTCCCATAGTGGTGTGCGGCCATCGAAGTGGCCGCTGGGTTGCGGGGTGCGCCCTTGGGCGACGTAGGTGGTCCAGGTCGATGGTTTTATTCCGCAGTGTGCGGCGCATTCTTTTACTCGCCAGAGCTCTCGCCCGGTGTCGCGGTCGGTGATGATTGGTTTCATGCTGCGTTTTCGGGTTGGTAGATGTGGCGTGCGATTGCGGATAGTGCGAGGGCGCCGCCGAGTGCGAGGGTCCATTTGTAGCCGGTGAAGGCGTAGAGCAGGAATGCGCCGATTGTGTAGGTGGCGGCTAGCTCGAGTGGTTTCATTGTCTTTCCTTTCTGTGGTGTGGAAGTATGGGGGGGGGGGGGGGGGGGGCAAGCCCCGGTTCAGAATGGTTGTTGCATCCTGAATCGGGGTCTTACTTTTTGCGTTTTTGGAGCCTTTCATGGTTTCGTACCATTTTCGGGCTTCAGTGCTGATTGCGATTATGGCCGCTGTTGTGGCGGCTATTGCCTGTGCAATTTCGCTCATCGCTTCACCTCCTCTCTTAAGGAGTACCTTTATTATAGCGCGCTAGGACGCTATGGGTAAGTCGAAAATCGGAAACTTTTCGACCCTGATATTTAATCTGTCCTGTTGTGCGTCGGATTGCAGGCTCGATCACGCAAAGATCCCACAAACGGGCTGGCAACCGTGCTAGAGGTGGCAAGGGTGGCGAGGGTGGCGAGGTGGCATGTTTCTCACCTGTGACTATCCCGATGCCGCTGGTCGCGAATCTGGCGATTATTGATGAGCTGGGTTAAGAACCCGCTCGATGTTACTGCTTAATTAGGCGGCGCATTTGTGGTTTTAGAGTCCGATTTTGTCGGAATATGTGAGATATATTTCTGGACGGGCAAGATGCTGGGAGCAGGGGTACAGTCGGAACCATGGGTTTTACCACGCCAAGCTACGATCTTAATGACCTCTTCGCACGCATCGACCGCGGCGATATTCAACTTCCGGATTTCCAACGTGCCTACTCCTGGGATGAGGACCGCATTCGTTCCCTCATTGTTACCGTGCTGCGCGGCTACCCAGTGGGTGCTCTGATGGCGCTGGATACACGAAATGAAACGATGCGTTTTAGGCCGCGTCCTCTCGCCGGCGCGCCGGATACTGGCGTTAATCCTGGCTTGCTACTGCTGGACGGCCAGCAGCGCTTGACCACGCTGTACCATTGCTTCCGCGGCAATGGCTCGGTCGACACCACTGACTTCCGTTCGAAGAAGATCACCCGTACTTTCTACGTTGATCTGCACAAGGCAATCTCGGAGGAGATCATGCCCGATGAGGCGGTGTTTGCTGTGAACCAGCATGGCGAGCTGCGTTCGCACTTTGCCCCAAATATTGAGGGCGCAATTGTGGACCGCGAAACCGCGCTTGATGCTTGCTGCATCCCGGTTTCGGCGCTTCTCAGCGAAGAGGGCACTAGCATGCTCTTTGAGCTGGCTGCGGCACACGATGGCGTGAACCGCGACGTCGTATCGGCGTTCAACAACCGCATTTTGCGCCCCCTGTCTGGTTACGACGTACCGATGATCCGTCTGTCTCGTGAGACCGCTCGCGCTGGCGTGGGCTCCATCTTCGCGCAGGCCAATTCCGCTGGCTTGCAGATGGACGTATTCGACCTCCTGACCGCTGTCTTTGCATCAGAGGATCCTGATTTCCACTTGGCGCAGGACTGGGCAGAAGTAGAGGCTGATCTGCGCCGCTCTCCAGCACTCGACGGTATTGGACGCAACGAGTTTCTTTCTGCGGTATCCCTTTATGTTTCCGGTGAGAAAGGCAAGGCGGGTGGGCAGCGCGAGGACATCCTGCAGCTTTCGCTCGCGGAGTACAAGGCGGCGTCGGCAACGCTGCGCATCACGTTCCGAGAGGTTGCGGAGTACCTTGCGGAGCGCTGCATCTTGAGCCTGGAACAGGTTCCTTACAACGAGCAGATCATTCCGCTCGCCGTCATCCTTGCTCGTCTGGCCGAGCGCCACGGTGTGCTCTCTAAGAAGGAGGCGTGGGATCGCCTCAATCAGTGGTTCTGGAGTGGCGTGTTTGGTGAGCTTTACGGCTCTTCCGCAGTCAAGCTGCGTGCAGCCCGCGACGTCGATGAGGTCACCGCATGGGTGGCAGGGGAGTCCGAGGTAGTGCCGAAGACCGTCCAAGATGCAACGTTCCGCGAGTCTCGTCTGCTTTCCATCGACGAATCCGATGGCGTCTGGCATGGCCTCTACGCGCTGTTGATGGCTCGCGGTGCTCGCGATTGGCGTACGGGAACCGAGTTCAATCGCAATACCTTCGAGGAGCTGAAGCCGGGGTTCTTCCCGGTCTTCCCACTCAACTGGTGCAAGCGTCACGGTGTGAGCGAGGTGCTGGCAAACTCGGTGCTCAATCGCACCCCAATGGGTAAGCGCACGGAAGTCGTGCTCGATGGCTACGCGCCTGAACGGTACCTGCCGCGTGTGCAGTCTAAGTCCATCATGGAGGATGCTGAGTTCGATGAGGTATTGTCCTCCCATGAGCTCGACATCGATCTTTTCCGTTCTACCCGTGCCCAGGAATTCTTTATTGACCGCCGTGAGCGGTTCGTAGGAATTGTCGAGTATGCATTGGACAAGCAGGTTATCCGCGATGTCGACGAAGCAAACCTCTCTGGCGGCGAGGAGGGCCCGCAGGCCTTTGCGCGTTAGGCAGTTCCTCGCGCTGTCGTTAGCCGCCGTAATGGTTCCCACCATCGGCGGCTGCTCTGACATTGGTCGCGGTCAAAAACTCGTCACCCCTGAGCTGGCGGAGCTTGCAAATGAAGACATCGATCTGGCGCGGGCGGCGGCTGAAAACACCAACCGACTGATCGATCCTGCCTTTGTGGGGAAGACCACCGTTGTCCAAGACCCGTGGGGATTTGAGTCGGCACGTCTGTTCTTCAAACAGTCCCATACGCTCTTTGTGGCTGAGAACTCGGACGCAGCTAAGTTGCGTGCTGCCTCAATTGCAGTCTCCCAACGAGCGCCGATGGTGGTTTATGACGATTCGGTGCGCAATGATATATACCGCTTGGCCGAAGACGTCGGCGCCAACCTTATCGTGACCGTGGGCAAGGTGCCGTTTGCGGATGCCTTTTACCCTGGCGAGGAGAGGCAACACCAAGTGGTCCGTGACCCCGGCAATACCAAGGCGCTCGGCGAGTACACTGCGTTTGGGTTTACCTCCAAAGTGATTGTCGATCCCAACCGTATGGTGGAGGAAGTTGCCGCCTTAGACTCGAATGAAAAGATTGAATTGAAGGCGGCTTGGGAGCCGCTGCCACAGCAAATCTCGCATAAGAAGATGCCTGCAATCCCTGGTTCGGCCCGTAGGGATGGCCAGATGTCACCGAATATCGTTGCGACCTCCCAGAGTCCCATTGCAAATGTTGTGAATGCCAATGCATACGGCGGAACCGTTTTAATCATGCCCGACCCTGACCCCAGTGCCACCAAGGTAGGGGCTGCGATGGTAGCTGGGTTAGAAGAAGGGCCGGTAGTTGCCCTTGGCCCCGAATTCGGTTCAGCGAAAGAATTTAGCGCAAAAATTTCCCGCGGATGGACGGAATAAACTACACTTCCATGCAACGTATGCGTTATGTATACGTTCGCCCTCCCAACCAAGTTAAGGAAGTCATGTCGAAGCCGGTTGTTCTTATCGCCGATAAGCTTGCTCAGTCCACCGTCGCCGCTTTGGGCGACTCAGTAGAAGTTCGGTGGGTCGACGGTCCCAACCGTGCTGAGTTGCTTGCGGCGGTGCCAGAAGCTGATGCATTGCTGGTGCGCTCCGCCACTACAGTCGACGCCGAGGTGCTCGCCGCGGCCACCAACCTCAAGATTGTTGGTCGTGCAGGTGTGGGCCTTGACAACGTCGATATCCCCGCAGCTACCGCGCGCGGCGTTATGGTCGTTAACGCCCCAACCAGTAACATTCACAGCGCCTGTGAACAGGCAATTGCTCTGTTGCTTGCCGCAGCACGCCAAATTCCAGCGGCTGACCAGTCGCTGCGTCAGGGGGAATGGAAGCGTTCTTCCTTCAAGGGTGTCGAGGTATACGGCAAGACCATCGGTATCGTTGGCTTTGGCCACATCGGTCAGCTATTCGCTCAGCGTTTGAAAGCATTTGAGACCACCATCATCGCGCACGACCCTTATGCAAACCCGGCTCGTGCGGCAGCACTGGGCGTGGAGCTTGTCGAGCTTGAAGAACTGATGGCCCGTGCTGACTTTGTGACGATTCACCTGCCGAAGACTGAGGAAACCGCCGGCATGTTCGACGCCGAGCTGCTTGCCAAGGCCAAGAAAGGCCAGATCATCATTAATGCTGCGCGTGGCGGACTCGTCGACGAGCAGGCGTTGGCAGATTCCATTAAGGCGGGTCACCACCGCGGTGCCGGATTCGATGTTTATGCCAACGAGCCGTGCACGGATTCCCCTTTGTTCGAGCTGCCGCAGGTGACGGTTTCCCCGCACTTGGGAGCTTCGACCGTCGAGGCACAGGACCGTGCTGGTACCGACGTCGCAGACTCGGTTCTCAAGGCGCTGGCTGGAGAGTTCGTGGCAGATGCCGTGAATGTCTCGGGTGGCCGTGTGGGCGAAGAAGTTGCGGGCTGGCTCGACCTGGCTCGTAAGTTGGGCCTTACCGCTGGCAAGCTGCTGGGTCAGGCGCCCGTGGCTATCGAGGTCGAGGCCCGTGGTGAGCTTTCCAACGAGGATGTTTCTGCGCTGGGACTCTCCGCTGTCCGCGGTTTGTTCAGCGGCGTGGTCTCCGAAGCAGTCACCTTCGTCAACGCTATGCAGATCGCAGAATCCCGTGGCGTCAATGTTGAGGTTCGCACTCACACCGAGTCCAAGGGTCAGCGTTCCTCCCTTGTTGTCACCGTCATTGGTGCGGACGGCGCGACGTCGCAGCTCACTGGTGCCATCACGGGTATCGACGGTGTTGAGAAGTTCATTCGCATCAATGAACGCGGCGTCGACATGCGCGCCACCGGCCGCAACCTGTTCTTTAGCTACGATGACGTCCCAGGCGCCTTGGGTACCGTGGGTACGAAGCTCGGTGCTGCCGGCATCAACATCGTCGCCGCAGCTCTTACGCAGGGCAAGACGCCAGCTGACGCCGTGCTTATTCTGCGCGTCGAGTGCGAGGTTGCAGAAGAGCTGGTTGAGGACATCAAGGTTGCCCTCGGCGCAGAGTGTGTCCAGCTGGATCTGGACGCCTAGCCTGACGCTTTCTGCTTAATCCGTCAATCTGACCCCCATGTGTTCCCGCTGCATGCGGAATGCATGGGGGTCTGCTAATGTGGCCGATGTATCCATATTGTGAGAAAGGAATCCCGCAAAATGAAACTGGCGGTTATTGGCGGAGACGGAATCGGCCCAGAAGTTACTGCAGAGGCCCTCAAGGTGCTCAACGCGGTACGGGGCGACATCGAGACCACCGAGTATGACTTGGGTGCGCGACGCTACCTGCGCAATGGCGAGCTCCTCACCGATGCCGACCTCGCCTCTATTCGCGAGCACGACGCAATTCTGCTGGGTGCTATCGGCGCGCCAGGTCAGGTTCCCCCGGGAATCCTGGAGCGTGGGCTGTTGCTGAAGATGCGTTTCGCCCTGGACCACCACGTGAACCTGCGCCCCTCCAAGCTGTACCCGACGGCTACCTCGCCGCTGGCGAACCCAGGAGAGATCGACTTCGTCGTCGTCCGCGAGGGCACAGAGGGCCTGTACTGCGGCAACGGTGGCACCCTGCGCGAGGGCACTCCGCACGAGGTAGCCTCCGAGGTCTCCCAGAACACCCGCTTCGGCGTTGAGCGCGTTGTTCGCGATGCCTTCGAACGCGCAATGGGCCGCCGCAAGCATGTGACCTTGGTTCACAAGACCAACGTCCTGGTCAATGCCGGTGGCTTGTGGCAGCGCACCGTAGAAGAGGTGGCTAAGGAATACCCTGAGGTCACCGTGGACTACAACCACATCGACGCCGCCACGATTCACATGGTTACTGATCCTGGCCGCTACGACGTCATCGTCACCGACAACCTTTTCGGCGACATCCTCACCGACCTGGCTGGCGCTGTGACCGGCGGTATCGGCCTGGCCGCGTCTGGCAACATCGATGCTTCCGGCACCAACCCTTCGATGTTTGAGCCGGTCCACGGCTCGGCGCCGGACATTGCGGGAAAGGGCATTGCTGATCCAACCGCTGCCATTTTGTCTGCAGCGATGCTGCTGCGTCACATTGGCGACGAAACCAATGCGGTGCGCATCGAGGAAGCCGTTGCCGCCGACGTCTCCGCTCGTGGTAGCGAGCAGCTCGGCACCACCGAAATTGGTGACCGAATCGCCGCCGCACTGACCTAAAAACCGCTACGCTGTGGGTGCATGAGCGTTGAATTAGACGAGGTCCGCAGTTTCCTCGCCCAGCACGAGCCCTTCTCCCGCCTTCCGGAGGAGGAGCTCGACGCGCTGCCCGCGCACCTAAGCATTGCGTATTTTCGCCGCGGCGATGTCATCGTCCGTCTTGGCGAAGAAAACTTCTTCCTACATGTCATCCGTACCGGGGCAATCGATGTCCTCGGTGAAGATGGCGTGCTTTTGGATCGTCGCGATTCCGGGCTGACCTTTGGCTATTCCACGTTAATGGGGCAGCCGGAATCTCGTTACGAGATGATCGCCGTGGAAGACTGCTTGGTCTTTCGCCTGCCACAAGAAGCTTTTACTCAACTCGCCGAGCGCAACCCGGACATCGCGCGCTTCTTCTCGGCGCAGTCCCGGCAGATCCGTGCCGCTGCGCGCGAGCTGTCGGACGCCACCACGGGCGACGCCCTGCGCACACCTATTGAAGAGATCACCCGCACGGACCCGTTGCAGGCCGATTCCACGACGTCGATAAGCGCAGCTGCCCAACTCATGTCTGAGCATGGCGCGTCCTCCCTGCTCGTGGTTGACGGTGGGGAACTGACCGGAATTGTGACCGATAGGGACCTGCGCTCGCGGGTTCTTGCATTAGGCCGTGACCCGCAGGAGGCGATCGCGGAGATTATGACGTGTACTCCGGTCACCGTGAACGCTAGCGTGCCGGCCATGGAAGCGCTGCTGCACATGGCAGAACGAGGAATCCATCACTTGCCCGTCGTGGCCAAAGGGCAGTTGCGCGGCATCGTTACCCAATCCGACATCACGCGTTTGTTGCAGAACGACCCGCTCTATCTGACTGCGGATCTTTCCCGCAAGAACTCTGCCGAGGAGCTTGCTGGTTCCTTCAACGAGGCCACCGCACTCGCAGCACGCTACGTCGAGCGCGGCTCCACGCCTTCGGAAGCAGCGAGCCTCATCACCATCGCGGCAGACGCAATCGCGCGGCGTTTGTGTGTGCTTGCCGAGCGCGAGCTGGGCGCCCCACCAGTCGACTACGCCTTCGTGGCGGTGGGTTCCCAGGGCCGGCGCGAGATGGCGCTTGCCTCCGACCAGGACAATGCGCTGGTGTTGGCGGACGACTATGACGAAGCTCTCCATGGGGAGTACTTTGCGCGACTATCTTTGTTCGTGTGCACCGGATTGGACAAGGCCGGCCAGGTGCTGTGCCCGGGAGAGATGATGGCGATGACGCCACAGTGGCGCATGACGGTGACGCAGTGGGAGAAGACCTTCCACGAATGGATTACCGCACCGCAGCCGGACGCGCTGCTCAATGCGCAGATCTTCTTCGACTTCCGCGTCCTCTACGGCAGCCGGGAACTGGGCGAGCGCGTCCATTCTGCGGCCGTGACCATGGGCAAGGGGGCTCGC
This sequence comes from Corynebacterium striatum, assembly GCF_016728105.1. Classification (NCBI taxonomy): domain Bacteria; kingdom Bacillati; phylum Actinomycetota; class Actinomycetes; order Mycobacteriales; family Corynebacteriaceae; genus Corynebacterium; species Corynebacterium striatum. The sequence continues at coordinate 220,365 of NZ_CP068158.1, read as the reverse complement.
CGCATGCATGCGCACCTGGCGAGTTTGGCTGCCCGCCGTGAACCACCGCTGACCTTCTTCCGCGGACTGGTGGTGGAAAGGGACGGCGAATACGCCAATACCCTAGACATCAAGAAGGGCGGTACCGCAGGAATCGTGCAGATGGCGCGCCTTTTTGCTTTGGCCATCGGCAGTGAGGAGGTCGATACCCGCAAGCGTCTGCGGGAGGCTGCGGGGGACTCACTAAGCAAGATGGGAGCCCAGGAGCTTCTCGACGCCTTCGACTACCTGCGTTCACTTACTCTCGCGCATCAGGCACGGCAGCTGCGCGATGGCGTTGCGCCGGACTATCACATCGATCCGAAACAGCTGGGCCGCCTCGAGCGCGAGCGCCTGCGTGACGCATTTCGCGCGATCAAGAGCATGCAGAATGCCCTGGCCACGAAGTATCCCGTGAGGAACATCTAGATGGGACTCTTTGATCGCTTCGTGCAGCGCCTCGATTGGCAGCGCCCTGATCCGCGCACGCGCTTAGAGGACCTTCCGCTGTTGGCTGTCGACATGGAAACCACGTCGCTGGATCCAAGAGAAGGCGCGATTGTTTCGATTGGCTGGGTACCCATTAACGGCGGTGTTATCGATCTCGGCGGCGCCGATTACGTGCTGATTAAGGGAGCTACTGCTGGCCAGATTGAACAGTCCGTGCACATCCACATGTTGACCCAGGACGTGGTGGATGCGGGCGTTGCAGAAAAAGAAGGTATATCGAGACTGCGCGAAGCCTTGCAGGGGCGGGCGTTGCTGGCGCACTTCGCAGCGCTTGAAGTGGGTTTTCTTAAGGCCGCCTGCAAGCGAATTTACGGAGCTGCGCTGCGCCTTGATGTGGTGGATACCTTTGCGTTGGAACGGCGCCACATGGAACGCATGGCCACGTACCCGCGTGGGGAGGATCTCCGCCTTGCGCGCGTTCGGCAGCGTTACGGCCTGCCCAATTACGGCAATCACAATGCGCTTAGCGACGCCCAGGCATGCGCCGAGCTCTTCCTTGCCCTGCGCCACGACCTTGCGGGGATGACGTTGAAACAAGTGGTGGCGGCGTCGGAGCGGCGATAGGTTATGCGATTTCAGCTTCAGGTCACGGGTCCACGCTGGGTGCAGGAGAGTTCTTGGAGGAATTCGCAGAATTCAAATATGACCTTAGCTAACGTGTGAAGATCCCATATTGGTAGCATGGCCGTTATGCGTTTAGGACGAATTGCTCACCCAGAAGGAATCTGCTTTGCCATCATCGACGGGCCGGAGGGCGCCCCGCTCGAGGAGCTTGTGGCTAAGGAAATCTCCGGCACTCCATTTACCACCCCAGAACCTACCGGACGCGAATGGAAGGTGAGCGACGTGCGGTTGCTCGCCCCGACTTTGCCCACCAAGGTTGTTGCCCTGGGCCGCAACTACGCGGACCACGTGGCTGAGGTCTTCAAGGAGTCCGCTGAGCACCTTCCGCCGACAATCTTTATCAAGCCATCGACCGCGGTCGTCGGGCCGAACGTGCCGATCAAGATTCCAGACTTTGCCACCAACGTAGAGTTCGAGGGCGAACTGGCCGTTGTTATCTCTAAGGTTTCTAAGAATATCAAGGCTGAGAACTGGAAAGACCACGTTTTGGGTTACGTCATCTGCAATGATGTTTCCTCTCGCGACCTGCAGTTCAAGGACGGCCAGTGGGCGCGTGCAAAGGGCATTGATACCTTCTGCCCACTGGGTCCATGGATTGAGACCGACCTGGATTCACTGAACCTGGATGATCAGAAGATCAACGCCTACCTGACCCACGATGGCAAGCGTGAGCAGAAGCAGGACTCCAACACTGACCAGATGATCGTTAAGATGGGCGGCATCCTGGAGGAGATCTCCGCGGCTTATACGCTGCTGCCTGGCGACGTAGTAACTACCGGTTCTCCGGCTGGTACAGCGCCGATGGTTCCGGGCGACACCATCGAGATTGAGATTCCGGGTCTAGGCTCGCTGATCAACCCGATCGAACGCGCTTAATTTGGCGAAAGGTAGACCCATGCCCCACGTGGACAGTATGCACAATCATCATGAGTACGATAATGAGGGGCATGGGTCAACTCATGGCCCAGGGCATCTGCCCACCCGGGAAGAGTTTGAGGAACGCTACGCACAGAGCCAACAGATATGGTCTGGCAATGTGAACGCAACGTTGGTTGACGAAGTAGCTGACCTACGGCCCGGTACCGCGCTTGACGTCGGCTGTGGCGAAGGTGCGGACCTCCAGTGGTTAACTGACCGCGGGTGGGGGGCACTCGGCATAGACTTTGCGCCGACTGCTGTGCAGCGTTGCTTGGATCGTGGGCTGCACGCAGAGGTGGCAGACTATAACGAGTTTGAGCACGAACCTTTCGATTTGGTGTCGGTGCACTATGGCGGTATCCCGGCGACCGAGGAGGGCGTGGCTAAGCTTGAGGCCTTGACTGGTGATGTTTTGGTCTTTGTTCACCACGATCTTGAATCAGATGCCGTTGCCATGCCCGCGTGGCTTGCGGAGAACCTCAAGGAGCTTGAGGTGGTCAAGCTGGATAAGCGGGAACGCCGCGTCGAGGGCGGCGCAGGTGCCCACCATTCCCACGACGTGGTTTTGGTGGCCAAGCGCCCAACTGAAGCTGCTGGCTAAAGGGCTAGGGGTTCGACGTTCCGAAAGTTAGAGGCCCAAAGCCTTGAGGATGGTGCGTAGCTTTGCGCTCGTCTCGGCGAGCTCTTCTTGAGAGTTAGAGGATTCAACTATTCCGCCACCGGCCCAAGCTCGCGCGGAGAGGCCGTCGCCTGCGACTTCGGCGCAGCGAATGGCGACCATGTACTCGCCGTCGCCAGAGGAATCGCACCAGCCAACGGCGCCGGCATAGAAGCCGCGGTCGGATTCCGCAGTTTCAATGAGCGCTTGAGCAGCCTCAGTTGGAGTGCCGCAAATCGCTGGTGTGGGGTGCACCAGGAGGGCGAGCTCGAGTGCGGTGAGCTTTGGGTCCTTAAGAGTGCCTGCGATTGGCGTGCCTAGGTGCCACATTTCATTGGTGCTGATGAGCTCCGGGGTGGTTGGCGCACTCAGGGTATCGCAGAGCGGAGTGAGCACGCGGCGTAGATGGTCAACGACGAACATGTGCTCGTGGAGATCTTTTGTGGAGTGTAGTAGGTCCTGTCCGGCGATGTGGTCGCGGGCGCGGTCTGCTTGGCGTGGGGCTGAGCCTGCTAGTGGGAAAGCGGTTACGGTAGAACCCTGCTTCTTGACCAGAATCTCAGGGGAAGAGCCGACCAACATTGCGCCGGGACGTCCTGCTGGAGAGAGATCCGCGATGAAGCCGTCACGGTTGGCGGAGAGATCGATAAGACGTGCTGCGACGAATCGGGGGTCGACCGGTGCGGCAAATTCGATGTCTACCCCACGAGCCAAAACTACCTTGTCAAGCTTTGAGGATTGAATCGTGGCGATTGCAGCATCTACTCGACGCAGGTGTTCCTCGGGCTCTGGGTCGAAACCGGTAACGCGCGCATTGAGGGTGCCCTGGCGGTAGTACGCGTGTGGTTCCAGCGGTCCGTCTTCGCGAATGATGGATGCGGGTTCGGTTAGGGCAACAGCTTCGTCAGGGTTGAAGGGAAGGGCGCCGACAATCATTTCTACGTTGCCAGTTCGAAGGGCGTTAATTGCGGCATCAGTGTCAGTGAAGGTCTTTTTCGCTCCTTGGGTGCGGACAGATCCTGTGGCGCGGGAGAGCAAAAAGTCGGGGGCCGTGGAAGGTCTGTTCGCATGCATGAATATCTAGCTTACTTCTTTGCTGAAAATTCACAGAATTCCGCGCGTTCAAAGATGCCTGCGTGAAGAATGTGACTAGTGTGACAAGGGTAAATTTTGCCCTGATTAAGGAGTTGTCGGTGTTAAACCTGGGAAATTGGTCGAAGAAGGTAGCTCGCTCGGCGATGGCTGTAGGAGCTGCTGCCCTCGTCGTGAGCGGCCCAGTTCAGCCAATCCCGAATGGGTAGTACTGGCGCTGCTAACGAGGCAATCATTGTCTATCCAGAAGGCTTTGAGCGTGCTTGGGAAGCGGCTCCCTATGCCAAGACCCGCGATGGCGAGGACATCCGTTTCATCCAGCGGATCTTGGACGCGGTCGATGCTGATTACCGCGTAGACCACTCGCGCGTATACGCAATGGGTATGTCCAATGGTGGTGGCTTTACCTCGGTATTGGGCTGCCACGCACAGGAAACATTTGCAGCTATTGCCACTGTTTCCGGTGCTTTCTACAACCCGGTAGAGGTCAACTGTGTTGATGCGCCCATGCACACCCTCATCATGCATGGTGTCAATGACCACATGATGCAGTATGAAGGCGGAACTCACCATGAGGCCGGGTATCTTCCCGTTCGCGATGTGGTCGGTGGTTACCTTAATCGCAACCGATGTGACATGACCTTCCAAGCCGAGCAGAACGGTCCTATGGCTGAGCGACTCCGCTTTAACAACTGCCTGAAGACTGTCGAGCTTCTTAAGGTCAAGGGCGACCATACCTGGTGGCATGAGCCGGACACCTCCAACGAGGTATGGAACTTCCTGTCCGACAAGCGTAAGTAGCACCGTGGCTAGGACCGGTGAGGAGCCCAGCCACTAGGCATTAGTTCCTAGCTCAGCGTGTTACTCGGGAACTGCTGGGCGGGTACATCGGTTTGTCGGTTGCGGTTTCGGAAGAACTGCACCCACACGAAAAGGCCGGTGCCGAGGAACAAAGCAAATACCCCCATTCCTGCGAGGAATCCTGCCCAAAAGTTAAACAAAGGCATCTCGTAGCTCATCTCTTGCGCATCTGTTTCCACATATCCTTGCTCGTCACCTGCGGCAAGACTATGGCTTTTAGCTGGATTTCTAAGGCCATGGCCCTTGGCGTCTTGTGTCTTCTTATCGCTCTGTTTGTCCGCTGTTTTCTGGGCCGTGCCTTTCCCGGAATTGCCTGAGCCGGAGTTCTTTGGGCTGTGGTCGCTCGTGGTCCCGCCTGAACGCATAGCGGGTGCAGTCTGACCGCGTTGAGCTGAGCCACCAGATTTTTGTCCGTCGGACGAGTCCTTTGTCGGCTCTTTCGAGGTCTTCTTCGCCGTCGTGGAACCTGTCTTGTCTTTCTTAGCGTTCTTGGTTGCAGTGGGCTTTGCGGAACTAGGGCTGCCTACTAGCTTCTCTGCTTCCTTGAGCGTTCCAGCTAGGGTTTTGTCGAGGCCGGCGATGGCTTTGCCAGTATCATTTATGTCCTTGGCCAACTGCTGGGCCCTGTTTTTTGGCTTAGCAGTGGACCCCCCAGCGTCAAAGCCCAGATTGCACAGTTCCGAGTCCGAGGTATTGCTACCCACCAGGAAAGGCACCTTCATGGAGTGCTCGGAGCCATCGGACATGGTGAAAGTAAACGTGACCGCGTATGCGCCAGGCTCGGTAAAGCCAAGATTGACGTGAGTGTGTGAACGGTAATAGTCCCACGCCATGCCTGGGTCGTCGCTGTCGAGCAGCAGCTGGTGACCGGTAAGCTCGTCTTTCCATGCAACGATACGCCCACCGGCCGGCGCGCTGTTGAGCTCCATTGTCAGCTGTGCTGTATCGGAGTCCGTCATCGTGGACAAGTGGAGAAGCGAGAAACCGAACCAGGGGCGGGAGTATTCCTGGTTTTGCGGCAAGAGCCACGCATTGCCAGAGATACCTGGGAACCCGAGATCGTCGAGGGAGCGCGTCATTGCGTCGTCTACTATAACGACGAACTCGCCCTCTTCGCGCTCCACGTGGCTACCACTGCTGTCATCGTCGACGGTAAAGCGCAAAGGGCCATTGTCGTCGCGTACCGCTAGATCCTGGTGACCCTTCGTAATTTGGTAAGCGTTAGCAAGGCTGCATGATTCTTCGGCATGAGCCACGGCGGTGTTGGCATACGTCGGCATGAGAACGGGAGCTGCGGTGCCCAGCAGAGCGGCTGCGCCCAAGGCAAGCGCTGTGCGCGGGAGACGAGTATGAGAAAGCTTGGAACGGAGTGGTCGTTTTAGGAAGTTCATGCTGAATGCTCCTTATCGGTTTGGTTCTGGGTTTCGCTAGCTACAGGGGCGGAAATGGATGGGGTTGAAGAACCTGGAGAGGCTGCGTCCTTAGTTGAATTCATTCTTGGCTGGCGTGACGGCCTGCGTTGGAGTAACGGGGAGACAAGCCAGGCCAGAAGGAACAAGGCCGTTAGTACTAGGACGATGGTCGCGCCCGCGGGCAGGTCGATGGCCCATGCGAGGTAGATACCGGCGAAGCTCGCTGCGGCGCCGATGAGACTAGAGGCGCACATCATGGCGCCAAGCGAGTTGGTAAGCAGCCGGGCTGTCGCAGCCGGCGTGATGAGAAGGGCCAGCACCAAGATGTTGCCGATGGTCCCCACTGAGATGACAACCGCGGCGGTAACGCACAGGTAGAGAACTAAGTCCAGAGCGAAGACTGGAAGTCCCATCGCGCGGGCGGTCTCTTTGTCTAGGCACGCGGCTGTCAGCTGCGGTCCGAGCAACACGATGACGCCGACCACGCAGACGGTTACTGCCGCAGCGGTGTACAAATCAATGCGGGACACGCCCGTCAGTGTTCCGAAGAGGAAACTGGTTAAGGAAGCCGTGTAGCCCTCAACACGCGAGATGATGACCATACCGAGCGCGAAAGATGCGGCAAAGAAGATTCCGATGACTGAGTCTTCCCGTAGGTTACGACGCTGTGAGAAGCCCGCAATGAGCAGCGCCACGACAGTCCCTGCGACGGCGCCGCCCAAAAGCACAGAACCCTGCAAGGCGAAGGCGACCGCCAGCCCCGGGAACACGGCGTGGGAGACGGCGTCACCTATGAAGGCCATTCCGCGTAGCACCACGTAGCAACCCACCACACCGCAGACAATGGCAGCCAATATGGAAATCCCGACCGCACGCGCGAGAAAGTCCAAGTGCGGATTCGCCAGGTCCCTAAAGAAGTCAATTAATGTCACTTCAATCATGCGGCGACTCCAATCGCGGACAGCAAGGGAGAGTCTGCCTGAACACCGAACGTAGCGACCCACGAGGCGGCGTCGCCAAGCACGAGCTCTGCTGGCCCATCTGCCACCACACCCCGGTTGAACAGGACTAGGCGATGGCAGGAGTGGGCGGCTTCAGCGAGGTTGTGGGTGGACATGACGATGCTCGTCCCCTGGTGACACAGCCGGTCAAAAAGGAAAAGCAACTCCTCCGTGTTGGGTGCATCCAGCCCGGTGAAAGGCTCGTCGAGCAGCAGGACCTCCGGTTCAGTGGCAAGGGCTCTGGCGATAAGTACTCGTTGGCGCTGCCCACCGGAAAGCTGTGCAATGGGTCGACGCGACAATTCCTCGAGGTTGGTCAACTCCAACGCCCGGCGAGCGGCCTCATGATCCACGCGCTTGGGGCGTCGGCACCAACCGATAAGTCCAGTGCGTCCGCCCAAGACGGCGCGATAGACGTTTATAGGGAAGTCCCACTCCACGTCGTGGCGCTGCGGAACATAGCCCACGGAAGCTGAGCGGTCTATGTTGCCTTGATACGGAATGAGGCCCAGGATCGAGCGCATAAATGTTGTCTTGCCAGCACCATTAGGGCCCAAGAGGCCGATGAACTCGCCGCGGTCAACCCGCAGAGAAGCATTTTCGATTACGTTTCGACCGCTGAGCGTGACACATACGCGCTCCGCGCTAATCACCTTAGAGGTTTCCATTATTTGCCTTCCCTGCGTGAAGAGGCGACGAGCATCGCCACGGAACCTACGAGGACCAGGGCGCCTAGCCCCACGAGGGCCCATATCCACCACGCCAATCCAGAATCGGCTTTCTCATCTACCGCGGCCGGATCCCACTCGGTGTTTTGGGCCTCCGCCACGTCGGTGTCATTGCCCACCGCAAAGGTGAGGACGCCGTCTGTGCTGAAGTCACTACCGTCCTTGGTTTTGCCGGAGAAGCGGACTCCTACTTGATGCACACCGGGTTCGGTAAAGGTCCAGTTCGCATGGGTGTGGGTGTTGAGATCGACCCAAAAGCCTTCCTGCTGTTGCTTAGCAGTGGACCAGAGGACTTGGGGTGCCTCAAAGCCGCCGTTTTGCAGGAACAAGGAGAACTCACCGGGGCCGGAATGCCCGAGGAACTCCAAGGTGACGCCACGATCGACGGCGTCGACAAGCGAGGGCGACTGAGTATTCCAACCTACCCACGGCACCCCGGCCTGCTCTGTCTGCGGAACAACCCAAACATTTTCGCCAGGGGTGCCGCCAACGAAGTCGAACTGGGCGTCGTCAGGCAGCGCCAGCTGTGCGTCATCGCCGACCTTGAACACAACATCGTTCAAGTCTCGCCACACTGGGGTGGCGGCGGAATCGTCACGCGCCAAGAACTGCGCTTTACCGTCGATAAATTGCGCGCCCACATCGACGTGGCCATGGTCGATGACAGCTTCGGTGCCAGGCTGCGCGATTTCCTCGTCCCCCGAGACCACCTGGGCCAGATCGCCTGCCCACGCACTCGGAACCGGAACCACCGAGGTCACCAGCACTGTCAAGGCGGTGGCCAACCCTAGGAAGACCACGGGGAGACGGGCGAGGAGGGAACCATGTGGAGTATCGGGTGACAGTAAAAATCTATGCATGAGTGTTTCCTTCTGTGGTGTGTATCGGTGTGTGCGAGCGAGGGGGCGTGAATTGGGTTAGGCCAGACATCGGCGAAGCGAATCAGCGTTGAAACGCATGAAGTCGATGTAGGTGGGGACGCGTTCGTCGAGGGTGTCGCCATAAATGGGACAGACTGCCACCCCTAGTTGAGCCGCGGCTTCAGTGAGCGTGGCGGTGCTTGATTGCTGAGTGGGCTCGACAAAGACTGCGGGCAGCTGGAGGTTTTCCAGCGTGCGGCGCAGCGCGATGACGTCGCGGGGTGAGGGTTCGATTGCCGGGTTTGGTGTCACGAAACCAGCCACCTGCATTCCGTAGCCCTGTTCGAGGTAGGCGTAGCCGTGGTGCGGCGTGACCAGGTGCCGGCGGCTTGGCGGAATGGCGTTTAACTGCGCGGCGACGTATTCATCGGTCTGACGTAACGAGTCTGAATAGGATTGCGCTCGCTTGCGATAGTCTGCGCCATGGGTGGGATCGACCAGGGCAAGTTGGTCCGCGATCACCTCGGCCTCGGCAATGACGTTGTCCACGTCGTGCCACAGGTGCGGGTCCACCTCGCCGTGGATGTGCTTGCCCAAGACCGCCTGGGGAAGAAGATAGGTTTCCGAACCCGGCCGGCCGAGGAAACGATAGCTTGGGTTCGGGGGAATCTCCTGCAGCGTTGAAGAGGGAAGTGCCAGGGCAGTAGTCGCTGGATCGAAATGCTTTCCGTTGTCTTGGAGGTCAATGGTGCTGCCCGCCATGTTCGCGGTGATGTCCACGTGGCCTTCACTAAGTGCCTGCATCCCGTCAGGTGGGTTAACGCCCACAGCCACGGTGACCTCGGTGCTTTCGGTCGGCTCGGTATCGCCCTCCCTGGAGTTCGCGCGGAACCCAAGGCGGTAGATGCCCGGCTTGGAAAAGCCCCAGGAGACGTGGGTATGAGCGTTGGCCGGCAGCTGCGCGGTGTCCTCGCGGGCGGAGATACCATCAGCGCTGTTGAAAAGAACTTCTGGGGTGCCAAAGGTAGTGACCACGTATGCGGACACATCCCCGGGCCCCTCTGCAGAAACCATGCTCAGCTCAACGGCGTGAGAGTTTGCTGGGGCATCCTGGATGCGCAGGCCCAGCCAGATGGCGTCGAGGGCGACATTTTCTACGAGTGGGACCAGCTTTGCACCACGGGTTGAGGCTTGATCGGAGACTTCAACGACGGGAGCCGACGACGTCTCGCGGAGGGTGTCCATCAGCGCTTGGGGTTCGAGGAGATAACCGTTGGCGAAGGTGACGTCGGCGTTCGCTGCGTCGCGGATGGTACGCAGGGAGGGCTCAAAGGTGTGCGGGTCTTTGCCTGCAGGAATGAGCGTGGTGACGTTGACGTCAGGTCCTGCGACGTTGCGAACAACGTCGGCGAGGATTGGCGTAGTGGCTACTACGTTCAAGGCCGCGGGGCTGGTCGTCGCGCCCGGATGTAGTTCCGCTTGGCCTGCACTGGTACAGGCGCTGAGAGCGAGTGCGCTTAACGACGCCCCCAGCACCATGCATCTGCGCATCCCAAGGCTAGGGATTGGGTATTGCATTAGTCGCGCGCCTTAGCCAATGCGAGACGAGCAACGCCCAAGCCAAGTACCAACATTCCACCGCCGAGGATTGCGATGCCCCAAGGCAAGTAGCTCCTGGGCTCCCCGTAAGCACCTGCTACTGATTGCAACTCGACGTCGGTATCCGGATCACCTTCCCCAGCGTGGGCCGCGGCTTTTTTGGAGTGGTGCTTGTTGCGGGATTTCTTCTGATCAGCCTTGGCTTTTCGTCCGTCACCCGTGGTTCCGTTGGACGATCCTCGGGAGGAGCCGTTGCGCGAACCTGCAGCTGCGCCGCTTCCAGCACCGGCAAGGCCCGCGGCGGACGAGCCACCGCTGCGGGATACTCCGGAGGCAGCGGAGTCGGAGGATTCCTCCGAACCGGAGTAGTCCCCGTCCTCGGACGCTTCTTCATCCGAGGACGCTGCCTGTCCATCGCCCACGTCCCAGGTGTAGGTGACGGTGTTACTGGTGTCGCCGTTGGAGGCTGCCTGCACCGTCATGGTATAGATTCCTGGTTGGCTAAACGCCCAGTTGACGTGACGGTGCGCTGGGTATGGCTGATTGATGACATCGCCGCTGGTCAACTCCAGTGAGCCGGAGTTGGTCACGGCGTTGAGCTCGCCAAAGCCAGCGGTTTCGAAAACATAGACGGAACCTGGTCCGCTGACTTCACGGAACTTGAGATCAACGTCGGTGTAGCCGGCCTTTTGGGCGGGCTGGGTGTCCCACCCGGGCCAAAGGATGTCTTGTCGCTGCGTCTGGGGCAGGTAGTAGGTGGATTCGCCGATTCCGTCGATGCTCTCAGTGACGTCGGACCACGCGTTCTCATTGACTTTCAAAATCACGTCATTGCCTGGTCGCTCCACGGCAGCGCCCGTGATGTCTTCTTTCATAGACAAAGAAAGCTGACCATCGGGCGCAGACACGAAGAACGCGTCGACGTGCCCGGAATCGAATACTTCCTGTGCATGCGCCATAGGCCACGGTGCGATGCACACCGCTAGCAGACATGCCAAGAGCAGGCTAAACCTCCGCCACAGCTGGCGGGTATGGATGACAGGCGTTTCCAACAGGCGTACGAGTGAGTTCATGAAAATGGGTCCTGAATGAGTTTGGGTGAGTTGGGGAGGCGAGGGGAGTCCTCGGATTAGCGTCCGGTAAGACCACGCATCCACCGGTCAATTTCGGCGCGGTGATCGCGGTAGAAATTGAAGAACGCCTGGAAAACAGTTGCCAGGACCACTGGAAGCACGAGCGACAACGGATTAAAGGAGGAACCCTCCTTGTCCGGCTGTGGCTTTGGTTGCGGCTTTGGCGTTGGCTTTGGTTTAGGTGCAGCCGACGTCGAAGACGGTGCTGGTTTAGGAGCAGGGGCCTTAGACGTGGAGCTTGGGGCAGGCTTTGTCGTTGGCTTTGGTTTAGGTGCAGCCGACGTCGAAGACGGTGCTGGTTTAGGAGCAGGGGCCTTAGACGTGGAGCTTGGTGCAGGCTTTGGCTCTGGCTTATCCGCGGCACAGTCAGCAATAGCTTTGTCACCCATTGCCATGGTGAGATGCTGTGGCTGGGAAGCAAGCTTCTTACCGTCTGTCGTCTCAGCGGTGTAGGTCACCTCGAACACATAGGTACCTGGCTTGGAGAAAGCCCAGTTAGTATGGGTGTGCGTTGGAAACGTGGTGTCGATCGTGAAGTCGTCCTTAGTGGAGTCCACGAGAATCTCGCCTGGGCCACCGAAATCGGTGAGCCACATACCGAACGACGCCCCTTCAGGCATAGAAACCGGCTTGATGTTCAGCTGAACGACGCCGTCCTTGTAGTCCTTGTAATTGAGTGTCTCGGTGTTATAGCCAGGCCAGATAACATCGCGTTTTTGAGTCTGCGGAAGCAAGAAAGTCTTTTCACCGACCGGGCCCATGAAATCGAAGCTTGGGTCGCTATGGTTCTCAGGGCGGGGGATCATTGCATTGTTGTGTACCGCAAAGACGACGTCGTCAAGCTTGCGGTAGGTCAGCCCTGAAGCACCGATGTTTGTCTCATCCTTGAGCTTGGTCTCAAACGCATCGCCCTCGCGAACACCCATGATGTCGACGTGACCGTGGTCCAGGGAGAGTTTCGCAGAGCACACTGTGCCCTCGGTGCCCTCGGGGTTCTTTCCTTCCGTTGCCGGTACAGAGGTCTCTTTGGGCACTGACGAGGTCGTCGGATTGGTTGGATTTTCATCGGATGGTGCCTCGGCTACGTCGAGCTTTCCGTCGGCTTTGTAGGTCTTGCCGGACTCGTACTTGTCTGTCAAGACGACTGAGCCGGATCCCGCCATAATAGTTGGATGAGGCGTGACGGTGACCTTCACTTTAGCCTCGTCGTAGTATCCCTCGTCTTCAAAGAGGAACTCGGCGTGCCCATTGTTGATCGCAGCGTCAAAATCCAAGGTGGCGAAGTTAGAACCGCGTTCGTAAAGACCGCCGTTGATAAAGCCGGAGAAGTTCTTGTCCTCGGTATCGACCACCAGCTTGGATACAGAATCGTTGACACGCTCGATTCGCGTATGGAATTCAGGTGTCGACGGAACGGTTTCTTCCATTGGCGCGAGATTGCGCGGCTTGTGCGATTCGTTCCACTTGTCAGCGGACTTGGCGGAATCCGTCGATACTTGACTCTGCGGCGCGTAGGCGAGCGTTTCGGAGATCCAGCGTGGTGCGTCGCCCTCAGGGGTAAAGACCGCCTGAATCTCAGAGCCCAGTGGGCCGAGGAACTCATCCCACTGCGCCACGCCATCGCTTACGGGCAGATCGGTGAGGAAATAGCCGTCGATAAGCAGCGTTAACGTGCCCGAAGCCTTGTTCTCTGCATTGAAGCTAATGGTGGACAGGTTCTTGTCGCCGTCCTTTTCAGGATTGGATTTCGGAGCAATGCTGAGCTTGTAGCCTGCCGCAGAGGCATCGCCGTCAGCCGCAGCGTCGTAGCGCTCCTGCAAGGAAGGAGTCGGGCTATCGGCAGGCTTCATGCCTCCTACCTGTAGGGAAGTGGTGGTAGGCTCCGAAGCAATGAGCGTGCCGTCCTTCTTGCGCGCTGTGGTGCGGTAGGTGACCTCGTAACGCCCAGGCTTCGTGAACATTGTGTAGTTGTGCGTGTGCGTACCAGCGGTGAGCTCAGCAGAATGCGCAGAGTTCGGTGTTGTGCCGAGCATCCGGCGAAGGTCGGCTGGTGAGTTGTGGTAGTTGAAGAGCTCGAAGTCGCCCGGACCATCGACAGATACGATGTCTAGGGACGCGTACTCGTCGCGGAAGTTTTTCACAGGCAAGCCTGCATCGGCGCCGAAGCCGAGCCAAATCGGATCGTGGGAGCCAGTAGGATTGAAAGGAGCCGCGTAGTAGGTTTCGCCGGGTTTTCCGATGAAGTCGAACGAGTTATCTGCAGGAAGAGTGAATTGGTACTGGTTTCCACCATCGCGGCCCCAGCCTTTTCCGATCCACGCGACGGTATCTGGCAGTGGCGTGGTGGTTGAGTTGTGCTCAGACTTTAGGACAAAGTTGTCGCCTTCCCAAAATGTCTTTGGGGAATCAACGTGACTTTGGGTTGCGATTGCTTTTCCGTCGTCAGGACCAGCGAGTGCCACTCCAGGTGTGAGAAGCGAGAGGGTAGTGAGAAGAGCTAGATAGCGAGTGCGGTTACGAGCCACAGTGTGGAGACCTTTCTTCAGTTCTGATGTGAGGTCTTCACTATAGAAAATGACAACCATTACCGGTAGCAGAAACTCGCTCCCGATAGTGGTCGCTGGGAAAACTTAATGAAATTGACTTTCGGTTACCCCAATTTGGGTTTAACCCGTCGATGGGGAGGGCAGTGCGGGGTGATGCAGGCTTGGCCGGTGGTACGGCGCTAAAGCGCCTGCACTACCATGGTCGGCATGACTGAAACTATTTCTGACGTACGCGTACGTTTCTGCCCATCGCCCACCGGCACCCCGCACGTGGGCATGGTCCGTACAGCCCTGTTTAACTGGGCTTACGCCCGCCATACCGGTGGCAAGCTCGTCTTCCGCATCGAAGACACCGACGCTGCACGTGACTCCGAAGAGTCCTACCAGGCGATTATCGATTCGCTGAAGTGGCTGGGCATGGACTGGGATGAGGGCGTTGTTACGGGCGGCCCGCACGAGCCTTACCGCCAGTCTCAGCGCATGGACATCTATGCCGATGTTCTGGAGAAGCTGAAGGAGGGTGGCTACGTCTACCCGGCTTATTCAACTGCTAAGGAAGTGGAGGAGCGCCACAAGGCGGCTGGCCGCGACCCGAAGCTGGGCTATGACAACTACGACCGCGATCTCACCGATGAGCAGATCGCTGCATTCGAGGCTGAAGGCCGCAAGCCGGTGTGGCGCCTGCGCATGCCGGAGCAGGATTGGACCTGGAAGGATCTCGTTCGTGGCGAGTTGACCTTCAAGTCTGAGACCCAGCCGGACTATGTTGTTGCACGTTCCAACGGCGCGCCGCTTTACACTCTGGTTAACCCGGTCGATGACGCGCTGATGGGCATCACTCACGTTCTGCGTGGTGAGGACCTTCTTTCGTCCACTCCGCGTCAGTTGGCGCTCTACGAGGCTCTGAAGGAACTTGGCATCGCTAAGCAGACCCCTGAGTTTGGCCACCTGCCATTCGTTATGGGTGAGGGCAATAAGAAGCTGTCCAAGCGTGACCCGCAGTCCAACCTCTTTAACCACCGCGACGCCGGCATTATCCCGGAGGGCATGCTCAACTACCTGTCCCTGCTGGGCTGGTCCCTGTCTGCGGATCAGGACATTTTCTCCGTGGACGAGCTCGTTGCGAACTTCGATGTGGAAGACGTTCTGGGTAACCCGGCTCGTTTCGATCAGAAGAAGCTGGAGGCTATTAACGCCGATCACATTCGCTTGCTGGAACCCGAGGTCTTCGCGCAGCGTCTGCGTGATTACCTGACCGAGTACACCGATTTCCCGGCCGACTATGACGATCAGAAGTTTGCCTTCGTGGCAGACCTCGTTCAGACCCGCATCAAGATGCTGGGCGACGCCTATGGTCTCATGAGCTTTCTGGTTACTCCGGATTCCGAGCTGGAGCTCGACGAGAAGTCCGCAAAGAAGAACCTCAAGGAAGATGCGGTGCAGCCGCTGGAGGTCTCTATTGCTCGCTTGGAGGAACTGGAAGAGTGGAAGACGGACGCCATTGAGTCTGTACTGTCCAAGGCCCTCATCGAGGAGCTTGAGCTGAAGCCGCGCAAGGCCTACGGAGCTTTGCGCGTAGCTATCTCTGGCCAGCAGGTCTCTCCGCCACTGTTTGAGTCCATGGAGCTGCTGGGCAAGGAGTCCACCCTCAATCGCTTGCGTGCCGCTCTGGCTGTCACGCCGTTCCAGGCGCCCGTGCAGCAGTAGTGGCAAAGATGTAGCTACTAGCTAGGCACTTCTCGTGGCCCCATTCCCGCAATGCGTTGGGAGTGGGGCTGCTGTCTTTGTGGGCGCCTGTAAATGGCCGCCACCGGGCAAAGCGCATCGATGTAATTAGAACGCTTTCAAAGCCACCTTATTAGCCCCAAAACCCGCAATGACATTGCGATTTGTGTGAAAACCGAAACGGCGGCTATAGTAATAAACCGTTGCAGCGAGCAACACCGCGGGGTTTGACTCCAAGGTAGTTAAGAGCTCAAAGCGATAATGGCCTATGGTGTAATTGGCAACACTACGGTTTCTGGTACCGTCATTCTAGGTTCGAGTCCTGGTAGGCCAGCAGTGATGACTGCTAAGCAGAAGTCACAGTTCTATGCCCCGTTCGTCTAGCGGCCTAGGACGCCGGCCTCTCACGCCGGTAACACGGGTTCAAATCCCGTACGGGGTACAAATAGAAAATCTCGAAACACTTTCGTTAAAGATCGTGTTTCGGGATTTTTCTTATGTTGGCGGCGCGGACCGGTCCTTGTTTACCCCATACCAGCGCGCTAAATCTCGAGCACTTCTTGTCTTAGGCTTAAGTACCAGGGGGGGACCACTGGGAAGTTCTCCAAAGTGCTTCCGCGGCTGATATTCGGTGCCTAGACTGCAGATACAAGCAGTTACCGGATGAAAGGAGAGTAGATGGCGGATATTGAAACGCATCATTTTCACCGACGCTACTCTAACGCCTTCGACTAGGCAGCATCGCTAGAATCCTTAACTTCCTTTTAAACCAACTCTCGTAGAAGTAGGAGCCTCGTGCGAATGCTGTTAGACGTTAAGCGTCATCCCGAACCCGAGTTGGCACGCTAAATTTCCAGGCTCTGTCTATCAACAGATTGCAAGCGGAATAACCACTGATTCGATCCGCGCCCAGCCTAAGAGAAAGCAAGCTGCTAACCACGCAAGAAAAGCGCCAAAGGGTTCGGGATTTTTCTATTGCTAGCAGGCGATTTGTTTAAGTGTTTAGGCATCGTTTACTCTTAACAAGTCCGCAACGGACAGCTAAACGAGCCCCGTTCGTCTAGCGGCCTAGGACGCCGGCCTCTCACGCCGGTAACACGGGTTCAAATCCCGTACGGGGTACAAATAGAAAATCTCGAAACACTTTCCAGGTGGTTAGTGTTTCGAGATTTTTGCTTATGGTTTAAAAATCGTGCGTACCGATCGCTGGCGCTTTTGACTCAATGCCCTAGACGATGAAAATCGTGGCGTTGTTGCCGCCCTTGCAAGTGATCAGCGAGTTTTCGGACACGGTGCAGCTCATCTGATAAGCCTTGCCGGTTACTGGGCTAGCAACGTTTAAGGAGCCGGGGATATACCCGCGGAGGTCCTCTGCAGGGCTTGGGGTGGCATTGATAAGCGCACTGGTGGTTTCCTTGGCAAAGTCACAGCTGGTGTTGGGGCCCGCCATGAGGAAGTTGATGTGGTAACCGTCACCCATCATGCACAGCTCGGATGGAGTGCCGTTAACCGTCACTTTCGTTCCTGAAGCGTCTCCCGCCTGTACGCCGAGGGAGTCGATGAGCTTCTGGCGTGCGTCTTGGTCGGTGACGTGGTTGCTGGGGTCTTCCTGGCCATTACCTTGTGGGGTTGCCTGCTGTGCCACGGTTTGTGGTGCGTTAAGGTCCAGCGTGGGCTGCGGGGCGTCGGGGACAGAAGCGCCGTTGGTTTGCTGAAGGGCCTTTAACTCTTCAAAGCTGTTGTTGAAGCTTGGCTCAGCCGGGGAGGGTTGATCGCTCGGGGCGGGGCTGCAGGCCGCAGCAAAGCCGCCGGCGAGTGCGATGGTGGCCAGCGTTAGCGGAAGGCGTCGTGAAGCAAACATGCCCTAAGCCTAACGCGGATCGTGTGGCGTATGTTCGAAAAGATTAAAACCGTCACCTCTAAGAAAGAGGTGACGGTTGAGGTAACGGGTATAGCTCGCTACCGATTAGTGGTCATCCCAGTGACCTTCGTGGGCGGCGTGGCGGTGGCCATCGTGCAGGTAGTCAACATGATCGCCGTGAGGGATGGCAACGTGGCCGCAGCCCTCGCCATGCTGGTGATCGTGGTCAGCGTGCTCATGGTGCTCGGTGGTCTCGCACTCGTCCCAGTGGCCCTCGTGCTCACGGTGGATGTGGCCCTCGTGGAGGTAGTCGGTGTGATCCTTGTGAGGGAAAGCAACGTGGCCGCAGCCTGCGCCGTGGACGTGGGTGTGCTCTTCGTGGATGGTGTGGGTGCTCATGGAAAGCTCCTTCAGGTTGGTGCGGTTTGCCCGCGTTTTCAGTACGTTTTCATTTAACAACATTTTCATTCCAATTTCAATAAACCGCGCTAACTTTTTCAAAATATTTTCAATTTCACTCCTTGTCGGTGAAACTCTGAGCCTTTTCCTGGTCTTTCCCTGGCTTCGAATGGGTGAGCCGGGAAGGGGGTGCAAGAGGTAGCGCGTGTAGGTATAGGAAAAAATTGGTGAAAGCGCTATGTTATGGAAGTAACTGAAGTGAAAGGGGAGAAGATGCGAGGCTTAAAGAACGGCCTGGTCGCAGCTGCTGCGGCCTTCATTGCAATAGCGGGAGGCCAGGCCATTGCGCAAGCTGCGCCGGGTGTATCTGTGACGCAGGGGCAGGTTGTGATGACGGCTGAGGGGGCCAGCTGCACCGTGGGCTATGTTGAGGGTGACCGTGCCTGGACGGCTGCGCACTGCGGCCTGTCAGGGCAGCAGGTTTATAACCAGTTTGGCCAGCACGTAGGAACGTTGCGTTGGTTTAAGCCATCGGGCGCTGCAGAACATGACTTGGCGTATATCCAATTTGCGGCTGGAACGTATAGTGGGGGCAACCCAAAGACGGGTGACGGTATTCGCCCGGTTCCTGCACCAGGTACTGATGTTTGCATTAATGGGCGTCTGAGCGGCAACGACTGTGCACAGGCTATTAATGGTCCGCGTGACTTCGATGGCATGAACTATGCCAACAACATCCCGAAGGTAAATGGTGACAGTGGCTCGGGCGTGTACGTCCCGGGACAACCAGGCGTTGTCGGAATCTACCAAGGTGGCACCGTTGTCTCACGTAATGGACAAACGGCCTTCTTTAGCAACTACGCGCGCATGCCTTACGCGAACGAGCTCGCCGCACTTCCGCATAAGGGCTTTGTCGCCCGCCGTCCTGATATTGCCACTCCACGCAATATCGTCGAGGTTCCTGGCGTCGAGTTACGCAAGGTAGGCGACCAGGTGGAAGGCCTTGCCACCACGAGCAGTGAAGGCTTTGGATTCGATGCCATCCGTGGCATTGCAAACAACTACGGCATTATCATCTAGTGACTAGTGACTAGTGACTGTGGCTTGAGAGGGGCGAAACCATGTGGCAAAACACTGGGTCTGAAGTTCTCACGCCGCATATTGTGCGTGCGCTAGACGTCGCTGCGCGGGCACACGACGGACACTATCGCAAGGGGAGCGATACCCCATACGTTTCGCATCTATTTGGCGTGATGCACCTCGCTGCAGCGCAGGGGCTGGCGGACGATATCCGTGAAGACGTCCTCATTGCTTGTTTGCTCCACGACACGTTGGAGGATGTCCCTGAGCGCTATTCGGCCCAGCAGATGGAACAGGACTTCGGCCCGCACGTACTGAATATCGTCCGGGGAGTAACTAAGGATGACTCCTTGGAATCGTGGCGCGAGCGTGCAGACGCATACTTGGCTCACCTGAGGGGTGCCTCCGAGGCGTCGGTCATCGTCAGCGCCTGCGATAAGCTTCACAACCTCAGTTCTATCCTTGCCGACCATGATGCTTATGGCGATAAGCTGTGGGCGCGGTTCAACAGCGGTAGATCAGACCAACAGTGGTGGTATGGGGCCGTCTTTTCCGTTGTAGAACAGCGATGCCCGCAACTGCCGCTGCTCGGTGAGTACCGGCAGAAGCTAGAAAAGCTGCGGGCTCTGTAGCTTAGAACTCAGTAGTGAGCTGAACTCAGTGTTGAGCTGAACTCATAATGCGCGGAGCCGTTTAGAGGCGTGCGGTGAGCTGTGTCGCGGCGTCGGCAAGCAGCGGAGCGTACTTCTGTGCCGGGGAGGGGCGGAAGCGCTCGGCGGAGCCTGAGACCGAAATAACCGCCACGAGGTTGCCGGCCGAGTCGAATACTGGGGCGGAGATCGAGGCAAGACCCGTCTCGCGTTCTTCGATCGACTCGGAATAGCCATTCTCGCGGGCTAGAGCGACGTCTTCATCGCTAAAGGTGGCCCCAGTAGTGTCGATGTTGTCGAATGCCGCGAAAATGCGGGCGGCTGAACCGGAAGTAAGCGGTAGCTGGCGGCCTACCGGTACCACGTTGTGCAAGCCGGACTCGGGCTCGCGAGTGGCAACGCAAGTGCGAGAATTGCCGGAGAGCTGATAAAGCTGGACGGATTCACCAGTCTCAGCGAGCAGGCGTTCCATGATCGGACCGGCTGCTTCGATGATGTGATCCCGGTTGCCGGGAAGTGCAGGGCCCGCGCCCCACTTGCCGTCGGGTGTGCGGGTCAGGATTCTGTGAACTTCCAGTGCGGTTGCGAGGCGATGGGCTGTTGCCCGAGGTAGACCGGTGGTCTCACATAGTTCGTTGAGGGTGGACGGACGGTTGGCTGCGGCCATCATGATGGCGACGGCGCGGTCAAGTACCTTAATTCCGGATACTGCGCTATACTCTCCCATACAGTGAAATCTACGTTCCAATTAATGAGATTTCAAGTGGAGTGATTGAAATGACTGAGAAACTGACCCTAGCTGAGAAAGTTTGGCGCGACCACGTCGTGCAGAAGGGCGAGAATGGCGCTCCTGATCTGATTTATATTGACTTCCAGCTCCTCCATGAAGTTACCAGCCCACAGGCCTTCGATGGCCTGCGCCTCGCTGGACGTAAGATGCGCCATCCGGAGTTGCACCTTGCCACCGAGGACCACAATGTCCCGACCGTAGGTATCAAGACCGGCAACCTCTTGGAGATTAAAGACGAGATTTCCCGCACCCAGGTCTCTACGCTGCGTCAAAACTGTGAAGAGTTCGGGGTTCGTCTTCACCCCATGGGCGATGCGCAGCAGGGCATTGTCCACACCGTGGGACCCCAGCTGGGTATCACCCAACCCGGCATGACCATCGTGTGTGGCGACTCTCATACTTCGACCCACGGTGCTTTTGGCTCCATCGCGATGGGCATTGGTACCTCCGAGGTTGAGCACGTTATGGCTACCCAGACCTTGTCTCTGAAGCCCTTTAAGACCATGGCAATCGAAGTTAGCGGCGAGCTCGCAGAGGGCGTTTCTGCCAAGGATCTGATTCTGGCGATCATCGCGAAGATCGGTACCGGTGGCGGCCAGGGCCACATTATCGAGTACCGCGGCGAGGCTATCCGCAAGATGTCTATGGAAGCCCGCATGACCATTTGCAATATGTCCATCGAGGCTGGTGCACGTGCTGGCATGGTCGCGCCGGATGAGACCACCTTTGAGTACGTCAAGGGCCGTGAATTCGCGCCGAAGGGTGAGGACTGGGATGCAGCGGTCGAGTACTGGAAGACTCTGCCAACCGACGAGGGCGCGCAATTCGACACCGTGGTCGAAATTGACGGTTCTGCACTGACCCCGTTCGTCACCTGGGGCACCAACCCAGGCCAAGGCCTCCCGCTGGGCGAGAGCGTGCCGGACCCCGAGTCTTTTGGGGATGAGAACTTGAAGGCCGCTACTGTGAAGGCTCTCGCCTACATGGACCTGCAGCCAGGCACCCCGCTGCGTGACATCAAGATCGACACCGTGTTCCTGGGCTCGTGCACCAACGCGCGTATCGAGGATCTGCGTGCCGCTGCGGAGGTGGTGAAGGGCCGTACCATCGCGCCGAGCACCCGTATGATGGTGGTTCCTTCCTCTGCTGTAGTCAAGGTCCAGGCAGAAGAAGAAGGCCTGGACAAGATTTTCACCGACTTCGGTGCTGAGTGGCGCACCGCAGGTTGCTCGATGTGCCTGGGTATGAACCCGGATCAGCTCAAGCCTGGGGAGCGCTCGGCATCTACCTCGAACCGCAACTTTGAGGGCCGCCAAGGCCCAGGCGGGCGCACACACTTGGTCTCGCCGGCGGTTGCCGCAGCAACTGCCGTGACCGGTCACCTCGCGTCCCCGGCTGACCTTTAACTCACCGACCCATAGCCATATCTGCAGATAACTAGGAGACTACGACAATGGAAAAGTTCGTAACCCATACCGGTGTTGGTGTCCCACTTCGCGCATCCAACGTCGATACTGACCAAATCATCCCGGCGCGCTACTTGAAGTCGGTCAAGCGCACAGGCTTTGCCGACGGCCTGTTTTCTAACTGGCGTTCCGACGAGAACTTCGTCCTCAACCAGGAGCCGTTCAACCATGGTTCGGTGCTCTTCGCCGGCCGCGACTTTGGTACTGGTTCCTCCCGCGAGCATGCGGTGTGGGCGTTGAGCGAGTTCGGTTTCAAGGCGGTATTCTCGTCGCGCTTCGCCGATATTTTCCGCGGCAATTCTGGCAAAGCCGGTTTGCTAACTGGACTTATGGAACAAGAGGATATCGAGCTTATCTGGAAGCAGCTCGAGCAAGGCGAAACCGAAGTAACGGTGGATCTGGAGGCTCGCAGTGTCACGGTCGGCGGCAACTCTTACTCTTTCGATATCGATGACTACACCCGTTGGCGCCTGATGGAGGGCCTCGATGACATTGGGTTGACCCTGCGCAGCGAAGACGCCATCGAGACATTCGAGGCACAGCGTGCTGCCTTTAAGCCCGCTGTATCTTAAGGCATTTTTAGCGCTCGTATCAGCGTTTAGAAATGCCCTATTTGCCCTAATCCGCAGACACATGCGGAGATGAAGGTGAGTGGGACTGCTTATGTTTTGCCCCCGTTGCGTGAACAATTGGTAACGGGTGCCGCGCATGGCTGTTAGCGAATTACCAGCGATAATATTGTTGCCTACATGAGTAATAATTTTGGTAATAATAATGACTTTGGTGCCGGTCAAGGTTCAAACTATGGTCAGCAGGGCGGCGACGCCTACGGTGGTGGCTCTTACGGTGGGCCCACCGGCCCGGCAAATCCCTTCTCGCAGGGCAATAGTGGCGTACCCGGCCAGCAGCCTTTTAGCGACAGCAATCAGCAGTCCTACGGGGCTTATTCGCAGCAGCCTATGCAGCCGCAACAGGGACAATACATGCAGTCGCAGGCAGGTTATGCGGGCTATGGAAACGGGTCCTATCAGAACGCGCCACGCCAGCTCGATGCTATGGACGTTATCGGACAGGGTTTCAAGGGCTTCTTCCGCAATTGGGCTCCGTGGACCGGCGCGATTACCGTTCACTTCATTATTCTCGTCGTAGTCATGGTCGTCCCTATGCTTTTTGGTGGCGTACTCGCCTTAGGATCGGCGTCAACGAGCAGTAGCTATGACTATTATGGCGACAGCTCTTTCGATAGCGCCAGCACGGGAATGAGCGCGGCTGCAGTGCTGTCAATAGTCTTGGGAGTCGTGATTGGCTTGGTCTACAGCTGTTGGATGATCGGCAATATCCAGTGTGCCGCGTCCAAGGAAGCTGATGGGCAACGAGCCACCTTCGGAGACTTCTTCAAGTCCAAGAATGCATTCGCTGTTGCAGGACATTCACTGGTCGCTGCTCTAGTGGTTAGTGCTGCTTCCCTTTTGTTTGTTATCCCCGGCATTATTGCAGCGTTCTTGCTCTACTTTGTGCCATATATCAAGGCAGATAACCCACAGATGAGCATAGGGGAGACTTTCCGCGCATCTTATGAATTGACCAAAAACAACATTGGCCAGAGCCTTTTGTGCATCGTGATCTGTGGATTGCTCGTCGGCATCTTGTTCTACATTCCGGCCGTAGGTTTTGGTTTTGCCTACGGCGTGCAATCGATGGTGCTGCTGCTGTTCTACCGCTACGCAGCGGGTAAGCCCGCTGTGCGTTGGACCTAAGTTAAGGCCAAAAGGCGCACAAGCTGCTTTGCAGTCTGTTCTAAAATAGCTAATCCCCAGTCCTTTCGCCGCATTCTAGAAGTAGCGACAGGTCTGGGGATTTTTTCTACGGTCGTCCCTATTGCTTTTAACGCACAGGAAGGGAGCTGGCGAGGTAGTCAGCGCCGGTGAGCTCGCCTTCGTTGAAGGAAAGGACCCACACCGAGCCCTTCTTAAACTTGAGGTCTTCAAAATCTACCTTAAGGAACTTTGGATCGAGGTCCTTGAGGATGCCCGGGATAGTTTCGCCCTGGCTGACAATGACGGGGATGCCGCCGCGTGAGACAACGCGTTGGAATGCTGCCTTCGCCGCAGTGGGATTGCTTAGCCACACTTCGTCACCGAAGTCCTTGTTTATTGCAATGTCCAAGCCAAGTTCATCCGCCAAGGGTGCTGCGGTTTGTTGGCAGCGTTGCGGTGCTGCCGAATAAATAGCGGTGGGATGGAATGGCGCCAGCATGGGAACGAGCATTTCTGCTTGGCGACGCCCCTTCTTGTCCAACGGACGCAGGTTGTCGTCGCCAGCCCAGTTGCGGCGCTCATGCGCGTGGGCATGGCGGGCGTAGAGCACGCGTGTGGTGGGGGCCAGGAGGAGGCGTTTCTTAGCCTTTTCCAGCACATCGGTATCAACGGCGTAGGTCAATAGCTCGCTGGCCTCATCGATGGGCATCCAGCGCAGTTCATCGGTTTCGCTGTTGTCTGTGAAGTCACCGCTGAGTACCTTGGCGAGCCAGTAGTAGACCACCTTGGTGCGCCCCTGCACTGGGTATGTCACCTTGCCGATGAGCTTGCCTAGCTTGGCGTCGTAACCGGTTTCCTCACGGAGTTCGCGCGCGGCGGTAGTAGGAAGCGATTCGCCCGGATCGACCTTGCCCTTGGGCAGGGACCAGTCGTCATAACGGGGGCGGTGAATAATGGCTACCTCTGGGTCATGAGGGTTTCCGCGCCACAGCACAGCGCCAGCTGCCAAGGTGGTGCGCTTGAATTCCTTGGCTGGGTTGGTGGGAATTTCCTGGTGTCGGCCGGAGATGAATACCTCAGACTTTACGTCCTTGTCAGTCTCGTGCATGTTCTTTGCCTTCGGCATTGTGCTCCTTTAATGATTATGGCGCGCAGATTAACGCTTCTATTTTCCACTTTCTGGGCGAGCTTTGCATCCGCACGCGCCGCGGCGAAGTTTGTCCACCCCTATGTGGAAGTAGCGAGCGCCGAAGCAGTCTTAGTCCAGGCTTCCCGTGCGTTAGTCTGGGTGCAGAAAATAGTCCATGAATAAGTCTGGGATTAGAGGTAGGGCAATGCATAACGTTGCGGTGATGGGTGCCGGTTCTTGGGGTACGACCTTGGCAAAGGTGTTTGCTGACGCAGGCAATGAAGTTCGTCTGTGGGCTCGGCGCCCAGCACTGGCGCAAGCAATCAACCAGACCCACGTCAACGCCGATTATCTGCCGGGCTTGGCGCTGCCAGAAAGCCTTTACGCGACGTCGGATGCTACAGAGGCACTGGCTAACGCAGACATCGTGATCTTTGGCGTGCCATCCCAGACGCTGCGCTCCAACCTAGAGAAGTGGACTCCGCTCCTGCCAGCTGACTCCACCCTGGTATCGATCTCCAAGGGCGTGGAGTCTGCGACGCTCAAGCGCATGAGCGAGGTCATTGCAGACGCAACCGGAGTAGAGGCGTCGCGTATTGCTGTGCTCTCGGGTCCAAACTTGGCCAAGGAGATCGCTGGGGAACAACCGGCGGCCACAGTTATCGCGTGCACCGATGAGGAACGCGCAAAGCTGGTGCAGCATGCAGCGGCGGCCCCGTACCTACGTCCGTATACCAATACGGACGTCATTGGCGCGGAAATCGGTGGCGCTTGCAAGAACGTCATCGCCCTGGCCTGCGGTATGGCCTCTGGACGAGGCTTAGGCAACAACACGCTTGCCACCATTATCACCCGTGGATTGGCAGAGATCACCCGGCTTGGTGTGGCGCTTGGTGCGGATCCTTTCACCTTTTCCGGCCTCGCGGGCATGGGCGACTTGGTGGCAACCTGCAGCTCGACGTTGTCTCGCAACCGCACCTTCGGTTACCGCCTAGGCCAAGGCGGAACGCTGGAAGAAGCCAAGGCTGCCACAAATGGGCAAGTCGCAGAGGGCGTCATCTCCTCGGATTCTATCTTCCGCCTCGCCCAACAGGTTGGGGTGGAGATGCCAATTACTCAGGCGGTGTTCGGCGTGTGCCACCGCGGAGTGAGCGTAGAAGACATGATTGTTGCGTTGATGGGGCGTACTAAAAAATCGGAGTAGCCGGCGGGGTAAAGTTTGACTCCATGAGCGAAAAGATCCGTGTAGCCGTAGTTTATGGCGGCCGTAGTTCCGAGCATTCAGTTTCCTGCATTTCTGCAGGAGCGATTATGAAGCATCTGGATCCCGCCAAGTACACGGTGGTGCCGATTGGCATCACCAAGGATGGCCAATGGACGCCAGGCACCATGGAAGGCCTAGAGATTGTTGACGGCGTGTTGCCAGAGGTCACTATGGGTGACGAGTTGGCGCTCTCCCTCAATCCTGAAACCAAAGGCCGTTTCCACAACGTGACCCAGCACAGCCACTTCGCGGAAGTCGACGTTATTATCCCCGTGCTGCATGGTCCTTATGGCGAGGATGGAACCGTCCAGGGTCTATTCGAGCTTTCCGACATCCCTTACGTTGGCGCCGGGGTCCTTGCCTCCTCCGCTGGCATGGATAAAGAGTTCACCAAGAAGCTGCTCACTGCCGAGGGACTGCCAGTTGCGCCCGAGGTGATTCTCAAAGGCCGCACCGAGCTGAGCGCTGATGAGAAGGCGCAGCTGGGGCTGCCTGTGTTCGTAAAGCCGGCACGCGGCGGATCGTCGATCGGTGTTTCCAAGGTCACCGATTGGGCAGAGTTCTCGCGCGCCGTCGAGGTGGCATTCGAAAGCGACAACAAAGTGTTGGTAGAGCCGGAAATCGTGGGCGCTGAGGTGGAAATCGGTGTGCTCGAATATGCGGATGGTTCGGTGATCGCCTCTGTGCCTGCCCAGCTCAACGGCATTGAAGAAGCAGAGGAAGGCTTCTACGACTTTGATGCTAAGTACATTGATGAAGGAGTTAGCGCACAAATTCCGGCGCCTCTTGACCCGGATCTGATCCAGACCTTGCGCGAAACTGCGGTCTCGGCCTTCCGCGCGCTCGGCTGCGAGGGGCTCAGCCGCGTTGACTTCTTCGTCACTAAGGATGCTTTCTACATTAATGAGATCAACACGTTTCCGGGATTCACGCCGATCTCCATGTACCCACAGGTTCTTGCAGCAACAGGCGTGGACTACGCCGCGCTTCTCGACGCCCTCATCGAAGGCGCGATGGCTCGCGCATAACGCGGCGCCCAGCCTCCAGCTACTGGCTTGGGGTGGCTTTAACGAGGGCGTCGCTAAGCCGCACCAGAGCGGAGTTAGCGGCGTCCTGCGGTGCGAACAGCGCTAAGTCATTCGCACGGCCGAGTGCGAATCGAGTGCCGCCAGTGGTGCCCTCAGCCAAGGTGGTGTCCTCAAACCAGGGGACGTTATTGACCTGCTGCAGCTGCGCGCCAGCAGCATAGTTCTCGGGGGGTGCTATGCCACACCGCACCACAATGTCCTCGCGGCCTTTAGCGCTCCAGACGTAGGTGTTCTTTTCTTTGATATCGGTGCGGCGGGTGTACTCGTCGGCTGCCTCCGCTGGAAGTGCTTTTTCTAGCGCGTTGCACATGTCAGCGGGTCCGGATTTGAGCTGGGAAAGCGGTGCCTGACGAGGCTCGTGCTTGGCTTTAGGAAGCTTTGTGAGTGCTTCTCCAAGACCTTCTGGACGTTCGTCATTAAACGTGGTTACTGCAACAACCGGAGTGCGTTCAGTGTTGTACCACGTGGTGAGGTTCGATCCTGGGGTCATGTCTTTTACCTGCAGCCATTGATCGCCATCAACATCCTCGGTTTGGGAATAGGTGGTGTATTGATAGGGCAGACTTGCTCCGCAGCGCAGGCTCACCGATTCAGAAGATAGTTTGGCCCATGCGACGGCCCCTGGTGGGACTGGCTCGGCGATTTCAGCCCGGGGCTGGCCCATCAATTCTTCAGGGGCAGCTGCAACAACTGCCTGGCACTCGGGGGAGTCTGCGTCTTCTGATTGAATAGGGGAAAGCGCAATTGGCGCTTTGGCTGTGTTCTCAAAGTAGAACTTGGCACCAAAAATAACCGCGAACACCATCGCTATGGAGAGGCCAAGTGAGATGAGAACGGCGGTGCTGTTAAATTGGTTGCTCATAAGCGTTTATCCTAACGCGTCGTAGAAGTACAAACTCAAACCCCATGAGAAAGGCAATCGTGCATTTGTCTCACACTCTCGGGCAAGCAGGGGAACACTATGTCATCGGTGAGATCATCGCAGCGGCGCCGAGTGCCCTCAATGGCGACGACGCGGCAGTGATGTATCCCGCCACACCGAATTCCCGGACCGTGGCATCGACCGACATGATGGTCGAAGGGCGGCATTTCCGGCGCGATTGGTCAACTCCCAACGAGATTGGTCAAAAAGCCATTCTGCGCAACTTTGCGGATGTTGAAGCAATGGGTGCGCGCCCCACGGCAGCCCTACTAGCTATTGCAGCGCCTGCGGATACTCCAGTTAACTTCGTGCGAGGGATAGCCGAGGGAATCGGTCTGCGCTGTGCTTTTTATAACGCTGAGCTGGTGGGCGGCGACCTAACGCGTTCCAAGGAACTAGTCATTACAGTGACTGCAATCGGTTCCTTGGGTGGCAGCCAAGAGCCCTTGGTCTTGTCAGGAGCGCGGCCGGGTCAAAAGGTGGTCAGCCACGGCAAGATTGGCTATTCGGCTGCGGGGCTTGCGTTGCTCCAGGAGTTTGGCAGAGATTTACCGCCCGAACACGAAGAGCTGTGGCCGCTTATCGACGCCCACTGCAATCCTTGGCTAAAGCCGGGCCGCGGCGTGATTGCGCGGGCAACCGGTGCAACCGCCATGACTGATAACTCGGATGGCTTGGTGCCCGATATCGGCACGATGGCGAAGCAGTCGAATGTCCACATTGACCTGAACTCCCACGCTATTGCGCCGGACTCTTTGTTGGTGACGGCCGGAGCAGTTCTCGGTATAGACCCGTGGGAATGGGTCCTGACCGGTGGGGAAGACCACACTCTTGTGGCCACGACGCAGAAGGACGCTCCTTCGGGCTTCCGCGTTATCGGAACGGTCAACCGTGGTACCGGGCTCACCATCGACGGGAATAAGCCTCGTTATGCCTCAGGATGGCAAAGTCTCTAGCACGGTCACGCGTGAAGAGACGTTCACGCGTGAAGAGAGGGGATAGGACATTAAAGCATTACACAGTCAGCTCTTCGATACCTCGGTTATCGATGAGTCATGGTTGCCAGTCTTAGAACTTGCGCTTGAGCGCTACCTGCCAGGCATTGAAGAAGCATTGGCTGGCCAGGAGTTCTTGCCTGCGCCTCCTTACGTGTTTGCTGCTTTTAGCCTGCCGCTGCCGCAGGTGAAGGTTCTCATCGTGGGGCAGGACCCTTACCCCACGCCAGGGCATGCGATGGGGAAGGCATTCTCAACGGCTCCCGGTGTTCCCGCGCCTCGTTCGCTGCGTAACATTTATGCCGAGTTGGAGGCCGATCTGGGCATCGCGCCTAAGGCCGATGGGGACCTGAGCGCGTGGCAGGAGCAAGGGGTTCTGATGCTCAACCGCGTTCTCACCGTTGCGCCAGGTGATGCTGGTTCGCACCGGAATTTGGGGTGGCAGCACATCACGGAGGCTGCGATTAAAGCCCTGAATAAACAGCCAATGGTGGCGATCTTATGGGGTAAGGATGCCCAGGCGTGCGGCGCATTTTTACCCGACGTTCCGCGAATCGAGTCGCCGCACCCGTCGCCGCTTTCTGCGCGTCGAGGATTCTTTGGCTCTAGGCCCTTTTCCCGCACCAATGCGTATTTAAGTGACCAAGGCGCGCGGAGTGTCGACTGGCACTTGTAAACTAATCGGCATGTCTTTCCCGAGTTCGTTAGATGCCCGCGGTCTCCACAATTGGGCGATCCGCACCGTCGGCGAGCTTTCCCATCGAAGAGCTGAGATCAATGCGCTTAACGTGTTTCCGGTCCCGGACTCCGATACCGGCTCAAACATGGCGCACACCATGGAGGCCGCCCTCGCAGAGGTGGAAAAGGGCGGCGACGTAGCCGAGGCTTTGGCTATCGGCTCGGTGCGTGGTGCACGCGGCAACTCCGGCATGGTGCTCTCGCAGGTGCTCCGTGGCGTTGCCGACTCAACCGTGGACTCCCGGGTGGATGGCCAAACACTGGCAGAGGCGTTGAGCCTGGCAGTTCGACTCGTTGAGAGAGCGATTGCGCGCCCAGTCGAAGGAACGGTCATCTCGGTGCTTCGTGCAGCAGCAGCTGCAGCGGAGGAATCCGCCCAGCGCCCTGGTGTTCAGCTCCATGAAATCTTGGTTGATACCATCACCGCTGCGCGCGAAGCGCTAGAGAAAACACCCACCCAGCTGGCGGTCCTCCGCGAGGCTGGAGTGGTCGATGCAGGAGGAACTGGATTCGTCATCCTGCTCGAGACACTCTTGGCCGAGATCGAGGGCGGTGCCGTTCGCGATGCTGAGGCTATTGAAGAGGTAGAGGCTGAGCTCGAGGTGGTCTTCTTCTTCGAAGGTGATTTGGTTGCGCTCGAGCAGATCTTGGCGCCGCACGGCAACAGCTTGGTCGTAGCGCGCGCAACCGAAGACGCTGGCACCGTTCACATTCACACCCGCGAGGCGGGCCCTGTCATTGAGATGGCTTTCGCAGCTGGAGCAGTAAGCAGCCTGCGCCTCGAGGTTCTTCCTGAAGCACAAGCACAAGCGGAAGCTGAAGCGGAAACGCGCACCATCTTCGCCGTTGCGCCAGCTGGTCCTGTAGCCGCGCTATTCGAGACCGTTGGTGCCCGGATCGTGCGTCCTGATGAGGTCGTGGAGACCTCGGCGGCGCAGGACATCTATCTGCCCAACGGCTACGGTGGTGACGCCGGCGATGCCCGCGTTGTGCCCACCGCCTCCCTGGTGGCCGGACTCGCTGCGATTTCGGTCTACGAGCCAGATAACCCGGATACCGACTCCATGGTGTCAGTCATGCGCGACGCCGCGCGTTCCATGCGGGTAGATAGCCCAGATGAAGAGTCAGTGGAGGCAATCATCGCCAAGAGCCGGGAGCTGCTCGCCGGGGGCGGGGAACAAGTGACTATCCTGTCTGGTGTTGAGCTCAGCGACGCTGAGTTGAGCGATGAGCTCGACGTAGAAGTCGTTGCGATTCACGTAGGCGGAATCACTACTGAAATTGGGGTGGAGTAGGCATGTTGGGCTGGCAAGATGATCGGCTATTAAAGGATGTCTTGCCTGCGAAGGATGCCGCCAAAATCAAAAAGGCCTTTGGGTACACCACCTGCGGGCAGCTGCTTAGCCATTATCCGCGCGACTACATCCGCCACAACAAGGAAGTAGGCCTAGGCGGCGCCAATGAGGGCGACTACGTCACCGTCACCGGCCAAGTATTGCGCCTCCAGCAGCGCAACACGGGCAAGGCTTTCCTGCTGACATTGTCGATGGATAACGGCATCACCGCCACCTTTTTCAACGCCCATTACCTGACGCGAGTTTTGCGCCAGGGCATGCGCTTGATGCTCAGTGGCAAGCTCAAGTACTTCCGCGGTCAGCCACAGCTTCAGCATCCTGACTTTGTCATCATCGATGCCGGCGGGCAGAGCGATGCGCTTTACGACGTCGACGATTCAGCAAGTGGCCCCAAGCTCAAGGCCACGGGCTCGCTGCGCAACCTCTCGCAGTTTGGCCAACTCGAGCAGCTGCTCGAGCAGGAGTGGATCCCTGTGTATCCGGCCAGCGGTAAGGTCACCTCGTGGTACATCATGGGCGCCATTCACATGGTCTTGGCACATACGCCGCCGATTCCTGAACCATTGGACTATCGCATGATGGTGAGCCTGGATCAGGCTGTGCGCGAGATTCATCAGCCCACGGCCGCTGGCCCTGAACGCGCTATCCAGCGGCTGAAGTACAACGAGGCGCTGTCCATCGGTATTGTTATGGCACTGCGGCAGCGCGATAGCCAGGCGCGCACTGCGGTGGCCATGCCCGCCATTCTTGAGGGATATCGTGACGAGTTGCTGGCTAACCTGCCTTTCGAGCTCACAGCAGGCCAACGCCAGGTCATCGGCGAGATCGACGCGGATCTCTCCGGCACGCTGCCAATGATGCGCCTGCTACAAGGCGAGGTCGGCTCGGGCAAGACCATGGTTGCAACCTGCGCGATGCTCCAAGCCGTCGATGCCGGCAAACAGGCAGCACTTCTTGCCCCGACGGAGGTCCTCGCGGCGCAACACGCGGCGTCGATTAGCGCCAGCGTCCCTGCTGGAGTAACCGTTACCTTGTTGACCGGTTCTATGCGTACAGCACAAAAGCGCCAAGCGTTATTGGACATTGTCTCGGGTGAGGCCGACATCGTTATCGGCACACACGCGATAATCCAGGACACCGTCGAGTTCTTTGACTTAGGCCTTGTGGTGGTCGACGAGCAACACCGCTTCGGAGTCGAGCAGCGCGACAGCCTGCGCAATAAAACCAGGGAGGGAATTAGCCCACACCTATTGGTGATGACGGCGACGCCGATTCCGCGCACGATTGCCATGACCGTGTTCGGCGATCTTGCGGTCTCTACGCTCAAGGAGCTGCCGGGTGGGCGCAAACCTATTCAATCGAATGTGGTTCCCGAATGGGCCCCCGCCTGGGTGCAGCGCGCCTTGGCTCGCATCCGCGAGGAGGTTGCGGCCGGCCATCAGGCCTATATCGTGTGCCCCCGTATCGAAGGCGAGGGTGGGGTTCTCGAGGTAGCAGAACAACTGGAAAGTGGACCGCTGCAGGGGCTAACCGTGGACATACTGCACGGCAGGACGGCCGACAAAGAAGAAGTCATGAATCGCTTTAGCCGAGGCGAGACTGATGTGCTGGTCTCCACGACTGTGATTGAGGTGGGTGTGGACGTACCCAATGCCACGGTGATGCTCATCCGCGAGTCAGAGAACTTTGGAGTATCTCAGCTCCACCAGCTGCGCGGACGTGTGGGTCGTGGAGGCAACGCCTCCATTTGTTTATTTCACACCATGGCTGCGGAAAACACTCCGACCTTTAAACGCATCATGCAGATCGCGGACACCACCTCCGGCTTCGAGCTCGCTGAGTTGGACTTAAAGCAACGCCACGAGGGTGACATCTTGGGCACAGTGCAGTCGGGCACGCAACGTTCCCTTAAGCTATTGGACTTGGCTCAGGATAGGGACATCGTCGAGCGCACACATGATGATGCTTTCGCTTTAGTGCAGCGCAATCCGCAACTGGCGCATGAGCTCACTAAAAATCTGAGCCAAAGTGAGCAGGAATATTTGGAGAAGAATTAGTTTTCCCGGCGGATAGTGCAGCCGGTTGAATGATGCCCCGCTTTAGGCGCTAACCTAGAAGCCATGATTATTTGCGCCCCCTTCGCCGGCACCGTGCGCTATCACGTACGCGTGGGCGAGCACGTCGCGGCAGGACAAGTGATAGCGACGGTGGAGGCGACCAAGCTCGAAGCGCCTGTTGTGGTGCCGGGGCCAGGTATCGTCGCCGAGTTGTCCCAGGAAGACTATGCCAGTGTTTATGGCGGGGATGCGCTCGCAAATATTGGGGAGGAACGATGACCAGAATCATTGCAGGCGAGGCGCGTGGGCGCAGCATAAAGGTGCCCGAGTCCGGCACTCGACCGACCTCCGACCGTGCACGCGAAGGACTGTTTTCTTCGCTCAACGTGCGGTGGGGTTTTGCCGATAGTCGCGTTCTAGATCTGTTTGCAGGCTCGGGTGCACTGGGCTTGGAAGCCGCGAGCCGTGGGGCAGAGGAGGTCGTGCTCGTTGAATCGAGTCCGGCGGCCGTAAAGGTCATCCAGCACAACATGGGCGTCGTCAAGCACCCGCGGGTGACTGTCCGCGCGATGAAAGCCTCGACGTACCTGGCATCCGCTCCGCGCAAATACTTCGACATGGTACTCGCGGATCCTCCGTACGCTTTTGACGACGTCGATGGCTTGCTTGCGGCGATTGAGCCAGTGCTTGACGACGCCGCGATAGTGGTCATCGAGCGTCACGTTGATAGCCCCGAACCCGTTTGGCCGAAGGGCTTTGAGCCGACCGGACAGAAACTGAAAAAGCGTACGTTTGGCATCGCCCGCTTTGACATGGCTATTTATCATCGAGCACTCGAGACTGAGCCGAACGGCAATGCCAGCGAGGAAGAGGAATAGAAGTTGACCACTAAAGCGGTATGCCCGGGTTCATTCGACCCGATCACCTTGGGCCACGTAGACATCATCAACCGTGCGGCTGTGATGTTCGATGAGGTGACGGTTCTGGTGACCGCCAATCCGGACAAGCCTTCAGGCCTGTTTAGCGTTGAGGAACGCGTGGACTTTATCCGCGAGACCTTCGATTCCCGCATCAAGGTCGACTGGTGGTCGGGGCTGCTGGTGGACTACACCACTGCGCATGGCATCGACACCTTGGTTAAGGGCCTGCGTTCCTCGCTCGACTACGAGTACGAGCTGCCGATGGCGCAGATGAACCGCCGGCTTTCTGGGATCGATACGATTTTTCTGCTAACCGACGAGAAGTACGGTTACATCAGCTCCTCGTTGTGCAAACAGGTGGCGAAGTTTGGCGGTGACGTGACGGGTATGTTCCCTGAACACGTAGGACGAGCCGTGGTGGAGAAGTACGCACAATGATGTGGATTCCATTAGCGATCCTAGCGACGGTAGCGCTTGGGTCGTGCCTCCAGCGCGTCTCAGGCATGGGTCTGGGTCTTGTTGGTGGACCGATCCTAACTCTGCTGTTGGGACCAGTCCAAGGAATCATGGTGATCAACGTTTTGGCGGTGGTCAATGCGCTGCTCACCACGTATTCGATGCGCGCGAACGTAGACTGGAAGAAGTTCCTGAGTATCGCACCGGTAATGGTTCTGGGCGCAATACCAGCGGCATTGCTGGTCGCAAACATTGACTCGGCGGTGCTGCTCGTCTTGGTCGGTACGGCTTTGCTCGTGGCACTGGGCGTAGTGACTTTTGGTAAGAAATTCGTGCCGGAGATGAACGGAATTGGCCCGGCCCTGTCTGCCGGCGTTATCGGTGGCTTTACCAACACACTAGCGGGTGTGGCTGGTCCAGTGATCACGGTTTATGCGCAGGCTGCTCGCTGGCCGCAAGCCGTCTACGCCGCGACGTTGCAGCCGTGCTTCTTCGTCGGCGGGCTATTCTCCGTGACGACGAAGTTGCTTGTTGGTGCCGGGGGATTCTCCGATGTCACGTGGCTCATTTGGCCAGCTGGCGTGCTGGGCATGTTCATCGGCATTACGGTGGGCAAGCGCATCGCTCGCCACGTCCCGCGCGAAAAGGCGCGCATGCTGTCTTTGAGCGTGGCGTCATTGGGCGCGTTCAGTGCGTTGGTGCGCGGCTTGCTGAGTCTTTGAAATCGACTCGTGGCCCCTTCGATCATGGCTTCGACCCAGAGGCCGAAAGGCCGCGCATTCGCGACGCCGAAGAGGCGACAGAGCCAGTGGGCTAGTTGCCCCCTTGCTCATCGGCCTCTTTGACGGCCAGCGCGAAGGCGTTGAAGCGGTCCAGGGAACTAAAGAGGGCATCCTGAGCTGCGATGATGGCGAGATTCAGCGCGTGAAAGAGCTGATCATCATTCATGCCGGCGGTGGTGACAAAGCTGGCGTCGCCACGCAGCTCAATCATGCCTTCTTCGGTTTGACCGAGCAGCGCGCGGCCATCAAAAGCTGATGCGTTGTGTTCGTTCGTGATCACTTGCAGGACTTGGGCGACATCCTCGTAGGACAGCGTGGTGGGCAAGATGCACTCCAGCTTGACCAGATCCTCCGCAACCGAAATCACCCAGTCAAGATTGTTGAGCTTGCCGCTAAGTGAATCCGGAAAGTCAGGATTCTCAACCGGGTCCATGTTGAGTTCAGGGGTGCCCAATTGCTTGGCGGTGCGCTGAACGGTCACAGCAGGAAACGACAGCTCACCGAAGAGTTGAAATGGGTCAACGTTATTGTTCGACATTAGCGGCCTTGACCTTTCTTGCGCGCAGCAGGGGACTGGTGCACATTTTCTTTCTCCTGCCACTTCACAGACTGTGGAAACTCCTGAGCCACAGTTTCGAACGCGGAGCCGAAGCTATCCAAGGCGCTCAGCACGAAGCTGCCGAGCTGGTTGCGGGTGAGACCTTCGCCGACGCCCATGGCGCGGTTGGCGCAGATGGCAATCTCTTCCGTGGGTTCCTTATCTGTGGGGGCGCCATTGCCTTTGACCCGGAAGTCATAGCTTAGCGTCGGGGCGGCCATGTTCCAGTTGAAGTGGGAGACGAATGCTCCTACTTTCGCCTCAGCGCGGGCTGGAATTCTGCCCTCCCACACCGCAAAGGCACTAAGCACATCGTCCTCTAGATCAAAATGGATCGTGATGTGGGGAAGACCGGTTTGCAGTACAAGGGCGTCGCCAAGCGAGGGGCCTGTGCTGCTCTCAGTGTTCTTTTCAGTGTTCTTTTCAGTGTTCTTTTCAGCGTGCTTCTCGGCGGTGTCATCAAGGTCGCCGTCGCTGCCGGACTCGCTGACCTTGTCTACCAAGACATAGTCTGCTTCAAGCAATTCAAAAAGCTCTGCGAGACGGTGGATATTGACCGGCTTAATTTGATGCAGGTCTGGGGATGCGAGAGATTGGTTGGAAGTGGACTTGATAGCCACGAAAGATGCCTTCTTTATCAATGGAGGATAAAAGGAGGGAGGCGCATTGGCCTCCCTCGGAAAACGGTGAGAACTTAGGCTTGGGGCGCTTAAGCTGCGTTGTAGAGGCTAGGAATCCTCGCCGGCCTTCGCCGCTGTCTCGGACCCCAACTTCGCCATCTCTTCTGCGGAAGCCACCATGGCGTCCTGGGCGCCAATAACGCCGTCAACAGCTACTTTCAACGAAGCAGCGAGTTGCTCATCGGACATTCCAGCGGCGCAAGCAATATCCCGCTCGGTCCGGACCACGAGGAGTCCTTCGTGCTCGGTGATGACTGCGCGTGCACCTAACGCGACGGAGTTGATTTGATTAGCAGCCAAGAAAAGACCGGCGTCGGCTTTTGCATAAGAAGCATCGGTAGGAACATCGCAGCGGACGATGGTCACTGAGTCTAGGACTGCAAAAAGGCATGGTAGGCCGTTTAGGTTAGCGGTAGCCGCGTCATCGCGGCCTTCGACTGCAGTTAGTTCAATGTCGAAGGTCTTCATGGCTTCAATAACGCGGTCTAGATCGACCTGCGGCTGAGCGGCGGCTTGATTAGTCATTCTGGTGCTCCTCCCAGGTTACGAGCTGCGGGTACTGTTCTTCCATCCACGCGAAGGACTGCAAGATGGCGTCCAAAGTGGACATCACGAAGGCACCAAGCTGGTTACGCGACGCGCCGTGCGTGATGTCTAGTTCTCGAACGCCGGAAACAGCCAGGGTGTTTTCCGGGCCTTCGAAGAAACGGAAAGTGGGTGCAAAGTGAGTCTGATTCCACTGGTTGATCAGCATCAGGAGGTTTGGCCCCTCAGAAGCAGGAACAGTACCGCGCCACACAGAATCAGCAGTGAGCGTATTTCCGCGCAGTTGCAATGCGATGGCGGTATTCGAGAAACCAGTACGCAGCAGCTGGACCGTCTGGTCCTCAGATACTGGTTGCTCTTCGATGCGGTACTCCAGATTCTCTGAATCGAAGATTTCAGCCACCCGCTCAAGAGTCACTGCCTCAATTGGGGTGTCTGGCACGATGGTGGGTTGACCGTTGGGCTGATCAGTCACTGATTACAATCCTCACGTTGGTACTTAGTGAACAAATTGGACGACTCACCCAAGGGTACCGGAGTGATAGGTGATGTGTTTACTCACCCGCGCTGCGACTTAGACCCCCACAGCTCTTCGCCGCCCAGCTCGTGTGCAAGGGCCGCATCGACACTTTCATAGCGGAAGGAATGACGCACCTGCTGAAGCTTTGTGGGAAGTACCCTTTGGTTGGCCAAGGCCAACTCACGCGCGCCTTCTTTGCCCAAAAGCAGTGCCGGCCCGATCGTGGGGATCGGCACTACAGCAGGCCGTTTGAGTTCCTCGCCCAATGCGCTCACAAACTCCTTGTTAAGGATTGGGGTGGGGGAGACTGCGTTGATAGCGCCGTTAAGTTGGGGATCTACCGCGGCGCGGAAATAGATGTCGGTGAGATCATCGAGTGCAATCCAGCTATACCAAAATTCGCCTTTTCCGAAAGAGCCACCGAGTCCTGTGGAGAAAAGGGCGCGCAGAATTGGGAGCAGGCCGGTGTTGCCAGAGAGAGCGATGCCGGTGCGCACATTTACTACCCGCTTTCCCGCGTTCCGGGCAGGAGCACAAGCATCTTCCCAGGCCTCTACGACATCGGCGAGGAATCCCTCGCCGCGCGGTGCGGCTTCGGTCAGCTCTTCATCGCCACGGTCAGATCCATAAAAACCAATAGCAGACGCGCACACCATGGTGCTCAATCCTGGAGTATGAGCTGCAACCTGCGCCAGGAGGCGCGT
The DNA here is from genome assembly GCF_016728105.1 of Corynebacterium striatum. NCBI lineage: Bacteria > Bacillati > Actinomycetota > Actinomycetes > Mycobacteriales > Corynebacteriaceae > Corynebacterium > Corynebacterium striatum. The sequence goes on along the minus strand of NZ_CP068158.1, from coordinate 181,923 downwards.
CGGTCCCACGCGGGAGTCCCGAATCTCTGCCTTGTGGGCGCTGTTGAATCGCCCAAAGATCGGCTCGCCAGCGAGATGAATGAGTACATCTACGCCTTCTAAGAGCTCAGGTGAAGGCAGATGTGGCCGCCACAAACGCTGGCCCGGCTTCGGGTTGGCGCGTACAAGTTGGTTGACCTGGTGCCCAGCGGTGGTGAGCTGGGCAGTCAACGCACGGCCCACCCCGCCACGGGAACCGGTAATAGCGAAGACGAGCGGACGGACGGCTTGTTGCTCAGCGACTGCAGGGGGTAGCGCATGCGGTCCCAGCTCCTTGAGCTGCGTAAGGAATTCAAAATCCTTGATGAGCTGCTGCTGGCGGTAAGCGAACAGGGAGTTCATCGCGTGGGCTGGAATGCGGGTATCGACGTTATCCGTGATCCGCGTGTACGGGACCTCGGCGCCTTCCTGCTTTTCGTCTTTGAAAAGGTGATCATGGCGCCATGTAGCCAGGGAGCGCATTGGCGCGGTCAGGCAGACGTCGGTGAAACTTACTCCGGTTTGGAAGCGCGAAAGGTCATGCCGCGCGATCCATTTAAGTCCGCCTGGCAGGCCGAGAATCGATGTACCGTCTGCCAAGGACTCGGCTTGTTGGAGCGGCGTCATGAAAACGAATGGAGGAGTAAGACGCGCTAGGGCTCCTCGGCGGGCGTGCCATTGCCATACTTGCTCACGTGGGGCAGGTACCACGTGCTGTGCCGAAAAACTCACTAGGCCTGTGCCTTCCTTCTCATCTGTTTGGTTACCTTATTAACGCCTTAACAGCACCAAACGAACTAATTCTTGATAGCTATGCACGACGCTAGCAGCGCGGAGTGCTGCTGTGTGGTTTCACCGTGCGCAAGTGCACACAAGTTAGGCACCGAAGTGCTAAAGTAATTGCTGTCTTTTAAGCATAGACATCCAATACCATTCGAGGTGGAGTTTGTTGCGCAATCCCGCGGCAGATTTCCCTCGATTACATCTACCGGCATCCTTTAAAGACCGCACCGTGAGGCGGGGAAGGAGGTCACGATGAGTGGAACTGGCACCAACGCGGAGTCAAATGAGCTGTTGAGCTCTGATGACGTCGCGCGAACTGTCGCACGCATCGCGCACCAGATCATTGAAAAGACGGCGCTCGACTCTGAGGACGCACCTCGGGTCGTGCTCCTTGGCATTCCCTCTGGTGGCGTGCCATTGGCTATGCGCCTAGCAACCAAAATTGAGGAATTTTCAGGGGTGGAAGTTCCATGGGGCTCGTTGGACATCACGCTCTACCGCGATGATCTCAACAGCAAACCGCACCGTGCCCTGCAGCCAACCAAGATCCCTAACGGAGGAATTAACGGCGCAACCGTTATTTTGGTTGATGACGTTTTGTTCTCCGGTCGTACGATTCGAGCGGCACTTGATGCTCTCTCGGACGTGGGACGCCCCGACATCATCCAGCTCGCTGTCCTCGTTGATCGCGGTCACCGCCAGGTTCCGATCCGCGCTGATTACGTGGGCAAGAACATCCCTACGGCACGCGACGAAGACGTCACCGTCTTCAACGCTGATATTGACGACCGCGACGCCGTCGTCCTGACCCGCACCACCGCGGAGGCTTAAATGAAGCACTTACTGTCCATTTCAGATCTGTCCAAGGACGAGATCGTTGGCCTTCTCGACGAAGCCGACCGGTTCCACGAGGCTCTCGACGGCCGTGAGGTTAAAAAGCTGCCGACGCTGCGCGGCCGTACCGTCTTTACCCTGTTCTATGAAAACTCCACTCGCACCCGTTCCTCGTTTGAGACCGCGGGTAAGTGGATGTCTGCTGATGTCATCAACCTGTCTGCCTCGACGTCGTCAGTGAAGAAGGGTGAGTCCCTCAAGGACACGGGCCTCACTCTTTCCTCCATCGGCGCGGACGCCATCATCATCCGCCACCCATCTTCGGGAGCTGCTCAGCAGCTTTCCGAATGGGTTGCACCAGGTGGCAAGGGCCCGTCCGTTATCAACGCGGGCGATGGTGCGCACCAGCACCCAACGCAGGCGCTTCTCGACGCCTTGACTATGCGTCAACGTCTTGGTCTAAAGGACGGAAACTTCTCAGGTCTCAAGGTCAAGATCGTTGGTGACTGCCTGCACTCCCGCGTGGTCCGCTCCAATGTTGATTTGCTGACCACGCTTGGCGCGGAGGTCACCCTTGTGGCACCGCCGACCCTCTTGCCTTTCGGAGTAGATACCTGGCCGGTGAACGTCTCCTATGATTTTGACTCTGAGATTGCCGACGCCGACGTTGTGATGATGCTGCGCGTTCAGGCTGAGCGCATGAACGGTGGCTTCTTCCCGTCGCATCGCGAATACGCCAACCTCTACGGGCTGTCCAAGACGCGTGCTGCAGCGATGAAGAAGGACGCCATCGTCATGCACCCAGGTCCTATGCTCCGTGGCATGGAGATCAATTACGCGGTTGCTGACTATGACCAGACTGCGGTTCTGCAGCAGGTAAACAACGGTGTCCACGTGCGCATGGCAGTGCTGTTCACACTTCTGACTAATGGCGAGAACGCCGGAATCTAAAAGGGGAGAGCAACTTATGACTAACTATCCAGAAACCGGCCGTCTTTCCGCCCCCGCGGAAAAGAGTCTGTTGCTGACCAACGTTCGCCCTTACGGTGAAGGCGAGCCAGTGCAGCTCCTTATTGAGAACGGCGTAATTGCTGCCATCGGAGCAAACTTGGAATCCAACACCTCCTTCGATGAGAGCATCGACGGTCAGGGCAACGTCTTGCTGCCGGGCCTCGTGGACATGCACGTCCACCTGCGCGAGCCTGGCCGTGAGGACACCGAGACCATCGAGACCGGTTCCAAGGCAGCCGCCAAGGGTGGATTCACTGCGGTGTTCACCATGGCTAACACCACTCCGGTTACTGACCAGCCGATCATCGCTGAGTCCGTCTGGGCTAAGTCGCAGGCACTGGGCTTGTGCGACGTTCACCCGGTGGGTTCCATCACCAAGGGCCTCGAGGGCAAGACTCTTACTGAGTTCGGCATGATGGCGCGCTCTGACGCGAAGGTCCGCATGTTCTCCGACGACGGTAAGTGCGTCCAGGATCCGCAGCTGATGCGCCGCGCGCTGGAATACGCCAAGGGGTTGGATGTCTTGTTGGCGCAGCACGCGGAGGATCACCGTATGACCCAGGGTGCTTCGGCGCACGAGGGCGAGACCGCCGCGAAGCTGGGTCTGCGTGGCTGGCCGCGCGTGGCTGAGGAGTCCATCGTGGCCCGCGACGCCCTGCTCGCCCGTGACTACGGCAACCGTATGCACATCTGTCACGCCTCGACCGAAGGCACGGTGGAGCTTTTGAAGTGGGCTAAGAGCCAGGACATCCCGCTGACCGCAGAGGTCACCCCGCACCACCTGCTGCTCACCGACGAGAAGCTCGTGACCTATGACGGTGTGTTCCGAGTGAACCCGCCGCTGCGCGAGGAGCGTGACACCCTTGCTTTGCGCCAAGCCCTGCTCGATGGGCTTATCGACGTCGTTGCAACCGACCATGCGCCGCATGGCTCGGAGGACAAGTGTGTGGAGTTCGAGAACGCGAAGCCTGGCATGTTGGGCCTAGAGTCTTCACTGGCGGTCATTGCGAAAATCTTCGTTGCCACTGGGCTCGCTGATTGGCGTTTCGTCGCCCGCGTGATGTCTGAGCGCCCAGCTGAGATCACCAAGCTACCAGGTCATGGTCGTCCGATTGAGGTTGGCGAGCCTGCGAACCTGACCATCGTTGACCCGGAGCACCCGTGGGTATCTGATTCCACGCAGCTTGCCTCGAAGTCTGAAAACAATCCTTATGAAGGTGAGGAGTTTGGCGCCCGCGTCACCCACACCATTCTGCGCGGCACCGTAACTTATGAACTCGGCGCAGACGAAGCTGAAGGCAAGTAATCTTGCAACCTAGGAAATCTTTTGAGCCAGAGAAAGGCCACATTGTGACTGACAACAAACCGGCAAGGATCCCGGCAATTCTCGTGCTGGCTGACGGTCGTACCTTCCGTGGATACGGGTTCGGCGCCACCGGCACCACACTCGGCGAGGCAGTGTTTACCACCGCCATGACCGGTTACCAGGAGACCTTGACGGACCCGTCCTACCACCGCCAGATTGTGGTTGCAGCCGCACCACAGATCGGTAACACTGGCTGGAATGACGAGGACAACGAGTCCCACGGCAACAAGATCTGGGTCGCGGGCTTGGTTATCCGCGACCTTGCACAGCGCGTGTCTAACTGGCGTGCCGAGCGCTCACTTTCCGAAGAGATGGAAAACCAGGGCATTATCGGCATCCGCGGCATCGACACCCGCACCCTAGTTCGCCACCTGCGCAACTACGGTTCCATTGCCGCCGGCGTGTTCAGCGGCGAGGCAGCCGAGCGCCCTGTCGAGGAGTTGCTTGCTGAGGTCAAGGGACAGCCGTCGATGGAAGGTCTTGACCTTTCGGCAGAGGTCTCGACTAACGAGCCTTATACCGTTCCGGCAGAGGGGGAGAAGAAGTTCACCGTTGTTGCCTACGATATGGGCGTCAAGACAGCGACTCCGGCCAACTTTGCTAAGCGCGGAATTGAGACCATCGTCGTGCCGGCGAACACCCCTTACGAGGAGATCAAACAGTACAACCCGGACGGGGTCTTCGTTTCCAACGGCCCTGGTGACCCAGCAACCGCTGACAAGATGGTCGTCGTTGTGCGCGATGTTCTGGACGCCCGCGTGCCTTTCTTCGGAATCTGCTTCGGTAACCAGATTCTGGGTCGTGCCCTGGGCCTAGACACCTTCAAGATGAAGTTCGGCCACCGTGGCATCAACGTTCCGGTCCGGAATCACCTGACCGGCAAGATTGATATCACCTCTCAGAACCACGGTTTTGCTATCGCTAGCCCATCCGGCAAAGAGAATCCGGCTGGCGAGGAATTCGACACCGATTTCGGTCGCGGCATCGTGACCCACACCTGTCTTAACGACAACACCATTGAAGGCGTGGCGCTCAAGGACGGTATGGCTTATTCCGTGCAGTACCACCCTGAATCGGCAGCCGGCCCTCACGATGCCAACCCGCTGTTCAATCAGTTCATTGAGCTGATGACCGAGCACACCCCGAACAAGTAAGAACCAGGAAGAGGATTAGAAACTTATGCCAAAGCGCAACGATGTAAACCACGTCCTGGTTATCGGCTCCGGCCCGATCGTCATTGGTCAGGCTTGTGAGTTTGACTACTCGGGCACCCAGGCCTGCCGCATCCTGAAAGAAGAAGGACTGCGCGTCACCCTGGTCAACTCCAACCCGGCCACCATCATGACCGACCCGGAATTTGCCGACCACACCTATGTCGAGCCAATCGACCCTGTCTTCATTGAGAAGATCATCGTCAAGGAGCTCGAAGAGGGCCACAAGATTGATGCTGTCCTGGCTACCCTGGGCGGCCAAACCGCGCTGAACGCTGCCGTGCAGCTCGACCGCGCTGGCATTCTTGATAAGTACGGTATCGAGCTCATTGGTGCAGACATTGACGCTATCGAGCGCGGCGAGGACCGTCAGAAGTTCAAGGACATCGTGGCCTCCATCGGTGGCGAGTCTGCGCGCTCCCGCGTGTGCCACAACATGGACGAGGTCCACGAGACCGTTGCAGACCTTGGCCTGCCGGTAGTCGTGCGTCCTTCCTTCACCATGGGTGGTTTGGGTTCTGGCCTGGCTTATAACCAGGAAGATCTCGACCGCATCGCAGGCGGCGGCCTGGCTGCTTCGCCCGAGGCCAACGTTCTCATTGAGGAATCCATCCTTGGTTGGAAGGAATTTGAGCTCGAGCTGATGCGCGACGGCGACGATAACGTCGTGGTCATCGCTTCTATCGAAAACGTCGATGCATTGGGCGTGCACACTGGTGACTCTGTAACCGTGGCACCAGCCCTGACCCTGACTGACCGCGAGTACCAGAAGATGCGTGACCTCGGCATTGCGATTATTCGCGAGGTCGGCGTTGACACCGGCGGCTGCAACATCCAGTTCGCCGTCAACCCGGTTGATGGCCGCATCATCGTCATCGAGATGAACCCGCGTGTGTCTCGTTCCTCCGCTCTTGCCTCCAAGGCAACGGGCTTCCCCATCGCCAAGTTGGCTGCAAAGTTGGCCATTGGATACACGCTGGATGAGGTTCAGAACGACATCACGGGTGTTACCCCGGCCGCCTTTGAACCGACCTTGGACTACGTCATCGTCAAGGCTCCTCGCTTTGCTTTCGAGAAGTTCCCAGGTGCAGATGACACCCTGACCACCACCATGAAGTCGGTGGGTGAGGCCATGGGCATCGGCCGCAACTACATCTCTGGTCTCAACAAGGTGATGCGTTCGCTCGAGAGCAAGCCTAACGGGTTCTGGACCAAGCCTGACGAATTCTTTGCAGGCGATCGTGCTCAGGATCTGGACGCAGTCCTCAAGGACCTCGAGCGCCCGACTGAGGGCCGCATGTACGACGTCGAACTAGCTTTCCGCTTGGGCGCTACCGTTGAGCAACTCCACGAGCACTCCAAGATTGACCCATGGTTCCTTGCTGAGCTCAAGGCACTCGTTGATTTCCGTGCAGAACTCGTTAATGCGCCGGTTCTCGATGCTGAGCTTCTGCGTGAGGCAAAGGTCTTCGGGCTTTCCGACGCCCAGATTGCCGCGCTTCGTCCTGAGTTCGCGGGCGAGGATGGCGTTCGTTCCCTGCGTTGGTCCCTGGGCATTCGCCCGGTGTACAAGACCGTCGACACCTGTGCAGGTGAGTTCGAGGCACAGACTCCGTACCACTACAGCTCTTACGAGCTCGACCCAGACGCTGAGTCCGAGGTCCGGCTGGCGCCGGACGACAGCAAAGGAAAAGTCATCATCCTGGGCTCCGGCCCGAACCGAATTGGCCAGGGCATCGAATTTGACTACTCCTGTGTTCACGCAGCGCTCGAGCTGTCCGCACAGGGCTACGAGACCGTCATGGTTAACTGCAACCCTGAGACCGTGTCCACGGACTACGACACTGCTGACCGCCTTTACTTTGAACCGTTAACCTTCGAAGACGTGATGGAGGTATTCCATGCGGAATCCGAGTCCGGCCCGGTAGCTGGCGTCATTGTCCAGCTTGGTGGACAAACTCCACTGGGCCTTGCTGAGCGCCTGACTCAGGCCGGTGTTCCAGTCGTTGGTACTTCCGCATCGGCAATCGACCTGGCCGAGGACCGCGGCGAGTTCGGCAAGGTACTTGCTGAAGCAAAGCTGCCAGCACCAGACTTTGGTACCGCCACCTCCTTCGAGGAGGCACGTTCTGTTGCCCTCAGCATTGGATACCCTGTCTTGGTCCGTCCGTCCTATGTCTTGGGCGGCCGCGGTATGGAGATCGTGTACGACGAGACCTCCTTGCGCGATTACATTGAGCGCGCCACCGAAATCACCTCCGACCACCCAGTGTTGGTTGACCGCTTCTTGGATAATGCAATCGAAATTGACGTCGACGCGCTCTGCGACGGCAAGGATGTCTACCTGGGCGGCGTGATGGAGCACATCGAGGAAGCCGGTATTCACTCCGGTGACTCCTCCTGCGCACTGCCTCCTATGACCCTGGGCCCTGAGGACATTGAAAAGGTCCGTCAGTCCACTCGCGCCCTTGCACACGGCATCGGCGTGAAGGGCTTGATGAACGTTCAGTACGCGCTGAAGGATGACATCCTCTACGTAATCGAGGCTAACCCGCGCGCATCGCGTACCGTGCCTTTCGTTTCTAAGGCAACAGGCGTCCCGCTAGCTAAGGCTGCCGCACGTGTGATGTTGGGCGATTCTATCGCCAGCCTGCAGGCTGAGGGAATGATTCCAACTGACTACGATGGCGGCTCGCTGCCAATTGAACACCCGATCGCCGTTAAGGAAGCTGTTCTGCCGTTTAATCGCTTCCGCCGCGAAGACGGCAAGTTGCTTGACACCCTTCTTTCGCCGGAGATGAAGTCCACCGGTGAGGTCATGGGCCTTGCCAGCAACTTCGGTGCTGCTTATGCCAAGGGCGAGATGGCAGCCTTCGGCCCGCTGCCAACTGAGGGCAACGTGTTTGTTTCGGTGGCTAACCGCGACAAGCGCACCCTCATCTTCCCGATCCAGCGTCTGGCCTACATGGGATACAACATCATCGCTACCTCGGGAACCGCGCAGATGCTGCGCCGCAACGGTATTGACTGTGAAGTAGCAGTCAAGGTATCTGAGGCTGCAGAGGGCCAGGAATCCATCGTGGACCAAATCCTTGGTGGCAAGATTGACCTCATCCTCAATACGCCAGCTGGTTCTGGTACCGCACGCCACGATGGCTACGACATCCGCGCGGCTGCGGTATCTGTAGGCGTGCCGCTTATCACCACTGTGCAGGGCGTAACCGCAGCGGTCCAGGGTATCGAGGCGCTTCGTGTTGGTGACCTCGAGGTCCGTGCACTCCAGGAGCTCGAGCATGGTCCAACCAAGTAAGACCTTTGGTGAGCGGCTGGTCGCTGCAGGGGCTGAGCGTGGACGTCTGTGCGTAGGCGTTGACCCACACGCGCACCTTCTGCAGGCCTGGGGCCTGAACAACGATGTTGACGGTCTGCGGACGTTTGCTCGCACCTGTGTGGAAGCATTTGCTGACACTGTTGCCGTGGTTAAGCCGCAGGTGGCCTTCTTTGAGCGTTTCGGCTCCGCCGGCTTTGCAGTACTGGAAGAAACACTCCAGGGCCTACGCGAGGCCGGATGTCTGACGCTTGCTGATGCAAAGCGCGGTGATATCGGTTCCACCATGGCTGGCTACGCTGATGCTTGGTTAGGGGAGGCCTCACCGTTGCTTTCGGATGCGGTCACGGTATCGCCGTATTTGGGGGTTGGCTCTCTTAAACCAGTCTTCGACTTGGCGGAAGAGACTGGACGCGGTGTGTTCGTTCTCGCTGCGACCTCCAATCCTGAAGCGGTGAGTTCCCAGTCCATCAGGGACGCTGACGGTGTGACGGTGGCACAGGGAGTAGTCAATCAATGTGCTGCGATTAATGCGTCTTACGCAGCAGAAGGCCGTGCTGGCAATGTCGGAGTAGTCGTTGGTGCAACATTAAAGCATCCACCGGTCCTTGACCAGCTTGCGGGTCCAGTTCTGCTTCCTGGCGTTGGAGCACAAGGGGCCACGGCACAGGACGTGAAAGCAATCACCATCGCAGCGCCGGAACTTGGTTTTGCAAATGTTTCCCGCTCTGTGCTCTCGCGCGGACCTCAGGTGCGTGACCTGCAGGAAGCCGTGAAGGAAGCACTGGCAGAGATTGCTTTTTAGGGAAGTGGTGTGGCCGATTAACAGGCCCGCCATTTACCTGGTAGTTTGTAAAACGCACCGCGATGACGTGCGGGAATTCCATCCAAACTGGACCCAAATAATGTCATCGCGTAAACACCAGTGCTAGGATTGCCAGAAGTCGGTTCGCGCCAAGTGGCAAAACCGAGCTCTACTCAAGGGTTGTAGCTCGGGGAGTTCTCATGGCATCAAGGGATTCGCTCCCGTTATTGCGGCCGGAATCTGGTAAGACTTACTGGACGTAAATTATCGATCTAATGAAATCGGAGGAAACCCGTGGCCCTTCCCAAGTTGACTGATGAGCAGCGCAAGGAAGCTCTCGCAAAGGCTGCTGAGGCTCGCAAGGCTCGCGCTGAGCTCAAGGCTGCGCTGAAGCGCGGCGAGACCAACCTGAAGGACGTTCTGGACAAGGCTGAGACCGATGAGATCATCGGCAAGACCAAGGTCTCCGCGCTCCTCGAGGCTCTGCCGAAGGTTGGCAAGGTCAAGGCTAAGGAAATCATGGAAGATCTCGAGATTGCTCAGACCCGTCGTCTGCGCGGCCTCGGTGATCGCCAGCGCCGTGCTCTGCTCGAGCGCTTCGGCTACGGCGAATAAGAGTCGCGATGTCTGACGCAACTACACGCGGTCGCCTAGTCGTTCTGGCTGGGCCGTCCGCGGTGGGTAAGTCCACTGTAGTTTCGCGCCTGCGCAATGACGTCGACAAGCTGTACTTCAGCGTCTCAATGACGACGCGTCAACCCCGACCTGGTGAGCAGGACGGGGTTGACTATTTCTTCGTTACTCCTGAAACCTTCCAACAGCGTATCGACGCCGGGGAGATGCTCGAATGGGCAGAAATCCACGGTGGCCTGCAGCGCTCCGGCACTCCTGCCCGTCCTGTACAAGAGGCAATGGCAGCTGGTCGCCCCGTGCTTGTCGAGGTAGATCTGGAAGGGGCTCGCAACGTCAAGGCGGCTTTGCCTGAGGCAAAAACCGTGTTCTTGGCGCCACCATCCTGGGAAGTGCTCGTTGAGCGCTTGACCGGTCGTGGAACGGAGCCGCAGGATGTCATCGACCGCAGGCTAGAAACCGCACACGCGGAACTTGCCGCTCAAGACGAGTTCGACCACGTGGTTGTCAATGAAAATCTTGATGACGCCGTGGCAGCAATTAGTGATATCCTGCAGGGATAGAACTAGATTTTGACCATTTCCAAGTGAAGTAAAGGTGCATGTGACTAACGTGACCACCCCTGCTAATACTGAGGCCCAGAAGCCAGAGCCAGTATTCGATCCGCCAACGGGCATTACCGCCCCTCCGATCGATGAGCTCCTCGACAAGGTCTCTTCCAAGTACGCACTGGTGATCTTCGCCGCAAAGCGCGCGCGCCAGATCAACAGCTACTACCAAGAGCAGGATGAGGGCGTCTTCGAGTTCGTTGGACCTCTGGTAACTCCTGAGGCCGGCGAGAAGCCGCTTTCCATCGCTCTTCGTGAGATTGAAGCTGGCCTCCTCGACCACGAGGAAGGCAAGTAAGCTTTCTCCCGTTAAGGCCCCCGCTCGCATCACCCGATGTGATTGGGGGCCTTCGGCATGTTCAAGTGCGTGGAGTACCACCCTGTAGACTCGGGCGGGTGACTGACGCAATTGAGAATCTAGCGGCTCCTACTAGCAGCCAGGAGCTGGCGAAGCAGCCGCGTAGCATCGTCGTTGGCGTGGCTGGCGGAATCGCTGCCTACAAGGCTTGCCACTTGGTCCGTGACCTTAAAGAGCACGGCGATGAAGTCCGCGTTGTTCCAACGCCCGCTGCGCTAAACTTCGTTGGCGCTGCAACCTTCGAAGCGCTCTCCGGCAATCCCGTCTCCACAACTGTATTCGATGCCGTCGATGAGGTGCAGCACGTCAATATTGGCCAGCATGCTGATGCCGTTGTTATCGCGCCGGCTACTGCAGATGTCATCGCCCGAATCGCTGCAGGCCGCGCAGATGATCTGCTGACAGCAACCGTGCTTGTGGCCACGTGCCCGGTCATCGTAGTACCGGCCATGCACACCGAGATGTGGCTCAATCCGGCCACCGTTGAAAACGTTGCTACGCTGCGTCGCCGTGGTATCACAGTCATGGAGCCTGCCCATGGACGGCTTACTGGTAAGGATTCTGGCCCCGGCCGTCTACCTGAGCCTGCGCAGATCGCGGAGCTCGTGCGCACTGAGCTAGACGGCTACCGTATCCCGCATGATTGGACAAGCAAGAAGGTCGTCATCTCCGCGGGAGGCACCCAGGAGAACCTAGACCCAGTGCGCTACCTCGGCAACCGCTCTTCTGGGCGCCAAGGCTTTGCGTTAGCCGAGATTGCAGCGCAGCGCGGGGCAGAGGTAGTCATCGTGGCCGGAAATACCGCTGAGCTTCCTGTGCCATCCGGAGCCAAAATCCGAAACGTGGTCTCTACCGCAGACCTAGAGGCTGCAATGGCTGAGGAATCGAAGGACGCCGACGTCATCATCATGGCCGCAGCCGTCGCTGACTACCGGCCAGCGCTTGTCGCCGACTCAAAGATGAAAAAGGGCACGGCTGACGACGCTCTCTCCTCACTCCAGCTCGTGGAAAATCCCGATGTCCTCAAGGGGCTGGTGGCCCAGCGTGCAGCAGGAGAGCTCAAAGAAGGCGTCGTCATCGTCGGCTTTGCAGCCGAGACTGGCGATTCCACCCATACGGCTTTGGAGTTCGCGCAAGCGAAGTTTGAACGCAAGGGTTGCGATGTACTCATGGCTAACGAAGTGGGCGAGGGCAAGGTCTTCGGCCAGACCACCAGCGAAGGGTGGATTCTACGCCGGGATAGCGAGCCGCAAGTCGTTGCCCATGGCTCAAAGCATGTGGTCGCAGCGCAGATCCTGGATGCTGTGAATCAAATCCTCAGCTAGTAGACCGGCCTAATTGCATTAATAGACCGCTTGGTCTATGCTGGCTAGTTGTTAAAGCTTGGGGCCAGAACCATGCAATGAACGCTAAATAAGCACTTCTTTCTGCACTAAGGAATATTTGTGACTGTTAACCATGCACCGGCTACCCGTTTGTTCACCAGTGAGTCTGTGACTGAGGGACACCCGGATAAGATTTGCGACGCAATCTCCGACACCATCCTCGACGCGCTGCTCGAGAAGGACCCGCATGCTCGCGTCGCCGTCGAGACCCTAGTCACCACCGGCCAGGTCCACGTAGTAGGTGAGGTCCGCACCACCGGCTATGTCGAGATCCCGCAATTGGTGCGCAAGACTCTCACGGACATCGGCTTTACCTCTTCTGACGTCGGATTCGACGGACATACCTGTGGCGTAAACGTCGCCATTGGCGAGCAGTCCCAGGAAATCGGCGCCGGCGTCGACACCTCTACCGAGGCCCGCGATCGCGGTGACGACTTTGATGAGGAGAATGACTCCGCAGGCGCCGGCGACCAAGGCCTGATGTTCGGCTACGCCACCAACGAGACCGCCGAGTTCATGCCGCTGCCCATCGCTCTGGCGCACCGTCTTTCCCGCCGCCTCAGCGAGGTGCGCAAGGAGAAGATCGTTGATCACCTCCGCCCAGACGGCAAGACCCAGGTGACTTTCGCCTATGACGACAACAACGTTCCTTCGCACTTAGACACCATCGTCATTTCCACCCAGCATGACCAAGACGTGACCCAGAAGTGGCTTGAGGAACAGCTGCGCAAGCACGTCGTCGAGTGGGTCATCCAGGATGCTGGCTTGGAAAAGTACTACGGCGAAGAAACCACCTTGCTGGTTAACCCTTCCGGATCCTTCATCCTCGGCGGCCCAATGGGCGATGCGGGTCTTACTGGCCGCAAGATCATCGTTGACACCTATGGAGGCATGGCCCGCCACGGCGGCGGTGCCTTCTCTGGCAAGGATCCGAGTAAGGTTGACCGCTCCGCAGCTTACGCAATGCGTTGGGTGGCTAAGAATATCGTCGCCGCAGGACTCGCCGATCGGGCCGAGGTGCAAGTGGCCTACGCCATCGGCCGTGCGAAGCCGGTGGGCCTGTACGTCGAGACGTTCGGCACCGCACATCAGGGGCTCAGCGACGCCGCTATTCAAGCGGCAGTCAACGAAGTCTTCGACCTTCGCCCGGCGGCCATCATCCGTGATCTCGATCTGTTGCGTCCTATCTACCGGCAGACTGCGGCCTACGGCCACTTCGGTCGTACCGACGTTGACCTGCCATGGGAGTCGACCTCCCGTGCCGCCGCATTGCGAAAGGCAGCTGGCCTGTAGAATCTGAGCCTATGCCGAAGAGAACACCCGCCGCCCACAAACCGGTCGCGCGGGTGTTGCCTCTTTTAGGGGTTGCTCACTTAGATCGTGGGTTCGACTACCGCGTGGACGAGGAACAATCGGAGGCTGCACAGCCTGGGGTTCGCGTACGTATCCGCTTCAATGGGCGGCTTAGCGACGCCATCGTTCTTGAGCGCCGCAACGACTCGGAGTTCGCGGGCGAGCTGCGCTATCTCGACCGAGTGATCTCACCCTTTGCAGTTTATCCAGCGCAGCTCTCACAACTCGTCGAATCGCTTGCTGCCCGGTACGGGGGAGTTCGCTCCGACATCATTCGTTCCGCTATCCCTCCGCGTCATGCCAAGGCGGAAGAATCAGACTTGTCGACGCCGTGGGAGGAGCTGGGAGACGCCAGCGAACCCGATCTGTCCAGCTGGTCCGCGTATCAGTTCGGCGAGTCTTTCGTGGATACAGTGCTAGGCGGCGTCATTGCGCGCGCTGCCTGGCAGGTAGCACCCGGCGATGATTGGGCGGCAGCGCTGGCTGCTTTGGTTGCAAAAATCGCGGTAGACGGAGGCGGCTCGCTCATCGTGGTGCCGGATCAACGTGACGTCGACAAGCTCGAGCGTGCGCTGCGCGAGATAGTCGCGGCTAAACAGGTAACCGTGCTCGGCAACGCCACTGGCCCGCAGGCTAGGTACCGGCGCTATCTGTCAGCCTTGGTAGGCCAGGCACGCATCGTCATCGGCACGCGGTCTGCGGCTTTTGCTCCGGTGGCGAATCTGCGCCTTGCCGTCATCGTGGACGATGGCGACGACAATCTCGTGGATAATCTCAAGCCCTACGTACATGCGCGCGAGGTGCTCACCACGCGCTCTGCGTTGGAGGGATGCAGCCTTATTTTGGCCGGTCATTCGCGCACCGCGGAGACGCAGCTCCTGGTGGAGTCGGGGTGGGCGCACGACCTAGTGCCGAGTGAGTCGACGCTTTCGGCGCGGCGTCCTGCGATCACGCCGGTCGGAGCCTTCGGATTCCAGGTGGCGCGTGACCTGCAGGGCGGAACGACGTCGCTAAGCGGTCCTGCATACCAAGCCGCGCGTCGTGCCCTCGACCGCGGCGAACCAGTTCTCGTGCAGGTCCCGCGCAAGGGCTACGCGCCCATCCTGGCATGCGGGAATTGCCGCGCCCCGGCAAGGTGCCGCCATTGCAACGGTCCGCTTGGCCTGCCGGGTGATTCGCACGGTGGGCATGAGGGCCAAGCATCCCTGCCAACCTGTACGTGGTGCGGGCGCATCGACTCCAAGTTCCGGTGCACGGAATGCGGCTCGCCGCGCCTGCGCGCCATCGTATTGGGCTCGGAGCGTACGGCGGAAGAGCTGGGTCGCGCCTTTCCAAGCACGCGGATTGTCATGTCTGGCGGTAACAAGGTCATCGATGAAGTGCCAGGGGAGCCGGCACTTGTCATTGCGACTCCCGGTGCGGAACCCCATGTTGCGGACGGCGGTCATTATGGCGCGGCGCTGCTGCTAGAAGCTGCCACGCTGCTCAATCGTCAGGATCTGCGCGCAACCGAAGAGGCCCTGGCCAAGTGGGCTGCGGCAGCGACCTTGGTGAGCCCGCACTCCAAAGGCGGGGAAGTGATTATCGCTGCGGATGAGGCGTTAGCAGTTGTCCAATATTTAGTGAATTGGGACATGGTGGCAGCAGCGCGCGCTGAGCTGGCGGGGCGTCGGGAAGTGCGCTTCCCACCGGCCGTGCATATGGCAGCCGTGGATGGAGCGGATGCCGCACTGGATCACTTTCTTTCGATTGCAGAGCTGCCTGAGCATGCTGAGATCCTGGGCCCGGTCCCGCTTCCGCCCGGAGTCACCCTGCCCGGTGAGTATGACGAACAGCGCTTTGGGCCGCCACAAAGGGCACTCATCCGCACCCCGTTGGGGCCGCGCTCACAGCTGGGCACGGCGCTGCGCAACGCCAACGCTGCGCGCAGCGCCCGTAAGGACGAGCTGCCACTGCGCATTCAGGTAGACCCAATTCACGTCGGCTAAACGCCAGCTTATGGACGTGGAGCGCGTGGTGGAGACGGTTTAGTGCTGCTGGGTCTACCCAGTCCGCCGCTGTGTCTGGCATGTCCACTATTGTCGAGTGCGACGTAATTGTTTGAAAGGTAGTGGTTCCGCAGTGGCAATCAGAGCAATTCGCATGTACGGCGATCCAGTCTTGACGTCTCGTGCTACCGAGATTGAAAAGTTTGATTCATCGCTTGAGGCCTTGGCCAATGACATGCTGGAGACCATGGACGCGGCCGGCGGAGTAGGCCTTGCCGCAAACCAGATTGGTTTGACCAAGCGCATTTTTGTCTATGACTGCTCCCACTTTCAGACCGGCTTGCGTGGGGCCATCATCAACCCGGTGTGGACCCCGTTGGGGGACAAGACGCAGGACGGCCCCGAGGGCTGCCTATCGATTCCGGACATCACCGAAAACACCGAGCGCTATGAATCGGTCGTGGTCCACGGCCGCGATGTACGGGGCAATGCCATCTCGATGGTGGCCTCCGGGTTGATGGCGCGTTGCATTCAGCATGAGACTGACCACCTTGATGGCGTCTTGTTCCTGCAAAGGCTCACCCCTGAGCGGCGCAAAGAAGCGATGCAGGTTATCCGCAATTCAGAGTGGTTTAACTCCTAGTAGCTAGAGCAGCCTAAGAAACTAGAGCAACAAGAGAAGAAAGAAGTAAAGGTTCAGCATGCGAATTGTCTTCGCCGGTACCCCGGAGCCCGCAGTGGTGGCTTTGGAAAAGCTCATTGCCTCCAAGCATGAGGTTGTCGCGGTCATCACTAGGCCCGATGCGCGCAGGGGCCGGGGCCGTACTCTGCACCCCAGCCCGGTGAAAGAGCTGGCTCAAAAACATGGAATCGAGGTGCTCACCCCAAGCACCCTCAAGCCCGGCACCGAGGACGGCGAGGCGCTGCGCGCACGTCTGCGGGATCTTTCTCCTGAGGCTATCCCCGTTGTGGCCTACGGCAACCTTATTACGCCGGATCTTCTTGACCTACCGCGCTATGGCTGGGTCAACCTGCACTTCTCCTTGCTACCTGCGTGGCGCGGTGCGGCCCCAGTGCAAGCTGCGATCGCAGCCGGCGATGAAGTCACGGGTGCTACTACCTTCCGTATCGATAAGGGATTGGACACCGGCGTCATCCTGGGCACGCTCGAAGAGAAGATTCAGGCAACTGATACCGCAGACGATCTTCTCACCCGCCTGGCCTATGCCGGTGGTGATCTCTTGGTGGAAACGATGGACGGCTTGGCGGCAGGCACCATCACCCCACACGAGCAATCGGGCGCACCCTCCTACGCGCACAAGATCGCAGTTGAGGATGCTCGCGTCAATTGGCAGGATTCCGCGGAAGCCATCGACCGCCACATTCGGGCACACACCCCGGCCCCGGGTGCCTGGACCATGCTTGGGGAGGAGCGAGTCAAGCTTGGCCCGGTTAGCCTCATAGGCGTTGACCCGGCACTTGAGGGCGTTGCCCTCGCACCAGGTGAGGCGCACATTACGAAGAAGTCCGTGTACGTCGGCACAGCTGATGCGGCAGTCAAGCTGGAGCGTCTGCAAGTCCCTGGCAAGAAGATGATGAACGCTGCAGACTGGGCGCGCGGCCTGGGCGGCAACAAAGAGGTGAGGTTCTCATGAGTGGTGGTTTCCGTTCCCGCTCCAAAGGCGGCGATTCCGAGCGCAAGGCCGATGGGCGTAAGCAGTATGCGCGTGACGCACAACGCGGATCTTTACAGCGCAATGGCAAGAATAACTCGCGTAATTCACACCACCCTCGAGGCAGGCGGGGCGCGCAGGAGAAGAACTCCTTCGTCCAGGCTGCGCGACGAAGCGGCGTAGACACCGCTCGTGCGGTCTCCTTTGAGGTACTGCGCCGCGTTCACAGCGATGATGCGTTTGCGAACCTGACCTTGCCCAAGGCTTTGCGCGTGCACAAGCTTGAAGGCCGCGACGCTGCCTTTGCAACCGAGCTGACCTATGGTTCTCTACGCACCGAGGGGGTGCTCGATGCAGTCATCGGGGAGTGCTCGTCCCGTGCGCTTGATGCGATTGCCCCTGAGGTTTTGGATGCTTTGCGGCTGGGCGCCTACCAGGTGCTCTTTACCCGCGTGGAGCCGCATGCTGCCGTAGACACCACTGTGCGTTTGGTTGAGGCCGCAGGCTTTGAGAAAGCCAAGGGCTTTGCCAACGGCATCATGCGCACCATCACGCGCACCCCAGCCGAGAAGTGGCTCGACAAGCTCGCCCCGCAGGGCGAGATCGCGGCACTGGCCTTCAAGCACGCGCATCCCGCGTGGATCGCACAGTCCTTTAGCCGGGTTGTCGGCTTGGGCGAACTCGAAGCAGCGCTGGAAGGCGACTCCCAGCGTCCTATCGTTCACCTAGTAGCGCGTCCCGGCGAGATTAGCGCCGAGGAGCTGGCGCTTATGACCGGCAATGAAGAAGGCAAGTACTCGCCCTATGCCGTCTACATGGAATCTGGTGATCCGGGTGATCTGGAGCCTGTGAAGCAGGGCTTTGCCGCGGTCCAGGATGAAGGCTCGCAGCTCATTGCCCGCGCAGTGGTCGAAGCACCCGTTGCAGGTACTGATTCCGGGCGGTGGCTCGACCTGTGTGCGGGCCCTGGCGGCAAGGCGGCCCTCATGGGTGCGCTGGCACGCATTGAGCAGGCCCATGTCGATGCGGTGGAAGTCTCGCCGCACCGCGCTGAGCTCATCAAGAAGACTGTTGCGGATCTGCCTGTTCGTGTGCACGTAGCTGACGGCCGTAACCCCGGCCTTGAGGCTGGCTTCGATCGCGTGCTTGTCGATGCCCCGTGTTCCGGCCTTGGCGCCCTTCGTCGCCGTCCGGAGGCTCGTTGGCGCAAGTCCGAGTCCGACATCGCCGAACTCAACGAGCTGCAATTTGAGCTGCTCGAATCCGCGCTCAAGCTCGTGCGCCCCGGCGGTGTCGTGGTTTATTCGACGTGTTCGCCGGACCTGAGGGAAACGCGCGACGTTGTGGATCGCGCCGTCGCCAAGCTGGGCGCCGTGGAGCTCGATGCCCACGAACTCATTCCGGATATGGGTGACGTTGGACACCACAAGTCGGTCCAGATGTGGCCGCATCGCCACGGCACCGACGCGATGTTCTTCGCCGCGCTTCGTCGTGACTAAGCGTTAGCCGAGCTGATAAAGAAGTGGCTGCGCGCAATCGAAGGGAAGGTCTAGACTGAACACCATGCCTGCACCGATTATTTCCCCTTCGATTCTCGCCGCTGACTTCTCCCGTTTGGGGGAAGAGGTACGTGCGGTACACAACGCTGACTGGATCCACGTCGACATCATGGATGGCCACTTTGTGCCCAACCTGTCCTTCGGCCCTGACATCACCAAGACTGTTGATGGCATCACGGATCAGGTCTTGGACGTTCATCTCATGATTGAGGAACCGGAAAAGTGGGTCGAAACCTACGCTGAGGCAGGCGCTGATTGCATCATCTTCCACGTGGAAGCCGTCGCTGACGAGCATGCGGCGCTCGCGCTGGCGGATAAAATCCGCGGCATGGGCGTACGGGCGGGCTTTTCCATCAAGCCCAACACTCCCATCGAGCCGTGGTTGGACAAACTAGAGCACTTTGATTTGGCACTGGTAATGTCGGTTGAACCTGGCTTCGGAGGCCAGAAGTTTATGCCTGAGATGCTGGATAAGGTACGCACATTGCGCGCTGCCATTGATGAGCAGGGCCTCGATACCCTGATCGAAATCGACGGTGGCATCTCCGCCGAGACCATCGCTGCATCCGCGGAAGCTGGCTGCCACGCGTTCGTGGCCGGTTCTGCCATCTACAAGCAAGCAGACAAGGCCGCAGCAGTCGAGGAACTGCGCCAGCTGGCCTCGCAATAGTTTTCTAACCGCTTCACATCCCGAACCTTTCGCGGGACCGTCCTTGACCAAACGGAAATTGCAATCAGAAAGTCTTTATGAAGCTTGACCTCGATGCCGCCCTCATCCGTGCGATGGAGGCGGGTCAATCCGTGCGCGGCACGACGAGCCCCAACCCGCCGGTGGGTGCAGTCATTCTCGACGCCGAGGGCAACCTCGTAGGCACTGGCGCCACTCAGCCCGTAGGCGGGCCGCATGCCGAGGTCATGGCCCTACAAGAGGCCGGCAGCAGCGCCCGCGGCGGCATAGCAGTCGTTACACTCGAGCCGTGCAACCACACTGGGCGCACTGGCCCCTGCGCGGAAGCACTTATCGCGGCGGATATTTCCCAGGTATATTTCCTGCATCCTGACCCGAACGGCGTGGCTGCTGGCGGGGCGCAGACTCTGCGCGCCGCGGGCATTGAGGTCGCACAGATTGAAGCGCCTGCGGAGTTGCCCGTGTCCGATGCTCTCATCCCGTGGTTGACTTCGCTGCGCCTGGGCCGCCCGCACGTGACCCTAAAGTTTGCGCAAACACTCGACGGTTTTACCGCGGCAAGCGATGGTACAAGTCAATGGATTACCGGGGAGCACGCGCGTGAATGGGTGCACGTCGACCGCGCGCGGCGTGACGCCATCATTATCGGCACCGGCACCGCGCTGGCAGACAACCCCTCGTTGACCGCTCGTTTCCCCGATGGCACGCTGCGGGAGCAACAGCCGCGCCGCGTCGTGATTGGCCAAAGGAACTTAGAGGATGCGGGAGCGGCATCGTCGCATTTGCGCGAACTTGGCTACGATCAATTTGCCAACATCGATGACGCACTGATTTCGCTTTATGAGGCGGGCGCACGCGACGTGTTGGTCGAGGGCGGGGCCGGGCTGGCCAGCGCCTTCCTCAATGCCGGATACGTGGATGCGGTGCAGGCCTACATTGCGCCGCTGTTGCTCGGAGAGGGGCGGGGAGTGTTGGCCCATCCGGTGGCCCAAACCTTGCAGGATGCGCGTCGTTTTCAGCGCGTGGGCACCACCGTGCTGGGCGACGATGTGCTCATCGAGTACGTGCGCAGGCCATACGTGGATGACGAGTAGAGTCAAGCCTTCGAGATTAAAAGTTAAAGGATAGATTTTGTTTACTGGACTCGTGGAAGAAATCGGCACGGTCGCTTCCTTGGAGCGGCAGGGAGACGCGATCCGCTTAGGAATCGCCGCGCCTAAGATACTTGACGACGCCGCCCTTGGTGACTCCATCGCAATCAACGGCGTGTGCCTCACCGTGGCCGAGCGAACCGCGGACGTCTTCATCGCCGACGTCATGCAGGAATCCCTAAATCGTTCGGCGCTCGGCGAACTGCGCGTGGGGTCCCAGGTCAACGTGGAGCGTGCTCTGCTTCCAACTACCCGCTTGGGCGGCCACATCATGCAGGGCCATGTCGACGGCACTGCGAAACTCATCTCGCGCACCCCGTCTGAGAACTGGGAGGTGTTGCGTTTCGAGCTGCCCGCCGGACTTGCGCGATACGTGGTAGAGAAGGGTTCTATCGCAGTCAGCGGCACCTCGCTGACGGTAAGCAACATCGGCGCAGACTGGTTCGAGGTCTCTCTCATTCCGACAACGCTGCGCGACACCATATTCGGGCAGCTGGAAGTTGGTGCCGCAGTCAACCTCGAAGTAGATGTGCTGGCCAAGTACGTGGAAAAAATGTTTGGGCCTAACGCTTCCGGCGCCAACGGCAAGGGCTAGAGTAAGTCTTTATGACCGCTGCAGAATCTTCCGTCAAACTCGATACCGTTGAACAAGCTATTGCTGACATCGCTGCCGGCAAAGCCGTGGTGGTGGTAGACAATGAAGACCGTGAGAATGAAGGAGATCTGATTTTCGCCGCCGAGCTTGCGACTCCGGAGCTCGTGGCGTTTATGGTTCGATACACCTCCGGCTATATTTGCGCGCCACTTATGCCCGAAGATTGTGCTCGCCTCAATCTTCCGCCGATGATCGCGGTTAACGAAGATGTTCGCCACACTGCCTACACGGTCACGGTAGATGCTGCGACTGGCTCGACGGGTATCTCGGCTGGTTCCCGCGCCGAGACCATCCGGCGCCTGGCTGACCCGACCTCCGAGATCGGAGATTTCACTCGCCCTGGTCACGTAGTTCCGCTGGCTGCTCGACCCGGCGGCGTGCTGGAGCGCGACGGCCACACTGAGGCTTCCATCGACCTTGCCCGACTGGCCGGGTTGCGTCCGGCGGGCGTGCTGTGCGAGATCGTATCGGAAGAAGACCCGACCGATATGGCGCGTTCACCGGAGCTGCGCCGCTTCGCAGATGCCCATGGTTTGTCGATGATTTCGATCGAGCAGCTCATCGAATGGCGCCGCCACCATGAGACTCAGATCGTGCGCTCGGTGTCTACCCGCCTGCCTACTGAGCACGGCGTGTTTACTGCGATCGGCTACACCCACGACGTCGACAAGAGCGAGCATATCGCCTTAGTCGCAGGCGACGTCGAGGCGCTTAAGGGCGCGGAGAATGTGCTCGTGCGTGTGCATTCCGAATGCCTTACTGGCGACGTTTTTGGTTCGCGTCGCTGCGATTGCGGTCCTCAGCTCAACGCCTCTTTGCGGGCGGTGCAGGAGGCCGGACAGGGGGTTGTGGTCTACCTGCGTGGTCAAGAGGGTCGTGGAATCGGCTTGGTCAACAAGCTCAAGGCCTATCACCTGCAGGACAAGGGCCTCGACACTGTCGACGCCAACCTCGAACAGGGATTGCCCGAAGACGCACGCGAGTACTCGGTTGCGGGCCAGATCTTGCGAGACCTTGGCATTGTTTCCGCCAACTTGATGACCAACAATCCGCACAAGGGCGACGGCCTCTTTGGCTTTGGCGTCGACGTCTCCCAGCACACTAATCTGGCTGTTGCTGCCAATGAAGACAACATCACCTACCTGCGCACCAAGCGTGACCGTATGGGCCATGATCTGCCGCAGGTTGCGCAGTGGGACTCCGAGCACAGCTAAAAATTAGCACTTCTTAGAAAGGACCGTGATGGCTAAAGAAGGCCTGCCAGACATCCAGCTCGTTTCGGCCGAGGGCGTTCGCGTCGCGATCGTTACTTCAACGTGGAACGCCGAAATCTGCGATCAACTGCATAAGCGCGCGATCGAAACCGCTCAAGCATGTGGCGCCAAGGTCACCGAGCTGCGCGTGGTTGGCGCACTGGAACTGCCTGTCGTTGTCCAAGCAGCGGCTCGTTCTCACGACGCCGTCGTGGCTTTGGGCTGCGTCGTTAAGGGCGGAACCCCGCACTTCGACTATGTCTGTGACTCGGTCACCCAAGGCCTGACGCGCATTGCACTCGACGAGTCGACGCCCGTGGCGAACGGCGTGTTGACAGTTAACGAGTACTCCCAGGCCGTCGATCGTGCAGGCTTTGATACATCTGATGAAGACAAGGGCGCTGAGTCGATGGTTGCGGCTTTAGACACCGTCATGAAATTGCGTACACTGGACGGACTGGCAGGCTAAACGCCTGCGCCTAACCTGTAGTGACGCTTAAATAGGTGAGAAGAAGGACTAAATGACGGACGCACACGAATCTCAGGCGAGCGAGACTACATCTCGCAAGCACCTATCTGATGCCGAGATTCTGGCCTACACCAGCGCAGACCCTTTTGCGCTGACGTCGACCAAACCTTGGCTTTATGAGACCAAGTCTCCATACCTACGCAAGATTGCGATTGGTTGGGTAGTCCTCGTCATGGCTATCCACATCTTTATGGGTGTTACCTTGGACGTCTCCTTTACAGGTGCGGCGGTGACCACGATTGATAAGTTTGCATTCCCCGGCGTCGGCGTATTGATTTCCATCTTGTCGTGGATTGCACTGACCCGCCCACGCTTGCGGGCTAACGAGGACGGAGTCGAGGTCCGCAATATTGTCGGCACTCGTTTCTACCCATGGCAGGTTGTGTATGGGCTGTCCTTCCCAGAGGGGGAGCGTATGGCCCGCATCGAGCTTCCCGATTTCGAGTTCGTTCCTGTCTGGGCACTGCAGTCTGGTGACAAACAAGACGTAATCACTAAGGTTCGCCAGTTCCGCGAACTTGAAGCCAAGTACATGCCGCAGGACTAACGTGGCTGATCCCACAACATACAGGCCAGCGCCCGGAACGATACCCACGGAACCGGGCGTTTATAAGTTTCGCGACGAAAACCGAAGGGTAATCTACGTCGGCAAGGCCAAGAATCTCCGGGCCCGCTTGTCCAATTACTTTCAGGACATTACGCAGCTGCATCCACGCACCAGGCAGATGGTGCTCACGGCGGCTTCGGTGGAGTGGACCGTGGTGGCCAGCGAGGTCGAAGCACTCCAATTGGAATACACATGGATTAAGCGTTTCGATCCACGATTCAACGTCATGTATCGCGACGACAAGACGTACCCGATGTTGGCGGTCTCGGTGGGAGAGGCGGTTCCACGTGCGTTCTTCTATCGCGGGCCGCGCCGCAAAGGCGTGCGTTACTTCGGCCCTTATTCGCACGCCTGGGCAGTACGCGAGACCCTAGACCTACTGACCCGCGTCTTTCCTATGCGCACCTGTGCCAAGGGCGTATACAACCGCCACGAGCGCCTCGGCCGGCCGTGCCTGTTGGGTTACATCGGCAAGTGCGATGCGCCGTGTATCGGCCGCGTGTCAAAGGACGAGCACCGTGAGACGGTCAACGAGCTGGTTTCCTTTATGAACGGCAACACCAGCAAGGTAACCCGCGAGCTGACCCAGCGCATGGAGGAAGCTGCGGAGAATCTTGAGTTCGAGCTTGCCGCCCGATTGCGCGACGACCTGGGCGCCATCAATAAGATCATGGAACAACAAGCCGTGGTGTTCGGCGATGGCACCGACGCCGACCTCATCGCTTTTAGCTCCGATGAGCTAGAAGCAGCGGTACAGATTTTCCACGTACGCAATGGGCGAATCCGCGGCCAGCGCGGATGGGTCGTGGAGCGCTCTGGTGATCAGGCCCCACTCGAGCCACTCGAGGAAGGCAAACCTGACCCCGGACTTCCGGCCCTCATGCAGAACTTCCTCATTCAGTTCTATTCCGACGCTGCTGACAGGCAGAAGCAGGAATTGGAAGAAGACGCTGCGCTCAATAGGCGAGGGGTGGATCAGGAGTCCCATACCGAGGAACACCTCGGCAACGTGATCCCACGAGAAATCCTGGTCCAGGCTATGCCGGACGAGGCAGCTGAGGTCAAGTCTTTGTTGGAGCAGCTGCGTGGTGCGCACGTGGACTTGCGCGTGCCCCAGCGCGGCGACAAGCGATCCCTGATGGAGACCGTGGAGAAGAACGCCAAGGAGCAGCTTCGTCAACACAAGCTCAAGCGCGTTGGCGATATCACAGCACGCTCTGCCGCGCTGCAGGACATTCAGGAGGCCTTGGGCATGGACCAGGCGCCTTTGCGCATAGAGTGTACGGATATTTCCCACATTCAGGGCACGGACGTTGTCGCTTCTTTGGTGGTCTTTGAGGATGGGCTTCCGCGCAAGTCGGACTATCGCCGTTATCGCATTAAGGAAGCAGCTGGCGACGGCCGCTCGGACGATGTCGGCTCCATCGCTGAGGTCACGCGGCGTCGCTTTAAGCGACACAATGAAGACAAGCTGGCCAACCCAGACGAAGAGGTGGAGGAGTCGACCTTCGCTGACGAGAAGGTGACGGAAGAGTCTGCTGAAGCTGGGCGTCGTTTCGCGTATCCGCCGCAGCTCTTCATCGTTGATGGCGGTGCGCCGCAGGTAGCCGCTGCCCAGGAAGTCTTTGACGAGCTGGGCATTGTCGACGTCACTCTCGTCGGCTTGGCCAAGCGCTTGGAAGAGATCTGGGTTCCCGGTGACGATGAGCCAGTTATCTTGCCGCGAAACTCCCAGGCGTTGTTCTTGCTGCAACAGATCCGCGACGAGGCTCACCGCTTCGCCATTACCTATCACCGCCAGCAGCGCTCCAAACGCATGCGTTCCTCTGTGCTGGACAGTGTGCCTGGGTTGGGTCCACAGCGCAGGACTGACCTGGTCAAGCACTTTGGCTCGGTGAAGAAGCTGAAAGAGGCTAGCGTCGAGCAAATTGCCGCCGTAAAGGGCTTTGGCCCCAAGTTGGCCAGCGTAGTTTTTGAACACCTGCATAGTTAGGAATCTTCAGGAACCTTCCAGCTTTGGCGCGTTAAGATGGTTGCTATGACGCACTTAGAAACACCGCCGGTCTTCATTACTGGCATGTCCGGCGGCGGCCTCACCTCGGCAGCTAAGGTTCTCGAGGACAAGGGCTACTACGTGGCCCATAACATCCCGCCAAAAGCCATTGTGGATCTTCTAAAGCTGTGTTCCTTGGAAGAGACGAAGGTCAAGAAGGTTGCTGCGGTAACCGATGTGCGCTCCCGCATGTTTCATGGTTCACTGCTGGAGACCATTGATGAGGTCACGCAGTTGGGCATGAAGCCCACGGTTCTGTTTCTCGATGCGCGCGATGACGTGCTGATCCGCCGTTTTGATTCTGTTCGTCGCACGCATCCGCTGCAGGGCGATGAAACGCTCAAGGCCGGCATCCAGAGGGAGCGCCAGGTTGTGGCTGAGGTGCGCGAGCGCGCCGACATCATCATCGACACCACAAACCTGTCAATTCATGATCTGCGTCGTGCCATCGAAGCAGCATTTGGTGACATGAGCAAGGACACCCAGCACGTCACCGTTGAGTCGTTCGGCTTCAAACACGGCTCCCCACGAGACGCGGATTTGGTCGTCGACGTGCGATTCCTTCCCAACCCTTATTGGGTTCCGGAACTACGCGGATATCGAGGCACCGATGAACCTGTCTCTGATTACGTCCTCGCCCACCCTGCTGCAGAGAACTTCATCGAGCATTTCTTGGAGATGTTTGAGACCATGCTCGCTGGTTACCGCCACGAGGGTAAAAACTTCATCACCGTGGGCGTCGGGTGTACAGGTGGACATCACCGCTCCGTCGCTGTGTCAGAGGAGATTGCTCGCCGCTTGCGTCAGCGAGAAGATCTGGATGTCAATACCCTCCACCGCGACATTGCGCGGGATTAATCTCGCCCCTATTTCATTACCCGGAAAGCTCTTTTAGAACCAATGACTCGATTTTCACACATGGCATGCCTGGGTGGCGGTCACGGCCTTTACCAAACCCTGCTAGCCGCGCGAATGAGTAATGCTGAACGAATCTCGGCAATCGTCACGGTCGCAGACGACGGTGGTTCTTCTGGCCGTCTTCGCCGTGAGCTCGACATCATTCCGCCCGGAGACCTCCGGATGGCGTTGGCGGCCCTGTCTGGCGATACTGAAGCAGGCAAGATGTGGGCGCAGACTCTCCAGCATCGATTCGGCGGTAACGGGGCCATGGCCGGTCATGCGGTGGGTAATCTGCTCATTGCCGGGCTTACCGATGTTCTCGGCGATTATCAGGCCGCTCTGGACGCGGTAGCGGTGCTCACTGAGTCCCACGGTCGAGTGCTTCCCGTGGTTAATCAGCCCCTCGATATCGAAGCTGAGGTTGCCGGATTGGATGACGATCCTCGAATTATGCGGGCCGTCCGCGGGCAGGTCGCGGTGGCATCGACTCCTGGTCAAGTCCGAAGAGTAAGGATCCTTCCTGAGTACCCCGAAGCAAATCCTGAGGCTGTCGCCGCGCTTGCCGACGCCGACCTCATCACCATCGGCCCTGGCTCTTGGTTTAGCTCGGTTCTGCCGCATGTGTTGGTCCCGGAAATTGTCGATACAGTGCGTAATTCCCATGCACTGCGCGTTGTGGTACTCAACTTGTCGGCTGAGCCAGGGGAGACGCATGGCTTTTCTGCGGAGAGGCACTTACACGTTTTGGCTCAACACGCGCCTAATCTAAGAATCGACCGAGTTTTGGTGGATGAAGGCGCAATCCCGAGCGAAAGTGAGCGGGTCTATTTGCAACGCGCCGCGAGCGTTTTGGGTGCTAAAGCATCCTTCGCGGACCTTAGCCAAAGAGACGGAAATGGAGCAAGTACAAACAAACATGACCCGGAGAAGCTGTCGGTTGCTCTGGGCGAGCTTGTCAAGGGCTAAGAGACCTGAAACGTCGGCATTGAACGTATCTCGCTAAACTATAAAAACTGCCGTGTGCTTCTTGGCACACGCTCCAATGCTTTTAAGAAAGGGGCAAAGACTTTGTCTGCTTCATTGACCGATCAGGTCAAGGACGAACTCACTGAAGTCTCGGTTCCGCGCCAATCCGCACGAGCTGCGGAGATTTCAGCCATTTTGCGCTTTGCCGGCGAGTTAACCATTAGCGGCGATCAGATGGCTTATGAGGTTGAGCTTGATAATCAGCGTATTGCTGACCGCTTTGTTGATGGACTTGAAGAACTCTTCGGGCTGAAGGTCGGCACTCACGTCGTAGGGCCTGCGACTTCACAGAAGAAATCGCGGGTTCAGCTGCGTATTGCTACAGGGGCAAAAGAGTTAACTAGACGTCTCGGACTTATCACCCGCTCAGGCCATCCCGTGGTGGGTTTGCCGCCGCAGGTGATCTCCGGCTCGATTGCTGATAACGAAGCCGCATGGCGTGGCGCATTCTTGGCGCAGGGAGCGTTGACCGAGCCTGGCCGTTCTTCCACTCTGGAAGTATTGTGCCCTTGCCAAGAGGCGGCGCTTGCTCTTGTGGGGTGCGCGCGACGCCTTGGTATCGCCGCTAAGACGAAAGAAACCCGGGGGGCAGACCGTGTGGTCGTGCGTGACGGCGACGCCATTGGCGCTTTGCTGACCCGCATGGGTGCGCAAGAAACTCGTTTGACGTGGGAGAAGAAACGCGTAAAGCGCGAGGCACACGATACCTCGAAGCGCTTGGACAATTTTGACGACGCAAACCTTCGTAGATCGGCGCGCGCCGCAGTCACCGCGGCAGCTCGAGTAGAACGTGCGATGGAGATCTTGGGCGATGACGTGCCAGAACATCTTGCCGATGCCGGACGTCTGCGTGTACAGCACCGTGAAGCCTCACTCGAGGAGCTAGGTCGCCTCGCAGATCCTCCCATGACCAAGGACGCGGTGGCTGGCCGCATTCGCCGCCTGCTTTCGATGGCTGACAAACGGGCGGAAGAATTGCAGATTCCCGACACCAATGACTCAGTGACGGAGGATCTTTTCGACCAGTCCTAAAGGTTTTGGTTTAGTTCGATTCAGTATTGCCTGCCGCCTTGTCCGATCGGATGGGGCGGTTTTTGATTGGGCAAAACGGTCACATTCGGGGCGGTGAAGCTAATTTTCTTGCTGTGAAATTCTCCCGTTATTGTTGATTATCTGCCGTTAAGCTGGGGGAGTGACATATCCCACCTTTATCAACATAAAACAACATATACGGGCAAAAGCAGGTGAATTCCTGCGCATATTTACCAAGCGCTTAGACACAGGTTGCAATATTGTACGCCTCTTTTCTGGTTTCGGCATTCAACTTTCTGCACCCGCGCTCAGCCGCTGCACGCACTATGTTTGCTCGGTAGTATCGGCCGTGTTGGGAAAACTCACCGAGGTTCTTCGCATAAGGCAGAACTAGAGGAGATGCCTCGGACCAACACGAACGTTTACTCGATTTTTAGAGGAGAAATAACAGTGACCATCCGCGTAGGCATCAATGGCTTTGGCCGCATCGGCCGCAACTTCTTCCGTGCAATTGCTCAGGGCAACACCGACCTCGAGGTTGTTGCAGTCAACGACCTGACCGATAACGGCACCCTCGCAAACCTGCTGAAGTACGACTCCGTGTTGGGCCGTTTCGATGGCGAAATCTCCTTCGACGATGAGTCCATCACCGTCAACGGCCACCGCATCGCAGTCTCCGCAGAGCGCGATCCAAAGAACCTAAAGTGGTCCGACCACAACGTTGACATCGTTGTTGAGTCCACCGGCTTCTTCACCGACGGTGAGGCTGCAAAGGCTCACATCGAGGCTGGCGCAAAGAAGGTCATCATCTCTGCACCTGCTAAGAACGTGGACGCAACATTCGTTTACGGCGTCAACTCCGATTCTTACGACCCTGCAAACCACAACGTCATCTCCGCAGCATCTTGCACCACCAACTGCCTAGCTCCGATGGCTAAGGTTCTCAACGACAAGTTCGGCATCGAGAAGGGCCTCATGACCACCGTTCACTCCTACACCGGTGACCAGCGCATCCAGGACGCTCCTCACAAGGACCCACGCCGTGCACGCGCCGCTGCTGTGAACATGGTTCCTACCTCCACCGGTGCAGCTAAGGCTGTTGCTCTGGTTCTGCCTGAACTCGAGGGCAAGCTGGACGGCTACGCAATGCGTGTTCCGACCATCACGGGTTCCGCAACAGACCTGACCTTCACCGCTTCCCGCGACGTCACCGTTGAAGAAGTCAACGCTGCAATCAAGGAAGCTGCTGTCGGCGAGTTCGGCGAGACCCTGGCTTACACCGAGGACCCAATCGTCTCCACCGACATCATCACCGACCCGCACGGCTGCATCTTCGATGCTGGCGTAACCAAGGTTTCCAACGGCAACCTGGTTAAGGTTCTCGGCTGGTACGACAACGAGTGGGGCTACACCAACCAGCTCGTACGCACCACCTCCCTGGTCGCTTCCAAGCTCTAATCCGCTGCGAGTCCTAAAGACCTCACTTGGATGATTAACCGGCCCACACTTTGCCCACTTGGGCTAGGCGTGGGCCGGTATTCTTATATAGAACTCTTTTTAAAAATCGATTAAGGAGAAAATTATGGCTTTCAAGACCCTAGATGATCTCATCGCCGAAGGCGTTGAGTCCCGCCACGTACTCGTCCGCTCCGACTTCAACGTCCCACTGGACGATGAGGGTAACATCACCGACTCCGGACGCATCACCGCTTCGCTGCCTACCATCAAGGCACTCGTCGAGGGCGGCGCCAAGGTTATCCTGTCCGCACACCTTGGCCGGCCTAAGGGTGAGGTCAACCCGAAGTACTCCCTGGCTCCTGTAGCTGAGGCTCTTTCCGAGGCTCTCGGCCAGTACGTCGCACTGGCTGGCGACGTCACCGGTGAAGACGCTCACGAGCGTGCCAACGGCCTTAACGATGGCGACGTAATGCTCATCGAAAACGTCCGCTTCGACCCACGTGAGACCTCTAAGGACGAGGCAGAGCGCGGTGCTTTCGCAGACGAGCTCGTTGCCCTTGCCGCTGACAATGGTGCATTCGTCTCCGACGGTTTCGGTGTTGTCCACCGTGCACAGGCTTCTGTGTACGACGTCGCCAAGCGCCTGCCCGCATACGCCGGCAAGCTCGTGCAGAAAGAGGTAGAGACTCTCGCTGCAGTTGCTGAAAAGCCTGAGTCCCCATACGTCGTTGTGCTCGGCGGCGCCAAGGTATCTGACAAGCTCGGCGTCATTGAGGCTCTTGCTGGCAAGGCAGACAAGGTCATCATCGGCGGCGGCATGTGCTACACCCTGCTAGCTGCTAAGGGCTACAACGTCCAGAACTCCCTTCTGCAGGAAGACCAGATCGACAACTGCAAGGACCTCCTTGAGCGCTTCGGCGATAAGATTGTCCTGCCAGTTGACCTGATTGCTGCAACCGAGTTCGACGCTGATGCGGAAAACAAGGTTGTCGCCCTCGACGGCATCCCAGAGGGCTGGATGTCCCTAGACATCGGGCCAGAGTCCGTTAAGGAATTCGACAAGGTGATTGCTTCCTCCAAGACCCTCTTCTGGAACGGCCCAATGGGTGTGTTCGAGATGGAGGCATTCTCCAAGGGCACCGCTGGCGTCGCTCAGTCCATTATCGATGCAACTAAGAACAACGGCTCCTTCACTGTTGTCGGTGGTGGCGACTCCGCCGCTTCCGTCCGCCTCCTTGGCCTTGATGAGGACGGCTTCTCCCACATCTCTACCGGTGGTGGCGCTTCCCTCGAGTTCCTTGAGGGCAAGGAGCTGCCGGGTGTATCGGTTCTGCAGTCCTAATCGAGCCACTAAACTCTTTAAGAAAGGAATTTCCCACTATGGCACGTAAGCCACTTATCGCCGGCAACTGGAAGATGAACCTCGACCACAAGGAAGCAATCGCTTCCATCCAGAAGTTCGACTTCTCCCTTCCAAAGGACTACTACGAGAAGGTCGACGTTGCCTTCATGGTTCCGTTCACCGACCTGCGCACCTTGCAGACTCTCTCTGAGGGCGACAAGCTCGAGCTGACCTACGGTGCTCAGGACATCTCCAAGCACGAGTCCGGCGCCTACACCGGCGAAGTCTCCGGCAAGATGCTCTCCGCACTCGGCTGCACCTGGGTTGTCGTTGGTCACTCCGAGCGCCGCGAGTACCACGGTGAGACCGACGAGCTCGTCGCAGAGAAGGCTGCTGCTGCGCTGAGGAACGGCATCAGCCCGATCGTCTGCGTTGGCGAGCCGCTCGATGTCCGTGAAGCTGGCACCCACGTTGACTACGTGGTCAACCAGACCCGCAATTCCCTCGCTTGTCTGAGCGCTGAGGATCTTTCCAAGACCGTCGTTGCTTACGAACCAGTGTGGGCTATCGGTACTGGCAAGGTTGCTTCGGCTGACGATGCACAGGAAGTATGTGCGGCAATCCGTGACCTCGTCCGTGAGCTTGCAGGCGATGAGGTAGCAGAGGGCATCCGAATCCTCTACGGTGGCTCTGTCAAGGTTGATTCCGTGGCTGAGATTGTGGGTAAGCCGGACGTTGACGGCGGCCTGGTCGGCGGCGCATCACTCGTTGGTGACGAATTCGCCAAGCTCGCTGCGAACGCGTCGACTGCAGTTTAACTCTGGAACCTAGGCGTGGGTCGGAATATCGTCCGGCCCACGTCGTGGTGTAAAGTGGTCCGGAGTTAATTAATAAAGTTTGAGAGGAACGATCCTATGATCTTGGCCCTGGAAATCATCCTGGTGATTGCCGCGATCCTCATGTCTATCTTTGTTCTCCTGCACAAGGGTAAGGGTGGCGGTCTGTCCAGCCTTTTCGGTGGAGGCGTCCAGTCCAACCTTTCGGGCTCCACGGTCGTGGAGAAGAACTTGGACCGCTACACCATTGTCATGGTGATTATCTGGTTGGCGTGCATCGTTGCGCTGAACCTGATCCAGGCATTCGGCGTCTAATCGCGTAAGAAGAAGCCCGCGTTGACTGTTAATGGTCAACGCGGGCTTTTTCTATGCCTAGCTTCGGAGCTGTCGGGCTCCGTGCTATCGGTATATCCCACCCTAAAACGTGCATAACTGCCAACGAAAGGCTCACAAAGCGCTTGCGGAGGCGCTTCGTTGGCAGATACGCAGATCTCTCAACGAGTTGTTAGAGTTCACCCGCTGCGTCATCGGACAGGAAGAGGATTGTCTCCTGGGTTCCGTGTGCACCAGCAGCCGGCCACTCCACAGCAGGAGAGCCCTTAACGATGTGAGACGCAGCCTCAGCCTTTTCAGCACCGGACACTAGGAACCACACCCGCTGGGAACGGTTAACCGCAGGGAGGGTCAAAGTAACCCGCTCTGCCGGGGGCTTCGGAGAGTCGTGAACTGCCACAACGAGTTCCTCCTCCTCGAGGACCGCAGGGGAGTGCGGGAACATCGAGTTGATGTGCCCCTCGCCACCCATGCCCAACAAGTGAAGGTCGAAGCCGTTTGGGGCGAATTCGGCAATCTCGCCGGCATATGCCTTAGCGGCATGCTCCATGGCGATGGCGCCTAAATCGAGACCATGGATGTGTTGCTCAGGAATGCCTACCTCGTGGAGAAGAGCAGCACGGGCTTGACCCTCATTGGAATCAGGATCAGAAACTGGGACATTTCGCTCATCACCGAAGAATACGTGGACGCGAGTCCAGTCAATTGCCAGAGCAGGGTAGTCCTCACTCTGGCCATGTGCTGCCGCATCAAGGCGAGCCAGTTCGCGGAGTGTTCCTATGCCAGCGCCGCCGCCAGTGAGAACCACGCGGGCAACGCCATCATTGTGGAGCCCGCCGCCCGGGGCCTGAATCGCCGTCACGACGTCGATGAATTTAAGGGCGGCAGAGGATATGAGTTCGTCTACATCGCTCACGCGGTGAAGAGTGACCATGTCAGTGAGATCCTTAAGGGTCAAAAAATAGTAGTAGGGCTAACTGTAGTCCACGCGCGGCAAAGCTCGAAGCGTATGCGCGTATGTCTTGTCGGAATCGAGATGACGTAGCTCTTCAGAAAGGACCTCCGCCTGTGAACGGATGCCCAAAGAGACCAGAGAGTCCGGAGAGCCAGGAACTTGTACGCGAACAGTTCCTGCGTCGACCACTTCCACAGTGACGTGGGAAGATACGCGGTTGAAGCGCAAAGAATGAATGGGGAAGGAACCCTTTTCCGGCGACTGCGTAACGTTGCGGTGTACTGGAACGCTCAGGGCGTCGAGAAGCCAGCCTGCAGCAAAGTCCGCTGCTGGGTTGAGTTGTGCCCCGCATACTTCTACTGACTCGACCGGTTCATGAGGGTGGCGGTCTAGGGCCGAGGCCACGATTCCGCGCCACAGCGTAATGGCGGCCCAGGACATATCAGAATCACCCGGGGTGTACCCGTGGGAGAGCTGCATCAGTTCTTCGTGCGTTGCGCCCTCGCCATAGGCCACGTTGGTAATACGGCGCTGCGCGAGCTTGCCAATCGGGCTGCGGGCAGGGTGCTCCGGGCACTTCGTGGGCCACCACGCCACAATCGGGGTATCCGGGAGCAGCAGCGGAGTGACTACGGATTCGGCCTGCGCAGACAGAGCTCCCTTCAAGTGCATGACCACGATCTCCGAAGCACCAGCCTCGCCACCGACGCGTAGCTCGGCATCGAGATGAGTTTCTTCCAAGTGGGAACCAGCAATGACCACGAGCACGCGTGACGGGTGCTCATGGGAGGCGTCGCGCACGGAGGAAAGAATCGCCTCGATGTCGTCGCCTTCGTTGGCAGCAACGATGAGGGTCAGCACGCGGCCGGTGGTCAAGGTGTAGTGTTCTTGGGCCTCAACGAGTTTCTTGGAGATCTTGCGCGTCGTGGTGTCAGGCAATGGAATAATCAACGCTTCTTCTCCTTATGGTCGGCGCCAGGAGTGGCCCCGGCGGCGCAACATCGTATTGGCAGACTCAGGGCCCCACGTTCCCGCGGGGTATTCCTCAGGTTGGCCAGCTTTGGACCAGTACTCGATGATGGGATCGAGGATGGACCAGGACAGCTCAACCTCTTCGTTGGTGGGGAAGAGGGAGGACTCGTCGAGGAGGGCATCGAGGATGAGACGCTCGTAGGCTTCGGGGGACTCTTCAGTGAAGGCCTCCGCGTAGGCGAAGTCCATGTTCACATCGCGAACCTCCATGGTGGAGCCCGGCACCTTCGAGCCGAAGCGCATGGTAACGCCCTCGTCAGGCTGGACACGGATGACCACGGCGTTCTGGCCCAGCGACTCGGCTTGGCCCTTGTGGAAAGGCTGATGCGGCGCGGTCTTGAAGACCAAGGCGATCTCCGTGACGCGACGGCCCAAGCGCTTGCCGGTGCGCAGGTAGAAAGGAACACCTGCCCAGCGGCGCGAATTTACCTCGAGGGTGCAGGCAGCATAAGTCTCGGTGGTGGAGGCAGGATCGAATCCTTCCTCTTCGCGAAGACCGCGCACGTATTCAGAGCCCTGCCATCCGGCCGAGTACTGGCCGCGGGCAGTGGTCTTGTTCAGCGGGTGCACCGGCTGCGTCGCACGCAGCACCTTGATCTTTTCGGCCTGCAGAGCTTCCGGCGCGAATGAGGATGGTTCCTCCATTGCAACGAGCGCGAGCAGCTGCAGCAGGTGGTTCTGGATGACGTCACGGGCAGCGCCGATTCCGTCGTAGTAGCCAGCGCGGCCACCGAGGCCGATGTCCTCAGCCATCGTAATCTGCACGTGGTCGATGTAATGCGCGTTCCACATCGGCTCGAAAATCTGGTTGGCAAAGCGCAGAGCCATGATGTTTTGTACGGTTTCCTTGCCCAAGTAGTGGTCAATACGGAAGACCGAGGACTCGGGGAACACTGCATTGACGATTTCGTTGAGCTTGCGCGCGGATTCCTGGTTGTGACCGAAAGGTTTTTCAATAATGACGCGGCGCCACGAGTCGTTAGCGCTGTTCGCCATACCCACACGCTCGAGTTGGTGGCAGATGCTCGAGAAGAACTCTGGTGGGACAGACAAGTAATAAGCCCAGTTGCCGCCGGTACCGCGTGAGGTATCGAGCTCCGCGAGGCGAGCAGAAAGGCCGTCGAAGCCAGCGTCGTCAAAAGCGCCATGCACGAACTCAATGCCTTGGACTAGGTGCTGCCAAACATGTTCGTTGAACTTGGTGCGGGCGCCAGCCTTGACGGCTCCCAGCACATACTCGGCAAAAGCGTCCTTGTCCCAGTCGCGGCGTCCGTAGCCTACCAAAGTAAAGCCCGCGGGCAAGAGGCCGCGGTTGGCAAGGTCGTAGATAGCTGGCAGCAGCTTTTTGTAGGCGAGGTCGCCGGTTACCCCGAAGATAACCATGCCGGAAGGGCCGGCGATGCGCGGGAGGCGCTTATCCTTCTCGTTGCGCAGTGGATTTACCCAGGCGCTCGATTCCGTCACAGGGTTTCCTTTCCCAAATCTTTGTCCAGCGACACATTCTAGCGACAAGCGCCCCGCTGAGGTTAGTCAGCGGGGCGCAAGGCGAAGAATTCTTTAGTTAAAGACGAGCAGCCATGGATTCGAGCAGCTCATCCCAAGCAGCGACGAACTTGTCGACGCCTTCCTTCTCCAGCACTGCGAACACGTCCTGGAAGTCGATGCCCAAATCCTCGAGCTCAGCGAATACTGCATCTGCTTCAGCCTTCGCTCCGGAGAGGGTGTCACCGTGCAGGTTACCTTCGGAAAGGACCGCATCAATGGTCTTTTCCGGCATGGTGTTGACCGTGTGCGGGCCAGCAAGCTCGGAAACGTACAGCGTTGCTGGGTACTCCGGGTTCTTCACGCCGGTAGATGCCCACAGTGGGCGCTGCACGTTTGCGCCCTCTGGAAGATCATCCGAGTTGAGCAATTCTTCCTCGAAAAGGGCGTAAGCACGCTGCGCATTGGCGACGCCCGCTTTGCCACGTGCCGCGAGAGCTTCCGGCGTGCCGATGGTCTCGAGGCGCTTGTCCACCTCAGTATCTAGACGGGAAACGAAGAAGGACGCGACCGAGTGAATCTTGGATACGTCATGACCTGCCTCAGCAGCGCGCTTGATGCCCTTTTTGAACGCATCGATGACCTGGGCGTAGCGCTCCACGGAGAAGATCAAGGTGACGTTGACCGAGATGCCGTCGGCAAGCGCGTCTGCGATAGCCGGCAGCGAGCCCTCCGTTGCCGGAATCTTGATCATCAGGTTCGGGCGGTTGACACGCGCCCACAGCTCACGAGCCTGCTGGATGGTGGCCTGGGTATCTGCAGAAATGCGCGGATCCACCTCGATGGACACGCGGCCGTCGCGGCCTTCAGATGCCTTGTAGATGCCGGCGAAGAGATCGCAAGCATTGGCGACGTCGTCGATCGCCAGGGAGTAGACGGCGTCGTCAGCCTTGGCGCCCTCTTCCTCCAACGCAGCAATCGCGGAATCGTACGCGGTGCCCTTCGACATCGCTGCCGCGAAGATTGCCGGGTTGGTGGTAACACCCACGATGGACTTGGTCTTGATGATCTCCGCCAAGTTGCCGGACTCCAGCCTCTCGCGGGAGAGGTCGTCGAGCCACGTGGAGGTACCGAGCTGTGCTAGTTCGTCAATGTGAGACATGCTTTCCTTACTTGCTTGCGGTGATGGATTCGCGGGCGGCGTCGACTACCGCAGCGGTAGTGAAGCCGAACTTCTCAAAGAGCTCCTCTGCTGGGGCAGAAGCGCCGAAGTGCTCGAGGGAGACATTGCGGCCGAAGGTGCCGGTGTACTTGTGCCATGGCATTGCCAGGCCTGCCTCGACGGAGACGCGGGCGCGGACAGCGGAAGGCAGAACGGACTCGCGGTAGGCGTCGTCCTGCTCGTCGAACCACTCAAGGCACGGAGCCGAAACGACGCGGGCTGCGGTGCCCTCGGATTCGAGCTGTTGGGCTGCTTTGACCGCGAGCTTAACCTCGGAACCGGTTGCCATGAGGATGACGTCTGGAGTTTCCTTGGAACCTTCGACCAGAACGTAAGCGCCGCGGCGAACGCCGTCGCGTGCCTTCTCCTTGGTGCCCTCGAGGACAGGCAGGTTCTGGCGGGACAGCGCCAGGCCC
Organism: Corynebacterium striatum; assembly: GCF_016728105.1. NCBI lineage: Bacteria > Bacillati > Actinomycetota > Actinomycetes > Mycobacteriales > Corynebacteriaceae > Corynebacterium > Corynebacterium striatum. Next base: position 144,043 of record NZ_CP068158.1, on the reverse strand, counting down.
TTTGGAGCAGCTTTGTACTCGAATGCAGCGGCCCATGCCTGCGCGGTCTCGTTGGCGTCTGCCGGACGGATGACGGAGAGGTTCGGAATAGCGCGCAGTGCGGCGAGCGTTTCTACCGGCTGGTGGGTCGGGCCGTCCTCGCCCAAGCCGATGGAGTCGTGGGTCCACACGTAGTAGGTGTCAGTAGACATCAAGGCGCCTAGGCGAACGGCAGGGTACTGGTACTCAGAGAAGATGAGGAAGGTACCGCCGTACACGCGGGTGTTTCCGTGCAGGGCGATGCCGTTCATGATGGCGGCCATGGCGTGCTCACGGATACCAAAGTGGAGGTTGCGGCCGTATGGCTGGGCATTCCAAGCGCCAGTGGTGATGGACTCTGGGCCGAAGGACTCGGCGCCCTTGATAACGGTGTTGTTGGAGCCTGCAAGGTCAGCGGAGCCGCCCCACATCTCCGGGACAGCAGCAGCCAGTGCCTGAATGGTAGCTTCAGAAGCCTTACGGGTGGCTACGGATTCGCCGGCATCCCAGGTCGGAAGCTCCGAATCAAAGTTCTCTGGCAGCTCACGGGACTGCATGCGGTCGAAGAGGGCCTTTGCCTCCGGATTAGCGGAAGCCCAAGCATCGAACTTTTCCTGCCACTCGACGTGGGCCTGAGCACCGCGCTCGCGCAGCTTGCGGGTGTGGTTAATGACCTCGTCGGAGACCTCGAAGGTCTGTGCTGGGTCGAAGCCTAAGACTTCCTTGGTTGCGGCGACTTCGTCGTCACCCAAGGCGGCACCGTGTACGCCACCGGTGTTCATCTTGTTAGGTGCCGGGTAACCGATGACGGTCTTGACGCGGATGAAGGAAGGACGCTCGGTCTCCTCACGCGCAGCCTTGGCAGCGGCTTCGAGGGCTACGACGTCCTCGCCGGATTCCACGGTCTGTACGTGCCAGCCATATGCCTCGTAGCGCTTGACGACGTCCTCGTTGAACGCGATGTTCGTATCGTCCTCGATGGAGATGCGGTTGTCATCCCAGAATACGATCAGGTTGCCGAGCTTCTGCGTCCCCGCGAGGGAAGAGGCCTCTGCGGTAACGCCCTCTTGCAGGTCACCATCGGACGCGATGACGTAGATGTGGTGATCGAAAGGGGACTCGCCTGCGGGTGCGGACGCGTCGAAAAGGCCGCGCTCCTTGCGGGAAGCCATGGCCATGCCCACTGCGGAGGCCAGGCCCTGGCCGAGCGGGCCGGTGGTGATTTCAACACCATCGGTGTGGTTAACCTCCGGGTGGCCCGGGGTCAGCGAGCCCCAGGTACGCAGGGACTTGAGGTCATCAAGCTCGAGACCGAAGCCGCCGAGGTAAAGCTGGATGTACTGGGTCAGCGAGGAGTGGCCAACGGAGAGGACAAAGCGGTCACGGCCAGCCCACTTCACATCGTTAGGGTCGTGATTAATGACGCGCTGGTAGAGCGTGTAGGCGAGGGGCGCCAGCGACATCGCGGTACCCGGGTGGCCGGAACCGCACTTCTGGACGGCGTCCGCGGCCAGGACACGGACAGTATCTACTGCGCGAGTATCCACGTCGGTCCAGTCAGCCGGGTAACGGCGTTCAACCATGGCCTGCAGTTCTGGGGACAGCTTTTCTTGCGACACTGTGGGAAGCCTCACTTTTAGGTTCGAATGTTCATTGACCCCTCAAGTCTAGAGGTTTTGATTTGTCAGTGACGAGATTTTCATTTGCCCGTGGCGGATTATTGAAACTGTCTGAGAAACTGTAGGCTGGCATGGTTAAGAAGCCACGGCCGCGCGCGGGAACTATTTAACCCGAATAGCCGACTACTACATTGCGGCCTCTTACCCAGGCAGCTGAAATACACCCATGCCAGATACTGGAGGAATAATCCTTGGAGACGATCAAGGCCTATTTTGCGCTGACGAAGCCGAGGATCATTGAGCTCCTCCTTGTTGCCGCAATCCCGGCGATGCTCCAGGCACAGCGTGGAATCGAGTCCGTGACGGATAACTTCTGGCTGATTCTGTCCACCATCTTCGGCGGCTGGATGGGCGCGGCAGCTGCTCATACTTTTAACAACGTTGTCGACTATGAGATCGACCAGAAGATGCAGCGCACGCGTGCAAGGCCGCTGGTACGCGCCAAGATTTCGCGCCGTAACGCAGCCATCTTCGCGTGGATCATGCTGTTTCTTTCCGTCTTCTGGCTGGGCGTACTCGCGCACTCGTGGCTTGCAGCCTTCTTCGTGCTCCTGACGAACTTCTTCTACGTGTTCGTCTATACGAAGTTCTTGAAAATGCGAAACTCCCAGAACATCGTCTGGGGTGGCCTCGCAGGCTGTATGCCGGCAATGGTCGGCTGGGCGGTCATCCGCGACAACGCCCCGGCCGGCGAGCCGGACAAGTGGTGGCAGGCCATCGTCCTGTTCCTCATCATCTTCTTCTGGACCCCGCCGCACACGTGGGCCCTGGCCATGAAGTATAAGGAGGACTACCGCAAGGCAGGCGTGCCGATGCTGCCCGTCGTGGCACCAGAGGTGGAGGTCACCCGCCAGATCGTTTGGTACACCGTTGGCACCGTCATCGTGACTTTCCTCATCATTCCGGCTGCCTCGTGGATTTACCTCGTTGCCGCAGTGGTCTCAGGTGCAGTCTTCCTGTGGATTGCTATAGCTCTGCATAAGGGCGTGAAGAACGGCGCGAAGGTCAAGCCGATGCGCTTGTTTATCTACTCCAACAACTACCTTTCAGTTCTCTTCATCGGCCTGTCTATCGATGCCGTGCTCGGTTGGGAATCCATCGGTAGCATGCTGGGTTGGTCCACCGTCTGGTTCTAAGCTCTCGGAGAGCTTTAAAAGCCATCTAGGGATGTTTAGGAAAGCAGAACGGCGCCGTACGTTAAGTACCGCCGTACGTTAAGTACGGCGCCATAAAGTTTCTGCGCTAGTTGTCCTCGCGCACGCGCAGGACAATCGAGCCGGTGGTCTTGCGGGCGTGCATGTCCCGGTGAGCCTGAGCGGCGTCCTCGAGGGGATAAGAGGCGGTCACGTTGAAGGTGACGTCGCCGTCTGTGACGGCTTGGACGACTGCCTGTGCACGCATCTGGAACTCGCCCTCCTGAGCGGTCCAAGCACCCAGCGAAGGACGTGTCAGGAAGATGGAGCCATGCTTGTTGAGCAACTGTGGGTCCATGGGCGGGACGGGGCCGGATGCGGCACCAAACAGAGCCACGGTGCCGCGTGGACGGACAACCTCAAGGGACTCGTTGAAGGTGTCTTTGCCGACGCCATCGTAGACGACGTCGACTCCGCGGCCGCCGTTGAAGCGGCGCACTTGCTCCGCCAGGCCCTCACCGTAGCGGAATACTTGGTCCGCACCAGCTTCGTAGGAGAGCTGTTCCTTTTCATCGGTGGAGACGACCGTGTAGACGGTGGCCCCCAGCGCCTTGGCCATCTGGGTCAAGATGAGGCCAACGCCGCCAGCGCCGGCAGTAATCAGGCAGGAGGCGCCCTCGCCGAGCTGGTAGACACCATTAGCCAGGTAATGAGCCGTCATGCCCTGCAAGAGCATTGACCCTGCAACCTCTGGTGGGAAGTCATCAGGCACGGCAACAATGCGGTCGCGGGATACGCAGACCTGTTCAGCGTAGGAACCAAAAGCATGGTCCCAAGCGACCATGGTTCCCTCGGCGATTTCTCCCTTTGGGTCGTGAACGACTCGGCCTGTGCCTTCAAGTCCAAGCACGAATGGTGTGGCGGCGTTGTAGATTCCTTCGCGGTAGTAGGTATCGATGTAGTTGACGCCGGCAACGATGACGTCGACAAGCACCTGATCCTCAGTGGGAGTGGGGGCCGGGACCTCGACATACTCGAGAACTTCTGGGCCGCCAGTCTGGTTGACCTGAATTGCGTACATATACAAAGGCTATCCCAGCGCGGCCTGTATATGCAGCAAAACCGCCCTCCGAGGGGGTGGCCCGAAGAGCGGAATGAAGATGCTAGCGGCTTGCTAACTTTGTCAACGCTGCGCCAACGCTGCTCGACGCGCAGCGTACTTTTCTTCGGCAGCGGGGGAACCTGTCACAAGGTTCTCCGAACCACCAGTACGACGTAATCCATGTGCCCAGAGCAGGGCGGTAAAGGCGGTAACCACCGAAGACATGCCGATGTGGATTGGAACAGTCCAGCGTGGGATGTGCATGTAGAACTGAGCTACGCCGATGCCCCATTGGACCAAGATGCAGGCGATGAGCACCCAGCCCGCCTTCTTGGCCAGCTCGGAGGCGCGGAAGCGGTAGAGCATGAAGACGACGATGAGCGTCAAGGCCAAGTAGGCGTACATGCACATAGCGTGTACGACAGCCATGAATTCAGTGTCGACGTTAAGGCGACCTTCCATGCCTACGCCATCGTCGCCGGAGTGAACTCCGGAGCCGGTAACCATGGTGCCGGTGGTCAATACGACTGCCAGGGCGATGGTTGCCATCGCTGCCATGACGCGGATTGCCTGCGGGAACATACGGGTAGGAGTTCCATCGTCAGGCTCCAGGATGCGGGAGTAGAGCATTGCAGCCAGCCACACCAAGATCATGGACGGCAGGAAGTGCAGCGCCACAGCCCACCAGTTGAGCTTTAGGAACACGGAAATGGCGCCGATGACGGCCTGGACCATAACGCCGGCGAGGTTGAGCCAGGCATAGACCTTTAGCTCGGTACGGCGACGAGCCATGTGCATGGCGACGATGGCGGCCACGGCTGCGGCGGAAACCACGAAGGTAAGCAGGCGGTTACCAAACTCGATGAGCTGGTGGATCCACGGCGCCGCGCCGGACAGCGGAACCAGCGAACCCGGGTGGCACTCCGGCCAGGTGATACAGCCAAGGCCCGAACCAGTAACGCGGACAATAGCGCCCGATACCGTGATGCCACCCTGGCAGATGAGCAGAATCAGTGCGATGAGGCGCTGCTGCTTATTCGTGGGCGTCGCCTCGCGGAAGAACGTCGTTACTTTATTACCGGAATTCACGTTAAAAAGACTACCGCGCGGGTGTGCTCGAAACGAAACCCTTCACGCTGGAAACCGGGAAAAAGACAAAAGTCACATTTAGCCTTCGAAACGGAACCAACGGACCGCTGCAAACGACGCCGCCCCGGCCCATGCGATAAGGACCAACAGTTCCTGCCAAGGAAACATGTTGTTGAAGGCATCGTTTAGCGCACTTGCCATAGCGACCGTAGGAACGAGCGTAAGAAGCCCATCATTGCCGAGGCCCTGGGAATACATGGCCCAACCGACAACACCCATGAGAATGAACCAAATGAGGTTCGCCACCGCGAGGACCATCTCGGAGCTCAGGGTTCCGCCGAGCAGCAAACCTAGTGCAGTAAAGGAAGCCACACCCAGCACGAGGGTAAACAAGGCGAGCACGATCCCCGAGAGGCCAACACGCAGCCCTAGCAGAAAAGCAACACCACCCAGCACGACCACCTGTAGAACCACCATGGAAAAGACCGCGGCAATCTTGCCCGCGATGATTGTCCATGCGGGTACACCGGAGGCGCCGGTTCTCTTCAGCGCCCCGTAGCGGCGGTCAAAGGCAAGAGAAATAGCCTGACCCGTAAATCCCGAACTGGTGGAGGCCACAGCCAAGACCATGGGGAAAACTTCCTTGAGTCCCTGGCCGGTGACGCTCTCCATGCGGGCCGCACCGATAAGGAGCGCGAGCGGAATGACGATGCTGAGCAGCTGTTGCTCGCCGTGGCGAAGCATCAGCTTTGACTCGATAGCTCCCTGTGCCCGGGCCATAGCCCATACGCTGGCGCGCTGCGGATTGGGAGTGAAAGTTCCTGGTTCAAAACGTGACATGGTTCTTAACTCCTCAGCTCGCGGCCGGTGATGTCAAGGAAGACGTCCTCAAGATTGCGGTGTGTGGTGTCGAGGCTGCGCAAGGTCACGGATTGTCGTGCCAACTCTTGCGCTAGGCGGGCGATGACCTCCGGGGTGGCCGGAGTCTCGACGCGGTAGTGCAGTGGGCGGGTGGCATCCGTAGGAAGATCTGCCGCACGCAGCGCTGCGAGGTCAACTTCGGTCGAGGTCTCAAAGCTAATGAGTGGAGACCCCGTGGATTCCATCAGCTCGGCGGTGGTGCCTTGAGCCACCATGTGTCCGTGATCAATGATGACCACTCTGTCGGCAAGCGCCTCCGCTTCATCCATCAGGTGGGTAGTTAGGATAGTGGTCACGCCGTCTGCGCGCAGCGCACGAATGAGATCCCACACAGCTAGCCGCGACTGCGCGTCGAGACCTGCGGTGGGTTCGTCTAGGAAGACCAGCTCCGGCCTGCCAATGATGGCTAGCGCCAAGGAAAGTCGCTGCTGCTGACCGCCGGAGAGACGGCGGTAGGTGTTCTTCTCGAGCCCCTTGAGTCCTAGCTTCTCGATGAGCCAATCCGGGTCGAGGGGGTTGGCACTGTACTTCGCGCTAAGCTGTAGCATCTCGCGGACGCGAATTCCGGAATAAGAGCCACCACCTTGCAGCATGATTCCGATGCGCTCCCGTACGGCATCGGGACTTGTGCTGGGGTCGAGGCCAAGGACACGAATGCTCCCCGACGTCGGCTTCTTAAAGCCCTCGCACATCTCGATAGTCGTGGTCTTACCCGCACCATTGGGGCCCAGCAGACACAGCATTTCTCCACGATTCACATGGAAGCTGAGCCCGTCTACGGCTCTTTTGTCCCCGTAGGTTTTGACTACGTCCGTCAGCTCGAGAGCTGGGGATCCATCGAAAGTTGTATTCACGAAGGACTAGTTTAGGACACTAATTCTTGAGCGACGTAATAGGAGAGTCCACAGCCTCATGACCACGACGTATGCAGCAATTGCGGAAATATAGATGACAGCGATCGTGCCCGGCGGGAGGCCAAGGCCGCGCGGGAGAACGAAGAAGCTCATCCCAGCCGAATAAATCACCACAGTGAGGCGGAAGATGAGCCGGTTAGCCCAAGCCGCAAGCGGCAACACCGCCCAGAGGATGTACCACGGGTGGACCACAGGGAAGAAAACGACTAACACAAGCGTCGAGATTCCCAGACCGCCAATCGGATGGATGCTTCCGCGGTACGTTGCAAGGAGCATGCGGAACATGAATCCGGTGGCGATGAGCACGCCTACCGCGCGGGTAAAGGAGAGGATTGCCTCAGTGTGGTCGCCCAAACCCAAAAGCATCCCTAGGAAGCCGGCGCCGACGCCCACGGCGGTACTAGAGGAAAGCCAAGAGCGAATGCTTGCGGCACCACCTTGGCCCGTGATCCAGCCCAGTCCGATGCCGGATGCAAGTGTGACGATGCCGATGGACAGGATGAGGATGCCGAGTTGGACTGCGGTTGCGCTAGCTATGGCACCCAGGCTGGATTTACCGCGCCGCAGCATCAACACTCGGGCCAGGGCCATGCCCACAAAACCCAAGCCGATAAAGCCCGTCACCTTGACCATGCCTGCGCAAGAAATGAGCAGGCCCGAGGCCAAGAAATAGAACCACACGGGTCTTCCACCCAACTTATCGACCCCGCGCAGGCCCAGTTCCACGCCCACGAGTGCCAGCCCCAACATCACCGACTCGTTATGAATACCGCCCACTAGGTGCAAGGTAGTCAGTGGGTTCAAGATACCCAGCCAAAGCGCTGATTCTGGAGAAACTCGGCAGCGACGTGCCAGCTGCGAGGTCGCCCATCCCGCTGCAATGATGCCCGCCAACGAGAGAATACGATGCGCAATAACACCGAGGATGATCGAGTTATGCGTGAGCAAGCTAACTATGGCCGCGAGGCCCAGTGCCACAGGGCCATAGGGCGAGGGCGAGTTGGCCCAGATGAATGGAACCGAGCGCGCTAGTGGGTCCTCCGATCCCAATAACTGAACGGGGCCTGCTGAATAGGGATCGAGCCCCTGGGCCACGATGGAGCCATTAGCAAGGTAGGAATAAATATCCTGCGTAAACAGGGGAGCGGTGAAAATGAGTGGGATGACCCAACCCGCCCACGTTCGCCAGAGCTGGCTTTGGGTTAGCAAGCGTCGAGGTTTTATGCCACGGGCACCGCGTAGTGGCGTCCCCACGAAAGGTGCGATGAGTACCCATGCGGTCACCATGAGCCCGACACCCAAAAAGACCAATGCTGAGGCCGACTGCAGCATGCGAGACATTAAAGAGCCGAATGGAACGTTGTCATAAGGATTACCCACCACGGGGAGAGCGCCCGCCCCCAGGCCGCCAACCGCGATAAGGATTGCGCCAAGTGTTCCCATCCAACGCAGGACGAAAAAGGCGCGTAGTTGATTAATAGAGGTGCGCGGGCGAACCTCAGGATCGTCGGGGAGCAGGTCATATAGGGCGTCGGAAAGCGAGCCCCTCGTTGCATCATCTGAATCAGCGTGCAGTTGCGCGGAACGAGAACCCGCACTGCCAAAACGCGGGAGGTCCTCGCGGACACCCGTTAGGAAGGCAGTGAGACGCTGTTTCATAAAGAAACACTTTAGCGGGCCTTCTGTTCAAACGGGGGTGAAGGTACGCCACGCCGGGACCAGCGCTGGTGGAAATTGGGAATGAATTAGGGAACACTAGTGTTGTCTAAAAATAGACGTTCGTTTTTAACAAGGAGGTGCAGCACATGGTCACAGATAAAGAGACCCGAACCACCGAGGGCGATACCCGCCGCCAGGTCATGCTTCTCCTCCTCAAGGACGGCCCGGTGACGGCGTCGTACCTCGGCGAGCGCCTAGGTCTTTCGGCCGCCGGAATTCGCCGGCACTTAGACATTCTGGTGGAAGAAGAGCTAACAGAGGTTGTCCATCGCCGGCCCCATTCTGCCGGGCGTGGCCGCCCTGCCAAGCATTTCCGCCTCACCGACCGTGGGCGTGCGCAATTTGGTCATGCTTACGACGCGCTTGCTTCCGATGCCCTGGACGCCCTGCGCGCGGCCGGCGGTGCCGAGGCAGTGCGTAGCTTTGCCAAAGCACGTTTCGAGAAACTTCTGGCAGACGTTAAACCACTTGTGCGGGATGACGAGTCTGTAAAGGAAGTGGCGAAGAAACTCGCTGAGGTTCTTGATGAACATGGTTACGCTGCCACGGTAAATAGTGCGGGCAACGGTGTGCAGATTTGCCAGCACCATTGCCCCGTAGCCCACGTGGCTGCGGAACATCCGGAGTTGTGTGAGGCTGAGCAGGAAGTCTTTTCTGCCCTATTAGGTAAACACGTGCAGCCCTTGGCTTCCATTGCGGATGGCCACGGAATCTGCACCACAAACATCCCCTTGACTCCGGTCAGCCCTGACCGGAAAACAAATCTTTAGACGAAAGGAGCGGGTTATGACTCAGGCACAACCAGCACCAGGCCTCGAGACCAAGATGAGTGATGACGAGATCATCTCTTCCATCGGCGGTTACGAGTACGGCTGGCACGATTCCGACGAAGCGGGTCAGGCAGCTCACCGAGGACTCAGCGAGGACGTTGTCCGCGATATCTCTGAGAAGAAGAACGAGCCGGAGTGGATGCTGGAATCCCGGCTGAAGGCGCTGCGCATCTTTAACAAGAAGCCGGTTCCAACGTGGGGCCCGGATCTCTCCGCTATCGACTTCGACAACATCAAGTACTTCGTCCGTTCCACGGAGAAGCAGGCCCAGACGTGGGATGACCTTCCCGCCGACATTAAGGAAACCTACGACAAGCTCGGCATTCCGGATGCAGAGAAAAAGCGTCTGGTCTCTGGTGTTGCGGCTCAGTACGAGTCTGAGGTGGTCTACCACAAGATCCGTGAAGACCTTGAAGCACAGGGCGTCATCTTCGTCGACACTGACACTGCAGTTAAGGAGTACCCGGAGATCCTCCAGGAGTACTTCGGCACCGTTATTCCGGCAGGCGACAACAAGTTCTCCGCACTGAACAACGCCTGTTGGTCCGGCGGCTCCTTCGTCTACGTCCCGAAGGGCGTTCACGTGGACATCCCGCTCCAGGCTTATTTCCGCATCAACACGGAGAACATGGGTCAGTTCGAGCGCACCCTCATCATCGTTGAGGAAGACGCTTACGTTCACTACATCGAGGGCTGCACCGCTCCGATTTACAACTCGGACTCCCTGCACACCGGCGTTATCGAGATTGTGGTCAAGAAGGGCGGACGTTGCCGTTACACCACCATCCAGAACTGGTCCACCAACGTCTACAACCTAGTTACCCAGCGTGCCAAGGTCGAAGAGGGCGGCACCATGGAATGGGTCGATGGCAACATCGGTTCCAAGGTCACCATGAAGTACCCGTCCTGCTGGCTGACTGGTGAGCACGCTAAAGGCGAGGTCCTCTCCCTGGCTTTCGCTGGCGAGGGTCAGGTCCAGGACACCGGTTCCAAGATGGTTCACATGGCACCGCGTACTTCCTCCAACATCGTGTCGAAGTCCGTTGCCCGCAACGGTGGCCGCGCTGCCTATCGTGGCTTGGTGCAGGTCAACGCGAACGCCTCCAACTCCACCGCGAACGTCGAGTGCGACGCACTGCTCGTGGACAACAACTCGCGTTCGGATACCTACCCGTATAACGACATCCGCAACGATCACGTGACCCTCGGCCACGAGGCAACTGTCTCCCAGGTCTCTGAGGAGCAGCTGTTCTACCTCATGTCCCGCGGCATTGCGGAAGAGGAGGCAATGGCGATGATCGTGCGCGGCTTCGTGGAGCCAATCGCGAAGGAGCTCCCGATGGAGTACGCCCTCGAGCTCAACCGCCTTATTGAACTACAGATGGAAGGATCGGTGGGCTAAGTGGTTGCCTCCAACGAATTCAATCCGGCTGACGTCACGAAGGGTGACCAGTTCACCTCGTTTAACGTCGATGACTTCCCGGTTCCACACGGCCGCGACGAGGTCTGGCGCTTCATCGCGCTGCGCCACCTGCGCGGTCTGCACAACGGCGAGTTCGCACCGGCCGTTGCACAGAAGATTTCCGTAACCACCCCAGCAGGCGTGTCGACTGAGACTGTTGCTCCCGATGACGCCCGCTTGGGCACCGCTGGCGCTCCTGCCGATCGCGTTGCCGCGCAGGCATGGACATCCATGCCGGAGGCACAGATCGTGACCATCGATGCGGATGCACAGGTCAACGACCCCGTCGAGATCACCATCACCGGTGCAGGCGAGGGAGTCACCTCCTTTGGTGCTACTTCCATTCAGGTTGGCCACCACGCAGAGGCCACCGTCGTGCTCAAGTACGTCGGTTCCGGCACCCATGCTGACAACGTTGAATTCCTGCTTGGCGACGGCGCCAACGTCACCGTTGTTGTCGACGCTGATTGGGAAGACAACGCGGTACACCTGGGCCACCAGGTCGCCTCCATGGGTCGAGATTCTGTTCTGCGCCATAACACCGCCATCTTCGGCGGCGAGATCGTGCGCATCGTTCCACGCGTTGCCTTCACAGCTCCTGGCGGCGACGCTGAGATGCTCGGTGTCTACTTCGCAGATGCTGGACAGTACTTTGAGAACCGTCTGCTGGTGGACCACTCCGTGCCGAACTGCCGTTCCCGTGTGTTCTACAAGGGTGCCCTGCAGGGCACCAACCAGGCTGACGGCACCGTCGAATCTGGACGCAAAGAAGCCCGTACCTGCTGGGTCGGTGACGTTCTGATCCGCCAGGATGCAAACAACACCGATACCTACGAGACCAACAACAATCTCATCCTTACTGAAGGCGCACGCGCCGATGCGATCCCGAACCTGGAGATCCAGACCGGTGAGATCGTGGGTGCAGGCCACGCCGCAACCGTAGGCCGCTTCGATGATCTTGAGGTCTTCTACCTCATGTCCCGCGGTATTCCGGCTGCCGAGGCACGCCGACTCATCATCCGCGGCTTCTTCTCCGAGGTCATTTCCCGTATTCCGGTTGAGTCCTTGCGCGAGGATCTGGAAACCCGCGTCATTGACGAGCTCGAAAAAATCAACGCTTAACAATCCCCGAAAGCAGGTATAACTCAATGTCTACCCTGGAAATTAAGAACCTCCACGCGCAGGTCCTCCCGAACGACGAGAACGGCGAGCCTAAGGAAATCCTCAAGGGCGTTAACCTCACCATCAACTCCGGCGAGACCCACGCTGTCATGGGCCCTAACGGCTCCGGTAAGTCCACCTTGTCCTACGTCATCGCCGGCCATCCGAAGTACGAAGTAACCGAGGGCGAGATCCTGCTCGACGGCGAAAACATCCTCGAGATGGAAGTTGACGAGCGCGCTCGCGCTGGCCTCTTCCTGGCTATGCAGTACCCAACCGAGGTCCCGGGCGTCAAGATGGCTCAGTTCATGCGCTCCGCTGTCACCGCTGTCCGCGGTGAGGCTCCGAAGCTGCGCGAGTGGAACAAGGAACTAACCGAGGCTCGCGAGAAGCTCTCCATCGATAAGTCCTTCGCACACCGAGCTGTTAACGAGGGCTTCTCCGGTGGTGAGAAGAAGCGCCACGAGGTTATGCAGCTGGATCTGCTGAAGCCTAAGTTCGCCATCATGGATGAAACCGATTCCGGCCTCGACGTCGACGCTCTGCGCGTTGTTTCTGAGGGCATCAACCGCTTCCAGGAGGAAACCAACGGCGGCATCCTGATGATCACCCACTACAAGCGCATTCTCAACTACGTCAAGCCTGACTTTGTGCACGTCTTTGCCAACGGCCAGGTCATCAAGACCGGCGGCGCAGAGCTCGCTGACCAGCTCGAAGAGTCCGGCTACGATCAGTTTGTTAAGTAAGAAGGCTAATGTCTAACTTCGATGTAACTGCCATTAGGAAGCAGTTCCCGATCCTCGAGCGCACCGTGCGCGGCGATAAGCCGCTGGTGTACCTCGACTCGGGAGCTACCTCCCAAAGGCCACTGCCAGTTTGGAAGGCGGAGGAGGAGTTCGTGCTTGGCACGAATGCTCCAGTCCACCGTGGTTCCTACCAGCTGGCCGAAGAGGCCGACGATGCTTACGAGTCTGCTCGCCAGGCCATCGCTGCCTTCGTTGGCGCCGACCGTGACGAGATTGCGTTCACCAAGAACGCAACGGAGGCCCTCAATGAGGTTGCCTACACGCTGTCGGATGAGCGTGCAGGTGATCTCTATGTAGGGGAGGGCGACACCGTCGTCGTCACCGAGCTCGAGCACCACGCGAACCTCGTCCCATGGCAGGAACTGTGCCAGCGCACCGGCGCCACGCTGAAGTGGTACTCGATGACCGAAGACGGCCGCATCGACCTCGATTCCCTCGAGCTTGATGAGAGCGTCAAGGTCGTCGCGTTCACGCACCAGTCCAATGTCACGGGTGCAATCGCTGACGTCGAAGAACTGGTTCGCCGCGCTCGTGCCGTAAACGCTCTCGTCGTCTTGGATGCCTGCCAGTCAGTTCCGCACATGGCCGTGGACTTCCACGCGCTCGACGTGGACTTCGCTGCCTTCTCGGGACACAAGATGTGCGGCCCGAATGGTGTCGGCGTGCTCTACGGAAAGGCAGAGCTGTTGGAAAAGCTCCCGCCATTCCTGACCGGCGGCTCCATGATCGAAGTCGTCCGAATGGAAAAGAGCACCTTTGCAGCCCCGCCTACTCGCTTTGAGGCGGGTACGCAGATGACCAGCCAGGTCGTGGGCCTTGGCGCAGCCGTCAAGTTCCTGAGCGAAGTGGGCATGGCAAACATCCACGCCCACGAGCAGAAGCTCACTGCTCGCGCACTGGAAGGCTTAAAGCAGATCCCTGGTCTGCGCATCGTTGGTCCAACCACCACCGAGCAACGCGGTGGTGCCATCTCCTTCGTGGTTGACGGTATCCACCCGCATGACCTGGGTCAGGTGCTCGATTCGCACGGTGTTTCCATCCGTACTGGCCACCACTGCGCGTGGCCGCTGCATCGTGCGGGCAACATCAACTCGACTGCCCGCGCTAGCTTCTACCTCTACAACACTGAGGAAGAAGTGGACAAGCTCATCGAAGCCGTCAAGGCTGCACGCGAATTCTTTGGAGTGGAGTAAATGAATCTAGATTCCATGTACCAGGATGTCATCCTGGACCACTATAAGAACCCGAAGTTCGCTGGCCTGCGCGAGGGCCAGTCTGAGGTCCACCACGTCAATCCGTCCTGCGGGGACGAGATCACCTTGCGCGTAAAGCTTTCCGCAGATGGCAAGACCGTTGAGGATGTCTCTTATGAGGCAGAGGGCTGCTCCATTTCGCAGGCCTCGACTTCTGTGATGGCTGAGGAAATCATTGGCAAATCTTTGTCTGAGGCCAAAGAAAAGCTCGAAGAGTTTGAGAAGATGGTGACCTCCCGTGGCGAAGTCGAAGGCGATGATGAAATCATCGGCGACGGTGTTGCTTTCGGCGGCGTCGCAAAGTTCCCCGCCCGCGTTAAATGCGCTCTCCTCGGATGGAAGGCCTTCCAGGCCGCATCCGTGGAAGCGCTCAATGAACTGGAGAAATAAATGTCTGACCCAGTAGATCCATACCAGGATGCCAACGCCAACTTCGATGGCGGCGGCGACCGTCCGCCCCAAACCGAGGCACAGATTGCCAAGGTCTTCGACATCACCGAGTACATGCGTGACGTCATTGACCCGGAGCTCGGTATCAACGTGGTTGATCTGGGCCTGGTCTATGACGTCTGGCTCGAGGACGTCGACGGCAAGGAGACAGCGATGATCAACATGACGCTGACCTCGCCGGCCTGCCCGCTTACCGATGTCATTGGTGAGCAGGTTGAAGACGCAGTGGTGGGCAACAAGCTTGCCGACGCCGTCCAGATCAACTGGGTCTGGATGCCGCCATGGGGTCCGAATATGATTACCGAGGAAGGCCGAGAGATGCTGCAGGCTTTGGGCTTTGCAGTCTAAGCGAGTAATTTAAACTTCCACATCCTGATAAGTCCCGCTGCCGAATGGCCGCGGGACTCTTCTTGTTTTCTGGTTTTGGCTCAGCTATGACCTGTTAGCGCCGGTTGATAGACTGATTCCTCGTGATTGTGACCAATGATTTCGAGGTGCGCGTGGGCGCACGTACGCTTCTCGACGCTCCCGGCCAGCACCTGCGAGTGCAGCCGGGTGACCGCATCGGGCTGGTCGGACGCAACGGTGCAGGCAAGACCACCACGATGCGCATCCTGGCAGGGGAGACCGAGCCCTATGGCGGCTCTGTCACGCGTTCCGGCCCCATTGGTTACCTGCCACAGGACTCCCGTGAAGGCAATATCGAGATCACCGCGCGAGAGCGCGTTCTCTCCGCCCGCGGTTTGGACGAGATCAAGCGTCGTATGGCAAAGCAGCAGGAGCTGATGGAGACTGCCACGGATGAGAAGTTCCGCGACAAAGCCATCCGCAAGTATTCCCGCCTGGAGGAGGAGTACCACGCTCTTGGCGGATACGAAGCCGACGCCGAGTGTGCGCAGATTTGCGACAACTTAGGATTGCCGCAGCGCATCCTTGACCAGCAGTTGAAGACTCTCTCCGGCGGTCAGCGCCGCCGCGTGGAGCTTGCGCAGATCCTCTTCGCAGCGTCGACTGGCTCGGGCAAATCCCAGACCACCTTGCTGTTGGATGAGCCGACTAACCACTTGGATGCTGACTCCATTACGTGGCTGCGCGGCTTCTTGTCCAAGCACGAGGGCGGCCTCATTATGATCTCTCACGATGTGGACCTCCTTGAGGCTGTGTGCAACAAGATCTGGTTCCTTGATGCGGTGCGCGCCGAGGCCGACATTTACAACATGGGATTCAAGAAGTACCTGGATGCGCGCGCTACCGACGAAGCTCGCCGCCGACGTGAGCGCGCCAATGCGGAGAAGAAGGCTTCGGCCCTACAGAAGCAGGCTGCCAAACTCGGCGCGAAGGCCACCAAGGCGGCCGCTGCCAAGCAGATGCTTGCCCGCGCGAACCGCATGATGAACCAACTGGACGAAGTGCGCGTGGCCGACAAGGTCGCGCACATTAAGTTCCCTGAGCCCGCGCCGTGCGGCAAGACCCCGCTGAACGCTAAGGGTCTTACCAAGATGTACGGTTCCTTGGAAGTCTTTGCCGGCGTCGATCTCGCCATCGACAAGGGCTCCCGCGTGGTTGTTCTCGGTTACAACGGCGCTGGTAAGACCACGTTGCTGAAGCTGCTTGCGGGAGTAGAACGCACCGACGGTGAGGGCGGCATTGTTTCCGGCCATGGTCTGCGTATCGGCTACTTCGCGCAAGAGCACGACAACATCGACGCGAACAAGACCGTGTGGGAGAACACCATTGAAGCTTGCCCGGACGCAGGCCAACAGGATCTCCGCGGCCTCCTCGGTGCCTTTATGTTCTCCGGCGACAAGCTGGAGCAACCCGCCGGTACCTTATCCGGTGGTGAGAAGACCCGCCTTTCGCTGGCAACCCTGGTGTCCTCGCGCGCAAACGTCTTGCTGCTGGATGAGCCGACCAACAACCTGGACCCGCAGTCTCGTGAGCAGGTGCTCGACGCACTTTCCACCTACACCGGCGCCGTCGTGTTGGTTACACACGACCCCGGTGCGGTCAAGGCGCTGAAGCCCGAGCGCGTCATCATCATGCCTGATGGCGATGAGGATCTATGGAACGACGAATACATGGAGATTGTTGAGCTCGCCTAAACATTGCAGTGTCGGACCAGATTGTGTTCATGGACGCAGGACGTATCGTAGAGACCGGCGAACCCAATGCGTTCTTTGACAACCCGCAGACGGAGCGCGCCCAGAAATTCCTCGATAACCTCGTCTTTTAGGAGTCTTTAGCCGATGACCACGCCCCGCATCCTGCTTGATTGCGATCCCGGAATTGATGACGCCCTTGCCCTCATTTATCTCGCGGCGCTTCACCACGTTGGCGAGATTGAACTCGTTGGTGTCACCACGACGGCCGGCAACATCGACGTCGACACCACTGCTCGCAACGCGGCGTTCATTCTCAGCGAATGCGGGCTAGGGGAGATTCCCGTGGCACCCGGCCACCCAGTTCCCTTGAAGGTTCCACTGGTAACGACCCCGGAAACCCATGGCCCAGCTGGCCTGGGCTACGTCACTGCCCCAGACTGGCACTCCGATTACAACTGGCGGGACCTGTGGAACAACTCTGTTGAACAGGGCGTGCAGCTCATCGTCACCGGTCCGCTCACCAATGCAGCGCTAGCCGGGGTGAGCAAGTTCAGCCAGATGACGGTGATGGGCGGCGCAGTAAACTACCGCGGCAACACCACGCCCACAGCGGAGTGGAACTTCTGGGTAGACCCGCATGCCGCAAAGCAGGTCTTTGCCGCCTTGCGCGAAAGCGACAGCCAAGCGACGCTGTGCTCACTGGAAGTGACCGAGCAGTTTCTCATCGCGCCGCCACGCTTGGAGCGACTCATCGCGGAGCTTGGCGAGCATCCGGTGGCCCGCCACCTTCCAGAGATCCTGCGCTTCTATTTCGAGTTCCATCAAGAGCAAGGGGAAGGCTACCAGGCTCAAATCCATGACCTGCTCACCTGCATGATCGCGCTCGGCAAGGTGGACTTCCTTAAGCACACCACCACCGTGGACGTGGAGGCTGAGTCGCAGTTGCTGCGCGGAACATCCGTAGCGGACCTACGGGGACATTGGGATGCACAGGCCAACGCACACGTGGTGACCGCCGTAGATATCGTAGGCGCGCACGCAGAGCTCACCCGTGCGGCCGGGATTTTGGCTCGTCGCGTTTAGTGCGCTTATTATTGATGGGCTGCCCGAGGTGACATAGGGCAGAATTTTGCCAACACTTTGTACATCTACTACTTCCCAAAGTGAAAGTTTCATGTCACAGATCTCTTTAACGCCAGCCCGCAAAGGCCTGGTAATCGCCGGTGCGCTCATCGTCGTAGCCACCTGGATCTATCTCGTTTTGGTCCGTCCGACTTCCTGGGAGTCCGTCGCGGGCTCCACTGAAGCACTCATCACCTTGGTCGGCTACTTGCTCGGTGCCGCCTTGCTGCTTGCAGGCGCGCTGCCAGCGCTTCCCGCCCGAACCATCGCAATCATCCCTGTCGCATTGGTCCTCAACATCGTCGTCGGCGAGATCATCGGTTCCATTGGTGTACCGCTCTACATCGACTCCGTGGGTACCATCCTCGTCGCCGCCATTGCCGGCCCTATCGCTGGCCTGGCCACGGGTACTCTATCCTCCGTGGTGTGGGGTCTTCTCAACCCGGCAGCCCTGCCATTTGCGGCTGTATCGGCTGCGACCGGTTTCCTTGCGGGTTGGGCGATCAACAAGGGTGCCTTCAAGAAGTGGTGGTCCGTCATCCTTTCCGGCGCCATCATCGGAATCATCTCCGGCATGCTGGCCGCGCCCGTCGCAGCATTCGTTTACGGCGGCACCGCTGGCCTGGGAACGGGCGCCGTGGTCTCGCTCTTCCGCGAGCTCGGTAACTCGCTTATCGCTTCGGTGACCCTGCAGTCCTTCATCTCCGATCCGCTCGATAAGGCCATCGTCTTCCTCATCGTGTGGGCAGCAATCAAGGCACTGCCGAAGCGCACCCTCGAAAGCCTGCGCCCGCGTTAATGATTCACCCAGCCACTGTTTTTAGCGCCGCAGCCTCCACCTGGTTTCTCATCGTGGCCGTAAACTCACCCCTGCTCAATGCGGCTGTGCTCATCATGTGGCTCATACTTGGCACCATCGCATCACGCTCGATAGCGGTGGTCGCCACCACCACGGTGCTTGCCCTTCCCGCCGCGGCATCGATGGTGCTCATTCACGCGCCCTACGGCACTGACCGTATATTCCCATTGCTCACCAGTGATGGCCTGCTTCTTTCAGGCCAACTTTCCCTACGTTTCGCCGCCTTGATGGGCTGTATCGTGGCGGCTGCCGCCATGGTTAAGGTCAGCGACGTCGCCAAGTGGCTCCAAGCCTCCCGCCTCGGCCACAAAGCTGCCTACGTGGTGGGTGCCTCCCTACAATCCCTGCCCGAGGGTGCGCGCGCCATCGCCGCGGTACGCGACGCCAACCGCCTCAGCGGCGTGCAGGTTTCCATACGCAACGTTGCCTCCCGCGTCATCATCCCGGTGATCGCACGCCTGCTCACCCAGGGTGCGCAACGGGGCCAGGCCTTAACTGCGATCGGATTCGACAGACCAGGCCGGCGCACGGTTTTGGCCCCCGTTCCAGACAGCCTGGCTCAGCGTATCGTACGGTGGGCACTGCCCATCATCAGCGTTCTTGGAGTATTGCTATGGATCTAGTCCCTGGAACAAGCAAGACCATTCGCGTGGGCTTTAGCGAAAATGCCGACGACGTTGCGCATCAACTCGCAGAGATTTTGGGTGTTGCCACGGTAATCGGCGCCGATGCGGCAGCACACGTATCTCTCCTGCGCGAGACAGTCAGGGAAGAACTAGCGCTTGCGTTGGAACACCTTGGGATGGATCCGCAGGACATGAAATCCAGGGTAGAGCAGGCGCTATGCGACGTCGCCCTCGACGGCACGCGCAAACCCTCCGGCCTGTCTGGTGGTCAAACACGCCGGCTTGCGCTCGCGCAGGTCGCAATAGCCGAGCCACCCGTGCTCATCGTGGTCGAGCCGTGGGCAGGCCTCGATCCCGATTCACGCGAGCGCATCGCCAGCTATCTCGGAACGCTGAAAGAAACCGCGGTCATCCTCGTTGAACACGACACCAGCGCAGACGGCATTTTTGACCTTGCCCGCGTGGCTCCGACTTCGGAAAGCGTCACTATTTCCCAGGTACGTGCTACGCGCGGTGCGAAACCCAGGCGCTGGTGGCACCTCAAAGCTCCGGAATCCAGCACTTTTGAGGTTGGCCCGGTGGACTTGAAGCTGCGGCCTGGAGGAGTGCTGTGGCTGCGTGGCGGAAACGGTTCAGGCAAGACCACGTTGCTGCGCGCAGCCGCTGGCCTCGACAGCGATGAACCCGCCCATCCCAGCATCGCGATGGCGCTGCAATCGCCCATGGACCAGGTGCTCGAATCCACCATTGGGGCGTGGGTGCAGGAGCCAGATCTCATACCTGACCTGCCTCTAGAGGAGCACCCTCTGGACGTCTCGGCTTCGCAATTGCGGGTCGCGCAGGTCGCCTACGCGGTGGCACTGCGCCGCAGTATTCTCATTCTTGATGAGCCGGACACGCTTCTCGACGCCCGTGGCAGAGTGATGGTCCATCGGCTCATTCACAACGCGCTCTCCGCATCGACGGCAATAGTATTGACCTGCCACGATCCCGCGTTTGTGGCCGAGGTCGCCACCTACGCAACGGTAGACGAAATGAATTTAGCGAACTGACGCAGCGCCCGAAACCTCATGGATGAGAATCCGTGGAGCACGGGCAACGGTGAAGGGTGAAACCTTCACCATTACTCACGCGCCATTAATTACGGAAGCCGTGGACCGGGGCGGGGATGAAGCCGCCGCGATTGACAAACGTGGAGTTGCCCATGGTGTTGACCGGGATGACCGGAGCGTATCCGAGCAGGCCACCGAAGTTGACTTCGTCGCCAATCTTGGCCCCCGGTACTGGAATAACGCGGACCGCGGTGGTCTTATGGTTCATCACACCGATGGCGGCTTCATCAGCAATCATGCCGGCAATCGTTGCCGCAGAGGTATCGCCAGGAAGCGCAATCATGTCGAAGCCGACCGAGCAGATTGCGGTCATGGCTTCCAGCTTGTCCATGGAGATGGCACCGGAACGCACTGCGTCGATCATTCCCTTGTCCTCAGAGACGGGGATGAAGGAACCCGAAAGGCCGCCGACGCGCGAGCATGCCATCATGCCGCCCTTCTTCACGGCGTCGTTAAGCAGTGCCAATGCGGCTGTCGTGCCATGAGTACCGACCTGGTCAAGGCCCATGTGCTCCAGGATGTGTGCCACGGAATCGCCGAGCTCGGCGGTTGGTGCCAGGGAAAGGTCAATGATGCCGAAGGGAACGCCAAGGCGCTCGGAGGCCATGTTGCCCACGAGCTGGCCAGCACGCGTGATCTTAAACGCGGCCTTCTTGACCTCCTCGGCAACCTGATCCAGGGTGGCACCCTCGAGGTTGCCCAACGCACGGTCCACCACGCCGGGGCCGGAAACGCCCACGGAAACCACGCAATCCGGTTCCTCGATGCCGTGGAAGGCACCCGCCATGAACGGGTTGTCGCCCACGGAGTTTGCAAAGACCACCAGCTTGGCACAGGCGATCGCCGACTGATACTTGGTCAGTTCGGCGGCCTCCTTGATGACCTCGCCCATGCGCTTGGCGGCATTCATGTTGATGCCCGCGCGCGAGGACGCGATATTTACGGAAGAGCATACGAGCTCTGTCGTAGACAGGGCCTCAGGGATCGAATTGATGAGCTTCTTTTCCGCGGTGGTAGCGCCCTTTTCCACGAGAGCAGAATAACCACCGACGAAGTTCACGCCGGTCTCAGCGGCTGCGCGATCGAGTGCCTTGGCCACCTCAACGGGGTTTCCTTCGACGCCTGCGACGATGAGCGATACCGGCGTGACGGAGATGCGCTTATTAACGATCGGAATGCCGAGCTCCGCCTCGATACCCTCGCACACCTCAACCAGGTGCTTTGCGCGTTCAGTCACCAGGTCATATACCGCCTGGGCAGTCGCATCCATGGATGAACGCGTACATCCCAGCAAGGAGATACCCATGGTCACCGTGCGGATGTCGAGACGGTACTTGTCGATCATCTCGATCGTGTCGAGAATACTTACGGTATTAAAACGATTGAGCATATTTAGATCTCATTCATCGCTGTAAACAGCGCCTCAGACTGTACGCGGATGGACTGGTTAATGTCTTCGCCCACCTTATTCATGCGCTCTTGAATCTGTTGGATCGATACCTCAGATTCATCAAATTCCACGCGCAGAATCATGGTGAAAAAACCGGACATGAGTGTCTGCGAAACGTCGACAATGTTCACCCCGAGCTCAGCGAGGTTAGTAGTTACAGAAGCAATAATTCCGGTGCTATCAGCGCCGGTCACAGTCATGATGGCAATCATGGAGTTGATTCTAGTGCTTCTCACCTCTTAATTGTCTGGCGACCAATAAACGGGGCCAAGCTCACAGTTAGCGTAGGGTGGGGCGTCATGACCACAGTTAAGAAAGTTTTGTACATCGGCGGACACGGCAAGATCGGTCTGCTCTCCGCACCTCTTATTTCTGAGAAGGGTTACGAGATTCACTCACTGGTCCGCAACCCCGACCAAGCCCCAGAGATCGAGAAACTCGGCGCCACCCCAGTCATCAAGGACATCACTGAGCTCAGCGTTGACGAGTGGGCAGATTTGCTCACGCTTTACGACGTCGTGGTTTGGGGCGCCGGAAACGGCGGCCGCGGGGGAGCAGAGCTCACAACTGCTGTGGATCGCGATGGCGCGCTTGCCACGATCGACGCACTCGAGCAGCTCAAAGCAGCTGGCAAGCCCACCCCGAAGTACGTGATGATCTCCTATGTTGGCGCGACCCACAATACTGCTAACCCTGACGACACATCCTGGTACGCCTACGTCGAGGCCAAGAAGGCAGTGGACAATCGCCTCAATGCCTCACAGCTCGACTACCTCATCCTTGGCCCTTCCGCCTTGAGTGATGAACCCGCAGAAGGCATCGAGGTTCTCGAGTCGCCGTCCACGGAAAAGGAGACCAGCCGCGATCTCGTGGCACAGGTTGTGGCCGAGATCGTGGGACGCGATGAGTTCCCGAACACCCCGTTGGAGTTCTACAACGGCACCAACCCGGTCTCTAGCATCTAGGTTCAGCTTGGTGTAGAAGCTTGCTTTCTCGGACGGCTGCCGCGGATAGATTGCTCGACCAAGGCCAGAACCGCCTCTAGGTTCGCGGTATCACCTAGTGCAAGACGGTTGATGAAACCATCCATGAAGGTCTCCAAATAAAGCACCAACGTGTCAATGGAGACGTCGTCACGCATGCGCCCTTGCTCGGCGTTGCTCTCCAAACGTGCACGCACCGCCCGATCCAAGACTTCCTGCTGGTCGCGCCAACGCATGGCAAAGGAGGGATCGGTGCGGAGCATGGAAGTCACCTCGAGGCGAGTGGCCAGCCAATCATGGCGCTCTGGGTGGCGAAGCATTTCGCTCATCACCTCAACCAGACCGTTGTTTGCAACGACTTCAGCCTGGCGAGCGGCGTCTTCCTGGGCCAGTGCCAAAAATAGGGACTCTTTGTCACCGAAGTGGTGGAAAATCGCACCACGCGACTTTCCCGTAGCTTCTTCGAGAAGGCGCACGGTTGCGCCCTCATAGCCATGCTCGGCAAAACACTTTCGGGCACCTACCAAGATTTCGTGACGACGTCGGTTGAGCTCAGAATCGCTCACGATAGGCATGGAAGTCTCCTCAAAAGTGCAATAAGAATAATCAAAATAAGATAAAGGAGGGCCGCACGGCGAAAGCCGGCGGCCCATAAGCGGAGGCGGCTGCCTTCTACCAAATACTTGCTAGCAGGAAGCCATCCTCCGAGAGTCAGTCCGATTAGGACTTGACCATCTGGCGCAGAACGTACTGCAGAATGCCGCCGTGGCGGTAGTAGTCAGCCTCACCTGGGGTGTCGATGCGGACCTTAGCGTCGAACTCGACGGTCTCGCCGGACTCCTTGGTTGCGGTGACGTGAACGGTCTTCGGGATACCGCCCTCGTTGAGAGCTGCGATGCCCTCGATGTCGAAGGACTCGGTGCCGTCCAGGCCTAGGGACTCGTGGGACTCGCCCTCTGGGAACTGCAGCGGAATGACGCCCATGCCGATGAGGTTCGAGCGGTGAATACGCTCGAAGGACTCGGTGATGACAGCCTTAACGCCGAGCAGGTTGGTGCCCTTGGCAGCCCAGTCACGGGAAGAACCGGTGCCGTACTCCTTACCTGCAATAACAACCAGCGGGATGCCAGCTGCCTTGTAGTTCTGGCAAGCATCGAAGATGAATGCCTGAGGAGCGCCTTCCTGAGTGAAGTCGCGGGTATAGCCACCTGCAACGTCAACCAGCTGGTTCTGCAGACGAATGTTGGCGAAGGTACCACGCATCATGACCTCGTGGTTACCACGACGGGAACCGAGGGAGTTGTAGTCCTGGCGCTCAACGCCGTTCTCATCCAGGTACTGAGCAGCTGGGGTGCCTGGCTTAATGGAAGAGGCAGGGGAGATGTGGTCGGTGGTGACGGAGTCGCCCAGCTTGGCAAGAACGCGAGCGCCCTTGATGTCCTCGACTGGGTTTGGCTCTGCTGGCATACCGTCGAAGTACGGTGCCTTGCGGATGTAGGTGGAGTCCTCGTTCCACTCGAAGGTTTCGCCCTCCGGAACATCGAGGGAGCGCCATGCGTCGTCGCCCTTGAAGACGTCAGCGTAGTCAGCCTCGTAGAGCTCACGGGAGATAGCCTTCTGGATGGTGTCCTCGATCTCCTCGGCGGAAGGCCAGATGTCCTTGAGGAAGACATCGTTGCCGTCCTGATCCTGGCCAAGAGCCTGGGTCTCGAAGTCGAAGTCCATGGTGCCAGCAATAGCGTAAGCGATAACCATGATTGGGGAAGCCAAGTAGTTCATCTTGACGTCCGGGGAGATACGACCCTCGAAGTTACGGTTACCGGAAAGAACCGCGGTAGCAGCAAGGTCGTGCTCGTTGATAGCTGCAGAGATCTCCTCTGGCAGCGGGCCAGAGTTACCGATGCAGGAGGTGCAACCGAAGCCGGAGAGGTAGAAGCCCAGAGCCTCAAGGTCCTTCCACAGGTCTGCACGCTGGAAGTAGCCATCAACAACCTGGGAACCAGGTGCGCAAATGGTCTTAACCCATGGCTTGGAGGTTAGGCCCTTTTCAGCGGCCTTGCGGGCGATGAGGCCAGCGCCGACCATGACGGAGGGGTTAGAGGTGTTGGTGCAAGAGGTAATGGAAGCGATAGCAACCATACCGTGGTCCAGGGTGTACTCGCCGCCCTTCGGGGAGGTGACGGTAACTGGGTTGGACTGACGGCCGGAGCCGCCCTTAGCTGCGGACTCGCCGTGGCCTTCGCGGGAGTTGTTCAGGCCACCGGTGACGTCGACGAAGGACTCGTCAGCGTCGCCTTCAGCGGTCATGCGCTTTGCCTCAATGGAAGACTCGTCAACGACGACGTCGCCAGTTGCGTAGGTAGGCAGATCCTTACGGAACTGCTCCTTAGCCTCGGAGAGCAGGATGCGATCCTGTGGGCGCTTCGGACCAGCGATGGAAGGAACAACGGTGGACAGATCGAGCTCGAGGTACTCGGAGTACTCTGCCTCTGGAGCATCCTGCTCGAGCCACATGCCCTGAGCCTTTGCGTAAGCCTCGACGCGCTCGATCTGCTCGATTGGGCGACCGGTGAGCTCGAGGTACTTGATGGTCTCTTCGTCGATCGGGAAGATCGCAGCGGTAGAACCGAACTCTGGGGACATGTTGCCGATGGTGGCGCGGTTTGCCAGAGGAATGGACTTAACACCGTTGCCATAGAACTCGACGAACTTCTGAACTACGCCGTGCTCGCGGAGCATCTCGGTGATGGTCAGAACGACGTCGGTTGCAGTAACGCCTACCGGGATCTCGCCGGTCAGCTTGAAGCCAACAACGCGCGGGATGAGCATGGAAACCGGCTGGCCGAGCATTGCTGCCTCAGCCTCGATGCCGCCAACGCCCCAACCGAGGATGCCGAGGCCGTTCTCCATGGTGGTGTGGGAGTCGGTACCGATACAGGTATCTGGGTAGGCAACGCCCTCGTTATCGAAGACAACTCGGGAGAGGTACTCGATGTTGACCTGGTGGACAATACCGGTTCCTGGAGGAACTACGCGGAAGTTGGAGAAGTTCTCAGCACCCCAACGCAGGAACTGGTAACGCTCCTGGTTGCGCTCGTACTCGATTTCAACGTTCTTCTCGAGAGCCTCAGGGGAGCCGAAAGCCTCAACGATGACGGAGTGGTCAATAACCATCTCAGCCGGGTTGAGCGGGTTAACCTGCTCTGGCTTGCCGCCGAGTGCGGAAACTGCCTCACGCATGGTGGCGAGGTCGACCACACACGGAACGCCGGTGAAGTCCTGCATCAGGACACGGGCCGGGGTGAACTGAATCTCAGTGTCCGGCTCAGCGGACGGATCCCAGTTAGCGAGTGCGTTGATGTGGTCCTTGGTTACATTCTTGCCATCCTCGTAGCGCAGCTGGTTCTCAGCAAGCACCTTAAGGGAGTACGGCAGCTTCTCCAGGCCTGGAACCGCGTTGATGTCGAAGTAGTCGTAGGACTTACCGTTGACATCAAGGGTCTTCTTGGCGCCGAAGGAGTTCAGGCTTTCAGTCACAGGGAGCTCCATTCCTTGTTGATAGAACAAATTGTTCCTTGCTTCTAGCCCTACCCGAACTGGAGCGCTTTAGCCCGCACCCTATACATCTATATATAAGGAACGGAACAAGCGCTGAATTTCAGGCACTAGAAGCGAGAAGAACGCGAAGGTTCAGAAACCAGTCTAGTGGTTCAAACCGACGACCGTGTTAACTATAACAGTACGAGCGTTCTGTTTCATCATTTTAGGGGGACCGGCGCGTCACCCACCGAAATTTGGGCGCCGAGCGATAGTTTCAGTAACAGCAATCAAGCCACCGTGGGCGGCAGACCCAAGTAGCTCACAGCAGGCCCACTGGAGAATTCAGGAAAACGATCGACATAGGGGAGGGCAATCGCAATGATCCCAGAAGACGTCGACCCAGCAAACCTTTCCGACCAACTCAGTCAGGACGGCGTAGCGTTTAGCAATCCCCGCATCGCCAATGATCTAGAAATCCAGGAAGAGATCATTAAATCCCTCCATCCAGATCACGGCATCGCCGTAGTGGACAGTTTTTCGGCTAGCGCCGCTGACGCACGCGACATTGCACAAGATCTCCAGTCGGCGACTGGGCTCGATACTGTCATCGTTCAGACGCCGACCCATATCTCGGCCGTAAGCGATTCACTAACTCGGGCAAATATCGAAGCCGCCGAGCGAGCCATACCGAAGGGCCTCGATCAGACCTCCGTGTTGGAGCAGTTCTATTCCGGAACCGATCACTTCACCGTTCACTGGATGGCGATCATAGCCCTCGCTTTAGCCCTCGCCGGCGTCGCGGGATGGTCCGCCTATCGCGCGGCGAGCGCTACGCGGACGGCAATAAATTAGCCGCGAGGCATCTCAGAAAGAGACACCGCAGGATGTTTAAAACGGCTTAGTTTTGTTCGAAAAAATATAACACTAACCCGATTCGGACAGCCCTACGAGCACCCCTCACGAGACTCAGCCGACGCCTCCCACACTCATCCCGACGAGCAATCCACACGCCGAAACCAGTCCGGGAAACACGCTTGAAAACGGCCCCAAAAATCCCCAACTTTTAACGCTCGAACTACGCCCGAAACCCGATAGCCCTGTTACCAAGAGGGGCTCAACTTGGACTCCGAACCGCGATTCACGACACCGGAGACGTCTGCGAAATCGGCCATCAGGCCGACCACCGCGCCCGCAAAGAGGGCAGTGGGGAAGGGGTTTGGTCAACCACCCTGACTTGACAGGAGGTGGGGGAGGGGTGCGGAAGGGGCCTTAAGTGGCCAGTCAAGCCTTAGATGTGACCAAAGTCACAGTCACGGGAATGTAACAAAATCGTTGCAGGTTGACCGCCGGTGTAACGCCCTGTGGCCCAGCGGGACGCATGTGAATTTTGAGCAAAGTGTGCGCCAGGGTGTGTCGGTGACGTATGGTTCCAGTATCGACTCACGGGTTGATTCTTGTTCCATACGTTCATGGGCCAAGCCTTGACTCTCAATCGAGTAGACACACGGGTATGTGGGGAAGCACACCTCGAGTGGAAGCAGAAGGATTGAGAATCGCCGCCTGGTTCAGGAGGACGCAATGGAAGCTTCTTGATTGTTCGGCAATCGCATTCATTGGCTTAGGCCAACTCGAACAAAGCGATACAGACGTGTCGCCAGATTTTCGAACACAGCGGAAGCGACAAGTTCAATCCCACGTAGCCGATTACAGTGTTCGAATTTTTCAAAATTAAGACACCCACATTCCGATTGGGGACTAGCAACGCGCTCTTTCCCTGTCGCCGGCTTTTCGGGCATCGGTCGAAGGAGACTATCGACGGGTTCTCGCTAAGGGGACGGCAGTACTGAGCCACAGCGAGTCACTCGTTAGGGTTCGCTTCGTGCGGCCCGTTCAAGGTTCGTGGCTGCAAGACGGACAGCCCTCTCAGTGACACAAGGTGTCACGGTGTCGCGGCGTCCGGGAGGCCATGGACTTTAGAGCGGTTCATACGATTCGACGGCGAGGATGACGCGTAATGCAGTCCCGCGTTTGCCATAGCTATAGGCCACCTAATGGGAGGACTATCGAATAGGGCAGGCGCCTTGAAGCTCATCGCGCGGCACCGCGGCGCAGAGTCTTCCTTCACGCACTTTCACTTATGGCTGATGTGCTCGACAGCACCCTCTACTTTTATATCCGGCGCCAGGTACTCCTGGACGGTTGCGTAGAGAGCGCTGCGCTAGACGACGTCGATTTTCCTGACTTTGTGCGAATTAGTCAGGGGAGAAGGGTCCATAGACCACGACATGTTCGTCCTCGAGACCCATTAGTCCCGGGCATACCTATGCCAATTGCAACAAAGTTCCTGCTCCTCAACGGGTAGCAGCTGGCAGCTGCATAGGTTCTGAACGGGCATATCTAGGTGAGATGCGAGTCGACAATCCAGGATTACGTGGGCGTCTAGGAGATACCTCTCGTGGCCACCACCTTCAAGTTTGGCTCTAGGCGTCTGAAGACGCTTCTAGCTACCGTCGCAACTACTGCGGCGTTGTCAACCGTTTCCACCATGACTCCCGCTGTTGCTCAGGAAGCAGCACCGGTAGACATCCAGTCCCTGCTGTCCTCTGATAACCCATCAATTGCGGACCTCGCCGGCGCCATCGCTTCCATCGCGGAGCAGGTTGCCAAAATTGAGGCCGAGATCGGCCTTCGTCGCGAGGACGTCAACCGCGCGCTCGTTGATCTCCAGGATGCGCGTACCGAAGCCGAGCAAGCACGCCGCGGCACGACCACGGCACGCGGCGAACTCAACACCGCACAGTCCGACGTTGAACGGGCCCAGGCCAAGCTCAACGAACTGTCGCGTACTGCTTATCGCCGCGCCAACACC
Source organism: Corynebacterium striatum (assembly GCF_016728105.1). Taxonomy (NCBI): domain Bacteria; kingdom Bacillati; phylum Actinomycetota; class Actinomycetes; order Mycobacteriales; family Corynebacteriaceae; genus Corynebacterium; species Corynebacterium striatum. The sequence continues at coordinate 114,843 of NZ_CP068158.1, read as the reverse complement.
TCCGATGCAGTATCTGCAGCAGCAGGCAACGACGCACGCGGAGACATGCTCGAGCGTCAGTCCTACTTGCGGACCCAAACCAAGGATCAGCAAGCAATCTTGGATCAGCTGGAACGGGAGCGCACGGAAAAGGCGAACAAGGAATCGCAGCTTCGCAAAACCCAGCAGTTGGCCGAGCAGCGCGAAGAGCACGCTACTGAGGCCGAGGCAGCTGCACGTCAGACCTTGGAAGACAGCGCTTCCCGGGTCGAAGAATTCTCGTCCCAGCGCGAAGCGCTCATGCAGCAGCACGCCGAGGTTCAAAAGGCGCTAAATCAAGCCAAAGGGCTGGATTCAAGCGAACAACCCGATTCCAATAATGAAGAAAACGTCAAGCCAAATAACTTGACCGAAGGTGCGGCAAACCAGTCGACTGGTGAGCAATCCACCGACTCTCAGACCGCTCCCCAGACTCCTGGAGCACCCCCCCAGGCTGCGGCCCCGGAGTCTGCACAATCGGCCACCGAGTCGGCGAACGAGTCTGCTGCCCAGCCAGACACACAGTCTGCAACCGAATCCGCCACCACGGCGGCATCCCAGGAGCAGCCAACTGCAGGGGCATCGGATGACAACAGTGGTTTTACTTCCGAGGAAACGGTAGAGCGTGAGTTCCACGCTGAGAAGTCCGGCAACCAGCTTTCTGCGAGCGACGTTCGGAAGGCTGCTCAAGCGGCCCAAGAGTTGTCCTCTGATCCAAACGTGCAGAAGCTCTCTTCTGACGGAATTTCCATGCAAGGTTCTTCCTTGGATTCCGGCTCACTGAAACTTGCAGCCACCGCTATTGGTGCGGCGGCAGCCATTGTTGGCGCCGCACAGCCTAACCACACTGGCTTAACCCAGGAAGAGCTCGACGCTTTCGCGCAGGGCTCTTCCCAGCTGGCCGCACTGCAAGGCTCCGGCAACACGAACACCGCCGACGACTCCCTGACGGGCGCCGTCTCGGATGTCCTGGGTGGGTTGAAAACCACTGACGATGTCACAGAGGAAGCGACGAACGTTCTGGGCAATGCTGACCGTAACTCAAAGATTGAAGCGGTTATCGCTCGCGCCCAGTCCCAGATCGGAGTTCCTTATGCGTGGGGCGGCGGTGACGCGAATGGCCCGACCAAGGGCATCCGCGACGGCGGTGTTGCCGACTCTTACGGCGATTACAACAAGGTCGGCTTCGACTGTTCTGGCCTGACGCTCTACGCCTTCGCCGGCGCGGGCATTTCGCTTCCGCACTACTCCGGATACCAGTACCAGAAGGGCACCCAGGTCCCAGCTAGCCAAATGCAGCGCGGCGACCTTATTTTCTACGGACCTGGCGGCAACCAGCACGTAGCTATCTATCTTGGCGACGGCACCATGATTGAGGCCCCTCAGTCTGGATCCAACGTTCAGATTTCCCCTGTGCGCCAATCCGGCATGGCCCCTAATGTCGTGCGCCTCCTCTAAGCCCCAGCCTTTGGTTGGTAAAGTTGGGGTATGACTGACGCACAACAGCATGCCCGCAGCTTCGACGCCCTCCTCGTTCTTTCTTTCGGTGGCCCGGAAGGAAACGAGGAGGTCGTTCCGTTTTTAGAGAATGTCACCCGCGGGCGGGGCATTCCACGCGAGCGCCTAGAAGTCGTAGGCGAGCACTATTTCCATTTCGGCGGAGTAAGTCCGCTGAATCAACTCAATCGCGAGATCATCGATCATGTCGAGACGGAGCTCAAAAAACGCGGACATAATCTACCGATCTACTTCGGAAACCGTAACTGGCATCCCTTTGGAACAGAAGCGGTTGAGCAGATGGCCGCAGACGGCGTCCGCAACGTAGCCGTCCTCGCCACCTCCGCTTGGGGCGGATACTCCGCGTGCCGCCAGTACGACGAGGACATCGTCAAGCTGCGGGCACACCTCGAGGAGAAGGGCCTTCCGCAGATCGAATTCACCAAGATCCGCCAATTCTTCGATCACCCCAAGTTCATCGGCGAAATGGCGCAGGCCGTCAAGGACGCCTATGCAAAGATCCCCGAGGGTAAGCAAGCGCGCATGCTGTTTACTGCCCACTCCGTACCCACCGCGCACGACAATGTCGGTGGTGGAGAAGGGGACAAGAACATCTACTCCCGCCAGGTCGCCGAGGCCTCGCGTCTCGTTGCCGAGGCCGCAGGTATCACCGATTATGACCTAGTTTGGCAGTCTCGTTCGGGCAGCCCGAAGACCCCTTGGCTCGAGCCGGACATTGTCGATCACACCACTGAAATCCATGAGAAGAACGGCGTCGACGCAGTGGTCGTCTGCCCAATTGGGTTCATTTCCGACCACATGGAGGTCGTATGGGACCTCGACACCGAGCTTCAGCAGGCTGCCGACGAAATGGGAGTAATCGTGGAGCGCACCCGCACCGCGGGCCCCACCGATGCCTTCTCGTCGATGGTTGTCGATCTCATCGAGGAGCTGGAGCAAGAAAAGCCATGGGAGTCCCTAGGCGATGTCACCGTTCAGGGCTGCACCGTCAACGGCGCACCTTGCGCTGAAGGCTGCTGCGACATTTGGTCGCTTCGCAAGCCGACAGCCGCTGCCAAGTAGCATCCACCCTTAGAAGCATTGCCCGTTGAAGCCTTCCGGTTTCAGCGGGCAAAGTCAGTTAACGCATAGGACACACCCGCCATGCGAGCCTGCCTAATATGTCGCCACAGTGCCAAAAGATGATGGTCGAGGCTGTGGTCAGCCATTCGCTCGGTCACCGTTTCGATGATTGCGCCGACGCGATCCGCACGGGCAAACAATTTCGCAGCGCGCGGTGGCACCGATTCCGGCAAGCCAGGAGTGTCGTAGAAGTCACTGAGGGACCCCACGGCAAGACGCGGATTATGTAGCGCATCTGTGGAATAACCGCCGGCCTCGATGAGAGTGGCGGCCTGGTTGGTCGCCTGGCTCAGCAATGCGTCGGCCTCGCCGGGGCTTAACCACGAGGGTGCGGGCAGTGGAAGAGTCTCTTCATAGAGCTTCCAGCTGGTACTGGTGTTGCCATAGTGGGGGATGAGAACTAAGTGACGGCTTGTATCATTGGTGCGCACCACGATTGCGCCCTCAGCGCTTTCCGACGCCGCCTTCCACGACTCCGAACCCGCCGGCAATGCCGGTGACTCACCAGGGCCCGAGAGGATGAGCCTAAAGACGGGCTCGCGCTGCTGCGCCTCGATGAGTTCTGAAGTTTCGGCTCGCAAGGTTGAAAGGAGCTCGATGAAGGGCTCCTCATTTTCCATCGTCTGCATCCCTCCGAGCTCTTGCAGCACATCCAGAAGATCATCTGTCGACTCATATCCCCACAGCCATGCTCCCAACCAGACGGCAGTATTTTGTAAAGGAGACCAAACCTCGGCGCGCATATCCATGGCCAGAAAGTTTAATGGATAGACTTTCTCCCCATGAGTATCGATCCATATGGCGGCGACATTTTTGCAGGTCACAAACGGACACAGAAGAAGGAGTATCCCAAGGTCCCAGCCGAGCCGGGGCTCGTCGTGGAAGTCCGCGGCGACGACTTTGTTGGCGCGGTGATGGGAGTCGACAAGACCGTCTATGGCCCCGTGGTCCGCCTCGAGGATCGGCGAGGCAATGAGCGTGTCTTCAATTTGGTCGAAGGTGGTTTTCTCCTCGAAGGCCAGCCTGTCACACTGACGCGTTATGTGGAAAAGCAGGCTCCGCAAAAGTCCAACTCCGGCTCGCGCCGCGTTAGCAACGTTGAGGCCAAGGTTGCTGCGCCCTCGCGCATCTGGGTCGAGGGTATCCACGACGCAGCTATCGTAGAGAAGGTCTGGGGTCACGACCTGCGAGTAGAAGGCGTTGTTGTCGAGTACCTCGAAGGCCTCGACAACCTCGAGGAGCGACTCGCCGAATTCCAGCCAGGTCCTGGTCGCAGGGTCGGAGTTCTGGCAGATCACTTAGTAGAGGGGTCCAAAGAAACTCGACTAACGCAGACAGTAGGAGAGCACGTACTCGTCACCGGCCACCCGTTCATCGACATTTGGGCTGCGGTAAAGCCCGAGCGGCTAGGCCTGCGGGCATGGCCCGAGGTTCCCTACGGGGAAGACTGGAAGACTGGAATCTGTCAGCGGGTGGGCTGGTCCGACCCGAAGGAGGGCTGGAGCCGTGTCTACACTGCTGTGAATTCCTTCCGCGACCTCGACTCCACTCTCATCGGTGCGGTGGAAAGACTCGTCGACTTCGTCACCACGCCAGAGCTCACGAAGGCTGATCTGGGCTACTAAGAAGGAGTGTTGGCGCGCTCGATGACGTGTACTGCAAGTTGCCAGCCAGCCATCTCAGCAGCCCAACCGGCAGCTTGCAGGCGCTGCGACATCGCTTGCTTAGAGATTCCCAGCTCTTCAGCTGCTTCGTTCTGGTTGAGACCCGCGCGAACTAGCGACGTCGCCTCGCGGCCTTCCATGGTGCGCTTGTGGAGGACAAAGCCGAGAAGCGCAAAGGTTGCGGCAATGTCGGCGGCTTCGGAAGCGCGACCACGCTTGCTTACTTTGGCGTAGACCTGTCCCGCGCGGGCCGATCCCTTAAGTGCGCCGGTGGCGACCTCACGCGCTGCTTCTTCGTCGCCAGTCAAACCTGGAGAGACTCCGATGCCGATGGCCCAGTCGCCGTCGGCAAGCAATGCCATGACAACGTCGCATACTGAAGACGCTGAGTAAGCAACTGCACAGATGTCCTCAACGCCGAGGACCTGGAACTCGCCGACGCCGTCCAATGTTGACAGCGCGGAAGCAGAGCGCTGAACCAATTCAGCGCGGCGAACCGAACGGCCGCGGTAACGTGCGTGTACAGCGAGCATGCTGTCTCCTCAAATAGTGCAACGAGTAGCTGTTTGCGCTTCAGCATAGTCGCCAAAATCTATATATGAAACTTGACCCCGCGCCTCCGGCGGAGGATTTAAGGACGTTGCGGCAGTTTGGAGTCTAGGACTAATCCGCCGATGCCCAAGACCGCGAGAATGGCCATGGCAACGAAAAGCCACGGTTCGGATTTGCCGGTGAGGGCGTCGCCGAAGAATACGCCTAGGGCAGTCGTGGGAATCGAACCGATCAGTGTCGCAAGCGTAAATTGCCCGACGGGGATGGGCGTCAATGCGGCTACATAGTTGAGGATGGAGAAGGGCACACCGGCCACCATTCTGAGGCTGGCGATAGCGAGCCACCCGCGCCTTTCCAGCCGCGAATTGATCTTGAAGACAGCAGGGTGGGAGAGGTGAGGTCGGATCCAGTCACCGAGGAGCCAGCGAACCAGCAGGAGCGAAATCATCGCCGAGAGCGTCAAAGCGAGGAGAGATAGGCCGAGGCCGAACCACGCCCCGAACAAGACGCCAGCCGCCACGGTCCAAATGGTGCGGGGCAGCGGAAACTGCGTAAATATGACATAACCTAGGACAAAGGCAACGACGAACCAGGGCCCAAGGCCCTCCGCCCAGGAACGTAGGTCGGCGATGTCGGGGACGTCGACAAGCAATGCTGCGACCACAATGGCGATGATCGCTCCTAGAGCCATCGCCCACCGGGCCATCGACCAATTGTGGATGGATGAAAGCGCGGACTTGGACAGTTCCGCGAGAAAGGCTCCGAAAGAGCGCAACCATCCTAGAAATTGGGTCATAGGCTAAAACAGTAGCGCTCGGAACTTGCGATGTGGAATTGGGTTACCTGTGGCTAAGCTGTGTTGCTCACGACAATTTGCGGTGAAATCGCACGTCGAGCTAGGAGATGGGCGGGCTGCAGACGATACTAGAAGGCGGTTACTCGCGCTGCGGCCTGCAGCGCCTTTTTTTGGAGAATCGAATGGACGCAATTTCCAATCTCTTGTCCTATATGGACGCCGCAACCCTTTTGGAGGCCTTTGGCCCTTGGGTTATTGCCGGCATTGGCATCGTCGTGTTTATTGAGTCCGGCGTGCTATTCCCGTTCCTACCGGGCGACTCACTGCTGGTTACCGCAGCTATCCTGCGTGAGCAGCTGGATGTCAATATTTGGACGCTGCTTGCTGTAGGAATTGTTGCGGCCATTTTGGGTGACCAGGTGGGTTACTACCTGGGACACCGATTCGGCCGTCGACTCTTCAAGGACGACGCGAAGGTTCTTAAGACCGAGCACTTGCAGTCGGCTGAGGAGTTCTTTGAGAAGCACGGCCCAGTAGCTTTGGTCTTGGGCCGCTTTGTGCCGATTGTACGCACCTTTATCCCAGTTGCTGCCGGTACTGCGGAAATGCCGTACAAGAACTTCGTGGTATGGAACGTCTCTGGCGCAATTGCCTGGGTGCTCTCCATGAATCTGGTTGGTATGTTCTTGGGTAACATTCCGGGCATCGCAGATTCTATCGAGAAGATCATGCTGCTGATTATTGGCTTGTCTGTTCTCCCGATCGTGGTGAAGTACGTCTTGGACCGTTTCAAGGCGACCAAGGAGCCGAAGGTAGCAGCGCTCAATCCTGATGCCGCGGAGCCTGAGACCGTTTAAAGCAACATTGAGGCCGTAGGGCCGCCAGCACCAGCAAAACTGAGCGCCTGTTCCCAAGCTTGGGGATGGGCGCTTTCTTTGTGGCGGCCGCCCGGTGCAGTGATGCGCTGTGGCGGTGCGATGTGCGTAGTTGACAACGAAAGCGTCAGTTTTGCGTTCACAGAGGCTCTCGTTGGCAGTTATGCAGATCCAGCGGGCAAAGCAGGACGCCGCGGAGCCGGCACCTGCCACAAACACGACGCAAGGCCCTGCACATCGCGCCGAGGACCGACGGCAGAAGCTGAAACGTGCACAACTGACAACGAAGCCCACCGGTACTGCCCCGGACGCGGCTTCCTCGTCAGTTACGCAGATCGACCAGGGGCTAAGTAGCAAAACGAAAAGTGTCGCGACACCGTAGGAACGATGTCGCGAGACTTCACAATTGTGCCCGAGGGGGGACTTGAACCCCCACGTCCGTTAATAGGACACTAGCACCTCAAGCTAGCGCGTCTGCCATTCCGCCACCCGGGCTGGGTGATTTTCAGCCTCTCGGCTGGGCACTCGAATACTGTAGCGCGAAACGCCGCACATAAACAAATCGGCAGTTCAGAGCGCAAAAAGCTGCACTAATTATGGCTCTTACTCGAAGATGAAAACACATCAATGTAAGCATGACACTGGCCGGAGTCTCCCATAGTCTCCGGAGGGTGATGCCCGCCCCATCGACAGCAAGGTGTGACCTCAGGTACAACTGAGTTATGACTTCATACACAAATGACTCCCGTTTCCCTGGCCCAGATCCATATGCGCCGCTCAAGGACCTGCCATCCTTCACGTTGACCTCGACCGATATCACCCAGGGCGAAGAAATCGAAGCGCGATTCCGCGCACCGGAGGATATCTCCCCGCAGCTTGCGTGGAGTGGAGCACCAGAAGGCACCAAGTCCTACGCCGTTACGTGCTTCGACCCTGATGCCCCAACTGCCTCAGGCTTCTGGCACTGGGCTGCATTTAACATTCCGGCCCACATCACCGAGCTTCCTACCGGCGCTGGTTCGGCTGAAGACCTTGGCATCGAGGGCGTCGTCAGCCTGCGCGGCGACTCGGGCAAAAAGACCTACTACGGCCCCAACCCGCCGGCCGGACATGCACCGCACCGTTACCTCTACGTGGTTCATGCGGTGGACGTCGAGAAACTTGACATCGACCCAGAGTCCACCCCAACTGTGCTGGGCTTTAACCTAAACTTCCACGCAATTGGCCGTGCCATTACCTGGGGTTGGTACGAGACCACTTAGTATTTCTTTCTATGAGCCACAAGCATTCACCCATCGAAGGAACCGCCGGAAACAATCGACACGCAGGCGATCCTGCCATGGATAACCCCGAGGGCGTGACAATTCCTTTAGCATGGCGCGTTGGCGGTGCCTTTTCAGCACTGGCCTTCGTGCTCGTGTTGCTGGGGGTTCTCGCCATCGTCAACGACGGATTCGGCGCCCCCTTCGAGTGGACGTGGAACGTGGTGTTCATTGTTTTCGCTGCGATCTTGGTCGGCGCATTCAGCACGGTTCGCAAAGACCAGAAGGGCAGCCGCACCCAGCTCATCGCCCTGGTTATGGCGCTCATCGCCATCGTGGCGGGCCGCTTCATGCCCACCGAGCCGCTTATGGTCACTGGCCAGCCGCTCGTATTCGCTTACTTTGTCGGCGCATTGCTGTGTGCCTTCATCATTAGGCGCACCGGCATGACCAAGGTCCCACCACAGCAGTAGCGGCAAGAATAGCGTCCCTGCCTCAGCTAAAGGAATCGAGGCAGGGACGCTTTTATTTTTGGGGCTTAGCTCTTCCAAGGCAGCCCAGAGCCGACTGCCTCAGAGATGTTGCGCAAGCCGTGCGCATGAATCTGCTGCGCGATTCCACGGTGGATGTCCCGGATCCAGTCCGGGCCACCGTAGATGAGTCCGGTGTAGCCCTGTAGGAGGGAAGCACCCGCTGCGATGCGTTGCCAGGCCTGTTCGGGGGTCTCAATTCCGCCTACAGAAACAAGCACCAATTTATCGCCGACGCGTTCGTGCAGTCGATTTAGAACTTCCAGGGAACGAGCTGCCACAGGAGGGCCGGAGACGCCACCAGCGCCCATCGCGGCAACTTTATCGGCTGGGGTCTTGAGCCCCTCACGGGAGATGGTGGTGTTGGTTGCCACGATGCCCGCCAAGCCAAGCTCAACGGCCATGTCTGCCACGGCGTCAACGTCCTCATCAGAAAGGTCCGGGGCAATCTTGACCAGAACCGGGGAAGAGGTGGATTCCTGAACCGCAGCCATGATCGGACGCAGGGACTCGACCGCTTGAAGGTCACGCAGGCCCGGGGTGTTCGGCGAAGAAACGTTGACCACGAGGTAGTCGGCCAAGTCGCCAAGAACGGAAGCAGACTGGCGGTAGTCCGCTACGGCTTCTTCAGCCGGAGTCACCTTGGTCTTGCCTATGTTGATACCAATGACGTCAGAGGTCTTTCGAGCACGTAGGTGCCGTGCCGCCGCAGCGGCACCCTCGTTGTTAAAGCCCATGCGGTTGAGAATGCCGCGGTCTGCCTTCAAACGGAACAGGCGAGGGGATGGGTTACCAGGCTGTGCCTTCGCAGTCACGGTGCCTAGCTCCGCGTAGCCGAAGCCCACGCCGCTCCAGGTATCCGCCGCGGTTGCATTCTTATCGAAGCCAGCTGCCAAACCCAGCGGGCGCGGGAAGGTAACTCCAAATACTTCCTGCGAGAGGACCGGATCATTAACCGGTACAATCTTGTGCAGACCACGGTGCAAGAAGGGCGCTTTCTGCAGACCGCTGAGGGCACCGATCATGATGAGGTGGATACGCTCTGGCGAAAGTTTGAACATGCCCTTCAGAGCAAGCTGATACGCCGCTTTGCGGGCCTTATCGACACGTGTTTGTTGCATTTTGGGGTCCTACTTCACGTCAGGATCGGAAATGAATTGGATGCCGTCACCTGTGGCTGAGGCGGTGACGAGGGTGGCGTCGTCAAGCACGGCGATGTTTTGCGCATCAGCGACAGTGTCTACGCTACCTTTAGCCATCGGCACTCCGGATTCGATCGAGAACGCATGTGCCTTCCCGGTATCGGTGGTGGTCACCCATGCCAGCTTGCGAGCAGGGTCCCAGGCCACGGCCCAAGGGGTGCCGTCGACGTTGCCGTACTGGTGGAGGCGGATTACGTCGTCCGCGGTATAGACCGCCAGGCGCTTGCCGGAGGTGTCGGAGCCGAGGACAATCGCGCCCTCACCAACCGCAATCTGGCCGATGCCTTGACCCGCACGCAAACGGCCGCCCGCACGATCTTTCTCCCAGTCGATGGACTGAATCGTGGAGTCAGCGCGCAGAATTCGAACCACGTTATCGGTGCCGTCGAGATTCGGAACGGCCAACAGCTGATCTGAGCCTTCCTCGACCTTGATCTCGCGGTCGCGCTTGCCATCGACGTAAATGCCCACGGCGTTGGACTCGTGGGAACCGACGAAGAGCTCGCCCGAGGAAAGCTGCGTGGCCACGGTGACCGGAGTTTCTTCTTCCATTGCGACCTCTTCAGGCGCTTCCGGCTTGGCGGGGTCAATGAGCAAGACCTTGTCGCCGCACGCGAGGACAAAGCCTTGCTCGGAAGAGCTAAGGTCGCCGCACCTGTCATCGATGGCAACCTTCTTCGGGGAACCGCCTAGGAAGTCCTTCTGGGAGCCAACCAAAAGTTCTGCCTTGGTCCGCGCTGCAATGGTATCGCCATGAGCGGCCAAGTCAACGACATCCGCATCAACTTGGGCGAGCTTGCCAGCGGGTTTGCCGGCAGACGAGGAACTCGGCGCCGGGGTAGCGTTTGCCTTCAGAGCCGAGTCAGGATCTCCTCCGACTCCCGTTTCCGGCTGACATGCACTCAACGCGAGAGTGCTAATGGCCAGCGCTAGAGGCATCAATTTCTTTGTCTTGGCCTGTGCTTTCACGATTGTTTATCGTAGCAGCCAGCGTGGGTAAATCCCGAAGTGTGCCGCGGTATGTATGCTCTCCCGAGTGAATACCGCAGCAGCAACAGACGCGATGTCCTGGATCCAGGTCATTGTCCTATCCATCGTCCAAGGCCTCACGGAGTTTCTACCCGTGAGCTCCTCCGGGCACCTTCGCATCATCTCAGAGCTCTTCTGGGGCGAGGATGCAGGTGCTTCCTTTACCGCAGTCATTCAGCTGGGTACTGAAGCAGCCGTCTTGGTCTACTTTGCCGGCATGATTTGGCAAATTATCACCGGCTGGTTCCGCGGACTTTTCAACAAGGAGCAGCGGGGCCAGGACTATCGGATGGGGTGGATGGTCATCGTCGGCTCCATTCCGATCGGCATCTTGGGCGTTGTTGGTAAAGACCTGATTCGCGATAACCTCCGCAACCTGTGGATTACCGCCGCCATGCTCATCATCTTCTCCTTCGTGTTCATCGCGGCCGAACGGGTGGGCAAGAAGGAGCGCGGTTTCGACGAGCTTACGATGAAAGATGCCGTGGTCATGGGCCTATGCCAGTGCCTTGCGCTCATCCCAGGTGTCTCGCGCTCCGGCGGTACCATTTCGGGCGGCCTTTTCATGGGTTTGGACCGCGAGGTCGCCACGCGCTTTAGCTTCCTGCTCGCCATTCCTGCTGTGCTGGCCTCGGGGCTTTTCTCGCTTGGCGACGCCTTTGGCCCCTCCGTCGGCCAGTCCGCCACTGGCGCGCAGTTGTTGGTGGGCACGCTCATCGCCTTCGTCATTGGCTATGCTTCCATTGCCTGGTTACTGAAGTTCGTGGGCAACCACTCCTTCGAGTGGTTCGCTGCGTACCGCATCCCAGTGGGCATTCTGGTGATGATTCTGCTGGCGCTCGGCGTCCTGCAGCCTTAGGAGGATTTACTTCATGCCTAATGCATCTGAACGTGCATTAGGTGCGGGTGCGGGGCTACGATAGACCGCATGCATTCTTGGCCCACACCCCGCGTTGATACTGTTCCCGGGAAACCTCACGCACTGCATCTTTACGATTCTGCGGATGAAACCATCCGCAAGGTAGAGGTCAGCGGCGAAACTGCCACCATGTACGTCTGTGGCATCACCCCCTACGATTCGACGCACTTGGGCCACGCAGCGACCTACCTGACGTTCGACTTGGCTTACCGCCAGCTGCTGGATAACGGCTACCAGGTGCACTACGTCCAGAACATCACCGACGTTGATGACCCACTGTTCGAGCGCGCTGAGCGCGACGGAGTGGACTGGCGTGAGCTGGGGACCTCGCAGATCAATTTGTTCCGCTCCGACATGGAGCTTCTTTCCGTTTTGCCGCCGCAGGATTACGTGGGCGCAATGGAAGTCATCGATGAAGTCACTGAGATGGTGAGCAAGCTTATCGACGCCGGCGCGGCTTACGTAGTTGACGATCCTGAGTTCCCCGACGTTTATGCCTCGATCGACGCCACTAAGAACTTTGGCTACGAGTCCAACTACACCGCAGCCGAGATGGCGGAATTCTTTGCCGCACGCGGCGGTGATCCCGATCGCCCCGGCAAGCGCAACCCGTTGGATGCATTGGTCTGGCGCGCGCACCGCGAAGGCGAGCCTGCCTGGGATTCTCCCTTTGGCCCGGGCCGTCCTGGTTGGCACATCGAGTGCTCTGCCATTGCGACCAACCGCCTAGGCGCGCCTTTTGATATCCAAGGAGGCGGCAGCGACTTGAAGTTCCCGCACCATGAGTTCTCCGCAGCCCATGCTGAAGCGGCCCTTGGGGTAGAGCGCATGGCCCAGGTTTATGTCCACACCGGCATGATTGGCCTCGACGGCGTCAAGATGTCGAAGTCGCTGGGCAACCTGGTTTTCGTTCACAAGTTGGTGGAAGCAGGCGTTGATCCTTCCGCGATCCGTCTCGGTGTCTTCGCAGGCCACTACCGTGCTGAACGCGACTGGTCCGATGAGGTCCTAGAACAGGCAAATGAGCGCCTCGGAGTATGGCGCGATGCGCTGCAGAACCCAGGTTCTCTCGAAGTTGCGCAGGAGCTCGTGGCCGCAATCCGCGGGGCACTGGCCAACGACTTGGACACCCCAGCTGTACTTGCGGCCGTTGATGCGTGGGCATCTGCAGATCGCGGCGCGAACAATGACGAGGCTGGGGAGCTCATCCGCACCGCACTTGATTCGCTGCTTGGCGTGCGGGCCTAGGGAACTTAGGGCAGAATTCACTGCATGAGCATTCGCGTAGATTTTCAGCCCAACATTGATGAGTTCATCAGCAACCTAGAGTCTTTTGCCACCGGCAGCTACCTCAAAGAAGATGAGAAGGAATTCTGGGAAGCGCCTTTCGATGCAGCAGCGTTGCCGGAGCTGCGCACCATTGTGGAGAAGCTTTTCGACGACCTCGATGCATTGCCGGACGATCCTGATGGCCCGACTTTGACGGCTGTGATCAACCGCTCCGTCGAGGAACTCGGCGCCTTCAACCGCAAGAATGCTGACGCCATCTTAGAGCCGGAGGAAAAGGAAGAGCTCACTGAACTGATCTACAACGCATCCGCCGCCACGGGCGCTGACGACGATGCCCTTTCTCAACTTCCAGAGCTAGATTTCTAAGACACATTCACTCTTTATGACCCCTCCTAACCACACTATCCGTCCCGCTGCCATCTTTTGGGACATGGACGGAACGCTGACCAATTCGGAGCCATTGTGGGCGGAGGCGACGCTTTATCTGTCGAGCCTTTTGGGCCACGAAATGACGCACGAGGAGCGCTTGGCCACAGTCGGTGTCACTTTTGAGACGACGCTAGATATCTGCGCAGGCTTGGCTGGGGTAGAGGTTGCCCCAAATGAAGTCGAGCGTTACCGCATGGCGATGTTCGACTATGTAAAAGGCCTCTTCCACGGCAATCTCGAAATCTTCCCTGGTGTGCCGGAGCTGTTGCGCGAGCTCCACGCCGACGGGATCCCGATGATGGTCACCACCAATACGGAACGCTATGTGGCTGGCTCCGCTATCGCTGAGTTGGGCGAGCACTTCTTTGTGGACACGATCTGTGGCGACGAAGTACCCACAGGCAAACCGGCCCCGGACATGTATGTCGAAGCGGCCCGTCGATTGGATTTGGACCCGCGTGACTGTTTGGTCTTCGAGGATTCAGCCGCAGGTATGCGCGCCGCCGTTGACGCGGGGTGCACGGTCATTGGTCTCCCGGAAGACAATCGCGTGGAGGTCCCAGAAGAGGTTGTGGAAATATCCTCCCTGCATAATTCTCGCCACTTGCACGGCGCGGGCGCCGCTGACATTTACGCGTGGTTTGCGCAGATTCGAAGCTAGACGCCTCATAAGTACGCCGTTGATGCAGGTAGGTCAAGCCCTCACAAATAGGGTAGTGGTAGCTCCAGAAGAGATATTTTAAACACCAATTATGACATTGTATGCGTATCTGTGGAAGAATAGGAAACCGTGAAGAATTTTGAGTCGCTTTTTGTTGAACTGTCCGAGAAGGTTGCCACCCACCAAGAGGGTTCCGGCACCGTAGAAGCATTCGACAAGGGCGTCCATCATCTTGGCAAGAAGATCATCGAGGAAGCTGGCGAAGTCTGGATTGCTTCCGAATATCAGTCGGACGAAGAACTCGCTGAAGAAATGTCCCAGCTCATCTACTGGACTCAGGTCATGATGCTCAAGCGCGGCCTGCAGCCAGAAGACATTTACAAATATCTGTAAACGCGTTTCCCGTAACGTCATCCCATTCACTTAAGACTCCCACCGCCCTCTGATTGCTAACGCAGCAAGAGCGATGTGGCTTATTGCGAAGGTTCCATCATGATCAAGATTGCCGTCCCTAATAAGGGTTCACTGTCAGAGGCAGCAATAGAGATTTTGGCCGAAGCAGGCTACAAAGGCCGCGGCCATAACAAAGCCCTTAACATCGTCGACGAGGCGAACGACGTTGAGTTTTTCTTCCTCCGCCCCAAAGACATCGCTATTTACGTCGCACAAGGTGTATTAGACCTTGGCATCACTGGCCGCGACCTTGCCCGAGACTCCAAGGCCAAGTTCAACGAGGTCCTCGGCCTGGGCTTTGGCACTTCGACCTTCCGCTATGCCTCCCGCCAAGGCGAAAACTGGACGGTTGAGAAGCTCGCTGGAAAGCGCATTGCTACCTCGTACCCGAACTTGGTTCGTGACGACTTAAAGACTCGCGGCATTGAGGCCGAGGTGATTCGCCTCGACGGCGCGGTAGAGATCTCCATCCACCTAGGCGTCGCCGATGCGATCGCTGACGTTGTCTCGACAGGCACCACCTTGCGACAGCAGGGGCTCGAGCCATTTGGCGAGCCAATTATCACCTCTGAAGCAGTGGTGATTAAGCGCGAGGGACAGGAAGTCACGCCTGCCGAGCAAGTAGTACTCAGCCGCATCCAAGGTATTTTGCACGCACGTAACTACTTGATGATTGACTACAACGTTTCGACGGATAATCTCGATGCCGCATCCGCAGTTACGCCAGGACTCACCGGCCCGACCGTATCTCCGCTAGCTCGCGAGAACTGGGCAGCGGTCCGCGCAATGGTCCCACGCAAGGAGGCAAACCACATCATGGACAAGCTATCTGCGCTGGGCGCCGAAGCCATTTTGGCTTCCGATCTCCGTATCGCCCGCTTTTAGGGGTAATTATTAGATTTATCCCATAGATCGGGCACCCATACGGCGGGGCTGGCTACGATGGGCGTTGAGTTTACTCACCCTTTCATCGTTCAAAATGTTCGTGAATAAATAGCGAGCATTAACCTACTAAGGAGTCCCGCCAAATGGCTAAGACCACTAAGAAGGATGTAGAGATTGACGCCAAGGAGGAAGGTGTAAAGCCATCCGCCTCTGAAGCAAAGGATGCTGCTAAGGCAACGAAGTCTTCGAAGAAGACTCGTACCGAGACCGACCTTCTCGGCTCCCTGGAAATTCCGAATGACGCGTACTACGGTGTCCACACCCTTCGCGCAATCGACAACTTCCAAATCTCGTACGTAACCATCAACACCATCCCGGACTTTATCCGCGGCATGGTGATGGTAAAGAAGGCCACCGCGATGGCAAACCGCCGTCTGCACGTTCTGCCAAAGAAGAAGGCAGAAGCCATCATTTGGGCTTGTGACCAAATTCTGGATGAGGGCCGCTGCATGGACCAGTTCCCACTGGACGTATTCCAGGGCGGCGCTGGCACCTCACTGAACATGAACACCAACGAGGTTGTGGCAAACCTCGCTCTCGAGTACCTCGGCGAGGAAAAGGGTGCTTACGACATCATCAACCCGAACGATGATGTCAACATGTCGCAGTCCACCAATGACGCATACCCAACCGGTTTCCGCCTCGGCCTGTATTTCTCGCTTGATGCCCTCATTGAGCGCATCGACGCGCTGCAGGCATCCTTCCACGAGAAGGGCAACGAGTTCCAGGACATTCTGAAGATGGGCCGTACCCAGCTGCAGGACGCAGTCCCAATGACCCTTGGTGACGAGTTCAAGGCCTTCGCCCACAACCTGGCCGAAGAGCAAGCTGTCCTGCGTGACGCTCAGAAGCGTCTGCTGGAAATCAACCTCGGCGCAACCGCAATTGGTACCGGCGTAAACACCCCAGCCGGCTACCGCCACCAGGTCACCGCCGCCCTGTCCGAGGTCACCGGCCTCGAGATCAAGACCGCTCGCGACCTAATCGAGGCAACCTCCGACTGTGGCGCTTACGTGCTTCTGCACTCCGTGATCAAGCGCACCGCCATGAAGCTCGCCAAGATCTGTAATGACCTGCGCCTGCTGGCCTCTGGCCCACGCGCTGGCCTGGGTGAAATCAACCTGCCTCCTCGCCAGGCTGGTTCCTCCATCATGCCGGGTAAGGTCAACCCGGTTATCCCAGAGGTTGTCAACCAGGTCTGCTTCAAGGTCTTCGGTAACGACCACGTCGTCACCATGGCCGCTGAAGCCGGCCAGCTCCAGCTCAACGTCATGGAGCCGGTTATCGGCGAGGCACTGTTCCAGTCCATCCGCATCATGGGCAACGCCGTTGATACACTCCGCGAGAAGTGCGTCACTGGCATCACCGCAAATGCAGATGTCTGCCGCGCATACGTCGAGAACTCCATCGGTATCGTCACTTACCTCAACCCGTTCATCGGCCACCACAACGGTGACGAAATCGCCAAGGAGTCCCTGAAGACTGGCAAGGGCGTCAAGGAGCTAGTCCTGGAGAAGGGTCTCATGGACGAGGCAACCCTGTCGAAGGTCCTGTCCGTAGAGAACCTTATGCACCCAGAGTTCCGCGGCCAGCTCTACGTCGACGAGGATTAATTCCCACTTTAAGGCCGTGTGGGGATCTGCGCGGCCTTAAGAGATAAGAGTTTCAAAAGCCCGTTTCGGACTAGTTTTCGACTCGTGGCACCCCCTTAAAAGGGCAGGGTGACGCGAGGACGGAAAGCTTCGTTCGAACCGGGCTTTTTGTATATCCAGGGGGTTTGGTGAATTTCAATTAACCAACCGTAATATAAAGAATTAAATATGTGGGAACAAACACAAACGGGCGATTTGGCTAACAAAAGCCACATTGTTTGGGGGACAATAGGAGGGACAGAGCATGGCTCCCTCATGAATTTGGGCTGAGGAAGCCATTCATTTCAAACCTGTGGAGACTCTCATGGTTATAGTCCATATCCTCATTGTCCTTGCGGCAATTTACTTGGGCGCCCGCATCGGCTCAATCGGTATCGGTATGGCCGGCGGCCTCGGCGTACTGGCCCTTGGCCTTACCGGTATCCCCGTTACCCGCGAAGACATCCCATTCGATGTCATCGGCATCATCATGACCGTTATCGCTGCCATCGCGGCGATGCAGCGCGCTGGCGGCATGGATTACCTGGTTTATGTCGCAGAGCGCTTCCTGCGTAAGAACCCTCGCCGCATTACCTACTACGCACCAATCGTTACCTGGTTGATGACCGTACTGGCTGGTACCGGCCACACTGCGTTCTCTACTCTTCCGGTTATCGTCGAGGTCGCAAAGGAAGGCAAGGTTCGTCCTTCCCGGCCGCTGTCCATCGCCGTCGTTGCCTCACAGATGGCAATTTGTGCATCCCCGATTTCCGCAGCAGTCGTCCTGTTGGCCTCGCTCCTCGAGCCAGTAGGCATTGGTTACCTGCAGCTTCTCGCAGTATTGATTCCAGCTACCTTCCTGAGCATCTTCCCGGCTGCTTGGCTTGCCAACCACGCCGGTAAGGAACTCGACGACGATCCGGTTTACCAGGAGCGCCTTGCACAAGGCCTCGTATCGAAGCCGAAGGGGGAGTCCGGCCATACTGTCCAGAAGGGCGCTAAGGCCTCCATCGGTATCTTCCTCGCCGCCATCGTCATCGTCATGATCTGGGCAACCCTGACCTCTGAGCAGGTCGGCCTCATCACCGACCCGACCCTGCCACGTAACGAGGCAATCATGACGGTCATGCTGACCGCCGCTGCACTCATCGTGATGATCACCAAGATTCCGGCCGCGGACGTTCTCAACACCCCAGTGTTCAAGTCCGGCATGTCTGCCTCGATGTGTGTTCTGGGCGTCGCTTGGCTCGGCACCACCCTAATCAACCACTACCTCGAAGACATCCAGGCAATGGCTGGTGACATCATCAAGTCCGCTCCGTGGATGCTCGCCGTGGTTCTCTTCTTCGCAGCAGCGCTCCTGTACTCCCAGGCAGCTACCACCAAGGCACTGCTTCCAGCTGCTCTCGCTCTGGGTGCAAGCCCACTTACCGCGCTGGCAGCATTCCCAGCAGTTTCTGCTCTGTTCATTCTCCCGACCTACCCAACTCTGCTTGCAGCGGTCGAGATGGACGATACTGGTTCTACCCGCATCGGAAAGGCCGTCTTCAACCACCCATTCCTCATCCCGGGTACGGTCTCCATCGTGGCCTCTGTCCTGCTGAGCTACCTTTTGGGTGCAGTTATCGCCTAGCTTCTTGAGGCACCTGAATTACCCACCACAAAAGGTAAGTTTAAAGCCAGCCGCTTGGCCCCCAAATCTTTGAATTTGGCCGGATCAAGCGGCTTTTTCTCGGTAGCATAAAGCCATGACTACCCACCTGACAGACGTTGAAATCGCCCAGGCTCACCACCTCGAGCCCATCACCGATATCGCAGACCGCGCCGGCATCCCGGCAGAAGCTCTCATCCCTTACGGCAACACCAAAGCCAAAGTCGACATCACCAAGCTGGATCACTCTAAGCCCAAGGGCAAGCTGGTCTTGGTAACGGGTGTTTCGCCAACTCCTGCCGGCGAAGGCAAGTCCACCACGCTCATCGGCCTCACCGATGCGCTCTCCCTCCTCGGCCACAAGGCCATCGTCGCTCTGCGCGAGCCTTCTCAAGGCCCAGTCATGGGCATCAAGGGTGGTGCCGCTGGCGGCGGTTACTCTCAGATCGTCCCAATGGAAGACATCAACCTGCACTTCACCGGTGACTTCCACGCCATTGCCGCCGCCACCAACACTCTTGCGGCAATCATCGATAACCACATCCATCAAGGCAACCAACTAGGCATCGATCCTCGACGCGTGACCTGGCAGCGCTGCCTCGACGTCAACGACCGTGCACTGCGCAACGTCGTCACCGGACTCGGTGGACCCGCCCACGGAGTCCCGGCAGAAACTGGTTTCACCATCACCGCAGCGTCCGAAATCATGGCAATCCTGGGCTTGGCTACGGACCTCGAGGATTTGAAGAAGCGCCTCGGTGACATCACCGTCGGCTACACCTACGATCAAAAGCCCGTCACCGCACGTGAGCTCAACGCAGAAGGCGCGCTCACCGCGCTTATGCGCGATGCCCTGAACCCGAACTTGGTCCAGACCCTGGGCGGCACCCCGGCATTCGTGCACGGCGGCCCGTTCGCCAACATTGCCCACGGCTGCAACACCTTGCTGGCTACCCAGACTGCTATGGAGTTCGGCGACATCGTCCTCACCGAAGCTGGCTTTGGTGCAGACCTTGGTGGCGAGAAGTTCATGGACATCAAGGCTCGCTTTGGCGATCTCGACGTCGCCGGTGCAGTGGTCGTAGCAACCATCCGCTCCCAGAAGTACAACGGCGGCCAGGCTCGTGAAGACCTCACCACCGAAAACCTGGATGCGCTGCGCAAGGGCATCGTAAACCTAGAGCGCCACGTAGAGAACCTACGGAAGTTTGGCCTACGCCCAGTTGTCGCTCTGAATTCCTTCTTCACCGATACCGACGCCGAGCGTGAGTTCATGCGCACGTGGGCTGAGGACTTCGGTGTTGCTCTCGCCGAGGCAGACGTCTGGGGCAAGGGCGGCGAAGGCGCAAAGGAACTTGCTCAGACGCTCATCGACAACCTGCAGGACGGCGCAGCCCACCAGCTCTACGACCCAGCAGAGGGCGTCGAGAAGTCCATCGAGACCGTCGCCAAGGAAATCTACCGTGCCACCCACATCGAGTATGGCCCCAAGGCGAAGAAGGACCTGCAGTACATCAAGGACAACGGCTGGAATGAATTCCCAGTCGTCATCTCTAAGACGCAGTATTCCTTCTCGGACAACCCGTCTGCGCTGGGGGCACCGGAAGACCACACCCTGCATGTGCGCGAGCTTCTGCCACGTACCGGCGCTGGATTCATCGTCGTCCTTACCGGCGACGTCATGACCATGCCGGGTCTGCCTACGAAGCCGGCCGCGAACAACATCGACGTTGACACCAACGGAACCATCTCTGGTCTGTTCTAAAGACAGAAAATCAAAAAAGGCTGCCGAGTACTCGAAGATAACAATGTGTACTCGGCAGCCTTTGTTTATGAGTTGCTAGCTGTTAACTAGGAAACGTCCGCCGTGGACCCGGGCCAGCCCGGGTACTCCGGAGGGGTGCCGCCGAACTCGGGGCACAGCTTTTGGAAGGAGCACCAGCCGCACAGCTTCGAGGTCTTTGGCCGGAAGACGCCCTCTTTGCCGTCACCTTCGATTTTCGCCCACAAATCGCCAAGGTCGCGCTCGAAGTACTCCAGCTCCTCCCGAGTTGGTGCAAGGAACATCGAGTCCAGCACCTTGAGGTACATCAGGCGCAGCTGGGCTGGAATGGTCCCGAGGATGCGCCAATAGACCAGCGCATAAAAACGCATCTGGAACTGGGCATCGTGGCTGTAACGGGGGAGCGGCTTCTTGCCCGTCTTGTAGTCAACAACGCGCACCTCGCCCGTTGGCGCCACATCAACACGGTCGATAAATCCGCGGACCGGTACGCCGTTGGGCAAGACAGTATCGACGTACATCTCGCATTCTTGGGCGTCGAAGCCCTGCGGGTTTTCCATCTGGAAGTAACCCTTGACCAGGTCCCGGGCAGAGACGAAGAAGTCGAGAGTGGCGTCGTCAGGCACCAGCTCCTTAAGCTCCGAATCCGCCGCCACCATTTTCTCCCACTCCGGCTTAATCATCTTCACCGCAGTGGGGTAGTCGCGCTGCTCACGGGGAAGCTTGTGGGTGTTTTCGAGAACCGCGTGAACCAGCGTTCCCTTCACCTGTGCCAGCGTCTTCGGTTCGGGGAGTTTGTCAATTGCTCGGAAGCGGTAGAGCAATGGGCATTGCTTATAGTCAGAGGCCCGTGACGGTGAAAGCGCCAGCGGTCGGGGAGTGCGTGCATCAGCCATGGTCCTTTTAGCCTAGCGCCCGAGCATTCATGGCAAAGTAGGGGGTATGAGTATTTCGGATGAGTTCCTCGATTTTATTGCTGCAAGCCCTTCTTCCTATCACGCAGCGCACGAAGTAGCGCGCCAATTGGAGGAGGAAGGCTTCGTCCGTCAAGATGAATCCGCCGAGTGGTCAGCGGCGCCTGGCGGACACGTCATGGTTCGCGGTGGCGCAGTAATGGCTTGGTATGTGCCCGAAGGTGCGGACAAGAACTCGGCCTTCCGCATCGTAGGCTCTCACACTGACTCACCAGGCTTGGTCCTAAAACCCACCCCGGACTTTGATTCCGCCGGCTGGCAGCAAGTCGCAGTGGAAATCTACGGCGGCGCGCTCCTGCATACGTGGTTCGACCGCGAGCTCACCGTTGCTGGCCAGGTAGTCACCAAGGATGGCGAGCACCACCTGGTCAACACCGGCCCAATCCTGCGTCTGCCTTCTTTGGCCATCCACCTCTACCGTCAAGACGAGTTCAAGCCGGACCGCCAGCACAACATGCAGCCAGTGCTTTCCGTTGGCACTCCTGATGCCTCCGTCTTGAGCGTCGTTGCGGAAAAGATCGGTGTGGAAAAAGACGAGATCTCGGCCTTTAATCTCATCACCGCTGACGCGCAGCGCGGTGCCGTCTTCGGCGTCGGTGAACCACTCATCGCAGCTGGCCGTATGGACAACCTGGCTTCGGTCCATGCTTCCTTAGTAGCCATGAAGAACGCGGCACAGAAGGGCGCGGTTGCGCATAACGACGTCCTCGTTATGGCCGCCTTCGACCACGAGGAGGTGGGCTCTTCCTCCCGCTTTGGTGCTGCTGGTCCAATCCTGGCGGACGTGCTGGGCCGTACCGGCCGCGCACTCGGCGCCAACGAAGAGGAGCGCTACCAGATGTTCGCACGCTCCTCCTGCGTATCTGCCGACGCCGCGCACTCCGTACACCCGAACTATGTAGGCAAGCACGATCCGACACACCATCCGATCATCGGCAAGGGTCCGGTCACCAAGATCAACGGTAATCAGCGCTATGCCTCCGACGCCACCACTGTTTCCTTGTGGGAACGCGCGTGTGAGCGAGCAGGAGTTCCTTTCCAACGCTTCGTGGGCAACAACGACGTCCCGTGTGGCTCCACCATCGGCCCCATCACCGCAACGCGGCTCGGCATCGACACTGTCGACGTCGGAGTGCCCATGCTCTCGATGCACTCGGCCCGCGAAATGGTCGGCGAACGCGACCAAGTATGGATGGGCGAGGCCATTGAGGCATACTTGGTAGGTTAACTAGACCCTCTCCACAGAAAGCATAGGAATCCCCACGATGCCTTACTCCGGACCATTTCACTATGGCGATCGCGTCCAGCTGACCGATGCTAAGCGCCGCCACTACACCGTGGTGCTCGAAGAGGGCGGGGAATTCCACTCGCACAAGGGCATCATCCGCCACGACGAGATCGCCGGAATGGACGAGGGCTCTGTCGTGCGCTCGACTTTGGGCAGCGATTTCCTGCTCTTCCGCCACCTCATGGTGGACCACGTGCTGTCGATGCCGCGCGGCGCCGCCGTCATTTACCCCAAGGACTCTGCTCAGATCCTGGTGGAGGGCGACATCTTCATGGGCGCCCGCGTCCTGGAGGCAGGCGCGGGTTCTGGCGCGCTTTCGATGACTCTGCTGCGTGCTGTGGGCCCAGAGGGCCACGTCTTCTCCTACGAGGTTCGCGACGATCATCTCGAGTACGCGGTGGACAACGTCAAGGAATACTTCGGTAATCAGCCGGAGTGGTGGTCGCCGCGCTTGGGTGACTTGGCCGATGTCACCGTCGACGAGTTGGGCGGCCCAGTTGACCGCGTCATCCTCGATATGCTCGAGCCATGGGAGCACCTCGAGAAGGTGCGCGACATCCTGATTCCTGGCGGCGTGTTCATGACCTACGTGGCCACCGTCCCACAGCTGATGAAGGTCATGGAGGGCATCCGCGAGCTGCAGTGCTTCACCGAGCCTAAGGCTTGGGAGTCCCTCGTGCGCGAGTGGAAGGTCGAGGGCTTGGCTACCCGCCCAGAACACCGCATGAACGCACACACCGCATTCCTCATCTGGACGCGCCGCCTTGCCGACGGCGTAACCCCGCCGCGCCCGCAGCGCCGCGCTCGCAAGTAACGCCGCCCAAGCCCTGCGCGCCAAACACAGCACACCAGGGTGCACCCTCACGAATGAGGGGTACCTAACCTTGCGGAGAGCCGTACGCGCTAGTGTGTAGCTATGAACGACGCAAGTCACACCGCCGACCTCAAACGGCAGATTGATCAGCTCGCCGAGCGCAACACCAAGCTCGCATCCTTGTTGCAGGACTCTCGCAACAAGCTGCAGCAGATGCTCGCTGAAGTCAACGCCCTTTCCGAGCCTGCTTCGACCTATGGCGTCTTCCTCGGATACTCAGGCCGCGAGCACGACTCCCGCCGTGATGCCGAGGTCTATACCAACGGCAGGCCCATGCGCCTGAAGATCTCGCCCAACTTGGAGCCGGGCAGCCTCAGCGTGGGCCAGCAGGTGCGGCTTGGCGACGGCTTCGTGGTCGTCGAAGGCTGCGGGCATCCAGATACCGGCAACCTTGCCACCGTGCAGGAAAAAGTCGATGACTCTCGCGCCATCGTGGCTAATTCCTCTGGTGAGGAACAGGTCGTTCTGCTCGCCACCCGTCTCCGCGAGGGCGTACGCGCTGGCGACACCATCCTCATCGACTCCAAGTCCGGCGTCGCACTAGAGAAGATCGAAAAGACCGAGGTTGCGCAGCTCTCGCTGGAGGAAGTTCCTGACGTCACCTACGAGGACATCGGCGGCCTCGACGCGCAGATCTCCCAAATCCGCGACTCCGTGGAGCTACCCTTCCTGCATCCGGATCTCTACCGCCAGTATGACCTCGAGCCGCCCAAAGGCGTGCTCCTATACGGCCCTCCCGGCTGTGGCAAGACCCTGATCGCCAAGGCAGTGGCCAATTCTCTTGCCAATAAGATGGGCAGCGCCGGCCCGAGTTACTTCCTCAACGTCAAGGGCCCAGAGCTGCTCAACAAGTATGTCGGCGAGACCGAGCGCCGCATTCGCCTCATCTTCGAGCGCGCCCGCGAGCTGGCGGCTCTCGACGCCGCGCGTCCTGTCATCGTCTTTTTCGACGAGATGGAGTCCATCTTCCGCACGCGTGGCTCCGGCGTGTCCTCCGATATGGAGACCACCGTGGTCCCACAGCTGTTGACGGAGCTCGACGGCGTCGAGAAGCTGGGCAACGTCATCGTCATCGGTGCCACCAACCGCGAGGAACTCATTGACCCCGCGATTATGCGCCCGGGCCGCCTCGACATCAAGATTCGTGTGAACCGCCCCAACAAGCAGGGCGCACGCGATATCTTCTCCCGCCACTTGGGGGAAAAGGTCCCGCACCAGGGCGATGTCGATGCTCTTATCGACGCCGCGGTAGAGGATCTGTATTCGGAGCGCCCATTCGTGCGCTTGCACTACTTGAACGATGAGCCGCGCATTCTCTACTACCGCGACTTCGTGTCCGGCGCGATGATCGCAAACATCATCGCCCGCGCGAAGAAGCTGGCCATCAAGGAGGCTCTGGCCGGGGATGCCCGCGCAGCCCAAGGCATCACCGAGAATCACTTGCGCCAAGCGATCGCCGCGGAGCAAGCGGAGTCCGAGTATGTCCCAACCTCCGCAAGCCCGGAGGAGTGGACAAAGATTGTCGCGGGAACCGAGGCCGGCGCCGAGGTCACCCGCGTTGAGCTGATGGGTTTTAGGAGCACCTCATGGCACGCGTCTTAGGAACTGAAACTGAATACGGCATCTCCACGCCAACTAACCCGGAGATGTCACCTATTGTCACCTCGACTCACGCGGTCGTCGCTTATGCCGCGCTGCATACAGGGGCCCGCTCGCGCTGGGATTTCCGCGAGGAGCACCCGCTGCGAGATTCCCGGGGCTTCGACCTCAAGCGCTACCAGACGGTACCCATCGTGGACCCCAATGCCATTGGTGTTGCCAACGTGGTCACCGCCAACGGTGCGCGCTTCTACGTCGATCACGCACACCCCGAGTATTCCTCGCCAGAGTGCACCAATGCTTGGGACGCCATGCTTTACGACGCTGCCGGTGACCTCATCCTGCGCCGCGCCGCCGCATCCGTCGCGGAGCTCACAGAGCAGGGCACCTCGGTGCTCGCCAACCATGATCCGTGCCCGCCGCTGAAGTTCTACAAGAACAACGTGGACGGCAAAGGCGCTTCCTATGGTTCCCACGAGAACTACCAGTATCGCCGCAGCACCGACTTTGGCGACATCGCTGCGGGACTCATTCCCTTCTTTGTCGCCCGCCAGGTAGTCATTGGTGCAGGACGCGTGGGCAGGGGACAAGACGGCGAGGAGGCCGGCTTCCAAATTTCCCAACGTGCCGACTACATCGAGCAGGAGATCTCGCTAGAGACCACGCTCAACCGCGGCATCATCAACACTCGTGACGAGCCGCATGCCGTGGCAGCGGACTTCGGGCGCCTGCACGTCATCATCGGCGACGCGAACATGTCGCAGACCTCAAACTTCTTGAAGCTGGGCATGACCTCCTTGGTCCTCGATGCCATCGAAGCCGGCGTTGACTTTAGCGATCTGCAGCTGCGCGACGCCGTGGCCGAGGTATCTAAGGTCAGCCACGACCTCACCTTGACCCACAAGCTGCAGCTCAAAGACGACCGCGAACTCACAGCACTCGAGATTCTCGCGGTCTACCGCAAGCGCGTCGCTGCGGTGACGGACGTCGACAAGCGCGTGCTCGAAGCCTGGGACGAGGTGACAGGCCTGCTGTCTGCCGCCCCAATGTCGGCAGCGCATCTCTTGGACTGGGTGGCCAAGTACCAGCTCATCAAGGGCTATATGGACCGCGGCGTGGATCCTGCGAACCCGAAGCTTGCGCTCATCGATCTTCAGTACACTGACATCGACCCAGCGAAGTCGCTATACCACGCGCTCGTGCGCAAGGGACGCATGCGCACGCTCGTCAGCGATGAGGACATCGCCCGCGCTGCGGATAATCCGCCTCGCGACACCCGCGCCTTCTTCCGCGGCAGTATCACGCAGAAGTACAGCGAAGATCTGCTGGCGGCCAGCTGGCAGACACTGTCTTTCCGCACCCCGACGGGCACGGCAACCGTAGCGCTGGACGATACGCGCGGGCTTGGCGCTGACGACGTCGAGAAGCTCATTGCGGACTCCGCAGACTCCCAGGAGCTATTGGCCAAGCTCGGCCACATGGGCGTAAACGTCGAGTACTCTAAACATGGTTAAGAAAGGAAAAGTAGAGCTATGAGTGGAAACCAATCCCAGGTCAACGCTGGCAACGGCGGAAACGACGGCGACGCATCTGAGGACTTGGCCGCAGGCCAGGTTAGCATCAACAGCGCCGGCACCGAGGATCTCCTTGACGAGATCGACGGACTGCTGGAGAACAACGCCGAGGAATTCGTGCGCGCTTACGTACAAAAGGGCGGCGAATAATCGTGGGGGAACTCGCCACAGGTCCGGTCTATGCCCGCCGCATTATGGGAATTGAGACCGAATACGGAATCACCTCGAGTGCCAGCGGCGATCAACGGAGAATGACTCCGGACGAGATCGCCCGCATCCTTTTCCGTCCCGTGGTGGACGAGTACTCCTCCTCGAATATCTTTCATCCCAACGCCTCACGCTTGTACCTCGATGTAGGTTCCCACCCGGAGGTGGCCACCGCGGAGTGCGATAGCCTCACCCAGCTCATCAACTATGAGCGCGCTGGCGACCGCGTGGTTGATGACTTAGCACGCCGCGCTGAGGAAGCTCTCGCGGCGGAACAACAGCCCCGCGCGGTGTACCTGTTCAAGAACAACGTTGACTCGGTCGGCAATTCCTATGGTTGCCACGAGAACTACCTCATCAGCCGGCACGTGGTGCTCAAGGATTTGGGCGTAGCCCTGCTTCCATTCATGATTACCCGCCAGCTGATCTGCGGTGCGGGAAAGGTTCAGCCCGCGCGAGGCGAGGAATCAGCGCACTTCCTGCTTTCGCAGCGCGCCGACCAGGTGTGGGAAGGCGTTTCTTCCGCGACCACTCGTTCGCGCCCCATCATCAACACCCGCGACGAGCCGCACGGTGACTCAAAGCGCTTTCGCCGCATGCACGTCATCGTGGGCGATTCCAACATGTCCGAGCCGACGTTGGCGCTCAAGGTCGGCTCTGCGTTGTTGATGCTGGAGATGTTCGAGGCCGGATTCGACGTTCCGCGCTTCGAGGTTGTTGATCCGATTCACCACATTCGCGAGATTGCCAGGGATACGACGGGGCGAACGCCGCTGCCATTGGCTGATGGTTCCACGATCACTGCGTTGGAGGTGCAGCAGGCGCTATGCGACGCCGCCCGCCGCTGGCTTAACGAGCGCGAAGACGCAGGCACCCCGTCGGCTGAGATGGCGCGCGTGGTCGACTTGTGGGAGCGCACATTGCATGCCATTGAGACCCAGGACTTCTCGGGCGTTGACCGCGAGATCGATTGGGTTATTAAGCGCGGACTGCTAGACCGTTACCGCGACCGCCTGGGCGGGGAGTGGGGCCACCCGAAGCTGGCACAGATTGACCTGACCTATCACGACATCCGGCCGGGCCGCGGTTTGTTCAGCATCTTGGAAAGCCGCGGAATGGTGGAGCGTTGGACCACTGACGAAGCAATTGCTAAGTGCATCAACACCCCGCCGCAGACCACGCGCGCCAAGTTGCGCGGGCAGTTCCTGGCGGAGGCGCGCAGGCTGGGATCTAATGTCACTGTGGACTGGACACGCTTGAAGGTCAACCGCCCTGAGCCCATGACGGAGGAGTTTTCTGACCCGTTCGTTTCAGAGGATCCCCGCCTGCAAGCGTTGTTAGACTACATGGAGCACAACGCCTAGTTCCCGTGCCTGCCTATATCCCGTGCGTATGGTTGGCGCGGTGCAGGTATGCGCGCTGTATTCTTAAATAAACCTGTTTGCATATAACCGATGTGAAGGAGCATGCCCGCATGGCTGAAGGGAATCCGGCAAAGCGCGACGAGGCCGTCGAGCGGCTGACCAACCTTTCCTTTGCCTTGCAAGGCGCGGCACATGGTGGCGGCAGCCCGGACCGCAGCGCGGCTTGGATCCGCAAGAATGTCGAGGGCTATCAGAATCGCAGCGATGAGGCCTTCTTAAAACAGCTCTCGCGCGACGTCGTCACGCTGCAGCGCGCGGGTGTCCCAGTGGTCCACTCCAGTGGCGAGGATGGATCGATGTACCGCCTCAACCAGGACGAGTACCAGCTGCCGCCCGTTGACTTCACTCCTGAGGAGGCCATGGTCTTGGGCGTGGCTGGCGGAATTGGCAAGCCAGGCGGCTTGAGTGACTTCACGCTGTCGGCGTGGACGAAGATCGCAGCCTCTGGTGCATCCCGCGACCTGAGCGGCGCACCCGTCTACGTTGCGGTCAACGACATCACCCGCATCAGCCCGGAGCTGACCACCGCAGTCATCACGGCGGTGCGCGCGCATCTCCGCATTACTTTTGATTACTACGCCACGCCCTCCTCGCCGGCAGTGCGGCGCACGATGGACCCGTGGGGACTAGTCAACCACAACAGCCGCGTGTACTTGGTTG
The DNA here is from genome assembly GCF_016728105.1 of Corynebacterium striatum. Lineage (NCBI taxonomy): Bacteria > Bacillati > Actinomycetota > Actinomycetes > Mycobacteriales > Corynebacteriaceae > Corynebacterium > Corynebacterium striatum. The sequence continues at coordinate 85,913 of NZ_CP068158.1, read as the reverse complement.
GCTGGGACGTTGACCGTGAGGCGGCCCGCGTGTTCCGTGCAACGCGCATCGATAACGTCAAAAGGTCGCGCCAGGACGCCACGCACCTTACTGTGCCTGGCCCGCTGCAAGACCTCGTTGTTGAGGCTCTCCAACGCGGCGAGACCGTGGACGCGCTCGTTTCGATCCCGCAGGGCAGCGCGCTCGAGCTCGCTGCTGCTGGCAAACAGCGGGAAGATGGGCTCTATGCCATGAATGGGGTGGAAAAGGACTGGCTTGTTCGCACTGCTGCTAGCTATGCACCAGGCGTTGAGGTCCTCGAGCCCGCCGCGGTTCGCGCCGCCATCATCGAGCTGCTTACCGCAGAACGCCCGCAGGAAGGGGAGAAGTAGACATGGCTGATGGTTCCCAAAAGCTCCAGGCGCTGGTGCGCTCACTTAATCTGATTCCCTATTTCCGCAACCACCCAGGGCAAAGCCCAATGGAGGCCGCCACGGACCTGGGGATGACACCAGCGGAGCTCAAGGACGCGGTGGATCGCCTCTTTTGTTCAGGCGTTGGGCGTAATACAGAGGACCTCATCGATCTTTCCTTTGATTACCGCGACGGTATCCAGATCTACAACGATCAGGGCTTGACCCAGGCACTGCGTCTCACGCCTACGGAGGCGGGCGCGTTGCTGCTGACCCTCGAGTCCTTGGAAGCCATGCCGGGTCTAATCGACACTGCCGCTGTGCGGTCCGCCGCTGCAAAGCTGCGCGACATCATGGACGAAAAGACCGCAGCCATCTACGACTCGCTGGCGCACATCGACCCCACTGAGTCCGAGGTGCAGGCCGCGCTTGCGGGCGCCGTCGACAAGTGCCAACGCGTGCGCTTCAAGTACTGGTCCGCATCAAGCAACCAAGAAAAGGAACGTACCGTCGATCCGGCGCGTATTTTCATCTTCGAATCGGAGCCCTACCTCGTGGCCTGGGACGAGTCTGTAGGCGCACACCGCACCTTCCGCCTTGACCGCATGCGTCAAGTAAAAGTGCTGGAAGAAAAGGCTAATCCGCGCGTTCGTCAGCTCGACTTTGACCCTGACCAGCCTTTCGAAATGCGACACGCCAAGACTGCGCAACTAGAGATTCAACCAGAATTCACTTGGCTTGCTGAGCAGCACGATATAACTTTAGGTGAGACACTAAAAAATGGTCGTGTAGCTGCAACGATGCCAATTGGCGGCGAGGACTGGTTTATTCGTTTCGCACTCAGCCAAGCTGATAGAGTGCGAGTCGTGGGCCCTGAACCACTTGTTCAAGCAATTGCAGATCGGCGAATCACGGCCCTTGAGCGTTATACTCAATAGCCGAAAGTTAACTCAATAGACCAGCTCCACATGAGCCTGTCGAACAGAAAGAGGCACCCATGCCAATCGGTCCTAGGGAATTACTTATTATCCTCCTCGTCGTCGTCCTGCTTTTCGGCGCCAAGAAGCTGCCTGAGCTGGCTCGCTCTATGGGCCGTTCGATGCGCATTTTCAAGTCTGAGGTCAACGAGATGAAGGCTGAGAATGAACAGCAGGGCCAGCTCGCAAAGCCTGCGAAGCAGACTGACGAAGAGTTCTGGAACAGCCCGGAAATGCAGCCTCGCCAGTCCCAGCCGCGTTCTGAAGGCAACCCAAACTCATAGATGTGGTGAGCGCTTCTGACACGCATTAGCCGTGTCGGAGGCGCTTTATTTGTTCCAGATTTTTCTTTTCACGGAAGGTCGATGTCAATGTCTGCACAGGGAAGTGTTGCTGGCCAACAAAGGCCAGCGCGTAAGCGACCCCTGCTCAAGAGGTTCGGCAAGCGTAAGTCCAATCCCATGGGCGAGATGACGCTGGTTGAGCACCTTCAGGAGTTGCGCAAGCGCATCGTCATTTCACTCGTCGTGCTCGCCATCGGCGCCGTCATCGGATTCATCTGGTACGAACAAGCTCCCTTGGGGCTGCGCCCGCTAGGCGAGATCCTGCGTGGCCCATATTGTGAACTTCCTGCTGAGCGCCGCGCCTCCTTCAGCGCTGACGGGGAGTGCCGCCTCTTGGCCACCAGCCCGTTTGAAATGCTGACTTTGCGCTTGAAAGTGGGCACACTCGCTGGCACTGTGCTGGCCTCACCGGTTTGGCTGTACCAAATCTGGGCGTTCATCGTGCCTGGCCTGCACAAGAACGAGAAGAAGTACACCTTCATCTTCGTTACCACCGCCGTCATTCTCTTCGTTGGCGGCGCCGTACTGGCCTACTACATTCTCTCCGTCGGCCTTGAGTTCCTCATGAGCATGGGCGAGGAGTTCCAAACGGCCGCTCTGACTGGTGAGCGCTACTATTACTACCTTCTCGCGATGCTCCTCATCTTCGGCGTGAGCTTTGAGATCCCGCTGCTGGTAGTCATGCTCAACATCATCGGCATCTTGGAATACCGAGTGATCAGGAACAAGCGCCGCATCATTTTTGTGGTCATCCTCATCTTCGCGGCGGTGGTTACTCCGGGCCAGGAAGTCTTCTCGATGATCGTCTTGGGCGTAGCGCTCGAGGTCCTCATCGAGTCCGCGTTCCAGTTCTGCCGCATCAATGACAAACGGCGCAACCGCAACCGTCCGGATTGGTTGGATGTGGACGACGAGTCTGCTTCGGCGTTGGATGACGACACCACGGGTATCGGGCTGCCTACGCCGGTTGAAGCCGCACAACCTGTTTCTTCCTCGCACCTGGCACCCCGCACTCATGGCGCGCCGCCAACCGCACCTTCCGCAGCGCCTAACTCGGCGCCAAGTACGCCGCCTAACGCGGGCTTCTTCGACGACGTCCTGTAGCAGCGGGTAACCTGAGGACTTATGACTTCCACACACCTGGATACCTTCCGCGATAGACTGTCCCACCCGCTGGATGATTTTCAGGTCGAGGGATGCCGGGCCGTTGAAGAAGGACACGGTGTCCTCGTCTGCGCGCCCACCGGCGCGGGCAAGACCATTGTGGGCGAGTTCGCTGTGTCCCTGGCGCTAAGCCGCGGAACCCGTTGCTTCTACACCACGCCCATCAAGGCGCTGAGCAACCAGAAGTACCACGATCTTGTCGCCGCACACGGCGCGGACGCCGTCGGCCTGCTCACGGGCGATGTCTCCATCAACTCCCAGGCAGAAATCCTCGTCATGACCACTGAGGTTCTGCGCAACATGATCTACGCAGAGTCCGGGGCGTTGGACCGCCTGAGCCACGTGGTCATGGATGAAGTCCACTTCCTCGCCGATGCCTCTCGCGGCGCAGTGTGGGAAGAGGTCATCCTGAATCTCCACGAGAGTGTCTCCATCATCGGCCTGTCCGCCACGGTGTCGAACTCGGAGGAGTTCGGCGAGTGGCTTTCCGCCGTGCGCGGCGACACCACGGTTATCGTCTCTGATCATCGCCCGGTGCCTCTGGACCAGTGGATGATGATTGGCCGCAAGATCTACCCACTGTTTGAGCCCGAGTCCGGCGGCCAAGTCAATGCCGAGTTGGCACGGCGCATCCGTCGTCTTGAGGCGGGCGATAGCGACGACGGGCGCAACGACGCCCATTCGGGCCAGGGCTTCCGCGCCCGTGCCCGCCACAAGGGCGGTGACCGCGATTCACGTAACTCCCGCGGTGGCCGCGGCCGTTCCGGCGCCTCCCGCCCGCAGGACCGCTACCGTCCGCTGGGCCGCCCTGAGACTCTCCAGGTTCTGCAGGGCATGGACATGCTCCCTGCCATCACGTTCATCTTCTCCCGCGCGGGTTGCGATGGCGCGCTCCACCAGTGTCTGCGCAGCCGCATGGTGCTCACCACGCAAGAAGAATCCGAGCGCATCAAGGCCATCATCGACGCAGGTGTCGAGGGCATTCCAGAAGAAGATCTTCAGGTCCTTGACTTCAAGCGATGGCGCGAAGCATTGTCCCGCGGCTTTGCGGCCCACCACGCGGGAATGCTTCCTGCATTCCGGCACATCGTCGAAGACCTCTTCGTGCAAGGCTTAGTCCGCGCCGTATTCGCCACCGAGACTCTTGCCTTGGGCATCAACATGCCTGCTCGCACGGTCATCCTGGAAAAGCTGGTGAAGTTCAACGGCGAGGCGCACGTCGATCTCACCCCGGGCCAGTACACACAGTTAACCGGCCGCGCGGGTCGTCGCGGCATCGACACCATCGGCAATGCCGTGGTGCAGTGGGCCCCAGCTATGGATCCGCATGCGGTCGCAGGTCTGGCCTCCACGCGTACCTACCCGCTGATTTCCACGTTTGCGCCCGGCTACAACATGGCTATCAACCTGCTGGGCATGCTGGGCTTCGAGGAGTCACTACGCCTGCTCGAGAAGTCCTTCGCGCAGTTCCAAGCTGATGGCTCGGTCGTCGAGGAGACCCGTGAGATCGAAAAGGCGGAGCACCGCGTGCGGGAGCTGCGCAATCAGCTTGACGACGCCATCGATGCACTCGCACCTCCATCACGCGATGGTGAAGACCCAGCAGAGGTCCTCATGGACTACATCCGCCTGCGTCGCAAGCTCACCGACGAGGAGAAGTCGGTGCGCGCCAACAACAATGCGCAGCGCAACCAAGAGGTCGCCGTGGTGCTCAGCCGTCTCCAGCTGGGCGACGTCATCGCCATCGCTGGAAAGAAGCATCCCATTCTTGCCGTCGTGGTCACTCCCGCGAATCAAACCGCGGACCCACGCCCATGGGTGACTACCGAAACTGGATGGTCCGGCCGCATCGATGTCTCCGGCATCAACAATCCGCCAATCGTCGTGGGCCGCATGAAGCTCCCGCGTCCGGTGCAGAAAAACCCGCGTCGCAACACCAAGTTCATACAAGATTCCTTCAAGCGCAACCGCTACGACCGCCCAAAGAAGATGCGCATGGCGCCGCGCAACCGCACCAACAAGAAGGTGGGCGAGCTACGCGACGCCATCCGCAACCATCCGGCCCACTCGTGGCCAGCAACCGACCGCGAGCAACTGGCGGGTATCGCGCAAAAACTGGCGCGGCGCGAAAGGGACCTCGAGAAGGTCAGCAAGAAGGTCGAGCGGGCTACCGATACCTTGGGCAAGACCTTCGGACGTATCGTCGACTTGCTCTCTGAGATGGACTACGTCGAGTTCGAAGGCTTTGGCGAAGACCGCCGCCCAGTCATCACCGATGAAGGCGAGCGCCTTTCCCAGATCCACAGCGAGTCAGACTTGCTCGTAGCGCAGTGCTTGAAGCGCGGCATCTGGAATGAGTTAGACCCAGCGGAGCTAGCCGGTGTGGCATCCCTGTGCATCTTTGAAAACCGCAAGGAAACCCGCGGCGAGCCGGAAGCGGCCACGGATGCCATGGCCGACGCCATGGAAGCTACATATCGCATCTACACCGAGCTCATCGCCGACGAGGCCCGCCACAACCTTCCACGCACCCGTGAACCGGAGGCCGGCTTCGCACTTGCCATCCATCAGTGGACCGCCGGAGCCCCGCTGGGATACTGCATGGCTGCCGCGAACGAAGCCGGTGCGGAACTTACCCCCGGCGACTTCGTGCGCTGGTGCCGCCAGGTGGTGGACATGCTGCAGCAGATCGCCAAGACCGGCTACGAGGAAGACATCCGCCGCAATGCCCGGCGCGCCATCGATGCAATTCAGCGCGGCGTCGTGGCCATCGGCGCTTAAGCACACCGCGTCCCCTGAAATGAAGGCACGCGGGGTACGCGGGGTAGGCTCGTGCACATGTCTGATTCAAACAGTGCTTTTCCAGTGTCTGTATACGCCGACCGCTTGCAGCGGGCTCAAGAGGTATCCGCTGAAAAGGGGATTGACCTGCTTATTTTGGGTACCGGTGCCGACTTTGCTTATCTCACTGGTTCCTGGGTCTCCTCCCACGAGCGCTTAACCGCTTTGGTGCTTGGCCCCACGGGCAAGCCTTTCATCGTTGCCCCGTCTACGGACATCGAAACGCTTAGCTCCTCGCCTGTGGCGCAGCTCGGTTTGGAGTTGCGCGGCTGGAGCGATGGCGAGAACCCTTATGAGCTCGCCTGCGAGCCTCTGCGCGCCACGACATCTTCCAGTACCCCCACGGTGGCGCTTGGTGCATCGCTGACCGCTGACCACGTCTTGCGCATCCAGGGCCTGCTTGCTGAGTCCGCCCAGTCTGGTGCACAGCCTCAGTACGTGCTGGCCACCTACTCCTTGGCCGAGTTGTTTACCCGCAAGGACGCCGCCGAGCTGGAGGAGCTGACCAAGGCGGGCGCGGCTATCGACGCCGTCCACGCTGCTGTTCCTGGTCTGCTCCGGGCAGGACGCACCGAGGCTGACGTCGCAGCGGACCTGCGCGACCTGATCCTCCGCCAACACGTGGAGGTCGACTTCATCATCGTCGGTTCTGGCCCTAACGGTGCCAACCCGCACTACGACTACGGTGACCGCGTGCTGAGCAAAGGCGATCCAGTGGTCGTTGACATCGGAGGCACCCTGCCTTCGGGTTATCACTCCGACACCACCCGTACTTACGTTGTGGGCGGAGATCTGAGCGCAGCGCCTCAGGACTTCCAGGACGCTTACGCAGTACTGGAGCGCGCCCAGGCAGCTGGCCGCGCAGCAGCCAAGCCCGGCGCGACTGCACAGGAAGTCGACCGCGCTACCCGTGAGGTCATCGAGGAAGCCGGCTTCGGCGAGTACTTCACGCATCGCACCGGACACGGCATTGGCCTGTCTACCCACGAGGAGCCCTTCATTATGGCTGGCAACGAGTTGGTCCTTGAGGAGGGCATGGCCTTTTCCATCGAGCCGGGCATCTACGTGCCAGGCAAGTGGGGCATGCGTCTTGAGGACATCGTGTACACCACCGCGGATGGATACGAATCCGTCAACCAGGCACCCCGCGAGGTCCGCTAGATGGCAGGTGTGTTGATCCTCGGCGGGCGCAGTGACATCGGTGGCGAGATTGCGCAGCGTCTTGCTCCGGGAAACGAGATTGTCCTTGCAGCACGCGGCACCCACGGCATGGACGAGCACATTAAGAAGCTTCGTGCCGCGGGCGCAACTGCAGTCCATACTCTCGACTTCGACGCCACCGCCGTCGAGCAGCACCGTGCCGTATTTCGGGCGGCACGTGAGCTGTGCGAGCACAGCGACGGAATCACCACCGCCGTAGTGGCTTTCGGCATCCTTGGTGACCAAGACCGTGCTGAGCGCGATGAAGCCCATGCTTTCGATATCGCCTTGGTGGACTATGGCGCCCAGGTATCGATGCTGACGGTACTTGCTGATGAGATGACCCGCGGCCACATCGTCGCCTTCTCATCCATCGCTGGGTGGCGTGCCCGGCGCGCCAACTACGTATATGGCTCCACCAAGGCTGGTCTCGATGCTTTCTGCCAAGGACTTGCCGATCGCCTGCACGGTAGCCCGCTCGCACTCATTACCGCGCGCCCGGGCTTTGTCATCGGTTCCATGACCACCGGAATGAAGCCAGCACCGCTTTCGGTGACCCCAGACGCGGTTGCCGACGCCGTGGTTGATGCCATGTCTGGCAAGGGCGCGGGCACTGCTGACGCGCCGCGCAGCCGCACCCTCTGGATTCCGCGTCCCCTCCAAGCGTTGGCATGGGTCATGCGCGTGGTTCCGCGCCCCGTGTGGCGCCATATGCCGCGCTAGCTTGTTCTTACTTGTTACAGCAAAGGCGAATTCACGTCGAAGATAAACCCACGTGGTGCCAGCACGCGCAGGACCACTTCGGCGTCGCCTTCCGCGATGTCATGGAACACGAGCCCCTGCCACGGGGTGACCGTGATATCGACGTCGAGGCGTCCGATCAGGTCCGCGAACTCCGCTGGGATTACTCCCTTGTGCAGTCCTGCTCCTAGGTCAACGCGCTCTTCAGGGGTATGCTCAGCCAGCCAGCCGATGGGCTGGGTCGGCTTGTCCGAGGTCTCCGTTGCAGACAGCTTCAGCTCTTCCGTTCGGCCTGTATCCGCAGACGCTTCCTCCGGCGCCTTCGCCGCCGCTTCTTCAATCGCATTAACCAAGGCGGGCACGAGGTCCTCGATGGCCAGCACAGCGTCGGAAAGCACGCCCTGCGCAATCAGCTGAGCGCTGTCAGTGCCGCGTAAGAGCACGCCATAGTCGACGCCCTCCGCAACAATGTCGCCGCTTCCGTCATCGACGCCTAGGACAAGCTCAGAAGCCGCCTCCAGCCCCTCACAAACCGCCGCAATATCGCGGGCCAGTTCGCGCGCTGCTGCCGAGAGAGGGGAAGCCAAGACAGGCCGGCTTAGCGTGCTCAATGCAGGAGCGCTAACGCGAGCAACAAGCTGCGCTACGTCGTGGACACCGCGCAGCTCCAATGCTGCGTTCTGGGCGAGGTAGACATTGCCGTCGCCGAAATCCTGAGCCAGTCCTGCGATTTCAATCCAGTCTTCCGCCGTCGTCGCACCGGCTACCGGTTGGAAACGCGCGACGGTTCCATGGACGGCGTCGTCAAGCAGCAGCGGCGAACCTACGTGAGGCGTTTCAGGGGTATCAGTCATGGCTGCGAGTCTAACCGTTGCGTTCACTGCCCCTAGATTCCGGTTGTAGAAAACACGTCAGCGGGTGTTGGCCACGGCATGTATGCCGTGAAGCGTCCTGGGTTTAGTTCCTACCTCAGCTAAGGAAGGATTGAACTATGCCTAGAAAGTATTCCGTCGAGTTCAAGGACAAGGCGGTCCATCAGATCATCGAAATGGTCCGCCTGGAATCTTGCTCACTGCAACGCGCCTACACGGAGGTCGGCGAGCTCCTTGGAGTATCTCACCACACGTTGCGGGCTTGGTACCGTGACAGCGCTTCAGTACGCGATAATTCTGACGCTTCAGGCGGCGAAACAATGGAAGAAGAGCTCAAGCGTCTGCGCCGCGAAAACCGCGAACTGAAACGAGCAAACGGGATTCTTAAGACAGCTTCGGCTTTTTTCGCAGCGGAACTCGACCGACCCACGACCAAATGATCTCCTACATCGACACGTATAAAGATCAGTTTGGGGTCGAGGCCATCTGTCGAGTCCTTAAACAAGCAGATCGTGGATTCATTACTTCACGCGGCTACCGCAAAGCTACCACACGTGTTCCCAGTGCAAGAGCCTTAAGCGATAGCCTGCTCATCCCAGAGATACAGCGTGTGCATGCGGAGAATTTCTCGGTCTACGGTATCCGCAAAATGTGGCACGCGATGAACCGTGAAGGCTTTCATATTGGTCGCGACAAGACTGCACGACTAATGAAACTTGCAGGTGTTTCTGGCCGCAGACGTGGGCGAACCCCTGTGACAACGATTAGCCCGAAGACACCGGATCATCGCCCGGACCTAGTGCGCCGAAACTTCCGTGCGCAGGCACCAGGCAGGCTTTGGGTTGCCGACATTACCTACGTTCGCACCCTGTCAGGATTCGCCTACACCGCGTTTGTCGTGGATGTCTTCAGCCGAAAAATTGTTGGTGTTGCTACACGCTCGACAATGCGCACCGATGCGCTGCCCATGGAGGCATTGGAACATGCGTTAACGACTGCAGGACGAATCCATGGAAACCAACTAATTCACCACAGCGATCGGGGCAGCCAGTACGTGTCACTGAAGTATTCCACCGCGCTAGCTGAGTCAGGAATCCGCCCGAGTGTGGGAACAATCGGCGATTCTTATGACAATGCTCTAGCCGAAACAGTCAACGGTCTCTACAAGGCGGAACTGATTCATGCCCAGGGCCCGTGGACGTCGGTCGGAGAAGTCGAACTGGCCACCTTGCGGTGGGTGCATTGGTGGAACACTAAGCGACTTCACGAAGCATTGGACTACGCCACCCCACAGGAAGTAGAAACCGAGTACTATCTCACCCAGCCCATCAACACAGGGCCGTAAAAGAAGCGGAACTAAACCCAGGACGCTTCACCGCGGATGGGTAGGGTAGAGGCCATGCCATTCGTTCTGTTTATCGCCTATACCTTGCTTGAGACACTCGCCTTTTGGGCCGTGGCCAAGTGGATTGGAATCCTGTGGGCACTCGTGGCCTTGTTCGTGTCGATGTTCTTCGGCATGTCCCTCGCAGGTATTGAAATCCGCCGCATCATGAGCCGCCAGATTGTGCGCGGGCAAGACGGGATCTACTACATGGACGGAAACCAAGCTGGCAAGACCGCCGGCAACGTGGGCCTGACGCTGGCAGGCGGCCTGTTGCTATCGATGCCAGGGTTTGTCTCAACGCTCATCGGCGCGCTACTCATCTTTGCGCCAACGCGCTCCCTGGCGCGCACGATTCTCGCGGCTTCTATGGTGCGCAAGATTGAGCACATGGGCACCCGCATCTTTGAAGCTTCGCCCATGGCGCAGCACCATGATTCCTATGGAAGCTTCGGAAACGCTGCGGACTACGGTTCAGCAACCGGGTATCCAGGCGGTGCCCAGGGGAGCCGCCCAGAGCCGGAGGTCCTCGACGAGGAAGAGATCCGTCAGTGGACCGAGAACCTCGATCCTGATGACTTCACCGGTGGCTCGGCCGACGACTCCGGAAACGATGCGGGAGACTCCAAGAAGTAATGAAACAATTTCTGTGCCGCCTAGCGCTTGCCGGCGTTTCAGGCGGTGTTACTTTTTGCGCTGTTGAGCCACTGGGTTGGTGGCCCATGGGGATCCTCGGTATCGCGTTGCTCTTTGCCGCCTTGGTGCCGTGGAGAGCCTCAAGCGTGAGCCTGAAAGCTGGAGCCGCAATCGCCAGCCTTCACGCGTTTTTTCTCTATCTGCTCACCTTGCCGTGGATCGGGGAGTTGGTGGGTAATTTCCCCTACATTGCTTTGGCATTCTGGCTCTCCCTCTATGCCATCTTGCTAGGTATCGGCGGGGCTGCACTTGCCCGCATGAGGTCGGGTTTCCTCTTGTTCCCGTTCTTTTACGTAGCGGTCGAGATGTTGCGCTCGAGCGTTCCCTTCGGCGGCTTTTCCTGGGTCCGCCTTGCCTGGGGACAGATTGAAGGGCCGTTGGCTAATCTGGCGCCGTGGGGCGGGCCAGCGCTCATCACTTTCGCCACCGTCATGTGCGCGTGCGGATTGGTGGGTTTGGTACAGGCCCGCGGAAAACTCCGTGCGGCTGCGCTGGCGGCAGTGGTGCTTCCCTTGGTGGCAGGGCTCGCGGCGGGACTCGGTATCAACCGCCCGGACCATACTGTGGGCGAAGTCAAGGTAGCCGCGATTCAGGGCAACGTCCCGCGGATGGGCCTGGATTTTGCCGCCCAGCGCAGGGCCGTATTGGAAAACCACGTCCGAGTCACACAGGAAGCCGCCAATGCGGCCCAGGAAAACAAGGAAGACCCCATCGATCTGGTGATCTGGCCGGAGAATTCCTCCGACGTCAATCCTCTTAAGGATGCGCAGGCACGCATGCTTATCGACGCCGCCGTCGACGCCATCGACGCGCCCGTTCTGGTGGGTACGCTAACGAAGGACGCGGTGGGCTACCGCAACACCATGCAGGTTTTCGAGCCAGGTGGGGAAGTAGGAGAGCACCACTACAAGAAGTATTTGCAGCCCTTCGGCGAGACGATGCCTATGCGGAATTTCTTCCGCAAGTTCACGGACATGGTCGACCTAGCCAGCGATTTCAAGCCGGGCGACGGCCCCGGTGTGGTCACGATGAACGACGTTCTCGTCGGTGTGGCCACATGCTACGAGGTCTCTTTCGACCAGGCATTCCGCAGTTCGGTGAACAACGGTGCTCAAATTCTTTCGACGCCTACGAACAACGCCACCTTCGGTTACTCCGACATGACCTATCAGCAACTAGCCATGAGCCGCCTGCGCGCCTTGGAGACTGACCGCGCCGTGGTTATCGCCGCAACATCGGGAGTCTCGGCCATTGTCCATCCGGATGGCCGGGTGAGCCAACACAGCGAAATCTTTGAGCCGAAGTATCTCATTGAGACGCTGCCGCTGCGCAAGGGAGTGACCTTTGCCGTGAGGTATGGTTCGCTCCTGCAATGGCTCATGGTTATCATTGGAACAGTCAGCGCACTACTTGCTCTCCGTTCTGCACGCAGGACAGGCAATCTTGAAAAGCCAGGAGCCCGTGGCAAGCAACGTGCGCCTAAACAAAACTCTGCTACACCGGCAGCAAACAACGAGGAGCTTTAAAACGTGAGCACTACCCACGCTTCCACCTTGGTTATCATCCCGACCTACAACGAGATTGAGAACCTTCCGCTGATCACCGGCCGTGTCCGCAAGGCAACCCCAGAGGTCAGCATTCTGATCGTGGACGATAACTCGCCTGACGGCACCGGTGAGGCTGCAGACAAGCTGGCTGCTGAGGATGACAAGCTGCACGTCCTCCACCGTGAGGGCAAGGGCGGCCTCCTAGGTGCTTACATTGCTGGCTTCAAGTGGGGCTTGGAGCGCGACTACCAGGTCCTCTGTGAGATGGACGCTGACGGTTCCCACGCACCTGAGCAGCTGCACTTGCTCCTCGCTGAGATCGACAAGGGCGCGGACCTCGTCATCGGTTCCCGCTACGTACCGGGCGGCGAGACCATCAACTGGCCTGCTTCCCGCGAATACCTGTCCCGCTTGGGCAACTTGTACATCTCCGTGGCGCTGGGCGCCGGCCTGTCCGACATGACCGCAGGCTACCGCGCATTCACGCGTGAGCTGCTGGAGTCCATCGACTTCGACGACCTGTCGAAAGCTGGCTACATCTTCCAGGTTGACTTGGCTTTCCGCGCTGTCAAGGATGGCTGGGATGTACGCGAGGTACCAATCACCTTCACCGAGCGCGAGTACGGTGAGTCGAAGCTGGACGGCTCCTTCGTCAAGGATTCCCTCTTCGAGGTCACCAAGTGGGGCATTGCACACCGTTCCGAGCAGGCCAAGGACTTGGCTGGCGAGGTCAGCAACATCGCGTCCTACACTTACCGCCACAGCTCCCTTCCGGGCCTGGCTGGCAAGCTCAAAGAAGGCTTTGCCTGGACCGGCGACTTCGCTGACGAGGTACAGTCCCTGCTGAAGCACCAGTTCGGCAGCAAGTCTAAGTAGGCAAAGCAAGCCGAGTAGGCTCCGAGCGGCTCACCATGAGCCGCCTACTAAGACGAAAGGGGCGCGCTACATTCCCAGCAATGGGGAAGTAGCGCGCCCCTTTTGTGCGCTATGTACAGCATGTGCGGCGCTGCAGAAACCGAGTTCTAGCTCTGATTCTCCTGCTGCTCCTTGAGCAGACGAGCAGCGGAGCGGCGGCGGGAGCGCAGCTGATCGATGCGCTCGGTAAGCAGTTCGTCGAGTTCCTCGATGGAACGGCGCTCACGCAGCATGTCCCAGTGGGTACGTGGCGGCTTGGCTGGCTTGGATTCTACGCCTTCGCCCTCCATAAGGGTGCCCAGCTTACCGTTCTTACACATCCACTCCTCAGGAATTTCCGCATCATCTGCGAAAGGAACTTCGTAGATGTCACCGTCTTCGGTGCGGTACTTGACCATCTGGCGTGGTGCTAGGTCGTGGTCACGGTCCGTCTCGTAGCTGACGGCGCCCATACGGCTACCACGGAGTACGCGATCTGCCATGCAACATCATCCTTTTCATAAAGAGTGCTCGGAAGGGTTGATATAAATCACCCAAGAAACTAACAGTATAACGAAGTACAGCGTGCGTTTGTTCCCACCCCGGGTTAAATGGACTAAGGTGTAACAGGTGATCCGTCAAGCTAGCCGCGACCGTGCTGTCGCATCGTGTCAATGGTGCGGCAAGGAGATCCCACAAGGAGGGCGCGGACGCCCTCGCAAATTCTGTAGCGCATCATGCAAGCAACGCGCATATGAGCAGCGTAATAACGTTTCGGGTACATCAATTCCGAAGAACGCTGTGATCATGACTCCGGAGCGTGCTGATGAATTGCGGGATGGATTATTTGAACTACGCTGCTCAGCCGAGGACGTCGCAATGGCAGCGAAGGAAGGTGCAGATGGAGATGAGCTCCAGGAACTGTGTTCTGAACTCGTCGCCTTGGCACGTCGGCTCGAGGAATTGAGATAAGGAAAAATGCAGAAACTTCTAGGTAACCGCAAGCTGGTCATTTCCATTTTCGTGGTGCTAATTCTCGTCGCCACGGTGGTTGCACTTGGCCCGTTGTTCTATTCGATTTACATGGGCCGTGGTGTCCAGACAAAGCCTGTTGATGCAGCGCACACCAAGCCAGCTAGCACCGATGTCGATGGCACCTGGAACGTTGTTGCTGGTACGCCACATAATTTCACCTCGGTTGGTTTCACCATCAACGAGGTTCTGCCTGCTGAGAAGACCACGACCTCCGGCTCCACCAAGGACGTGACCGGCCAGGCTGTCATTAAAGACGGCAAGATCGAAGAAGGCACGATCACCGTGGACATGACCACCTTGACCACGGATAAAAAGGTTCGTGACCAAAACATGAAGGACAAGCTGTTTATCACGCGCCAATTCCCTGAAGCCACGTTCACTCTGACTGAGCCTGCTGATATTTCTGCAGTGCCAGACGACGGCTCGGTGGCCAAGGTTAAGCTGACCGGCGACCTAACGATCAAGGGCAAGACCAAGAAGGTCACCCAGGAATTCGACGTTGTTCGCGACGGTGAGACCATCGTTATGGGCGGCAACATTCCGGTCAACCGTCTAGATTACGGAATTGAGACTCCAGAGATGATCGCGGCCAAGATTGAAAAAGAAGGCGAAGTAAACATTCGCGTCACGCTTCAGAAATAACTAGCAATACGGAAGTAACTAGCAATACGCAGGCATGAACTCTCAACATCTAATCCCAGTCATCTGGTTCCGACTCGTGGTGCTCATTAGCTTCGCAGTATTCGTCGGCTTCCAGAAAATGTGGCTACTCCTTGGCATCGCAGTATTGCTCGGCATTCTTACGGGCTGGCAACTTATCACTGCATACAACCGCCGTTAGAGCACACCCGCAATTCCCACTCACACCACCGTTTAACGTCACAGTGACATTAAACGGTGGTGTACTCAGTTAGGGCAGAAGCAACCCCAAAAGCCGAAAAAGCCCAAATTCAGCCACCGCGTCCGAGCCAGACCAAAACCGGACCCAAACCGGGGGCAAGCAGTCGGACCAACAAGCCAGACCAACAACCGGGTCAATATAAATCCAACGAGTTGAGCCGCGCGAGTAGCCCAGGACAAAGCCAAGCCGCTCGGCGACGTCTGCACCCAGCCGGGGAAATGCGCGTCACAAGAACTAATTGATACGTGAGTGCCGACAAATCGATATAGATGCACGGGGACGTATAGACGTAACGCCACTATTCAATAATTGTCCGATAATGTACATTATGTCATTTAGGATTTGTGTCGTTATCCCCCGGGCCCCTTATATAAGGGGCCCACCTAACCTCACCACTAGCTCACGTGCGCCGGCTCATTCAGTAGTTCCTCTGGGGCCTCCTCAGCGGGCAAAGGCTTACGGCGGACGAGTGCTGCGAATACCGCGCCCGTGATGTTCGCCCACACGGCTGCCACAACGCCTGGCAATGCAGCCTCAGGCGTAAAGAACTGCAGCGCCAGCGCGGAGGCCAAACCGGAGTTCTGGGTGGCAACCTCGATAGCCGTCGTACGCGCTGCTGCTTCGCGCTGACGAGTTACCTTCGCCGTATAGTAGCCAAAGAGGAATCCAATGACATTCTGAATGGCCACACCGAGGAATACAACAAGACCAACCGTCAGCAGCTTATCCTGCGACTTTGACACAACCGCAGTAACCACTGCACCAATACCGACGATAGCCACCCACGGGAGCACCGGGATGACATAATCAACCGCCTTGCTTGCCACAACGCGCAGCAACAGGCCAAGTGCGACCGGGATGAGGACCGTCTGAACCAGCGACCACATCATGCCCATACCATCAACCTCAGCACTCTGCCCTGCCAGCCACAGCATCAACAGTGGCGTCATAATTGGGGAAACCAAGGTAGAAACGGACGTCATAGCGACAGACAGTGCCACGTCACCCTTTGCCAAGTACGCCATGACATTGGATGCCGTACCACCAGGAACCGAACCAAGCAGGATTAGGCCGACAGTAACGGCGTCATTAAGCCCCAGCAACTTAGCAACAAGCACCGCACTGGTCGGCATAACCACAAACTGGCATACAACGCCAATAAGGATGGGCAATGGACGCTTGGCAACGAGCGCAAGATCCGGGGCCGTCAGAGTAAGACCCATCGAGAACATAATGACCATAAGCAGCTGGCTCGTATAAGAGCTAACCGGGACAAAGGTCGACGGACTCATGAAGGCTGCAATTGCACACAGCACAATCACGATGGGAAATGCGTAAACCGCTAGCTTCTCAGAGCTGCTTTGCGCATCCTGCGCCGCCGACGGATCGGCTACTTCATACTGGTGAGAAGTCATACTCGACATGTGGCTCGCCCTTACTACTTGGAAGTTACCCACCTCTTCCCCCACTCGCATGTCCGGCTTGCCATCAGGCACCTTCATTGTGAGTGGAATCTGTGGGGGTAAAGGTTAGGGACCTTGCCCCCAGGAACGACACCCCTGAGCCCAACTTCCCTTTCCCGATCCCACCGACGTGGTGAATATCTTTCTATGGATTGATTGATTTCCAAACCATAGCACAACATCCCGTTAAATGAACTAGCAGTTTCGGACGTTGGGATACCGCTAATGAAGGGGTCTAAACTCGCCGCCCCCAACCGTGGTTAAACAAAGGTGACCTTAGGCCACACTTACTATCGGTCAACAGATATCTGGGACTAAGTTGAGTGTATGCAAAAGCTTCTGAGTCCCGATTCAACAAAGATTTCTCGCCCACAGGGATCAACGAGCCAGGCAGATGCTGTACCAGCGAAGTACACCAACGGCTCCCCCATGTCGCTCATCAAAGACATGGAGGCCATCGTCGGTCCGGAAAACGTGCACGGACGCCTATCAGACCTTGTCCGATTCTCTTCCGACGCCGGCCCCTACCGATCTATTCCTCAAATCGTAGTGTCAGCGCGTAGTGCCAGCGACTTGTCTAGGCTCATGACCTACTGCCGCGAGAACGGCCGCCACATGACGTTCCGCGCCGCGGGCACCTCGCTCAACGGCCAAGCAATGTCAGATGACATCTTGGTTGATGTGAAGACCAACTTCACCGGCATGGAGGTCAGGAATGGCGGCAGCAAGCTGTGGTCCCGCCCAGGCGTTGTGCTTGGCGACGCCCAGGCAGTCCTCGGCCGGCACGGATTCATGCTCGGCCCGGACCCAGGATCAACCTCTGTATGCACCATCGGCGGCGTCCTCGCCGACAACTCCGGCGGCATGCGCTGTTCGCTGGAGCGCGATAGCTACCACTGCGTCGATGAGCTCGTCTTCGTCTTGCCCTCCGGAACCATTGTCGATACCGCTCGCGGCGACGATGCCTTCCGTGCACAGGAACCTGAACTTCACGCCAACCTCCTCGCCTTCCGCGACCGCCTGCGAGCGAACACCGAGATGGTGGAGTTCTTGCGCAAGAAGTTCTCCATCCGCAATACCAACGGCCTACGCATTGACGCTTTCCTCGACGAGGACGAGCCGGTCAAGATCCTAAAGCGCCTCCTCGTCGGCTCCGAAGGCATTTTCGGCGCCATCGTCGAGTCCGTCATCAAGACGGTAAAACTTCCCAAGGTCAAGGCCACGACCTGGGTCGAGTTACCGAACCTGCGCGATGCAGCCAACTTCGTGCACCCAATCATGGAGGCCGGCGCTGAAGCCTGCGAACTCCTCGTCGCACCGGTGATGCGCCGTTCGGCAGAACACTACGCCCACGCGCCAAAGTCCTGGATCGACCTTGATGACGATGCAGCAGCACTGCTCGTCGAGGTAGGCGGCACCGACCTCGCCGATCTCGAATCCGCGATGGAGCGCCTCAAGGAGGTCCTCAAGGACGCGCCGCTTTTACGCCCACTCGAATTCGAGACCACACCAGAGGGCATGCGCGGCGCATGGGAGCTCCGCAACGGTTTGTACGGCCTGCTCGGAGCCGACCGCCCGAACGGCACCACCTACATCACCGAGGACGTCTGCTTCCCGCCCGCAGAGGTAGGCAACGCAGCCGCCGATTTGCTGGATCTGCAGCACAAGTATGGCTACCCCGAGTCGGTGATGGGACACGCCGCCTTCGGCAACCTGCACTTCTTCCTTACCCCGCGCTTCGATCTAGACGAAGAACGCGAATCTTATGCCAGCTTCCTGGACGAGCTGGCTGAGTTGGTCATCGACAAGTACCAAGGTTCGATGAAGGCCGAGCACGGTACCGGCGTAAACATGGCTCCATTCCTCGAGCACGAGTGGGGCTCCGAAGCCTTCGAGCTCTTCTGGGAAGTCAAGAACATGATTGACCCGCAAGGCATCCTCGCGCCAAATGTGAAGCTCACCCGCGACAAGTCCGTGCACCTGAAGAATTTCAAGTCCTTCCCCAAGGTCGAGGACATGATTAATCCTTGCGTGGAGTGCGGCTTCTGCGAACCCGTTTGCCCGTCCCGCCACGCCACGGTCACCCCACGTCAGCGCATCGTCTTGCGCCGCGAGATGGCCCGCCAACCAGAAGGCTCTGCGGTCCTGCGCCAGCTGCAAGAGGAATATCAGTACGATGCCGTCGACATGTGTGCGGCGGACGGCACCTGTTCCATTCCGTGTCCCATCAGCATCGACACCGGCGCAGTGATGAAGCAGCTGCGCAAGCAGGAAGCTGGCCCCAAGGCCGAGAAGGTAGCCCTGTCGACCGCGCAGCGTTGGGCGCTCGTCGAGAAGCTCGCGCGTGCTGGCGTCATTTCCGCCAATAAGATTCCGCACAAGCCACTTGAGCTCGGCGCCAACATGGCCCGCAACGTCATCTCCCCTGACTTGCTGCCCACCGTGCCAGGTCCACTCCCTAAGGGTGCGTCCCGTCTACCGGAGACACCGCGTGAAGGCGCACAGGCCTTGTACTTCCCGGCTTGCATCAACCGCATCTTTGGCCGCCCTGCTGGCGCCGCCCCGGATTCGGTGGATCTGCCGCGCGCTGTCGTCGAGCTTGGCCGCCGTTCCGGACAACCGGTGTGGATTCCGGATGATGTAGCAGGCGACTGCTGCGGTACTCCTTGGTCTTCTAAGGGCTACACCGAGGGCTTCGAATACCAGGCCACCAAGATCGTCCGCGACCTGTGGCACTGGTCTGAGCACGGCAAGCTCCCCATCATCGTGGATGCCGCCAGCTGTACCCACGGCTTGCTCGACAGTGTCCCAGAGGCGCTCTCCGAAGCCGACAAGGAATTATGGTCCCAGCTGCGCATCATGGACGTCGTCGAGTGGCTACGCGATGAGGTTGCCCCTCACCTACCGATCGTCCAGAACATGGGCACCATCGCCGTTCACCCAACCTGCTCCACTGCGCACATGGGCATCAGCGATGACTTGGTGCAGCTGGCCAACCTCTGTGGCCATGCCAAGGTTCCAGAAGGCGCTATGTGCTGTGGCTCCGCCGGTGACCGCATCATGCTCCACCCAGAGCTGGTGGAATCGGCTACCCGTGAGGAGCGCGCTTCCCTTGAGGCTGAGCACTTCGATGCTTATGTCTCCGATAACCGCACCTGTGAGATGGGCCTGGAGATGATCTCCGGCAAGAGCTACGACTCCATCGCTGTCTTGCTCGAGCGTGCCTCGCGCCCTGTGGTTACTCCTTAACCGCTTATCCTCTCAGCCCGTTAGCCCCTTAACCCTACCTGGGGCTACTGCGTGGCCGATGGCGTCCTAACGGCGGCCGCCGCGATTGCGATGGGTCGCCGTTACTTGTACGGCGTCGATCATGCCCAGCTCGAAGAGCGCTTCACGCAACGCGAACTGGAAGGTCCACAGCCTGCGGAATACCGGATCGAATCCCGCTGCTGCTGCTTCGCGCAGGTGCCCGTCAAAGTAGCTACGCTGCTCACGCAGCGACTCCGCATAATGGCTACCCACGTGAGTCTGTGCCACGATGCGAAGATTGGACTGCTTGTCAAAGAGCTGGTGTGTTTCCTCGATGGTCGGGTAATCCAAACCCGGCCAGATATAAGCCCGCAGCACCTGCAGTGCTGCCCGCCCAGCAGGCGTCATCGCATCCGTCGCAAAAGTAGAGGCCAATGCAACTCGCCCGCCTGGCACCAAGGAACGGTCCAGGACGCTCACAAAGCGCTTGCGCTCAGCCGGAGTGAGCAGCTCTAGTTTCTCCACGCTCACAATCGCGTCATAACGCCCACGCCACTGCTTGGGGTGAGGAATCACGGCGTCGCTAAGCTGCACGTGTACCGAATCCGCAGCGCCTTCGAGCAACAAGATCTCGTTGAACTCGTTAAGCTGCTCAGCATCGGCCGTCAACACATCCACCGTTGCGCGTCGACTCACAGCCTCCACCGCCACATTCAACCCCGTCGCGGGATAAACCAAAAGATGCGTACCCGCACCGGAATGCGTGGCGTCGAGGAGCCACTGTGCGCTGCGCCGCTGGCCGTCCCGCAAATCACTACGATCCACGCTCGTTGGCTCACTGACTTTAGTTACGTCAACAAGGTGTTCTTTAGGCTCTTTCCTGCCCGCCTGTTGGCTAAAGCTAGGAACCGCCTCGCGGACCGTCGTGGGAACCCCACTGGCAAAAATGCCACCGCTGTGTGTAAACCCGTCGCCTGCATATAAACGGACCAGCTCCACAGGAAGCTCCCCCGGAGCAGAAAGTTCCGGTGCAAGGTCCTTAGCCTTGGGCCGATACCCAGTCTGCAGCAGGCAGCGTAAAACCTTCACCAGCTTCTCCGAGTTTTCCGTAGTCCACTCGCCTGCTAGATAAGACTCCGCAAAACCAAGCCATCCCGTAGCCGCAATGCGAGTAAACAGCGCATCGTGTAGGACCTCCATGTCTGGACCGTCTTCTGAATCCGTTTCCGGATCAAGGTCGATCTCCGCCAGGTCGCATGTCTTGGCAAATTCCGCCTCTGCGCGTCGGGCTTTAAACTGCCCAAAGCTCACTGAAGGAACATTCGCCACGCTTGGCCATTGCGCAGCGTCAATTGTGTCTAGGTGTGGAAAATTGACCATTTTCTTGGGGTCTCCTTGACCAGCTGCACTAAGGGGTTTGCACTCACCTTAATCTGAAAAGCCCACCTAAATACCTCGCCATGCCGAGGAAGAGCCAGTTTAAGGTATATAAAGTATGCATGTACGGTATCTAGGGTTTAGACTGATTCGGTACAAAAATTTTCGCTTTCTCAGGAAGGTATCACCCCACCATGGCTGAAACCCCTTACCGCCCAGCCGGCGGCCGCCACCACGTAGTCGTTATCGGCGCAGGCTTTGGCGGTCTCAACGCAGTACAGCAGCTAAAGAATGCTGACGTCGAGATCACCCTGATTGACAAGAAGAATCACCACCTGTTCCAGCCGATGCTGTACCAGGTAGCAACCGGCATGATCTCCGCCGGTGAGATTGCTCCTTCTACCCGTCAGCTGCTGCGCGGCCAGGATAATGCCCACTTCGTCAACGGCGAAGTAACCGATATCAACATCGAGGATCAGACCGTTACCGCTGAGCTCGACGGTTTTAGCCGTACTTTCGCATACGACTCCCTCGTCGTAGCTGCTGGTGCCGGCCAGTCTTACTTCGGCAACGACCACTTCGCTGAGTTCGCGCCGGGCATGAAGACCCTGGATGACGCACTTGAGCTGCGCTCCCGCATCGTGTCTGCCTTCGAAAAGGCTGAGTTTGTTGACGATCCTGTCGAGCGCGAGCGCCTCCTTACCTTCATCATCGTTGGTGCTGGCCCAACCGGTGTGGAGCTAACCGGCCAGATCGCCGAGCTTGCAAACCGCACGCTGCGCGACCAGTATTCCAACTACGGCACCACCAGCGCCAAGATTTACCTCTTGGATGGTGCGCCACAGGTACTGCCGCCGTTCGGCAAGCGCCTTGGCCGCAAGGCTCAGCGCTCCCTCGAGCGTCTCGGCGTCGACGTACGTCTGAACGCTATGGTTACCGACGTCACCGAGGACGCTGTCACCTACAAGAACATGAAGAACGAGGACGTTGTCACCCTCGAGGGCGCAACCAAGATCTGGTCCGCTGGTGTGTCCGCTTCCCCGCTGGGCAAGATGGTTGCTGACCAGGCTGGCGTCGAAGCAGACCGCGCTGGCCGCGTCTCCGTCAACGACGACCTGACCGTGGGCCAGCACGACAACGTCTACATGGTCGGCGACATGATCTCCCTGAACCGCCTGCCAGGCGTAGCACAGGTTGCTATCCAGGGTGGCGCACACGTTGCCAAGCTCATCAAGGCAAAGGTCGACGAGGAGTCCACCGCCAACGAGCACGAGGCATTCGAGTACTTCGACAAGGGCTCCATGGCCGTCATCTCCCGCTTCAACGCTGTTGTGAAGATGGGCAAGACCGAGTTCGACGGTTTCCCGGCATGGGTTTCCTGGATGGGCTTGCACATCATGTACGTCCTTGGCTTCCGCAACCGCACCACTGTTGCTGTCAACTGGATCCAAAACATGATTTCCCGCGACCGCGGCAACCTGGAGATCACCGATCAGCAGCGCATCGCTCGCAACTTCATCAACAAGAATAAGTAAATGAAGTCACGCCGATGACGGGCCAGGCGCGCACTTCAGCGCCGCCTCCCAGCCATCCTGCATCCCGCCCCCGCCTGGCCAAGCTTTTAAGCTTGCTCACGCGGGGGCGGTTTCTGTTTTGTTCTCAAGCTACTGATTCTGCCGAATCTGCAGAATCTGCCACCATTTATCTCCGCCAGATAGTGCTTTTTGTTAACCTCAAAGCTTACGACAAGGGGTGCCGTTGAAAACGGCTGAGATTAGACCCTAAGAACCTGCACTCAGTTAGTACTAGCGAAGGGATAGTTGTGGAATCCACGGATCCACGTGGCACTTTGCCACGCGTTTTGACCATTGCCGGAACGGACCCCACGGGCGGTGCCGGCGTCCAAGCCGACCTAAAGTCTTTTATGGCCGCAGGAGCCTATGGCATGTCGGTGGTCACGGCTTTGGTGGCGCAAAATACGCAGGGAGTGCGTGCGGTGCACACTCCCCCTCTATCGTTCCTGCAGGAGCAGTTTGACGCTGTGCTTGACGACGTCGCGGTTGACGCAGTGAAGATCGGCATGCTCGGCACCGCGGACATTGTGGCCAGTGTTTCTCGCTTCTTGGACGCACTCGCCCCAAATACCCCAGTTGTCTTGGACCCTGTCATGGTGGCCACTAGCGGGGATAGGCTCCTCGACGAGGAGGCGGAAGCCGCAGTACGGGAACTCTGCCGCCAGGTCACCGTCATCACGCCAAACCTCAAAGAGCTTGCGGTGCTAACGTCCACGCCGCAGGCGAGCAGTCTCGACGAGGCGATTTCGATAGCTCAGGACTGGGCCAGCGAAACGGGCACCTATGTCATCGCCAAAGGCGGTCACTTGCAGGCAGGCCACGCAGACAACGCCGCTGTGGGGCCAGAAGGAGTGCTCTGCCGGGTTTCAAGCCCGCGGGTAGACACGAAAAATACGCACGGCACCGGCTGCTCGCTCTCGTCGGCACTAGCCGCACGCCTTGGCGCGGGGGAAACCCTGCCGGACGCTCTTGAGTGGTCCACCACATGGTTGCATGAAGCCATTGAAAACGCCGATGGTCTGCGCGTCGGACACGGGCACGGACCTGTGGATCACGGACACCAGCTGCGGCGACAGGCCGGGCTGCTTTAGAACAGTTCGCGAACTGTTAACTGTTTTCGAACCCTTCTCGAGATTCTTTAGGACGGTCATTCTCTAGGACTGTATCTGGACGCTAAAGCAGGTCTGCGCCTGGGCGGGTCAGCACCGCTACCAAGAATGTCGAGCTCTCCTTGAATACCTTCATATCCCACGAGGAGAAAAGGAAGTCAACGCGGAAGCCCACCTCCTTGGCTAGGGTCAGGAAGTCATCAAAGGCCCAGCCGCGGCCTTCACCAAAACCGACGACAAAACGGCCGTCAGAATGCAGCGAGTTGTAGATGTTGCGAATGGCTGCCTCGCGGCCATCAACTGCGAGGAAGGTCATAACGTTGCCTGCTGCCACGGCCAAGTCAAAGTTACCCTCCGGAATCTCGTCCTCCGAGAGGTCACCTACCACCCACTGGCCGTCCGGGAAATCATGCTCCGCGTGGCTAATGAGGATGGGATCGACGTCGACACCGACGACCTTGTGGCCACGATTGACCAACTCGCCACCAAGCCGGCCTGTGCCACAGCCTGCATCCAAAATTAGGGAGCCTCGCTCCACCATTGCGTCCACTAGACGCGCCTCACCGTGGATATCTTTGCCCTGCGCAGCAAGCATTTTCCACTTGCGGGCAAAGTTCTCTGAGTGTGCAGGGTTGGCAGCGGTGACTTCTTTCCAAGTAGGCATGAAAACTAGTATATGCCCCGTGGCAGTGTAGGCTTTACCCGCTAGTTAAAAATTGCCTGCCGAAACCAATTTCGGCTCACGTCTGCTCATAAAGTGAAGGAGGCTGAAACGATGCCGTCTGTACCGTCGCCCTTCAGGCCACGCAAGAAGAACGATCCACCCAGTTCCTCCCGCACTTTCTCTGTTCCGGCAGAACGAGCAATAGAACATTGCCGGGTCTTCGTCGATGGCGAGTCACTTCCGGGCGAGTTCACCCCGCACACGGCTTTGCAGACTGTGGAGGAATACGGACGCGGATTCGTGTGGGTAGGCCTGCATGAGCCTTATGAGTCCCAGATGACCAAGGTTGCGTCCGAGTTTGGTATCCACGAACTGATCGTGGAAGACGCCGTCCAAGCACACCAGCGCCCCAAACTCGAGCGCTACGACGATCAACTGTTTATGGTCGCCCGTTCGGTCAACTACCGCGACCACGATGAGGTTGCTGATAAGCGCCAGATCATCTCCACAGGTGAAATCCAGATGATTCTGGGGAGCAACTTCATCATTACGGTCCGCCACTCTGCCAAGCTGCCAAACCTGGCCTACACGGTCCAGGACGAGCAGGACTTGGTCGAACTCGGACCAGTAGCCATGGCATGGAAGATTCTTGACATGATGGTGGATCGCTACTCCGAGATCGTGCGCCTGCTCGCCATCGAGGTCGATGAGATCGAGGAAGAGGTCTTTACGCCGCAGACCAAGTTCAACATTGACAGGATCTACATGTTCAAGCGTGAGATCTTGGAGATGAAGCACGCCATTGACCCGCTTTCGGTCGCGCTGAAAGCCATGATCAATGACCACAAGGACTTGATCTCGAAGCAGATTCGTTCTTACCTGCGCGACGTCAACGACCACGAGCTCGTGGTCAAGGACCAGGTGGCAGGCTTTGACGAGCGCCTCACCTCGCTTATCGACGCCTCTGTGGCCAAGGTGACCATGCAGCAAAACAGCGACATGCGCACCATCTCTGCCGTGGTCGGCATGTGGGCTGCTCCTACCCTGGTCGCTGGCATCTACGGCATGAACTTCGATGTCATGCCGGAACTGCACTGGGCTGGCGGATACTTCATGGCGCTAGGCGTCATGGTGCTCGTGGTCGCGGTCATGTGGTGGTGGTTCCGCCGCAACCACTGGCTCTAGGGCGGAAACAAAGCCCTAGGGAGTACACAGCACTCCCTAGGGTCCGCAGCACTATGGGTTGACCATTGTGCGCAGGTTCGTGCGCGCAATGAGTTTGCCGGCTTGGCGCATCTCAATGCACCAGATGTGGGTGCGCCGACCCAGCTGTACTGGTGTTGCCACGGCTTCCAGAATTCCGTCAGACACTGAGCGGATGAAGTCGGTGTTGTTGTTGATTCCAACTACTGGTGCAGCCGCTGCAACGAAGGATGCAATGGAGCCCACGGATTCCGCGATGGAGCAATAAAGGCCGCCGTTGGCCGCGCCCCACGGCTGGTGGTGCTCAGGCTTGACCTCAAGCTGGGCACGTACTTCGTCCTTCGACACAAAAGTAAAGTCCAGGCCGAGCAGCCCGCCAAGGCCGTGGTTGTGGGCGTTGAAAACCGCGATTTCCTCAGCGGAAAGCGGGCGTTCTTGGACGGTGGCGACCATCTTCGCCATGAGTTCAAACTTGTCTGGGTTTTCTTGGCTCATGCCATGACAGAATAGCGGGAAAGTCTGACGTAGGATAGAGCACATGACTGAAAAGACTGAACTCGCCCACATTGGCGTTGTCGGCTTGGCTGTTATGGGCTCTAACTTGGCCCGCAACTTCGCCCACAACGGCAACACCGTAGCCGTCTACAACCGCAGCCCGGAGAAGACCCACAAGCTCATCGAAGAACACGGCTCCGAGGGCAACTTCATCCCTTCCGAGACCGTCGAGGACTTCGTCGCATCGCTTGCGCGCCCGCGCAAGGCCATCATCATGGTTCAGGCAGGTAAGGCTACCGATGCAGTAATCGACCAGATGGCTGCAGCCATGGATGAAGGCGACATCATCATCGATGGCGGAAACGCCCTCTACACCGACACCATTCGTCGTGAGAAGGAAGTAGCTGCCAAGGGCAAGCACTTCGTTGGCGCCGGCATCTCCGGTGGCGAGGAAGGCGCGCTCAACGGCCCGTCCATCATGCCCGGTGGCCCTGCTGAGTCCTGGAAGACCCTCGGCCCCATCCTGGAATCGATTGCTGCCAAGGTTGACGGCACCCCGTGCGTGACCCACATCGGCCCGGATGGCGCCGGCCACTTCGTCAAGATGGTCCACAATGGTATCGAGTACGCCGACATGCAGGTTATTGGCGAGGCCTACCAGCTGCTGCGTTACGGCGCTGGCCTCGAGCCTGCCGAGATCGCTGCTGTGTTCAAGGAATGGAACTCCGGCGATCTCGACTCCTACCTCATCGAGATCACCGCTGAGGTTCTCGCACAGACCGATCCGGAAACGGGCAAGCCGCTTGTCGACGTCATCGTTGACGCCGCCGGCCAGAAGGGCACCGGCCGCTGGACCGCCATCAATGGCCTAGAGCTGGGTGTTCCGGTTACTGCCATCGCTGAAGCTGTCTTCGCTCGCGCTCTTTCTTCGGCTACCGAGCAGCGCGCAGCGGCCCAGGAGGGTGAGCTTCCAGCCGGCGTCATCGAGACCGACGTCGA
Organism: Corynebacterium striatum; assembly: GCF_016728105.1. Classification (NCBI taxonomy): domain Bacteria; kingdom Bacillati; phylum Actinomycetota; class Actinomycetes; order Mycobacteriales; family Corynebacteriaceae; genus Corynebacterium; species Corynebacterium striatum. The sequence continues at coordinate 58,792 of NZ_CP068158.1, read as the reverse complement.
CAAGCAGGCGTTCATCGAGGACGTGCGCCAGGCACTCTATGCTTCCAAGCTCATCGCTTACTCCCAGGGCTTCGATGAGATCAAGGCGGGCTCTGAGCAGTTCGGCTGGGACGTTGACCCACGCGACCTTGCCACCATCTGGCGCGGCGGTTGCATCATCCGCGCTAAGTTCCTGGACCGCATCCGCGAGGCTTATGACACCAACCCGCAGCTGTCGGCCCTGATTCTCGATCCTTACTTCAAGGGCGAGCTCTCCGAGCTCATTGCGCCTTGGCGCCGCGTGGTTGTCACCGCGACCCAACTAGGCCTACCGGTACCGGTCTTTGCCTCTTCCCTGTCCTACTACGACAGCCTGCGCGCTGAGCGCCTGCCCGCTGCCCTCATCCAGGGTCAGCGCGATTTCTTCGGCGCTCACACCTTCAAGCGCGTGGATAAGGAAGGCACCTTCCACATCGAGTGGTCAGCCGATCGCAGCCTGAGCGAGCTTTAGATTCAGCTGGCTTGACGCCACCGAATCTTGCGCAGCGCTAGGTCCTCTTCTTGGGGTCTTGGCGCTGCACTCGTTTTAGCCCTAGGGCCTCCGCGCCGGTCAATCCGGACTTTGTGTGCTTTCGGGATTACGGAATCATGAGGCTTGGCCACTAAGCTAAAGGGCAATGACTACTTTCGCCGACCTCGGCTTACCTCAAGAAATCGTACGTGTCCTCAACAAGCAGGGCATCACGGAACCTTTCCCTATCCAGCAGGCGGCAATCCCCGACGCCCTCGCTGGCAAAGACGTCCTCGGCCGCGGTCCGACGGGTTCTGGCAAGACCTTCACCTTTGGCCTTCCCATCCTCACCCGATTGACTCACACTGGTGCCTCGAAGCCGGCTCGCCCGCGCGCTTTGGTGCTTGCACCGACGCGTGAGCTCGCGACGCAGATCCACGATCGCCTCGATGAGCCCGCGAATGCTTTAGGCTTGCGCGTCCTTTCTGTGGTCGGCGGCGTGAACATCAACCACCACATCCGCTCGCTCGCCCGCCCCGTAGATCTGTTGGTGGCAACCCCTGGACGCGCACAGGACCTCATCAATCAGGGCAAGCTTTCGCTTGACGACGTCGCGATTACTGCGCTCGACGAAGCTGACCACATGGCTGACATGGGCTTCCTCCCGCAGGTCCGCAAGCTCATGGCGCTCACGCCCAAGAAGGGACAGCGTTTACTCTTCTCTGCCACGCTGGATGGCGATGTGGACAAGCTGGTCAAGCAGTTCATGCACTCCCCTGTTACACACTCAACCGCACCGGTTGAAGCAGCAGTAGACACCATGACCCACCACTTGGTTTTCGTTGGGGACCGCGATAGCCGCAACGACGTGGTTGTGCGCATCGCCGCACGCGAAGGCAAGACCATCTTGTTCATGCGCACCAAGCACGGTGTAGACCGTCAAGCCAAGAAGCTGCGCCGCGTAGGAATCAATGCCCTGCCGCTGCATGGTGATAAAGGCCAGGGCGCGCGCACGAAGGCCATTGAGGGTTTCGCTGATGGCTCGGTTCCCGTGCTTGTGGCCACCGACATTGCGGCCCGCGGCATCGATATTGCGGACGTCTCGCTGGTCGTGCACGTGGACCCACCTGCTGAGCACAAGGCCTACCTGCACCGCGCCGGGCGTACCGCGCGTGGTGGTGCCTCTGGCGCGGTGGTCACTTTGGTCATGGATCAGCAACGCGATGAGGTTGCCAAGCTCATCAAGAAGGCCGGAATCAAAGCCTTCGAGCTTGATCTAAGTGATCGACCTAATCCTGCTGGCGCTCCGGAGCTCGCCAAGATTACCGGCGCACGCAAGCCTTCTGGTGAACCCCTCCCGCCGCCGCACCAGAACAATCCGGCTTCGCGGGGCGGTAGTTCCAAGCGCCAGAACGCTGGCGACCAGTCTGGACAACCTGGACGCGGCAGACACGGTGGCCGTGGTGGCCGTGGTGGCGCGGGTGGCCGCGGCAGTCGAAACCGTTCCCGCAATGGAAAGCCAGGGGGCTCGGGCCGCCGAGGTGGTGGTCAGCGCTAATGCTGCTGCAGCCCAACGAGTGGCGTCCCCGCTACGATGCGCATGTTGCACGTGCTGAGGAGCTCCTAGCCGAGTTTCGCCACCCCGGTGGCTATCACCCGGTCTATGATTTCCTCTTCGAGTACTACCCGGTGCGGCCTTCTCATCTTCGACGTTGGCACCCAGGCTTTGGGGTTACGCTCTTGGGCGAGCCGGGACAGGTTCCGCACGAGGAGTGGCGCGACTACCGCCGCACGAGTCAGGGGATACACCTTGATCTGGACTCTTTCTGGCAAAGACGCGGGGAATCTATCACCTATATCCGTAACCTGATGGCAAAGACTGCGGCCAATCCTGCACAGTTTGACTGCTTCGGGTTGCACGAATGGGCGATGGTTTATAAAACGGACACTCCGCGCCATGACTTACCGCTGCGCTTGGGCGCGGCGGGCACCAATGAGGTCGTCGAAAACCATCGAGTCCGGTGCACCCACTACGATGCTTTTCGCTTCTTCACTGAGCCAGCACGTCCGCTCAACCTCACTGTATTGACGCGCGAAGGACAGCCGGACAGCGATCAGAGCGGTTGCGTCCATGCGACGATGGACCTGTACAAGTGGGCATGGAAGTTGGGCCCCTTGGTGCCCGGTGAGCTATTCATTCAAACCTTGGAGTTAGCCATTGAAGCCCGCACTCTTGATATGGAGGCTTCGCCGTATGACTGCCGTGATTGGGGCTTCGGCGTGGTGCCTATTGAAACCCCAGAGGGCAAAGCTGAATACGTTGGGCGCCAACGTGCGCTGGCAGCCAAGGCTAAACCGCTGCGTCAACGGCTTGTCACCCTCGTGGATGAGGCGTCGGCGGCTACAATGACAAACCGATAAAGTGAGCATAAGCCCGGGTGGGGCTATGGAAACGGCACGAGCCGTCCAGTGTGGAAGGAATACTCATGGCACGACATTCCAATGGCAAGAACACGTTCGCGATGGCGGGTTGGGTGTTGGCCCTCCTGGCCGCACTTATTCTCGCTATTGCGGTGGGCTTGTTCTTCCTTCTGCGGGGCGGGGACTCCCCTAAAGCCACGACGGCAGCTGACTCAGAAGTCGCCGAAACCACGGCAGAAGCCAGTGCTGCAACTTCCAAGAGCAAGGAAGCACCCAGTTCCACGTCCACGGCTGAGGAGTCGAGCGCCAGCTCCATGAGCGCTGCGCCGGATAACGAAGCTGGGGCCGCCTTCGCGGACAACACCCTTGTCCTGCTTGATACTTCAGAGGGACTCGCTCCCTACTTCAACCCTGTAACGCAGGCCCTAGCGGAAACAGCCACTGCTCTCGGTGAGAAAGATGGCCTAGTGAGCCTGTGGAACTATTCCTCACCTATTTCCGAGACCGCCACAGTGGGATACCGCCAAAACATTGGCTTCGGCGAGGCCGGCCCAGTGGCGTTTGCGGTTCAGCAGTTCGGTACCGGTGGTGTTCCCCAAACCCGTAGTGCAGTCACTGCTGCGCTGACGAATGCCTCTGAGCAGGCTGCTGGTACTGGCAAGAACGCTAAGGTCCTCCTCGTCACCACGGGCACCGCGCAGGACATGGATGATTCCACATTCAAACAAGTACTCAACGAAGCCAAATCCAAGGACGTAACCTTGTCCGTCGTCCACGTTGGCGAAGGCGACAAAGACACAGTGCTTGACGACGCCGCAGATTCCTTCACCGCCGTTGCAGACCCAAGCGATGAGGCAGCAGTAGCCAAGGCACTCAAGGCAGCCGCTGGCGCGTAGCGCTTTGCACCAGCCGCGTGCCGCGCACCAATTGAAAGGTAGATAGTGCGGCTAGATTCTGCCAGACAAACAAAACAGCTACAGGCCCCGACTCACGTGAGCTTGAGTCGGGGCCTATAGCTTTGGTCAAAGAACTCCTAAGAGGTCTTGCGCTTGCGGCGAGCAGCGAGCTCGTCGATTCCTACAACAGTTTCTTCTTCGAACTCGTCGACGCGCTCGGCCGGGAAAGAGGAAATGGTGCCGGAGAGCTCCTTGAGGATGCCAGGCACAGCAATACCGAATACACCCTGGCCGCCGGCCAGAAGGTCGATGACCTCATCGTTGGAGCGGCACTCGTAGACGGTGGTGCCGTCGGAAACGAGGGTCAGCTCAGCAAGGTCATTGACACCGCGGTCGCGCAATGAATCAACAGCCACGCGAATGTTCTGCAGCGAGATCCCAGTGTCAAGCAAACGCTTAACGATCTTCAAGACAAGCACGTCCTTGAAGGAGTACAGACGCTGCGAACCGGAACCGCGGGCGGTACGAATGGAAGGGTTAACCAGGTTGGTACGTGCCCAGTAATCAAGCTGGCGGTAAGTAATGCCGGCAACCTGGCAAGCGATTGGAACACGGTAACCCAGTTCCTCGTCAGGACCCACATCGAAAAGGGACTCTTGAACGTAGCCTTCGTCCGTGCCGAAGGTGGCGGTGTACTCGTCGCGTTCGCCGTTGATGCTCACGTAATTACTCCAATGGTGTTTGTTGGAAGCTCTAAAGCTTTATTAAAGGCCACCACCCTGACCCCGTCAAGGGCAAGGCATGACCAAACTCTCTAGTGCAACTTTAGACTTCTTTATCCCCATTGTCATCATTAGTCACACGCGTGTCATTAGTTTCTTTTCCATCGTTTTCTTCAAGAAAGTCCTCTTCAGACACACCTAGAGAGCGCATCATCGCCTCAAAATCGGCATCTGCCTGGGGATTTCCTGAAGCAGAGCTGTCTGAGCCGAGGGTTTTCCCTGCTTCTTCCGCAGCGGGGGGAACGGGGGGATCAAAGTGAAAACCGAAGTAGGCTTCCATGTCATCTGCCGTCACAAACACCGACACTTTATTGAGCAGCTCTTGATCGACGGTGATTGGAACTCCAAAGTGTTCGGAGACTACAAGCGCATCGGTGAGCTTAGCGTCATGAACTTCCCCGGTTTCATCGACGATGTCAATCATGAAGGTGCCTTCGTAGTAATTGACTATCTCGATCGAGCCAACGCCGCCGGCCATTTCGATGAACTCCAGGAGTAGATCATGCGTGTTAGGGCGAGTCTCGCTATATCCGTCGAGGCGCTGCATGACGCGCGACCCCTCAAGCGGGGAAAGCCACACGGGGAGGATCTTGTTTCCTTCTACCCAACGCAGCAACGCGCATAGTTCATTTTCCGGCTCCATTACATGGATGCCGTGGAACTCAAGACTAGTTTTTTCCATGCCCTCCACTCTCCCACATTTGGGCCGATCGTGGTGGCAGGCCCAGCGCAAGTAGGGAGTTCCGTGGGCCGGAAGGTCTTGAGTCCCCGAGTCTGTTTAAGAGTTGTACTCGTTGCGCAGGTCAGTCTTGACCAAAGTGGCATGCAGGGAGACGACCAACGCGGTCATCTGCTGGGAGAGTTCCTCCGCCTGGTGAGCAGCGGTGTCAGACTTGGAGTTGGCCACTGGGGAGGCAACCCGTGCAATGAGGTCAGCCTGCCGGCGGGCATTGTTGCGCAAGGACTTAAGCTGACGCTCCTCAAAGCCGAAGGCCTTGAGCGCCACAGCTGCAGAAACCGCGGCTACGTCGTCAGCGTCAAAGAATCCAGACGCATCCGGAGAGATGAGGCCAACCTTGACCAGGCTTGCCACCTCTGCTTCAGTGGAGCCAGCCTGGGCGGCAACTTCCGCGTCAGTCAAACGGGTGACGGCCGGCGCACGGAACTGATCGGGACGCAGAAGTGTTTCTGCCTTGCCCGCAGACACGATAGCCATAACCTGACCAGAATCCATGGCTTCAAGCTGCTCACGAATAACCTTCAGCGGCGTGTAGTTGTCTCGCTGAGTAGTCAGGATGTAGCGAAGGCGATCAACGTCTTCCTGAGTGAAGCGGCGGTAACCGGACGCAGTACGTTGTGGCGTGATCAGACCTTCGGATTCGAGGAAGCGAATCTTCGACACGGTAACGTCAGGGAACTGCTTGTTCAGCTGCTCCAAAACGACGCCGATCGACATGGTCTTGGCCTTCTTCGCCTTCACTGCCCCTTTACGCAGGGCTGCGGCGTTGGACTGTGCTGCGCTCACGATATTTCTCTTGGTGCTTCTCTCAGGGTCGAACGTGATTCGTTATTACTGGTTGGCGATGAAAACCAGACGGAACTTGCCGATCTGAATTTCATCGCCCACGTGCAGTACCTGGGAGTTGCGAGGCTCGCGGTTGACGTAGGTGCCGTTGAGGGATCCGACGTCGACGACCTCGAACTCGCCCTCATTCACGCGGAATTCGGCATGGCGGCGAGAAACGGTGACATCATCAAGGAAGATGTCAGCCTCTGGGTGACGGCCCGCAGTGGTGGTGGGCTGGTCAAGAAGGAAACGGGCGCCAGCATTTGGTCCACGCTTTACAACGAGAAGTGCTTGCCCCTCAGAGAGGTTCTCAGCACCAGCAACGGAGGTCTCGTTACCCGCCGCGGCGCCGTTTTCCATCTCCTTGAGAAGGTCTGCACGGAATACAGAAGTGGTTTCTACCTGCGGTTCCGGGGTTCCGGTCTGCTCGCTCATTTTTACCTCCGAATGGTCGGATTCATGTTGACTTATTCCATATTAGCGACTCACCCGCGCGCGCGAGCATCGTCACCCTATTTGTTTCGTAAATTATGTTAACGGAAAATATTGCCGATGCCTTTAAGCACCGAATTTCCTCCGCCGGACAAGGGATTATCCGAGACCATGTAGGTCCACGTGGCGCTCGGGCGAGCCAAGCCAGAATCTTCCATGTGTGCCCCCGCTTCGTCAATGCTGACCTTCTTAAAGGTATCCACGGATTCCTCCACCGCGCGCTGTGCTAGCTCCTTGAATTCGCGCACCGCAATACGGTGATATTCATCAATCGGAGTCTCACGCGCGATAGCACGAAGATGGATGGACTCACGCACATCATCCATGAGTTCCAGGTGGTCTGCCCAGGCGAGGTCCAGGTGATAAAGCATGATTTCACGCGCAGCGGCGATGCGAGCACTTTCTGGGACCTCTGCCAGTTCGGCCGCCCGCTGCGGCGCACGTTGCTCGAGTTCTTCCCAGGCTTGGGCGGAATCAAGCAGCTTTGCACGGCGTTCGTCGATGATGATGCGCTGATCAGCTAGGAGCTGGTTGTATTTCCAGGTTTGCGCGTGGATTTCCAGCAACTGGCCCTCGGTAACGCGTTGGCAGTGCGCCACGAAGTCAGAGACACGCTTCGATTGAATCAAGCCGGTTTCATCCGGCTGCGCCGACAGCGCTTCGTCGCCACCGCCTTGCTTGACGACGTCGTCCTCCAAGGACACGAAGAACAGAGACAGACCCGGGTCGCCTTGGCGTCCTGCGCGACCACGCAGCTGATTATCCAGGCGCGAGGTGCGATGCCGCGAGGTGCCAATGACCGCGAGGCCACCAAGCTCGGCAACTTTGTCCCTATCTTCTTCGGTGGCGCCGCCCAACTTGATATCAGTACCGCGGCCTGCCATCTGAGTAGACACCGTTACACGCCCAATGTCGCCGGCTTCGGCCACAATCCGCGCCTCTTCGGCATCGTTCTTCGCGTTAAGAACGCTCACGGCAATGCCCCGCTCACGCAAAGCTGCCGCAAGATCCTCAGATTCGGCCACGTCGTGGGTGCCTACCAGCACCGGCTGCCCAGTGGCATTGATGGCAACGATTTCTTCGACGATTGCTTTGGACTTGTCCTCGACCGTTGCATAAATACGGTCGGCCTCGTCAAAGCGCTGCAGCTCCTTGTTCCTGTCGATGACCGAGACGTGAAGGTCATAGAACTGCCGCAGCTGATCCGTTGCTTCGACTGCGGTGCCGGTCATGCCGCACACCAGCGGGTAGCGGCGCATCAGCTCCTGCAGAGTGATGGTGTCAAGGATACGGCCGCCCTCGGAAACCTCGAGTCCTTCCTTCGCTTCGACGGCCGCCTGCAGTCCGTCTGGCCAACGCTGCAGGTCCGCTACCCGTCCGCGGGAGGCGTCAATAAGCTGCAGCTTGCCGTCTGCGACGATGTAGTGAATGTCGCGAATCAGCAACGCCTTGGCGTGGAGCGCAAGGTTGACCTTCACCAGCACGGTGCCGATGTTTTCCTCGGAATATAGGGAATCGATGCCAAGCTCCCGCTCGACGCGTGCTGCGCCGTCTTCGGTAAGCGCTACCGTGCGGCCGTCCTCAGCAATGACGTAATCGAGGTCCTCACGTAGGCGGGAGACAACGTTGGTGATATGACCTGTGGGGGCTTGACCGGGGCGATTGCCCGCCAGGACGAGAGGCACGAGGGCCTCATCCACCAGAACGGAGTCCGCCTCATCGACAAGCGCCACGTCCGCGCGGGCCTGAACGGTCTGGGAGCGATCCGTGATCTGGTTGTCGCGAAGCACGTCAAAGCCAAGTTCATTGACGGGGGCATAAATGATGTCGCAAAGGTATGCCGCGCGACGCTCATCCGCTGTCTTCTTTTCGGTAACTGAGCTAACTGTCAGACCGAAAAACTCCACCAGAGGGCGCATCCATTCAGCATCACGATCTGCAAGATAGTTGTTGACCGTCACAAGATGAACGCGCTTGCCCGTGAGCGCGAAACCGGTTGCCGCCATCGCGCCAACCAGAGTTTTGCCCTCACCGGTGGCCATTTGGATGACGTCACCGGTGAGCAATCGAAGCACGGCTTGGGACTGTACGATGAAAGGATGCATTCCCAGGGTGCGTTCACTGGCCACCGCAAGAGCCGCCAAAAATGTGGCTTTATCTGCAATTTCACCATCCCGCACGGAGTCGCGCGCGGCCTGGGCAACCGCGGCGTCGTCAAGCGCGGCTAGCTCCTGCGTGGCAGAACTTGAGCTTTCAACGATCGCTTTGGACTTCTTATCGTTTCGCTCAGACTGCGCACCCATGGCTTTCCAGAACCAACCAAATGCACCCATGCTCGTCTCCGTTACTTCCAACGACTTAACGTAAATTAATTTAACTCTTTCGACTCTAGCTAACCCACTGTGGCCTATGTGGCGAAGGCTCTATATCCTAGAATTTATGCAATCCGTGAACGTGAAGCTCCCGTCCTCCACCGGAACCATGATGGCGGGAACCATCGACTTTCCAGACTCTGCGCCGCAAGCATTCGCCATCTTTGCGCACTGTTTTGCAGGCTCCCGCCACACGCCTGGCGCCGCCCGCGTTTCCAAGCAGTTGACCAAATTCGGCGTAGCCACCCTCCGCTTTGATTTCCCTGGCCTGGGCCAATCAGAGGGCAACTTTGCAGAAACCAGCTTCAGCCAAAATGTGGCCGATATTCAAGCAGCCGCCACATGGCTCGCTGAGAACTATTCCGCACCGCAGCTGCTGATGGGCCACTCTCTCGGCGGCGCCGCTTCCTTGGCCGCGGCAAGCGGAATCCGCTCACTCAAGGCAGTAGCTACCATCGGTGCGCCTTTCGACCCGGCACACTCCGTGCTTCACTACGCAGACAAAATCGGTGAGGTCGACGCAAACGGTGAAGTTGAGGTCACCCTGGGTGGACGTGCGCTTACCATTTCGCGTCACTTCCTTGAAGACCTTGCTGATACCAATCCAGAGGAGTACCTGCGCCACCTGCGCAAGCCGCTCATGATCCTGCACTCCCCGATCGATCAGACCGTGGGCATCGATAATGCACAGAACATCTTCCTTAAGACTCGCTACCCCAAGTCTTTGGTGGCGCTCGATAAGGCGGATCACCTCGTGACCAAGCAGGGCGCTGCCGCACGTGCGGCGGACCTTATCGGCGCATGGTTCGAGCAATTTATTGTTCCAGAGAACGTGCCAGCGCACGTTGACGATTCCGCGGCCCAGGCACAGCCTGCAGTGGGCACCAAGTTCGGCGTTGTGGTGCGCCACAATGACCTCTCTGTCCCTGCGGACCGTACTAAGAAGCAGGGGGGCAAGGGCCAAGGTTTCACCGCTGAGGGCCTCCTCATGTCCGCATTGGCAACGGCTAGTACTCAGTCCATCAAGCAGGCGGCCAAGGGCATGGCGCTTGACGACGTCGAGGTAACCGTCACCCACGTTCATGACAAGACTTTTGAACGCCGCATTGAGTTGGTGGGTAACCTAAGCACCGACGAAAAGGCGGAGCTTTTCAAAGCAGCGACTACTTCTGAAATAGAACAGCTTCTGGACGCTGCCCACATCGTGGATGTACACGCATGATCGTGCTCAATCCATTAAGCCCAGAAGCCCGTTGTCCTTGTGGGCTTGGCCTCAGCTTCAGTCAATGCTGCGGACAGTATCACGGTGGTAAACCCGCACCCACTGCCGAGGCTTTGATGCGCTCCCGCTTCTCTGCTTTTGTGACGGGTGATGAGGAATACTTGCTCAGGACTTGGGACCCAGACACCCGCCCTGAGCGAGTACACCTAGAGGACAATGGAATTCGCTTTTATCGCCTAGACATAATCGACACAGAGGACGGCGGGCCGCTCGATACCACCGGTGTTGTGGAATTTGAGGCCTTCTATAAGGGCGCCGCAGTAGGTTCCCAACGTGAACGTTCTCAGTTCCGCCGTCAAGACGGGAAATGGGTCTATAGCTCCGGTGACTTTTAGTTAAAACAACAGCTCATCTAGGCGATTGGAAACAGTGAATACGACTGATGTAATCTAATCACGTTGCGTCCTCAAGGCGTGACGGCGGACTATGGCGCAGTTTGGTAGCGCACTACACTGGGGGTGTAGGGGTCGCAGGTTCAAATCCTGTTAGTCCGACCGAGAGAAACCGGAGTGATTTAGTTCACTTCGGTTCTTTTAGTTTTTCACGTTTCCGCTGTTCAGGGCGTTATAGATTTTCTACCTGGGTCAAGTCCGCGGATGTGGTGTACGAGTTCTTTCGAATCGTCGGTGATCGGTTAGCCGGGATCGGGTCCGGCACGGGCCTGGGCGTGGTTGGTCATTAGGCTGCAATCTCCTTGCCTGCCGGGGTGGTGGTGTCGGCGTCGAGGACATTGGCTGCGATCAACGCTTTGGTTTGCTCTAGGCTTGTCAACGACATGTAGCGTTTCTGTTGAATCCATTCATCATGCTGCTCAGCAAGGACGGCCCCGACTAGGCGAATCACAGCATCACGGTGGGGGAAGATCCCGACAACATCAGTGCGCCGGCGGATCTCGCGATTGAGCCGTTCGGTGGGGTTATTCGACCAGACTTTGGTCCACACTGACTTCGGTGTGTGGGTAAACGCCAACTGAGGTTACCCTCGTTTAGTGGACACCCTATTTGTACGGATCTTGTGTCCGTAAGAGAGGATGTTCACTGTGAGTCAACAGCGCAAGAAATACACGCCGGAGTACCGGCGTGAAGCCGCAAACCTGGTAATCGAGTCAGAGCGACCGATCGCTCATGTGGCTAAGGAAAACGGTGTTTCCGCCGGGCTTTTAGGCCGGTGGGTCAAACTCGAGCGTGAACGCCGAGGATCCTCAGATGGGATGAGTGAGTCTGATCTTCGTGCTGAGAATGCTCGTCTGCGCCGTGAGTTGGCAGAAGCCAAGATGGATAACGAGTTTTTGTCAAAAGCGACAGCCTTCTTCGCTTTGAGGCAACGCGAGCAGAAAAGTTCGAATTGATGCGGCAGGAGAAGGCAAACTACAGCATCAAACGCATGGCACGGCTATTAAAAGTGTCTCGGTCTGGATACTACAAATGGGCCCATGCGCAGCAGAAACGACTATCCGGAAAAGATGATCGGGCAGCATTTTACGATGATGTTGACCGAAAGATTCATCAGATTTGGAAAGACTCCGATGAGGTTTATGGTGCTCCGCGGATCACCGCAGAGCTCGCCGAGCGCTACCGCATTTCGCTCAACCGTAAGACTGTGGCGAAGCGGATGCGCATGATGGGCATTGAAGGGATTTCACCGCGTGCCTTTGTCCCGGTGACTACAATCCAAGCGTAAGTCAACTCTTCCTGACCTGGTCAAGCGCATGTTTGATACTGGTGAGCTCAACCGAGTGTGGATGTCAGATATTACCTACCTACGTACCAGCGAGGGCTGGCTGTACTTGTGCGCGGTCCGCGATGGTCATTCCCGCAGGGTACTGGGCTGGGCAATGGATAGCGTTCAAGCCACACACCCGGTTGAACGGGCCCTGCGGATGGCGCATACACTGCGCGGTGACGTTCCTGATGGGCTGGTGTTTCACGCTGACCGCGGAACACAATTCACCAGTGAGAAGCTCTGGGAGGTCTGCCGCAACCTGGGCATCGCTCAGTCTGTGGGGCGCACTGGCGTGTGCTTCGATAACGCGATGGCCGAGTCGTTCTGGTCGACGCTAAAGACTGAATTCTATGACCGGCAGCGATGGCCTACCCGTGATGCCGCACGCAAAGCCGTTGCCTACTGGATTGAAGTCGTCTACAACCGTCGGCGCCGGCACTCTGCACTCGGAATGGTCAGCCCCGTCGACTTCGAGAACCACGCCGACGCAATCAACAGCAGAAAAGAAATAGCTGCCTAACCACTAGGTAGCTCCACTACGTGTCCACGATTTGCGGGCAACCCCAAAAGCCGAAGGAGGGCCTGACCCCGGGACAGTGGATACGTCGGGGGTTAGGCCCTCTGATTAACCAGATGCGCTCCGCGCTCGTGGGAACCTATCCTGCCTTCGAACATGTCCTGCGCGGACAGATGATTCACCGAAAGTGGATCCTCCACCTACTTGCGAAATACGGTGGTCCCACCAAGATTCGGCGCGTCGGTAGAACACGCCTGGCAGCCTTTGCGCGCAGTCACAAAGCACGCAATTCTGAGCCTGTCATCGATGCCATGCTTGCTGCCATCCACGCACAGACCGTGTCCATTGCCGGCGCAGAATACGCCGAATTAGGCGTAGCAATGTCTGCCAAAGACGCACTGGCCAAACTAGAGCAATCGCAAAGAAATCGAGGCGCAGGTACTCAAGCTCATTCAAGACGTTCCTCAGACCGGGATTCTTTTATCCATGCCCGGCATCGGCCCGCGTAGCGCTGCGCAGATCCTCATGACTGTTGGCGATATGTCCGACTTCCCCGATGCAGCGCACCTAGCGTCCTATGCAGGCCTATCACCGCGGACGAATCAGTCGGGAACATCCATTATGTCGAATTCGCCCAACCGGGCTGGCAACAAAAAATTAAAGAACGCCCTATGGCAATCGTCTTTTGCATCGATCAGATTCCACGAGCGTTCCCGGCAATTCTATGAACGAAAACGCAAAGAAGGCAAAAGACACAACGCCGCAGTCGTCGCACTCGCACGTCGACGCCTCAACGTTCTCTTCGCCATGATGCGAAACGGCGAGCTCTACCGGGACATCCCCCCAAACGGATATGCAATGTCGAAATCTAGGCCACCATGGGAATTTAGCACTCCCCCTCTGCTCTTTCAAGGAGACCACCGCACTCCTTCCAGCCCGGCACAGCTGCTAATGGGTAAACACTCATTGGATATAGGCAGCTCCCATCAACTACCCACACGACGAAAACCGGAGGACACGTCACCCTTTCAAGTCTGTGATCTCCGGTCGTCGCAGTCCGGGAACCGTTCGATACGAAGTCAAGTGGCGGTCGAGTCGCAACTTCTTGCGATGCCTGCCTACAAAGCGGAATAAGTCCCAAATGTCCACGGTTAATTCCCGGTTAAGCCTTTGTAAACACTTATCCTAATTCATTGACCGGCAGTCTTGGCATAAATAGTCTGACCGATACAACCTAGCTCAGGAAAGGAGGCGACATGAACATCCGGACACTGCAGGCCATGGTCGACGAAACCGACCTGGCAATGAAGAGTGAGGAACGGAAGGAGAGCACCTTCAGCCAGAATCACTGCGGCGCCAAGGACATCAGCACCATCACTTGGTCTTACTGTGGAAACTAGTGAAGCGTCCTGGGTTTAGTTCCTACCTGTGATGTCTATGGAGTTTTTGGTCACGGAGTCTAATGGCTTTTTGGACGGGGAGTCCAGATAGTTTTTGGTCACGGAGTCCAAAGACTTCCTTGTCGTGATGTCTCAAGACTTTTTGGACAGTCGGTGGGTTGGAATACCAAGATGGCTATTTCAACCCATCTCCGCAAGAAAATAGCGGACTTCGACCCAGTAAGAGACGGACGAACCGTCACCCAATTCTGCAAGGATATTGGCGTATCTCGCCAAACCTATGCCAACATCAAACGCCGCGTTGAACAACGCGGCCGTGCAGGCATCCTGCCTGACTCCACCGCCCCGCATTCCCCAGCCAGAATCTACGATGATCACCTTCGTCAGAAAGTCATCACAGCTCGATCAGTGCTCAAGGCCCAGGGACGGGACTATGGCCCGTGGTCAATCTATTACTACCTCATTGATGACCTTGGTTTAGAGCACCCACCGGCACGGTCTACGATTGCGCTTTGGCTCCACGAAGCTGGTGTTGCTGAGGCCAATGCCCGTAAACGTCCTCGTAAAAGCTTTAAACGCTGGGCACGCGATAAAGTCGATGAGCTGTGGCAACTCGACGGGTTTGTCTACCGACTCTTTGACACTCCACATACCCAGATCACTATCTACCAGCTGGTTGATGATGCCAGCCGGTTTGATCTGGGCTCACAAGCCTTCGCCGCCAAAGAAAACGGATTCGATGCTCGCACTACCTTGGCCGCAGCAATAGAAACGTATGGTCGCCCGCAGGAACTTTTGACCGATAACGGTGAAGCTTTCGCCACCTATCACCGGGGCCGGTTGTCCGATACCGAGCGCTGGCTCGCCGCCCAAGGTATCTGGTCCATTGCAGGTTTTGGCCCGCAAACCCAAGGCAAAGATGAACGCTCGCATCAAACCATGACCAAGTTTCTCGATGCACGCCAACCTACAACACTTCAGCACGTCAAACAGCTGTTGGACGACTACCGCGAGTTTTACAACACCAGGCGCCGCCATCAAGGCCTGCTAGTCGGCAAAATGCACATCACTCCAGCCCAAGCCCGTGAGCACTTCGCCCACGCTCAATCCCCAACACAACCCATTGACCCGGATGTGCTGTGGGCCAAGATTGTGAAGTCATACCGGGATACACACTCAGAAAGCGCGATACACCACGAGCATCGTATCGAGAATGGGGTTAAAGAGGCGATGGCGCCGGTTGTGGGAGAAGTTGCAGCTTCTCCCACAACCATCGATGACGATAACGAACCAATCCAGCAAGAATCATCTCCTACCATCAGTCCCACCGTAGACGGTCTATCCGCCCAGTCAAGCAACGCCTGGGGTATCCCCGACACACTGTGGATCAACAAAAGCGGAGTGGTGCGCATCCTGGGCTATGGATTCTATGTAGGACTCCGGTTTAAAAACCGGCTCATATACAGCCACGTTACCGATGACACCGCTGAGTTCTTCACTGATCATGATGGTGAAGCACTGTTTTCATTCCCACTGCCCATCAAGCTACTTGAGCGTCCAGCCGGCGGACAGATCAACATCGGGCATGTCGAAGGAATGTGGCACCGCCGGCCACCAGAGATCAAACCAATCCTGTCGCGTCCGCGCCCGTCGAGACGAAAGAAACCATAACCGGTAAGACGAGCTAGAGACTGTCCAAAAACACCAAAGACTCCCTGCCCAAAAAGCAGGGAGACTCCACGTCCAAAAAGTCATTGGACTCCTAGCCCAAAAAGCTACTGGACTCCGTGTCCAAAAAGCCCATGGACATAACAGGGCTAGCAGGACTGGTCGTTTTGATAGTCACATGTGTGGCTAGAACTATTTGGCAGGACGGGCATTGGCTTTATCTGATGGGGGAACTGCCCCCATCAATACTCAGGGCGGGAATTCCCTGGCTGTGCATGGTAGCGGTGCGTCAGTATGTCAGTCTGGGCAAACGAGCTGAGCGGGAACGAGATCTACGAAGGCGCCAGTACGTAGCTAATCTTCAAAGTCAAGCATCTGTTGAGCGGCTTTCACTGGCCCAATCTTTGCACGATGAACTTGGCCATTCGCTCAGCCTTGTAGCTTTGAATCTCAGTCGCGTCGAACTGGATTCGGCTTTGCCCGAGAATCTTCGGAGCATCATCTCCTCTGCGCGCGAGGACCTTGGCAAAGCAGTCGAACAGTTGGGGGATTCAGTTGTTGCTCTCCGATTAGGTGCCAAGCCTGCCCCCGGGGCAACTGATTCTATCGAAGCGCTCATCAAACATGCTCAAAATGCAGGGGCATCCATCTTTGTTGATCCTTTACCTACCAGCATCTGTGCAGAAACAAGCGGCTACAAAGTTCTCTACCGTTTTCTCCAGGAGGCTATTACTAATTCGATGAAGCACGCACCGGGTGAAAACATTTTCATTCATCTAGTGGAAGTTGGAGAGGTCTTTCGAGCGCGAGTGGTTAATGCGACGACGGTTCAAGAGGTTGCGCATAGAAGCTCTGGTGTTGGTCTTTCAGCGCTTACTCGGGATCTTCGAGCCGGCGGCGGGGATCTAAAGGTCGATGCAACTAGGAGCACTTTTTCGGTCGAGGCGACGATTCCTCTACAAGTCGAGCAAAGTGTCCTGATCAATACTGAAGACCAGGAGTCTACTGCTTCTAATGAGATGGTTAACCCGGGCATCAGACATGCGCAGCAGCGGGTGGTGCTGTTGACCGCTTCCCTGATAGTTGCTGGATTGCTTGGCACTGAGGTGGCGTCTACGTTCCAGAAAAGTCGTGCGTTGCTTCCTCCGGAAGAGTTTGCAGGCATTACGGTGGGTAGTGATCAGGCAGAAATCGAACGTGTATTACCTGACCGAGAGGTTCCTCCTCGGCGGGGAGACCTTCCCATACCTGGGTGCCATTATTATGCAGTGACGGCACGTACTTTTGATGATTCTGCAGGAGATATTTACCGGGTTTGCTTCAAAGAGAATGTGGTGTCGTCGGTGGACTATCTTCGGGGAGAAGACAGATGAGTAGTAAAAAGCAGCCAGTGCGAGTCATGGTGGTCGACGATGATCCACTTATACAGGCTGGAATCAAGGGTGTGCTTGAATCTGACTCTTCCATCTTCGTGGTAGCTTCGGCATCCAGCGGTACTGAGGCCCTGGACTTGATTGACGCGTATCGACCGGATGTTTTACTTTTGGACATCCAGATGCCTGGTCTGACGGGTTTAGATGTGTTGCGAAAAGTTCGACAACGCCCACAGCGTCTAGCGTGCGTGATTGTCACTACTTTTGGTGAAGACGATTATGTGTTGGAAGCTGTTCGTTTTGATGCAGATGGTTTCGTACTAAAGGCGGGGGATCCGTCGCTTTTGCTTACTGCGGTTCATGCGGTTGCTGAGGGAGGGGCTTTTTTCTCCCCATCTGTGGCACGCAGGCTTCTTTCTCCTGAAAGGATTGCGCGTTATGCAGAAGTTCGAGCTGCTGTTGGGGTTGCCCGCAAATCGTGGACACGTAGTGGAGCTACCTAGTGGTTAGGCAGCTATTTCTTTTCTGCTGGTGGTTAGACCAATGTGGTTTTCGAAGTCGACAGGGCTGACCATCCCGAGTGCAGAGTGCCGGCGCCGACGGTTGTAGACGACTTCCATCCAGTAGGCAACGGCTTTGCGTGCGGCATCACGGGTAGGCCATCGCTTACGGTCGTAGAATTCAGTCTTTAGCGTCGACCAGAACGACTCGGCCATCGCGTTATCGAAGCACACGCCAGTGCGCCCCACAGACTGAGCGATGCCCAGGTTGCGGCAGACTTCCCAGAGCTTCTCACTGGTAAATTGCGTTCCACGGTCAGCGTGAAACACCAGCCCATCAGGAACGTCACCGCGCAGCGTATGCGCCATCCGCAGGGCCCGTTCGACTAGGTGTGTGTCTTGAACGCTATCCATTGCCCAGCCCAGTACCCTGCGGGAATGACCATCGCGGACCGCGCACAAGTACAGCCAGCCCTCACCGGTGCGAAGGTAGGTAATATCCGACATCCACACTCGGTTGAGCTCACCAGTATCAAACATGCGCTTGACCAGGTCAGGAAGAGTTGACTTACGCTTGGATTGAATGGTTGTCACCGGGACAAAGGCACGCGGTGAAATCCCTTCAATGCCCATCATGCGCATCCGCTTCGCCACAGTCTTACGGTTGAGCGAAATGCGGTAGCGCTCGGCGAGCTCTGCGGTGATCCGCGGAGCACCATAAACCTCATCAGAGTCTTTCCAAATCTGATGAATCTTACGGTCAACATCATCGTAAAATGCTGCCCGATCATCCTTTCCGGATAGTCGTTTCTGCTGCGCATGGGCCCATTTGTAGTATCCAGACCGAGACACTTTTAATAGCCGTGCCATGCGCTTGATGCTGTAGTTCGCCTTCTCCTGCCGCATCAATTCGAACTTTTCTGCTCGCGTTGCTTCGCGGCGAAGAAGGCTGTCGCTTTTGACAAAAACTCATTATCCATCTTGGCTTCAGCCAGCTCCCGGCGCAGACGAGCATTCTCAGCACGAAGATCAGACTCACTCAGCCCATCTGAGGATCCTCGGCGTTCACGCTCGAGTTTGACCCACCGGCCCAAAAGCCCGGCGGAAACACCGATTTCCTTAGCCACATGAGCGATCGGGCGCTCTGACTCGATTACCAGGTTCGCGGCTTCACGCCGGTACTCCGGCGTGAACTTCTTGCGCTGTTGACTCACAATGAACATCCTCTCTTACGGACACAAGATCCGTACAAATAGGGTGTCCACTAAACGAGGGTAACCTCACCCGGGCCTGACCCCCGGAAAGTAGACACGTCGGGGGTTAGCTATGCTGCTTGGGTCAGTGTAGCTGATGTGAGTGCTTCGAAGTCATTGGGGGCTAGAAGGTTGCACCAGGAGTGCCGTCTGCGGGTGTTGTAGCGCATGCACCATCGAAAGACTTCCTGCCGGCAGATAATGGGATTATCAAAGACTTTCCGATCACGTAGCACTTCACGTTTTAAGGTGGCGTTAAATGATTCTGCCAGGGCATTATCGGCACTAGTTCCCACCGCGCCCATGGATTGGCGTACACCAAGTTGGGCGCAGTGGTCCCTAAACGCCTGTGAGGTGTACACACTTCCATGATCAGAATGGAAAATAGCCCCGTCAAGGCTTCCGCGGACTGTGCTGGCATGGGACAAAGCCTCGATGACCAGTGAGACACGCATGTGGTCTGCGAGTGCATAACCTGCAAGTTTTCGTGAATAGGTGTCAATGACCGTGGCCAGGTACATGTTCTTACCGCCCTTACACGGCAGGTAGGTGATGTCGCCTACATAAACACGGTTCGGCTCGTCAGCGGTGAATGTACGGCCTACTAAATCTGGCATGACACGGTGACCAGGCTTGCGCCGGGTGGTGATGCATCGACGCCGTTTGCTAAAGCCTTTTAGCCCCATGGATTTCATGATGCGCGCAACCTTCTTATGGTTGATCGGGCCGAAGTCCGTATCGTCGTTGAGGCTTGCAGCGATGCGTTTAGCACCATAAAGCCCGTTCTCATCATCAAAGATGGCCTTGATTCTTGCACCAATAAGGGCATCGGAACATATCTTTAACCTGCGATTTTCGTGGGTGTTGACCCATTTATAAAACGAGGAGCGATTGAGCTTTAACACATGGCACATCCGCTTGACCGAGTACTCGGTTCGGTGGTCATAGACAAACTGGAAGCGGATCACCAGCGTGTCTCTTCGGCAAAATATTTCGCGGCCTTGCGCAGAATATCGCGTTCTTCGCGCAGCTTCGCGTTCTCTTTTTCTAGCTGGCGGATTCGCTCGGAATCAGTCGTCTCCTTGGCGTTGTCGCGCATGGCCTTCGTGCGGGCACGTTTGCCGGTGCCGTATTGCTGAAGCCAGGAGAAAAGCGAGGAACGATTGACTCCAAGCTCTGCTGAAGCCGCGTGAAGTGAAAGGTCCTCATTGTTTTCATAGAGGGCCACAGCATCACGTTTGAACTGTTCGGAATACCTAGGCATGGTGGTAGATTACCTTTCTTCCCAACCCAACCGGGCTGGATATCAGGTGTCTACCAAACAGGGGTCAGGTCCCCGCCTTTGACTCCCCTGCCAGCACGCGCCGCCTAATCTCGGCCACCTGCTCTGGGCTTAGGGCTGGTTTGCGGCCTTTGTACTTGCCGGCCTTTTTCGCCAACGCCGTCGCCTCAGCGTGGTTCTTGTGGATGGTTGCGTGTTCAGAATTCGCAAAATCCCAGTCTGTCCAGTATTAAACCTGCGTGTGGAGTGGGCGCATCTTTTGTAAAGGTTAGTTTCTTGTGCGGGGAAGGGATCATTTCGGTTCGGGGTGACATGTTGGATCAGACCCATGTAGGTAGTTATTCTATCTAGGTAGTGTTACTATCTAGATATGGCCGATGAACGCAGTTTCCCATCCCAATGGCTGAGGGCAGTACTACCGCTTACGGTCATGCATATTCTCCGTAACGGAACTGCCTATGGCTATGACATTTCGACGCAAATCAAAACCGCTGGGCTAGGAGATATTAAAGGAGGGACTCTATATCCGCTTTTAGGTCGACTAGAACGCAATGGGCTGATAAGCGCGCAGTGGCAACCAGGTAAATCTGGCCCTGGGCGCAAGTACTACAAGCTAACTGATTCTGGTCGCACACACTTAGAGGCCCAGACTCAGCAGTGGGCAATCTTTACCCGCACAACCTCCCAGCTTTTCGCACAACCAAAGGATACGAGCAATGCATAAGTATGATCTTGAGCTTGAACTGGCCCCAAACATTAACCCCCAGTGGACAGAGGATTTCATCCTCGAGTCCCGACTAAGAGACGTGCCAGGAAAAGTAATTGGGCAAGCCCTCGGAGAGGTAAACGATCACTGCACCGCCTCTGGCGAAACACCACAAGAGGCCTTTGGGGCGGCGAAAGAATACGCCAGGGAACTTTCTAACGGGCAAGAATCGACAACAAATATTAAGCTCGCCCGACTGTTTCTGCCTACCTTTTTGCAAATTTCCGGCATTGTCCTAGGACTATCAGGAGTTTCCGGGCTAGTTCAGCATGATCCTTCACCGCTAGCATGGGCAGAAGTTATAAGCCTTGGTCTTTGTGCGATACTGCTTTTGCTCATAAACCAGTTGAGTGCCAAAATACTTTCTCTTGTAGTCTCTAGCCCCATCTGGGCAGGCGTGGTATGTGGTGGAATCGGAGCAGCCTTTATGCTTTTGTTTATTGAAGCGTCCTGGGTTTAGTTCCGCTTCTTTTACGGCCCTGTGTTGATGGGCTGGGTGAGATAGTACTCGGTTTCTACTTCCTGTGGGGTGGCGTAGTCCAATGCTTCGTGAAGTCGCTTAGTGTTCCACCAATGCACCCACCGCAAGGTGGCCAGTTCGACTTCTCCGACCGACGTCCACGGGCCCTGGGCATGAATCAGTTCCGCCTTGTAGAGACCGTTGACTGTTTCGGCTAGAGCATTGTCATAAGAATCGCCGATTGTTCCCACACTCGGGCGGATTCCTGACTCAGCTAGCGCGGTGGAATACTTCAGTGACACGTACTGGCTGCCCCGATCGCTGTGGTGAATTAGTTGGTTTCCATGGATTCGTCCTGCAGTCGTTAACGCATGTTCCAATGCCTCCATGGGCAGCGCATCGGTGCGCATTGTCGAGCGTGTAGCAACACCAACAATTTTTCGGCTGAAGACATCCACGACAAACGCGGTGTAGGCGAATCCTGACAGGGTGCGAACGTAGGTAATGTCGGCAACCCAAAGCCTGCCTGGTGCCTGCGCACGGAAGTTTCGGCGCACTAGGTCCGGGCGATGATCCGGTGTCTTCGGGCTAATCGTTGTCACAGGGGTTCGCCCACGTCTGCGGCCAGAAACACCTGCAAGTTTCATTAGTCGTGCAGTCTTGTCGCGACCAATATGAAAGCCTTCACGGTTCATCGCGTGCCACATTTTGCGGATACCGTAGACCGAGAAATTCTCCGCATGCACACGCTGTATCTCTGGGATGAGCAGGCTATCGCTTAAGGCTCTTGCACTGGGAACACGTGTGGTAGCTTTGCGGTAGCCGCGTGAAGTAATGAATCCACGATCTGCTTGTTTAAGGACTCGACAGATGGCCTCGACCCCAAACTGATCTTTATACGTGTCGATGTAGGAGATCATTTGGTCGTGGGTCGGTCGAGTTCCGCTGCGAAAAAAGCCGAAGCTGTCTTAAGAATCCCGTTTGCTCGTTTCAGTTCGCGGTTTTCGCGGCGCAGACGCTTGAGCTCTTCTTCCATTGTTTCGCCGCCTGAAGCGTCAGAATTATCGCGTACTGAAGCGCTGTCACGGTACCAAGCCCGCAACGTGTGGTGAGATACTCCAAGGAGCTCGCCGACCTCCGTGTAGGCGCGTTGCAGTGAGCAAGATTCCAGGCGGACCATTTCGATGATCTGATGGACCGCCTTGTCCTTGAACTCGACGGAATACTTTCTAGGCATAGTTCAATCCTTCCTTAGCTGAGGTAGGAACTAAACCCAGGACGCTTCATATTCTGCCAAATCTGTGGACCAGTCCAGATCTTCCAATACATGCAGGAATTGTTCTCATTGTCGGGCTTGGTCTACTAGGCGGTGGGGTGATAGTGGATGTAGCAGAAACCAAGCTTAACTCCGCAGACGATCCACTTATTGTGGCTGGAGATACCGCGCCGACTAGGAAACTACAGCAGAAAACGCTCTTCTTTCCCGGCTTCTACGCACTAGTCTGCATGGCACTAGGCACGATCCTTATCGTCTACTTTGCATAAGCATCGCACATTCTCTGTAGGTCCAACCGCATAATGCGTAGGCACGCCGACTGGACCTAGTGGAGTAATTCCTCTCCTCCTTTTGTAAAAGCTGCCCATGAGGGGGAAACGCGCACAGAGTCACTCGTAGCCATGTTTAAGTCCGTCAATGTCCCCGCCCAACACCCTAGCTAGACGCACGAAAGAGCAGCTAGGACTACGTATTACTAGACATATGCTTTAGCGTATGGCGGAACATACGCTATAACATATGCCTAAACATATGTCCTGCCATATGGCAGGACTCGCGGGTGCACAGAGACGGGCGCACGACTACGCAGATTTCCGACCACGGTAGAAAAAGGGGCTACGGGCTCAGTGTGGGAGTATTGCGAAACTGTCGCGCGCGCATTAGCCTAAAAGTGACAGCACAGTTCACCTTTGAACTGCGGCTGCACAATAAAAGGATCCCACCGGCTGGTACTCGGTTGAGACTCTCTGGATTAAAGACCCATGTGAAGCGTCACCGCAATGAGCTTCACTTCTAAAAAGAATCCGGCCCTGAGAAAGATTCTCAGCGCCGGCATTCTGTAATTGCGGGTACTATCCCCACTTTATGAATGGTGTCTTATACCAATTCTGAAGGGAAGGCAAATGCGCGATGTCTAAACTGACCTATCGTGCGGCTAGGCAAATAGAGTGGGCTATTCCTCCTGCGCGCTTTCAGACATATCGGCAAGCTACAACAGGACTCGTCGAAGCAGCGCAACTCTATCTTTGGAATATTCAAGCTGCCGGTGCAGTTACTGAACTGACGGGGATAGTTGAAGTGCTGCTCCGGGACACAATCGACACGCGTCTCCGTAAAATGGAATATTGACAGTGGGGGTCATGAGGGTTGGATTGTCAATCCAGCTCCAACGATTTTGCAACATTTAGTCCGACCCAATGCTCCAGCATCATGGCGGCCCCAGAAGGCTTCGGATCTATATCCGAGGTGGTGGGAGAAAAAGGCTCTAGATAATTATGGTAAGCCCCATCCAAGTAGCCGTCCGAAGAGATCCGTTCCTCCAACACATGATGATCTCGTGGCGAGTTTGAACTTTGGATCGTGGACTAGCCTTCTTCCTTCCCCAGAAGCGGGCCCCAAGAACAAACGCGTCGAGATCTGGAACGAAGCGCTGTCGTTAGGGTTCCAGGGTGTCCGGCGTGAAGCGGTATACCGTTATGCCCACGAATTACGGTGGATGAGGAATCGAGCTGCGCACTTACGCCCGATGCTTGATGTTAAGCGTCTCTGGTCTGCTCATCGCTATGCGATACGCTTGCTGCGCTCTATAGATGCTGATTTTGCACAGATTATTGCGGGGCAAGCCGCTCTTCCGACTGTTATTAAAGCTAAGCCTTCTACTCTATGAAGGTGCTCAATCTATCTGAGTCTAAAAGGTATTCCAAGCTTTCGGTGATACGGAAATGCTCAAACTGCCTAAGGTTTATTTTTTCATAACATAGCGGCCTGCATTCTTATATAACATGGAATACACAACTAGCCCTTTTTTAACATGTGTCTCATGTACTAGCTCAAAGCCGTGTTTGCTATAAAGGTTAACATTGCTTTTGGTGGACGTTTCTAAGCCTATCTGTGGTGTTGATGATCTCGATACTTGGTCAAGACACTTTTGGATGAGTGCCGTCCCTAATCCGTGGCCAGTCTGTTTGGGCTGGACGCCCAATGTTGCAAAATGCCAAGAATCAGTAGGCCGCTTCGGCAGTTTAACCTGTGACATATCTTTGAAACGGTTACCCATAAGGTTCGCAACTTCAGATTGTTGGCTTCCTTTCAGATCGGGGCATCCCGGTGGAAGTATAGCGGCAACAGCATCTAATTCTTTGCTAACGACGACAAGACCGTTCGCGACTGCATGCGACAGATAGATATACTGCAGGCGAAAAAGACGCTGTCGGTAACTATCCCTCGGGATACTCCATTGAGTCCATGGGTAAGATTCGAACGCCGAAGTTAGAGTGCGCGCAGCGTGGGGAATGTCTGATGGCTGCGCATAACGTATCTCAATAGTCATACTTTATGTTATCAAACCAATATCGCCCGCCCGACCTCCACCACTTACGGTGAAGGATGATTGTGAACCGAAAATAACGTTAGCAGTTATGCCGGGCTGAAAGGTGTGCGGTGGTCTCCGTGAAGGAGTAGAGGGCGAGGAGTGCTAAATTCCCATGGTGGCTGTCGATTTGGGGTAGTTGGTACCGCGAGTCCGCGTAGTTGGTACCGGGGTTCCACGTACCCGGTACTGCAAGGGGGTTTTCTTTCATAGTTGATGTTGGCGGCACCACGATCCGCTGGTGTTGCGTCAACTTCTACTTGGAAGGAGCTGGTCCTTGTGGCCAACTTCAAACAGATCATCGCGATGTGCCTTGATGGTGCTAGCTACGCGCAGATCACACACGCATTGGGATGTTCACGACGAGAAGTATCCCGCGCAAAGAAAGTCATCAACGATGAGGCACTAACTCCAGAGCGTTTCCGTCAACTTCCACCGGGATGGTTCGATGATCGATTCAGCGACGACCGGAGTAAACGGACGATGTCCTACGACCAGCCTGATTTTCACGCTCTTGCACGCAAGCTGAAAAGTACAAAGCATGTGACCAGGCATAAGCTGTGGATGGACTACTTATCGCAGCCGTGTCCGACGGACAAGACAAAGTACCAGTACTCCCAGTTTTGCAGTGGGCTCAATGAGTTTCTGCGTGCCAATGATCTCGTTGAAGTTATCACCCATGAGCCAGGCCAAGAGCTTTACGTTGACTGGGCCGGTGACAAAGTGCCAGTGACGGATCAGGCCAGTGGTGATACCGCATTCAAGGCGTCATTGTTCGTCGCGGTCAGCCCATACTCAGGGCTGATGTACGTTACTGCTGCTGCGAATGAGAAGATGCCGTCGTGGATTGAGTGCCACGTCAAAGCGTTGAACTATCTTGGCAAAGTACCAGCAGTCATCGTGCCAGATAATGCTTCTACGGCGACCTACCGGCCGAGGAAGTATTCAGGCTACCGGATGGTCACTGACCGCTACGCAGCGTTTGCCGACTATTACGGGGTCACGATCGTGCCGACTCGGCCCGGCAGGCCACGCGACAAAGCGGCAGTAGAACGTGCCGTGAAAATCGCCTACACCAAAATACTCGGGTACTTCAGCGACGAGGTCTTCTACAATCTCGATGAACTCAATGAGGCGATCGCTTGCCGTCTTGCCGATATCAACAGCGCAATGACGCGGCCTGATGGCTCAACACGGCGCATGCGCTTTGAGCAAGAAGAGGCACCAATGATGCGGGATCTGCCGCCGACGCCGTTTACGGAAGTGTCTTATAAGCGGCTTAAAGTCGACCGCAATTGGCACATCACCTGTGACTACCAGTACTATTCAGTGCCATTTCAGCTGGTGGGAGAATCGGTAACAGTCAGGCTCACCCCGCAACTAGTAAGCATCTTCAACGGGGAGCAGCTTGTTGCTGAACACACGCGCCTTCACGGATTCAAATACCGGTATTCCACCAACCCTCAGCATGCACCGCGTGGCGACGATGAAGGCCACAAGGCGCTTACCCGTGATGAGCTCTTGGCCTGGGCCTCGTCGTTCGGGGCAGCAACGCACGCAGTCATAGCGATGATCCTCGACCGCAATAGTGCCGCCATCCCCCGCGGACTCATTCAGGCACGCAACGTGCTGGCCAACCTGGGCAAAAAGCACAACAAAGCCACCCTCGAACCTGCATGCCAGCAGGTCTTAGACAAGAAGCTGGCCCCCACGATGGCAGTGATCAAACGCATGCAGACTGACATTGCCCACGCCCAACAACATCCCGGGCCACCAGGGGCAAAACCACAGCCTGTGGCCAAGCACCACCCACGCCCAAGTACCCCGCTTACCGGTGAGGTGGCCGATGCCGTCTTTATCCGGCCTGCTGACCACTACGAAAACTAGAAGCAATAAGGAGTGAAACCATGAGCAGCATCGACGACGAGATTGTGCGGGCGAAAATGCGCAAGCTTCGCGTATCGACCTTCGCTGACATCTTCTACGAGGTTGTCAACGACGAGGCCTATGCGGATGCGCTACCAGAAGACATCTTCCTCGCCGCAGTCGAAGAAGCCTACACACAACGCCAACAACGCAACATTGCCAAGGCTATAACCCAGGCTAAATTCCGATACCCGGATGCAAGCCTGGCTGAAATCACCCAGGCAGAACAACGCGGTATCAACATGCGCCAGCTGAAACGAATCGCAGCAACTAACTGGCGGGAAAACCCGACCAACATTCACATCCTCGCCCCGACGGGAACAGGCAAGACCTACATTGCCTGCGCCATCGGTATCGCCGCGTGCAAGGCTGGATACTCCGTGGCGTACTACCGGCTGGATCAACTTGTAGACATGCTGGCGGTCTTCTCACCGACTGACCAAAACTACCTCGATAAGATGCGGAAACTGATCAACGTCGATGTCCTTATCATCGACGACTTTATGACCATCAGCATCAACCAGCGCGGGCAAGAAGACCTAACCAAGATCATATTCGACCGCGACGGTCGGCTCCCGACACTGATCTCCTCCCAATCAGCTGCCGCCTATTGGGTTGAAACACTGCCAGACAGAGTCGGAGCCGATTCACTCGTAAGCCGCCTCAACAACGGCCACCGAATCCGTATCGGAGACTTCGACATGCGCAAGGCCACCGCCCCAATAGAACCGGACGAATAAAGCAAACAGCCGGGCCGACTCCGTCGGCCCGGCCCCGGTACCAACTACCCGGAACCCGGCAGTACCGGGTCTCCGGAACACCGGTACCCAAAACCCGCATCTGACAGGTGGCCTAGATTTCGAATTTGCGTAGCCTTTGGAGTTTGGGGGAAGTGCTTCTACTGTCCTCTTCCGCTTGTAATGGAACTCTGGTAGTTCTTGGTTAATCTACAAATACGCAGGTATACCTAAACATAACTGGACATATGCTTTAGCATATGGCTAAACATATGTCCCACCATATGGCAAGACATATAACAGGGCTGACAGGTGTGCAGATTTACTGATACGGCTGCACTACCCTAGGCGTTTTTTCAACGCCCGATACACCGTAGGGCGAGTGACCCCAAACTCCCGCGAGAGTGCCGCCTTTGACTCCCCTGCCAGCACGCGCCGCCTAATCTCGGCCACCTGCTCTGGGCTTAGGGCTGGTTTGCGACCTTTGTACTTGCCGGCCTTTTTCGCCAACGCAATCCCCTCCGCCTGGCGCTCATGGATAATGGCCCGCTCAAACTCCGCAAAGCTGCCGAGGATACCCAGCATTAAATCCGCGCGCGGATCCGTGGTGTCTTTCGAGAAGGATAGATTCTCGTGCAGGAAGGTAACGGTCACACCCTTGTCGGTGAGTTCGTCGACAATGCCGCGCAGATCGGTTAGCGAACGGGCGAGGCGATCAATCGACGAGACGACGAGCTCGTCACCGTCGCGTACATACGCCATACACTCTCCAAGCCCAGGACGCTCAGTCTTGGTGCGGCCGGAAATCTTATCCTCAAAGAACCGGTCAATACTTCCAGACGTGGACAGTAGTTCTTTCTGGCGCTGATTATTCTGCTCCACCGTCGAAACACGGATATATCCCACCCGCTGCCCACGCGAACCGGAGTCCTTAGCCATTAGTTTTCGCCCCGCGGAGAGTTAAAGGCAGCATTCTCCTGGGCAATGACCGCATCACGATACGACTCGATTGCATCCGAGAGGGCATAAAGCTGAACACCGTCGAGACCATCAGCGTCAGCAAGCAAGGACTGCACAATCCTGCCCAACGCCTGCTGCCCCGACGACAACCCACCATGCAGATTTTTCACCCGCGCCAACGCGGGCACAGAGTCAATATGACTTTCAATATGGAAACCGTCAGACGATAGCACCACACTCACCACTTTCTGTAAACATAAGGCCTAGACCCCACTAGACACGTGTAAAACAATGCTGGGAACGGCCCTATTTTACAGCAAACATTCCGCACCAAACCGGCGTAACAATAGGGTGTACTCTATATAACTAATATTACCTACGGAGATGGAATGATTGATTTTTAGCGTGGAGTGGATCTGGGGCGGTCGTCGGGTCTTTTGCGACAATACTTTTCAATTACGTTAGAAACCGGAAAGTTGACAAGCAAAAGGAAAAATCTCTCGCCGATAGTAAGTTAGAGAAGAAGCGCATTCGGCAAATGGAGGCCGTTAGATCTGTCCTAGGGGAAACGCTAGAAGAAATGCAGCTTATAAGTAAGCCGCATGAAGTAGACAAGCTCGTATCTTCTGAAGAAGACTTTTCGGAAATTTCTAAGACGCTTGTGCAGAAATACCGTTTTCGAGTGAAGTCGGAGTTGGCAAAAGCGGATCCATTTGTATGTGATCCTTCAGTCAGGGAAAGCTTCGACAAGATTAAAGAAGCAGTATCTGATGAATGGTACGGTGATTTCCTTTTTGTTGTCGATTTCGCGACCGAGCGAAATGATGCCGAGGGGGTCATTCGTACATTTAGCGAGTATCTAGCAAAAGTAGCGGCAATTACAAACGAGGCACTTTCTAAGGCAGTGGAAGCATTGGACTCAGATGGACTTCCATTAACTGAGCTGGAAAGCGGCCCCGAGGTTGTCGAAAAAGGTCAGACGGAAGCGCCGTTGACGGGACGGGCAAGGAACTACTCTTGCATTAATCGTCTTGTCGCTCTGTGTGGTTTCTTCATCTTTGTTATAGAGGTATGCCACATGTTTGCGTCCCCTGCGGGAAGTGCTGAACAATTCGGTAGTGGTTTCGCGGCACTTCTTGCCTTAGTCGGTTTCGCTGTGTTTCTGACTAGATCTTGTTGGATGCGGAGAGCTTCTAAATGTGGGTATCAAGTGACCGATAATCCGGACGATTATTCCCTAGAGAGAACCACGTTTTTTGCTTGGGTGCTTTTGGCTATCGTGCTGTTCATCGAAGCTTTGACCCCTATAAGTCTTAGCGATTTGGGCATAAAAACGGTGGGGGGCTGGATTATTGCTCTGGCTTTTTGGACTCCCATTGTCAATGTAATTGGTTCAGGTTGGGGAAAGTTAAAAGCAACAAAAACTAACGGAGACAAAATTGTTTGGCCGTGTAGCTGGGGGATGAATAGTGACGTGAAGCGGTGACCGACATTGTTTATGAAGCTCGGGACGCGCACCTGTGCGCCCTATTCATCAAAGCCCACGAGGGTGCTGGAGATTACGAGTACGCGCTAGACGCCGCCAAACACCTACAGGTAATACAAGCGGAGTTGCCTGCCACTTCCCCACTGGCCCGCGACGCTGGCATACTCGCTAAGTTCGTGCGTGTAGCACAGAGGAATTTGTCTCAACAATGGCCCGCAGATAATCCAGATGAACTTACAGACTTAGCCACCAGTCTCAAAGAACGGCTGGAAGCTACGCGCTAAAGGAAACTCCCCTAGTGCTTCTCGTCGTTGGAAGCACTAGGGGAGAAGCCACCTACGGGGGTGCGGGAGTCGTGGCTTTTTATTTTCCTTCCGTCCGACTATGCGCCGGGGGAAGCGCGCTGCGGACACCCAAAACCATACCGCCTTACAGCGCGCCCGCAACCGGAGCGAAAAATAGGACAAACAATTACCCTTTAAATGGATATAATTAGACCCATGTTGATTTCAGGTACCGCTTTCTTGCGGTTGCGCACCAACCGCTAAGGCGGTTTCCTACCCCGTAGGTTAAAAACCACTCCGGTCCTTTAGCCGGGCGGCTATTTGTCATGCCCGGCTCCCTTTCAAATCCAAGGAGCACACCTGATGTCTGCATACGGACACGGCCGTCACGAGCATGGCCAAAATTTTCTCACCAACCACAAGATCATCAACTCCATCATCGACCTTGTGAAACAAACCTCCGGCCCCATCATTGAGATCGGACCAGGAAGCGGTGCCCTCACTCACCCGATGGCCCACTTGGGGAGGGCGATAACGGCAGTTGAAGTGGACGCAAAACTAGCTGCCAAAATCACACAAGAAACCTCCTCGGCGGCGGTCGAAGTGGTCCATGATGATTTCCTTAACTTCCGGTTACCCGCCACTCCCTGCGTCATTGTGGGAAACATTCCCTTTCACCTCACCACTGCCATTCTTCGAAAGTTGCTGCATGCGCCAGCATGGACTGACGCTGTACTCCTCATGCAGTGGGAAGTCGCTCGCCGCCGGGCCGGGGTAGGCGCAAGCACGATGATGACGGCTCAGTGGTCCCCATGGTTCACATTTCACCTGGGTTCTCGGGTACCAAGGACTGCTTTCCGGCCACAGCCAAACGTTGACGGGGGGATCTTAGTGATCCGCCGGGTGGGTGACCCGAAGATTCCGATAGAGCAGCGCAAAGCCTTTCAGGCGATGGTGCACACCGTTTTCACTGCCCGGGGACGCGGGATAGGGGAAATTCTCCGAAGGGCAGGGTTGTTTTCATCACGTTCAGAAACACAATCATGGTTGCGCTCGCGAGGAATCGACCCCGCGACCCTACCTCCCAGATTGCACACCAACGACTGGATCGATCTCTTCCAGGTGACTGGTTCCTCTCTACCTCACCATCGACCCATTTCACCATCGGGAAGTAGTCAACGACCTCCTCAACGGAAAAACCGAAGCCGGCGGCGTTAATCCCCACCAAAACCGAAATCCACCAGTAGTACTAAAAGGGCTCTTCCGGTTTTAGAGTGCATTGATTAGTTCGCCGGGGGTTCGGGCGTGGCACAAGATATTGGGGTCCTTGGCTTTGTAGGAAAAAGGTATCTAATCCATCCGTACAAAACTAAGGACCTACTGTGCAGCCTAACGGAAATGTCATCGTCGATACCATCTGCCGCACCGCAAAACTAGGAACTACTATCACCGGTGCCACAGAAAACGGTGACGTCACTGTTATTGAAGCCGAACCCGTCGAGCCGATCAATGAATGCCCTACCTGCGGGCAGCCTGGAGTATTCCGCGACCACGTCATCCGCAGCCTGGTCGATCTGCCCATCGTCGGCCACCCAACAACTTCATGTGCGCCTTCCACGCTACCGGTGCACCAACAAGCGTTGCTTGCAGAAGATCTTCCGTGCTGGCCTTGCCTGCGCGCCCGACAATTCAAAGACCACGGACCAGGTGACCCACTGGATCCTGCAACGACTCTGCCTAAATCGGATGAGCGTTGCCGCTGCACCCAAGTCATTAGGCCTGGGGTGGGATATGAAGTGTCCCAGGTTTTGTTCCGTTTGATGAAACCCGTTTTTGAAACAACGTACGGAGCACAACGCACGCCGATGCCAAAGCTTCCGCAACATCGACTACCTCATCAAACCCACGACAGTGGGATTCACACCCTCAATCCCCACGCGTGGGTTAAGCGACAAAATGTGTGTCCGGAATCGTTGATTTTCATGCTCTGAACTCCGCGTTTGCGGAAAATATATGCTCCAAAAGCATATATTGGCCCTCTCTTGCGAAAATCCCCGGTGTGGCTGCCATGGTGTGCTACGGAGCGGTGGTTCGGTTGCCCAATGCCAAAGAACCGACCACGCTGCCATTGTGGCGGCGATATGAAACGAAACGGCACCACCAGCAACGGGACGACCCGGTGGCGGTGCAAAATCTGCGGTGCTTCACTGACCAAGCAGCGCAGCGATATCACCAACGCAGCCCTATTTCGTGCGTTCATCCAGCACCTGACCGCCGGGACCAGTCTTGCGGCGATCGCCGGCAACATGAGCTGCTCGACACGTACGCTGCAGCGCAAATTCGATGCCTTTTGGCTGGTTGACGTGCCTGACCCGACCATCGGCCATACAGGCAGGGTCTACGACCAGATCTTCATCGACGGCACCTACACCGCAGGTGGCTGTCTGATCGTGGCGGCAACGCTCGACCACGTCATCGCCTGGCACTGGTGCAAACAAGAAACCACACACGACTACAAGCGCCTGCTCGAGCGCATCGAAGCACCGTTGATCGCTGTGATCGACGGTGGCCGAGGAGCCACAAGCGCAATTAAAACGTGCTGGCCAAACACCAAAATCCAACGCTGCCTCGTGCACGCCCAACGCAGAGTACGCCGCTACACCACCTCACGACCACGCACTGATGCTGGCCGCACCATCTACCGACTCGCGCTGAAACTCACCCGCATCACCACCCTGGACGAGGCTGCACAATGGGGTGCACAACTGCAAGAGTTTCACACGCTCTACAAGGATTGGCTCAACGAAAAGACACAGGTCAAAGACCCGAAAACAGCAAAAGACACACTCGTGTGGACCCATGTCAACGTGCGCAAGGCCTACAACAGTCTCAACCACCTGTGGCGCAATGACCTGCTGTTTGTCTACCTCAAGCCCCCGAAAGGTGTGCTCGAGCCGCACCGGATCAAATCCACCACCAACAGTCTTGAAGGCGGCATCAACGCCCAGCTGAAGCTCCTTGCAAGAACTCATCGCGGCAGACGCGGTGAGCACCAACGCAAAATGCTGGATTGGTGGCTGTATCTGAAAACGGAACTGCCTGGCGATCCAATAGAAATCGCCAGACAGTCCAACTGGGGCCAGAACCAACTCGCCAAAGTTACAACCCTGACCCGAAACGAGAACCAAGCCGACTATGAAACAGGACAACCAGCCCTCTACGACAACGGTATCGATACCGAGTACACACACTCAATCGGCATCCAAAAAGGCCACATCTAACCCCGCGACACGCCGATAGCAGACACACATTTTGTCGCTTAACCCGTTAAGGTGTGCGCATATGACTACAACCAACGAGATCAGGGTCGCGGAGGTAGCGGACGCGGGGGTCGTCGCAAAGCTATTGCGCGATTTCAACACAGAGTTTGATACCCCGGTTCCCGAAGGCCTTGAGGAGCGGTTTGCGCAGATCATCGCACACGACGACGCCTTCGTTCTCCTCGCCGGCGATATTGGTTTCGCCTACGTCACCCTGCGCCCGAGCCCGTATTACGACGGGCCGGTGGCGATGCTCGACGAGCTCTACGTCGCACCTGCCCACCGCAATCGCGGGGTCGGCACGGCGCTGCTGCAGCGGGTCTTCGAGGAGATCCGCAAGCACAGCGCCGGCGAATTACAAATCAACGTCGACGAGGTAGACACCGATGCGCGCCGCTTTTACGAACGCCACGGCCTGACCAACATCGAGCAAGGCTCCCGCATGCTGCTCTACATCCGGGAGCTTTAGGCCGGAAGCGATAGCTTTGCGACGAGCCCACCACCGGCCC
The DNA here is from genome assembly GCF_016728105.1 of Corynebacterium striatum. NCBI lineage: Bacteria > Bacillati > Actinomycetota > Actinomycetes > Mycobacteriales > Corynebacteriaceae > Corynebacterium > Corynebacterium striatum. Next base: position 24,683 of record NZ_CP068158.1, on the reverse strand, counting down.
GCGGCGCAAGCACCAGGGATCCGCCATGGGCGTTCGCGATCGCATCGACGAGTGCCAGCCCGAGCCCGTGGCCGGCACCTGCGGTGCGTTCGGCGCGCGCGAATGGTTCGGTCCAGGTTGCAACCTCGGCCGCGGAGTAGGTCTCGCCGCCGGATTCCACGGTGACCTCAGCGAAGTTGCCCACCTTGCGCAGGGTGAGCGCGGGGTTGTTGCCGTGGGTGAGTGCGTTGCGCACCAGGTTGTCCACCGCCTGGCGGGTCAGGGTGGGGGAGGCGTCCACGGTCACGGGCACGGCGTCGGCGGGGACGTTGCGGTCGGCGCACACCTCGCGGCACAGTTCTGCCAGGTCGAGGCGCTGCCGGTCGCGCACGTCCACGTTGGCCAGCTGGAGTAGGGCGGCGACGGTGTCGGCGCTGCGGGCGTTGACCTCGCGCACGCGGGTTAGCGTGGGACGCAGCCCGCCGTCGTCGCCGGTCAGGGCCACGTCTGCCATGGTCTGGATGGTTGCGATCGGAGTCTTCAACTCATGGGAGGCGTTGGAGGCGAACCGGCGCTGGCGCTCCACTGCGCCCGCCAATTCGTCGAGCATGACGTTGAGCGCGTCTGCGAGTTCGCCGACCTCGTCGTCGGGACCATGGTGGGTGATGCGGGCTGAGAGGTCGCCGCGGGTGACGGAGGCGGCGTCGTCGGCAATGTCGCGAAGAGGTTTGATCACCAGGCCTGCCACGAACCAGCCGATCACACCCGCAAGCAGGGTCAACAGGGCAAGTACCGACAGGGAGGCGAGGAGGACGCGGCGCAGGATCTCGCTGGTGATCGGCACGGCACCGTCGATGATGACACCGTCCTCCACCGTGGGGAAGGTGGCCGTTACCGGCACCGGGGTGAGCTTCAGGTAGGCATACACCAGCCCGATCAGAGCCAACCCCATCCCAAGCACCGTGGCCACGAACATCACCGTAATGCGGGCCCGCAAACTCAGCCTCATCGTTCCTCCTCCGCCACGTAGTAGCCGGCGCCGGCCACGGTGTGCACGATGCGCGGTTCGCCTAGCTTCTTGCGCAGGTGCGACACCGTCACGCGCGGGGAGTTGGTGAACGGGTCCGCGTTTTCGTCCCACGCCTCCGCGAGCAGGTCCTCGGCAGAGATCACCCCGCCGTCGGCCTCCATGAGTACCTCGAGCACAGCGAACTCCTTCGGGCTCAGTGGCACCGTCTCGCCACCACGGGTGACCTCGCGCCGAAAGGTGTCTAGGCGCACATCCCCGCAGCGATACACCTCGCCGCGCGCCGGGGCGTTGCGCTTCGCCAACGCATTAACCCGCGCGATTAACTCCGGCACCTCGAACGGTTTGGGCAGATAATCGTCGGCGCCGAGCCCGAAGCCTTCCAGCCTGTCGTCCAGGGAGCCGGACGCGGTCAGCATGATCACCCGGGTCGCGGGATGCGTATCGACGACCCACCTGCACACCTCATCACCATGCAACCCCGGCAGGTCCCGGTCGAGCACGACGACGTCGGGGCGGGTGTCGTCGATACGCGAACGCGCCTCCAAGCCGTCATACACGGCACTAGCCTGCATGTTTGCGTTGTTGAGTGCGGTGGCGATGGCGTCGGCGAGATAGGCTTCGTCGTCGATCACAAGTACCCGAATTGTCATGAGCCCGATCGTATCGGCGGGGGTGTTGCGCCCACGTTAACGTCACCGCAACATCTGGCTGCGTAACTTCCACAGCCATGCAGACCCGAAACGTAGGAATCGACGCCGCCCGCGCGGTGGCACTCGTCGCCATGATGGTCGCGCACCTCACCGTCCAAGAGGGCATCACTGCACAGGTGCTGTTCGGCTTCCCGGCCGCACTGTTCGCCTTCATCGCCGGTGTCTCAATGGGGTACATGCGCGCCCAGCCCGCCGAGTTCATCGTGCGCGGCATCCTTCTGATCGCCCTGCACTTCGCGCTCGCCCCATTTTCGGGGTCGATCGTGGTGGTGCTCGGCACCATCGGGGTCTGCATGGCGCTGCTCGCCTGGGCGCCACGCTGGGACACACCACTGTTGCTGTGGCTCGCGTGCGCCCTCACTTTTGGCTCGGCGGTGCTCGCGCCGTCGTCCTGGCCGTACCCGCCCATGATGTGGGCCACGCTCATGATCGCCGGCATCCTGTTCAAACGCTACATGCCGTTGTGGCCCGGCCTCGTGGTCGGCGGGGCGCTGTTCGCCCTGGATGTGGCGCTGCGCTGGACCACACCGTTGCCACCGCTTCTCGACGCCACCGGCCACACCGGAGGACTCATGGACGTTGTGGGCAGCGTGGGGGCGTCGATAAGCATCTGCGCCCTGTGCTGCCTGGCGCAACGCTGGCTCGGATGGCTCGCCCCGCTGGGCCGGATGCCGCTGACTCTGTACTGCATCCACGTGCTCACCGCCGAGTGGCTCAACGTTTGGGTGACCGTGGGCGGCGCCATCGTGATCGCTTACGTATGGCTCGCGATATTTCAGCGCGGGCCGCTTGAAACTGTAATTCGCCGCATCACCGCGGTAGTGAAGGAGAACAATCGTGAAAAAGCTCGCAGCTAGCCTCGCCGTCGCAGGCGCCCTCGTCGCCCAGCCCGCATGGGCGATGGAAAGCACCACCTTCGCCGGCGACGTCGACGAAGCCAAGCCCGTGGTCTCCGTGCGTGTCGACGACTCCGATCCCGACGACGGCGTCTGCACCGGCACCGCCATCGACCCCCACTGGGTCATCACCGCCCGCCACTGCGTCGAGGCCGCCGCCAAGCCGGGCGGCTCGGTGCGCACCGGCCAGGGAGACGACCAGCGCGTCTACAAGGTGGACCGCCACGAGGTTGCCCCGCGCGGCGACATCGCCCTGCTCCACACCGAAGAGGAAATGCAGCTAGATACGTTCGCCGAGGTTGCAGACGAGGTCCCCGCCGGCGCTGTGAACATCTACGGCTGGTCCTCCGACGGCTCGGGAGGCTCCACCGAGCTGCCCTCCGCCGAGGCCGAGGTCCGCGGCGATTCCCCGCTCGCCCTTTTCGACGCCCCAACCGCCCTCGAGGTCGCCCTCAAGAACGGCGCCCGTATCCAGCCGGGCGACTCCGGCGGCGCTATCTTCGCCGACGGCAAGGTCGCCGGCATCATGTCGGCTGGACTCTTCGAGGACCCGGACAACCCGACGGAGGAGGAAATGACCTCTAATGCCGCCGTCGCGGTGGCGCCGGTTGCCGAGCAGGCCGAGTGGATCCGAGGCGTCGTCGGTGGTGAGGGTGCGGATTCTTCCGCGGACGCTTCTCCGGAAGCTGAGGCTGAGCCATCGGCTTCCTGGCGCAACGTCGCGATCGGCCTGGGCGTTTTGGCCCTCGTCGTTGCTGGGTTCCTGGTGCTGCTGCGCCGCCGCTCCAACTAGGCTTTGTGTTGAGGGGGTGTTCCTATATAGGTTGTCAACTCCGTGGGTGAGGTTGTTGGGGGTATGAAGGGCTTCTGCTTCGCCGTGTGAATGTTGTTTTCGGGCATCTCGAGGAGCCGATTGGGCTTGCTGCTCAATCGGCTTGGATGGGAGCTGTTGGTTCTAAGCTGCTGTGACCTCTTGGACTGTGGAGATGTCTCGGTAGAGCTCGCCGCTACGCATCATGGCGAAGAGAACGTTTAGGCGTCGGCGTGCGAGTGCGACAACTGCGGCGTTGTGTCTTTTGCCTTCTTTGCGTTTTCGTTCATAGAATTGTCGGGAACGCTCGTGGAATCTGATCGATGCAAAAGACGATTGCCATAGGGCGTTCTTTAATTTTTTGTTGCCAGCCCGGTTGGGCGAATTCGACATGATGGACGTTCCCGACTGATTCGTCCGCGGTGATAGGCCTGCATAGGACGCTAGGTGCGCTGCATCGGGGAAGTCGGACATATCGCCAACGGTCATGAGGATCTGCGCGGCGCTACGCGGACCGATGCCGGGCATGGATAAAAGAATCTCGGTGTGAGGAATGTCCTGGATGAGCTTGAGTACCTGTGCCTCGATTTCTTTACGATGCTCGAGTTTGGCCAATGCATCTTTGGCGGACATTGCTACGCCAAGTTCGGCGTATTCTGCCCCGGCAATGGACACGGTCTGCCCGTGGATGGCAGCAAGCATGGCATCGATGACAGGCTCAGGATTGCGCGCCCTGTGACTGCGCGCAAAGGCTGCCAGACGTGCTCTACCGACGCGTCGAATCTTGGTGGGGCCACCGTATTTCGCAAGTAGGTGGAGGATCCACTTGCGATGAATCACCTGTCCGCGCAGAACATGTTCGAATGCAGGATAGGTTCCCACGAGCGCGGATCGCATCTGGTTAATCAGGCGTGTGTAGGCCCGGGCGAGATCTTCGTCAATACCGTTGAGCACTTTCAGCTGGATAAAGACTTCCTCAACGCGGTCGACGCTGCGCAAGGCATCCGGAAGTTTAAGACCGGCATGGGCGATGACGTAGGCGTCGCGCACATCGGTCTTGGAGTTGCCGACGTGGATGCGAGAGAGCTGCCGCATCGCAAGCCCCGGTAGATAGCGAACGTCGGCCCCCATGTCTTGGGCGACTGCGACGGTTAACCGGCCGATGTTGTTGGGTTGATCGACAATGACAAGAACCGAAGCGTCATCGGCGAGAAAGGGTTAAGCGACAAAATGTGTGTCCGGAATCGTTGATTTTCATGCTCTGAACTCCGCGTTTGCGGAAAATATATGCTCCAAAAGCATATATTGGCCCTCTCTTGCGAAAATCCCCGGTGTGGCTGCCATGGTGTGCTACGGAGCGGTGGTTCGGTTGCCCAATGCCAAAGAACCGACCACGCTGCCATTGTGGCGGCGATATGAAACGAAACGGCACCACCAGCAACGGGACGACCCGGTGGCGGTGCAAAATCTGCGGTGCTTCACTGACCAAGCAGCGCAGCGATATCACCAACGCAGCCCTATTTCGTGCGTTCATCCAGCACCTGACCGCCGGGACCAGTCTTGCGGCGATCGCCGGCAACATGAGCTGCTCGACACGTACGCTGCAGCGCAAATTCGATGCCTTTTGGCTGGTTGACGTGCCTGACCCGACCATCGGCCATACAGGCAGGGTCTACGACCAGATCTTCATCGACGGCACCTACACCGCAGGTGGCTGTCTGATCGTGGCGGCAACGCTCGACCACGTCATCGCCTGGCACTGGTGCAAACAAGAAACCACACACGACTACAAGCGCCTGCTCGAGCGCATCGAAGCACCGTTGATCGCTGTGATCGACGGTGGCCGAGGAGCCACAAGCGCAATTAAAACGTGCTGGCCAAACACCAAAATCCAACGCTGCCTCGTGCACGCCCAACGCAGAGTACGCCGCTACACCACCTCACGACCACGCACTGATGCTGGCCGCACCATCTACCGACTCGCGCTGAAACTCACCCGCATCACCACCCTGGACGAGGCTGCACAATGGGGTGCACAACTGCAAGAGTTTCACACGCTCTACAAGGATTGGCTCAACGAAAAGACACAGGTCAAAGACCCGAAAACAGCAAAAGACACACTCGTGTGGACCCATGTCAACGTGCGCAAGGCCTACAACAGTCTCAACCACCTGTGGCGCAATGACCTGCTGTTTGTCTACCTCAAGCCCCCGAAAGGTGTGCTCGAGCCGCACCGGATCAAATCCACCACCAACAGTCTTGAAGGCGGCATCAACGCCCAGCTGAAGCTCCTTGCAAGAACTCATCGCGGCAGACGCGGTGAGCACCAACGCAAAATGCTGGATTGGTGGCTGTATCTGAAAACGGAACTGCCTGGCGATCCAATAGAAATCGCCAGACAGTCCAACTGGGGCCAGAACCAACTCGCCAAAGTTACAACCCTGACCCGAAACGAGAACCAAGCCGACTATGAAACAGGACAACCAGCCCTCTACGACAACGGTATCGATACCGAGTACACACACTCAATCGGCATCCAAAAAGGCCACATCTAACCCCGCGACACGCCGATAGCAGACACACATTTTGTCGCTTAACCCCCACGCGTGCAATCTTGCTTTGGATATAAAAAAGCTCCCAGGCATCCCCGGGAGCTTGTCTCGGGCATCCCCGAGACGTCGGAATAACCGAAAGGAATCAGTTAAACACTCGACACGATTGATCGTAGAAAACGTAGCCGAAAAAAGCAACAAACTCCCACGTGAGACGTAAAATCAAAGCTCCCAATTAAACATATGCCAAGACATATGTTTAAGCATATGGCTTAACATATGGCAGAACATATGCTAATATGAAACCCACAGCTCAAAGGACACTTTGAGAACACAACACTCGACACCTAAAAGGAGCAGCCATGCCCGTAATTTCCTGCCTCAACGCCAAAGGCGGAACCGGAAAAACCACCAGCGCAATCAACCTCGCCGCCGTCGCCGCCTACCGTGGATACACCGTCCACGTCCTCGACGCCGACGCCGAACAAGGCACCGCCTCCGAATGGATCGAATACGCCAACGACGCCTTCGAAGAAAACCCCAACGCCCCCCACGTTGACGTCGAAGTCGAAGCCGTCAACCGAGGAATCCTCGCGCGCAAGGTAAAAAAATACAGCGACGACCTTGTCATCATCGACGGCCCACCCAGCAATCACAGCATGTCTGAACTCATCATCGAAAACTCAGACTTCGTCGTCATTCCCACCACCGGCACCCACACGGATATGGCACAAACCTGGAAAATCATCGACGTCATTCCAGAAGGCAAACACTACGCCGTACTGCCCACCATCTGGGACAAGCGCAAAAGCACTGCCGACCGCGCCCGGAAAGTCCTTGAAGACGAAGGAATCCCAGTCATTTGGCCCGGCGTAGAATCCCGCGCCTACTTCGACCGCCAATTCGGACACTGGCCCCGCAACAGCGCCAAAGAACTACACGGCTATCCCGCAATCTTTGACAAAATCATCGCCCAAATCACCAACTAACCACACCTTAAAAAGGAGCAACCATGAACGACACCCCAGGACTGGCACGCCCGAAAAAGAAGCAAACCGACGCCCAAGGAAAACCCACCCTCACCAAAGACACCGGACTTAATACCACCAAGGTCACAAAGGCCACCAAGAAAGAAAAGCCCCACCGCACCACCGTCAACCTGCCCTACTCCATCTACAAAGAACTACGCAGAAACTGGGCAGAAACCAGCACCCCTATCTACCGCCAACTTCTAGAAGCCTGGGAACTAATCACCGACCACGGCGCGGACTACCAGCCCGCAGACGCGACCTACAACACCGACGAGCTCACCCGCACCACCACCGTCTACATCCCCAAAGACACCCTGAAGGCCATGCAAAAAATCCGCAGCAAGCATGGAGCCTCCATCGCCGACCAGCTCATCTCCTCCTGGGCTCAACAAACCGGCTGGAGAGGATAACCACCCGCGAGACCAAGGAGCCACCATGTCCCACGAGACTCCCCACATCGCCGACCGCGCAGACAACGACCCGCGCGAAGACCCCGAAGCGCTACTTATCGCCGCCCTGCTCTGGAACCGCGACACCACCCAAGCGGTAAACCTGACACAAACACTCACCCCCGCCGACTTCTACTCCACTGAAGCGTCCTGGGTTTAGTTCCGCTTCTTTTACGGCCCTGCGTTGATGGGCTGGGTGAGATAGTACTCGGTTTCTACTTCCTGTGGGGTAGCGTAGTCCAAAGCTTCATGAAGCCGCTTGGTGTTCCACCAATGCACCCACCGCAAGGTGGCCAATTCGACTTCTCCGACCGACGTCCACGGGCCCCGGGCATGAATTAGTTCAGCCTTGTAGAGACCATTGACTGTTTCGGCTAGAGCATTGTCATAAGAATCGCCGGCTGTTCCCACACTCGGACGGATTCCGGATTCCGCTAGCGCAGTGGAATACTTCAGTGACACATACTGGCTGCCCCGATCACTATGGTGAATTAACTGGTTTCCATGAATTCGCCCTGCAGTCGTTAACGCATGCTCCAAAGCTTCCATGGGCAGCGCATCGGTACGCATCGTCGAGCGTGTAGCAACACCAACAATTTTTCGGCTGAAGACATCCACGACAAACGCGGTATAGGCGAATCCTGACAGGGTACGAACGTAGGTAATGTCGGCAACCCACAACCTGCCTGGCGCTTGGGCACGAAAGTCTCGTTGTACAAGATCCGGGCGATGATCCGGTGCCTTCGGGCTAATCGTTGTCACAGGGGTTCGCCCACGTCGGCGGCCGGAAACACCTGCTAGCTTCATTAGTCGTGCAGTCTTGTCGCGGCCGATATGAAAGCCTTCACGGTTCATCGCGTGCCACATTTTGCGGATGCCGTAGACCGAGAAATTCTCCGCATGCACACGCTGTATTTCTGGGATGAGCAGGTTATCGCTTAAGGCTCTTGCGCTGGGAACACGAGTGGTCGCCTTGCGGTAGCCGCGTGAAGTAATGAATCCACGATCTGCTTGTTTAAGGACTCGGCAGATGGCCTCGACCCCAAACTGATCTTTATACGTGTCGATGTAGGAGATCATTTGGTCGTGGGTCGGCCTGGTTCCGCTGCGAAAAAAGCCGAAGCTGTCTTAAGAATCCCGTTTGCTCGTTTCAGTTCGCGGTTTTCGCGGCGCAGACGCCCCAAGCTCTTCTTCCATTGTCTCGCCGCCTGAAGCGTCAGAATTATCGCGTACTGAAGCGCTGTCACGGTACCAAGCCCGCAACGTGTGGTGAGATACTCCAAGGAGCTCGCCGACCTCCGTGTAGGCGCGTTGGAGTGAGCAAGACTCCAGGCGGACCATTTCGATGATCTGATGGACCGCCTTCTCCTTGAACTCGACGGAATACTTTCTAGGCATAGTTCAATCCTTCCTTAGCTGAGGTAGGAACTAAACCCAGGACGCTTCAGCTTCTTGTCTAAGACCTGCTGGCATGCCGGTTCCAGGGTGGCTTTGTTGTGCTTTTTGCCCAGGTTGGCCAGCACGTTGCGTGCCTGAATGAGTCCGCGGGGGATGGCGGCACTATTGCGGTCGAGGATCATCGCTATGACTGCGTGCGTTGCTGCCCCAAACGACGAGGCCCAGGCCAAAAGCTCATCACGGGTAAGCGCCTTGTGGCCTTCATCATCGCCACGCGGTCCATGCTGAGGGTTGGTGGAATACCGGTATTTGAATCCGTGAAGGCGCGTGTGTTCAGCAACAAGCTGCTCCCCGTTGAAGATGCTTACTAGTTGCGGGGTGAGCCTGACTGTTACCGATTCTCCCACCAGCTGAAATGGCACTGAATAGTACTGGTAGTCACAGGTGATGTGGGGCCCGACCCCCGGAAAGTGGACACGTCGGGGGTTAGCTATGCTGCTTTGGTCAGTGTAGCTGATGTGAGTGCTTCGAAGGTATCGGGGGCTACAAGGTTGCACCAGGAGTGTCGCCTGCGTGTGTTGTAGCGCATGCACCACCGGAAGACTTCCTGGCGGCAGGCGATCGGATTGTCAAAGACTTTTCTATCACGCAAGACTTCCCGCTTGAGCGTGGCGTTAAAAGATTCTGCTAGGGCGTTATCCGCACTCGTTCCTACCGCTCCCATGGACTGGCGCACACCCAACGACGAGCAATAGCTTCTAAAGGTTTGTGAGGTGTACACACTTCCATGATCAGAATGGAAAATAGCCCCGTCAAGGCTTCCGCGGACTGTGCTGGCATGGGACAAAGCCTCGATGACCAGTGAGACACGCATGTGGTCTGCGAGCGCATAACCTGCAAGTTTCCGCGAGTAAGTGTCAATGACTGTGGCCAGGTACATGTTCTTGCCGCCCTTACACGGCAGGTATGTGATGTCGCCGACATAAACACGGTTCGGCTCGTTGGCTGTGAATTTACGGCCTACTAAATCTGGCATGACACGGTGACCAGGCTTGCGCCTGGTAGTGACACATCGACGTTGTTTAGTAAAGCCTTTTAGCCCCATGGATTTCATGATGCGTGCGACCTTCTTGTGATTGATCGGAGGAAAGTCCTTATCGTCGTTGAGGCTTGCAGCGATGCGTTTAGCACCATAAAGCCCGTGCTCATCATCAAAGATGGCCTTGATTCTTGCACCAATAAGAGCATCCGAACACGTCTTTAACCTGCGTTCTTGGCGGGTGTTGAGCCATTTGTAGAACGAGGAACGATTAAGCTTTAACACATCGCACATCCGCTTAACCGAGTACTCGGTTCGGTAGTCATAGACAAACTGGAAGCGGATCACCAGCGTGTCTCTTTAAGCAAAATATTTCGCGGCCTTGCGCAGGATATCGCGTTCTTCGCGCAGCTTCGAGACTTCTTTTTCCAGCTGGCGGATCCGTTCGGAATCATTCGCCGCTTGGGCTTTATCATGCACAGCTTTAATGCGCGCACGCTTTCCAGTGCCGTACTTCTTGACCCAAGAATGAAGCGAGGCACGGTTGATACCGAGCTCTGTTGATGCTGCGTTCAGCGAGAGGTCCTCATTGTTTTCATAGAGGGCCACAGCATCACGTTTGAACTGTTCGGACTACCTAGACATGGTGGTAGATTACCTTTCTTCCCAACCCAACCGGGCTGGATATCAGGTGTCCACCAAAAAGGGGTCAGGTCCGTGCCAATTGCGGTCGACTTTGAGCCGCTTATAAGACACTTCCGTAAACGGCGTCGGCGGAAGATCCCGCATCATTGGTGACTCTTCTTGCTCAAAGCGCATGCGCCGTGTTGAGCCATCAGGCCGCGTCATTGCGCTGTTGATATCAGCAAGACGGCAAGCGATCGCCTCATTAAGCTCATCAAGGCTATAGAAGACCTCGTCGCTGAAGTACCCGAGTATTTTGGTGTAAGTGATTTTCACGGCACGCTCTACTGCCGCTTTGTCGCGTGGCCCGCCGGGCCTAGTCGGCACGATCGTGACCCCGTAATAGTCGGCAAACGCTGCGTAACGATCAGTGACCATCCGGTAGCCTGAATACTTCCTCGGCCGGTAGGTCGCCGTAGAAGCATTATCTGGCACGATGACCGCTGGTACTTTGCCAAGATAGTTCAACGCTTTGACGTGGCACTCAATCCACGACGGCATCTTCTCATTCGCAGCAGCAGTAACGTACATCAGCCCTGAGTATGGGCTGACCGCGACGAACAATGACGCCTTGAATGCGGTATCACCACTGGCCTGATCCGTCACTGGCACTTTGTCACCGGCCCAGTCAACGTAAAGCTCTTGGCCTGGCTCATGGGTGATAACTTCAACGAGATCATTGGCACGCAGAAACTCATTGAGCCCACTGCAAAACTGGGAGTACTGGTACTTTGTCTTGTCCGTCGGACACGGCTGCGATAAGTAGTCCATCCACAGCTTATGCCTGGTCACATGCTTTGTACTTTTCAGCTTGCGTGCAAGAGCGTGAAAATCAGGCTGGTCGTAGGACATCGTCCGTTTACTCCGGTCGTCGCTGAATCGATCATCGAACCATCCCGGTGGAAGTTGACGGAAACGCTCTGGAGTTAGTGCCTCATCGTTGATGACTTTCTTTGCGCGGGATACTTCTCGTCGTGAACATCCCAATGCGTGTGTGATCTGCGCGTAGCTAGCACCATCAAGGCACATCGCGATGATCTGTTTGAAGTTGGCCACAAGGACCAGCTCCTTCCAAGTAGAAGTTGACGCAACACCAGCGGATCGTGGTGCCGCCAACATCAACTATGAAAGAAAACCCCCTTGCAGTACCGGGTACGTGGAACCCCGGTACCAACTACGCGGACTCGCGGTACCAACTACCCCAAATCGACACCAGCCACGGAAACCGACAGAAACCACCGTGTCGGTGCTGGCCATTGCAGGTGAGGGGGTGGTTTCACAAAAGGCTGGGCTCCAAGCAGATTCTGCTTGGAGCCTATTCGTTTTGCTGCTTAGCCCAAAATATTTTCTTCAAAAGGCCCAAATAAACAATCACGACCCCCGTTTGGCTTAATGCCACGGGGGCCGTCGTTGTCCACAGCCAGTGTGACGGCTGAAGATGTCTAGTTAAAACTTAAGCGCCAGCGTTACCAATCTGGTCATCCAGCTTGTCGCGCCCGTGCTTGATCTGATTAGCCTTGTCCTCGCCCAGCTTGTCCTGCGCTACCTCTGCGCCCTTGTCGAGCACCGAATCGGAGATCTGCTCTCCCTTTTCCGAGTTGAGTGCGTCCTTAGCCTTATCAAAAATACCCATAAGATGCCTCAGCCTTTCCCAACGAAAGTTTTCTTGCTCTAACGTTCAACATGTTCGCGGTGCAACCAAGACTGGCTGAACGAACACGTGCCCCACCGTACATACGAATACGCCTTCCTGCCATAAGAAAATTCTTAAGTGAGTTCGCTCCCGCAAATCTTCTTAGTTAAACCCTTGATCAAAGATTCCTGGTGCTACCGTAAGAGGTCAAGAATTTAATGCCGGTACTTGTTTTGGGCAATCCTCGGAACTAGAACCTAAGCGGGCACCTAGTAGAGCTCAAAGTATCGTTAATACCGAAAGTTTCAATAACAGCCGAGGACTACGCGGACTATGCCAACACCCTCCACAAACAGCTCATCCCCCACTGAGTTTCACTCTTTTGCGGATTCGTCTCCTTCTGCAGCTACGCAAGCAACCGAGGAATTCTTTGGGCTCGTGTGGCCAGGCAAGAACTCCGCCGCCCAATTAGCTCACACACCCACCGCACTACACAAGGTGGCACAAAATGGCGAATCAGACTCTCCAAATACTATTTTTGAAGGCGACAACCTGGATGCGCTCAAGGTGCTCGGCTCAGAGGGCTTTAGGGCAGACGTTATCTATATCGACCCGCCGTATAACACAGGCAAAGAATTCGTTTACACGGACAATTACCGCCGAAGGCGAAAAATGGGGTCCGGAAGTTACGGACAATGGCACACTGAATGGCTTTCCATGATGTACCCACGCCTATTTCTAGCTAGAGGAATTCTAAAGGAGACAGGATTCATTTTTGTCTCGATTGGTGAAGACGAATGCGCGAACCTGCGCAAAATCATGGATGAGATCTTCGGAGAGGACTGTTTCGCCGGGCAATTGATTTGGAAGAAAGGCGGAACCGGCAAGAATGACTCGAAGTATGCCGTTGTAGAGCACGAATACATTTTGTGTTACGCCAAGTCACCAGATAACCCTGGCTTCAATGTGGACGAGGGCGCGCACACATCAACAAACTATAACTTCAGCGACGAGCGCGGAAACTACTCACTGGTTCGTCTAGATTCCAAGACGCTGGGATACCTGCCGACCCTCGACTTCCCCATTACGGATGAGAAAGGCCGTCAGTACTGGCCTGACCAACCCACGGGTAAGGAGAAGGTCGCGCGCTGGCGGTGGGGACGAGAAAAGGTCGCAGCGAATTACGATCAGCTCGTCTTTCGGCGGGGGTTTGTCTATACCAAGAACTATCAAAAGAAAGGGGCTCGTCCCCGTTCAATCTTGGACGGGGAGCGTTTCGGAGTAACCCGCGCTGGACGACGCGACGCTGAAAATGTCATGGGTGTTCAAGGAGTATTTGAGTTTCCCAAGCCTGTCCGGCTCATCAAGCATCTCGTAGCCATTGCCGGTGGACCCAACGCTGTGGTCCTTGATTTCTTTGCGGGCTCAGGAACCACAGCCCAGGCTGTCTTAGAGCTCAACGCCGAAGACTCTGGCAACCGCAGTTTCCATCTCGTTCAATTACCACAGCCCACTGCTAAGAACGGCCCTGCCTACGCTGCTGGTTTCCGCACCGTGGCCGAAATCTGCGTTGGCCGGGTTTCCGCCGTTCCGGGGGCTACTTTCCGGCACTTCCAGCTGCAAGCATCATCGGTTCAAGACGACTAACTGGTCTTTTTACCCGACTCCGGATCCTCGGTGCCTGCTGGTCTACCCGGAACGCCAAAGAAGTCTAAAACGCGGTCAGTGGCAAAGCCTTTTCCTACCTCTACTCTGTCGTCAACGCGGCCACCAGGCCAGATGTGTGATCCACCGCCGATGCGGATGTGCTGCAGCGGAGCTTTACAGCCGATCCATGTTTGTTGCAAAGCGTTGTTGACCAGCCGCATAGTCGTGACATCCGTCGTGCACTGATTGCGCTTCCGGTTGGTCTCCATAACCGTGGACACCGAATCGTATTTTGTACCGTGGCGGGTTCCGCCGTAATACTCCACCACTGGGTCATCGGTGCCGTGCATGTCAAGGCGCCCCACTGGATCTCCGGAACAGTTCTTGTGGATGCCCTCGTAGTAGGCAGCAGAAACCGTGGCGATCGAATGGAAAGTTTCCGGCATACGGCAAGCCAGGAACGCTGCGAAGCCACCGCCGTTGGACAAGCCAGCTGCGAAAATACGGTTGTCATCAATAGCGTAAGTCGCACGCAGACTGTCAACCATGTCCGCAACGAATTTGAGATCTTCTTCCTCAGTCGTCTTGGCATACGGTGCTGGCGTCCATGCCTTCTCGACGCCAGCTGGATACACAACGATGGCCTGCGCAGCATTCATCTCTGTGTAGCCTTCAATCGCTTTGGGTTCCTCGCCCCAACCGTGGAATACCATCACCAGCGGCCAGCGCTTCTCAGGGTCGTATTTCTCCGGAACGTGCACAATGAAGTTACGCCCAGAAGGCAAATTAATGGAGCGGCTTTCCCCTGGCTCTGGGCCATCAAAAGGCGCAGACACCGGTATTCCGAGCTCAGAATTCTTATCCCACAGCGACGCCGATTCCGGTTTTATCGGAGCAGGCGTTGCACAAGATGTCAAGAAAAAAAGGCTGGCACAAACAGCAGCAGTTCTAAGTACGGCATTGGGAGTGAGCACGGGCTAGTCACGTCCTTTCTGCCATGCGTTCCAAAGTTGCCAGTATCGGCCCTTAGAATCTAGCAGCTCATTATGTGTGCCCCGTTCAATAACACGTCCGCTTTCCATCACTAGGATGCAATCGGCCTGGGAAGCTTGATCCAGTCGGTGCGCAACGATCAGCGCAGTGCGGCCATCCGTCACAGCGTCGGCAGCTGCCTCCAAAGCCCCCGCGCCGACCGAGCCAGCCTCGGCCGTAGCTTCATCCATGACAACCACTGCAGGGTCCAGCAGCAAAATGCGCGCCAAAGCGAGCTGTTGCGCCGCGACCGGCTCAAGCTGTATTCCCCGCGCACCGACAACGGTGTCCAAGCCATCGGCAAAGGTGTCTACCCAGTCTGCTTGGACACCGCGCAGTGCGGCCCACATTTCCTCGTCAGTGGCATTCGGACGCGCTAAGGACAAGTCATCACGCAAAGTGCCTGAAAAGACATAAACCTCTTGGGAAACCAGCGCGAGACGGGCGACTCGCTCGGCGTCGGAAAGCCGCGACACCTCGATCCCATCAACCTGCACTGAGCCTGCACTCGGAACGCGCAACCCTGCAGCAAGCGCAGCGACGGTGGTCTTACCTGCGCCGGACGCTCCTACGAGGGCCACAGTTTGTCCAGGAGCTATATGAAGGTCAAGGTCTTCAACTGCCCACGCATCAGTGTTTTCCTCACTGTCATAGCTACTGTCATAGCTGAAGCTAACACCCCGCATAGAAACATCACCCCGCGGCTGCGGCGCACCAGCCGGCGAAATTGGAAGCGGCGGATTAACCGTCACCCCAACGATTCGAGCTAGTGAAGCATAGCCCGATTGAACCGTGTCGAGCACTCGCATAAGCCCCATGAGCGGTCCCCGCAGACGAATGAGCATCAACATTGCCGCGGTAACGGCACCCACGGTCATCGCACCACTAGAGGTGACCCAGAAGCCGACGAAGAGACCTACCCCAAGCATCACCAGCTCCACCGCGGTAATCCACAGCTGCAGGACCATCATCGTGCGTCGCGCGCTATAACCGTTTTCCACCACGGCACGCGAGGCCTGACTAATGCCGCTGCGCATCCGCTGCTCCATCGCATATGCCCGCACCGTGGCCCGGCCATGAATAGTCTCCAAAACCCGGCGCGCACGCTCAGCCATGGATGCGCGCTCATTTGCATAACGCTGCGGTGCATGCCGCAGATAATTGCGTGCCGCTACAAAGTAGATGGGTCCCGCGCATGCCACCACCAAGAGGTATTGCCAGTCCAAGGAGATTAGGGCCACGGCCGTGGTAACAATCGCAAAGATCGAGCTAGTCAGAACCGGGACCGTCTCAGTAACCGCTGCGGAAAGTTCACTCACGTCATCTGTTGAGCGTGAGACCAAATCACCAGACCCGGCCTCCTCGACGCGGTGGACAGGCAAGCCCAAGGCAGTGCCCACGGTTTCCTCGCGCAGATTCGCAATGACCCTCTCTGTAAGACGTGAGAGCAAGTAGAACCCGCCAGCGGACAACACGGCCGAGGCTATCGCCACGAGCACGAGTTCCACGCCAATCCATGCGAGGCCGCGCAACTCGCCTTCGCCCGACACCACCGCATCAACCACCCGGCCTAAAAGGATAGGGATATAGACGTTCGCCACCGCACCGCCAATAAGCAAGAGGAAGGCCACGAAACTGCGGCGTTTAGCGTGCGCAATCGCATGCAGATGAGCGGCAACCTTCTGCCGTACCTGCAGCCACGTTGCAGTAGGAAATCGCATGGCTATCTGCCCTTCCCAGTGTGTTCGTTAAGCTGCGGCGCCTCAACTGTCTCGGCAACTGCTGCCCACGCTGGTGCATTCGTGTAGACAACGGTGGTTTGTCCCGCGCGTGCTTGGGAGACCCGCTCGGCTATCTTTTGCTCCGTCACGGAGTCGACGGCCGTGGTTGGATCCTGCAAAATGAGGACTTCCGGCGCTGCTGCGATAGCACGTGCCAACGCAACGCGTTGCCGCTGGCCACCAGATAAGGCTCCACCATTCTCCCCGACGTCCTTGCTCAGTCCACCCGGAATATCCTCGGCGGCCGCAACCTGCAGCGCTTGAGCTGCCACAGCGGAATCCTCATGAATATTGGACTGAACACTGCCGGCAAAAAGGTCAGCCGCATGGGGTGCCACCAAGAAGCGCTCACGTGGTAGGCCGTCGAGTTCTTCCGGCGCAGCGCCCTTTACAACGTGGAGACCAGGTCCCCACTGCGGAGCCTGAGGCGTGCTGTCTGCACGGAACGGGCTGTCCAAAAGCTCCGTGATGCGCCGCCCGCTTGCCTGCGCAGCCGCCCACCGGGAAGCAATGTTTTTGCCCATCATCGTCATTGGAGTGATGACAAACTGCGTCAGGCCCACCACGGTTATCAACTCGCCCACTGTCACCGTGCCGTTTACGGCCAAAGCTCCCGCAGCAATCGCCACGGCAATGACGTAGATGGAACCAACTGCCTCCGTTATCGCGTTGAGGCGTGCCTGCGCACCGTTTGCATCAATCGTGCGTTCATAAGCAGCGTCAGAAACCGCCGAATAACGCTTGCGCACTGTGCCAATAGCGCCCAAGCCCTTCAGGATGCGCAGGCCTTGTACAACATCTGTCGCCGTAGCTGAGGCTTGGGCCAGCGCCGCCTGCCGCGCACCGGACCGTGAGCGCAAAGGTTTGGCCGCCACCAAGGAAATCCACACAACCACTGGCCCGCCGAGGAGCACCGCAATGCCTAGGGGCACGTTGACCCGTGAAGTCATAATTGCCACGTAGACAATCGAGCAGACCTCAGCCACGGGAAACACCGTCATGATGACGGCCTCGGACACGCGTTTCGCATCCGAGGAGGCAATGGAAAGCAGCTCACCGGCTGTACGCGCACGGCCCCCGATGCCCCGCGGATCTTGAATGCGATCTGTAACCGCCATGCGCAAGTCGTGGCCCACCTCGAGCATCGCACGGGAGAACATACCCCGCGCAAACCAAGCTGCCACTGCATTGAGCGCGAAAATCGCTACGAGAATGCCCAGCCAACGCAGCAATGCGTCGAAGGAATGGGTGGCGATCGCGCCGTCAATAGCACGGCCGACGATGACGGGTGTCATACCGTTGCACACGAACGATATCGACATCAAGATCGCAGCGGGGATGGTCTTCTCGCGCCGGGAAAACACGGTTTTCAACAGCCACCGTGGGTCCTTGGGCGCAGGAAGATTCGACATGTTAAGCCATTCTATTTCAGAGCCTTGGATTTTCTGGAACCAGCAAACGCGGTAGGTTATTTTCACTATGTCTTCGCACTTGCCTGAGCCCTCGCATTATCCCAGCTACAGAAAAGCTTCGGAGAAGGAGAATCCAACGTTTCGGGGAGAGGCGCACCGCACGCGCTCAGCGCTTTCTTTCGCGCATGGTGCTGATACTTACCACGACGTGCGTCCGAGCTATCCAGGCGAAGTTGCCGAGCTCATCGCGGACGCCCACACAGTCCTTGATGTTGGTGCCGGTACGGGAAAGCTAACGGAGACTCTCACCAACCCCCAGGTGCTCGCCTGCGATCCATCTCCGGACATGACTCGGGTTCTGCGTGAACAGTTGGGGGTTCCTACGTGGCGTTCGGTGGCAGAGAGCACTGCGCTTGGCGACGCCTCCGTGGATGCCGTTGCCTGTGCACAGACCTGGCATTGGGTGGACGTCGCCAAGGCGTGCGGTGAATTCGATCGCATAGTCCGCCCAGGCGGCAAGGTGCTCCTGGTGTGGAACACCCTCGACGTTGGTGCCGATCCGTGGTTGCTGCGGCTGGCGCGCATCATGCACTCAGGCGATATTCAGCGACCTGGCTTCTACCCCGAGGTCTCTGCTCCTTGGGAGATCACAAAGGAGCTGCGTCTGAAGTGGAACCATATTCTCACTCCAGAGCAGCTCCATCAGCTGATGCACACTCGCTCCTATTGGCTGCGTAACACTACCAAGATTCACGACCGGATGACACACAACCTGAACTGGTATTTGTATGAGCACATGGGCTTTTCCGAGGGGCAGGCTTTGGAGATTGCCTACCGCACTGATGCCTTTGTGCTCACGCGAGCTGTCGCTGCTTAGAGGATGGCGGATGCCAGCAGGGAGCCGACCACGCAGGACGTGAACACGGAGATTGCGCCCGGGATGATGAACGAGTGGTTGACCACGAACTTGCCGATGCGGGTGGTACCTGTGCGGTCGAAACCGATGCAGGCCAGATCGGAAGGGTAAGTCGGGAGGATGAAGTAGCCGTAGGCTGCGCCGTAGAAACCGACGATGATCGCTGGGTCGATGCCCAGGGACAGGCCAATCGGAGCGATTGCAACGAGGGCGGCAGCCTGGGAGTTAACCAGCTTGGAAACGATGAGCAGCACGATTGCGTATGCCCATGGCGCGGTCTGCACAATGCTGCCCAAGTTAGCTTCGAGGGCATCGATATGGGACTCAAAGAATGTATCAGCCATCCAGGCAACACCGAAGACGGAGAAGACTGCCGTCATGCCAGCCTTAAACACAGGAGTGGAGGCGATCTTCTTGTTGTCGACGTTGCAGAAAATGAGAATGATTGCGCCGGCGACAAGCATGACCATCTGAATGACAAGGTTCATCGAGAGGGCCTTCATCTCACCATCCTCGTTAGGGAAGGACGGGCGCAGGACATCAAAGGCGCCGAGGATGACGACGACTGCGATGGCGGTCAAAAATACAACGACGGAGCGCTTGGCAGAGGCTGGAAAGACCTCGTCGAGTAGAGAGTGGCTGGAGGATTGGATGGACTTCGCAAACTCTGGGTCCTTCATTTTCTCCTGGAATGCAGGGTCCTTATCGAGGTCCTTGCCGCGACGCAGTGACCACAGCGCAGCGAGGAGGACGCCGGAGAGGGAAGCCGGGATGGCGACCATGAGGATCTGTGGGATGGAGTAGGAAACACCAGTGATGCCAGCGTTCTCAGCGATGATGGATGCAAGGGACACGGTGGCCACAGAAACCGGCGAAGCGGTGATACCCATCTGGGCAGAGGTGGAGGCAACGGCCATGGGGCGCTCCGGGCGGATGCCCTTCTTCAGCGCGATGTCCTCGATGATGGGAAACATCGTGTACACAACGTGTCCGGTACCACAGAGCACGGTGAGGAACCAGGTGGTCAGCGGAGCAAGGATGGTGATGCGCTCAGGGTGCGCGCGGAGGAATTTCTCCGCGAATTGCATCATCACCTCGAGGCCTCTGGCTTGTTGGAGGGTTGCGGCACAGCCGATGACGGCGATAATGGTCAGCATCACGTCCACTGGAGGCTCGCCCGGTGCAAGGCCGAAGACGAAGACCATGATGATAAGGCCGATGCCGGAGATAAGGCCTAGGCCGAGGCCGCCGTAACGCGTACCCAAGAGAAGCGCAGAGAGAATGATGATGACTTGGAGGACGATCGCGACTGCTGAGGTCGGGTCGAGAATGGAGGCTAACATGAAGAGCCTTTCTGAAAGTCAATACTTGATTACCCTCTCAGAATATCCGAACGGGCAGAATCGCAGACAATCAAAAAGGCGAGCCATTCATCACACTTTTCAAAGTGCAAGAATGGCTCGCCTTTTTGGTATAATCCCAGCGTAACGGCCGTACTGCTAGCGCTTCCCCATCGCGATTAGCGCTTGGAATTCTTTCCGCGGCGCTCGCGCACGCGGACAGCAATGCGCACCGGAGAGCCGTGGAAGCCGAAGCGCTCACGGAACTTACGCTCCAGATAGCGGCGGTAGCCAGCATCCAAGAATCCAGTGGTGAATAGAACGATGGTGGGCGGCTGCGTGGACGCCTGGGTGGCGAACAAGACGCGCGGCAAACGATTGTTCTTCATCGGTGGCGGGTTGGCAGCGATTGCCTCGCGCAGCCAGTTGTTGAGCTGGCCGGTAGAGACACGCTGGTCCCAACTTTCCAAAGCTTCAATCATCGCAGGCTCGAGACGCTGCAGGGCGCGCCCAGTCTGAGCGGAGATGTTCACGCGGGTCACCCACGGCAGGTGGCGCAGCTGCTCGTCGATCTCGCGGTCGAGGTAGTAGCGGCGATCCTCATCCATAAGATCCCATTTGTTGAAGGCAATAACCAAGGCCTTGCCTGCCTCCAACACCATGTTGAGAACGCGCTGGTCCTGCTCGGAGACCTCTTCGGAGGCGTCGATAAGCATGATGCAAACCTCCGCCGCGTCGATGACACCGCGGGTGCGAAGAGACGCGTAGTACTCGTGCCCCTGGGCATTCTTGACCTTCTTGCGCAGGCCGGCAGTATCGATGAACTTCCACAGACGCTGATCAAGCTGAACCAGGGAGTCAACGGGGTCAACCGTGGTGCCAGCAGCATTGTCTACAACGGAGCGTTCCTCCGAGGTGAGCTTGTTGAGCAAGGAAGACTTACCCACGTTTGGCTTGCCCACCAGGGCCACGCGGCGCGGGCCGGAGGTGATGGAGGCGTGGCGTGGCTCCTCAGGGAACAGGCGCAGGATCTCGTCGAGAACGTCAGCGCCGCCGCGGCCATGCTGTGCCGAGACAGGCCAGGGATCGCCCAGGCCCAGAGCATAGAACTCAGTCATGTCGGCGTACATGGTCTCGGAATCAAACTTGTTGGAGACCAAGATGACCGGAACTTCGGACTTCTGCAGCTTGCGGGCCATGACCGCGTCGGTCTCGGTAATGCCGACCTTGGTGTCGACGACGAACACGATGACGTCGGCGGTATTCATCGCCAGCTCTGCCTGACGGGCGATTGCGGCGTGAATGCCCTTCACGTTGGGGTCCCACCCGCCGGTATCTTGGACGAAGAAACGCTGGCCGTTCCACTCGGCGACATAAGAAACTCGGTCCCGGGTCACGCCCGGGTGGTCCTCCACCACGGCCTCACGGCGGCCGAGGAAACGATTGACCAAGGAGGACTTGCCCACGTTCGGACGTCCGACAACGGCGACCGTGCAGAGGTTTTCCTCAGTGTGCTGATCATCAACGCCGAAGGCGCGGGAGAGCTCCTCCCACTCTTCTTCGCTTAGTGGATCTTCGTCGTTGTCGAAGTCCTCACCAAAGTCGGCTTCACCGAACTCAGATTCGTCGATTTCAGACTCATCAAACTCGTAGTCAAACTCGTTGGCGTCGAAGTCCTCAGGAGCCCAACCGCCGTGTGGATCCCTGACTGTCTCCTCTTCGAGTTTGCCCACTGGATAGTGAAACTCGGTTTCGAAGTCGCCTGAGACGGCATTGTCTTCTTGATGCTCAAAATCCTTAGCCATTGGCGGACTCCTTCACGATGTTAATAAGGGTGTCGAGGACTTCTTCGAGGGTCATCTCAGAAGTATCGACGATGGTTGCATCCTCCGCCGGACGCAGTGGTGAGGTGGCGCGGGAGGAATCAGCAGCGTCGCGGCGTTCAACGCTGGCAAGCACGGTGTCAAAGTCGGAGTCGATACCCGCAGCAACGTTTTGGTCATGACGACGCTGGGCGCGAACAGCGGCTGATGCAGTCATGAAAGCCTTCGCAGGAGCGTCCGCCAACACGGTGGTGCCGATGTCGCGGCCTTCAACGATGGCACGGTGTGCCTCACGAGCGAGCTTGCGCTGCAGCTCAACAAGGTTCTGACGAACCTCAGGTACTGCGGAGACAGCCGAGACGTTGCGGGTGACTTCGTCTTCACGAATGACGCGGGAGACGTCCTCTCCTGCTAGCAGAACCTGCTTGGAATCAGGGTCGTCAGAGACTTCCAACGGGAGGTCTGCAGTGGCGGCGATGACGGCCGCCGTATCGCTGGGGTCCACGCCGGCGCGCAGAACAGCCAACGTAGCCACGCGGTACATCGCACCGGTGTCCACGTACTTTGCGTCGAGACGCTTAGCCAGTGCGCGGCAGGTGGTGGACTTACCGGTTCCGGAAGGTCCGTCGACGGCAAGTATCATGCCGCCTTCAGGCATGTTAGAAATCATCTTCTCCTCCATTACATCCCCACCGCCTTGTACAGGCTCGCGAGCTCGTTGGAGTTCAGCGCACGCAGAATACCAGGCTTCATCTCACCAAGCTGGAGCGTGTGCAGCTTCGTGCGCACGAGGCGCTGAACTGGGAAGCCAGCTTCCTTGAGCATGCGACGGACGATATGCTTGCGACCTTCGTGCAGCTCGACGCGGACCAAGGAATAGCCCTGGTTCTTGTCCACGATCTGAACATAGTCAGCCTTGGCGAGTCCGTCTTCGAGTTCCACGCCTTCTTTCAGAGTGCGTACGAGGCCATTTCCAGCCTCGCCCAAAACAGTAGCGAGGTAGGTCTTACGAACCTCGTACTTGGGGTGCATCAGGCGGTTTGCCAACTCGCCGTCATTGGTGATGAGAATGAGTCCCTCGGTATCGGCATCAAGACGACCGACGTGGAACAGGCGCTGGCCTGCTGCAACACGGTCACCAATCAAGTCGCCGATGCACGGACGGCCAAGCTCATCGCTCATGGTGGACTGCAAGCCACGCGGCTTGTTGAGAATGAAGTACCGGGTCTCTTCGTTGACGTTGATGCGCACGCCATCAACACGGATGACATCGACGTTCGGATCAACACGCACGCCCTGCTGCATGACGATCTTGCCGTTGACCTCTACGCGGCCAGCGTCGATCATGATTTCGGCGTGGCGACGCGAGGCTACGCCTGCCTTAGCAAGCACTTTCTGGAGGCGCTCTCCCTTGGGGTTATCACCAACCAACCAGTCGGCGCCCAAGTCACGAGCTACGGAGTCTGCGGTGGCCTTCTTCTTATTTGCGCGTTCACGCTTGTCTACGTGCTGACGGCGGGCCGGTTTCGCATTGGAGACAAACATGTCGCTGTCTCTCTTCTTCTTTTCCGGTGTGCCGTCTCGGCGAGCGGGTGGGGTCACGATAAGTGTCCTTTTCAATTGGAGTTATGAAGTTACCTGGGCCATGCTACCCCACTGCTTCCCCACGTGCTAATACCCAAATGCCTTGTACCGGCCCAATACCGAGCTAGTCTGACCTAATTCTGAGTCAATGCTGCGCTAGTACTCCGCATCAATCTGCTCGAGGTCAGGCAACAGCGGCGCCAGGTCCGGCAGGCGCTCCAGTGAGTCAATTCCCAGCAACTCCAAAAAGAGTTCGGTCGTTTCATAACGGTGCGCCAGACCCTCTTGGGGTAATTCCCTAACCAGTCCACGTACGGTCAGCGTGCGCATTACGCCGTCCACGTTGACGCCACGGACTCCAGCGACTTGCGCGCGGGTAACGGGCTGGCGATAGGCAACGACAGCGAGGGTCTCTAACGCAGCTCGGGAAAGCTTGGTTTGGGACCCGTCGAGCAAGAACTCCTCAACCGCATCAGCGTTGTCTTGACGGGTATAGAAACGCCAGCCCTCGGCAGTCTCCCTGAGGTCAATTCCAGATCCGCGGGAATCGAATTCGCGCTGAATGGCGCGCAAGTGGTCGCTGACAACGGACTTCTCGAGTTCTAGGGCACGCGCCAAAGACTCAACGGAGGCGGGTGAATCGATAACCAGAAGAATGGACTCAAGACGCGACCGTTGCTGCGAAATCAGGGGAAGTTCCATGCGGGCAACTTTACTGCACGAAGACCGTGTGCCAACAAGCCACTAGCGAGACGCAAAAAGCACGGTCTCTCCCCTATCCTCTACTTGCTGGAACTAGTCCCAGTTGGCCGCTGCCACAACGGCTGGGTCGACGTCAAGGCCGGTCCACGACAAATCCAGAGGGCCTAAGGACTCGGGCTGCTCGGCTTCGACGGCCTTCGCTTTATACAGCTCCAACAGAGCTAGGAAGCGGCC